>CAVQUX010000035.1:0-80630 GCA_963716925.1 uncultured Acidobacteriota bacterium | reverse complement strand
ACGATGCCTATCCCACCACCTGGGCCCCGGCCCACTGGGGGCGGATCTTCGCCCCGCTGGTCGGCGCCGTCACGCTCAACGAGAACATCGTCTGGCTGACGATCGGGCCGGCCTCGAAGAAGGGCGCCGCGCCGCTGCTGATGAACTCGGCCCCCGAGGGGCTCAACGCCCTGGTCTCGATGCACGCCCGCACGGTCGCGGGGTATCGGTCGAGCCTCCTGGTGCGCCGGATGGCCGATGGCGGCTTCCTGGTGACGGGTGCTATCGGTATCCACGCCCGTTCCCGCCGGCTGGTGTCGGTGTCGACCGACCCCAAGGCCGTGCTGGCCGAAGCGTGGGCCAAGGCGCTGCGTGACGCTGGAATCATCTGGGACCGGGAACACCGCATCGAGAACGGCACTCCCTCGGACTCGGGGTACGTGCTGGCGGAGGTCACCTCGGCGCCGTTCGACACCATCGCCACCGAGATCAACACCCGGAGCCTCAACATCGGCGCGGAGCTGCTGCTGCGCTGGGCCGCCGGCGGGAGCAGCGCGGGCGGCGAGGAACTGACGGCGCACGTGGCCGAGGTCACTGGCATCCAGAACGGCGCCCACCTGGTCGATGGCAGCGGCCTGTCGCACGAGGACCGGGTCACCCCGGTCACCTTCGTCAGCTACCTCGCCAAGTTCCCCTCGACGCCGGCGGGCAAGAACTTCCCGATGCTGCTGCCCGCCAACGGTGAAGGAACGCTGGTCCACCTCAAGTCGGGACTCCCCGCTTCCGGCGTGGTGCACGCCAAGACCGGCACGCTGAGCAACGTGTCGACGCTGGTCGGCTATCTCGGGCGGCCCGACGGCGTGATGCTGATTTCGCTGATGTACAACGGCGGCCGGGTCCGCACCGCCAAGCGGCAGCAATGGAAGCTGTTCCGCCTGCTCGGCGCCGACGGCGTCGTGATCCCCTCGGATTCCACCACGACTACGACGAGCCCGACCAACTCGGCGGCGAAGAGGCGCGCTAGTCGCGCCTGGCTGCGCCGAGCCAGAACGCTCCCCACCCCGTACCCGCCAGCAGCGCCCCGATCACGTCAGACGGGTAGTGCACTCCCAGATAGACTCTCGAGAAAGCAATTGAAAGGCTGAGCAGTACCGCCCCGCCATAGAGCGTGCCACGGCCAGGCGCGTCCGGCAGTGGAGTCGCCGCCACGACCGCGGCGAGTCCGAAGACGAGGGGCGCCAGCATCGCGTGCCCCACGGGCACGAATACCACCCTCCGCCACCGCCGAGCCTGGAAATGACGTGCGGCCGCGCCCGCGCGATGATTTCCTTGGCCAGGAGATTAAGGGCCCACCCGCTGAGGACCACCCATCCGTAGAAGGCCGCGGCGCGGCCCCGACCGGCACGACGGCAGGCGGCGAAAACCAGAAGTCCGAACGGGATCTCGAAGGCCCCGGAGCCGATCCAGGAGAGGGCCCGCATGACCGCGGTGCGGGCCGGGGTACGCCAGGGGAGGAGCGCCAGCATCAGCTCCCGGTCCCGCTGGTCGGTAGCTCCGGTCTGGACCGCCATGGCCAGCCAGGCGAAGACTGCCAGGAGAACCGCGCCCAGAAGTACCAGGCCCCCCGTGATCAGCCCGAGGGCGGCCCACCGGCTGCGGAGCAGCCCGGCGAGCCGGCGGTAGACCAGGAGAAAGGGCCGTCGACGCGGCAGCGGCGCGAGGTCCGGTGAGGTCATGGTGGAAGGGAGCCATTCTTCCGTCCCCGGGTCAATGGGTGCAAATTCGGGAGCAGACCTCTCCGGAGTGACGATGAACCCGGTCCTGGCTGAACTCGATCGAGCGCCGCGCACCTTGCTGCTCCTGGCCGCGCTGGTGCGACCCGCGGTGGTGAGCGCCTTGGGCTACGTCGCGCCGGACTGGTCGCTCTCGCTGCTCGACCTGGTGCCGACCTCCCTGTCGCCGGGCCGCTGGGGCTGCGGGCCGCCCTGCTGTTCGGTGGTCAGCGCGGGAGGAATGGCGATCTCGGAGTTTCACGGTCGTTGGCCAGCTTGACCCGAAGGACCCCGGTGGGATACCGTGATTCACTTCGTGCTCTCGCCATCACGAGCTGCTCCTCGTGCGGCTGCGGGGCGAGATGGCCCGCGAGGAGCGGCTGGCCAGGATCGATTCGACCACCGGGGCCGGGAACCGGCGGGCACTCTTCGAGGCTGTGGAGGCCAGATCGCGAGGCGGCACCGTACGGGAAACCGCTCACGGTCGGCGTCCTCGATCTCGACAACTCGAAGATGGTCAACGACACCCTGGGGCACGCGGCGGCCGACGACGCGCTGCGCGCGGTGGTCGGCGTCCTGCGCCGCGACCTTCGCGCAGTCGACACCGTGGCCCGCTGGGCGGCGACGACGGGGGCTGCTCCTACCCGAGACGGCCGAGGAGGGAGCGACGTTCGCCTCGGGAAACTGCAGGAGGGATCCGCCAGGCGATGCGGCAGGGAGGAGTGGCCGATCAGCTTCAGTGCGGGAGTGATCGTCGATACCGAGCTCCCCGGTCGGTCACCGAGGCGCTCAAGGCCGCCGACGAGCCGACGAACCGGGCCAAGCGCACTGGAAGGGCGGGATCGTCACGGCGACCTTCCCGGCGCGGGACTCCGCCTCCGCCACCGCCCGACGTCACGGCCATCCTGTCAATCCCTTCACCACGACCGCACCTGTAGTTGCCGCCCTCGCGATCGACCCGAGGTCAGCCACGGCTTCACCCCCGGGCTGACGTCAATCGCATCAACACATTCCGTATCTCTTCGCGTTCCATGCCTCGGAGTGCCGAATGAAGGGCTCGTGGCCCCTCGTGCCGACACCGTGCCTTGCCCTCACCGCCGTGGCCGCGCTTGGGGCCCAGCCATCCCCGCCGGCCGGCCCGCGCCAGGTCCAGCCCCCGACTCGGCGCTGGAGGCCCTGGAAAGCCCGGGGTCGCACCAGTTACGACCGTGATGCCGACTCGACGCTCCTGAGCGTGGTGACCCACACGGGACGGGTGGGACACGCCAGCACCTCGCCTCGAACGTCTGGAGCGTGGCGTACTCGGGGCACCAGCCGGCGCCGGAAGGTGTCGAGACGGTCGTCCTTGAGATGCGTACCCAGGACCCCCAGGTCGCCACCAGCAGCCTGCTCCTGATGGAGTACGGCGGAGGTCGGCGGTTCGAATCCAGGAGCGTGGGGATCCGCAGCGAGCCGACGATGGTGACCACCGGCACCTGGATGCGCTTCATCCTCTCTGCGTCGGCACTCTCGGAGGTGTTCGAGGCGCCCCCGGTCAAGCTCACGCTCGGCGGCACTCCCCGAAACTCACGAACAATCGGCTCCAGGCGCTGCGCCAGATGCTGGCCATGGCCGGCGGCCCGTCACTACCGCCGGACTCGGCCGGGCACTGAACCAGTGTCACGGGCCCTGTGAGGATGCCCGTCCGTCGCTACCGAGACGCGTGGCGTCAGAAGATGTACTGCACCGACCCGTACACGGTGATCGGCTGGCCGGGCGCCACGAAGTTCCCGGCCTGGACCTCCACGTATTTCTGGTCGAAGAGGTTGCGGACGCCGAGTTCCAGGGAAGTCCGCCCCAGCAGGTAGCCGGCGCTGGCGTGGAACAGCACGTAGGGATCGAGCGTCACCCCCGGCTCATCGAAAGGGGGCGTACGGCCCCTGGAAGTTGGTCGCGAAGCGACCGTGCCACCGGGCCGACGGGGGAGCGATCTCGATGGCGGCGGCGCCCACCCATTTCGAGGTGTTATAGACGGTGACGCCCGAGAGGGTGTCGCCGTCGGGAGTCACGAGGTTTTCGTACTTCGCGTCGTTGATCGTGGCCGCCAGGTCGACGCCGGATGGCGGCGGTCAGCGCGTAGTTGGCGTCGGCCTCGATGCCGGAGCGCCGGCTGGTCCCCCCGTTCGTGGCGGTCAGGGTAATCGGATCGAAGGTCTGCTCGTTGCTCACGTTCATCCGAAACACGGCCAGCTCGCCCCGCCTCCCTTGAAGTCGAACTTGGTCCCCGCCTCATAGGCCCAGGCCGTGATCGGCGGCACCGAGGGGTCCTTGAGGATGCCGTCGGCCGAGCTCGCGCTCGCGGCTCGCCGTGACCCCGGTGAGAACGGCAATCGAGAGGAAGAGGACCCCGGCCGCCAGCATCATTCCCGTGGTGCCCACCACCGGTACCAGGAGCGACGTCGCCCCGCCGCCGAGGATCGAGCCCGAGAGCCCTCCGGCCATGACCACGGGAAAGAGTCTCCTGCCCTCGTGGGCGTAGAAGACGTAGTTGGCGAGGAGCCAGAAGACGGACGGCAGAAGCGCGATGACGATGCTGACCCAGATATAGAAGACGAACCCGGTGAAGCGCCACTCGGAGACGGCGGCGATCCAGAAGACGAGCAGGTTGAAAGCAAAGAAGCAGGAGAGGCCGATGATGAATCGCGGAAGATCCGCCCGCGGTCCGAAACGGGCGAAGGCGGCGGCGACGAAACCAAGGACGACGGCGACGAGGATGTAGACGTAAGGAAGCAGAGAAGAACCGAACTGACTGAGAAAGAGGGCGCTTCTCACCGGCTTCAAGACGTAGTTCGCCCCGATGATGAGCCCCAGCAGAGCGAACATCCTCAGCACCCGGGGGCCTTCCCCCGGGCGAACGTCGATGATACGGGTGAGGAGCATGCGTAAGAGTGGACGATCTTCCGGGACCGTTTCCAGTCCCTCGTTGTATTATGGGCGGCCGTGTGGGTGTCTATGAGACTCTTACGCCGGTTCGCAAGCATCTGCACGCTTTCCGCGCTCGTCCTCGCGCCTCGACTCGAGGCCCAGGAGACCGACGCCGAGACCCGGGAGGAGCTGCTCCTCCGGAAGCGCAGGGAGAAGGCGGAAAGCCTCTCGCCTTACGGGATCTCGAAAGGCGAAGCCCGCGTCAAAGGCTTCGAGGACGCGCGCTTCCCGCAGAAGATCTTTCAGAAGGGGTGGCGGGGGTTCCGGCCGGTCATCGGAGGTATGCCCTCGGGGTCGGGCACGGTGTTCGGCGGGGGCTACATCCGCGGGCTCGAGAACGAGTACTTCCAGTTCCAGGCGAACGGACGGTATTCCACCAAGGGCTACACCATGGCGGACGCGGAGTTCGTCATCCCGCCGCCGCAGCACGGTCGCCGGATCGAGTTCAAGGTACGCGGCGAGTACCGGGATCTCACCTCGCTTCGATTCTACGGGCTGGGAAACGACTCGAGCGTCGACGGAGAGTCGACCTACCTCCTGAACGATCGAACGGTGACCGGGTATTTCTGGCTCAACCCGCGCGGGCTCCTTTCTCTCGGAGCCATGGGGGGCTTCGTCAGCGCCTTGACCGACAGCAGCGAGGAGGACGACACGATCGAGAACGTGTTCGATCCCGGCGCCGTTCCAGGCTACCAGGATCCTCGGACCGAGTTCGGTTTCGCCGGCGGGTGGGTCGAGTTCGACCTTCGCGACAAATGGGAGGAGCCGGGGGTCGGGGTCATCGCCCGGGTGACCAGCGCCCGCTACGAGGACACCGGAATCAGCCTGCACGACTTCACCCGCATCGTGGGAGACGTGAAAGCCTACGTGCCCCTCGGCCCCCGAAACCGCGTCCTCGCGCTGCGACTTCGGACCTCCCATTCGCTTCCGGACGACGGAAAGGAAGTCCCGTTCTATCTGATGGAGACCCTGGGCGGAGCCAAGGACGTCCGCGGCTTCCGCGAGTACCGATTCCGCGACACCCGGAACCTCCTGGTGAGCGCCGAGTATCGCTGGGAGGTCTGGACCTACCTGGACTTCAGCTTTTTCTTCGACGCCGGAAAAGTCTTCAACGACGCGTCCGATTTCAACTTCGACAAGATGCATACCGGCTATGGCTTCGGAGTGAGGGCCCACGCGGCCCCCAATTTCCTCCTCCGCTTCGATCTGGCGAAGAGCTCCGAGGGCTTTCGTTTCCACATCAGCGGCGGACCGTCGTTCTGAGTGAACCGATGAGCTTGTCGTTTTTCCTGCTTCTGCTTTCCATGCCGCCCGAGGAGAAGAAGTTCTACGCCGACGATCCGGTGCGGGTAGATTCCGTTCTCCTCGACGTCCCGGTAAAGCCGGAAGAGCTCGAGCTCTCCGACATGTTCGACCTCCTCAGCAATACCTTCAAGGATTTCGGGAAGTCACCGCTCGGGACCGAGGCCCAGGACGTCAACACGCTCGATGAGGTAATCGACGGTCCCTGGTTCGTGAACCGACACGGCTCGAAGCGCATGAGCGTCGAGGAGCTGGTTCGAGGGCCCAATCGGGGTGAGCCTCCCGATCCCGAGCAGGACTGGACGGTGGTCCGCAGCAAGAGCCAGGGCGTCACCCCCGGGTTCGAGATCCGCGACGAGGCGGGCCGGCGCTACGTCATCAAGCTCGATCCCGTCGAAGTACCGGAGATCGCGTCCGCGGCGGAGGTGATAGCGACCAAGATCTTCTACGCCCTCGGATACCACGTGGCCGAGAACTACGTCGTCCGAGTTCACCCCGACCGGTTCGTGATACCCCCCGGAACCCAGGTGGAGGATTCTTTCGGAGACAAGACCGAGCTCACGCCTTTCCGCTTCCGCCGCTCGATCCGCTTCATCCCCCGGCTTCCCGACGGCAGGATCCGGGTGACCGCGAGCAAGTACATCGATGGCGTTCCCATCGGGCACCGCCGCTATTTCGAGACCCGGAGCGACGATCCCAACGACGTGATCCCCCACGAGGACCGGCGGGAGCAGCGGGGGCTGCGCCTTTTCTCCGCCTGGCTCAACCACGACGATACCCGGGCCCAGAACACGGTGGACAGTTGGGTGGAGGAGAACGGAAAGCATCACGTGCGCCACTACCTGCTCGACTTCGGCTCCACTCTGGGAAGCGGGTCCGTCGACATGCAGCTCCCGTTCTACGGTTTTCATTACTGGCTCGAGCGCTCGGAGGTAAAGAAGAACGCGGTGGGATTCGGTTTCCACGTGCCCGAGTACCGGAAGGCCGAATGGCCCGATTTCCCGGAATACAAGCCGGTGGGGCGTTGGGAGTCCCAGCTCTTCGACCCGGCTCGTTGGAAGAACAACTACCCCAATGCGGCGTTCCTGCGGATGACCGCCCGGGACGCTTTCTGGGCGGCGAAGATCCTGATGAAGTTCACCCGCGAGGAGCTCGCGGCCATTGTGGAAACCGGGGAGTACAGCGACCCCGAGGACGCGCGCTATTTGCTCGAGGTTCTCGTGGCCCGTCAGCGCAAGTCGGGGCGCCTCGGGATCAACGCCATCAACCCCCTCGACGAGTTCCGTGTCCAGAGTGGATCGCTCGAGTTCGTGAACCTCTCCGAGAAGTACGGCTTCGTAGAGTCCCCGACCCGCTACGAGATCCAGTGGTTCGCCTTCGAGAACGAGACCGGCGCAAGGCGGGAGCTTTCTCCGGCGACGACGGGGACCGAGACGCGCTCGAGCCTTCCGGCGGCGCCAGGCCCGGAATCGTTCCTCCTCGCCCGGATTCGCTCGATCCACGAGGATTACCCCCACTGGAGCACTTCGATCGACGTCTACCTACGACCTGGCGGCGCCGGCTACGAGATCGTCGGCATCGAGCGCGAGAGTCCCGAGATCGCGACCTTCCCCATGAACTGACGACCCGTGACCCTCTTCTCGGCCGCGGTTCTCCTGTTCCTGGTGCTCGACCCCTTCGGAAACATTCCGTTCTTCATCGCCGCTCTCCAGAACGTGCCCCGCGAACGACACAAGCGGGTCATCGTGCGCGAGCTGGTCATCGCGCTCTTGGTCCTCGTCGTCTTCCTTTTCGCGGGGGAGCACATCCTGAGAGCGCTCCAGATCTCGGAGCCGGCCCTGCGGGCGGCCGGGGGAACGGTCCTGTTCCTCATCGCCATCCGAATGGTGTTTCCGAGGCCGGGGGCCTCGGTCGGAGAAGAGCTCGCGGGGGAGCCGTTCATCGTTCCCCTTGCGATTCCCTACGTCGCCGGACCGTCGGCCCTCGCGTCCGTCCTCCTCATCATGAACCAGGAGCCGGACCGCTGGCCGGAATGGCTCGGGGCGCTCGTCCTCGCCTGGCTTCTCACCGGATTCATCATCCTGGCGTCGAGCGCCCTCGCCAAGAGGTTGGGAAAGAGAGTGCTCATCGCCATCGAGCGGCTCATGGGGATGCTGCTGGTGGCGCTCGCCATCCAGATGCTGATGACGGGAATCCGCCAGTTCATGAAATCCTGAAAATCCAAGCAAAAACGCAAAAACGCAAAGGCGCAAAGGCGCAAAGAAGAACGGAAGAACGGGACTTTTCTTCGCGTCCTTGCGTCTTTGCGCCTTTGCGTTCGATTCCCCCTCGGCGTTGACCTCGACTCCGACGGCGAGGTAAATTCATCCGGGGTCGGTCCAAACCTAGGAGAAGCTCACTCGAATGGAAGAAAAGGGCGTATTTCCGAGCCATCACGGTCTCGACCAGCACGGAATCATAAACGCCACGGAATGGTGGAACCTCACGACCGGCGCTCTCTACGAGCAGGCGATCCAGCGTCGAGAGGGGTTCGTGGCCCACAAAGGGCCGCTGGTGGTGCATACCGGGCAGTACACCGGGCGCTCCCCCAACGACAAGTACATCGTCCGGGAACCGTCGAGCGAGAAGGACATCTGGTGGGATGCGGCGAAGTCGTTCGAGCCCGAACGCTACGTGAGGCTGAGGGCCCGGCTCACGGCCTACCTCCAGGGCAGGGACGTCTTCGTCCAGGACTGCTACGTCGGAGCGCACCCCGAGTATCGAGTCCCCATCCGCGTCATCAACACCCGCGCCTGGCACAACCTGTTCGCGCGCAACATGTTCATACGCGAGCACGACCCGGAGAAGCTCAAGAACCACGTTCCCCAGTTCACGGTCATCGACGCTCCCAGCTTCCACGCCGTCCCGGAAGAAGACGGGACGCGGAGCGAGGTGTTCATCGTTCTCAACTTCGACCGCCGGGAGGTGATCATCGGCGGAAGCGACTACGCCGGAGAGATCAAGAAATCCATCTTCTCGGTGATGACCTACCTCCTCCCGCCGAAGGGGGTCCTGCCGATGCACTGCTCGGCGAACTACGGAGTCGACGAGCACGATCTGGCGATCTTCTTCGGCCTATCGGGGACGGGCAAGACGACGCTCTCCGCCGATCCGGAGCGCATCCTCATCGGCGACGACGAGCACGGCTGGGGCGACAAGGGGGTCTTCAACTTCGAGGGCGGCTGCTACGCCAAGGTGATCCGGCTCTCGAAGGAAGGCGAGCCCGAGATCTACGAGACCACGCGCACGTTCGGAACCATCCTCGAGAACGTCGTCATCAATCCCACGACGCGGAGGCTCGACCTCGACAGCGACGCCTTCACCGAGAACACCCGCGCCTCCTACCCCATCACCCACATTCCCAACGTGGCCCGGGAGGGCGTCGGGGGTCAGCCCAAGAACATCCTGATGCTCACCGCCGACGCGTTCGGTGTGCTCCCCCCGATCGCGAAGCTCACGCCGCAGCAGGCGATGTATCACTTCCTTTCCGGCTATACCGCGAAGGTCGCGGGGACGGAGCGCGGAGTGACCGAGCCCAAAGCGACCTTCAGCGCGTGCTTCGGGGCTCCGTTCATGACGCGCAAGCCCTCGGTCTACGCCGAGCTCCTCGGACAGAGGATCGCGAAGCACCAGGTGAACGTGTGGCTCGTCAACACCGGCTGGACGGGGGGCCCCTACGGCACCGGCCAGAGGATGAAGCTCGCGCATACCCGCGCCATGGTGAGCGCGGCGCTCGACGGCTCGCTTTCGAAGGTCGAGACCCACGAGCATCCGATCTTCGGGATCCACGTGCCCCGATCCTGCCCTGGTGTTCCCAGCGAGGTTCTGGACCCGCGCGGCACCTGGCCGAGCGCCGACGCCTACGACGCCCAAGCGCGAAAGCTCGCGGGGATGTTCGACCAGAACTTCGAGAAGTTCTCGAAAGACGTCGCCGAGGACGTCCGCGCGGCCGCGCCCACGATCGCCTGAAGAAGGTGCGGGCGCGCGAAGCGGCGTGGAGAGAAACCGGGCCCGGAGGGCCCGATCCCCCGAGCGTGAGCGAGGGGCGAGCGCGCGAAGAGCGCGCTCGCACTAAAGAATGAAAAAGCTGGTCCTGCTTCGCCACGGCGAGAGTGTCTGGAACAAGGAGAACCGCTTCACCGGCTGGACCGACGTCGATCTCACCGAGCAGGGGAGAGCCGAGGCCGCGGAAGCGGGCAGGACGCTCACGAGCGAAGGCTATACCTTCGACCTGGCGCATACGTCGGTCCTCAAGCGCGCCATCCGCACCCTATGGATCGTCCTCGACGAGATGGATCTGATGTGGATTCCCGAGCACCGGAGCTGGCGTCTCAACGAGCGCCACTACGGCGCTCTCCAGGGTCTCGACAAGGCGGAGACCGCGGAGCGCCACGGAATGGAGCAGGTCAACCTCTGGCGACGGAGCTACGACGTACCGCCGCCTCCGCTCTCCCCCGACGACGAGCGCCACCCGGCGCGCGATCCGCGCTACCGTGACGTTCCCGCCTCCGAGCTGCCGTTGACAGAATCCCTGAAGGACACTGTCGCGCGGTTCCTGCCGTACTGGAACCAGACCATCGCCCCCGACGTCGCCTCGGGAAAGCGCGTCCTGGTGACGGCCCACGGTAACAGCCTGCGAGCGCTCGTGAAGTACCTCGACCGCCTCACGGACGCGGAGGTCCTGGACCTGAACATACCGACGGGGATTCCTCTCGTCTACGAGCTCGAGGACGATCTCGCGCCGATCCGCCGCTACTACCTCGGAGATCCCGAGAAGCTCGCGAAGGCGACCGCATCGGTCGCCGCGCAGTTGGAGAGGAAGCGCTAAGCCTGCCGGCGGCTGATATCGGCGATTGCGGCCTCGGCGTATTCCCGCATCCTCCCGCTCCCCTCGCGCAGGCTTTCGAGAAGCGCCAACGCCGCGGGATCGGCGAGGTGTCCGATGGCCTCGACGGCGTTCAGACGCGCGAGATCGTACGTGTCCTCGACCGCCCTCTGAAGCGTCGTCAGGTCGTCGTGGCTTCCCACCTGTCCCAGCGCGTAAACGGCGCAGGCCCGTATCCACGACGAGCGGTGGCGCGCGAGCTCTCTCAGGACGTCGGCCGGCTTCCGCTGCGGCAGCGAGAACAGCGACCCTCCGTGCTCCGCGATGGACCGGGGGTTCTCGTGCTCGAAGAGGGGAAGGATCCCTCCGAGGAGAGAAGCCTCGACCCGGAGCTCCAGAGCTTCGATGGCGCTCGATCGAACGTAGCGGTCGGGGTGATTCAGGTTGCTCAGGATGAGGCGCATCCCGGGCTCGGTGAGGAAGACCGCTCGAAGGACCTGATGGGCGTTTCTTCGCGCGCGCTCCACCCGCTGAACGATGGAGTCGGCCAGGAGGCGGATTCCAGGCCGGTCGGGAAGGCGGCGCACCGCCTCCAGCCGCACGAGATCGTAGTAAGCCTCCTCTGCCTCCAGGGAGAGCACCGGCAGGAGCGCCTGGCGCGCGCGGGGTGTCCCGATGCGGCCGAGGGCGCGGATGACGTAGCGCCGGGCTTCGACGTCCGTCGACCATAGCGCGAGTGTGAGCGCGTCGATTGCGACCTCGCCGCAGTTCTCGAGAGCGCGGGCGGCGACGTGCCGGGTGGCGCCGTCGCCTTCCTCGAGAAAATGAACCAGCCTCTCCAGAGCGTCCCGGTCGGGGCGGCGGGCGATCTCCAGGATCGTTCGGCGCCTGTCTTCTTCGACCGCGGGAGGGTTCTCGGCGGCCCGAGGGTTGTTCGATGGAGAGGCGGCGGGGAGTGCCGCGGAGGCGGGCGGTCGAGAATCCTCCGCGGTCAGGTCTCCGGGCTGGAAGATCCCGCTCTGGGCGAGCGACTCCATTCCGCTCGCCCGCACCCGGGGGTCGACGTCGGCGATGGTCTCCACTTCGCCCCCGTCGCCGCGCTTCTGAAGCATCTTCCCGAGCGCGGCGAGCATCCTCGATCGGACCTCGGCTTCGGGCTCGGCGCGGAAGCGCTCCTCGAGAAGGATGGCGACTTCAGGCTCCTTCAGCTCCGCCGCCACTTCCACCGCGAGCAGACGAACCGACGCCGCGTCGTTCTCGAGGGCGCGCTTCAGCCCCGATACTCCGACACTCGCTCCGTCTCGATCCGGCTGTCGCATCACCAGCGAGGGGAAGGCGAACCGGAAGCGGCTCTTCTCCTTGAGGACGGAAACCAGGCTCTCGATGTAGCGGCTCTTGAGCTCGAGCGTCGAGGCGAGGAACCCGACCGAGAGCAGGATGGCTCCGCCGAGCACGTACTGGAGCGGGAGCCGGGTGCCCGCCCAGAGGAACAGTCCTCCGAGGAGGACGCCCAGCGGCTCGATCAGAGTCTCCTTGAACGCCTTGGCTCTTCCCCGGCGGTCGTCGGCGATGGCGTTGTAGATGAGATCGGTCGTGGTGCGCACCAGGGAGATCCGGAGCACTTTCTGAACCGCTTTCGAGACCACCAGGGTCACGAAGAAAGAGGGGCCGATCCGGCCTCCGCCCGCGAGCCACACGAAGCCGACGGCGGCGAATGCGCCGAGGAAGGTGACGGGCGCGACCAGCTCGCCCCGGGTCACCCCCACGCTGGAAACGACTCGATTGGCGAGGAGCAGTTGAACCAGGACTCCCGCGCCCACCACCACCGCGTTCAGGATCGCGTAGAACGAGGTGAGCGAATCGAGCGCGACCGCGCCATCGGGCGCCGTGAACTGGAGGTGGGCGGCTTTCCCGAGGAGAAAATCGAGGACCTGCGAGAGCAAGGCGAGGAGCAGGATGAACAGCGAGATCGTCCGGAGGAGCGGCGTTCTGAACGAGAACTCGACATCGCCGCGTAATCCTCTCCAGACGTCGCTCAGGCCGTGCGCGCGCGGCACCGCCGGACGACGCCTCCGAACGTCGGCTCCGACCATCCGCACCGGAAAGACGGCCGCGAGCAGCAGCAGCCCGGCCGCCGCGAGGAGCGCTTCGGTGGGAAGCCATCGCGGAAGCACGGAAGCGACGATCGACGCGGCGACCCCGCCGACCAGGCTGAATCCGAGGAGCACGGGGAAGAGGCGCTTCGCCTGCCGGAGATCGAAGAGGTCTCCCGCGAGGAGCCAGAACTGAAGAAAGACGATCCCCTTCATCAGGAAGCAGGCGACGTAGAGACCTCGGTACGCGAAGTCGGGGAACTGGCCCGCGAATCGCGACGCCACGACGAGGCCGAAGCCGAAGACCAGGAGGACGATAGCGAAGAGATTCGAGCGGTCCAGCCGATCGACCAGGGGGATGATCACCAGTCCGGCGAAGATGAGCGCGAGAGCGCTCCCCATGTACACCTGGGGAAGGGTGTCGGGCCCGAGGTGGGCGATGAGGAGCGCCGTCGACGACACGTCGAAGAAGCTGTGGGCGGCGGCGACGAGGAAGTGCGTGAGGCCGAGGAGGAAGGTGAGCCTCTTGTCGGCTTCCAGGATCTGGAAGCTTCTAGCGAGTTTCAAGGCCCAGTCGCCGAGCCTCCAGGAGGAGCTCGCGATAGCGCCGATCGGACCGGCGGAGTCTTCGGGTGAACTCGCGGAAAATCTCGAAAGCGATGTCGGGGTAGTCCTGCACCGCGGTCCGGAAATCGTTCTTGTGCAGGACGAGGAGGCTGGTGTCCACCTCGGCGGTCGCCGTCGCCGTGCGCGGGAGGTCGTCGATGATCGCCATCTCGCCGAAGTAGCCGCCGGGCTCCACCATCTCGATCAGGGCCGGTCCTTCCCCGAGCTCCTGGTGGATGCTGACCTGTCCCGACCGCACGAGGTACATCTCGTCCCCGAAGTCGTCCTCGCGAAACACGATCTCGCCGGCGACGACCTCCTTCTCCTGGATGAAGTCCGAGAGCCGCTTCAGCCCTTCGCCGGGAACGTTCCGGAACAGGGGCGTGCTCTTGAGCGCGAGAATGACCTCCATCACGGAAAGCATCGTGTGCGACTTGAGAGCTCGCCGCCGGGCCCGGACGAAGGGATCGACGGGTGCCGCATTATACCTGCGCGAGGCTCTGGAACCGTGTTTCTAGTGGCCTCGATCACGGAGAAACGGTAGGGCCTTCCCACAGGGATGTGGGGTGACTCCCCCGCGAAACGCGAGCGTGTCTTCGGCCGGCCAGCGTTTCCCCGGCCCGGCGCGGCACGAGACCGGGCACGAGCCTTGCTACGTCTCGACTGGGCCGGACTGAAGACAGGGGGGGAAGCTCGGTCATGGATGACCTTTCGAACCGTAGCGTCGAGCCGGTGCCGGTCGAGGCGACGGGTATCGAGGAGATCGTCGTTCCCATTCCAGAGCTTCCGCTGCCGCCGGTGCCCGACTTGCCGGCCTCGATCGCGGGTGCGTTCCGCGGAAACGGTTTCGAAGGCGCGAAGCTCGTGGAGCTGGAGGCGAATCCGAAGCTCCTCCCGTCCGCCGCCACCTCCTCCGTCCCCTGCTATCGAGACCGGATGGACGAGATCCGGGCGATGCTGGTCGCGAACCGCTGCCTCGCGCTCCTGTTCATCGACGCCTCCCACCTGGCTCAGGTCGAGCACGATTACGGCAGCAGCATCTACGATCAGGTGCGCGACATCCTCCAGAACCTGATTCTGGAGATGCGAGGCGTGGAGACCAGGCGTGACGATCTGGTGACCGTCGCCGAGAACCACGGCGACGTCTTCCTCATTTTTCTCACCAAGAAGCGCGAGGACCGGCCGTTCGGACAGGGCGACCTGGAAACGATGGCGGATCGGATCCACAGCTACCTCACCAGGCGGCTCTCGCGGATGACGAGCTCCTACCTGAAGGGGCGGCCGAAGATCGGAATCGGTTATGGCCTGGTCCTGCACAATCCGCTGATCCGGGAAGACCGCCTGGTGCTGCAGCTCATCGAGGACGCGAAACGGATGGCGCAGCTCCAGGAGCAGAGACTCTGGATGAAGAGCAAGGAGCTCCTTCAGGAGATCATCCTCAAGGAGGACGTGCGGACGTTCTTCCAGCCCATCATCGATCTGAATACCCGCGCCACACTCGGATTCGAGGGGCTTACCCGCGGTCCCCAGGGGACGGAGTACGAGAGCCCTTACATGCTGTTCGACGTGGCCACCGAGTCGGACCTGCTGTTCGAGCTCGATCGCCTCTGCCGCAGGAACGCGCTCACCTCCGCCTCGAACATGAAGCCCGCGCACAAGCTGTTCGTGAACCTGCTGCCGACGACCATCCGGGACCCGGAGTTTCAGGGCGAGAGCATGCTTTCGTTCCTCAAGGAGCGAAACCTCTCGCCATCCCGCATCGTGCTCGAGATCACCGAGCGGCTCGCCATCGAGAACTACGACCTGTTCCTGGAGGCGATGAAGACGTTCACCGATCAGGGGTTCTCCGTCGCCATCGACGACATGGGCGCAGGCTACTCGGGGCTCGAGAAGATCGTGCATCTCAATCCCCGCTACCTGAAGTTCGATCTGATGATGGTCCGCGACATCGACACCAGCTTCGTGAAGCGGGAAATGCTGAAAGCGATCCACTCGCTCGCCTCGAACGTGGGAGCGGACGTGATCGCGGAGGGAATCGAGCGGGTGGAGGAGCTGGAGACGCTTTTGGAGCTCGGGATTCCCTACGGCCAGGGCTTCCTCTTCGTCCGGCCGCAGCCGCAGCTCATCGAGGTCCCGACGATGGCGCAGCGCGCGGTCGCTGGAGTCCCGGGCTTGATCGTGGACTAGCTACGGCTGCGCTGCGACCTTGCCCCGGCTCTCGAGAAGCTCCCGGATCGAGTCGTAGGGGACCGTAAGGTTCACGTCGATCAACCGATCCGCGAGCTGTACCGAGACCGACTCCATCACCCTTCCGAGAGCGGCGCCGCGGGGGCTCGAGTCCTGCTGCAGCCGCCCGAGAGCGATGAGCCCGCGCAGGACGTCGGCGAGCTCCTGCGCTTTTTTCGAATCGACGGCCTGCCCACGAGCCCGCAGAACGAGATCGGCGTCGAGCCGGCCCGTGACCGCGAACGAGCGGAGCGATTCGTTTGCGCTTCCCCGGCCGACGAGCCCTTGGACGGCTTCGGGCGGCGTTCCCGCGAACCAGAACGCGTCCCCCCGGAAGTCCCCGTACCCCCAGGCCTCGAGGCTCCCTGCAGCGGAAGGCTTCGCTCCGGTTCCGCTGTCGAGCATCTCCCGCACGTAGGAAGCGTCGCCGATCAGCAGAGTCGAGTCGTCGGGTTGGGCCATGGCCGTCGTCTTCGAGCCTCCCCGGATGAGATAGAGGTCGGTGCCGGCGTGGATGGAGGTCTCGACCTCGCCTTCGTGGGCCGAGATCTTCTCGACCAGGCGGTCGCGGTCGAAAACGCCTTTGACCGCGATCCCCCAGCGCTCGAGCTTCCCGCTGTCCGGTCCGAGGGCGAGGGTGAGGGAATCGATGTCGTTCAGGGCGTCGATGCCGGTCGATTCCTCGAGCTCGTCGAGTGCGGCGAAGGGCGTTTGCTCGCGCGTCGCTTCGGACCAGCTCTCGGCCAGGGGACTCGACGCCACCGATTTCAGATCGACGAATCCGATGAGGCTCGCTCCCCGGGGGACGAAGGCCAGCGAAGGCCCCCCGGAGCCCGTCTGGGCGCTCGCTCCCCGCGCGTCGAAGTAGGCGACGGCGCCGACGAGGACGCCAGCGAGAACGACACCCGACGCCAGGATTCCCGAGAGGAAGGTCCATCGAGATGAGTTCATCGGTATCTCCTCGGGGAGGACAACGTAAGTCGCCTCCCGCATGTTCCCAGTATCCGGCAAAGAGGGGCGCCAGGCTAACGCACTTCCTTCCGCGCGAAAGCCGCGAGGGCGAGCGCGTGCGTCGCCCCCGCTATCGCAGCGAGGGCCAGGATGGAGACGAGGGCCGAGGACCTCTCGCCGAGGAGCCCGGCGAAGACGCCCCCCGACGACGAGCCCGGGGTCAGAGAGCTCATGTAGTGGGCGACGGTCGCGAGCCGGGCCCGTCCGGGAACGAACGTCGCCACCGCCTGCCAGCCGAAAATGAAGAACAGACCCGCGAGAAGAGGGCGCTTCAGCACGGTGCCGGCGAGGGCGAAGATCCCGTTGTAGGCGACGAGCCCGAGGGCGGCGACTCCGAGGTTCCGCGCGAGGCTGGGAAAGCGCGCGCCGACCTCGCCCCAACCCGAGGGAGAGATCACGACGTAATAGACCAGAACCAGAGCCGGGAGAACGAGCGCGAGCGACATGGCGAAGCTCGCTAGCATCTTTCCGGTGAGAAACGTGGAGCGGCTCAGGGGGCGGGTGAGGAAGTAGGCCATGGTGCCCGCCTCGACGTCGTCGCGCACCACCCCGCTGGCGTAGACCAGGCTCAGCATGGGGGCGACGAACGGGAAGAAGACGCCGGAGACGAGGGCGGCGAAGACACCGGCCCCGTCGACCTCCGTCCACCGGAACGCGAGCGCCGCCCGGTAGGCGAGCGCGAGGGCGAGGGGCCCGCCCGCGAGCGCGGTCATCGCGAGCGTACGGGGCGACCATAGAAGCTCGCCCAGACTGAAGCGCGCTACGAGCGTCGCTCTTTCGCGATTGGTCATGGGCCCACCAGGTAGTGGAACACCGCCTCCAGGTTGTCGTCGGGTGAGGTGACCTCGTCGACCGTCGCGTTCTCCTCGAGGACGAGACGGTGAAGGAGGCGGTAGAAGCGCTCCGGCTCCCGGGTCTCGAGCCGGACTTCGCGGGCCTCCTCGGAGAACGCGATGGAGTGCAGTCCTGGCTCTTCGAGGATGCGCGCCGCGAGCTTCTTCGGAGTCGGCGTCGCGATCGTGATGTGGTGAGGGTGCGCGTCCATGAGCCTTCGAATTTCGTGGATGTTGCCGCTCGCGAGAACGCGGCCCGCGGTCATCAGGACCACATCGCGCGTCATGAGCTCGACCTCGTGAAGGATGTGGCTCGAGACGAGAACGGTCTTCCCCCGCGCCCCGAAGGCTCGAATCCAGTCGATGAACTCGCGCCGGCCGACGGGATCGAGGCCGGTCAAGGGCTCGTCGAGGACGAGGAGATCGGGGTCGTGCGCGATCGCTTGAGCGAGCCGGAATCGCTGGCGCATGCCCCGGCTGAAGGCGCGAAGGCGCGTGCCCCCGGCCCCTTCGAGACCCACTTCCGAAAGAGTCGACTCCGCCCGACGCCGGGCCTCGTCGATCTCGAAACCGTGGAGCCGGAGGAGGTAGACGAGAAAATCCCGGGCTCGGACCGGCGCCGCCGGCCGCAGCTCCTCTTCCTCGGGAACCACTCCCAGTCGTCGGTGTACGCGCGGGTTGGCGAACGGCGGCTCGCCGAATACGGAGACCGCGCCCGAGCTCGGGTGAAGGAGCCCGGTCACGAGCTTGATGAGAGTCGATTTTCCCGCTCCGTTCGGACCGAGAAGAGCGATGACCCCGGGCTCGAACGCCAGCTCGACTCCGGAGAGGCCGAGCACGTTTCCATACCAGCGCGAAACGTGCTCGAGCCGGACGACCGACTCCCGCGCCCCCGCGGTCACTGGGCCCCCTCGCTCGAGCGCAGTCGCCGGTCCAGCACCAGCGCGGACAGCGCGAGAACGAAGATCATGAACACCAGGGACGGGACCGCGTCGAAGTCTCCGAAGAACCAGCGCCCGGCGTCGACCGCCGATCCGTTCAAGCTCGGGAAGCGACGCGCTCCGAACGCGCGGCTCGTCACCGTGCGCGCCACGATCTCGCTTCCGAAAACGAGCGCGGCGAAGCCGGCCCCGGCGACGCGCCCGCTGCGGCAGAGGCTCGATACCGCGAGGACCGAGAGCGTGAAATAGAGCGCGAGGAACGAGCTGTAGGCGGTGACGGCGAGAGGAAGCCAGGGAGCTTTCGACAGGAGCTCGAAGTTCGGGGCGAGGGACAGGTGGAGAAGGAGGAGAGCGAGCGCGGGCGCGAGAGTGACGGCCGCGACCGCGACCGCGACCGGAATCGCCTTTCCCAGGAGGTAATCGAAGCGCGAGATCGGCTTGGAGAGATAGATGGTGAAGGCCCCCGACGCGAAATCGGAGGCGATCGCGGAAGCCCCGGTTGCGAGGCTCACCAGCACCACGGGAAGGAATCGCACCTGCTGTCCCAGGAAGTCGCGCCAGGTGTCGGGAGTGATGGTGAAGAACTCGGGCGCCCCGGGGAACTGGCGGGCCACGTAGATCTGCGCAGCCCGCACCACCGCCGGGACCCAGCAGACCGCGAGGAGCAGGAGGAACGACCGCCGGCGCAGGAGCAGGCTCGCGGCGGATCCCGCGAGGGCGAAGCTCCGGCGCAGGCGCGTGGTTCGAGGGCCTTCGAAGCGGCGGTACGAGAGATCGTAGAGCGGCATCTCGATCAACGCTCTCCGGCGGAGTCCCGCGCTTCGCTCGAGGGCGGACGCTCCGCTAGCGGCGGCGAAGGGGTGCTCTCGGCGATGGCGGTGAGGAATCGATCCTCGAGGCTCTTCTCGAATCGGCGCAGGTGCCTTATCTCCGCGGACGTTTTCTCCGCGGTCTCGAACAGAGGGCGGGTCGAGGGCTCCTGGAGCGCGACCCGAAGGAGGCCGTCGTGCTCCTCGGCGGTCTCGATCCCCCGGCTCGCGAGCTCACGGCGGAAGCCGCCGGGCTCGTCTTCGCGCACCCGGATCTCGTAGACCCACCCGGAGGACTGGGACAGATCCGAAAGCCGTCCCCCGAGCACCAGGCGGCCGCGATGGAGAAGCACCACGCGCTCGCAAACATCCTCGACGTCGTGGAGCAGATGCGTCGAGAGCAGAACCGAGATCCCGCGGCGCCCGATCTCCCGCACCAGGTCCAGCATCTGGCGCCTCCCCGAGGGGTCCAGCCCGCTCGTGGGCTCGTCCAGAAGCAGGAGGTCCGGATCATGCACCAGCGCCATCGCGAGCTTCGTCCTCTGCCGCATCCCGGTCGAGAACTCCTCCACCGGCCGGTATCGCGCCTCTCCGAGCCCGGTGAACCAGAGCATCTCGTGGGCTCGCGCGAGGGCGGCGGTTCGCGAGAGCCCGCCGATCTCTCCCGCGAGCGCGACGCTCTCGACGGCATTCAGCTCCGGGAGGTAGACGGCCCGCTCCGGAAAATATCCGAGAGAGCGCCGGAGCTCCGTGGCCGTTCTCGATACCGGTCGTCCCAGGACCTCGATCCGCCCCCGCGAGGGCACGAGAAACCCGAGGAGCGTCTTGAGGAACGTGCTCTTTCCGGCGCCGTTCGGTCCGAGGAGCCCGGTCACCCCGCTCTCGATCTCGAGATCGAGCGACGAGAGAGCCTCCCGGGCTCCGTAGCGCACGGTCAGTCCTTGGGCGTGAACGATGGACATGGATGACAACCGGGGATAGATACGCGGGGAAGCCTAGCAGAGTTGCCCGTCTTCGAACATCGCCGCGTGTGTTGTGGAGCTCGAAGCCCGTCTGCTATGATGTCCCAGGGATCGATGTCCAACGGAGATCGTCAGTTGCAGGAAGGCGAGGACAAGCTCCGGCGTCTCGTTCAGAACCTCGAGAAGAGCATCGAGCAGGCGATCGCGAGCTCTCCTCAGGTGGAGGAGTGCCTGGGGCGGATTCGCGAAGAGGGCTACGAGCTCTCGCTCGTGCTGCAGGCGACCCTCGCCTTCGCCCCCCGCGGCGAGCTCAATCAGGAGCAGGTCGAGGAAGTGGCGGGAATCGGAAGCGCGAGCGCGCTCGCGAGCTTCCGCATGAGCACTCTCGACAAGAAATTCCTTCGCTCGCTGAAGATCGCCGTCGACGAAGAAGCGTCCTGAACCGGCGCCCTCACCGCCCCCCGACTCCCGCGAAAGCCTTCTTCCCCGCGTAACGTCCAACGTTCTCGAGCTCCTCTTCGATTCGCAGGAGCTGATTGTATTTCGCCACTCGATCGCTGCGGCTCAGAGAGCCCGTCTTGATTTGCCCGGACCCCGTCGCCACCGCGAGATCCGCGATGGTCACGTCCTCCGTCTCGCCGGACCGGTGCGAGATCACCGTCGTGTAGCGCGCTGCGGTGCGCGAGGTCGACGACTTCGAGCGTCTCGGTCAGAGTTCCAATCTGGTTGAGCTTGACGAGAATCGAGTTCGCGACTCCTCGTTCGATCCCCTGCGCCAGTCGCCTCGGGTTGGTGACGAAGAGGTCGTCGCCCACGAGCTGCACCCGGTTCGCGAGCGCTCGGCTGAGCTCTTCCCATCCGCTCCAGTCGTTCTGGTCGAGGCCGTCCTCGATGGAGATCAGAGGGTAGCGCTCGACCCACGTCGAGTACTTGGTGATCAGATCCGAAGCAGAAAATTTGGCGCCGCCGGACTTCCTCAGGACGTAGTGGGAGCCGTCGAGGAACTCGCTCGCGGCAACGTCGAGGGCGAGCGCTATCTGCTCGCCCGGCCGGTAGCCCGCCTTTTCGATCGCGGCGAGGAGAAGCTCGAGCGCCTCCTCGGGGGTCTTCAAGCTCGGGGCGAAGCCCCCCTCGTCGCCGACGGCGGTCGAAAGCCCCTTCTTCTCCAGAATGCTCTTCAAGGCATGAAACGTCTCGACCCCCGCGCGCAGAGCTTCTCCGAAGCTGGGAAAGGCCCAGGGGACGATCATGAACTCCTGGATGTCGAGGTTGTTGTCCGCGTGGGCGCCGCCGTTGACGACGTTCATCATCGGCACGGGGAGGACCGCCGCCATCGGACCTCCCAGGTAGCGATAGAGCGGGAGCCCGAGGCTCTCCGCGGCCGCGTGGGCGGTCGCGAGGGAGACGGCGAGGAGAGCGTTCGCTCCGAGGCGCGACTTGTTCTCCGTCCCGTCGAGCTCGATGAGAAGACGGTCGACGAGGACCTGTTCGGTCGCGTCCTCGCCGACGAGCTCGGGCGCAATCTCGTCGAGGATGTTCGCGACCGCGCGCCCGACGCCCTTGCCCCCGTACCGCGTGGCATCCGAGTCGCGGAGCTCGAGGGCCTCGTGCTCTCCCGTGGAGGCCCCCGAGGGCACCGCCGCGCGGCCCGTGGCGCCGTCCTCGAGCGCCACCTCGGCTTCTACGGTGGGATTGCCGCGAGAGTCCAGAATCTGCCGCGCCTGGATCGCTGCGATAGTGGTCATGTCGGTCCTTTCCTCGGCGCGATGGGGCCCAACCCGCATCGCTCAAAAGTTCAGGCGCCTCCGGGCGGCAACGCGCAGGCCAGAAGCGGAATTGTGATGCGCGTCACATCTCGCCCCCCGGTTGCGTTGACACTTCGGATCCGCTGTGGTAACTGATACCCTAGCGTTGGGGTATCTTACTCGAATGCCGACGGGAGTGTCTTCGCTGTCGCACAGACTTCATGGCTCGCAGGGGTCCGGCGGCGGAAGACACCGCATGGAGGGGCCTTCGCAATGGTGAATACCCGTCCCGCCATTTTTTCGCTGTTCTTGTCGCTCGGGGTTCCCGCGGTCGGGCTCGCGGAGGCGAATTCCACACCGGATGTTCAGAGCGCGCTCGCGGGGCTCGTCAGCGACGAGCTCGGACGGCCGCTCGGAGGCGCCACGGTCTCGGTATTCGGCAAGACACTTTCCCGGGGAGCGCTGACCGCGGTCACCGACGAGACGGGCCGCTTCGAGCTCGCTGGGATCCCTCCGGGTATGTATCGATTGAGGGCGTACCTCTCGGGTTTCCTTCCCTCCGCCTTCGCCCGCGTCGTCATCGAGGAGGGCGCGGGGCGTATGGGTACGATCCTGATGAGCCTTTCGCGGCTCGAGTCGGGGCTGTCACTGGAAGAGTACGTCGAGGAGACGGGAGAAACCCGGACCGCAGCCGAGCTGCGCTGGGTCGTGCAACATACGGATCGAAACGTCCTCAAGGAAAAAGAGGAGACTGTCTCCATCGCCGAGCTCCACTCGTGGGAGGAAAATCCCGGGTTCGATCCGGATTTCGCCCTGAGCGGGGAGTTCGGGATTCGCGCGGCCACTTATGATGAAGGCCTCGAGGAGTTTCCCGGCGCGGGCGCCGGGATCGACGCGCGGCTCGCCTACGCGCGCCTCTTCATCCCCGGAAGCGGGGACGCCCACTGGCTCGTGAGTGCGCAGCTTCTCGAGTCCACGCTTTCTTCGTGGGCCGGTCGAGCGGAGTACGTATCCAACGATTCTCGACGGCCACCGGCTCGCGACCGGAGTCACCTACGGAAACTTCCTCTATGGAGACCTCGGGGAGTTCCGGCCTCCCGAGTCGGTTCTGGGCAAGGGGCTTCGGGACCAGCGTTCCGCGGAGTGGTTCGGGAGCGTCTACACCTCCGACTCGTTCCTCCTGGGGCCGGCGAGGGTCCACGCGGGAATCGCGTTCCAGTATTTCGATTACCTGGACCGGGAGGCCTACGCCTCGCCGCGCCTCGAAGTCTCCTATCCGCTGGGCTCGAGCGAAACGACGGTTCTACGCGGCGTCGTGGATCATCGGCTCCAGGCTCCGGGCGGCGAAGACATCGGGCTGCTCTCGCAGGTCGCCTACGGCAGCGTCTACGGTCCGGCGCCGGCGCGGCGGTCTCTTCGCGCGGAGTCGACGACGAAGCTCGGGCTCGCGCTCGAGCACCAGCTCTCGAGCCGCACCCGTCTCTCGGTCCGTCTCTTCCAGGAGAACGCCACCGACCAGCTGGTCCGAGCGTTTCTCGACGACGGAATCCTGGGCGGCGCCGGTCATTTCGTCGTGGCGAATCAGGGCGATTTCCGCACGCGCGGAGTGGGGGTCGCCCTAGCTCAAACGCTCGGGCCGATGGAGGGAACCGTCGGCTATACGTTCGGCAAAGTGCTCGCCCCGCCGATTCCGGCGCCGGTACTGGCGGTGCCTTCCACGGACACCGAAGCACTCCCCTCCGAGCCGGAGATTCACGACGTCACCACGACCCTCGGGACCTCGATCGATTCCACGCAGACGCGTTTACAGGCCGCGTATCGCGTGATCTATCACTCGGGGCTCATGCCGGGTGTGTCGAGCGCTCTGAACCGCGGCAACGTCGACAGCCGTTTCAGCGTGCAGGTCTTCCAGCTTCTGCCGTTCGTCGGGTGGAACGGCACGCAGTGGGAGCTCATGGTGGCGGTGCGCAACCTCTTCTACGATGACATCGAGAAGGCGTCGATCCTCGACGAGCTCTCGGTGATCGATGCCCCGCGCCGGGTTCTCGGAGGCGTCACAGTCCGCTTCTAGCCGCTGCGTTATAATCCGAAAGTATGGATCCGCGATCCATATTTCGGGATTTCAACGGGAGCCAGCGCCGTCTCTCGCGCCCAAGTCTCGCACGAAAGAGAGACTTGGAATCGTGTCTGCATCGACGTCGCCGGTACGGGAATTGCTTTCAACGATTGGACTCCAACGGCAACCATGCCGATTCAGGCCGATTAGAATGTCGACAGTGCGGAAGAAGAGCCTCCATTGAGCACGCGTTCCGGAGCGTTCAAGATTGGTCTGGTTCTAGCGACCAGCTCCGTCCTGCTCGCTCTCGCAGGGCTCAACATCTCGCGAAAGTCGCGATTCGAGCTCCTGGACGACGGCGTCTACTGGAACGAGAGCCAGGGCCGGGTCCATGCCCGTCGCCTGGATCCCGACGGCCCGGGCGCGCGAGCGGGACTCGAGCCCGGAGATATTCTCGTCCTCATCGGCGACACTCCGGTCGAAGTCGCCTCCGACGTACGCCGAATCCTCGACGGCGCCAGGGACGGCGAGGTCCTGGAGTACCAGGTGCTCCGGGAGAACGAGCGGCAAGCCCTGTCGCTCGCGGTCGCGCCGCTTCCCGAGGGGAACGTCCCCGTCTATTACTTCCTCGCCGCGGTGGGAATCTTTTCGCTGCTGGTGGGCACGTTCGTCTACGTGCGCCGGAGGGGCGAGGCGGCGACGGCGCACTTCTACCTTTTGTGTCTCTTCTGGTTTCTCAACTTCGCCTTCTCCCACACGGGTGAGCTCGACCCCTGGGACTGGGCTTTCTACTGGATGGATCGCGTGGGAATCCTGTTCTTCCCTCCGATCTTCCTCCACTTCGCGCTGTGCTTTCCGAGCAAGCTTCCGTTGATCCGGAGGCGGCCGCGGCTTCTCTGGGCTCTGTACGTTCCCTCCGCCGCCCTCCTGTACTTGAGCCTGGGCTCGCACTTCGCGTTCCTGTCGCCCGTCCTCTGGGGCGACCGATTCTTCACCGTGACCGAGACCGTGATCGATCGGCTGGTGCCGGCCTATCTCGCGGTGATGTCGGTTCTCGCTTTCCTGGCGTTCGTCGAGTCCCACCACCGCGCGCGGAGCATCACCGTCAAGAAGCAGACGAAGTGGATCGTCTGGGGCACGGGATTCGGCACGCTTCCCTTCGTGCTCTTCTACGCGATCCCATACCTCGTCGGCTTCACCCCCGGCTTCACCATGGAGCTCTCGGTGGTGCCGCTCGCCTTGATCCCGCTCGCGTTCGCCTACGCCATCGTCAAGTACCGGCTGATGGACGTCGAGATCCTCTTCAAGCGGGGCATGGTCTACACCCTGGCGACGTCGGCGGTGGGCGCGCTCTACCTCGCGATCTTCTTCGCCGGCGCCCACTACATGGTCGGCGATCGGCACTCCACCATCCTGGCGCTGCTTTCGGCCATCGTGGTGGTGATGGTCTTCACTCCCATCAAGAGCCGTATCCAGGTGGGCATCGACCGGCTCTTCTATCGGGAGCGGTACGACTACCGGCGCGCGCTCCTCGCGTTCTCCCGCGACCTGAACTCTCATCTCGATCTCGATCACCTCTCCTCGCGTCTCGTGGAGCGGATCTCCGACACCTTCGAGGTCGAGAAGGTGGCGCTCCTGGTTCCGGGCAGTGGAGGAGAGCTCGCGGTCCAGGCGGGTCAGGGACTCGACGAGAACGAATGGAAGGAGGCGCGGCTCCCGGTCGCCTCCGCTCTGTACCTGCGGCTCGCGCGCGGTGAAGCGGTGTACTACGCCGACGCGGAAGAGTCCAGGAGCGACGGTCGCTCACCGGCACGGCCCGCGCCGGAGAGGTCCGCAGCGGACAAACCGGACAAGGAAGACAGCCCGGGGATCGCCGGCCTCTCCTACGCCATTCCCTGCAGGTCCCACGAAAAGGTCGTAGGCGTCATCCTCCTCGGCCGCCGGTGGGACCAGAGCGCTCTATCGAGCGAGGACATGGATCTGCTCACGATGCTCTCGGGACAGGCGGCGACGGCTCTCGAGAACGCGCGGCTCTATCGATCGCTCGAGCAGAAGGCCGCCGAGTTCGCGGCGCTCAAGGAGCACAGCGAGAACACCATCGAGTCGCTCGAAGCCGGAATCCTGGTCCTCGATTTCGAGGGCAAGGTCGTCCGCTTCAACCGCGCGCTCGAGAAACTCTACGGCCTCGCGCGGGGTCGGGCGCTCGGCCGCAGGTTCGACGAGCTCTTCCCCAAGGCGCTCGCGGAGACGATGGAATCGACGATGGGCAAGGCCTGGTGGACTCGGGCGGAAACCAGCGGCATCTCCCGTCTGAACCTTTCGAATCTCGAGGGCGAGGAGAAGGTTGTCAAGCTCCAGGTCGCGCCCTTCGTGGGAAGCGGGGAAGAGCAGAAGGGCACCCTCGTCATCTTCGAGGACGTCACCGTCCGGGTGGAGCTCGAGACCCAGCTCCAGCTCCGGGAGAAGATGGCGTCTCTCGGCCTCCTGGCGGCGGGAGTGGCCCACGAGGTGAACACTCCTCTCACCGGAATCAGCAGCTTCACCCAGATGCTCCAGGACCAGACCTCCGAGGATGATCCTCGGGCCAAGCTCCTCCACAAGATCGAGCGTCAGACCGAGCGCGCCTCGAAGATCGTGAACAACCTCCTCAATTTCGCGCGCCAGGGGCGGGCGAGCTTCGTTCCCGTGAGCGTCAACGACGTCATTCGCGACGTCCTCTCGCTCCTCGAGCACCAGCTGACCCGGGCGCGGGTGAAAGTAAGGCTCGAGCTCGGCGACGACGTTCCCGAGGTGCTGGGCGACGAGAACAAGCTGCAGCAGGTCTTCCTCAACCTGATCCTGAACGCACAGGACGCGATGGCCTCGGGGGGCTGGCTCACCATCAAGACCAGCGCCACCGCCCCGGCTACCGAAGGTTCGCAGGAGATCGTCGCCATCGTATCCGACACCGGCCAGGGGATCAGTCAGGACGACATCAAGCGGATCTACGATCCGTTCTTCACCACCAAGCGCGCCGGCGCCAGCGGAACCGGCCTCGGGCTTTCGATCACCTACGGGATCCTTCAGGAGCATTCGGGACACATCGGAGTCGAGAGCTCGCTCGGGCAGGGAACGAGCTTCCAGATTCGCCTGCCCGCCCACCGCGCTCTCCGGACCGCGGGAGCCGCGGAGAACCGGGTTCGCGCTCAGCCCGGCCGCTGAGCTCCGAGGAAAGAACCAACGGGTTGACGAGTTTATCGATCGGGAAGAGGACCCCAAGCGATGGCGGTTTCGAGCACGGTTTGGACGACGTCCCGGGCCGAGCGAAGATGGGAATCGCGAATGTCTGAAAAGGGGACGGTTCTCGTCATCGACGACGAAGAGGTGATGCGGGAGATCCTGGAGTCTCTACTCACCCAGGAAGGCTATCGCGTGAAGCTCGCCACCTCCGGTCAGGAGGGGCTCGAGATCGCGGGCCGCGAGCCGGTCGATCTGGCGATCGTCGACGTGATGCTGCCCGATCGCTCGGGGATCGACGTTCTCGACGAGCTCAAGAGGTCCGACCCGGAGCTGGTGGTGGTGATGATCACCGCCTTCGCCTCCGTGGAGACGGCGATCGAGGCGATGAAGCGGGGAGCCTTCGACTACGTCACCAAGCCTTTCAAGAACGACGAAGTGCGGGTGGTGGTGGCGAACGGCATGAAGCAGCGCCGCCTGGTCGACGAGAACCGCACCTTGAAGGAGGCTCTCAACGACCGCCAGCGATTCGACGTGCTCGTGGGAAAGTCGTCGAGGATGCAGGAGGTCTACTCCCTGATCCAGCAGGTGGCCCCATCGAAGTCGACGGTCCTCATCACCGGGGAGAGCGGCACCGGCAAAGAGCTGGTTGCGAGAGCCATCCACAACTACAGTACGCGAAAGCAGAAGCAGTTCGTCCCGGTGAACTCCGGGAGTCTCCCCCCGGACCTCCTCGAGAGCAACCTCTTCGGTCACGTGAAAGGCGCCTTCACCGGAGCCGTGAGCCCGAAGAAGGGACTCTTCGAGATCGCGGACGAGGGAAGCATCTTCCTCGACGAGATCGCGACCGTCCCCCTGGAGACTCAGGCCAAGCTCCTCCGGGTCATCCAGGAGAAGGAGTTCATGCGCCTCGGCGGGGTCGACGTCATCCGGGTCGACGCGCGCATCATCGCCGCGACCAACACCGACCTGAAGGCGCTCGTCGACGAAGGGGCATTCCGCGAGGACCTCTACTACCGCCTGAACGTGATCAACCTGTTCCTCCCGCCGCTTCGGCAGAGGAAGGACGACATCCCGCTCCTGGCGCAGCACTTCCTCAAGAAATATGGAGACGAGAACGGGCGGCCGGGACTCCAGATCGCCTCCGACGCCGTGCAGTCGCTTCTCGACTACGACTGGCCGGGAAACGTGCGCGAGCTCGAGAACGTCATCGAGCGCGCGGTGGTCCTCGCCGACGGGCCGGTCATCAGCCGGAGGCTCATTCCCGAGCACGTGCGCTCGGGCCAGTCCTTCCGCCTGCCCCAGGTGGTGGTTCCCGAGGAAGGAATCTCCTTCCGCGACGTCATCACCGGCTTCGAGAAGCGGCTGATCGAATCCTCGCTCAAGACCTCCGGCGGGGTGCAGAAGAAGGCGGCCCAGCTCCTGGGCCTGAAGCCGACCACCCTGAACGAGATGATCAAACGCTACAACATCACCCTGGAGCGCAAAGAACCCTCCTCCACGCGCTAGAATTCCCGCAATGCGACCCACGATGATGCTTTCTGCATTGCTCGCTGCCGCGCTGACCCTGCCCGTTTCCGCGGGGGCGGACGATCGGGTGAAGAAGCTCACCGAGGAGCACCGCAACTGGCTCGAGCGCGACGTGGTCTACATCATCACCGATCGCGAGAAAGACGTCTTCCTCTCGCTCAACACCGTCGAGGAGCGAGCCCGCTTCATCGAGGCGTTCTGGCGCAAGCGCGATCCGAACCCGGCGACTCCCGCGAACGAGTACAAGGACGAGCACTATCGCCGCATCGATCACGCGAACACCTTCCTCGGGCGGGAGACGTTCCGCGAGGGCTGGAGGACCGACCGGGGGCGCTACTACATCCTGCTGGGCGAGCCCCGGGAAACGCAGCGGTTTGACGGCTATGCCGAGGTCGTGTCCTCCGAGCTCTGGTTCTACCAGGGGGAGCCGAGGCTCGGACTTCCGTCGTTCTTCTACCTGCTGTTCTTCAAGAAGAACGACTTCGGGGAGTACAAGATCTACCATCCGCTCATCGACGGCCCCCAGGCGCTGCTCACCGCGAGCGTGAACCTCCAGTCGGGCGAGAACACCGAGGCGATTCAAACGCTGCGACAGATTTCCCCGGAGCTCGCGCAGGCCTCGCTCTCGTTCGATACCAGCGAGCCCCCGGACTACGTCGGCGGCAGGCCCGCTCTCGGGACGGACATCATGCTCGCCCGCATCGAGGACTCTCCCAAGCGAGCGATTCGAACCGACTACGCCGACGCCTGGCTGCGCTACGGAAACCGGGTGTCCGCGGACTACTCGTTCAACTTCGTCCCTTCGCGGTCGAGCTTCGCCGTCGTCGCCGAGGCTTCGGGGACCCCTCTGGTCCACTACAGCATCGAGATCGATCCCCAGAACTTCAGCATGGAGACCGACGAGAAGCAGTCGAAGTTCTACACCACGCTCGACGTGACCGTCGAGGTGCGCACCCGCGAGGGGACGCTCATCGTCGCGAACGACAAAGAGGTCTATCTGGAGATCACGCCGAGCCAGGTGCAGCAGATCCGCGCATCGCCCTTCGCCTATCAGGACAACTTCCCGCTGGTGCCCGGCGACTACAACATCTCCGTCATCCTCAGGAACCGCGTCATTCACCAGTACACCGTGGCGGAGAAAGAGATCTCGATTCCCGTGCCCGATCCTGCGGCTCCGGTCCTCATCGACCTCATCCCGGCGTTCGAGTCGAATAGCACCATGGGCGACGTGGCCGACGGAGAGATCCGCACGTTCCAGGTGGGGTCGATGCGATTCCAGCCGGCGACGGACAACATCTTCGTGATCGGGGATACCATCCACCTCGTCACTCAGGCCTTCGGGGCGTCGTCCGCCCACCGGGTGGTTTTCGAGCTCGCGAACGGGTCCGAAGTGGTCAAGAAAGTCGAGAGCCCGGTGGGCCCTCACGGAATGGTTTTCGATCACATGATGCTCGAGGACATGGTCGGGGGAAACTACGAGATCCGGGCCCGGCTCCTCTCGCCCGAAGGCGCCGAGCTGTCGCAGAGGTCCGTGCCGATCACGGTTTCCCCGCGCTCCGTCGCCACCCGTCCGGGATTCATCTACCGCCGCGGCTTCAATACCCGCTACCCCGGGCTCATAAACCTGGTACGTGGAGAACAGCTCTGGAACCTCGGGCGCTACGAAGAGGCCCGGGCCGATCTCGAGCGCGCGGTGGCCGCGAGCGGCACCAATCTTCCCGAGGCGAAGTGGAAGCTGGCCAATGCCTACCTGCGAGAGAAGAGGGCCGACGACGCGCTCGGGCTCCTGCGGCCTCTCGAAGCCGGTTTCCCGAATCAGTACGAGGTCGTCTCGGTCCTCGGCTACGCGCTCTACATCAAGGACCAGTGCCAGGACGCCGTCGCTTATCTCGATCACGCCCGCCAGATCCGCCCGCCCGACACGCTCCTTCTCAACACCTCGGGTGACTGCCACCAGAAGCTCGGCCACAACGACCAGGCGCGCGAGGCCTTCGAGCGCTCGCTCGAGCTCGACCCCGAGCAGCCAGAAGTCAAGGAGAGGATCCAGCTGCTCGGTGGAAGTCCGGACAAACCGAAGCCCTGACCTTGGCTTTCACCAGCATCCAGAAGATCCGTTTCGACGACGTCGACGGCGCGGGGATCGTCTACTACCCGCAGTTCTTCCACCTCTGCCACGGAGCGTTCGAGGACTTCTTCGATACCGCGGCTCCCATCTCCTACCCGACGCTGGTCAAGGAGAAGAGGCTCGGCTTCCCGACGGTGGCCATCACCAGCGAGTTCAAGGCGTCTCTTTCCTATGGGGACGTCGCCGTGGTGGAGCTCACCGTCCGGAAGATCGGCCGCTCCTCTCTCGTCATCGCCTACGACATCCGGAGGAAGCGCGACGGCGAGCTCACGTTCCACGCCGAGATCACGACGGTCCTCGTGGATCTCGACACGTTGAGGCCGGTCGAGATCGACGCCGAGCTGCGGGGAATTTTCGAGAAGTTCCTTTCGGCGTCATGAAGGCGAACGCAGAGGCGCAAAGGGGCGAATAGCTCCCGCCAGTTCGGCGGAGCAATCACGGTAAAGGGCCCGAGAAGAGCAGAAGGTTCGGCGACCCGAACCCCACTCCACTCAGCCGGCCGGAAGTCGCACCTTGCAGAATCGCCGTCATGACCTCTTCGGGAGCGGCGTCAGGATTCTCGTCGAGGTAGAGCGCAGCCACACCGGCGGCGTGGGGGGAGGCCATCGACGTCCCGCTGATCGTGTTGGTGGCGGTATCGCTGACTGCCCAGGCGGACGTAATCGACACCCCGGGAGCGAAAACGTCGACGCAGCGCCCTTTGTTGGAGAAGGACGCACGCTGGTCTTGAATGTCGCTGGCTCCCACGGTAATCGCGTCGGTGTTCGCGGGCGAGAAGAAACAGGCGTTGGCGTTCTCGTTGCCGGCTGCGACGGCGTAGGTCACGCCGACCTCCATGGAACTTTCGACCGCCCGGTCGATCGCCCGCGAGCGAGTTCCGCCGAGGCTCATGTTGGCTACGGCGGGCTTCACGTGGTTCTCGGTCACCCATTCGATGCCACCGATCACGCCAGACTTGGTGCCGGAACCCCGGCAGTTCAGGACCCTGACGGCGAAGAGGGTGACCTCGCGGGCTACTCCGAACGTGTTTCCGCCGATTGTCCCCGCGACGTGTGTCCCATGGCCGTTGCAATCCGTAGTGCCGCGTCCGTCGTCGATGGCGGTGAACCCGGCGAGCGCGCGGCCTCCGAACTCCACGTGGGAGCTCCGAATCCCGGTGTCGATCACATAGACATTGACACCGCCTCCGGTCGCGCTCGAGCTGAAGCTCCCATCCAGAGGGAGGTCGCGCTGATCGATGCGATCGAGCCCCCAGGACGCGGCGGGAGCGGTCGCGTGAACGTCGGCGGGCAACTGGACGACGCCGTCCTGTTCGACGAACGCGACCTTCGGATCTCGGGAGAGCGCGAGCGCGTCACGCCGCGACATCCGAACCGAAAAACCCTGCACCGCGCGCCGGTAGACGCGAAGAACGATCCCGCGGTGGCGAGACGCGAGCTCCACCGCCACCCGGGAAACGGCTTCGCCCCTGGCTTGTGCGGTCTCGGCCGCCTCCGGCCGGAGCACAACGATGTATCGATCCGGAATGGGGCGCTCCGACTCGTCGATCTGGGCGCCGGCCGGAGCCCCGATCCAGAGCCAGGACGCGGCTGCGATCGCGATTCTCTTTCTTGTCAAGGAGGCCTCCTCTTCGAGAACGCTCGCGACATTCTACGCGAACTCGTTCCCTGGGCCCACTTCCGTGACCGGAAAGAACCTTCACTTCGATTTGCTACGCTTCGGCGCGCGAGGGCCGCGGCTCACGGTGGCGGACGACCTCAGGTAGGACGCCTGGCGGGTCTTCGTGAAGCTCTCCTGCCTGTTCCAGATTCCAGACGGCGGGGCTAGGGATCTCCGCCGGGCTCTCGAGCGCCGGCCTCAATGGAGCCTCAACCGAGTCAGGGGCTCGACCCGAATCGGTAGCGCACGCCGATTCGGGCTACGCGAGGAGGGAGCACTTCCAGGATGGCCCCGAAAGCTCCTCGCCTCGAAGCGATCTCCGTCGCGGTGTTCGCGTTGAGGCTGTTGAAGAGATCGAAGACCAGGTCGAGTCTGCCGGCGCCTCCCAGGGAGAACCCCTTCTCCGCGCGCACGTCGAGCAGATGCACCGGGGGCTTCAGGGCGGCGCCCTGGGGCTCGGCGAGGATCTCGATCGGTCCCTGGGCGAGAGGCACGCCTTCGAGGGTCCCGCTCACCAGAATCGATCGGTACATCGGCTGCCCTGTCTGATAGCGGTAGGCCGCGGCGAACCTCATCCTCCACTTCCATTCGTAGAATCCCGAGAGGCGAAGGATCCGAGGCCGGTCCCAGAACGTGCGTCCCCTTGCGTTCGTCAAGCTGTTCGGGTCGTTGAAGAGCGGCGACGCCGCGGGTGCCCCCACCTGTGACTCGAGGCCCGGCCCGGGCAGGTACCCTTCCGATTCGCTCAGGGATAGCGACCCCCGGACCTGCCACCGCCGCGCTCGCTTGTCGGCTTCGATCACGATGCCGCGGTAACGCGACTCGAGTCCCTCGGGGTTCGTGAGCTCGAAACGATCCTCGCCTAGCGTCTCCCGGGCCTGATTGAAGACGGGGAGGACACCGTCGTCGGCGGTTCCCACCGCGAGATCGCGCCCGGGATCGAGGGCCTCCGCTTCCCGATAGGCGCTCGCGGGAACTCCGACGTTCACGTCGTCGATGAGCCTTCGGTCCTTTCGATAGAGGAGCGTCGCCGTGAGTGCCAGGTCCGAGCCGAATTCGCGCTCGAGCCCCACGGAGATCTCGTCTGTCCGCGGCTGCGCGATTCCGGGGTCGATCTCGTTCCGTGCCGGAAGGCCCACGGCGATGGGCGCGTCGAGATCGATCTCTCCCGGATCGAGGACGCGGTTGCCGTTCCCGTCCGCGAATCGAAAGAGCGCAGCGGCGCGCCCATTCGGGTTCTGGGAGGAAACGAGGTCGGTGCCGATCTGATGAAAGAAGCGGCTGTAGCTTCCGCGGAGAAGCGTCCTCCCGTCCGAGGTCAATCCGTAGGTGAAACCCAGTCGGGGAGCGACGGAAGGAAACGATACCAAGCTGCTCTCACCCACCGTCGACTGCGGAACACCCTGGGCCCGGAAGAAGTCCTCCCACGGGCCGGGGGGGCGGGACTGATCGGGATAACCCGCGGTCCAACGGTCGAAGCGGGCGCCGAGATTGAGAACCATTCTTCCGCGAACGTAGCTGTCCTTGACGAAGAAGCCCTGGCTGGAAGCGTCGTTCACCGTGGTCAAGGGCTCGCTATAGACCTCGACCTGAATCGGCGCCCCGAAGAAATCCCGGTAGAGAATCGCCCCCGTGAGGTCATAGCCGGTGCGCGCCCGATTCCAGCCTCCCTCCCATCCGAGCTTCACGTCGTGCGAGCCGGACAGCCAGTCGTCGGCGAAGAGGAAGAGGGCGGCGTTCGCCTGGAGCCGGTTCCGGGAGAAGAGCTCGTCGGAGCCTGGACCTACGCTCCTGACGCCGTTCGCGAGCTCGATCCGGGAGTAGGCGTCGTCCTGCAGATCGGGAGCTTCTCCAAGGGGAAAGTCGAGGTCTACGACGCTGAAGCGCGCGTCGAGAAGAGTCTTCTCGCCGAAGAGGCGCGAATAGAGGCCCTGAATCACGTCCGTGGTGGAGTCCTGGTGGAGCGCCGTCTCCGGAGTCGGCCGGAACCTTGAGGCGTCGCGGTAGGGACGAAGCTTCCGGTTCCGGAAGAAGAGAAATCCGAGGCTTCCGCGGGATCCGAGCGAGAGGGAAGTGCGGGCGATGACGGTCGAGAGGTCCGTGCGGTCGACTCCGGGCTCGCCTCCCGGGAGGAAGAAGCCGATGGCGAAGGGCGCGATCCTCTGCCGCTCGTAGCTCGCATAGAAGAAAGCGCGATCGCGCACGACAGGCCCCCCCAGCTCCGCACTCACGTCGTAGTACGACTCGAGCGGGTTCGACGGAGAAACGCCGTGCGCCCGCAGGCGGTCATCGAGGTTGTCGCTCTGGAGGCTCTCGTTCTCGAAGTAGAACGACGCGCCTCCCTCGATCGGGTTGCCGCCGCCCTCGAGCACGATATTGAGGACGACGCCCGGTGTCTGCATCTCCGCGTCATGGCCGGCGGTCGTGACCTGGACTTCCGCGAACGAGTCATAAGCGTAGTAGCTCGCGGATGCCCCGAGTACGGCGGGATCGGTGACGTTGACCCCGTTCAGGTAGTACTGGTTCTGGGTAGGGGAAGTCCCCGCCGCGGAGAACGTCGATTGCTGTCCGCTCTCGGAGCCGCCCACGTCGAAGCGGTCAGTGACGAGACCGGGCGAGAGCTCGAGAACGGACCAGAGGCTCCGGCCGGTGGGCACACCCTGGAGAGTCGACGGCTCGACGCTCCCGGCGAGGCCCGATCGTTTTCGATCCATGGGGCCGACTCCGGTGAAAACCGCGAGGCCCCGGACCTGAAGCGTCACCCCGAGGTCGACGTGAGCGCCCGCCTCGACCCGGACGCCCGTCCGCTCCGCGGAGTCGAAGCCCGCGAGGTCGAATCGTAAGCTGTAGCTGCCGACGGGAAGACCGGAGAAGCGATAGCCGCCGCGCCCGCCGGTGCGCTGTCTCCGGGAGAGGCCGCCGCTCTCGCTCGCGACTTCTACGACGCAGTCCGCGAGAACGGCTCCGGTGGCATCGGTCACGACGCCGCCGATGCTTCCGGTGTCCTGGGCCGAAGCGAGACTCGCGGCCAGCGCGATAGCGAGGCCGAGGATCTCCACCTCGCGGATCCGAGGCTACTTCTTCAGCGTTGTCAGGACCTGCTGCGCCGCCTGGGCCTGAGGACTGTCGGGAGCCACCTCCACGACCTTATGGAAGCTCGCCGCGGCCGCGTCCAGGTCCCCGGCGTTCATATGGACGAAGCCAATCTTGAGGTAGGGCTCCGGCCAATCGGGCTTGCGGGTCGACGCCGTCTGGTAGTACTCCAGGGCCTTGGCGTTGTTCCCCTGGCTGAAATAAATCTCCGCCACGTTGAAGGGAATGACCTCGTCGGTCGTCTGCCCGATGGCCTTCTCGAAATAGGTCACCGCCTCGTCGAGCTTCTTCTGGAGGACGAGGACGTCGCCCATCGCGATCAGCGCCGAGGTATTGTTCGCCTCCTGGTCCAGGACCTTCTGGAACGAGGCCGCGGCCTTGTCGATCTCGCCCATCTCCCGCTGCGCGGTCCCGATGTTGTAGTAAATCTGATAGACCGTCGGCTCGGCGGCGAGGATCTCCTCGTACATCGCGATGGCCTCGGGATACTTCTTCTGTTCCAGAAGCTGGTTCGCCTCGTGGAGCTTGCCTCCGGCGCCGCCCGCGCTCTGGCCCATCGCCAGAGGCTGGAGGATCACGTCCATCGCGGGATTGCGGTTCATCTGCTTGACGGCGTTCGTATAGGCCTGCGGCTGATACCCATCGGCGGTGAACGTGAACTCGTAATTTCCGGATCGGAACCCGAGCAGTGCCCACTTGCCGTCCTTGTCCGTCGTTCCCTCGATCGCGCGGTCGCTCTCGGGGTTCGTGGCCGTGATTTTCGCACCCACGATCGGCTTGCCCTGGGGATCCTTGATCGTTCCCGTGACCCGGCCGGTCCCCATCTGCGCCATCGACGCGGTCGAGGCGAGCAGGAACGCGGCTGCGAAAGCTGTGCACCTCTTGAACATGCGATGTCTCCTCGAATCCGCATTATAGACCACGTCGAGTCGACTGTGATCGTCCAGCGAGCCGCTTTGGCGCCCGGAAATTTGGTGTGATAGTTTGCCCCCATGTCCTCTTCCGATCGGAACGTCGAGCTCCAGGGCTCGATCCGGCAGTTCTCCGTCCCCGACGTGGTGCAGTTCCTGTGCGGACACGCGAAGACGGGAAAACTGGAGCTCTTGTTCGCCGATTCCCGGGGCTCGATTTTCTTCGACGGCGGCGCCGTGATTCACGCGGAGCTCGGGCCGCGCGACGGCGAGGAGGCGTTTTTCGAACTGATGAGCCGGGTGGAAGGCAGCTTCGCGTTCGTTCCCGGCGAGACGAGCTCGAAGAAATCGGTACGACAGCACACCACGATCCTGCTCCTCGAAGGCGCCCGGCGCAGCGACGAGCGGGAGCTCCTGCAGGAGCAGATTCCCGACACCAACCTCGTGCCCGAGTTCGTGATACCCGAAGAGGGCCAAACGGGAAAACAGGTGACGCTGAACACCAGCGAGTGGATGGTGCTGGCGAAGATCGACGGGGAGCGGAGCGTCAAGCAGATCGCTCTCGACTCCGGCCTCTCCGAGTACCATACCTGCCGTCTCCTCTATCCGCTCGTCGCCAACCGACTCATCCGGCTCCGCGAGCCGTCCCCTCCCGCCCCTTAGAGTTGAGCAGGAGTTGAGCCGCTCCGACCGATTTCTGAGAGCCTGCCGGCGCGAGGCCGTCGACAGCACGCCCGTCTGGCTCATGCGGCAGGCGGGGCGCTACCTCGCGGAGTACCGGGAGATCCGGAAATCGCACGGGCTTCTCGAGATCTGCCGGACGCCGGAGCTCGCGGTCGAGGTCACCCTCCAGCCCGTACGCAAGTTCGACTTCGACGCCGCCATTCTCTTCTCCGACCTCCTCGTTCCCCTCGAGCCCCTCGGGATCCCTTTCTCCTTCGCCCAGGGAGAAGGACCGCGGATCGAAAACCCCGTCCGCAGCCGGAGCGACGTCGAAAGACTGAAGAAGGTTGAGCCCCGCGAATCGCTCGCCTTCACCCTCGAAGCGATCCGTCTGCTGCGGAGGGAGCTCGAGGTGCCGCTCATCGGCTTCGCCGGTGCGCCGTTCACGCTGGCTTCTTACGCGATCGAAGGCGGACCCTCGAAGGGATTCGAGAAGACCAAGGCGTTGATGTACGAAGACCCCGAGACCTGGCACCTCCTGCTCTCCACTCTCGCCTCGGTGGTGCGCGACTATCTGACGGCGCAGGTGGAGGCCGGCGTCGCCGCCGTGCAGCTCTTCGACTCCTGGGTGGGCGCGCTCTCCCCGGAGGACTACCGGAAGCTCGTCCTTCCCCACAGCCGTGCGATCCTCGAGCCGCTTTCGAAGCTCGGAGTCCCTCGAATCCACTTCGGCACCGGCACCGCGGGCATCCTGCGGGAGATGCGAGAAGCCGGCGGCGACGTGATCGGGCTCGACTGGCGCATCGATCTCGATCGCGGCTGGCGCGAAGTCGGAGACGAAGTCGCCATCCAGGGGAATCTCGACCCGCTCGCGCTCTTCGCCCCGAAGGACGTCCTCCTCGACCGGGTCGATGCCGTTCTCAGGCAGGCGGCGGGTCGTTCGGGCCACGTCTTCAACCTCGGACACGGAATCCTTCCGGGAACGCCGGTCGAGAACGTGCAGCTCCTGGTCGAGCGCGTCCACGCGCACCCCCGCAATTGAGCCGGATTCTCGTCATCGGCGGGGGGATCGCGGGGCTCACCGCCGCCTACGACCTCGGGCGGCGCGGCCTCGAGGTTCTCCTCGTGGAGGAGCGGGAACGTCTCGGGGGGCTCATCTCCACGTTCGCGCGGGACGGTTTCCTCATGGACGGAGGGCCGGACGCGTTCCTCCGAGCGAAGCCCCATGCGCGCGCTCTCTGCGAAGAGCTCGGGCTCGGCTCCGAGCTCATCCCCACGAACCCCGACCGCAGGCGGGTGTACGTTCTTCACCGGGGGCGCCTTCAGGCGCTCCCCGAAGGGTTTCGTTTGACGGTGCCCACGCGGCTCCTTCCGTTTCTCGGCACGAGTCTCTTCAGCTTCCGCGGAAAGGTCCGGATGTTGTCGGAGCGGTGGATTCCCCCGAGGCGAACGGAAGTCGAGGAATCCGTGGCTTCGTTCGTCCGCCGCCGATTTGGAGAGGAATGCCTCGAGCGCGTGGGGGAGCCGCTTCTCGCCGGCATCCACTGCGGGGACGCCTCCAGGCTTTCGATGGATCTCCTGTTTCCGAACCTGCTCGCGCTCGAGCGAAAGCACGGGAGCCTGACCCGGGGAATGGCCGCGGAAGGAGTGAGCGGCGAAGAGACGGTCTTTCTCTCGCTCGCCGGCGGGATGGGCCGGCTCGTCGAAAGGCTCGAACAGGAAGTACGGGGCGAGATCCGTCTTGGCCAGGGGGTGGTCGAGATCCGAAGGCGGGACCGGGGGTTCGAAACCACCCTCGCGTCGGGACAAAAAATCGACTCGAGCGGCGTCGTTCTGGCGCTTCCCATCCGCGTCTCCGAGAAGCTCCTGACGAGTCTCGTTCCCGGGGCGGCCTCGGAGCTCTCCCGCGTCGAGACCGTTTCCACCGCCGTCGTCTTCCACGCGTTTCGCCGGGAGAACGTTCGCCATCCCCTGGACGGCTACGGCTTCGTCGTCCCGGAGTCCGAGCCCAACCGGGTGCTCGCGGCGACGTTCGTCACCTCGAAGTTTCCCCATCGCGCTCCGGATTCTCACGTGCTGCTGCGCGCGTTCCTCGGCGGGCGGCGCGACCCCGGAATCCTCGACGCGAGCGACGAAGAGCTCGAAGCGCTCTCGCTGCGGGAGCTCGAGCGCGCCCTGGGTCCGCTCGGCGCGCCGAGCTTTTCCCGGGTCGTCCGTTGGGCGGACCGCACGCCCCAGATCGAGCTCGGGCACGCCGGCCGGATTCGCGCTTTCGAGCGGGCGCTCGAGGACGCGCCCGGCCTCTTCGTCCTCGGAAGCGGGCTCCGCGGCGTCGGGATCCCCGACTCCATCGCCGCCGCCCGCGCCCTCGCGGGTCGTATCGCCGAGTCCTGAGACATGGATCTCATTCGCCGTCGACTTCGCAACCACCGACTCGATCGTTCCGAGTTTCGAAGTCCGGCCGAGGTCGTTCGATGGTCGGGCGCGGTGCAGGCTCAGGACTATTCGGGAGCCGGGTGGGCGATCGGCCTGCGGGCGAAGGGTCTCACCGGCGCGGGCGTCGATCGCGCCTTCGACGAGGGAACGATACTCCGTACGCACCTTCTGCGGCCGACCTGGCACTTCGTCACTTCGGCCGATATCCGGTGGATGCTGGCTCTCACCGCCCCTCGAATCCATGCCGCGAACGCCTACGCCTATCGACTGTGCGAGCTTTCCGCTTCCGTCTTTCGCCGTAGTCGAAAGGCGCTCGAGCGCGCGCTCCGGGGCGGAAGGGCGCGCACCCGTTCGGAGCTCGCGTCCATGCTCCGGCGCGAAGGCATCGCCGCCCAGGGCCTACGGCTCGCCGCGTTGATGATCGACGCGGAGCTCGAGGGCATCGTGGTGAGCGGCCCTCGCCGCGGCAAAGAGTTCACCTACGCCCTGCTCGAGGAGCGGGCGCCTTCCGCCCGGACGCTTCCTCGCGACGAGGCCCTCGCCGAGCTCGCAAGGCGCTACTTCACGAGCCACGGACCGGCGACGCTCCGGGATTACGCTTGGTGGTCGGGACTCACCGTGCGGGACGCGAAGGCGGGGATCGAGGCGGTCGCGCCTGCCCTCGACGAGGAAGTGATCGGCGGCCGGAAATGCTGGTCCCTCGCCACGAAGGTCCGGTCACCCAGGGCCTCAGCGACCGCGCACCTGCTTCCCAATTTTGACGAGTACCTGGTCGCATACAAGGACCGCGGTCCAGTGGTCGGCCCCTGGCGCGGAGACGTCTTCCTGCACCACTTCGTCATCGACGGCCGGCTCGCCGGCAGATGGAAGCGAACGTTGAAGAAGGACTCCGTTCTGGTGGAGTCGGTTCCGTACCGCCGCCTGAGCCGTGAAGACGCCCGCGCTCTCGCGTCCGCGGCCGAGCGCTACGGGGAGTTTCTGCAGCTCCCCGTCCGGGTGCCTCGTGCCGGCAGGCCGACCGACATACAACCAAATGGTTGACTATCCGGGTCGGTAGCGCTATCGTCAACCACATGGTTGAGGATCCTCCCGATGCGCTGAGCGCGGTTTTCCGGGCGCTGGGAGATCCCACCCGCCGCGCGATGCTCCGCCGCCTCGCGAAGGGCCAGCGGAGCGTAGGAGAGCTGGCGAAGCCGTTCCGCATGTCCCTCGCCGCCGCCTCGAAGCACGTCAAGGTCCTGGAGCGCGCCGGCCTGGTGCGGCGGACGGTGCGCGGCCGAAACCATCACTGCCGGCTCGAAGCCGCGAGGCTCGCGAAGGCACAGAAGTGGATCGCCTTCTATCAACGATTCTGGAACGAGCGGCTCGATGCGCTCGATTCGTTGCTGGCTCCCGGAGGGAACGATGAAGATCACGATGACTAGCGTGCTCGTGGACGACCAGGCGAAGGCCCTCGAGTTCTACACGGGGGTCCTGGGATTCTCGAAAAAAGTGGACATGGAGCTCCCGGGAGGGGCGGGGCGATGGCTCACCCTGGTCTCGCCCGAGGCTCCCGACGGCGTGCAGCTGCTTCTCGAGCCCGACCAGCACCCCGCCGCCAAGCCGTTCAAGAGCGCCCTGGTCGCGGACGGCATCCCGGCGACCTCCTTCGAGGTCGAAGACATTCAGAAGGAGTACGAGCGGCTGATCGCGCGGGGCGTGGTTTTCCGGACGAAGCCGGCGAACGCGGGTCCGGTAGCGGTCGCGGTTTTCGAAGATACCTGCGGCAATCTCATCCAGATCCATCAGATGGCGGCGCGATCATGATCGCCGCGGCTTCGGTCACGATCGTGCGCAGGTTTGCCTCCCCCGTCGCCGAGGTCTTCGCCGCCTGGACGAACCCGGCGCTTCTCCGCCGGTGGCTCGCCCCGTCCCCCTGCGAGGTCCTCGAAGCGAGCGCGGATGCGCGCCCGGGCGGTCGCTACCGCATCGTGGTGGTCGACGCCGACGGCGACCGGCATCTCACCCACGGCGAGTATCGCGAGATCGTTCCGGGAAAGCGGCTGGTAAAGACCTGGGTCTACGAGGGAAAGTACTCCGCCGACGGCCCTTACTCGACGCTTCTCACGGTGGATTTCCGTGAGACGGGGCCGCGCTCGACGGAGCTCACGTTGCGGCAGGACCAGCTGCGGACCCCCGAGGACCGGGAGCGCAATACGGAAGGCTGGCGTCTCTGCCTCGACAAGCTGGACGCCCTGGTTCGGGAAAAATAAAGGCGCGGAATCTGTCGATCCTCATCGGTGCCGTTCGACGTGACGTTTAGAAGGAGACGTCAACGATGCGAGTCATGGTCATCATCAAGGCCTCCGAAGATTCCGAGGCGGGGGTTCTCCCGGACGAGAAGATCCTCACCGAGATGGGGAGGTTCAACGAAGAACTGGCGAAGGCCGGCATGCTGCTCGCGGGCGAGGGGCTCCATCCGAGCTCCAAGGGCGCCCGTGTCCGGTTCTCGGGAGCGAAACGGACGGTGATCGACGGGCCTTTCGCCGAGACGAAGGAGCTCATCGCCGGCTTCTGGATCTGGCAGGTGAAATCGATGGAAGAGGCGATCGAATGGGTCAAGCGTTGCCCCAACCCTCAGAGAACGGAAACGGACGTCGAGATCCGGCCGGTTTTCGAGCTCGATGACTTCGGTCCCGCGGTCACGCCGGAGCTGCGCGAGCAGGAGGAGCGCCTGCGCGCGCAATCGGCGGCGAAGAAGTAGAGGGAGATCGACGATGCGATTCATGATCCTCGTCAAGGCCAACAAGGATACGGAAGCGGCGGTGATGCCGGAAGAGAAACTCATCGCGGCGATGGCGACCTATCACGAGGAGCTCGTGAAATCCGGCGTGCTGCTCGATGCTTCCGGGCTGAAGCCGAGCTCGAAAGGTTGTCGCATTCGATACTCCGGAGGGAAGCGCACCGTGGGTAGTCGCCCACTCTCAGCTGACAGACCAGACCGAGGCGGTCCTACTCCGATTCGCCCGCGGACTTGATCGCCTGAATCGGAAGCCACATCGCCGTCGGTCGCGGCCGCGCTTCAGAATGGCCCTCGAGCTGCTCGAAGGGAGTGAAGCCGTACTTTGCGTAGAAGTCTACAGCGCCCGGCTTCGCGTCGACGACCACGCCCGTGCAGCCAACCTCGTCGGCCATCTTCGCGGCGAGCTCGAGCACGAAACGCAGGAGTTGCGCGCCCAACCCCATCGATCGCGCCGACTTGTCGACGGCGAGACGCGCGAGCCCGAGCACTGGCAAGGGGTAGCGGGGGAGTTTCTTCCGCGTGCGCTCGGCCAGGTCCTCGATATCGACGTGCCGCGGCGCCACGGTAGCGAAGCCGAGGATGCGGCTGGCGTCGACAGCGACATACGTCACGCCGAGGTAGTGTTTGAACTGGTTCTGGCCCGCGTACCGGTGGAAGAATCGATCGAGGGACTCATCGCCAGACTGGAATGCCGAGCGGTCGTCCGTCCGCCGAAGGGCCCTAATTTCCACCACGCATCAGTTCGCGGAGCGCAGGCGTGGGCTCGGCCGACTCGGCCTGACGGAGCATTTCCTCGGCTGTCTTCCGCGAGACGACGATGCGGGGGTGAATGATGTACTCCTCGGGCAGCTGGTCGAGGGCATGGAGGTGGTGCAGGATCGCCTGCTCGACCAGATGGCCCTTCTTCACCCCGGTCCGGCGGACGTGCTTCTCCATGAGCTCGCGCGTCGTCATGGAGATCTGGGCTGAAATCTGGGTATCCTTCGCCATTATTAACTCACAATGGAAAATCTACATTTTTGTAGCACCAATGTCAAGCCATAGTGGAGGCGGTCGCCGAGCCAGGAAAGCGAGCGCTCGATCGAGCTCGCCCAGGATGCCCTCGTCGCGGCGCTGGAGCGGCATCCCAAGCTCATCTGGCAGGTCCTCTCTCGACCACCTCGACCAGAATGCCCGCCCCCGAGCTTCACCGATCTGAGCCGCGCTCCTTAGAAACACCCGGCCTTTGGTTCGACGTAGGGAGCTCTGCCCACTCCCCTCGTCCCGGCGTCGTTCCGAGAGCGGCAGAGCGCAAAGACGGCCGCGGGAAGGATGCGGTCGATTCGCCTTTCGGCATAAGCTGAGCCGCTCTCGTGGCGACTCAACCCGTTCGCATTGGCAGGGTGCGCTGGGCCATGGTGGCCCTCCTCTTCCTCGCCACCGCCATCAACTACATCGATCGCGCCTCTCTCGGGGTCCTCGAGCCCATCCTGGCGGAGGCGATGGGCTGGACCGCCCTCGACTACGCCAACATCAATTTCTGGTTCCAGGTCGGCTACGCCATCGGATTCGTGGCCCAGGGGTGGTTCATCGACAGGATCGGCGTGAAGCGCGCCTTCGCGCTCGCCGTTTGTCTCTGGAGCCTCGCGGCCGCAGCCCACGGTCTCGCGGCCACGGCCTCCGGCTTCATGATCTGCCGCTTCTTTCTCGGAATCACGGAAGCCGCGAACTTCCCGGCCTGCGTCAAGACCGCGCGCCTGTGGTTTCCTCCGGGAGAGCGCGCTCTCGCCGCCGGCATCTTCAACGCGGGGGCCACGGTGGGCGCGATGCTCACGCCCGCGATCCTGCCCTCCTTGCTCCACGCCTGGGGCTGGCAGGCGGCGTTCTTCGCGACTTCGGCGCTCGGCTTCCTCTGGCTCGCGGTCTGGCTGAAGCGCTACCACGACCCCGAGGACCATCCGCACGTGAGCCCGGAGGAACTGGCGTACGTGCAAAAGGAAGCGGAGCCCGAGCCATCGGCCCTTCCGTACTCGCGCGTGGTCGGTCTTCGCGTCACCTGGGCTTTCACCATCGCCTACACGCTGACCGTGCCCGTGTTCTGGTTCTATCTGTTCTGGCTTCCCCCGTTTCTGAACCGGCAGTACCAGCTCGGCATCAGCCTCGACCAGATCGGCCTTCCTCTCATCGTCATTTATCTGAGCGCGGATCTGGGAGGGATCGCGGGCGGAGGTCTATCCTCTTACTTCATCGCGCGCGGTACGGCGCCCGTCAAGGCGCGCCTCGTCGCGATGCTTCTCTCCGCCCTCTGCCTGAGCCCCATCGTCTTCGCGTCCCGCGCCGGGAGCCTGTGGGTGGCCGTGGCCGCCCTCTCGATCGCCCTCGGCGCGCACCAATCCTGGATCACCAACATGTACGGCCTCCTCGCGGACGTGACTCCCCGGTCGATCCTGGCGTCGGTGTTCGGGTTCGGAAGCATGGTCGCCTCCGTGGGCGGGATGTTCATGACCCAGATCGTGGGATATGTTCTGACGGCGACGGACGAGAACTACGGAGTGCTCTTCACGCTCATCCCCGCGACGTACTGGGTGGCGCTCGCGTGGTTGTACGGGATGGCGCCCCGCGGGAAGGAGTAGCGCGCTTTTCGTCGATCCAGGAAACGTCCCCGGCCCGTCACGGCGCCGCGCGCCGGCTCCAGGAAACGCTCGAGAAGCTTCGACTTCGCCGCGCGCGGGAAACGTCCACCGCATTCCGGTGTGTTGTAATAGTGGCAGCCTAATGCTAACATGATGGCATGGTGCGCACCCAAGTTCAGATCGAAGAGGAGCAGTACGAGCGGCTGAAAGCGCTGGCCGCGGCCCGTTCGCAATCGATCTCTCAGCTCGTTCGGGAGAGTGTGGAGCATCTTCTCATCACGGCGGATCGACGCGAAGTCCGGCAGCGGATGATGAGGGCGGCCGGGAGCTGCCACGATCCGGAAGTCAAGGGGGACGTTGCGGTCCACCATGACACGTACCTCGCCGAGGTCTACCGAAAGTGAGCGCCGTGTTCGCCGATACCTCCGCCATCTATGCGTATCTTGTCGCGGAAGACGATCGCCACGCGGAGGCGAAGGCGCTCCTTGAGTCATTAGCGGACTCCGACGCGAGGTGGATCTCGTCGTCCTATGTGCTCCAAGAGACCGTGGCCCTGCTTCAATCGCGCATCGGGATCGGAGCGGTGAGAACGTTCGAACGGATGATTGCTCCGGCGCTCGAGATCGAATGGATCACCGGAGCGCTCTACCAGCGGGCGATGGCCGCACTGCTCGCGGCGGGCAAGCGAGGAGTCAGCCTCACGGATTGGACGAGCTTCGAAGTCATGCGAGAAAAGGGTATCGAACAGGCATTCGCTTTCGATAGCCATTTCGACGAGCAGGGCTTCCGGGTGCTCTCGGAGAATCGTCCCTATCAGCCTTGACTTCACGGATTCCGCGCGGCCGCGCGAGAAGCCGTCGCGCCTGGCCTAGACCGGAACCTCTGCGTTGAGCGCAGGACAGGGCGCTCCCGAAGGGGGAGCCCTTGGGGAAATGGGCCGACGAGCGCGCGAGCGAGGAACGAGCGCGCATCAGCAAGCTAATGAGCGAGCTCGAGGAATCGAGTCCAGTCGAGCGCGCTCAGAGACTCGCTGAGCTCGAAGTTGAGCTCGTGTCTCGTGCAAATGGCTCCCTTGTTCCCTCAGCGCGGCGGCGGGCAGGTCGGGCATCGTACCGGAGCGAGCGTGTTCTTGAATGTCTCGAGCGCCTCGTCGAGCAAGCGCCGGTCGGCCGGGTTCAGCTCGGGCGGACAGCGGCGGCTTCCGATGACGGTCAGTACCACGGCGAGGGGCGATCGGCGGTCGTCGGGCGCGCTCGAGGGACGCACCGCCACGAAGCGCTGGCTGAGAGCCTCGCCCGCTGGAGCGGTCACGTCGAGTACGCGTTCCGCCGGCAGCCCGCTCAAGCGGCTCGCGAGCGCGTCGTACCTCGCGCGCCACGCAGGGTCGGTCGTCTCGCGGGAGGCGGAGCGGAAGGCGGTGGCGAGGCGGCCCAGGTGTTGCCGGCTTCGTTCGACCGTCACGACCCCCGAGGGAACCAGCGCCGGAATCTCGCCGGGTACCGTGCACTCCTCGCAGCTCGCGACCAGGTTGTCATGGCGACAGGGCGCGCTGCGGTTCGCGAATTCGGTGAGGACGCCGTTCATGGCATCGCGGGCCACCTGGGCCGCTTCGATGGCGGACGGAGGACGGGCCGCCAGGCTATTGAACGGTGCGGGGAGATGGCCGTCGCCGGCGAGGAACGTATCGAGGGCCGCGATCGCGGCTTGGAGATTGTCTCTCGCCTGTTGGCAGTGGGCGAGCGCGCGGGCAGCGCGCGGCAGGAGCGCGGGAAGCTCGGCAAGCGCCTGGTGACATTCCCGGCATTCCGCCAAGGTTCCAGCACCGACAAGAAGGCCGCCGCCCTCGATCTTCGCTCTGAATAGGGTTGCCGGGGAGAAATGAGAAGAAAGCGCAGCGGTCGGGATCGGAAGCGCACACGTTGTGCGTCAGGTCGAGCTTCCCGAGCGCCTCGCAGGCCAACGGGCCACCATGCCGGGGCGAAACGCCGCGTCTTATCTTTCGAAGACCACATCACCCTGAAACAGGGTCATCTGGCACTGGATCGTCTCGAGCTCCTCAGTCGGGATCTCGTAGAGGTTCTTGTCCCAGACGGCGATATCCGCGTACTTTCCCGGCTCGAGAGAGCCGATCTCGTCCTCGAGGAACATCTGGTGCGCGCTCCAGATCGTGTAGGAGCGAAGTGCGGTCCGGACGTCGACGGCTTCGTCACTTCCAAACGGGTCCTTGTCGTAGATCCCGAGTGCCGGCTTTCGCGCGACCGAAGCCCAGATGCCGAAGCGCGCGGGAAAAGGCGTCACGAAGAAATCCGACGCGCCCGCCCATCGGATGTTCTTCGCGACGAAGGTCTTGAACGGATTGAGGCGCTTCGACCGTTCGGGGCCGAAGTTGCCCGAGTAGGTGTCGCCGATCCACCACATGAAGGGGGCCGATGGCTCCGGATAGGCGGCATCGAACTCCACTTCCAGTCTCGCCATGGTGTCGATCGCGCGATCCGTCGGGATGTTGGCGTGGCTGATCCCGTGGCGCAGGCCCTTCTGCGGCCTTGCTTCGAGAGCCATCGCGTAGGAGTCGACTACCCAGTCGATGCCCCGGTCTCCAATGGAATGAACGCTCACGTGGAACCCCGCGTTGTGAAACATCTGGATCTGGCTTCTCAGCACGTCGGGATCGATCACGGGGTAGCCGTAGTTGCCTTCGTCGATTGACGTGTAGTCCTTGTTCCAGGGCTCGTAGAGCCATGCGGTCCGGGCGCCGCCGCTTCCGTCGATCATGAGCTTGATTCCGCCCGAGATCAGACGGTCGTCTCCCGTTGTCCGGTACGGCTTGGTGAAAGAGCCGATGCGCGTAGCGAGGGCTTCCGATTCTTCGAGCGTGTTTCCCCCCCGCCACAGGACGAACACCCGCACGGGGAGATTCCCGGCGGCGAGCGCCCTTTGATAGGCCTCCCACTGCGGCTCGAGAATGCCCGGATCCTTGAGCCCGGTCATCCCTTCCTTGTGGAACTCCTTCGCGATGTGCTCGATGCCTTTCTGGATCTGTTCGACCGAGGGCTCGGGGATGAGCCGGGTGACGAGACGCTGGGCCCTTTCCTTCAGGACACCGGTGGGGGTGCCGTCCGGATAGCGGTCGATGGTCCCGCCCGGAGGATCGGGCGTGTTCCTGTCGACGTGCGCGAGCTCGAGCGCGAGGCTATTGGCGACGCCGTAGTGGCCCATGGTGTGCGTGAGCCACACCGGGTTCTCCCGCGAAAGAGGATCGAGATCGGAGGAGTAGATGTACCGCCGCTCATCGAGCTTTCCCTCGTCCCAGCCGCGGCCCTCCACCCACTCCCCCCCGGTTCTGCCTTCGACCTGTTCTTCCACGTCGTCGAGGACGTCTTTGATGCTCTTCACCTTGGGGTAGGAGAGGTCGGAGACCTCGAGCATGTTGGTTCCGCCTGCTGCGAAATGACAGTGGGCATCGAGAAGCCCGGGGGTGGCGGTGCGCCCCGTGAGATCGATGACGCGAGTGTGCTTTCCCGCGAGCCTTCGGATCTCGGCGTCGGTCCCAACGGCGAGGATCCGTCCGTTCTTGATGGCGAGCGCCTGGACGATTCGGTCCTCGGCATCGACTGTGATGACGTTTCCGTTGATGAGGAGGGTGTCGGCGACGAGGACCTCGGGAATGCGTCCGCCGCAGCCGGCAAGGGCAAGGAAGCTCACCAAAACCGCAAGGCGTGTATTCGGCATGGTCGCTGTTAATAGGCGTACGGCCGGAGGAGCATACCATCGGAGCGCGGCTCTCTAACGCCAGACCGATAGCCCCGACCCGCCTTTGGTTCGGTCGCCCTGGCGCCCCTCGAGCAGCGGCACCGACGTCAGTATCGAGAACGGGCTGAAGCGGAAGAATCGACGCTGGTCCCCTTGGTCCATGCCAGTCACCTCGCCTTTCCGCACTCGCCGAAACGCCTCCAGCGCTCGCTCCAGGTTCGCCGGATCCGCCGAGATGGCGGCGTGGGCGGGAAGCAGTCGCCTCAGCGCGGGCGCGAGCGCGACGAGCCGGGTCATCGATCGGTCGTAGGCGTCGTAGTCCGTTTCGGGAACGAAGAGCCAGATGGTCCCGTCGTAGTAGGAGTCGCCGGTGAACAGCAGGCCGCGGTCCCGATCGAGGAGCGCCAGGGCATCGGGGGTGTGGCCGGGCACGTGGAGCACCTCGAGAGCGCGGCCACCGAGATCGAGGCGGTCGCCGTCGGCGATGGTGCGGGTAGGCCGCCACGGACGGGTGTGGAACGCGGCCGTATCGGCGCCACTCGGGGGTCCGGAGCAGAAACTCGTCGGCGCGACCTCTCCTTCGAGCTCACTATGAGGGAACCCGGCCTGATTCGCTTCGGTGTACGGAGTCGACACCGCCAGGATCCGGTCGAACTCGGCGTTGCCACCGACGTGATCGTAGTGGGTGTGGGAGTTGACGACGTCGACCGGGAGCGCGGTCAGCCGTTCGACCACGGGTCGGATCGGCACCAGGCCGATGCCGGTGTCGAACATCACGGCCCTCGTCGTCCCTGCGATCAGGTACGAGATCGCTTCCTGGAATTGCTTCGCCTCGACGAAGGCGTAGACGCCGTCCTCGACCCGGTAGACATCGAACCATTCGGTGGACTCGGCCACCCGTTGGAACGCGGTGTTCGCGGGCCGCGGAATCTGTTCACACCAGCGCCGGGCGTCCGGAACCGCGGGTGGCGAAGGCGGCGACTGCGGGCGAGCGAGCCCGACCGCGCACATCAGTCCGACGAGGGCGGGAAGTGAGCGGCAAGTTCTAGAGACGCTCGAGGACGAGCTTCCCGAGTGCGACATACACGTCCTTCGGCGCCGACCCGCTGAAGGTGACGGCAGATTTCGCGAGCACTGGACTGGGGGTCCTCTGCGCTTGGGGGATGGCCACCGAAAACAGGACCGCCGCGGCCGCCGGCGGCAACGGAGAGTCTCTTCGCATGGCGCAACGATTATATCGGGTTGTCAGCGATGGGAGGGAAACCTCTACGCGCCCAAATCCTCTCACGACGGCCCGAGCGAGCCTTTCCCACCGCTCGAAAGAATCGACGCCCTCGAGTCCTCGCCCGCGTCATCACGCAGATCCCAGAGGACGTGACGGCTTGCCCGGCGCCCTGCATCTGGGATAGAAGAGTCTCCCCGGCGGTCGCGGGCGGCCGTGAGGAGCCTGATCAACGATCGGGCGTTCGTACCTCGTCCGATCCGGGCGGCGGTCTCCGGCCTGCCCGAGGTCGAAAGAGGATGAGCGATACCCCGGAGGGGAGGGACGTCCTGGTCGAGGAACCGTCAACGCCGTCTGGGCCCTCGGGCGAGCGGAGCGTTCCCCCCGGTCCTGACGGCGTGCTCCCGGAGGCTTCGCCCGCGCCCCTCCCTTCTAACGACGCGACCGGCCCCGCGGCGATGCGCGATCCCGGGGCGAGACGCCGACTCGTCGGCATCGGTGCGGTGCTCTTCGTGGCGTTTCTCGCCACGGTCGTCATGAGGTCGCCCTGGCGCGGGTTTCTCGCGGACGGCGACTCCTACGTGACCGCGCAGGCGCTCCGATGGCTTCGCACCTGGCATCGGGACGGCGCCTTGGCCTCGTCGTTCGCTCTCGTCGTATCGCCGCCGACAGAGGAGTACGAGGGCGACAACCGGCTCACGAAGTGGGCTCTCCCGGGCCACCCCATCCTAGTCCACTACGCGCTCGAAGCTCTCGGCGCGGAGCCGACGCTCGTTCGGATCATGCAGGCGAACCTGGCCATCCACCTCGCGCTCGCTCTATTGCTCGCGTTTCTCGCCTACTACCTCGCCGCCCTCGCGAAGCCCGAAAGCTTGCGCTGGCCGATCCTCGTCGCTCTCCACTGCGGCCTGTTCTCCCTCCTGTTTCCGCCGATTCTTTTCTGGGGGCAGAACCTCTCGTGTCAGTACTTCACCGTCCTGCCGCTCCTTCTGATCGCCGTCGCCGGAAGGCGCCTCCGCGACTCGTTTCCGACGGAGCGGGGGCGACGGGCGGTGGATCGCGCGGTGGGAATCTCCGTGTTCGCGGGGACGTTCACCGACTTCCTGTTCTGGCTCCTCGTTCCTTATTTCCTGGCGGCGCGGGCGCTGCGGTCGTGGCGAGGCCTCGCCCCGACATCGGAACCCTGGAAGAGGACCCTCCGCAGGCCGTACCTCGCTGCCCTGCTGGTGCTGATGTTTCTGTTCCTCGTCAACGGCCACATCGGGATCATGATCGATCGCGCCCTGACCTGGACCTTCGGCACGCAGGGCGGGGGCCTCGGGTTCTTTCTCGCCACGCGCGTGTGGTTCCTCGTCGCCTACTTCGCCGGGCATTTCTACGACGCCTTCGGTATTCTCGGGTTCTTCTGCATCGGCCTCGCGCTCAGCAGGCTCGTCCGCCGCCGGAAAAGCGCTGGCATCCCCGAGGCGGCGCGGGGGATCCTTCTCGACCTGCTCCTCCCCGGCCTGCTCTTCACCTTCGTCCTCTCTCCCCACCAGTCGGTGCATACGGTCGCCGCCATGCAGTACGTTCCTTACATCGCCCTGGCATGGACCTTTCTCACACCGATCGCCGTCGCCGGAATTCACAACCGATGGATGAGGACCGCGGCCTGGACCGCCTACGGCGCCTTCGCTTTCGTATCGATATGGCCGTCGCAGAGCGGCTACCGGCGGTACTTTCCCGAGCCGAGACTCGACTGGACGCTGGAAGCGCGGTTCCTTCGCGAAAACACGCAGCCCTCGGACCGGATCTTCTCCCCCGCGACCGAGATCGAGATCCTCCCCCAGCGGATCGCGCTTGCGGAGCGAGCCGTCCATCACGTGTACGGACCTCTCGACATCCAGAAGCGGACGGCGGAGCTCGAGGATGGGGCGGCGTTCGTCCTCTACGGGCCGGCGGAGGACCTGCGTCGCCTGGGAACGGGACGAACGGCGGGGCCCCAGCACCTCGGCGGAAGCCTTGCCCGCCTTTCCCTCCGCCGCTTCCACCGCTGGATCGACGAGCGCGCCGATGCCGCCTATCGCGCCCGCGAGGACGAGATCCTGAGGGGCGAGATGCGCCCCCCCGACGAGGCCCTCGCCCCATTCGACGGAGAGCTGCGCCGGCCCGAGCTTCCCGTGGCGTTTCACCTGCGGTATGGTCCGGGCGCCGGCCAGGGCGAAGAGACTCTCTACTGGAAGGACGAGACGCACTTCCACAGCGTGTCTCCGGACGGCGAACGGGTGGTGCGCGGCGAAGAGGCGTTCTCGCGCGAGTACTTCGGCATCTGGCAGAAGCTCGACGCGGTGGATGGAAACGCTGCCGAGCTCGGGGCCTTCCTGCTCCGGGTCTTCGAGGGCAGGGGCGAAAGCGCGGCGGAGCGCTTCCTCTGGGCCGACTACGAAGTCATCCGGCGGGCCGTGGGGCCGGGACCCGCCGCTCTCCAGAAGCGGTCTTCTCCGGTCGGAGGCTGGGATGCCTATCTCGTGTACGCCGGCGAGAGGCCGGTGGCACTGGCGCTGGGGCCGACGGCGCCTTCGGGGGAGTCCGACCCGTGGATCTCGGTCGTTCTCGACGACGTGGTGGGCGAGGTCGGCGGTACAGCCGAGGTAATGGAGGAATGGAAGGTCATCAAAAGGAGCGAGCCGGGCCTGTAGCGGTGGCGCCCGTCAGCGTCGTCGTTCCCGCCCTCGACGAGGAGGACGGCATCCCGGCCACCGTCCGGGAGGTGATCGCCGCTCTCTCGGCGGCGTCCATCCCCCACGAGGTGCTGGTCGTCGACGACGGCTCGAAGGACCAGACGGCGTCCCGCGCCCGGGAGGTCGGCGCGCGCGTTTTCTCCCACCCGGAGAACCGCGGCTACGGCGCCGCGATCAAGTCGGGCGTCGCCCGCGCGGCGCACGACACGATCGTCCTCCTCGACGGAGACGGGACCTACCCCGCGGCGGCGCTGCCCGAGCTTCTCGCCTTCGCGGCGAACTACGACATGGTCGTGGGCGCGAGGACGGGCCGGGACGTGCACGTTCCCGGGCTGCGCCGGCCCGCGAAGTGGTTCCTGAGGAAGCTCGCCGGCTACCTTTCGGGCCGTCCCATTCCCGATCTCAATTCCGGGATGCGGGTCATCCAGCGCCGGCTGGTGGAGCGTTTCGCCCACGTCCTTCCGGACGGATTCTCCTTCACGACCTCGATCACCCTCGCCGCCCTCTGCAGCGGCGCCCCGGTCCGCTACCATCCCATCGACTATCGCCCGCGGGTCGGCCGATCGAAGCTCCGAGCGGCGCATACCTTCGAGTTCGTGCTGCTGGTCCTGCGCTCCATCGTTTACTTCAATCCCCTGAGGGTGTTCCTTCCCCTCGGCATGGTCCTGTTCCTGATCGGATCGGGAAAGCTCGTCTACGATCTCTTCCAGGAGAACATTTCGGATTCCGCCGTGATGGGTTTTCTCGGAGCCGCCATCGTCTGGTCGCTGGGTCTGCTGTCGGATCAGATCGCCCGCATCGGAGCCCGCACCTGGATGCGCTGACCCCCGCTCCCTTGCGCTCGAGGCGGCGTCGAACGTAAGCTAACCCCGCAGGGAGCCGGCGAATCCCCCCCAACTTCTGCCGGTGGCGCATCGAGAAGCCATGAAAATCGCTCTCGTCAACGTCGAGGACGGCATCGTCTCCATCGGCTTCCGGAAGATGGCGGCGCTCGTGAAGAGCCTCCATCCCGACGCCGCGATCCGCTATGTCGCTCCCGGCCGCCGGAGCCTCCGCGAGCACCTCTTCCCGTCGAACGCGGGGAGAGGGGAACGGGCTGCGGAGGAGATTGCCTGGAGCCTCGACGGCGCCGACGTCGTGGGTTTCTCCTCGATGAGCATCCACTCGGGGACGGTCCAGGGAATCATCGCCCACCTTCGGCGGGTGAGCCCCCGCACCTACGTCGTTTGGGGCGGCTGTCACGGGATTCTGGACCCGGAGTCGGCGATCGAGCACGCGGACGCCGTCTGCACCGGCGAGGGCGAAGTCGCGTTCGCGCAGCTTCTGGAGGCTCTGGGAACCGGCCGCGATCCCTTCGGCACGCCGAACTTCTGGTTCCGCAGGGGCGGCGACGTCGTCCGGAACGGCTTTCTCCCCCTGCTCACGAACGAGGAGCTGGGCGCCTACCCCTCTCCCGTCTACGGGGATCCCGGGGAGCGGATCTTCGAGCCGGGACGCGGCTTCGTGCCGATGGCCCTTCGCCACTACCTGAAATTCAACGGCCTCTCCTACCGAACCGTCTGGTCCATCGGCTGCCCGTTCCACTGCACGTTCTGCGGCAACACCAAGTTCATCGAGAACGACCCCGCCTATCAGAAGATACGCCACTCGCCCGTTCCAGCCCTCATGCGGGAGCTCCGGGGCGTCAGGGACCGACATCCACACGTCCGCTCGATCGTTTTCGACGACGACAGCTTCATGGCCCTGCCGCTTCCGCTCATCGAGGAGTTCGCGCGCCAGTACCGCGAAACGGTGGGAGTGCCTTTCACGGTGACGGGCGTGATCCCGAGCTACGTCCGACAGGAGAAGCTCGAAGTCTTGACCGCCGCCGGTCTCATCCGCATCCGCATGGGCATCCAGTCCGGGAGCGAGCGCATGCTCCGTTTCTACGAGCGGCCGGCGCTTCCCCCGAAAGTGCTGAGCTCGGCCGAGGTCGTCCATCGCTTCCACCGGGTGATGATCCCGCCCGCCTACGACATCATCACCGACAATCCCATCGAGACCGCCGAGGACGTGCGGGCGACGCTCCGGCTCGTGTACGATCTGCCGCGGCCTTTCACGCTCAACGTCTTCTCGCTTCACGTGATGCCCAACACCGCGCTCGCCCGGCAGTTCCAGGAGCTCGGGGTCGAGCCCGGAGAGGCCGGAAGGAACTTCAAGAGGCTCGCTCCCACGCTCGCGAACGCGGTTCTCTATCTCTTGTGCCTGGTAAAACCTCCGGAGCGGTTCTTCGGATGGCTTCTCTCGAAGGCGCGGCCCGCGAGCGAGGCGCAGCCCCTGTACCCCAACCTGCACCGCAGCCTTCGCGCGCTTTCGCTCCTGCGGCGCGCCGCCGCCCACCTGCGCTTCATGGATTTCGCCAACCTTCCCGGACCGATCGGCTACGCGCTCTACCGTCTCGGCGCCTTGGACCTGTGGCACAAGCACCTCAGTCCCAACGCGGGAAGGCCGCGTTTCGGGAACAAGGCGCGTCTCGAGGCATCGTGAGAAGCGAAGGGGATCGGGCTCACTGGGACGGCGCCGCGCTCCATCGGAGACCGGCGGACCACCCGGTGGTCATCGCCTTCTCGAGCCCCAAGGTCGAGCTCGTGCGCCGGGCGCTCGACGCCGCGCCCTTCGAGCTCAGCCTGCTGGAGGTGGGAGCGGGAAACGGGTTCTTGAGCCGGAGGCTCGAGGGCTGGTTCCGTCTGACGACACTCGATCTCTCCCGGAACATGCTGAGAGCCGGCCCGACTTCGACCGCGCGGAAGGTGCAGGCCCGGGCAGAGAGCCTTCCTTTTCGAGAGGGTTCCTACGACGTCGCCTTGTGCGCGAATCTGCTCCACCACCTCGACTCCCCCGTCGACGCCGTTCGCGAGATGGCCCGGGTCGCGCGCCGGCACGTGGTCCTCATCGAGCCCAACGCCTCGAATCCGCTCATGGCGCTCTTCGGCGCCGTCGCCCCGGGAGAGCGCGGGACCCTCAAGTTCACCGCGCGGTACACGCGCGAGCTCGGAGACCTCGCGAATCTGCGGCTCCGCGCCTTCGCTACCCAGGGGGCGGTGGTGCCGAACAAGACCCCCGTGTCGGCCCTTCGGCTTCTTCGGTTCCTGGACGCGCCCCATCCGCTCGGCTTCTATCACGTGGCGGTCTTCGACGTATGAGCGAAAGGCCGGCACTGCGGGTACTGCTCGTGAACCCACCGCGGTTCAACGAGCTCATCGGGAAGAACCCCGCCATCATCGAGAAACACCGGGGGTTCAATCCTCCCCTCGGTCTCCTCCAGCTCGCGGGATACGTCGAAGCCCATACGCCGCATCAGGTCGAGGTCCTCGACGCGCAGCCGCGCGGCTGGGACTACACCGAGCTCCAGCACCAGCTCGCGGCGAGGAGGTTCGACGTCGTCGGTGTCACCGCCATGACCTTCACCCTGGTCGACGTCTTCCTGACGTGCCAGGCCGTTCGCCACGTGCGTCCCGAGGCGAAGATCGTCCTCGGCGGCCCGCACGTCCACCTCTACCCCGAGGAGACCATCTCCCGGCCCGAAGTGGACTTTCTCCTCCTCGGAGAGGGGGAGATCGCCTTCGCCGATTTCCTCACGAAGCTCCACGATCCCGACCTGTGGCCGACGGTCAAGGGCCTGGTCTACCGGGACGAGAGGGGTCTCCCGGTGAACAACGGCATCGCCCCGAGCGCGAGCGACCTCGACGGCCTCGGATTTCCCGCGCGGCAGAAGCTGCGTCTCGACGACTACACGTCGCTTCTCGGCCGCAGCAATCGCGTGACCACGATGTTCACCAGCCGGGGCTGTCCCTATCGCTGCACGTTCTGCGACCGCCCCTACTCGCCCGTGCTCTCGGGATTCCGGTTCCGTTCGGCCGCCCACGTGGCGGACGAGATGGAGCTTTGCGCCGAGATGGGAATCCGCGAGGCCTTCATCTACGACGACACCTTCACGGTGCGCCGGGATCGCGTGTACGAGCTCTGCGAGGAGATCAAGAGGCGCCGCCTGCGCTTCACCTGGGACGTCCGCGCTCACGTGAACACCGTCACTTCCGATCTGCTGAGGGCCATGGCCGATGCCGGGTGCGACCGGGTGCACTACGGTGTCGAGAGCGGCAACGATCGCATGATCCGGGTGATCCAGAAGAACCACTCGGTGGAGCGGGTGGAGAACGCCTTCCGCTGGACGCGCGACGCGGGGATGGAGACCCTCGCGTACTTCATCATCGGGCAGCAGACGGAGACCGCGAGCGACATCCAGGACTCCATCGATCTCGCCAAGAGGCTCGCGCCGAACTACGTTCACTTCACCATCTTCTGCCCCTATCCGGGGACGGCCATCTACGAGGAGGGTCTCGCGCGCGGCATCCTCGATCGCGACGTCTGGCGCGAGTTCGCGCTGGATCCGCGACCGGGATTCGAGCCTCCCGTCTGGGAGGAGAACTTCACGCGGCAGGAGCTTCGCGAGATGCTGGTGAAATGCTACAAGAGCTTCTACATGAGGCCGCGCTACCTCCTTAAGAGCGCTCTCCGGCTTCGCTCCTTCGGCGAGCTCAAGCGGAAGGCCCGGGCGGGACTCTCGGTGCTCTCGATGAGCCCCGACGACCGTCTCTTCCGGGAGGACATGGCGCGGCGGGTGCGCGAGGTCGTACCTATCGCGCCCATCGAGCTGAGCGGCTGAAGCGCTCCCGCGCATCCGGCCTGAAAGGACGCCCCTGGGGACTCGCGCGGGCTCTATGGTCAGGGAAAAGGGGACGGGGGGCGCCCGGTTTCATCGGTTCGTCGCGCGCGTCTCGATCGCGGGAATCGTCGGCCTCATCGGCACTCGCGCCCTGTACTACGCCGTCGACTCCCTGCCGCCGGCGGCCGACGAAGCCTTCCGTAACCTCGTCCGTCTCGATCTGCTCCTCAGCTTCGTCCTGGGTGTCGCGGGAGCGGCGATCGGGGCGCTCACTTTGCCCATCGCGCTCGCCCTCCTCCTCGTTCGGCCCCGGAGCCTCGTAGCGCGGGAGGGCGGTGCCTGGACGGCCAGGCCGTGGCTCCGGTCGCTCGCGTGGGCGCTCCTCTTCTGCGAAACCTGGGTTCTGGACCTGAACCCCGATCTCGCCGCCCTCGGGGCCCTCTCGCTCCTGCTCGGGGCCCTGCTTGCGGGGCTCTCGCGATCCCGTGCGGGAGTCGCTCGCCCGTGGCTCGGCACCGCAGCCTGGGTCGGCTTCGCCGCCGGCGCGCTCGTCCTGGCGCGGGACTCCGCCGACCGGGCGGGCACGATCGTCTGGCTGCTCTTGCTGGCGGGGATCCACCTCTCGCGCGGAAAGGTGGCGGGGCGCGACCTCGCCTGGCTCGCCCCCGCTTCGCTCGCGGCGATCCAGCTCGGAGTCGCCGCGCTCCCGCTGGTCGCTCCCATGCACGGCGGCCAGCTCCTGGCCCCCGGCATGGCCTACAGCTTCTGCGAAGCCCCCGACCGCCATCGCCTCTACGCCGTCGTTCCCGAATGCCGGGCGGACCGCTTCGGCAAGGATCTCGAGGCCTGCCGCGATGGCTACCTGGAGGAGTTCGATACCCGGGATCTATCGAACGTGCGCGTGCACCGCTTCTTCGACGAGGAGTTCTATGGACGCATGGAGCAGGTCGCTTGTATCGGCGACTCGCTCCAGATCGGGATGGAGAATACCGTCCTCGACGGCGAGTTCAGGAGAGAGCACGTCATCGAGCTTCCCATGGACCAGCCCGAGCTCGTCGATCGCGATCCCCTCCGTGGGCGCGGCGGGGCGCGCGTGGTTCACGACGAGGCGGCCTCCCGGCTCTATTACATCACCGCTTTCTCCAGCGCCTTCCGTCGACTCGACCTCGGCAGCGGCGAGGTCGAGTCCGTGCTCGAGAAAGCTCCCTTCGCCCGCGGGAGCACGAGCGCCGCACTTCACCGGGGACGGGGGAGTCTCCTGGTCCTGGGCACGGGAACCGAACCGGTGGGAGAGTTCGACCTCGAAACGCTCGAGCTCAGGCGTCGCTACCCGCAGACGCTCGGGGTGGAGATCGCCGTGGACGAGCAGAAGGGCCGGCTCCTCGTCTCGGGCTTCTGGGGCCTCGAGGTCTACGACCTGGCGACGGGAAACAGAGTCGCCCGCCGCCGGCTGGGGTTCGTCGGACGGCAGGCGGCGGTCGCGCCCTCCGCCGGTCTGGTCTTCGTCCCCACTTTCTTCGAGGGCAAGATCCGCGTCTACGATCGCGAAAGCCTGGAGCTCCTGGGGAAGATTCCGATTGGCATGTACGTACGCTACCCCCTCGTTTCGGCGGACGGAAAGCGCTTCTTTGCTTCATCCCTTACGGCCCACTACTACTGGGATCTGCCCCGGCTGGAGGCGGCCTTCGAAGAACGCTCCGTCCTTGCCCGCTTCTTCGCGCGATGACCTGGCCCGGCCCGCCTGCGCAGGAATCGCGGACAGGTTCAGAGTGGTAAATTGAAGAATCATGAGGATTCGATTGCTGTTCGCCGGCGTCTTTCTCGCACTCTCCGTGGAGCGCGCTTTCGCCGACCATTGGCCGAGCTTCCGCGGGCCGAACGCGACCGGGGTGGCCGAGGGTCAGGATCTTCCGCTCCACTGGGACGTCGGCTCCATGACCAACGTCCGGTTCAAGACGGCGATCCCGGGGCTCGGTCATTCGAGCCCGATCGTCTGGGGCGACCGCGTTTTCCTCACCTCCGCCGTCCAGCGCGAAGCGCCGAAGCTCGCGCTCGGCTCCTGGATCGGGATCGATCTCGCCGACGAGCCCGTCGCCCACTCCTCCCCGTTCGACGGCTGCTCGGATTACCGAAATCGCCTGTCGTCATCGACCGCTGGGCCGTAGCCGAAGCCAAATTCCCATGAAGCCGAACCCGATGGCCGAAACCGCCAAGCCGCTCTTGCCGAGTTCTCGCGTCGATGTCCCCAAGCGCCACGCCGCTGGAAGCAAGTCCACGGCGACTGAGCGCCGACCGACTAACGCTTCCGCGGATTCGAACGGGACGGCTATCCGACCGATCAGAACGGCTTGTCGCCCGAGTCAATCCGGCTGCCGGGAGGAAAGCCCTATCGACTGACCTCGCATGTTGCCGATGGCCGAGCGACGTGAAAATGTTCGGGCATTCACCCATTCGCCTCGTCATCCTCTCGTTGTCGTGACCCCTTCGTTGTCTCCAGAGGCCATCGAGGTGCTTCCGGAGCGAGGCGTCAACTGGGTAGACGAGCTCGGAACGTGAGACTCGTCGTTCCGCCCGGACTCGCGCTGCTTAGTCCGCTCCTCCCGCTCGTAGCCGCACTCTGCGGCCCGGCGCGGCTGTACGCGGATTTGGGACGAGAAGGGCCGCGCCCGCCTGGGGAACACGTTCAATTCGATAGAAGAGATCGGCGCGCAAGGCTAGCCTCTGAACCATCTCCCCGAGATCCTAGGGCCGAGTGGGGAGACGGCGGCACAAAAAGCGCCGCCGTCTCGGGGAGAGTCTTTAGTCCAGATCGAAGCGGTCCAGGGTCATCACCTTGGTCCAAGCCGCGATGAAGTCCTGCGCGAACTGTTTCTGCGCGTCGTCCGCCGCATAGAACTCAGCCACGGCGCGCAGCTCGGAGTTGGAGCCGAAGATCAGATCCACCGGAGTCGCCGTCCACTTGAGCTTCCCCGTGGCGCGATCGCGGCCTTCGTAAACACCCTCGGTTTCGGACTTGGTCCACTCTGTCGACATGTCGATGAGGTTGACGAAGAAGTCGTTGGTCAGTGATCCAGGACGGGCCGTGAAGACGCCGTGGGCGGAGCCGCCGGCATTGGCGCCCATCGCCCGCATGCCGCCGACGAGCACCGTCATTTCAGGAATCGTCAGGTTCAGCATCGACGCCTTGTCGACGAGCATTTCCGCGGGAGACGCGGGATTGCCGCTCGAGAAGTAGTTGCGGAACCCATCCGCTTTGGGCTCGAGGAGAGCGAAGGACTCGACGTCGGTCTGCTCCGCGGAGGCGTCCATGCGGCCGGGCACGAAGGGCACGCTCACGTCGACGCCGGCTTTTTTGGCCGATTGCTCGATCCCCGCGGCGCCGCCGAGAACGATCAGGTCGGCGAGAGAGACGCGCTTGCCGCCGGATTGCGCGCCGTTGAAATCACTCCGGATCTTCTCCAGGGCCTTCAGCACCCGGTCCAGCTCGGCCGGATCGTTTGCGGCCCAGTCTTTCTGAGGCGCGAGGCGAATCCGCGCTCCGTTCGCTCCGCCGCGCATATCGGTTCCGCGGAACGTGGACGCCGAGGCCCAGGCGGTCCGGACGATCTCCGCGTTGGACAGGCCGGAAGCGAGAATCTTCGATTTCAGCGCGGCCGCATCCTTGGCATCGATCAAGGCGTGATCCACTTTGGGAATCGGGTCTTGCCAGAGGAACTCCTGCTTGGGGGCCAGATTGCCGAGGTAGCGCGACGTCGGACCCAGGTCGCGGTGAGTCAGCTTGAACCAGGCCCGGGCGAAAGCGGCTTCGAACTCCTTCGGGTTCTCGAGCCAGCGCGAAGTGATCGCGCGATACGCCGGATCCACCTTCAGTGCGAGGTCGGTGGTGAACATCATGGGCGCATGCCGTTTCGACGGGTCGTGGGCGTCTGGCACCAGGGCCGATGCAGCACCGCGAGCGGGTTTCCACTGAACGGCGCCGGAGGGGCTTCGAGTCTGCTCCCACTCATAGGTATACAGATTCACGAGGTAGTCATGGGTGAAGGCCGCGGGTTTGCTCGTCCACGCACCTTCGAGTCCACTCGTGATCGTGTCCCCGCCTTGGCCAGTGCCGTAGCTGTTCTTCCAGCCAAATCCCTGTTGCTCGATACTGCCTCCTTCGGGCTCGGCACCGACGTACTGGGCCGCTTTGGCGGCGCCATGGGCTTTACCGAAAGTATGACCGCCAGCAATCAGCGCCGCCGTCTCTTCGTCGTTCATCGCCATGCGGCCGAACGCCTCACGTATGGCGCGGGCGGCCGCCTGCGGATCCGGGTTGCCTTCCGGGCCCTCGGGATTCACGTAAATCAGGCCCATCTGCGTAGCACCGAAAGGACGATGCAGCTCTCCTTTATCGTCCCGTCGATCGTGGGCGAGCCACTTGCCCTCGGGTCCCCAGTTCACGAGTTCCGGCTGCCAAGCATCCGTGCGGCCGCCGGCGAAACCCAGGGTCTCGAAGCCCATGGACTCCATGGCGACCGTGCCGGCGAGAATCATCAGGTCGGCCCAGGAGATCTTCTGGCCGTACTTCTGCTTGAGCGGCCAGAGCAACCGGTGCGCTTTGTCCAGGTTCGCGTTGTCGGGCCAGCTGTTGAGAGGCGCGAAGCGCTGCAGACCACCGTCAGCGCCGCCCCGGCCGTCGATGGTTCGATAGGTGCCCGCACTGTGCCAGGCCATGCGAATGAAGAACGGCCCGTAGTGACCGAAGTCCGCCGGCCACCAGTCCTGAGAAGTCGTCATCAATTTCTCGAGATCCTTCTTCACGGCATCCAGGTCGAGGCTCTCGAACTCTTTCGCGTAGTCGAAGTCGTCGCCCAGGGGACTGGATTCCGGAGACCCCTGGCGCAGCGGGTCGAGGTTCAACCGGTTGGGCCACCAGTAATCATTGTCCGGCGTCCGTTCCTGGGCGGCCGCCATGACCGGCGAAACGCCGATCGCCAGCAGAGCAATTACACATATGGTTCGTTTGAGCATGTAACGTCGCCTCCCTCAGATTCGAAATGCATCGGGGGTCCGAGGACCGCACCCGCAGATGGCTCGGGGCGTCACCCTGGGCTCCACGGAGCGGGATTCTATCGGGTCCTCGTCGATAGATCCAATATATTGTTTCTATTTCCGATAGTTTGTGTCTATAGTTGGCGATGCCCACGATTACCCAGCTCGAATACGTCGTCGCGGTCGACCAGTGCCGCCACTTCGGGCGCGCGGCGGCGACAGCGAACGTGTCCCAGCCGACGCTCAGCGCTCAGTTGCAAAAGCTCGAGGACGAACTGGGAGTGCCCCTGTTCGACCGCCGGAAGCAGCCGATCCTTCCCACCGAGGAGGGGAAGCCCCTCATCGAGCAGGCCAGGGTCGTCCTCAACGAGGTGCGACGGCTCGAGGTGCTGGCGAACCGCGAAGCGGACGACCTGAGTGGCGAGTTCCGGCTCGGCGTCATTCCAACGGTCGCGCCGTTCCTGCTCCCGTTGTTCCTCGAAGGCTTCTCGCGGCTCTATCCGCGCGTCGAGCTGTTCATCGAAGAACTGAGCACCGACCGCATCATCGAACAGTTGGATCGCGACCGCCTGGACGCAGGAATCCTTGCAACGCCTCTGGGACTGACCCGGATCGAAGAAGAACCTCTCTACTACGAGACCCTGCAGGTATACGTAGGCAAGGACCATCGTTTCGCGTCGGAGCGCAAGGTCTCCCGCCGGATGCTGAAACCGGAGGGGCTTTGGCTGCTCTCCGAGGAGCATTGCCTGCGCGAGCAAGTCATCGTCGTGTGCGGCTCCGGCGACCAGAAGGGGTGTTTTCCGTCAGTCCATCTCAAGGGAGGGAGCCTCGAGACCGTCGTCGAGATCGTTTCCCGCGGACACGGCTACACGGTGCTGCCTTCGATGGCGGCCGAGTCGGTTTCGAGGCGGGGGTATGGAGGTTCTGTCGTCACGTTCGATTCTCCGGTTCCGGCGCGCGAGGTCAGCCTCGTCCACCGCCGGGGGCAACTGAAGCGGGGAATCGAGCGGGCGCTCCGCGAAACGATCGAAGGCAGTCTCCCCCCGAACCTCCAGCGGAAAAAGTCCCGGGATCTCAACGTGCTCAGCCTGATGGGGCAGTTCAAGTAGTCATAACGAGGAACAGCCCCGAGCTTCTCGCTCGAGGCTGCAGCTTCTTGGGAGGCGTTCCGCTCATGAAGCGGCGATTTCAACGTGCTTCGGTTTCGCCTTCTCCACCTTCAGAAGCCTGACCCGCTGGATTCGAATGATAGGAGATCGTAACTCACCCGGTCGAAAAAGAGCATGCGGAATTCCTGCTCGAGAGGGGGTCTGAGGATGGTTCCCCCCCTCGACCGAGCACTGCAATCGCGCTCGACCAGGGGTTCGATCAGCCAGCGACCTGCGGTTGTCCCCGCGTGCGCTTGAGAACCCGCGAGAATGCCGGCTCACTCGCCGACTTGCGGAGACCGTTTCCCGCCGAGATGCCAAGGCGCTGCATCCTGGAGATGAGCGTCGTTCTGGATAATCCCAGCCTCGCTGCCGCTCCGTCCCAACCGCCGAGCACCCCGTTCGTTGCCTCCAACGTCGCCACGATGTGGTCCCGCTCGACTTCTGCGAGCGTGCGCGGCGACGGGGCCCCATGCTCGATGCGGTCGATGCGGCACTCCGGCCCCGGCAGTCGCAACGTCCGACCCGTAGTGGCCACGACAGCACGCTCGATGACGTTCTGAAGCTCACGAACGTTACCCGGCCACGAATAGTGCTTCCAGGTGGCGATCACCTCGTCCGGGACTTCCTCGACGCTCTTGCCCTGACGCTCGTATTCGAACGAGCTCCTGCTTCTCCACGAAGTCTTTCAGCATCGAGGATAGTCGCTTCACCAGAGTCTCTCCCGAGCGCAGCACGGGCGCTTCACGCCGGCTTCACGCCGGAGAGACTGACACCTCGGCCTTGGGTTCGTCACCCGCCGCGACCGCGCCTCTTCCTCAGTGATGAGGCGTTCCCGCAGGTTGCGCTCCGCGTCCTGAAGATTTCAGCGGGAAGCCCGGTATGGCTACTCTCGGTGGCTCAGGCTCCATACATACGCTGCGAGCGCTGATACCTGGTCGGCCGTGAGCTGCGCGCCACCGTTAGCCGGCATCGGCCTGCGATATTGTTTTGGTTCCGGAACGCCGTCCGTTATCGTTTTCGCGATTCCGGCGTAGCTGCCATCGCTCCACAGCCAGTTCTTGCCCGTCAGATCGGATCCCAGAGGCGAGCCCTGACCGCTGTCCCCGTGGCAGCCGGTGCACGCTGCTCTGCCCACCTGTCCGCGGTAGATCCGTTCACCGAGCGCAACCATTGCACGCGTCGCTCCTTCGGGAACGGGGAAACTGACCGCCGCGGCCGCCGCGTCTGGATGGGTCCCCTCGGGCGGGTTCTCCGGCGTTTCGACGACTGGGCCGACCGGCGCCGTCGAGCTGGGGCAAGGGGTGATGCTCGGGGGACCGCCGCCGCCGCGATACACGATTCGATAGATCCGTCCGCGCACATCGTCGGAAAAGTAGAGCGACCCATCCGGTCCGACCGCGAGGCCAGTCGGACGATGTGCGGCTCTGTCCGGCGACTTCAAAGGCCCCGCGAAACCATCGGCGAATATCTCGCACTGGTCGGAGGCCTGGTCGCCTTCGAGCGGCTGAAAAACCACGTTGTAGCCACCTTGCGCAAAGGGGGCCCGATTCCATGAGCCGTGGAAGGCGATAAACACACCGTTACGGTAGCGCGCCGGAAATCGTGTCTTGTCGTAGTGCACCATCCCGTTCGGGGCCCAATGGGCGGGAAATGCCGCGGTCGGAGGGAGCTTGTTCGCGCACGGGCCGACGGTCGTTCCGCCGTCACCACCGAATTCCGGCGCCAGAACCCGCTTCTGCTGGAACGCGTCGTAGTAGCAGTAGGGCCACCCATAGTCGCCGCCCTGCTTCAAGAGCATCAACTCTTCGGCGGGCAGTGTCGCCTCCTCGTCCGGTTGGTAGAGATCGGGCCAGTTCGTATACAGCTGGTCTCGTCCATGTTGGGTTACGAACACGCGGCCGTTCGCGTCTGTGGCAAGCGCCCCAGCGTTGCGGATCCCCGTAGCGAAGCGCTCGGCCGGTGAAAAGGTTTGGTTCGTTTTGTTCGCGTCATAGCGCCAGACGCCGCCGCGGGTCTCGAGCTCCGTGCAGGGGTCCGCGCCTGGCGATTTGAGTGTCCGATTTTGCAGCTGACAGGAATTGGACGAGGAGGCCACGTCGACGTACATCGATCCTTCGGGACTGATGACGAATGGATGCATGGGATGGTCGCCTCCGAGAGGCAATCCGGAGACGATCGTTTCGGGAGGATCCCTCGGCACGATTGCGCCGGCGGGAAATGAGTATCGAACGATTCGATCGTTGATCTCCGCATAGAGCGAGCCCTTGTACCAGCCGATGCCCGTGCCGCCGGCCCCGCCGCTCTGGACGGTTTCCCCAAAGCGCTCCTTCACGTCGGCCTTTCCCGCGCCCGCCTCGTCTCGCAGGGCCACCAGGAACCCGCCCGCGGGCGGCGTGTCGTTGCCGTAATACTCCCCCGACCAGGTGTTCGCGTAGAGGACTCCGCTCGGCGCAACCACGATGTGGCGGGCGTGACCTATGCCGTCGGCAAATATGGTCGCGCAAAATCCAGGGGGCAGCTTCAACCCGCTGTCATCGTTCGGGCACGCCTGGCTCTCGGCATTTGGATCCGGGTTGGACCGACTTTGAGCCGCCGCCGATGAGCTCCCTACGCCCGCCGCGGCGAGCGCCACCAGGAGAGGCAACAGAACCGTGCGCGAGTCGGACGATCGCATAGAACACTCCTTCATCCTGGCCCTTCAGGGGTGTGGTGTGCCCCTGACAACTGTTCGGCGTTCGTGACGATGCCGCAGCCGGGCGCAGTATAGCCCTGTGGGCGCCCGAGATCCTGGCGTGAACGTCATCGGTGCAACGTTGCGAGCGCGGGATTCCGCCCGAGTGGTATGCTCCGCATCATAGTGTTCTCGGCTTTTGCGGGCCCTCCGTTCCGACGCTTCCTCTCGCGTTTCTTTCACGCGGCATGACGATCTCCGCCGAATCCGCGCCCCTCTCGACCGAAGAGGGGCTGAGACGAAGACTGGTCCCACGCCAGATCGCCATGATGGCGATGGGCAGCGCGATCGGCGTCGGCCTGTTCCTGGGAAGCACCGTCACCATCCGGCTGGCTGGTCCAGGGGTGATCGTGACGTACGTCTTCGGGGCGCTGATCGCGCTCGTGATGGGCTACGCGCTCGCCGAAATGGCGGTGACGCATCCGGTGGCGGGGTCGTTCGGCGTGTTCGCCGATCGCTACCTCTCGCCGTGGTCCGGCTTCGTCGTGCGGGCGACGTATGCATTCGTGCAGATCCTGGCCATTGGCGCGGAGGTGACGGCCGTCGGCATCTACTTCGCCTTCTGGTTCCCGGGCGTGCCGCAGTGGCTGTGGGTCGTCGGGATGGCCGTGGCGCTCGTCGCCATCAACACCGTCCAGGTCGGCTTGTTCGGCGAGCTCGAGTACTGGTTCGCCTTGATCAAAGTGACCGCCATCGTGGTGTTCATCGCCGTCGGCCTCGCGCTGGTGACGGGCATCGGCCCCTGGCCGGCCAGCGGATTCCACAACCTGGTCGACGGTCCCGGCGGGTTTCTGCCGAACGGTTGGCGGGGCGTCTGGCTGGCGGTGACGCTCGTCATCACCAGCTACATGGGCGTCGAAGCCATCGCCGTGACCGCCGGCGAAGCCGAACATCCCGAAACGTCCATCCCGCGCGCCATGCGGACGCTGGTGCTGCGCCTCATCCTGTTCTACGTGCTCGCCATCACCGTGATGTTGATGATGAGCCCCTGGAACCAGTTGGCGGAAGGCGGCGGTGGAGTCACGGGCAGCCCATTCGTGCGGGCGTTCGCCGCCATCGGGATTCCCCATGCCGCGGGCGCGATGAACCTGGTGGTGATTTCCGCCGCGGTCTCGAGCGCGAACTCGAATCTCTACATGACGGCGCGGATGCTGTTGTCGCTGGCGCGATCGGGTTATGCGCCGCGGTCTCTGGCCGCGGTAAGCCGAACCGGCGTGCCGCTCCGGGCGGTCGCGGCGGCCAGCACCGGAGTCGGCGCGGCGATCCTGCTCGCGGTGTACGCCCCGGCGAACGCGTTTCTCGCCCTCTACGGCACCGCGGTGGCCGGGATGCTCTTCATCTGGGTTGTCATCTTGATCACCTATCTGCGCTTCCGGAAGGCGCTGACCTCCGAACAGCTCGCGCGGCTTCCCATCCGGATGCCTGCCCATCGCGCGACCGCGTGGTTCGGAATCGTTTCGCTCACGGCGATTGCGGCGACGTCCTTCTTCGTTGACGGCCTGCAGTACAGTGTCGTGTCTTTTCTGCCGTTTCTGGCTCTGATGTCCATCCTCTACGGGCGCGTGCGTCGCGACACCCATGCCTGACCGGCGATCCCCCCTGTTTCCCGTCGACGATTTGCGCCGGCGGTTCCCGGCCCTCGAGCGGGCGGGGAGGTTCGTCTTCTTCGACAACGGAGCGGGGGCGCAGATTCCCGACACGGTGCTCGAGGCGGTGACCGACCATCTGCTCGCGCGCAACGTGCAGCGCGGCGGACCGTACCGACAGTCGCGCGAGGTAGACGCGATGATCGCTCGCTCGCGCGACACCGTGGCGGCGTTCGTCAACGCGCGCGGCGCCGACGAGATCGCGTTCGGCCTCAACGCCACCTCGTTCATCCGGTCGATCAGCCTCGCCGTCGGCCGGACGCTCGAATCGCGGCCCGAGATCGTCGTCAGCGAGCTCGATCACGAGGCGAATATTGCGACGTGGCTGGCGCTGGAACAGGTCGGGGCCCGAATCGTGTGGTGGCGGGTGAACGCCGATGACCCGCTCGGACCATTGCGACCGGCCGATCTCGAAACGCTGCTGACGGAGCGCACCAGGCTGGTGGCCTGCACCATGGCCTCGAATGCCACCGGCAGCCTCGTCGACGTCGCCGGGGTGGCGCGGCGGGCGCACGCCGTCGGTGCAGAGGTGTTCCTCGATGCCGTGCACTACGCACCGCACGGGCCGATCGACGTGCGGGAGCTCGACTGCGACTACCTGGTCTGCTCGGGATACAAAGTCTTCGCGCCGCACATGGGCTTCGCGTGGTGCCGCCGCGAGGCGATCAATCGCCTGCCGACGTTTCGCGAAGACTTCATCCCCGACGTGACGCCGGACAAGCTCGAAGCGGGCACCTATGCCTACGAGAACGTCGCGGGGATGGACGCCGCCGTCCGCTATCTGGAAGAGCTCGGGCGCGGCTTCCTGGGCGGCGCCCCTTCGGAGGAGGTCCGCCCGTCCCGCACGGAAGCGATCCGTGCGGCGATGAACGGGATCGCGGATTATGAACGAGGGTTGTCGAAGATGCTGCTCGATGAAGTCGCCCGCATTCCCGGCGTGACGGTGTACGGCGTCACCGACGGGGACCGGCTGAACGAACGCGTCCCGACGCTCTGCTTCACCGTCGCGGGTTACGAATCGCCGGCGGTGGCCGCGGGGCTGGCAGCGCGCGACTTCGGCGTCCGGAGCGGCCATATGTACTCGCCGCGGTTGATGGCTCGAATTTGCTCGCTGCCGGCGGGCGCCCTGCGCGCATCCCTGGTCCACTACAATACGGCTTTCGAGATCGCGCGGTTCGGGGCCGCGCTGGGGGAGGTGCTCGATGAACTTGGATGAATTCCGATCGCGGTTCCCCATCTTCGAGAGACGCGTTTATGTCAACAGCTGCTCGCAGGGCGCTCTTTCCACTGACGTGGACGAGGCGATGCGGGCGTACCTGGACTCCTGGCACGAGAGCGGCTCGCCCTGGGAGATGTGGGTGGCGGAGGTCGAGCGCCTGCGTGCGCGGTTCGCCGCGTCGATAGGCGCCGGCGTCGACGAGATCGCCGTCATGCCCAGCGCATCGGCGGGGATCAACGCCGTCGCCAGCGCCCTGAGCTTCGACGGGCCGCGGGCGCACGTCGTCATCGGCGATTTCGAGTTCCCGACCATGGCCCAGATCTGGCTTGCGCAGGAGCGCCGGGGCGCATCCATCCGCCGGGCCCACGCTCCGTCGACGTCACCCGACAGGTTGCCGGTCGAGGCGTACGAGGCCGTGATCGACGAGCGGACGCTGATCGTCCCCGCAACGCACGTGTGCTTCCGTAACGGCCACAAGACCGACATCGCCCGTCTCGTGGCGATCGCTCACGATCGCGGCGCTTACGTCTTCCTCGACGACTACCAGCGCACCGGCTCCGGTCCGATCGACGTGCACGCCCTCGGCGTGGATTTCATGGTCACCGGGTGCCTGAAGTACCTGCTCGCGGCGGCCGGCATCGGATTTCTGTACGCGCGACGGGATCTCATCGAGCGGTTCGTGCCAACGGTCACCGGCTGGTTTGGCCGCATCAATCCCTTCGCCTATCGCATCGATGCGCTGGACTGGCCCGAAGGCGCCAACCGTTTCGAGACCGGGACACCGCCGGTGCCGAACGCTTACGCGGCCCTCGCCGCGCTGGCGCTCCTCGACGGCATCGGGTACGACGTGGTGGGCCGGCGGGTCGATCACCTGGCCGGCCGCTATGCATCCGCCGCGGCCGAGGCGGGATTTCTGGTGCGAACGCCGGCCGCATCGGAAAGTCGCGGACCGCTGGTGGTCGTTCAGTGCGTCGACGGACCGGCGCTCGTTCAGAAGCTGGCCCGGCGGGGAATCATCGCGTCGTGCCGCGGCAACGGATTGCGCGTCGCGTTCCACGCGTACAACACGGAGAGCGACGTCGACGAGGTGATCCGCGCGCTCGTCGCGGAGTCGGCGTTGCTCGAGCGCGCGCCGGCGACCGCACGCGCCGACACTTCGTAGCTCGGGCCCTTGGAGAGTGTCGTTGCCGATCCCACCGGTGACGATCGCGTCGTGAACCGGCCGGGAGCTGCCGGTGGCCGCGCCGCTGCTCTCCAGGAGGCTCAGCGTGTCGTTGGCGGCGCCGCCGTCGAGCTACATACGCACTGTATAAAGACGCAATCCGCCATCGTCGGCCCTGCTGCGCGATACGGGCAATCCCGGTCCCTGACCTTGCCGAGCGAGCAGCTATCCAGTCTTCGCTAAACCAACCGGACCGAGTGTGTTACGCTCGCGCCTGGAAGGGATCGGCGAGTTGCCCGTCTACAACGGCACAGGCGAGCTCAGGAAGGTTCTGCTCTGCCCGTCCACCTACTACGAGTTGGTCCCGGTCGACGACTTCGCGCGGACGGCGATAGAGCGAGGCGACAAGGTCGACCACGAGAAAGCCGAGGCACAGCAAAACGAGCTGGTCGATATCTACCGAGCCGCCGGAATCGAGGTCTTCTGGATCGAGGAGCCCGACCCCAGTCGCCACTATGCCGTGAACGCGCGGGATTTCGCGGTCAACTCTCCGAGAGGATTTGTCCTCTGCCGCTTCAAGTACTCGGAGCGCCGAGGGGAAGAGGTTCCCGGCGAGAGACAACTTCGAAAACTGGGTCATCCCATCTTCGGGTACATCGAGCGCGGCTGCTGGGAAGGCGGTGACAACAAGTACATCGATGACAAGAACCTGGCTAGCGGCACCGGGGAGCGAAGCACCTGGCCTGGCATCCACCATGCGCAGGAGATTCTTGCCAAGCAGGGGATCAGAGTGCACGGCATTCCCATCCCACCGAAGTGGACCCATCTCGATTGTCTCTTCGCCCCTGTAGCTCCAAAGCTTGCTTTGATCTTGAAGTCCGAAGTTCCCGACTGGTTCGTGGGGTTTCTCGAAGGCCGGGAATACGAGCTCATCGATCTTCCGGTCGACAAGGTCGAAGGCGAGGTGGCACTCAATGTGCTGTGTCTGGGGAAAGACCGGGTCGTCTCCTTCAAGGGAAACACCCTGGTCAACGACATCCTGAAGAGCCACGGCCTCACCGTGTACACGCCGGATCTGAGCGAGTACACCGAGCGCGGGCAGGGGCCGCACTGTTTGACCTGCGAGCTCGATCGGGACAGGGAATAACGCGGCTGACCCGGCTGCGGATCCGCGCTGTACAACGGCTGTTCGAACGCGAAGACGCCGTTCGGGTCCAGTTTCTTCCGCACGTTCTCGAATCGTGGGTCCTTCTTGGGACGAACGTAATATACCTTTCCCCGTCGGGATCGGCATCGTGTTCCTGCTTGGGCTCATAGAGGATGAGCTTGGTCGATGATGAAAGCGAGAATTTTCATCCTTGCCCCGCAGGGGGAGCAGGTCAAGGGGTCGACCTCGTAGATGCGGTAGATGAGCTCTCTCCAGCGTTTGCTCAGAGCGCGCCTGGGAGTGGGCTCGGCCGGTTGACCCTCGGCCCCGGGCAGCGCGTTGTCCCCGGCCCGGTTCGTGGCACGAACCCGGTTGGCGTAGGCGCCGAAGAAATGGACCTCATGTGCTTCAGGTGGCGTCGGGCCTACCGGAAACCCTTCGCCCCTCCGAAAGCGCCGAGCTTGCGGGCGACGATCCTTTGGATCGGAGGCTCGAGGAGCCCGCGGAGCAGCGGATCGAGCATCGGTCAGAACGGGTTCCCGACCAGGATGAACGGCGCCCAGTAGAAGGGATGGGCGTACCGCGGGTTCTCGAGCACCGAGAGCGCCGCCCTTCGGAGATCCTCCGCCTTTTTGCCCTCGCCGCGCGCGAGCCCTCGATGGAGAGAGGTCATGAGCTCGGCGGCGCTTCCGGCTTCGACCTTCCACTGGGTGACGACCGCCGCCTCGGCTCCTGCGGCGAAGAGGGCCCACAGGGTCCCGACGATGCCTTCCCCCGAGGCGACGCGGCCGCGCCCGGTCTCGCAGGCAGAGAGCACGACGATCTCGGCGTCGAGATCCAGATCGAGCATCTCCCAGGCTTCGAGGAGTCCGTCCTCTCGGGATCCGTCGCCTCCTGCCGAAAGCACCAGGCTCGAATAGAGCGGGCTCGCCTCGTCGAGCAAGCCGTGGCTCGCGAGGTGCACGATTCGGTGGCGGGGCGCCTCGCTCTTGAATCGTTCCTCCGTCGCCTCGTCGCCGAGATAGACGGTACTTCGATCGCTTCCGTAGAGGCTCGCCAGAATTCGCACCTGGCGCTCGGCCTCGGGCAACGGATCGAGCGGCGACGTCGCCGCCCTCACGCTCCCGGTGCCGAACTCGGCTTTCCCCATCGCCAGGAGGGTAGGTCGGTCGTTGGGCCGCGGGGCTTCGCGGAGGCCGTCGCGAAGGATAGCGAGCGAGGGAGCATAGGAAATGGCCGCCGACCGAATGACGTACCGACCCGAGGCGTCCCGTAGAGCCTGGAATGGCGCTTCCCAGAGAGGACCGTCGGGCACGATGACCAGATGAGACTTGCCGGCGATCGCGCGAGCCGCAGGGGCGAGCAGCAGGTCGTAGAGCCTCCGGGCCTCCTCGGCGAAAAGCAGATCGCGCGCCGCGAGTCGGCGTCGCAGCCCGTCCACCTGCCGCGCGAGCGACTCGCGATCGATACCCAGGCGGTGCGCTTCGACCTCGACCTTCCCGTGGCGGCGGGTCAGCACGAAGAGGTAGGCGCCTTCGTCTGCGACCACGTACTCCAGAACCGCCATCGATGCGGGCCGGACGATGTCCTCGGCCTCGGTGAAGGAGAAGGGGCGGGCCGCGCCCCGTCGAAGAAGCAAGTCCGGGTGCTTCGCGTAGAGGGCCACCTGGAACGCTTCGTACTCGGCCCGCGCCTCCTGGCGCGTCTCTTCGAGCTCCCGGATGCGCCCGTCGTCCGGAGACGAGCCGGTCCGTTCGGCCATCAGACGCCGATTGATCGACAAGAGGGCCATGCGCAGCCGCTGCTCGCGAGCGCGCTCTTCCGAGCTCGTCCCGCGTTCGCTGCCGGCGTCTCCGCTCTGGAACATCTCCGCCAGCACCCGGGCTTTCGACCGCTCGGCGACTTCGAGCGCCTCGACCGGAGCTCCCTCCTCGAGCGCCAGGTCGACGAGCTGGTGGTAGGGCGAGAGCTTGGTCTCGAAGAACCGCTCGCGTCCGAGCGGCCGGCCCGCGACCTCCTTGCGGAGCCGCTCGATGACGGCGACGGCCTCGAGGAAGGCGCTCCGGGCCACGGCGGTCTCTCCGATCCTGCGGTGCGCGATCCCTGCGAGCGTCAGGGATTCCCACAGGAGCTCGATCTGCTCGTACCGACGCGCGATGTCCGTCGATCGGCTCGCGAGGGCGAGGGCGTCTTGGAACCGTCCGGTCATCAGGTTCAGCCTTGCCTTCCCGTTCAACGCTTCCGCGATCCCCGCCTGATCGTTCATCTCCTCGCGCAGGAGCAGGGCGACGCTCGAACCTCTCTCCCGCTTCGCGGACCTCCCCTTCCTCGAGCGCCAGTAGCCCGAGGGCGTAGAGGCTGGCCGCGCTCGGAATCTTCATCCGTTCCCGTTCGGAGATCGCAAGGCTCTCCTCGAAGTTGGCCCGGGCGCGGTCGATCTCCCCGAGCCGCCACGCGGCGGCTCCGATGTTGCCGAGGGCCTCCGGGACGAGGCCCTTTCCCGTTCCCGACGCCCGGGCGACCGAGAGTCCCCGTTTGTACGCCTCGATGGCCAGGGGATAATCGCCCTGGGAGAAGTAAACCAGACCGATGTTGTTCTCGGTTTCGGCCACCGCGTACTGGTCTCCGGCCTTCTCGCGAATCTCCAGGCTGCGGTGGAACGCGTCGAGCGCCCGGGCGTAGGCACCCTGCGCCCGGTAGACGTGTCCGATGGTATCGAGGCTCCTTCCGATGCCGACGGTGTTTCCGGTCTCCTCGTGGATTGCGAGGGCACGGCGAGCGAACTCCAATGCCCGGGGATAGTCTCCGCGATTGAAATGCACCAGCGCGATTCCGTCGGTGACGACGCCGGCGCTCCTCCGGTCCCCGAGCGCCTCGAAGATCGAGAGCGCGCGCTCGTAGTGCGCCGCGGCCTCCTCGAGATCCCCGAGCGCTTTGTGGACGTTTCCCAGGTTGTTCAGGACGCGGGCGACGCCGCGTCGATTGCCGGACGCCTTGAAGAGCTCTTCGACCCTTCGGGCCGCCTCGACGGACTTGGCGTACTCGGCCCGGTAGAAGTGGACGTTGCCGATAGTGTTCCAGGCTTCGGCGAGCCCATCGAGGTCGCTGCGCTCTTCGTGGAAACGGGCGCTTTTTTCGGCCGCCGCCAATGCTCGATCCAGCTCGGTGATTCGGAAGAGACTGTCCGCCCGGCCGTTCAACGAGCGCCCGATCTCTGCCCCGGCGCCCGCTCCCCGGGCGACGGATTCGGCGAGCTCGTACGCACGAAGGGCGCGTGCGTACTCGCCCGCGAGGCGTTCCCTGTCACCGAGATCGAGAAGGGCCCTCGCCAGATCGGCCGTGGCGCCGATCCCGGCGAAAAGTGCGCCTTCTTCCGCCTCGGATGCGGCCACGAGCCGCTCGGCCAAAGCCTCGGGACCCGGAGGCTCGGTCTGGCCGGCGGCCGAGGCCCCGAGGAGAGGCAGGAGCGCGATCATCCCGTTTCGCGCGGTGGAAACCATGTTTCTCGCCCAGGCCGGTCCGTACTATCGCATCTGCCCGTCTCGACCGCAAGGAAGCTAGTATCGAGCCTCCTTGCGTCTCTGAGCCCTGAAGCTTCCCAAAACTCCTCCGCCCGACCACTCCACGCAGCTGTAAAGAAGGTCGACAGCGAATGCCTCCGGGCTAAGTGTTCCGTCACCATGGCGTTGCGGGGATCGACTCCATCCGGTTTGTCGGAATGCCGAACGGCCTTGCCGAGCTCCGGCTTTCCGTTCTTCTCTTGTTTTCAGTAAGTTGCAGGTCCTGGCGCGGACATTGCTATCTCTCACGGCGATTCGAGGAGAAGCGGCATGATCTTTCGAAAGACCTTCGGCTTCCTGACCCTTTGTGTGGTGCTCTTGTTTACCTCGCCTGCGCAGGCAAGCCTGATTTTGAATGGGAGCTTCGAGGATCCGGATATCCCCACGGGATCGTTCGCTGTCTTCGGGTCGATTCCCGGGTGGAGCACGACGTTCGGGCCGGGCATCGAGATCCAGGACCACGTCGCGGGCTCTCCCTACGATCTGGACCAGTTCGTCGAGCTGGACAGCTTCAGCAATAGCGGCATGATGCAGGCGGCCATCGCCACGGTTCCGGGTGGTGCCTACGTTGTCAGCTTTGCCTACTCGCCCCGGCCGGGGCGGTCGGCGGCGGACAACGGGATCGAGGTTCTCTTCGATGGCGCGCTCCTGATCAGCCTGGCCGAGAGTGGAATCGGCCTGCTGGATACGAGCTGGACCGTCCATGACTTCCTCGTGACCGCGACTGGAGCCACGTCCTCCCTCGAATTCCGGGCCGTCGGGGACAACACCTCCTTCGGGGGCTACCTGGATGCCGTGAGCGTCACCGTGCCCGAGCCTTCCGTCTTGCTCCTGCTTGGCGCAGGGCTTTGCGGTGCGCTTTATCGCCAACGCGGCGAGACCTAGACACGCGCTCGTCGATCGCGGCCGAAGTCGTCGGTTCCCTCGTCCGACGAGACCGCCTGGGTTACGTGCCCCATCTGGCTGCGGACGGCGGAGTCATTGCGGTTGAGCTCGGTCTGCGGTTTCACTCCTGATTTGGCTTGAACCAGGACATCTGGTACAACTCTCGCCAATGCGCGTGAAAACGATGGCTCGGCGGAGCGACCCATGACGAAAACGTCGGATGTTTCGCGTCGAACTGCGATTGGAGCGGCGATTGCCGGGGTGGCGGCGATGGCGGCCGGCGGGCGGGAGACCGAGGTGGGGCAGGAAGCGGGTGATAAGGAGCGGGTACAGGGGATCGGCGGATTCTTTTTCCGTGCAAAGGATCCCAAGAAACTTTCCGAGTGGTACGAGAGACACCTCGGTGTCACGCGCGTGCCCGAGAATTACGACCTGCTCCCGTGGCGGACCAACGCGGGGACCACGGTCTTCGCGCCGTTTCGGGCGGATACGTCTTACTTCGGCGACCAAAGGCTCCAGTGGATGATCAACTTTCGCGTCCGCGACCTTCAAAAGATGACCGATCAACTCCGAGCCGAGGGCATCGAAGTCGAGCTGGACCCCGAGGTCTATCCGAACGGGCGCTTCGCGAGGTTGTCCGATCCCGAGGGCAACCCGATCCAACTCTGGCAACCCGGCGGCAAAGACCCGGGCTGAGCTGACCGAGGTCGTCGACGGTCGAGAACCTGATTTCCACTTCGCGACCATCGAGTCGCCGTTGCCCAGAGCCAGGGCTTTCCCTAGGATGTTAGGCGAGGCGCCATTGATTCAGCTTGCAGCCGAAGTGGGGGGTACGTTCACCGACCTCGTCTGGACGGACGGGATGGGGCGGGTGCGCACGCACAAGGTGCCTTCGACGCGATCCGATCCCTCGCAAGCCGTGATCCAGGGGCTCGACGAGTGCCTCGGGGAGGACGCGCCGCTCCTCCGCCGTCTCTTCCACGGCTCGACAGTTGCGACCAACGCCGTCCTCGAGCGCAAGGGCGGCCGCACCGCCCTCGTGACCACCCGGGGATTCAAGGACATCCTCGTCCTTCAGCGCCAGACGCGGCCGAACGTGAACTCGATCGTCTGCCGCAAGCCCGAGCCCCTCGTTCCCCTGAGGCGCACCGTCGAAGTAACGGAGCGGGTGAGCGTCGGAGGCGAGGTGATCGTTCCCCTGGACGAGAGGGGTTTCGTCGAGTCCCTCGACCGCCTCGTGGAATCGGAAGATCCGGAGGCGCTCGCCGTGTGCCTCCTCCACTCCTACCAGAGCCCGGGGCACGAGAGGCGCGTGCGCGAGCTCGTGAAGGAGCGTTATCCTTCGCTCGAGATCGCGCTCTCTTCGGACGTTCTCCCCACCTTTCGCGAGTACGAGCGCGCATCCACGACGGTCATGGCCGCATACCTGGCACCTCTCGTCTCGCGCTACGTGGAGCGCCTCGCCCGCGAGCTCCACTCGAGGAGCCGCGCAGCGTCCCTCTTCATCATGCAGTCGTCGGGAGGGATTCTCCCGGGCGAGGGCGCTCGGGCGAGACCGGTCGAGATGCTGAACTCCGGCCCGGCCGCCGGGGTCATCGCCGCGGTGCGCGTCGCGGAGCTTCTGGGCGATTCCGAGCTCATCACCCTGGACGTGGGCGGGACGAGCGCGGACATGTGCCTCGTCGATGGCGGCGCTCCGGAGGTGACGTCGGAGCGGGAAGTGGACGGACTTCCCGTCGGCATCTCGAGCCTCGACATCGCGAACGTGGGGGCCGGCGGGGGAAGCATCGCCTGGATCGACCGCGGCGGAATGCTCCAGGTCGGACCCGAGTCCGCGGGCGCGCGGCCGGGGCCCGCGTGCTACGGCCAGGGGGGCGAGGCGCCCACGGTAACGGACGCCCTCGTCCACCTCGGCTGGATCCGTCCTCATCGCTTCCTCGGCGGGAGGATGAGGCTCCTCCCCGAGCGCGCGGATCGCGCGCTCGAAAGCCTCGGCGGGCCGCTCGGCCTCGCAACACTCGACCTCGCCCGGGCGGTGGTCGACGTGAGCGCCGCCCACGTGAGCCGAGGAGTGCGGCTCGTCTCGGTGCAGCGGGGCCGGGATCCGAAAGGGTACGTTCTCTACGCGTACGGGGGCATGGGACCGGTACTCGCGGCGCTGGTTGCGGAGGATCTCGGGATTCGCCGCGTCGTCATCCCTCCGCTTCCCGGGCTCTTCTCCGCTCTCGGGCTTCTCGTCGCCGACCTCAAGCGCGAGTACCGGGAGACGGGATTTCTTCCGGTTGGGACAGACTCCCCCGATCGCATCGAGGAGGCCTTCTCGCGCATGGAAGCGGAAGCCCGGCGGGAGCTTGCGGGTTACGGGTCCTCTCCCGACGAGATCGAGTGGGAGCGCCATCTCGAGATGCGCTCGCGGGGACAGGGCTTCGAGCTCCGCGCGGCCGTCGACCTGGATCGGCTGAGGGCCGAGGGCCACCGCTATCTGGTCGATCTCTTCGAGGAAACCCACCGGACTCGTTACGGGACCTCTCCCGCGAACGAGAAAGTCGAGATCGTGAACTTCCGTCTGGTCGCTCGCGTCCCCGGTCCGCGAGGCATCCTCGACCAGCTCCATCCCGGAGGCCAGGTGGGGAAGACGGGAGGGGCGGAAGAAGGCGCCGTCCACTTCCGCGGGGAACGCCGGACGTGCCGATTCGTCTGGCGGGAGAGCCTCGGCCTCGGGGACAGCGTCGAGGGTCTCGCGGTCATCGAGGAGCCCACCGCCACCACCCTCGTGCCCCCCGGATGGAGGGCCGAGGTCGCCCGCACCGGGGCTCTCGAGCTTTCGAAAGACGAGGGCGCATGAGAATCGACGAGGCTACCTTCAACATCATTAGTAACGGGCTCCACGCCGTCGCCCAGGAGATGGGAGAGAAGCTCGTGCGCTCGGCGTACTCCGTCATCATCCGTGAGGCCCGGGACTGCTCGACGTCTCTTCTCGACCCGTCGGGCCGCATCATCGCCCAGGCCCAGTTCTGCCCCATCCACATGAACTCCTTCGGGATGGTCTTCGAGGCCTTCGCCAAGCGGTACGACCTCTCGCACATCCGACCGCAGGAGGGTCTCATCACCAACGACCCCTACAACGGCGGGCAGCACCTGAACGACATCGTGATCTTCACCCCCATCTTCTTCCGGGGAGAGGTGGCGGCGTACGCGGCGTCCCTGGGGCATCACATCGACATCGGCGGAGGCGCGGCCGGCCCCAACGCGCGCGCGACCGACGTCTACTCGGAGGGGCTTCGGATTCCGCCGACCCGCTTCGACACGGAGAAGGACCTCGGCCCGGGGATCCTGGAGCAGTTCCTGCGCGCGAACGTGCGCGCTCCCGACCTGGTGATGGGAGACATCTACGCCCAGCTCGCGGCCAACCGCACCGGGGAGAAGCGCTTCGTCGAGATGCTGGAGCGCTTCGGAGTCGAGACGATTGCCGAGGCCGCGAAGGAGCTCCAGGACTACTCCGAGCGGCTCGCCCGGGAAGCCATCCGCGCCATTCCCGACGGCCTCTACGAGGCCGAGGACTTCATCGACGACAACGGGTTCACGACCGAGCCGCTCAAGGTGAAGGTGGCGGTTGCGGTCGAGGGCGATCGTCTCCGCGTGGACTTCACGGGGAGCGCGCCGCAGACGAAGGGCATGGTGAACTCGCCCGTCTGCTCGACGATCTCGTCGGTCTACGGGGCGGTGGCGCTTCTTCTCGGCGGCGGAGCGATTCCGGTGAACGATGGCCTCTACCGGCCGATCGACGTCCACGTTCCGCTCGGGTCGTTCCTCAATCCCGACCAGCCGCTCGCGGTGCGAGCCGGGCGAACGCCTGCCACCGGGTCTACAACGCCGTCATGCTCGCGATGTCGAAGGCGGTGCCGGAGCAGGTCCTGACCTCGGGTCACGACACGACGAACGCCATCGGGATGGGCCACCTCGGAAAAGACGGCTACCGGGTCTACATGGAAGTGGTGGGCGGCGGATGGGGGGCCTCGGCAGGTGCGGACGGCGCCGACGTCGTCGACAGCTACATCGGAAACTGCTCCAACGTGCCGGTCGAGGCTCTCGAGAGGGACTATCCGTTCATGGCGGTCGAGGAGTACGCGCTCCGGCGCGGCTCCTCGGGAGCGGGAACGAAGCGAGGCGGTCTCGGCGCGAGACGGGTCTACCGGATCCTCGAGGACGACGTGAGCTTCAACTGCTACTCCGATCGCTTCCGGATCGCTCCCTGGGGCCTCTTCGGGGGACGGCCGGGGGAGAAGACCCGTTTTCTCGTGGAGCGAGAGGGAGAAACGATCGCGCTCGAGTCCAAGGTCAACTTCCCTCTGCGGAAAGGCGACCGCCTGGTCATCGAGATCGCGGGAGGAGGGGGCTACGGCGATCCGCGGAAGCGCGCGAGAGAGGACGTGGAGCGCGACCTCTCAGAAGGCCTCATCACCGAGGAGGAGGCAAGGGAAGTGTTCGGGCTCGAGCGCGAAGCGCTGACTTGA
>CAVQUX010000034.1:0-6095 GCA_963716925.1 uncultured Acidobacteriota bacterium | reverse complement strand
AGACAGACGAAGGAAGGCGCGCCGGGCTCGCCGAGGATTTCAGAAGGTCTTCTCGAACGCGATGTCCTTCACCAGCGCATCCAGCTCCGCCTGGAGCCTTCTCCATTCGGACTCCAGCTTCGCCCGCTCCGCCCGAATCGCCTCGAGTCGATTCTCCTGCCCTTCGAGCTCAGCTACGTAGCGCCGGCGCAAGCCTTTTTCCTCGGAGCTGTCGCCGAGCTTGCCGAGGTTCTCGCGCAGCCTTCCCTGATCGTTGAAGATGTTCTGCTGTTCCAAGTCGCGCGACTGGATCTCGCGGCGGACGGCCTCCACCTCGCCGCGCTTCGCGACGACCTGACGGAGGACCTTTTCGACCTCGGGATCTATCGTGCGCTCCTCGAGCCAGAGAGCGATCTGATCGGAGCTCACGTTCGAGAGGGCGTATGTCGTCTCCCGTGCGCTCTCCTCCTGGACGACGAGCTCCGTAGTCACGCCCGGCGCCGCCTCCACGCGGAAACGGTACTCGGCGGCGGTAGTCTCGGCCGGGGCCGGGGTCTCGACCAGCGTCCATTCGTTCTCGACCGGGTGCTCGATCAGCACCACCCGCCTCTGGTCGTCCTGGTTGCGTACCGCGTAGGCCACCTTCCTCCGGAGCTTTGTCTCCCGTCGGAACACGCCCTGGCCTATGGAGACTTTCGTCACCCTCTCGGGAGCTCCCTCGCGGCGGACGGCGACGTCGAGGTGCAGATCGAGACCATAGCTCAGAATCCGCTTCTCTTTCGGCCGGATCACGTCCGTCAGTCCCTCGCCCGCGAAGGCGTCGCCGTCGAGAACGGTGAAGCTTCCGGCGTCGAGCGTGAGACCGGTCTCGTTCACGAGCGAGACCGCGAGGCGCGGCCGGGGGTCGCCGCTCGCCTCGTTATAGATCGACACTTTCTCCCCGGCGACCTCGGTCTGAACGATGGGGAGAAGCGCCGAGCGATTGCGCCCGATGGTGACGGGGTGAGGAAGCCGGTACTCGAACTGGTCGCCGAGGGCGCCGCCCTGGGCGGTCTCGAGACGCGCTTGTCGAATGGCGCGAGAATCGGTGCCGCTGGCGGAGGCGCGGCCGCGACGCCCCCGGCGAATCCGCTGGCACGGCCGGGTCCCACACCGCGTCCTTTGGCGAGCATCTCGGACTCGACCATCGGAGATTCACCAGTGACGGTGACCGTTTCAGCGACTCCCCGACCTCGAGGATGAAATCGAGTTGCCGGGTGCGCCCAGCGGACACACTGACTTCGCGGTACTCCCGCGTCATGAAACCCGGCAGGTTCGCGGCGACGCGGTACGTGCCGGGAGCGACTGCGACCTCGAACTCACCGTTCTCGTCGGCGTACGCTTCCCCCGCGGAATCCCCGTTCCGATCGAGGACCTCGACGAGCGCGCCCGGGAGAGCCATCCCGCTCGAATCGGTGACCGATCCCGCGACACGCGTCTCCTCTCCCGAGATGTCCAGCGCCGCGCCATGCGTTTGCGGCGCTACTTGAACCCCTTCGGGAAGCGGCACCGTCGGCCGCCGCGAGTAGATCGGCTGTGACAGGTTCTGAATGAAGCTCACCGGAGCGCCGGCGACGAGCGAAAGCTCGACGCCATCCCAATCCATGGCGCTCACGTTGTCGACGATCGCCCAGCCTTGGAGCAACGGCTTCTCCCCTTCTTCGAGGGCCAGTCGATACGTCGTCTTCCAGATCGGCGCCTCCGACGTGTAGCTCACCTGGAGGGAGCGCGCGCTCGTCCCCAGCGTCTCGATCTCCAGACGCCTCACGTCCCGTTCGTGCGCGCTGCGGAGGAGATCCAGGTAGCGTGAGAGCTGCGAGGAAAGCTCGGGATCGACGAGCCGAATCGACGCCGCCGAGCCGAGCTCCACGGCGCGCACCTGCGCCTGAGCGGTGAAGACGAGGGCCTCCGTCGTCTGGACGGTTCCATTCGAGCCCACTTCGCGGCTCTTCACCTCCGCCCCCATCAGCTTTCCGGACACGACTCCCCCACCCGTCTGCACCTCGACTCGGGCGCCTTTGATCTGATTCAGGAAGTGCGCGAGACCTTCGGCGGAGGTGAGGTCGAGCGCGATCTCGTCGAGCCTGCGGTCGAGAGGGGCGAGCGTCGTGTAGCTGACTCCGGCGACTTGGCCGCCCCCTCCGAGGTCGATCACCGTGAGCGATTTCAACACGTCGTCGAGCTGAGAGCTCGGAAGCTCGATGGCCACCGGCCCCGCGGCGCGAGTCTGCCCCCGGTGCTCGAAATATCCGACACCGTTCTTGTAGAGGACGACCTTCCGAACGGGAAGAGGCGCCTCGGCCTGCGCGAACAGAGCGGGACCGGAGGCGAGCAGGAGAGCGATCGGAGCCAGCGTTCGCATGGGGAACCTCCGCTTTCAGTTTAGTTCAGACTCGGGGATCCACCGGCTCGCTCTCGAGAGCGAGAACGGCGAAAACGCACTCATGCACCCGCCGCAGGGGCTCTTTCCTGGTGAATCGCTCGAGGGATTCGACGCCCGCACTCCAGGTTTCCAGGAGCGTAGCCCCGGATCAGCATTCGGACGGACCGACGACTATACGATCCAGACGGAAACGCCCACGACTTCCAACCTGTCCCCAATCAGCCTGACATCGAGCGTCGTTCCCGAGCCTCCGCTCGTCGGGATGTCGACTACGTAACGTCCCGCTTCGCCGGTGGTCGCGTTGGCGTCCCGAGTGATTCGAGGGAGGGACTTGCCGAACTGTTTGAGATCGTACGGATCGGCGGACAGCGGTACATGCACCCAAGCCGGGCCCTCCCGGACGTCCACGAGCTTCCCCGTTCGGATTGCGCGCACGATCCGAACCGCGTCCTCGTACGGCACTTCGGCACCGAGCCGCACCTCAATGCTCCAGTCACCGTCCCGGACGATCCATCGGTCCAGGCTGTAGAGATCTCGGAGGCTCGTCTGCCAGAGCCCCCGGGTGAAAAGCTGTCCATCCGGCTCGAAATCGCTCGATGCCCAGTACGTCCAGTACTTCTGGCTCAGCTTGAGCTGGGTTTGAGTAATCTTGTCCCCCTCCCGCACCGCCCGGCTCTCCACGATCGCCGCGAGGCGGGAAACCGGGATTCCGTAAAGCCCCACGGAGATTCTCTGGACGTCACGAATCCCGAGCTCCGCCGCGAGAGCGCGGATGTCCTCGATCCCCGCGTCGTCCACCTCGACCTGAAGCTCGATCTCGATGCCATCGAGATCGAATCGCCGGTTCGTTTCCTTCGTGTGGTGATCGCACGCTTCGAGGAAGCGCGCCACGGCAGGCGCGATGGCGGTCGACTCCGGGGAGCGGTGGCGCAAGGTTTGACCCTCCGGCGTTTGGACTTCGATTTCGAGAGCTCCGGCGCTCTCGACGAGGAACTCGATCTCGATCCTGTCGAGAGCTGTCCACAGCCATCCGCTGCCGCTCCGGACTTTCCATTCCGCGTTTCGAACGGGTTCAGGCGGGATGCGGATGGTTCCACCGAGCGTTCGATCGAAGTCCCGGGGTAGGATCGACCGACCTTCCGGAACGAACAGGACCTCGAAAACTGGAGGAGTACCTTCGCATTCAAACTTTACTGGAAAGTCGCGCACTTCAAATCGCCGTTCTAGCCGGGTGGACTCACCGCCATACGACTCGATCTCCCACACGACGGGTGGGCTCTGTTCCGCAGTCGAGCCCGTCCCGGGGAGCTGGGTCGCGGCCGCCACAGTCAGTAACAAGGGAAAGCCCATGTCGACGCGTCCTCATCCGATGAGAATAGCAGCGCGGGCGTTGACAGTGCCCTGGCACGGTCCACTCGTGTCGAGGGGCAGATGACTCCCTTTCTGAAGGTAGGAGACGCTCCTCCCCGAGGGGGTGGTGATCGGCTCTCTCGTCACTCTTTCCAAGAAGGATACAGCGCTCATGTCGTCTTCCTCATGCCGAGGACAGGGAACGAGGTCAGAAACCGCCGTCCAGTCGGGCGCTCTGCGAATCGCCTCGACGACCTCTCAGGGCTCGGCGAGCAGTTTTTCGATCGCGCCCCGCATCTCCTGGTAACCGCGCCGTGCCTCGGCGCTACCCGCGTTTTCCGCGAACAGCCCTCCTTCGTGCACATGCCGCAGGATTCCCTTCCGATCGATGAGAAGCGAAGCGGACGTGAAGTCGGCATCGGGTACTCGGTCGAGCCAGAGCCGCCGGAGAGCGCTCCAGTCATCGTCCACGGCGACCGGGAACTGGAACCCATAGGCTTCGACGTACTCGCGTGCTCGCTCGACCGTCACCGGTCGAGGCCTGGGCTTGGGGGTATACATCCCGACGACCACGAGCCCGCGGGAGGAGAACTCGTGGTGAAACTCGTTGAGCGCAGGGGCGGTGCCCCTGCAGAGCGGGCAGTCCGCGTCCATGAAGAAACGGATCAAAACGACTTTTCCGCGCAGGTCCGCGAGCGTGAGCGGTCCGCCCTGGACCCATTTCTCAGGAGCCTTCGTTGGCCACTCGGGGACCGGCTGTCCGAGAATGGATAAACTCGCGGTGAGGACGGCTGCGATCATCGCGATCCCATCCTACTCCGCGAGGGTCATGTCGGTGAGGAACATGTGACCTGGGGCGTGGGTGATCATCAACTCGGGCTTCGCCTCCATGGCCACCGCCTGAGGAGTAACGCCGCAGGCCCAGAAAACGGGAACCTCGCCCGGCGCTACGGTGACGCTGTCGCCGAAATCCGGTCGACTCAGGTCAGCGATTCCGATCGCTTGAGGATCTCCCACGTGGACCGGGGCGCCGTGCGCCAGGGGCAGCCTCGCGGTGATCTCGGTCGCGCGCGCGACGAGACCGGCGGGAATCGGACGCATCGAGACGACGAGGGGACCGATGAAGGGGCCCGCTGGAGCACAGGCCCGGCTGGTCACGTACATCGAGACGTTCCGCCCCTCTTCCCGATGCCGTACCGGGATTCCCGCTTTCACCAGGAGGTCGTCGAACGTGAAGCTGCAGCCGAGCAGAAAGGCCACGAGGTCTTCGTTCCAGATGCTGAGAAGGCTGGTCACTTCCGCCTGGAGCGAGCCGCCCTCGTAGATTCGATAGCGCGGAACGTCCGTTCGGAGGTCCGCTCCCGGCGCCGTGTCGAGCGGCTCGAACTCTCCCGGCCTCGTCGCTTCGAGCAGAGGACAGGGCCCCGGGTTCCGCTCGCAGAAGAGAAAGAAATCGCCCGCGAGTCGTTGCGGCAGCACCACGAGGTTCGCCTGGACGTAGCCGTCGCTGCATCCGACCGTGGGGCCGGTCCACTCCCCTCGGCGAATGCGCTCCCGCATCTCCCTCGGATGCAGTCCCGCGGCGTTCATGACTTCAAGTATTTCTCGAACCAGCGCACGATCGCGACAGTCGACCGGATGCGGTTCGGGGTCTTTCGAAAACCGTGGCCCTCGTCGGGGAACAGCACGTACTCGACCGGCACTCCCCGCTTCTTCAAGCTCTCGACCACCTGTTCGGCCTCCACCACGGGCACGTTGGTATCGTTCGCCCCGTGGAGGACGATCGTCGGTGCCGCCACCCGATCGATCTTGTGGATGGGGGAAAGACTTCGGAGCATCTCCGCCTCGATTTCCGGATCGCCGTACTCGACCTTCGGAGATCGACGCCATCCACGGCTCGGTGTGGGCGAAGAACGTCTCGAAGTTCACGACGCCGAAGAGATTCGCTCCCGCGGCGAACGTCTTCGGGTACTCGGTGAGGGCCGCCATCACCATGTAGCCGCCGTAGGAGCCTCCAAGGACTCCGAGCCGCTTCGGATCGGCGATGCCGCTGCCCACGACATGAGCGACGGAGGACTCGATGTCCTTCACCCCGTTCACGCGAAGCGCGCCGTTGTCGAGGTTCACGAATTTCTTGCCGAATCCCGACGAGCCGCGCACGTTCGGCGCGAGGACTCCGATTCCGCGCGCGAGGAGTGCTTGATAGGTGGCGTTGAACGCGGGCCGCTCCTGTCCCTCCGGACCTCCGTGAAAGCTCAGAACCATCGGACCGGGGACCGAGGCGCCCTTCGGTCGATAGAGCCAGGCGGAGAGCTCGAGTCCATCGTGCGCGGGGTATCGCACC
>CAVQUX010000033.1:0-879109 GCA_963716925.1 uncultured Acidobacteriota bacterium | reverse complement strand
TTTTGCCGATCCCCGGCTCGCCCGCAACCCAGACAAGCGCGCGCCAGCCGCCGCACGCAGTATCCCAGGTGCTGCGAAGCCGCGACAGCGCTTCCGCGCGGCCGATGAAGGGCGGTGCCTGCAACGAGCGGTTTGGCGCAACGGTCGTGCCCGCCGGCGATGAGGCGCGTATCGCGGTAGTGGCGGCAATGAAACGATAGCCCCGCCGCGACACAGTTTCGATCAAGCGTGGATGCCGGGCATCGTCGTCAAGCGCGGCCCTCAGATCGCTGATCGCGGTCTTCAACACCGAGTCGCTGACGAACTGGTGGCCCCATACCTGATCCAGCAACGCGTGCTTGGTGAGCAGGGATGCCGGCTGCCGCACGAGCGCGCACAGCACGGCAAAGGGTGTTGGCGCGAGCGCAACGGCCTTCCCGTCGCAGATCAACGTCGCGTTCGCTTCGTCCAGCTCGAACCTGTCGAAGCGTACCCGAACCGGGATCGAAGGAGGCGATGAGCGGGTCGGAGCAGCACCTGTCGACATCCCTGTGCTTGCCTCCCAGCCCTGCGCTGCGTGTGTGCGGATGGCCAGTTTAGCGGGTAGGTAGCATAAGCGACGATCTGGCTCAGGCCTTCCGGAGCTGAGGGTCCGGCCTCATCCTCCCCGACGCGGCTCCAGGCCCCGGGGGCGACCCCGAGCGCCGGCTCACCCCCGCGATCCTGCACCGGCGTGGGGCGCCCCGTCAAGGAGCGGGCGGCGAGAGCGGGCGGCGAGACGGAGCCGGGTCCCGGGGCGAGGGACACCCCTCTCAGGTCTGGCGGAGCGGCACGCGAGCCGATCGCGGCCCGGGCGGGTGTGGGGCGGGGCCGGGGGCCGCCGGGGAGCGCGCCCCTCCGCCGTGGGCAAGGAGGGCCTGCACGACGGCCGGACGGCAGCTCCGTCAATGAGGACGACGGTGAACGCCCGAGCGGGCGCTACACGAGCCCGTAGGCTTTGAGCTGCCTGGCGGCGCTGGAGACGAAGACCTTGAAGACGGCCATGGCAGGGATCGCGAGTAGGAGCCCGACGGGGCCGAACAGGATGGCTCCTCCCACGACTCCGATCACCACCACGATCGGGTGAAGCTTGACCGCGCCCCCGAGGACGACCGGCTCATAGACGACGTTCTTGAGCAGCTCGGCGAGGGTCACCGCCACGACGACCCAGATTGCGAAATTGTCCGGGCTCACGATCGGCAGCAGGGGGTGGATGTCCTCTGCCAGCAGCGCATAGGCCAAACCACTCAGCAACGCTGCCGCGAAACCCATATAAGGAACCACGTTGCTCGCGCCCGTGATGATCCCGATGCCGACTGTCCACCTGAGAGGAACCCCGACGAGGGCCAGGAACAACATCACGGTGAGGCCGAGCAAGCAGCACTCGAGAAAGATACCGCGCACGTAGTTGCCCAGCGCACGGTCCAAATCCGCGAGAACAGTGAGCGCCGGCTCGAAGAGCCGATTGGGGACCGCTCTGAGCAGACCCTGCTTGATCTCGCCGGTATCCCGCAGCAGGAACAAAAATACCAACGGCGCGATCATCCAAGTGGAGAGGATATCGGCCAGCGCAGCGAGCGGCGTCTGCGCGGCCGATGGGGGCGCCGGAGCCGCAGGCGGACGCGCAGCGCTTCTCGCAGCCGGCTCAGCAAGCGCTGTTCGCGCACGCCGAGCGAGCGTTTCAACGTTTGCCCGATGGTACTCGACCGGTCGATCGGATCCAGGCGGGGCGTCGTGGGTGCCCCGAGGCCGCGAGGCGAGGAACTGCGCGTGCTCTTCCGGGGTCAAGGCGAGCTGCTGGCTGACACGATCCACCAAGGGGTCCAGGTCGCTGTGCACCAAACGATAGATCCAATTGCCTCGCGTCAGCGACCGATCCAGTCCCATCAGGGCCTCGTATCGTCGGTTCAACGTATAGAGCGCGCGGATCCTCAGTTCGAGCGCCTCGGTGTCGCTCGGCATGGCGGCACGTATTCCGTTGGCGATGCCGAGCCCCGCCAGCACGAACCCGAGGAGCAGGAGCCCGATCGCCACGCCTCGCGGTAGCCGGGAGCGCTCCAGACGAGCGACCAGGGGGCGAACGATGTACGCCAGCAGACCGCCAACCGTCACGGGCACGATCAAACTCCGGAGTCCCCACACCAGGTATCCCCCGAGCGCCACTCCGGCAACAGCGGCGAGAGACTTGAACACCACTCCCGAGCGGCTTGCGGTGTCGGTGAGGGTCATGGATTGGCCTCTTGATGCTCCCCTGACTCCTTGAGGTACGTCGCGTCGACAAGCGTCTGAAGTCGGATGGCCATGAGGCCGGCCAATCTCATGAGAATTTTGTTGGCCAGCAGCGGGAAGGTGATGCTCAGCGCTTCCAGGTCGGATTTCCCGAGCGCCAGCAACGAGACAGGGCCGCGCGCCCGGGCCGAGAACCAGCGAACCGACCCTGTTCCCATGGCCGCCGACTCCTCGAAGGAGGCGGGCGGTTCCAGCATGACGAGGGGAACTTCCTTGCCGTCGCTGCCGCGCCTCACGATTTCGACCAGACCTCGCCGCAGGACGAACAGCGCGGCGCCTGGTTTCCCCACCTCGCAGATGTACTCGCCGTCCCGGTAGTCGCGCTCGTGGACGATACGAGCGAGACGCCGGCGATCCCGGGGACCAAGGTCTTCGAACAGAGTGACCTGTTTGAGGAAATCCACCAGGGTGTGGCGACACTCAGCCGTCATTTCCGGCGGCCGGTCGAACAGCGCCCGCGCGGCAACGGCCGATGCGTCCTGTGAGTCCGTATCCGCCGGCCGCGGGAGCAAGAGTCTCTTGATACCGGGGAGATTGATCTTCATCTTCAAAGAACCCCCGGTCTCAGCACTCCCGACCTTCCGCGCGAGCTAGCCTCCGCCACCAGGTTTCTCCTCTGTTGCACCGGACACGGCACCTGCGACACTTCGGGCGCTTCGAGGCCGATTGGCCAGCCGGAAACGGAATGCTGCCAGCAGGATCACGATCCCGAACACGATCGCGTACACGCCGAGGCCCAGCGCGACGCGATCTGAATCGGCGCGCGGCAGAGCGAGCACGACGAGCGCAAGAAAGATCGATGCGGCACCTCCAGTCGCGACGAGCCAGTGGGCGGCAAGGGTGCGAGGAAGCCGCGCCGCCGCGACGAGCTCGAAGACCCCGGTCAGCACCCCCCACGCGACGAGCACCACGATCACCCGATGCGGGAAGAATGGCCAGGTGAACGCGAGGACTCCGAGGACGACGCTGATGATGCCTTCGAGCGCGCTGGGCCACCCCGCCGTCCGCGGGCGGGCCGCCCGGAGCGCCGAGGCGATCGCCAGGATCCCGTCCGCGATCGCGTACGTGCCGAACGACACGATCACGGCATCGAACACCGGGATGCGCCAGAGCACTATGACGGTTCCGAACAGCACCGCCAGGATGCCCCGGCCAGCCATCATCCACCAGTTCTTCACCAGGGGCTCGAGATCCGCCGCCGCCCGCGAGCCCGCGCTGCCCGACGATGGGATTGATGTCATGGGAGCCACCCTTCCCTCATCCTGAGCTGTTGGGCGATGTCGCGACTGAGCGTGCCCAGCGCCCGGCTCATCGCCGCTGCGGTCGCGCCGGCGCCTGGGCCCGCGGGTTCGCTCAGGCACAACACGCGCACCGCGACCTGCCCTCCGGAGGGATCGAGCGCGCGCCAGCGCCAGCGCACGTCAAGCGCCACATTGCCCCCCGCTGGACCGTCCATCTGCACCACCTCCAGGATGACCTGGTACCGGATCTTCTCGGTGCATCGTCCGCCGGCGTGGGGCGCCCCGTCAAGGAGCGGGCGGCGAAACGGAGCCGGTCCCGGACGATGCGTCCCCCTCACCCCCACGCCCAGCAGCGGCTCCGGAACGGGCAATCCTTGCAAGCCCAGCCGGGGTTCGGGTGGAAGACTCCGGCCTCGATCGCGTGGAGCACCTCGGCGACCAGCCGGAAGAGCCGGCGGTTCGCCGCCCGGTCGCGGGTGGTCCAGTACCGGTGGAGCTCTGGCGACCATCCCTGAGCGTGCCTCCCAGCCCTGCGCTGCGTGTGTGCGGATGGCCAGTGGTCCCGGTGCGGCGCGTCCTTCGTCACTCTTCCTTCCTGGCGCTGGCCGGCGTGTACCTATGCACGTGGATGGTGGTCTTCATGCCCCTCGTCCATGCCCCTCGTCCATGCCCCTCGTCCATCTGGTGCCGTTCGCGACCCACCTCGGGCGCGGGGCGCGCGATCGGCACGACCGCGGTCTCCGCCCTCGGCCTCGGCTCGCTGGTGGGGCGCCTGGGGCTGGCGCCGTATCGGACCTGGTCGGCCGACGGGCGGCGCTCGATCGCTCTGGGACTGCACGCGGTCGCATTCGCCGGCTTCACCCTAGCCACCAGTGCTTGGCTCCTCCTCGTGGTTCGCGTATGGCGGTGTCCTCCCGCTCCTATCGCCCATCGTCACCGACTTCTTCGGCACGAGGGACGCGGGGACGCTGGTCGGTCTGATCTACGGCCTCGCGGAGCTGCCGAGCGCCATCGGCCCCGTGCTCGGCGGCTGGATCTTCGACGCGACGGGTCGCTAAACCTCGGCACGGGCCCCGGAGCGCTGACGCTGGCGGCGACGGGAGTCTACCTGCTGACCGATGTCCGATTCGAGGGCGAGCCGGTGGGGCCTCGCGGCGCCAGCGCATCCGGTTGCTGACGCGCCTCAGCCGCCTCACCGAGGCGAACACCATTGAGGCGTTCAGTGACCCCAGGTCCGCGGCGCACGCCGAGCTGATCGAGATCATCCACGCGCTCGCGACGCCGCAGGCCGCCGCAGCGCCCGTCCCCGATTAGCCGACGGAGGCACCTTTAGACTCGGCCGGGGAGGGACGTGTGACCCGACTGTCCCAATTCAGCCGGGTCGGGCGCGCCCCCGGTCGCGGAGATGATCGCCGAGGGGGCTCGGGGAGCTCGCCAAAGAGGAGCTCTCCCGCTGATGTCCTTGATGATGGTCGAATGTTCGTTTCGACTCTTGAGGTGTAGGAGCCGCTTCCCCGCGTGTTCCTCGATGACGAGGTAGACGCTCCCCTCGATCCGATCGACCTAACGCGAAGCGGGTGGCGGGTGGTGGCTCCAGCGGGATTCGAACCCGCGTTTTGGCCTTGGAGAGGGCCGTAGCACCATCCCCTGACTCAGATACCCGTGCAACACGACACTTGACTGTCGCTTAGCCTGGAAGGGCGCCCAACAGCAGTTCTTCGTTGACGGCGCTGCCAATGTCCGTCAGGCCAGCCTTACGGACACCCAACCTCCCGACGACCGCGGCGCTTAAGTTCGTTGATTTATGGACCCGTATATCGGACCCGATTTCTTTGGACAGCGCCGTCCCAAATGGTGGGATGGCGATGAACCAAGGAGGTTGGGATGGGCAAGAAGCCGACACGAGGACAGCCCGGTGGGGAAGAGGCCCCAGGGCCGAGTGGGCCGGAGGACCTGCCGGAGCGATGGAGCGCCCAGCGGAAGATGGAGCTGGTGTTGCGTCTGCTCCGGGGCGAGCCGCTGGACGCCGTCTCGCGCGAGAGCCAGGTGCCCGCGCATGAGCTCGAGGGGTGGAAGCGGGTCTTCCTGGACGCCGGCGGCCGGGGGCTGAAGAGTCGGAGCGATCCCGAGGAGCGTGAGCTGACCTTGGCGCGGGCCAAGGTCGGCGAGTTGACGATGCGCCTGGAGCTCGCCGAGTACCTGATCGAAAAAAGGGGGCTCACGGACGAGTGGAAGAGGCGCAAGGGATGAGGGCGCACGTGAGCCCGGGCACGGGACGGCGGTATCCGCTCACGCTGATCTGCCAGGTGTTCCGGGTGCCGCGGTCGAGCGTGTACGCCGCGCAGGCCCCATCGAGGCCGGCGGGCGCGCCGGGGAAGCGCGGCCCGAAGACCCGCTGGCCGACGCCGAGCTCGTGGCGGGGATCCGCGCCATCCTCGCGGCGAGCGCGTTCCACGGCGAGGGCTACCGGAAGATCCGGGCGCGGCTCGCCCATCGAGGCCACCCGGTCAGCGGGAAGCGGGTCCTGCGCCTGATGCGCCAGCACCGCCTCCTCGCGCCTCGGCGTCTCGGCCCCCCGAACGGGGACCCCGCCCATGCGGGCACGATCATCACCGATCGGCCGGACGTGATGTGGGGGACCGACGCGACCCGGTTCTACACCGAGCAGGATGGGCTGGTGCTGGTTCTTCGGGGCCATCGACCACGGGATCGACGAGCTCCTCGGCTGGCACGTCGCGAAGCTCGGCGATCGCTGGGCGGCCCTGGAGCCGATCCGCCAGGGCGTCCGTCACGCCTTCGGGGACTTCCGGAAGGACGTCGCCCGGGGGCTCGCGATCCGCTGTGACTGGGGCCCGCAGTACATCGCCGACGCCTGGATCAACGAGGTGAAGTGGCTGGGGATCACGATCTCGCCGTCGTACGTGGGCGAGCCCCAATGCAACGGGGTGATCGAGCGGTTCATGCGGACGCTCAAGGAGCAGTGCCTCTACCTGCATCGCTTCCAGACGCTGGAGGAGGCGCGCCGGATGATCGCCGCGTTCATCGCCCGCTACAACCACGAGTGGCTGATCGAGCGCCTCGGCTACCGGACCCCGGCCCAGGCCCGGGCCGAGGGGTGGAGGGCCGCGGCGTGAGGCTTCGGCCGATCCGCCTCGACACCGAGGGCCGGAGCGTCTCCAGGAGCGCATTCGAGGAGGGGGGCCGCTATCTCGGGTATTCCCGGAAACGCGACATTCTCACGACTCACCAGTGTCCAAGGAACCGGGTGCGGTACACCCGTTGCCAATTGTCCGTGAATTGCTGGATCGCGTATCTACGAATACCCTGCTTTTATGCGGCGATTTCGCGTCGACCATTGGGTTGAAAAAGCAAGGGGCCACGGCGGTGCACCGTAACCCCTTGGTTTACTTGGTTGCGGGGGCTGGATTTGAACCAGCGACCTTTGGGTTATGAGGGCAATGGCGGGTGCGACGGGTACCAACTTCCCCCAACTGGCCCCAAAGGAAATTGCAGGTTGTCGCGCGTCCGGTTGGTCCGGGTTGGGGCTGGTTGGTAGGCGTACACGGACAAAACACGGACAATTCTCCGACGTCGCCCGTGAGACTCACCAGCAGCTCCAGGGCGTGGACGCCGCTCCGCACAGCCCGAACACCCGGTTCCGTGGCCACCCGGCACACGCCTCTTGAGGCGACACTTCCCGTCGGAAGCGCTCGAGGAGGGGCGGCGCCGGGCCGTGGTATTCTCTCGCCGTGAACCGCCCAGGCCTCGACGCCTACAAGATCGTGCTCTATCGCCAAGATGATGGCTCGTGGGTCGCCGAGGTGCCCGCCATCTCTGGCTGTTACGCCCTGATGGCCACGCGGGAAGAGGCCTGGGCGGAGCTGGGGCACGTCTTCGACATGATCGCCCAGGAGTATCAGGAGCGGGGCACCCCGCTGCCCGAGGACACGACCGAAATCGTGAATGCCTAGCGAGAAGACCAGCCGGGCACCCCGGGCCATACTGGACTCTGGAGGGGCTGTCATGCAGATACACCTCTCACCGGACCTGGAGGAATGCGCCCGGGCCGTGCGCACCCCGATGACGGTGGATGAGTTCCTGGCACGCTTCCCCGAGGTTCCCCCGGACCTCCGTGACGAGCCGGTGCTCGGCGAGTACGTCCGCGCGTTCGGGCTCCTCCTGCGCGTGGCGCAGAAGCCGACGCCCTGCATGCGGAACACCGGCGACCACCCGCATTTCTTCTACACGCGGCTGGTGAACGATCTGGCGATCTACGGGATCGGCCTCTCCAAGCGGGACCGAACGCTGGCGCGGCTTCGGGCCCTCCTTGACCAGTACCGGCAGCAGCCCGCCACCTTCGCGTGCACGCTGGTGCCCAGGAAAGCGCGGGGCACGCCCCGAACGGGCTGCGGCTGATCAACGGGATCGGCAAGGTACCCACACACCCAGACGTCATCCTCCGACCTGACGGTCATGCTCGCCCGATCAACCGCCGATGCCTCCACCACGTCGCGGGATCGCACTCAGGAATCCCCCCCCTCGCCGTCGCGCCTCTCGGATCACGAGCCGGACGAGCCCTTCCAAGGCCGTTGCCCGTATCGGTCGAGCGAGACCACCTCGCCCACCGGCCGGCGCGTCGTCGGTCCGTAGCGGCCGCGCGGCCAGCCGAGCGGGATCACCGCACAGGGCTGCACGCTCCAGGGGCAGCCGAGGATGCGCCGCGCCGACCAGGTGCTCCACAGCGGGAGCGTGATCAGCGCCGCGCCGAGGTTCGCGGCGCGCGCGGCGAGCAGCAGGTTCTGCACCGCGGGGAAAACCGACCCGTAGTACGAGGCGGTCGCCATCGGCGGGAACCAGAGTCGGAGCCCGCGCAGGCAGGCCACGACGATCACAGGGATCTCCTCGAAGTGGTCGGCCTGCCACTGCACCGCGTCGAGCACCCGCGGCATCGTCGGGTCATGGCGCGTGAGCCAGCGCCCGAGCCCGCCGTACAGATGCCAGGCCTGGCGGTTGCGGCGCGCGAGCTTGGCCTTCACGTCGGGATCGCGCACGACGATGAACTCCCAGTTCTGGGCGTTCGACCCGCTCGGTGCCTTCAGCGCGAACTCGATGAGCCGCAGCACGAGCGCGTCGTCCACCGGATCAGGCTTGAGGCGCCTCACCGCGCGCTGCGTCGTCATGGCCTCCGCGAGCGGCATGGAGAAGTCCCAGGTCTCTCTCATCGAGACATCCTCCCTCAGGTGCGAAAGGCCGAGAGCGAGGTTTCGGCGAAGAGGCGCAGCGTAGAGGCCTAAGCCGAACGAAGGAAGCCGAACGAAGGATCGCCGGCTGACGCGAGGGTTTGATCCAGGTTTGAGGACCTTCCCCATTGTCCTCAAACCTGGAGGAGGACATCTCAACTATCATAAATCGCGGTGGTGGCTCCAACGTGCCACGATACCTTTTGGAAGCAAGAATTTCGAAGACTTATCCGAATCGCCTAGTCCTCGGAGCCTAGTCGTTGGAGCAGTGTCCGCATCTGTCATGACCGTGGCGCGCGGAATGGCGGGGCACTTCCACGAAGTGCCCCGCCGCGTCCGTTCTACTTCGATCCGGAACCCTCCTGCAGCTTCTGAAGCACGTCCTCCATGTTGAAGCCCGCAACTCTGGCGGCGACCGCGTCATGAACGTCGAGGGGACATTGTCCGACAACAGCATCCTGACGGCCAAGCTCTGGCCCGGCCGTTAGCAAGCGATCATGTCGCGCACCGCTGCCGGCGAGCGTCGACGAGACAGAGGCCCTCTCTGACGTAACGCCGGCTCTTCCGAGATTCCGCTTACCGTCCAAGGCACGCGCGCCTGACAGCGAGACGATCTCCGGGTGCCCCGTGGCCTCTCGATCCACCACGGCGGTTGGCAGTCTTACGCGGGCACGTCTCCCGCAGGCTCTTGCCCTTCGCGTACTGCTCTGTGCACGACGAACGGCCCACCCAGGTGGTTGCCCCCTTGGCCTGGAGCGGTCGAGGTCCGTTCTTCGAACAGTTCGCGAGCCTGACCATCTCGTCTGTCCCTCCCGGTGTGTCGGCGTCTGCACCCAAGACTCCCGGTCCAGTCCTTCCTTCGACGCCGCGCGCGTTGCTACGGGAGGACGTTGACCGCGCGGGCCGCAACAATGACGAGCGTCAAGAGCGAGATCGTGCTCTCAAGCATCATCAGCATCTTGGCCCGCCGCGTCAGCGGCAAGACATCGGTAGGGCTGAACGCCGTCGCCGTGTTGTATCCAAGAGACAGGTAGTCGAGAAACATGGGCCGCCAGCCGGGTGGCGTGTCTTCGGGAGCGGCCATCTGCGGAAAGAGCCAATCGGGCTTTACGCTCGACTGCCTCGCCCGAGCGTACGGGCCACCCCGATCGATCTGCCAGTAGAGCAAGGAGAAGGTCAGGATGTTGGTCACCCAGATCGCAAGTGATGAAGAGAGCAGCGAAACTGAACGGGTTTCCGGCGGGTGAATCATGATAATGCCGATCATATCCGCCAGCTCCGCGATCGTGTTGCCGACATACGCCACAGCAAGCAGCATGATCATCGTCCGCTCGATGCGCAGCCACAGCGCGTTCGCCGTCGTGAGCGCGACGGCAGCCATCGGTACCAGAATCGCGAGCGCCGCCACGCGAGATACCCATACCGGCATCACTTGAACGTGGTGGGGTAACACGGCCAGCAGGCCAAGCACGGCAAGGATCGCGAGCGCCGGAGGCCAGCGCGGCTCGTCGCGGATGGTCTGGGTCAGCTCGTTCATGGACGCCGTGCGCCGCGAACGCCCCGATGGCCCAGGTCCGTATCGACACATTCGTCCTGACGCCCGGCCGGGCGGACACGCACGTGGTCAGTGAGGTTGCCGCGATCCACCGCAAACCGCCCCGGCTCCGTGCCAGGCCGAGCAGCGATCCCCTGCCTCGGGCCGCCAGGGTCTGGGTGCTCCGACTCCCGCGGAGGCCGGAAGAGCGGCCATGCCGTTTGTGGCATCATCGCTTCTCACCGGTCAAACAGCGACCACAGACCCGCGATGCAGATGATGGTCAGCAGAAGCCCCAGCACAATCGTCAACGGCCATTTGGTCAGCGCCAGGGGTTCTCCCCGTCGGAGCCTTCGCAGCGTGAACCAGTGCGACAGCGCGGCCAGCGCCATGCCGCCGGTCCCAAGCACGATCAGCGCAACGCCGAACCGAATGGCGCCCTGGTGCAACCGGATGTTCTCCGGCGTCGGCGCCTGGCCGCGCAGGGAACGGAAGAAGCCCACCAGACCAAAGCCAAAGCTCGCCATGGTCAACGTCGTCCGCACCCAGGCGAGGGTCGTCCGATCCAAGGCGAGCTGCGTGCGGAATATGGCCATGCCCGTCCGCTCGCGAGCCATGTTCACGCGTGGGTCGCTGGGCGTCGGTGTTACCTTGTTCATGCGAGTCTCCTGGCTCAGACCGTGCCCCTCGCTATTCGAGTCGCCTCGGGACGTCCCGACCGTCCCCCACCCAGACCCGGGTGCGGCGCTGATGGAACCGCAGGTCCATCCTCGCGTCCGCTCGGACCCGGACCTATCTGACGACGCTCCTCCTCATTCTCGGCCTCCCCGTCGACCGCGCCCCCGAGGGAACGGCGACTTTGTGAAACGTCCAGCCCCAACCCGGGAACCCCCCGCGGCGCCGGGGACGACATCCGCTTCTTCCCCGTGTGACCGGTTCATAGCAGCGGGATCTCCCAGTTGAGGATCACGCGCACCTGGTAGCCGGGCTGGGCTGCCCCGGCCTGGTCGAGGACGTCCGCGCGCACCCGGAGCCACAGCCCCTTGCGCCAGCGTGGGCGGTAGTCGACAGTGACGTCATACTCCGTCTGGTTGGGCGCCGTCGCCTTAGTGGCCGGGTTGATGGCGTCCCAGCCCGAGGCGATGGTGATGTAAGCGCTAAGGCCTGGGATGACCCGCTTGGAGAAGTCGTAGGCCACCGTGACCCCGACGGCCTTCTCCCGGGCTTGGTCGAAGTCCTGGTCGATCAGCGCCAGGTACCCGGGGTAGGTGCCCCACGGCGTCTGGATGGTGTTGCCCGAGCCGGTGATCGAGAAGGCCCCCGACAGCGTGAGCTCCCGGTAGATCAGCTGGACCCGAGCCCCGCCGACCTGCGTGGACCACTGCTTGGTCGCCGCGTTGGCGACGAGGGCCTGACCGACGGCGCGCTGATCCGTCACCTGGGCGCCCAGGCCCAGCGTCCAGTCCTCGCCGAGCGGCTGCCGGTACTCGACCTCGGCATAGGCCGTGTTGAAGGTGTTGACGCCGTATTGCTCGCTGACGTCGATCCGCATTCCGGGCACCGGCGTCAGCCGGACCCCGGCCACGGCCACGCCGTCGTCGCTCCCGGTCGCCCCCGCCTGCTGGGCCATGCTGATGAACGTGTCCGCGTTCCGCGGCTTGATCTTCCAGAGGTAGCCCGCGAGGTAGTCGACGGGGCCGACTGTGCCCCGAGCGTCACGGCTTCGAAGGTGTTCGGCGTCATCCGGTTGTCCTGCGGGTTGATGTACGTCTGCTCCACCAGCTGCCGATAGCCGGTAAGGCGGGCGTAGTCCGTGTACCGGAGCACGGCGTACGCCTCCCCCAGGACGGCGTAGCCCTCCTGCCCTGGCTTGAGGAGGAGCGTGCCGTCCGTGTCGGCCGGGGCGTAGAGCGGCGCCGAGCCGTAGAAGGTCGCGCCGATCCCCAGGGTGTCCAGGAGCCACCCGGACCGATAGCGGAGCCAGCCGCCGCCGGCCCAGGCCTCGCTCAGCGTGCCGCTCGGCTTTTGCTCGTCCAGGTAGTACGTGCGCAGGTGCAGGCTCAGGCCCGTGTCCCGGAGAAACGGCGACAGGGTGGGCACCGTCTCGCTGAGCGACGGGATGACCCGCTCCAGCACGGGCTCTTCCGGGGGTGGGGAATCCTCGGTGAACCCCGCCGTCGGCCACCCCGCCGCCCCGAGCACGATCAGCCCGAGCACCCGAGCGGCGCGCCACCCGGGGCGGTGTCGGCTGCGATGCCGGTCCTTCAGGGCGTCTACGGGCTCCTCCGCCGCGTCATCACCGGGTCCAGCACCCAGGAGTTCTTGGCCGCCACTGCGGCGGCATTGCGGCGCTACTTGGTCCGATCGTTGATGGCGCACGTGTCCGAAACGGGGTCGAGCTCGCCGCCGTGCATCTCGCAGATGTGCGCCGCGCTCTGCGGCGGCGGCTGCGCCGGGTAGCTGCACTGCTTCGCGTCCGAGGAGTAAGTGCCACCGTGCGCCTCACACATCGTGCGGCTGCTGAGGTGCACACGTCCAGCACATCCCGACAACGACACCACCAAGGCGACCATGAGTCCGATCGCCGCTTCCGTCGTGCCATGAGTCATCTTCCTTCTCCTCCTCCGTGTTGAGATTCCCGACTCGCCATGAGATGGCGGCCCACATCGGCGATGCGGTCGCCGATCTCCTTGAGCACCTCCGCACCGATCTTCGCGCCTGACCGCTTCGTCCATCCGGTCTGTTCTACACCCGTGAGTCCTCCCGGAAGCTTCAGGGGCTCTCCCAGGGAGCCGGCCGAACACATGGATAAAGTCGCTCCAGGCATCGCCGCGCTCGCAATAACTAGCCTTCCTCGAGGGTCTCCACTTCCAGCCGCCCATCTCGCACGGCCTTCTTGAGCCGCTTGTGGTCGCGCTCCGTCTGGTCCGCATAGGCGGCGGAGAAGTCGGCGATCGCCTCGTCGAACCGGTCGCTCTTGCCGAGGTACCCGCTGATCCTCGCGGACTCGCCGCTGCGGGCGTGGGCGCGCGCCAGCGTCCAACCGCATAGTTCGGCGTACTGGGTCATGAGGCTGCGGTTGAACAGCTCGACGAGGGCACTGATCTTCATGTCCTTGAGCTGGCGAACATAGAAATGGCGGCCCTCCGGCCCGATCATCCAGCCCAGGAAGAGATCGCTGGCCGATTGCATGAGCCGGCAGCCGTTGACGACCCGCTGGCCGTGGTTGGGGTAGATGCTCTGGCCGGCATACGCCTCCAGCACCGAGGCGCGCGCCTCCTTGACCTGGAGGAACAGGGGGTCCTGCTCGCTGGCGAGGAGAAGCAGGATCCCGCACCACGTTCCTACGCTCCCGACCCCGACCACCTTCACCGCAAGGTCCCTGAGCTCGTAGTGGTCGAGGAGGTGCTGCCGGTCGTCCTCCAGCGTGGCCCGGTATGCGGCGAACGCCGCCTGGGCCTCCGCGAAGAACTGCCGGTGCTCCCGCGTGCGCCAGTGAAAGATCAGCGGAGGGTTGTCCTTGATGACAGGCCGCTGGCCCACCACGTCCGCGAGCTTCGGGAAGTCGTGCTCGACGACGGAGCGAGCGCGCGCCTTGGCCAGGCGCTTCTGCAGACGCTTGCGACCCTGCTTGTCGTCGAAATACGCCATCAACTCCTCGACGTCGATGCGCGCATACCACACGTCCAGCACCCGCATCTGGCTGTACTCTCGAAGGCGCTCCCGGTAGGAGCGCACGCAGGCGAGCACCACATCCCGCGCGTTATCCTCGCTGAAGCCATTGTTGCGACCAGCCAGCATGAAGCTGGCGGCCAGCCGCTTGACGTCCCACTCCCAGGGAGCCGGCAGGGTCTCGTCGAGGTCATTGATGTCGAAGATCACCCGCCGCTCCGGCGTGGCGAAGGCGCCGAAGTTGAGCAAGTGACAGTCGCCGCAGGCCTGCACGCGAAGCCCACTGGCCGGCGTGCCGCCGAGGTCCGCCGCCATGTTCAGCGCCGCGCCCCGGTAGAAGGTGAACGGCGTCTTCAGCATGCGCCCGTGGCGAATGGGGATCAGCGCCGGCAGGCGCCCCTTGTTCGACTGCTCCACGAGCGAGACGGGATCAGGCCGCCCGTCCGGCGCCTTCCACTCCCCGTGCGTCTTCCGAGGGCACTTGTCCCGTAGACTCTTGCCTTGCGCGTACTGCTCGTCACGTGACGAACCGGACACGAAGGCAGGCTTCGTCCTGGGCTGGAGCGACCGAGGGTGCTTCCTAGATGATCTCGCAAACCTGGACATGTCGTCTCTGCCGTCGGCTCCAGGGGCGGCCGGTGTCTGGTTGCGCACCTTACGTCACGGGGCTGGGGCCGCCGACGGCGACCGCCGCCGGAGGGTGCTCGTGGGGCCTCGTCTCCGCTCCAGCGTCTCCGTTGCCACGGTGTCGACGGAGCTGCTGCTTCTGACTGGAACTCCTGATACCTTCAACTAGAGTCGGAACCACGGGATTGTGAGATACACGCACGCGATCATCGCAGCCGCGGGAACCACCCACACCCACCCTGGCCAGAACCGTCGCGTCCATCGCTCGGGCACCCATGCGGCAACAAGGCCGACGATGAGCGCTCCGAGTGCGGCCGTGGCCGTCCAGCCGTACCAGTACATCGGGGGAGCAAGGAACGCCATCGACGGCCCGACGACATCTCGCGAATGATGCGTGCCCGGAAGCACGACGCCGAGCGAGGGATAGACGGTGAACAGTGCGACATCCAGCTTGAGCGCGGCCACATAGAGAACGGCGAACGCGGCCCCGTATGCGAAGGCACATCTGCGGAACGAGTGCGAGGCCGTCATGACCCGAAGCCTCTCATGTTGTTCAGGATATGACCGATCAGAAAGCTCCACCAGACGATGAAGGCCAGGATCGCGGTCAGGGCGGCGCGCGTTCGCGCCGGTTCGTCGGCACGCGGCCGCCGCCAGCACACCCAGTACGCCGGCAGCAGCGCCAGCCCGATGGCGACAAAATGCTCTTTGAGGTCGAAGAGGCCGAGGGCCTGCCACTGACCGGCGCGCTCCAAGTCGGGCCTGACGTCGACACGGAAGTACAAGTACACGATCCCGCCCAGCGTCGCGGAGAGCACATACAGCACGACGATGGCGTTGGCGAATGGGGCGGACGGCACGGCGCGAAAGCGGCCGAAGAACGAACCGGGCCGCGCGCGCGCCGCCGCCCACGTCGCGACGGTCTGGTGGGTGATCGCGCCGAGCAGCGCGACCGCGACCAGGCCGTGCATGATCAGGAGGGCGGTCGCCATGAGCGCCCTCCTGCAGTACCGTATGCGGGCTTTACTTGAACAACTCCACGGTCGCGAACGGCTCGGCCGACCACGGCCGGAAGCGATGGAGGGTGAACTTCGTCCTCTGCCCGGGTTTGACGTCCACCAGGATGTAGTTGTACTCCTCCTTGGGCGGCTCACCCTTCCAATAGAGATCCGACGGATAGTCCGCGGGCAGCTTGATGCTCGTGCGGCCGGGGAGAATGGGATCCTGCTCCGCGCCGCCGCCGCCCAGCATCAGGTACTTCACGCCGTCGACGTCGAACAACTCGGTGGTGTGGACGTGTCCGTTGAGCACCACCACCTCCATGTCCTTGGCGTAGGCCGCGATCACCTTGTGCGGATTGTCGGGGCCGGGGATGGCGCCCAGGCCCGAGCGGGCGAACACCGGGTAGTGGAAGGTGATGAAGGCCTTCTTGATCCCTTTGGCCTTGGCCTCGTCCATCCACTGCTGCAGTTGCTTCATCTGCTGCGCGTAGTTCGGCCGATCGGCATCCCACTGCGACGGCGACCGGTAGTCGTACTTGCCGCTCCACAGATAGATGAAGCGCACGCCTTTGAAGTCGAAGGTGTAGATCGGATGGTCCGGCGTGACACCGAACTTCTTCAGATACGGCACCGCGTTCAGCAGGCCGTCGATCTTGGGATCGCCCCACACCTCATGATTGCCGACGCTCGTGAACCACCGACCGCCCAGCCCGGCCGCTCGCATCTCACCATCCGGCGGCGGCAGTAACTTCAGCATGGTGTCGTTCACGCGCTTCCAGTAAGGGCTGTCGGCCACCGTGCGGCCTTGATTTCCCCACCAGACGACGTCACCGCTGCTGACGACGAATCGGGCGCGCCCGGACTGGACGTCCCTGACGATCTCCCGCGCGACCCATTCGCCGCCCTGGAGCCGGAAAATCGGCCGCTGCACACCGGGAAGCAGTTTCACATCTTCGACGGAGGCCCCGGTGACCCAGCCCTTGTCCACCGTCAAGGTCATGACCTCGCTCTTGGTCATGAACGGCATGATGACCTGGATGAGCTCCTTGGTGACCGGATCGAAGATCAGCTTCACATCCTTCTTCACCAGCTCTTCGGCGACTTTCTCCGGCATGACCAGACCGAACAGCTCCACGAACGGCTTGCTGACGTCCGGTTGGCCCTCCTGTCAAGGGGAGGTACATCATCGGGCGCGAGTCGCCGTAGGCTGCAAAGGAAAAGCCGGGCTCGGACTTCGTTGCGACCTTGGCCTTGTCGGCCGCCGCGACGTGGTGCGCACCGCCGGCCACCAGAAGTGCGGCCATGGCTGCGGCGAGCACGCCGCACACCGACATCGGTGTCTTCGTTCGCATGCTGGCTCCCTCCCTGAGAGGTTCGGGGAGTGCAGGTCGCACAGGCAGGCACAAAGCCGCCGGGGAGGGCGCCCGCGACCGGGCGCCCCCGCGCTGTGGCTAGGTTGCCGACTCGCCATGAACGGCCGCGAAGAACACGACGGCCAGGGCCGCCGTGGGGCTGTTCCCGCCGATGGCGGCCAACAATCGGCGATAACGTCGCCGACCTTCCTGTCAGCGCCCCCTCCAATCCCACGGCAGCACCAAGGACCACCACGGTTGACCAGTCCAGGCTGTCCCAGATGCGCCGAGGGGTGAGGCAGCCGGTCGCCAGCATGGCGGCTGTGGCCAGTAGCGCGGCATTCAGCATGGTGGTCAGGTTGAAGGCGGTCACCGCCATCATGGCGACCGTAATCACCAGGGCGATGACGGCGCGGCTCACGCGCTTTACCTCATAGCCCTCGACGGACTTTACCAGGACAAAATCGGCCTCGCGCCGGTTCTCATAGAAAAACGCGTCGGGGACCTCAAGCACCGCAGCATCGTTTGCCTGCACGCGGTAATCCCGAAGCGGTGCATCGGGCGCTTGGCCACCGTGCGATACGCCAACCACCCTGAGCTGATAAGGGCTGTCCGGCAGTGGAATCTCGGACACAAGGTGGCCCACGGCTGGCACTTCCGGCGCCGCCACGACCTCCACCAGTTGGTCGAGATAACGTCCTTTTTGTGTCAGATTTCCATACGCCGGGATCAAACCGATGACAGCCCATAGTGCGGCCACCTCATCAGACGGACCTGCCATGGCCAGCAAATCGTCACCCTCCAGCTTCAGCGCGGCGGCGATGGTCATAGGCTGTCCCTTGCGGGTGACGGCGAGCAGTTGATAGCCACTGGGCTTGTCGAATCCCGCGTCCTCCAGCGTCTTGCCGTCCAGATCCGACCCCCGTTCGACACGAAACTCGGCCCGGAACAACCGATGCGGTCCGGCCGCGGCTGTGTGTTGCCTGCCACCTGGCAGCAGGCGTGTCCCAACAAAGATCATGAACAGAACGCCCGCCACGGTGACGGGGAGGCCAACCCATAGGGGATCGAACAGACTGAGCGGTTTGGTCCCGTGCAGCTCGCCCGATTCTATGGCACTCGTCGACTTGAGACTGCTTCGCTGGTGGCTCCGCTTCCGCCACGGTGTGCTTGCTCGCCGCGCAGCCGGTAAACATCCTTGCGGAAGCGGCCAACGCCGCAGCCCCATCAAACCATTTCGTGGAGGTCATTTTCCTTCCGGTCTGGTCGGTGCCGCCAGCTACAGACACGCCCGTGTTGTGCTCATTCGGGGAACAGGAGTTGTATTTGAAAGCGGAGTTGCCAGTCAGGACCGTTCTTGGGTGTCTTCACGTTGTCGAAAGCCTGAAGCTGCGCGTTGAAGGACTGTGTGCCGATCTTGAAGATTTTCCCAATGCCACCGCCGACCGGAACGGTCCACTGCTCGCCGCTATCGGCCTCCCAGTTCGCCGTGATGATCGGCGAGGAAACCAGGTACCAGCCATGGGGCAGATTGTAATTCACAAACGGCTGGACCAGGAATGCGCTCACACGCTCGTCACCCCAGCCGGCAAAGGACCATTGCTGGTTGGCCAAGGCCCCGACGACCCAGTGGCCTTGAATGGTCAGCGCGACGACCGACGGGCCGGCACTCCATTGGCCGCTACCCAACTGGGAATCGGTGGCGGTCGGAAGCGTCATCGTCGGGCCCACGCCCCAGATGAGTTGCCCGGGCTTGGCCGGGGAGAGCCACGCGGTGGGATTGATGTCGCCCAGACCAAACGCGCTCTCCACACCGGGCGCGGGTGAGGGCTGGTTCAAGATCGGGAGGACCGTGCGCGTGACGATATTCCAGTCCTCGTTGAGCGAAAACGGGATGACGGGCTGGACGTTGAGATCCCATTGCGTGACCTTGTTGGGGCCGATGCCGAAGTTGAAGTTGTTTTGGAACGGCACACTGATCATGTTGGCGATCGGGTTCTGCGCGGCCTTGGCCAACGCCTCCGTGTCCTGGGCGAATGCCGCCCCGGAGACCCCCAACAGACCAGCGGCCACAATCACCAGCGCCAGCGTTCCCTGCACGGCCATCCTCCTTAACGAGTCCAGGCGTCGGCCAGGCCGTTTCACTGTGTGATCGCTCCGGTCATCGGACTCGATCACCAGAGCCGCCGGGGCGGGCGCCCGGTCGCGGGCGCCCGCCCAGTCAGATCTCCTGAGTGTCGCTGCCGCGCCTAGTGCGCTCCGATGGTCTTCGGAATCTTCATCGGATCGTACGGCAGCGGGTTCGCCGGGTTCTGCAGATTCGGGATCATGTCGTTCGACGCCCCGCCCGGGAACCGCGTCTTGCTCGGATACTGGACGATGGACTGATTGAACTCCGAGAGCGGAATGTCACAGAGCGAGATGGCCCAGCCATTGTCCATGCCCGAGTAGCGGCCCGGCGACGTGGTCGGGTTGCGCACCGCCACCGCGCCGTTGAACGTCATGTCGTACTTCTCGTACGGGTCCATGGTGAGGTTGTAGGTCGAGCCGATCGCGCCGAGGTTGAGCTCCGGCCCCAGCCAGGTGTCCTTCGACGTGTAAAGCAACTTCCACGCGATCTTGAGGTCGGGATTCTCGGGGTCGCCGCCGACGTCGCACCGCATGCCCAGGAACTTCTCGCCGTCGGTATAAATCCACCCGTCGCGCGCCGAATGCCCCGCCTTGCCCGTGACGTAGGCGGTGTTGTCGATGCCGTCGAAGTAGATCGGCTTGCCGTTGTTGTCCTTCCATTCGCCGTGGGGCGGCGGCGTCAGGCCGGCCATCGTGGCGGTCGTCGGCCACACGTCCATGTGCGACATCATTTCGTGGAGGACCAGCCCTGCCGGAATCCGGCCCGGCGCCCACATGATGCCCGGCACCCGGAAGGCGCCTTCGAAGCCTGTGCCTTTCTCACCGCGGTATGGGTTGGTGCCGGCGTCGGGCCAGGCGTCCTGCCAGGCGCCGTTGTCCGCCGTGTGGATGACGATGGTGTCCGGTGCCTCCGCCCGGATGGCGTCCATGATGCGGCCGATGTTGGCGTCCATTTCCAGCATCTTGTCGGAGTAGTTGCCGAGGCGCGACTTGCCCACGAACGCCTTGTTCGGGCTGGTCGGCTGGTGCATGCCCATGAAGTTCACGCTCATGAAGAACGGCTTGCCGTCCTTCGCGTGCTGCTTGATGTAGGCGACCGCCGAATCCGTCTGCCGGACGTCGAAATCGGCCAGGTTCTCCAGCGTGATCACGGCGCCGTTGTTGCCCTTGACCGCCGGCGTGCCCGCCGTGCCTTCCCATTCATACCGGTTCACGACCTTCTGGTACATGTCCCAGTATTCCTTGTTGTACTTCGGGAAGAATGGGTGCGCATTCGGCGCGGTGTCTTCATAGCCATAGACACCCGGGTAGTAGGCGGCGAACTGCTTCATCTCGTCGAAGCCGTGATTGATCGGGTAGAACTTCTCCACGTCGCCGAGATGCCACTTGCCGGAGAAGTAGGTCGAATAGCCGTTCTTCTTGAAGAACTCGGCGATGGTCGGCGTGTCCGCGTCCAGGCCGTTCGGATCGCCGGGAACGACCACGACCGACAGCGCCGTGCGGACCGGGATGCGCCCGGTCATGAACGAGGCGCGGCCCGCCGTGCAGCTGGCCTGGCCGTACCAGCTCGTGAACATCGCGCCTTCCTTCGCCAGACGATCGATGTTCGGCGTGGGATGCCCGAGCGCCGCACCGCCGTAGTACACCCCGTAGTCGCCCCAGCCCACATCGTCGCTCATGAGCATGACGACGTTGGGCCGTTTCTGCGCCAGCGCCGGACTGGCTGCGAGGGCCAGCACAGCCAGGAGCGCGATGCTCACCAATGAAAGCGTCTTGAGATACATCATGTCCTCCCTTTCCCGGTGTGGCCCGGGCGATGCCGCCCGAGTCGTGGGGGGTGTGGATCTCGGACATCGCCGAGATCGTGTGCCGCCGCCGTGCATGTCGTTAGATCCCCAGGAGCAGGCGGAGGTACGGCGAGGTGCCGACGAGCACGGCGCCTTGCCCCCGGAGGGCCTTCAGCACCGTCAGCCCCGCCGGGTCCGCCGACCGGAGCTGGGTGAGGTCGAGACGGAGCGGCCTGGCGCACTCGGCGACCACCCGTTCGAGCTCGGTGACCACGTCACCCTCCAGCCACCCCTCGAGGCGAATGACCGAGACGCCCGATGTCTGGTCGCACGCGATCCACAGCGTCACGGACGTGTGGCTCGGGGTTCAAAAACCGCGCTCGCGACCGGGCCGACCATCGGCCGCATCGCCATCGACGACGGCACGATGGCGGCCGCGCGGCCGGCGGATGATGGACGCAACTACTTCTCGAGCGCGAGCTTGAGGCCTTCGAGGGCGAGTTTCAGGCTCGCGCCCTTGGTCGCGCTCTTGAGCTCGATCACCACGCCCTTGTCGTTCTGGAGCGCCGTGGCCTCGCCGCCCTTGACCGCCGTGCCCCCCGCGCCCGCCGCCCGATAGAGGCCGCTGAAGTCCTCGACGTTCTTCAGGCTGAACACATTGCCTCGCGCCTCCGCCTTCGTGACGCCCACCTCGCCCACCGAGAGCCCCTCGACCTTGAACGGATAGGTCTTCCCCTTGTAGGTCAGGACGCCCTTGCCCCAGCTCCACCCGATCCCCACCGCGACCGACCCCTCCGTGAGCTTCACCGTCCCATCGGGTTTCTTCGCGCCCTGCGCCAGAGCCGACCCCGCGAGCACCGCCAGCATCCCTCCAACAGCCACCCAGACAGTCAGTCGACGACTCATCACTCGGCCCTCCTTGGAGCCAACCCTCGATGCACATGAGCTGGAGCTGGATGCCACATTCCGGCTCGCACGCGATCCGCGGCGTCGCGGACGTCCGGCCCCGGCGATTCAAGAACCGCGCGGGCGACCGGGCCGACCATCGGCAGCATCGCAATCAGAGAGAGCAAGATCGCTGCCGAGGGGGCCGGCGGATGGAGTTTGCGCGAGTCTGGCCTATCGTGGCGCGGCCTTGGAACGCGAACCCGCAACGGCTGGCGTCGATCGCCGCGCTCGAAAAGCCGAGACATCTCGTGGGAGGCCGTGAAATGTCACGGATTCCTCTTGGTACACTGGGTCGTCATGGAGCCGGGCGACGAGAGCGGCGGAGCCGAGCGCCTCCTCAGCGAGCTCTCGACCCGCTTCACGAGGCTGCCCCTGGAGCGCATCCACGAGGAGATCGAGCACGGCCTGCGTCGGCTCGTCGAGTTCCTCGACACCGATCGGAGCACGTTGTTCGAGTTCTCGCCGGATGGGAGGCACCTGACGGCCGCCGCCTCGTGGGCGCGCCCCGGGGTGGAGCCCTACACCACCCCAATCGTGCCAGCCGAGCTGCCCTGGTACCACGCGCAGCTCGTCCGGGGTGAGACCATCCGGGTCCGCCTTCCCGACGAGCTCCCCGAGGACGCGGGGGCGGAGAAGGCGTACATGCGCCGCCTCGGCATGCAGTCGAACCTGACGATCCCGATCCGGGTCGGGGAGCATCCCGTCTGCGCGCTCGCGACGGGCGCGTTCCGCACGCCGCGCGACTGGCCGGACCGCATCGTCGAGCGCCTGCGGCTGGTCGGGCACATCCTCGCCAACGCCCTCTACCGCGAGCGCGTCGAGACGGAGCTGCGGGCCGCCGTCACGGCGCTCGATCGGCAGAAGGGCGAGCTCGAGGCCCGCGTGGACGAGATCCACCACCTCAAGACCCAGCTGGAAGCGGAAACGGCCTACCTCCGCACCGAGATCCGGCGTGAGAAGGGCTTCGACGCGATCGTCGGCCAGAGCCCGGCCATCCTCGAGGTCCTCGCGAAGGTCGCCCAGGTGGCGCCCACGACCAGCGCGGTGCTGCTCCTCGGCGAGACGGGCACCGGCAAGGAGCTCCTGGCCCATGCCATCCACGACCGGAGCCCTCGCCGGGACGGGCCCCTCGTCAAGGTCAGCTGCGCGGCCCTGCCGCCGACCCTCATCGAGAGCGAGCTGTTCGGCCACGAGAAGGGCGCCTTCACCGGGGCGACCGGGGCGAAGGTGGGCCGCTTCGAGCTGGCCGATGGGGGCACGCTGTTCCTGGACGAGATCGGCGAGCTCACCCCCGACATCCAGGTGAAGCTCCTCCGGGTCCTCCAGCACGGCGAGTTCGAGCGAGTGGGCTCCGGCCGGCCCCGCCGGGTGGACGTGCGGATCGTGGCCGCCACCCACCGCGACCTCGAGCGGGCCATGGCCGACGGCCGCTTCCGCGAGGACCTCTACTTCCGCCTGAGCGTCTTCCCCATCCCGCTGCCGCCGCTGCGGGCGCGGCGCGAGGACATCCCGCTCCTCGTCTGGCACTACATCACCCGCCGGCAGGCCCAGCTGGGGCGCACCATCGAGCGCGTGCCGACGCGCGCGATGGCGGCGTTGACGGCCTACGCGTGGCCCGGCAACGTCCGCGAGCTCGAGAACGTGATCGAGCGCGCGCTCATCCTCTCGCCCGGCTCGACGCTGCATCTCGAGGAGCCGTGGGGCGCCAAGGCCCGCCGCGCGGGCGGCTCACCGTCCCTCGAGCGCCTGGACGAGGTCGAGCGCGCGCACATCCGGCGCGTGCTCGAGGCGTGCGCCTGGAAGATCGAAGGGCCGGGCCACGCCGCCGCGAGGCTCGGGCTCAATCCCGGCACCCTGCGCTCGCGCATGGCCAAGCTCGGGATCACGCGACCGGCGCGCCCCGCCGAGCCGGGCCGATAGCGCGGGCGCACGCCACGGCGGCCGTCGCGACGAGCGCATGGGCCGCGAGGAACCCGGCCGTGAAGACGAGCACCTCCGCCCGGCCGAGGATCGTCGCGCCCACGAGCGTCGCGATGCCGAGATTCCGCGCCGACCAGGCCATCGCGAGGGCGAACCGGTCCCCTGCATCGCCGCCCACGACGGCCGCCGTCAGCCAGCCCGCGGTCATGGCGACCCCGGCGAAGGCCACCGCGCCGACCACGACGGAGCCCACGACCGCCACGAACCGGTCCACCTGTCCCGCGACGATGGCCGCCACCACCGCGAGCACGGCGGCGAGACTCGTCGCGCGGAGGGGCGCGGCCCAGCGCCGGGCTCGCTCGGGCCACGCCGCTCGCCCGAGCATCCCCAGGATGATCGGGACGAGGAGAAGGCCGACGAGCTGGCCCATCATGGGCCCGATGGGCACGGACACGCGGGCCTCGCCGCCGCCGGCGCGCCCGAGCCCAAAGAGGAGGATCAGGGGGAGCGTCACGACGCTGCCGATGCTCGAGACGGCCGTCACCGAGACCGAGAGCGCCACAGTGCCGCGCGCCAGCGCCGTGTAGAGGTTCGCGAGGATCGCGGTCGGGCACGCGGCCACGAGCACCATCCCCTCCGCGACGACCGGCGGCAGCGCGAGCGCGTGCCCGAGCGCCATCGCGAGCGGCGGCAGGAGGAGGACCGGTCCCAGGACGCCGACCCCAACGAGGCGGGGGTGCCGCGTGACCCGTCGGAAGTCCTCGAGCGTGAGGTCGAGGCCGACCACGGCCATGCAGAAGACGACGACCCCGGGGATCACGACGCGGACCAGGACGTCGCCACCCATCACGGCCTCGCCTCACCCAAGGGCTCCCGCAGGATCCCGCGCCTCGCCTCGCTCATCGACCGGCGCCTCCCCTCAGATCGAACCACGAGGGTCTCCCGTGCTGGCAGCGGGAGCACTTCACTGCACCCCTCCAACAACCCGGGTCGGAGAAGGCCGGACGGTGCCGCGAGCCTAGCATGAGCCGCGAGGGGGAGAGTTGCCTTGCGGCTTCCCAGCGCGACCAGCGCGCCGCACCGGCCGGCCGATGAATTCGCACGCGACCGGGACGTGGCCATCAGCCAGGTGACGATGGCGATGGCAATAATGCCCGGACATGCGCGAAACGCCAGCAATGCGCGCCAAACATGCAGCCCGAGCCTGTAACGCGATGCCGCTCAGCCGGCGAGCGGACATTCCGACTCAAGCGACCCCGGAATTGTCCGTGAATTGCCGGATCGCCTGTGTACGAACGCCCAGGTTTTCTGCGGTGATTTCGAGCCGAACGTTGGGTTGAAAAACCAAGGGGCTACGGTGGTGGTCCGTAACCCCTTGTCTTTGCTTGGTTGCGGGGGCTGGATTTGAACCAGCGACCTTTGGGTTATGAGGGCAAGGGCGGGTGCGACGGATACCAACTTCCCCCAACTGGCCCCAAAGGAAATTGGAGGTTGTCGCGCGTCCGGTTGGTCCGGGTTGGGGCTGGTTGGCAGGCATTCACGGACAAAACACGGACAATTCGCCGACGGGAGACGATCGAATCCCCCTGTGTCTCTCAGTTGCAGGCCATCAGCAAGGGCCGTTTAGGAGGCGTTGGCGGGGCCCCGCTTCCCGTCGGGTCTCGACGGGGCCCGACTCCCCCGCCCAGCAGGGTCGCGGGTCGGTCGCAGACCGATCAGCTCAGATCGCGTTTCTTCGCGTCGAACTCCTCCTCGTTGATCTCACCCCGGGCGTAGCGCTGCCGCAGGATCTCCAAGGCAGTGTCGGATCGCGATTCGCGTCCCTGGGTCACCAGCCACCGAACCCCCAGCACCAAGGCCACGATGACCAAGACCCAGAACACCATCATGAACAGCATCATCCCGAAACCCCACGCCCCCCACATCCCCCACATGGGATGCCACCCCCACGGCCGCTCCTGCGCCCATGCGGCGATGGGGAGGAAGACGATGCCGCTCAGCCCGCCACATAGCCCGCGGGCCAGTGTCTTCCAGGGCGGTCGTCTTCCCGTGACGTCTATCCGGAGGATCGTCTTTCTCGCCATCAGGCACCTCCCGGTCGGATGCGGGGTACGGGTTCTGACCCCCCTTATCGGGCCGCCTCCGCCATAATGCGCTCGAGCGTCGTCTCCACGTCCTCGGCGACCTCCTTGAGGTCGGGGGTCGCGTAGAGCGCGATCATAGCCGTCGGCTTGATCGTGGCCAGCTTCGTGATCCCGCCCTCCTCGTAGACCGAGATCCGGCACGGGAGGGCGGTGGAGATCGCCAGATTCGCGTCGAGGACCTTCTTGGCCTGGTGCGGGTTGCACACCTCGAAGATCCGGCATTCGTGGGCGAACGCCACGCCCTTCTCAGCCATCTTGGCCTTGAGGTCGTACACGCCCAGCACGCCAAACTTGTGGCGGGCCACCGCCTCCTCCAGGTCCTTCGTCAGGCGCTCGAGCGGTTTCCGCGATTCCACGACGTGCAACATGGTGCGTCTCCCTTCAGCGCTCGGCCATGTAATAGAGCACCGGCACCGCCATGCGGGACAGGAGCGTCGAGGCCACCTCGCCCGCCATGAGTGACAGGGCCAGCCCCTCGAAGATGGGATCGAAGAGGATCATTGAGGCGCCCAAGGCTGGACCGCAGAACGGGAACATCGGGCACGTGGGCCGGACACCTAGCCGGGCCGTGGGTCGCGACCCACGGCCCGGCCTTCTGCCGCGGGCCGCGAGGCTACCCGCTGGCCTCCTTGCTCGCGATGAAGGCGCCGTGCCAGGTGTGGTACCAGACGGCACCGCCGTACCCGTTCACCGACAGCATCCCGCTGATCTTGCCGTCCTTCCGCGTGTGCACGGTGTAGTAGCCGTAGAACTCATCGGGAGTCTCGGCCGTGGTGCCAGGCAGGTTCCGGTCGAGCCACTGCTGGGCGATGGCCTTCGCCTGATCCGCCGAGACGGTCATGGCTCCCGTGGGCGGCTGGTAGCCCATCATGCCGCCCATGTGCGTCATCATCCCGTACTTCGTGTTCCACATCATGTTCGGGCCGTGCTCGGGATAGACGGCGCCCGTCATCCGGTCCACCAGCAACTCGAATGCACCACGCCCAGTGCTCTTCTCCTTCACGAGCGCGTAGACGTTGTACTGAAACACCATCACCTCGTCGAGCACCAGGTCCTGATTCCCGACCTGCTGCAAGTACGTCTGAACCCGCGTCTGGGCCTGGTCGAGCGTGAGCGTCTGCCCGGGGGGCTGTCCTTGATACCAGCCGCCCATCATCCCGGGGCCCATCATGCCCATGCCCGGCCCCATCATCCCGGGGCCCATGTGGCCCCAGCCCATCCCCATGCCCGGGCCCATTCCACCCATCTGGGCGAACGCCACGCCGGCGACGAGCGTCAGGAGCGCAACCGGGATCATCACAAGCATCATTCTCTTCATGGCGGTTCCTCCCTGCGTTGGGACTCTCTCAGCGCGATAACACCGCACGCTGGGTGCCAACCCCCTTCGACTATTCTTTCGCGCACTTCGACCTTGGTCCCCGCGGGCTGGTGGGGCGCTCGCGGTCCGATGGGACAGCGTCACCCCATCGGGCGTCCCTCCGTCGGAATGGCCGGTGTGTCTCCGGCCGCTCGGCCGCGGAGCAGCCGTGACGAGTTGAGCATGACGGCCACATCGGGCAGCGACTGCGCCGCGGCGGCCGCGATCGGCGGCAGCCAGCCGACGGCGGCGAACGCGATCCCCACCACGTTGTAGACCGCCGTGAACCAGAGGTTCTGCTGGATGGTCCGAAACGCCCGGCGCCCGATCTCGATCGCTTCCGGCACCAGCCGCCAGTCGTCGCGCATGAGGGCCACATGGGCCGCCTCGATGGCCGCGTCGGTCCCGGCCGCGCCCATGGCGATCCCCACGTCGGCCTGGGCCAGGGCCGGCGCGTCGTTGATGCCGTCCCCGACCATGGCCACGACCGCCCCCTCGGCCTGGAGCCGCCGGACCACCTCGATCTTTTCCTCCGGCAGACACTCGGCCCGGTACTCGACGCCGAGGTCGGCCGCCAGGGCGCGTGTGACCCGCTCGTTGTCGCCGGTCAGCAGCAACACCCGCCGGACGCCGAGTGCCCGGAGCCGCCCCAGGGCCGCGGGGACCTCAGGGCGGAGCGTGTCGGCGACGGCGACGAGCCCGAGAAGCTGGTCGTCCTCGGCCAGATACACGACGGTGCGGCCTCGGGCCTCGAGCGCGTGCACACGATCGACGGCCACGGGCGAAACCTTGACGGCTTGCCGCGTCATCAACCGCACGCTGCCGCACGCGACGGCATGCCCGTCGACGCGCGCCACGACGCCCTCCCCGGGGACCACGTCGAACCCCTCGGCGGTGGCGAGCGCGAGGCCTCGAGCTTCGGCTTCCGCCAGCACCGCGGAGGCAACCGGGTGCTCGGAGTACCGCTCAACGGCCGCCGCGCGGGCGAGCACCTCGGTCTCCCCCAGGCCATCGAGGCTCAGCACGTCCGTCACCCGTGGCGTCCCGAAGGTCACGGTCCCGGTCTTGTCCATGACGACGGTGTCCACCCGGGCCAGAGCCTCCAGCCACCGCCCCCCTTTGATGACGAGGCCCCGCCGGGCCGCTCGCCCGACGCTGGCGAGCACGACCGTGGGCGTGGCCATCGCGATCGCACAGGAACAGGCGACCAGGACGACCGCGACCGCGGCGGTGGGAGTCCGACCCAGCAGGTAGGTCAAGAGCGCGGCCCCCACGACCACGGGGATGTAGTACGCGGTAAAGCGGTCGGCGAAGCGCTGGACGGGCGCCTTGTGGGCCTCGGCCTCCTCCACGAGCCGGAGAATCCGCCCGAAGGTCGTCTCGGAGCCCACGCGTTCGGTCTCGATCCGGAGGAGGCCTCGCTCGAGGATCGTCGCGGCGAAGACGTGCTCTCCCACGTGCTTCTCAACCGGCATCGATTCGCCGGTGATCGGCGCCTGGTTGACGGCGCCGCGACCCTCGGCGACCCGGCCATCCACCGGGATGCGCTCCCCCGGCTTGACGAGGACGAGCTGGCCCGGGCGCACCGCCTCGGCCGGAATCTCGACGTCGCGGCCGTCCTGCTCCACGTGCGCCGTCTCGGGGACAAGCCGCAGGAGCGCCCGGATCGCCTGGCGGGACCGCTCGGTCGTGAACCCCTCGAGGAAGTCGGCGAACCGCATGAAGAAGACGATCACGGCGGCCGCCGCGTACTGGCCGATCGCGAGGGCGCCCAGGATGCCGAGCGTCATGAGAGCATGCGCGGTGACGGTGCGGTTCCGAAGGGCGCGCGTGACGTTCCCGAAGATCGGATAGCCGCCGGCGAGAACCGCCGCGAGCGCAAGCCACCACGGGATGCGGTCGACCAGCGCCTCGACAACACCGAGCCGTTCCCCGACGATCCCGACGAGGGCCACCAGCGCGACGACGGCGACGAAGCCCCCGCCCAGGAGCGCGGGCAGCGAGCGCTGGCGGCGGGCGCTCGGCACCGGCGAATCGGCCACCGTCATCCCCAGGCGGCGGATGGCGTCTCGGATGGCCTCCGGGGGGAGGCGTTCGGCGTCGTAGGCGACCACCGCCTTCCGGGTGGCGACCACGGTCCGGACCGCCGCCACGCCCGAAAGGCGACTCAGCGCCGTCTCGATCTGCCGCGCCTCATCGGCGCAGTCGAGTTCCGGAACGGTGAGCTCCAGGGTCTGCGTCACGGACGCGTCCGCGCTCGTGCTCGGCGCCGGTGTGCACGGCCCGGCTGGCGGTATCGCGGGCAGGCCGCGATCAGCGGCCCGATGTGGAGGAGGAGCTCCTCGCCCTGGTCCAGCAGCGTGATGACCCGCTTGTCGGCAATCTCGTAGTGCACGAACCGCCCGTCGCGCGTCCACGTCACCAGCCCGCATTCTCCGAGACACTTGAGGTGCATCGAGGCGTTGGGCTGGCTGAGCCCCGTCCGTGCCACGACGTCGCCCACGCTCAGCGGCCCGTCACGCAGCGCGGCCAGCGTCCTGAGGCGTGACGTGTCACCGAGCCCTCGAAACAGCTTGGCCGTCACGTCGAGCAGTCGTCCGCCTCCGCTGGCTGACATATCAGCTACCAATGATACGATGGGCGCCGGTGTCTCGCAAGCGCTGGAGGGGCACGCTCGTCTCCAATCGTCCGCAAGCGGCAGCCAGGTCGCGAGCCACAACACGGCGATCGACTGCGACGAGGAGCACGCCGGCCCAGCTCAGCAAGGAGACTGCTGCCAGGACTTGTCGCGACGAGTCCTGAGGACAATATATCAGCTATTGATGATATGATCGGTGTTGCCCAGCAAGCGCGAGGGTCGACCATCATGATGCATGGGCTCCAGGGCATGCGGCCGTGCCGGACAAACCGCGCCTCCGGGCCGCAGGATGGGCCACGCGGGCGCTATCATCATGGGCGGCAAGGGCACGGCGAAGGACAAGATGAAAGCACTCGAGGCCGCGGGCGCCACGGTGGTGGTGAGCCCGGCGGAAATGGGATCGACCATGGCCGCAATTCTGGGGGAGAAGAAGTGATTCAAACGACGCTCTCGATCATCAAGCCCGACGGCGTTCGCCAGAACGTCATAGGCTCGGTGCTCGCGCGGATCGAAGACGCCGGCTTCCGCATCGTGGCGCTGCGAATGATCCAGCTGAGCAAGCGCCAGGCGGAGGGTTTCTACGCCATTCACAAGTCGAGGCCGTTCTTCGACAGCCTCACGAATTTCATGAGCTCCGGACCCTCCGTCGTCATGGTGCTCGAAAAAGAGAACGCCATCGAGGACCTGCGCAAGCTCATGGGGGCGACGGATCCGGCGAAGGCGGAGAAGGGGACTCTCCGGAAGGACTTCGCGACCTCGGTCGAGGCCAACGTCATCCACGGATCGGACTCTCCCGAGTCGGCGGCGATCGAGATCCCCTACTTCTTCACCAAGCTCCAGCTCATCTGAGGGGCGAGCCGAACGTGCCGTCCATCAAGTCCGACCGCTGGATCAAGAAGATGGCGCTCGAGCACGGGATGATCGACCCCTTCGTCGAGACCCAGGTCCGCGAGAACGTCATCTCCTACGGCCTCTCCTCGTACGGGTACGACATCCGCGTCTCCGACGAGTTCAAGATCTTCACCAACGTAAATACCACCATCGTCGACCCCAAGAACTTCGACCCCCGGAGCTTCGTCGACTACAAAGGCGAAGTCTGCATGATCCCGCCGAATTCCTTCGCGCTCTCGAACACCGTCGAGAACTTCCGCATCCCGCGAAACGTGTACGCCGCTCTGCATCGGGAAGTCGACCTACGCGCGCTGCGGCATCATCATCAACGTCACCGGGTTCGACGCCGAGTGGGAGGGCAACGCCACTCTCGAGATCTCGAACACTACGCCCCTTCCCTGCCGCATCTACGCCAACGAGGGTATCGCCCAGGTGCTGTTCTTCGAAAGCGACGAAGAGTGCGAACGCTCCTACAAGGACAAGAAGGGGAAGTACCAGGGGCAGGAGCACATCACCCTTCCGAAGCTCGACCGGAGCCGTTCGTGAGGCTTCTCGAGGGGCAGGCGCTTCGCGACCGGCTGTCCCGGACGCCCCCGTTGATCGAAGGGCTCATCGACCCCGTGACCCAGATCCAGATGAACGGGGTGGACTTCACCCTGCGCGAGCTCTCCGGGTTCGGAGACGAGCCCGGGGCCGTGGACTTCGACAACTCCGAAAGGCGCACGGCCTCGACCGAGACCGTCCCGCCCGACGCCTCGGGCTGGTGGCACCTGGCTCCCCGTCCCTACTGGATCGTCTACAACGAGGTCGTGAACATCCCCCCCGACGTATTCGCGTTCGCGCGCACCCGCTCGACCCTTCTGCGGTCGGGGGCGCAGATCGTCAGCGCGCTCTGGGATTCCGGCTACTCGGGGCGGAGCGGGTCTCTCCTCGTGGTGTCGAACCCCGCGGGGATCCGGCTGAAGAAGGACGCCCGGGTGCTGCAGGTCGTGTTCTTCGAGCTCGACTCGCCCGCCGAGAAGACCTACGCCGGGCGCTACCAGAACGAAAACAAGTAGCGCTACACTCCGCCCATGTCGCTCGTCCCCGGGACGCGGCTCGGGTCCTACGAGATCGTCTCCTCACTCGGCCGCGGAGGCATGGGGGAGGTCTTCCGCGCGCGCGATCTCAAGCTCGGCCGCGAGGTCGCGATCAAAGTGCTCGCTCCCGAGCTCGCGTCCGACGCCGAGCGGATAAGCCGCTTCGAGCAGGAGGCCCGCGCCGCTTCGGCACTCTCCCACCCCAACATCGTCCATATTTACGACGTCGGCGAGAGCGAGGGCAGGCGCTACATCGTGATGGAGCTCGCCGAAGGCGCCACGCTGAGGCGGGTTCTGGACGGAGGCCCGCTGCCCTCGGAGCGCCTCCTCGATCTCGCCCGCCAGCTCGCGGACGGCCTCGCGAAGGCGCACGCCGCCGGCATCGTGCACCGGGACTTGAAGCCGGAGAACGTCATGGTGAGCGAGGAGGGTCTCGTCAAGATCCTGGACTTCGGCCTCGCGAGGATCGCGACGCCCGCCTGGGCCGTCGATTCCGAGAGGGCGACGCTCGCCCGCACGCGGCAGGGGATGCTCATCGGAACGGTGGAGTACATGTCGCCCGAGCAGGCTTCGGGAAAGTCCGCCGACTGGCGCTCCGATCAGTTCGCGCTCGGTCTCATCCTCTACGAGATGGCGACGGGAAGGCTAGCGTTCCAGCGCGAGTCCGCGGCGCAGACCCTGGCCTCGATCATCGAGAACACGCCCCTTCCGATCGCTTCGCTCAACCCCGGTGTTCCGCGCGGGCTCGACCGCATCGTGAATCGATGCCTCTCGAAGGATCCCGCGGGACGCTACCCGGACACCCGCGAGCTCGCGCGCGAGCTGAAGACCCTGTCTCCAGGAGCGGTGCCTCCGGTGCCCACCGACATTCCCGTGCGCCGCGCGGTGAGGGACGTCCGGGTGGAGCTGAGACGTGTTTTCGCCGACGACGTCTATCAGCTCGACTCGGAGGGTCGGGTTCGCACTCTCTCCGAATCCAGGCTCCGGAGGAGGCTCCGGCAGAATCGCTACTCGGGGCTCGAGATGGTGAGGCGCGAGGGCGACGAAGTCTGGGTTCCTCTGCAGGAGACCCGAATCTTCCGGGAGGAGGTCCCGGAGAGGCGCGATCCGGCTTCCTGGCTCGCCAGGAGAAAGGTCGCTCAATTCGCCCAGCATCTCGCAATCTATCTCACCTTCGGATCGGTTTTTTACTTCAAGACCGGCGAGGTTCCGTTCTGGATGGGATTCTGGGCCATCGGTCTCGTGGTTCAGGCGCTCGGTGCCATTCCCGCCGCCTTCTCTCTGCTGCGATCGCGGAAGCCGCTCGGCGAAGGGGCGAAGCCGCGCGCGCCCGACTCTCTCTTGTCGGACGGCTTCCGGGACGAGGTGGGGCGCGTGCGCGAGCTCCTCGAAAGGCGGGGCGGCGAGGGCACCGCGGATCTCTTGAAGGAGATCGACGGGATCGTGGAGAGGATGCGCGACCTGGCTTCGAAGCGGCGGGACCTGGAAGAACAGACGGGAGTCTCCGAACGAGAGCGTCTCGAGAAGATCGAACGGGAGGCTGCGATTCGGCTCTCAGGCGCAGCCGGGGCACGCGACCGAAGCCTCTACGAGAAGCAGCTCGAAGTCGTTCGTCAGCGCCGCCAGGCGATCGACAAAGCGCTCGCGGTCCTCGAGCAGCTTCGGGTGCGCCAGGACGTCGCCGAGCACCAGGTGAAGCAGTTGAGGCTCGATCTCTCCCGTGCGGAAGCCTCGAGCGGAAGCATCCCCGAGCTCAGCTCGAGGCTTCAGGACATCCGGCACGAAGTGGACGCGGCGGAGAAGGTGGACGAGGCGCTCGCCTAGCAAAAGCGGAAGCGCGGGAGCGAAGCCATCGAGCAGCAGGGCCCGGAGGGCCCCATCCTCCCCGCGCGAGGAGCGCGGGGAACGAGCCGAGCGAAGAGCGAGGCGAGTATCAAAGAATATTGAAATCGATCGCGATCTCGGCGATGAGGTCGACGGCCTTCCCCCTGAACTTGGCGGGGATGAACTTCCACTGCGAAGCGGCCTGGAGAGCTTTCTCGTTGAGATCGGCCGATAGCCCGCGAATGACGCGCACCGGCCGCACCGAGCCGTCCTTCAGGATCAGGACTTCGACGATCACTTCGCCCTGGATTTTGCGGGCGAGCGCTTCCTCGGTGAATCCCGGCCGGACCTGGCGCAGGATGATCGGCGCGGTCACGCCGCTCCCCATGCGATAGGCGCCGCCTCCGATCCCGCCGCCGGTCCCCTCCCCGATGCCCGAGCCCTGTCCTTCTCCGACCCCGGTTCCGCGGCCCGTTCCGGCGCCGCCGCCCTCTCCGGAGCCCGCAGACGCGGTGAGCTGCTCCTGGCCCTCGAGGATCCCCTTCTCGGTCGTGTCGTCCGGAGCCTGGGCCACGACCGGCGCCACGACTTCGGGAACTTCCTTTTCCTCGGGGACCTCCTCCTCTTCTTCTTCCACTTCGGGGGGCTTGTCGGGATCCTCGAAGATCAGCTCGTCCTTGGGAGCCTCGAGCTCGACGGCGATCTTCGCCTTGTCCTCGCCCTCGATCTTCTGGACCGAGGCCGGATCCTCGGAAAGCTCGCCGCCGCCGCCGCCGCCGCCGCCGGGGCCCTCGGTCATCACGAAGATGAGGTCGGGAAGATCCGAATCATGCGGGATCACCGGCGGTTCGGGGAGAATGCTCGACAGGAACACCAGGGCCGCGAACAGGGTGACGTAGCCGATGGCCGTCGAGATCTGGGTGTTCCGCTTCCGCTTGGGGTCGAAAAACGGCGGTTCGACCGTTTCCCCCGTAACGGCGCTGACGATGTCGTCGTTACGGAAGAGGTCGCGGATCCCTCCCAGGAAGTTTCCCATGGTCTCGCCCCAATTGTCCTCCGGGGGCGACAGGGTTGCAAGAGAGGCCCGTCACACTTTCCGTTTGAACGAAGCGATTGCCGGCGGATAGACTCCGGTCTCTCTGATGAGCGCGGAAGACGCCGGGATACGACTTTCCTGGGAAGATTCCGTCGCCTGGGTCACGTTCGACCTTCCCGGCGAAAAGGTGAACAAACTATCCCGGGCGGTCATGGCGCGGCTCCACGAGGTCCTCTCGGAGCTCGAATCCCGCTCGGACCTCCGGGGCGCGATCTTCACTTCCGCGAAGGATGGGATGTTCCTGGCCGGCGCGGATGTCTCGGAGATCCAAAAGGTCAGTACCGCCGAGGAGGCGGAGGAGGCGGTGCGGGCGGGCCAGGCCATCATGGACCGAATCGAGGGGCTTCCGTTTCCCGTCATCGCCGCCATCGGGGGCGTTTGCCTGGGGGGAGGGACGGAGATCGCCCTCGCCTGCAAGGGCCGGGTGGGCACCGATCACCCGAAGTTCCAGATCGGCCTTCCGGAAGTGAACCTCGGAATCCTTCCCGCCTGGGGGGGGACGACGCGGCTCCCCCGTCTCGTAGGGATCCAGAGCGCGCTCGACCTGATGCTCACCGGCCGGGGCATCGACGCGCGGAAAGCGGAGAAGATCGGCCTCCTGGACCGCGCCGTTCCCCATGGACGTTTGCGGGAGCAGGCGCTGGCTCTTCTTTCGGAGCTCGCCGCTTCCCGAGCTCCCTCGAGAAGAAAGCCTTCTCTTCGCGACCGGCTCCTCGAGGGAAATCCGCTGGGTCGCGCCGTTCTCTTCGCGCTGGCGCGAAAGAAAGTCCGAGCCCGAACCGGAGGCCACTACCCCGCGCCTTTCGCGATTCTCGACGTCGTCGAGAACGGCAGGACTTCGAAGAGCCGCTCGCTCGCCCTCGAACGAGAGCGGGTGAAGGTGCTCCTTCCGGGGGAGGTGTCGAAGAACCTGATCCCTCTCTTCTTTCTGAGCGAACGGGCGAAGAAAGACCGGGGGATCGAATCGGAGGCCGAGCCGGGAACGATTGAAGCGACCGCGCTTCTCGGAGCGGGCACCATGGGCGGCGGCATTGCGAGGCTCCTCGCCTCGCGCGATCTCCCGGTGAGGCTCAAGGACGTGAGCCCGGAAGCACTGGGAGCGGGGCTGAAAGCGGCGCGACGAATCTTCGACGAGCGGAAGAAGAGGAGACGCATGAGCGCCTGGGAGGTCGAATCAAGGATGGCCCTCATCGCCCCCACCCTCGACTGGAGCGGATTCGCGCGCACGGACCTGGTCCTCGAGGCCATCGTGGAGGACATGGAGATCAAGAAGAGCGTTCTCCGCGACCTCGAGCCCCGGATCTCGAGAGACTGTCTCATCGCCACCAACACCTCGACGCTTTCGGTGAGCGAGATGCAGTCCGTGCTCGCGCACCCGGACCGAATGGCGGGGTTCCACTTCTTCAACCCCGTGGATCGCATGCCGCTGGTCGAGGTGATTCGCGGGAGATCCAGCTCGGATCGCACCATCGCGACCCTGGTCGCTCTCGCGAAGACGCTGGGAAAGACCCCGATCGTCGTGAACGACGGTCCGGGGTTTCTCGTGAACCGGATCCTGGGACCGTATCTGAACGAAGCCTCTTACCTTCTGCTCGAGTGCGGCGACGTCGAGGCGGTGGACCGGGTGTTCCTCCGCTTCGGAATGCCGATGGGTCCTCTGCGGCTCCTCGACGAAGTCGGGATCGACGTCGCGCAGAAGGCGGGCATGGTTCTCGCGAAAGCCTTCGGAGACCGGGCGGAGCCGTCGGGCATCCTCTCGCTCCTCGCGGCCGCGGGTCGCCTGGGAAAGAAAACGGGCATAGGTTTCTACCGATACCGGGACGGGCACGCCGTCGCCGACTCCGAGGTCGCTTCCCTGGTAGGAGCCAAACACGGCCCTCTCGACCCCGCGGAAGCGGCCGAGCGGGCGCTGTCCCTCATGGTCGCCGAAGCGGTGCGCTGCCTCGACGAATCGATCGTGCGGACTCCGGGTGAGCTCGACCTGGCGATGGTCCTCGGGATCGGATTCCCCCCGTTCCGAGGCGGGCTCCTTCGCTACGCGGAGCGATACGGCCTCGAGCGCGTCGCTTCCGATCTCGAGACGTGGAGAGCGAAGAGAGGGCTTCGATTCGCGCCGCCGCCTTCGCTCATCGACCGCGCCCGTTCCAAGGAAAGCCTTTCCGGACTGTAGCTCCGCACATGACGGAATTGCACTGAAGTACCCAAAGTGTTGCTAGTTGTCGAGGGTGATTCACCACGAATGGACGGGGGGAGTTTTCCACAGGATGAGTAACTGACCAGAAAGCAGTGGTTTACGCGCGCGGCCCTGGAAGGGCTGGCGTGGCACGTGAGTTGCATTCTCGATCCTCCAGAAGACGGAGGTCGACGATGGCTCGAGCAATCCCCCGAGCAAGCTGGTCAGAGGCGGAAACCCAGAGAGAGCGCTCGTTCCACTGGCAGTACCTGGTGAACACCTGGCTCGTTCCCGGGCCCTCCGTTCTCACCGAGCCCGGTGAGTCGCGCACCCCAGAAGGCTGGTCAGGACCGACTCCAGAGTCGCTTCTCGAGAACGGCTGGTTCCTCGAAGCGGCGACGAACCTGGAGCAATAGAACAACAAGTCAACGGATCCGATACAGACGATCCGGCGACTCCTCTCCCACCAGAATCAGGATTCCTGTTCGCTCCGCGTCCGCGAGCTCGCGGCGGATTCTAGGTCCGAGCCTTCCCTCGTGGGCCAGGACGAACCGCACTCCCCGCGCGGAAAGCCGCTGAAGCCCTTCCGAAAGAGGCCGCTTCTTTAGATCCTCGTACGCCGTCCGGTACGTGTCGGGAACGAAGCCGCTGTAGCCGTTCACGATCGGACGCCGATGCGCCGCGGATCGGTAAACGTATACCGCGTTGTCCTGGAATCGCTCCGGCGGCGGCATCGGGAGCTCCAGTAGGGCCCCTTCGCCCTCGGACTCGAGGTGGCGGTAAATCGGGGGAAGGGCCGGCGCCTCCATCCGAAGGGGGAGCGGAATGCTCGCGCATTCCGCGGCCGCGAGGGCGACGAGAGCGACGCGAACGGCAGTTCCTCGGAGACGGTCGAGCCCGAGCGCCGCGAGCATCGAGACCGAAAGCAGGAACAGGATTCCGGCGCGCGACGGCACCCGGAGCGCCCGATAGGGAGGGAGCGCCTCGAAGAGGACCGAGAACACTCCGAGCGAGGGACCGAGCGATAGGGCGATGCCGACGAGGGCGATCGCCACCCAGACGAAAGAGCGGCGACGCTCCGTTCCGGGAGCCAGGAGAGCCGCCGCGGCGAGCCCGATGGCGACGAACCCCGGAAACAGCGGCTCGCTCGTCTTCGGGAGGAACCCGTGGAGCCGGGAGAAGCTCGAAAGGTAGTCGATGCCGCTCGCGGAGAACTCCGACGCGGTCTCGAGCGACCGCACCATTCCCGAGCTCTGCTTGCTCCAGTAGGGAAGAGCGAGGGGAAGGGTCAGGAGACCCCCCGCCGCCGCGGCGAGGCCAAGGCGGGCGAGCGCTCCGATTCTTCGTCCGGCTTCGAGCCCGGATAGCTCGAAGAGCACGAGCACCGGGACGATGGTCGCGCCGTAGATGCTGTAGTAGACGCTCGAGCCGAAGGTCAGAGGCACGGCGAAGGCAAGCCCGACGACCGGACCGGGCCCGGAACCGCCGAGCGCAATTCTGCGCGCGAAATAAAGGCTGAGGGGTATGCCGAAGGCGAGCTGGAGCTGGAGGTGCGGGATGTGGGCGAATCGGTAGGGGGCGAAGGCGAAGACGATTCCCGCGAGCGCCGCGGCAAGGCGGCTTCCGGTGAGATCGAAGGCGAGAAGAAACGCCGCGTATGCGCTAGAGACGAAGGCCGCGAGGAGCACGGCGTTGAACAGCGCGGCGGGGGAGCTCGAAAAGAGGGCCACGGGGGAGGCGAGGAGCGCGCCGGTGAGAAGGTTCTCGGAAAGAGCGAGAGCTCCCTTCTCGGGATAGAAGATGTTGGCGTCGAAGAGATGCCGCGGATCGCGCGGGAGCTGATAGAGGCACCAGGAGACGATCCAGCTGTTGAGGAGCGCGTCGGGACTGTCGAGCCGGTTGGCGGTCGCGGGGCGCAGAATCAGCGGATAGGTGAGAGCGAGAGTCAACGCGAGGTAAAAGACGAGAGCGATGATCTTGTCCCTCGCGTCGAGGCTATGGTTCACGGCAGCGGGATTATAGTCGAGCATTGGGGGCTCAAATTTGCTATGGTCTTTGGATTGAAAGGCATGCAATGAGTACCCTTCGGAGCCTCGCACTCGCCGCGCTCGCGATATCCGCGTCCGCCGACCTCGCGGCTCAGACCGCCGCCCCCGCGGCGAACGCGGAGTGGATCCGGTTCGAGACCATCGACCAATCGGCTCTCCCCATCGTTCGGGTGAAGCTGAACGGCTCGGGAGGGCATCGCCTGGTGATCGACCCGAGCTTCAACGACTTCGTCCTCGACACGCTGGTGGTGGACGGAAGCGGGCTGAAGCTGGCGAGCCAGGGACAGGCGGAAATCGACTACTACGGCAAGAAGGAGAAGGTGCCCGTCGTGCTCCTGGACGAGCTCAAAGTGGGCGAGCTCGCGTTCCCCATGGTGAGGACGCTCCTGATCGAGGGAGAGGACGGGACGGGGATGGGCGGACTCCGGAGCTACGGCCGCATCGGCCGGGATCTGCTCGAGCCTCTCCGGCTCACCGTCCACTATCCGCGCCGGCTCCTGTACTTCGAGAGCTCCCCGCCGGACGTGCCCGCGGGAGGCGCGTCGTTCGAATCCTCGGGCAGATTTCTGGTGGTCCCCGTCGCCCTCTCCCATGCGGCCGATGCCTCCGGTGCGGTCGAGCCGGTGGAAGAAGTCCGCTTCATTCTCGACGCCGGAACCTCGGGAACCGTCCTCGACAAGAAATGGGCCGTGGAAAAAGGCTTCGCCCCCAAGGGCGCGAACGGAACCGAGATCCCTTCGCTCCGCGTCGGAGCGTTCGAGGCGAAGAAGCTTCCCGTGGTGCTCGGCGTCATGAAGGAGCTCCCCTACGGAGGAACCGCCGTCGGCGTCATCGGCGCCGACCTTCTCCTCAGTCTTTCCGTCACCTACGATTTCTCCCGAGACCTGATCTGGCTCGTTCCCGTGAAAGAGGAAGCCTCTTGATTCAGAGCTATCGCGAAAAGAAACCGCAGATCCACGAGAGCGCGTTCATCGCCGAGAACGCGACGGTGGTCGGCGACGTCGTCATCGGAGCCGACGCGAGCGTCTGGTTCGGCTGCGTCGTCCGCGCCGACGTGCATTTCATCCGCATCGGCGCCCGCACCAACGTCCAGGACCTCACGGTGATGCACGTGAACCAGGGGAAGAACCCCACCATCCTCGAGGACGACGTCACCGTCGGCCACCGTGCGATCCTCCACGGATGCCACGTGAAGCGGGGCTCTCTCATCGGCATGGGCGCGGTGCTTCTCGACGACGTGGTGGTGGAAGAGGGCTCGTTCGTGGCCGCGGGGTCGGTGGTGAGCCCCGGTACGGTCGTCCCCGCGCGGAAGCTGGCTCGCGGCGTTCCCGCGAGAGTGGTGCGGGATCTCACCGAGGAGGAGATCCTGGGCATTCAGCGCTCCGCGGAGTCCTACTGCAGCCTGAAGAACGATTACCTGCGGCAGAGGCGCGCCTCGTGAGCGCCTGGAAACGAACCGGGAGCTGCGGCGCGCTGGGATCGGGCGACGTGGGTGCCCAGGTCACGCTCATGGGGTGGGTGGACACGGTTCGCGATCTCGGGGGAATCACGTTCATCGATCTTCGCGACCGGGAGGGGGTCACCCAGATCCTGGTTCCGACGGAAGCCGGTGGAGACGTCGTCGACCTCGCGAAGCGCGTCGGCACCGAATGGGTGGTCGCGGTGAGGGGCGAGGTGCTGCGCCGCGCTCCCTCGACGGTGAACGCCGGGATCGCCACGGGCGAGGTCGAGGTGCGCGCCCGGGAGATCCGGGTGCTCTCGGAGTCGAAGACCCCGCCGTTCGAGCTCACCGACCAGACCCGGGCGAGCGAGGACCTGCGGCTCAAGTACCGGTACCTCGACATCCGCAGAGGCGAGATGCGCCGGCGCCTCGAGATCCGGAGCCGGCTGACCTTTGCCGTGCGCCGCTACCTGATGGGGCAGGGGTTCCACGAGATCGAGACTCCCTACCTCACGAAGTCGACTCCCGAGGGGGCGCGCGACTATCTGGTTCCGAGCCGCGTGCACAAGGGCTCGTTCTACGCGCTGCCGCAGTCGCCGCAGCTCTTCAAGCAGCTCCTGATGATCGCCGGCATGGAGCGCTACTTTCAGATCGTGCGCTGCTTCCGCGACGAGGACCTGCGGGCGGACCGGCAGCCGGAGTTCACCCAGATCGACATCGAAATGTCCTTCGTGGATCGCGAGGACGTCTTCGCGCTGGTCGAAGGCATGTTCGTCGAGATGCTGGGGGCGGTCGGCATCGAGGCCAAGGCTCCTTTCCGGCGGATGACCTACGACGAGGCGATGAGCCGGTACGGCTCCGACAAGCCCGACCTTCGCTTCGGGCTCGAGATCGCCGATATCTCCGACGCCGTCGGCGGGTCGGGGTACGGTATCTTCGAGAAGACTCTCGAGGCGGGGGGCGTGGTGCGGGCGATCGCCGTGCCGGGTCTCGCGTCGGCTTCGCGCAAGGAGGTCGACGACCTCGAGGCGCAGGCGAAAGCGCTCGGCGCCGCCGGCCTGGGATGGGCTCAGTTCAAGGACGGCGAGCTCAAATCCCCCCTTCTCCGCCACCTGGGCGAGGACCGGCTGAAGAAAGCACTCGCGCGCGCCTCCGGCGGGCCGGGGGACCTGCTTCTCATCGTGGCCGGAGACGGCCTTTCCGCCTCCACCGTCCTCGGCGCTCTCCGGCTTTCGATCGCCCGCAAGGAAGGGCTCATCCCCAAGGGCACAGACTTCGCGCTCACCTGGGTCACGGATTTCCCGTACTTCGAGTACTCCGAGACGGATGGGCGCTGGAACGCGATGCACCATCCTTTCACCTCGCCCTTCGAGGAGGACCTGGGGAAGCTCGAGACCGATCAGGGCACGGTGCGGGCGTTGGCCTATGACCTGGTGGCGAACGGTTTCGAGCTCGGAGGGGGAAGCATCCGAATCCATCGAAACGACGTCCAGGCCAAGGTGTTTCGCGCCCTGGGAATGACCGATGACGAAGCGGCCGACAAATTCGGGTTCTTCCTCGAGGCGCTCCAGTACGGAGCTCCACCCCACGGGGGAATCGCTTTCGGCGTCGACCGAATCGCCATGCTGGCGACCGGCGGCCAGAGCCTGCGGGACGTGATCGCCTTTCCCAAGACGACGTCGGCCTTCGATTTGATGACCGGATCCCCGTCCGCGGTCTCGAGCGCCCAGCTCGAGGATCTCGGAATCCGCATCGTCTCAGACGCTGCGCGCCGCGACCGGTAGCTCGGCGGGTTGCGGAGGCGGAAGCGCACATTCGATGACCTGGTTTGACGCCCCCGGGGGGGTGTGCTACCGTCGACTGGAATCATGAACCTTGGGGGTCGCTCTTCTCGGGTGAATACCCGACCCGCGGGTTTCCCGCCGCCGACGTCCTTTCCAACGCACAATTGAAAACCACGCGACGGACGATGCGTTCGCAGGATTGTCTGCATTTGGACGGCGGGTTGTCTCTGGAGGTTAAGACTCTCTCTACATGAAGAAGATCTCGGTTCCCGAAGAGGGCGCGCGGGCTCTCTTCGGAATCCACGACGAGAACCTGAAGTCCATAGAGAAAGCTCTTGGAGTTCAGATCGTGAGCCGCGGTGACGAGCTCCTGGTCGAAGGGGATCCGGCGCAGGTCCAGAAACTGGAGAACATCTTCCACCAGTTCTCGGAGCTCGTCGAGGGCGGTTACCAGGTGAGCGCCGGCGACCTGCGGGTCGCGCTCCGGCTGCTGCGCCAGGACCCCAACGTTTCCCTCAAGGACTTCTTCGTCCACGCCGTACTCCAGCCATCCCGCAGCAAGCGGGTAATGCCGAGGAGCCTTCACCAGCTCTCCTACATCAAAGCCATCGAGGCGAGCGACATCGTTCTCGGCATCGGGCCCGCAGGGACGGGCAAAACCTATCTCGCCGTGGCGATGGCCGTGGCCGCGTTCCACCAGAAGAAAGTCAACCGAATCATCCTCGCGCGGCCCGCGGTCGAGGCGGGGGAGAAGCTGGGGTTCCTCCCGGGGGACCTCCAGGAAAAGATCAATCCCTACCTGCGGCCGCTCTACGACGCCCTCTACGACATGATGGAGCCGGAAAAAGTGGTGCAGCTCATCGAGCGGGGCTCGATCGAGATCGCGCCCATCGCGTTCATGCGGGGGCGCACCCTGAACGACAGCTTCGTCATCATGGACGAAGCGCAGAACACCACGACCGAGCAGATGAAGATGTTCCTGACGCGCATCGGCTTCGGCTCGAAGGCCGTCGTCACCGGCGACATCACTCAGATCGACCTTCCCCCGGGCAAGATGAGCGGTCTGGTGGAAGCCATCGATCTGCTGTCCGACATCAACGGCATCGAGTTCGTGTACTTCGACGAGACCGACGTGGTGCGCCATCCGCTGGTGCAGTCGATCATCCGCGCGTACGACCGCGCGAGGGAGCGGAAGGCGACCGGAACGGTCGCGACCGAGGCGGTGTCCAAGAACCCCGCGAGCTCAGCCGCGGGGGCCTGATTCAGGCCGATGAGGAACAAGGCCGAGCCTGAGCTAGCCGACGAGCGGAGCCAGAGGCTGGAATCGGGGCGCCGGAAAACCAGGGGGCTGCGCCTGCGGGACGTCTTCGATTCTCGCATACGCCTCGCCCTGGCCCTGGGCTGCGTTCTTCGCCCTCGCGCTGACCGTCCTGCTGACGCCGTTTCTGAGCTTTCGGACCCAGCAGTACGAGCTCGGACAGATCGCTCCCACGACTGTCTACGCGCCCTACGATTTCAGCTACGAGGACGAGGTGGGAACGGCGGCCCGGAGAGAAGAGGCCGCCTCCGAGGTCCTCGAAGTCTACAACTTCGACGATGCCGCTCCGCTCGAAGCAACACAGCGCATCGCCGCGGCCTTCGAGCTCGGACGCACGGCCGTCGCCTCCGTCGCGTCGACGGAAAGAGGGGCCGCGGCGGATCTCGCCGCCGGGCTCGGCGACCGGCTGGGGGCGCAGCTCAGGAAGGAGGAGTTGGCGCTGCTGGTCGAGAAGGAATTCTCGCCCGATCTCGAGCAGGTTCTGACTCGGGCCGTGGGAAGCGTTCTTTCGAGGGACATCGTAGCCAGCAAGGAGCGCTTTCTCGCCCTCGGGCAGCCGATTCGAAGGCGCGAGGCGGTCTCGAAATCGAGCCAGGTGCGCCGGGACTTCGGCAGCGTCCTCTCGCTCGACGAGGCGAAGGAGCTCCTCGAAGTCCAGATCGGGAGCCTCTCCGATCTACGGCAGGCGGAGCGGCGCCGGCTCATCGATCTCGCCGCGAGGTTCCTGAAGCCCACGCTCTCGTTCGACGAGGCCGAGACCGATTGCCGGCGCGCCGCCGCGCGCGAAGCGGTGGAGCCGGTCTATTTCCACGTCCGGAGAGGCAAGACCATCGTGCGCGCCGGCGACGAGATCACGGCGAGCGCTCTCAGGCAGCTCGACATCTTGTCGCGGGAGAACCGGCGGTGGGGGTTCGCCGGAGCTCTGGGAGCGTTCCTCCTCGCCGGCGTCCTGCTGACCATCCTGTGGCACCTCTCGAAGCCCGCGCGCGCGAGCGAATCCTGGCGGCGGCAGAGCTTCGCCATGACGGGCATCGTCATCGTGGGACACCTCGCGCTCGCGCGGATCGCGTTCTTCGTCGCGCGCCTGTTCTCGGAGCAACTCGTGCAGGCGCCGTTCAACAACACCGGCTCCTACTCCTACGCCGTTCCCTTCGCCAGCGTCGCGGTGATGATTCTCCTCCTGGAGAACGCGCCCACCGCGCTTCTCGCCTCGACGCTCTTCAGCATCGCCATCGGGATCATGACCGGGAACCTGCAGCTCGCCGTCTTTTCGCTCCTGTCGAGCCTCGCGGCGGTCCTGGGCCTGTTCCAGTACAAGCGGCGGACGGCCCTGGTCAAGGTCGGGCTCCTGGTGGGAGCGGTGAACGTCGCCGCGGTGCTGGCTATCGACCTCCTGAGCGGCCGCCACTTTCCGACGAGCAACTTCGGGTTCGACCTTGCCTGCGCCTTCGTCGGAGGCGCCGGAGTGGCGGTGGTGGTCTCCGCGCTTCTTCCCGTTCTCGAGACCGTCTTCCACCGCACGACGGACATCCGGCTGCTGGAGCTCGCGAGCGGCAACCTACCCATCCTGCGCCGGCTCGCGCTCGAAGCCCCCGGGACCTACCACCACAGCATGATCGTGGGCTCGCTCGCCGAGGCGGCGGCGGAGGCCGTCGGCGCCAACCCCGTGTTCTGCCGAACCGCGGCGATGTACCACGACGTCGGAAAGCTCCTCAAGGTCAACTACTTCGTCGAGAACCAGACGGGCGCGAACCGCCACGACCAGCTCTCTCCGCGCATGAGCGCTCTGGTCATCGCGAGCCACGTGAAGGAAGGGATCGAGCTCGCGAAGGAAATGAACCTGCCGCAGGAGCTCATCGATATCATCCCGCAGCACCACGGAACCAAGCTCATCACGTACTTCTACGAGAAGGCGAAGATGAACCACGACCCGGAGCTCGGGGAGTTGAACGAAGACGAGTACCGCTATCCGGGTCCCAAGCCCCAGACGAAGGAAGCGGGGATCATCATGATCGCCGACGCCGTCGAGGCCGCCTCGCGCACGCTCGACGACCCGAGCCCCGCGCGGCTGAAGGGGTTGATCCGAAGAATCATCGACTATATCTTTCTCGACGGTCAGCTCAACGAGTGCGACCTAACGCTCCGGGATCTCGAGAAGATAGCCCAGAGCTTCCAGCGAGTGCTCATGGGGATTCACCACCAGCGGGTGAGCTACCCCGGCTTCGACTTCGAGAAACAGGTGGAGCCGCTGGTCGTGCAGGATAGCCGATGACCACCGAACCTCCGGAACGTCCCGGGCTTTCTGGATACCCCGAACGGGCTCGTCTTTCCGTCCGGAATCTGCAGCGCCGGATCCCGATCGACTCCGGGCGGCTGCGGGCGTTCCTGCGGATCGTCGCTCCGGCCGCCGGCGCCCCGTCGGGCTCGGCAACGGTAGCGCTCGTGACCGACGGGCGCATGCGAACGTTGAATCGGGATTTCCGCGGTCTCGACAAGCCGACGGACGTGCTCTCCTTCCGCGCCAGCCGGAAGGGCGCCTCCACCGGGTATCTCGGGGACATCGTCATCTCGGTGGAGACGGCCGAGCGCCAGGCGCGACGCCTTCGATCGACGCTGCCGCGGGAGCTCGAGATTCTCGCCCTCCACGGTTTTCTCCATCTGCTGGGCTACGACCACGAGACCGACGACGGAGAGATGCGGCGCATCGAGTATCGCCTGAGGCGGCGGCTCCGCATCACTCGCACGGGGCGCACGGGGCGCACGGGGCGCACGGGCGCACGAGGGGTGCGAGATGATCTCGATACAGCTCGCGGGAATCGCCATCCTGCTCCTCCTCGGCCTGGTTCTCTTTCTCTCCCTCATCGACGTCGCCTTCGACTATTTCAGCAAGATCTCGATGCGGGCTTACGAGGAAGGCGGCTGGAAGACGGGCTATCTCACCCGGGCGCTCGAGGATCCGATGGAGCTTCTCCTGCCGCTTCGAATCGGCCTCCAGGGATCGTTCATCGCCATCACCGTGCTGGTGACGATGCTGTATCTGGCGATGGAGGTGCCGCAGCCGCTCCCGATGGCGTTCGTGACCATGGTGCTCGTCTCTCTGTTCTTCCGCGAGGTCATCCCCAACATCGTCGCCCGCAAGAACCCCGAGAAAGTCCTCGTCCTGCTCCTTCCCGGGTTCCGGATCTACGCCCGGATCGTGAACCCGGTGAGCCGCCCGCTGGCGCGGCTGGTCTCGTACTTCGTTTCGAACGGCGACAAGCCCGAGGAGAAGGCGACCGAAGAGGAGGTACAGGCCTTCCTCGATGCGGGAAAAGAGGAGGGCATCCTGGAGGGCGACAAGGAGCGGATGGTCCAGTCCATCCTGTACTTGGGCGACAAGGTGGTGCGGGAGGTGATGACTCCTCGCACCGAGATCGTGGCCATCCCCGAGAACGCGACGGTGGGAGAGCTCCGGGCGCTCTTCGCCGAGCAGAAGTACTCGCGGGTCCCCGTCTATCGCGAAGACCTGGACCACGTGGTGGGCTTGGTCTACGTCATCGACCTCATCGCCGCTCACGAGTCGCCGCCCGATGCTTCCTTCCGGGCGATGATCCGTGAAGTCAGCTTCGTCCCCGAAAGCAAGAAGCTCGGCGATCTCCTGCGCGAGCTCCAGCGCGCGCGGGAGACGCTGGCGATGGTGGTCGACGAGTACGGCGGAGTCTGCGGTCTCGTCACCGTCGAGGACATCCTGGAGGAGATCGTGGGCGAGATCCACGACGAGTTCGACGAGGTGGATCCGGAGATCGTCCAGGAGAAGGAGGGAGTCTTCCTGGTGAGCGGTCGGGCGGACATCGACGATCTGAAGGAGCTCCTCCATCTCGACGTGAACGGGTCGGGATTCGAGACGGTCTCCGGCTACGTCCTCGACGCCGCGGGGAGGATTCCGCGTTCGGGAGACGTGATCGATCACGAAGGCGTGCGAATCGAAGTGGTGGATGCGGACGGCCAGCGCATCAACAAGGTGCGTTTCCGGCTTCCTGCTCCCGGGACCACGGCCTAGACCGCCTTGCGCGCCGGGTTCGTCACCATCGTCGGCCGCCCCAACGTGGGCAAGTCGACGCTTCTCAACCGGATCGTGGGACAGAAGGTCGCCATCGTGACCGACAAGCCCCAGACCACGAGGAACCGGATCCTGGCCATCGCCAACACCGCGGCGGCGCAGCTCGTGTTCTTCGACACTCCGGGGATCCACAAACCGAAGCACGAGATGAACCGCCGTATGGTGGATCTCGCGCTACGAAGCCTGAAGACCGTGGACCTGGCGCTTCTGCTCGTCGACGTGACGGAGCCCTTTGGCGGCGGTGACGAGTTCGTGCTCGAGCGGGTGCGCCAGGCGAAAGTGCCCGTGGTGCTGGCGCTCAACAAGGTCGATCGGATCAAGAAGCCGGAGATCCTGACGATCATCGACGACTATCGACGCCGCCACGAGTTCACGGATATCGTTCCCATCTCGGCCCTCACCGGAGAGAACGTCGACGCGCTGGTCTCCGTGCTGGAACGGCAGCTCCCCGAGGGCGAGCCCCTCTATCCGCCCGAGACCCTGACCGATCTCCCCGAGCGGTTCTTCGTCTCGGAGATCGTGCGGGAGAAGATCCTGGGGGCGACCCGCGAGGAGATCCCCTACTCGACCGCGGTCGTCATCGACTCCTGGGAGGAAGGCGAGAAGCTCACCCGCATCGAAGCTTCGATCCTCGTCGAGCGCGAGTCCCAGAAGGGAATCGTCGTGGGGAAGGGCGGGAGCATGCTGAAGGGAATCGGAACCGCGGCACGCCGGGACATCGAGGCTTTTCTCGGAGTCAAGGTATTCCTCGGCCTCCACGTGAGAGTGCGCTCCGAGTGGAGAGAGAACCGGCGCTTCCTGTCGGAGCTAGGGATCGAGTGAGCCGAGCCTTTATCTTCCAGCGGGGAGGACCTTTCCCTTCTCGACCCAGGTCTCGCCGTTCACGATCACGGTGGCGTCGGTGAAGAAGTTCCAGCGCACGTAACCGCCGGTCACCTTTCCTCCGAGCTCGCTGTTGTCGCCGAGAGACAGCCGCACGACTCCGGCGCCGTAGCCGTAGTAGGGAATCCACGGCCGATCGTCGGGAACCGCGAGGAGCGGGTTCAAGCCAAGAGCGAACTCCCGGAACGACCGGCCCGCGTCTCCCGCGCCGTCGATCTCCCGCTCGGCCCACTCTTTGCCTTCGCTCGCCTCGATCGACGTCACCTTCCCGGCGGTGATCCCGAGCCGTAAACCCTGAACCGGCCGCCCCGACCACTGAGAGGGCGGAAAGACGATCGTTCCCTCGACCGTCTCTTCGAGGGGCGCCACGCGAATCGCTCCCGCGGGAAGCTCGATCTCGCGGTCGATCAGCACCACCCCTCTGGCGGCCCGCGCCCCCGAGGCGTCCCCGTCCTGAAAGTTCACGACGCGGGAGCCGATGCGGAACCGGAGATCGGTCCCCGCGGGAGTCATGACCCGAACTTCGCCGGCGCGCATCGCCGCGTCGAGCTTCCGTTGAAGCGTCGCGAGCGCCGGGTAGTCGGTCTCGAGGAGCGCGCGCTGGTACACCGCCTCGATCTGGTGCCGGGGTGGAAGCGGCTGGCCCGGAAGCGGGAACGCGGAATTGTTGTCGAGCCAGTGGAAATGAACCGTTCGTGCTTTTCCCTCCCGCAGGAGGTCCTGGATCGCGGCATAGACGGGCTGGCCCGGATTGGCGCCGGGGAGCATGATCGAGGCATCCACGCGCTCGAGCATCGCTTTCAGCTCGACCCGCGCCTTGCGGCCTCCTTCGAGGAGAATCGACTCGTTCCACGCGGAAGGCACCGGCGCTCCGAGAACGTCGATGACCCCGAGGTCGACGGCCCCCGCTTTCATCACCTCGTATCGAAGGTGAGGGATGAGCTCCTCGAACGTCCCCGGGTGAGCGACGGCGAGAAACGTTTCCCCCGGCTCGAACGCGAGCTGCTGCACGATCCGCTTCGCCATCGCCTCCCAGTCGAGGGTCAGGCGGGGAGGTGCGGTCTGGCTCCACGCGGGTGCGGCCAGGAGAGCGGAGAGCGCGACGAAGAGGGTTCTCATGATTCGGGATTCCTCCGGGCCAGGAGCCAGCCGATGACGAAGAGCGCGAGCCCGCCGCCGGTCATCGCCAGCATCGGGCGCATCGCCCTCGAGCCGAAGAACAGGAACATCGACCAGGTCACGACGAGGAGTCCAGCGAGCTCCAGGGCGCGGCCCACGTAGTACACCATCCACCGCCCCCAGCGGACGTCCGTTTTCCGCGGCATTTCTAATGCTCGCCTCGCTCTTCGCTCGATGCGGTGGGGCCCCACCCCCACCGCTCTGGGCTGAGGGCTCCGCTCGGCTCGCTCCCCGCGCTCCTCGCGCGGGGAGGACGGCCGGACTCCCGCGGCCAGAACCGAAAGCGAGGGCCGCTTCCTCCCGGCCGGGCTCGCTCCGCTCGCACAGGCTGCGGATGCTTCATAACGCAGCCTGTCAGATCCTTCCGAAGCCCCGCTCGATCTGCTCTCGTCCAATGCGGAGCGTCGTGGGCCGCCCGTGGGGGCAGACCGTGGGCTGCCGCGCGCGCCAGAGCTCGCGCACCAGCCAGCGCATCTTCTCGGGCGCGAGATCGAAGTTCACCTTGATCGCGGCATGGCACGCGATTCGGGCGGCGATGCGGCTCCCCGCCTCTCTCACCGTCGAGCTCCGGCAATCTCTCTCCCGCTCGGAGAGGGCGGAGCGGATGAGGCGAAGGGGGTCGAATCCGCTCAAGCTCGCGGGCACCGCCCGCAGGAGGAAGTCACCTTGTCCGAAGGGCTCGATGTCGTAGCCGAAGGACGCGAGATCGGAGAGCTCCTCTTCCAGGGTGACGCGCTCCGGAGCGGTGAGCTCGAGCGGGAGCGGCGTGAGCAGGAGCTGCTGTCCCATCTGAGAGACGCCGCGCTCCACGAGATCCTCGTAGAGGATTCTCTCGTGGGCCGCGTGTTGATCGATGAGCCAGACCGTGTCGCCGTCCACGGCGACGATGTAGCTCGAGCGGAGCTGTCCCAGGGGTATCGGGGGCTCGTCAGCGAGCTCGGTGAACGTGGGCGTGACGTCGCCGGACGGAATCGCCGGACTCGAGAAGAGAGATTCGGCGATCGCGACTCCGTCGGCCGCGCTCACCCCCGCCGTTTCCGGCGTCCTCGGCTCGTATGCTTCGCGCACCAGCAGCACCTCGGGTGCAAGGCGTTGACCCTGGAGAGCGTTCCGGACGGCGGAGAACACGGCCTTGTGGACGAACTGCTGGTCGACGAACCGCACCTCGGCCTTTGCCGGATGGACGTTCACGTCGACCTTGTCGGGCGCGAGCTCGAGGAACAGGTAGACGAGAGGGGTCCCCGACCGCGACGAGACCTGCCGGTAGGCTTCCATCACCGCGTGGTGCAGGATCCGGTCCTTCACCGGCCTTCCGTTGACGAAGAGGTGCAGGCGGCTCGCGGCGCCTCGAGCTTCCGGGGGCGGAGCCAGCCAGGCCTCGATCGAAAGGCCCCCGATCTCTTCCTCGAGAACGACCGCGGATTCGACCCAGCTCTTCTCCAGCTGATAGAGGCGCTCGCGCCGCGTGCCCACCGACGGTGCCTCGAGGACCGAGCGTTTTCCGTGCTCCAGCCGAAACCCCACGTCGGGATAGGCGGCCGCGAGGCTCGCGACCGAGGCGGCGATGTGGGAGGCCTCGGTCACGTCGGCGCGGAGGAACTTGCGCCTCGCGGGAACGTTGAAGAACAGCCGCTCCACTTCGACGAGCGTCCCCGGAGGAACGCCGACGGGAGCCTCGCGAACGAGCTGACCGCCCTCGATCGCCACTTCGTGGCCGGCGTCGGCCCCGTGCTCCCGCGTCTTGAGGGTGAATCGCGATACCGAGGCGATGGAGGGAAGGGCCTCGCCCCGAAAACCGAGAGAAGAGATGTTCGAGAGATCGGAAGCGTCGAAGAGCTTGCTCGTCGCGTGCCTCGAGAGCGCGAGCCTCGCGTCCTCGGCCGACATGCCGATGCCGTCGTCGGCCACCCGGATGCGGTCCTTCCCGCTTCCCTCGATGACGATGGCGATCGAGCGCGAGCCGGCGTCGAGCGAGTTCTCGACGAGCTCTTTTACGACGGAGGCCGGCCTCTCGACGACCTCGCCCGCCGCGATCTGGTTCGCGAGAGCGTCGGGCATGAGGCGTATCCGTCCCATCCGAGCCTCAGCTTTGACCGGGGACGAGCTGCGACAAGTCGGCGACCCTCGAGAAGAGGCTCTGGAGCCGCTTCAGGAGCGCGAGGCGGTTGTCACGCAGCTTGTGATCCTCGGCCATCACCAGCACTTCGTCGAAGAAACGATCCACCGCCCCGCGAAGCGTCGAAAGCTCCTGGAGTGCTTCGCGGTAGCGACCCGAGGCGATGAGCTCTTCCGCCCGGGGACGGATCCTCTCGAGCTCTTCGAAGAGCTTCTTCTCGTCGTCCTCGAAGAAGAACTCCGGGTCCACCTCTCCCGGGTTCTGGCCCGCGAGGATGTTCCCCACGCGCTTGAACGCGAGCGAAAGAGCCTGGAAGTCCTCCGAGCTCCGGAAGAGGGACAGCGCTTCGAGTCGCTTCGCGAGGTCGGAGACGGGCCGGTCGAGTCCGGCGGCGGCGAAGACCGCGTTCAGCTCGTCGTAGCGGTACGTCCTGGAGTACAGGAACCGCAGACGCTCGGTGAAAAACTCCATGAGCGCCGGTTCGGCTTTGCCTTCGCTCGTCGCGAGGCCGGGCTGCTGTTCACGAACGACGCGCAGCGCCTCTCGGAGGAGCTCGGCGGGGGCGATGTCGATCGGAAAGGAGAGCTCGTCGGCGCTCTCGGAGAGAAGGCGCACCGCGCCCAGGGCCGCGCGCCTCAGGGCGAACGGATCGCGGGAGCCCGTGGGAATCGCTCCCGCGAGGAACATCGCCGCGAGGCTGTCGATCTTGTCCGCGAGCGACACCACGGCTCCCTCACGGTTCGCGGGAAAACCGTCTTCCTCTCCGATCCCCGAAGGCTGGTAATGGGAATAGATAGCCTTCCAGACGGGCTCCGGCTCTCCCTGCTCGCGCGCGTAGAGGCCTCCCATGATCCCCTGGAGCTCGGGGAACTCGCCGACCATGCCGGCCGTCAGATCGCATTTCGCGAGCTGCGCCGCCCTACGCACGGGCGTTTCCCGGGCTCCGCTCTTCGCCGCGATCCAGGCGGCGAGGGCCTCGATCCGCTCGCTCTTGAGCCGGTAGCTTCCCAGCTTTTCCTGGAAGAGGACACCGTCGAGGGCCGCCGACCGATCCCGAAGAGGGGTCTTCAGGTCCTCGCCCCAGAAGAACTTCGCGTCGCGGAGGCGGGCGACCACGACCCGCTCGGCTCCCCGCTGGATATGGGACTTCGAGTCCTTCGCCATGTTGGTCGGGGCGATGAAGCCCGGCTTGCCCACGAGCGGAAAGTAGTGCTGGTGGTGGATGAGGACCGTGTGGCGAACCTCCTCGGGGAGGCTCGAGAACTCTTCGGGGTAGGCGCCGAGGACCGCGCCGGGCCACTCCACGAGATCGGCCACGAGGTCGCGCGAGAGGCCGGGCGCGCATTTGGCTCGCGCCTTCTTCTCGAGCTTCGCGATCTCGCTCGCGAGCATCTCGCGCCGCTCTTCGGGATCGAGCACCACGAAGCGCTTCTTGAGACCGCGGGCGAGCTTCTGGAACGAATCGACTCCGAACGGCTGCCCCGGCTTCTCCCCTTTGGGTCCGAGAAACCGATGTCCCCGCGTCTTTCTCCCGCTCCGTACCGGGGGAGAGCCCGCGACTCGAATCTCGAAAGGCACGACGTTGTCTCCGAAGAGCGCCACCATCCAGCGGATGGGTCTCCCGAAGGCGAAGGCCCCCTTCCCGTCCTCGAGCGTCGCGTCCCAGTTCATGAACCTGGGGAAGCTCAGGCTCCTCAGAGACGCGGCCATAATGCCGGGAAGAAGCTGCAGAGTCTTTCCGCCTTTGATCTTCCTTTCGAATCCGATGTACTCGCCTTTCTCCGTCGAGAGGAGTTTCAAGTCCGAGGGCTCGATGCCGTTCTTGGACGCGAATCCGAGGGCGGCCTTGGTCCAGGCGCCCGAGTCGTCGCGGGAGATTTTCAACGGAGGGCCGGAAACCTGTTCGACCCGGTCCTGCTGCTTCTCGGGAAGCCCGGCCGCGTGGAGCACCAACCGCCGGAGCGTCCCGTAGGATTCCACCCGCTTCGGCTCGAGCGCGAGCGACGCGAGCTCTTTCTCGAAGCGCTCCTTCAGCTCGGCCACCAGCTTCGGGAGCCACGACGCGGGGATCTCCTCGCACCCGATCTCCCAGAGGAAGGAGAGCCTCTTCACGCGGAGGCCTCCTTCGTGGACAGAGACTCCACGTAGGCACGGGCCACGGCGCAGGCGAGCTCGCGTACCTTCAGGATCGAGAGTGCGCGCTCGCTCACCGAGACCGCGCCCCGCGCATCCAGGGTATTGAAGAGATGCGAGCTCTTCAGGACCTGCTCGTAGGCGGGAATGACGAGGGCTTCCGTCAGAAGACGCTTACCCTCCCGAAGCGCCTCCTCGAACTGGCGGCGGGCGAGATCGACGTTCGCCGCCTCGAAGAAGTACCGCGACCCCTCGACCTCGTCCCGATGGCGGACTTCCCGGTATGTGACTCCTCTGGCCCACTCGAGGTCGTACACGTCGTCGACGTTCTGGAGGTACATGTCGAGGCGCTCGAGGCCGTAGGTGATCTCGGCCGAGATCGGGGAAAGCTCGATTCCCCCCGCTTGCTGAAAGTACGTGAACTGCGTGATCTCGAGCCCGTCGAGGAGCACCTGCCAGCCGATGCCCCAGGCGCCGAGGGTCGGGGACTCCCAGTTGTCCTCCTCGAAGCGGATGTCGTGCACCCGGGGATCGATCCCGCAGGCGCGGAGACTCTCGAGGTACAGCTCCTGGACGTCGGCGGGTGCGGGTTTCAGGATCAACTGCAGCTGGTGGTGCTTGTAGAGCCGGTTCGGATTCTCGCCGTAGCGCCCATCCGCCGGACGACGGGAGGGCTGGACGTAGACCACCTTCCAGGGATTGGGCCCGAGAACCCGAAGAAAGGTCTCGGGATGCATCGTTCCCGCTCCCATCTCCAGATCGTAGGGCTGGTGAACGAGAACTCCGCGGTCCGACCAGAACTTCGTGAGGTTGAAGATCAGCTCCTGGAGGATCATCGGGCTCTCCCCCTGGTCTCGCGGAGCATTTCCTCGAGTACCTGGTGCGATTTCAAGTCTTTCTCCAGATGCTCCTGCATGAGGCGGTAGTGAAACTCGCGGAGCTCCGAGAGCACCTTCGGGCGAGGGGAGTCGATCTGGTCCGGAGGAAGGCGCCATACGTCTTCGAGAAACTGCAGGGACTCCGGCGAGATGGGGAAGCCCCGAGGGACCTGATCGCGGCACTTGCGGCAGGTGTAGTGACGCTCATCGAACGAGAACCACGCACCCAGCGTCAGCAGAGGCCTCCCGCAGGAAGGACAGGTCCGCCTCACCGGGTAGACGCCGGAAAGGCGGAGGAGCCAGGCCTCGAAGTAGCGCGCTCCCGCCTCCGCGTCGTCGGGTGAGGACAGCGCTCCGATCGCGGCGCGCAGCAGCCGGTAGATGCGCTTGTTGGTCTCCCGCTCGGGAAGGAAGGCGTCCGCGAGATCGGTGAAGTACCCGAGGGTCGTCGCCAGAATGGGGTCCCCTAATTGCGAAAATCTGGAGCGGACTATATCACAGCGGTCGACGCTCGATAGATCGCGGCCTTCCTTCTCGAAGAAGGTGAGCTCGATCTCGGTCCCGATCTCGAGGCTGCCTCCGAAACGGGAGCGCGCTCTCCGGGCGCCCTTGGCGATTCCGCGGACCTTCCCCATCTCGAGGGTGAAGAACACGACGATCTTGTCAGCTTCGCCCACGCGATAGGTTCGAAGAACGATGGCGGCGACAGACCGGACCGGCATGGAGATGCCCGAGAGCTTACTGGAATCGCGCCAGGAATGCGCCCCGAGGCCTGTAAACGCGCCTCGCGCCCTTTTCTGCGCCGTTCGACGCGCGTTCAGTCCCCGATGATCTTGATCAACACCCGCTTCGGGCGGCGGCCGTCGAACTCGCCGTAGAAGATCTGCTCCCAGGGTCCAAAGTCGAGCTTCCCCTCGGTGACAGCGACCACCACCTCTCGCCCCATGACCTGGCGCTTGTGGTGTGCATCTCCGTTGTCCTCGCCGGTGCGGTTGTGGTGGTACTTCTCCGGGCTCGCGTCGAACGGGGCGAGCCATTCGAGCCAGCGCTTGTAGTCTTCATGAAGGCCGGGCTCGTCGTCGTTGATGAAAACCGACGCAGTGATGTGCATGGCGTTCACCAGGCAAAGGCCCTCGCGGATCCGGCTCTCCCGGACGGCGGTCTCGACCGCAGTCGTTATGTTCTCGAATCCCATCCGCTCGGGCATTTCGAAAGTCAGCGTCTTACGGAAGCTCTTCAAGTCACCCGCCCCCGCCGTCGGAGGTGAAGAAAGCGACGACCGAATCGAGCTCCTGGGAGAGCTTGTCGACCCGGTTGTGAAGCAGGTTGCGAATCGAGAGCAGCCCGAGCACGTGGTCGTTCTCGTCGACCACCGGGAGGTGGCGGAAGTGCCGCTCGGTCATGATCTGGAGCGCCTCTCCCATCGACATGTCCTTCTTCGCCGAGATGCACTCCTCCGTCATGACGTCGCCGACCCGGGTGGCCCGCGGATCCCGGCCCTCGAGCACGACGCGGATCATCAGGTCGCGCTCGGTGAAGATTCCCGTGAGCTTGCCCTCGCGGGTGACGGCGACCGCCCCCACCCGCTCGTCGCTCATGAGGCGCACCGCCTCGAGCACCGGGGTCTCCGGCTGGACGGTGGCCGCGGGAACGCTGGCGATTCTCAAGAGATCCATGCCGCCCCCCCTCGTCGTTATGTCGAGAGCTCGATCGACTCCGCTGGAATCTTATCAGACGTCGCGCCACGTCTTGAGAAAACCGCAAGTTGTTGATAAGTTGACATAAAGAGTTTCCATTCCGTCCGGTGAGCTCTCGACCGGTTCGAGGTGTCTTGCATGTCGATTCCCCGTTTCCCCGTCGTCCTCCTCGGCCTCGCAGCACTCGCCACTCGCTCCGCCGAGGCGATTCCCGAGTTCGCCCGCCGCTACGCGCTTCCCTGTCACTTCTGCCACGAGGGCTATCCGAAGCTGAGCGTCCTCGGCGAGCAGTTCAAGGAGAGGGGCTATCGGCTCGAGAACGACAAGACGGGAGCTTCCGACTGGTGGAGCTCGATCCCCGTGAGCTTCCGCGGCACATTCCGGCAGACGTTCGAGGAAGAGGGAGACGCCGACACCACCGGTCGCTTCCGCTTCGTGAGCGGTGGAAACCTCGGGAGCCGGGTCGCGTACTGGATCGACGAATCGTACTCGGTCGACGAGGACGGCTTCGACCGCTCGGGGACCGACAACGCCTTCCTGAGAGTGGAGCTTCTCCCCGACGAGCTGTACCTCCGCGGGGGACGCATGGAGCTCGACCTCCCCTTCACCCAGGCGCGAACGCCGCAGCTGTTCGCCTACGACGTCTACTTCGCCACGACGGGCTTCGAGACCGACAACATCGGAAGCCACCAGGACGGAGTCGAGGCGGGAGGATTCCTCGACGACGCGACTCGGTGGTCCATCGCCGTGGTCCGCGGCCAGAACAGCGAGGAGGAGCGCGAGCTCTCGGACTCCGCGGGCCGGTTCGACGGCAACGTCTTCGGTCGTTTGACCCGACGCTTCGGAGAGAATCGAGCCGGGCTCTATCTTTATTGGGGGCGCAACACGCTCGCCCGCACCAATCCCGACCCGGGGGCGGGCGGTCCCGCGGTCCTCGAGTGGGACGACGACCTCTTTCGACTGGGACTCGACGGGTCGGCGTACCTGTCGAGCGTACACCTCTACGGAACGCTCCTCTACGGACGCAACGGGAACTCCTTCGCCGACGCCCAGAACCCGGGGGGAACCGACGAGGCCGCTTCGTACACCGGAGGCTTCGGTCAGCTCGACTTCTACCTTCGGGATCATCTGCTGCTTTCGGGCCGCTTCGACTGGGTCCACGGCCCGGCTCCCGGAACCGTGGGACCCTCGAGAACAGTCGTCGGGTTCTCGCCCGGCCTGAAGCTCTGGCTCCATCCTCGAATCCGGCTCGCGTTCGAGCTGAACTTCCGGAATCAAGACGAGCCGACCCGCGGGGCGATCCAGGTGGACCTGGCGCTGTAATCGCCCCGGGAAGGGACCCGCGGCCTTGCGCTAGAATCGTCCCACGATGCCCGTGGACGTCCTCGCCTTCGGACCTCATCCGGACGACGTGGAGCTCGCCATGGGCGGCACGCTCCTCAGGCTCCAGAGCGAGGGTTATCGAACGGGAATCGTCGACCTCACCTCGGGGGAGATGGGCACTCGGGGAACGCCGGAGCTGCGGGCGCGCGAGGCCGAGGAGGCGGCGAAGCTTCTGGGAGTCTCCGTGCGTCGGAGCCTGGACCTGGGAGACGGAAGGCTCGAGCCGAGCGCGGCCGCGAAGAGGAAGGTCGCCGAGGTCATTCGTGAGCTCAAGCCCCGCATCGTCTTTACCAACTACCCCGAGAACAACCACCCGGACCACACCGCCGCCGGGCCACTGGTCGCGGAAGCGGCCTATCTCGCGGGCCTTCGAAAGCTCGAGGCCTCCGGCGAGCCTCATCGCCCGAACCGGGTCCTGTACTACCTCGTTCCCCACAAGGCAGCACCCTCGTTCATCGTCGATGTGACCCCGTTCCACGAAAAGAAGATGATCGCGGTCAAGGCCCACGCTTCCCAGCTCTTCGCGCCCGGAAGCGGGGACCCGCAGACGTTCATCAGCCAGCCGGGCTTTCTCGCCCGGGTCGAGGCTCTCGACCGCTACTACGGCGCTCTCATCGATACCGATTTCGGCGAAGGGTTCTATCTCCGGGAGGCGATGCGCGTCGACGACCCGGTCCGTTTCTTCGATTCGCCGTTCACCAGGATTACCTAGCGTGAAAATCGCCATCGTCTGCTATCCCAGCCACGGGGGAAGCGGTGTCGTGGCCTCGGAGCTCGCCCTCGGGCTCGCCGATCGCGGGCACACCGTGCACATCGTGAGCTATGCGGTTCCCTTCCGCCTCCGGGAGTTCCATCCCAACGTGCGCTTCCACGAGGTCGAGGTCAATACCTACCCGCTCTTCAAGTACCCGCCCTACACGCTGGGGCTCGCGACGAAGATCGCGCAGGTGGCGAGCGAGGAGACCATCGACGTCGTCCACGCCCATTACGCCGTGCCCCACGCGGTCAGCGCCTTTCTCGCGAAGCAGATCCTGGGAGGAGCGAACCCCAAGATCGTAACGACGCTCCATGGAACCGACATCACCCTCGTGGGTGCGGACGAATCGTTCTACCGCGTGACCAAGTTCGCGATCGAGGTCTCCGACGCGGTCACCGCCGTTTCGCGCTATCTCAAGGATCGGACGATCGCGGACTTCGCGCTCACCAAGCCCATCGAGGTCATCTACAACTTCGTCGACACGTCGAAGGGGCCGCGAGGTCGGCCAGCGGATAGAACGCACTGGGCGCCCGGAGGCGAGAAGATCCTGGTGCATGCTTCGAATTTCCGCCCGGTGAAGCGGGTGACGGACGTGGTGCGGATCTTCGACTTCGTGCGAAGGGGCATCGACGCCAAGCTCCTCCTGGTAGGAGAGGGGCCGGACATGATCTTCGCCCGCGAGCTCGTGAAGGAGCTTCAACTGACGGACCACGTCCATTTCCTGGGAGAGCAGGACTACCTCGAGAGCATCCTCGCCCTGTCCGACTTGCTGCTCCTTCCGAGCGAGCAGGAGAGCTTCGGCCTCGTCGCCCTCGAGGCGATGAGCTGCGGGGTTCCCGTGGTCGGAAGCCGCGTGGGGGGCCTTCCTGAGGTCGTCCTCCATGGAGAGAACGGCTATCTCTTTCCCGTGGGCGAGATCCGGGAGATGGCCGACGCCGCAGTGAAGCTCCTCTCGAGTCCCGAAGAGCACGGGCGTATGTCGGAGGCCTCGAGGAAGCGGGCGCGGGAGCGATTCGAGGCCTCGACAATCATTCCCCAGTACGAGCGGCTCTACGAGAGCCTGCTCTAGACCCTCGCGTCCCTGCGCCCACCTGGAGTACAGTAGCCCCTCCGTCGGCGAGAACCGACTGACGACGTGGGGTTGGGGAAGGCGTTCTCCGGAGCGCCAGGACGTGGAAGGTCGACGTGCCCGAAAGCAGGAACTCGGTAGAGATCAGAACCTCTTCCTATCAGAAGGTGCTCCATGAGCTGCGGGCCCTTCAACAGCGCGTGAAAACCCTCCCCGCCAGACCCGGGGTCTCGATCTCGCCCGAAATCCTGGGGTCGTTCGATTCCACTCTCAGCGAGCTCGAGCGGGAAGTGGTCTCCATGTGGGCGAGCGTGCTCGACACCCCGTTCGTCGACCTCGCCATCCGCACCGCCGCACACTTCTTCACCGAGCGCAGCGTGCGCCGTTTCTCGGAGCGGGCGCTCGACGAGCTCATTCACGAGGTCGGCGCCGGCTCGGGCGCGCTCCTTCTCTTCCGTACTCCGGGCACCGACGCCGAGGTGGTGGCTGCCAGAAACGACCGAAGCGAGAGCATCGAGCACGATCCCCGCGTCAGCCGGACCATCATCCGCGAAATCGTCCAGGGGCTCGACTCGGTGCTGGTGGAGGATGCCCAGGTGGACGCTCTGCTCGCGAACGAGGAGAGCGCGCAGCAGCTGAAGCTCCGGTCGGTCCTCGCCATCCCGCTCCGCTTCAAGACGTACCTCGCGGGAGCCATCTACCTCGAGAACCAGCACGCGCGCGGCGCCTTCGGAGAATGGGATCGCGAGCTCCTGCTCGCGATCGGGCGCCTCATCGCGATCTTCCTCAACGCCACGCTCCGGCTCGACGAAGAGATCGAAGCGCGCAAGCGGCTCTACCGCGAGATCAAGGGCAAGACCTATTTCGACGGCCTCGTGGGGTCGTCGCCGCGCATGATGGAGGTCGTGGAGAGAATCGAGCAGGTCGGACCCACTCAGGCCACGGTGCTCATCGAGGGGGAAAGCGGCACCGGCAAAGAGCTCGTCGCGCGCGCCATCCACAAGGCGAGCGACCGCGCGGGAAAGCCGCTGGTGGTGGTGAACTGCGCCGCCCTACCGGAGGATCTCCTCGAAGCGGAGCTCTTCGGCACCGAGCCTGGCGCCTTCACCGGCGCCGTGAGCCGCATGGGGCGCTGCGAGATGGCTGACGGCGGGACGCTCTTTCTCGACGAGGTCGGGGAGCTCTCGAAGAAGCTCCAGGTCAAGTTCCTTCGCTTCCTCCAGGAGCACAGCTTCGAGAGGCTCGGCGGCAAGAAGACCATCGAGGTCGACGTGCGGGTCGTCGCCGCCACCAACCGCGACCTGCGGGACCTGGTGAAGAGCGGGGAGTTCCGGGAGGAGCTGTACTACCGGCTCTGGGTCTATCCCATCGAGCTTCCGGCGCTCCGCGAGCGAAAGGAAGACATACCGACCCTCGTGGATCACTTCGCGCGGGTCTTCGCCCTCCAGATCGGCAAGCCGCCCATCGTCATCGAGCCCGAGGTCTACGAAGGGTTGGGGAGCTACGCCTGGCCGGGGAACATCCGCCAGCTCGAGAACGTGGTCCAGCGAGTGGTGGTCGAGAATCGCGGCCGCCCGGTCGCACTCGACGACCTTCCCGAGGAAGTTAGCGGTGGGCGGCGACGGATTCTGAAAATCGCGAAGGACCCCTTCCGGCGGCTGATGGCGGAGGTCCCCAAGGACTACAACCAGCTCAAGCGGCGACGGAACGAGCTTCAGGAGGTCGCGGCGGTATACGCTCAGGAGCTCGAGGATCGATTCGTCGACTCGATCCTCGAGCGCACCGATGGGAATATCAGCCGGGCGGCAAAGGATTTCGGGATGCATCGAACCCTCATCCACAAGAACCTCCGCTCCCGCAAGGACCGCGACCCCGAGAGCGAAACGCGCCCGATCACCGAAGGCGACGAAGAACTGTAGTCGGGAACGCTACAAACCCGGCGCCGCCTGGTTACTGTAGGCGCCGCCGCGACAGTCGGCCGTTCGAAGACTCGCGAAAGTCCCGCGTTTTCGAGTACTGATGATGGCACTCTCCTTGCAATCTTCTCGGATCGACAAGGTCGTGGATGGACCAAGAATCGACGACGGTTCGGTGCGAGAAACCAATGGTGATTTTGGGGGAGTGGGCTCGAACCGGATCGGAGTCGGCTCCGTGAGCGAAGGCGAGTAACGCGGCTTCCCGTCCCGTGGCTCGCCGCGCTCACGGAGCAAAGACGAAGAAGCGGCCGCCATGTCGGCGGCCGCTTCTTCTCAATCCTTCACATCCGACTCGAGGCTCTCGGTTCCGGGCGCGACGACGTGGAGGGTATTTCCCTCGAGCCAGCCTCGGAATCGCAGCGGTGCATCTCGAAAGAGCTCGATGCGATCGAATCCGTCGATGCGATAGAGCTTGCCGCGAGCGTAGAGCATGGGACCCTTGCCTTCCCGGATGCAGCGCTCCGCGCAGCGGAAATGGAGAATCCCCTGGGCGCCCCCGGTGGTGCCGCAATCCTCGTCGGTGAGAAAGCCGGTCCAGCGCCGGATTTCGGGAACGTCGGATTTCTCGGGCGCCCGCTCCGCCGATGGCGATGCGGATGCCGTCCTGGGCGTCGGGATCGCCGGCTCGCCTTCGACTGGCGCGAAGTCGAATCGAACCCGGTGAGTCGAGCCCGCGGTGAACACGATTTTCCTCTCCTCGCGTTTTCCCCCGCCCGCATCCACCACGAGGAGGTGCTCCCCTGGCCAGAGCGACGGGAACGTGCCTGGCGCGATCCCCACGGGTTTGCCGTCGAGGAAAACCCACGCTTGTTCCGCGGAATCGATTTCGAGAGTGGCCAGGCTCCGGTCCGCCGCCGGGAGAGGCTCTCGAGCGGCCGCCGCTCCCGACGAGAGATCCGCAGGGGCGGAGGAACTCGATTCAGGTTCCTGGGTCTCGCCCCCGGGGATCGCTTCCGCTGGCGTCGCGTCGACAGCGGCCTCGTCAGGCGGATCGATCGGGGTGGACGAGGGCCAGAGAGCGTAGAGGAGGCCGAGCGTCCCCGCAAGAGTCAGGGCCGCGAGCGCGAGGCGTGCTTGCTTCGAGCGCAGCCTTCGAACCCAGGGAGGAAGCTTCAGCGTGGGGATGAGGGCGCGTCCAAGCCCGGAGGCGTGAAGGGTCACGGTGGCCCGCTGGTCGGCAGCCCGGCTGAGAGCTTCCGCGAGCTCGCCCGCGGTCGAGAACCGCTCCTGCGCGTCGCGAGCCATGGACTTTCTCAGGACCCCGTTCACCGCCGGCGGAAGGGCGACTCCCTTCGGCGGGATTGGAAGCGGCTCGGTCAGGTGTTTCATCAGGATCCCGACCGCCGTTTCAGCCGTGAACGGAACGTGCCCGGCCAGCATCTGGTAGGTCACCACCCCGAGCGAGTAGACGTCGGAGCGGTGGTCGATTCGGTCGCCCTTACACTGTTCGGGCGACATGAATTCCGGCGTTCCCACGATGAGATCGCCTCCGGTAGTGGTGTCGCCGCGTCGAAAGGGCTTGGCGATGCCGAAGTCGAACACCGAGCACCGGAGGTCGGGGGTCACCAGGATGTTCGACGGCTTGATGTCCCGGTGGACGACGCCCGCTTTGTGGGCGGCGTCCAGGGCATCCGCCACCTGCGAGATCACTTTGACCACGCGGTTCAGGGGCCAGGGATGGCCCTGAAGCTGGCTGCGGAGCGTGGTGGTATCCACCATGTACTTCATGACGAGGTAGGGGCGCCCCTCGTGCTCGCCGGCGTCGTAGATGGGAAGAATGTGGGGATGGTCCAGCCGGCCGAGGAGCCTCGCCTCCTGATTGAAGCGACGCACCCAATCGGCGTCGTGGCTTACTTCCAGCTGCAGCACCTTCACCGCGACTTCGCGGTTCAGCGCCGGGTGGAATGCTTTGTAGACGTCCGCGGTTCCGCCCCTTCCCAGCAGCGAAACGATGCGGTATGCGCCCACAACATGTCCGACCAGGTCCAAATCGAAGTCCTCCTCGGCTTTAAGTCCAGGTCGCGGCGCATGACCCAGGGTATGGGAATTAATTCTCAGGCTAGTGGCTGGCGCCGCAAAACGCAAGCGGCCCCGGGGATTGGGGTGGGTGCTACCATGGAAGAGAAAGGAAGTGACCATCCGCACACTTTCCCGCTACGAGCTCCTCGAGGAGATCGGGCGCGGCAACATGGGCGTCGTCTACCGCGCGCGCGATCCGGCGATGGACCGAACGGTCGCCATCAAGGTGATCCGAATCGGGTTTTCCATCGACGAAGAGAAGCGCCGCGTGTTCCTGGATCGGTTCCATCGAGAAGCGCAGATCGCGGGAAACCTCGGGCATCCCCACATCATCGCCGTGCACGATTTCGGGGCCGGAGACGAGCCCTACATCGTCATGGAGTACTTTCCGGGGATCAGCCTGTCGGCGCTCGCGGAGCGTGGGCCGGTTCCGATCGAGGAGGTGGAGCTCATCGCCCGCCAGCTCGCGACCGCTCTCGCCTACGCCCATGAGCGAGGGGTCGTGCATCGAGACATCAAGCCCGCGAACGTGCTCTATCAGTTGGGATGCATCAAGCTTCTCGACTTCGGCATCGCGAGGCTCGAGACTTCGGAGCTCACTTCGACGGGGGAGTTCATGGGAACGCCGAGCTACATGTCCCCCGAGATCTTCTCGGGAGGCGTCGCCGACGGACGGAGCGACCTGTTTTCCCTCGGAGTGGTCCTCTACCAGCTCCTCACCGGCCGTAAGCCCTTCGAGGGGGGAAGCGTGAGCCGGACGATCTACCGCGTGCTCCACGAGGAGCCCGCCCCTCCCTCGAGCCTTCGGGCGGGAATTCCGCCGGGATGGGACAGAGTCACGAGGAAGCTTCTCGCCAAGTCCCCGGAGGCGCGCTACCCGACCGCCGGGGAGCTCCTCCTGGATCTCGACCGTCTTTCCGAGGAAGAAACCCCCTCGTCGAAGAAGGCGAGGACGCGCGTCGTCGTAGCTGCCTTCGTCCTGATGCTGGGCCTCGGCCTTTTCCGGCTCGTGGGTCCGAGCTCCGAAGAGGCATCGACGCCCGCCCGGGTCCCGCCCGCACCATCGCCGCCGACTCTTGCCCTGCCGCTCCAGTTCGTCGCCCGCCACGAGCACCGCGTGGGCCACTGCACGGGCGACCTGTCCCTCGCGGAGTCCGGTCTGGTGTTCGAGGCGCCGCGTCATGGAGAATTGCGTTTTCGGCCCGAGCAGATCGAAAGCCTCCTCCTGCGGAGCGAGACGGAGCTCGAGCTTCGAGCCCGGACGGGGGGCGAGAGCGAGACTCTGCGGTTCACCTTCCTGCGCCCGGCCCTCGAGGGGCCCGTGCTCCGCGACTATCGGAAAAGGATTCTCGGACGGTGAGCCTCGACGCTCTCCGGAGCGAGGTGATTCGCTGCCGGAAGTGTCCCCGTCTCGTGCGCCACCGGGAGCGCGTCGCTCTCGTGAAGACGCGACGCTTCGAGTCGGAAAACTACTGGGGAAAGCCGGTTCCGGGCTTCGGCGTCCATCGGGCCCGGCTCCTGGTCGTGGGCCTGGCTCCCGCGGCCCACGGCGGCAATCGGACCGGTCGGGTGTTCACCGGGGATCGCAGCGGCGATTGGCTCTATGAAGCGCTCCACCGATTCGGATTCGCGTCGTCGCCGCATTCGGTATCGCGGGACGACGGGCTCCGGCTCCACAACGCCTACATCAGCGCCGTCGTGCGGTGCGCGCCCCCCGGCAACAAACCGACCCGCGAAGAATCGGAGACCTGCAGAAACTACCTGGTGAGGGAGCTCGAGGCTCTCCCGGACGTTCGCGTCGTGGTGGCCCTCGGCAAGATCGCTTTCGACGGGTTTCTCGCCGCGTGGCGCGAGCTCGGCCATGAGCCGGGCAAGCCGAGACCGAAGTTCTCGCACGGCTCCGAGCATCGGCTCGAGCGGAGAGTGACGCTGCTCGGGAGTTACCATCCGAGCCAGCAGAACACGTTCACCGGAAGGCTCACGCGCTCGATGTTCCATCAGGTGTTCCGCCGGGCACGGAGCCTGCTGACGGGCTGAATGTCTAACGGACGGCGTTGCGCGCCCCCCAGGGCGAAGTTAGACTAACGCATCGCATCCAATGCTGCAGGAAGACAGTGGGCTCGGGAAGCCCCGGCCCGTGACATGAGCGAAAGCCCGCCGCAGTGGGTCGAGCCTCGTGAGGAAGGCGAAGCGCGGCTCGCCGTCGACTTCATCCCCGCCTCGGAGAAGAATTCGCGCCTCTGGTTCTTCGTGCATGGACTCCATTCGAACCGACGCGGAGAGAAGGCGCTCCACTTTGCCCGCCAAGTCGCGCGTCGCGGGGAAGCTTTCGCCAGCCTGGATCTCACCGGGCATGGGGATTCCGAGGGAGACCTGCTCGGGCTGTCCTTGACCCGGAACCTCGCCGATCTCGATCGAGGGCTCGAGTTCATCGAGAAAAAAGCGGGTCCATTCCGCTCCGTCTGCCTCATCGGCTCGTCGATGGGGGGCCTCACCGTCCTCTGGTTCGCGGCGCGGAGCCCGGCGCGAATCACCCGCAACATCGTGATCGCCCCAGCATTCGAGATGGCGGGCCGCCTGCTCCTGTCGCTCGGAAGGACGAAGGCACAGGAGTGGCGAAGGCTCGGAAGGACCCGGATCGAGAGCCCCTATGGGACTTTCGACCTGGGCTACCAGTTCGTGGAGGAGGAAACGCGCTATCCGACGGTGAGCTTGATGCGCCGTCTATCGACTCCGAGCCTCATCCTGCACGGCTCCGACGACGAGGTCGTGCCCTGCCAACTCTCGCGCCAGTTCGCGGACCGGCTGGAGCACGTCGAGCTCATCGAAATCCGGGGTGGCGATCACCGCCTGACGGCGCACAAGGAGCAGCTCTTCGAGGAGATGTGGAAGTTCGTCGGGCCCGTGCCCGAGTCGTGAGGCGTCAGACGGCCTGAAGCGCGTACGTCGCCAGGCCGATGGCGATGACCCGGTCGTTGCCCTCGACGACCTCGAGCCTGCAGGTGGCCAGGGTCCGTCCTTTGCGCACGACTTCGCCAATCGCCAGCAAGTCTCCCTGCACGCCGGCCAGGAGGCTGAGCTTGAACTCGACCGTCTTCACCGTCGAGCCGGGGGAAACCGAACCCACTGCGAAATTCCCGGCGGTGTCGCCAAGGAGCCCGATGAGCCCTCCATGGATGACTCCGTGTCCCTCCTCGAAATCCTTTCGGAACGGCAGACGGACGCGGGCGACGCCGTTCTCACAGTAGCCGAGCGTCATGCCGAGATAGCGGCTGATCGGCGCAGCCTCGAACAGCTGCTTCAGTTTCTCCAGATGAGCGGATCGCTCGTTCGGTTCCCCGAGGCGCTGCGGCCGAACTCCCTCGGGAAGAGGGACGGTGACGAGTCGGGACGGCTCTTCGGGCACGACCGGTCGTGAGAGGACCGGTTTGGTCATTGGCTTGGCCGGACGGAGGACGGCCGCGGGCGCCGGGCGCTTCTTCTGAGCTGTCGACGCTCCGGGTTTCTTTCCGCTGTCCTTTCGCGACGCCTTCTTGGGGACGGGCCTCTTGCTCTTCGACCTCTCCTTCGGCCGCGACCGGGCCTTCGCAGGCTTGCGCGCCGCGCGGGGGCGCGAGGCGGACGATTTCTTTTTGTCCTTCTTCCTTTTAGCCATCCGACTTCAACACCGATCTCCACCGGCTTCGCCGGTTTGGTCGCAGAGAACTATTCGCGCCGCCTGTCGCCCCGATTCGCGAGCTAACCGGCTGGCGTCGGTCATTCGAGTACTCTTGAAGTCTGGCCTGGGAAGATATTCGGCTCGATTGCCGACGACACGTTGCCCAAGAGGGACCTCGGCGAGAGATGCGTATAAACCCAATAATGTCACCAGATGCCACTAGGCAAAACTCCCGGGTAGTTTAACACACCCGCGGTCGCGCCGACCGAGTAAATAAATATATGAGGTAGGGGTTCTTTCACAACGATTTATTTGCCTCGCCGACATGAGCGCGTTACACTCTCTCGTTTTCGCTGTGAATCTCTGGCTGTAAGGTTCTGTAATAAAATGGCTTATCGGTGGAGATCATGACGGAGCCGACGAGTTACGATGTCGCGATACTGGGTAGCGGGCCGGGTGGGTACGTGGCGGCCATCCGCGCGGGTCAGCTCGGGCTCTCGACGCTTCTGATCGAGAAAGACGCATTTTTTGGAGGTACCTGCCTCCACGTCGGCTGCATCCCCAGCAAGGCGTTTCTCCACACCGCGGAGCTCATCGACCGAATCCGCCGCGCGCGCGAGCACGGGATCATCGTCGAGGGCATCCGTCTCGACTGGGCGGCCATGCTCAAACGCAAGGAGAAAGTCGTCCGAAAGCTCGCCGCAGGAATTTCGCTGCTTCTTCGAAAAAATCGGGTGGTAAGTGTACAGGGGTTCGGAAAAGTGGCCGGTCCGGGCCAGATCGAGGTCGCGACCCCGGAGGGGCCGAGGATGTTTCAGGCTCGAAATATCGTCATCGCCACCGGGTCCTCGCCACGGAGCGTGCCCGGCCTCGTCATCGACGGCGAGCGGATCCTCACGAACACCGAAATGCTTTCGCTTCCGACCCGCCCGGAGCGCATCGCGATCGTCGGCGCCGGAGCCGTCGGGGCCGAGTTCGCCTCGATGTTCTCGAGCTTCGGGACGAAGGTCGTCCTGGTCGAGCTTCTACCCCGGGTGCTTCCGCTCGAGGACGAAGAAATCTCGGAAACGGTATTGCGTTCGTTCCGCAAGCGGGGCATCGAAATCCTGACGGGCACGCGGGTGGAATCGGCTACCCCGGCCGCAGACGGCATATCCCTTCGGTTTCGCCTCCCCGACGATTCGAGCGGCGAGCGGGTGGTGGACAAGGTACTGGTTGCGGTCGGCCGGATGCCCCGCACCGAAGGGATAGGCCTCGAGACGGTGGGGGTCGAGACCGACAAGTCGAAGGGCGGAACGATTCCGGTAAACGAGTTCCTGGAGACGAAGGCGAAAGGGGTTTACGCCATCGGTGACGTCGTGGCGACCCAACAGCTCGCGCACGTCGCCTCGGCGGAGGCGATCCTGGCAGTCGAGAGGATCGCGGGAGAGCCGGTACATCCTCTCAACTATGACCACATCCCGAACGCAACCTATTGCTCGCCCGAGGTAGCGAGCGTCGGGTTGACGGAGGCGAAGGCCCGCGCTCGCGGCTATGACGTTCGCGTCGGCAAGTTCCCCTTCGCCGCCAGCAGCAAAGCGAGCATCCTCGGCGAGAACGAAGGCTTCGTCAAGGTCGTGAGCGAGGCGAGCTATGATGAGCTTCTGGGGGTTCATATCGTCGGCCCGCATGCCACCGATCTCATCGCCGAGGCGGTCGTGGCGCTGACCCACGAGGCCACGGCGGAGTCCTTGATGAGGTCGGTGCACGCGCATCCCACGCTGTCCGAAGCGGTCATGGAGGCCGCCCATGGCGCGGTCGGGCTTCCCATACATGTCTGATCCCTGCTGGCGGGTCGACCTCGGGCGGAGAGGCTATCTCGAGACCTGGGAGCTCCAGCACCGCCTCGTCAGGATGCGGCAGCGCGCCGAGATCCCCGACGTTCTTCTCTTCGTCGAGCATCCCCCTACGTACACCTTCGGCCGGTCGGGAAAGAAAGATCATCTCCTCGTCGGTGAGGAGGGGCTCGTGGCTGCGGGCGCGGATTTCATCGAGACCGATCGCGGCGGGGACGTCACGTTTCACGGTCCGGGACAAGTCGTCGGTTATCCCATCCTGGATCTGAGGCGCTGGACGGCGGACGTCCATGCCTACCTTCGCGCGCTCGAGGAGGTGCTCATTCTCGCGCTCGGTCGATTCGGCGTCGAAGCCGCCCGCGAGCCGGGCTACACCGGGGTCTGGCATACCCGCGGAAAGATCGCCGCCATCGGAATTCGGGTTTCGAGATGGGTCACGTCCCACGGTTTCGCGCTCAACGTTGCCACCGACCTCGACTACTTCCATCGCATCGTGCCCTGTGGGATCGTCGACCGCGGTGTCAGCTCGATGGAAGGCGTTCTCGAGGCCCCGGTCTCACTGGATCGCGTCCGGGAAGAGATCTGCCTTTCGTTCGGTTCGGTCTTCTCGAGACAGATGAAACCCGTCGGCGAAGCGGACCTGGTCGGAGTCCCGGTCCCGTGAGTCTCGGCAAGCGGCAGCTTCACGAGCTGCTCTTCTACATGATCCTCACGCGCAGGCTCGAAGAGTCGCTCGCCCGGCTTCATCGCGAAAAGGGACTTACGTGCCCGCTGGGGATTCGTTCGGGACTCGAGGCGGTCTCGGTCGGAGCCGCCTTCGTGCCGACCGCCAAGGACGTCCTCGCGTCCTCCCTGCCGACGACGGGGGTGCTTCTGCTTCGCGGCGTCAGGCCCGCCGAGATCGTCATGGAGTTCCTGGGCAAGGGGGCGGCCCCGAGCGGAGGAAGGAGCGGGGTTCGCGACTTCGGTGACATCGGGCGCGGGATCGTCGCCACGACCGGGCACGCGGCGACCCACGTGAGCGTGATGGCGGGCTTTGCGTTCGCGGCTCGGGTTCAGCATCAGGACCGGGTCGCGCTCGCTCTCGTGTCCGATGAGGCGGTCGCCACCGGAGACTTTCACGAGGGGATGAACTTCGCCGCCGTTCGGAAGGCGCCTCTGGTGGTCGTGGTGGTCCGGTTTCCCTCGGCAGGAAGGGTCGGCGGGCCGCTCGCCGCCTCCGAAGTATCGCAGCTCTACGAGCGGGCTCGAGGGTACGGTGTCACGTCGCTTCCCGTCGACGGAAGCGATCTCCTGCAAGTCGTTCAGGTCGTCGAAACCGCGATGGATAGAGCCAAATCCGGGGAGGGCCCGACGCTCATCGAGGCGCCGCTCCGCAGCTCGGCCCGGTACTTCGGCAACGATGATGCGGTCCCGGCTCCGTTCGGCGAGGCGGCGCGTCTCGACCCGACGCGCTCCGAGAACGAGACCGACGTGGACGCCAATCCCATCTGGCGATTCGAGAGGTTTCTGCTGCAGCAAGACTGGCTTTCGGAGGCGGAGCGCACCGCGATTTCCGCCCGCGCCGACGAAGCGGTCTCGGACGCGCTGAGGGCGGCCGACGCCGCCCCGTCCGCGAGCGCGCTCGCCATCGAGGATCGGCTGTTCCATCGGGCGTCCTGAGGCGAGAATGACGGAGGTCACCTATCTCGAAGCCATCCGCCAGGCCATGTGGGAGGAGATGGAGCGCGATCCCCGCGTCATCTTGCTCGGGGAGGACGTAGGCCTCTACGGTGGAGCCTTCAAGGTTACAGCCGGCTTTCTCGAGAGGTTCGGCAAGGATCGAATCATCGACACCCCGATCAGCGAGGAGGGTTATACCGGCGTCGCCATCGGGGCCGCTTTCAACGGACTTCGTCCCATCGTGGAGTTCCAGTTCATCGATTTCATCGCGAACGCGTTCAATATGATCACCAACTTCGCCGCGAAGAGCCGCTATCGATGGGGAGCGGGAGTGCCTATCGTGATGCGCGGCCCGGCGGGGGGCGGCGTTCGCGCGGGCCCGTTCCACTCGCAGAATCCCGAGATGCACTTCGTGCACACTCCGGGGATAAAGGTGGTGGCTCCGGCGACCGTGGCGGACGCCCGAGGTCTGTTGAAGGCCGCTATCCGGGACGAGGATCCGGTTCTCTACCTGGAGCACAAGAAGCTCTATCGCCACGTGAAGGCGTCTTCGGCCGAGCTCGAGTCTCATGAGGACGTCGTTCCGATCGGGAGGGCGATCGTGCGGCGACGCGGGAAAGACGTGGTTGTCGTCACCTATTCGGCGATGCTGTACGTCGCCCTCGAGGCTGCGGAGATTCTGGCGAAAGACGGGATCGAGCTCGAAGTCATCGATTTGAGAAGCCTCGTCCCATTGGACAAGGAATGCATCCTGGAATCGGTTCGCCGCGTCAACAAGGTGATGATCCTGCACGAGGACACGCGTACCGGGGGTATGGCGGGAGAGATCGCGGCCATCCTCGCCGAGGAAGCGTTCGACGACCTCGACGGACCCATCGTGAGGGTGACGGCGCCGGATACGCCGGTTCCCTACGCGGCGGCCCTGGAGGATGCCTTCATTCCCCGAGCCGAGGACGTCGTGCGTGCGGCGCGTCGACTGACGGCCTACTGAGCGAATTTCGTAAGGAGATGAGCGCTACATGACCGACGTCATCATGCCGCAGATGGGCGAAAGCATCGCCGAAGGGACCGTGACCAAATGGCACAAGAAGGTCGGCGATCGGGTCGAAAGGGACGAGCCGCTCTTCGAGATCTCGACCGACAAGGTGGACACCGAGATCCCCTCACCCGTATCAGGCATATTGAGCGAGATTCGAGTGCGTGAAGGCCAAACGGTCCCCATCAATACCGTCGTCGGGGTCATCGGGGAGAAAGTTGCCGAAGCTCGTGTCGAGGCGCCGCCGCCGTCCCCGCCGGCACGCCGTCCCGCGCCACCCTTACCGACCCCGACCCCAACCCCAACCCCAACCCCGACTCCGGCAGCAGCGTCCGAACGAGGCCACCGGAGCTCGCCTCTGGTCCGTAAGATGGCGAAGGAGCACGAGATCGATCTCCTGAAGCTTGCGGGCAGCGGAGAAGGAGGACGCGTCACCAAGCAGGATGTCCTGAAGCACCTCGAATCGCGAGCCCAGGCGCCGTCGGCGCCTTCCGACGCTCCGGCCCCGCCGCCGGCACCCGTGCCCGCGGCCGCTTCTCAGGGCCGGGTCGAGATCGCACCCATGAGCGGCATGCGGAAATCCATCGCCGAGCACATGGTCCTGTCCCGGAAGACCTCGGCCCATGTGACGACGGTGTTCGAGGCCGACGTGAGCCGCATCGTGCAGGCGCGAGAGTCCATGAAGCGGACGTTCGAGAAAGACGAGGGCGTTAAGCTCACCTATACGCCGTTTTTCATTCGGGTGGTAACTTCAGCTCTCAAGTCCTTTCCCGCGTTGAACGCTTCGATCGAGGACGACAAGATCCTCTATCGAAAGGACTACAACATCGGAGTGGCCGTGGCCCTTGATGGTGGCCTCATCGTTCCCGTGGTTCATCATGCCGATGAGAAGAGCTTCCTCGGGCTCGCCCGCGCGGTGAGCGACCTAGCCGAGCGCGCCAGAGGCAAAAAGCTCAAGCCCGAAGAGGTTCAGGGCGGGACCTTTACCCTGACCAATCCCGGGCCCTACGGCTCACTCTTCGGAACTCCCATCATCAACCAGCCTCAGGTGGCAATTCTGGGAGTAGGGGGCATTCACAAGCGGCCGGTAGTCGTGAACGACGCCATCGCGGTTCGATCGATGGTCTACTTGGCCTTGTCCTTCGATCACCGTCTGGTCGACGGCGCTTTCGCCGACCAGTTCATGGCGGACGTCAAGCGGCGGCTCGAGGGTTGGGACGAGAAGATCCTGTAGAGCGAGTTACAATCCTGCCATGGCCACCACGACTCGGGCTCGGCGACCAGATTGGCTCAAGGTCCGGCTCCCGAGCGGCGACAAGTACTTCCGACTTAAGGGTGTACTCCGCGGGCTGTCGCTGAATACCGTTTGCGAGGAAGCGCGATGCCCGAACGTGGCGGAGTGCTGGGGGCAAGGAACAGCGACGTTCATGATCCTAGGGGACGTCTGCACTCGTGCCTGTGGCTTCTGCGCGGTGAAGACGGGGCTCCCGCAGTACCTCGATCGGGAAGAGCCGGTACGGGTGGCAGAGGCGGTCTCGGCCATGGGGCTGGCCCATGCGGTAGTGACATCGGTGAATCGAGACGAGCTAAAAGACGGCGGCGCCTCGATTTTCGCGGCAACAATCGAAGCCATCCGCGCCCGATGCCCGGAAACGACCATTGAGGTCCTCATCCCCGACTTCAAGGGTTCCCGCGCGTCTCTCGAGAGGGTTTTGGCAGCCGGGCCCGATATCCTCAACCACAATGTGGAGACCGTACCGCGTCTTTACAAACGGGTGCGACCTGGTGCGAGCTATGCACAGTCCGTCGAGCTACTCAGGAGGGTGAAGGAGCTTTCGCCCGATACCCTGAGCAAGACCGGGATGATGCTCGGCTTGGGCGAGAGCGCGGACGAGATGGAAGCGGTGATGCGGGAGCTGGCCTCGGAAGCGGGGGTCGAAATCCTTACGCTCGGGCAGTATCTCCAGCCGACGCCTGGGCATCTGCCGGTGGTGAGATTCGTGCATCCCGACGAATTTCGTGAACTAGCACGGCGAGGGATGGAAATGGGATTTCGCCACGTTGAAGCCGGTCCCTTGGTCCGAAGCTCGTACCACGCCGCCAACCAGGTGCCTTTGTAAGCAGGCGGTATGTCGAGCATGAGCCGCCAGACGGGATGAAGCCTTTCGTCAAAAGCTTCCCGACTCGAGTTGGGCGGCCATAGCTCGATACCATCCCAAGTTCCCGGCGTCCAGCCCACCCCAACTGCTAGATGGGCCTCGCACTGCCTCAGCCGTTGGACGACGTTGGATGCTTTCGCCCGACGGCGACCAGCGACAGTCCGAAAGGAAGGGTTGCGGAACCGATTAACCTCGCCTCGAGCACGAGGACCCGGAAAAGCGCTTGATTGAGCCATAACGCAACCGGCTCGACTTCGGAGCCCCGGTAGCCGGGCCGGAACCAACGATCGATTCCTCGGCGAAGAATGGCCAGAGGAAGGAGCAAACAGTTCAGGTAGGAAACGTATTCCGCGACAAAACCAGCTCGTCGCAGCTTCTCCACGAGCACTCCCCTCCCGTATCGACGTCGGGTGTGAACTGCGATGTCGTGTCGGCCGCTGAACAGCGTCCGTGCAGGGACTCTCAACAGAAGGAGGCCGTGTGGGCGCAGCACCCGCGCCATTTCGAGAAGCGCTGCATCGTCACTGGAGACGCGACTGTGGTAGATAACATCGAAGGAGGTTACAAGATCAAAACTCGCTGATGCGAACGGCAGACGGCATACGTCGGCTTGAATGAGCGGCGCGGCCGCGCGGGTTCCAGCGAGTTGAAGGGCCGGCTGGGAAGCGTCAGCGCCGACTACTTTCCCGAACCGGCGAAGAGTCTCCAGCATCCCGCCCGTGCCACACCCGGCGTCTAGAATTCTACGATCTGCTCTCTTCGTGGGCAGGTACTTATCGAGGAGCGTGTTGGAAATGCGGCGCATGCCGACGAACCACCAAAGCTTGTCCTCAAGATCGAACAGCCTTTGGTACTCTTCGCGCTCCATCAGACCAGAAATCTACACCATCGCCTTTCGCTTTACGGTCCCGCTCGAACGAAGGGTAATCTTGGCGGGAAGCAGCCGGGTGGAAACTCCACCATGCGGTCGCCGGCCATGAGCCGATGTGAGGCTTCACGATAGGCCACCACGAATTCTCGGTAAGCGCGACGGAGCTCGGCAATAATGTGGCATAAGGTCGCCAGAAACCTCTTCGCCGGGGACTTCTTCATGGCTCTTGGCACGCGGTGGGGTTTCTGCCTCATCACCCACTTCGCTCCCGCGGGCTTTGTGCCGTTGGTTTCGTGCATCTGGTGAGTCTCGCGTTCGATCTGCTCGACTAGGCACTTTATCGTATGCCGAAATTCCGCGGGACTCTGCTTCGCCAGACTCGGGAGTACTGAAAGACGGACTTCTTCGGCTTCGGCAAATACTTTCCCATGGCCGGCGCTGCGCGCGCGGCACTCCCGAGTACGGTCGAACCATCTGCCTGGAAGCGACATCGACCCATCAAGAAGTGCGTACGTAGAGCTTACCCCGGGCCACTCCAGCGGGCTCGCCACGAGCCCTTCCTTGCAACCATTCGAAATGATGTAGCGAAGTCGATCGAGCTGAGTTTGGTCATCGTAACTCACGATGGCGGCGTGGTAGCGGCGACCCCAGAACTTTCCACTCCATTCAGAAAATCGTCCGGCCTCCCGGGCCAGGTTACCGTTGAAGTACTCCATGAACCCAGCCAGCTGCAGAGCGTCGACGGCCCAAGCGAGCAGGTGATAGTGATCGGAGAGGAACTGAAACGCGAAGATCTGAAGGTTGAATCTTCGCTGAGCTCGCCCCATTACGCCGACAATAATCTCGTTCAGTTCTGGGGACGGTCGAAGAAGAAAACGGCCCTGCGTGGTTCGGGTCGACACCTCAACAAGAGCTCCGTCCTGTGGAACGTATCTTGGCTCAGCTGCCATCGACTCAATAGACGAAAATCCCCGGTGAGTTCCACCGTCCGGGCCAACCTCCGACAATTCGGTGCCACGTTCAAAGGACCGCACGCAAGGACCGCACGCCAGTCGCGTGGTAGCGTTCTAGTACAGCACGCGAAACTTGATGGTTTTGGGAACCCGTGCGAGCTCTTCCACGACATTTGGCTGGTACTTTCTGCTGACGTCGGTGATGACGTAGCCGACCCGTTCATTGGTTTTGAGATGTTGGCCCAGTATGTTGATCCCGTGCTCCGCCATCACGGCGTTGATCGCCGCGAGGACTCCCGGTTCATTGGCGTGAATGTGAATGAACCGATGGGCCCGCCGCAGATCTGGAAGCTGGACACCGGGGAAGTTGACACTTCCAAAAGAGTTACCAGTGTTTACAAAGGAGACCAAGGCGCCTGATACGAAGTCGGCGATGTTCCGCTGGGCTTCCCGGGTGCTTCCTCCAATGTGAGGCGTGAGGATTACATTCGGAAGCCCGGTCAACGGGGAGGTAAACGAAAGCCCGTTGTCGATTGGCTCCTCAGGGAACACGTCAATCGCAGCTCCTCCGAGTTTCCCGATCCGCGCCATTCTTGCCAGTGCCTCGATGTCGACCACGAAGCCCCTCGACAGGTTCAGGAACAGTGCGCCGTCTTTCATGAAGCGAAACTCGGGCTCACCGAACAGGTGGTGATTGCGCGGGTTACCGTCCACATGCACCGAGACGATATCCGCGCGCTTCAAGAGCTCCTTCAGCGACGCGCATTTGGTGGCGTTACCCAGTGGAAGTTTCTCCACGATGTCGAAATAGTGAACGTCCATGCCGAGCGCTTCGGCAAGAACCGACAGTTGGGATCCGATATTCCCATATCCTACGATTCCGAGTTTCTTGCCCCGAACCTCGAAAGCTCCCATCGCGGATTTATCCCATATCCCCCGGCTGAGGTCGCCGGCCTTCTCGAATACTCGCCGCGCCAGAACGAGAATCTCGCCAAGAGCGAGCTCCACGACGCTGCGGGTGTTGGCGTAGGGAGCGTTGAACACGATCACCCCATTGTCCGAGCAAGCTTCCAGGTCGACCGCGTTCGTGCCGATGCAGAACGCTCCAATTGCCTTCAGCTCGGGTGCTGAATCGAGGATTCGGCGCGTGATCCGCGTTCTCGATCGGATTCCCAGCAGAGTGATCCCGGGAAGCTCCCGGATTAGAGCCTCTTCGCCTATGCTTCCGGACAAAGCCCGGACCGTGTATCCCTCCTTCTCGAAATACTCGATGGCGGCCGCGTGGATTCCCTCGAGCAGCAGAACACGCATTCGGGAGCGCGGGTAGGAGCCAGGCATCGGAAGCGCCAGCAGGTAGAGAAGCTCGTCCAAGCTCGGCAAGACATGATCAGCCCGTTCGACCACCGATTCCCGGCGGACGTTCTCGGTAAAGGCGAAGAAACGGGTGGCGAGGCCCGCGTCTTTGATCTGCACGTCGCTGAAGCCGTCCCCAATGACAAGACACTCCCCAGCCAATTGTAAGTTCCGTAGAACACGCGCCTTTCCGTCCTGATGGATAAGCGGGTTTCGTGAATCGAATCCTATGACATAGCCCCGGTCGTTGAAGGTAAGGGAGTTGGCAAAAATGTGGTGGGCATTGAGGCCGAGTGTTTCCAGCACCGGCAAGATGAACTCCTGAAAGCCGTTCGAGATTACGTAGATTTGGCTTCGGTATTTCCTGAAGAACATCCGGTTCCGTCGTACCGATGGTGTGAGGGACCGTCTCAGAACCCGAACCAGGCTATCGACGTGCTTTCTATGCGCGCTCGCAAGCTGGAGGCGAAGTGCGATTCCTTCTGCCATAGACATCTTCCCCGATGCGGTGAGCTCGGTGATGCGCTCCACCTCCTGCAGTCTCTCGGCTCGTTCGGGGTGATGCTTGAGGGAGATCCGCGCCAGCTCGGGAAGCGATTCGACCTGTACGAGCGTACTGTCGAAATCGAAGATGAAGTGCCGGGCCGGCTGCCTCACAGGTAGATTTCCAGAAACTCCAGTATTTTTTCTACATAGGCCCAGGCGGCCTCGGGATGGAGATCGTGCCGATAGGTCGCCCGGGCTTCTTCCCCCTTGAAGATGTACTCTTGAAGCCTGTAGCCGGCTCGCTGACGTAGAGCATCGAAGAACGCTTTCTTGGTCGAGTAGGGAACGAGCGGGTAGACTTCGCCATGAAACGACAGGAGGGGGGTTCGAACTCGGCTCACGTTACTGACGGGCGAGAGCTCTCGATAAAGCGTCAGGTTGCCGCGAAGGGGCCCAAGCTCGCGCTCCAGGTAGGCCCTACCCTCTGCCGTCGTCTCGCGATACAAGCCCTCGAGGTCAGGCATTCCCAATGCTTCGATGGCACAGGCAAAGAAATCCGGATACCGAGTGATAGCGGCGAGCGTTAGAAAGCCGCCGTAGCTTACTCCCCATATCGCCGGCCGGTCGTCTCGGATCTCGGGGCGCTCCAGTACGCGTTTGGTCCCGGCGACGAGGTCCTCGAGATCCCCGCGACCCCAGTCCCCGTCGTTCAAGTCCTCGAACTCCCGACCGAAACCGCTCGAACCCCGGACGTTAGGCGCAAAAACCGCGTAGCCGTGTTGAACGAGGAGCTGAACAAACGGGTGCCAACTGTTCTGCCACTGCGAAGTGGGGCCGCCGTGAGGCGTTACGAGGAGCGGAACCGGCTTGTCCGCGGTGGCGAACTCGGGCACGTACAGATATCCGGTGATCTCTCGAGAATCGAAGCTGGTGAATCGCATGAGCTCGGGTCGAGCCATCTTCCGGACGTCGAGGTCGGGAGGGAGGGTTTCACTCGCGCGTTCCCGGCCGCCGTCGAGAGGGTAGACCCAGACGTCCCGCGAATAGTTCCATGCCTCGAACAGGCTCAGCACCGCTTTTCCATCCGGCCTCCAAACCGGATGTCTATGGCTACCGTTTCTGAGCGAGAGCGTTCGTTGTCGCCCGGTCTCGAAATCGTGGACCAAGAGCTTCCTATCGCCGTCTTGGTTCTCCAGATAAGCGAGGAATCTTCCATCAGGACTGAACTCGGGTTCTGTCAGCTCGTGTGGTGATGAAAGCAGCTGCTCCGGTGCACCACCCTGTAGCGACAAGAGATAGACCGATTTCTGACCGTGTTTATCGGAAACGAACGCAATTCGCCTGCCGTCGGGCGACCAGCGTGCTCCAAAACTGTCGGCTTTCCAGTCCTTCGGGAGAGGCTCGACTATCTCTCCGCTTAGGACAGCGACGATTCCGATTCGCCGACTCCGATGCCGGCCTCCGCCGAGGCTGAGGGCAATCCGCTCGCCGTCGGGAGACCATCGAGGGTCTTCCTCGTCGTCGAGGGCATGAGTGAGTTGCTTCGGGTCGGTTCTGCCGTCCGCGGGTGTGATCCAGAGATCCCAGCCTGTTTCACCCTCGGCCTGGGATAGGTACGCGATTCTGGCACCATCGGGGGACCAGCGGGGTTGCTTCGCTTCGTTCTCTTGGCGAACCAGCAGCCGGGCGTCCGCTCCTTTCTCATCGGCGGCATACAGCCTCCAACCCCGGTGGCGATTCGATGTGAAGGCAAGTTGATGTCCGTCAGGAGACCAGGCTGGATCGCGATCGGCGGTTCCTTTCGTAGTCTGAATAGAGGCACCGGCGCTCCCGTCTCCCGGCAAGAGCCAGACCGCTTCGGTTCCCAGAACGGAAATGTGGAGAGCTATCCGTTTCCCGTCCGGAGCCAAGGAGAAACTTGAGATGAGGGGCGTACGCAGAATGTGCGGAATCGTGAGCAACTCGGTTGGCTCGATCTGTTGTGAAGGCGCGGCGTCGGCATTGGAAACAGCGGCAATCACCGCGAGGAGCGCTAGTTTCGTCATTCGCGCAACAGGTATCTTACCGTAAGCTCTGCCACTCCCCGAGCCTTCGCACGGTTTCATTTACGACTTCAGCGGTCGAAAGATGCGTGGTATCGATCGTTATGTCGGCCTCCGAGTAAAGTGGTTCACGCTCTCTCAAAAGGGACCGCAGCTCGGAGAGCGGGTCGGCCCGTCCGGCCATTGGGCGTCTGTCCCCCTGGGCGGTGACTCGGCGGAGATGAAGTTCGGGGCGGGCGCGTAGCCAGACCGTAACCGCGCTTCTTTTCAGGAGGTCGAATGTCGCCCGGTCGGTCACTAGGCTGCCACCTGTGGCCAGCACCGTTGGAGCGCCATTCGAGATGAATCGCAGGAGCACCTCCTGTTCCAATCGCCGGTAGTACCCCTCGCCGTGAATGGCGAAGATCTCGGCCAGGCCCAGGCCCACCTCGTTCTCGATGAGCCCATCGAGCTCCACGAAGGGGCGATCCAACTGCCTGGCCAGGTCTCGTCCAACGGAGCTCTTCCCGGAGCCACGGAGTCCGATGAGCGCAACAATCGGATGCCACTTATCGGGCTTCAACGCCTCGTGGAGGGGGACGCCCAGAGCCTGGGTAAGGTCGAGCAGCCGGAGTATCGATAGATTTCCCCGGCCCGATTCGACCTGCGAAATGTACCTGGTGGAGAGGCCCGCGAGTTTACCGAGCTGCTCCTGGCTCAGGCCTTGGAGCTTGCGACGGTCTCGAATCTGCCGACCGAGACGCCGTAGGAACTGGTCCGGTGTCACTGTTAAGCAATATAATGCCGATAGTTGGTCGTCATCAAGTAGTATAATGCCAGATTTGCGGAATGGTTAGGAGGAACCTTGCCCATGGAATCGACCTTTTTCGAGTCACACCCAAGTCGATACCGGCACTGGACCTTGACACTGGATGGCGAAGTCGCAACGCTAGCCCTTGGCGTTCGCGAAGATGGCGGCCTAAGGCCGGGATATCAGCTCAAACTGAATAGCTACGATCTCGGGGTTGACATCGAGCTTGCGGACGCGGTCGACCGGCTTCGATTCGAGCATCCCCAGGTCAAGGCCGTCATTTTGACCAGCGCGAAGGACCGCGTCTTTTCCGCCGGGGCCAACATTTACATGCTCGCAGGCTCCGGACACCCATTCAAAGTCAATTTCTGCAAGTTCACCAACGAGACCCGACTGAGCCTTGAGGAGGCTAGTCGCGAGAGCGGCCAGAAGTATCTGGCGGCTCTCAACGGGATAGCCTCTGGAGGTGGCTACGAGCTCGCTCTCGCCGCAGACGAGATCCTCCTCGTTGATGACGGCAACGCCGCAGTAGCCCTCCCGGAAGCTCCCCTTCTGGCGGTGCTCCCTGGAACTGGCGGTCTCACGCGACTGGTGGACAAGAGGATGGTACGTCGTGACCGCGCGGACGTGTTCTCGACTCTCGTCGAGGGAATCAGAGGGAAGCGCGCCGTCGACTGGAAACTGGTGGATGCGATCGCGCCGCGCAGCAAGTTCTCGGAGGTCGCAAGCGCACGGGCAAAAGCCCTGGCCGCCGGCTCGAATCGACGCGGCCTCGGAGACGGCATCGTGCTGAAACAATTGGATGCCACTTATTCAGACACCGCGCTCGAGTACCCTTGCGTTCGAGTGACCATCGACACCGAAAAGCGCCAGGCCGAGATCCTTGTACGTGGACCGGAGGGACGACAGCCGCAGACCCAGGAGGAGATTCAGCGGGTCGGGTCCGCCTATTGGCCGCTCGCGATGGCGCGGGAGCTCGACGACGCGATCCTCCACCTCCGATTCAACCACAGCGCGATCGGCCTCTTGGTCTTCCGCACCGCGGGAAGCGCCGAAGCCGTGCTCGACGTCGACCGGGTCCTGAACCAGAATTCGGAACATTGGCTCATCCGCGAAATCCTCCTGAAGCTCCGCCGCACGTTCAAACGGATTGACCAGACGGCGCGGAGTCTCTTCGCTCTCATCGAGCCCGGTTCGTGTTTCGTGGGAACGCTCCTCGAGCTCGCCCTCGCCGCCGACCGCAGCTACATGCTGGCCGACGATGCCCGACCGACTCGGATCGGGCTCGGCCCGCTCAATCACCGATGGTTCCCGATGGCCAACGGACTCTCAAGGCTCGAGACCCGTTTTCTCGGCGAACCGAAGGCGCTCGACAACGTCCGCGCGCACCAGGGGCTCATCGGCCCCGAGGACGCTTTCGAGCTCGGGCTCGTCACTTTCGCTCCCGACGAGCTCGACTGGGATGACGAGGTCCGGATCGCCTGCGAGGAGCGATGCGGCTTCTCTCCCGATGCCATGACGGGCATGGAGGCCTCGCTCCGTTTCGCCGGGCCCGAAACCATGGAAACCAAGATCTTCGGCCGGCTCACGGCCTGGCAGAACTGGATTTTTCAAAGACCGAATGCCGTTGGCGAGACGGGCGCTCTGACGCTGTACGGCAAGCAAAGCAGGCCGGAATTCGATTGGAGGAGGACCTGAACATGGAGCTCGACGTCAAGATTCCCAACAACGTCAACCTCTCTTCCGACCCTAAGCTGCAGCGCGCGCTCGAGAAGTGGCAGCCGCGCTTCCTCGATTGGTGGATGGACATGGGCCCCGAGGGGTTTCAGAAGGACGACGTCTATCTCCGCACGGCGATCTCCGTCGACCCCGCGGGATGGGCGCACTACGACTACGTAAAGATGCCCGACTATCGCTGGGGGATCTTTCTCACTCCCCCCCAGGCCGGGCGAGTCATCGGCTTCGGAGACAACGCGGGAGCGCCCGTCTGGAACGAGGTCCCCGGCGAGTTCCGCACCCAACTCCGCCGCCTCATCGTTACCCAGGGCGACACCGAGCCCGCGAGCGTCGAGCAGCAGAGACGGCTCGGGAAAACTGCGCCCTCGGTCTTCGACCTGAGAAACCTCTTCCAGGTGAACGTCGAGGAGGGCCGGCACCTCTGGGCGATGGTGTACCTCCTTCATTCGTACTTCGGCCGCGACGGACGGGAGGAGGCGGAAGAGCTCCTCGATCGCCGCAGCGGCGATCGAGACAAGCCCCGGATCCTCGGAGCTTTCAACGAGCCCTGCGATGACTGGCTGAACTTCTACATGTTCACGATGTTCACCGACCGCGACGGAAAGTACCAGCTTCTCGCCCTCGCCGAGAGCGGCTTCGATCCGCTCGCGCGGACCACGAAGTTCATGCTCACCGAGGAAGCATTCCACATGTCGGTGGGCGAGACGGGCGTCGGACGAATCGTCGAGCGCACAGCTCAGCTCATGCGAGAGAAGAAGGACGATGACATCCGCAGACACGGAGGGATCGATCTTCCCACCATCCAGAAGTACCTCAATTTCTGGGTGAGTGTCTCCTCCGACCTCTTCGGGGGTGAGATCTCGTCGAACGCGGCGCAGTACTTCGCGGCGGGTCTCAAAGGTCGCAACCGCGAGGAGAGCTATGACGATCACAAGCTTCTGGACTCGTTCTATTCCATGGAGGTCCCCCACGAAGGAAGGCTGGTGCCCGAGGAGATTCCTCTCCGGAACGCCATGAACGAGGTCTTGAGAGATGACTACATCGACGATTGCCAGCGCGGCGTGGATCGATGGAACAAGGCTCTCGAAGACGCGGGGCTTTCGGAACGCCTCAGACTACCTCACCGCCGGTTCCATCGACAGATTGGAATCTACTCGGGGCTTCATTTCAGTCCCGAGGGCGCGCCGATTTCCGAGGAACAGTGGAAGCGAAAACGGGGAGAGTGGCTTCCTACCGACGAAGATCAGGCGTTCGTGAGGAGCCTGATGCACGCCGTGACGGAGCCCGGTAAGATGGCGAGCTGGATCGGCCCGCCGCGGCAGGGCATCAAGGGGAAGGCGTTGGAGTTCGAGTACGTGAGGAAGGCCTGAGTCATGTCCCTCGTCAACTATTCGAAGGATCGAGGGGTCGCGGTTTTCGAGCTTCACGCTCCTCCGGCCAATACCTACAGCTACGAGATGATGAAGGAGCTCGATGCCGCGATACTCGACGCGCGCATGGACGAGAGCGTTCATGTGCTCGTGCTCACGGGAGCGGGTGAGAAGTTCTTCTGTTCGGGCGCCGACATCCACATGCTGAACCGCGCAACCCCCGAGTTCAAATATTCGTTCTGCCTTCACGCGAACGAGACGCTCAACCGACTGGAGCAGACCCCGAAGCTGGTCATCGCCGCTTTGAACGGTCACACGGTGGGCGGCGGACTCGAGGTTGCCCTCGCCGCCGACTTGCGGGTAGCCAAGAAAGAGGGCGGAAAGATCGGGCTTCCCGAGGTGAAACTGGGCGTTCTCCCGGGGACGGGCGGAACGCAGCGTCTCGGGCGGCTCCTCGGCCGTTCGCGCGCGCTCGAGCTCATGGTCACGGGAAAGCTCATGAGCTTCGACGAGGCTCACGCGCTCGGTCTGGTGACCGCTGTACTCTCCGACCGGTCGTTCCGGGACCGGGTCCTGGAGTACGCTTCGGAGTTCGTTCCTCCGCGGAAGGCGTCTATGGCGGTCGGCAGGATCAAGCGGGCAGTCGTCTCCGGGCTCGAGTCCGCGTTTTCCGAGGGTCTCACGCTCGAGCGAGAGCTGCAGCAGCAGCTTTTCGTCTCGAACGACGCGCGCGAGGGCATTTCCGCGCACGTCGAAAAGCGCGAGCCCAGATTCCAAGGAAAGTAATCCTATGACCAAGAACATCGTGATCGCCGGAGCCGTGCGGACTCCAATCGGAAAGTTCGGAGGAGCGCTCAAGTCTCTTTCCGCCGCCGACCTCGGCGTCGCCGCCGCGAGGGGTGCCCTGGAGAAAAGCGGTGTGCCTGCGGCGGCCGTGGAAGAGGTCATCATCGGAAACGCCCGCCAAGCGGGTGTGCGCCCCAACGTCGCGCGCCAGATCTCCTATCGCGCCGGCCTGGGCGAGTCGGTTCCGGCGTACACCATCAACAAAGCTTGTGGCTCGAGTTTGAAGGCCATCCTGAACGCCTACGGCGCCGTTGCTCTTGGAGACGCCGAGGCGGTCCTTGCGGGCGGCACGGAAAGCATGAGCAATACGCCTTATCTTCTCCTCGACGCCCGCTGGGGTCAGAAACTGGGGAGCTCCGACGTGGTGGACGGCATGTACCGCGACGGCTTTCTCTGTCCGCTTTGCGGACAGCTGATGGGAGAGACCGCAGAGACTCTCGCCGATCGTCACCGCATCAGCCGCGAGGAATCCGACCGCTACGCTCTCGAAAGCCAGCAACGATGCGAACGCGCGCGCAAGGAGGGGCGGTTCCTGTCGGAAATCGTTCCTATCGAGGTCAAGGGGCGGAAGGGCGATGTCGAGCGTTTCTCGACGGACGAGCATCCGCGCGACGGGGCGACCCTCGAGGGCCTTCAGAAGTTGGCACCCGTTTTCCGGAAGGATGGAACGGTGCACGCGGGAAACTCATCGGGGATCACTGATGGCGCCGCGGCCGTCGTTGTACTCAGCGAAGAGAAAGCGATGAGGCTCGGAGTCGAGCCGATGGCGCGCATCGCCGGCTATGCCTCGGCGGGAGTGGACCCCGCGGTGATGGGGATTGGTCCGGTTCCGGCCGTGCGCAAGCTCCTGGAGAAGACCGGCTTGCGTCTCGACGACATCGACCTGATTGAGCTCAACGAGGCTTTCGCCGCCCAGGTTATCGCCTGCCAGCGCGAGCTCGGTTTCGATTCGGAACGACTGAACGTGAACGGCGGCGCCATCGCCCTGGGGCATCCCATCGGAGCCACGGGGGCCCGAATCGTGGTCACGCTGGCTCACGAAATGTTTCGGCGTCGGGCAAGGCGCGGAATCGCGACCCTCTGTATCAGCGGTGGGATGGGCCTGGCCCTACTCCTCGAGTCTCTGTAGCCCCGGCCGCCCAATGCCCTGGGAACACATCGGTCTCGACGTAACCGATGGAATTGCGACCGTTACACTGAACCGACCCGATTCCCTGAACGCCTTCGCCGGCACCATGCGGGAGGACTTGCTAGCGGCGATTCAGGTGGCATCCAATTGTTCACGAGTCCTCATTCTCCGAGGCACTGGGAAGGCCTTTTGCAGTGGGGGCGACGTTCGTGTCATGGAGAACCTGGGCGATGAGGACATGAAGTCCTTCATTCAACAGGGGAAGCGCGTCGTGACCATCCTAAGGTCCTTGCCAATCCCAACCGTGGCATCCATCCATGGCGTCGCGGCTGGCGCAGGCTTCAGCCTTGCGCTGGCCTGCGACTTCCGGATCGCGGCGCGGAGCACCCGCCTCGGGGCGACTTTTTCCCGCCTCGGCCTTCATCCCGATTGGGGTGGGACTTACTTCCTCACGCGGCTCGCGGGTCCGGGAGTGGCCCGCGACCTCGTGCTCAGCGGCAGACTCGTCGATTCCGATGAGGCGTTTCGGCTCGGTCTCGTCAATTGGGTGGTAACTGACGAGGATCTCCCGAGATTCACCCTCGAGAGGGCAGGGGACCTCCGTGATGCGGCACCGGGTTCGGTTCGTTGGGCGAAGGAGGCCATCGTGCTCGCGGAGGACGCCTCGCTCGAGGAAGTACTTGATTTCGAAGAGAGGGCACAGTTGGCTTGCTTCGCGACCGAGGACCGACGTGAGGGAGTCCGGGCGTTTCTCGAGAAGCGCCGTCCGGTGTTCAGGGGGAAGTAGCATGATTGATTTCCGCCTTAGCGACGACCAGACCCAATTTCGTGATCTCGCCCGGGAGTTCGCCCGAAACGAGATTGCGCCGAAAGCTCGCTACCACGATGAAACTGGTGAGTACCCCATGGAGATCTGCCGCAAGGCTTGGGAGCTCGGGCTTATGAACACCCATATCCCCGTGGAATACGGGGGGCTCGGGCTCGGGGTCCTCGAAGGCTGCCTCATCGCCGAGGAGGTCGCCCGGGGGTGCACCGGAATTGGAACGGCCATGGAGGCGAACACGTTGGCGCAAGGCCCGGTGATCGTCGCCGGAACCGAGGAGCAGAAACGCAAGTGGCTTAGCCCGCTCACCGAGGAGTTCCGTCTCACCGCGTACTGCGTTACCGAGCCCGGTGCCGGCAGCGACGTTCAGGGAATACATACCACGGCGACGCGTCACGGCAACGACTACGTCCTCGACGGGAGCAAGATGTGGATCACCAATGGAGGGGTTGCCGACTGGTACTTCGTTTTGGCCTACACCGATCCTTCCCAGCGGTACCGGGGGATGAGCGCTTTCATCGTGCCGCGGGACACGGATGGGGTCATTGTCGGAAAGAAGGAGAACAATATGGGGCAGCGGGCGTCCGACACCCGGGCGGTGACTTTCCAGAACACTCGGGTGCCACTTGAAAATCGGCTCGGGGAGGAGGGGGACGGGTTTCGGGCGGCGATGACCGCTTTTGACCACTCGAGGCCGGTCGTGGCTTCGGCGGCTGTCGGGCTTGCCCAGTCGGCCTACGACCACGCCGTCGGTTACGCCAAGGAGCGAAAGACTTTCGGGGTCCCCATCTACAAGCATCAGGCCATCGGCTTCCTCATCGCCGACATGGCTTGCGCGATTCAGGCGGCGCGACTCCTCGTCTGGCAATCGGCCTGGACCATCGACCAAGGCAAGCGGAACACTCGAGAAGCCGCTTTCGCGAAGCTCTTCGCCGCGGACACCGCCGTCCGGGTCGCCACAGACGCCGTCCAGGTCTTCGGGGGGAACGGATTCAGCAAAGAGTACCCGGTCGAGAAGCTCTACAGAGACGCCAAGATCTACCAGATCTACGAAGGTACCAGCCAAATTCAGCGACTCATCATTGCGAAGGAGATCTTCGAGCGCTAGCGACCTTCCCTTGGGACCCTGCGAGATCCGTTCTGGCTCTCGACCCCAGGGTCAATCGCGCTCCGCGTCGCAAGGTGCGGCGTTCCAAAAACGCGAGAGCGGAGGGAGCTCGAACGCCCTCCTCAGCGCATGAGGCCGGACCGGTCGACGCCGTCCACGTCCGCCGGCGTCGGCAGACCGAGGAGCGAGGCGAGCGTCACCGGGAGGTCCACGGTCGCGATGGGCTCGTCGAGACTCCGCGGCCGGATGCCGGGCCACGCGATGATTCCCGGCACGTGGTTATCGTACTCGTAGGGAGAGCCATGAGTAGTGCCGATTGGATCGTCGATTAGCCCCTCCTCGAACTGCACGAACAGATCAGGGCTGTGTTGCGGGTAGAAGCTTCGCGCGAACTGGAGCAGCACCGGATCGACGACCGGCTTCGGGTTCTCGATCTCCGTCCGCGTCCATACTCGGGCGACGCTGGGGCAGGCCGAGATCTGCTCCGCCACGAGCGTCTCCGCCGCTTGGCGTTTCACCTTCTCCTTCGCGAGCGCGTTGTCGTCGAAGTGAAGGGGCGCGAGAAACCAGCCGGGCTTTCCCGCATGCGCGACGCACGCCAGGTCCGATCGGGGAACGCGGCCGCCGGGGAGACCGTGCCGCGTCTGGTACTCCGGAAGCGGCGCTACCCCGTGGTCGGCCGAGAGCACCACCGCGACACGCTCGAGACCTATCGTTCGGTCGAGGAATTGAAAGAACTCCCCGAGCTCACGATCGAGCCGCAGAACCGCGTCAAGGAGCTCCCGGCTGTTGGGGCCGTAGTCGTGCCCGACGGAATCGATGCTCGAGAATCCGAGCGCGAGAAAATCCGTCACCTCGTCCGCGCCGAGCTTCTCTTCACGCACAAGGCTTTCCGCGAACGCCAGCAGGTAGGGCTCGAGAAAGGGCGTCTCGAAGAGCTCCTGGTAGAACCCCGCGTCCTCCGACAACGTACCCCGACCCAGCACCTTGGGAAATCCGGAATCCTTGGCGCCGTCACCTGAGGCTTCGATCTTCATCGTCGAGAGCAGTGCCTCGGGAACCGGAAGCGGCTCCCACCTCCGCCCGAAATACCGGTCGGCGAGCCGCCGTTCGTGGAATTTCGCGACCCAGATCGGGTACTCGTCCATGTAGTAACGGCTCGTCACCCACTGGCCGGTCTCGCCGTCGAACCAGAAGGCGCCGTCCGCTTTCTTGCCCCCCATGAGTACCGCCGCGCGATCCTTTCCCGCGGCGGTGTAGACCTTCGACGCGCGAAAGCGCCGCTTCATCCAGTCGCCGACGGCCGTTCCCCGGAGCCTCCGCGGCGAGCGTCCGAGAAATTCGGGCCGCCCCGTTCCTCGGACCCCTACCGCGAGTGTCGGCGACTCCCGATCCTCGACGCAATAGACGTCCCGCTTCTCATCGCGGTCGTACCATTCGTTGCCGACGATTCCCGAGCGCGAGGGGAATCGCCCGGTCGACAGGGAAGCATGCCCGGGCGCGGTGACGGTCACCGCATGGGCATGGTGGGTCGCGGTGAAAATCACGCCGCGCTCGAGCAGAAACAGGAGCCCGCCCCCGAGAGCCGGACGGAACCGTTCCAGATATTCCGCGCGTCCCTGGTCGAGGATGAGAAAGAGCACCAGCTTCGGAGGCGCGGTCTCGGCGGAGACGACGCTCGCTCCGAGAAGGGCGGCTGCGGTGAGAAAAAGCCTGACAGGGCAGGAGCTTAGGCGCCGTGCCACCGTCCTTGCCAGAAGAACCCCCATCAGCTAACCTGATACTACACGACCCAAATGAATCATTCGTGACAGGCGGCCGGGAGTCCGGCGCCCGGGAGTGGCACGGTCCCGATGCAGTACGGCGAGCTCATCGACTTTCTCCAGAACGTCGGTAAAGATCCCTCCCGCCTGATCTTCGAGGACGAGCTCACCGGGCTGCACAACCGCAGGTTTCTTCTCAGCTACTTCGAGCACAAGATCCACTGGGATCAGGACGAGCACTTTCCCCTGTCGCTCCTGATTCTGGACGTGGACCTCTTCAAGAGCATCAACGACACCTACGGTCACGATGCGGGCGACGAAGCCCTGGTGTTCATCGCGGGGCTCCTCAAGGAGATCGCCGGCGAAGATGCCTACCCGGTTCGATTCGGCGGCGACGAGTTCATCGTGCTCCTTCCGAGGACCGAACTTTCGAAGGCGGTGACGCTGGCTCATCGCCTGCACCAGCTCACCAAGGAGCGCCCTCTGGCACTTCTCGACGGCACGGGTCAGATCTACATCTCGCTCAGCATCGGGGTCGCTTCGGCGCGAACCGACGCCGCGAGCGGAAACGACCTCATTCGCAAGGCGGACACCGCCCTCTACGCGTCGAAGAAACAGGGCCGCAACCGGGTATCGGTGGCGAAAGAAGCGGATCCTCAGAAGACCGCTCCCAAGATCGCGCTCCATCGACTCGACGACGCGGAGATCGCCGGCCGCGAGCGGTGAGCTCCAGGCGGTGTCCGAAGCGCTCGAAGCGCTCGGCCTGGGCGAGGCGCGGTTTCCTGCTCGATCGAAGGAGCGCCGGGAATGGGGAAGTCGACGGTCATCGAGACCATCCGCAGGAGCCTCGCGCTCAACCAGGGGCTCGCGGTGGTGAAGCTCTCGGGAAAGCGCCAGGAGGGATTCCGGCCGTACTACCTCGCCGGGCAGGCGATCGTCTCGCTCATGACCCGGCGCGCCGACAAAGGCGTTCCCGCGCTCGACGCCCTCGACGCCAGAGAGCTCCACTACCTCGGCCACGTCCTTCCCAACCTGGATGACCGCTCCCCGGCCGCCGAGGAGGACGAGCGCCGCCTCCGCGAAGGGATCTTCGTCACTCTGGTGAAGCTCACGACCAAGCTCCTCGAGGGCAAGCCGCTGGTGATCCTCGTGGACGACCTGCAGTTCGCCGACGAGGGGACGCTGGTGCTCCTCAAGATTCTCCTCGGTCGGGCGGACGCACCGCTCTTCGTATGCGCCACGATGAACGGCGCCCTCGGTATCGGGCAAGACGAAGAGGCCCCGCCCTGTGAGCGATTCCTTCAGGGGAAGGAATCCGAGCTCAAGCTGGTGAAGCGGCAGCTCCAACCGCTCGCCGCCGAGGACATCCGGACGCATCTGTCGGGCGTCTTTCCGGGCATCGACCTGCCGCCGGGCTTCGAGGACGAGCTCGCCCGGATCACTTCGGGAAACCCTCTGTTTCTCGCCGAGATCCTCCGGAAGCTCGTTCTCGATCAGAAGCTCTCGCTCCACGGTCAGAGATGGACGGTCGAGGCTCCCGAGGAAGGCTACCTCCCGCGCTCTCTCGAGGAGATCGTGAGCCAGAAGATCGCCGCTCTAGACCAGGAGAGCCGCAAGCTCCTCGAGCAGGTTTCGACGCTCGGTGAGGACGTTCCGTTGAGCGTGGTCGCCGGCGCGACCGACGTGTCCGAGAACGAGGTGCTCGAGTTCCTGGACCGCGCCGAGAACCTCGGGCTTCTCCGCACCGACTTCCAGATCAACGACGAGACCATGCGTTTTCTGGGAAAGCGGGTCCTGGAGATCGTTTACGGCTCCATTCAGAAAGAGCGCCGCCAGGAGCTGCACGAACGGGTGGGGGTCTACCAGGAAGAGCTCCACCAGAAGCGGCTCGGCCCCTCGGCCTCGCTCCTCGCCTATCACTTCAAACGCTCCGCGAACCGCGACAAGGCGGCCCGCTACGATCAGATCCAGAGCGATCTGCGGCGGCGCACCTTCGATCGCGAGGAAGCGGAGCGATACACGGGAGAGTCTCTCGTCGAGGAAGACGGGGGACCCAGAGACGAGAAGCTCGGCGCCGTAGCGCTGGCGCAGCTCCCGAACCTCTTCCGGACGCTGGTGACCACCGTTCGCAGCGTCCAGCTCTATCCTGCCGACAGCAAGCCCATTCAGAAGGCGTATGAAACCGCCTTCGACGCCGTGGCGGCGGTGCTGGCCTTCGAAGAGCACCTCGAGCTCTCGCGCTCGAAGGGCGTGCTCCTCGCGAACGGGCACAAGGTGGACGTGAACGACTTCCGCCTCCTCGCCAACTCCTACCTGGAGCTGCTCGATCGCGCCGAGCTCGAGAGCATCGACTTTCGACGAGGCCTCTCGCCCGACGAGCTCAATGCGGTCCTCACTCAGCTCGGGCAGCTCAAGCCGGAGCTTATCGACGGAAGCTTCTGGAAGGCGTTCGCCTCCGAGCGGCGTTTCGAGCACATTTCGCTCCGGCAGCTCCGCTACTCGGAAGTCCGGAAGCGGAGGGGCGGGAGCCGGGCGGCGCCGGGCGGCGCGGGGGCCGTGTTGGGGCCCGAGGAATGGAGTCAGGTGCCCAGAATCCTTCGCGCGCTCCTCGGGGCGGCGAAGAACGTGAAGCTCTATCCCCTCGGAAGCCGCCAGGTCTCCTCGGCCATCGACCAGCTTCTGGAAGAGCTCTCGACGATGCTCACCCGCCGGCCCGTCCTGACTCTGGCTCGCGCCGAGGGCTCGCTCCTGGTGAATGGAGCCAAAGCCCCGACTGGCGGGTTCGAGGCGCTCTCGGACAGCGTCGTCGCTCTCTTCTCGTCCTCGGAGCTCGAGAGCATCACCTTTCTCGAGTCGCTGACCCGTGAGGAAATCCTGGTCTTCGTGGGCGCTCTCAAGGAGCTTCCCGCGGTCGTCGAGCCCTCGTTCTGGCCGGCGTTGGCGCGCGAGCGCGAGCTTCAGGGACTGGTCTTCAACGATCGCCGCTATGCGGCCTCCATCGTCGACAGCGTCCTGGAGACGGTCGATACCGACCCCGACTCCGACGAGCCCGAGGCGTCGGCTGTCGCGGGTCTCTCCGACGAGCCCACGGAAGCGCTCATCGACGCGCTCCCCACGATCGGCAAAGACCTCCTGGTGAAGGGTGAGCACCCTCTGGTGCGGAAAGTGATGCGACGGGTCTTCGCCGATTACGCCGGCCAGGACGTTGCCGTGCGGGAGAAGATCGTTCGCTCGTGCCGCTCGCTCCTCGAGACGTTGATTCAGGCACTGCGACACCAGTTCGCGGGCATCATAGCCGAGCACATCCTGAAGGCCTTTCGCGAGGAAGAGGACGATCACATCCTGGCGGAGCTCGCGAGCCTCCTCTATCAGATGACGGGAAGCATCCTCCAGTTCGCGGACTTCGGCCTCGCCGGCCGGATCTTCGCCGAGCTCCGCGACCGCCAGCGCGAGCTGATGAAGACTCCACGGGCCACCGGGCGGGGCTTCGCCGTCTTGAACCGCAAGCTGGACGCGTCGACGAAGGCCCTCCTGATGGAAGAGCTGCAGTCGAAGGATCCCGAGCGCCAGGAGAGGGCGGCCCTGGTCCTCGAGAGCCTGGGCAAGCCCGCGATAAATCTCCTCGTCGAGGTCATCAAACAGGAAAAGGACTTCCGCACCCGGCAGCTCGCCGCCGGCCTTCTGTCCCGCATGGGCCGCGACGCCGCGGAACGCATCAAACAGGAAGTGGTTCTCGAGGTGACGTCCGAGCAGCGGTTCCGGATTCTCGAGGTGATCGACGTCGTAACCCGCGAGCTCAAGACCGAGCTCGCGTTCTGCCTCTCGGACGTAAATCCCAAGGTTCGCCGCGCCGCCTTTCGCCTGTCCGAGCGCCTCAACGACAAGCAGGTGCTCGAGCTTCTCGTCGATTTCGCTCGGCACCCGGATATCGGGGTGGCGAAGGGGGCCATTCGCAGCCTCGCGAGCCTTCGCTCGCCCCATGCGGTGGGCGCCCTGGTGTCGACGCTCCAGGTGACCAAGGATCCGGAGAGGGCGATTGCATGCGCCCAGGCGCTCGCTCAGCTCGGCGATCCCGTCTCGGTTCCCGCCCTGGAGTCGGTTCTCACCGCGCGAAGGTTCCCCGTTCTCGGCGGGCTCCGATGGGACGATCAGGTCCGGGCCACGGCCGCCTTCGCCCTTGCCCACATCGGCGGTGACCGCGCCAGGAACGTCCTGAGGAAGGTGGTCAACGACTCCGACCCGCGCATCCGCCAGATCGCCCTCCACGGGACTTCGGGGATTCCCAGGCCCGCGGTTCTCCTCGACGACTCCGATGACGCCGAAGTCGGAGAAGAAGACGAGGGCGTCGCCTGATCACCGCGCGCAGTAAGCCATCAAGGCGAGCAGCAGGATCAGGGCGAGGGGTGGTATCCACAGGAGCGGCATCCACTTCTGAAGGCGTCCCTGACGTTCGGGATCCTCGAGCTCCATAGCCCGCCTCAACTCCGCTCGGATTCGGCGCCGAAGAGCTTCTCGATCTGATCCTGGAGCTTCCGTGCTTCCTCCGAGCGGCCAAGCTCCCGGAGCTCCTCCACGAGCCGGTTCATCTGCTCGCGCATCTTCTGGAGGCTCTCCTTCGCCTGCTCCGAGGTCTCCCCGGCTGCCTCGTCGATGGCCTTGCGGGCCGCCTCGAGCTGCTCCTGGACCTCTTTCTCCTTCTCGCCCCAGTCGACCTCTTCGATCTGGCGCTCCATGTCCGTAACGAGGTCTTTCGCCTCCTGCGCCCACTCCGAAGAGCCGATGCGCAAAAGAAGCCGGCTCGCCTCCGAGCTCGCCTGCCGCACGGTGAGCTCCATTCCCGAGTCCACGCCCTGCAGGGTTCCGCCCTCCCCGAGCTTCTCCGCTCCCGGATCGAACACGTGCGCCAGGAGGAAGAGCCCCGAATCGTCGGACTCAACCGAGAACGTCGACTCGCGCGTGAGCTGCGCCGCTACCTCGGGGTCGATGGAGAGCGTCGCCCGTACCCGGGCCTCGGCGAGGTCCACTTTCTCGACCCGTCCTATCTCGAAATCGTGGAATCGCACGGGCTCGCCGCCCGCGAGGTCGTGGCGCTCGTCGAACAGCACGTGGACCACGGCGCCTCCGGGTCTCGCGGGCTCCTCCTCGCGCCTGCAGGCGAGCGGAAGCGCAAGCGCGAGCATTCCGAGGACTATCCCGCGTCTCATCCGGCGAAGTCTAGCAAAAGCGGGCGCTCTTTTGACACGCGCGAACCCTGCATGGTAGGGATGAGTCGATCCATGACCGTCGAGATCTCCCGCCGACAGTTCTTCCGCGCGGGAGCGGCCGCCGCCGCGACCACCGCGTTCGGCTTCGACCTGCGCGCGGCCGCTGCCGCAGCCCGCGAGCTCAAGATCGCCCGCACCACGGAGACTCGAAGCGTCTGTCCGTACTGCGCCGTCGGCTGCGGGGTGGTGATCCACACCCTCGGCGATCGGGCGCAGAACGTGAAGCCGACGGTGGTGCACATCGAAGGCGACGTCGAAAGCCCGATCAGCCGAGGCACTCTCTGCTCCAAAGGGATCTCGCTCAAGCAGTACGTGGTGAACGACCGGAGGCTCACCAGGCCCCTGTACCGCGCTCCTGGAGCCCCCGAGTGGACGCCGCTCTCCTGGGAAGAGGCGATCGCGCGTCTCGCGCGGCGGTTCAAGGACACCCGCGACCGCGGATTCGAGAACGTCGATGCCCAGGGTCGCACGGTAAACCGCCTCCGGAGCCTCGCGATGATCGGCGGCTGCACCGACACCAACGAGATCAACTACCTCCTGGGCAAGTTTCGCTTCGGCCTCGGGGTTCTGGCGTACGAGAACCAGGCCCGCCTTTGACACGGCCCCACGGTGGCCAGTCTGGCCGCCACCTTCGGCCGGGGCGCCATGACGAACGGCTGGACCGACGTCGCCAACGCGGACGTGGTTCTCGTCATGGGGGGCAATCCCGCGGAGAACCACCCCGTCGGATTCCGGTTCGCGATGGAGGCGCGGCGGAATCGCAAGGCGAAGCTCGTCGTCGTGGACCCGCGGTTCAACCGAAGCGCAGCGGTCGCCGATCTCTACGTTCCGCTCCGGGCCGGGACCGATATCGCGTTTCTCGGGGGGCTCATCCACTACGCGCTCTCCCGCGGGCTCTACCACGCCGACTACGTCAAGGAGCACACCAACGCCTCGTTTCTGATCGACGAGGGGTTCTCGTTCGCCGAGGGCCGCTTCTCCGGATGGAGCGGGGAGGCGAATCGCTACGACAAGACGAGCTGGCGCTACCAGCTCGACGGGAAGGGTTTCGCGCGGGTCGACCCGACTCTCCAGCATCCCCGCTCGGTGTTCCAGCTCCTGGTGCAGCACTACTCCCGCTACACCCCGGAACAAGTGGCTGCCATCTGCGGATGCACCGCCTCTGAGTTCGAGCGGGCGGCCGAGATTGTCTGCTCCACCGGCGGCGCCGGCCGTTCGGGCACCATCCTCTACGCCCTCGGCTGGACCCAGCACAGCCATTCGGTGCAGCTCATCCACGCGGCGGCTATGCTCCAACTGCTCCTCGGGAACATCGGGATGCCCGGCGGGGGGGTGAACGCCCAGCGCGGGCACTCGAACATCCAGGGGGCCACCGACATGGGCGCCTGGAACATGCTCCCCGGATACCTTCGGGTCCCCATCGCTCCGTGGAAGTCGCTCGCCGACTATGTTTCCGCGAACACGCCGAAACCCCTCCGGCCCGACTCCATGAACTACTGGAGCAACACCTCGAAGTTCGTGGTCAGCCTCCTCAAGGTCTACTACGGCGAGAAGGCGAAACCTGCGAACGGCTTCGGCTATGACTTCCTTCCAAAGATCGGGGAAGGGGAGAACCACGGGTGGGGCTTCCTCTTCGACCGCATGGCCGGGGGAGAGCTCGAGGGGATGATCTCCTTCGGGATGAACCCCGTCGCGAACGGCCCGAACTCGTCGAAGATGCTCGACGGCCTCTCGAAGCTGAAATGGCTCGCGGTCGTCGAGAACTTCGAGACCGAGACCGCGGCCTTCTGGAAGGCGGGAACGCTCGCCCCCGAGTACTACCCGAAGGCGCCCGTGCCCAAGGACGTCGCGACCGAGGTGTTCCTTCTGCCCGCAGCCTGCTTCGCGGAGAAGGACGGGACGTTCGTGAATTCCTCGCGCTGGCTCCAGTGGAAGCGGGCCGCGCTCGAGCCTCCGGGGGAAGCGAAGCCCGATCAGGAGATCATCGCGCGTCTCTTTCTCGAGATCCGGCGGCTCTACGAGGAAGAGGGCGGCAGAGGAAGCGAGTCTCTCCTCGGTATGGCCTGGGACTACGGGAACCCTCTGTCTCCGGATCTCGAGGAAGTCGCGAAGGAGCTGAACGGGCAGGTCGTCGCGACGGGGCGCCAGGTCTCGGGATTCTCCGAGCTGAAAGACGACGGCTCGACTCGGTGCGGCAACTGGCTCTACTCCGGCTCCTTCACCGAAGCGGGAAACATGATGGCGCGGAGAGGGCAGGAGGACCCGACGGGCCTCGGGCTCTTTCCCGGCTACAGCTGGAGCTGGCCCTCGAACCGGCGCATCCTCTATAACCGGGCGTCCGCCGACGCCGAGGGGAAGCCGTGGGATCCGTCGCGCGCGCCCCTGCGGTTCGAGAACGGCCGCTACGTCGGAGACGTGCCCGATTTCAAGGCGGACGCTCTACCCGAGTCTCTCGGAGCGTTCATCATGCTCCCCGAGGGCGTCGCGAAGCTCTTCACCCCGGATTTCGCCGAGGGGCCGTTCCCCGAGCACTATGAGCCGGTGGAGTCGCCGGTCGCGAACGCCCTTCATCCGGAGGTCGGGTCGAACCCCCTGGCGACGGTCTTCCGGGGAGAGCTGGATTCGCTGGGAAGCCCGGAGCAATACCCCTACGTGGCGCTCACCTATCGATTGACGGAGCACTTCCACTACTGGACGAAGCACGTGGAAACGAACTCCCTTCTGCAGTCGAGCTTCTTCGTCGAAGTGCCCGAGGCGCTCGCTCGCGAGAAGGGGATCGCGAGCGGCGACCGGGTTCGCGTCACCTCCGCGCGAGGAGCGGTCGAGGGCGCGGCGATGGTCACCAAGCGCATACGGCCCCTCGAGGTCTCGGGAAAGACCGTCTACCAGGTCGGGCTTCCCATTCACTGGGGATTTCTCGGAAGGGTCAAAGGACCGCTCATCAACAACCTCACGCCTTCGGTGCTCGACCCCAACTCGGGGACGCCCGAGTACAAGGGCTTCCTCGTGAATCTGGAGAAAGCGTGATGGGGAGCCCGGGCGAGAATTGATCATGCTCGTCGCCAAGCTCATCGACACCACGAGCTGCATCGGCTGCAAAGCCTGTGAAGCGGCCTGCCAGGAGTGGAACGATCAGGGCCTGACCGCGGGGGTCGCGAAGTCCGATGACGGCACCTACCAGACGCTTCCCGATCTCCGCCACGATTTCTGGAACCTGATCAAGTTCAAAGAAGTCGCGCGCGAGGACGGGAGCTTCACCTGGCTGATGTCGAAGTACCAGTGCATGCACTGCGTCGATGCCGGGTGCCTCGAAGCCTGCCCCGCGCCCGGCGCCATCTTCCGGCGCGAGAACGGCATCGTCGACTTCGACCACGACAAGTGCATCGGCTGCGGGTACTGCATCACCGGCTGCCCCTTCGACGTGCCGAAGCTCTCTCCGGTGACGCAGAAGGTCTACAAGTGCACTCTCTGCTCTGACCGCACCACGGTGGGTCTCGAGCCCGCGTGCATCAAAGCCTGTCCCACGAACTGCCTCACGTTCGGATCGCGCGACGACCTGCTGCGGCTCGCGGACGCGCGCGCCGAAGCGCTCCGCGCCGACGGCAAGGCGAACGCGGGCGTCTACAACCCCGGCGGGGTCGGCGGGACGAACGTCCTCTACGTCCTCGCCGACGCCACCCGGCCCGAGGACTATGGCCTTCCCCGGGACCCTTCGATCCCCTGGCAGGTTCGCTTGTGGAAGGGGCCTCTCAAGTGGATTGGAAACGCGGTCCTGGTGGGAGGAGTTCTCGGAGCTTTTCTCCACTATCTCCGTTTCGGCCCGAAGGAGGTCGAGGAGTGAGGATCCTCCGCTTCACCGTCCTCGAGCGCACCGTCCACTGGATGACGGCGATCTCGTTCCTGTACGCCGCCCTCACCGGGCTCGCGCTCTGGAGTCCGTCGCTCTTCTGGCTCTCGGGCTTCTTCGGCGGAGGGGAAGCCGTGAGGCGCTGGCATCCCTGGGGCGGAGTCGCCTTCGCGGTCGCGCTCGGGCTCATGTTCCGGAACTGGTCGAAGGACATGAAGCTCGACTCCGAAGACCGCAAGTGGCTTTCGCAGGCGCACCGCTACGCGGTCCACGACGAGTCGGGGCTTCCCGAGGCGGGCCGATTCAACGCGGGGCAGAAGATGCTGTTCTGGACGCAGACCGTTGCCGCCCTTTTCCTGTTCGCGAGCGGTGTCGTCCTCTTCTGGCCGGAGCTCATGCCGCGGGGACTTCGGCTCGCGGCGGTCCTGGTTCACCCTTCGGCGGCAATCGTCTCTCTCGCCGGCATCCTCATCCATATTTATATGGGAACCGCCGCCGTCCCGGGCGCCCTTCGGGGGATGTTGGACGGATGGGTGTCGGACTCCTGGGCGCGGGCCCACCACCCCCGCTGGTATCGCGAGAGCATCAAACGCTGAGGGAGTTGTGAAAATCCGCTTCTTCGCCGCTGCGCTCCTCGTCACCGGCCTCGCGTCGGCACAGGATGAAGCCAAGTATCAGAGGGACTTCCCTCCGGAGGAGCTCGCCGCCCGCCGCGCCTTCGTGCTCGACTTCATCGGCGAGGAAGCGCTTGCCATAGTCCAGGGGGCGGCCCAGACCCCGGGCTTCGTAGTATTCCGCCAGTCGAACGAGCTCTACTACCTCACGGGAATCGAGGTGCCCCAGTCCTATCTCCTGCTCGACGGGAAGAGGCGGCGGTCGCTCCTCTTCCTCGCCCACCGGAGCGAACGACGGGAGCGGGGAGAGGGGAAGACGCTCTCGGCCGAGGACGCGGAGCTGGTCAAGACTTTGACCGGCGTCGACGAGGTCCATGGCACGGACCAGCTCGCGCGGCAGCTCTACTCCTTCGCCCTCAAAGCTCCCGCTCCCATGCTCTTCTTCATGGCGAGCCCCGGCGAAGGCCGGGCCCAGAGCCGCGACGAGAACCTCATCGGCCACGCCGACATCGTTTCCGACCCCTGGGACGGGAGGCCTTCCCGCGAGGGCCAGTTCCTGTACCTCATCCGGACGCGCTACCCGCAGTTCGACGTCTCCGATCTGACTCCGGCTCTAGACGCGTTGCGGCTGGTGAAAACTACGCGCGAGATCGACCTCATCCGCCGGGCGAGCCGAATCGCCGGCCTCGGGATCATGGAGGCCATCCGCTCGACCGAGCCCGGAATCGTCGAGTACCAGCTCGACGCCGCGGCGCGCTACCAGTTCCTGGTCAACGGCGCGCAGGGGGAAGGCTACCGGTCGATCACCGCCTCCGGGACCAACGCCTATTTCGGCCACTACTACCGCAACGACAGCCCTCTGAAGGCGGGCGATTTGGTCCTCATGGACTACGCTCCCGACTACCGCTACTACACGAGCGACGTCGCGCGGATGTGGCCGGTCAACGGCCGATTCGACGAAGCCCAGCGGGCGCTCTACGGATTCATCGTGGAGTACAGCAAGACGCTCATGAGCCTCATCCGCCCGGGAGTGACCGCGGACCAGATCCTGGACGAAGCGGCGAAACGGATGGAACCGGTCCTCGAGAGCACGTCCTTCGCGAGCGAGGCCCACGAGCGCGCGGCGCGGGAAGCGCTTTCGTTCCGTGGCCACCTTTCCCATCCCGTGGGCCTCGCGGTCCACGACGTCGGCGACTATCGCGCCGGCCCACTCGTTCCCGGCATCGTCTTCTCCGTCGACCCCATGCTCTGGGTGCACGAGGAGAGGCTCTACGTGCGGATGGAAGACGTGGTCGTGGTCACCGAGACCGGGGTCGAGAACTTCACCGAGTTCATGCCGAACGAGATCGGGGAGATCGAGGCGCTGATGAAGGAGGACGGAGTCCTGCAGATGCGTCCCGCGGATTCCTGGAACATGGATGGGAGGTCCAGATGATCGAGATTCCCGGAGCGCCGGGTCCGGTCACGGACGAGGGCAAGTTCGTCGAGATTCGCCGCAAAGGGGCCGACGCCCGCTACTCCGTGAGAACCTTGTCCGCCCATTGCACGAGACCCACGAAGATCGTGGGGTTGGCGAACGTGGCGTTCTTGCCGGCGAGATCGCTCTCGAGGACCCCACGGGCCCTTGAGCAAGCCCCTCAGACATGAACCGGGATCTTGTGCTCGAGTGACTTCGCCAGCGCTTCGGCCAATGGCGGCCAGCCTACGGGGATCACCGAGTTCGCCACCACCGTGCGCATAAGGGACACCGCTTCGCCGAGCAGGAAGACCTGAACCGGATGGCCCGCTTCCGCGAAGGCGTTCGCATGAAGAAAAGCGAACGAGGCCTGGGTCGGATCGGCGGAGCCCCAGGCGCTCTTGATGAGAATCTTGTTCCTGGGAGCCGTCTCCGCATGGGCCACCGCCAAACCCAGGGCCGGTAGTCCGAGCAACTGCGAGAGAAAACCACGTCTCATGCCTGCACCCCCTCAAAACGCGTAGTGACTCACGACCAGGTCGATGTCCAGAGCGCCGGCGCGCCAGAGAAGCTCGGCGTCGAAGACGTCGCTCTGCACGGCGACGTCTCTCCGGTCGATCGCAAAGTCCAGACATACCGCCTCGACGCCTTCGAAGCGACCGAGACGCTGGAGCTCTTCCTCGTGGCGCGAGAGGAACCGCACCGCGTCCCGGATCTGGCCGGGCAGGTCGCTGAGCTCGGCTTCACTCACCCCGACGTGGAACCCGGAAGACTGCCACGTGTCCCCGCCGGGGCGAGGCTCGCCGCGCCGGTAGATGGGGTTGGCCCCGGCCCTGAGCTCGCTCTCCACGAGGAAGGCCTCGGGGTCGAAGTCGGTGCCGCTCGCGCGCAGCACACAGCTCATTCCTTACGATCCCATGCCCACGCGAGGGACGCAACGTACGACTCTCCCTGTTACGAAGGTGATGAAGTCGACTCGGTCGTCGCCCGGTCCGGGGTCGCTCTGCCGCTGGCGCAGGGGGAGACATGACCCGAATCGCAATTATTGGCGGCGGGCCGGGTAGCGTACTTGGTGAAGCACTCAACGGCGCGGGAGATTGCGAAGCGGCATTGGCACTAGACCGGGAGGCATCGGCCAACGCTGCCCGGGTGTTCGGTGACGACAGCAGGATTTTCGGCGAATCGCTGTCGGCCGTCGTTCCCCTGGAGATTGCTTCTGGCTCGGCCGTTCTTATCTGGCGCTCGGCCGCATCGCGGAAGCGGCTGAAAGTCTGCGTCGCGCGGAACGCCTGCTCTCGCGTTCGCCCATTCCCTCCGACCGAAAGCTTCGCCAGCTCGCCGGTGAGCGTTGATTAGGCCGTGGCTTAACTGACTTTTCTTGCTCTCTTGGCAAGCAACCCTGCCAGCCCGAAGCCGAACAGCAGAAGTGTGGAGGGTTCGGGGACAGCCGCCAAGGGCTGTCCGGTATCTACGTCTACGACCCGCCCCTCATCGTTGAACTCGATGCCGCCGGTCAGTCTGCCGGTAAAGGGCGGGGAATTGATATTGATGGTGTTGGTATCCATCGTCACCGCACCAGTTTGCGCAAGGGCCCTGCCGTTATGAATGGTCGCGGTGGTGTTGAGAGTGATGCTTGCGAGCGCCAGGATACTTCCCTCGAAATCCGTGCTGGTTCCGAGAGTCGCCGAGCTGCCGACCTGCCAGAACAAACCGCCGGCGGTACTGCCGTCCGCACCGGTGTTGATTATGGTTACTGCCGAGCCACTGGCGGTCGTGAGCGTGCTGCCGATCTGAAACACCCAGAACGGGTTGTCATCGCCCTCGGCGTCGAGCGTCAGGGTCCCCGTCAATTGAGCCGAGCTCGCGAAAAAATAGACACCCGACGTCAGCGTCAGCCCACCTAGATCCGTACCCGTCAACACGGTAGTCGGCAACAGATTTTTCAGAGCGTTGTACGCCGTGGCGTTATCAATCTGAGCCTGCAGCGCGACCCCGTCCGTCAGGTGTACCGCTCCTGTTTGGGTGACGGTCGCGGATCCGGTGTACGAAGTGCCTGGATAGAGACCCAAGTCTCCGGTGATGGTCGTCGCGCCGGTATTGGTCACCGTCGAGGCACCCAGGACCGCGAAGGCTTCCGCCGTCTTCAGTATTGGCGTTGCGAACGCCTGGAAGGGGCCGCAAGTAAGTGCGACGAACAGCGGTACTGCCAGTTTCACGGTGTTCATGTGCTTTCTCCTGTCAGGCGCTCGGCTATGCCCGAAATCAGGTTCAGGCACTACGGCTGCCGCAAACCAATCGCGATAGTGGTGCGAATAGCCGAAACACGGCCACGCGTCGCAGTCGAGCACGTGCATGAGCGGTGCCATGAGTGGCATATCGTTATGATTCAAATACTTGGGAAAAACGATGGGCGCGCTGTCAAAAGGCTGCCTGTAAGGAATTGTGACGAAAATCACAGCATCTTGCCCGATTGTTGTCGGGCTATACAGAGTAGCGGTATTAGTTCATTGGACTTAGCCGGATTACGACTCAGGTTCACCCCGACTGTAACTTTCGCTGACAGCAACGGGGACGATGCAGGGCTTCGAGTGCCTCGGGCGGACGATCTTCTCCTCGATAGTCGGATGCAAGGAGGTCACGGCCCACCATGGAGCGGATTGGGAGAAGTCGTTCCGCGACTGCCGTCGCGAGGGGATTCCTGGATAGACGAAGTAAAAGCGCTCAAGCCGGAAGCGTTGGCCGCCTCTGATAGAACCGCGTCCTCTCCTGGTACGCTTTCGCGAGGAGCAGCATCTCGCCTTCGCGATAGAGGCGTCCGACGAGAACCATCCCCGTCGGCGTTCCCTTCGGGGTGAAGCCGTTCGGCACCGCGACCGCGGGGTGGCCGGTGAGGCTGGTGATGGGATTGACGCTCGTTTTCGAATCGAGCGTGGGGCGCGTGGTGACGAGAACGTCCACTTGCGACATCGCGTGAGCGACTTCCTGCATGAGCCGGTAGCGAAGCCGGTTCGCCTGGAGATATTCGACGGCGGGGACCAGGTGGGCGACGCGGAGCTCCGCCCGGTGTCGGGTGCGCACCAGTCCCGCGTCTCCGCCGCTTCTCGCGAACTCGTCGAAGCCTGCGCCCCTCTCGACGTACTCGATGAAAAAGTTGATGTCGCTCTCCGGCAGGGTCACCGGCGTGAGCTCGATCCCGAGAGCGCGGATCTCGGAGAGCGCCGCGGCGTCGTTCGCGCGGCTCTCGGGATCCGCCTCCCGATCGAAGAGCTCTTTCGTATAGCCGACGCGGAGTGTCGAGGGGTCGCGCTCCGCGTCCCAGGAGACCGGGATGTCGGCGACCGAAAGATCCCTTCCGTCGGGGCCGGCGATGACCCGGAGCACGAGCGCGCAATCCTCCGCCGTGCGGCACATGGGACCGATGCGGTCCAGGGTGAACCCGGCGGCCATCGCTCCGTAGCGGCTCACGCGTCCGAACGTCGGCCGCATCCCGACGATGCCGCAGCGGACGGAGGGCGCGAGGATGGAGCCTCCGGTATCGGTTCCGATGGCGAAGCCGACGAGGCCCGCCGCCGGCGCCGCCCCCGAGCCCGCGGAGGAGCCGCTCGACCCCTCCTCGGGGTTCCATGGACTGTTGGTGCGCCCGCCGAACCACTGATCGCCGAACGCGAGCTCGCCCGTCGTGAGCTTCGCGACCAGGACCGCACCCGCGGCCGATAGGCGTTCCACCACGGCGGCGTCCACGTCGAGGATCCGATCGTGAAAGGGAGCAGCACCCCAGGTGGTCCGATAGCCCTTCGCGGAGATGATGTCCTTCGCTCCCCACGGAATCCCATGGAGCGGCCCGAGGTAGCGGCCGGCGGCGATCTCGGAGTCGGCCCGCCGCGCCTGTGTCATCGCCAGGTCCTTCGTCAGGGTAACGACGCAGTTCAGGAGAGGGTTGTACTTCTCGAGCCGCGCGAGATACATCTCGGTGAGCGCCACCGCGCTTACCTGCCTCTTCCGGACGAGCTCCGCGAGACGGCTGACGGGCCAGAACGCGGTGTCCTCGAGATTCGTCGGTCGTTCGACTTCAGCCGGCGAGCTCGGGCGGAACTCGGTGCTCCAGGCCGAGCTCTCGCCCGGCACGCGCGGATTGAAGTAGAGCGGCAGGGGAACGTCGTTGGGGAGAGAGTTTCCGCGAATTTCCCGATAGCGCGCGAGGTTCTTGTTCACCCCCTCGAGCATCGCCTCCTGCTCGGACTCGGTGAAGTCGAGGCCCGCGAGCTTCGCCGCTTCGCGAATCCCCTCGAGGGTCGCCGTACCCTCCGGCTGCATCTTCGCCCACAGCGCTCCCGGGAAGAGAGTCGAGGCGAGGCCGAGGCCCGAGAAGTAATAGAGAAACTCCCTGCGGCGCGTGGCGTCATCCATGGGCCGGAATTGTAGTCGAGGATCGCGCTAGAATCCTCGCTCCGTGAAACTCCTTCCGCTCGAGCTCGGTCCCATCGTGGGAGAGACGACCTCGACCCGCGTTCGTCTCTGGGGCCGCGCGGCGTACGAGGCCACACCCGAAGGACCGCGGCGTGCCGAGGGGGCCGCACGAATCCGGAGCGGAAAGGGCGGCGTGTTCTCCAATCCCGTCTACTTCAAGATGAATCCGAACTTCGACCTTACGGGAGTCGTGGTCTTCGACTCTCTCGAGCCGGGGACGGAGTACGAATACGAGATGGGCTACTTCTTCTCCGACGCCGAGGCTCCCGATCTCGACTGGAGCCAGTCGAGCCGCTCCCGCTTCCGAACCGGGACCGACGACCGAGGCGCGAGCCGCTCCTTGCTCATCGGCTCCTGCCGTTACCTTCCGCGGCTGTTCGGAGGCCTGTGGCTCGACTCCAGGGGGGATCGAATCTTCGCCTCCATGCTTCGGCAGGTCGAGGTCGAAGGAAGGTCCACCGACGCACTCCTCCTGCTCGGCGATCAGATCTACGCGGACGACCTCGGGTTCCTCTTTCCCGATCGGCTCCTCGACGACTACCTCGCGCGCTACCGCGAGGCATTCGGTCAAGAGAACATCCGCCGTCTCATGAGCCGCGTCCCGACGTACATGATCCTCGACGATCACGAGATCGAGGACGGGTGGCCGAAAAACGCATCGCCCAAGGATCTTCGGGTGCGCTATCCGGCGGCCATCCACGCCTATCTGACCTACCAGGCGAGCCACGGCCCGCTGTTCGCCGTGAAAGGGCACGGGATCGACGGCGTGCCGGAGAAGCTCTGGTACCGCTTCCACGACGGCTGCTGCGATTTCTTCGTGATGGACGTCCGCACCGAGCGCCTGTTCGGCGAGGACGGCGAGAGCCGGCGTATCGTGAGCGAGACGCAAATGGAGGCGCTGCAGAGCTGGCTCGTCGACGGCTCCTCTGGAGTGAAGGTGGTCGCGACCTCGGTACCCTTGTTCCCCGAGGTCCTCGGAAAGCTCAGGGACCATTGGAGCGGGTTTCCCCTGGATCGCGCGGAGCTTCTGCGCTTCCTGGTGGAGAACGAGTGCGAGCGCGTGTTATTCCTGTCGGGAGACGTGCACGCGTCGGTCTCCGCCGAGCTTCGAGCCGTCGGAGGTCCCGGAACGAAGCTGGTATCCGTCGTCTCTTCGCCCTTCTTCTGGCCTTATCCCGGAGGATCGCCGGGACTCTTCCGGCTCGGAGGAACGATTCGCGCCGGGGACCTGACCTTCGAGCTCGCCGAGGCCGGGCCCGTGCAAACGGCGGACAACTTCACCCGAGTCACCATCCATCCCGACCGGGTCGAGGTCGAGGTGTTCTCGCGGAAGGGCCTTCCACTCGGATCTCCAAAGGTGCATCGATTCTGATGCCGCGGAGCTTTCTCGATCGCGCGGCGCGCGCCCGCGTTCTCGCGGAGCGCCGTCCCGAGGCACGAGAAGCGCTCTCTTTTTATGCCGAGATCGCCGCCTTTCAGCACGAGCTGGATCCCGAGTCCCCGTTCGCGTCGCTTCCCCGGCTCCTCGATCGGGTTCAGGCGTTCGGGCCGGAACCCTTGCGGGCCGCCGCGCTCGAGATCGACGAAGAGCGTTGCCGAAGCGCGCTCGAGGACAGGGCATCGCCGCGGAGCTTCTTCGCCCGCGTTCTGTTCCAGGCCGCGAGCGAGCCTCCGCCCGGCCGGGACCCTCGCGGCTGTCCCCGCTGCGCGCATTCACCGCAGGCCGGATGCCTCCGGCCTCGAGGCGATGGAACCGCGTTTTCCCTGGTGTGCTCGCTCTGCTTTCACGAATGGCCGGCCGCCCGCGATCGCTGCAGCGGATGCGGGGGTGAAGTCGCGTTCCACGAGACCTCGGAGCTTCCCCAGATCCGGGTGCGAACCTGCGAGAGCTGCCGGCGCTACCTCCACGTCGTTCGTCTCGACGTGGAGCCGGAAGCCATCCCCGAAGTCGACGAGATGTCTGCCCTCAGTCTGGACGTCTGGGCGCGGGAGCGGGGATACGAGAAGATCTTCCCGAACCTCGCCGGGATTTGAGTCCCGACGTCAGGCGGTGGGGAGCTCGCTCTTCTTGTGCTTCTGGATGATGAAGTCCACTTCGATGTTCGTGAGCACGTTGATGGGCTCGCCCTTGACCGTCGCAGGGTCGAACTGCCACTTGCGGATGGCCTCGGCCGCTGCCTGGTCGAGCTCGTCGTCGAGGCTCTGGTCCACTCGCACCGGCCCGATCGATCCGTCCTTGCGGATGATGACCTTGAGCACCACCCTCCCTTCGACCCCGCGATCGAAAGCGTTCTTGGTATAGAGCGGCGGTGTGTCCTTCAGCACCCTCGGGGGGACGAGGGACGCGGAGCCGACGTCGATCGGCTTTTCCGCCACCGTGACCCGGGCGACGCTCGGCCGGCCGGCGATGCGGATGATCTGCGACAGGTAGGTGCGGTGGTCCGCTTCCGCCCAATCGAGGGCGGTCCGCCCCCGCGCGTCCTTCGGCTTCACGTCGGCTCCCGCCATCAAGAGCTGCCGCGCGGCCTCGACGTTCCCCCGCTTCACCGCGACCACCAGAGCGGTCTCGCCGTCCCGGTTCGCGAGGTCGAGCGCCGCACCCGCCTTCAGGAGCAGCAACACGAGGTCCTGGTTCTCGGAGCGCGCCGCGTACATGAGCGCGGTCCAGCCCTCGCCGTCCTGGGAGTCGGGATTGACCTCCGGGTTCTCGAGTAGCTTTTCCGCGGGCTGGTAGAGTCCCGCGCGGATCTCCCTTCGGAGCTCCTCGTCGAGATCGACGCCCTGGCCGAGGACCGCGATGCCGAGAAACAGCAGGATGGGCATGATGCCATCATGTTAGCAAGAAAACTCACTCCAACCTCAACGCGCGCACTCGGGCCGCGAGACGCCGACGGTCGCGCGCGGAGGCCTCCCTCATCGAGGACCATCGGAGCGAGAGCCGCTCGACCGGGCTTTCGCCATCGGGATTCGCGGGCGGGAGCGTGAACGACGCCTCCTGCCAACCCGGGGCGAGCTCCCTCTTCCCGAGAGCGCGGCCATCGAGTCGAGCTTCGACTTCGAGACCGAGGCCCTCCAGAGGAGCGAGCTCCAGGACCGCGAGCCGCGCCCCTTCGGGGCGGCGAAAGAGAATCGTCGAGCGCTCCTGGTTCGCCCAACGGAAGAAAGAGCCCCCTTCGCGCTCCGCGGGCAGGAAACCGCTCTCGAAATGCTGCCGCGAGAACGAAGCCCCCGCCTCGAGGACGCGTGGGTCCGGAGGGAGATCCTCACGGCGCGTCTCGAGGACGATGACGCTCTCGTCCTCGTACCAGCGGTCGACGGGGAGCACCTGCTCGAGGTATGAGACGACGCCGCGTTTCTCGTAGCCGCGGTCGATCACGAAGTAACCGAGGCCGAGAAAACGCGCCACGCTGGGTGCGGCCTCCCGGTCCCTCTCGATGAGGTCGGGCGAAGTCTGGATCTTCCCCTTGCGAAGATCGATGAGCGGCCGCACCAGGGGAAGGCCGAGGTAGTACTCGCTCTTCTCCCGCGGGACGCGCGCCGCGGTGCCGATGAAGATCGGCTTCCGGTGAAACGTCTGGTGGTACATCGTCTCGAGGGGCGCCTGCTCGATCCCGGGAATCTCGACCACCGTGCCCGGGTCTTTCTTCGCGAGCTCGCGGTAGAGGGGAGAAGCGCCGGCGGGGAAGCTCGGCGTCGGAAGCGCAAGGTACTCGGCGATGAGGAAGGCTCCCGCGGAGAGCGTGAGCAGCCACTCGCGGCTCCGGCCTTTCGTCGCGTGCGACCACACCATGGCGACGACGACGGCGAGCGAGAGCAGTGCCATCACGGAAAAGCGCGACGGCGCGCGCAGCTCGTCGAGAAGGGGCGTCATCGTCAAGAGAGTGAACGGGAGCGGAACCCCGGTGGCGGCTCCGCCCGCCCGGAGCGTCGTCCCGAGGCTCAGCACGAAGAACAGCGCGGTCGAGGCGAGCCAGAAGGAGACTCCGGGGATTCGTCTTCGAAGCGCGAGCCCGACGAGACCCGAGGCGAGGACGAGGTAGCCCGCGAATACCGTGGTCTCGGTAAGGTTCGGGTCGAAGGCATGCCCGGCGATCGGTCCGAGAAGATTCTGCCGAGGCGACGGCGTGAAGTACGAGGCGAGGTCGGCGGCGTACCGCTCGGCGCCCGGGTAGGGCCTGTACGTCCAGCTCGTCCGATCGACGAACGCCTGGTAGAGCATCGGAAGGAGAAGGACGGCGGCAACCGCGCCGACGACGACGGCCCGCGGCGCGATCCTCCGGCGGACCAGAAGGAAAAGAAGCGTGAAGCAGGCGAGAAAGACGAGGTAGGTGGAGGCGGTGTAGCCGCAGGCGGCGGCGATCGCGCCCGCGGCGAGGACCCATCGAACGGAGGCGCGCTTCCCCTCCGAGAGCTTCCAGAGAGCCAGGATGTAAAGAGGTATCCACTCCGTTCCCAGGAGATCGTAGTGACCCGCGAGTCTCGCGAGCCGATAGGGGCAGAAGGCGAAGACGACGCCCGCGAGAAAGGAGCCCGCGACTCCCGCCCCCACGGCGCGGGCGAGGGCATAGGTCGCGAGGGCCGACGCCGGGAACGTCCAGAGAACGACGAGATTCGCCGCCGCCACGTCGCCGCCGACCCAGCTCAGGGGAGCGAACTCCACTCCCTGGAGGAAGCCGAGCGTATGGAACGCGAGGCCGATTCCGATGGGGTGGAAGATAGCGTCCGTTTCGAAAGGGCTCGTTCCCCGGGAGAGCGCCGTCCTCGTCCACCAGTAGTTCCAGAGATAGCCCTTGGCGTCGCCTCGGGCTTCGCCGACGTGGTGCGTCCCGAGCTCGAGGACCATTGGATAGGTGAAGAGGCAGGTGAGAGCGATGTACCCGAGAGCGAGGAGACAGGCCCTCCTCGCTCGCGGGGCCCGTCGTCTCATGGACGGCGCCTTCTTCGGAAATACTCGACCTGATACCGCCGGACCGCGTTGACGTGCTCGGAATAGGTGCTGGAGAAGTGGTGGGAGCCGTCGTTTCTCGAAACGAAATAGAGAAAGGACGTCTCCGCGGGCTCGAGCACGGCGCGAATCGACGCTTCTCCCGGCGACGCGATCGGCCCCGGAGGGAGGCCGGGATAGCGATAGGTGTTGTACGGAGAGTCGAGCTCCAGGTCCGTCCGTTTCAGGTTCCCGTCGAATCGACCCGCGATCTCGAGAGCGTAGATGATCGTCGGATCGGACTGGAGAGGCATCCCGATGCGGAGCCGGTTCGAGAACACCGAGGCGATGAGGGGCCGCTCCTCGGCGAGCCCGGTCTCCTTCTCGATCACCGAAGCCAGGGTCACCACCTGGCGCGGCGTGAGGCCGAGCTTCGCCGCCCGAACCCGCTGCTCCTCGTCGAAGACCCGCCTGAACTGACCCGCCAGAGCCCGGGCGAGCTCCTCCGGAGCGACGCTCCTCGGAAAGCGGTACGTGGTGGGGTAGAGATAACCTTCCAGATTCCGAGCCTCGGGATCGAGATCCGCGATCAGGGCCTCCCCTTCGAACGCGGCGCGGAGGGCGCTCTCCTCCGCGAGGCCTCGATCCGCGAGAAGCTTCGCGGTCTCGACCAGAGTCAATCCCTCGGGAATGGTGACCGCGAAAGTGAAGGTGTCCCCGGAAACGAGCTTGTCCAGGACGCCGAACGTGGAGAGCGGCTCCGCGAATCGGTACTCTCCGGCTTGCACCGACTTTCCCTCCGCGCGGAAACGGAGAGCGAGCACGAAGAGCCTTCGGTCGCGGATGATTCCGCGCTCTTCCAGTGCCTCCGCTACCCGGACGCCGGTGGCGCCTCGATCCACCGTGAAGAAGACCTCTTCCTCCCGGTACCCGCGGAACGGCTCGCGGGCCATGACGTAGGCGCGATAGGCAACCACCCCGGCGCCGACGGCGGAAAGAGCCAGGAGAAGAGCGAAGGCCTTGAGGAAGCGCATGAGGCGCTAGAGGGCGGCGCCTTCCTGTCCGGCCGGGGCCGCGCGCTTCGCATCGAGGTAACTCTGAAGGATGATGGCCGCGGCGACACGGTCGACGACCCCCCGCCGCTTCTCGCGGGAAACGTCCGCCTCGATCAGGGCTTGCTCCGCCCTGACGGTCGAAAATCTCTCGTCCCAGGTCGTAATCGTGATTTCGGTCGATGCGCGGAGGGCTTCTACGAATCGGCTCACCTTGTCGGCCTGGGGTCCGGAGGTGCCGTCGAGCATCCACGGCATCCCCACCAGAATCTCGGAAACCTCCTCGCGGCGCGCGAGCTCGAGCAGATAGGCGATGTCCTTCTTGTTCCCCGTTCGCTCGAGCGTCTCGCGCGGCGAGGCGATGAGCGCGCTCTCGTCGGAGAGAGCGACTCCGATTCGCCGGTCGCCCACGTCCAATCCCATGTAGCGCATGGCTTTCGATGGGAGTATAGACCCGGGCTTGCATCGTTGCCACGCGGCCGCTCATACTGTTTCGAAAGTTGAAGCTGCCGCGTCTCTTCGTTTACGGGCTTCTCGTTCTCGCGGGGCTCTCCGTCTCCTTCGGCCAGGAGCCCGCGGGCCCGGGAAACCTCGACCGGCTGTCGGCGGAAGAGGAAAAGCTCGAGCTCCTGGACGAGCGGCTCTCCGACCTGCGCCACGAGCTGGAAACGCTCGACCGCCGCGAAACGTCGCTCCTGGGCGAGCTCCACCGGCTCGACCTTTCCATCCGCCTCGCCGGCGACGAGCTCGAGCTCCTGAAGCTGCAGCTCGAGCGAGGGTATCGAGCGATGGACGAGAACCTGAAGCGCATCCAGGTCCTGGAGAAATCGATCGACGAGCTGAAACCCTACCTCCAGACGCGGGCGCGCAGCCTCTACAAGCTGGGTCGGCTGAGCTATGTCAGGCTCCTTCTCTCCGTCGAGAAGCCTTCGGAGCTGACGCGCGCCTATCGGTACATCTCGCGGCTCGCGCGCGAGGATGCGGAGAAGATGCGTGTTTTTCTGGAGGACCAGAAGCTCCTGGAGCAGGCCAAGGCCGAGCTCGTGGTGCAGACCGAGGGGATGCTCCAGGTGAGGAAGGAGCTCGAGGGCACCACGAGGACGCTCGAGAGTCGCCGTGCGAGCCGCAAGGCGCTCCTGGGTGAAGTCTATGCGCGTCAGGAGATGTCCGGGACCCTCGCCCACGAGCTCGAAGAGGCGAAAGAGCAGCTGGGAAAGCTCGTGGAGTCTCTCGCCGCGGGCGCGTCCGTCGCCGTCGAGACCGTGGATCTTCCCATGAGGATGTTCGAGGGGGAGGTGGGATGGCCGGTCGAGGGCGAGCTCGGCGCGCGTTTCGGCACCCAGCTCCACCCGCGCTTCAAGACGGTAACGGTCCGAAACGGCATCGAGATTCGAAGCCCCGACGGGAACGCCGGTCTCCGCGGTGTACGAGGGGCAGGTGGTCTACGCTTCCTGGTTCCAGGGCTACGGGAAGCTCCTCATCCTCCAGCATCCGGGAGGCGTGCACAGCCTCTACGGTTATCTCTCCGATTTCCAGGTCGAGGTCGGCGATCGCGTCGCCCGCGGAGCCCCCATCGCCTGGGTCGGGGACACGGGCTCGCTCGAGGGACCGCGCCTGTACTTCGAGATTCGAGCCCAGGGCAAGCCCGAAGACCCGGAGAAGTGGCTCGACCCCGCGAGACGGCTCGCAGGCCATGAAGGTGTGAATTGACCGGGCGGGCTCCCCACGTCAGAATGAAGGACAAGCATCTTTTGGGAGGTTCCGCGCGCCCATGAAAAGTCTACGGTTCAAGCATCTCCTACTGGCGTCGTCCGTTCCCTTCGTCCTCTACGCCATTCTCGGCGGCTTTCTCGGGAGGGCCCTCGCCCGCGACAGCGCCTATCGCTATCTCTCGGTGTTCCAGGACGTGGTGACACTGGTGATGAACAACTACCTCACGGCGCCGGAAATGGATCAGGTGATGGACGGCGCGATCCGGGGCATGCTGGAGGCGCTCGACCCCGATAGCTGCTATCTCGACGCCGAAGAGTACCTGGCGTTCAAGGATCCGGAAACTCACAAGAAGGCCGACATCGGCGTCGAGCTCACGAAGAGGTACTACCTCCAGGTGGTGAGCGTCCTTCCCGGTTCACCGGCGGAGAAAGCGGGAGTCGAGCCCGGGGACCTCCTCAAGTCGGTTTCAGGCATGAATACCCGGGAAGTGAACGTCATCGCCGGAGAATCGATGCTGCGAGGCGGGGCGGGGACCAAGGTCGCACTCGAAGTGATTCGGGACCGCCAGCCGGATCCCGTCGTCATCGAGGTGGAGCGGCGCGACGTCCTCGTGTCCCCCGTCACCTTCGAGAAGCTTCCGGGCGGCGACGGCTATATCAAGATCGCCTCCATCCGCCCGGGGACGGATACCGACGTCAAGCGCGCGGTCGAAATCCTCAAGGGTCAGGGGGTGGAGAAGCTCGTGGTCGACGTCCGCAACAGTTTCGGGCGTCTCGCCGAAGAGGGCGCGAAGGTGGCGGAGCTCTTCATCCCCGGCGGCGTCGCCGCGCGGCTCCAGTCGAGGAAAGGGGAGACCGCCGACGTCCGCCTCGCGCCCGATCGGGTCGCGTTCGCGGGCGACATGGTGCTGCTGGTCAATGGCGGAAGCTCCGGCGCGGCGGAGATCGTCGCCAGCGCCTTCCGAACGGCGAAGCGAGGGGAGATCCTCGGCGTCCCCACGTCGGGACGGAGCGCGGTACAAAGAGCGATCTCGCTCGGAGACGGCACCGCCGTGGTTCTTTCCGTGGCTCAGTACTGGACGCCCGACGGCAAACCGCTTCTGGGGGAAGGCCTCGAGCCAACGGTCACGGTGGAGCGGACGCCGGAGGACGAAGAGCAGGGCATCGACCCCGTCCTCAACAAGGCGATCGAAGTCCTCGGGGATGTCGCGAAGCTGAAGAAAGCCGCTTAGATTCCCCTGTAACGAACGAAGGGGGATGAGGAGACTCCGGTCTCCGCATCCCCCTTGCCGTTACTGGCCCTGAATCTGGAACGGAATATCGTGGGTGACGACCTTCTTCGTCACCTGGTCGGTCACCTTGACCGTGACCTTGTAGTTTCCCGGCTCCTTGAAGTTGGGAATGCTCAGGGGGATGTCGAAGATGGTGAGCGCCATTTCCGGCGTCTGCAGCATGAACGGCTCTTCCTTGGTCGCTCCGCGCGCCTCGCCTTCCTTGAAGAACGAAAGGTGCACGGTGAGGTTCGGCTTTTCGCCCTCGAGTCCGTAGTTGTACGCGTAGAAGACGCCCGAGAGCTGATCCTTGGTCGTGTAGACCATCTCCCGCTTCGGGGTGAAGTGGTAGCCGCCGAGCAGGAAAGCCCGCCCGGGTGAGCCCATGGCTTCGCCGATCTGCTTGCCCTCGGCGAACATCAGGATGGAGGAGAGCTGAAGCTCGGTGGTGCTGAGATCCGGCACCACGAGATCGACGATCTTCGTCCCGGTCGTGGTGCCCGCCTCGTCCATGACCCCCAGGTAGAGCTTGTAAGTTCCCGGCTGGACCTGGAGCGGCATTTCCCAGACCTGCCTTCCGGCGGCGTCCTTCGCGATCTCGGCGCTCTCCTCGAACTGGTGGATGGTGATGCCGTCGCTCGTCACCACGGATCCGAACACCATCGCTTTGCTCGAGCTGAGGCCCTGGCCCAAAACGAAGTCGAGCGGGACGTACACCTGCCCGCCGGCGGCGCGGAAGAACGCCGGGCTCACCTCGAAGGGAATGGCTTCGCTCGTCTGCCCCGTTTCCTGAAGGGCCTTGAGGGCGAGCTTGGCGGGACTGTTGGGATCGAACTTCATGTCCGCCTTGCGGAGCCGGCCGTTCTCGTCGCGAGCATAGTTGACCGAGGGGTTGGCGACGAGGCGCTCCTTGACCCGCTCGAGCTGTTTCGTGAGCTCGTCGCTCGCGACCATGCGGTAGCCGAAGCCCGACTGCTGCCGGAACGGGATGGAGATCCCGTTCGGGATCCCGAGGTCGGGGTTGGGGTCGTAGACCCAGGTCATCATCTGCGCGTCGCCCTCGCTGCCGCCGAGCGAGCCGAAGCCGGGCTGTCCCGGTTCCTCGCCGCCCGTGGCGGGATCGGCTCCGGGTTGCGGGCTGGCCCCTTCGGAACCGCCGCGCTGCTGCTGGCTCGGTCCGCCGAGAAGGAGAAAGATCCTCCCCATGTCGCTCTCGGAGCCCTTCGTTCCACCGCCGCGGAAGCTCTCGTCGGCGCTCTTGACCCGCGCCGCGTATTCCTTCTGATACTCGTTCTCGGCGGTCGTGGGGTTGAAATCCCGCCTCATCCAGAAGAGGTCCTTGAACAACTTGCGGTCGTCCTTGTGGATCTGCTCGAAGGTGGCTTTCTCCTGCGCGGTGATGATGGCGCCGACTTCCTTCTCGACCCAGTTCTTGTCGTTCTTGCTGAGCTTTTCCTGAGCCGCGGCGCCGCCGGCCACGAGGAGGCCGGCGGCCAGAGCCACAACCCGCGATCGATTCTGTGACATGTAGATCTCCTTCGACTCCTTTGCAAAGGCGAAGGATACGTCGCCCGATCCGCAAGTGCAAATCGCGCGCGCGGGCTCGTGCTATACTGGCGCGGAGGGGTGCTCATGAAGGCAGCCTTTTCGAATCGGGCTGTTCTCGCGATTCTGAGCGGACTCCTGGCGTCCTGCGCCGGCACCTCGAAGCGGGTTCAGTTCACGCCCGACGAGATCGTCGCCGATCTGGCCACGCGCGTGCCCGAGGACGTGGTGCAGAAAGTCGTCGTTCCCTACGACATCAACGACGAGATCCGGGAGCTCGCGCGGAAGTCGGTCGAGAGCCTGCGCACCGACAGCGAGAAGACCCGGGCCATCGTCAACGCGATCATCAGCCGCACCGGCATGTCCATCTCGTACGACTGGCTCTCGAACAAGACCGCTCAGCAGGTCTTCTACGAGGGTCGGGGAAATTGCCTCGCCTACAGCAACCTCTTTATAGGGATGGCGCGGGAGGTGGGTCTCGACGCGGTTTACGTGGACGTGACCACCATCGAGCGGATCTCGAAGGAGGCCGAGGTCATCGTGAACAACGGCCACATCACCGCCGGCATCCGCAACGGACCCGACGTGGTGATGATCGACTTCACCCGGACTCCCGAGCGGGAGTACATGGGGGCGAAGATCATCGACGATTTCGAGGCCATCGCGAACTATTACAACAACCAGGGTTTTCTCTACGGTTACTATGCCGAGACCGCGGGGGACATGGGCGACGAGTTCGATCCCGCGGCCGCCGAGCTCGAGATGTACCAGATGGCGCTCGACGTGCGGCCGGATTTCGGAAGGGCCCGAAACAACCTCGGCGTCGCCTTCAGGCGGCGGGGAAGAGTGGAGGACGCCATCGCCCAGTACAAGCGCGCGCTCGAAGTCGACCCGAAGTTCGCCGAGGCGCGCTCGAACCTGGGAGCCGCTTATTACTCTCAAGGAAGGGTCGATGACGCCATCCATGAGTTCGAGAGCGCGGCTCGCTCCGGCGGCTCGAACGCCTACTACTACCATCACCTCGGGGTGATCCAGTACCAGCAGGGCCACTACGAAGAGGCACTGCAGCAGTTCAAGAAGGCGATCTCGCGCGACGGCGGCCTCGCCGACGCCCGCTACTACCTCGCTGAGACTTACATGAAGCTCGGGGAGCGGGAAAAAGCGATCGAGGCCTACCGCAAGACTCTGGAAGTCGATCCGAACTACCTCTCCGCTCGGGCGAAGCTCGACGTGCTCGTGACCGAGACGAGCAGCAAGAGCTAAGCAGGCTGCGAAGAAATGCGTCTGCAGCCTGCGCGAGCGGAGCGAGCCCGGCCCGAATGGGCCGCGGATTCTTCAGGCCGCGGGGGTGGGGCCCCGCGGCACTGATGCACTGAAGAGGCGTCCATTCACCGGCTCGAAGGCAATGTCATCGGTCTGAAGCCGCGAGAGCGGCACCGGCTCGAGAAGCTCTACCAGCGGCGGCTTCCGCCCCGCTCCCTCGTCACCCAGGAGTTCGCCCGCCACCTCACGGAGATCTCGAGAGACATCCGGCGCCAGGTGGGGGTCCTGGTCAACCGCAAGGGCGAAGTCGAGTGGGTCGGAGTCGGCGACGCGCGGCAAATCGTCCTTCCCGACCTGAAGCGGCAGCGCGTGGCGGAGCGGCGGTTCCGCGGGCTTCGCTGCCTCCACACCCATCTCGGCGAGGAGCCTCTGACGCGGGACGACCTGACGGATCTGGTTCTGCTCCGCCTCGATGCGATGTCGGCGATCGAGGCGGGTGAAGACGGCCTCCCCGGGCTCGTCCGCACCGCCTATCTCTCGCCCTCGACGAACGGCGACGCCCGGGCCGATGCCTGGGAGCTCATGGATCCCGCGCCGCCGAGCCAGATCGACGTGGACTTCGTCGATTTCATCACCGAGCTCGAGAACGATTTCGCCAGGAAGCGCGGGGAGCTCTATCGTGCCGATCGGCGCGAGCGGGCGATCCTGGTAGGGGTCACGACGGGGAGTGTCGAGGAGGAGAAAGAGCGGCTCCTCGAGCTCGCGGAGCTGGCTCGCGTGTCCGACGTGGTGGTCCTCGATACCATCGTGCAGCGCCGGCACAAGCTCGACCCCCGCTACCTCGTCGGAAAGGGAAAGATCGAGGAGCTCGTCATCCGCTCGCTCCAGGAGGGAGCGGACCTCATCATCTTCGACCAGACGCTCCAGCCGAACCAGGTGCGCTCGATCTCGGCGGCGACGGATTTGAAGATCCTGGACCGGACCCAGCTCATCCTCGACATCTTCGCCCGGCGCGCCCAGAGCCGCGAGGGGAAGCTCCAGGTCGAGCTCGCGCAGCTCCGCTACATGCTTCCGCGGCTCACGGAGATGGATACCGCGCTCTCGCGACTGACGGGCGGCATCGGAGGAAGGGGACCCGGAGAGACCAAGCTCGAAATGGACCGGCGGCGCGTGCGCGATCGCATCCAGAGGCTGCAGAACGAGATCCAGTCCATTCGCCGGAAGCGGGGGGAGCGGCGGAAGAGGCGCGTAGGCCGGGGGCTTCCCATCGTCACCCTCGTCGGCTATACCAATGCGGGAAAGTCGAGCCTTCTCAATCGGCTCACCGAAAGCAACGTCGCCGCCGGAAGCCGGATGTTCGAGACCCTCGACCCCACGAGCCGCAGGCTCCGGGTGCCGGTCGAGCGCGAAGTGCTCCTCGCCGACACCGTGGGATTCATCCGCGACCTGCCGCCGGAGCTCCTCGATGCCTTCCGCGCGACCCTCGAAGAGATCGAGACCTCGTCCCTCATCCTCCACGTGGTGGACGCTTCGCAGTCCGATTACCAGGAGCGGATGGCCGCCGTGGTTGGAATTCTCGAGGGGCTCGAGCTCGACGAGATTCCGCGCCTCGTCGTCTACAACAAGTCGGATCTCCTTTCCCCCGAGGCGCGAAACGAGCTCGGCTCGGGCGACGGACACGTCCTGGTATCGGCGGTGACGGGCGAGGGAGCCGAGGCGCTCGTAGCGCGCGTCGGCGAGGTGCTGCGGGAGAGCGGAAAGCCGTACGAGACCGCCTCCTCAGTCAGCGTCTGAGACCGGGCGCGAGAGAATCAGCACGCTCACGCTCTTTCCCCCGATCGAAACACGCTCGCGACGAACGACGCTGAAATCCGCGGCGTGGAAGAAGCGAACGGCGCCCCGGTTGGCCTCGACCACACCGCACCAGAGGCTCTCGAACCCGAGACCTCGCGCCAGCGTCACCGCGCTTTCGACCAGAACGGTTCCGACGCCGTGCCTCGTCCAATCCGGTAATACGTAGAGACCGTGGAGCTCGAGCGCGAGAGACGCGGCGCCGGGGCGGAGGTGCGCGAACCCTACGGGATTCGACTCCCAGATCGCGAGCAGACAATGAGAGCTCGCCTCCCGAATCTCGCGTTTGAGCGCCTTCACGCCAAATCGTGCCGCGACCCCGGCGAGGCTCGAGAGATCCAGAACCCCGAAGTGGGCGTGGTGGAAAGCCCGGGCGGCGATCGCGGCGAGCTCGGGGGCGTCCTTCTCCGTGGCCTCGCGGACGCGGATCCCCGTAGCGGCGTCGTTCATGAGGTATTTCGCGGTCGGCTCGTCGGCGGAGTCGTCGGCAGCGGCGGCCGGGGTCTGCCCTTCCTGCACGGCCTCTCGAATCCACCGGGTCGGGTCCATATGGATCGAATACGCGAAACGGGCCCCGAACCCGCCATGGGTGGACCGGCACCCGTAGGTCGGGAGAAACCCTACACGGGTCTCGGGCTCGTCAGAGGGGAACCCGAGACGGCAGAACACCTTGGAGGAGCCGGAGCTCGTTGGCACGTACGTTGCTTTTTCGGATACAAACAGGGGGTGCGATTTGAATCGACGCGAGTTCACGCTCGAGGCGGCGCTGGCCCTGCTGGGCGGTGCTCTCATCACCATCAGTGGCTGTGAGACCGCTACCGAGCCCAGTCCGGTCGTCACCGACATTCCCGGCGAGATCAGTTCGAACCACGGGCACTTCGTCACCCTGGCGGCGGGTGGGCTCCGTGCGGGCGCGCCGCTCGACATCGACATCCGCGGGGCCACGGGGCACAGTCACATGGTGTCCTTGACCTCGGTCGACCTCGCGATTCTCCGCAACGGCGGGGTTGTGCAGAGGGAAACGTCGGGCACGAGGCACACTCACGTCGTCACCTTCCGGGGCCGGGGCTAGGGCGTAAGCTCCTCGTACAACCTGCGGTAACTCTCGTACCGCTCCCGCGCGACGGCTCTCTCGTCGAGCGCCGCCTTCACCGCGCAGCCGGGCTCGGGAATGTGGCTGCACGACGTGAAGCGGCACCGGCCGAGGTGCGGCCGAAGCTCGAGGAAGCACTCCGCGAGCTCTTCCCGCTTCACGTGGCGTATCGAGAGCTCTCGGACTCCAGGGGTGTCGACGAGCTCGCCTCCGAAATCGAGGGGGAACAGTGTCGAGGCCGTGGTGGTATGTCGACCGCGGCCGTGCCGGTCCACCTCTCCGCTCGAGAGTCGAATCCCCGGCTGCACCGCGGCCGCGAGCTTCGACTTTCCCACACCCGAATGTCCGACGAGTACCGAGCGCTTTCCCGCGAGGAGCCGCCGCAGCTCTTCGATCCCCGCCCCGGCCTTGGCGCTGGTCTCGACGAAAGGATAGCCGAGCGATCGATAGATGGAGAAAGTCTCACCGGCCTTCTCCCGCATTCCCGCGTCTCCGAGCTCGATCTTGTTCAGGCAGAGCGCGGGCGCGATTCCCGCGTGATGGGCGATCACCAGGTAGCGATCGATGAGCCCCGCCTTGTACGGAGGATCGACGAGAGCCGAGACGATCACGATCTGATCGACGTTGGCGGCGAGAACGTGGAGCCGGGCTCTGCGGCCGGGCACGAGGCGGACGAGCGCGCGCTCGCGGGGGAGCACTCGATGGATGACGCCTTTGACCTCTCCCACCGCGTCGAGCTCCACCCGGTCTCCGACGGCGATCTGGTTCCGGAAGGGTCCCGACGCGTCCTCGAACAATCGCCCCCGAAGGTAGCATTCCAGAACCTGCCCTCCTCGAGGACTGTCGGCGCGCACCGAGACCTCCTTTCCCTGGATCTTGAAGACCGTCCCGGTGAGCGTCGAAGAGATCGATTCCACGGCTATCGGGGGGCCAGGAAATTCATCGCACCCTGCGCGAGCATTTGATGATTCCGGGCAGCATGCTATAGTCGCCGACAACCTGTCAAAGACCGGTGTCGAATCCCATCCGGATCCTCCTCAGCTCGGGCGAAGCCTCGGGAGATCTGTACGCCTCCGAGCTTCTGCGGGAGCTCCGCCATCGCTCGCCGTCTATCGAGGCCTTCGGGCTCGGGGGTACCCGCTCGAAAGCGGAAGGGGCAGAGCTCCTCGTCGACCTCGAAGAGATTTCCGTGATCGGCCTGGTGGAGGTCGTTCGAAAGATTCCAGCCCTGAAGCGCGCGATGGAACGGCTCGAAGACGAGGCGCGAGCGCGTAAGCCCGACGCCGCGGTCCTCGTCGACTTCTCGGGATTTCACTTGAGGCTCGCGAAGCGTCTCCGCGAGATGGGTGTCCCCATCCTCTATTACGTCAGCCCCCAGGTCTGGGCCTGGCGCAGGGGCCGCATCCGGCGGATCCGCGATCTCGTGGACGAGATGCTGGTCATACTTCCCTTCGAGGAAGCGTTCTACCGCGAGGAGGGAGTTCGCGCGCGCTACGTGGGGCATCCGCTGGTGGACCTCGTCGAGTCCGCGCGCTCGCGCGAGACGTTCTGCTCCGACCTCGGCCTCGACCCCGCTCGGCCGTTCGTCCTGTTCCTTCCCGGGAGCCGCCGGCGGGAGATCGAGCTCCACCTCGGCGTGTTTCGCGAGGTGGTGGAGAAGCTCCGGCGCGAGCGACCCGAGCTCCAGATCGTCATTAGCCGCGCCCCCACGGTCGAAGCTTCCTGGATCGAAGCGGGGCTCGGTGAGACGATCTCCCGTGTCCGGCTGCTCGAAGGCGGAACCTACGACGCCATGAAGCATGCCGCGGTGGCGGTGGTCGCGTCGGGGACGGCGACGGTGGAAGCGGCGCTTTCCGAGACACCCATGGTGGTCGTCTACCGCGCGGGCCGACTCACGTATGCGTTGGGCCGGCCGTTCGTGCGTCTGCCCTACTTCTCGATGGTCAATCTCATCGCCGGCCGGAGGCTCGTCCCCGAGCTCCTCCAGGGCGGGATGACCGCGGACGCGATACGCGCGGGGATCGAATCGCTCCTCGAGCCTGAGGCGGCGGAGGAGATGAAGCGCGGGCTTCGCGAGGTGAAGGCGAAGCTCGGCGGGAAGGGCGCCTCGGCGCGGGCGGCCGAGGCGGTGCTCGCGTTCCTGCAATCCCGGAAATCGAGCCCGAGCGAGCTATCATGAGCGTTCGATTGAACACAGGAGGCGCATTCATGCCGCGAATTCTGGCTTTTCTCCTGCTCTTCCCTGCGGCCCAGGCGGGAGCCTCGACTGTCGTCGCCATGACGCTCGAGCAGATGAGCGAGCGGGCCGAGAGCATCTTCGTCGGACGGGTCACCGGGACGCGCGCGGACTGGAACGCGGAGAGAACCCGCATCTATACCTATGTCACTCTCGAGGTCGATCGCTACCTGAAGGGGGGGAGCGGCGCCCGGGTCATGACCGTGCGCCTCCTGGGAGGCCGCGTCGGCCCGTTCCTCGCCATGGTGCCCGGCTCGCCGCGGTTCGAGACCGGCGAAGAGGTACTGCTGTTCTGCGCCGGCGGCGGAGCCCGCATCCCCACGGTCCTCGGCATGTCGCTCGGAAAATTCACCATCACCGCCGACGCCTCGGGCGAGAAGATCGTGAAGCGCGACATCTCGGGCCTGATGCTCGCGAATCACCGCACCGATGCCCGCAAGCCGGGCGATCCCGTCACCCGCTATCGGCTCTCCGAAGTCGAGTCGCGCATCCAGGAGGCCGTGCAGTGATGCCTCGAATCCTGGCCCTGGTGACGGCGCTTTCCCTCCTGGCCCCGCCCGCCTTCTCCTATCAGATCCTGCAGAACGAGGCCCCCGACGGGGACCTCGTCGACCTGCGCTGGTTCAGCGCGAGCTTTCCCGTCCGCTACTACGTGAACGGCCGCCAGCCCCTCGACTTTTCGCTTCAGCAGGCCGTCGACGGAATCGCGGCCTCGTTCCGCACATGGGAGGACATCGAGACCGCGAGCATCACCTTCGAGTACGCGGGCACGACGAGCGCCGAGGCGTTCGAGTTCTTCGACGATCAAAGCACCCTCGGATTTCGCGATGACCCGGATCTCGAGGGGACGGGGATCCTGGGCGCGACGCTCCAGGTGATCAACATCTTCACCGGCGAGATCGTCGAGGCCGACATCTTTTTCAGTGACTTCTTCGTGTGGTCGGTCGACCCCGCGGGCCGGCCGAATAGTTTCGATTTCGTCTCCGTCGCCACGCACGAGATTGGACACTTCATCGGCCTCGGCCACTCCCATGTGGGAGTGACCGACACCTCGAGCGCCCGCCGCCGTCCGGTGGAAGGCACGGCCATCATGTACCCGTTCTCCTTCGGACCGGGATCCGTCATCGGGCGCAGGCTCACCGCCGACGACACGACCGGAGCGTCGATTCTCTATCCCGCGAGCTCGTTCCTGCAGAGGACGGGAACGCTTTCGGGCCGGGTCACGAAAGCGGGACGCGGCGTCGGCTTCGCCCACGTGGTGGGATTCAACCCCTTCACCGGGGAAACCGTCGGCGCTTTCGCGGACGAGTCGGGGGACTACGAGATCCGGGGCTTGAGACCGGGCCCGTACGTGGTGCGCGTCAACCCCATCACCGATCCGACGTCTCCGGCCGACTTCGGGTTTCCCGAGCCCGGGACCGATCTCGACTACCGGGACGCGCTCTACACCGGTGGGCCCGCTGAGGTCGAAGCCTCCTCTTCGACCGGCGGCATCGATCTGGCGGTGGAGCCGTGAAGCGAGCGCTTCTGCTTCTCGCGTTCTCGGCGGTCCCCGGGGCGGGCCTGGCGCAGACGGGCGAGAAGAAGCTCGAGCTCTCGGGCTTCATCGGCGGCATGTCCCTGAGCCAGGACCTGGGAACCGCCACGAACATCTATATGAGCGTCACCGGCTCGGCGGAGAGCGTCGATTTCGGAAAGCTCTACGGATTCGGCGCCAGCTGGGCATTCACCCCGAACTTCGCGGCCGAGTTTCGGTTCTCTCGCTCGACGAACCTCTACGGCCTCGAGGTCGATGACGAAGAGATCGGAAACCTCGCCCTTCCCGACCAGTTCGAGGCCGAGCAGATCTTCATCACCGGAGGAGTCACCGTCCAGTTTCCGCTCGAGGTCGGCCTGGTTCCCTATGGGAGCTTCGGCGTCGGTCAGCTGAAGACGACGCCGACGAGCACCATCGAGGGAATCGAGTCGGTCACCGGGACCGATGTGAGCTTCGGCGGCGGCGTCAAGTACTGGATTCCCTCGGTTCCCTGGCTCGGAGTCGGGTTCGACCTGCGCTATCACACCGCGACCGATGGTCTCACGTTCCCCGGAGGCGACGACTCTCCGGGAGGGACCGCGTACACCGTTGTCGGGATGGTGCGATTGTTCTGAGCGAAGTTTCCCGACTCGGTAGAAGAGCTTCTGCTAACCCGTCCCCCTTCGTGGGCGTCCAATGGTCATGAGCGCCGCCGTCTTCCTGCTCCTCGCCGCATTCGCGCGGTCGGCTCCGATCGTCTCCGAGTACACGCTCCTGATGAGGGGGCTCGTCGTCGGTTCCGAGAGCTGGACGGGCGGCGGGCGCGAGCTCGAGTTTCGAACGCGATTCGAGTTCGTGCGGTCCGTGGACCTCACCGGCTCGATCGACCTCGGCGACGAAGGTGAGGTCCGCTCCTTCCGGATGGCCGGGCACGGCTACCCGTGGCAGTCCGATCCGTCGCCGTTTCCCGTAGCGCGTCAGGCACTCCTGGTCCGCCAATGGGAGAGGGAGGGGAGAACGTCTCGCGTTGGTATCCGCTCGTGCGGCTCCGGTTGCTACGTGCTCGAGGGGTTGACGTGGGGGAGGTGTTTCCTTTGGCTCCAGGACGACGGTGCGATAGCGGCCGCGTTCGTTCCCACTCCGTTCGCTCCCCTCGTCGCTCTTCCCAGGGGGCGGGAATCGGAGTACGCGTCGGTGCTGATGGCTGCGGCCCGCGCGGGGCTCGAGAGTGTGTCGTCGCCCACCTCCGCCAGGACGTTAGCCATCACCGGGGCCAACGTCCTCGATGTGAGAAACGGTTCGACGCGACAGGACGCGACGGTCGTCGTTCGGGGCGGCCGGATCGACGCGGTCGGCGACAGCTCGCTCCCGATTCCGGAAGATGCCGAACTCCTGGAGGCGAAGGGCCTCACCCTCCTTCCGGGTCTCTGGGACATGCACGCGCACCTCAAGCAGGTCGAGTGGCTTCCCGCTTACCTCGCCTCGGGGGTGACGACGGTGCGGGACCTGGGGAACGAGATCGAGTTCCTCACCGCGCTCCGGAGCGAGCTCGCGGCGAATCCAGCGATCGGACCCCGAGTCCTCGCGGCGGGCTTCATCGATGCCACCCCCGCCGAGGGAGCGCCCTACACCATCGCGGTCGCGGACAGCCCGGAACGTGGGCGCGAGCTGGTGCGCCAATATCGGGCGGCCGGATTCGAAGGCATCAAGGTCTGGAGCAACGTTTCCGCGGAGACGCTTTCGGCGATTGCGGCCGAAGCCCACGCCCTGGGCCTGAAGGTCACGGGCCACGTGCCGCAGACCGTGACCCTCGAAGACGCCCTCGCGCGCGGACTCGACCAGGTGAACCACGTCGGCTACCTCGTCGAGGCCGTTTCCCGGGCGGGCGTCGTCGAGAGTCTGCGGAAGCACGACATCGTAGTCGACCCCACCCTGGTCGTGTCCCGTTACGCCACCCGCCCGCGAGCGACCCCGCTAGCCTCCTGCGAGCCCTGCGCGGAATGGATGCCGCGCGAGCTCGTGGACATCTGGAGCGCCTTCGGTGTCGCCCCCGAGGATGCCGTGGGTGCCGAGGCCTCGTTCGAGCGCGCGCTCGCTGCCGTGCGAACGCTCCACGAGGCCGGCGTCCCGATCGTGGCCGGAAGCGACCAGGGCCTTCCGGGCTGCACTCTCCTCCTCGAGCTCGAGCTCTACGTTCGCGCGGGTCTCACCCCGCTCGAGGCGCTCGGTACGGCGACCCTCGTGCCCGCCCGAGTGATGGGACTCGAGGGTGAGCTCGGCGCGATCGCGGCGGGGATGCGGGCGGACCTGATTCTTGTCGAGGGCAACCCGCTCGAAGACATCCGCGCGCTCCGCAGCCTGCGCAAGGTGATCCGGGACGGCGTAGTGCTCGACCCCATCGGGCTGCGCCGCCTCGCGGACCTGTCCCCGCGCCCCTGAGCTTGACACTCCCTCGACCGCTGCTCTAACCTAAAACGTTTCTTCCGCGACGGCCCGCCTTCAGCCGGTGTAGCTCAGTGGTAGAGCAGCTGATTCGTAATCAGCAGGTCGCGAGTTCAACTCTCGCCGCCGGCTCCACATAGTTCCAACTACTTGCGGGGATTGCTCCGCGCTGGAATGCTCCTTGGTTCCAGATTTGGTTCCAAAGTACTTCGTGTCCGGTATCCAGCGGGCCTAGTACCGGAGCGTCGTCTCCTGTGAGCTATGGCTGAGCTGGTGACTGATGTGGGTGAGCGGCGCCCTCGGCAAGGCGAAGGGAGGCGAAATTGTGCCGCAGATCGTGGAGCCGGCGCTGAGGGATTCCGGCGCGTTTCAGGACCCTCTGAAACTCCTTCCGGACCTTCGACAAGTCCAGCGGGCCGCCGTCTTCGTTCGGGAAGAGCCAGGCGGGTTCTCCCCAGCCGTACATCATGGATTCGTTCGGAGCCAGGCGACGTATTGTTTGAGGGCGCCTGGGAGTCAGGGAAGTGGTCGAGAATCGACTCGACGGACCTCGTAGGTCTTGGTGGGTTTGAGCTGTCGTGTCGACTCGTCGAGGGCTCTCTCGATGAGCCTGCCCATCCTCGAGGCTGATAATGTAGCCGTCGGATTCATTCCCCCTCGTCCATACGGACGCAGGCGGCGTCAGCCGTTCCGCAACGCGGTCAGCGGGTCGATTGTCGTCGCGCGCCGACACGGCACGCCGGCGGCGGCGACGCCGACCGCGAGCAGCATCGCGGCGACCGCGAGGTACACGGCGGGATCGCCCGCGCTGATGCCGAACAGGAGCGACGTTAGCGACCGCGCGAGCGCGAACGCCGCGACGATTCCGAGGCCGATGCCGGACAGCATCATGACGCCGGCTTCGCCGAGGACGAGCCACGCCACCTGCCGCCCCGACGCGCCCAGCGCCATCCGCACGCCGATCTCGCGCGTGCGCTGCCCGACGACGTACGCCATCACACCGTACAGCCCGGCCGCGGTCAGCACGACGGCCACGACCGCGAAGGCGCCGAGCAGGAGGTAGTTGAGGCGCTGCGGCGCGACCGACTGCGCGATCAACGTCTCCATCGGCCGGATCGCGCCGACCGGCTGCTGTGGATCGACGCTAGCAACCGCGCTCCGCAGCAGCGCGCCGGGACTGCCGGCCGCAGGCGCCGTGCGCACCACGATCGTGAGCGAGCGCTCGAACGCGGTCCCGAGCTGGTCGAAGCCCTGCGCCAGCGGGATGAACGCCTCGGGCTCCAGATCGGCGTCGAGGCCGACGTGGCGGACATCGCCCACGACACCGACGATGGTCGTCCAGTTCTGCCGCCCGCCGAGGCTGATCCGCTGTCCGATCGGATCCTCGTCGGGCCAGTAGCGCCGCGCGGCCGCCTGGTTGATGACGACGACGTCGCGCGCCGCCCCGTCGTCGTGCTCGTCGAAGGTCCGGCCGCGGAGGAGCGGAATGCCCATCGTCGCGAAGTAGTCGGTCGAGACCAGGCGGGGATGCGCGCGTGCTTGCCGCTGCGCCGGCTCGGGCCGACGCTCGATCAGGAGATCCAAGCGCGCGTCGAGGCCGCTGAACGGCGGCGCCGAGGTCGCCGCGGCGCGGACGACGCCCGGCGTCGCGCGCAGCCGCTCGAACAGCGACGCGTAGAAGGCGGTGACCCTTGTGTGCGCTGCGTAGCGGGAATAGGGGAGCGTGAGCTGCGCCGTAACGAGCTGCTCCGGACGGAAGCCCGGCGCCACGTCGATCAGATGCCGGAAGCTGACCATCAGGAGCACCGCCCCCACCAGCAGGACGACCGACAGCGCCAGCTCGGACGCGACGAGAATCGACCGAAACCGAGCCCCTCTCGCGGAGCCGGCGCCACCGCGGGTCTCCTCGGCGAGCGCCCCGCCAATCCGCAGATCCGAGGCGATCAGCGCCGGCACGCTCCCGAAGACGAGGCCGGTTGCGAGCGACACACCGGCCGCCCAGGCCAGCACCCGCGAGGTCGACGCCCACGCCAGCGATCCCGGGGAGCTGTTCGAACTGCGCCGGCAGGAGCGTGCGGAACGCCGCGATCGACCGGCCAGCGACCAGCAGGCCGGCGCCGCCGCCCGCGGCCGCGAGGACGAGGCTCTCGATCAGGAACTGCCGCGCGACACGCCCGCGGCTGGCGCCCATCGCGAAGCGCACGGCCAGCTCCTTCTGACGGCCCGATGCGCGCGCGAGCAGCAATGTCGCGACGTTCGCGCACGCGATTATCAGGACGAACGCGACGGCGCCGAGCAGGACGAGCAGCGCCGTTCGCGTGTCGCCGACGAGCGCCGCGCGTAAGGGCCGGATCGCCGGCGCATGGTCCGCGTTCTCGGCTGGATACTGCGCCGACAAGCGCCGGCCGATGACGGCGAGCTCCTCGCGCGCCTGCGACTCGGAGGCGCCGGGACCGAGGCGCCCGACCACGTCCAGAAAGTGGGCGCCACGCAGCGTGCGATCGTGATCGTCCAGCGCGTACGGAATCAGGAACTCCGGATCGGTCGGCCACCAGAACGCCGCCGGCAGCACGCCGGCCACCTCGTACGGCTGGCCATTCAGCATCACCTTGCGTCCGACGATCGCGCGGTCCGCCCCGAACACGCGGCGCCACAACCCGTCGCTCAGCAGCACCTCTCGCTCCCGGCCGGGCGCGTCCTCGTCCGGCCGGAAGTCGCGGCCGAGCGCCGGCGTCATTCCGAGGATGCGCAGGAATCCGTTCGTGACGCGCGTCCCGTGTATGCGCTGCGGCTCCGCCGCGCCGGTCAGGTTGAGCACGACGTCCCCGTACGCCGCCATATCGGAGAAGGACGTCGCCTCGCGGCGCCAATCGTAGAAGTCCGCCGGCGAGACCGGCCCTTGCAGCTGCCCCTCTCTTGGGCGCTGCTCGGCCAGCGACAGGATCGTCGCGGGATTCGGGAAGGGCAGCGGCCGCCACAGCACGGCGTCGACGATGCTGAAGATCGCGGTGTTGGCCCCGATACCGAGCGCCAGCACCAGCACGGCGACGGTCGTGAACCCGGGCTCACGACGCAGCAGTCTGACCGCGAATCCGAGATCCTGCCTGATGGAGTCGATCATCTCCACGCTCCCGGGCGCCTCGTCCGCGATCGGCGGCAAACGCCGCTTGCGAACCGCGCCTTCCCACGCGAACGCGCTCGCGATGCGCGCCGCCTGCCACCAGGTCGCCGCGGTCGCGCGCCAGCGGGCCGCTCCGGCTTGCCGCGCATGATCCTCCGCGAGGTCGCCGGCGATCGAGTCGAGGAGGTCGCTCGGCACGACGAGACCCAGCAGCGCTTCGACGCCGCGCGGCAGCCGGCGGCTCATGCCTCCTCCAGGCGCGCCTCGAAGCCGCGCCACAGCGCGATGAGCGCCCGGCGGCTGTCCCGCAGCGCCTCGACCCCGCGAGGACGGAGCGCGTAGTAGCGCTTCGCGCGGCCGCCGCGCTCGGCCGTCGGATCGCCGAGCCGCGAGCGGAGGTAGCCTTTCGTCTCGAGACGGTCGAGGGTCACGTACACCGACCCGCGCGAGACGGCGCGGCCCGTGCGCTGCGCTATCTCGTCGAGGATCGGCACCGCGTATGCCTCGTCGCCGAGGCGGAGGACCGCGAGGAGGACGACCTGCTCGAACTCGCCGAGATTGAAGACCTCGCTCATACCGTGAATGCTTACATAGTCGGCCAAATCAAGTCAAGGCACTCGAAATTAGGCCGTTCAGGAACACGCGCGCCTCCGCAGAAGAACACCGAGCTGGAGGTGCAGGGGTGCAAATTCCCAATCAGGCAGGTCGCGAGTTTAGATCTCGCCGCCAAATCAAGCCTAAACGCAAGTTGCGACCTGCGTCGCCGCCGTGCCCGAACCCGCTCGTTGCCGCTATTCGTGCCGCAGCGCGACGACGGGGTCGACCGCTGCCGCTCGCCGAGCCGGGAGATAGCAAGCCAGGATCGCGCTCCCACCGAGGAGAGCGATCGAAGAGACGAAGGTGAGAGGGTCGACCGGGCTCACCGCGAACAGCAGGCTCTCGAGCCATCGCGTCGAGAAGTACGCGAGCACCAGGCCGATTGCGAGTCCCGAGAGCGTGAGTCTCATTCCCAGGGACAAGATCATGGCCAGGACCGCGCCCCGAGAGGCCCCGAGCGCCGTTCGGATTCCCAGTTCGTGGGTTCTTTCTCCGACGTGATACGAGAGAACCCCGAAAATCCCGAGAAGGGCCAAAGCGAGAGCGAGTCCGGCGAAACTTCCGATGAGGAGCATCGCGAATCGGTCCTGCTTCATCGAGGAGTCCACTAGTTGCGATAGAGGTGCTACGCGGTGCGGCGGCTGAAGGGGGTCGACCTCCAGAACCGCTCTCCGAAGGATCGGCACCAGATCGTCGGGGTCCCCCGACGTGCGCACCGCGACGTTCTGGATCAGGTAAGGGGCCTGCGCGTGCGCCAGGTAGAGCTCCGGCTTCGCGCTCGTTCGAGGTCCGTAGAAGCGCAGGTCGTTGACCACTCCGACCACCTCGTAGGGGTAGGTGCCGGCGTTGCTGTAGTCGATGACGAGCCTCTTTCCAACGGGATCGATCCCGGGCCAGATCTGCTGCGCGAGCGTTTCGTTGATCACGACGACTCTGGGTGAGTCAGGATGATCGTCTTCCCGCAACCCGCGGCCTCGCCGAAGAGTGATCCCCAGGGTCTCGAAATACCCCGGCGACGCGACTCGGACGTCGGCGCGACTGCCGCCTCCCGGAGGCGGCAGCTCACCTTCGGCCCAGATCGGCCGGTCGAAGTTGGGACCGATCGGGCTCATCGGTAAAGCCGTCACCGAGCCGACAGAGACGACGCCTTCGAGCGAGCGAAACTTCTCGGTGAGAACCCGATAGTACTCGAGCACCTTGGCGCGGCTATTGTACTCGTGGCGATCGAGGGTAATGGGGACTACGACGACTCCCTCGGTGCGGAAGCCCGGATCGACGGCCCGGAGATTCTCGAAGCTCCGAATCAGAAGACCGGCGGCGGCGAGAAGCGCGACCGCCATTCCGATCTCGGAGACCACCAGGAGCTTTCGAAGCTTCTGCCACCGCGGAGCGCTCCCCGAGGTGCGGGGCGAGGCTTCTTTCAACGTAGCGGAGAGCTCCGAAGGAGCTCCGGCCGTCAGAGGCACGAGCCCGAAGAAAATCGCGACCGAGGCCGAGAGTGCCGTGGCGAAACCGAGAACGCGCGTGTCGACGACGACCTCGTCGAGCCGCGGAGCGCCGCCGGGGAGGAGAAGATCCAGGAGCTTCAGCACCGAGAGAGCCACAGGGATCGCGGCGGTACCGCCCAAAACGGCGAGGATAGAGTTCTCGAAGAGGAACTGCCGGAGGAGCCGCCCCCGGGAAGCCCCGAGAGCGAGCCGCAGTGCGATCTCCTTCTGCCGCTCAGCCATCCGCACGAGCTGGAGGTTCGAGATGTTGACGCAGGCGACGAGAAGGACGACGGCCACGGCTCCGAAGACGACGAGAAGCGTCGTCCGCGCGCTTCCCACGACGTCTTCGTGCAAAAGCACGAGCCGAGCCCCCCAGCCCGCATTCGTCTCGGGAAGCTCCTCGCCGAGAGCCGCCGAGACCGCGTTCAGCTGGTCCTCGGCTTCCGCGACGGACACTCCCGGCTTCAGTCGCGCGACGGCGTTCAGATACCGCTGGTCGTGTTGGCGCCCGCCTTCGATCAGTTTTCCCCCATCCAGATAGCGGAAACTCCACGGGATCCAGAAGTCGATCTCCCGGCTCGGAAACGAGAATTCGGGCGGCATCACTCCGACCACCCGCCAGCTCTGGCGCTCGAGGGCGACCGTCTTTCCGAGAATGGACGGATCGGAGCCGAATCGTCTCTGCCAGGCCGCGTGGCTCAAAACGATTACCGGGTCGGTTCCTACGTGAGAGGCGGCATTGTTGAAGATCGCTCGATCCGTCTCTTCCGCGGTGAACGTCCTCCCGAGGAGCGGCTTCGTTCTCAGAACGGGGAAGAAGTCGGTCGAGACCTGCGCGACCTGGACCGGCTCGGCTGTCTCATCCACAACGACCGTGCGGCCCATCGCGTACCAAGCGCCGATTCCCTCGAGAGCGTCGCTCCGCTCGGCCCAGTCGACGACATCCCCCGTCGAGACGTTATCCGCAGCGATCGATTTCTCTGTGAAGGTCGAGAAGATGCGGACGAGTCGATCGGGCTCCTCGAAGCCGAGCGGCTTCAACAGCACCCGGTCGACCATGCTGAAGATGGCGGTGTTGGCGCCGATCCCGAGGGCGAGCGTGAGAACGGAGACCACCCAGAAGCCGGGAAACTGGCGGAACGAGCGGAGACCAGCTCGAAGATCCTGACCGAGCCCCGAGAGCATGGAGAACCTCCTGATGGGACGCATAACGACGGAACCGTGCCACGAGCGATTCCCCGCTCGTTCGAGACGACGGATTTCCGCGACGAGCGCCTGCCAATCCGGAACCTGCGATTCGGCTCGCCGCGCGCTCTCCTCCTCGGAAACGCCCTCCGAGAGCGCCTCCTCCTGGCAAGCGTGCATCATCGCCGCCAGATCTTCGACCACCCGAGATCGAGTCAAAGGATCGGCCGAAAGCGCATGCGTGCTTTCGAGGCGCTCTCGGACGTAGGCCTCCCAGTCACGCATTGCCGGTCTTCGCCACGCGACTGATGGCCGCGACGATATCCCGCCAGAGTCCGCGTTGGCTCTTCAGGACTGCCCGTCCCGCCGCGGTGATCCGATACTCCCGCCGGCGGCGCGACCCCTTCTCACTCTGCCATTCGCCCCGAATCCAACCTCGCTGATCCAGCCGGAACAGGATCGGATACATCGAGCCGATGTGGAACTTGATCACTCCACCCGAGCGCTCCTCCAGGAGCTTCAGGATCTCGTACCCATGCCGCGGGCGCTCCTCTATCAGCGAGAGGATGAGCATCTCAGCGCTCCCCCGCTTGAGCTCCCGATCCAGCTTCACGGCATTAATATACGTTGAGAACGTATATGAGTCAAGCGGCGAGCCTTCCGGAGTCCTCTACGTGGAGTCAGCAAGGGGCGCCGTCCGGCTGAAACGGTGACGGACGAGCTGTCTTGTTGACACGACGGCGGGACCGGTCTTAGACTCCCGGCGTATTTGGCAACTTCCCCCAATCGAAGGATCACAACTTCAACGACGTTCGCGCGGCGTGAGGAGGCTTCATGATTCGAACGATCCATTTCGTGTCTCTGGTCGTGCTATCGATCGCCTTTTCGCCTCTGGCGCAGGCCCAGGGGCGCGCCAAGGGCAAACGTGAGCCCATCGACCCCGCCGGCATCGCACGTCTCGTACAGGACAGCGGCGGCAACGCCCAGGTCAGCGTCCACGAGGCCACGGGCGCCGCTCGATTCGTCCGCATCGCGCCGGGCAACGGAAGCTCGGCATTCAGGCGCAGGCCGCGCGTGCGGGGAGCGACGACGCCAAGAGGGGCCGGTCGACCGAGTTCCTCCAGGCCTACGGCAGCATCTTCGGGATCGCCAACGCCGCCACGGAGCTCAGGGAGATCCGTATGGCGAAGGACGGTCGAGGCGGGACACACATTACCTACCAGCAGGTCTACGACGACCTGCCGGTTTTCGCCGGCGAGCTGCGGTCCCACTTCAACGCCTCGGACGAGCTCGTGGCCGTGAACGGCACGTTCATCCCCGAGCTCCTCGTCGATTCCATCCCCAGGCGTACCGCCGAGGAGGCGAGCCAGCACGGCGGTAGCGAGGGTGGAAGCCGAGCTCGGGCAGGCGGGCAAGCTTTCGGTGGCCGGAGCGACGCTGCTCGTCTTCCGCGAAGGCCTGGCCAAGGGCGTCGACGGCCCGAATCGCCTGGCGTGGCAGGTCGAGGTCACGGATGGCGCCGGTGTCCGCGAGTTCGTCTTCGTAGACGCCCACACGGGCAAGTTCATCGACCAGATCACGGGCGTGCAGGATGGCCTGTACCGGCGTGCCTACGACGGCCTGAACCTGCCGAACGTGCCGCCGTCCTACCCCGGCTGCTCCGTTCTGGGTGGAGGGCGATACTCTTCCCGACCGGCGCGGCGGAAGCCGACAACATGATCCTGTCCTCGGAGGACACCTACGGCTTCTACTCGAACGCCTTCGGCCGCGACTCGTTCGACGCCGCCGGCGCGATCATGGACTCGATCTTCAACCGCGGCTACTCCTGCCCCAACGCCTCCTGGAACGGGACCTTCATCTCCTTCTGCCCGGGCCTCACGACCGATGACGTGACGGGCCACGAGTGGACCCACGCCTACACCCAGTACACCCACAACCTCATCTACCAGTGGCAGCCGGGGGCGCTCAACGAGTCGTACTCCGACATCTTCGGCGAGACGGTGGACCGCATCAACGGTCGAGGCGGCGACACCCCCGACAATCCGCGCACGGTCGACAGCTGTTCGAGCATCAACGGCACTCCGCCTCCGACGCTTGACGATCACCGGCGGCAGCGCGGCCGGCAGCTACTTCTCCAGGGCCTCCGTGAACGAGCCGCCGCGCCCCTTCACGGTGGGACCCACCGAGATGGCTCTCGCCGTCCCCCCGACCGGCGCCTGCACCGCCGTCAGCGGCGTTACCGGCAAGATCGCGATCGTCGACTGGACGCTCACTCCCGACCGGCGCCAACGAGTGCGGCTCCGGGGCCCGCGCGACCAATGCTTTCAACGCCGGCGCGATGGGCATCATCTTCGTGGCTCCCGCCGCCGGCATCCTCAACCTCGGCTCCATCGCGGCGATCGCCAGCGTCGAAGTCACGAACGCCGACGGCGCGAAGATCAAGGCCGGCCTGCCGGCCGCCGCGACGATCGCCCTGGGCGTCGGGACCGACAACTCGGTGCGCTGGCTCATGGGCGAGGACGACACCGCCGTCGGCCTCTCTGGCGCGCTGCGCGACATGTGGAACCCCCGCTGCTTCGGCAACCCGGGCAAGGTCACGGACACGTTCGAGTACACCTGCTCGACCGCCGACGGCGGCGGTGTGCACACGAACTCGGGCGTTCCCAACCATGCCTACGCGCTCCTCGTGGACGGCGGGACGTACAACGGCCAGACGATCAGCGGCATCGGCCTGACGAAAGCGGCTCACATCTACTTCCGGGCCATGACCGTCTACCAGGGGCCGGCCACCGACTTCGCCGAGCACGCGGATGCCCTCGATCAGTCCTGCTCCGACTTGATCGGCACGAACCTCGCCGACCTCGCGACCGGCGCCGCCTCGGGCCAGGTCATCACCGCTTCCGATTGCGCGCAGGTCGCCAAGGCCGCGCTCGCGGTCGAGCTCCGGACGCCTCCCACGTTCTGCAACTTCCAGCCGCTGCTGGCCCAGGACCCGCCGCCGCTGTGCGACTCCCGCAGCAACGTCAAGGAGATCTTCGAAGACGACTTCGACCACGGCCATTCGGGTGGGCACGGCGGCGACGGCCACGACGAGACAGAGACGGGTCGTCGGCGGCCGCTGGAGCGTCAACCACGACAGAGACGACGACGATGACCACGACGGCCACTCGTCGGGCCGGTGGAGCGTCAGCCACAGCGGCACCACCGCGGACTTCACGCCGCGCGACTGGGAGATCGTGTCCGGTCTGCCGGACGATCGTCGGGGCAGGGCCTTCTTTGGAGCCGACCCGGACATCGGCACCTGCGCGGCCGGTGGAGACGAGACCGCCGTGCTTCATCTGGACAGCCCGAAGATCACGATCCCCGCTTCCGTCAAGGCGCCCATGCTCACATTCAAACACTGGGTGGCGACGGAGCCCGCCTGGGACGGCGGCAACATCAAGATCAGCGTCAACGGCGGCCCCTGGCTGCTCGTCCAGCCGGTCGACTTCGTCTACAACCCCTACAACATGACCCTCGCCACGGCAGCCCAGGGGAACACCAACCCGATAGCAGGCGAGCCTGCCTTCTCGGGCACCGACGGCGGCTCCGTCGACGGCTCGTGGGGACGCTCGATCATAAACCTCGCCCCGTACGCGAAGCCGAAGGACAAGATCCGGCTTCGGTTCGACATCGGGAACGACGGTTGCTCCGGTAACATCGGGTGGTTCGTCGATGACGTGACGGTTTACCAGTGCCAGTCTCGCGGGCACGGAGGACCGAAACACTAGGCGCACGCTGAATCCGGCGGCTGACCTTGGGGGCGCCCGTGAGGGCGCCCCCTTTCCGCTTCGGCGCTCAGCGCTCAGGCGCAGCGGAGGACGACCCGCGGGTCACCTCGAACGTCGCCTGGTAGTCCCCCCGCTCGATGGTCTTGCCCGAGACCGGATAGGGGTCGAGGCGCTGGAGCTTCACTCCGTAGCCCAGGTAGTTCACTTCGGGTTCTTCCTTCGGCGCGGTATGGAGCTCGTGAGCCTCTTTCCTTTCGGAGGTCTTCTGCAGCCAGACCCGCACCGTTGCATCGCCTTCCCAGATGCACTGCTCGCCCTTCGGGCAGCGCGAGTCGGCCGATACGCCCTCGAACCCGAACTGGAGCGCCTCCGCTTCGATCTCCACGGACTCGCCAACTTTGAGCTGGAAACTCTCCCCGAGCGCGACCCGCTTGGGCTCGGAGGAGCCCGCAACGCTTGTGACCGACGCCAGCGTCGCCACGAACATCGATAGAAAACGTCTCATCGGCTACCTCGTTTTCCCTGCCGAAGTGGTTGCCCTACGGAATGTCGCGGAATCGGCTTCGCGAAGACTCTTCGAGAAGTCGCGTCATCCGTTATTGTCCCATCCTACCGTTAGGGTGCCAGGTCCTACAGGTTGATCCCGCTTCCAGTTGACCAGCGTCACATTATGGTCCAGAATATGACCATGATCAAGGTCAACATGGCGGAGGCCAAAGCCCAGTTCTCGAAGTACTTGAAGAAGGTCGAGCAGGGGGAGACCGTCGTGTTGGCCCGTCGCAATCGGCCGGTCGCCGAGATCCGCCGCATCGTGGGGCGGCGGCAGAGTCGGCGGCCCATCGGGCTGTGTGCGGGGGACTTCATCGTCCCAGAGGACTTTGATGGGCCGCTCCCCGCGGAAGTGCTCGACGCCTTCGAAGGCCGATGAAGCTTCTGATCGACACGTCGACCTTTCTCTGGTTTCTCACGGCGGACCACCAGCTTTCCGAGGCCGCAGCGACCGCCATTCGATCGCCGGAGAATGACGTGTGGCTGAGTGCTGTCTCCTTCTGGGAGATCCTGGTGAAACACCAGCTCGGGAGGCTTCCTCTTCCGGAGGCGCCCGAGTCCTATATCCCGAAGCAGCGAAAGCGTCATGGAATCGCGAGTCTGGCGCTGAGGGAGAAGGCAATGACGCATCTGCCCAAGCTCCCGGCCCACCACAAGGATCCGTTCGACCGAGTGCTCGTATGTCAGTCCCTCGAGCACGGTCTCATCTTGGTCACCTCCGACCCGCTCGTTCGCGCCTATCCGGTGAAAACCCTCTGGTAGTCCGCTCGGAACCGGGGTCGCTCACCGGGCGCGGGGCCGGTTGACCACGCCGCTTCGGGCGGCAGGCTGCGCCGCCGGGGCACGCTCGGCCTGTTTCCGGAGGCTCCGTCCCTGCGCCAGGTAGTTGAGGTAGGCGAGGGCAGGTATCAGGAGCGCGCCGTAAGCGAAGAACCCGTATTTCATCGTGTGCTTGAGGAGCGCCGAGAGAGTGCTTTGCGCCACCGGGAAGGGCAAACGGAATCGGTGCTCGGACTGCGTGACGTAGAGCAGCAGCCCCGAGTAAGTGTGGTAGGTGAACTCGACCTGGGGTGTGGATGGCCCGAAAGCGCGGGCGTGAGCCTCGGCCGTCGCGTAGATCTGGCGGAGCGACTCGGCGGCGGCACGATCGAACGCTCGCTTGCCCCAGAGAAAAAACACCGGCACCAGGACGAGCGCCGCCAGAACGGCGATGCCGAGAAAACGCTCCATTGTCGAAAACCCCTTGAGATTAGTGTAAATGAAGGAATCGGAGTTTACACGGGCCGAAGCGCCGGAGGACATGGGATCCGGCGCAGCCCCGTTCGGAACCTCGCGGCGCGGATCCCCAGGTGCTAGTCTCGACTCATGCACGTGGTCGCGGTGACGCGATGGGGGTCGCCGCTCGAAGAAGAGCTTCCCGATCTGGCGGCGCGGCTCGGGATGGTGGCTTACGATCTGCGGCTACGGCTCGCTTCCGGGTTACCGGTCGTGTTCGCTCTGGCAGCGGCCGAGGCCGAGGCCGCGGGGCATGTCGAATTTCTCCGTGCGCGGGGCAATGGCGCCGTTGCCTGCGACGTGGACTCGATCCCGGGCCCGGACGTTCAGCTCGTCCCCCTCGACTTCGAGCTCGGTGCGGAGGACGTTCGCGGCACCTCCATCGGGGGAGGTCGCTTCGAGCTCGCGTACACCGACATCCTGGCGATGGTGCACGTCGCCTGCGTCAGCAGCGCGGAACATACGGTGACGACGCAGGAGAAGAAGTTCGCCCCCGGGCGGGCCGTGCTCTCGGGAGGGCTTGTACTCCGAAAGAAAGTCGACCGCGTCGACAAGACGGTGACCGAAGACCAGGAACAGGTGATCTACATCTTCTGCCGCACGCATCCCGCGCCGTACGTGTGGAAGGAGCTGACGCTGCGCTATGAAGGCCTGGGGGGTCAGCGTCAACTGACGGCGGCGCAGAACTTCGCAACGCTCGCGAACAGTTTGCGATCGCTGACCCCGCATGCGTTCCACGACTCACGTCTCCTGACGCAGAAGCGGCGCGCGGACATCTCGCGAGTCGCTGGCAGCGCCAGAGACAGGCGGCTCGAGACCTCGAACGCCAGGGAGAACGATCTCGCGGCTTTTCTCCTCGTGCGAGGCTACCTCGAAGGGCAGCTCTGAAGCTCCGGCGCGACGATCCCTGGAAGCTCTGTTACCATCGCCTCCCCGATCGACAATCCGATCGGGTCAGAAATCAAGGAGTGCGCTATGTCGTCGATTACCAACGTTGCCGCAGAGTTCTTCGAGGCCTGTGAGACCGGCAAGGGCTGGGACGGATGCAAGCAGTTCTGTCAGCCGAGCGCGACGTTCTCGGCGCAGGCGGAGCCGCTTCTGGAGGTGAAGACCCTTCAGCAGTACACGGACTGGATGAAGGCGGTGACGACGTTCCTTCCGGACGCCCGCTACGAGCTCAAATCCATGGCGACCGACGAGAAACGGAAGAACGTCTGCGCCTACGGTGTGTTCTTCGGTACCCACACCGGCGAAGGGGGACCGGTCCCGCCGACGGGCAAGAGCACGCGAACCGACTACGTCTACGTGATGGACTTCGACGGCGACAAGATCCGTCACATGACCAAGATCTGGCATTCCGGATTGGCGATGAAGGATCTCGGCTGGGTATGAGCGTTTCGCCCCGGGAAACCGGGTTCAAATCTCCGGGCTCCCTATAATCAAAGAAACCCGTAAACTTTCCGGCCCATGTCGGTCCGGCGGCGAGCCCAGGTATGCACCGGACGCGCATCGCGTTCATCGGAACGTCCGCCTTCGTGTCCTCGATCTGGCGCTGCCGCACCCCGGTTCCAACGTCGCCCCTTTCGTGACGGTGAGCGTCGGAGCCGCCTGCGCCGAGCCCGACGTCGGCGTGCTTCCCCAGGACCTCGTGGCCGCCGCGGACCGCGCGCTCTATCTCGCCAAGCAGCGAGGGCGCAACCGCATCGAGATCGACCTCGAAGTCACGGGCTCGCTGTCACGATTCTCCGGATAGAATCGCGTCGGCCGGGATCGGGTCTCTTGGGCCATACACCCAGCCTGCCTTCGCAATCACGGCGGCCGCGGCGACCCACCAGAGAGCGGCGAAACTCCACCAAAGAAATATCGCATCCGCACCGCTGAAGAGTGAAAGGAACAAGTACTTCGCAGAGACGTTCACCGAGGTGTGCATCAGCGAGGGGAGCAGGAGGTTCCCGGAGGTGCGTTGATGGAGCCACGTGGTGACCACGGTGAAGGCCAGGAGCGCGAGAAACCATGGAAGCCCGTTCCGGGAGTCGTATTCGAGGCCGAAGAGCGGCAGGTGCCAGACTCCGTGCAACACACCGAGGAGCAAGCAGGAGACGAGCACCGGGCGACCGGCGAGGAGGCGCGGGAGAGCGTAGCCCCGCCAGGCAGGCTCCTCGCCGAGGCCGATGACGAGGAATATGGACGCGATCGTCGCCGGCAGGTCGGAGAGCGGCGGTACGCGGTCCCAGGTGGGCGCGCTACTCCGGACGAGCGCAGTCAACCACGATGCGCCGGCGGTCAAGACCGGGGGCAGGCCCAGCACCAGCAAGTACCATCGCGGCGCGACCCGCCACCTTACGATCTGCTTCAAGAAATCCTTCACGCCCGTCCAGCCGGACCTCGAAGCCAGCATCCAAAGCGCGGCGCCGAGAGGGCCCAGCGGAAGAATCCCATGCGCTTCGAAGAGCGACGGCCACCACGACAGGGCATAGGCCAGGAGAAAGAACCAAAGGATTGAGTGCCGATCTCGGGTGGCCACGATGGATGCAACGGGATCCGGCGGCGAAAGGTTCACGCGGACGCTCGGGCAAGGCGAGTGAGGATCCATCCCACGGCGAGGGTGAGCGCGGTCTCGGCCGCGAGGAGCCACCACTCGAGCTCTCTCAGGCCGTCGTCGTCTCCGTCACCGGGCCCGGACGTCGCCCTATCGCGGCAGCCCGATCCTAGCTCAGCGAACGGAGGCCGCCCAGGAAATCGCGGAAGCGAGGTGCTCGCGAAAGAGCGGATCGGAGTACGACTCCTTGGTGTGGCCGAGAGCGGTATAGAAAGACCGGCCTCCGCCATCGATCTCCTGATACCAGACCACCGGGTGATCGCCCATGGCGTCCTTTCCCGGCGCGTAGCTCCCCTCGTCGAGGGAGATCAACACCTGGACTCTCCCGCGCGGGTTCTCGCGAAAGCTGTAGTGCTCGTCGGTGCGCACCCAGGAGGGGGGCAGGTGCCGGGTCGCGGGGTGCTCGCGATTCTCGACCCGATAGGTGGCCTGCTGGATCTCGGGGTGAGACCGAAAATAAGCGCCGACGAGGCTTCCGTAGAACGGCCAGTCGTACTCGGTATCGGATGCGGAGTGGATTCCGACGTAGCCTTTGCCTTTCTTCAGGAACCGCTCGAACGCGGCCTGCTGGTCCGAATCCAGCACGTCGCCCGTCGTCATCAGGAAGACTACGGCGTTGAAGGGGGCGAGACCCTCGTCCGAGAAGATCCGGGCGTCCTCGGTCGCGGTGACTTCCCATCCACGATCTCGACCCAGCTCTTCGAGGGTCCGGATCCCGTCGGGAATGGCTTCGTGGCGGTAAGCCGCCGTTTTGCTGAAGACGAGGACGGCGAGGGTGAGCCCGGCTCCGAACATTCCCGACATGGGGCGTAATATACGCCTATTCGAGAATGATGGGGCGGAACGGTGCGCTGGTCCTGCTGGTGCTCCTCGGGGCCTGCGAGGAGGCGTCCCGGTCCACGGACGCGAAGCTTCCCACCTACCAGAGTCTCGTCGACGACCTCGCGGCAACGCGCCATCCCGCCGACGGAGGCGGACGAGCGTTTCTGGATCCGGGAAGCCCTGCCGCAGCGCGCGCCGGAGAACGAATCCAACTGTCGTTGACCTACGAGGCCGGACCTCTCGGTATCGCCGACGGCGGCGCCCTCTTTCTCCAGCCGTCTCCTTTCTGGGGGTGGGACTCACCTCAGACCGAAATGGAGGAGGCGCCCGGCGCAACCAAGGTCACAACCGATGCCCGGGGAGTGCGTCTCGAGACCACGGCTCTCGACGGCCTTCTCGCGATCCATGTCCGTGGGAGAAAGCTCGAGTCGGGCGAGCGCGTTCACGTCACCTACCTCACCCGGGCCGACCGGTACGCCGAGAGGCAAGAGCGCGTCTGGATGGCGGTGGATGGAGATGGGGACGGCGTTCGTTCCCTCGTTCTCGACTCTCCAAAGGTCGACGTCGTCGCCGGTGAGCCGGCGCGACTCGTTCTGACTCTCCGGACGACCGCGCGCCCCGGGGAGGTCGTGCGGCTGGTGGTGGCTGCCCTCGATGCCGCCGGGAATCGCGGGGTCGTGATGAAGGAGCCGATAGCGCTCCGTGCATCCAGAGAGCTCGAGCTGCCCGAAAACGTGGCTCTTCCCGAAGGCGGCGTACTGTCTCTCGAGATTCCCGTCTCCGCGGAGGGGGTCTTCCGCGTTCGCGCCTCGACCGCGAGCGGGCTTACCGCCGAGAGCAATCCGCTCATCGTCCGCGATGCCATCCCCCGCATTCTCTGGGGTGATCTCCATGGCCACTCGCAGCTCTCCGACGGGACGGGAACCCCCGAGGACTACTTCGCCTACGCCCGCGACGTCGCCGCGCTCGACGTAATCGCCTTGACCGACCACGATCACTGGGGAATGCGCTTCCTCGACGGAAACCCGGGGCTCTGGAAGACGATCGAAGAGGCGGCGCGCCGCTTCGACGAGCCGGGCCGTTTCGTCGCGCTCGTCGGCTTCGAGTGGACGAACTGGCTTCACGGCCACCGCCACGTGCTCTATTTCGAAGGAGCGGCCGAGGTCCTGAGCTCAATCGATCGTCGGTACGCGGACCCCGATCTCCTCTGGAAAGCTCTCGAAGGCCGCCCGGCCGTGACGATCGCCCACCACTCGGCGGGCGGACCGGTCTCGACCAACTGGGAGTTCGCGCCTCCTCCGGAGCTCGAGCCGGTGACCGAGGTGGTCTCGGTCCATGGGTCGAGCGAGGCTCCCGACACGCCCGGGAAGATCTACGCCGCGGTCCCCGGGAACTTCGTGCGAGACGCGCTCGGCCGGGGGCTTCGCTTCGGCTTCATCGGGAGCGGCGACAGCCACGACGGCCACCCCGGCCTCGCCCACCTGGCTTCTCCGAGCGGCGGCCTCGCCGCGATCTTCTCGGAAGAGACGACCCGCCGGGGCGTTCTCGATGCGCTGAGAGCGCGGCGGACCTACGCCACCAACGGGCCCCGGATCTGGCTTCGCACCTGGCTCGACGAGAACGAGATGGGAGCCTCGATCCCCCCCTCGGAAGCGCCGGCCCAGGAGCTTCGCTTCGTGGTTGCGGCTCCGGGACCGGTCGAGAGGGTGGACGTCGTTCGGAGCGGAGAGATCGTGAGCGTCGTCCCGGGCTCGAGCCGGCGAGAGCTCTCCGAGACGCTGTCGATTCCTTCTCTCCGCTCCGGCGAGTACGTCTACGTTCGCGTCGTCCAGGAGGACGGAGGCGCCGCCTGGTCGAGCCCGGTCTACGTCATTTCCGCGAGCTCGCGCGAGTGAGCTCCTGCTTCTCGTCGAACGTCGTCTTTCCGTTCTCGACGAACTCCCAGCGGCTCTCGTAGCGGTTCGGGTCCGCGATCCGGAATTGCGCCCGGCGCATGTGCCCGTCGTTGTCGTCCTGCAATCCCGTCGCGTCGAGAAAGTCGAAGTCGAGCTCGCCCGTCGACGGGTCGAACCGCTTCAGCAGCATGCGAGGCTGGTTCCCCGCCATGCAGTAATGGGTCAGGAGGAGGCGGTCGGAATCGAGATGATACATCGTGATCATCTCGCTGCCTTCGCCGCCCATGGAGCTGTCGGAGTAGTGCTCGAGGAGCGCCGAGCCCGAGGCGGTGAGCTCGTAGCGCACCGTCGCCTTCTTGCCCGGAGGCACGGTCACTTCCCAGACGCCGACCAGTCCCTTGAGCCGTTCGAACGCTGCGGCGCCGTCCGGAGCGTCCGAGGCCGACGCCGTCGATCCGAAGAGAGCCAGAAGCCCGATTGCCCACGTCGTTATCCGAATCCTCATCGATTACCTCCCGGGGGGTCCTCCCCACTCGAGATGGAGACGAACGGCCGAGGCCCGAATCGACAACTCTCGCTCTCGAGCTCGTTGACACCAGCGGATCCTTCCACTATCCTCGCCGCGCCGACGAGATCCAGTCCCTCGTCGCGCCGGAAGGCCCCAAATCCATGCCGGTCCATCTCGTCAATCCCAACGACAACTCTTTCGGAATCGGGATCATAGTACCCCGTTGGCTCTACGTGCTAGCGGCGGCGACCCCCGAGCGTTTCGGAGTCCCGTCGGTCGTCGACGAAACCCTCGATCCGCTCGATCTCGCTTCCGTCTCGCCGGGCGACGTCGTCGGAATCGGTATCCATACGCTGAACGCGCTCCGGGGCTACGAGGTGGGCCGCCTCGCGAAGGAGCGGGGAGCGCATGTCGTCTACGGAGGCGTTCACGCCTCCCTGTACCCGGAGGAACCGTTCGAGCAGGGGGCTGCCTCCGCGGTGGTGCGGGGCGATGGAGACATCCTCTGGGGCCAGGTCCTCGAGGACGCGGCTCGTGGGACGCTCCAGCGCGTATACGAGGGAGGGCGAATCGACGCCGACCGGTTCTTTCCCGCGAGATGGGACCTCCTTCCCCCGGATCGCTACATGCTGGCCTCGGTGCAGACGGTGCGCGGATGTCCCAAGCATTGCTCCTTCTGCTCCGTGTGGCGCACCGACGGCCAGAAGCCGCGGCAGCGCTCCTCGGACGTCATCATGGAAGAAGTGGTCCAGCTTCGCAGGATGGGCTTTCGTTTCATCCTTCTCGCCGACGACAACTTCTATCCGGTGACGAAGCACGACCTCGAGCTCGCGGCCAAGCGGAACGACACTCACCGGCTCGCGGAGCTGACCGCCATCCGCGACGAACGCTACGAGCTCATGGACCGGCTCTCGAAGCTTCCCCACGACATGGTCTTCCTCACGCAGATCACCATGGAGGCCGCGGACGATCCCGAGTACCTGCAGGCGATGAAGCGGGCGCGAGTGAAAGGAGCGCTCGTAGGAATCGAGTCCGTGACCGCCGAGGGCTTGAAAGCGGTGTTCAAGGACTTCAACAGCGCCGGGGACAACCTCGTCGAGAAGCTGCGCAAGTTCGTGGAGAACGACGTCCATGTCCTCGGGTCCTTCATCTTCGGGCTGCCTACGGATCGTCCCGAGACCTTCGCCGCCACCGCGGCGCTGGCACAGGAGGCAGGCATCGCCTTCGCGCAGTTCGTCACCCTGACCCCGTTCCCCGGAACGGTGGACTTTCAGGGCTGGGAGAAGTCGATCGACGAGCAGGGGGCCAACGTCGACGGGATTCCCCTGAATCGCTTCTGGCTCATCCCGAGAAATCGGCGGCCCAAGCTCTATCTTCCTCACCCGGCGATGACCCCCCAGGAGATCCGGGATCGCACGCTCGACGTGTGGACCCGTTTCTATCGCCTGCCCGCGGTCTGGAAGCGCTCGTCCTGCACGACGAAGCTTCGCGACCGCCTGGCCTACGTGCTGATCTCGAAGCTCTTCCCCCAGATGTACGCCAATACCGGTCTCGCCACCGACAGCGCGCGAAATCGAGCCCGGCAATGGGCCCGGTTGATCGCGAAGCCCTGCCGCCGGGTGTTCACCGCGCGGCCCATGCCCGAGCTCGAGGTGCCGCCCGCGACTGCTTGAGGTCTCCCGGTGTCTCCTCGGAAGGACCCGTCGAGGAGAAGCGATCGCGGCTGAACGACGCTCGTGAGTCGCCGGGATCGGAGGCCTCTCTCGCGATTCTTCGAAAGGGTCTCACCGATCGCGTCTCGATCGTCGTCGCGAGGGCCGCGGAGCTCGCGGGCGAGCTCGGAGCGGCGCCCCTGGCTCCGGAACTGATCGCCGCGTTCCACCGGTTCGTCGACGGACCCCTCGAAGGACAAGGGATGCCTCGCGAAGACGGCGATCGTGGAAGCACTCACCCGGCTGGAGCATCCGGAGCCCGACGTCTTCCTCGCGGGGATTCGGCACGTGCAGATGGAGCCGGTGTGGGGCGGCTCCGAGGACACAGCCGCCTGGCTTCGGGGCCTCTCGGCGATCGGTCTCGTCGGCTGCGGACACCCCCGGGTCCTCGCGCACCTCGTCGACGTGCTCGCGAGACCGCGAGAAGCTCGCGAGGCTCGGAGCCGCTCGGGCCCTCGCGGGCCTCGGCCGGCTCGAGGGCGCGCTCCTCCTCCGTCTGAAGGTTCTTCACGGTGACCCCGACGTCGAGGTGCTGTCGGAGTGCTTCCGCTCGTTCCTGTCACTCGAGCCTCCGGCGGAGGCGGCTTCGTTCGTCGCGCGGTTTCTCGACTCCGACGACGAGACGATTGCGGAAGCCGCGGCCCTCGCGCTCGGTGAGTCCCGCCATCCGCAGGCGCTGGAGGTACTCCGGCGAAGCTGGGAGCGCGCGAGAGGGAGGTCCCTTCGCCGGGTGCTTCTCGTGGCGATGGCGCTCCTCCGAACGGAGCCCGCGACCGAGTTTCTCCTGTCCCTGCTCGCGGCCGACAGCAGCGAGACGGCTCGCGGAGCGCTCTCCGCTCTAGGTCCCTTTCTCTACGGAGACGAGCTCCGCGGCAGGGTTCGGAAGATGGTGGAGGCGAGAGGAGATGGAGCGCTCGGGGAGCTCTTCGAGAGCGAGCTTCGAAAGACTAGAATATCCCCCGGATGAGCCGGGCCTCTGTTCTCGCCCTCGCGATCGCCGCCGTCGTCACGCAAGGCGGCTGCGACGGATCGTCTTCGCCGCCCGCGGGGCCTTCCTCTGCCGCGACCGCCGGAGTAGCCGCCGTGAGCGGCCGGCTGGTGGAGACGGTGAGCCGCGCACCCGTCTCCGGAGCCGTGATCGAATCTTCCTTCGGGAGCGTTCGGACCGACGCCTCGGGGAACTTCCAGCTGCCGGCGAGCGACGCCGTCATCCCCGTGACCGTGACGGCGAGCGGCCACGTGACCCGCCGTAGTTTTCTCGGTTCGAGCGCCGAAAACCCCACGCTGGACGTCATCGAGACCGGCTCTCTCTGGAACCTCGACTTCTACCGCGAGATCACGCGCGACGGCGCCGGGGGTGGGAGCCTCAGGCCGCTCAACCCCTGGACCGTCGAGCCTCGCATCTACGTGGACCGCCGGCCGGAGACGGGAAGCCGCCGCGAGATCCCGGAAAGCTCGGTCTCGACGGTCGTGGCGGCGATCGCGGCGGTGCTGCCCCTTCTCACGAACGGTCGTCTGTCGGGAAGCCAGGTCGAAGTCGGGAGCGAGCCTCCATCGGACCTGACCCCGGGAACGGTCGTCATTCGCTGGGATCCAGTCGAGATCGCCCGTACCTCGGGAGCGGCTTCGGGCATCACCCGGGGAGTGGGAGGGAACGCGAGCGTCGTCGTCCTGCGGTCCATCGAGGAGACCGCCGTCATCTATCACGAGCTCGGACATGTGCTCGGTCTCTATCACCCTCTCGGCGGGCGGCGCCCTTCGCACATGTTCGGCTCCGGGACTTCGACTCCCCCGTTCTTCACCGAGTGGGACGTGTTCCACTCCAAGGTGCTGTACGCGCGCCCTCCGGGAAACACCGACGTCGACAACGATCCGCAAGGCTTTCTCGCAGGGGCGAGCGGACTGCGCGTGGAGGGGATCTCGAGCGCCGTCGCGATCTGCGTGCTGCCATGAGGCGACTCGTCTGCCTCTCCGTTCTCGCGCTCTCCTGCGCGCCTCCGGCTCGGGACCGCGGGCCGAAGGTTTACGAAGGTGTCGGGATCGTTGTCCATATCGGAAGCGATCAGGTGACCCTCGACCACGGAGAGCTGCCCGGATTCATGGAGGCGATGACCATGACCTTCCCGGTGAAGGATTCGTCGTTCCTCTCGGGAATCGAGGAGGGGATGCGGGTGAAGTTCCGGATCGAAGTCGACGGCTCCGCTTACGCCGTCGCCGCGATGGCTCCCGTGAGCCCGGAGTAGAGTCGTCCATGCCCCGGCCCGAGCTCGTTCCGCTTTCCGAGTACGAGGAGCTGCCCGTCGAAGAGATGAGGCGGCGCGCCGCGGCGTTCTACCGCAAGCTCCGGAAACGCCGGACCGTCCGCGAGTTCTCCACGAGACCCGTGCCCCGGGAAATCCTGGAGCACTGCCTCCTCACCGCGGGCACCGCTCCGAGCGGGGCCAATCAGCAGCCCTGGCACTTCGTCGTCGTGGCCGACCCGGTCCTCAAGAAGCGGATCCGCGAGGCCGCGGAAGCCGAGGAGAAGGAGTTCTACGGAGGGCGCGCTCCCGACGAGTGGCTCGAGGCGCTCGCGCCTCTCGGGACCGACGAGCACAAGCCCTTTCTGGAGCAAGCCCCTTACCTCATCGTCATCTTCGCCCAGAACCACGGCGTCCGCCCGGACGGGAGCAAGGTCAAACATTATTACGTCACCGAATCCGTGGGCATCGCGACGGGGATGCTGATCGCGGCCGTCCACGACGCCGGCCTCGTTTCACTCACCCACACGCCGAGCCCGATGGGGTTCCTGAACGAGATCCTCGGACGGCCGGGCCACGAGAGGGCGTTCCTCATTCTCGTCGTGGGCTACCCGAAGGAAGATGCCCGCGTGCCGAAAATTACCAGGAAGGGTCTTCGCGAAATCACGACTTTCAAGTAATTGGCGTGATTTCGGGCACCCATCATGTGGCACGGGTCGTGCCTACAATAGAGGCAGGAAGCTCCAAAGCTTCGAACCGTCTCCTTTCGGAGACAGAGCGGGAGGATTGAGTCGATGAAATACATTGCCTGCATTGGGATCACTCTCACGATGCCGATTCTGGCCTGGGCGCAAACGGCGGGGCTCGAGCTCTACAAGCAGGGCAAGCACGCCGAGGCGGCGAGCGCCCTCGAGGCGGAAGTCGAGGCATCGCCCGAGAACAAAGAGCTGCTCACTTACCTCGGGCTCGCGCGAATCCACGCCGGCGACCCGGGAGGCGCTCTCGAGCCTCTGAAGAAAGCGATCTGCCTGGACGACAATTACGCCGAGCCTCATTTTGGCGTCGGGCTCGCCTACGTAAAGATGAAGGACCTCGGTCAGGCCATACCGGAGCTCGAAAACGCGGTGAAGCTCGCGCCGAATCACGCCTACGCCCACTACAACCTGGGCATGGCGTATAACCAGACCGGCAAGAAGGAGCGCTCGATCCTTCATCTGCGACAATTCCTGGAGCTCGCTCCCGACGCCCCCGAGGCGCCCGCGGTGAGGTCGTTTCTCTCGAAGATCTGAACGGCTAGAACGCGTCCCCGAGGCTGAAGATCAGTTGCCAGGGCTTTTCGTCCGGCCGCGGGTTCACCACGGCGGCCCAGTCCAGGCGGATGAGGCCGAAGGGGAGCTCTAACCGGACTCCAACGCCTACGCTTTGCCTCAGCTCCGACAACCGGATGTCGGAGGCATTCTCGAACGCGTTTCCGGCGTCGTAGAAGCCGGCGCCCCGGAGCCGCCACCAGAGGGGAAAGCGGATCTCCTGATTGAAGACGGCGAGCCCGCCCCCTCCGAGCACGGCGATATCGATGGGGCCGAGGGAGTCCTGCTCGAAGCCCCGCACCGAGTTGGGTCCACCGGCGCGGAAACCGTCTTCGCGACGAAGCGGCTCGCCGAAGCCGTTCGCCGCGCCCACGCGATAGCCCGAGGCCCAGACGACGCTTCCGGTCAGAGGAACGTAAGTGAAGAGCTGCGCGAAGATCTTCGTAAAGTTCACGTTGGAACCCAGGAACTCGGGGGCGGCCTGGCCCGTGAGCAACCAGAGGCGCCCCCGCCTCGGGAGGAGCATGTTGTCCCGATGGTCCCCGATGAGCGAGCCGGTGACGATGCTGCGCTTCGTGGAAGCCGGGTCGAAATCGGACATTTCGAGCTCGGTGACGGTCCGCCGCAACGTGTAGCTCCACTGGGCGTCGATCTTCTCGGTGACGGGTCGCGTCTGCTGCGCGGTGAACGTCCAGATGCGGTCGGTGAAGGCGAGCGGCTCGATGGCCTCGTGCTCGATGCTTCTCTCGACCCAGAAGTCCGTGTCCAGCCGGTACCGGGAGAGATAGGGGCTGTGGTACGAGAACCGGAAGATCTTCCTCTCGCTCCCGACGAGCGCGCGGAGGCCCGCGTGCTGAGCCCGCCCGAAGAGGTTCGGCGCCCGGAGCTCGGTGAGCACCTCGAAGAATCCGTCCGTCGAGGCGCGCCCGCCGTAGTCGAGCTCGAGATCCTGGGTCTCGACGACGGCGATGCGGACCCCGCGGCTCGAGGGCTCGGTGGCCTCGGCCGGGGCCTCGTGCGGCTCTTCCACTACCACTTCCGCGGACTGGAAGACTCCGAGCTCGTAGAGACCCCTCTCCGTCTCCCTCAACGCCGACGCGCTGAGCGGGGCGCCGGGGGTCAGCTTGACCTCCCGCCGGATGACGCTCTCGCGTGTGATGTCGTTGCCGCGGACTTCGACGTCTGCCACCATCACCCGCGGCCCGGGCCTCACTACGATCCTCACCCCGAGCTCGACGCTCTCCTCCCGCTCCATGATCGTCGCTTCCACTTCGACGTCGACGAATCCGCGCTCGCGATAGAACGCCGCCGCCGCCGCGCGATCTTGGCTGAAGGACTGGACCCGAAAGGGCTCGCCCCCCCTGAGCGAGAGCCTCGATCGGAGCTCCGCCTCGTCCTCCGGGGGCACCCCCTCGAGCTCGATACGGCCCACGAGGAAGCGTTTGCCTTCCACTACCGGGATGGTGACGCGGTAGTCTCCCGTCCCCACGTCGAATGCGGTCTCGGGATCGGCGACGGAAGCGGAAACGAAGCCCAGGGATGCGTATTGAAGGGCCACGACCTGCTTCAATTGCGATCGCTTCGTGGTGAGGAGATCGTGAAACGCCGCCGAGCGCGGCTTCGGGAGCGTCGCGAGGAGAAAAGAATCCTCTACGGCCTCGTTACCGGTGACGTCGACCACGACGTTTCTTCCCCGAGGTCCGCGCTCCAGAAATACCTTCACCAGGAGCTCCCGATCGCTTCTCTCCGTGGTGATCTCGGCGGTCGCCGTGAAGTAACGGTCCTCGAAGAGCCTCCCGGTAGCGAGGTTCGCGAGGTCGACGGTGAGGAACGAGTCGCTCGCCTCTCCCGTCCAGGCGCTCTCGAGGGCTTCTTTCAGTGACCCGTCGGGCTCGTCTTCGGGGAACGCGAAACTCACCTCGGGTCCGACCCGGATGCGGTACTCGACGCCGATGCCCCCGTTCTCCCTCGCCGCCGTGGACACGTCCACGATCGCCTCCAGGTATCCTTGCGAGCGCAGCTCCCCGCGAGCCTTTTCGGCCTTCTCCCAGATCTTCCAGTAGTCGAACGCGTCGCCGGACTTCGAGGAAAGGAGGTTCCGCAGCTCCTCTTCCGTCGCTCCGGATGTGCCGTCCTCGAACCTGACGATCACGTCGGAGATCGTTTCCTTCCGAGCGGTGGCCCTCGATCGATCGCGGACGTCGAACCGGATTTCCTGGGAAAGTCCCAATGTGTACTCGTTGTCCTCGTCGCGCACGACCTGCGTCCGGATTCGCCGCGGAAGCTCGTAGTCGATTACCCAGATCTGGTTCTCCGCGTTGTCGAGGCCGATGGAGTACACCAGCGACAGGGAATTGTTGAAGCGCGCTCCGATGGTGAATCGGGCTCCGGGATCGGCCTCGCCCGCGATGAGGGAGGGCTCGACGGTGACGATCTCGAAGGGAAGCGCTTCGCCGATTCCGAGCTTAGCGAGATCCGCGAGACTCGCTCCGAGGTACGAGACCATGCGGTTCGACACGATGTCGCGGCTCGCGCTCGAGATCTCTCCCAGGGTCCTTCCGGTGATGAGGAGCGAGGCGACGTCGCCGCGCGAGAGCTCGGGATGACTCTCCGACGTGAGCTCGGTCGAGAGGTTGTCGGTCGGCCCTCGCAACACCAGGCGGATGTCGTACTGTCCGACGGACGTGCGCGCGGTGATGTCGAGCTCGGGAGGTCCCACGGGATAGTCGCGAAGCAGGATGCGGCCGGTCTCGACCCGATATTCGTTTCCCCCGAACCGGAACCGGCCGCCGGGACGAACCGAGGCGATCCCGGAGAGCTCCGGTGCGGCGACCGTGCCGGACGCAGTCAGGTTCACCGAGGCTTCCATGCGGGCGAGGTTGTTGTCGATGCGGAACGCTTCCGCCGCGCTGATGCGGAGCTCGAGGTCGACCTTCGAGGCGAAGGGGCTCGGCGCGGAGGCAGTGCTCACCCGGGACAGGGACTGCAGGAGCTCGGATTCGACGCTGATATCCCGGCTCAAGAGCGCCCGCGCGAGGTCCAGGTCCCCGGTGAGGCGCAGGCGATCCGGACGGCCTCGCAGCCGGAAATCGCCGTTCACTTCGCTGCGCAGGCCCTCGGGATAGTTGAGGCGGACGGAGCGAGCCGTGGCGCGGAGGTCGACGTTGCCGAGCGCAACGCCCTCGAGGGTGAGCGATCCCTCGGCATCGATCTTTCCGCCGCCGGCGTCCGCCGTCAGCCGGGTGATGGATATAGAGCTTCCCGAGAGCTCTATTTCTCCTGCCACGTTCGTGAATGCGATCGGGGGCTCCCGCACGACGAGGCGGGCGTTCGTGAACGAGCCCCGTCCGGACAGGTCGAGCGGCTCGTCTCCGTTCTTCTCCGCCCGCAAGTCCAGGTCGGTGACGCCGGTCAAAGTCAGGCCCAGATCCTGCAGAAAGAGCCTCGAGAACTCATGGTCCACCCGGCCCGAAGCGCGGGCGCGGAAGGTGAGCGGACCGGGAAACGGCTGCACCTCCGACTCGAGGACGAGGCGGGTCTCGCCGCTCGCCATGCGGAAATCGGACACCAGGAGCCTCCCGCTCTCGAAAGACCACGAGCCCGGCGCCTCGTTCGCGATCTCGAAGCCCCTCGTGCCGAAGCGCACGCTTCGAATGGACCCTCGACCCTGCCAGAGAGACAGATCCGTGCCCGAGCCCTGAAGCTCGCCGTCGACGGCGATCCGAAGGTCCGCCCCCTCGAGAGTGCCGGCGAGGCTCAGAGGCTGCAAATCCGTCGCCTCGAAGCGGATCCGTGCCGGCGCCGAGGCGTCGAGGAGCTGGGGCGGAAGCTCGCCCGAGACCTTGAACCTTCCGCCGAGCGTTTCCCCGGACAACGCTTCCAGCACCAGAGCGCGGTCGCTCCAGTTGGCTCGAGCCTCGACCTTCTCGACCCGAATCTCGCCGAAGCGCGCGCTCGCTCCTTCGAGGCTCAGCTCCCCGCGAAGCCACGGGTCGGGGAGAGCTCCCTCCACGCGAATATCGACGTTCGCTCGCCCCGAGAGCTCGGACTCCGGGAACCACGGCCTCAGGAGCTCGAGCCGCGAAGCCCCGCGGGCGTGCAGCACGACGCTCCCGTCCCGCGATAGAGGCACGATGCCGTCGATTCCAATCGCGGTGTCCTCGCCGACGAGCGTCAGATCGGAGACGGAGAATCCCTCGCGGGTTCCTTCGATGACGAAGGGCGAGGTGGCGCCGAGCGCGATCCCGCGGTACACGGCGAGAACCCGCTCCGCGTCCACGCGGTAGCGAAACGCCTCGATGTCGGAGACAGAGCCTCGAACGCGCGCCCGGCCCGAGACCTCGAGCTCCATCCCCGCTTCCGCAAGCGCCGGAAAAAACTCCCGGACTCTTGCAAAGGGAATGTTCTCCAGGGGAAGCGCCGCTTCGAAAGGATACGGAGCGCTCAAACCCACCTCAGCGGCGAGGATCTCGGAGCCGTCGTCGAACCTCGTCGAGAGCCGGGCCGTAATGCCGTCGGATTCGATCGCTACCGTGGCTCCCGGGAGTGGCTTCCCCTGGAAGGAGACGTTCTCGATGTGAAGCTCGGCTTCGCCCGCGAAACCCTGGCTTCGCGCCTCGCCGCGGACGTCGGCAAGAAGGCCGTTCGCGGTGGCGAGAATCGGAAGCCGTAAACGAGATCTCGACTTCCGGCCGCGAGAGCTCCCCGGACACCGCGAGAGACGCGGTGAGTTTTCCCGAGGAGATCGCCTCGGCGACTCCGGCGAGAGGAAGACTCTCGATTCTGGCGTCGAGCGTGAAGGCTCCGCCACCGGGGCTCGTGGGGATCGCGCCGTTCACGACGATCGACCCTTCCTCCGCCCCCCGGAGCGTCAGGTCGACAACTTCGACCCGAGACCCGCGGAAGGCGGCGCGGCCCGTCACCGCGAACGTCGCCTCGCCGATGCCGACCGCGTCGCTCGCGATCCCCGATTCGATCGAAGGGGCTCCGATCGGGCCTTCGACCGTCCCCTCTAGGTCGAGACGACCTCGAAGGGGGAGTGGAGACGGTCGAATTCCGGCGACAGAGAAAAGCGGAGCGACCTTGCCGAGGTCTTCGATCCTCGCGCGATACCGAGCCTCGATGGACTCGCCGATGGTTCCCGACGCTTCGATCTCCGCTCCGGGAACGGTGAGCCTTTGCGCCGTGAACGCAATCTGCCTCCCTTCCACTCGAATGGCGACGTCTCCGCGGAGAGGGATGCCGGAAGGACCGCCTCTCGCGGGAGCCTGCAAGGAAATCACCCCCTCGCCGCGCGCGTTCTCGAAGTCCAGATTCTCGACCGAGAGCGCGAGCCGTCCAGAGATCCGGCTCGAGAGCGGCGCCAGGTGGCCGGACTCCGGGCTCTCGAACGAGACGTCGGCGCCCCCCGCATCCCCCGCGAAGCGCCACGACGCCTCGGCCGCGAAGGGCCCGATGGAGCTCACGGAGACGGTCCGAGCCCGGAGAACGCCTTCGCCTTCGTCCTCCAAGCCCGCGCGGCGCCGGAGGGCCCCTTCCCCCTCGAGGACGCCTTCGAGCGCGATCCGAGGGTCGAACGTCGAGAGAAGCGAGCCCTCGATCGAATGCTCGAAACGAAGGTCGGCCCCGAGAGGGGACAGGGGCGCGAGCGATCCCGAGGCGGTGACGAAAGATCCGTCCTTCGAGATTCGTGCCTCGTCGATCTCGATGCTGGTCGATCCCAGACGGAGGCGGGCACGGGCGGGGCCGAAGCCGACGTCGAGGTCGCCGTCTCGAAAGCGGCCCGTCGCGGCTTCGAGCGTCGCTCGCGAGAACGCTCCCTCCGGAACGAGCACGGCGTCTATAGAACCGAGCTCGAGAGCTCGGTTCTCCTGCGGCCACTCGATGCGAACCGTCCCGTTCTCGATCGTGAGCCGGGCGCCGAGGACGACTCCGGGAAGCCCCGCCTCTTCGTCGCCCGCCGATCCCGAAAGCGTGATCCGGACGTCGGGCTCGGCGACTCGGACCTCGACCGACCCGCGGAGAGAGAGGAGGATCAGGACCTCGCGCGCACGCACTGCCTTCCCCTCCGACGTCCAGGAGAAACCCTCGACCCGCACTTCGCCGCGCCAAAGCCGGTAGTCGAAGACTTGAAACGCCGCCGAGCCCCCCAGAGACCTCTCGACGAGGGCCACTGCCGCGCGAGACGCCGCTCGCTTGAGGGGTGCCGTATGGACCAGGACGAACAGCAGTGCGGAGGCGATGAGGAAGATCGCCAGGAGTCGGGCGAACCGTCGCATAAGGGCTGTCATCGAAATTGGCTTCGCCGGCGACAATTCATTCTAGCGCGGCTGCCGATATTGAAGTGGTGGCGCAACCCGTAGAGATACCTCTCGGCCAAACGCCTGGAAGAAGGGGAATCAAACGCAAAGGGCTCCACTTCCCGTTGCTGCTCAGCATCTTGAACATTTGCGCAACAGACTGATAAGATGTGTCGGTTTTTCCTCGAGGAGGTCTCTGTGGGGCCGAGCGCCTTTCTTAAAGTTCCTCTGTTTCTCGTTTCCTTCGGAGTCGGCTCGGCGCTCGCCGCCGACGCCACCGTCGGAATTCCGGTGAAAAGCGACCTCGTGAAGAGCGCCTGCGGCGCCTGCCACGAGCAGGACGACGCCGGAAGGATGACCCGGATCTCCTACGAGCGAAAGACTCCCGAGGCCTGGGAGCTGACGCTGAAGAGGATGATGCGGACCGGCCGGGTGCAGCTCACGCCCGAGCAGGCCAAGGGGATCATCCGCTATCTGGGAGACGACCACGGCCTCGCGCCCGCCGAGGCGCGGGCCGTTTTCTATCGCGCGGAGAAGCGGCCGACCCTCGAGAAAGCGGTGAACGACGAGGTCGGCGAGACCTGCAACCGCTGTCATCTCGCCGCATGGTACCTGAGCCAGCGGCGAACCAAGGAGGAATGGCAGCTCCTGAAGGGGATGCACCTCGGCTACTTTCCCATCATCGAGTACCAGACGTTTCGAGGGTCGCCCCCGGGAGAGCAGGGAGGGGACGACGCCCCTCGTGCGCGGTCCGCGGCCCCGCCCACGACCGCGGGACCTCCTGACGAAAGGTGGCGCGTCGACCGGGTTCTCGACTGGCTCGCCGAGAACTACGCGTTCGAGACCGCCGAATGGAAGGAATATCGCGCGAAGAAGAGTGCCCGCGACCTTTCGGGAAAGTGGCTCTTCGCCTCGCATCAGCCGACGAAGGGGCTCGTCTCGGGAACGGTGACCTTCGAGAAGACCGCCGCGGGATTCGCTACCCGCGCCGACATCACTCTCGCGGACGGCAAGGCGGAGAAGCGAACGGGGACGGGAGTGCTCTACACCGATCTCACCTGGCGTGGCCGATCGGAAGGAACGGCGCTCCTGGACCAGCGCGAGGTGTTGTCCCTCTCGGACGACGGCAGCACTCTCGAGGGTCGATTCTTCAGGGGTGAGTACGGAGAGCTCGGCCTCGACGTACGGATGGTCCGGCTCCTCTCCGACGCGCGCATCGCCGGCGTCTCCCCCAAGGCGGTCGCGGCGCCGGCGGAAGGCTCCGCCGCGGCGACGCTCCGCATCGCCGGCGCGAACTTCCCCGCGTCCGTCGCCCCGGGCGATATCGATCTCGGTCCGGGGTTGAGCGTTACCCGCATCAAGTCGCAGATGCCGGACCGAATCGAGATCGAGGTCTCGGTCCAATCCGATGCGCCTCCGGGCCGGCGAAACGTCCGTGTCGGAGGAACGACGGCCCTCGACGCTCTCGCGGTCTACGACCGGATCGACTACGTCCAGGTGCGGCCGCAGGAAGGCCTCGCCCGCACCGGCGGGGGGGCGATCGCAAAGCAGTTCATTCAGTTCGAGGCCGTCGGCTTCGGAAACGGCCCCGACGGCGAGCCCCTCACCGCCGACGACGTCGAGCTCAACGTGGTCACGCCGACCTGGAGCCTCGAGGAATATCACGTCATCCAAGATGACGAGGATCTGCGGTACGTGGGGGCCATCGACGCGAACGGCTTCTTCACGCCGAATATCGACGGACCGAATCCCGAGCGGAAGAGAGGGACCGACAACATGGGCGACGTATGGGCGGTCGCGAGCTACACCCCGCCGGGGTCGACCCGCCCGCTTCACGGCCGGGCGCACCTCATCGTCGCCCCTCCCATCTATACCTATTGGGACTTCAAAGAGGTCTTTCCATGAGCCTGGTCTACCGTTCGGAGATGCATCGGATGGAGGTGGGAGGACGCCATTACGCCTTCCTCGTGCCGTCGTCGATTTTCGTCGAGCTCGATGCCGACGCGCGGTTCGTACTCGATGCCCTCGAGGGCGGACCGAAGCCCCTGGCCGAGCTCGCGGCCGACCCGGCGAAGGCGGAGGTGCTGCGCGAGCTCGCGCACGTCGGAGCCGTCCAGCGTCCCGGTCCGGCGCTGATTCCGATGCCGGCGAAGCCTTCAAGCGGAGACGCCCTGGCGCCGCCGCCCTTGAGCTCCCTGGTCCTCAACGTCACCAACAGCTGCAACCTCGCCTGCCGCTACTGCTACGAGTACGGCGACGACCGGCTCGCCAAAGCCGAAACGGCGAGCGTCATGAACGAGGAAATCGCCCGCCAATCGGTGGACCTTCTCATCGCGCAGTCGAAGAAGGGCCAGAAACTGCAGCTCACTTTCTTCGGGGGCGAGACGCTCCTCAACTTCAAAGTGATCCAACCGACGGTGGCCTACGCCCGCAAGCGCTCCGCCGAAGAGGGTCGGTTCATCGACTTCAGCCTGACCACCAACGCGACGCTCCTGACGCCCGCCATCGTCCAGTGGCTCGCCGAGAACAACATCGGGGTCACGGTCAGCATCGACGGCCCGAAGGACTACCAGGACGGCATGCGGGTCTATTCGACCGGCATGGGAAGCTACGACGTCGTGGCCCCACGGATCCGGGAGCTTCTGAAGGTCCATCGCGGCCGTCCGATCGGAGCCCGGGTCACCGTCACTTCGAAGACCCTCGACCTCCTCCGCACCCGGCAGCATCTCGTGGACGAGATGGGCTTCTACGAGGTCGGGTTCGCGCCCGTCACGTCGTCGCCGGGCCGCGACTACTCGATCGACGAGGGGGGATTCACGCGGCTTCTCGAGCAGTTCGAGATCCTCTCGGAGGAGTACGTGGAGGGCGCGCTCCGCAACCACTACACCGGCTTCGCCAACCTGGCCGACATGATGGGCGAAGTGCACCAGGGAGTCTCGAAAGCCTATCCCTGCGGCGCGGGCGTCGGGCTTCTCGGGGTGGCGCCGGGCGGCGATCTCGGACTTTGCCACCGGTTCGCGGGCGCGGGCGATCACGATTTTGGACACGTGTCGACGGGAATCGATGCCGGGAAGAGAACCGAGCACCTCGCGAAAGGCCACCTCGACAACCGCACCGACTGCCATACCTGCTGGGCGCGAAGCCTCTGCTCGGGCGGCTGCTATCACGAGGCCCAGGTTCGATACGGCGACCGATTCCAACCCAACCTGCACTATTGCGACTACATCCGGAGCTGGACCGAGCTGACGCTCCGGAGTTATGCGAGAATCCTGGAAGGGAATCCCGCGTTCCTGGAACGTTTCGACAGAAGCCGAGCAGCGTAGGAGAAACCGAAGTCATGAAACATCTCAAAGCGGTCAATCGCAAAGCGGAAGCCATGTTCGAGCGCATCGATGCCGAGGGCGGGGAAGTCCGCGGCCTCCAGGAGCCGCCGCCACACTACCCGGCGGGCTGCACCACGATCTTCTCCCCGGGGTGGGAGGTCGACGCCGCCGGGACTCCGGCCGGGCTCTGCCAGCCCGTCGAGCGGGATCTCTACGATTGTTACAAGACCTGCTACTGGCCGGCGCAGGTTCCCGACTACCTGAACAACAACCCGGATTGGCACTCGGGCTGCGGCAGCGCGACCCAGGACTGGCGGAAGCTGGACCTGGTGTTTCCGTGAGCCTTCGAAGGGCGGGGCTCGTTCTTGCCGCGGCTGCGCTGACGCTCTCCTCGCGCCCGTCGGCGACGGCGGCGCCCCCCGCGGACCCGAAGGCGTCGCAGCTCCACCTCTTCGGCGTCTGGCCGAACCGGCTCCGACTCTTCGATGAGGCGACGGAGGAGTTCGTGGGCGACATCGCCCTCAAGTACGGCGCCGCCACCAACTCGACCCACTCCCCGGACTTCTCGAAGTTCTACTTCGTGACCGATCGCATGGAAGCGATCGAGGTCGTGGACCTCAAGAAGCGGGAGGTCGTCGATACCGTGAAGCTCTCGGCGCAATCGCGCCAGATCCGGATCGCGAACGTCGCCGTGAACCCGGCGGGAACGCTCCTGTATCTCGTAGCGACGCCCGTGGTCCTCGAGATCGATCGCTTCCTGCCCGAGGAGTCGGAAGTCTTCGTCTACGACCTCGAGAACAAACGCCTGCGGGACTCGTTTCAGATGCCCAAGGAGGTCCGGCCGGGGGGGTTCCGTCCGAACATCCACTTCTCGCCCGATGGGAGCTCGATCTTCCTCTTCGGCCGGGACATCCACGAGATTCGTGTCTCCGACAACCAGCTCGTCTCCACCATCACTCTCTCGAAGCCCCTCCTCGCCGGCTACGGCCCCCTTCGAGGCGCCCGGCTCATGGAGGAGGCCCCAGGCGTCTACTACGGGCTTTACCGGACCCAGGACCCCTTCCTGAAGAAGACGACGTTGGGAGTCCTACAGATCGACGTGATGAAGAAGGAAGTCGAGAGCTTCGAGCTCGGTCCCGACGTGAAGGTGGGACTCTTCGCGCTCAGTTCGGATCGAAAGCGGGCCTACGGCGGGGTCGAGGACGTGATCGCGATCGACATGGATACCCGCAAGATCGTGAAGCGGGTGGAGGGTGTGGAGCAAGGACGCACCAACAACGCGCTCATCGTTTCCGCCGATGGAACGAAGCTCTACATCAGTGGCGTCGGCGACCAGATCCGGGTCTACGATGCGGCGACGCTCGCCCACCTGAAGGACATCTTCGCCGGGGGAGACTTCATGGCGACGCCGGTCGCAATTCCCCGGACAGCGGTGATGTCGTCAGCGCCTTAGAAGCACCACCGCGGTTCCGAATCCGCCGCCACGGGGACTGCGGGCGTAACGCGCATCCCGAAGGGTGACGCGAAAGCCTTCCGGCTCTTCCACGATCTCCGCCCAGGGAAAACGCGCCCAGGCCGCGAACCCCCTCACCTCACGTTGCCGCAGGGCGCGGACCACGAGCGGCGAGTCCTCATTTCTCGGGATCTCTTCCGGCGAAAGCGTGAGCTTCGGCGAAAGCCAAAGCGAAAGCGAACCGAAGCGGTAGCTCGAAGGGGTCGAGAAGACCACGTCCCGGGTGAAGGGCGACATCGGGGTCGGGCCCACCATGAGCCTCTCCACGTCGTGGCCCTCTTTCTCCAGCTTCTCGAGGGTCCATCGCCGAGCCAGCGCCGAAGACGCCACCATCAGGAGCACGTAGGTCGAGACGAGTGCGAGCGCCCCCCGGTGCAGGCGCTCGCCCCCCGATGGCTTCCGTGGGATTCCCAGGACTCGCGCGGCGGTGAGCCCGAGGAGACCGGTTCCGAACAGGAGCTTCGCCGGAAGGAGGCCAGGCATCCCCATCAAGACCATGGCGCAGGGTGCCATCGCGCCGAGGAGCCATCCGACGAGGCGAAGGACGCCCGTGGACGTCACCAGGAAGAGCGCCCCGCCGAGGCCGAGCCAGATCCAGGGGTCGATGATGAAAAGGGTGTCTCCGTAGAACCAGCGCTCGTCGAAGGGCATGAGCCAGCGCATCCCGTAGTTGTTCAGCCAGTCGAGAGTGGGATGAGTCGCGACCGCTAGAAGGCTGAGCCAGAAGAGAGGCCAGAAACGAGCCCGTCCCCTTCCGAGGAGTCCATCCAGGAGAAAAAGAGCTCCCGCGAGGACGAAGGGCAGAAGGGCGACCGCCGGAAGACCGTGGGTCCAGCCGCGGCGGAAGTAGAGCCCGAGGTCTCCTCCGATGAAGTAGGTGACCCCGTCGATGTCGGGAAGGTTGGCGCCGAGGACGAGCGCCGCGAAGGCGAATCCCGATTTCTTCTCGAGACCGCTCTTCGCGAGGGTCGCGCCGACCAGGGTGTGAGCGATGGGATCCATTCCCGGAGGATATCAGCCGAGACTCTTGGCGAGAACGGAAACCAGGCCGCCTCCGAGAATCAGCCAGCTCGAGCTCACGCGGAACCGCAGCAGGGCGACGGCGCTCGCCAGAAGGATCGCGACGCTTCCCATGTCCACGAGCGAGCCCTTCGCGAGCTCGAACGCGACCACCGCCATCAGGGAAAGCGAGGCGGCGATGACCCCGTCGAGAAACGCCGCGAGTGCGGGAGATCGGCGAATAAGCGCGACCAGAGGTCCGCTCACCGCGACGAAGAGGAACGCCGGAAGGAAGATGCCCACGGTCGCGGCTACCGCTCCCCCGAACCCGTTCAGGAGATACCCGATGAACGTGGCCACGCTGAACACCGGTCCCGGGGTGATCTGGCCGACGGCGACCGCGTCGAGGAGCTCGGCCTCGGTGAGCCATCGATAACGCACGACGAGGTCGGAGCGCAGGAAAGCGAGAAGCACGTAGCCGCTCCCGTACAGGACCGATCCCACCTTGAGGAAGAGCAGGAATATCGACCCGGTGCTCACGGCGGCCGCTCCCGAAGGCAGGAGCAGGAGGGGCAGCCCCAGGGCGCGGGCTCTCGAGGAGCCCAAGGTCGCGACCGAGAGGAGTCCCGCGGTGAAGAGCACGAGGAGCTCGTTCATTCCGAGGGCGTTCGCGACGAGCGCGAAGATCGCGACGAAAAGAAGCCGTCTCGTCGGGATCCCGGTCCGACCGAGCCCCCAGATCGCCTGGAGCACGACGGCGATGATGACCGGCTTGACCCCGTACAGGACCGTCTCGACGGCGGGAATCGACCGATAGCGCACGTAAATCCAGGCGAGGAGGAGAGTGAAGAGGGCCGCGGGCAGGATGAAGGAGATGCCGGCCACAGCCAGGCCCGCGAGGCCCGCGCGCCGATAGCCGATGTGAATCGCCATCTCCGTCGAGTTCGGGCCGGGGATGAGGTTGGTGGCGCCGAGGAGGTCGAGGAACTCCTGCCGGTCGAGCCAGCTCCGGCGGCGGACGATTCTCGTCCTCCATGACGGCGATATGGGCCGCCGGTCCACCGAAAGTGGTCGCGCCGAGGCGAAGGAACAGAAGCGCGAGCTCGCGCAGGTGCTGGAGGTTCAAGGGGCGCACCGAGGCGTAGACTACCATGTCGCCCCGGATGGCTCGGGCCCCGGAAACGTGGCATAGTAAGCTGGATTGAAAGCCGCGGAGGTGCTCGTGAAGAAGGCCATGACTCTGCGGGTGAACGGCGAGACCCGCGAGGTCTCGACCGATCCCCGAAGACCTCTCCTGGAGGTCCTGCGAGAGGACCTCGAGCTCACCGGGACGAAGTACGGCTGCGGCGAGGGCCATTGCCGCGCCTGCACCGTTCTCGTCGACGGAAACCCCGTGACCTCTTGCTTCACTCCGGTGTCCCACGCCGAAGGCCGGGATATCCTGACCATCGAAGGGCTCGCGCGCGACGGCGCTCTCCACCCGGTTCAGGAAGCTTTCATCGAGAAGCAGGCGATGCAGTGCGGGTACTGCGTTCCGGGAATGATTCTTACCTCCGTAGCGTTTCTGAAGACGCGGTCGATGCCGACGTTGAACGAAGTCTCCGACTGCTTGAGCGGGAACCTCTGTCGCTGCTGCAACTATCCGAACATACTCGCCGCCGTCGAGCTGGCGGCGGCGAAGCTTCGCGGAGTGGACCCATGAAGCGGACTGAAGAGGCCGACTCGCTCGAGCCGGATCGCTTCGAGCTGTCGGCGGCGCCGCCCTACCGTTTCGCCTGGACCCGCAGAGGGTTCCTCGGAAGTCTGGGAGCCGGCTTCGTCGTCGCCGCGGCGATCGACCCCGCGCGGTCGGAGGCGTCGGAAGAGGACGATCTCGGGCCCACCCTGAGTGCGCGGCTTCACGTCGGAGAGGACGGCATCGTCACCGTGTTCTCGAGCAAGGTCGAGGTCGGACAGGGCTCTCGCGCTCAGCTCGGCCAGGCGGCGGCGGAGGAGCTTCGTCTTCCCCTGGAACGCGTGCGCCTGGTTCTCGCGGACACCGATCGGGTTCCCGATGACGGCGGGACGTTCGGAAGCCGGACCACGGGGTACACCGTCCCCGACGTGCGGAAGGCCGCGGCGGCCGCGCGCGAGGTATTGATTGGCCTCGCCGCGCGGAAGTGGGGACTGGTCGAGCCCGAGGCGGGCCGAATCGCCGTGCGAGACGGCGACATCGTCGATCAAAAGACCGGAGCCCGCTGCTCCCTCGGAGATCTCGCTCGCGCGGGCGACGTCGATGCCGCGTTCGCGGCCCGTGTGCCGGCGGACATCGAGCTCAGGCCGGTCCCGGACTGGACGGTCCTCGGCAAGACGGCGTTGAAGCCGACGAGCCGCGACGTCGCGACCGGCGCCCACCGCTACCCTTCCGACATCGTTCGTCCGGGGATGCTCCGGGGTGCGGTTCTGAGGCCGCCCTCTTTCGGAGCACGCCTTCTCTCCGTCGACGAGAGCGCGGCCCGCGGGATCGAGGGCGTCGTGGTCTCGCGCGACGGGGATTTCGTCGGCTGCGCCGCCCCCACGTCTTTCGACGCCCGGCTCGCGGTCGAAGCGCTCTCGAGAACGGCGAAGTGGTCGGAGTCGTCGCATCCGGCGACGGGGGACTTGTTTCGCTACCTGAAGGCCAACGTCGATACCGCGGAGGAGCCTCGCCCGCAGTGGAACCGCGAGGAGGGCTCTCCGGACGAGGCAGTCGCGCGCGGCGCAAAGAAGATCGAGGCGGCCTACGAAATCTCGTACATCCAGCACGCTCCCATGGAGCCCCGGGCGGCGATGGCGGAGTGGTCGGAGTCGGGGCTCACGGTCTGGACCGGAACACAGCGGCCGCACGGAGTTCGAGACGAGCTCATGAAAGCCTTCGAGCTCCCCGAGGACAAAGTGCGGGTCATCGTGCCCGATACCGGCGGAGGATTCGGAGGCAAACACACGGGCGAAGCGGCGGTCGAGGCGGCGAAGCTCGCGCGCGCCGCGGGACGACCGGTCTCGCTCCGTTGGACGCGGGAGGAAGAGTTCACCTGGGCTTACTTCCGTCCGGCGGCATTGATCGAGGCAAGGGGGGGACTCGACGCGTCGGGCTCCATCAGCGGTTGGGATTTCACCTGCTACAACGCGGGCACCGCGGCTCTCCAGAGTCCTTACGCTCTCGCGGACCTGCGGGAACGGTACGTTCCCGTCAAGGCGCCGCTGCGGCAGGGGTCCTACCGTGCGCTCGCCGCGACCGCGAATACCTTCGCGCGCGAGTCGTTCATGGAGGAGCTCGCTTTCGCCGCGGGAGTGGATCCCCTCGAGTTCCGGCTCGCGCATTTGAAGGAGCCGCGCCTGCGGGACGTTCTCGCAAGAGCGGCGGAGCGCTTCCGCTACCGGGAGCGTCTCCGCGAGCTTCCGTCGAAGAACGGAAAGAGAGGAATCGGACTCGCCTGCGGCACCGAGAAAGGGTCGTACGTGGCCACCTGCGTGGCGGTCAAGATCGATCCCTCGCGCGGCAAGATCGTCGTCGAAGAGATCGTCGAGGCCTACGAATGCGGCGCCATCCAGAACCCGGGGAACCTCATGGCTCAGGTCCAGGGTGGGATCATCATGGGTCTCGGCGGAGCCCTCAAGGAGGAGATCCGTTTCGAGAATGGACGGGTGACGAACCCGCGCTTCTCGATGTACCCGGTGCCGCGCACCCGGGATCTCGTCCCCATGGACGTGATTCTCGTGGACCGGCCGGATCTGCCCTCGGTCGGTTCGGGAGAGACTCCGATCATCGCCGTCGCCCCCGCGATTGCGGCGGCGGTTTTCCATGCGACGGGGATTCGCATACGGAGTATGCCGATCCGGAGCGGCGCGCTCCGGTCCGTCTGAGGCCGTCAGATCTCGAGGAGATCTCTCGCCACCACGACTTCTCCCGCGAAGTGCTGCCTGGCCGCGGAGAGCCAATCGGACTCGGTGACCAGGGGGTCGTCCGAGGGCACGAGGTGGGACAGCACGAGCGTCTTCACGCCGGCCTCGGAGGCGAGTCGGGCGGCATCCTCGACCGTGGTGTGAGCGCGGACGATGTGCTCGAGCAGCCCCGGCGCGTTCGCTACCTTCGCCGCCGTTCTCTCGATCCCCGGAAGGTATAGCGCCTCGTGGACGAGAACGTCCGCGCCGCGGGCGAGCTCGAGAAGGTCCTTGGAGAACGAGGTGTCTCCGGAGATCACGATCGACCGGTCCTCGGTGTCGAAGCGATAGCCGAAGGCGTGCTCGATCGGCAGATGGGAGACCTGCGCCGCCCGGACGCGGACCCGACCGTCGTCGACGACCAGACCGCTCTCGGTTATGTCCTTCGCCCTGACCAGAGGCGCCAGGGGCACGCGCTTCTCGTCCTGGATCCGGGTCTCGATGTCGAACTGGTTCAGCTCGAAGACCAGGCGGGTCATGCGCTCGAGGGGCGGGGGTCCATAGGCCTCGACCGGTGTCTTGAGACCGCTCGCCCAGGCGAGGAGCAGGAGGTTGCCGTAGTCGGCGTTGTGGTCCGAGTGGTGATGGGTGATGAAGATCTTTTCGAGGGTGTCGAGAGGGACTCCCGCGGACACGAGCTGGCGCGCGACACCGTCGCCGCAGTCGACGACGTAGGCACGCCCGGAGACGAGCAGGACTTGGGAAGTCGCGGCGCGGTCCGCCTTCGGCCTCGGCCCGCCCGCGGTCCCCAGGAGGATGAGACGGGTCCGGTTGCGGTTCTGGAGAGCGCCGGCGCCCAGCGCTGCGGCGGCTGCGGCCAGGAACTCGCGCCGGTCCACGTTCTCAGAAAGAGTCGCTGCTGAACGTATCGCAGGCGTCGGGGTCGCCGGTCGAAAGACCCTTGCGGAACCAGCCGACCCTCTGCTGCGACGAGCCGTGGGTGAACGACTCGGGCGCGACGTAGCCCTGCGTCTGGCGCTGGATCCGATCGTCCCCGATGGCGGCGGCGGCGGCCAGTCCCTCCTCGACGTCTCCGCTCTCGAGGATTCCGCGCTGAGCCGTCGAGTTTCCCCAGACGCCGGCGAGGCAGTCCGCCTGGAGCTCCATGCGAACCGAGAGGTCGTTCACCGCGCTCGGGTTCTGGCCCTGGAGCCTTCGCACCTCGCGCTCGATGCCGAGAAGGTTCTGGACGTGGTGCCCGATCTCGTGGGCGATGACGTACGCCTGCGCGAAGTCGCCGGACGCTCCGAACCGACGGTGGAGCTCGTCGAAGAAGCTCAGGTCGAGGTAGACCTTTCCGTCCACCGGGCAATAGAACGGACCCGTGGCCGATCCCGCCGTGCCGCAGGCGGAGCGTATGGCGTCGCGGAACAGGACCATCTGCGCGTCCTGATAGTCGGTTCCCGCGCGCGGGAGAACCTGCCGCCAGGTGGCCTGGAGGTCGTCGAGGACGAAGGACATGAAGTCCACGAGCTGTTCCTCCTCGGGAGTCGTCGTGAAATCGGCCTCGGCCGAGGGCGCGGGCGCGCCCGACTCTTCGGTCATGAGGACGGGACCGAGAAGGGAGAGGAAGTCCTGCTTGAATATTACGCTCAGAACGATGAGGATGAGGAGCGTTCCGCAGCCAATGCCCCCGCCGCGCACCATTCGCCCCCCGGTCTGGGCCCTACGATCCTCGAGGTTTCCGCTGCGTCCCCCGCTCGTCCACCTCATGGCGTCCTCCTTCGGGAAAAGTCTTATCCTAGGCATCTGGGTCGGTTTTCGCAATGGGTCACGGTGCGTAGTTCGCGCGAGCCGGTCGTTGTAGAATCACCGACTTCACGAAGGAGACCTGCATGTTCTCTCGCGCCTTCGCCGCGTCACTCTTGGTCGCATCGCTCCCGGGATTGGTCGCCGCCCGGGAGTCGCTCACCGAAACCTACCGGGAGACCGCCGAGCGGATTCTCGAGGCCACGATGGCCGATACGGAAGGCTTCGAGAAGCTCACCCACCTCACGACTTCCATCGGGCACCGGCTGAGCGGCTCGACCTCTCTCGAGCGGGCGATCGATTGGGCTTACGAACGGATGCAGGAGGAGAAGCTCGACAACGTACGAAAGCTGCCGGTTCAAGTTCCGCACTGGGTGCGCGGTCGCGAGAGCGCACGGGTGCTGTCTCCGGTTGCGAAGGAGATCGCCATCCTGGGACTGGGAGGGAGCGTCGCGACACCCGGCGGGCCGGTTACCGCCTCCGTCGTCGCCGTGCGAAGTTTCGAGGAGCTGGCGGCGCTCGGCCGCGAGGCCGTCCAGGGGAGGGTGGTCCTCTATGCGGTTCCCTGGGAGGGCTACGGGGAGACGGTTCGCTACCGCGCGAGCGGGGCTTCCCGCGCCGCCGATCTGGGCGCGGTCGCCGCCCTCGTCCGCTCGGCCACGGGCAGGAGTCTCTACACACCGCACACCGGCTCCCTTCGCTACGACGAGGGCTCGGCGTCCATCCCCGCGGCGGCGGTGACGGTCGAGGACGCGGAGTGGATGGCGCGGCTCATCGCGGCGGGCCAGGAGGTGAAGGTCGAGCTCTCGATGGAAGCGCGGATGCTTCCCGACGCCGAGTCCTTCAATCTCGTCGCCGAGATCCGGGGCCGGGAGAACCCTGATGAGGTCGTGGTCATGGGGGGCCATTTCGATTCCTGGGACGTGGGCCAGGGGGCGCACGACGACGGCGCCGCCTGCATCGCGGCTTGGCAGGCTTTGACGACGCTCAAGAAGCTGGGCCTCACACCCCGCCGAACGCTTCGCGTGGTGCTCTGGACGAACGAAGAGAACGGTCTCCGGGGGGCGCGCGCGTATCGCGACTTCCTCGGAGCGGGGATTTCGAGCCACGTCGCCGCCCTCGAGATGGATGGCGGTGTGGAGCGGCCCGTGGGCTTCGGGCTCGGCCTTCGCTCCGGCGCCGCGGACGCTCCAGACGCGCTCTACGACGAGGCGCTCCTGACTCTGCGGCAGATTGGAGCTTTGCTCTCGGGAATCGAGGCCTCGGAAATGACGCGGGGCGGCGGCGGTGCCGACATCGGACCTCTGATGGCCGAAGGCGTACCCGGCCTCGGCCTGCGAACCGTGGGCGACCACTACTTCGACTGGCACCACACCGAAGCCGACACTCTCGACAAGGTGGAACCCGACAACCTCCGCCGCGCCATGGCTTTACTCGCCGTAACGGGGTTCGTCCTGGCTGACATGCCGGGGACTCTCCCTAAGGTGGCATCCCATTGATCGAAGGTGGCAGCCAAATGTTTTTCCCTGGTCTTGAATTAATTTTGACAAGAATAGTCCGAGTTTACTAGGATGGCCGTGATGGAACCCCCATGTCGACTCCTCCTATCGTTTCCCCGTTCTCGGGGGTGCGAGAGCACGGTCGCTCCATCCCCGATCTAATTGGAAATACGCCACTTCTCCGCATAAATCGGCTCGCGTCCCATCTTGACCCTGTCGCGGTACTCGCGAAGGCCGAGTGGTTCAACCCGGGTGGCTCCGTCAAGGATCGCGCCGCTCTTCGCATGCTTCGCCACGGGGAAGAGTCGGGAGAGCTCCGGCCGGGGAAGGTCATCCTCGAGGCCACGAGCGGGAACACCGGAATCGCCCTGGCGATGTTAGGCGCCGCGTTCAGTTATCCCGTGAAGCTCTGCGTGCCCTCGAGCGCCAGCCTCGAACGAAAGCTCCTGCTTCGGGGCTACGGGGCGGAGATCGTCGAGACGAGCGCCCTCGAAGGCACCGACGGCGCCATCCGCGAGGCACGCCGCATTGCCGCCACCGATCCCGACCGGTACTTCTATCCCGATCAATACGGAAACGACGCGAACTGGCAGGCCCATTACCGGGGGACGGCGAACGAGATCTGGGCGCAGACCGAAGGGCGCGTGACCCACTTCGTCTGTGGACTTGGAACGAGCGGCACGTTCGTCGGGACCACCCGGAGGCTCAAGGAGCTTTCCCCCTCGGTGCAGTGCGTCTCCGTCGAGCCCGACGGACCGTTCCACGGAATCGAGGGCTGGAAGCACATGGCTTCGAGCCTGGTGCCGCGCATCTACGACCCGAGCCTCGCCGACGGGCGCCTTTCGGTCACGACGGAGGAAGCCTACGAGACCGCACTTCGCCTCGCGCGAGAGGACGGACTCCTCGTGAGCGTTTCCGGCGCGGCGGCGCTGACGGCCGCCCTTCGCGTCGCCGAGCGGTTGCGGGAGGGCGTCGTGGTTACCGTATTTCCGGATAGCGGCACGCGTTCGCTCTCCGAAGGACCTTTTCGCCATGATCCTCTTGTCTGACGATGCCCTCGAGTCGATCCGCCTCCATGGCCGGGAGAGCTACCGCGACGAGGCCTGCGGCGTCCTCTACGGACGGGGGGCCGCGGACGGAAGACACGTCGTGCGCGCGTCCCCGATGGTGAACGCCCGCGAGGACGAGCGGCACCGCCGCTTCGTCGTTACCCCTGCGGATTATCGACGCGCCGAGGCCGAAGCGAGCCGGAGCGGACTCACGCTCCTCGGCTTCTACCACTCTCACCCCGATCACCCCGCCTACCCCTCTCGCTACGACCTCGAGCACGCGTTTCCTTTCTTCTCTTACGTGATCCTAGCCGTCGATGGCGGGGAGCCCAAGGAGATACGGTCCTTCGTGTTATCCGAGGACCGGAGCGAGTTCCTCGAGGAAAGTCTCGAACGGAAGGAGTCTTAGCCATGCCCGTCAAAGTGCTCATACCGACGCCTCTCAGGCCCTATACCGACCAGAAGGAAGCGGTCGAGATCGAAGGGGCCCTCGTCCGCGATCTCCTCGACAACCTCACGGATCGTTACCGGGATCTTCGAAAACACCTCTTCGACGATTCGGGAAAGCTCCGTAGCTTCGTGAACGTCTATGTGAACGAGGACGACATCCGCTCGCTCGCTCGATTCGACACTGCGGTCGCGGAGACGGACGTCGTCAGTATCGTGCCCTCGATCGCGGGTGGGGCCGCGAGCCCCGCCGTCGTCGAAGGGGAAGTCGCCTTCAGCAAAGAGGAGATCCAGCGCTACAGCCGCCATCTCATCATGCCCGAGGTCGGAATGGAGGGGCAGGCGAAGCTCAAGAAGGCGAGCGTCCTCATCGTGGGCGCGGGCGGTCTGGGAGCGCCCCTCGGGATGTACCTCGCCGCCGCCGGAATCGGCCGCCTCGGCATCGTGGACTTCGACGTCGTCGACCACTCGAACCTGCAGCGCCAGGTCACCTTCTCGGCCTCGGACGTGGGAAGGCCGAAGCTCCAGGCGGCGAAGGAGCGTCTCGCGGGAATCAACCCCCATATCCGTATCGACGGTTACGAGACGCGCCTCTCCTCGGAGAACGCCCTCGACCTCTTCCGCGACTACGACGTCATCGTCGACGGCACCGACAACTTCCCCACGCGATACCTGGTGAACGACGCCTGCGTCCTCTCGGGAAAGCCCAACGTCTACGGCAGCATCTTCCGCTTCGAGGGCCAGGTGTCGGTCTTCGACGCCCGGCGCGGACCTTGCTACCGCTGCCTCTATCCCGAGCCGCCTCCTCCGGGCCTGGTTCCGAGCTGCGCCGAGGGCGGCGTCCTCGGAGTCCTTCCCGGCATCGTGGGATCCCTTCAAGCTCTCGAGGTCTTGAAGCTCGTGCTCGAGCGCGGCGAGCCCATGATCGGCCGGCTCCTGGTCTTCGACGCGCTTCAGATGAAGTTCCGCGAGCTCCGGCAGCGGAAGGACCCCGACTGCTCGATCTGCGGCGAGCGGCCGCGGATCCGCGAGCTCATCGACTATGAAGAGTTCTGTGGTATACCTCAGGCGCGAGAGGTGGAGAAGAAAATGGGAGTTCCCACGATTACCGTCGAAGCCCTGAAGAAGGCTCTGGACGAGGGCGAAGACGTTTTCATCCTGGACGTCCGCGAGCCCCACGAGTGGGACATCGCTCGTATCGAAGGGGCGACGCTGATCCCTCTGGGGAAACTTCCCCACGAAGTGAGCCGGCTCGACTCCGCGAAGGACATCGCGGTCCTCTGCCGCAGCGGCGCCCGGAGCGGCCGGGCGACGGAGTTCCTCCTGGGCGCCGGCTTCCAGCGGGTCCGGAACATCGAGGGCGGTATCCTCGCCTGGGCGGACCGCATCGACCCGAGCCTCCCGAAGTACTGAGCTAGGGCAACCAATCCGCCGCGGCCTTCGTCTCAAGGGCGGAGGTCGTGATGCCCTTCGTCTCCGATCTGCGCTCCGCGATTCGCTCCTTTCGCCAGAGTCCCGGCTTCGTTCTCGTCGCGGTCGCGACGCTCGCGCTCGGGATTGGCGCCAACACCGCGATGTTCAGCATCCTCAGCGCGGTGCTCCTCCGACCTCTCCCCTATCCCGACTCGGAGCGTCTGGTCTTCGTGCGCGACATCCAGCCGCAGCTCCTGGACCTTCCCGCCTCCTATCCGGAGTTCCTCGATTGGTCGGGGCTCGAGCTCTTCGACGGCATCGGCGCCTACTGGCGGCCTTCCGTGAACCTGACGGGGGAGGGAGAGCCGGAGCGAGTCGACGTCTGCCGGCTGACTCCGAGCCTCCTGCCGCTTCTCGGAATCGAGCCGCTCTTCGGACGTCTGCTGGAACCCTCCGACGATCGGCCCGGCGCCGAGAGGGTCGCGCTCCTGAGCCACGATCTGTGGCAGGGGCGCTTCGGCGGTGATGCGGGAATCCTCGGTCGATCGATACGGGTCGACGGCGAGCCGTTCACCGTGGTCGGAGTGCTCCCGGCGGGGTCGGAAGGCCTCACTCCAACCGAGCTAAGGCGGGGGAGCGCGAGCGCTCTCTTCCTCCCGTTGCGCATGAACCTCGCCCATCGGGGCTTCTCGACGACGCTTCTCGCGGCCTTCGCCCTGCTTGCCCTGTTTCTCTCGAGCCTCGGTGTCTACGGGGTGGTGAGTCAAACCGTGGGAGACAGGACGCGAGAGATCGGTCTTCGGGTGACCCTAGGGGCGAACGCCCGGGGACATCCTGGCGATGGTCGCGGCCGGCGGCTGCAGGCTCGTGGGCATCGGCATCGCCCTCGGGGTCGCCGGCGCGATCGCGGTCTCGCGATTTCTCGAGACGCTCCTCTTCGGAGTGACTCCCACCGACCCGACCGTGCTCTTCGCCGTCGCTCTGGTCCTCGCGGCGGTGGCGGCGCTCGCTCTCTATCTTCCCGCCCGCCGGGCGGCGAGACTCGATCCGATGGCGGCGCTTCGCCGGCCCTAGCCGATCTCTCGTCGGTTCGCGCTACGTTATCGTCTTTGCGACGCGGACGATGGCGTCGAGGCTCCGCTTCACGTCCTCCTCCGTCGTCGCCCAGGAGGAGACGCTGATCCTCATCGCCGCTCTTCCCTGCCAGAAGGAGCCTCCGCACCAGCAGGTTCCGTCGCGCTGGACGGCTTGGATCACGGCCCTCGTCTCATCGTCGTTTCCGAAAGAGACGAGCACCTGGTTGAGCTCCACCTCGTTCAGGATCTCGTACCCCGCCGCTTCGAGGCCCGACGCGAACTGGCGCGCATAACGGCAGCAGCGATCGACCAGGTCTCTCACCCCGTCGCGGCCGAGCGAGAGAAGAGCCGCCCAGATGTCGATCCCCCGCGCGCGCCTCGACGCTTCGGGGGTGAAATCGGAAGGCGTGCGCTCGTCCGTCTGCGGGAGGTAGGCGGCGGTCACGGCCAGAGCCGCCCGCGCGACCGTGGGATCGCGATAGAGAGCGAGCCCGCTGTCGTAGGGTACGTTCAGCCACTTGTGGAGGTCGGCGGCGATCGAGTCCACCTCGTCGATGCCGTCGGTGAAATGCCGGGTGCGGGGCGAGACGGCGGCCCAGATGCCGAACGCACCATCCACGTGGACCCAGGCGCCCGCCTCCCGCGCGCGCGTCGCGATCTCGCGAATGGGATCAAAGGCGCCGGTATTCACGTTTCCCGCCTGGAGACAGACGATGGTGGGGCCTTCGAGAAACCGCGGCTCCAGGGTTTCGGCACGCATCCGGCCTCTGCCATCGACGGGAAGGGTAACGACCCGTTTCCGGCCGAGGCCGAGAAGACCGAGGGCTTTCAACAGAGACGCGTGCACTTCGGCGCCGACGATCACCCGAATCTCGGGCGCTCCGAACAGACCCTGGCCCTCGACGTCCCAGCCCGCGCGCGAGAGCACCTGGTGCCGTGCGGCCGCGAGGCCGGAGAAGTTCCCCATCGTGGTTCCGGTGACGAATCCTCCTCCCCACCCGGGAGAGAGGGCGAGAAGCTCGCGGATCCAGGAAAGGGAAACCTCTTCGAGAGCGGCGGCGACGGGGGAGCCCACGATGAATGCACCGTTCTGATCCCACGCGCCCGAGAGCCAGTTGGCAGCGACGCTCGCGGGGAGGGACCCGCCGGTCACGAAACCGAAATAACGGGGACCGGCGGTGGCGACGGTAGCGGGCGAGCCGATCTCGTCCAGGAGGGCGAGAACTTGTTCGGGGGGGAGGGAATGCTCCGGAAGCGGGACCCGGAGTTTGGAAAGCGCCGCTATCGAGTCGGGTAGAGGCTCGACGGAACGGGTGGGAAGCCCTTCGAGGTAGGAAGCCGCCCTTCGAGCGGCATCCTGAAGGAGCTCCCGCACCGCGTTCTTGCCTCGGGCATGGAAGCTAAGCGACGCCGAAGCGTCGTGTCAATCTTTTCACTTGGACGAGCCAGTGGATTTCTCCTTGGACTTCGCGTCGACCTCCGGCCGGATCTTCGCCAGAAGCTTCCGGAAGTACCGACGTCTCTCGACCCAGCCCTCGGAACGCCGACGGCTGAAGCTATTGCCTGCGTACATTCTTTCCTCCGTTTGTTTTGTTCCGACAAGGTTTAGACGATTTCCCCCTCGGGAAAGTTCCCCCTCCTGCGCTAATCTCTCTCTCCATGAGGGACCGCGTCCGCTACTCCGTTTCCCCCCGGGGCCCGTACTCCCTGGAGAGAACGCTGTCCCGTTTTTCTCGCTTTCCCGAGAGCGTCGACCGGTTCGAGGCGGGTATCTACCGGCGCCTCCTGTTCTTGCGAGGCCGGCCGCTCTTTCTCGACGTGCGACAGAAAGGCTCTCCGTCGCGGGCGCGATTGGTGATCGAGATCACCGGAGCCGAAGCCCGGACCCGCGAAGCGAAGGCGCTCGCGAACCGGGTGCTCGATCGCGTGCTGGGGACGTCGACCGATGTGCGCCCGTTCTACCGCGGGTTTCGAGCCGACGCGCTGCTCGGGCCGCTCATCCGGCGACACCTGGGACTGCGCGTCGCCGGACGGCTCACCGCCTGGGAAACCCTCCTCCAGATCGTGCTCTCCCAGCAGATCCACCTGAAGCTGGCCCATGGAATGCTGTCGGACCTCGCGGAGAATCTGGGCCGGAAGGCGCGGCTCGACGGTAGGCTCTATTACTCGTTTCCCTCGCCCGGCGCCGTCGACGCCGAGCGAGTCTCCGTCCTGAGGCGATTCCGCCTGAGCCAGGCGAAAGCGGAGACTCTGAAGCGTCTCGCGGCTGCGTTCGCGAGCGGGGCGCTCTCGGACGAGAGGCTCTCGTCTCTCTCCGACGAGGAAGCGATCGAGCTCCTCACGTCCCACAAAGGGGTCGGACGCTGGACGGCGGAGTTCACGCTCCTTCGCGGTCTCGGACGCATGGATATCTTTCCCGGAGGCGACCTCGGCGTCGTGAAATACCTCGCCCAGGGAATGCTCGGCTATGACGGGCTCGCGCTCGAAAAAGACATGCGCCGGTTCGCCGAGAGATGGCGGCCCTACCGCGGTCTGGCGCTCATCTACGCCTACGCGGAGCTCGCCCATCGGTCGGAAGCGAGGAATCCCGGCACCGGGTGATCAATGCTCCGCGGGCTGGGTCGCCGCGGTTTCCACCACGCTGGGCTCGAGAAGGATCTCGATGCGCCGGTTCTTCTGGCGGCCGTCGGGGCCGTCGTTCGGGACCCGGGGACGATACTGGGATAGAGCGCTCGCCGAGAGCACGGCGGGGTCGAGGCTCGCTCCCTCCTGGAGGAAGCGCACCACGTTCACCGCTCGCGCCGCCGAGAGCTCCCAGTTCGTGGGAAAGGTCTCCGCGAGTCGGCCCACGATGGGAACGTCGTCGGTGTGGCCCTGCACGCGGATCTGGCGGTCGGAGCCCGCCAGAACCGAGGCGAGCTTCTTGAGGACTTCCTTCCCCTCGGGCTTCAGCGCCGCCTCGCCGGAGTCGAACAGGATCTCGTCCACCATGTCGACTCGAAGCTGGCCTCTGAGGCTCTCCACCTGAATCTGGCCGTTCTCGATCTCCCGCTGGAGCTTTTTCACGATCTCGTCCTGCGTCGACTGCGCCTGCGCCAGCCTTTCCTCGCGGAGCCGGATCTGCTCGGCGAGCTCGGCGCTCTCGCGCCGGAGCCCGTCCAGCATCGACTCGAGGTCGGCCACCCGCCCTTTCAGCGTCGCGCGCTCCTGGACGCAGAGGCTCGCTTCGCGCCTGGCTTCCTCGAGCTCTCTCACCCGCGGCTGATAGAGAAGCAGGTAGAGGAGGGCGACGGCTATCGCCGCCCCCACCGCCGATGCGACGAGAATCGTCGAGCCTCTTCCGCTCGTCTCCGATCGACCGAGTTCATTCGACATCCTGGTCCCTCATCACGAACACGAACTCGTGAAAACCGATCCGGAACTCCGACCGATCCGAGAGCTCGGCGGTCTCGACGCGCTCTCCGTCCACGAACGTCCCGTTGGTGCTCCCCAGATCCTCGAGCCGAGCGTTCATTCCATGGATGGAGATGAGCGCGTGCTGGCGGGAGAGCTCCGGGTCCTTGAGCGAGATGTCGCAGTCCGCCCGCCCCAGGGTGATCCGCGATTTTTCGATGGGAATCACCCGGCCCGATTCCTCGCCCTGCACCACGATGAGCGCGTACTTCTTTCCCGGGGCGAGCCCGCCTCCCGAGACCGCCTTCGATTGAATCGTGGCTCCGGCGATCTCGATCGGCTGCGTCCAGGAAGCGGCGTCCTTCTGGGCCCCGCAGCGGGAGCAGAAGTCGCCCGCTCCCGTGAGCTCGTATCCGCAGCGCGCGCAGCTGGCAGTCGAGGGCATGGGGCTCACCTCCGTCGGGAAATTCGGGTTGTCGGTTTCCATCGATCATACCAAACCGGCCGCGGTTCGTCCTGATACAATGGTTGGGAAACACCGACAATCGAGGTCTTCGTTCCTTGGAAATACCCTCTCTGGGGCGGTACCAGATCCGCGGCCGCATCGGCCGCGGAACCATGGGCATCGTGTACCGGGGCTACGATCCGGTGCTCGCGCGAGAGATCGCCCTGAAGACGGTCGATCTCTCACCTGCCCTCGGGCCTGCGCAGCGGGAAGCGTTCCTGGCGCGCTTCTTCCAGGAGGCGCGGATCGCGGCGAAGCTCCTGCACCCGAACATCGTCGTCACCCACGACGCCGCGACCGACGAAAGTACGTCGGTGCCGTTCATCGCCATGGAGCTCGTCACCGGGGGCTCTCTCGCCGACCGCATGGAGCGCGATGGCCGGCTCTCCTGGGAGGAGGCCACGCGGCTCGCCGTCCTCCTGGCCCGTGCCCTCGACTTCGCGCACCGGGAAGGCGTCGTTCACCGCGACGTCAAACCCGCGAACGTGCTCCTCACCCCCGAGGGAGCCCCGAAGATCGCCGACTTCGGGATCGCCAAGCTGGGGGACGCGCACCTGACCCAGACCGGCGCCGTGATCGGGACTCCGTACTACATGTCGCCCGAGCAGCTCGAAGCCGACGAGGTCGACGGCCGCAGCGATCTCTTCTCTCTCGGCTCGCTCCTGTACGCGCTCATCGCCGGCCGGCCGCCTTTTTCGGTCCGGATCTCTCGGCCATCACCCGCCAGGTGCTCTTCAAGAACCCCGAGCCGGTTTCCGAGGCCGTCTCCGGAATCCCCCGGGCGCTCGACGGCGTCCTCGCGCGGGCGCTGACGAAGAATCCGAAGGATCGATGCGCGAACGGAGCCGAGCTCGCGGAAGATCTCGAGAGAGTAATCCGCGGGGATGCTCCACACCGTCCTCTCGCGCTCGGCGAGCGGACGATCGAGTCCGAGAAGGCCGCGCCCGCCGCGGGTGAGCTTGTCCTCGAAAGGCCGCGGCGCTCGGGGTGGGGCGCCTTCCTTCTGCTGCTCCTCCTCGGCCTCGGGGGCTACGGGGCCTTCGCGCACTGGGAGGTAGCCGAAGAGGTCATCCGCGAAAGCCGGGAGGAGACGAAACGCCGCGAAGAGCTGGCGGCGAAAGCGGCGGCGCTGCTGACGGAAGCTCGGGAGGCGGCCGCGCGAGCGCGGTGGGACGAGTCGGACCGGCGAATCGAGGAGAGCCTGGCGTTGAGCCGCGAAGGAGGTGACGGAGCGGGAGAAGCGGAGGCTCTTCTGCTGCGGGGAATTCTGCGGGCGGATGCCGGCGAGTGGTCGAAGGCGCGCGCGGATCTCGACGCGGCCGCCTCGGTCTTCGAGATCTACGGAGTCTCGGAGGGGGATCGGCGGGCGCTCCTGGAGCGCGCGAACCTCGAGCGCGATCTCGGAGCTTTCGATCGTGCGGAAGCGCTCTACCAGCGGCTGACGGGGGAGGACGCGGCTCTCGAGAAAGCGATGCTGGCCCTGATGCGGAGCGACGCGGCCTCCGCGGAGAGCGGCTTCCGCGCGGCCTACGAAAGCGCGAACGCGGAGATCCGAGCGAGAGCGGCGCTGTACCTCGGCGTTCTGGCTTCGGCCCGAGGCGAGGCCGAGGAAGCCGACCGCCTGTGGAACGAGGCTCGCGAGAAAGCCGGCTCCCGCGAGATCGATCGTTTTCTGGGCGAGCCGGGAACGAAGAGAAGCGCCGAGCGGAAAGCGCGCCTTGCCGCCGTCATCTCTCCGCCGGGATCGTGAGCCTCGAGCCCTCCCGCACGCGGCCCCCCTCGTCCCGGACCTCGTAGACGAAGCGCGAGCCCTCCGCGGAAGCGAAGCCGAAGTTGAAGAATCCCCCCTCGACGTAAAGAACCCGGGGTGCGAAGGTCGCATCCGGCGCCCGCGGCTCCGAGAGTCCGGCGCTCATCGGTCCCGTCACCAGCTCGTGAAAGAGGAGGGTATCGCCGTCGGAATCGAGGTCGATCTCGTAGCGGAGACTGGTCGCGAAGTGGACGTCGGTTACGACGAACACCAGGTTGCGCACGTCAGCGCGGTCCAGATGAGAAAGGAGCTCCCGGAGCTCGGTCTCGGATCCCGTACGCGGCGCTCCCGACGGATCCCCATCGGCAAAGGCGTCGCGCCCGTAGACTTCGGCCCGGGTTCCGGTCGCGATCGAGAGGGGAACGTCGCTGCTCACGATCTTCCAGGTGGCGCTCGAGGTCCTGAAGGCCGCGCTTCAGCCAATCGAGTTGCGCCCGGCCCAGGAGCGTCTTCCCGCCGCCGGCGGAATCCTCCTGGTCGTTCGCGCTGCGATAGGAGCGCGCGTCGAGAAGGAAGAGCTCGACGTTCGCTCCCCACCGGAAGGATCGATAGATGCGCGCCGGCTCCTCGGAGTGCGGCCACAGTGGATGAAAATCGAAGAGCGCGTTTCGTCCCTCGCGAACCAGATTCGGATAGCCCTCCCGGCCGCCCGCCGGCGCGAGCCGGGGCCACGCGGCCCCGAAGTCGTTGATCACCTCGTGGTCGTCCCACTGGGAGTACATCGGGACCTCGAGCAGGAACCGCTGGAACGCGGGGTCGGCACGGTTGTACCGCCAATGCGCGAGGTAGATTTCACGGACCCGCGAGGCGTCGGTCCAGTCCACCGCGGGGTCGTCGATGCTCGGAAAATCACCGGGGACGTTGCGCCCCCCACCGGGCCGATCTCGGGGACACTCGCTGTCCGCGTAGATCATGTCGCCGTTGGCGATGAAGAAGTCGGGACGGAGCTCCCGCATCCTGTCGAAGAAAGCGTAGCCGGCCGCCTCCTCGCGGCAGTAGCCGTGGCCTCCCAGATCGCCAGCGACGACGAGCCTCACCGGGACGCGGCTTTCGGGGGAAGGTGCGGTTCGAAAGGAGCCCTCGACCGCCGCCGAGGCTTCTCCATCCGCCTCGAAATGGATTCGGTATCGGTAGAGCGTTCCCGGAGCGAGGTTCTCGAGCTTCACCCTCGCCGTGAGATCCCGCGCCGCCTCGCTTCGAGCGCGGGCAACGCCCTCTTCCCCGTAGGCCACCACCATCTCCGCGGGAGCGCTCGATCGGGCCCAGACGACGGCGGAGCGGTCCGTAACTTCTCCCACCGCCGCGCCATGAGTGACGAGTACGGCGGCAGCGGCGAAGAGCATGGCCTAGAAATCGAAGAGGTAGGTGTACTTGACGATGAACGATCGCCCGATGACCGTCGGATAGACGAGGCCGGTCTCGGAATCGATGCGCGTGAAATCCGACGTGTTCCGCTGATCGTTGTAGACCACGAAGAGCCCGGTTCCGCTTCGGTTGAGGAGAGCGAAGCGGATGTTCGAGGATACGTCCGCGGACTGGCTGTTGTACTGGATGAGCGCGGAGATGCTGGTCAGGGGCGTGAAGGAGTAGTTCACCTTGACCGGTATCAGATCGGATGTGAAATTCCCGCTGGGAAGATCGACGTCATCCCGCCGCCATCCGATGCTTCCCTGGATCTTCCCCCCGAGCTTGACGGTGGCGGTGAGGTCGTAGCGCTTCAGGTCTCCGTCGTAGAGCCCTCCCCAGGTGTATCGGGCGTCTGCGAAGAACCGCGCGCTCGGGTTCCCGTGGTACTCGACGTTCCACTGGGTCCAGCCGTAGAACCCCGGCGGGATCGCCACCCGGTTGCCGTCGGCACCGTTGTAGATGACGAAGGGAACTACCGGCCGATCCTCCTCGCGTTCGAAGAACACCCCGAACCGGCCGCCGGCTCTGGGCTGAATCTCGAAGAAATGGTAGTGGCCGCGGGCGGTCTGGAGCTCACCGTCGAAGCCGTAGTACCCGTTCCAGGTTATGTGGGGAGAGAAGCGCCGAATCCAGGGGTATTTCTTCGGCTGATAGTCCAGAAAGTAGCGCGCCTGGGGCTTGCGAAATCCGACCCGGGGCACGAACCCCGCGGCGGCCACGAAGTCCTCGCTCACTTCCGTGTAGCCGACGTGGCCGTTCCACCAGGTAGTCGCGTAGTTGACGAGACCGCGATAGGTGTACCCCGTTCCCTTGCCCTCGGTCGTCGACCCGGCGACGTAGCTGTAGAGCTTCGTGTTCTCGGTGAGCTGGACGTTGGCGTCGGCGCCGTAGGTCCGGTTGTAGTCGAGATACGCTCCCTGCGGGCTCGAAGTCGCCTGGCGGTTCACGAAGATCCCGCCGAAGTTGGATCGGCCAACCTCGCGCTGGACCCGGACCACGGCGAAATTCTCCGAAGGCGCCAGGAGGGCGTCCGTCCTCTCGTTGAAGGCCTCGTCGGTCTGCATGTCGAGGACGCCGATGTTGTACTCTCCGATCTTCCCGCTGAGGCGGGCGCCGCCGAGGATGGAAATCGGGAGCCCGGAAGGGGAGAGGCCGATGCGGCGGGAGAAGAAGAGATCGACCTCCTGGGGGGCTCCGAACTGGAACGTCTGGGCGTTCTCGAGGAAGAATGGGCGCTTCTCGGGGAAGAAAAGGGGAAATCGGGTCAGGTTGACCTGCTGCTCGTCCGACTCTACCTGGGCGAAGTCGGTGTTGACGGTGAAGTCCGCGGTCACGTTCGGCGTCACACCCCACTTGACGTCGACTCCCACGTCGAACTGATTCTTGCTCTGGTCGACGAGAGCGAGGTTGTCCTGGTCGGTGCGGCCCGCTCCATAGGGCGTGACCTTGACGTCGCGGCGGCCGGGCAGGTTGAGCTCGGTGATCTTCGCCGCGAGCGAGACCCGGTAGACGCTGTACCCTCGCGGGATGGGCGCGAGAAACACCTGCTCGTTCTTGCGCCGGATGTTCCTAACGACGTTGAACCCCCAGGTTCGGCCCTCGCCGGGCTCGTAGCGCAGCGTCTTCAGAGGGATCGCCATCTCCGTTTCCCAGCCGCGATCCGTGATCTGCGAGCGGACGGTCCAGTCGCCGTCCCAGTTCGGGTTGTAACCGCTGACGCCTCCCCGCTGCGATCCCGCCGCGCCCGCGGTCTGGGTGAAGCCGCCCGTCTGGCCTTCGGCCGCGACCTGTCCGTCGTACTCCAGGCCCACGGGATTGGTGCCGAAGAGAAACGCGTTCTGGTTGTCATTGAAAGTGTCGAGCACGAGCTGGATGGAATCGGTTTCGTTGAGGTCGCCGTCCCTTCGGCTTTCCGTGACCAGAATCTTGTCGGGCTCGGAGTCGAAGGCGATGATCCCGATGTAAAGAGTCGTGCCGCCGAGCAGGATGCGGACTTCCGTCTCCTCGCTCGCGGGAGCGCCCTCGAACGGCGCCTGCTGGGTAAAGCCCTTGTAAGGGTTGACGGCGAGCCATACGTCGTCGGTGACCAGGCCGTCGATTTTGGGTTCGCGGCCTTCCTCGACGCTCCCCACGGACAAGTTGAGCGTCACCGCAGCTTCGAGAGCGGCGCCAAACGGAAGTGTCAGGAGGGAGCAGACGAACAAGCGGTTTATCGAGCTACACATCGGAAGATATTCTAGCGCAAACCGACCGCTCGGTCAGCGAGCGGCCGCTCCGGGCGGCGGCGCTTCGTAAACCCGCGGCGAGCGTCCCGTCAAGCGCGTGTACGCGTGATAACCGAGGAACCGCAAGGGCTCCGGAGGGATGTAGCGAAGCCTCCGGTCGTAGAAGGGAAGTCCTCGCCATCTTTCGTCGGCGCCGCTGTAGAGGTCCGTCAGGACCTGTCCGGCGAGGTTCGACAAGGTGATTCCGTGGCCGCTGTAGCCGAGAGCGAAATACAGGTTGCGGAAGGCGCCCCTCACGCCCATCGTCGGGAGCCTCGAGAGCGTCAGCGCCACCGGCCCGCTCCACCGATGGGTGATGGCGACGCCCTCGAGACCGGGAAGGTAGTCGACGAGCCGCCGCCGCATGTCTTCAACGGCGCCGTCGCGCGGGCCCTCCGATCGCGTGCCGTTCGCGTAGACGTACTGATAGGCGGTGTTGCTTCCTCCGCCGAACAGCACCCGGCCGGAGGCGGTCATGGTGCCATAGGAGATCCGACTGCGGTCGTCGATGAAGTTGACTCCGCACTTCCAGCCCCGCCGAGCCCACTCCTCCCGCGATAGAGGCTCGGTCGCGATCGCGTGCGAGAGGAGCGGAACGATTCCGGATCGGAAGTATCCGAGGTGGGGAGTGTAGGCGTTGGTCGCGAGGACCGCGGCCTGCGCCCGGAGGGTCCCCCCCGGCGTCTCCACTTCGATCGTCCGCCCCTCACGGATTCGGAGCGCGGCGGTGCCTTCGAAGAGCGCAACTCCTCGCGCCTCGAGGACCGGCCGGAGAGCCCGGAGGTAGGCCATGCCGTCGATCTCGCCGCTTCCCGGATCGAAGACCGCGCCTTCGACTCCGTCGAGGGCAATCTTCTCGTTGAGATCCTTCCGGCTCAGGAACCGAAGGGGAACTCCGGAGCCTTCGATTTCCTCTAGAGCTCTCTCGGACAGGTCCGCCGCACGGGCGCTCGTGAAGACGTCGAGATGCCCCTCGCGCCGGGAGGGGACTCGAAGCCCGTGCTCGGCCACGATCTCGAGGACGCTCTCGATCCCGCCGCGGGTGGCGTCGTAGATCCTCTTCGCTTCCTCCGGAGACCTGGGGTCGAATCCATGAACCCAGTTGAGCATCTGCCCGCCGTTGCGCCCGCTCGCGCCGTTTCCGATCTCTCGCGCCTCGATGAGAACGATGCCTTTCTCTGGAAAGCGTTTCGAGAGATGGTACGCGGTCGAAAGACCGGTGAAGCCGCCCCCGATGACGACGACGTCGGCCGATCGGCTGGTGGCGAGCGCCGGCGCTCGATGGTAGGCCGTCTTGTCGGCGAGCCAGACCGAGCGGTTCTCGTCGAAATGGCGCGCCCAGTGGCGTGGCATGAGGGCGGGATAGAAGACTCAGGAGCTCGACGCCAGAAACCGCCGGGCCTCGACGATCTCGGGTAGGTCCCGATCGGCGTCGGACCAGAGCGCGAGAAAATCCCGGTAGTGCTTGATCGCCTCTGCGTGCTGGCCTTCCTGCAGCTCGAGACGCGCGAGCTCGAGGTGGAAGCGCGGCTCCAGGACCGCGGTCCATTTGTGGCCGATGTCGGGACGGAGCAGTTCGCGATAGATCTCGATCGCCAGCCGGCGGTCTCCCTCGAGAGCCTTGGAGCGTGCGGCCCCGTCGCGAAAACTGAGGCTTCCGCCGAGGCTCGAGAGGAGCTGGGTTACGTTGAACATGAGCTTGTGCGTCGGCTCGCCTTGCGTGAACGAGGCGTAGGCCGCGCGCGGATCTCCCGAAGCGAGCGCGAGCTCGCCCAGCAACAAGTGATACCACCACTTCTGCCGGGGATCGCGCGCGTCGTAGAGCTCCCCGAGCTCGCCGAGGTTCTCCTTGGCGCGCTCGAGATCTCCGGAGCGGGACGCGGCAACGCCGCCGAGAAGGAGGGAGAGCGCGGCGAGCTCCCGCGACCCCGGGCTCTTGGCGCCGGGCTCGATCACCGGAATCGACGTTCCGTCGAGGGTGGCGAGCCCCGAAGCTGCTCTTCCGCGCTCGATGTCGATGAGCGCTCGGAACTGCCATATCGCCGTTGCCAGCGCCGGAGGGAGTTTGGATTGCCGGGCGAGACGCTCCAGCATCGCTTCCGCCTCACGGTATCGTCCCGCCCGCGACATCAGGTAGGCGCGAAAGAACGAGAGCTGATCCGCAGTCAGGTGAGGCGGCAGGTTCCCTCCGATCGCGTCGAGCTCGGCGAGCGCCGACCGGAAGTCTCCGAGCTGCCCGAAGGCCCAGACCCTTCCGAGATGGGACGAGGAGAAGTCGGGGTCGATTTCGAGAGCGCGGGCGTATTTCTCGAGCGCCCGGTCGGGAATGCCGGCGATGAGATAGGCCTCGCCCATGCTGTCCCAGGGGTTGGCCTCCTCGGGGTTGATCCGGGAATAGACCTCGAACTCGTGGATGGCTTCGGGGTAGCGTCCCTGCCAGAGGAGTCCGTAGCCGTAGTACAGCCGCAGGTAGCCGGATTGAGGAGCGGCGACCACGCCGCTTTCGAGGACCGCGAGGCTCTCGTCGACCTGGTAGTTCGAGCGATAGAGATGCGCGAGCTGGAGATACGCGTCTTCCTCCTCGGGGCTCCGCTCGATGACGTCTCTCAGGATCTGCTCCGCGCGCGCCGGGTCCGTCTTCCAGATCTCGACCGCTTCCAGCATCATCCGCTTCTGCGGAGGCAGTCGCTCCTGATGTTCGAGAGTCTTCGCCCGCAGACTCTGATAGCCCGGCTCGTCCTGCTGCCAGCGCGCGATCTCCTGGAGCTCCAGGTTGGCGAGGGCGAACGACGGATCGATCGCGACCGCTTCGGTGAGAAGTCTCCGGGCATCGCTCAGCCGCAGGTGCCGGCGGGCCTGGAGCCCTTCGTTATAAAGGCGGAAGGCTTCGAGCGACGTCGTCGTCATCTCCCGCAGGGGTGGAATCGGATTAGGCTCCGGCGCGGCGTCGGCGCTCACCGTGTCCCTCACCCAGCGGGTGAGGTCGTCCACGAGCCGGAAGACGTCTTCGCCCCGCGCGCTCCGCGCGGCGAGGATACGGGCCTCCTCCACGTCTTCCACTTGAACGTCGATGCGGTATTCGGGCCCGTTCTTGAAGATGCTTCCCGAGACCACGGCGGAAGCGCCCGCCTCGCGCGCCGCGCGCCTCCGATCGACGCCCGCGTAGGTCCTCGAAGCGCCCTGGTCGCTCACGACGCGGACTCCCGAGACTTCGGCGAGGCCCGTGCGCAGCATCGTGGGGACCCCGGTCGTGAGCCATGCGAGGTCGGGGGCGCTCGTGTGGTTCTCGAAGCCCATCACGAGAACCGAGCGCTCCGACGAGGCCGGTCGGGGCGCGTTGGCGCGCTGGGACCGGGCCAGCAGGATGCCGCCGGCGACGAGAGCCGCGAGGGTAGCCACGCCAAGCCAGGGCCGGATGCGCAAGCGCGGGCCCCGCTGCGCCGCCGCCGGCGTCTCGCTCGCGGGGCTCTCGACGGGACCGTTCGTGAGAACCGGAGCGATGAGACGATAGCCTTTCTTCGGCAGAGTCTGGATGAACCGAGGCCGTTTGGCGTCGTCGCCCAGCGCTTTTCGAAGCTCCCAGACGGCGTTGGGCAGGACTTCTTCCGAGACGAACGTCCCTTCCCAGACGTCGGTGAGAATCTCTTGTTTGGTGACGACCTGTCCGGGGCGGGAAGCGAGGAAGGAAAGGACCTGCATCGCCTTGGGCTCGACGTGGGTTTCCCCCTCGGGGCCGACCACGGAGTTGGTATGAGGCTTGACGATCCAATCGCCCAGCCGGAAGTCGGAATCGAGCGTCATCCGCGCCTCGCCTTTCGACCGGGGTAGCGCCCCCAATCGTACAACTCTAGCACGCGGATCCGGTGACTCGCACGGAGTATCGATGCAAATCGAGGAAGGGTGAGCCCCGCCGGAGCGGAGCTCACCCATCGATGCGAATCGCTAGAACGTGAACCGGACGCCGAGCTGTATCTGGAGCTGATCGATGTTCAGCTCGCCCGTTGGCTGGCCGAAGCTCGCCGATTCGGCGATCTGATTGAGCTTGTTCCCCCAGTTCACCCGGTTGAAGAGGTTGAAGGCCTCGAACATCACCTGGAGGTTCCGGTCGCCGAAGCGGAAGAATTTCGCGAGGCGCATGTCGATGGTATGCGTGGGCTCGCCCCGGAAGTTGCCGCGGCCGGCGGGCTCGCCGTTCGGCCCCTCGGTCATGTCGATGGGAGCGGTCGAGCTCAACCGACCGTTCCCGTTGAGATCCTGGGAGGAGTAGGAGCTGAGCGCGCGGCCGCTCTCCCCCTGGTAGAGAGCCGAGAACTGGAAGTCGGCGGGAAGCTGGAAGATCCCCGAGAGCACCACCCGGTGGGTGGCGTCGTTGGTGTAGGGGCCGATGTCGCGTGCGTCTCCGATACAGGCGCGGCACTCGGCCTCCGTTCCGAAGTTGCTCTCGGCGTTCCCCGCGACCTCGCTCAGCGTGTAGTTGGCGACGAACTGCATGCTGTTCGAGAAGCGCTTTCGAAGCGACATCTGGAGGCCGTCGTAGGTGTCCTCGCCGATCGAGTCCGTGACTCGCAGCCGTCCGCGCAGCTCGGGGAAGAACAGTCGGGAGTTGTTGTCGAAGGCGACGGTGCGCTCGTTGAGATCCGACTGCTTCCCTCGCTGGGAACCTTCGGAGTGGATGTAATCCACGTCGAGAGCGAGCGTGGGATCGATCTGGCGGCTCACACCGATGGTGAACTGCGAGGACTTGGCGAACTCGAAGCCGGGAGGGATGATCGGCTCGAACGGTTGAGGGAACCCGAAGGTCGCGAAGAGCTCGTCGAAGGTGGGAATGTTGCCGGGACCGAACGGGATGACTCCGCCGGGGAAGTCGTTTCCGTCGAGGGCCACTCCGCGCACTCCCACGAAATCGATGTCGGTGAAAAGGCTCGCGTTGTAGACGATCTTGTCGTAGAAAATTCCCCAGCCTCCTCGAACCACGGTCTTTCCGTCGTTCTGGACGTCCCAGGCGAAGCCCAGCCGGGGGGCGATGTTGTCCTTGTCGTCCTGGGGCGTGCCTTGACCGAAGTAGGGGCTGCGGGGATCGTCGATGAGGAAGCGCCCGTTGGTCCCGTACTCGATGTCGCTCAGCGTGCCGTACTCGACGTCGTAGCGGACCCCCAGGTTGAGCGTCAGGTTCTCGGTGACGCGCCAGTCGTCCTGAGCGAAGAAGCCCACGTCGGTGTTCGGCCGGTCGATGATGGGGATGATGTCGAACATCGAGAAGAAGATCGACTGGTTCTCGGGGTCGCCGTCGTTCGCGTACTGGAAGGTGCCCTGGCTCGAGAACGGGATGTGCGCGCCGAACGGATCGACGTGGGCGACGTTGCCTCCGAACTTCATCTCGTGGGTGTCGAGCGAGTAGGAGAACGTGTCCCGGAAATCGAGCTTCGTCTGGAACGTCCTCTGGGGCGCCGCCGTGTTCTGTCCCGCCGTCAGGCTGGGATAGAGGAGAGTGGGCGTGCCCGGCGTCACGAAATCGCTCTGGGTCACGCTCTGGATGACGTTCTCGAAGTCGCTCCAGCTCACCACGAACTCGTTGAACCCGGAGGTTCCGACGATCGTCTGGAAGCGGCCGAGGACGCTCTGAAGGTCGTTGGTCTGAGTCGCGGCGTTGTCGAAGGTGGCGTTCGCGGTGAAGCCCGTACCCACCTGGTCGCCCTCGCGTCCGTTGTCCTCGTAGGAGTAGCGAACGTCCAGTCGGTTCGCGGGATTGAACTGCTGCGTGTACTTCGCGAGGAAGTAGTTGCGCCGGAACGGCTGCTCGATGGCGCCGAGCCCGCCATGGCTCGAGAGGAACTCCTGGCTGTAGGCGCCCTGCACCTCGGGAGCGAGGCTCAAGACGGAGTTCACGTCCTCGACCACCCGCTCGTAGTTGACGAAGAAGAACGCCTTGTCCTGGACGATGGGTCCTCCGAGGACGCCGCCGAACTGGTGCCTCCGGAAAGGAGCTTTCTCGAGCCCCGCGTCCTTTTCCGGCTGGGTCGTGGCGTTCAGGCCCTTGTCGCGGAAGAACTCGAAGACCGACCCCTTGTACTCGTTGGTGCCCGACTTGGTCACGATCTGGACGGCGCCTCCGCCGGCGCGGCCGTACTCGGCCTTGATGCGGGAGGTGACGACCTCGAACTCCTGCACCGCGTCCATCGAGATCTGCTGGAGGAGACCGCCGACGGCGTCGTCGGTGTTGTCGCCGCCGTCGAGCGTATAGAGGATGCTTCGCCCGGCGGCGTTGGTGCCGAAGCTGATCGCCGGAACCCGGCTCTTGGTGGGATCGAAGCGCTCCGCCGGCCTCGCCCCGGGAACCAGCAGGGCCAGCTGCTGGGTGTCGCGGGTGTTGATGGGCACGTTCTCGATCTGCTCGTTCTCCACGACCCCGCCCACCTTGGACTCGCGGGTGTTGAGCATCGGCGACTCGCCGGTGACGGTCACCGTCTCGCTCACCCCTGCCACGTCGAGGGCGGCGTCTACGGTGATCGATTGACCGGTGGTCAGGATCAGCCCGTCGCGGGTGTACGAGTTGAAGCCGGGAAGTCCCACCTCGACCCGGTAGGTGCCGGGATCGAGCGAGGGGAAGTTGTAGGCGCCGGCGGCGTTCGTGACCTGCGTCAGGGAGAGGCCGGTGTTGACGTTCCGGACCACCACCGTGGCTCCCGGAAGCACTCCTCCCTGCGAGTCCGTGACCTTGCCGCCGATCTTCCCCGTCTGGGCCGTAGCGAGGCCCGCGCTGAAAACGACGAGAAGGATCGCGGTCACCAACGGCAGGCGTTGAAGGGACAATCTCATGGGCATCCTCCGTCTCAGTTCAATTTTTTGACGTCTTCGTTCAATTTTCTGAATGAAGACTCTGCTGCTTGATATCCTGACAAAAAGCAATCTCGATGCCAGAGACCCGAGAGAAATCGATGGCCCTAAGTGACGCGATTACGGGAGATAATGATCGCTACTCTCGGTGAATGGCGCCCCGCCAATCCATTGGACTGGATCCAGCCCCGGCGGGTTGGATCTCTCTCGATTCGTCAGGCGGCGGGGCGAGCGCGGGAGAGAGATTCTACGAGAGCGTCGAGATCGCTCTCATCGGTCCGGAAGCTGGTGATGCAGGCGCGGATCGCGGGACGGCTCGAGCCGAGGCTGGTGATCGAGACCCAGGCCTTTCCGCTCGCAACCACGCCGTCGGCCATCGCCTTCAGATAGGGCAGCGTCGCGCCTTCCGGATGGCGAGCGTCCTGGAAGCAGACGACGGGAAGGGGCGTCCGGTTCACCGCGCGGAAACCCGCGACATCGAGCCGCGCCCGGAGCTCCGCGCCGAGGCGAACCATGCGGCGAATCGCCTCCGCATAGCCGTCGAATCCCGCGACCAGGAGGGACAGGAAGAGCTTCAATCCGATGAAACGCCGCGTCCACTGCATCGACGAGCGATGGGGCTCGAAGATCTCCTCCCCCGCGGCCGCCCGCGGCATGTAGCCGGCGGCGACTCCGAAGGTCTTCTCCAGAATCGACGGGTGTCGGGTGAAGAACATCCCCGCCGCCATGGGCACGGAGAGCCACTTGTGGGCGTCGAAGGTGATGGAGTCGGCTCTCTCGATTCCTTCGAGATGCTTTCTCAACTCGGGCACGAGCGCGACGGCGCCGCCCCAGGCGGCGTCGGCGTGGACCCAGAGACTCTCTTCCCGCGCCACGTCGGCGATGGCACCGATGGGATCGAGCAGCCCCGCCCCCGTCGTTCCCAGCGTCGCCGCGACGAAGAAGGGCTCCTTCCCCCGGCTTCGATCCTCCCGGACCGCGGCTTCAAGCGCGCGCGGGTCCATCGCGAACTCGCCGTCCACGGGAACCTGACGTACGGCGCCCGTCCCGAGCCCGGTGAGCCTCGACGCCTTCAGGAACGAGTGGTGGCTCTCCGAGGAAACGTAGAGGACCGGCGGACCGGGGAGGGCGCGCACTCCGTCCTCGGCGAAGGCGGGGAACCGGTCGACGAGCGCCGCCACGAGGGCGCTGTGATTCGCTTCGGCCCCGCCCGAAGTGAACGAGCCGGAGACGGTCTCCGCTGGATATCCGAACTTCCGCCCAAGACTGCGGATGACGAGCTGCTCCGCCTCGCAGGCGAAAGGGGCATGGGTCCAGGCGGCGAGTTGAGGGTTGAAGGCGGCGGCGAGGGCATCGGCCGCGACGCTCATCGTGGTCGTCGCCGGGTTGAAGAGGCCGAAGTAGCGCGGATGGCCGTTGTGCACCTGATGGCTTCGCAGGCCCTCGACGGCGAGCGCGAGCGCTTCCTGAGGTGAGCGGGGCCTTTCGAAGTCCACGTTCGCGAGGAGCGCGCGGGCGACCGCAGGATCCGCGGAAGGGGATACGCGGAGGTCGGGGAGATCCTCGATATATTCTTCGATGGCGGCGAAGACGCCCTCCCATAGAGCCTCGCGGGAGGAAGCGTCGAGCTCGAGAGGGCTCATCGCCCTCGATTATCTCTCAAACGCCGACGATCGAGCTCGCTTGACGCACGGCCTGCTCGAACGGCACGGCCTGCGAGAAGAGGAAGCCCTGGCCGAGCTCGCAGCCCATGAGCAGGAGCTCGCGGCGCTGGAGCTCGTTCTCGATGCCCTCCGCCACCACGTCGAGGCCGATTCCATGGGCGAGCTGGTTGATGGCGCGCACGATCTTGAGGCTTCGCGGATCTCCGCCCATCGCCCGGACGAACGAGCGATCGATCTTCAGGGTGTCGATGGGGAAGCTCGCGAGATAGCTCAAGCTGGAGAAACCGGTGCCGAAGTCGTCGAGAGCGATGCTCGCTCCGAGTCTCTTGCAGCTCTCGATCCAACCGAGCGGCCGGGAGCGATGGTCCATCAGGACGCCTTCGGTAATCTCGAGCTTCAACGAGCCCGGGTTCACGCCGGTCTCCTCGATGACCGTCTTCAGCTCCGAGAGAAAGGACGGCTCCGCGAATTGCCGGCCCGAGACGTTGACGCTCATGACGATCGCCCGCCCCAGGCGCTCCTCGAAGCTCACGAGGTCGCGACAGGCCCGCGAGAGCACGGAGCGTCCGATGGGAACGATGAGGGCCGTCTCCTCGGCGAGCCCGATGAATTTGTCGGGGGGGATGGTCCCGAGCTCCGGATGCCTCCAGCGCAGGAGCGCCTCGAAGCCGATGGTGACTCCTCCCTGCAGCCGCACGATGGGCTGGTAGTGGACCTCGAGCTCTTCCCGGGCGAGGGCGCCCCGGAGCTCGCTTTCGAGCTTGATCTTGTCGATGGCGAGCTTCGAGACGGCCGCTTCCGCAGAGGCGTCGAGGGTCTCGAGGCCGCCGTTTCCGAGATGTCGGAAGAGACTCTGCTCGTGGCGAAAACGGTTGAGGATCACCCGGAGGAGGAGACGGAGGACCGGCTCCGCCGCTTCCACCCGGGAGCGCAGCTGCTCGTGGACGATGAGGGTGAGCTCCGTATCCTGGAGCGCCATCGCCGTCGCCAATCGAGCGGTGCCGTCGAGGGCGGCCATCTCCCCGAACATCTCCCCCGGTCCGAGGACCGCGAGCACCTTCCGTTCGTAGCCGAGGTCGGTCGAGATTTCGACGCGACCCGACTCGATGATGAACGCCTCGCTCGCCTTGTCGCGCTCGCGGAAGATGACCTCCCCCGGACCGAAGCGCCGGCGAACGGTGACCTCTTCCAGCGTGGCCTTGGTCATTGACTCCCCCGTGTGCTCTGCACGTGGCAATATCCATGCCGCCGGGAACTCTGGAGAACGCCTGGCCCATCCTTCTCAGGATCAGAGAGTTGTTCGGGAAATGCGTTAGACTCGCGCCGGGGCCGGTGGGCAAAACCCTACGACTTTCTTCGCCGCGCGAGCAAAACCGTTTAGAATTTCAATCATTCAGATAAGGAGACGCGGATGCTCAAACCCGGCGACAAGGCCCCCTCGTTCAAGCTCGCCTCCACTGGAGGCGGGGAAGTCTCTTCCTCGGACCTGAAGGGACGGAAGTTCGTTCTCTATTTCTATCCCAAGGACGACACCCCCGGCTGTACCCGCGAGGCCTGCGACTTTCGCGACAACCTCGCGCGGCTCCGCCGGGAAGGGGTTACGGTCCTCGGTGTTTCCAGGGATTCCATCGCTTCCCACGGAAGGTTCCGCTCGAAATACCAGCTCCCGTTCGACCTGCTGTCGGACGAGGACAACGCCGTGTCGCGGGCCTACGGCGCTTACGGCGAGAAGACCATGTACGGGAAGAAGATTCTGGGGACGATCCGTTCGACCTACCTCATCGACGAGAGCGGACGGGTCGACCGCGTCTGGTCGCCGGTGAAGGTCGATGGCCACGTGGACCGCGTTCTCGAGCACCTCCGTGGCGGCGGAGAGCCATCCGCGGCTCCCGCCAAGAAGAGAGCCTCGAAAAAGAAGTAGAGGGCTTGCAAAAAAGAAGGGGGACCGGGAAACCGGTCCCCCTTCAGTTCACGAAACGCTATCGGCCTACCGCTTCCAGAAGTAGCGGATGCCCGTCATGAGCGCGTAGTTGTTCTCGATCTCGCCGAGCTCGGACATGAACAGTCGTCCCTCGAAGTTCCATTGCAGGCGATCGTTGATGTCGAACCCGCCGTGGGCGAAGATCGATCCGTCGATGGTGTCGCCGTGGAACAGGTCCCACACCCCGACGCCGCCTCCGATATAGCCGCCTTCGAGGAGCTTGTCGATACCGACGTCGGCGAACACCGAAGTGTTCCCGCCGTCGCGCAGATTGATTGCGACACCAGCCTGACCGAAGACCTGAGCGGCTCCTTCGGAGAGGATCTTGGCGACTCCGAAGGTGCCCCCGAACAGCGGCGCGCAGCGTCCGCCGATGACCGACCCCGGCGATGTCCTCGTCCACCGGGTCACCGGTCACGGGATCCAGCTCGCGGAGACGTCGTTCCTTCCCGGCGAACGCGGTGAAGAACGGCTCGATGGTGCTCTTCGGCTTGACCAGCGTGTAGTCCGCCTGGCAGGTCGCCGTCATGCCTCGATCGTCGGTGACCGTCGCTTCGAAGCGATAGCTGCCATACGCGGGGAGAAGGAACGTCGACTTGCACTCGGTGTCGAGAGCGAGCGTGTCGGTGAGCTGCTCGGGAGCGTCGAGAGGCGTGTGGTGCACTCGGACCGAGCGGCTTCCGATCGAGCCGACGCGGGCGGCGCTCGAGCACATGTCGATCCCGACCGAAGCTTTGCCCGCCTTCGGGGTGGGATCGATGGGCGGCGGGGTCAGCACGATGTTGCAAGTCGGCGGGCAGGGCTCGAGGCTGATTCGCTCGGTGACCTCCCGGCTCGGTCCCGCAGCCGTCTGGAGGACCGCGGTGAAGCTGTAGGCCCCGGCATCGGTGAGCTTCCCGGTCCAGCGGAAGCCACCGCCGGCGGACGTCGTGGTGAGCGTCTCTTTCTGCCCGTTCGGACGAGTCATGGTCAGCTGGACGGTCGCGCCCGCAGGCATGGTGCCGCCCGAGACTCCGACGTCCACCGTCGCGTTCGTGCCCGTGCACAGATTCGGCGCCTGCACGCGGACTGTCGGAACCAAAGCGCGAAGCCGCTCCTGCTCCTGCTGCTCCCGGGTCTGCTGCTCCGTCGGGCCGGCGGAAACGAGAGCCAGGTTTCCGCAAGCCTTGGGAATGAGGAACCGGTAGGCCCGGTTGTTGGAATCGACGCGGATCTCGAACGCCTCGAACGGCGCGGTTCCCGCCCATCGGACGGGCCGCGACGCCACCGCGATTCCCCGCTTCCGGACCGCCATCCACTCGAAGGTGTGGCCCACGGGATACTGGGCCTCGCTGAACTGGTTGTTCTCTACCGCCCGGAAGAGGTCCTCGGGATTTCCGGCCCAGTTCGCTTCGCGCAGGACCTTCTCGTAGTCCGCGCGGTTGCGCTGGAAAACGCGCTTGAGCTGATCCCCGTCCTTGGGACCGGGGCGGCTGATGGCGCTGCTGGTTCCGAGTACCTTGATATCGACGTACTCCTGGGTGAAGCCCGTCGATGCCGCGATCGCGATGCCGACGGCGAGCCCCCCAGAAACGTCAGACCTCGTATGCGTGAAAAATACTGCCGCATTGACATAACCTAACTCCTGTTTCGCATTGATCGATTCCGCTAAGGTGACGCTAGAAATCCCGACGAGCTGGCGCGGCGGGGCTCGTCAGACAGCCCAGATGTTGTGTCACCGATGCGGCGGGAAAACCCGTACTCTAATGTTCCTCCCGGCTCCCGCAGAACCAAGAGCGGTTAAGTGTAATCACATCTGTACAGGATTGCAAACCTTGTTGCTGATATAGCTTAGAATGAATCGCACTTTGTCCGAAGGAGATCCATCGATGGAATCACGTACAGACCGTAGGGGTTTCCTTGTAGCCAGCCTGGCGTTGGGCGCCGGAGCGGGCTCGACGCTTTCCTGCCGCCCCGCATCCAGGACCGGAGCACCCACGCCGGCGGAGCAGCCGGTGGCCGATTTCGAGCTGGACGAGGTTACGGTCCGCGGACTCCAGGCGGCGATGGAGGAGGGCCGGCTCACCGCCCGTCGAATCACCGAGCTCTATCTCGCGCGGATCGAGGCCATCGATGAGCATGGTGGAGGCAGACCCGGCCTTCACTCCATCATCGAAGTGAGCCCGGAGGCGCTCGGAGTCGCCGAAGCCCTCGACCAGGAGCGGAAGGCATCCGGCCCGCGCGGCCCCCTCCACGGGATCCCCGTGCTCCTCAAGGACAACGTCGGCACGGCCGATCGCATGACCACCACCGCAGGCTCGCTCGCGCTCGAGGGGTCCATCCCCCGGAGGGATTCCTTCGTCGCCGAGCGGCTGCGCGCGGCGGGCGCCGTCCTCCTCGCGAAGACCAATCTGAGCGAGTGGGCGAACTTCCGATCCACCCGGTCCTCGAGCGGTTGGAGCGCCCGCGGGGGTCAATGCCGGAACCCCTACGTTCTCGATCGAAATCCCTGCGGCTCCAGCTCGGGCTCGGGCGCGGCGACTTCCGCGAACCTCGGCGCGGTCTCGATCGGCACCGAGACCGATGGCTCGATCGTTTGCCCTTCGAACGCGAACGGGCTCGTCGGCCTGAAACCGACCGTCGGCCTCGTGAGCCGTGCGGGAATCGTACCCATCTCTCACAGCCAGGACACCGCCGGACCGATGACTCGCACGGTAGAAGACGCGGCGATCCTTCTCTCGGCTCTCACCGGGGTCGACCCGCGGGATCCCGCGACGTCGGCGAGCGAGGGGCGCGTCGAGCTCGACTACACCCGCTTTCTCGACGCGAACGGACTCGCCGGCAAGCGGGTGGGAGTGGCAAGACGGCTCTTCGGCTTCCACTCCGGGGTCGACCGCGCGATGGAGGCGGCGATCGCGGAGATGAAGCGTCTCGGCGCCGAAGTGATCGATCCAGTGGAGCTTCCCTCCGGGGACGAGCTGGGCGAGTCCGAAATGGAGGTCCTTCTCTACGAGTTCAAGGCCGACCTGAACCTCTATCTCGCCGGGCTCGGAGACGGGGCGCCGGTGAAGACGCTCGCCGACATCATCGCCTTCAACGAGAACAATCGGGAGCGCGAGATGCCCTACTTCGAGCAGGAGCTCTTCCTTCGCGCCGAAGCGAAGGGTCCGCTCACCGAAAAGGCCTACCTCGATGCCCTCGCCACGAATCATCGGCTCTCGAGAGGCGAGGGAATCGACAAGGTCCTGCGCCAGCACCAGCTCTCCGCCATCGTTGCCCCGACCGGCGGACCCGCCTGGACGACCGATCTGGTCAACGGCGATCACTTTTCCGGAGGGAGCTCGACTCTCGCCGCGGTCGCCGGCTATCCCAACGTGACCGTACCCGCGGGAGACGTCCAGGGCCTGCCCGTGGGGATCTCGTTCTTCGGGGCGGCCTGGAGCGAGCCCGTTCTCATTTCCCTCGCCTATGCCTTCGAGCAGGCGACGAAGTTCCGGCGCAAGCCGGGCTTCCTCGCCAGCCTCTAACGCCGCAGGATGCCGAAGGCGAAGTCCCTTCCCAGCCCCTGCTGGTAGGCGAGGCGGATCCAGACGAGGGCGAGAGGCTCGAGCAGACGCGCGTTCTCGAGCTTGCCGAAGTCGAACGCCTCGAAGCCCACGTCGCGCACGAGCTGCAGCACCCGTCCCTTGTGCTCGTCGTTGTCGCCGGCGACGAGCATCATCGCCCGGCGCCCGTCCACGACGGGATCCTCCATGATGTTGTACCCGGTGATGTTGAAGACCTTGTAGACGTGGGCACCTTTCGCCCAGGCCGCGACCATCTCGCAACCGGAGGTCGAGTGGCCGAGCGCGAGCTTGAACCCCGGTCCGATGGGATTCGTCGCATCGAGAAGGATCTTACCCTCGAGCGCACTCGCGGCCTGCTCGATCACCGATTGAGCCGCGGACCAGGGAGTCGCGAGAACGATGGCTTCGACCGCAGCGGCGGCCTCGCGCACTCCCGTCGCCGCGGCCGGGCCCAGCGCCTTCGCCATCTCCTGGTATTTGCTGGCGGCGGGGTCGCGGACCCCGAGGACGATCGTGTGTCCCTTACGGAAAAGCGCCGTCGCCAGCGCGCCTCCCACGTTGCCCGCACCGAGCACGGCTATCTTCATGAGCGAAAACTACGATCAAAGCGTCTCCCGGCGCAAGGGGCGGTGACGGTACGGGTTCCATGATACTTTCTTCCCGCGCGTGACACTCGAAGCTTTCAAGGGAAAACTCCTCGCTCTCGGAATCCCGGGGCTGTTTCTCATCTCGTTCCTGGATTCCGCCGGCGTCCCCCTCCCCGGTGGCGTCGACCTCGTGGTGATGCTCCTCTCCTGGCAGCGGCCGTCTCTTTTCTTTCCGATAGCTCTCACCGCCGCCCTCGGGTCGGCGGCGGGCTGCTTTGTCCTCTATCGAATCGCACGAACCGGCGGGGACGCGATGATGTCGCGCTTTCCCACGGACAAACAGGAGTGGGTCAAAGAGAAGGTCCGCAGGAACGATACGCTGGCGGTCCTGGTGGCGATGCTCGGCCCCCCGCCCTTTCCCACCAAGCTGTTCATTCTCGTAGCCGGAGTCGTGCGCATGGACTGGCGCCGGTTCGTGGTGGCGGTGTTCGCCGGGCGCCTGGTGAGGTTTCTCGGTGAGGCGTACCTCGCGGTGAAGCTCGGGGACCGGGCCGCGGAGACCCTCAAGGATCACTATCCGACGATCGCGGTCGCTCTCGCCGCGGCCGTGCTCCTCTACCTCGTCGTCCGGCGCTTGGTGAGCCGCGGGGCGATGGCCTGATGTCCACGCTCGCGGCTCCCGCTCTGGCGCTGGTGTTCGCCGCGGGTTTCGCCCGTCTCTGGCTTCGTCGACAGCGCGCCCGCAGAATCGAGCGGGCACGGACCGTCGCTCAGGATCTCCTGCCCGAGATTCGCGCGGTCATCGCGTCCTGCGATCCCGCGGGGTCCTCGGGTGGGGCGCCGGTTTCGGGAGTCCGCTTCGCGGTTCTTCGACAGCGCCTCGCGCGAGCCCTTCCCAGAGAATCGCTCTTCGCCGTCGAGACCTTCTACCAGTGCGTCGACGCCTACGCCAGCGCCTCGAAGGAAATGACCGCCGCGTTCGCCGCGGAAAGCGATTTCAGCCTCGGCGATCGCATCCGCGCGAAGGACCGGCGCGACCGCTGCCTGAAGGACGTCTACTACACGGGGGAAGCGGCGCTCGAGCGCCTGCAGGGGATTCGGTAATCAGAGAGCAGTGATCACCATCCCAGAACCCAGGCGAAGACCAGAGGAGCCACGATGGACGCGTCGGACTCGATGATGAACTTCGGCGTCGAAAGCGCGAGCTTCCCCCAGGTGATCTTCTCGTTGGGGACGGCACCCGAGTAAGAGCCGTAGCTCGTCGTCGAGTCCGAGATCTGACAGAAGTAGCTCCAGAGGGGCACGCTCTCCCGCTTGAGGTCCTGGTGGAGCATGGGGACGACGCAGATCGGAAAATCTCCCGCGATCCCCCCGCCGATCTGGAAGAAGCCGATGCCGTTCTTCGAGCTCTCCGTGTACCACTCGGCGAAGTCGATCATGTACTCGACGCCGCTCTTCATGATGCCCGGGGGGATGCCGCCGTCGATGCAGTGCGCGGCGAAGATGTTTCCCAGGGTCGAGTCCTCCCAGCCGGGAACCACCACCGGGAGGTTCTTCTCGCAGGCGGCGAGCAGCCAGCTGTCCCTGGGGTCGATCTGGTAGTACTGCTCGAGGGTTCCCTGGGACAGGAGCTGGTAGAAGTACTCGTGGGGGAAGTAGCGTTTTCCGGAGTCGCGCGCCTTCTCCCAGAGAACTTCCATGTGGCGCTCGATGCGGCGGAGCGCTTCCTCCTCGGGGATGCAGGTGTCGGTCACCCGGTTGAAATGCTGCTCGTAGAGCGCCTGCTCGTCCGCGGGCGCGAGCTGCCGGTAGTGGGGAACTCGCTTGTAGTGATCGTGTGCCACGAGGTTGAAGACGTCCTCTTCCAGGTTCGCGCCGGTACAGCAGATGATGTGGACCTTGTCCCGCCGGATCATCTCCGCGAGCGACCGGCCCAACTCCGCCGTGCTCATCGCCCCCGCTAGCGTCACCATCATCTTGGCGCCCCGATGGAGCTGCTCGTCGTATGCCTTCGCGGCATCGACGAGCGCCGCGGCGTTGAAGTGGAGATAATGTCGTTCCATGAACTGGGAGACAGGTCCTTTGGTCATAAGCTCCTCACGGACGGCTGATGGCTGACGGCGGATCGCTGCCGAGCGCCGCGCAGCACAGTCGATACAGCACCCTCGCGCCCACGTTCGCGTCCCACTCGCTTTCGCCCTTCGCCTCTCCCGGCGAGACCTCGCAGAGATCGAGGCCCACGATGCGACGACCCGACGCCGGGATCCGCTCGACGAGGTAGAGCGCCTCCTCGAACTGAAGCCCTCCGGGAACCGGGGTCCCGGTGCCCGGGCATAGAGCGGGGTCGAGGCCGTCGATATCGAAGCTCACGTAGACTTCCCTCGGAAGCTCGGCCAACACCTCCTCGACGAGCGACGCCCAGGTTTCCCCCCCGAAGCGCCTGCGAGAGAGGCTTCGGTAATCGAAGAGCTTCACCCGTCCCCCGCTCCTGGCGATGGCCTCGACTTCCTCCTCGCTGTAGTCCCGGATCCCCACCTGGACCAGGCGGGAAACGGCGTCGATGCGAAGCGCGTTGTGCATGATCGAGGCGTGGGAGTGCACGAACCCCTCGTACGCGTCGCGCAGGTCCGAATGGGCGTCGATATGAAGGATTCCGTAGGAGCCGCGCTCGCCGAGGGCCTGCATGAGCCCCAGAGGAACGCTGTGATCTCCGCCCAGGACCGCGACCAGTTTTCCGCGATCCAGAAGGGCTTTCGCTTCGCGCTTGATCCGCGAGACCATCACTTCGCAGCCGTCGTTCACTCGCCGGACGGCCGCCGAGTTCGGCTTGCTCTTGCCCGAGGTGAACGCGGCGATGGCTTTCGCCGCCTCCTCACGCAGCCGCGTGCTGGCCGCTTCCAGATCCTCGGGAATCGGGGCCATGGCGATCCCCCGCTTCCAGGCGTCGGGGCGCTCGGAATCGTAGAGGTCGACCTGCGCCGATGCCTCCAGAATCGCCCGGGGGCCCCGGGCCGCTCCCGCCCCGTAGGAGACCGTGACTTCCCAGGGTACGGGAAGCACCACCATCCGCGCCGACTCCACGTCGAACGGAAGCCCCCATAGAGTTCCGGAGACGCTCGCCGCGCTGGGATTGAAGTCTTGAACCGATCTCGCCATCTACTCCGCAGCGGTCTTCCCTACTGGGCCTACTGGGGCCACCGGGAGCTGAGCCGGTCGGCTCACCGGTACCAGCGGGTCGCGGCGGTAGCCGAGGATCCGGAGCACCTGCTTGCTGTTCTGCTCCTCGTGCAGCACGCGGTACAGCCGGTTGCCGGCCTCGTCGAGCCCGATCACCACGTGCTTGGGATCGGGCATGAGACAGTGGTGCAAGCCTCCGACGCCGCTCAGGACTTCCTGGTAGGCGCCGGTGTGGAAGAACCCGAGGAACTGCTGGGTGCGGGTCGCCGGCATGAAGATCGACTCCACGTGGGCTTCCTCGTTGTAGTAGTCGTCGCTGTCGCAGGTCATCCCGCCGATGATCACCCGCTCGTACCCCTGGTCCCAGTTGTTGATGGGAAGGATGATGAACCGCCGGTGCTGGGCCCAGACGTCGGGAAGCATGCTGATGACGCTCCCATCGATCATGAGCCATTTCTCGCGGTCGTTCTGCTGCTTTCTCGCGAGCACCTTGAACAGCGTCCCGCTCGACTCGGCCACGGTGTAGCTTCCGAACTCGGTGAAGAGATCGGGCTCCTCGACGTCGTTGTCGGTGCAGATGTCTTTCACCGTGCGGACGATCTCTTCGATGACGTAGGCGTAGTCGTAGTTGAAGGCGAGCGAGCTCCGGAACGGGAGGCCGCCCCCGAGGTCGAGCATGTTCAGCTTGGGGTTGATTTTCTTGAACTGGCAGTACAGGTTCGTGAGGCGCCGGAGCTCGCTCCAGAAGAACGGAGAGTCCTGTATGCCCGTGTGCACGAAGAAGTGCAGCATCCGCACCTCTAGGCTCGGGTGGTTCTGGAGCCGCTGCTGGTAGAAGGGGATGATCTCGTCCTCCCGCATTCCCAGCCGGCTGGTGTAGTAGCTCGACTCCGGCGGCTCTTCCGTCGCCATCCGGATCCCGAGCTTCGCCGGCACTTCGAGCTCGTGCTCGTAGAAGCCCAGCTCCTCCTTGTTGTCGAGGATGGGGATGATGTTCTCGAATCCGTCGTGGAGGAGATCCACGATGTACTGCTTGTACTCGAGGTCCTTGAAGCCGTTGCAGAGGACGACGACGTCCTTCTTCAGGTGCCCCGACTTCTCCAGGGTCTCGATGATGGGCATGTCGAGGGCCGACGAGGTCTCGAGCTGGACTCCGGCCCTGAGCGCCTCCGCCATGACGTGCTCGAAGTGCGAGCTCTTGGTGCAGTAGCAGTAGGTGTAGCTCCCGCGGTAGTTGTGCTTGGCGATGGCGCTCTGGAAATAGCCCCGCGCCGCCTTGATCTTGTCGGAGATGATCGGGAGATAGGTGAAGCGAAGCGGGGTCTTGTAGGTCTCGATGAGCTCCATCATGTTGATGCCGTGAAAGTAGAGCTCGTCGTCGAGGACCTGGAAGCCCTCGGGGAAGTCGTAGCTGTGGGCTAGGAAGTCGTAGTACGTCTGCATCTTTCTCTAATGATCACCTCGCTCTTCGTCGGTGTGCCCCAGCCGGGCTCGCTCGGACCACTGAAGTAACCCTCTCACGCCCTGGGGGTTGTTCACGAGATCATTGTACATCTCTGTAAACCGCTGTAAAGGACGATCTACACCGCGTGTCGCTCCATCCCCCGGGTCTGCACCACCCGGGTCGCGATCTCCTCGACCGACATGTTCGTGCTGTTGATGAAGGGGATGTCCAGCGCGCGAAACAGGCTCTCCACCTGGCGCACTTCCATTCGGCACTGCTCGATTGTGGCGTAGCGGCTCCCCGGCCGGCGCTCCTCCCGGATGCTTGCGAGCCTCTTGGCGTCGATGGTGAGCCCGTGGAGTCGCTCGCGAAAGTGCTTGAGCGGCTCCGGCAGCTTTCCCGAGTGGATATCCTCCTCGGTGATGGGGTAGTTCGCCGCGCGGAATCCGAACTGCATCGCCAGGTAGAGGCACGTCGGGGTCTTACCCGCCCGGGAGACCCCGATCATGATGATCTCGGCCTTGTCGTAGTCGCGAATCCGCGCCCCGTCGTCGTGCTGCAGGCTGAAGTCGATGGCGGCGATGCGCGACTCGTAGGTGGAGAGGTTGCTGATGCGGTGCGACCGCGTCCTCTTGACGACCGGGTTGGCGTTCAGCGTCCTCTGGAGCGGCTCGAGGAAAACGTGAAACAGATCGAGAACCAGGGCATCGGAGCGGATGATGAGCTCGCGGCTCTCCGGCTCCGCGAGGGTGCTGAACACCAGGGGCCGTTCTCCATCGGCTCGAGCGGCGTTGTTGATGCGCTCGGCGGCCACCGCCGCCTTCTCCAGGCTGTCCACGTACGGGATGGTAACTTCGCGGTACTCGGTGGTACCTTCGAACTGGGCGAGGAGGCTGTGGCCGATGGTCTCGGCGGTGATCGCGGTGCGATCCGAGACATAGAACATCGTCCGCATGAGAACCAGCGGCGCTCCAGGGCTGGCGCCGCTCCTATAATAAGGTAGGGGAGACCTTCGATGGGAAAATACGTCCAGAGGCTCGGCGACGTCGGAATGTCGGACCTCGGAAGCGTCGGCGGCAAGAACGCGTCCCTGGGGGAGATGCTCCGCGAGCTGAGCTCGGCCGGAGTCCTGGTTCCGGACGGATTCGCGACCACTACCGAGGCGTTTCACGCTTTCCTCTCGTCCGCGGGGCTCGAGGAGCTTCTCCGGGAGAAGCTTTCGGGCCTGGACGTGGAGGACGTTTCCGCCCTGACTCGCGCCGGGCGGTCGCTCCGGGCGGCGATCCTCGAAGCCACGCTCCCCGAGGATCTGAGCCTCGAAGTGCGGGAAGCCTATCGGTCGCTTTCGGGCGGTCACCCGGACCGCTCGTTCGCGGTGCGCTCCTCCGCGACCGCGGAAGACCTGCCCGACGCCTCCTTCGCCGGACAGCAGGAGACGTTCCTGAACATCCGGGGGGAGGACAACCTGCTCCAGGCGGTGAAGGGCGTCTTCGCGTCCCTCTTCAACGATCGCGCCATCGCTTATCGAGCCCACCACGGGCTCCTGGACCACGGCGTCGGCATCTCCGCCGGAGTGCAGCTCATGGTCCGGAGCGACCTCGCCGCGAGCGGCGTCGCCTTCACCCTCGACACCGAGTCCGGTTTCCGCGACGTGGTCTTCGTCACCGGAAGCTACGGGCTCGGCGAGTCGGTGGTGCAGGGGGCGGTGAATCCCGACGAGTTCTACCTCTATAAGAGGAACCTCGAGGCCGGCCGACCCGCGGTTCTATCGCGCACCCGGGGTGAGAAGGCCACCAAGATGGTCTACGACGACTCGAGCACCTTCGGAGCGGGAATTCAAACCGTGCCCGTTGCCGAGGCGGACCGCGGGAAATTCATTCTGACCGACGCCGAGCTCGAGGAGCTTGGAAGGCAGGCCCTTCGGATCGAGAGCCACTACGGCCGTCCGATGGACATCGAGTGGGCCAAGGACGGGCTGGACGGCCGGATCTACGTCGTGCAGGCGCGGCCGGAAACGGTGAAGAGCCGCGACACCCGCGTCATCGAGCGCTATCGACTTCGAGCGCGCGGCGAGGTCCTGGCCGAGGGGAGAGCGGTGGGCCAGAAGATCGCGTCGGGTGCGGCGCGCCTGATCCGGGACGTGGAGCGAATGGCCGAGCTCCAGCCGGGAGAGATCCTGGTGACCGACATGACCGACCCGGACTGGGAGCCGGTGATGAAGCGCGCCGGCGCGATCGTGACCAATCGGGGTGGCCGAACCTGCCACGCGGCCATCATCGCGAGGGAGCTCGGGATCCCGGCGGTCGTCGGCTGCGGGGATGCCACCCACGAGCTCGAGGACCGCCAGGTGGTCACGGTGAGCTGCGCCGAGGGGGACGCGGGTTTCATCTACCGCGGGGCGCTCGACTTCGACGTGGAGCGCATCGCCCTCGATTCCATGCCCGAGCTCCCTCTCTCGGTGATGATGAACGTGGGGAATCCCGAGAGGGCCTTCCAGTTCGCTTCCCTCCCGCACGAGGGCGTCGGCCTCGCCCGGCTGGAGTTCGTGATCGGCAACAGCATCGGGATTCATCCGCGGGCGCTTCTCGAGTTCGAGAGCCTTCCCCGGGAGCTGCAAGAGACCATCGCCGAGCGCATCCGGGGCTATCGCGACCCGGTGAGCTTCTACGTCGACAAGCTCGCGGAAGCGATAGCGCTTCTCGGCGCGGCTTTCCACCCCGAACGGGTCATCGTGCGTCTTTCGGACTTCAAGTCGAACGAGTACGCGCATCTCATCGGCGGCGAGCGCTACGAGCCCAAGGAAGAGAACCCGATGATCGGTTTTCGGGGCGCGGCGCGCTACGTCTCCGAGGCCTTCGCCGAATGCTTCGCCCTCGAGTGCCGGGCGATCCGGCGGGTGAGGGAGGAGATGGGTCTCCGGAACGTCGAGGTCATGGTGCCCTTCGTGCGCACCGTCGACGAGGCGCGGCGGGTGATCGAAGCGCTCCAGGCGCAGGGGCTCGAGCGCGGGAAGGACGGGCTCAAGATCATCATGATGTGCGAGATCCCCTCGAACGTCATCCTCGCCGAAGAGTTCTTGAAGTACTTCGACGGATTTTCCATCGGATCGAACGACCTCACCCAGCTCACTCTCGCTCTCGACCGGGACTCGGCGCTGGTCGCCTCCTCCTTCGACGAGCGCAACGACGCGGTGAAATCGCTCCTCCACCGCGCGATCGAAGTCTGCAAGAAAGAGGGAAAGTACGTCGGCATCTGCGGCCAGGGACCTTCCGACTATCCGGATTTCGCGATGTGGCTCTTGAACGAGGGCATCGACAGCATTTCCCTCAACCCCGACACCGTGGTCGAGACCTGGATTTTTCTCGCCGGCAAAGCGGGGCGCTCTCGCAAAGCCTAGACCTGTGGCGCCTTCCTCGCGGTGATGGACGCGAGGATGCCCGGGCGCCGACGGTGCCCGCCTCGGTCGAGGAGACCAATTGCGCCCGAAGGTGCCGAGCGGTTAGATTCCCCCCCACGTGAGCGTCGCACTCCTCTCCATCATCGCCTTCGCCGTCGCCATCCTGCTGAGCTGCTTCACGCCCATCAACGTCGGACTCATCTCCATCGCCTTCGCGTTCCTGGTCGGGGTCCTCTTCGGAGGGATGAAGGTCACCGAGGTCGCGTCCGGCTTTCCCTCGAGCCTGTTCCTGGTGCTGGTGGGAGTGACCCTGCTCTTCTCCCAGGCGAAGGTCAACGGCACCCTCGACCAGATCGCGAAGCGGAGCGTCCGGCTCGCGCGCGGGAATCCCGGGGTCATCCCGCTGGTGTTCTTCTTCCTGGCGATGACCATCGCCTCGATCGGACCCGGAAACATCGCGGCGGTCGCGATGCTGGCCCCCATCGCCATGAGCATCGCCGGGGAAGCCGGAATCAGCGCGTTCCTGATGACGGTCATGGTGGCCACGGGCGCGAACTGCGGCGCGCTCTCGCCGTTCGCTCCGACGGGCATCATCGCCAACGGACAGCTCGCCCGCATCGGGATCACCGGCGTCGAGTGGCCGACGTTCATCAACAACTTCGTCGCCGAGGCGTTCGTCGGGATCGCCGGCTACTTCGTCCTCGGCGGGACGAAGCTCCTGGCCCGCGGGGGCACGGCATCGACCGAGGCCGACACCCAGCCATGGAGCTGGCGGCAGAAGCTCACGCTCGCGCTCATCGCCTGCTGGATCCTTTCGGTGTTCTTCTTCAAGGTGGACGTCGGCATGGGGGCGTTCATCGCCGCGGCGGTGCTCACGCTCTCCCGCGCGGCCGACGAAGAGCAGGCGGTCAAATCGATTCCGTGGAATACCATCATCATGGTCGGAGGGGTGACGGTCCTGATCGCGATCCTGGAGAAGACCGGCGGGATGGAGCTATTCACCGGTATACTCACGCGCTTTTCGACGCCCGACAGCATCACCGGCGTCATCGCGTTCGTGACCGGTGTCATCTCCGTCTACAGCAGCTCCTCGGGGGTGGTTCTCCCCGCTTTCCTCCCGACCATCCCCGGCATCATCGAGAACCTGGGAGGGGGGGACCCCATGGCCATCGCCGCGTCCATCAACGTGGGCGCACACCTGGTGGACGTCTCTCCGCTGTCGACGCTCGGAGCGCTCTGCATCGCCGCCGCGCCCGTCCAGGAGAATCGCACGCAGCTCTTCAACAAGCTCCTGTTGTGGGGCCTTTCGATGAGCGTCGTCGGAGCCATCGTGTGCTACGTGTTCTTCGGCGTTCTCGGCCTATAAGGGGACGGAATCGAACGCGAAGGCGCAAAGACGCAAGGGCGCGAAGAAAGATACCCACTCAGGTTTCTCCGCGCGTCCCGCGTTTCAACGCGAGGCCGAGGCTCCGAGGTCGAACGCCATCACGGCGGCCGCCGATGAGGCGAGCGCGCCGCCGACGGCATCTTGACCCGGTTCACGCGCGAAGGCGGGCCCCGCTAGGGGCGGCAGTAGGCTTCTTCGAGAGTGTTGACGTCGCGGGGACTGATGAGGTGCTCCGGGTCCCGTCCCTCGTTGTGGACTCCGAAGTTTCCGCTGACCCACATCTTGTCCTCGGCGTGAGGAGAGTGGTCGACGATGCCGAGCGCGTGTCCCATCTCGTGGGCGGTGGTGCTGGCAACGTCCTGCGCGAGAAAGGCGGTGCCCTCGAAGCGGCTCCGGGTCAGCGAGACCCCGGCGCTCACCAGGCGCCTTCCCGTGAACTTGAGCTCGGTCGACCCGATCGCGCGATCGGGTAGGGGTGCGTGGGAGAGGGAGATCGAGATGGGCGACTCCGGCCGGTCGAAGTTGAGGCGGACGCTCCCGATCTTGCCGCGGGTGGCTTCCGACCAGAGCCCGACTCCGCGAACGATCCCTTCGAGATAGGTCCGCCGGTGCTCCCGGGGGAGCGACGAAGTATCGACGTAGACCTCGATGGGGAAGCTTTCCCACCTCTTGAGCTGGGTCGAGCCCGCGAAGCTCGGGGCGATTCCGCAGTCCCCGAGGATTCGCAAGGCCGATGCCTTCGGCACGAAGTTTCCGGCACAGCCGAAGAGGCCGATGGCGATGTGGCAGAGAAGACCCAGCAGGTAGCGGAATCGGAAGCTGGCTGCGCTCAAAACAAGACCCCCGGACGATCCCGGCGGGGTGAACCCGGTCGGGCGGACATGGAAATCGGGCTCGCCGAAGCGACCTCGTCGCCTCGGGAGCGGACTCCTGAGAAACTTTTTGTGTATTCCCAGTGTACCATCCCGGCCGAAAAAAGGAAGACCCTCGATGCGGCGGAACCTTGTGCTAGGCTTCCGGGCGATGGGCTACCGCAAGCGAATCCTGCTCCTGCCTCTGGGATTCGTGGCTCTTCACCTGAACTACTGGATGTGGGACGACGCCCGCATCGTCCTGGGACTGCCCGCGAACCTCCTGTACCACGTGGTCCTCAGTCTCGTCCTCTCCATGGTCTTTTTCGTCCTCGTGCACCGGGCCTGGCCCCGGTACCTCGACGAGGACTGAAGAGCTCTCCCTCGCCGTGAGTCTCGTACTCGGAGTCGTTCTCCTCTACCTTGCCGTCGTCCTCGCGATCGGCTTCGCCGCCCAGAGAGCCCTTCGCGGAACGGCGGAGGACTACTTCCTCGCGAGCCGTAGCCTCGGCGCCACCGTCCTTTTGCTCTCGATCTTCGGCACCCACATGACGGCCTTCACCATCCTCGGAGCCTCCGGAGAAGCGCACCGCGGCGGAATCGCGGTCTTCGCGCTCATGGCCTCGAGCTCCGCGCTCGTGGTTCCGCTGGTCTTCTACTTCGTGGGGACGAGGCTGTGGTGGCTGGGAAAGCGCCTCGGGTTCATCACCCAGGTGCAGTTCTTTCGCGAGCGCTACCAGTCGGACGTGGTGGGGCTCGCGCTCTTCGTCGTCCTGGTGTCGCTCCTCGTGCCCTATGTCCTCATCGGCGTAAAGGGAAGCGGCGACGTTCTCTGGGCGCTCACCGGGGGCCCGGCGGGAGGGGTTCCGCCCTGGGTCGGAAGCCTCCTGATGTGCGGCGTCATCTTCATCTACGTCGTCCAGGGCGGCATGCGCAGTACCGCGTGGGCGAACGCGTTCCAGACGCTCGTCTTCATGTCCGTCGCGGCGATCGCGTTTCTGGTCATCGTCCGGGAGTACGGGGGCCTGGAGATGGCGATGCGCACCCTCGAGGTGCGCCGTCCGGACCTGCTCACGATCGAGAAGACTCCGCGCCAGCTCGGGCGGATGGTCTCCTACCTCCTGATCCCACTCTCCGCCGGCGTCTTTCCCCATCTCTTCGCCAACTGGCTCTCCGCGAAGTCCGGCCGGACGTTTCGTCCGACGATCGTGCTCTACCCGATCTGTCTCGTCCTGGTCTGGGTTCCGAGCGTGGTCCTCGGCGTCCTCGGAAACATCGACTTTCCGCCACCGCTCGAGGGTCCCATTCTGGTGCAGCTGATCCTCCGCCATTCCGGAGGTCTCCTCGCGGGTCTCCTCGCCGCCGGGGTCTTCGCCGTGATCATGGGCTCGCTCGACAACCAGGCTTTCTCCGCCGGGACGCTCTTCACCCAGGACATCGTCCGCCACTACGGGTTCAGAGGCGGTCTCTCCGAGCGCGGGCAGGTGCTGACCGGGCGCCTCTTCGTCGCGGCGCTTCTCGCGGTCGCCCTCCTGGTCTCGCTCATGACCTCGCGGACCATCTTCGATCTCGGAGTCTGGTCCCTCAGCGGGTTCGCGGCGCTCTTTCCCGTCGTCGTCGCCTCCCTCTACTGGCGGCGGAGCACGGGAGCGGGGGTCCTCGCCTCGATCGCGACCGTCGCCCTCCTCTGGATCTTCTTCTTCGTCGATTCCCTCGGGTCCCGCGGGGAGTACACCGTCGGCGAGACCGGCCTTCTCCCGGTGGCGTTCCTGTTCGCGGGCGCCGTCGTCAGCCTGGTCGCGGTGTCGCTCGTGACCACCCCTCCGCCCGACCGCGTCCTCGACCGGTTCTTCCCGGCGCGGTAGTATCACTCGAGGAGTCGTCCATGCTCGCGGCCGCAGGAATCTCTCTTCTGTTCTTGAGCGCCGCTCTGTTCGCCCTGCGGCTTCGCCGCGGGATCTACAGCCGCTATCCCTTCGAGCAATTCTTCCTCGTGGGCGCCGCCTTCGTCCTCGGCCTTCTGGCCGCGATCGCGAATCCCGGGCCGGTCACCCTGGTCCTGCTCGGAATCGAGGCCTTGGCCCTCGCTCTCGTCTTCCGCTACCTGGGCATCGGCGCTCGCTTCCCTTCGGAGAGGGCGACCGTCAAGGCGGGGGAGCGGTTTCCTGATTTCGTGCTTCCCGATTCCGAAGGCGGTAGCTTTCCGTCGCGGTCCCTTCTCGGCACTTCGGCGGCCCTCTACCTCTTTTATCGAGGGCATTTCTGACTGTTCTGCTCCAGCGAGCTCGGGCAGCTCCAAAAGTTCCAGCGGCGGGTGGAAGAGCTCGGAGTTCGCGTCTTCGCCGTCAGCGTCGACCCGCCCGAGGTCTCGGCGCGATTCCGGAAAGGGCTCGCCGCAGATTTCACGTTTCTCTCCGACACGAAGGGCGAGCTTCTCTCCCGGCTCCACCTGCTTCATCGCGGAGGCTACCGAGGGCGGGACGTCGCGTTTCCCGCCGCGATTCTCGTCGACAGGCAGGGAATCGTCCGCTGGGTCTACAAGCCTTCGCTCGGGCATCTGCGGATGATGCCCGAGGATCTCTTCGGCGCCATGGAGCGCCTCACGCTCGAGGAGCAGAACCGCGAGCTCCGGCGCGGCCGCGCGGTGGCGCGGGTGGTGCGTCAGGTCTTCTTGATGAAGCAGCCCGAAGACCTCGCGGATGCCATCGAAGCTCTCGGCGACGAGCTCCGGAAGCTCGGCGTCGCGTTCTCCGTCTGCGGGGTCGCCATCGTGGACGAAAGGAGCGGGAGCCTCCGCATGTTCAGTGCCCGCCACGAGCGTCTCTCGAGCATGGAGCTCACCATCGCCGACTATCCGGAGACGGCCGAGATGCTCGAGTTCTGGACGAGGCGCGCCGTGGGAATCGTGGACCTCACGGAGGAAGGGGCCGCGTTCCGCGATCGGGCGCTGGAGCATGCCTGTGAGGACTGCTTCACGACCGATCTGGAGTACCTGCTGAACGTGCCGTTCTCCCACGGCACGGTCTTCATCGGAGGCACGAACGCGCAGCAGCCGAGTCTCGACGACGTGGCGACCCTCACCGAGTTCGCCGATGCGATTTCCGTCGCCTACCAGCGGTTCGTCGATTTTCAGAAGCTCGAGAACCGGACCCGGGAGCTCCAGGAGACCCAGCTCCAGCTCATCCAGTCGGAGAAGATGGCGGCGCTCGGACAGCTCGTCGCCGGAGTCGCTCACGAGCTCAACACCCCGATGGGAGCGATCCACAGCAATACCCAGAGCTCGAGGAAAGCCCTGGAGCGCCTGAGGAGCGCGCCCGGCAACGGAGCCGAGCGTCTCTCCGAGCACGAGGCGACTCTCGAGAAGCTTCTCGATATGAACGCCGTGAACGACACCGCCTCCCGGCGGATCATCGAGATCGTCTCGAACCTTCGCAGGTTCGCGCGTCTCGACGAGTCCGAGTGGAAGCAGGCGGATCTGAGAGAGGGCCTCGATGAGACCCTGGCCCTCGTCGAGCACCAGACGCGCGGGAGGATCGAGGTCGTTCGCTCTTACGGAGAGGTTCCCCTCGTGGGCTGCTATCCCGGCCAGTTGAATCAGGTGTTCATGAACCTCCTGGTCAATGCCATACAGGCCATCGAGGGCGAGGGCCGCATCGACGTCGAGTGCCTTCGCGAAGGCGACTTCGTGCTGGTGCGGGTGCGCGACGACGGCCACGGCATTCCCGAGGAAGCGATCCCGCGCATCTTCGACCCCGGCTACACCACCAAGGGCGTGGGCGTGGGAACGGGCCTCGGCCTGTCCATCGCATATCGCATCGCCGCGAACCACGGAGGCTCTCTCCGGGTGAAGAGCGAGGTCGGGAAAGGCTCCGAGTTCACGCTGTCCATCCCCATCGGCCTCGCCCCGCCGAAAACGCTCACGACGACGAGCGCCTATACCCTTTCGAGCCCCTGACAGCGAAAGATGAAGGTTCTCGCATTCCTGATCGCCTCTCTCGCCGCCGAGGAGCCGTACTTCTCGACTTTCTCCATCGCCGCCTTCGACCCGGCGACGGGGGAGACCGGAGTCGCGGTCACCACCCGCAATCCCTGCGTCGGCAACGCCGTCCCCTGGGTGCGCGCGGGCCTCGGCGCCGTCGCCACCCAGGCCAGCACTCGGGCGGAGTACGGACCTCAGATCCTGGACGGGATCGCCTCCGGCTTGACCGCGCAGCAGGCCCTCGATCGGGCGCTCGCCGGCGACGAAAGAGCGGCCCAGCGTCAGGTCGGCGTCATCGGCCCGCGCGCGGGGAGCGCCCAGCATACGGGGTCCGAGACGAGGCCGTGGTCCGGGCACCGCTCGGGCACTCACTTCGTGACGCAAGGGAACCTTCTCGCCGGGGTGGAAGTGCTCGATGCCGTCTCTCGCACGTTCGAAGCCTCCGAGGGAAGCGGGCGCCATCTCGCCGATCGGTTGATCGAAGCCCTCGAGGCCGGAAACGCCGCCGGTGGCGACGCTCGGAAAGGCCGGTCGCAGTCGGCGGCGGTCGTGGTGGCCGACCCGCGCGAAGGCCATGCGCAGCGTCCGGACGGAATCTCGACCCAGGTGAACGTCTGCGAGCATCCCGAGCCGGTCGCCGAGCTCCGGCGCGTCTACGACGCGGTGAGTCAGCGCCTGGGGTATCGAACGCTGCAGCAGTTCTCGGGGAAGGACGTCCTTCAGCTCGAGATCCTGCTCGAGGCACTCGGCTATCTCGCGGGCGCCGAGTCCGGGAAGGAGGGGGAAGACACGGCCGCTTTCACTCCGGAGCTCGCGAAGGCGGTCGACCTGTTCCGGAAGGCGGAGGGTCTTTCGACTCCCGAATCCGGTTCTCCTTCGGGCCTCGTCGATCGCGACACCGTGAACCGTCTCTGGGAGCGTCTCGAGGCCTCCGGGAAAGCCGCGTCGGTCCGCGAGCGGATTCGCGAGCTGACCGCGGTCACTCGCTGACCGTCACTTCTTCTTCCGGCGCCGGGCGGCGCGACTGCCGGGCGTGAAGCGGTATCGCGTCATCGAGAGCGTCCCGTTCTTTCCGAAGCGTATTCCTTCGGATTCGAGAAGGCGTTTCTGGAGATCGGGCGGCTCGTGAAGGTGCTCGGTCGAGATCCCTCCGGAAGCGTTCACCACGCGCTGCCAGGGGACGCCGCCGGGACACTGGTTCATGGCCCAGCCGACGGCGCGGGCCGAGAGCGGCCGGCTCAAGAGGCCCGCGATCTGGCCGTAGCTCATGACGCGCCCGCGCGGTATGCGCCGCACGATCCGGTAGACCTCTTCCCAGGCGCTCCCCACGTTCAGCGCCACTTCAGGAAGGGAAGCGGCGCCAGCGCCAGGAAGGCGCCGGTCAGGCTCAGAGCCGCGTAGCCGACTTCGGCGAGGAGAACGCCCGAAGCCACTCCGGCGATCGCGGCGCTGCCCCAGACGTAGGCATCGGCCGTCCCCTGGAGCCGCACGCGGTCTTCCCGCTTCGTGCTCTCCGTCAGGAGCGCGCTCGCGGCGACGAAGCCGAAGCTCCACCCGAGCCCGAGGAGGAGAAGTGCTGCGGAGTGAGACCAGGAGCCCGGCGCGGCGACCGCCGCCAGGATTCCGGCGGAGCAGAGGAAGAAGACCGCGGCTCCGATCATCGGCGTCCGGCCGAGCCGATCGGAGAGCCAGCCGGCGATGGGCGAGAACGCGTACATGCCGAAAGTGTGAGAGGCCATGACCACTCCGACGGCGTGGAGCCCGTGGCCTCCGTTGCGAATGTGGATGGGAGTCATGGTCATCACCAGGACCATCACCACCTGGCCGGTCACGAGCGCCACGAGCGCGAGACGGGCGCGGCCGGGAGAGGCGGAACCGGCGTCCTCTTCTCCGCGTGCCGCAACGCCTTTTCCTCTAGTCTCCGAAGCCCCCGCGGGGAAGAGGGCCGCAAGGGCGATGCCGGCGGTCCCGAACGCGAGCGCGGTCATGAAGAAAGGCCCCATGATTCCCGGGAAGTCGAAGAGGTCGGCGCTCCGTTGCACGGGAGCGAGAAGGAGCGGGCCGACCACGGAGCCTAGGGTCGCCGCCCATACGTTCCAGCCGATCGCCGCCGAGCGCCGCTCGGGCTCGAAGAGCGCGGCGGCGGCGTATCGGGACAAGCGGGCGGAGGCGTAGCCGGCGCCGATTCCGAAGAGTCCGAGAGCGAGGAGCGGGAAAGAGGACCGAGCGGCGGCGAAGGCGGACGCGACCGCCGCCGCGCCAGCGAAGAGATAGCCGAGGACGAGACCCGCCCGGCGGCCGTAGCCCACGATGAGGCGCGAAAGCCAGGCCGCTCCGAAAGCGGTGCCCACGGTGCCGAAGGCCGATGGGATGCCGCTCCATCGAGGGTTTCCGAGGAGGTCTTCGGACACCAGGGGAAGGAAGGTGACGAGAACGGTGTACCCCATCGCCGAGAGCGCGACTCCCGCGAAGAGGGCGGCCGCGGCACGTCGACGGTGCGTGGAATCGGTCAAGGAAGGCGGGAGCATAGCACAGGCGCCGGGACCCCTCGGGGCTCTAGCCGATTCACGGGCCGCTATGCTACCCTCGTAGGGAGTTTCCTACTCCAGAGACCCAAACACCCTTGAAGGCTTCCTATGGGGAGAAGCCAAGGAGGACAGCAGTATGTTCGTTCGATTCCGGTTGAAGACGGCAGTGGCGATCGCCGCGATCCTGGTCCCGCTCCAGCTCCAGGCCCAGGGGAAAATCCGCGTCGCCATCTGGGATTTCGAGAACCACGCCGAGCAGAGCTGGTGGTTCTGGGGCGACCTCGGCCCCGCCGCGCGCAACCATATCGATACCGCCTTCGCCGAGAACGAGGTGCTCTCCGAAAAGTTCAGCGTGATCGAGCGGGAGAAGCTCGACATGGTGCTGAAGGAGCAGGGGCTCGGCGCTTCGGGCGCGCTCGATCAGCAGACGGCCGCCCAGGTGGGGAAGGTCCTCGGCATCAAATACATCATCACCGGCGGCATCGACAAGTTCGCCATCAACACCACCAAGGGCGGATTCGGGGGCATCGGCGGCTCCTACACGAAAGCCGAAGCCACCATCAACCTGAGACTGATCGATACCACCACCGCCGAGCGCGTGACCGCGGTCTCCGCGGACGGCGACGTCAAGAAGGGTGGGGGGTTCGCCATGGGCGCTTCTCTCAGCCGCGAGGACGAGTGGGGGATCGCGAGCGAAGCCATCGAGAAGGCAGCCATGAACGTGGTCACGCTCTTCGCCGCGCACAAGAGCCTCGCGAAGCTGAGCGCGGGCGGAGCGATGGCCGGCGTCGAGGGGAAGATCATCAAGGTGGAAGGCGGCAAGGCCTGGATCAACATGGGCGAGGCGTCCGGGCTCAAGTCCGGAGACAAGTTCACGATCCTCTCCGTGGGCGAGGAGCTGAAAGACCCCGACACCGGGCAGGTGCTGGGCGTCGAGGAATCCGAGATCGGAGAAGGCGTCGTCGTGGACGTTCAGGACCGCTTCGCCATCATGACCGTCACCGGCAAGGCCGCTGCGGCCAACAAGGTCCGGAAGAAGTAGCTACCGCTTCGTTTCCCAGTATTTCTCGATACGCTCCGCGGCGGAGGCGGCAATCACATGCGCCTCCCCGCGGAGCTTGTCTCGTCCGAGACGCGCGTCGAAGCTGAAAGTCCGCGGCGGAAGTGTCACCAAATCCCCGAATCGAGGCACGTCGGCATCGAGCGTCACCGAGTAGGTCCGGATCACGAACGTGTTCCCGAACTGCTCCTCGGTGCGGGCTTCGATCTCCTCCGCGGCGACGTTCACCAGGACGTCCGCGCCCGCCGGCCTGCCGTTCCGCATTCCCTTCTTTTCCAGAGCCTGCTGGAGCGCCGTGCGGATCTCGCCGCAGGCGTCTCGGACTCCCTCGCACTCGACGCTCACCGTCGGGTGCTCGGGAATCGGCGCCGCGGCCGGAGGCGCCGCCTGCGCCGGAACCGAGGAGGTGCGGGGGGGCGGAGAAGGCGGCTGCGTCTGCGCGGCTCTGGGCTCTTCCCGGACCGCGACCGGCGGCGGCGGCGTCTCTCGCTTCGTAGAAGGCTCGCTTCCCTTCGGCGGCTCGGAGGCGGTGAGCGTTGACGCCGGCGTCGAGGCGGGCGGTTCCGCCGGCACGTTCGGTTCGGCTTCCTCGGGCGGCGTGGACTCGGCCTCCTCGGGCGGTGGCGCGGGCATCTCCAGCGTACCCGTCGACGCGGTCGCGACCGGAGCCTCCGCCTCCGGAGAGCCGCCCCGGAAAAGCCGGACGAGGACGAAGGCTCCCACGGCCATGGCCAGCAGAAGAATGCCGATGACGGCGAGTCCCAGGAACAGACCGGAGCGCGAAGAGCCCTGGGGTTTGACCGGCTGAGGCGGCGGGGTCCTGGCCTGGACCTCGCGGGCCCGAACCGTTCCGCTGTCCATCCGCCGCGTGGCCTCCGTCGCGGGAAGAGGCGGAGGGAACGGAACCGGCGCCCTGGCCGCCGAGCCTCCGCCCGCTCCCGTCAACCCCGGGCTGCTCTCGACCGTGACCTGCTCGGTGGCGGACACGGTCGCGATCGTCGTATCGAGGATGCGGTGGGATCCGGTATCCAGCTGGGCGGCGATGGCCTTCCCCAGATCGTCGGCGGTCTGGAATCGTTTCTCCGGGTCTTTCTCGAGGCAGCGAAGGACCAGCGTCTCGACCTCGCGAGGGATGTCGCCCCTGAGCGAAGAGGGGGGCCGCGGCGGCTCGGTCAGGTGCTTGACCAGAATGGAGGGGATCGACTTGTCGTCGAACGGCACTTTCCCGACGAGCATCTCGTAGAGGATGACGCCGAGAGCGTAGATGTCGCTCCTTTGATCGGCGGGCATCCCCTTCGCCTGCTCCGACGACATGTAGTGCGGAGTTCCGAGCACCATTCCCGTCGACGTCAATGCGGGGCTGTCGGGCTCGAGGGTCTTCGCGATCCCGAAATCGAGGAGCTTGGGGCTCTCGTTTCCCTCGCTATCCTTGAAGACCATGATGTTCTGGGGCTTCAGGTCGCGGTGGACGATTCCGTTCCGGTGCGCGACGGAGAGGGCGCTCGCGACCCCGCGGCAGAAGCGAAGGGCGCGGGCGGCGTCCCAGGGCCCCTGGGACACGATGAGGTCTTTCAAGCTCTGCCCGTCGACGATCTCCATCGCGATATAGAGCGTGCCGTCCGTCTCCTGACCGAGGTCGTGGACGGTGACGATGTTGGGGTGAGAGAGCTTCGCCGCGGCACGGGCCTCGCGGAAAAAGCGCTCCACGATGTCGTGGGAAGCGACGAGCTCGGGGCGAATGAGCTTGATGGCGACGGGCTTGTTCAGAAGGACATGGGTCCCACGGTACACCGAGCCCATTCCACCGCGCTTGAGAAATCCGTCGATCCGGTACTTCCCGGCGAGGATACGGCCGATGGCCTGCTCCTCGGAAGGCACCTTCTCCTTCAGAAGAGTCCCGTCATCGGGACAGACTCTCTCGTTGGCGACAAACTCGCGTTGACACTGTGGACAGGTCCGCATCCAATCATGCTACGTGCGGATGGTTGTGGGATCAAACGTCTCACTCGTACCCGATCTCGATCTCGTACCCGTCGGGATCCGCGATGTAAGCGAAGGGGCTGAACTCGTTCACGGGCCCTTCGCCAGCGGGAGCACGCGGGAGACGAGCTCGTTCAGGAACGCGCCGGATTTCATGAATACGGCGAAGTGGCCTCCCTCGATGGGCACGAATGCCTTCTGCGGCGCGCGGATCGAGTCCAGGAACTGTTTGGCGAGGCTCGTCGGCGTGGTGAAGTCCTCGGCGCCCTGGATCACGAAGACCGGCAGGGCGAAGTCGCCGCTCAGCGCTTTCGACTCGAGCGCGCTCGTTTGGGGAACGAGCTGCTCGGCGCTCACTCCTTGCCCTTCGGCCCATTCGTTGACGTCGCGGAGGGTATAGCCCGGGGCGCGGAGGGCGAGGCCGAGCATCGACGAGATGAAGAAATCCGAGCCTTCGAACAGGTTCGACCACCGGCGCTGGACGGCGTACCCCCGGCCATCCGTGTACGGCGGCGGACCCACTTCCCGAAGCTCGCGAATCGCGCGCTGGTCTCCGAGGGATTCCGCCTTCCTCAGCAGCTCGTCATAAGCCACGGCGTAGTTTCTCGCCGGGTCGGCGACCTGTCCGGTACCGACGAACGCGTGGAAGAGATCCGGCCGCGCTTTCGCCATGAAGACCCCCAGGATCGAGCCGAAGGAATGACCTACGAGGAGGACCTTGTCCTTCCCCAGTGACTTGCGCAGCCACTGCGTGAGCTCGATGCCGTCCTGGGTCATCCGATCGAGGGTGATGGTCGGTGCGAGAGAGCTTCCATTCTTTCCCAGGGTCCTGCCGGCGCCGCGCTGATCCCACTGAACGACGGTGAAGTATTTCAGCCACGACCGGAAACCGGCGTAACCCCATGGATTGGTGGCGTCGCCAGGCCCGCCGTGAAGAAAGAGCAGAACTGGGTTGCTCCGGTCTTCGCCGCGGATGGTGATCCATTGCTGGATTCCGCCGACCTCGACGTACCTGGCCTCGTCGATGGCGTTCGGAGAGGTGAGGGCGTAATCCTGCGCGTTGCGACCGCGCAAGAAGGTCATCATCGCGTCGAACTTCCGGAGCTCCGCGTCCTCCGGAGGGTCCTGCGCCTGGCTCGGCTCAGCGGGAACGGAGGCGAGGGGAGCGCAGAGAATCAGCGGCAAGAAACCACTAAAGGGTCGTCTCATGATTCGTCACTTTCTCGACGGGGCACTCTTGGTGTTCTGTTGATTCCTGGCGTCGGACCGTCATGCCGCGGTGATTAGCACTTTTCCTCGATTTCCTCGAGATGCACCTGCACCTATCGTGGCCTTTGAGTGGCGATCTGCCACACGTTGCCCCAGCGATCCTTCACCATTCCACGACGATCGCCATAGGGAGTATCCCAGACAGCCTCCAGCGAGACGGCGCCCGCGTCCAGTGCCCGCTGGAAGGTGGTGTCGGCGTCTCGGACGTATACGTAGAGGAACGCCGTAAAGGTCTCCCGGGTGCCGGTCTGGCTAACCAGGATGAGCGAATCGCCGAGCCGGATGAGCGACGGCGCGGCGGCCTGCCACTCACCCGACGCCCCGAACACGCCCTTGAGGAACGAAACGAACCCGGGGGCGTCCTCGACGACGATACGCGGAGTCACCGTATGCCAACCTTCGGGAGCGACGTCGGTCATGGCTGCCTCGGACTCGGAATGCCCGCCAGTCTACACACGAGCTGCCATTCCTACCAGGTCTCGAAATCGGGACCGTTGAGGACGGCTGTGGAGTGTCCTGGTCCGGCGGAGCATCGGGTGCCGAGGATTTCACCGGTCGCCGTCGGCTGCAGGCCGACGTTCGACGGCGTGCTCAGACGAAGGTGCGGCCCCTCGATCCGACTCATCAAGAGGGGTCCTTCTCCACGCGGTAATGCAGCTGGACCAGACCATCGTCGAAGCGTTCGACGGAGAGCAAGTTCAAGGGCACGTGGCGGTGACGTCGCGCGATCAGCGGAATGCCTTCCCCGATGAAGACCGGGGCCACACTGATGACGAACTCGTCGATCGCCTGCGCGTCCAGAAAGGAGGCGATGATCTCGCCCCCGCCCATCAACCAGATATCCTTGCCAGGCTGCTCTCGAAGACGGCTCATGAACGGGCCAATGGGCTCGTTCACGAACTCCACGCCCGACGGGGCGTCCGCGGATGAAGGCTGCCGGGAGAAGACGAGACATCGACTCCCTGAGTCGAATTTCGCCCCCATTTGCAGGCTGATCTCGTAGGTCTTCCGGCCAAGTACCTTCGTGTCGATCGACTTCACGAAGGCGTTCATGCCATAGAAACCTTCGGGTGCCGGGCGGGAGGTCAGCCACTCGAGATCGCCGTCAGCACGCGCGATGTAACCGTCCGCGCTGGTTGCGATGTGAACGATGACTTTTCGAGGCTTCGTCATGAATCCCCCGACAACGAGCCGAAACGCTCAGCCGTCCAACCACTCCAGATCAGCTGCGAGCGGCGACCCAATGAAGCCGCGCCCACGAAGAGGCGGCGCGAACATCACGACCTCCTTCCTTGCCTTGCGGCTGCGTCTCGACCGGATTCCGTCAGCGCGCCCCACGTGGGCTTCCCCCGATTCATTTGTCCAGAGGTCCTCAACCTACAGGTGGTCGGTAACCAATACTCGTCCTTTAGCACCCAAGGCAGTCTGACCGTCTTGAGCTTTGATACGGCCTCTCAGTTCAACGACGTCGCCATTGAGCTTATCGTTCGGTGTTACCTTGACCACGAGCCACTCGAGAAGGATCGTTTCGTCAGCATAGATGGGCCGCCGAAAACGAACCCAGAATTCAAGCCCCACCATCGCTCCTTTCTTGGAGAAGTGCGAAGCGGTCAAACCGAGCAGGAGCGCGGTCGTGTGGGTACCGCTCGCGATCAGGCGGCCGTAGCGAGTGGACGCCGCGAACTCGGCGTCGTGGTGAACGGGATTGTCATCCCCAGCGGCGTTCGCATAGGCGCCCACCGTCGATGGCGTTAGCGTGACTTCGGAGGAGAAGCGTTCTCTGGGATAAACCCTCACAGCGACCTCTCTTCTCGCAAGCGTCACTCTTCGGGCACGAGCCCTCGTGACGCCGACACTGCGGATGAGCGGCGTTGCCAGCCCTGAGTAAACCACCGAACTCAGCGAAGGCGTTGCCGGTCATTTGAACTGTATCGCTAACGATGAGGGCCGCGTCCACTCCAACGCCACGTTATACGCCGTGCTGGTGGGGCGTAGCCTACCGTTGCAGTGGAGCTTGGCGGTCTTCGCAAGGTGGGCTGTTTCACCAGAGCATCCATCAAAGTCTTTCCCAACCATAGGAACCGTCAAGATCTAGCCCCGGCCAGATCCACGCCATGGATATCCGCTCCGGTGGCGTTGGTAAACGCCAGACAAGCACCGCGAAGCGACGCGTTTCGAAGCTTGGCTCCGGAGAGGTTACAGCCCCGCAGATTCAGGGGCTTGCCGGTCGAGGCGCTCCAGCGCAGCAAGTCTTGCAAGTCAGCGTCGGAGAGAACACGAGTCTGGGCCTGATCGAATTTCCTACGCTTGTACGCATACCCATCGTCGGTGAACCCCGGATCGTTGCGACAGAGCTCGAACCCCGCTGCGCCACGCTTCCGCAAGGACAGCGGCGCGCTTTGCTCGTGCGCCCTCCAGACCGCGTCATCACGGGCAAGCTTCGCCTCGTTCGTGCGGACCATCTCCCTCGGTGCATCCGGCCGAGATTCTGCCGTTCGCCTGTGCGCCTGCGCGGTGAGCGAGATGGTGATCATGTCCGACCCTGCAGTGACGGAGTCCGGAAGGAAATCGTCAACCAGCGCCTCGTCCAGATCAGCCTCCACCAGTAGCGTACCCTTCGTGCTGCACCCGGAGAGGGAACTCCAAGTGAGGTCGGCGCAGGTGAGGTCGGCATTATCGAGGCACGCATCGTCCAGGATCGCACCCCAAAGCATCGCACCTCGAAGGTTGGTGCCTTTGAGGTGGGCACCGCGAAAATCGACGTAGGGGAGGGTGGCCAACTCGAGATTGGCACCTGCGAGATTCAGCGGTACGCGGTGTCCGAGATGCGAGGATACAGAACTGCGGGCCACCAGCATGCGTAGGTCACGGTCCGTGTACGTTCTCATGGTTCACTTGGTGGACCGGAAGGCACCTTCAGCCGCCCGCCCAACGTTGAATTGAGCGGCGGCACGACGGTGGCGTCGCCGGAGCTGAAATCGTATCCAGGTGTCTCACGAGTTTACGAAGGCTTGGTGCCGTCCGCTCCAGTTCAGAGTTATGCCCCGCCCTCCAGTCACGGCGCTCGCAGGCCCAACCATTTGTAAAGGCATGCCTCGACAGCTGCCAATTGCTCCGGCTTGAGTGCGCCGAGCACCCGAATCAACTTCGCTAACGGGATCGTGACGATACCCTGAGCGTCGAACGCTCCGGACTTGAGGAAAGCAACTGTCGAGCGAGCTTCGAATTGGGTTCCTCGAAGGGTTGTTGTGTGCGGGACGATCGTCACCAGAGCGCGATCGTCGTCGCCCGGCGAAATGCTGACAACCAAGGCGGGTCGAACTTTCGCCGCGAGGCCCAAGTCAACGAGCCAGATCTCTCCTCGACGAGGAGTCTTCAACTCTCGCTCTCGCTCCGTTCGTATTCCACGAAAAGTCGATCCGCTGCCTCCACCAATTCCGCATCGGTTGGAGAATCGTGGTCTCGATCAGCCGCCCGGCGAATCAGTTCAGCCAACACCTCTTCACGCTCGTTGGCGGGCAGCGATTCAAACGCGTCGAGAACGCTTCTCGCTCCGTCACTCATGACTCTACGTTCCCACGATCAGCAGCGTTTCTCAAGTCTCACTCGAAGTGGGCATAACGGCTGGGCATCATGCTCTTGCTGGCAATCGTCGGGCCTCCGCGGCCGATGCTCCAATGAGGAAAGGATCCATAGCGTTGAACGCTTTCTCCTTGACCCTGACCGTCGTAATCCCCCCAAGGTCAAGCAAGTAGCTCCGCCACCATAGGATCTTGCGTTCTGATAGGAATCTGACCTCTGACCACGGCACGAGAACTGGACGACGCATGAACCGAAAAAGGAAGTGCGATCTCAGGCAGAGCCCTTCAGCCGATAATGTCAGATAGGTTACGTTGTTCTCGCTCACAATGCCGACTGAGACAACCTGCCCGCGGAGCGTGGTACCGGCTGGTTGACCGGCGGCCGGAAACCTGCCCGCAAGCTCTGTCCAACGGCTTGCGACACTAAGGATGGCGCCAACCCCCAACCACAGAGCGACGAAGAAGAGCGCGAAAGTTGCTGGCGATGAAAGTGGATCGCCCTGCACGTATCAGCCTTCAGTTCTCGCTTCGACGGCACTTGATTCTCGTCAAAGCATGTTCACGAGTCACCTGACGCGGGCGGCTAGCTGACGAAAGCAGACCCGGCTGTCTAGCCTGCTGCTGCCGTTCCCCGCCGCCGCGCGATCGCCGCTGCGACGATTCCGAACAGCGCACCAAACCCGATCGTGTACCAGATCCAGAACGAGAGCTGCGGCACCAGCCCGAGCGCGACCCACCACCCGAGCGTGCTCATTTGGGGGGGGTACGACGGCCGGGCGTCGTAGTGGGTGCCCCAGTTGCCTAGCATGGCCACGAGCATCAGCAACGCGACCGGGATGCGCGCGGCCAAGCCGTAGGCGAGAAGGGTGCGGCCGAGCGCTGGCCAGGCCCGGATGCCAATCGCGACACCGACGACAAAAACGGCGACGAACACCGACAGGATCGTGAGACTCTCATTGAGCGGCACGTTGGGCCTCCACATTCGCTCTGGCACGATGCCTGCTTTGGGTGCGAGGAATGCGGTGACAGGTAGCAGAGCCAGCGCAGCCAACGTCAGCCCGAAGGCGCGGCCGAGGCTCCCCGGCCCCGACCCGGCGCGGGTCAGCTTCCATCCGAACCAGGCGCCGAACACCGGGACCAGCAACCAGATCCCGACGAGCGCCCAGCAGAACCCGCACTCCCGGTTAAACAGCGTGGGCGACCAGCCCTGCAACTCGCCGACGAGACGCAGCAACGTGACGGCGAGCGTGATCACAGCCGGCACGAGGATCATCTTTCCGATCCGACTGGCGTCCTGGCTCACTGTGGGCCTCCTGAGTCGAGCGGCTCATGTACCTGTGGCGCATCTCGTCACCCTCAGAACTGTCCGTCGAACACCGGCGTTGAGTGGCGTGGCCAGCCTTAAGTGAACCACCGAACTCAACGAAGACATCGGCGGTCATCTGAACTCCGATGCTGACGAAGAGGGCCACGTCCACTCCAACGGCAAGTTCGATGCCGCTCTCACTGAAGTTTCGTTCTGTTGGCTCTCGCGTCCTCCAACAGAGTACGTAGAGCGGGGCTGCAGTACTCGACGTCCGGCAGTGGAGTCATCGCAAGAACCGCGACAAGGTCCTCAGACGGTTTCGTTGGCGGAAATGCCTCCCGATAGACCTTCGCAACCGACAAGGCCGCTTGCGTCGCTGCAGACAGTTCGGAAAACGACTGCCCTTGGGGCAAAGTCTCGGCAGCGGTATCCACAGCACGCTCTAAGAGATCAATGGCTCCAGCTTCGTCCCCCGTCCGGAGGCGTGCGAGAGTCTCCACGCGCTGGTGTAGATTGCCGCGCACTTCCGCGCCGAGAAACTCGCTCATCCAACCCAAACCATCGCGCTGCCCCAACGCATAACCCCCACCAAATGCGACGGCAACTAGAACGACCACGACCGTCCCTTGGATTAGCTTCGCTCTCACGTTACCTCCTGAGGCATCGAACACTCGCGTTGAGTGGCGTGGCCAGCCTTGAGCAAACCGCTGAACTCAACGAAGGCGTCGGCGGCAACTTGAAGAGCTCCGCTCACGAAGACGGCCACGACCACTCCAACGCGTCGTTATACGCCGTGCTTACGCGGACTCTTTCCACGACATCGATAGCTTGCGTTCCTTCGCCGCGCAGTCCCGCAAGTAGAGGTTAATGAGGGTCTGGTATGGAACACCCATCTCCTCGGCGAGCGCCTTGAAGTAATCAATCGTTGGACGATCCAAACGGATCGTGATCTGTTTCTTCAAGCGCGCAGCATAAGGATTCCGCTTTGCTTTCGAAAAATCGTACTGCTTCCTCATTTGCCTAGCCTCTCGAGATACTGTCGAGTCTCACTCGGGTCCGCTTCCCGTGCGCTAATGATTCGGATGGTATCAACGCCCCGAAGGGCATGTGAGACGACAAGGATTCGCAGAGAGGAACTAATGCCCAGCAGAAGGTACCTCGCCTCGCGTTCCGAATGGTCCGGGTCATCGAGGAGTAAACCGTTTTCATCGCTGAAGACGGTCTGCGCCTCGTCGAACGAGACGCCGTGCTTCCTTTCATTGGAACGCGCTTTCTTAGGATCCCACGCGAAGCCTAACTCACCCACACGAATACCATACCGACACTGTAATTATAACGCAATTGCGGGGTCGTGTCTGGTAGGCGTATAACACCCGGGATGAGCGGCGTGGCCAGCCTCGAGTAAAGCACGAAGTTCAGCGAAGGCGACGTCGGTCGTTTCAACTCTGCGGCTGAACGGAGGTCGCCACGGCCGCTCCATCCCGAAGTTGGACAGCTCGCCGACGTTGCAGCCTTCTTGGGTCATTGGTCAACAACTCCCCTTCTAGGACGAATCGACCAGAGCCCCATGCTAGGAACGGCTCCTAACACGGTCAAGAACGCCCACTCAATGACCGCAAAGCTGCTTACCATTGACAGCAGGATGGAGCAATAAACAACGCTTCCTAGCATCACGTATGTCCAAGCCAACACAGTTGGCCGTACCAGAGACACGAGCGATAGCACCAGCATCAACACGTTGAGCGCGACCAGAATTCTTGAGCCGCCACCCAATGCTCCGCCGATGAAGAAGACACTGCTCACCGCCGAGAGGAAGTACCATCCCGTCTCCTTGGGCATCTTGAGCCGGTTCTCACCTGTCTCGCCCAAGGGTGACGGCGTTGACTCAATCGTGTTCAGACCCACATGCCTGTCCAACACTCGGAATGAGCGGCGTGGCCAGTCCTGTGGCAGCAGCACGACGCCACCCGGAGCCATCGCCGTTTCATGTGACTTGCCATACTACACGAAGGGAAAGGCCACGTCCGCTCCATTCCGAAGTTAGCTGGCTCACGCGTTGATCGGAATATCCGCCGGTTGAATATTCAGATAGGAGTTCTTCGTAACGACATAGCTTCCAGCAAGGAAGTCATGAATCGCGCGTTTTCTTTTGTTGAACAGGATGACTCCGAGGTCAAGAAGCCCGAACCAAGCCCACCAATAGTGGAGCATGAAAAACGGTCCGCCGAGACTGCGTATAGCCAACGAATACTCGTCGAACGTTGGCTCACCACCGAATCCCGGAAATCCAGCAGCCGCAGCATTCAGTGCAGCGGTGCCGAGGACCACGCCCACTACACCGGGCAGTTCTCGACGTAGGGCGGCTCCCCACGTCAGCAACGCTCCCTTTCCGTCGACAATTCGGATTCCGATAAGCAACTTTCCCGGAGTACCACCGAAAGCGGACTACCAACCACATGAATACCAAGAGTCCAATCAGGCCACGCGCCGCGACGACTAGGGCGGCATCGTTTTCTAACGCCCAGTAATCGAGGGGTAGCATGAGTAGCCCGAGTGGAAGACCAATCAGAACGTCGATTAGCGCCGCCATGACACGCTTCCAGAATCCGACGAACTCAAGTTTGTCTGGAGCGTTCATGGAGCCAGCTAACTTGTAATTGTGCGGAACCCACCTACCAGATCATGGCGCGAGGGTTTGTGTTTGTAAAGGGCGCTAGCGACAGGACGTAAAGTCGTGGAGAGAACCGAAGTAGAAATAACGAAGGCGGTATATCTGGATCAGAAGTGAAGAGGGTCACGTGTCATTCTGGTCTGCGGGGCGGCCGCGTGTCGTTTCGAAGACATGGTCGTCACGCACGGTCGAGAAGTTGGGGTCTCGAGCAGGTGCGATGCCCATCTACTGCGGTGGCGTCTCGTCGTCCGCATGGCAGGTACTTGTGTCTTGGATAGACGATGAAACGAAAGGGGGTCCTGCGCTTGCGGTGGGTCTTGAAGGTTGCTCCCGGCTCAAACCCTCGAACTTGCGCCGGGCCTCCGCCAAGCGCTCCTGGAGGACGGGGGTCGCCGAGCTTCGCGGCCCTCGGCGAGCCTCTTGCCGGCAACGTCGGGTGCATCCCGAGCTCTCGTCGCAATTCAAGATGGTGGCCTCGCGCGGAAAAATCGACTCCGCTCCCGTTGGAGGAGGGAGCGGGGTCGGACGGCCCCGGGTTGAGAACCGGAAGCTCGTAGCCCGCGAGTTACAGGTGGCCGCTGAAGCCTTCGACCTTCAGATACCGATGGGTCCACTGGGCCAGAAGCGACGCGTTGAGCGCGACCCCGAGGAGCCGTAACACCTCAGAATTCCCGGAGCGCGGCTACGTCCGCGGCGGTGAGGCGCTCGATCATCTTCACCACGAGATCCACGGTGTGGTCGTAGTCGGCCCGATCGATGACTCCGGACTGGCTGTGGCCGTACCGGGTGGGGACGCCGATGTTGACCGCGGGAACGCCGCGGGCGGATTTCTGGATCATGGCCGCGTCCTCGCCGTAGCCCGTGACCGACTCGAGCTGAACCGCGATGGTGTTCTCGTCGGCGAGCTTCAGGATCCACTCGATGTACTGGTTGTTCGGGATCATGCTCCCGTCGAAGACGAAGACCCCCGCGCCCTTTCCCAGCTCCTCCTGGGAGAGCGTCTTCGACGTGAGGAGCGGAAAGTCGCTCGCGATCCCGATCTCGAGGTTGATGACGATGTCGGGGGTGGTCGAAGCCGTGACCACCGAGGCGCCCCGGAGGCCGATCTCCTCCTGGACGGTCGCCGCCACCTGCAGGTTGTTCGGATGAGCGCGGCTCTGGAGCCGCCGCAGGGCCTCGGTGATGACCGCGAGGCCGACGCGGTCGTCGAAGGCTTTGGCCAGGTAGCGTTTCGTGCCGTTCAGAATCTCGAACTTCGTCGCGTAGGTGACGGGAAGGCCCGCGCGCAGGCCCATCCCCTCGGCCTCGGCGCGGCTCGAGGCTCCTACGTCGATGAACATGTCGGCGAGCGGAATCATCCGGTCGCGCTCGTCCGGGCGCAGGATATGCCCCGACTTCATCCCGGTGTAGCCGAGGACCTCACCCCCGGCCGTCAGGATCGATAGCCGCTGGGTGAGAACGCTCTGGTCGAAGTAGCCTCCGACGTTGTGAATGTAGACATAGCCGTTCTCGTCGATGTGGCGCACGAGAAATCCCACCTCGTCCATGTGCGCCATCAGGAGCACCCGCGGCGACTCCGAGCTTCCGCGAAGCGATCCGATCAGGTTTCCGAGGCCGTCGGTATGGAGGTCGGTCAGGAGGTCCTTCCACTCCCGCCTCAAGATGTCGCGGACCGGACCCTCGAATCCCGACACTCCGTGTGCGTTGGTCAGCTCCGCGAGAAGCCGCTCGGACTCGTCCGCCGCTGCGGAAGACGCGGCGAGAGCGCAGCACAATAGGAATACCCGATTCATACCTTTCCTTCCTTTCCCCTCTCGATGGGGCGTTTCTCATCGGCGGACCACTCGGACCACGAGCCGGGATAGAGCCGGGCGCCGCGGAGCCCTGCGAGGTCCATCGCGAGCAGATTGTGGCAGGCGGTCACACCCGAGCCGCAGTAGGACACGACGGAGTCGGCGGGTGAGCTTCCCAGAATCGACTGGAAGCGCGACCGCAGCTCGGAGGGAGGGAGGAACCGGCCGTCGGCCGCGAGGCTCGCGGCCGTCGGATGGTTGCGCGCTCCGGCGATGCGGCCCTTCACCGGGTCGAAGGGCTCCACCTCTCCGCGGAAGCGTTCGGGTGCCCGGGCGTCGATGAGAAGATGCTCCGTCCGCTCGCGCTCGAGCGGCTCGACGTCGATGCGCATCGACTCCCGCGGGCGGGCGACGAAGCGCCGCGCCGCGCGGCTTTCCCGACCGCTCGAGAGAGGCCGTCCTTCGGTCTTCCAGGCCTGTAGACCGCCGTCGAGGACGGCGGCAGCGTCGTGGCCGAGGTATCGAAGCATCCACCAGAGGCGCGCGGCCATCTGTCCCTGCGACGTGTCGTAGGCGATCACCTGGACCTCGTCGTCGATGCCCAGGCGCGAAAAGCGCTCGACCATGGCCTCGACGCTCGGCATCGGATGGCGGCCGTTTTTCCCGGAGCGCGGTCCAGAGAGATCCCTGTCGAGATGGGCATAGACGGCGCCCGGCAGATGCTCCCCCTCGTACTCGGTTTCTCCCTTCGAAGGCTCGACCAGGTAGAAGCGGCAGTCGACGATTGCCCATCGAGGATCGCCGAGATGGGGTGCGAGGTCGGAAGCCTGGATCAGGTTCGAGATCACCGGGCGGGAGAATGGTCCAACGTCCGGGAAAACGCAACCTCGTTTCTGGCGCCGCCGGTGGTCGCGGTGATAGGCTCCCGCGCGATCATGGAAAAGCGCCTCGTGCTCGCCGTGATTCTCCTGGTGTCGGCCGCGGCATCGGCCGAGGTCCCCTATCCCGCCTGTCCGTCGGCGGGGTGCAGCGATCCGAGCGATTTCGCGAGCTACCTGTTTCGTCGCGCCGGCCAGGTTCCCGACGACTTCGACCCATCGTCTTCGGGCAACTGGACGTACAAACCGTTCGTGGGGATGAACGTGTTCTCGGCGTGGAGGATCTCGACCGGGCGTCCGGACGTGGTGGTGGCGGTCCTCGACAGCGGAATCCGGTGGAACCGCGCCGATCTCGCGCGCAAGGTCGCGCTCAATACCGGGGAGCTTCCCTTGCTTCGGGGCTGCGCCTCCCGGGACTGCAACCGAGACGGCTTCGTCAACGTCGAGGACTACCGGCGTGTTGCCGACAGGAACAAGAACGGTATTCTGGACGCGCAGGATCTGCTGAGAGCTTTCAGCGACGGTGTCGACGACGACGGGAACGGCTTCGTCGACGATATCGCGGGCTGGGATTTCTACCAGGACGACAACGACCCATACGACGACGTCGACTACGGCCACGGCACCGGTCAGGCGAGCGACGGATTCGCCGAGGCGGGAAACGGTCAGGGGACGCCTGGATTCGCGCCGAGCGCCCTGTTCCTTCCGCTGCGGGTCGGCGACAGCTTCGTCGCCGTTGGAAGCGAGTTCTCCCAGGCGGTGGTCTATGCGGTGGACCGCCGGGTCTCGGTGATCTCCGAGGCGCTCGGCGCCATGGGCGCGCCTCCGGACGCGCAGTCCGCGATCGACTACGCCTACGCCCGCGGCATCCCGGTGGTCGCGAGCGCCGCCGACGAAGAGGCCCGCCATCACAACTATCCCTCGAATTTCGAGCACACGATCTGGGTCAACTCCATCGTCCACGGCGACGGAGTGATCGTCCGGCAGAAGCGGACCTACGACCTTCTGAACGGGTGCACCAACTTCGGCGGCCGGGCCTGGGTCTCCATCTCGTCCAACGGCTGCAGTTCGGAGGCGACGGCCCGTGCGGGCGGCCTCGTCGCGCTCCTCGTCTCGCGCGGCAAGAACCTTATCGACCAGGGAAAGCTCGATCCCTATCCCGGCCTCGCGACCCCGTTCTCCGCGGAAGAAATCCGCCAGCTTCTCCGGGAGTCGGCGAAGGACATCGACCACGAAGGCAACCTCGACGATCTGACCATGCTGGGTCCGCTGCAGCGGCTCCTCTCGGCGCCCGCGGAAGGCCTCGCGTTCGAATCGACCCGCTTTCCCACCCAGGCGGGCTGGGATCAGTACACGGGATACGGCCGGCCCGACGCGCTCCGGCTCCTGCTCTTCGATCCGGAGAGGATTCCACCCGAAGCGGATCTCTCCGGAAGCCTCGAGTGGTTCGACACCGTCGACCCGGCGCGTTCTCCGGAGGTTGCGGTGACGGGCTCCGCGGCCGCCGTTCGCACGCCCGGGATTTTCTCCTACTTCGCCGAAGTCGGCTGCGGGGTGCAGCCGAAGGATTTCTTTCCCATCGGAGCCGGCCGGTCCGCGACCCGGATTTCGAGAGCGGTCCTCGCGACGTGGCGTCCCGCGGATACCGCCGCCGCCTGCGGATTCGACCCTCGAGCGATTACCGAGGATCCCGACGCTCACACCGTGACGCTCCGGCTCCGCGTCGTCGATCGACGCGGCAACGTCGGCGAGGATCGAAGGACGGTGGCGATCCACACCGACGGGAGCCTCGCCCGGCCTCCGGTAGAAGTGGGAAGCTCGGTCGAGTCCTCCCCGGTCCTCGCGGACGTCGACGGGGACGGCGTTCTCGACGTGATCTATGCCGCTTCCGACGGCCGCGTGCACGCGTTCCGAGGAGACACCGGGGCGTCGATCGCCGGATTTCCCGTGCGCACCGACCCGATCCCGGTGCACGCCTCCCCTGCCTACGAGTCGTTCGAGGTCGAGATCCCTCACGAGGCGATCCTCGCTCCCCTCGCCGCGGACGACCTGGACGGGGATGGATGGGTCGAGATCGTGGCCGCTTCCATCGAGGGCAAGCTCTACGTATTCGATGCCAGAGGCGCGAGGCGTCCCGGGTTTCCGGTCTCGACCGACCCGCGCTTCTCCGACCCGAGAAATCGCGATCCCTTGAACGACGCCGACCCGGGCATCCTCGGGGCGCCCACTCTCGCCGACCTGGACGGAGACGGAGACCTCGAGGTGATCGCGGCCGCGTTCGACGGTCATCTGTACGCCTGGAACCACGGAGGATCTTCGGTCGCCGGCTTCCCGGTGCGAATCGCGGATCGCTCGAAAGTCGATATCGCGCCCGAGACCGGGGTGGCGCAGCCGAAGCCGGGAGTCGACGCTCGCGATCGGGCGGCGAAGATCGTGAGCTCGCCCGCGGTGGGGGATCTGGACGGCGACGGGAGGCCCGAGATCGTCGTCGCGAGCAACGAGGAGTACGGCGGCGAGACCGAGGGGCTTCCCGCGGACACCCGGCTCGTGAATCTGCTGAACCTGATCGGCCGGCTGGACATCGATCTCGGCGACGATCTTTCGCTCGACGCCCGGGGGCGAGTCTATGCGGTACATGCGGATGGGAACCTCCACGCGGGAGGCCCGTTTCGGGCCGGCTGGCCGGCGCCGGTGATTCTACTCGCGCCGGGGGTCCTCCCGACCGTCGGCACCGGGACTCCGGGAGCGCCGGCTCTCGCCGATCTCGACGGAAGCGGCCGGCTGTCCGTCGCGATCTTCGGTGCCGCGGGTCCGGTCCATCTCTACGACGCCGACGGCAAGCCGGTTCTCGGCGAGGTCCAGGGCCGTCCGCGCGTCCTCGCCATGGACTTCCCCGACGGCTTCCCGAACGTTCCCTCGGCGGCCGGCTCCCCGGACGCACCGTTTTTCGGCTTGCTGGGCTCGGGCGCGTTCGGCGACCTGAACGGCGACGGACTTCCCGAGTACGTCGCGCCGACCGGAGGGCTGAGGAAGCTCCTCGACGTCGCCGCTCCCGCGAGCCAGACGTTCGGCGATCATCAGGTGACCGCCTGGAACCCGCGCGACGGGTCGCTTCTCGACGCGTTCCCTCGTCCCATCGACGACCTGCAGTTCCTGTCGAGCCCCGCCATCGCCGACGTGGATGGCGATGGCGCCCCCGAGATCGTGCAGGGGAGCGGGAGCTACCTTCTTCGCGCGTACCGCGCCGACGGAAGCGAGCCCGCGGGCTGGCCGAAGTTCACCCACGGCTGGCTCTTCGCGTCGCCGGCGGTCGGTGACGTGGACGGAGACGGGCTCAACGAGGTGGTCGCGGCGACGCGGGAAGGCCGCCTCTATCTCTGGGACACCGAGGCTCCGACTCGAGCCGACGGCATTCCCTGGCAGGGCTCCGGCCGAGACCGACGCAACACGCAGAACCTCTCCTCGGGCGTGACCCCGCTCGGGAGAAGGTGACGGCCGCGGACACCGTTCCCGCGGCTTGACATCCGCGCTCCGCCGCCGTATAGAATTCTACATAGATAGAAAACTACAGGTGCCGCCATGAACCTCACCTATCCCACCGCCCTGGTCCTCGAGGCGCTCGCTCGGGGACACCACCACGGCTTCCAGATCATGGACGTGACCGGCCTTCCGAGCGGAACGATCTACCCGCTTCTGCGGCGGCTCGACCGCGAGGGGCTGGTCTCATCGAGGTGGGAGAAGCCCGCGGTCGCGCGCCGCGAGCAGCGGCCTCCGAGGCGGTACTACCAGCTGACGGCCGCCGGTGAGGCGATGCGGGCGCTCGCTCTCGAGCGCTTCCACGCCGTCGAGGTTTTGATCCCTTCGGCGCGGAAGAAGCTCCGGCCGGTAAGATCCGAGGCCTGACGATGCCGCTTTCCCGCCTCGTCGTTCACGCCGCTTCGTGGCTCGTTCCCTCGCGCGAGCGCTCCGAGTGGAGGCTCGAGTGGGAATCCGAGATCTGGCACTACCGGCGCGAGCTCGCGTCCGAGGGCCGACTCGACTGGAGGATGGAGATGAAGCTTCTGGGCCGCTCGCTCGGCGCCGTTCGCGACGCACTCGACTTGAGGAGCGCCCCGCACCTGGGTGAGGGTCTCGGAGCCGACTTGAGCTATGGACTCCGCATGCTGCGAAAGAGCCCCGGGTTCACCCTGGTCGCGGTTCTCCTGCTCGCGCTCGGGATCGGGGCCACCACCGCGATTTTCAGCGTGGTCAACGGCGTCCTCCTGAAGCCCCTTCCTTTCCAGGATCCCGGAAGCCTGGTGATGGTCTGGGAGAACGCCTACAAGCGCGATCGCGCTCGAAACGTCGTCGGACCGTATAACTTCCTGAGGTGGCGCGAGCGGGCGCGCTCCTTCGTCTCGATGTCGGCCTTCGTTCCCTGGGCCGCGAATCTCGCGGAAGAGGGGACGGAGCCCGAGCGGGTCGCGGTCGGATACGTTTCCGACGACCTGTTCTCGACGCTGGGGATCTCCGCCGCCCGCGGCCGGGTGTTCGCTCCGGAGGATGGAGTCCCGGGAAACGACAACGTGGTCCTCCTGGGGGACGGACTCTGGAAGCGGCGTTTCGGGGCCGATCCCGAGGTCGTGGGAAAAGAGCTGAGGCTCGACGGAAAGGAAGTCGAAATCGTGGGCGTGCTCCCGCCGGGAATCGAGCTCGCGTCGCCCCAGGCGGGGGGAACGGTCCAGATCTGGAACCCGTTCGCCTTCACCAACGCGCACCGCGAGGCCCGGGGACGCTACATGATGGTGATCGCGCGCCTCAAGGCCGAAGTGACGCTCGAGCAGGCGCAGGAAGAGATGAAGCGCATCGCCTCGGACCTCGAGAAGGAGAACGCCGACTTCAACGCCGGCTGGAGCGCGAACGTCTTTCCCCTGCAGCCCGAGCTGGTCCGCGACGTCCGCGGCGCGATCCTGGTCCTGTTCGGGGCCGTCGCCGCGGTTCTTCTCATCGCCTGCGCCAACGTCGGGAACCTGCTCCTCACGAGGGCGGTCGCCCGGGAGCGCGAGCTCTCCGTCCGTGCCGCTCTCGGCGCCCGGCGCTTCCGCATCCTTCGCCAGCTCCTGGTGGAGAGCCTTCTTCTCGCGGTCGTCGGCGGAGCTCTGGGTCTGGCCCTCGCCGAGGCCTTCCGCCGGGCGCTTCTCTCCGTCCTTCCCGCGGAGCTCCCCGCTTTCGCCGCGATCGGGCTCGACTCCCGCGTCCTCGCATTCACAGTAATAATGTCGGTCGGGACCAGCCTCCTCTTCGGGCTCCTTCCCGCGTTGCAGGTGTCCCGCCTCGACCTGGTGGAGCCGCTCAAGGAAGGCTCCCGCGGCGGCGCCAGCGCTCCCCGGCGGAAACTGAAGAATGCGCTCGCCGCCCTCGAGATCGCGCTCGCCGTCGTGCTCCTGGCGGCGACCGGCCTCCTTCTGCGCAGCTTCCAAACGCTCTCCTCGGTGAACCCGGGATTTCGGCCCGCGGGCCTGACGGCGGTCCAGATCAACCTCGCCGGTCCCCGATACGAGAAGAGCGAAGCTCAGGTCGCGTTCTACCAGCAGGCCCTCGCGAAAGTACGGGAGATCGCGTCGGTCGAGCGGGCGGGCGCCATCAGCTGGCTTCCTCTCGGAAGCGGGATGGGCTCGGCGACGAGCTATCGAGTGACCGACAAGCCCGACCCGCCGCCGGGCGAGGATCGCGTCGCCGACGTCCGGATGGTGGAAGGGGACCTCTTTCGCGCGATGGGAATTCCGATCCTCGAAGGGCGCGGATTCGAGGAGAGCGATCGCTCGGATTCCCGCGCGGTGGTCGTCGTGAACAAGACGCTCGCGGACACGGTCTGGCCGGGCGAAAGCCCCATCGGGAAGATCGTGGAGATGAGCTGGGGCGAGGACATCCGCGCCGAGGTGGTGGGTGTGGTGGGAGACGTGCGGCTGGTCCAGCTCGAGACCGCTCCGCGGGCGACCCTTTACTGGCCGCAGTCCCAGCTTCCGAACAACTTCATGAGCATCATCGCCCGCGGCAAGGACGGCCGGCCCCCGTCCGCGTCCGACCTGCGCGCGGCGCTCGCCTCCGTCGACTCCGAGCTTCCGCTCACGAGCGTGCAGGAGATGGAGGACGTCGTCGCGCGGTCTCTCGGTCAGCCTCGGCTCACGCTGTCGCTGATGAGCCTCTTCGGGGGCGTCGCGCTCCTTCTCGCGGCGATCGGCCTCTACGGCGTCGTCGCGTTCGGCGTGAGCCAGAGGGTGCGCGAGATCGGGCTCCGCATGGCGCTCGGCGCGTCCTCGAACGACGTTTCCCGGCTCGTCCTCTGGGATGGCCTGAAGGTGGCGCTGGTGGGCGTCGGTCTGGGAGTTGCGGGTGCGCTCTTCGCGGCGCGCTTCCTCGAAAGCCTGCTCTACGAGGTCGAGCCGCGCGATCCGATCACCCTCGTGCTCATCGCGGCGCTCCTGGTGGGAGTGGCCCTCGTGGCCTCCTACCTGCCCGCGAGGCGGGCGAGCCGCATCGATCCGTTCGTGGCGCTCCGGACCGAGTGACCGCATGGCGGCGGGGATGCAGTCCTGCTAGCATCCCTCCCCATGAAATCGACCCTCCTCCTTCTCGCTGTACTGTCCCAGACGCCGGCGGAGTTCGACGTCGTGATATCCGGCGGGCGCGTGGTCGACGGAACCGGGGCTCCGTGGTTCGCCGCGGACGTCGCGATCTCCGGAGACCGCATCGCGGGCATCTTCCCCGGCGGCCGGCTGAGCGATTCGAAAGCGGCCCGCCGGATCGACGCTCGAGGTCTCGTCGTCGCTCCGGGTTTCATCGACATGCTCGGCCAGTCGGAGTTCGTGGTCCTGGTGGACGGCCGGGCGCCGAGCAAGATCTTCCAGGGCATCACCACCGAGGTCACGGGCGAGGGGAGCTCGATAGCGCCCTTGAACGACCGGATGATCGCCGACCGGGCCCCGAGCTACAGCCACTTCGGAGTCGAACAGGATTTCCGCACGCTCGGCGAGTACTTTCACCGCGTCGAGACGCGCTCGAAGATCGCGTTGAACCTGGCTACGTTCGTGGGCGCCGGGGGAGTGCGCGACTACGTGATCGGCCGCGAGAACCGGAAGGCGACGGAGGCCGAGCTCGAGGAGATGCGAAAGCTCGTGGCCCAGGCGATGGAGGACGGCGCCCTGGGGCTTTCGAGCTCGCTGCAGTACGTTCCCGATCGCTACGCTTCTACCGAGGAGCTGGTCGAGCTCGCGAAAGTCGCGGCGCACTACGGGGGCATCTACATCACTCACCAGCGGTCCGAGTCCGGCCGCATCTTCGAGTCCCTCGACGAGGTCTTCACCATCGCCGAGCGCGCCGGCATCCCCGCCGAGGTGTGGCACCTGAAGACCGCGTACCGCGCGAACTGGGGAAAGATGCCTCAGGTCCTCGAGCGGTTCGAGGCGGCGCGGGCCCGCGGGCTCGACGTCTCCGCGAACCAGTACCCCTATGACCGCGCGTCGAACAACCTGGACGCCTGCCTTCCGATCTGGGTGCGGGAAGGCGGGGCCGACGCGATGGTCGCGCGCTTGCGGGACCCTTCGCTTCGCGAGCGCATCAAGAAGGAGATGGAAGACCCGGCTCCCGCCGATTGGGAGAACCAATGGTACGGGTCGGGAGGGGCCCCGGGAGTCATGGTGAGCTCGGTTCTCGACCCCTCGCTCCGGAAATGGGAAGGGAAGACGCTCGAGCAGATCGGCCGCGAGATGGGGAAGGATCCTCGCGATGCCCTCATGGACCTGGTCATCGCCGACCACGGCGAAACGTCGTGCATCATCTCGATCATGACCGAGGACGACGTGCGCACGGCTCTACGACATCCCCTGGTCTCGATCGACACCGATTCCGAGACCCGCGCCGAGGACGGCCCGCTCTCCGTCTCCAAATCTCATCCCCGGGCCTGGGGCACGTTTCCCAGGATCCTGGGGAAGTACGTGCGCGAGGAGAAGCTCCTCACGCTCGAGGAAGCCGTCCGCAAGATGACGTCGCGCCCCGCGGCCCGCGTCGGGCTCTCGGATCGGGGAATCCTCCGCCCCGGTCTGGCGGCGGACATCACCATCTTCGACCCAGCCACCATCCGGGACGTCTCGACGTTCGAGGACCCGAACCACTACTCGGTGGGCGTCCGCTACGTCCTGGTGAACGGCCGCGCGGTGATCGAGGAAGGCAAGATCACCGCCGAGCGCCCGGGCCGGATTCTCCGCGGTCCGGGCTACCGCCCGCGGCGCTGATCGAAGCCGTCCCTCAGTTTCGGCCGGGCTCGGGCCCGAGGAGCGCGAGGATCTGCGGATTGCCGCGGCGCTGCGCCCACTGGCGGGCGGTGATGCCGTTCGCGGTGCGGGCGTTGGGGTCGGCTCCGGCCTCGATGAGCATCCGTACGGCTTCCGGGCTCCCGCGCTCGACCGCCCACATCAGAGATGTCCAGCCGTTGGTGAGAGCGGCGTTCGGGTCCGCGCCCGCGTCGAGCAGCAGGCGAATGGTGTCGGCGTGGTTCTGGCGAACCGCGAAATGGAGAGCGGTCCCGCCCTCGATCGTTTCCCGGGCATCGGGCGACGCCCCCGACTCGACGAGAGCGCGAACGATCCCCGCATGGCCGAAATACGCGGCGCGCAGGATCGCGGGCCAACCTCTCTCGTCGACGGCGTTCACGTCGGCTCCGGCTCTCAGGAGGATCTGGACGACTTCACCGTGGCCCGCCGCGGAAGAGAGGATGAGCGCCGTCCCGCCCGCGCCTTCGTTCCAATCGGCGGGGACCGCCTCTTCGTCGCTCTCCGGTTCCGGGAGCACCTCGCGGGCGTTGACGTCGGCGCCTTGTTTCAGTAGTTTCTCGACCCCCTCGGCCCGCCCTGCGCGGGAGGCTTCCAGGAGCTCCCGATCGAGCTCGTTCGATGCTTCCTGAGTGGAAAAGAAAAGATGACCAAGGAGTATCCAGAATGCCGGCATCAGCAAACCTCGTTTCCGTTCGGCCTCGACGGCGCTTCGGGCCGACCAGCCAGTATGGCGTGCGGGCGCGGCGGAGAAAAGGCTTACTCGCTCCGAGGCCGGGTGCGGCGCCGGAGCTCCTCCCACTCCCGGATCTCGGCCTGATGGGACCGATCGTGCTCCGCCATCATCCCGGGGATATCGCAGAGCGCGATTCGTCCCACTCCCTCCTGAGCTCCGCCGCGCTCCCATTCTGAGGTCTCGAGGCCTCGAAGGGCCTCGAGGTTCGCGAGCCGGGCGCGGCGGAAGGCGTCGATTCCTTCCATTAGAGAGAGCTTTCGGTACTCGCGCTCCCGGGCGACTCTCGCGCCGTCGAAATCGGGGAGGTTCGGCTCGATTTCCGCTCGAAGTCTCGCGATCCTCGCCGCGTAGCCGAGGCGCTCGAGGTCCGCCAGGTGCCAGACGTGCTCGACGGGAGAGAACGCGCCTTCCGGTCCGGGGAGCGCGACTTCTTCCGGAGTAAGACCCGAAAAAGTGCGCGCGAGGAGCCCGGGCATGGCTTCGAGCTCGCGCAGGAGCTCCGCCCGGGCTTCCTCTCGCAGCAGGAGATATCTCATGCCGAGGCTAATGTTATGATTCCCGACTGAAATCCGCCATGCACGCGCTCCTCGTCGAAGGCCTCCAGAAGACGTACCCGGCAGCGAGGAAGAGCCCTCCGGTCGAAGCCGTTCGAGGGATCTCGTTCGAGGTCGAAAGCGGAGAGTTCTTCGGCCTGCTGGGGCCGAACGGCGCGGGGAAGAGCACGACTCTCGGATGCATCACCACCCTCGTCCGGCCCACGTCGGGTCGAATCGAGGTCGACGGCATCGACGTGACCCGCCATCCCGCGGAGGCGAAGCGGCGCATTGCCGTGGTCCCGCAGACCAGAAACCTGGATCGGGATCTGACGGTGCGAGAGATCCTCACGTATCACGGGCGCTACTTCGGTCTATCGGCGGCGGAGCGGGAATCGCGCGCGAGTCGTCTTCTCGAGGAGCTCCAGGTCGCGGAAAAGGCGAACGCCAAGCCCCAGACGCTCTCGGGCGGACAGCAGCAGCGGGTGATGATCGCCCGCGCGCTGATGCACGACCCGAAGATCCTGCTCCTGGACGAGCCCACCACCGGCCTCGATCCGCAGGCGCGGCGGCTCCTCTGGGATACGCTTCGGGAGCTTCACGGCCGGGGCCTCGCGATCATCCTGACCACGCACTACATGGAAGAGGCCGACCGGCTCTGCCAGCGGCTCGCGATCATCGACCACGGGAAGATTCTCACGTCGGATACGCCCGAAGCGCTGAAACGGTCGCTCCCCGGCGGGCAGATTCTCGATCTGTGGATCAAGACCGCGGACTCTCTCGGGCCGGCGCTGGTCCAGATCCCGGGGGTTCTGCGCCACGAGGAGATCGAGGCCGATGCCGCGGAGCGCGACGGCTTGAAGCGCCTTCGGCTGTTCGTCGAGCCGCGCGACGGCGTCCTGGACGACATCCTTCACGCGGTCAGGGAGAGAAAAGGGACCCTTCATCACGTGAGCCTCACGACGCCGAGCCTCGAGGACCTGTACATCCATCTCACGGGGAAGGAGCTTCGGGAGTGACGGCGTTCCTCGCTCTCCTGCGCCGCGACATCCATGTGACGTTCCGGAGCGCGTTTATCCTCCTCAGCGGGACCCTGACCCAGCCCATCCTGGTGGTCCTGGTCTTCGGCAACATCCTTCCTCGTCTCGGTCTCGTCGCCAACGAGTTCCGCACCGTGCTCGTCCCCGGGCTCATGGCGATCACCATGATGATGTCGGGAGTGCAGGCGGTGCTGATGCCGCTGATGGCGGATCTCTCCGGATCCCGGGAAGTCGACGAGAGGCTCCTCGCTCCCATAACGCCTTTCGGAGTCGCCGTCGGCCGCGTGGTGGCCGGGGCCATCCACGCCGGCACCGCGGGCCTCATCGCCCTTCCGGTGATGATGGTTCTGGTGCACGAGGTCTCCGGGGTCCAGGTGCACCCGCGCTGGCTCTGGCTCTTCCCTCTCGTCGTCTTCTGCGGACTTCTCTCCGCCGCCTTCGGGCTCAATCTCGGAACCAGGATCGAGCCGCGTTTCAGCGGTCTGTTGTTCGCGGTGGTCCTGGGGCCGATGATGCTCTTCGGCTGCGCGTACTATCCGTGGATGAGCCTCGGAGTCCTGGGCCCGATCCAGTGGCTGTTCCTCCTGAATCCCCTGGTGTTCATGAGCGAGGCGATGCGGCTCGCGGTGACTCCGGAGATCCCGCACATGCCTCTCGCCTTGATTGTGGCGGGCCTTCTGGGGTTCACGCTGGTCCTGACGCTCGCGGGGGCTCGAGCCTTCGAGAAGCGAACCATTCTTTAGTGCTCGCTCGGCTCATCGCCTCGCTCGCTCCCCTCGCTCCCCGCTCGGGGAGGACGCGCCCTCCGGGCGCCGCAGCGTCCAGCCGACGACGTCGATGCGTTCGGCGAAATGCACCAGCGGCGGGTTCCGCGGAAGCTCGATGTCCAGGAGGCGCGTCATGTCCAGCGTCTCGATCTCGACCTCGCCGTTCTCGAGCGGCCAGGGCGGATGGTGGATGTCGCCTCGGAAGAGCGTTCCGTCGTCGTTCACGGCGTAGAGACAGTAGCGCTCCGTCAGCCATCGCTCGAGATCCGAGCCCCGTGCCCGTCCGGTGCCGCGGTATCGAGCGGCGAAGCGGGCCTCGTGGGCGCCGCGGTGGGTTCTCTCCGATCGGTACTCGACGGCGCCGTCGGTCCGCGACGAGGACATGCGGGCGTCGAAGTACGGGAGATGGAAGAGGAGGCGCGCTCCCCGGACCGCGAGCCGGCTGCTGGCGTCCAGGCTGAAGAACCAGACGCCGGGCTTTCCCTCGGCGACGACGTACGTCCGCAGGTTCAGCTCGACGAACGCCGAGACTCCCGGAAGCGGCGGAACCCACCGCGGCCGGACTCCCCTCATGTGAAAGGGCACGACCCCGAGGAAGGCCTCGTTCTCGAACGTGTCGAGCGTGAGGCGCTGGGGAATCTTTTCCCGAAGCGCGGCGGCGCTTACCGGCCAGTGGAGGAAGGCGAGAATCCCGCCAGCTCATCGCCATGACCCAGGGAGATTGCGGGAGGGGCCAGGGGCGATGGTCCGTCTTTCCGAGCGCCGGATGCCGAAGGGGCATGTCAGCGGCCGGGGTTCTGGAGGTCCAGGACGTCGAGGAGAAAAGCGTAGTAGAGTGCGGTCTCCCGGTGGTGGCGGTAGCGGCCCGAGGGCCCGTGGTGTCCCGCCTCCATGTGGATCTTCAGCAGCACCCGCGCGTCCCCGGTCGTCGCCGCCCGCAGCTTCGCCACCCACTTGGCCGGCTCCCAGTACTGCACCTGGGAGTCGTTCAGGCCCGTGGTCACGAGAACGTGCGGGTACTCCCTGGGCTCGACGTTGTCGTACGGGGAGTACGACAGCATGTACTCGTAGTACTCCTTCACCCTGGGGTCGCCCCACTCCTCGTACTCGCCCGTCGTGAGCGGAAGGCTGTCGTCGAGCATGGTGGTGACGATGTCGACGAAGGGTACATGGGTCACGGCGGCGCGGAACAGGTCGGGCCGCAGGTTCAGGACGGCGCCCACCAGGAGACCCCCCGCGCTCGCTCCGAGCGCCGCGACCTTCTCGGGATGTCCGTAGCCCTTCTCGACGAGATGCTCGGCGGTCGCGACGAAGTCGGTGAAGGTGTTCTTTTTCTGAAAGAGGCGGCCCCCGTCGTACCACGAGCGGCCGAGAATCTCGCTCCCGCGCACGTGGGCTATGGCGAAGACGAATCCCCGGTCGAGGAGACTCAGCGTCTCCAGGGAGAACGTCGGATCGTGGATGAGCCCGTAGGCGCCGTAGCCGTAGAGAAGAAGGGGCGCCTCGCCGAGGGCCGGGAGGTCGCGGCGGTAGACGAGGGACACGGGAATGCGCGCCCCGTCGTTCGCTTCGGCGAAGAGTCTCTCGGTGGCGTAGCGGGAGGGGTCGAAGCCGCCCCCGACGCGGTCTCGTTTCAGGAGCTTCCGCTCGCGGGTCCTCATGTCGTAGTCGTAGACCGAAGGCGGCGTCGCGAGCGAGCTGTAGCCGAAGCGAAGGACGTCGGTGTCGGCCTCGTGGTTGTCCCGGAGGTCGACCGAGTAAGCGGGCTCGTCGAAGGAGATCTCGTGCTCGTCGCCCCCGTCCCGGGGAATGACCCGAATCCGCCGGAGGCCCTCCCGTCGCTCCAGGATCACCAGAAAATCGAGGAAGATCTCGAGGTCCTCCAGGATCACGCCTTCCCGATGCGGAATCACTTCTTCCCAGTTCTGGAACGAGGGCGCAGCCGCCGGCGCTTTCACCAGGCGGAAGCCCGGGGCGCCCCGGTTGGTGAGGATGAAGAAGTGATCGCCGTGGTGGCGTGCGGAGTACTCGTGATTGTGCTCGCGAGGCACCAGGACCCGGAATTCTCCCTCGGGGTCGTCGGCCTCGAGGATGCGATATTCGGTGGTGAGGACGTGCGCCGAGACCACGACCAGGTACTTCTTCGAGCGCGTGCGGGAGAGCCTCAGGTGGAACGCTTCGTCCTTCTCTTCGTAGACGAGGACGTCCTCGCGCGGGTCGGTCGCGAGCCGATGGCGGAAGACCTGGTACGAGCGAAGGGTGTCGGGGTGCTGCCGGGTGTAGAAGACCGTGCGGTTGTCCCCGGCGAAGGCGACGTTGCCGGTCACGTCGGTGAGAACGTCATCGAGGAGCGCCCCGGTCTCGAGGTCCTTGAAACGCACGGTATAGATGCGCCGGCCGCGGGTGTCGACGGCAAAAGCCGCGAGCTTCTGATCGGGGCTCATGTCCGAAAAACGGAGCGAGAAGAACTCGTGTCCCCGGGCGAGCTCGTTCCCGTCGAAGAGGATCTCCTCGATCGCCTCGAGGCCCTCGATGGATGCTTTCCGGCGGCAGTGGAGCGCGTACTCCTTGCCGGGCACGTACCGGTGGTAGTGGTAATAGCCGTCTTTCCGGTAGGGCACGGACGCTTCCTCGGGGTCGATGCGGTCGACGATCTCGCGGAACAGGGCCTCCTGGATCTCCCGGGTGTGAGCCATCGCCTCTTCGGTGTAGGCGTTCTCCGCGCGGAGATGCGCCAGGACTTCTGGATCGTCCCGACGGTTGAGCCAGAAGTACGGGTCGTCGCGGACGTGGCCGTGGATCTCGAGCCTCTCGGGAATCCTCTTCGCCTCGGGAGGCGGCGGCGGCATGCGGGGCGCCCGGCTATCGATCCGTCGCTCCCGCGGGCTCGAGAACGTAGCGGTTCTCGGTGACGGACTCGAATCTTCTCCCTCGAGTAGAAGAGCGGGAAGTACTGGTGCTTCGCCCAGAGCGCGAACAGGTCGCGGTAGTGCGGGCTCCCGGGATCGCCGGACTGACCGGGAGAATTGGTAGCGACGGAGTTGTCCCAGTCGGCGACGTCCAGAACCACGCGGAACGTCGCCCCCGAGGTCTGGTTGTCTCCGCTGCCGGTGTTGTTGAGGGTCGAGTCGTTCCCCCCGCGGGGAGCCGGTCCGACGTCGAGCTTCTTGCGGGTCTCGTCGGAGACCGCCGGGCTCAAGGGATGCCGAATGAGGACGTGCTTGAGCTTCTCCTGTCCGTACCGCCAGCCGTTCATGTCCGCGCCGAGCCGCTCGGTGAGCTGGGCCAGGCCTTCTTCGAGGCTCGTTTTGAGGACCGCGTCCCGGCCGGCGATGGGATCCGCGCCGAACCGCCCGTCGGGGGCCGCGAGCCAGTCGATGAGCCGCTTCATGTTGGGGCGACCGAGCAGTTTCTGCCCGGCTTCGGGCACCACCCTGGCTTTCACGTTCTCGACGAGCCTTCTTTCGAAGCTCACGTAGATCGCGGCGGCGACGGATTCCTTCGCGAGAACGAAGTCCCAGTCGAGGAGCTTCGCGAGCGCCTCGCGAGATAAGGGATCCGAGAGCTCGATGTGGCGGAGGAGGGGGACGAGGTTTCGCGCCGGAACCGAAAGCTCGTCGTGCTGGAACTCCATCATGTCGACGAGGGTGAACCGGCGTCCCGTCGAGAGGAGCTCGTCGACGCGGAGGCCGCGCATCTCGTCGCCCCACTCCCAATGCAGGGCCTCGGGATAGGCGAAGTCGTCGGGCACCATGAAGTTGTTCGCCGTTCCCCAGTATCCCTTCTCCGGGTTCTTCACCCTGGGAAGCGCCTGGATCGGAAGGTAGCCGTCCCACTCGTAGCGCCCGTCGCCGGGAACCGGGACGAGGCCGCTCCAGTTGGGGCGGATGGGAGAGATGCCGACGGCGTGGTAGCCGATGTTCTTCTGGACGTCGCCCCAGATCATGTTCTCCGACGGGATGCGGCTATAGGCGCAGGCTTCCGCGAACTCTTCCCAGGTTCTCGCCTGGTTCATGCGCAGGCTCGCGAGGTAGGGCGAGGAGCCGATCTCCATCCAGGCTGCCCGGAGGGCGTACGCTTTGCGATGCGCGCGGTCTTCGTAGAGGACCGGACCGTGGCGGGTGTACTTGAGCTCGACCGTCTCCGGAGACTCCCCCTCGATGGGAATGGTCTCCCGCAGGACCCGCATGTCCTCCCAGCCGCCGAGATAGCGGTACTGATTCGGGTTCGCCGGGTTGGTGTCGTATACGTAGAGGTCCTCGTTGTCCTGGCCGAAGATGGTGAGACCCCAGCCTCCGTACTCGTTGTGCCCGATGGAGATGCCCGGAAGCACGGGCTCGCCGCCGCCGATCACGTTCCAGCCGGGCGCCGAGAGATGGACGAAGTAGCGAAGCGACGGCGCCGCGAGAGCGCGGTGCGGATCGTTGACGACGTAGGGGTAGCCGCTCTGCGTCCGCCCGCCTCCGACCACCCAGTTGTTGCTTCCGATCTGGTCGCTTCCGTCTCCCGTGGGAAGCGCGGTCCTCATCGCCTCCGCCAGCCGTTCGTAGCTCGCGCGGGCGCTCCGGTGCGCAGGGACCACGTCCTCGGGTCGGAAGGAGATGGGCTCGCGAAAGGCGCGGTAGAGCCCGAGGATGTCCTTGCTGAGAAGAGAGCCGTCGATCGAAGGATCGAGAGCGAGCTCGGGACGGCCCGGCCGGTACCAGTCGAGCTCCCGCACTTTTTCGGCTCCGATGGCCGCGACCGCAATCCCGACCTCGAGCTCCTCGGTCACGTTCGAAAGGAGGCCCTGGTGGCGCGATACGACTACTTCCGGAGTCCACTTTCCCGGCTTGATTCCGAGGAGCTCGAACTCCAGGGGAAGGAGCGACGGATCCTTCTCGGTCTCGGCGATCGCCGCGTTGATACCTTCGACGAACGAGTTGATGATGAGCTCGCCTCTCGGGTGATAGTGGGCGAGCTCCTGCTTCATGTCCTTCTGGAAGCGATGAAGCCGCGCGCCGATGTCGCGGTTGAGCTCTCTTCGTCCGAGAATCTCCGCGACCGTTCCCGTCGCCTGCCGCCTCCAGATCTCGAACTGGAACGTGCGGTCGCGGGCGGCGGTGTAGCCCTGGGCGAAGAACAAGTCGTGCTCGTTCCGGGCATAGATATGCGAGACCCCCCAACGATCGACGAGGATCTCTACCGGCTCTTTCAGGCCCGGTAGAGCCTGGGAAGAAAGACTGGAAAGCCCGGCGAGCGCGGCGAGAAGCATGAAGTTCATGAGCGTCTCTCCTTCTCAGGGTTCGTTCGTCGTGGGCGCTCTCGGTCCGAGCTTCCGATCCAGGAAGCTCTCGGCGGCCCCGAGCGCCCTCAGCCAGTTCGAATGAAGGAGGAAATCATGGACGTCGTCGGGGAAGACCAGCTCCTCGTACTCCACTCCCTGCTTTTCGAGCGCTTCCGCGAGATCCACGGACTCGCTGAACGGCACGTTCCGGTCGTCGTCGCCGTGAATGAGGAGCACGGGTGAGCGCCAGCTCGCGATCGCGGCCATGGGAGAGGATTCGTATGCGCGCCGGGCGACCTCCGCGTGCTTCTCCGCCTGGTAGCCGGGCACGAAGTTCCGGATCACCACGTTCCAGTCGTGGACGCCGTGGACGTCCACTCCGGCGGCGAAGAGGTCCGAGGCCCGCGCGAGGCCGAGCGCGGTGAGATATCCGCCGTACGACCCTCCCCAGAGGGCGATGCGATCGGGGTCCACGTCGTCCCGGCTCCTCAGGTAGAGACCGGCGCCCACCACGTCCCGGAACTCGCTCGCTCCGTTGGCGCCGTAGTCGAGCGCCTCGCGGAAGTCGAGGCCGTAGCCGATACCGCTCCGGTAGTTCACCGAGAGCACCACGTAGCCCCGGCTCGCGAGGTACTGATTCATCGCGTAGGTGTTGTGGTAGTAGTACATGTAGTGCCAGCCGAGGAGCATCTGGCGGCGCGAGCCTCCGTGGAAGAAGATCGCAGCCTTGTGCCGCTCGCCCGGACGGTGGCTCTTCGGTCGGAAGAGCTGTGCGTGGATGCGCATACCATCGGAGGCGGAGAGGACGATCGCCTCGGGCTCGACCAGCGAGTCCGTGGGGAAATCGCGAGGCAGCGTCTCCGGGGCGAGGGCCCGGGGAGCATCGTCGCCCACCTTCACCATCGCCTGCGCCGGCCGCGTCGCATCGGAAGAGAGGAAGGCGAGAGCGCGTCCGTCGCCTGCCTGGACGGGAGACCACTCGAGGCCCTTGCCGCTGGTGACGGCGCCCGGCGGACCGGCCGCGACCGACACCCGCCACAGGTGCCTCCGGTCGACGTCGTCCTGGTTCGACGAGAAGAGGACCTCGCTTCCGTCGCGGGAGAGCCCCGCGTGCTCTACTTCGAATTCGCCCGGCGTGAGGAGGGTCGCTGCCCCGCCGCTGGCAGGCACGGAGTAGAGCTGCGTCCAGCCGTTCTTCTCCCACGGGAACACGAGGCGGTCCCCTTTCCCCCAGAGAATCTGGTTCTCCGCCACCATTTCCCGAAACGCGCTGCCTCTTCCCTCGTCCGCGCGAAATACGACCCGGCCCTCTCCCGTCTCGACATCGGCGACGCGGATGGACCAGGGGATCGCGGAGCGCTGGGGGATGAAGGGGAGCACCATGCGCTCGTTCCGCGAGCGAAGAAACGCGATGCGGCTTCCGTCGGGAGACCAGGCGGGCTCGATGTCGCTTCCGAGGCTCGGGTCCAAATAGCGAATGGTCTTCCCCGCGAATGAATAGACGCCGATGAACGAGTGGTCCCCCCGGCGGCTCACGAAGGCGAGCTTCGTGCCGTCGGGCGACCAGCGGATCGAGCTGGCGCTTCCGCGGGTTTTCGCGAGCTCTGCCGCCTCACCGCCTTCGACGGAAGCAGTCCAGACTTTCCCGCCGTTCACGAAGGCGATGGCCTTTCCGTCGGGAGAGACGCGGGGCTCCTCTCCATCACCCGCCTTTCGCGGCTCCCCGCCGCCGTCGGCGCGGGCAATCCAGACGGCCTGCGCGGCGCCCCGGGGATCGCTCACCGGGTTCGGAATCTCGCCCGAGCGGTTGGGAGCCCCGCCGCGGACGAAAACGACGTGGACGGCCCCGGGACCGAAGCTCAACTGGGTCAGCTCCTGGCCCTCGTCCCTCTCGTCCTGGAAGACGGCCAGCGCGCGATAGTCGGGGGCCCGGGCGACCCAGACACTCCGCCGGCCCCGGTCGTTCTGGGTCCAGGCGAACGCTCCTTCGTCTCGAGCGGCCACGAGGTCCGCGGGAAACGGCGAGCTCAGGACCTGCTCCAGGGTGAAGGCCTTGACCGCCTGCGCTTCCGCGCGGAGAGAGACGGCGAGCAGGAGCGGAAAGAAATATCTCTTCATGGCGACCCCTCTTCCGAGCGAGGACGCTCGATCGCGGGATGATATCATCCGCGCATGCGAAGCGACGCCATCAAGACGGGAATCTCGCGGGCGCCGGCGCGGGCGATGCTCAAGGCGATGGGCCTCACCGACGCCGATCTCGAAAAGCCCCTGGTCGCCGTGGCCAACACCTGGACCGAACTCACTCCCTGCAACGTCCATTTGCGCGAGCTGGCGGTGCACGTGAAGCAGGGGATTCGCGACGCCGGCGGGACGCCGCTCGAGTTCAACACCGTCGTCGTCTCCGACGGAATCGCCATGGGCTCCGAGGGCATGCGGTGCTCTCTCGTGTCCCGGGAGATCGTGGCCGATTCCATCGAGCTCGTGGTGAACGGCCACCTCCTGGACGCGGTGGTCGCGATCTCGGGATGCGACAAGACCATCCCGGGGACGGTGATGGCCCTGGCGCGGCTCGACCTGCCCTCTCTCATGATCTACGGAGGATCCATTCTTCCCGGCCGTTTCCAGGGACGAGACGTCACCATCCAGGACGTCTTCGAGGCGGTGGGCGCCTGCGCCGCCGGCCTCATGACGGAGAAGGATCTGAAGGCGCTCGAGGGCGCGGCCTGTCCCGGCGCCGGCGCCTGCGGTGGACAGTTCACAGCCAACACCATGTCGACGGCGATGACCGCCCTCGGCATCTCCCCCATGGGGGTCAACGATATTCCCGCGACCGATCCGCGGAAAAAAGACGCCGCACACCGGAGCGGCGCCCTGGTGCTCGACCTGGTGAAGCGGGGTACGACCGCCCGGCGCATCATCACCCGGACGGCGCTCGAGAACGCCGTCGCCTCCGTCGCCGCGACGGCGGGCTCGACGAACGCCGTCCTTCACCTCCTGGCCATCGCCCGGGAGGCGGGAGTCGACCTCACGCTCGAGGATTTCGATCGCATTTCGGCGAGGACTCCGGTCCTCGCCGACCTCAAGCCGGGAGGGCGCTTCACCGCCCCAGACGTGGACCGCGCCGGCGGCCTTCGTCTTCTGGTCAAACGGCTCTTCGACGGCGGGTTTCTGAAGGACGCGCCCACGGTCAGCGGGAATACGCTCGCCGAGGAAGCGGCGAGCGCCGGCGAGGCCCTCGGTCAGGAAGTGATCCGCCCGCTCTCGTCTCCGATCAAGCCGCGCGGCGGCATCGCCATCCTTCGAGGTTCTCTGGCGCCCGGGGGCGCGGTCGTGAAGCTCGCGGGGCACGATCGCATGCGCCACCAGGGCCCGGCCCGGGTGTTCGACTCCGAAGAGGAGGCGTTCGCCGCGGTTCAGGCGGGAAAGATCCAGGAGGGAGACGTCGTCGTCATCCGCTGGGAGGGTCCCAAGGGCGGTCCCGGAATGCGGGAGATGCTCGCCGTCACCGGCGCCATCGTCGGCCGTGGGCTCGGAGACTCCGTGGTCCTGGTCACCGATGGGCGCTTCAGCGGCGCGACCCACGGTTTCATGGTCGGGCACGTCAGTCCGGAAGCGGCGGATGGCGGGCCCATCGCCCTCCTCCGCGACGGCGACCGGATCTCGCTCGACGTCGAAGCCCGGGCGATCGAGGTCGACGCCGATCTGGAGTCCCGGCGGAGCTCGTTCCGGCCGAAGGAGCCGCGCTATCGAACGGGCGTTCTCGCGAAGTACGCGAAGCTCGTCGGCTCCGCGTCCGAGGGCGCGGTCACCGGTTGAAAAGGCCTTTCACGCAGAGAGGGCAGGCGAGGCTTCCCCTTGAGGGCGGAACGGGATGATCGGCGTTGTCGAGCTGGCCCCGGTCTCCTCCGAGATCGTGGAAGAGCTCGCACTCCTTGTGAAAGCGGTCCCTCGACGAAGGGACCACCTCGATGTGGAAGTAGGCGTAGTGCCCGACGAATGTCGAAAGCGCATCCCGCAGGTCGTCGTCGGCGCGGCCGACCCGGGCCCCCACGGCGCGGTCGTAGCCGAGGACGAACACCCCGGGCGCTCGTGGAGCGCGCGCCTTGAGGACCGAAGGCTCGAGCCGATGAGGCGGTCCCTCGGGCTCCTCGAAAGGGTTCGTCGGACGGTGGACGTTCGCGGCCGCGAGCCCGAACTGCTCCTCGGCGCGCTCCATCATTTCGCGGACTTCCCGCGGCGAGAGGGCCTGGGTGCTCGCGGGATTGTCCTGGTTTCTTCTCTCTTCCCGGTGGAGGAGCCATTGAATGGCCTCCGCGGAGACGGTGGGTACGCGAATGAATCGAAGACCATAGCCGTCGGGCTGGGTCGAGGAGGGCCTTCGGGGACCCCGGTTCTCCCAGGCGACGACGGCCTCGACCTCCACGATGCGGGAGAGCTCGGGAATGTCGATGGCCACCGAAAGCTGGGCCTGGGGAAGGAGGCTCACCGGCGTCGCCACGTAGGCCCCGCCCTGGGAAAGAGTCATGAGCCTGCCCTCGCCGCGGTTCAGGGCGGCGTGAAGACGGACATGGTAGCCATCGATGAAGTCGATTCGGCGCGGGGAGGTGTGGGTCGCGGAAGAGTCGGGGGTCGGGACCATGCCTCGATTCCTTTCCGGCGCGGATCGGAAAGGCCGAGATTCTACTCCGAATGCACGACCGGAGTATGAGGAGGATCACAAAATGCCGCTCCAGATGGCAAGCCCGGCGTTCGAGCACCTGGGAAGGATTCCTCGCCGATACACCTGCGAGGGCGAAGACGTCTCTCCGCCTCTTTCCTGGACCGCTCCGCCGCCTTTGACGAAGAGCTTCGCTCTCCTGGTAGAGGATCCGGATGCCCCGGACCCCGAAGCCCCGAAAATGACCTGGGTGCACTGGATCCTGTACGACATTCCCGCCGACGTCCGAGGGCTCGCGGAGGCGGTCGCCCCCGAGGACCTGCCCGAAGGAGTGCTTCACGGACTGAACGACTGGAAGCGCATCGGCTACGGCGGCCCCTGCCCACCCATCGGACGACATCGCTATTTCCACAAGCTCTACGCCCTCGACGCGATGCTCGAGGACCAGCGGCGCCCCACGCGGGCGAAGCTCCTGAAGGCCATCGAGGGCCACGTTCTCGGGGGGGCGGAGCTGATCGGGACCTATCAAAAGGGAGATTGAGTGCGTAGCGGCTCACAGGTTGGCTTCGGGGTCGACGCTAACATTGACGTAGTGGCTGCATTTGCCATCGCACGGGAAGAACGCAAAGGCGCAAGGAAGCAAGGGCGCAGAGAAGAAATACACGAGGATTGGTCCTCGTATCCCCCCTTGGATTGGATTGCTTCTTTGCGCCCTTGCGCCTTTGCGTTCGTTTCCCATTCTTAGGAGGGACGAATGCCTATCTGGTTCGCGCTTCTCGTGACGGTTGCGCTGCCGGCGCCCGCGGCCTACCGCGTCGTCGCCGCCGAGAGCCGTATGTCGGTCCGCGTGGGTACCGCGGGCCTCTTCAAGATCTTCGGACATGAGCACGATATCCAGGTGAAGGGCCTCGCGGGCCGGGTGGAGTGGAATCCCGAGACGCCCGCGAGCTCGCGCTTCGTCCTCGAGATCGACGCCGCCTCCCTCACCGTCAGAGACGAGGAGCTCAGCGAGGACGACCGCGCCCAGGTGCAGTCCGACATGGAGACCAAGGCGCTTGCGCTCCCCCAGAACCCGAAGATCGCTTTCGAGTCGACCGAAGTCCGGGTCGAAAAAGCCGAGGGAACGAGCCGTCGTCTGAAGCTGCGGGGGACGTTGAGCCTCCGGGGCATCACCAAGCCCCTCGAGGTTCCGCTGACCCTGGACCTCGCCGAGGGGCGCCTCACCGCGAAAGGCGAGATGGAGCTCGCGAGCCAGGACTGGGGCGTTCCTCAGATAACCGCCGTCGGCGGGTCGGTGAAGACGAAAGAGGAGCTGCGCCTCACCTTCGAGATCATCGCCGCTCGCGAGTGAAGGGAAGTGACCGGTCGAGCCGTCAGAGAATGCTGTCCTCTCGAAGCCCTCGGGCACGAGGCGCGCCAGACGCGTGTCCGGCTCGAGCCTCTTCCCGAGCCCGCTCACGCTCGTCACGTAGTTGGCGCGCCCGACTACGCGGGATTCGGGTGTGTAGGTGCTGAGAGGCACGGCGAGGCTCAGGAAGAGCGAGCGGTCCCGCTCCATCAGACCGTCCTCGACGAACGCTTCGAGCGAGGGCTCGATTGGCGGCTCGGGACCGAGACTCGCTCGCAGTTGACCGCTCATTTTCGACTCGTCGACCCTCCGGTAGAATCTCGTCGGGTTGGCCGAGACCCGTCACACGGAGGGCTTTCATGAGATTCTCGATTCTGTCGGTCCTGACCCTGTTGGCGGGGCTCGCGGCTTGCGGTCCGCGTTCGGAGCCGGAGGATGGCGTTTCGAGGGAGCCCACCGCGTGTGAAGATCTGACGGCGCTCTCGCTGGCCCATACCACCATCGTGTCCGCCCGAATGGTGGCGGCGGGGGCCTTCGAAGCCCCGACGCCCGCGTTCGCCGGCTGGACGGCGGACTATTCGGTGTTGCCCGCGTTCTGCCGCGTCACGGGCTCGATCGCAGCGTCGCCGGATTCCGACATCCAGTTCGAGGTGTGGCTTCCCTCCGAGGGTTGGAACGGCAAGTTCCTGCAGACCGGCAACGGCGGGGCCGCGGGCTCGATCGTCTACTCTTCGCTCGCGGAGCCTCTGTCGCGCGGTTATGCGGTGGCGAACACCGACACCGGCCACCGGGGGACGGGCGGCGATTTCAGCTGGGCCGTGGATCACCCGGAGAAGATGAAGGACTACCAGTATCGGGCGGTTCACGAGTTGACGATCGTCGGCAAGGCGTTAACCGAAGCTCGGTACGGCAAGCCACCCGGGAAGTCCTACTGGTACGGCTGCTCGACGGGCGGGCGGCAGGGACTCAAAGAGGCGCAGCTCTTTCCCGAGGACTACGACGGGATCATCGCGGGAGCGCCCGCCAACAACTGGTCGCCCCTCCTGGCCCTGAGCATCTCGATAGAGCGGAACCTGGGACCCGACGGGCTCGGGGTCGACAAGCTCGGCGCGCTCAAGGAAGCGGCGATCGCCGCCTGTGATGCGGTAGACGGGGTGCGGGATCGCGTCATCGCCGAGCCCTCGCGGTGCGGCTTCGACCCCGCGAGCTTACAGTGCGGGAAGGACCGGAGCGACAAGTGCCTGAGAGCGAGCGAAGTCGCTGCGGCGCGACGCATCTATGCAGGAGTGGTCGACCGGGCCGGTGACGTCCTCATCCCCGGCACGGGCCCTGGGAGCGAGCTGGAATGGGCCGCGTACGCGTCGTCCGGGTTCGATATCGGTACGAACTACTATCGACACGTCGTCGTGGGCGATCCGAGCTGGGACCCCGCCACATTCGATGTGGACGCCGACCTGCCGCGCGCCGAGCGGGTCGACGACGGCGCGGCGAAGGCGATGGACCCGGATCTCTCCGCGTTCGTCGGCCATGGCGGGAAGGTGATCCTGTTTCACGGCACGGCCGACGGACTCATCCCCTACGGCAACACCGTGAGGTATTACGACAGCGTCGTCGAAAAGTTGGGCGCGCAAGCGGCGTCGGGCGGCCTGTCGCTCTACCTGGTACCGGGAATGGCGCACTGCTCCGGTGGCGACGGTGCCTACGAGGTCGACTGGCTGGGCGCTCTCGAGAACTGGGTACAAGAGACCGGGCCCCCGGGTGCGCTCACCGCCCTCCACCCGACGGATAGCGGCGGCGGGCCCACGGCTCCTTCGTCGACTGGCCCGGCATTCTCCCGCCTCCTCTGCGTCTATCCCCAGGTGGCCCGGTACAAGGGAAGCGGCGACGAGGCCGATGCCGCGAGTTTCGAGTGCGCCGCGCCCTGACGACACGAAGTCGCACCCGGAGAGAGCACTCCGTCGCCGAGCGTCGGTGAGAAGGTGCTACGATATCCCGCCGGCGTCGTCTCGAGAGGTTCGCCCGACTCCTCGAGCCCGTCGATGCCACCGATGTCCGGATGAAATGGAGGTCGATATGGTGAAGAAGACGATCGATAGTGAACACCGGAATCTCCACCGCCGCGAATTTCTCCACAGCACAACCGCGGGCGCGGCCTTCCTCGCGCTGGGCGGAAGCCGCGCGGCATCGCTCATCCTCCCGACAGAGGAGGATCCGGTCGTGGCACAGATCGCGGCGCAGCACGACAACACGATCAAGATGCTCCAGGAGTGGATCGCACTTCCCTCCATCGCCGCGGAGGATCGCAACTACCCGGAGGGCGCGGAGTACATGGCGGAGCTCGCCCGCAACGCCGGCTTCACGCACGTCGAGATCGTGCCCACCAAGGGGAAGCCCGGTGTTTTCGCGACGCTCGATTCCGGGGCGGCCGCGACGCTCGCGCTCTATTTCATGTACGACGTCAAGCAGTTCGATCCTGCCGAGTGGTCCTCGCCCCCGCTCGAAGCGCGTCTACTGGACAAGCCCGGTCTCGGCAAGATCATCGTGGGGCGCGGGGCCACGAACACCAAAGGACCGCAGACGGCCTGCCTCGCCGCCCTTCATGCCTTCAAGGCCGCCGGCCAGAAGCCGCCGGTGAACCTGGTGCTGGTCTGCGAGGGCGAGGAAGAAATCGGCTCGCCGAACTTCAAGGAGATCGTCTTCAAGCCCGAGGTCGAGGCGGCCTTGAGGAGGAGCCTGGGCATCATCATTCCTCTCGGTAACCAGGATCTGGACGGTTCGGTCACCATCAACCTGGGCGCCAAGGGTCTCATCGAGGTCGAGCTCGTCTCGAGCGGAGAGAAATGGGGACGCGGCCCGAGCCACGACGTGCACTCGAGCCTCGAGGCTCAGCTCGATAGCCCCGCGTGGCACCTGGTGCAGGCCCTCCATACGCTCGTCGAGGCCGACGGCCACACCCCCGCCGTGGAGGGCATGTTCGACAGAGTGAAGCCGCTGAACGCGGCCGAGAAAGCCATCCTCGAAGAGTCCATTCCCAAGCGCAGCGAGTCCGACGCGAAGGCCGCGCTCGGTGTGACGCGCTGGTACAAGGACGAGTCGTGGCACGACTCGCTGGTGCGCCTGGTCTCGCAGCCCACCATCAACATCGAGGGGCTCGTGGGCGGATACACGGGACCCGGGGGAAAGACGATTCTGCCGCACCGGGCCGTGGCCAAGCTCGACATCCGCCTCGTCCCCGACATGACGGCCCAAGGCACGCTCGAATTGCTCCGAGCCCACCTCGCGAAGCACGGATTCGGCGACATCGAGGTCAATATGTCGGGCGGCTACGACCCGACCGAGACCAGCCCGGACTCGAAGCTGATCCAGGGCCAGATCGCCGCCTATCGCAGGATGGACGTGGAGCCCGTCCTGTGGCCCCGGCTCGCGGGCTCCTGGCCCGGGGTCACGTTCACCGGTCCCCCGCTCCGGCTTCCGGCCGGAATGTTCGGCATGGGCAACGGTGGCGGGGCCCACGCTCCGGACGAGTATTTCCTCATCGAGCCGGAGAACGGAGACGTCGCGAGCTGGGACGACGCGGTTAGAAGCTATGTGGAGTTGTTCCGATCGACGGGTGCGAAAACCTGAGCGCGGCTCTCCGGTCGAGCGAGCGCGTCGTCGAGCCGAGCTCGTCTACTTCCGGAAGCGAGCGCGATCGCTGTACCAGTAGTCGTCCGCGAACCGGTGAAGGGCTTTCCGGTCGAAGACGAAGTGAACGAACGACCTTCCGACGTTCGTGAGGTAGTGCCACTCGCCGTACTCGTCGAATTTGCGGGTCGACGTGATGGCCTTCGCTCCCCGGGGCCTCCCGAGCTTCTGTCCCCTCGATTTCCCGAGCTTCCGGAGCTTCCAGAGAAAGTCGACGTCCTCGGCAAAGCGCATGTCTTCCCGGTAGCCGCCGACGGCCTCGTAGTCCTGCCTCCGGACGAAGACGACCCCGGTATCCATTCCCACCGCCCACACGAGCGGCAGTAGCGCCACGTAGGCGGCCGCGATCCCGAGGGATATCCGCTCCATCGAGACACCCGTGGCACCGGCGACGACTCGTCCGCCCTCGAGGCAGCGATCGACGACGTTGAACGTCTCGGGGTGGATGCGGGAGTCGGCATCCACGAACGCGAGAACCTCTCCGGACGCGGCGCGAGCCCCTCCGTTCCGGACCGCCGCGATGACGCGCTTTTCGACCCGCACGACGCGGCATCCGCGCGCCGCGGCGATGGCCGCGGTGTCATCCGTCGACGCGTTGTCCGAGACGATGACCTCGACGGCCGCGCGCCCGAGGTGGTAGCGCTTTCGGGCCTCGTCCACGGAGTCGAGGAGCGGAGGAAGCCACAGCGATTCGTTTCTGGCCGGGATGACCAGCGAGAATCCGTTGGCTCATGGAGCGATGTCTCCAGGATAAAGGGGACGGCGCGATTAGGGAATCGTGCCTCAACCGCCCGGGGAGCTCGCGTGGACGGACGAGGGTACGGAGCGCCCGCGATTCCCTTCTCTTCCCTCCAGCGAGCCGACTCAGAACCGCGGCGTTTCGCGGCGCGGGAAAGAATAGAAGGGACCTCTAACGAGGCGCCGGACCCCAGCCCGGCGCCGCGTTGGTCCCTTCGAACGTGAGCTGCCGGATGTTCGAGCCGTCGCGGTTCACGGTGAAGATCTGGGGGTCGCCGGCGCGGGTGGAGGCGAAGGCGAGATGGCGCCCGTTCGGCGCCCAGCTAGGGCTCTCGTTCAAGCCGCGCTGGTGGGTAATCTGACGGACCTGCTTCGTCAGCAAATCGTGGATCACGACGTCGAAGACCCCTCCTTCGACACGGCTGGCATAGGCGATCTCGCTGAACTCGGTGGAGGGCGACCAGGCGGGCTCGGCGTTGTAGGATCCTTGAAGCGAGAGCCGGGTGAGGTTCAGACCTTCCGCGTCCATGACGTAGATCTGCGGCGACCCGCTTCGGTCCGAGGTGAACGCGATCTCGCGGCCCGTCGGAGACCAGGTCGGGGACACGTCGATCCCCGTATGCTCGGTCAACCGCCGCACGCGGCCTCCGTCTCGATCCATGACGTAGATCTCCGGGTTGCCGTCCTTCGAGGACGAAAAAGCGATTCTCGATCCATCGGGGGACCAGGCGCCGGGGAACACCATTTTCTCGGACTCGAAGAGGATCCGCGGTGTCGGGCCCCCGTCGGCGAGCGCGAGCAGCGGAAACGCTCCTCTCCGCGGATAGGAAACGAAGAGGATGGAGTCGCCCTCCGGAGACCAGCGCGGCGCTAGCTCGAGAAACCCCGCGCCCACTTGTCTCTGGCGCGCGCCGTCGTAGTCCATGCGGCCGATGGTCTTTCTCGGCTCCGAGCCGCGCCGGCTCGAGTAGGCGATCTGGGTCTGGGCGACCCCCAGGATGCCCGCCTTGGCGAGCACGTCGTCCGCGATTCGGTGCGCGAGCCTTCGGATTTCGTCCACCGGCGCACGATACTCGGCGGCGAAAGCCTCCTTGGTGGCGACGAGATCGCGAAGCCGCACTTCCGCCAGCAGGGAGTCCGGCTCGATGGTGAGCCGGCCCGCGATACCGACGTCGGCTTTCCGAGACGCATCCACGATTCGAAAGACCGAAGCGAACACCAGATCGTCCCGAAGGACCGACGTGAGCTCTGAAGCGGCCGCCTTCGCCTCCGGGCTGGCCGGCTCGAAGTCCGAGACCGCGAGGCGGATCTGGCTCACGTTCTGGCCGAGCTCCAGGTTCCATTCGTCGAGCGGCGATTTCGGTCTATCCTGAAAGGTGAACGCCGCCAGCGCGAGGAGCGCGGCGGCTGCGCAAACGATGAGCGAGAGTCTTTTCATCGAGCCCGCGGACAGTGTACTTCGCGGGGAAACGGAGGCGCTGACCGCTCTCGTGGCCGGGGCTCGCCGCCTCGTGGCTCTGACCGGAGCGGGGGTCAGCACCGAATCGGGGATTCCCGACTACCGCGACGAGCGGGGAGAGTGGAAGAGAAATCCGCCTCTACGCTACCAGGAGTTCGTGGGGAACGAGCGCGCCCGGCGGCGCTACTGGGCCAGAGCGATGGCGGGCTTTCCCTTGGTGCGCGACGCCAGGCCCGGGCGGGCGCATCGGGCGCTCGCGGCCCTGGAGGAGTCCGGCCGCCTCCATCACCTCATCACCCAGAACGTCGACGGTCTCCACCAGAAGGCGGGGGCTCGGAGGGTCGTCGATCTCCACGGGCGGCTCGATCGGGTGCGATGCCTGGATTGCGGAGACCTCGCCTCCCGCGACGAGTTTCAAGAGCGTCTCGTGGCGTCGAATCCCGCGTGGCTCTCCGTCGCCGCCTCCGTCGCGCCCGACGGCGACGCCGACCTCCCGAGCGGTGACTGCTCCCTCTTCGAGGTTCCGAATTGTCTCGAGTGCTCCGGTCTCGTCAAACCCGACGTCGTCTTCTTCGGAGAGTCCGTCCAGAGAGACCGTGTGGAAGAGGCGATGTCGCTCGTCGACGAGGCGGATCTCCTCCTCGTCGCCGGCTCCTCGCTCATGGTCTGGTCCGGGTACCGGTTCGTGAAGCGAGCACGCGAGCGCGGAACCGAGGTCGTCGCCGTCAATCTCGGGAAGACGCGCGCCGACGGCGAGCTCTCTCTCAAGCTCGAATCCGACTGCGGAGCCGTCCTCGAGCGCCTCGCCCGCGAGGTCGCTTCCCCGTAGCTCGCGTTTCGCGCCACCTATGGGGCGGATGAGAATCCGTCCTCAAGGTGTCACTTTCGAATCACCGTGCGGTCAACCGCTTCGGCGCGCGGCTCACCGAAGCGTTGTTACTCTCGAGGTCCATCGATATGCTTGGCTTCGCATCATCGGAGAACAATGAATCCCTCACCGGAACGGAGGCGAACCCATGGATCTCTTTGAAGCCCTGGCCAGGAAGAGGGCGTGCCGCCGATTCACGAAGGAGCCCGTTTCCTCCGAGCACCTTCAGAAGCTCGTCTATGCGGCCGGCCGCGCTCCTACCGCTTCGAACCGTCCCTACCGGCACTGCATCCTCGTCGACGATCCCCGGGTCATCCGCGCCATACGGCAGATCTCGCCGTCTCTGGTGGCCGACCCGCCGGTGCTGCTGATCATCTTCACGGACATGGAAGTCGCACTCGCGGGTGTGGGGCGCGTCGCCGAGCGGAGCTCCATGGTCGACGCCGGTGCGGCCGGCGAGAACGTGCTCCTGGCGGCTACCGCGCTCGGGCTCGGCTCCCAGTTCGCCATGATCTCGGTCATGACGGGAATCCGGACCATCCTGGGACTTCCCGAGCACTGTCGCGTCGACCTCATCATTCCCATCGGTCATCCCTCTTCGACGCCCAAATCGGTGAAGGCATCCGAGAAAGCCAATCTCGTCTACCACAACCAATACGGAGTGCCGCTATGAGTGCGGATCCGCGGCAGCATCCCGACCTCTTTCCCCTCATGACGTTTCTCGCCACCGCCGCGCGGGGCGGGCTCGAGGAGGGCGTCTTCACCGCCACCTATCGTCTCGTCGAAACCATGCGCCGTTTGCTGGAGCTGTTTCCGGAGCACCGGAAGGAGCCTTTTTTCCATGAGCTCGACGAGGTACTCAATACCAATCTCAACAAAGCCTACTTGATGTCAGAAAGCGAGTACACGGCGTTTCTGGACGATCTCCTCGGTCGCTTCGCACGGGAGGTGCGCAAGCGCAACGGCCTTGCATGAGCTCACGGGTCATGGGAGTTCAAAGGTCAGGTCTCGATGTTGAATCGGCGCGGGAATCCGAGGTAAGCTCTGCCCGGTTGGGAACGGGGGAACCCAACGCCCTCCTGCTCGACCGCTTTCATAGCGGGGTTGCTTCATGTTCGGTTCGTGCCGTATTTGCTATCGTCCCACGGACAAGTGGCAGGATTTCTGTAACGAGTGCGCGGTCATTGGCTCGCCGCCGAGGCTTCGAGTGATTCAAGGCGGACGAAGCCGCTGGGAGCGGCCAGGACCGAAGAGCTCGCGCACCCACCGTTGGCTGCAGCCGGTTCCACGGAGGCCGACGGCGCCGGGGAACGGTTCCTAGAGTCCTTCAGTGCCGCGGGTGAACGATTCCCGGAAGCTCCAGAAGCCCGCGCGTCAGTAGCTCCACCAGGGAGTCGTGGTTCCATCGGGCTTGCGCCGAAGCATGTACTGAGCGATCTCCCGGAGTCTTTCGGCCTCGGTGACCGGGCCGATCCAGCAGTGGGGCTTGCGGTCGCCGTAGAGGAAGAAGCCCTCGTAGTGGGGGTTCTCGGTGGACTTCATCCACTCCTGCATCAGCACGACCCCCTTGTCGAGATAGAACGTGTCCATATCGCCCGTATAGAGATGGAGCTTACCTTCGATCTCGGGCCCCAGGGTCGCCCAGTTCTTCCGCATGTAATGAAGCAGGTCGTAGTTCTCCTTCCAGTAGCGGGCCACCTCGGGATCCATGACGCCGGTGAGCTTGTCGAAGACCGGCTTGTAGTAGCCGTCCTGGCCCACGGGCCCGAAGACCGCGGACCAGATGTCCATCTGATACCCGGACCGGCCCTTCGTGCCGCAGACGAGCTCGAAATGGTTCTTCTGCTCCGCCGTGAGCCGCACCTGTCCGAACGTGTCGCGGATGTTGGATGTCGGCACGCGATACCAACCGTAATTCTTGTAGAACGCGTTCTCGTCCTCGTAGATGTCGATGCCCTCGTAGGCCGAGAACGTCACCGGATCCGGGCAGTAGGCCCAGGTGCCGCCGAAGAAGTCCGGGTGAAAGAGCTGGAGCGCGAGGGCTTCCCACCCGCCGGTCGACCCGCCGGTGAGGGCGCGCGCCCAGGGCTCCGGGAGAACGCGGAACCGGCGCTCGACTTCGGGGATGAGCTCCTGCATCAAGGCGTCGCCGTAGGGCCCGACGTTCGCGGAGTTCACGGCGTAGGAGTCGTCGAAGTAGGGGTTCGGATGCTGGAAGGTGACCACGATCATCCGGGGAAAGTCTTCTTCGATCCACTCGCGGTACAGCTCGCCGCCTTCCTCGAAGCGAAGGGGCGCCTCGAGCGAGAAGTGTCCCTGGTGGTAGACGACGGGATAGTCGATCGCCGAGGTCTCGTAGTCCCGCGGCAGGAGCACGGTGGCCCCGAGATAGATCGGTCGGCCCCAGAACTTCGTGAGCATCGGACTTTCGAAACGGAAGCGCTTCACCCAGGCGGTGTCGGGCGGAATCTGGATCGGCGGGATCACCTGGTCGGCGACGAGGGAGATGCGGTAACCGCTCCCCGGGTCGAGACGGACCTTCTGCACCCGGCTATGAAGATTTCCGGGCGAGATGTTCCACTTCTGTCCCTCCCACCGGTCGTCGTGCATCCAGACCACATGGCCGTCCGATCGGTGGAACTCGGAGTACACGTTCACGAACGCCTGTACGAAGTACTCGCCCGCCGGGATCTCGCGAAGTGAAGTCACGGGCGAGCCCAGGTCGCTCTCGTCGAGAATCGCCGCCTGGCCGGGCGCGAGCTCGTCGACGTCGCGCCCGAAGAACGGGGTTCCCCCCGTCTGGCTGATCTGAAGGCGCGGCTCCTTGTCGTTGGTCCTCGAGATCATGACGAAGACCCGGCCGGTGACCGACTCCGCGCGGGCCGCCGCGGGGAAGGACACTTCGAACCGCGTTTCTTCAGACTCCGCGCGGCCGGCGAGAAGAACCAGCGAGAGCCAAAAGCGTCTCATCCCTCTTTCCTCGTTCTCAGCCCACGTATTGTGTGAGAGAGAACGCGTTTCCCTCGGTGTCCAGCACCTCGGCGAGCTTGATGGGCTCCCCCGGACGGGTCTGAGGCGGGGTTTCGATCTTGCCGCCCGCGGCTTCGAGCTCTTTGCATGCGGAAGCGATGTCCCGCACCTGGAGCGACAGGCCCGTCTTCTGGTACTTGCCGGTTCCCCCTCCGTGGAGCGCGATGACCGCGTCTCCGAACGTGAGCTCGGTCCACTCCGGCGACTCGAACGCCACCTTGAGGCCGATGACGTCTCGGTAGAACCTCACCGCCCGGTCCATGTCCTGGGCCATCAACATGTACTTCACCGATTCGACGTGCATCTCTTATACCCCTGCTTCCCGCAAAGCCCGCTTCGCGGTGCGGGTGATGAGTATCGTGACCCCGAGGGTCGCGAGCAAGCCCACGGCCTGGAGCGCGAGGCGATAGGTCTCGGCGCCGGTCCCGGACGCCGCCTCGAGACCGCTCCGCCCCAGGGTCCCCAGATAGACGTAGAGAAAGGTCCCCGGGATCATTCCGATCCAGGAGGCTAGCACGTACTGCCCGAAGGAGACACTGGTGAGCCCGTAGGCATAGTTCTGGAAGTTGAAAGGAAAGACCGGGGAGAGCCGGGTCAGAAGAACGATCTTCCACCCTTCCCGGGCCACGGCTCTGTCGATGGCCACGAACGACGACTTCTGCTGAATCCAGCGCTCCACGCGCTTCCGCGCGAGGTGCCGGGAGACGAGAAAAGCGAGGGCCGCCCCGAGGGTCGCCCCGAAGAGAACGGTGACGAAGCCGGGAAGAAGGCCGAAGCTGGCGCCGGAAGCGAGGGTGAGAAGCGATCCCGGAACCATGAGCACGGTTGCTCCTGCGTAGAGCAGGGCGAAGAGGACCATGCCGGCGACGCCGAGCCCCGCGACGCGCTCGTTCCCTGCCGCGAGCCAGGCCGCGACCGGAAGCACGCGCGCCGCCACGGCGACCGCGACGAGGGCTGCGAGCGCGAGTCCAAGCTTGAGGTAGCCTCGAGCTCCCATCAGCTCCGCCTCCAGCGATAGAGCCAACGGAACAGACCGGCGACGCGCGGAGTGAGCCGGGTTTTCTGGAACGAGTCCGCGACCCTCTGCACCGACGACGAGTAGGTGGGATAGGCGTGGACGGTGCCGGACAGCTTGGAAAGCCCGATTCCATGCTTCGCCGCGACCAGGATCTCGTGCATCACCTCTCCCGCGTGCGCTCCCACCACCGTCGCGCCCAGGATCGTATCCTTGCCGCGCGCGGTGAGGACTTTGACGAATCCCTCGGTCTCGGAGTCGGTGACGGCGCGATCCAGATCGTGCCAGTCGTGGCGGTAGACGTCGCAGTCGACGTTCTTCCCGCGGGCTTCTTCCTCCGTAGGACCGAAATGCGCGACCTCGGGGTCGGTGTAGGTCACCCAGGGCATCCACCGGTAGTCGGCCTTGGCCTTGAGCCACGGGAAGAGGACGTTTCTGATCACGACCCGCGCCTGATAGTCGGCGGCGTGAGTGAACGCGTAGGGACCGGCGATGTCGCCGCAAGCGAAGATATGAGGCTGGGAGGTGGCGAGGGTCTCGTCGACCGTGACCCCGCGGCGATCGAACCTCACTCCCGCGGCTTCCAGCCCCAGGGATTCGACGTTGGGAGTCCTGCCGGCGGCCACCAGGACGATTCCGGGCGCGAACGTTCTGCGGGCTCCCTCGGCCTCGAGGGTGACCGAGGTGCGGCCGGCCTCGCGCTCGAAGGCCACGGCTTTCGTTCCCGTCGAGACTCCGATTCCCTCGCGCGCGAGCCGCCTGCGGACGATCTCTGCGGCCTCGGAGTCGTCGCGAGGCAAGAGGCGAGGCAGGAGCTCCACGAGCTGGACCTCGATTCCGAGCCTTCCCGCGACCTGAGCGAGCTCGCAGCCGATGGGACCGCCGCCGAGAACGAGCATCGACTCGGGTTTCCGGTCGAGCCCGTCGAAGAACGTCTCGTTGGTGTAGTAGGGCACCCGATCGAGGCCGGCGACGGGGGGAACGAGCGCGCGGGTCCCGGTGGCGATGACGAAGTTGCGCGCTCGAAGCCGCGTACCGTCGTCGATCGAGACCTCGTGGGGTGAAAGGAACCTCGCCTTTCCGAGAAAAACGTCGACCCCCAGCCCTTCGAACCTCTCCCTGGAGTCGTTCGGCTCGATGCGCGCGCGGCGTTCGCGCATGCTGCGGAAGACGTCCTCGAATCGAAACGAGGGCTCCATCGGCGCGAGTCCGAGCTCCGGCGCGCGCCGGATGCGCTCCACGAGCCGGGCCGAGGAGATGAGCGCTTTCGACGGCACGCACCCGAAGTTGAGACAGTCGCCGCCCATCTTGTTGCCTTCGATGAGCGCGACCCTTCCGCCGAGACCGGCGGTGCCGGCCGCGGTCACGAGACCCGCGGTGCCGCCGCCGATCACGACGACGTTGTACGTTCCCTGTCCTTTTTCGTCCTGGTGCATGGCGGAGCGCGCTGGCATTCTCCCGTCCGCCCGTCACCGTTGCAAACCGAACGTGGGTGGGGAACCATACTCTCCGTGATCCTCGGCATCGACGAAGCCGGCCGCGGCCCGGTTCTCGGCCCCCTGGTGGTCGCGGGGGTGGTGCTGAAGCCCCAGGCGGCGTCGGCGCTCACCCGGAGGGGAGTCGTCGACTCGAAATCCTTCGGCGCCGGGGAAGAGGCGCGCCGCGAGCGGGCGGAGCTCGCCCTCCACATCAGGAGGCTCGCGGTGGACGTCCAGGTCGAGGTCTTCGATCACGAGGAGGTCGATCGCTTCGCGGAGCGCGGTCTCCTGAACGAGCTCGAGCGCCGCGCCGCGGGCGCGATCATCGAACGGTGCCCCGCGGTCAAACGCATCGTGGCCGACGGCGCCAAGGTCTTCGAGCTCCTTCGATTCCGGTACCCTCATCTCGAGGCCCGCGACTTCGGCGAAGAGCACCACGTCGCCGTGGCCGCCGCTTCGATCGTCGCCAAGGACCTGAGGGATCATCTGTTCCAGGTCATCGCGCTTCGGTACGACTCCGAGTTCGGGCCGATACGCGGCGGTGGATACGTGAACGCGGCGACCGCCGATTTCCTCCGGCGCTACCACGCGCGCTATCGATGCCTTCCCGCGGAGACCCGGCGAAGCTGGGCGTGGAAGGTCCTGGGCGAGCTCGAGCCGAGGCCGCTTCCGCTGTTCGACGGGCTGGAGTAGCCGCCTCTACGCTTCCAACTGCTTTGCGGATGTTTGGAAGTTTGCCGACTGCGTCCTATACTGTCCGGCGGGGAGCCGACAGATTTTTCGTTCGGCCGGTCTCCGCGTCGTCGGAACGGCATCGGAGTTTGCTGCAGCTTGCGATTCACAACCGCCAGCCGACGATCCCTCGGCTTTTTCGTCGCCGTCGCCGCTCATGCCGGCGCGGCATCGAGCGAGACCAAGGCTCCGCCCGCCTTCGAACGTAAGACTCTCGAAGAGCACGTTCGCTATCTAGCCTCCGACGATCTCGTCGGGCGAGGGAACGGCAGTTCCGGTCTCGAGGACGCGGCGCTCTACATCCGAAAGAACTTCGAAGTCCTCGGTCTCGAGCCCGTGGGCGACGCCGGGACGTACCTCCAGGCGTTCCGGGTCACGACGGGTCAGGAGCTCGGGCGCCACACCGGAGCTCTCCTGCGGACTCCCGACGGAGCGCGAACCCTCGAGTCCGGAAGGGACTTCGAGCCTCTCAGCTTGAGCGCCTCGGGTGAGGTCGAGGCCCCGGTGGTCTTCGCCGGCTACGGCGTGACCGCTCCGGAGCACGACTACGACGATTACGCGTCGGTCGACGTTCGCGGGCGCATCGTGCTCGTTCTTCGCTACGCCCCCGTAGCCTTCGGCGAGCAGGGCTGGCATGCGACGTTCGTCCGCAAGGCAAGAAACGCCGCGAGTCACGGGGCGCTTGCGGTTCTGGTGGTCAACGGTCCGCGCAGCCATCGAGAGGACAAGATCGTTCCCTTCAGCCTCGACGTGGGCGCGGGGGAAACGGCGTCGATTCCCACGGTGCACTTGAAGCGCGAGCACGCGGAGGCCCTCCTTCGCGCCTCGGGTCGTACCCTGCTCGAGCTCCAGAGCGGCATCGACGAGGCTCTGACTCCGCGGTCTTTCGCCGTCGAAGGCGTCGAAATGGCTATGACGGTCGACGTTCGCCGCGCCACGGTCACCGTGGCGAACGTTCTCGGCTTTCTTCCCCCGAGCGAAAGGGGCTCCGGCGCTTCTCGTCCGCGGACAGGGGAGCACGTGGTGATCGGCGCTCACTACGATCACCTGGGACTGGGGGAGAACGGGAGCCGCGACCGCAGGTCTCGAGGGCTGGTGCACAACGGCGCCGACGACAACGCTTCCGGAGTGGCGGGAGTTCTCGAGCTCGCGCGCGTGTTCTCCCTCGAGGCCGATCGTCCTCGCGGCATCCTTTTCGCCGCGTTCGCCGGGGAGGAGCTGGGACTGAAGGGCTCCTCCTACTACACCAATCATCCCGCGTTCCCGCTGGACAACACGGTCGCGATGATCAACCTCGACATGATCGGCCGCCTGCGCCACGATCTTCTCTACCTCGGCGGAATCGACCGGCTCCCGCAGCTCCAGGGATGGATCGAGGGACGCCTCAAGGAAGAGGGCCTCGCCTACTCCTCCCGATTCACCGCGGACGAGGCGAGCGACCACGCGCCTTTCATCCGCGCAGGAGTCCCGTCCCTCTTCTTCTTCACCGGCCTCCACGGCGACTATCACAAGCCGACGGACGACGTTCAGTTCATCAACATCGAGGGGATGGAGCGTGTGCTGCGCGCTTCGTATCGGGTGTCGAGCGACCTGCTCCGCGGCGGGGAGCGCCCGTCGCTCGTCGCCGTCGCCCGGGAGGACGAGCCCTATCGGAAGCGGGCCGCCTACTTCGGCATCGGCGTCGACTCCAGCTTCGAGGGAGAGGGGGTCCGCTTCGCCTACGTCGCCCGCGACGGGCCGGCGGCCCGCGCGGGCCTCGAAGCAGGCGACGTTCTTCTCGAGATCGACGGCCGCGCCATCGGCTCGAGCGACCGCGCCACCAGCATCATCCAGCAGCGCCGCCCCGGCGAGACGGTGAGCGCCAAGATCCGGCGCAAGGACCGGATCCTCGAAGTGAAGGTGCGGCTCTCGAACTGGCCCTAGCTCGCCCGGGCCTTGTTGAAGAGACCGTTCTGCTCCAGGTAGCGCCGGAGCTTCTTCACGTGCTCCCACATCGCCGGTTTCAGCTTGGCGTTGTAGAGAAGCGCCGCCGGATGGTAGAGCACCATGAACTGGATCCCGGGATAGTCGGCGAGGGTAAAGAATCTTCCCGCCTCTTCACCCATCTGGAAGCTGGTCTTGGTCTTGTCGATGTGCTTCAGCGCGGTGGCGCCGAGGAGGAGGATCACCTTGGGCCGCACGAGCTCGATCTGTCGTTTCAAGTAGGGTATGCACTCCGCGGCCTCCTCCGTCCGAGGGCTGCGGTTCTCCGGCGGCCGGCATTTCACCACGTTCGCAATCAGCATGTCGCGGTCGGTGTCGATCCCGACCGCGCTCATGATCTTGTCGAAGAGCTGCCCCGCGCGGCCCACGAACGCCCGGCCCTCCTTGTCCTCGTTCTCGCCCGGACCCTCGCCGATGGTCATGACCGAGGCCGAGGGGTTCCCGCGGTCGACCACGATGTGCGTCCGCCCCTGGTGGAGTCCGCACTTGGCGCAGGCGCTCGCGCGCAGACGGTCACGGAACTCTTCGTAGCTCGCGGCGCCCAGGATGGTGTTGCTGCCGGAGTCGAAGAGATCGAACTGCATCGCGGCGGGAGTCTAGCATTTTTTTGGTGCGCTGGGGCCCCACCCCCAGCACCGGAAATCCGGGCGCTCTCCGAGCGCCAGCATTTTTTAGTGCGCTGGGGCCCCACCCCCAGCGCCGGAAATCCGGGCGCTCGGAGAGCGCCCTCCGGCGATCACGGAATCGACGCGAGGAGCTCCCGGGTCAATTCGTGCCGCGGGGAGCGGAAGAGCTCGACGCGGCTCTGGAGCTCCACGATTCTTCCGCGGTTCATGACCGCGACGCGATCGGCCACGTGCTCCACCACCCGGAGATCGTGGGCGATGAACAGATAGGTGAGGGAGAGCTTCTCCTGGAGCTCGAGGAGGAGGTTCAGAATCTGCGCCTGGACCGAGACGTCGAGCGCGGTCACCGGCTCGTCGGCGACGAGGAACTCGGGGTCGAGCGCGATCGCCCGGGCGATCCCGACCCTCTGGCGCTCCCCTCCCGAGAGCTCGTGGGGATAACGCCGTGCCAGCTCCGGCTTGAGTCCCACCAGCCGAAGGAGCTCCATCGTCCGTTCGTCCCGCTCGCGGCGGGTGCCGATCCGGTGGATGGTGAGAGGCTCCCTCACGATGGTGCGCACGGTCATCATCGGATTGAGGGAGCTGTAGGGATCCTGGAAGATGATCTGCATGCGCCGGCGGATCTTCCTCAACGGCTCGCGAGGCAGCGCCAGTAGGTCCGTGCCGTCGAGGCGGACGCTTCCGGACGTGGGCTCGATGAGCCGCAGGATGAGCCGGCCGAGCGTGCTCTTTCCCGACCCCGACTCTCCCACGAGCGCGAGCGTCTCGCCCCGGTAGATGTCGAGACTCACGCCGTCGACCGCGCGGACGTCGCCCGCGTGCCGGCGGAAGAGCCCTCGGCGGATGGGAAAGAGCTTCGTCAGCTCCCGGACTTCGACCAGAACGCGCTGCTCCGTCATCTCGTCGCCATCGCCTCGACGACCGCGCTCTCGTGGTAGCAGGCGCTTTGATGGAGGCGATCGCCGCTCCCGCCGACGGCCTGGAGAGTAGGCACTTCGCGATCGCAGGGCTCGAAGCGCACCGGACATCGCGGCGAGAACGCGCAGCCCGGAGGCAGGGCCGCGAGATGCGGCACCATCCCCGCCATTGCCGCGAGCTTCGTTTTTCCCGGCGCGCCGCCGCGGGAGCGGGGCAGAGACTGCCAGAGGCCGCGGGTGTAGGGATGCCGGGGATCGTTCAAGATCGAGCTCGAGGACCCCTCCTCCACCACCCTTCCCGCGTACATCACCGCCACCCGGTCCGCGTTCTCGCGAACGAGCGCGAGATCGTGGGTGATGAGGAGCATCGAGAGGCGCCGCTCCGCCTTGAGGCGAGCGAGAAGCTCGAGGATTCGGGCCTGGAGGGTGGCGTCGAGAGCGGTCGTGGGCTCATCGGCGATGACGAGCTCGGGATCGCAGGCGATGGCCATGGCGATGAGGACGCGCTGCTTCATCCCTCCGCTGAGCTGGTGGGGATAGTCCTTCGCGCGCTCTCCCGGCTCGGGAATGCGCACCTCGGCGAGGAGCTCGACGGCCCGCGCGCGGGCAGCGCCGCGGCTGAGGCCGAGATGAGCTCTGAGAGGCTCGGCGATCTGGTCGCCGATGGTGCGGACCGGATTGAGGGCTGCGCCCGATTCCTGGAAAATGAGGGCGATCTGTTTCCCCCGCACGCGCCGAATCTGCTCGTTCGACATCTCGAGAAGGTTCCGGCCCTTCCACAGGATGGAGCCGCTCTCGATCCTGCCTGCGGGGGGAAGAAGCCGCATGAGAGAGAACGCGAGCATGGACTTTCCCGAGCCCGACTCGCCGACGACGGCCAGGGTCTCTCCGGCGTGAATCGAGAGGGTCACGTCGCTCACCGGACGGATGGTGCCGGTGTCGGTCTCGAGCCGGGTAGTCAAGCCCCGGGTTTCGAGAAGGAGATCTCTGGTATCGGACATAAGGCTCAGCGGGCGCGATGTTCTCCGAATACGGCGCGCAGCCGGTCCGCGATCTCCCCCAGCGTGCAGTTGCTCTCGACGGCGCCCAGGATCGCCGGGAGAAGATTCGCGTCGGTCTTCGCCACGTTCTCCACTTCCCCGAGCGCCTTCGCCGCCTTCTCTCCGTCGCGGCGCGCGCGGAACGCGCGGAGCCGTTCTACCTGTTCCTTCTCGATCGCGGGATCCACGGAGAAGACTTCCACCGTCACCGGCTCGTTCTTCTCGAAGACGTTGACTCCCACGATCCGCGTCTCGCGCGCCTCGACCTCCTTCTGAAAACGATAGGCCGACTCCCGGATCTCCGCCTGCGGCCATCCCCCTTCGAGGGCCCGGAGGGCGCCTCCGCGGCGGTCCATCTCGGCGAGCAGCGCCTCGGCTTCCTCCTCGACGGCGTCGGTGAGGGCCTCGATGGCATAGGCGCCTCCCAGGGGGTCGACGGTGGCCGCGACGCCGCTCTCGTAAGCGATGACCTGCTGCGTCCTGAGGGCGAGCTCCGCCGTCTCCTCGCGGGGAAGGCCCAGGGCTTCGTCGAGCGCGTTGCAGTGGAGGGACTGGGTTCCCCCGAGAACCGCGGCGAGCGCCTGGAGCGTGGTTCGAACCACGTTCGTCTGGGGACTCTGCGCCGTGAGCGACGAGCCGGCGGTCTGAGCGTGAAACCGGAGCATCTGCGCCCGCGGGTTCCTGGAGCCGAACCGCTCTCTCAGAATCCGGCTCCACATCCGGCGGGCGGCGCGGAACTTCGCGATCTCCTCGAGGAAGTTCCGGTGGGAGTTGAAGAAGAACGACAGCCGCTCGCCGAAGTCGTCGACCCGAAGCCCCGCCTGGATCGCGGCCTCGACGTAGGCGATCCCGTTTCCGAGAGTGAACCCGAGCTCCTGCCCCGCCGTCGCTCCGGCTTCGCGAATGTGGTATCCGCTGATGCTGATCGGATTGAAGCGGGGAAGCCTCTCGCGGCAGAACGCGATGACGTCGGTGACGAGCCTCATCGAGGGCGCCGGTGGAAAGATGTAGGTCCCCCGGGCCATGTACTCCTTGAGAATGTCGTTCTGCACCGTCCCCGAAAGCTTCTCTTCGGGGATGCCGCGTCTTCTCCCCGCGGCGACGTAGAGCGCGAGGAGGATCGCCGCGGTGGCGTTGATGGTCATGGACGTGGAGACCCGATCGAGCGGAATCCCCTCGAAGAGCGTCTCCACGTCCTCGATGGAGTCGATGGCGACGCCGACCCGCCCCACCTCGCCTTTGGCCATCGAATGATCGGAGTCGTAGCCGATCTGGGTCGGAAGGTCGAAGGCGACCGAGAGCCCGCTCTGCCCCTGCTCGAGGAGGTACCGATAGCGACGGTTGGACTCGGCGGCCGTGGCGTAGCCCGCGTACTGCCGCATGGTCCAGAGCCGCCCCCGGTAGCCCGTAGGATGAATTCCCCGGGTGAACGGTGGCTCGCCGGCGCGGCCGAGCTTCTCCTCGGGACGGAAGCTCTTCAGGTGGTCGGCGGGGTACTCGATCTCGAGATTCTTCCCCGAGCTCGTTCGGAGGAAGGCATCGCTGTTCTCGTCGGTCGCACTCATCGCGCGGTTCAACGCGATGCTAGCACAGGGACGTCGTCGAGCGGACTCGACTCGGGATCAGCGCTTGAAGCGGGCAGCGAGCGACTCCGAGTCCCAGTACCAGAGCCCCTGCCCGGCGCTCGCCACGAGCCATCGCCCTTCGTTGGCCAGGAGGACGCTGCGAATCCCGAACCCGACCGACATGGCGCCGAGGAGGGCTCCATCCTCGCGATCCAGGACATAGATCTTGCCGTTGGTGGTCGACGGGATGAAGACGAGGTCGTGCCGCTCGTCGATCACCGGAGTGCGGCTCGAGAAGCCCAGCCGAACAGAGCTCACCCGGATCCCGGAATCGGCGGCGATGATCTCGAGACCCCACGGGCCGGTGACGTACAAACGGCCTTCGCGATCGTCGACGGTGACCGCAACCACGCCGCCGCCGTTGGTATCGATCGCCGCCTTCTCCGAGAGCGACGAGCGGTCGAACTCCCGAACCAGGCTCGACTCGAAGAGCTCTCCGATGAAAACGCTGTCCCGACGCGCGCTCAAGCCGTCTTTCTCCACGGTGAAGATCCCGGGAGGCTTCCGCGCCGCCACCAGCGCGGTCTCACCCGTGGACAGCTTCTTGTGAATCAGCTCGAGGCCCGCGAGCCACAGGGAGTCGATCTCGCTATCCAGCATCACGCGGTTCGTCTGTCGGTTCGCCACCGACTCTTCCAGAACCCTTCCGGTCCAGGCGATCGAAGTCACCACGAGCTCGTTGGTTCGCCCTTGCGGAGTCGCGCAGCACATTCCCACGAGCAGAAACTCGTCGTGGCACACGATTTGCTCCAGCCGTCCGTAAAAACGGTCGCGGAACGGCCGCAAGGAAGTAAGGGGCGTCATCGTATCCAGGTCGTAGAGATCGATCCGACCCTCCGCGCAGCGGTCTCCGGTCGGCCCGGTGCAGACCGGAACCGTAGCTGCGAGGCGCCTGCGCCCCGCGTTCTCGCAGAAGCCGTAGGCGAGATCCGTGCTCAGCTTCGTCCCTCCGGGCCAGGGTGAGTCGGCGCGAAGGAAATTCGCGGCCGAAACGCCCAGAAGGAGAGAGAGGAGGAGCCCTACGGCGGTGAGGGAGACTTTCGAGTACCAGCGCGCGGGCGGACCGAGGACCCGGTAATAGCCGACGCCGAGGAGAGCGAAGCACGCGGCGATGAGGGGCAGGACGGGGTTGGTCACGAAATAGGGCGTATGGGCGGCGAACAGCTGACCGCTCATCGCGGACAGCAGCATCGGCCAGAGCCGGTCCCGCCAGTGCGCCGCCCGTTCCAGCACCGGGGAAAGCCAGGGCTGTGCGAAAACCCAGAGGGCGAGAGAGACGCGGTCGATGGTCGTCGACGGGAGCGGGGCGAGCAGGAGGAACAGCACGAGCCAATGCAAGCGCCGGAACCGTCGGCTCCGGGAAGCCATCCATCTCCGGCCGGCGGAGGACACCTGAACCCCGTGCCACGCGCTGGCGATGGCGAACGCGATCGCGAGGCGAGCGTCCAGGTCGAGCACGAAGTTCGCGAGGAAGATCTGCCACCAGAGGAGAAGAGAGAACCAGCGGCGGGTCACCCAGCCCTCGGGCCCCTGATGGAGGAGACCTCGGCGCCGGAAGAACCACAAAACGACGACCACCGCGAGGGAGAGAAAGCTCAGGGGGTAGTACATCGCGAGCTGCACCACGACCAGGGCGAACTGGACTTCCAGAATCGAGCCTGCCGCCTCGCTGAGCGCACCCTGGGGAGGGAGGACGAAGTGCAGCGCCCGCGCGAGAACCGTCGCCGCGATCACCAGCAGGGCGATGACCGCCACGACCGTGGCGCAACCCTGTCCTGAAGGCTGACGAGAGGTTGGGGGAAGGTTATCTGGCCCTGGAGGCGGCTTTTGCGAGGTCAAGGCGGGCTCGCCCCGCGCGATCGATACGAGTCCCCCTCCGAGGTGCGCGAGAGCATCTCGGTCACTGGACCCGCGAGGAGCTCCGCGACCCGGCGGTGCCCGTCGCGGTCGGGATGGATCCCGTCAGAGAACGCGTATTGCGCCTTGCTGGAGAAGAGGCCGCTCGCGTCGACGTAGCGCGTTCCGCTTCGAGCGGCCTCCTTCTCGACCAGCGTGCGAACCCGCGGGTCGAGATCGAGCGCCGGAGAGCCGACCAGCAGAGGCTGCACTCCGGCGTCCGACAGCGCGCGGACGGTATCCTCGAGAGAGACGCGGAACAGCTCGAGATTCCTCTCCTCGTCGGCCCACCGCTTCGTCACGCCCCTCAGGCCCCGCAGGTTCGCGCGCGGCCCCAGGTGGACGAGCTCCGGAAGAAACGGGGGGACGAAAACCCATTCGATGGCAGGGGAGAAGGGAAGCGGGCGCCCGGCCGCGAGCCGTTCTTCGTGCTCGACGGATCGAGTCCACTGGTATCCCACCATCAGGACCGCGACCTTGGGCCGGTAGTTCAAAAGCTCGGGAATCCGCGCGCGGATCTGCACGATGCTCTGCGAAGGGATGGCGGCATTGACCACCCGTACCCGCGCACCCCGCTCTGTCAACAGATCGCCGAGGTGCCGGGCATAGGTGTCCTCCCAGCGGTAGGGGAATCCCCAGGTCACCGAGTCACCGAGCAGAAGGATCCGGCTCGTGTCCGAAGCTTCCGCCGCCGGCACTTCCGGTCCGCGAAGGCCCTGGGCGTTCACGTCGAACAGGGGATTCCACATCAGTCGTGGAGGCTCGCTGCGGAAGAACGTGTAGAAGACGCCGTGAATCAGATAGAGCCGGTTCGCGCCGGGGAACAGCAGCGCGAAGGAAATCACGGCGAACAGGGTGTTGAAGCGGGACCTCGGCGTCTCCCATTTGGCTCGCCCGAAGCGGGTCCATGCGGCGTCGGCGAGTCCGCAGAAACCGACCGACATCGCCAGCGCCGGCACGTAGACGAGAACGAAGGGGCCGAAGACGACGAGGGTGAGGAGAATCCGAGCGATCCGGCGCCTCGCGGTCCGCGGGAACCGGAGATGCTCCTTTCCCAGGCGGTACGCCCAGACCGAGTGCGCCAGATAGCCGACGACGAACGGCAACACGATCCACCGTGAGAAATAGTGCCGATCGATCAGGAGGACCCAGCCCGCGTAGAGGACGGCCCCGGGCCCGACCAGCAGGAACCAGACCGCCGCCACCGCGGACCATCGTGAGGAGGACGCCATCGGACGACGGCGTAGCATATATCAGGGATGGGCTTCCTTACGCCTCGAGGAACCGCATCGATCGCGTTGCCGGGAACGGGTTGTGCCGACTCCGCTCCGGTGACAAACTCTGAGCCATTACGCGTCGATCCTTCCGCAGAGAATCCCGCTGATGGGACTCACCGAGCCGAGCGCACCCGCGGTGGAGCAGCCGCGAGTCTCCTGTCCGCACGCGAGCGAGTGCGGCGCGTGCGCCTATCTCGAGCGGGAATACGCCGACCAGCTCCGACAGAAGCGCGAGATCCTGAGGGCGGCGTTGGCCCGCTATCCCCGTCTTCGCCGCGCGGAAGTGCTCCCCAGCTTGCCTTCGCCGCTTTCGGCCGGGTACCGCAACCGCGCCAAGATGGCCGTCGGTTTTTCGCGGCGTGGGGGAGTGCGCCTCGGCTACTTCCGCGCGGGAACGCGCGAGATCGTGGACGCGCCGGACTGCCGAGTCGTCGTCCCCGAGCTCCTCGAAACATCGCGCCGCCTGAGGTCGCTCCTTGCCGCTACTCCGCGCTTCCCTCGCGAGCTGAGGCACATCGACCTTCGCTGCGGCAGTGACCGCGGGCGGCAGCATCTGACCCTCGTCCTTCGAGCGGGCGAATGTCCGTCCCTGCCGCTCGATGCCCTAAGAAGCGCCTGTCCCGCCGTCGACGGGATCTCCGTCAACCTCAATCCCAGCGCCGGCCCGCAGGTGATTCGCGGCGCCATTCGGCCTCTCTGGGGAGCGCGCGAGGTGTGGGTCGACCACGCGGGGCTCAGGCTGCGCGTGTCGCCGGGCGCCTTCTTCCAGGTGAACCTCGCGCTCCTGCCGGCGATTGACGGCCTGGTGGAGCGACATCTCGGACGGGGCAGGCTCGTCGCCGATCTCTACTCCGGAGTGGGGACGCATGGGCTCGCTCTCCGCAGGAGCTTCCCCCGAGTCCTGTTCGTCGAGGGTTCGCGAAGCGCGGTCGCGGATCTGAAGGCGACGGTGCGGACCCACGGGCTCCCGGGTGTCGAGGTGATCGCCTCGTCGGTCGAGCGAGCGCTCCGCCGCCTGACGGATCCCGAGCTCGACGCTGTCGTGCTCAACCCCTCCCGCGCCGGCGCGAGCGAATCGGTTCTGCGGGCGATTGCCGATTCACGCGCGAGCCGCGTAGCCTACCTTTCCTGCGAACCAACGACCCTCGGCCGCGACCTCGAGCTGCTTCAGCGAGGGGGATTCGTTCTGGTTTCCGCGCAGCCCATCGACATGATGCCCCAGACGGCCCAGGTCGAGGCCCTCGCCCTCCTGCGGCGCGGCTGATCTCGAGCCTATCCTGAGGGAGCGGCGTCGAGCCGGTGCTGCCGGAACACCTCGTAGACAACGATCCCGACAGTGGTCGAGAGATTGAGGGAGCGGACGGCGCCCTCCTTCATGGGGACGCACACCTGCCGGTCGCGGCGGCGCTCGCGGATTCTCGCCGGAAGTCCCGAGGTCTCCGATCCGAAGAGGAGCGCCACGCGTTCGGGATAGGAGACGTCCCAGATCGTTCGCTCGGCGTCGGGGGTGACGAAGAACGCCTCTCCGAGCCCGGGAAGTGCTTCATCGAGCTCGTCGAAGGTTTCCCACAACCGAAGGGGAACCTGCTCCCAGTAGTCGAGCCCGGCGCGCCGCAGCTCTTTCGCGTCGAGGGAGAATCCGAGAGGCCTCACGAGATGAAGCGTCGCTCCTGCAGCGAGGCACGTGCGGCCGGCGTTTCCCGTGTTCCAGTGGATTTCCGGCTCTACCAGGATGACGTGAATCTCGCTCATTTCTCACGGAGGCGCCTTCGGCCCACAGACGTAGCGGCAGAAGACGACGGCCGCGCCCCAGACCTCCGAGCGGGAGACGTCGAGCGGACACAGGCGCTCCATGTTCTCTTCGTAGAAAATGGCGCACCGATCGACGGTCAGCATCTCGCCGGGCGCGGTCGCGGGCGTGCTGAAGACGCGCGTCCGGGTCTCGAGCTCGACTCCCTCGTGTTCCGCCCATTTCTTCAGGTCCTTCAGAAGGAGCTGAACCTGCCGCCGGGCGTCGGAAATACCAATCTCGTTGTTCTGGTTCTTGCGGACGATCTCCCGGGCCCGCGCCTGGAGCTCCTCCTGGGGGGGCGAGTCGAGCACGAGCGCGAGGAGGACGATCGAGAATCTCACCTGGGAAGATTAGCTCAGGAGCTCGATTGGGTCGCCCCGCTTCATGAGTCCCTCGACCAGGACGGCGCCGTAGACTCCCGCCTTTGCCTCGTGGGCTCGAGCGACCGTCCGGAGGACGTCGGGATTCGGCTCCGCGGTATCGGGGTCGAGGGTGATCATCATGCAGCGCGGATCGCGCTCCAGTATCGCGATCACCGCCTTCGAACCGATCCGCAGCGTTCGGCCGACGAAACTATCCTCGACGAAGCCGGGCGCGGACCCGAAATCCGCATGGATGTTCGCCCGGAACCGCCGCAGGTCGATCGCGGCGCCCATCTCGTCGCCCAGTTGCCGCGCGGTTCCGGCGCCGAAGAGGGAGACCGGGCGGCAATCGGTCAGCGCTCGCTCCGAGCGCAGCAGCGTCAGCGTCGAGTCGCCGAGGCTTTCGATGAGCGCGGGATCATCGACCGCGAGCACCTCTCCCGACGGCGTCTCGACATCCACCAAGAGCTCCGTCAGCTCGGCGTAGAGTGGCGTCAACCCGGGCCCCAGGCTCTCCGCTTCGGCGAGGTTGTGCGGCTTCTCCGCCTTCTCAGGATGACGGAAACGAGGGCGATGGAGGAGCATCTCCTTCCGCTCCCGCCCCGTCAGGTAGGGGAACCCTTTGTGACCGCCCTCTCGTCGGAACGCGAAGAGTCGATCCCCGTAAATCCCGGCGAACCCGAGGAACGCCTGCTCCAGCTCTTCGCCCCGCATGCTCTTGACGGGGTAGCGCCAGAGGGACTCGACGTTTCCGACGACGGTCATGCCGAAATCTCCTTCACCGCGGCCATGGTCCCAGGATGGTCCGTGGTTGTCAACTCGGCGAAACCGCAGGCATAATCGATCCAAACCTTCAAAAAGCTGGAGGAATCATGACGGAAGCCGCGGTCGAGTGGCGGGCGACGAACCTCGTCGCTCTGGGGGAAGAGCTTCGCAACAAGATCGCCCGGGTCACGCAGCAGTTCGAGCAGCGGGCTTCGATCGCGAGGACCCAGGACGAGGCGAGCCGGCTGCGCCAGAGGCTGTCCCAGCTCGTGGACTCGATCCAGGTGAGCTACCGCACCCAGCTCGAGCGCATGACCGGCGAGCAGGAGAGCCGCGACGAGTCGCTCTACGACACCACGCTCGCCGGAATCGACATGAACCGCCTCGTCTACCGCGGGGACCGCAAGGCGCTCGCGGAGCTCCTCGCGGACGCCGAGTTCTCGTCGACCGTCAACCAGCTCCTGGCCGATCTCAAGCCCTACAACGCGCGCAAGGATCTCCTGACGAAAGCTCTCAAGATCACCCGGGGAATGATGGGCGGCCTCTACCAGGTCACCGATCACTGCGCGAAAACGCTGAAGTTGAGCGCCGAGATCGAGGTCTACGTCAACCAGGACAGCCGCTTCAACGCCGCCTGTTACCCTCCGATGAAGGACAAGGTCCTGTTGTTCCTCACCAGCGCCCTCCTGGAGAAGTTCTCGCAGCAGGAGCTTCTGTTCGTCATCGGCCACGAGCTCGGGCACTACCTCTTCGAGCACACGCGGTTCCCCGTGGACTACATCCTTTCCAACCACGGCGGCCGGCTCTCGCCGCTGCACGCGATGAAGATGTACGCCTGGATCCGGAACGCCGAGATTACCGCGGACCGCGTGGGGATGGTCTGCTGCGGCGACTTCGACGTCGCCGCCAACACGTTCTTCAAGCTCTCCTCGGGAATCACCACCGCGCTCTTCCAGTTCAACCTGAAGGACTACCTGGCGCAGCTCGAGGATCTGCAGGGCGAGGTCTCGGGCCAGGAGGCGGACCCCCAGGACTGGTTCAGCACCCACCCGTTCAATCCGATGAGGCTCAAGGCTCTCGAGGTCTTCATTCAGGGCCAGGCCTACCATCAGCTCACCGGCAAGTCCGGCGGCCGCCTCACCTCGGACCAGGTGGAGAACGAGGTCTCCGAGCTGATGAAGATCATGGAGCCGACGTACCTTCAGGATACCGGGGACATCGGGACCAAGGCCCGGCGTTTCCTCCTCGCGGCCGGCTTCCTCGTCGTCGGCGCGAACGGGGTCATCGTGGCTTCCGAGGTCAACGCCCTCGCCTCCGTCGTGGGCGCTCAGGTCTCGCCCGACGAGATCCGCCAGATGTTCAGCCGGCCCGTTCCCGAGGTGAAGGAGCTGGTCCAGTCGCTCTCGAAGGACCTCACCGCGCTCATGACCGGAGTGCAGAAGCTCCAGCTGGTGCGCGACATGATCGTCATCTCCTATTCCGACGGCGCCATCGACGAAGCGGAGATCAACTGCCTGGTGTGGCTGTGCGAAGGTCTGGGCGTCGATCCCCGCTTCATCGAGCAGGTGCTGGCCTCCGCCCGCCGCGGCGTCGATTGACGAATCGCGTCAGAGCTCGCGGACTTCGGCTTCGAGCCGCCGAAGCTCACCCTTGGATCGCTCGAGCGCGTCCCGCGATTCGGTGAGACGGCTCCGCTCCGACCGCACGAAACGGGTGTAGGGGGCGACCGCGTCTTGAATGCGCGAAACGCTGCCCGCCGTCTCTTTCTCGAACTGGTGCCGGAGAGAGCTCATGAGCTTTTCCCTCACGACGGCGACCTTCCGGTTCAGCTCCGCCTTCGCCCCGCGCTTCTTCGCGGGAAGAACCAGCAGCCCCACGACGGAGAGCAGGCTCGCGGCGAGGACGCCGGTGACGTCCGCGGCGGTGGTGGTGGCGATGATGCTGATGAGGGCGCCGAGGCCGAGGGCCGAGACCTCGATGACCGCGGTCGACGCCACCGCCGTCTGCACCGACTCCGCGAGGCGGCTGGATTCCCGGTCGCGGTCGTACCCCTCGATCGCCCGCAGGGCGGCCGTCCCCACGGTCTCGAGCAGCCGCTTGCGGTCCTGGACGAACGTTCCTGGAAGCCGTCCCACCATACGTTCCTCGCCCGTCTCCCGAGAACTCCGCCGCTTCTCGATGTGATCCACGACCGCCTGCCATTGCGAGAGCTCGCTCTCGACCATCCAGTCGATCACCGCCTCGACGCGCTTCTCCACCACCCGGGGAAGATCGCCCACCACGCTCCTTTCGAAATCGGCCTTGATCTTGGCTTTGTTCACCAGGTCGAACACCCTGCCCAGGCGAAGCGTCTCCTCGAAGAAATCGGCGCCCCGGCTCTCGAAATCGAGAAGGGCGTTGTCGATATCCGAGAGGCGGAAGGAGAAGTTGCGCTTCTGATCCTCCTCGTACAGCGCGAGCTGGCGCTCGATGTCCGAGAGCATGGAGAGGTCGTCCTCGAGGAGATCGAGCTCGGTCCGGGCGATGCCCGCGTACTTTCCCGCGAGCGAGAGGCCGACCCCGAGCGGGTTGAGGAGCTTGAGCCGCACGCGCTCGCGATCGTCCAGGACCGAGACCACGTGCTCTTCGAGGGCAGGAAAGCGGCTCTTCGGGAGGAGCGACTTGTCGTTCTCGGTCTTCGCCCGGAGCGCCAGCTTCGCGGAGACGGAGAAAACCTCGGGCGCCGCTCCCAGGAGCTTTCTCCCGTTCTCGCGCACGAACCCTTCCACCTCCGCCACGTCCTCCTCCCGCTCGAGGATGTCGACCTTGTTCACCACGAAGAGAATCTTCTTCCCCCAGCCGCGGATGCTCTCGAGAAACGCCCGCTCGCTCTCGGTGAAGGGCCGGTCGGCGGAGGTCACGAAGAGCACCAGGTCCGACCGCGGGATGAATTCGCGGGTCAAGGCTTCGTGCTCGCGCGCGATGGCGTTGGTGCCGGGGGTGTCGACGATGTCGACTCGCTCCAGGACGGGGAGGGGAGATTCGACGACCTCGACGCCGTCGGGTCGGCGCTCGCGGCGCTCGGTCGCTCCATGCTTCACCAGCGTGATCCGCTGGGTGGTGGGGGTGACTCCCTCCTCGAGCAGGCTTCGTCCCAGGAGCGCGTTCACGAAGGCGCTCTTTCCCGCGTTGAACTCGCCGGCGACGACCAGGAGGAACAGCTCGTCGAGCTGTTGGATGGAAGCGTCGAACGCCGCGGCGTCCCGCTGCTCGATGGCGACCCGCTCGAGCGAGAGCCGGCACTCGGCGAGAGCGCGGCGTTCGCGGGCGAGAATCTCTTCCTCGTCGTCGCTCAGAATCTTCGAAAGGGTCATGATGGATTCAGCCTCGTCGACGCCCTTCTCCGAAGAACGCCTCGCAGTAGGCGAGGCTGTTGACCTCTTCCGCCTCGCGGTCGCGGCCCCGCGCGTGGCTGTCGAACGCCCGCTCGATCGCCGACAGCGCCGCCTCGAGGGGAACCCCAGAGCGGTACCAGGCTTCGGCGCGAGCGAAGTCAGCGGGCGACAGTGTCCCCGGCCGTCCCTTCGACCGAAAGAACTCCCGCTCGATCCGCTCGCAGTAGGCGAGGAGAGCCGGATCCCTCAAGGGGGAGCCTCGAGCCGGGCTTCGACCGCCTTGCGGGTGGGAACGCCTTCCAGACCCGGCGCCTCGACGGCGAACGAAGCGACGCAGGCGGCGAACATCGCTGCGCGCACCACCGGCCGCCGCTCGCGCAGCGCGAGAAGGAACGCGGCGGCGAAGACATCCCCCGCTCCCGTGGGATCGATTTCGACGGCGTCGAACGCCGGAAGATCGTAGACGTCCCCCTCGGAGTAGACCCGGGCTCCCTTCGCCCCCTTGGTCACCGCGAACGCCCGACCCGCGAACTCTTCCGCGAGCTCTTCGGGGGCGGCGTGGTCCTCCTCGCTCATCGAGACGAAGTCCGCGGCTTCGAGCGCGGTCTGCGCCCCGGGCCAGTCGCGGTCCTCGACCAGCCCCAGGGGGTTCCACCGGCGAAAGAAGCCCTGAGGCGCCACTCCCGAGAGTCCGCGCGGCGCGAGGGGCGCGAGCGGGAGCTGGATTTCGTGGAGCACGGGACAGTACAGCACCGCGGCGTCGTCGCGAAGACGCTCCCGAATCGACGCGAGGCTGTGGGTGGTGAGCGGATCCGCCTCCGCCAGCACGCGCTGTCGCCGCCGGCTGCCTTCATAGACGTTCTCGAACTCCGTGGTGCGCGCGGCCTCCTGGCAGTGGATTTCGACCTCATGGAGGAGGTCCCAGTAGGGGAAGCTGGTCGCTGCGGAAGTGACCAGGCCCGAGCGGAGCCCGAGGCGCGCGGCGGTCAAGGAGGCGAACGCCGCGGCGCCCCCGAGGCGCCTGCGGCCCGAGACGCGGTCGATGGTGACGTGGCCCACGGCCACGAAGTCGAGGAGACCCCCATCGAGATCGATGCGACGAATCACGGGCGGTTCCCTCTAGAGTGCATCAGTGCCGCGGGGCCCCACCCCCGCGGCCGAAGATGTCGGCGAAGCTTTCCCACTTGGCGGGCCGGGCTCGCTCCGCTCGCGCAGGCGAAAGACGCGTATTTCCGCAGCCTGCTCGGCTCGCCTCCCCGTGGAACCGAGGATAGGATGCCGGGTGCATGATCTGGACCTCCCTGATCGCGCAGGGAAAACGCCGTCTGTGGATGTCCCTCTTCGTCGCGATCCTGGTGGCGCTGGTCTATGTCCATTTCGCGAGATTCTACCAGGGGCGCGTCTCCGGCTGGATTCTCGCCGCTTTCGGCGTTCCCGTCGTCCTGAACCTGCTTCGGGCGGCCCTCGGGCTCGGCTATCGCCTCGACCGCCATCCGTTTCGCGAGCTCGACCTCGGGCTCTTGGAAGATTCGATCCGGCCGGGGAGGCCGCTCGAGGTGGAGCTGATCCTCGAGGCGCGCCGCCCCGGGGCTCTCACCCGACTGGACCTCGAGCTCCGTGCGATCCGTCAGAAAGCCGGCGAGCGGGGTCGGGCGAGCACCGTCCTGCATAGAGTCGTCAAGCCCGTCGAGCGCGGTCTTGCTCTCGAGCCGGGCGTGCGAAAGAGCTACCGGGTCTCGATCGATCTCCCTCCGAACGCGCCGTACTCCTTCCGCTCGATGGAGGGCAAGCTCCTCTGGTTCGTCGCCGTCGACGCCGAGGTCGAGGGCTGGGGAAGTCTCCGAGACGAGATCGAAGTGACGGTGGCCCCGGATTGAGAGTCGTCCTGGTATACAACGCCCAATCCGGAAGAATTCGGGCCAAGGGGAAGATGCTCGACTCCGTGCTCCCGGTGCTCGTGCGGAGGGGGATGAGGGTGGAAGTGAGGCCCACCGAGCGGCCGGGCCACGCGACCGAGATCGCCGCCGAGGCGGCCCGGGACGGTGTCGACCGCGTCCTCGCCTGGGGCGGCGACGGCACCCTGAACGAGGTCGCCCGCGGCATCGTGGGAACGGAAACGGCGCTCGGAGTCCTCCCTGGAGGCACGGTGAACGTATTCGCGCGCGAGGTCGGGATTCCGCGCTCGATCGTGGCCGCAGCCGGTGCGTTCGCGACGGGAGAAGTGCGGAAGATCCCCGTGGGGGTCGCCTCCGACCGGCCGTTCCTCCTCATGGCCGGAGTCGGTCTCGACGCGGAGGTCGTCCGCCGGCTGAAGGCGGGATTCAAGCAGGCGCTCGGAGTCACCGCCTTCTGGCTCGACGGATTCCGCGGGCTCGCGCGTTATCCCATGACTTCGCTGCGAATCCGATCCGAGGGCCGCGAGATCGAGGGGACCGGCCTCATCGCCGGTAAGCTCCCGCGCTATGGCCCGAGTCATTTCATCGCGAAGGAGGCCAGGCTCGAGGAGCCGCTGCTGCACGTCGTGGTCTTCCGCGGCAGGAACCGGCGCGACTACCTGCGCTATCTCGCGGGCGTCTCCGTTGGCTGTCACCTCCGGTTCAAAGACGTCCTGTCCTGGAAGGCGAGCGCTCTCACCGTGGAAGCGGATGCGCGCGTTCCCTACCAGGTCGACGGCGAGTTCGGAGGATTTACGCCCGTCGATCTCACCGTTCGCGACCAGGGGCTTTCGGTGGTTCTGCCACGGCGTTGAGGGGCGTGGTACAGTTTTCTTTTCCGACGTCGCGCGAGGTGATGACCATGCAAAGATTCGTCGCGTTCTTCGTTTTGACGATCGTCAGCCAGGCCGCCGCCGAGGACCGGAAGCCGGTCGTGGGGCGATCGGTCGTCTCCACCGAGTACGGGATCGTGGCGGCTAGCCAGCCGCTCGCCGCGAGGGCCGGCGTACAGATCCTGGAGCGCGGCGGAAACGCCGTCGACGCCGCCATCGCCGCCAACGCCACCATCGGACTCATGGAGCCAACGGGAAACGGAATCGGAGGCGACCTCTTCGCCATCGTCTACTGGGCGAAGACCGGCGAGCTCATCGGGCTCAACTCCAGCGGCTTCTCGCCCTCGGGCCTGACCGTCGAGCTCCTCGCGTCGAAAGGGATCGAGGAGATGCCGAGTCGAGGGATCTACTCGGTGACCGTGCCCGGAGTCGTCGCCGGGTGGGACGCTCTCCGGAGCCGTCTCGGCAGCCTTCCGTTCTCCGAGATCCTGGCTCCGGCGATCTACTACGCCGAGAACGGGTTTCCCCTCTCCGAAGTGATTGCCCGCGGCTGGGCCCGCTCGCAGGAGATGCTCGCGAGCCACCCGAACTCCAGGGAAACGTACCTCATCGACGGCCGGCCTCCCCGAGCGGGCGAGGTGTTTCGAAATCCCGACCTCGCCCGGTCCTTGCGGCGGATCGCGGAGCGGGGGCGAGACGGCTACTACAAGGGGGAGACGGCCGAGGCCATTCTCGCGATCTCCGCCGAGACCGGCGGGGTCTTCACCCCATCCGACCTCGAGGAGTTCGAGCCGGAGTGGGTCACCCCGATACAGACCAGCTATCGCGGCTGGAAGGTCTACGAGATCGGCCCGAACACCCAGGGGATCGCCGCTCTCATGATGCTGAACCTCATGGAGCGCTTCCCCATGAGCGAGTACGGCTTTCACTCCGCCGACGCGCTCCACGTGATGATCGAGGCGAAGAAGCTCGCCTACGCCGACATGCTCCACTACGTCGGCGACCCGCGGTTCTCTCCCGTGCCCGTGAGGGAGATGCTCGACAAGACCCACGCCGCCGAGCGCGCGAAGCTCATCGACCCGGGGAAGGCGCACTGCACCGTGACTCCGTCGGACCTCAGGACCGTAACCGACGCCGAAGGCGGCGATACCATCTACATGTCGGTCATCGACAAGGACGGGAACATCGTCTCCCTCATCCAGAGCAACTACTCGGGGTTCGGATCGGGTCTGGTTCCGAAAGGCGCGGGATTCATGCTCCACAACCGCGGGGCCCTCTTCACCATGGAGCCCGATCGGCCGAATACCCTCGGCCCGCGCAAGCGGCCGCTCCACACCATCATTCCCGCGTTCATGGAGAAGGACGGAGTCCGCATCGGGTTCGGGATCATGGGCGGATGGAACCAGGCCCAGGCGCACGCCCAGTTCGTCGCCGACATCGCGGACTTCGGCATGACCCTCCAGGAGGCGCTGGAAGCCGGGCGGTTCACCAAAGGGAGCTTCGACGGATGCGACCTGGACATGGAAGCCCTCGTCCCGGAATCGGTGCGCGCGGAGCTCGCGAGGCGCGGACACGTCATCGAAGTGGCCGCTCCTCGAAGCGGGACCTTCGGCTTCGGACAGGCGGTGATGTCGAATCCCGAAGGCGTTCATTTCGGCGCCTCGGAGCCGCGCCACGACGGTGCCGCGATTCCGGAAGCTCCGCCGGTGTTCCGCGAGCGGTAGCCGCTCGTGAGCTCCGTCGTGCTCTTCCTTCTGGAAGTGGCGCTCGAGGTCTATCTGCCGCTGACGCCGACCACGCTCCTCTACCGCGATCCCGCGGATGAAGTGTTGACCGTCGAGGTCCTCGCCGTCGAGATCGACGGCGCGCCCGCCGCGGTGCGGATGGGGAGCGACCGGCGCCGCCGTGTCGAGAGCTTCGATGCGGAGGAGGGGCTCCGCGTGCACCGCCTGGGCCTCGGCCGCTCCGGCGAGATCGTCTACGAGCGTCCGCTGGTGCTCCTTCCGTCGAAGATGCAGCCGGGGGAGATCCATACGAGCCAGAGGCGCTTCGCCCGGATGCGCGGCGGAAGCAAGGAAGACGTGGGAGCGCACTACGTCGAGGCGGAGCTCCTGGGCGTCGAGGCGCTGACGGTCGGGAGCGAAGTCTATTCCGACTGCGTTCGTATCCGAAGACACGAGACGCGGATGGACTTCAGCGGAGGCCAGGAGGTCTACGACGCCACCGAGTGGTACGCCCGCGGCGTCGGCCTGGTAAGAGTCCAGGGCGAAAGAAGCGAGAAGAACGAAGAAGGAGAGGTCCTCGCGACCGAGGTCATCGACCTCTCGCTGGTTACTTCACCCCAGCCCTAGGAGGGCGGCGGCGTTGTCGTGGAGGAGCTTCCGCCTCACCTCCGGGGTGAAGCCCTCGAGAGCGTCGAAGTCCTCGAGCCACTTCTCGGGCAGGATGAACGGATAGTCGCTTCCGAACAGGATCCGATCGGAAAGCCGTTTCCTCGCCTCGTTCATCACCGCCTCGGGGATGTACCTCGGAAGCCACCCCGAGAGGTCCATGAACACGTTCGCCTTGTGGCCGATGATGGCGAGCATCTCCTCGTGCCACGGCCACGCCGGATGAGCCCCGATGATGGTGAGCTCCGGATACTCCGCCGCCAGATGATCGAGGTAGATGGGCCGGGTGTAGTCGAGCCGCACGCCCATCCCTCCCTTGACCCCGGCCCCGAGCCCGTTGGTTCCGGTGTGGAAGAGCGCCGGAACGCCGAGCTCGGCGACTTTCGCGAACAGCTCCGAGAATCGCGGGTCGTTGGGGTAGAACGCCTGGATGCCGGGATGGAACTTCGCTCCTTTGAGGCCGAGCTCCCGGATCGCGCGCTCGATCTCGGCGACGGCGCGCTTTCCCTTCCAGGGGTCGACGCTCGCGAAGCCGATGAACCTCCCGGGGAACTCGGCGACGATGCCCGCGATCTCGTCGTTGGTCAAGGGCGGAAGTCCGGTCGCCGTCTCCGCGTCCCAGGCGAGGAGCACCCCGACGACGTCGAGCTTCTCGTAGTGCTTCGCCACGTCGTCCATCCGGGTGATGGGAACTTTGCGGCGGAAGAACTTCTCCGCGGGCTCGCGAAACGGCCGGATGGCGGTGTCGAGAAAGCTCACCGTCGGCAGGTGAACGTGCATGTCGATCGCGAAGGCCACGGGATCAGCCGTGAATCTGTTCGGCGAGGTAGCGCTCGCGGCCCACTTCTTTGACGAGGTGGAGCTGGCTTTCGAGCCAGTCGATGCTCTCCTCCTCGTCGACGAGGATCTTCTCGAGGATCTCCCGGGTCCCGTTGTCCCCTTTGTCGCGGCAGAGGGCGATGGCGTCGTTCAGCCGCTTGCGGGCGTCGACCTCGAGCTCGAGATCGACCCGGTGCTGCTCCACCGGCTCCTCGCCCACCTTGACCGGGTTCAGCCTCTGCATGTTGGGGATGCCGTCGAGGAAGAGAATCCGATCGATGACCTCGTCCGCGTGCTTCATCTCTTCGATCGACTCTTCGCGTTTCTTCGAGGCGAGCTTCTTGTAGCCCCAGTTCTCGCACATCTTGGCGTGGACGAAGTACTGGTTGATCGCGGTGAGCTCCGACGTCAGGATCTCGTTCAGCGCCTCGATGATCTTGGAATCCCCTTTCATTTCTTTCGGCTCCTCTCGGGATTGGTGCGGCCCCAATCTTACAGCGCGGAGCGGGAAAGGGATAGAAAAGGCGTCAGAGGGCGGGAGCGAGCTCGGTGAGGACGAGCTCCGCGCGGGAGCGCTCCTCCTGGCGCGCGATCTGCACAATCTGCTCGACCGCGAGCCGGCAGCCTCCGCACCCGAGCCCGGCGGAGCAGTTGAGGCCGATCTCCGAGACCGTCTTCGCCCGGCCTTGCCGGACTAGGGAGCGGATGTCCCGATCGGTGATACCCGTGCAATGGCAAACGATCACGATGACAGTCTACCCTCTCCGATTCTGAAATTCAATGTCAAAGTGGGCCGGGCGAGATTTCTCGCCAAATCGGTCGTTTTTCCGGTTTCTGGCGGGATTCCTCCCGTCTCGGGCGATCGCGCTTTGGCCGAGCTCGCCTGGTCCATCCAACCCGCGGCCTGAGCCAGGGAGGGCTGGTTTGCAGACCGAGACTCAGCGAGCGTAGCCTACGAACGCACGAACATATCGGGCAAGCCGAAGGAGGAGAACGATGGCCACCACCTGGACTCGTTGGATTGTCGCAGTGGCGTCGCTCGCGAGCGCGGCCTGCGCGCAGAAGACGGTAAACGACGTGCTGGCCGATCCCGGCCGCTACGCGAACAAGGATGTCTCGCTCTCGGGCCGCGTAGTCGAGAGCTACTCGATCGCGGGGAAGGGATTCTACTGCGTCGAGGACTCGACCGGTCGCCTCTGGGTGTTTTCCTCGAAGGGTGTTCCGCGCAAGGGCGCCGGAGTAACCGTCAAGGGGAAGATCCACGATGGCTTCGACATCAGCTCCCTCGGCGACGTCATAACCCTTCCCGAGCCCATCCGGGAACGCATCGAGAACGGACTTCTGATGGTGGAGTCGTCGCACAAAGCCGACAATTGAACGTCCTCCAGAGAGGCCATCCGAATGATGGTCCGAGTTGCGCTTTACCGGGACAGAATCCAGAGGTGCTTCCCGTCGGGTCGCCCTACCGTTTAAGATACTTCGTCAAGCCCCCCCCGGCTGCCTCGCGGGAGTTCGGACCTTCCGCTCCGTACACGTTTCCATCGGCGTCGACGGTGACGCCCTCACCCGCTTCACCGTAGAACTCGCCCGTCTCGTGGGGAGGGATGAAGGCCGTGACCTTGTCTTCCGTGGCCTTACCGATCCGGACGCCGGTTTTCCAGTTCGGGTGAGTTCTCTCCTCCGACTCCGAGTCGATCGCGTAGAGCGTATCGTCGGCTTCGATGTGGAGCCCGCTCACCCGGCCGAACTGATAGAACGTGTCGAGAAGCTTTCCGTCCTGATCGAAGATCTGAATGCGATGATTCCCGCGATCGGCGACGAATAGCCGTCCTTTCGAGTCGAACGCCAGAGCGTGCGGGGTCCGGAACTCGCCGGGGGCCGAGCCCATCTTTCCCCACTCCTTGATGAACTTGCCGTCCTTGGTGAACTTCACGATCCGGCCGGCCGCTCCGGGAGGGGGATTTTCGTTCTGGCCGCTGTGTCCGTCGCTGACGAAGATGTCGCCGTTCGGCGCGGTGATGACATCGCAGGGCTCGTTGAACGCGTCGGGGCCGCTTCCGGCGACGCCGGCCTTGCCGAGCTTCATCAGGACTTTCCCGTCGGGGCTGAACTTGATCACCTGGTGACCCTTGGTCCCCGCCTTGTTCCCCTGCGAATCCGTCACCCAGACGTTTCCCGCCCGGTCCACGTGGATTCCGTGGGGAAGCACGAAAAGCCCCGCGCCGAAGTGCGTCAGGGCCTTTCCCGTGTGGCGATCGAACTTGAGGACGGGGTCGACGTTCGAGGTATCGCAACCGCCGGCGAGAGCATAGGCGCCGCACCGATCGTAGGCCCAGATCTGACCGTCCGGGCCGATATCGACGCCCGCGGTCGAGCCCCACTTCCTGCCGTCGGGGAGCTCGCCCCAATTCTTGACGACGACCGGATTGGGATTCGGCAAAGGCTTGCTCGCCGGATCGACGACTTCTTTCTGTGCGAACGTCACACCCGCGCCCAGCATGAGCCCGAGGATTCCTGCGAGGACCGCGTTTCGAGAAACTGACATCAAAGACCCCCTTCAAAGGGAGGATTCTCGTGTAGAAGCGCTTCCGGAATCAACCCGCAACCCCCTGCCCCTTTCATCCCGGTCCGCTCGGAGGGTACTTTTCATCCGGCGAGATCCGTTGCCTGTTTCTCCGGAAATCAACGGCGCCGGGAGCGAGGGGCGGAAGCCAGTAAGCCCGAGTCGATCTCTTTCGAGGGCAGGGAGCTCGGGAGGCGAAAGTCTCATCTTCCATTTCCATGCTGGCAAGTATCTATATGGGCTCGATCCATGGGGGTGGAGGCTCCTTGTCCGGGTCGAGGTCGCCTCCGCGAAACGCCTCCTGTCGGGCCTTTCCAACGGATCGGAAACGCCTCGGTCCATCGGGATCACTCGCCCTGCCAGGACCTGACGAGCAGCGTGATTGTGTATGTGGCCATATGAGGCTACACTGTATCCGTGACCTCTGGCATTCGCGAGTTGAAGGACAACCTCAGCCGCTACATCCGCCGGATCGAAGGCGGCGAGCGCATCTCCATCACCGCGCACGGTCGCGTGGTCGCGGAGCTCGTTCCGCCGGCGACGTCATCCAGGGCGGAAGGCCGGGCCCGTTGGGACGAGCTCATCGCCGCCGGTGTGATTCGGCCGCCGATCGAAATGGGCGACCCCACGGAGGGCTGGCCGGACATCCGGCTCCCTCCGGGGACTGCAGCGGAGCTCATCGACATCGACCGTGGCGAAGCGCAGCACTAGCCCTCGGGCTCCTCGGTCGCGTCGTTCGAGGCGCACGTCGCCAGCCAAGGGCCTGAGATACATCGAGTCGAGCGCACTGCTTGCGGCGCTCCTCGAGGGGGATGCCGAGGCCCGCAAGGCCATGCGCGCCCGGGCTTCGCTGGTGACGTCAGCGCTGACGCTGACGGAAGCTGCGCGTGCGATCCTCCGGGCCAGGGTCATGGGACGCTTGACGCCCGACCAGGAGCGCGCTGCCATCAGGGGCCTCCGGGTGTTCGAGCGTCGCTGCTATGTCATCGCCGTGACCGACTCGGTGCTCGCGAGAGCGGGTCGACCGTTTCCCGTCGAGCCGATTCGAACGCTCGATGCCCTGCACCTCGCGACGGCGGAGATGCTCGGCGAGTCGCCGCAGCTGGTCACGATCGTGACCCGAGACCGCCGGGTGAAGGAAAACGCCGAGTCGTTGGGATTTGCCGTCGAGTAGCTGCGCGGACGCCTTGTCGATCAGGGCCGACAGTCCGCGCTTTTCAGACCTGCCCTCTGCCGGAACTCCGCCCAACGCTACGCCTCTGATACGATTCTCAAATGTCCGAGCTCGAGAGCGACGCCGAGAACGCCGGGCGCATCGTCCATGAGGCCGAGGAACCGGCGCAACCTGGATGACTCGCTGCTGGCGCCGGAGTCTCCCCTGGGCCGCGCTCGCGGGAGCGGCCGTACCCTCGGTCCTCGTTCTCGCCGTCGCCTTCGCCCAGTCGGTCTCGTTCGGATTCGGTCCCGCGGATCGCGACTACGTCGAAGGGTTCCGCGTAGGATGGGCGCGAGGCACGACGTCGCGTTGGTCGCGGGAGCAAGCCACCGTCACGCTTCCGTTGGTGATTCGCGGCGACGCGGAGCTCATCGTGCTCGGTGGCAGGCCCGAGCGGGAGCCTGTGGAGATCGACGTCCTGATGTACGACCGCTCGCTCGGGATTCTTCCGGCGGGAGATAGGATCGTTCCCTACTCGTTTCCTCTCCCGCCCGGCCGAGCTTCCTTTCGCTTCGTCTCACGAACGGCGGACGCCGGACACGGTCTGAAGCTCGAAGGCCTCCGGCTCGTTCCCGGTGAATGGGGAGCTCTTCTTCCCGACAGGCGTTCGGTCGCGCTCTCCGCGGCGGCGGCGGTGGTTCTCGCGGGCGCGCTCATGGTAGCGGGCTTTTCTCCGCGCGCGGGAGCGCTCCTCGCGATTACGCTTCTCGGATTGCCCCTCGCCGCGCTCGACCCTTTCGCGTCTCTCCATTGGCTGCGGAAAGCCGGCCTCGTCTCGTCGAGCCTCGGCCTTCTTCTCGTCCTTCTCCTCCGCGCGCAATCGAAGTGGCGGAGGCTCGTGCCCGCGGCCACCGTTCTCGCGGCCTCGTTCGCCCTCTTCCATCCTCTTTATTACTTCAAGGACGTCGATATCCACCGGGAGGTGACGGACGTGGTGCGGCAGCAGGGCGCGCGCGAGCTCTGGTCGCGCATGGACTACTACCAGGAGAGATTCGGCCTCGGCCGCGCGAGCCTCGAGGGAAGGCGCCGCCCCATGCCCTATCCCCCGGTGCTCCACACGCTCGTGGGGTGGTTTCCTTTCGGCGATACCGAGGACGTCCTGAAGTGGGCGGGCATCCTCCTTCACGTGTCCGCCCTCTCGGTCGTGATGCTCATCTCGGCCCGCCTGAACGAAAGCGACGCCGCGGCCGTCGTCGCCGGAGTGACGGCGGCGTCGTTCCCCGACGGAGTCCTCGAGCTCCTTCGGGCCTCCTACCCGGCTCTCCTGGGGCAGCTCGCCCTCGTCGTACTGGTGTTCCTGCTGATGCGAAATGGGAAGGCGCTGCTTTCGCTCTTCGGCGTCGTCGCCTTCGCCGCCCTCATCGCCGTCTGTGCCCTCGTCTACAACGCGGGACCCCTGACCCTCGCCGTATACCTGCCGCTGCTCGTCGCCGCGTACCGGATGCCGCCGCCTCTTCGCGGAGGGTACGGTCTTCTCGGCGCCGCGCTCCTCGGGAGCGTTCCCGCCGTCCTCTATTACGGGGGCTTTCTTCTCGATCTGGCGAACGGTGTCGCCTTCGGAGGCGGGCCGGGTTTCGCGGAGCGTCTTCGCGCCGCGACGGTGGGATGGGAGGCGTTCGGTCCCCTCTACATCCTCTTGGGTCTTGCGGGGATTTTCGTAATACTCAAACACCGGGACCGACTCGAGAGCCGCGTCCTGCTGGCGTGGGCCGCCTACGCCCCCGCGATCTCGATTCCGGTTCTACTCGCGCCGGAGCCTCTGTACTACTTCCGCCGGCTCTTCTTCGTCTACCCGCTGGCGCCGATCCTGGCCACGGTCTCCCTTTCGCGTCGGAAGCGGCTCCTGGTCCTCGCCGCCCTCGTCCTGGTCGGCTGGAGCCTCTATCGCGTCTCGGACTTCGTCGAGCCGTTCTACGTCACTCACACCGGGAGTCTGGCGAAGCGCCCGTCATGACGCCGCGGGCCCTCGAGCCACCACGAAGAGGGAGCTTCCCACCGGGAAGCGGATTCCGGCGAGAATCGCGCGGTTCTCGATCCAGTTCATCCACCAGAGCAGCGCGTCCAGGAGGGGGGAGATCATCCTGAGGTCCGATTCGGGAGAGGCGCTCTCGCGCGGCGGCGCCAGCGCCTTCCGCAGGCGGATCGCGTAATAGAGCGCCGGCAGCCGATAGGTGGAAAGCTCGATCTCGAAGCCCTTCTCTCGAAGGAGCGGGAGAAGGTCCTTCTCCTGTAGACGCCGCACGGTCTGGACCACCTGATCGTGCTCCCTCCTCAGGGACTCGAATGCCGGCAGATTGAGAATCAGAATTCCCCCCGGCGATAGACCGCGCCGAAACTGATCCAGCACCGACCCGATCTCCCGCACGCTTTCGTGGCAGAGGACGTCGATGCAGGTGATGGCGTCGTAGGAGGCCTGCGGGGAGAACTCGTTGAGATCGACGATGTCGACTCGCGAGAGACCTCGCTGCCGGCAATACTCGACCGCCTCCGCCGAGGCATCGAACCCCACCACCTCTCCCATCGGCGCCAGAAGCGTCATGAGCTTCCCCGTGCCGCATCCGGCGTCGAGGATTCGAAGCGGCGGTTCGGATCGCTTCCGAAGATAGCCGAGGATGAGGTCGTGGATGCCTCGATACCACCAGAAGCGGTCCTCGAGCACGAACATGTTCGTGTATTCGTCGATGCGCATCGGGAGACTCGGCGCGGCGCCTTCAGTGCGGAGAGTCCGGGAAGCTCTTGCCGGAAGGGGCGGATCGCTCCACATGGAATCGAGGCTCCGCGTCGCCTCGGAAGGAGGAGGGTAGGAGGAAGCGGCCGTCTACGTCCCCGGATTCGATCGCGGGCGACGGGCCGACCTCGACTCGGGAAGCAGTTTGAGAGAGGGAATCGAGCACGAAGAGCAGTAAGGATGGCATCGTCATTGGAAGCTCCGAAAAACCCTAGTTCCCGGGACGACCCGCTGTCAACGCGAAATATCCGCTTGCGGCTCGGGAGCTTCCTGACTAGGCTGTAGGTCGATGGAAGGCGGGGATTCCTCCCACGTCGTTCGTCGTCTGCGGGGAGCTTTTCACGAAGACTCTAAAGGTGTCAATTTGTCGCTGCGATCCATTCTCTCGTCGTTCACCCTTTCCCTCCTCCTGACTTCGGCTTCCGCGTGGCCCCAGGAGCCGCCCGCTCCCGAGAAGAAGCTCGGATGGATGGACAAAGCCGAGCTCGCCCTGCTGTTCGCCGCCGGCAACTCCGAAACCAGCACCTTCGGCTTTCGAAACAGGCTCTCCCGCGTCTGGAGCGATGCCGAGCTCCATATCGAAGTCGCCGGGCTCCGCAGGGACTACGGCATCTCGGTCACCCACCAGGTCCCGACCATCGGCGACGAAGTCACCTTCGCCGGCCTGACGCTGTCCGCGGACCTTATGCGGAAGCTCACCGGCTCGACGACCTCGACCCATCTCACCATCGCGGAGGAGAACCTCGACGAGACCGACGACCTGCGCCTCGACAGCTTGACCTCGGTCGCGGTTGCGATGACCGGTCGTCTCGCGCTCCAGGTGAGCCTGAAGTTCCTGTTCGACAACGTTCCCTCGTTCGTGGAGGCGGACTTGATCTCGCCGTTGACCGGCCTTCCCGTGGGAATCCTGGTGCCGGTTCAGGCGGACAAGCTCGATACGCTGTTCAACGTCGCGCTGGTCGTGAATTTCTAGCAAAGCAGAGGAAAGAAGGAGGAAGTCATGGGTCTCATAGATTTCGTCTTGGGGGCGGGGGACAAGCTCTTCGGTCCCAAGGAATCGGACCAGGAGAGGTCGGCAAAGCTCGAGAACCAGGTGCGGAAGATGGGACTTCCCGTCGAAATGCTGAAGATCGACGTCAAGGGCGAGCAGGCGACGGTGAACGGCAAAGTGAAGACGCAGGCTGTTCGCGAGAAGATCGTGCTCGCCGTGGGCAATACCACCGGAATCTCCAAGGTGGACGATCGCCTGGAGCTGGTCGTGGAGAAGGCGGCGGCGCCGAAGGAGCCCCCGGCAAAGTACTACACCGTGGTCAAGGGCGACTCGCTGTCGAAGATCGCGAAGGCCCAATACGGCGATGCCATGAAGTATCCGGCGATTTTCGAGGCCAACAAGCCAATGCTCAGCGATCCCGACAAGATCTACCCCGGGCAGGTGCTGCGAATTCCGCCGATCGCTGCCTCCTGAGAGAGAGCCGACTACGGGCTAGCGACGGCCCCCAGCAGGACGAATCCGTTGTGTCCGTCGCGCGACAGGCGTCGAGCGAGAGACTCGGCACCGTCCCTCTCGTGGAATTCGCCTACCCAGACCCGATGGTAGACGGTACCGCCGTCGTCGAAAGGCGAGAGCACGACGGGAGAGTAGCCCTCGGCCTGCAACAAGACCGCGAGATCCTGGGCACGTTGAGCGTCGGCGAACGAGCCCATCTGGACTCGCCACCTGCGCGCGGCGAGAGGCCCTTCGAGCCCCAGCACCTGCAGCCGAACGGGGGTGACTCCGCGGTCGACGAGGTCGATCTCCCGCGCCGCGGCGAACGAGAGGTCGATGATTCGGCCGTCGACATGCGGCCCCCGATCGTTGACGATGACCTCGACCGTCTTTCCGGTCTCGAGGTCCGTGACCCGGACGAGCGAGCCGAACGGAAGACTCCGATGGGCGGCGGTTTTCCGCTCCGGGTCCATCAGCTCGCCGCTCGCCGTCGCCCGGCCGGCCTCCTCGATTCCGTACCAGGAGGCGAGCCCGTCTTCCATGGTCGACGGCGGTCCCGGAGCGATCGGCGGCCTTCGGCCGGCGCAGGCAGCGCCGAGCGCGATGACGAGGGTGACTCCCACGAAACGCTTCATCCGCGGGATTATAGTAGGATGGCGAGGTCCGGCCCACTGAAGGAGGTCCCCATGTCTCGTCGTCTTCCCTGCACGGCGCTGGTCGCGCTTCTCGCATTTCTCGCGTCTCCGGTGGCGGCGCAGCTCGAAAGCGTCGGGAATCTCCGATTCGACACCTCGGCCTCCCCCGAGGCCCAGAAGCACTTCCTTCGCGGAGTCGCGATCCTCCACAGCTTCGGATGGAAGCAGGCGATCGCGGAGTTCCAGGCCGCGCAGAAGATCGACCCGGACTTCGCCCTCGCGTATTGGGGCGAGACTCTCTGCTACAACCATCCCCTCGCCCCCGAGCAGGACGGGAAGACTCCGCGAGAGGTTCTGGGAAGACTCGGCGCGACGAGCGAAGCTCGACTCGCGAAGGCGCACACCCCGCGCGAGAAGGGATTCCTCCAGGCGGTGGAAGATCTCTGGGCCGAAGGACCGCAGAAGGACGACTGGCGAGCGCGCCGTGTCGCCTATATGCAGGCCATGGCGCGACTCCATCAGGAGTTCCCCGCCGACGACGAGGTGACGACGTTCTATGCCGTCTCGCTCCTGAGCGGCGCCCGGGCGCTCGAGGACAATACCTTCCGGCTGGAAGTCCAGGCGGGCGCACTGTCGATGGACGTCTTCAATCGAAACCGGAACCATCCGGGCGCGGCCCACTACATCATTCACGCGTTCGACGACCCCATCCACGCGCCCCTCGCGCTGGATGCGGCCGACGCTTTCGCCGACATCGCGCCCGCGGTCTCCCACGCCATCCACATGCCCACGCATATCTACATCCAGCACGGGATGTGGGAGAAAGTGGCCAACCAGAACATGAGGGCGCACCAGGTGGCGAGCGATCTCTGGAAGCCGGGCGACAGCATGGGCGACATGTCCCACTCCCTCGACTGGGGCCAGTACGGTTTCCTTCAGAAGGGCGACTATGCGAAAGCCGCCGAGAACGTCCGCCGGTTCGAGGAAATGGTGAAGATGTCCGACAAGGGACGCGCGAGCTCCGGCTTCGCGCTCGCGAAAGCGCGCTACATCATCGAGACCGAGGAGTGGAAGGTCCAGGAGATGCCCGAGGAGGCCTCGGAAGAAGAGCTCCTCGCGAACGGAATGAGCGCGATCCGCCTCGGAGATCTGGAAACGGCGCAGAAGATGGAGAAGCGGCTGGCCGAGAAGACATCCGGCTCAGGGACTTCGGAGTCCTCCGGTTCCGCTCATGCGGGTCACGGAGGGACGCCGCCTCCGCCCTCGGATGACGATCAGGCGACGAAGGTCATGCACGAGGAAATGGCGGCGCTCCTCGCCCTTGCGCGCGGCAGGAAGGACGAGGCGGTCGAGGTCCTGAGAAACGCCGTCCGCCTGGAGGAAACGATGCGTCCGCCGAACGGGGCCGCGAACCCGGTGAAGCCTGCGCACGAGCTCCTCGGGGAAGTGCTCCTCGAGACCGGCAATCCCTCGGAATCGGCGAAAGCGTTCGAGGCTTCGCTGCTTCGGATGCCCAACCGCGCGCGGTCTCTTCTGGGCTCGGCCCGGGCTCACGCGGCGGCGGGCGATCGCGCCACCGCTTCCGAGAGGTTCCAGAAGCTCGTCGAGATATGGGGCGGACACGAGGAGCTCGCGGGCTATCAGGAGGCCGAGCGGTATCTCTCCTCGACCGACGACGGCCCGGTGCAGAACTGAGAGCGCGTTCCTCCGGAAGAATCAGGTCTTCTTGTAGCCGCCGGTCGCCTTCTGCGATTCCCCGCGGGGAATGCTGAGGGTCGTCCAGCGGGCTGACGCCAGGTGCTTCGCAAGGAAAACGATCTGCCCCACGTGGTAGGCGGTGTGCACGATCTGCCGCTGGATCGCCTCGGGAACGCTGTGCTCCTCACCGCGGATCCGGACGGTCTTCGCGAGATCGTTCGGGGTCAGTGAATCAAGGGTCGAAAGACACCTCGACCAGCCCCGATCCCAAATCTCGAGGAGCTCGCGGCGGGTGCGGACCGGGCTCGATTCGAACTCCAGGTCTCGATGGCGGTCGGGTTTCTCTCCGTCGGTCTCGAGAAACCGGGTCCAGCGGGACAAGAGGTTCCCGCCGAGGTGCTGCATCAGGACGGCGATGGAGTTCGATTCGGCGTCGAGCGCGTGATGGAGAAGCGAGTCGTTCTCCACCTGTGCCACGGCTTTTTCGGCAAGCTGTTTCAGCCGCCGCTTTTCGAATCGGGCGTTCTCGAGGAATTGAGCTCCGACTTCCATGGTCTATGCTAGATCATGCCGACTCGGAATCTCGACCTCGAAGGGCCGGCGGGTCTCCTCGAAGCCGTCCTCATGACGCCCCAGGGAGAGCCCCGAGGTGCATCTCTCCTCTGCCACGCGCATCCGCTTCACGGCGGCACGATGCACTTCAAGCTCCTGTTCCGGGCCGCGAAGACGCTCCAGAAACATGGCTATGCCGCGCTCCGTTTCCAGTTTCGGGGCGTGGGCCGGAGCGCCGGCCAGTTCGACCGCGGCCGGGGCGAGGCGGATGACGCCCGGGCGGCCCTCGATTTCCTCCATCGTGAGTACCCGGACAAGCCCATCGTCTTCGGGGGCTTCTCGTTCGGCGCCGCCGTCGCGCTCCGCGTCGGCGCGCGCGACGAGCGCTCGGCCGCGCTGCTTCTGATGGGGCTTCCACTCCTCGCGATGGAGTCGGTCCCCGAGAATCCCCGGGCCATTCCCGTCCTCTTCATCCAGGGGGAACGCGACGAGTTCGGGGACCGCCGGGCCATCGAGGATTTCGTTCGGGGGTTTCCAGGGCCCGCGGATCTCGTGGTCGTTCCAGGCGGCGATCATCTGTTCACGGAGAGAACCGGCCCGGTGGAGGAGGCGCTCTCTGAATGGCTCCGCGATCTCGCTTGATATAATCGACTCTCCGGAGAGACATTGGAAGTCTTCAATCGCACTCTCGCCCTCGAGCGCCTCGACGGAGACCCGACCCGCCTGGAGGATCTCCTCGGGGCGTTCAAGAAGAACGTTCCCTACGTTCTCGAGGATCTGGATGCCGCCTGGAAGAAGAACGATCGGGAGCGGGTCCAGGCCCTGGCCACCGAGCTCCGCGAATCCGTGCGAAGAATCGGGGCGGAGGGGATGGAAGATCTCGCCGCGCGGATGGTCGAGGCCGCGCGGGCCTCCGACTTCGCGGAAGTCGAGGTCCTCCTCACGCACATGGGAATGGAGCTCGACTGGTTGTTACGGATCCTGGACGAGAACCGCTGTTCCGGGAACCTCTGACTCAGTTCCCGATCGAAACCTCTGAAAAATCGTGGGCGAGGATCGCCTCGCGGACTTCCTGCGGCGATTTTCCCGCGTCGGTCATCTGCTCCGCCAGCACCGCTTCCTTCATGCAGACGAGGCAATTGGAGGCGTGGTCGTCGATATAGCAGTCGAGGAGGCTGCGATGGTCGTCCGAGGTGTTGTCGCAGCCGCAGAGACAGGGTTGCTGCGCCAGCACTTCGGGAATCTCTTTCGCGATCCGGTAGGTGTTGGCGATTCCCTTGTTGATGAACCTGCTCGGAGGCAGGGTTACGGGAAGCGGATGGGCCTCGGCCGGATCCTCGAAGTAGCGGAACTTCTGCGTCTGGCCCGGGTCCTTCGCGCTCGCCGAGGGGTCGTGCCGGTGGTCGCTCGCGCTCGATCGGGAGGCGGCCGGCGGGCCTTCGGTGAGGCTCGCGTAGACGAAGAACGCACCCCCGAGGACCAGGATGCCTATCGCAGCCCAGCGCACTGTGCCGCCGTTCGTTTTCGCCGGACGTGCGTCCTCGGGCGTGGGGTCGTTTCTACCGGTGCCGCTGGTCTTCCTGGCCATGGAATGCCTTTCGCGAAACGAGGGTGTCTTCATTATAAAGAATTACTCTTCCGCGCTGGAAACGGCGTGAAGGGTGGAAAGACCCTCGGTGAGCTCGACGTAGGTCCCCCAGGGGTCGACGAGAAAGGCGACCGCGACTTTCAGCTCCGGCCGTTCGGTGTACGGCCGGTCGAAGCGCACTCCCTTCGCCAGAAGCTTCGCACAAAGCGCTTTCAACCCCCGGACCTCGAAGCCTATGTGATCGACGGAGCGCCCCTTGGTGCCCGCGACCTCGCCGGCCGCCGGGGAGAACGTGAGGTTCACCCCGGGAAGCTGCGCCGCTTCCATGCCTCCGCGCTGGCCGGGCACCGCGCCGAAGGTCTCGACGTACCAAGCCTTCATCGCCGCGACGTCGGGAGCGGCGAAATGGATGTGATGATTCGCCGCCGGCTCGGGGCTCGCCGGATCCTCGAAGAGCTCGACCTTGGTTCCTTCGGGCGACAGGAGAAACGCGATGTGAGTCTTCTGGGGGACGTTGAAGTAGACGTCCTCCTTCGCGTCCGCGAGCTCTTCCCGGGTGATGACGGCGACCCCGGCCTTCCGGAGCGCATCCACCTTGGCGCGCACGTCCTTGAGCCTCACCCCGACGTGATTCACCGTCGTGCCCCGCGTGCCCCCCGTGGGCTCCTGTTCCCGGAGGAATACCAGGAGGTCCGGAAGGCGCATCACCTGGTAGTCGCCGAAGGCGACCGGCGTCGCCCCGAGAAGCTCCCAGAAGCGCTTCGTCGCTTCGAGATTTCCGGTGTTGACGTGGTGATGCCCCATCGATACCGGGGCCTCCGCGGCGGACCCTATCGATGCCCAGGCGAGAAGAACGGCTAGAAGCGACTTCATGCGCAACCTCCTGCTTGTCAGCGCGGTCATCTTACTTCAAGGCCTCAACGCTTCAACGCTCCGCCCGCACCGCGGTTTCGGATCGAATAGAGGCGGCTCTGCGTTCGGATGAGCAGCCGGTCGGAGACGATCGCCGGGGTCGCCATGGCCCAATCTTCGAGCGAGTTGACCCCGAGGAGCCGGTACGCCGCGCCCGCCTCGATCACGAACGTGTCACCCTCCTCGCTGAGCGCGAATATCTTTCCATTGTAGGCCCAGGGCGACGCCGTGAACGCCGCAGCGCCGGGCGCGATGCGGGCCCGGTATACGCGCTCTCCGGTCTCGACGTCGTGGCGGGCGAAGATTCCTTTTTCGTACAGCACGTAGAGGGCGCCGTCGAAGATGAGCGGGCTCGGCAGATAGGTCCCTCCGGCCACCCGGTTGTACCAGACGACGTGCTCGTTCCGATTCCCGGGCTCCGCCGGCGTGATGTCTCCCGAGCCTCCCGGGCGGATGGCGACGATGGGCCGGTTGTCGTCGCCGGACGTGCCCGACGAAACGTACAGGAGTCCGTTCCAGGCGAATGGACTCTGGATCGCAACCGCCCCCATTCGCTTCAACCGCCACAACTCCCTGCCGTCCAGGTCGTAGCTGAGGACGGCCCCGGGTCCGACGGTGACGATCTCCGTTCGCAGCGCGTTCTCCCATACGAACGGAGTGGACCAGCTCGTCTTCCTCGGAGTCTCGAACGTGCGCAGCGTGCGCCAGAGCTCTTTTCCCGTGCGCTTGTCGAAAGCGGCGACGAAGCCCTGATCCTCGTTGTCGTTCACGATGATCAGCCGGTCCCGATGAAGCGCCGGAGAAGCCCCGGTTCCATAATCCCGGATGGTCTGGTGCGCCGGCAGCGGAGTGGCCCAGACCGGTTTGCCGGTCAGGTCGAATGCATAGAGCCCCAGTTGGGCGAAATAGACGTAGACGTTCTCGCCGTCGGTGACCGGAGTCTCGGACGCGAAGCTGTTCTTGCGGTGCCGCCCCCCCAGAGGGTTGCCATGATAGACCTGACGCTCCCAGAGGAGCTTCCCGTCCTCGAGATCGTAACAATAGAGATTCAAGCCGATGACGATCTCGTGCGGCATCTCGCGATCGCGCGCGTAGAGCCGTGCGTTCACCTCTTCGGACGAGAGTCCCTGTGCCCGCAGCTCCGCGATGTACTCGTTGCTGAAGTCCGTACCCAGGGAGGGCGGTTTCATGGCCTTGTCGCTGGTGGCGGAGGTCAGGAAGACGTTTCTCCCCCAGACGACCGGCGACGACCAGCCGACTCCCGGTACCTCGGCTACCCACTCGACGTTCTCGGTCTTGGACCAGCGGTCGGGAAGGTCCGGGTTGTCCGAGACCGGGAGCGATCTCGGGCCCCGAAAGCCCGGCCAGTTCTCGGACGAGCTCGACCCGGCTCCCGCGCTCGGTGGTTCCTCGCCTGCCGACAGGGGCAGCTGGATCCCGGCGACCAAACCGCCAAAGGCAAGGAGCGCGGGAAGAACCGTGCGGCGATACTTCATGAGCTGAGCCCTAAATCTACCGCGGCTGACCGAGAGATTGTCAAGAATCTGAGCTATTTCCAATCTCCCTGGAGCTCGAACGCCGCCCAATAGTAAGGAGCGCGGAACTTCGGAATCTTCGACACCGCGAGCTGCGCTTCCCTCAGAGCCGCGGCGGGGCGTTTTCCCTCGAAGAGCCCCCGGTAGAGCTCGGTCATGAGCACGGCGGTCGACGCGTCGTCCACCTTCCAGGAGCTCGCGATCACGGCGGGAGCGCCCGCATACATGAAGCCGCGCACGAGGCCGATAAGCCCTTCGCCCTTGACCTCCTTGCCCAGCCCCGTCTCACAGGCGCTCAACACGATCAGGTCGACGGGAAGGTCCAGGTTGTAGACGTCATGGAGCCGGAGAAAACCGTCGAGCGAGTCGCCCTTCTCATCGACGAGCGCGAACGCGATGCCGGAGAGCTCGGGCCGCTCGTCGTCCACGATTCCGTGGGCAGCGAAATGGAGGAAGCGGAAACCGTGGAAGTCGGTGCTCTCGACCCATTCTCGACGGGCGTCGAAGCCGGTGACCACATAGGCTTCGCCCGGCGGAGCGAGGGCTGCGATCCCAGAGGCCTCGATCCGACTCCCCGGGAGCCCGCGCAGGGGAAGCCCGGTAACTCCCGCGCCGCTCCCATAGGCGGGGTCGGCGGCGATGGCGACCCACCGGGTGAACTCCCGGCCCGACCGCTGTTCGCGCAGCGCGCGCGCGAGCGAAGCCGAGGGCAGCCGAACCACCTCGACGGCGTGAACGAGCGGCGCTCCTCCCCCCCGAGGGTCGTCGAGCGCCGCGAAAGGCACGTAGCTGAGAGCGCCGTCGGCGACGACGACGAGGCGCTTCTCGGTCATGTCCGCGAGCGGCGCGAGGAGCATGCGGGAAAGGCGGTGCGTCGATGCCGCGGCCGGAGCTCCGGGAGATTTGAACGAGAGGTACGCCTCGCGGGCAAGAGCTTCGACCGCCTCACCGGCCGGGAGCTCGTGAACGCTGTGGGTTTCCCGGGTCACGGACCAGAGGAAGCTCCTCTCTTTCCCGAGATGGTAGGCGAGCAGGCGGGTTTCGTCGTCGAGAAGCGACTGGACCTCGGCGAGGCTCGCCGCCTCGGGCTCGGTCAGCGCGGCGTATCGTGGACTCCTCGTACGAATCGTGGCCTGCAGCCGGTCGTAGTCCTCCGAAATCGCGTCGATCTCGCTTCGCAGCCGTTCCCGGTCGCGCTCCTCCGGGAGGAGCTCCCGCTCGATCGCGAGCTCGTTCAGGCGCCGCCCGAGCTCACGCTCCCGCTCCAGGAGCTCGGGCTCGATGCCGGCGCGGATTCCCGCCGCGGCCTCCTGAAGGCTCTCCCTCAGGGTACGAGCGCGTACCCGGTCCGCAGCCTGGAAAGCGAGCGCGTCCAGTCCCTCGCCCGGTCTCCTGCGGTGAAGCTGGATCAGAAGGTCGACGTAGAAAGAGTAACGCTCGTGAACCGAGGCGAGAAACGACGTTCTCAGCCCGTGGCTCGCCACCTTGGCTCTCATGGATTCCGCGAGACGGATCGATTCCGAGACCGCGGCCCGCGCCTCCTCGAGCCGTCCCGCGTCGCGGTGTGCCATCGACGCATGATAGAGAGCGAGGGACTCGGACAGCGGGTCGTCCGCTTCCCGGCTGCGCTCCGCGGCCTCGCGGAAACCCCGGAGGGCTTCGTCGTGGTTTCCGAGCCTTCGATGGAGGCTTCCGACTTCATCGAAGATGAACGCCCGGCCCCGGATGTCCCCGACGGAGGTCTTGAGCTCGATCGCCCGTTCGAAATCCCGGAGCGCGGCTTCCTCGTCTCCCTGGGTCGCTCTCAGTCGGCCCAACACCGTGAGCACGTCCGCTTCGAGCATCGGGTTCTCGAGCTCCCGATAGATGGCGAGAGCGCTTTCCAAGTGGCTGAGCGCCTCGACATGCCGCCCCAGGTCGAGGTAGCAGCGTCCCACCTCGAGAAGCGTCGCCGCCTCGCGCCTGCGAAAAGGGTGGGCCTGGTTCAGCTCGAGCGCCCGCAGGTAGTGTCCGAGCGCGGTCTCGATCTCTCCCATGTCGAAGTAGAGCTGGCCGATCGCATTCGAGATCGTCGCCTCGGTCGCGGGATCGCTCAGGGGCTTCAGGAGCTCGCGCGCCTCCTCGAAGTACTCGAGCGCTCTCTGGTTCTCTCCCACGCGGGAATACAGTTGACCAAGAACCCGCGTCGCCTCCGCCTCGCCTCGGCCGTCCCCCTGCCCTCGCGAGATCTCCTTTGCGCGCCCGAGCGCCGCCTCGGCCGCCGCGCGCTCCTCCATCATCACCGCGGCATGGCCGATGTAGAGCTCCGCCCTCGCTTCCAGGCCAGGGTCTTTCGCCCGTCTCGCGGCTTCAGATGCGGTCTCGAAGAACCTCATCGCCTCCCGCATGCGCCCGAAGGAGTACTGAAGCGAGCCCAGGTTGAAGATCGCGTCGGACTCCGAAGCGGCGTCTTCCCCGCGGCGAGCAAGCGCGAGCGCTTCTTCCGCGAGCGACTCGACCTCGTGGTTCTCCCCGAGGCGGAGACGAAGCGCTCCCAGCCGGTTCAGAGCTCGCGCGGTGAGCCTCGGCTCGTCGCGCTCCCGGGCGCCTTCCGCCGCGCTCTCGAGCTCCGAGAGAGCGGCCGCGAGGTCGCCCTCGCGCTCGAAGGCTTCGGCCCGGCTGAGATGCTCTTCGATCTCCCCGGCGGCGGGAGGGTCGCGAACGAAAACGCGAATCGCGGTCAGCGCCAGCAGAACGACGGCGATCGCGAGAATCGCGGCCGCGGGACGCTTCATTCGCGGCCGGGAGGGGAGTAGTAGCCTTCGGGCGGATTCTTCATCGTCGATCGGCAGGTCTGGCCCTTCCGGGTTCCGGCCTCCACGTCTTTGCGAGTGCCCGCTTCGACGTCTTTCGTCGCCGCGGGATCCGGCACCGGCTGCGGCATTCTCCGAGGGACCGCGGGAACCTTCGCCCCCTTCAGATTCGCGGACTGAAAACGACGCATCCTGGAAGTCGAGCGGAGATAGGTCTCGAGGAACGTCGCCCAACCCGTCTCCTCGGCGAACCGCAGGTTCCGATACTCGGGGAAGAAGTCACGGCGCGACCAGGGGAAGTAGATCGAGAGCCCGTGCGAATGCTGGAGCTCGGCGCCGGTCGTGCCCGCGCTCACGACGGCGGCGGCGACGGCGTCGAGAACGAGGCGGCATGCTTTCCGGATCCCTTCCAAACCCCGGCCGCTTCTTCCCGCGGAGAAGCGCAGGAGCTGCCCCGCGAAATCGCGGAGATCGGTGTAGCGATCGCACTTGTAGGACTGGGCGCTCCAGTGCGCGAGAACGATCGCGTCCCGGACGGCGCGAGACTCTTTCGCCTCGTTAGGCGCGCCATCGCGCTTCGCCGCCTCGCTGATCTCGATGCCTTCCTCGAGGCCGTCCGCGGCGAGCTCCGACAGCGGGGCGGTCATCGCCCGGGCGAGCTCGGATGCGGCCTCGGCGACGAGTCCGATTCTCGAGAGATCGGACACGGCGATGTCGGTCGAGACTCCGGCGATCTCGTAGTCTCGATAGAAGCGAAGGTAGCTCGCGGCGACGGCCCGGGCGATTTCCTCGGGGGTCCCCGCCCCGCTCTCGGCGATGGTCGCGAGGATCTGGCGATAGGGCCACCCGGTATTCAGGACCGGCCCTTCCGAGGCGACGAGGCAGGAGACCGATTTCCGAACCTCGTATCCGACCTCTACGGTGCTCATCTGGCAGCTGTCCAACCCCAGGATTTCGATCGAAGCTTCCCCGAGGATTCTTCCGAGCCGCGGAATGCCGAGAGAGCTCGCGGGGTCCTCGTCGTTGAGAAAATCGCCCACGGCGCCGCTTCCGTGTCCGGAGAGCACCAGGAAGCGGCGTCCCTGGCGCATCTCCGCCAGGAGTCCCGCGAGGAGTCTTCCGGGGTCCTCGGTGGGCGGCCGCATCGGCTCGGAAACCGACAGGGAGGCGCTCGGCGCCGAATCCGGGGCCTTCGCGCCCGGCGCGAAGTCATAGCGACGGGGCTCGCCGCCCAGCGGATCGAAGAGCGCGGACACTTCGATACGATCCCGGACCGGGGACTGCCGCGAAGCCGCGTTCATCTCCTGGAGGCTCCATACCATCTCCTCGGACAGGTTGTTGTCGCCCGCAAGGTAGACGGCAAAGGAGATGCGTCCTCCCCCTGTTTCCGCGTCGTCCCCTTCCATCGGAGCCCGCTCGAATTCTACACCCCGCCTGCAACCCGTGTTACCGTCGCATCGTCATACCCGGGAGCCATGTTCGACGGCCTGAAGTCCGACGCGAGAAGCGCCTGGTCGACGCTGCGGCATCGGCCGGGGGTGGCCGCCGCCGTCATCCTGACCCTGTCGCTCGGCATCGCCGCCAACACCGCCGTCTTCAGCGTGGTCGACGCCGTTCTCCTCAAGCCGCTCCCTTATCCCGAGCCCGATCGGATCGTGACCCTCTGGAACCGCTATGGAACCACCCGGACCGCATCCTCACCGCCGGACTACATGGACCGGAGGCGGGACAGCCGGCTTCTCGAGCGGACGGCGGCCTGGACCTCGAGGCCCGCGAATCTCGCCGTCGATGCCGAGGCCCGGAGGGTCGAGACCACGCGAGTCACCGCCGACTTCTTTCGCGTGATGGGGGTCGATCCGCTGGCGGGCCACGCCGCGTTTCCCGAAGAAACGTCCGGGAGCGGAGAGCGGGAGGCCGTCCTGAGCTTCGGCCTCTGGCAAAGCGCCTTCGGCGGGAAGGACGTTCTCGGCCGCTCGCTTCGGCTCGATGGCGAGAGCTATCTCGTCATCGGGGTCCTGCCGCGGGGTTTCGATTTTCCTCCGAAGACCGAGATCTTCCTGCCCCTGGTGTTTACCCCCGAACAGCTCGCCGACGGATTCCGCGGAAACGAGTACCTGTTCGAGGTGGCCCGGATGAAGCCGGGAGTAGCGCCGTCCGAGCTGTCACGGGAGATCGCGGCAATCGCCGCCTCGGTTCTGGAGCGCGTGCCGGAGCGCCGCGAGTTCCTCGAGCGAAACGCCTTCGGCGCGGAAGTGATCACGCTCCGGGACCATCTGGTCGGGGAGAGCGGAGACGCACTCTCCCTGCTCGCGGCCGCGGTGCTCGTGGTGCTCCTGGTGACGGGAGCCAACGTCGCGCACATCCTTCTCGCGAGCGGAGGCTCCCGCGTTCACGAGCTCTCGCTTCGCTCGACGCTCGGGGCGACGAGAGCCCGGCTCTTCTCACAGCTCGTTTCCGAGAGCGTCCTCCTTTCGATGGTGGGTGGTGCGCTCGGGCTCGCCCTCTCGTTCCTCGTCGTCGGCGCGATCCCGAAGTTTCTCGCGACGGCGTTGCCGGGAGCTTCGCGGATCGCGCTCGATTCGAGGGCCGTCGCCTTCACATTTCTGGTCGCTCTCGGGATGGGTGTCCTGAGCGGGCTCGCCCCCGCCCGGATGGCGTCCGGGTCGGCTTTGAGATCCCCTGTCCGGTCGAGCGCATCGGGCGGCGCGCGACGCCTCAGAAGCGCTCTGGTGGTGAGCCAGGTGGCGCTCGCTCTGGTCCTGATGATCGCTGCGGGGCTGCTCGTCCGGAGCTACGAGCGGCTTTCGTCGCGGGACCCCGGGTTTCGGACCTCGGATCGCCTCGGCTTCGGCCTCGACTTCCCTCGATCGATTTACCCGGAGCCCGAGGTGCGGGCCCGGGTCGCCCGCGATCTCCTCGAGCGACTGCGAGCGATTCCCGGGGTCCGGACCGCCGGGGCCTCGGCCAGGACCCCACTCGGCGGGAACCCCTGGACGGGCACGTTCCATCCCGAGGGCTTCGAGCTCGCTCCCGGGGTCCCCGTGCCCGGGGCCGAATTCAACGTCGTTTCTCCGGATTTCCTGAAGTCCCTCGGCATTCCCCTCCTGCGCGGGCGCGATTTCTCGATCACGGACGATGCCGGCTCGGCACCCGTCGTCGTAGTCGATCGCTGGACGGAGGAACACTTCTGGCCCGAGGGAGCGGTGGGGCGCCGGATCGATGTTGGAGGAGAGCTCTACGAGGTCGTGGGCGTCGTCGGCCACGTACTGTACGAGAGTCTCGACGAGCCCGGGCGATTCCAGCTCTACTTCCCCGCGTTCCAGCGCTACTGGTGGCGCCACCTCGATTTCACGATCGAATCCGACTCCGACGAAGCCGGCCTGATTTCGAGCGCCCGCGCGGAAGTGACACGGATCGCGCCCGACCTCGCGGTCCACTCGATCCGGACCCTCGATACGCTCCTCTCCGACTCCCTCGCGTTTCGCGAGCTCCAGACGGCCCTCGTCGGCGCTTTCGGCCTCGTGGTCCTGGCCCTCGCCGCCGTCGGCATCTACGGCGTGCTCTCGTACTCCGTGTCCCGGCGCCGGATGGAGGTCGGGCTCCGCATGGCGCTCGGCGCGTCCCGAAGGACGATTCTCGGCCTCGTCCTGAAAGAAGGCCTGATTCTCTCCGCGCTCGGGGTCGCCTTCGGCTGGGCGGGAGCTCTCGCGGCCTCGAGGTTTCTCTCGGGGCTGCTCTACGGCATCGAAGCGACGGATACGGCGAGCTACGTCGCCGTCACCGCGGTCCTCACCGTCGTCGCTTTCGCCGCCGCGCTCGTTCCCGCGCTTCGCGCCTCTCGGACCGATCCCTGGTCTTCGCTGCGGGTCGAGTGAGCCGCAGTCAGTCGCGGAGGAATCCGATCGCGACCCCGAAGCGGCTCACGGTGGGCTCCTCCGACTGTCGGCGAAGCGCGCTTCCGACGAAGCTCGTGAGCTCGAAGTGAGGTTTGAAGTAGAGTCGCCCGTCGGGGGAGTACGTAACGGACAGCTCGATGCCCACGTGGTTCCATCCGCCTTCTTCCACCCCGACGTGCCCGGCGTTGAACCGGGCGGACGCCCACGCGACGGTGAGGACGCTCGCGACGGATATCCGTCGGCTGGGCGCTTGTTCGAAGGAAAGACCCGCTTCCGCATAGTAGGCACCGCGATTCTCGCTGAGATCGAGCGTCTGTCGAGTGAACGCGGAAGCGGGTCCCAGGGTGTAGGAGACCTTCACGGATCCCTCGGTGGTGTGGAGCGCTTTGCGGGGCGGCGGAACGCGAAACACGTACGCATCGAAGGCTGGCTCCAGGGTGAAGTTTCCGAGGCCGCAGGCGTAGGAAGCGCCGAAGTCGAGCTCGTTGAAGTCGTACTGCTGAGGCTCTCTCTGGAGGAGTACGTTGCCCCACGCGTAGAACGCGACTCCTGAAAAAGCCGCTGACGCCGTGATCTGACTCACGGGCTCCTGGCTGAACGCTACTCCGCGAAAGAGGTAGCGCGAGGTCACGTCGACCTCGACTCCGTACTCCAGGCTGTCGGAGCGGGCTTCTTCTTCCTGCGCCCCGACGGTCTTGGACAGGCCCAGCAGGAGTGCGAGGACACCGCACCGCATTTTCGTTCTCCTTTACCAGGAAGAACGAAGTTCGGTCGCGAGACCGGCCACCAAAGGCACGCGCAGCCGAAGTTTCTTGAGATCCCACTCCGCGTTGGTGGCTGAGCCGCAGGGGCGGTATGGGGCCGTGCGCTCCCCGCGCAGGAGGCGCCCGAGAAGAAGCGCCCATGAGCGTCGCCCGAGGGGAAATCTGGCTCGCCGACCTCAATCCCACCCGGGGTCATGAGCGGCCTTCAGGGCGATCCAGGCGTATCGACGCACCTCTTCAGCCAGAGCGCCGTCTCCCTTGCCCAGGGGCTTTCGGGATCCCACTCCCGCCAGAGCTCGTCGGCCTTCTCCAGTGGCTCCCGTGCTTCCCGCGGACGGCCGAGGCCCATCCGGGCTCGCCCCAGACCCAGCAGGGCGTCGGCGCGAAGCGGCGTCGCTCGGCGGTGCAGGCGCCCGAGCTGTTCGAGGGACTTCTCCAGCGCGTCGGCGGCCTCGGCGTACCTTTTGAGCTCGACCTGGTCGAGCCCGATCTCCGTCCGAACGAACAGGCGCTCTCTTTCGGTCTTCGGCCCTTCCACGATCGCGGCGAGGGACTCTTCGTGGAGACGAAGGGCTTCCTCCGGCTCACCCGCCATGCGCATCACCGTCCCCAGAAGACGAAGGGCGACGGCCAGGGCGGGACTTCCGGACTCCCGGCTCTGGCCTACCACGGAGTCGAGATCCTCGAGGGCATCGCCGACGGAACCGGCGTACGCGAGAGCCAGCGCGCGGTGAGCGCGTCCCGACAGCGTTGCCTCGTGGGTCGGGCCGAGCACCTTCGCGAACGTCTCCGCCGCGGCGGTGAGGTCGGACAGCGCTTCCTCGCCCCTTCTCGCCATGAGAAAGGACATCCCCCGCATCCGCCTTACCGCGGAAAACGTGTAGGACTCCGGCTGCGCGTGCTCCGAAATGATCCTCCGCGATCGTTCGCTGGCTTCGAGCGCCTCCTCGAACTCTCCGAGATCCAGAAGGTACCCGACGAGGTTCTGCGAAAAGAATCCGACCATCATGCTGGAGTCGCCGAACACCTCGGAAGCGTCCTGAACCACGCTCTGAAGCTCCTCGACGGCGCCCTCCGGATCTCCCGCTTCGCCCAGGGCCCGGCCGAGGACCGCCCGCACCTCGATGACCAGCGGGTGCTTCTCGTTTCCCCGGTTCAACTCGAGGGCATGGCGGTAAGCCTGTTCGGCGGCGGCCGCCGCCTCCCGGGGCTTCCTGTTATAGAGGTACGAAAGGGCGAGGAGCATTGCCGTCTTCGACGTTTCGGGGTGGCTCGGGCCGAGAACGGCGAGACTCATCGCCGCGGCCTCTCCCGCCGCCGCCTCCGCCGCTTGATAGCGGCCCTCGTCGATCGCCAGGTTCGCTTGCTGCTTCAGGGCTACGACGAGCCCTTCGGACGGGGCGGCGCTCGCGCGCAGCGCCGGGACGAGCGCATCGAGCTCGGCTCGCATCTCTTCGGTTCGCCCGCGAAAGCGATGGACCTGAGTCATTAAAATGCGGGCCTGGAGCGTCCGCGGATCCTCGGCGCCGAGCGAGCTCCGTCCCACCTCGACCGCCTGGCGAACCACTTCCTCCGCGGAATCGTTCTCCTGCAGGCTCAAGAGGCTCGCGCCCACGAGGTTCAGGAGCTCGACGCGGAGCCCGGGGCGCTCGCCCAGACTGGCGTCGATCTTCTCTCTGGCCTGTTTCAGCAAGTCGAGAACAGTGGGGACTTCGCCGGTGCTCGCGGCATAGGGGTCCGCGTCCCGGAAGATCGCGCTGATGAACTCCTTGACCTCTTCCGCCCGCTCCTTCTCGGCGACGGCAACGCGGGCCTGCCAGAAAGCGACGGCCGCCCCCGCGAGGACCGCGAGGAATATCGACGCCGCGGCGCCCACCGCGAGCTTGTTCCGTCCGACGAATTTCCGAAGACGGTAACGGAAGCTCTCGGGCTGAGCCGCGACCGGCCGGCCCTGGAGCCAGCGCTCGATGTCGTCGGCGAAGGCATTCACGGTGGGGTAGCGGTCCTCTGGCTTCTTCTTCAGAGCCTTGAGAAGGACGGAATCGAGGTCGCCTCTGAGCGCCCTGCGGGCGGAGGCATCGGCGGCGGCGTCGCTCGGCTTCGCCGGGTCGGCTTTCAGAATCGCGTCTTCCGCCGCACCTCGGGAGTCGCGCGCGGGCTTGTAAGGCGGCGCGCCCGTCAAAAGCTCGTAGAGAACGACTCCCAGAGAGTAGACGTCCGAAGCGACGCCGATGGGCTCACCCGACACCTGTTCGGGAGAGGCGTAGGCGAGCGTCAGTGCGCGGCCCGAAAGACGCGTGAGCTCGGTCTCGCGAGCTTGTCCCTCTTCGAGCAGCTTCGCGATCCCGAAATCGAGGAGCCGAACCTCACCCTCGTCGGTGACGAGGATGTTGGATGGCTTGAGGTCCCGATGGACCACGAGCCGGGCGTGCGCGTGGGCGACGGCCTGCGCGACCTGAGCGAAGAGCCGAAGCCGTCCCCGGGTATCCAGCCCCGCGTGGCGCGCGTGCGCGTCGATCGGCCGGCCCTCGACGTACTCGAGCGCCAGGTAGGGCTGTCCGTCGGAGGCGAGCCCGGCGTCGTAGAGGCGGGCGATGTGGGGATGATTGAGGGAAGCGAGGATCTCGCGCTCGCGCGCCATGCGCTCGAGAAGCTCCGGGCGCGACCAGACGCCGCGCGGGAGCTTGAGGGCGACGGGACGATGAAGGATCCCGTCCGCGCGCTCGGCGAGCCATACCGCTCCCATGCCCCCCTCGGCCAGAAGGCGCGAAAGGATGTAGGGGCCGATCGTTTCCCCGGCCCGATCGGGAGACGCGCCGATGTTCGCCTCGGACTCGGTATCGATTCCGGGGTCGAGCTTGGGGAGCGTTCCGAAAGCCCCTTCGGTCGACGCGTGCTCCAGGAGAGCTCTAAGTCGCGGCTTCAACGCCTCGAGCTCGGGGGAGAGTCCGGCGATCCAGCTCTCGCGCTCCCGCACCGGGACCTCCAGAGCTTCGTCCAGCAGTCGATTCAGCGCCTGCCAGGTCCCGGGATCCATGTCGAAGCCTGACATCGCCCTGGTCCTACTGGAGCGCCTCCGCCAGCCAGAGGCGCGCCTTGACCCAGTCCCGCCGGACGGTGCGCTCGGCGACATCGAGTGCCTCCGCGATCTCCGGCTCGTTCATTCCTCCGAAGTAGCGCATCTCGACGACCTGAGCCATTCGGGCATCGAGCTTCGCGAGTTCCTCCAGAGCGTCATGAACGCGGACGATCTCCCGCGCTCCCGTGCTTCCACCGTCCGCGATCTGGAACGTCAGGCTCGTGTGCGGGGCCCCCCCGCCCCGGCGTTGGGCTCCCCGCCGCCTCGCGAAGTCCACGATCACCGATCGCATCACCCGCGCGGCGTATCGCATGAAATGGGCGCGATCGCGGAGCTCGGCCCCCTCGGCTTCGGCGAATCGAAGGAACCACTCGTTCACCAGGGCCGTCGTATCGAGCAGAACGCTCCGTCCTCCGGCGCGCAGTCGGGCGCGCGCGAGCTTGCGCAGGTCGCGGTAGGTCGCGGCCATGAGCTCATCGGCTGCCGCGGAATCGCCCCGCTGCACTCGACGGATCAGATCCGTCAGGTTCCCCCGCTCGGACACCCGGAAATCTATAGCACAGGAACCCCCCTCCGGCTGACTTCGTTCCACTCCTTTCGACGCACAAGGTCGGTCGCAAAATTGGCCGAATCGAATACGCCGTTGAGCGTCGAATCGAAAAGGTAGTCCCCGACGACGAAGAGTCCCGGGTGTTCCTCCGCCTCCGGAACGTGGGCTGTCCAAGGGTCGCGAACCGGAACCCCTCCGGGCTGTGCGCTCACCGCTCCCGCCCATCGGTGCACTTTGGCTTCGAGGAAGTCTTCGCGCGCATCGGCGTAGAGCTCGTCGGGCAGCGATTCCAACACGCGATTCCGGAGCGACGCGTCCTCGAGGTTTCCCAGCGTTAGCGCGGGGTTTCCGGCCAGAAGGAACCCGAGGACGCCGCGGCCGCCCGCCTCGTGGCGAGAGCTCTCGTCGTAGACGCACGTGCCTCCGAACGCGTCGAGCATGAACCATGAGCCTCCGAGGAGGCCGCGCCAGAAGGGTTTCTCGAAGAGGAGCGACACTCGAAGGTAGTGCGCGGGCCGGTCGTAGTGGGCGATGTGGGCGCTCATCGCCCGGCGCAGCTTCTCACCTCCCCAATCGACCATCCCGAGCCACCCGTGCGGCAGGGCGACGAAGACCGCATCGAACTCTCTCGACCTCGTGTCGCGGCCCCTCCGGTAGCGAACGCTGTAGCGCTCCGTTCCGGTTCTCTCGATGCCGACGACGGGTGCCTCGAGCTCCACACGCGTCGCCGTCAAACTCTCCAGGAGACGCTGCGGAAGCCTCTCCATGCCGCCCTCGATCGAGTACTGGCCGACGTAACCGGGGACGTCCATCACGAAGTTCTTCAGCCCGTTCAGCCCGTTCGTCAGGTGGGGCTCGGTCGCCAGGTCGCTGTGGGCGGCGACCTGGAGGTACTTTCTCGCTTTCGGGTCCTCGACCTCGTTCAAGATCTCCTCACAGGTGCGGCGCGCCCACGGGTGGGCATTGTCGTCTCGCCACGATCCCGCAGACCAGGTCTCGAGGGGGAGCATCGAAACGGAGCGCCGCCGGAACCCTTCGATGGCGTCCAGCGTGCCCCTACCGAAGTTCCGTCGGATCTTCCTCATCGTTGCTGAGCAGTTTCCCTTCGAGGAAAACCGTTCCCCCTCCGGTAGGCTTCCTACCGAGACCGAGCCCCTCGACGAGAGCTCGCAGCGGGTCCGGTCCCAAGCCCCCGTAGTCGTAGCACTCGGCGACGCCTCCCTCGTAGAGGACCGGAGCGGAGTCGAAGCTTCGCGTGAGAATCTTCCCGCCGACCCGCGCCGACGCTTCGAACAGCGTGGCCTCGCACTCGCCGCCGAGCTTTCTTTCCAGCAGGTAGGCGGTGATGAGCCCTCCGGGACCTCCGCCCACGATGGCGACGCGCCTCATGATCGCACCTCCAGACGCTGATCGGGTTCTTATGTAGGAACGTAAACCCCACCGAAATCCGGACAAAGGGCGACTACGCGCTGCCCCCGGCCCTTCGTCGCTGGCGCGAATCCGTGGGGGACGAGGAGTTCGAGAAAGAGTACGCGAGCCGCCCCGTGGATTTCGTCACCACCAACGACACCACGGGTGGGAACTCGGGGAGCGCGGTCCTCGACCGGAGCCTCCGCATCGTCGGCCTGCTCTTCGACGGAAACGAGGGGGCGATGGCGAGCGACTGGAGCTACAACGAGAAGACCGGGAGATCGATCGCGACCGATATCCGGTTGGCTCTCTTCGTCGCCCGCGAGGTCCACGGGGCGGGGTGGATCGTCGACGAGCTTACGAAGTAACCGGGGGGAGGCTACCGCGGAGACGCAACCGGCGCTGCGCCTCCGCGGTTCTAGATCAGTGCCAGATGATGGCGGACTTCATCCGCTCGGTCGCCTGTTCCCGTTCCCCGGCGACGTACATGGCGGCGAGGGGCTCGGCGTCTTTGTAGGCGATGCGACCCACGCGGTCCGTGGCCTCATGCCTCAAGTAGATATTGACCACGTCGAACTTGTGGGTGATCGCGGCCGCTTCCAAAGCCGCGACCGGGGCGAAGGACTCGAACTCGCGGATCCCCATGGTCATGCGGATCTCGGCGTCCCGTCCCTTGCCATCCGGAGAATCGTTCATGTTGACTTTGATGGACTGGCCCTGAGCCGCCATCGCCGTCATCTTCCCCTGGAGCGTCCGTTGGTAGTCGTCGACCCTCTTTTGATTCTGAGCGAAAGCCGTTCCGCCGAGAACCAGGGCGAATACGATACCGACGAGCGCAATTCTAGTCTTTGACATTTTTCATCTCCTTGGTTTATCAGGCGCCCGCACACCCCGCGCAGGGCGGGCACGATGAGTTTTCTTCGGTGTCGATATCCCAATTGTAGACGTTTCGCCGCGTTCTCGCGACTCAGGAGCCGGGCACGATCACCGGCGAGAGGTTCTTTCCCGAGACCGCCTGGTTGAACGCGGAGAGCTCGCTCGCGAGGACTCCCTCGAGCTCCTGCTCGTAGCCCAGGAGCTCGGTCTTCAGCGCCTCGTAGTGCTCGTAGGAAACGGACGTGGGCTTCGCGTCGGTCGAGAGAACGATGCCGTAGAGGTTCGCGATGCGGTTGTCGAGCATCGGCTGGAAATTCAACGGATCCTGCATGGCCTCGTTCTTCGTCTGGTAGATCTTCCGCTCGATCGCCGCGAGCTTCTCGGTCAGCGCCTTCGCCGGCTCGTCGATTCCCTCCGCCACCTTGGCCTCCTTCAAGCGCGCCGTCAGGTCGTTCACCTGACTCGTCACGCTCCGGATCTTCCTCAAGGCGTCATGACTCTCCGAGAAGAGATCTCTCACCTTGATGGCGAGCTGGAACTGCTCGTCGAGATCCGCCTGGGTGGCGGGGATCCGGGGGTTCTTCCTCACTTCGAACTCGCGGGTTTCGCTCCAGTCGCCGAGAGTCAACCGGGCCTGATAGCGGCCGGGAGGCGCGGGCGGCCCCTGAACGCTTCCCCACATGACGGTACCCGGCACCGGCCGGCCGTCGGGGTAGCCGAGATCCCAGACCCAGCGGTTGGCTCCCTTCTTCACCGGAAGGGTGCGCGGGCCGCCTCCGCCGAAGAACGCCGCGAAGAGATCCGCGAAGGGGTTTCGCGCCCGCTCTTCCGGCGTCTTGCTGGAGAAGCTCCGCACCGTCGCTCCCGCAGCGTCCAGGATCTCGAGCTTCAGCTCCTGGTCCGCGGGAAGCTCCTGAGCGAGAGAGTAATGAATGACGACGCCGCCCGGTGGGTTCTGCCCGAGCGAGCCCGAGGGGATGTCGAATCCTCCGCCGCGGACCCGGTAGGCGTCCCGCGGCTGATACAGGTGAACCGCGGTGTTCACGGCCTCGTCGTTCAATTGATGGAGAGGAGTCAAGTCGTCGAGGATCCAGAACGAGCGGCCCTGGGTTGCGACCACCAGATCCTTGTCCTTGATCTGAATATCGGTCACCGGAGTCACCGGCAGGTTGAGCTGCAGTGACTGCCAGCTCTTCCCGTCGTCGAAGGAGGCGTACATCCCGTACTCCGTCCCGGCGTACAGAAGCCCGCGGCGATCGGGATCCTCGCGCACCACGCGCGCGAAATGGCGCTCGGGAATTCCATTCTTCCCGTCGGCGATGCGCTTCCACGTCTTTCCGAAGTCGTTCGTCTGAAAGACGTAGGGCGCGAAGTCGTCGAACCGGTAGTTGTAGACGGTGACATGGGCGCGGCCCGCCTGGTGGGTCGAGATGTCGATGGCGTTCACCGTTGCGAACTCGGGAACTCCGGGAGGTGTTACCTCCGTCCAGTTCTTGCCGTCGTCCCGGGTAACGTGCAGGCGGCCGTCATCCGAGCCCGCCCAGAGCTCGCCCTTCGCGAGCGGCGACTCCTCGAACACGAAGATGGTCGCGAATACCTCGACGCCCGTCTGGTCGTGGGTGATCGGGCCTCCGGCGTCCTGCAGCATCTCGGGATTCGCCCGCGTCAGGTCGGGGCTCACGATGGTCCAGGTCTGGCCCTCGTCGGTCGAGCGATGGACGAAGTTCGACGTGTGATAGAGGACCGAGGGGTCGTGCTTCGAGATACGAATGGGCGCGTTCCACTGGAACCGGTAGTGAAGATCCTCGGCCTTGGTCCCGAGCGAGAGCTGAGGGGCGGTGGTGATCTCGCGCAGCTGCCCTGTCGAGTGATCGTAGCGGGTGATCGATCCCCCGTAGCAGCCGGCGTAGACCACGTCCGCTTCCGGGTCGCGGGGATCGACGGCGATGTGGCCGCTCTCGCAGCCCCCGACGGAATGCCAGTCCTTGATCGAAATGCCGAATCCCGAAGTCCGGCTCACGATTCGGGCCGTGGTGTTGTCCTGCTGCGCCCCGTAGACCCAGTACGGGAACCGATGGTCGGTGGTGACGCGGTAGAACTCCGCCGTCGGCTGGTTCGACTGCGGCGACCACGAGCGGCCGGCGTTGAAGCTCACCGCCGCTCCGCCGTCGTCGCCGTAGACCATCATCTGATTGTTCTCGGGGTTGATCCAGAGGTCGTGGGTGTCGCCGTGAGGCACCATCACCATGTCGAAGGTCTTTCCCCCGTCGACCGAACGGTAGAACATCACGTTGAGAATGTAGACGGTGTCGGCATCCGCCGGATCGGCGAACACGTGCGTGTAGTACCAGGCGCGCTGGAGGAAGTTCCGATCGCCGTTGATCCGGCGAAACGTTTTCCCCGCGTCATCGGAGCGGTAGAGACCGCCTTCGTCCCCCTCGGCTTCGATGAGCGCGAAGACGCGGTCGGGGTTCGCCGCCGATACCGACACGCCAATCTTGCCCGTGGCACCCTTGGGAAGACCCTCGGTGAGCTCCTTCCAGGTGTCGCCTCCGTCCGACGACTTGTAGAGACCTCCCTCTTCCGGGTCCCCGCTTACCATGGTGAAGGGTTTGCGCTCGGCTCGCCACATCCCTGCGTAGAGAATCCGCGGGTTCTTCACGTCCATCGAGATATCGACGGCGCCGGTCTTGTCGCTGACGAAAAGCACCTTCTCCCAGCTCTTGCCTCCGTCCTTGGAGCGATAGACGCCTCGATCGGGATTGGGCCCGAAGATGTGGCCCAGCACCGCGGCGTAGACCAGGTCGGGATTCTGCGGATGGACGCGGATCTTTCCGATCTGACCCGCTTCGGGAAGACCGATGTGGGTCCAGGTCTTGCCCGCATCCGTCGAGCGGTAGATCCCGTCTCCCGCGGAGACGTTCCCGCGCGGGCAGGCGGAGCCGGTGCCGACGTAGATCACGTTCGGGTCCGAGGGCGCGACGGCGATCGCGCCGATGGATCCGCTCTTCAACTGTCCATCGGTCAGATTCCGCCAGGTCTGTCCGGCGTCGTCCGTCCTCCAGACCCCGCCCCCGGTCGAGCCCATATAGAAGGTGTGCATCTGCTGGCCAACGCCGGTGACCGCGGTGACCCGCCCCCCCCGGTAGGGACCGATGCTGCGGTACTTCATGGAGTCGAGGAATACGGGATCGATTGCAGGCGACGGCTGGGCCGCGGCCCGCACCGCAGACGAGAGCACCAGAGCGAGCGCGGCCATCCCGAGGCTCGCTCGCGACGACGCGAGTGACTGCATTCTGACCTCCTGGTCGTGCGGAATCATACACCGCGCTTCCGGAAGGCCGTAAATTTGCGGCCGCGACCTACGCTTTGGTCGAGTGCAGGGCGAACGCCGCCCCCTGGGGATCCAGGCACTGCGCCACGAAGTCCCCGCCGGGAACTTCCATGGGGCCGTTCAGGATCCGACCGCCGAGCTTCTTGACCTCCTCGACGGACTTGTGGACGTCCTTCACCATGGCGTAGTAGAGCCACGCGGAAACCGGCATCTCGGGCGGCTTCGCGAAGATCCCACCGAGCGGGAACTCGCCGCCTTTTCTCGTGTACATCTGGTAGACGCCCATCTCCCCCATGTCCATGGAGTCGGTCTTCTCCCAGCCGAATAGCTGCTGGTAGAACGAGAACGCGGCGACGGGATCGCTCGTGGCGAGCTCGTGCCAGGAGAAGTCTCCGGGTTTCGGCGGAGCGCCCGGCGCGGGCTCGATGGGGGAGAAGACGGCGAGGACCGCACCCTGGGGATCGGAGAGGACGCCGAACCGACCCACCGTCGGGATATCCGTCCCCGGGACGAGAACCTTTCCTCCCAGCTTCAGGACCTGGGCGAGCGTCTCGTCCACCTTCGGCACCAGAACGTACGAAATCCAGTGGGGCGGCGCACCGGCCTTTCGAGCGTCCTCGGGGAGCGGCATGATTCCTCCGAGGGGCGTTTCCCCGTTGGTCCACATGGTGTATGGCTGGCCCATACCCTCCCAGGTCGTCGTTCCCCAACCGATGAGCTTGGTATAGAAGGACTTCGCTCCTTCGACGTCGGTCGTCATGAGGTCGTACCAATAAAAGCGTCCACGGTCGTCCATTGAAGGCTCCTTTCGTCGTTCGTCCGCGAGATCATGTCGGAAGTCGGCGGGATTCGCGCACGACTTTCGACCATCCATACGACGAACGGAGTCTTCCTGGATCGACACCCGGAGGCGGTAACGCTATATTCACGGACGCGTGAACCATAGCGAGATCGTCAGCTTCCTCTGGGGCGTCGCGGACCTCGTCCGCGACACCTTCAAGCGGGGGAAGTACCAGGACGTGATCCTTCCTTTGACCGTCCTGCGGCGGCTGGACTGCGTTCTGGCGCCCACCAAGGAAAGAGTGCTCAAACGGCAGGGGGAGCTGAAGAGCAAGAAACTCGAGGACCTTGACCCGCAGCTCCGCAAGGCGTCGGGCTTCGCCTTCTACAACACGTCCCGTTACGACTTCGAGAAGCTTCTCGGCGATGCTCCTCACCTCGCGGCCAACCTGCGGAACTACATCGCGGGGTTCAGTCCCAACATGCGCGAGGTCCTGGAGAAGTTCGACTCCGACAACACCATCAGCAAGCTCGAGGAATCCGGGCTCCTCTTCCAGGTGCTCGAACGATTCAAGAACGTGGACAGGCACCCCGAGGAGATCGACAACCCGTCGGCATTCTCCAGTCCACGAGGACACGAGATGCATGAGGGGAGGCCCAACGGGACGTGGGTCGATTTAAGCCATTATCCGGCGTGCAAGGACTCGGGCGTCGAGTGGCTCGGAAAGATTCCGGTTGGATGGGAGTCCAAGCGGCTGAAGTTTTCCGCCCAACTCAATCCTAAGCGGTTAAAGAAGCGCGCAGGCTGCCTCCTGAAACCGAGGTCTCCTTCATACCAATGGAGGCAGTTTGGACAGTATGGTGGGCTCGATCTAACAAGGACAAAGTTGCTGGCGGAGGTGGGAGGCGGCTACACACTCTTCCGGGACGGAGATGTTGTCGTTGCGAAGATCACACCGTGCTTCGAAAACGGAAAAGGCGCTCATGCCGCAGGGCTCGTGAGTGGGATTGCCTTCGGAACGACCGAGCTACACGTCATGCGGGCGACAGCAGCTCTCGATGACAACCTCCTCTTCTATTCAACGCTGAGCGATCCCTTCCGTAAGACTTGGCTCTATTTTCATTTACCGTAGGTTGCGCTAATAATGGTCGGGTATGTTTTCGCAGTCGCAAACAAAGGAGCCGGCCGCACCGCGGAGGCGCCAGCCACACGGCCGTAAGTTCCGCTGCCAGGGCGGTTACCGGGCGTACGTGCCGGACCCCCTGCCCCCCTCTATCCGCTGGAACGCTGAACTTGCATCCCGCCTTTCGCAAGCGGATCGCTCGATTGGCCGGCTCGCGGGTGAAGGTCGCCGGTTGCCAAATCCGCATCTGCTCATTCGGCCGTTCGTCCGGCGGGAAGCCGTGCTTTCGAGTCGGATCGAAGGCACGCAGGCCACGCTGGGCGAGCTCCTCGCGGCCGAGGCTGGAGCCGTAGTCGATCGGAGTCCTGCTGATTTGCGCGAGGTCGCGAATTACGTCGTCGCCCTCGAGCAGGGAGTAGATCGGCTGCGCGCGCTGCCTCTGTCGCTGCGCCTCGTGCGCGAGCTCCACCGGAATCTCATGCGCGGCGTGCGGGGCGATGCGGCCACACCGGGCGAGTTCCGGCGAAGCCAGAACTGGATTGGCCCGGCTGGGTGCACGCTCTCCGATGCGACGTTCATCCCGCCGCCACCCGATCGGTTGATGGAGTGTCTCGGTGCCTGGGAGACGTTTCTGCACGAAGACTCGCTTCCACCGCTCGTCCACGCCGCGCTTGCGCACTCCCAGTTCGAAGCGATCCACCCATTTCTCGATGGTAACGGCCGCGTGGGCCGACTGATGATTACGCTGCTTCTAATCGTCAAAGGGGTTCTCCCTGCGCCGCTCCTCTACCTGAGCGCTTACTTCGAAGCGACGCGCCAGGAGTATTACGCGCGCCTGCTCGCCGTAACGGAGAAAGGTGAGTGGGAGGAATGGCTCAGCTATTTCCTCGCCGGAGTGACGCAGCAGGCCGAGGACGCTCTCGGCCGAATTCAGCGCATCGACAACCTCCTCGAACGGTGGCGCGAGAAGCTTTCGAAGGCTCCCTCCAGACTCCCGGAGAAGGCCCTCGTCCTGTTTGCCGAGAATCCCTATTGGACGGTGAACAAGCTCGCGGAGCGTCTTGACGTGGCGTTTACGACGGCGCAACGCGCGATCGATCGCTTGGAGGGTGCGGGAATCATTTCGCTCGCGACGGAGGCCAGGCGCAACCGGGTGTACTGCGCGCGGGAGATTCTCGAGATTCTCGAAGAGTCGTCGCCATCGACTACGCGAACGGACAGGCGTCGACGCCGGAGACGCGCTTGACCATCGACATCTCCGAGCGGTCCTTCGAGGAAGGTATCGAGTGCGCTCTCCTTCAGTTCGGCCCCGATGCTTGCGTTGGAGACGCGACCTCCGTCCTCGAGACGCCTCCGACCTTCGGCGACACTCCGCCCGGCGGGTAGCACCGGCGTCGGGCCGAGGACTACGACCGCGGGCTCTGCCTTCTTCCAAGCGACGTCGTCGATTTCGTACTCGCGACCCAGCCCAGGGAGCGGCAGACGCTCGCGCAGCATCACGGTGCGGCGGTGTCAACGCCGTGCAGACTCTCTCCCGGCTCAACCGCACTCTTCCGCCCGACAAGAAGGGAACGATGGTGCTCGATTTCGCCAACGAGTACATCCGGACTCCCTTCCCGGATCGGCGTCCTGGGTAGGAGGTTACGGTGCAAGGAAAATCCGCCCTTCCTTCATCACGAACTTCACCCGGCCGAGGGCCGCGAGGTCCTCGAGCGGGTTTCCCTCGACGCCGATGACGTCCGCGAAAGCGCCCGGTCGGAGCGTTCCTACCTGATCCTCCAGCCCTACCGCGCGGGCGGCATTCAGGGTCGCGGCGCGGATGGCGTCAGCGGCAGTCAGTCCGATCGAGGAAAGCTCGGCAAATTCTGCTGCATTGGTTCCGTGAGCGATGACGCCTGCGTCGGTTCCGAAGGCGATGGGTAAGCCGAGGCGTACCGCTCCTCTGAGATGCACGAGGAGGCTCTCGAAGGGTGAGGCCTTGCTGAGCGACGACAGCGTCGTGAGCTGATAGACGCCTTTCGCCTTCATTCGCTCGATGGTTCCGGCCGGAGTGAAGCCTCCGTGCACCACGAGGTCCGCGCCCATTGCGACCGCCGTCTCGATGCCCGCCTCGCTCAGCGCGTGGACCGCGACACGACGCTCGAGCCCGTGGGCCTCTTCGATCGCGGCGCTCAACTCCTCGTCCGAGATCTCGTACCTTCTCGGCTCCCGGAAAGCGTCTTCGAGCCAGCCGGAGACGCAGACCTTGATGAGGTCAGAGCCCCGCCCGACGTCCTCGCGGACGCGCGCTCGGAACGCTTCGGCGCCGCGCACCCCTATCCCTCCGAAGTCGCAGATCCCCCCGAGATCCCGAGCCAGGGTCCGGACGCGACCACCCGTGGTCCGACCACCCCGCCTGCTTCGATGGCGTCGCGAAGCTCGAGGTTCTTGTACCCGACGGCGCCCAGGTCCTGCACCGTGGTGAAGCCTGCGAGAAGCGTCGCCTTTGCGTTCGTCTCGGGCTCTCCCGCGAGCGTGAGATGAACGTGGGCATCGATGAGGCCCGGAAGCAACGTCAGATCTCCGAGATCGAGGACCCGGGCCTCGTCTGGCGTTTGCGTCTGGATTCGGTCTCCGTCGACCGCGACCGAGCCGTTCTCGATCGCGCGTCCTTCCTCGACGTCGATGACCCATCGAGCCCGGAGAACCAGCGGATCGGCCTGAGCGGTGAGCCACAGGAAGATCGCCGGCGCGGCGCTACTTCTCATACGTGAACACCTCCCCCGGAAGGTGGGGAGTCGACTTCGGCGCCACGCGCTTCTTACTCGACCGTTCGTAGGCGTGGGCGAGGCTCAAGAGCGACGGCTCGCTGAAGGGCCGGCCCAGGAACTCGATCGAGATCGGAAGCCCCTCGCTCGTGACTCCCGCGGGGACCACGACCGCGGGAAGACCGGTGATGGCGCTGATGGGGTTGTCGCGGAGGTCGCGGTCGTCGACCCCGAGCGGAGGGGCGCCGAGGGACTTGAACGGATGGACCAGCGCACCCACCTGATGGCGGTCCATCAGGTCCACGAGGAGTTGACGCACCGTCAGGCGGTTCTTCAAGCGCGCGAGATACTCCCGGTCGAAGTCGAGTGATTTCACGCCGAGGGCGAGATCGAAAGAGGGCTGCAGGTTCTTCAGGTACTTTCCGGTGGCGATGAGCTCTTCGAGACTGCGCACCGGCGTATCGGGGCCGCGGCGCTTCAGGTAGGCATCGAAGACGAACCGGAACTCGTGAAAGCTCGCCCGGGAGAGGGGAAAGAACGTGACCAGGTCCATGCCGGTCGTGAGGCCGGGAATCACGATGGCGCCCCGCTGGCGCATGTGGTCGATCTCCCCGTCGATGAGTCCGTTCACCTCCTCGAATTCCGCGCCCTTGCGGAAGAGGTCCCTCAGGACGCCGATGCGGGCGCCGACGAGCGCGTCGTCGTCGAGATCCTCGGTGTAGGGCGCGGGGTCGAGCTTTCCCAGGCTCTCCCAGGTGAAGAGGTCCTCGGGATCGAAGCCCCGCATGTAGCTCAGGAGCAGCGCCGCATCCCGGACGGACTTCGCGTGGGCGCCGGCGCGATCCTGAGTGTAGGAAATGGCGATGATGCCCGCGCGGCTCACGAGGCCCTGCGAGGGAGCGATCCCCACGATGCTGTTGTTGCTCGCGGGACTGCGTATCGAAGCGCCGGTCTCGGTGGCGATGGCGAGCGTCGCGAAGCCCGCGTTCACGGAAACACCCGAGCCGGCGCTGGAGCCTCCCGGATTGAGCTTCGGATCGTAGGGGTTCGCGACCTGGCCGCCGAGAGAGCTCAGGCCTTTCGCGGCCAGGTTGAACTCGTCGAGGTTCGCCTTGAAGAAGATGATGGCTCCCGCGTCCTTCAGCTTCTTCACCACCGTGGCATCGTGCTCGGGAAAGGTCCCCGCGAGCGCGAGGTTTCCGCCGGCGGAGGCGACGTCCTTCACGTCGACCGTGTCCTTCACCGCGATGGGGATCCCGTGGAGCGGACTGCGGCGGCCCTTCTCCGCCCGCTCGCGGTCGAGCTCGCGCGCGATCTCGAGCGCGCGCGGGTTCATCGTCAGGACCGCGTTCAGCTTGGGGCCGTTCCTGTCGTAGGCCTCGATCCGGCGCAGATACATCTCGACCAGCCGCTCGTAGGTGAGAGCGCCGGCGTCGACCGCGGCCTGGATGTCGTCGACGCTCGCGGTCAGGAGGTCGAACGTCCGGGGCGCGGTCGTTCCCGCGGACGCGAGACAAAGAAACAGCGGGAGGAGAAGCATCGTTCGCGATCTCATGGCCGCGGCTTGTATCGCAAAGGCGCGGAATCTACAATCCCGTCGCCATGTGGGGGCTTCTTTTCGCGATGCTCCAGGCTACGGATGTGGACCTCGCCGAGGGAAGAGAGCTCTATCGCCTTCGGTGCGCCGAGTGTCACGGGGGCGAAGGGGAGGGCGGCCGAGGGCCGAATCTCGCGGACGGGGTCTTCTATCACGGGGACACGGACGCCGATCTTTCGCGAACCATTCAGAACGGAATCACCGGAACGGAGATGCCGGGATTCGCCGGATCGGAGCTTCGGATCTCGCAGCTGGTCGCCTTCATTCGCTCTCTCAATCGAGCGGCCCGGCCCTCCGAGCTTCCGGGAGACCCGGTGCGCGGAGAGATTCTGTTCCGAGGGAGCGACTGTCTCTCGTGCCACCGCCTCGGGCGCGAAGGGGGCTTCGCGGGTCCCGACCTGAGCTCGGTGGGCTCGCGCCGATCTCTCCGCCACCTCGGCGATTCTCTCGTCGATCCGAGCCGCGACGTCCGTCCTCGCTACCGGATGGCGAGCGTCGTCGACGCGTCCGGGGCAAGCGCCCGGGGGTTCCTCCTCGACGAGGACCGGCACACGATTCAGATTCTCGATCTCGACGGATTCCTTCGCTCGTTCTCCCGCGAGGAGCTCTCGAGCGTCCAGACTTCCCGGGAATCGATCATGCCGTCCTATGCCGAAGTCTTCAGCGATGGGGAGCTGAACGATCTGATTTCGTTCCTCGCGACGCGAAGGAGCGGCGCCTCGCGATGAGATTCCTTCTGCTGCTCCTGCTCGCTACCGAGGCCTCCGCCCAAGTCACGTTCGAACGGCTGAAGAACGCTCCCTCCGAGCCCGGAAGCTGGCTCACGTACTCGGGCAACTATCAAGGCTGGCGCTTCAGTCCGCTGCGGCAGTTGACGCGCGAGAACGTGAAGGAGCTTCGCCTCGCCTGGGTGCACCAGATGAGGAACGCGCAGGTCGAGACCACGCCGCTCGTCGTCGACGGCGTCATGTACCTGACCGAGCCTCCGAGCGACGTCGCCGCGCTCGACCCCGCGACCGGCCGCGTCTTCTGGCGCTACCGGCGCAGTCTTCCCACCGACATCCGCGCCTGCTGCGGTCGGGTGAACCGCGGCCTCGCCATGTACGGCGATAAGCTCTACCTGGGAACTCTCGACGCCCACCTCCTCGCGCTCGACTCCCGAACCGGGGACGTCGTCTGGGACGTCGAGGTCGCGGATTACGAGCATGGCTACGCCGTCACCGGCGCGCCGCTCTCGATCAAGGACATGGTCCTCACGGGAATCGCGGGCGGGGAGTACGGGATCCGGGGTTTTCTCGATGCCTACGACGCCGAGACCGGCGAGAGGCGGTGGCGGTTCGAAACCGTCCCCGGTCCGGGAGAGCCGGGGAACGAGACCTGGTCCGGAGATTCGTGGAAGACGGGAGGAGCGCCCACATGGGTGACGGGCTCCTACGACCCCGAGGCGAACCTCGTCGTCTGGGGCACCGGCAATCCCGCCCCGGACTGGAACGGAGACGCCCGGCTCGGCGACAACCTCTACGCGGATTCCGCCATCGCCCTCGACGCGGACACCGGAGCGCTCCGGTGGCACTTCCAGTTCGTGCCCCACGACGTGCACGATTGGGACGCGGTCCAGGTGCCGGTCCTCGTCGACGACGAGTGGGAGGGCCAGCGGAGGAAGCTCGTCTACTGGGGCAACCGGAACGGCTTCTACTACGTCCTCGACCGTGAGACGGGCCGCTTCCTCTTCGGCGTGCCCTACGTGAAGCAGACCTGGGCCAAGGGGCTCGACGAGAACGGAAGACCGATCCGTCTTCCGGGTATCGACCCCAGCGAAGCCGGGGTCGTCGTCTGGCCGAGCGCCATCGGAGCCACCAACTGGTTCTCACCGTCGTACAACCCCGAGACCCGGCTCTTCTACATCGCCGCGTGGGAGGGACCGGGACTCTACGTGAAAGGCGAGGACGAGTACCGTCCGGGCGAGCCGTTCTACGGAGGAAGACAGGTCGCCATCCTCGAGGACGAGCCCGGACACGGCGTCATCCGCGCGCTCGATCCGAAGACGGGAAAGAAAGTGTGGGATCTCGAGCTCGTGGGAAAGCCGATGGCGGGGGTGCTCTCGACCGCTTCTCGCATCGTCTTCGCCGGAAGCCACGAGGGCTACTTTTACGCTCTCGACGGCGATACCGGAGCGGAGCTCTTCCGCGTCTACCTCGGGGGCGACGGCCTCGGCGGCATCGGCGGGGGAGCCGCGATGTACGCCGCTCCCATCACCTATGAAGTGAAGGGGAAGCAGTACGTGTCGATGTCCTCCGGAAGCGCTCTCTTCACGTTCGCGCTGCCATAGTGGCAAATCGTTCGACCGGGGCGGGGATCCTCCTCATGATCGGAGCGACGCAGATCGTTCCGCTCATGGACGGGTTCGCGAAGTACCTGAGCCCGCGATACTCGCCTTGGCAGCTCACCTGGTGTCGCTTCGTCGTCCACCTCCTCGTCCTTCTGCCCATCGTCTTTCTGAAGTTCGACCGGCGCGAGCTCTGGCCGAAGAAACCCCTTCTCCAGATCGCCCGCGGCGCGTTTCTCATGCTGGCGACGGCGCTCTTCTTCGGAGCACTCGCGCGGATTCCTCTGGCCGACACGCTCGCGCTCTTCTTTTGTTATCCCTTCCTGGTGGCGCTCCTCTCCCCCTGGCTTCTCGGTGAGCACTTCGAGCCCCGGCTCTGGATCGCGGTGACGGTCGGGCTCGCCGGAATTCTCGTGATCCTGAGGCCCGGGTTCGTCGCCTTCGATTGGGGAGCCCTCCTCGCGATCGCCGCCGGCGGCGCCTACTCCCTGTACTTCATCGCCACTCGCAAGCTCTCGGGCACGGCGCACCCACTGGTAACCCTCGCCTATACCGCGGTCTTCGGCGCCGTCGTCTTGAGCGTTCTGTCGCCCGCGTTCTGGGTTCCTCCGAGTGCTTCGGACCTCCCGTTCATGGCGGGAATCGGCCTCGTCGCCGCTCTCGGCCATTACCTCCTCATCCTCGCGTTCGAGCGCGCGCCGGCGACGGTGTTGGCTCCTCTGGGCTACAGCGAGATCGTGATGGCGGTCCTCATCGGCTACTTCGGGTTCGGGGATTTGCCCGATCGCTGGACCTGGCTCGGGATCGGAATCGTCGTCGCCAGCGGAAGCTACGTCCTCCTGCGGGAAGAGCGGGAGGAAACGGGCTCAAGCGGTCCGGCGCTTTAGCTCGCCGGCGCTCCCGGAGTCGAGCTCGTTGAGGAACGACACCTCCCGGTTCATCTCTTCGCTCATGAAGAGGTGCGTCTCTTTGAGCCTCTCGAGGTCCCAATCGTACCCGGCGACGACGTCGCTTGCCTCGAAGAGCCCGAGGGCCAGGTCGTCGCGGAGGCTCTGATACTCGGAGAGGGCGCGCTCGGTACCCCGTTCCACGGCCCGCGCCAGGAGCTCGGCGTCGCGGAAGGCATCGGTGATTCCGTGCGCCGTCGCCGGATCGCGGAAGCAACCCGCGTCGCCGACGAGCGCCCAGCCCGGCCCGAAGCTCCGTCGAAGGGACCCCGGCTCTCCCGGGAACCCGCGGACGGGTCCCAATCGTTTCGCGCGCGCGAGGGCTTCCGAGAGCTCGGGCGCCGCCTGCCGCAGCAGGCGGCGATGTCCCTCCTCGAGGTCGAAGCGGAATTCGTCCCAGAAACGGGCTTCAGGAGCGCCGCCGCAGACCAGGACCTCACCCCCGTTCGTCGGAATCGCTCCGGCCATGACGCCGGGCCGGTAGTACCAGTGGTTTCCCTCGACGTCGAGACCGGAGAAGTAGCCATAGAGAAACGTCGAGGCGTTTCGTCCCAGCCGGTAAGGCGCAGCCCCCACGAGGGTCGCCACCTTCGAACGGAAGCCGTCCGCGCCGATGACGATCTCGGCGCCGATGGGAACGGAGCCGACGCCCGACTCCTCGACCACGGCCCCCACGACGCGTCCGTCGTCGGCGCGCATCAGGTCGACGAGGCGCACTCCATGCACCACCTCGGCCCCCGCGTCCCTGGCCGCGTCGACGAGAACGGCGTCGAGAAGCTTCCGGCGCGGCGCGTACAGGCCGCGGATCCCGTTTCTCGGCTTGATCGCGATCGTGATTTCCTCGTCGCCGTAATGGAACGAGGTGCTCTGGATACAGGGCGTTCCCGCGGCCTCGATGCGGGGCAGCACTCCCCATCGGTGCAGCTGGAGAACGCCGCCCCTCATGAGCGCATGCGTCGACAGCGTGTCGCTTCCGTAGCGGCCCTGCTCCACGACGAGGACCCTCAGGCCCCGGCGGGCGAGCAGCATCGCGGTCGAGGCGCCCGCGACCCGGGCGCCCGCGACCACGACGTCGTAGCTCGAGCGAAGCCTGGCGATGGAGCTCATGATGGCATCGGCTTCCGCGTGGGCTCTCTGGCTTCCATGGTTTGCCGTTGCATTTCGTTCCTCCTGCGGGAGCCGGTTTCCTCACCCGCCCGCCCTAGGGAATACGCAGTCCGGGGAGGTCCCCGCCAGCGGCCGCTCGTGCTAGGCTTCCCGCATGGCGGCGATGGGGCTGGTTCTTTCCCTGGCGCTGGCGGTCGCGGCCGAGGGGCTTTACCGGGTCGAAGCGACGAACGCGGAGACCGACCGGCTTCTCGCCGGAGACGACGACGACTGGCGAACCGCGGAGCGACTCTCCTTCGGACCCTCGAGCTATCGAACCGGGTTCCGCGCGCTCTGGAGCGACGCCGGTCTCTACCTCCGATTCGATGTGGCGGATCCCGAACCGTGGCACACCATGACGAAGCGCGATCAGCACCTCTGGGAGGAGGAGGTGGTCGAGATATTTCTCGACCTCGACGCATCGGGCACGAATTACGCGGAGATCGAGCTGAGCCCGGCGAACGTGGTCTGCGACGTCCGCATGGTCCGGGTCGTCCCCGAGAGAGAAGGGGATCTGGCTTTCGACCTCGCCGGACTTCAGAGTCGAGTCGTCCGTCGGACCGAGGTGGGCTGGACCGGAGCGATGTTCGTGCCCTGGTCGGGATTCCGGCCGCTGCCTTCGGCGGCGAACGTCTACCTGCCGCCGAAACCGGGCGACCGGTGGCGCTTCAACGTCTACCGCATCGAGCGGCCACAGGGGGCGAAGAAGCCGGCCGAAGGCGCGATCTTCGCCTCCTGGTCCCCCACCGGCCAGGAGAGCTTCCACGTGCCGCAGTCGTTCCAGCTCTTCGAGTTCGCGGGCAGGCGCTGAGCGTTTGACAAAACGCTGGAAGCCGCGTAACTTGGAAGAGGTCCATCTCTAGGAACAACACCCGAAAGATCCCGTCCCCCAAAGGTTGGTTGGAGGAAGTCCATGTCGGCTCTGTGGCGTAAGGCTACGTGCGTTTCCGCTTTTCTGGTCCTCGCGATTTCGCTCGAAGGTGCAGCGCAGGACAAGCGCGACCAGGGGAAGCTCTCGTCGGAGCTCCACCGCATGGCGGTCGCCGCCGAGCGCGGTGAACGTCTCTCGTCGCGCGGCTCGCAGTGGGTGGACGAGTCCAGGCAGATGGTGACGGCGGTCATCGTTCTCGCGCCCGAATCGATTCCGCTGGACGTGGAGTCGGCTGTTCGGGATTCCGGAGGCACGGTCGAGGCCTCTTCCGGCGAGCTCGTCAAAGTCAAGGTCCCCGCGGGCGCGCTGCGCAACCTCTCGAGACACCCGAGCATTCAGCGCATGCGCACGCCCTTCAAGCCGAACCAGAAGCTCACGTCGCAGGGAGACGATACCATTCACGCTCCCGACTACCGGAGCCGCAAGGGCACCGACGGTACGGGCGTCGGGATCGGCATCCTGGACGTCGGGTTCAAGGGCGCGGCCGACCTCGTCGGGTCGGAGCTTCCTGCGGATTTACTGGCGACCGATTTCGTTCTGCAGCGGCTCTCTCAATACGAGGAACAACATGGAACCGCTTGCGCCGAGATCATTCACGACGTCGCCCCGGGAGCGACTCTGGTGCTCGCGGGCTTCGAGGACGAGGTCACCTGGGCGGCCGCGGTCGACGAGCTGGTGAACCTCGGCGTCGACATCATCAGCCACTCCGCCGGGTTCGACAACATCTACGCGCCCGACGGCAATCATTTCTTCGCGCGAAAGGTCGACGAAGCGGCTTCGCGCGGAGTGCTGTTCGTCACCGCGGGAGGCAACGAGGCCGAGAAGTATTTCCAGGGTCCCTGGCGCGACGAGAACGCCAACGACTATCTCGACGTCCCGGGTGGAGAGATCCTTCCGATCGGAGTCGAGGGCGGCGCTACCGTCACCCTTCGCTGGGACGACAGCTTCGGCGGCAGCTTCCATGACTACGATCTGTTCGTCGTCACCGAGGGCTTTCTCAGCAACCCCGACCTTTCGTCCACGAACCCCAACATCATTGCCGCCAGCGCCGATCTCCAGAACGGCAGCCAGGATCCGGTGGAGACCGTGAGTTTCGAGCACAGCGGTCTCGCGCTCGTCATCGTTCACCACGATCCCGCGAGTCCGCTCAACCCCGGACAGCGGTTCTGGGTCTGGAGCTCGGCGGGGATCGATCCTTCGCAGGGCACGGGTATCGGCACGCTGACGCTTCCCGCGGACGCCCGCGGCGCAGTCGCCGTGGCGGCCATCGGATGGGACACGCGCACGCTGGAGGGTTTCAGCTCCCGCGGTCCGACGGCGGACGGCCGGGTGAAGCCCGACGTCGCCGGCCCCGATCGAGTCTCGACCGTCTCCTACGGCGACCCGTTCCCCGGCACTTCGGCGGCGACCCCCCACGTCTCGGGCGCGGCGGCCCTCATTCTCGCGGCGAATCCCGGAATGAGCGTTTCCGACCTGAGGCGGGCCCTCGAGGAGGCGACGGACCTCGTCGGCTACCCCAGCAGGAACAACGACATCGGCGCCGGGCTCATCGATCTGCACCGCGCGCGGTAGCTTCGACCGCTTCGGCGAGAGCCCCGAGCGTCGGATAGACGAAGTCGACGTCCGGCCGCTCGCGGACTTTCGCCGTGGCGCCAGAGGAGCCTCCGCGCGAGAGGCCCTGGCGGTCGATCCAGCAGTTCGCGAGACCGAAGACGCGCGCGGGCACGTGGTCGTGGAACAGACTCTGCGCCGTGTGGAGGACTTCGTCGCGGCGCGGCTCCGAGATCCGATCGCAGTCGCTCCAGCAGGAACTCGAAGTTCCTCGGTGAAGGCTTGTAGGAGCCGATCTCCTCGGCGGTATAGATCGCGTCGAAGCGCACGCCGAGCTTCCGGTTCGAGAGGGCGAAACCCTCGCGGTGGACGTTCGAGAGAATCACCAGCCGGTACCGGTGCTTGAGGGCTCGCAGGGCCTCCGCGGTATCGGGAAACGCGGGCCATTGCGGAAGCGACGCTCCGAACGTCGAATCGAGCTCCTCGCGGGTCAGGAGCCCGAAGCGCTTCGCCAGGGCGCGATGCACGCGCGAGAGGACTTCCGGATATCGCATCGCCGGAGCGCGCGCCTCCTGGTCGGACTCCTCGGCACCGAAAGCGGCGAGGGCCGTCTCGCGCGTGACCTCCTCGCATCCGTTCTCCATCAGAAGCGGCTGAAGCGCATCCCAGATGCCGGTCTCCCAGTCGATGAGGGTGCCGTAGCAGTCGAACGTGAGCACGGTGAAATCGGTCAGAAGTCTCGTCATCGTCATAGGGCGCTCTCGCTTTCCGGACCGACGAGATTATCAGAAACTGTCGGATGGCGAACCATGCGGCGCGACTCCGTGAGACTTCGTCCCCATGCTCTCGCCCGCTGGCTGTCCAAGTACGGGTTGGCCTCTCGCTCCGAAGCCCGGGCGATGGTGAAGGAGGGGAGAGTCTCGATCGACGGTCGGGTGGTCCGCGATCCCGAGCTTCCCTGCCACCCAGAGCGCAGCAGGATCCTGGTCGACGGAAAGCCCATTCGCGCGGCGCGGAAGATCTACATCGTCCTGAACAAGCCCGTGGGCCATGTCACTACGGCGCGCGACCCCGAAGGCCGGCCCACGGCCTATGACCTCCTCCCCGCGGGTCTGCCCCGGGTTCAGGCGGCTGGCCGGCTCGACGCCGATAGCTCGGGCCTCCTCGTCTTCACCAACGATACCAATCTCGCCTCCCTGATTACGGAGGCGGGTGGAGCCGTCGAGAAGGAATACATCGTCACCGTGCGCGGACACCTCCGCCTGGAGGATGCCGCACGCTTCGATGAGGGCGTCCTTCTCGACGGACGGAGAACGCGTCCCGCTCGATGCGAGATCCTCGAGCGCGAAGAGGAGACGACGACGGCGAGGATCGTTCTTCGGGAGGGTCGAAATCGACAGATCCGAAGGATGTTCGAGCTCCTGGGCTATCCCGTGGTGAGTCTTCACCGGGAGCGCGTAGGCGCGATCCGGCTGGGAGAACTCGAATCCGGCCGCAGCCGTTCGCTGACCCGAGCCGAGCTGGAGCGAACTCTTGGACGCTCAACACCTAACGTAGAATGAGGGCGCTGTGCTGAAGCTCTTCATTCTCGTCCTGCTGGCCGCCCTCGCTGTCTACTTCTTCTTCCCCGAGACGGTGGAGCGGTTCACCGGCGAGGTCTCGAGCCCTTCCTCGCGCTCTCCCGATCCCGAGGCGACTCCCGCCCGGGAAATGCTCCCTTCCGATACCACGGAGCTCGAGCTCATGCTCCTCGAGGCCGTGCGGAAAGGCGACGAAGCGAAGGTCCGCGAGCTCTTGAGCCGGGGGGCGAACGTGAACGGGCGGGATACCGGTGGAGAAACCCCTCTGATCATCGCCTGTTCCTCAGGGCACATCGGTTCGATGAAGATCCTTCTCGAGGCGGGCGCCTCGGTGGATGGACGGGACAGCCGCGGACGCACTCCGCTTCTTCTCGTCTGCTCGCGAGGCCGCGCGGCCGAAGCGGCGATCCTCCTGAAGGCGGGCGCGGATCCGGATCTCGCCTCGAAGAGCGGCAACTTCCCCCTCCTCGAGGCGGCGCGCTTCGGAAACGCGGAGCTGGTGCGGTCGCTCCTTTCGGCAGGCGCCGAGGTGAACCAGCGCGCCTCGAACGGTTGGACGGCGCTGAAGGCGGCGCAGGAGCGAGGTCACACCGAGGTCGCAGACCTCCTGCGGAAGGCGGGAGGAACGGATTGAGTCGGGAGGTTCCCAATGAGAGAAATCGCCAGACTATTCCTCGATAGGAAGATTGGCCGCCGCGCGTTCTTGTCGAGAATCGCCGAGACCGGTGCGGCGGGTGTCGCCGCCTCGAAGATGGCAGGCACCCTTTCGGCCTCGAGCGACTCGCCCGGCCGGATCGTCGAGAACCTCACGGGCGGCGAGGTGATGGCGGAGCTTCTCCTGGAGTGGAAGCTTCCCTATGTCTTCGGCCTCGGCGGGTCCGAAGAGGTGGGGTTCCTCGATGCTCTCGTCGATCGCACGGCCCTCCACTTCGTCACCGGTCTCCACGAAGGTTCGGTGATGTCGATGGCCGACGGCTACGCTCGAGCCTCGGGAGAGACCCCTCTGGTCTTGCTCCATTCGATCGCGGGCGCCGGCTACGCCTTCGGCCCGATGGTGAACGCATTCAAGGACCGCGTCCCCATCGTGGTGACCGTCGGGGATCAATCCACGGACGTTCGGGGTACGAACGCCTTTCTCGAGGCAGTGAACCTCCACCAGTTTCCCAAGGACTACACCCAGTGGACCTGGGACGTCCTCAGTCCGGAGTCCATTCCCGACACGATGCGCCGGGCGTTTCTCCTCGCGCAGGTGCCGCCGGGCGGGCCGAGCTTCGTCACCTTCTCCAAGGACATGTGGGAAGCTCCCGTTGCCCGCGCGGAAATCCTTCCGCGCTCCCGTTCGGAGCTCGACCTCGAGGTCGCTCCCGGCGAGGAGGCGGTGAAGCGGGCGGCGGACCTCCTCGCCGGAGCCTCCTTCCCCGTCATCACCGAGGGAAAGGAAGTGAACCGCTTCGGCGGAGCCGACGAGCTCATGGAGATTGCCGAGATTCTCGGGGCTCCGGTGTTCAAGGAAGTCTATGCCGCCCACGCTCCGATGACGTTTCCTTCGACCCACCCTCACTATGCGGGAATGTTCACCACCGACCCCCACTACCCCAAGGATTTCGACGTTTACTGGAGCGTCGGGGGGACGATGTTCTCGCTGGGAGCGCACTCTCCGGTTCCTCTCGTTCCGCGGACGACGAAGGTCATCCATACGGGCCTCGACGCTTCCGAGATCGGAAGGAGCTACCCTGTGGACCTCGCGATGATGGCCAACCCGCGCGTCGCCGCGGCGGCGATTGTCGAGGAGCTGAAGAAACGGAACCTGAAAACGACGGCAATCGACGAGCGGCGTCGGAAGGTCCAGGAGTACCACCTCGAGCGACGACGAAAGCTCGACGCCGACGGAGAGAAGAAGTGGAACGACGATCCCGCTTCGGTCGAGCGGCTGATGATCGAGGTCAATCGCGCTCTGGATCCCGACGCCATCGCCGTCACCGAGCTCATCACCGCCGAGTTCTACCTTCCTTCCTATTTCGACATCGATCACACGAGGAAAGAAGGCGAGAGGCGGCGGAACCTCACCTCCTGCGGAGGCGTTCTCGGCTGGGGCGTACCTGCCGCCGTAGGCGCGAAGATCGCGAAGCCCGACAAGCAGGTCGTCGCTCTCGTCGGCGACGGGAGTCTCCAGTTCGGAATCCAGGCCCTGTGGACCGCCGCACGCTACGAGATTCCGATCGGGATCATCGTCTGGAACAACGGGGAGTATCAGGCGAACCGGCGGTACCTCCACGCCTACGGAAGGCGGGCCGCGGCGACCGGGAAGTACATCGGCTGCTCCCTCGGCTCGCCTCAGATCGACAACGTCTCGCTCGCCAAAGGATACGGCGTAGAGGGGGAGCGCGTCGAAGATCCGGGGAAGCTCCAGGCGGCCCTCGCTCGGTGTCTGCGCGCCGTGGCGGAAGGGCGGCCCTATCTTCTCGACGTCAAAGTCGGGCGGATTTACGGAGGCGCCGACTCGAGCTGGTACGACTTCTTCTCGGTGGCGAAGAATCAGCCCCGGGTGAGTTAGCTGCCCCAGATCGACCGGGCGCCTCGAAACCGGGCCGCTGCCGCTGCCTACTTTTTTCCGATGAACTCGAGGACGGCGCGGTTGAAGACCTCCGGCTGCTCCCAATACGCCGAATGTCCGACCTCGGGCACGATCAGCATCTGGCAATGGGGGATTTTCTCCGCCACGAGCCGCATCACGGGCGGCGGAGCGTACAGGTCGGCGTCGCCGGTGATCAGCAGCGTGGGAACCTGGATTGCGCCGAGCGACTCGAACGTGGTCCGGGTTTTCCAGCTTTGTGCCGGAGGCGGCGGCCCCGGCGCGCGACTTAGATGCTCGAGGTCGAGCCAGCGTCTCGTGCCTTCAGGGTCCGCGGCCCGGTAGGACGGACCCAGCTCCCGGAAATCCGGAGGCAACTGCTGGAACTCCGGGGGTCGTATGCGTTGCCCGAGGCGCAGGTAATCCTCGTCCTGTACGCCGACGATACTGTTGGCAATCACGACGCTTCTCAGCCGGTCGGGGAACGACTGCGCGTAATCGGTCGCCACCATGCCGCCGGCGGCGGTGCCCACGAGGTGGAACCGTTCGATGCCAAGATGCTTCCTGAGAGCTTCGAGGTCGTCTGCCGCCGTCGTCGGCTCCGATCCCCCCTCGTGCACGACGGTGCGCCCGTACCCACGCCGGTCGTATGCGATGACACGATAGCCGGCTGCGGTGAACGCCGGCACCTGGTACTGCCAGACCCGGCTGCTGCCCGTTGCGGAATGCAGAAACACGACGGGGACTCCGTTGCCGCCGCTGTCGACGTAGAAGAGTCGGACGGAAGGCAGCTCCGCGTTCGCATCCTGTGCAAGCCCGGGATAGGTCTGGCTCTGGGCCCCCGCCCGCGCCGCGGCTATCGACGCGGAAACGGCGGACGCGCCCAGCACCACGACACCCAGAAGCTCGAAACGAAGACGCGTCTGAAACATCACCCGCAAACCCGGCCGAGTCGTACTTAATGATGGAGGGTCTCACCCGCGAGAGGCGGAGCGTTTACCGGCGTTCGAACGGCGTGAGTCGCCTGCTCGAAAGCGTATCCGAGAGCGAGTAAACGGGGCTCGCTGAAAGCGACGCCCAGAAACGAGATTGCCACCGGGAGGCCCCGGCCGGTGAAGCCCGCGGGAACCACCAGGTCCGGGAACCCGGTCAGGTTCGCGATGTTCACCGGGGAGAGCGGTTGCGGCGCGCCGGGATGGGGATCCTCATCCGTACGCCCGGGACGGCGCGGCGACGTGGGGTAGACGATGGCGTCGAGCGTTTCCTTCTTAATCGCTCCCTCGATCATCGCCCGCATCAGGGGCAGCACGTGATCGCGCACCGCGAGATAGTCGTAATCCTCGAGCGTGCCGCTCGCCTCCTCGCGCTCCAGGAGCTTCCAGCGAACGGGGTTCGGAACGGATCCGCCGTCGCCGGGCGCGGTCATCGCCTTCGATCGGGAGAGGAGCTCCGCGAGAGTCTTGGGATACTCCGGTCCGAGCGTCCTCAGATAGTCCGCGATCTGGGCCTTGAACTCGCGATGGCGGATGGTGAAATAGAGCTCCTCCCGCGAGTCGAGGAGCCACTTCGGAAACTTCACGTCCACGACCGTGGCCCCGCCGGCGCGCATGGCATCGAGGGAGGCTTCGACGATCCAGTCGAACTCCGGGTCCTGGCCCATGAAATCCCTTGCGATTCCGATGCGCGCGCCCGCGAGCGCCTTGGGGTCGAGGGCTTTCGTGTAGTCGGCCTCGGCCTTGCCTTCGCTCTTCCGCGTGGCTTCGTCGGCGGCATCGACGCCCGCGATCACCCCGAGGGTCACGGCGACGTCGTACACGTGGCGCGCCATGGGACCGGCGGTGTCGAACGAGAGCGCGAGGGGCACGATCCCGTCGCGGCTCACGAGACCGTGAGTGGGCTTGAGACCGACGATCCCGTTCGCCGCGGAGGGCCCGCGGATAGAGCCGCCGGTATCGGTGCCGATTCCGACGGGAGCGTAGCCCGCGGCGATGGCGACGCCGGTGCCGCCGGACGAGCCCGAGGGAGAACGATCGACGTTGTGCGGGTTCAAGCTGGCGCCGCCGATGGAGCTCATGGCGTCGCCCGAGGCGAACTCGCTCATGTTGACCTTGGCGAGGATGACCGCGCCGGCCTCCCGGAACTTCTTCACGAGGAAGGCGTCGTCCGGCGGGTGCGAGCCCGCGAGAACGAAGGAGCCCGCCGTCGTGGGAAGGTCTCTGGTGTCGATGTTGTCTTTCAGGACCACGGGAATTCCGTGCAGCGGCGAACGCCGGCCCTTCGACTTGCGCTCCCGGTCGAGCGAGCGCGCCTCGTCGAGGGCCTTCGGATTCAGCGTCAGGACGGCGTTGAGCTTCGGCCCCGCCTCGTCGTAGGCGGCGATCCGGGCGAGATAGAGCGCCACCAGCTTCTCCGACGTGAGCGTCCCGGCATCGAAGGCGGCGTTGATGTCCGCGATGGTGGCGTTCGAAAGCTCTAGGGTCTGGGCCGCGCCGTTCGTGCCGACGAACAGAAGAAGAGCGATGACGAGTGTTCTCACCATGGGTCTCTTCTATACCATCTATCGCCGCATCGCTTCCAGGTCGGAGGCGGCGGAGTCGACGAGGGCCGCTTCGTTCTCGAGAGCCTTGGCGACCCGTACGATCTCGTCGTTCGCCTCGGCGTAGCGCTTCTGCTCGATCGCCTCTCGAACCCCGGGAACGGTTTTCACGTCGTAGCCGGTATAGACGCCGGGAGCGTAGAGCAGGTGTTTGAACCAGGGACGACGGGGAAGACCTTCGGGGCTCGTCAACCGGCGCTCGCTCTCCTTGAGCTTCTGGTTCAGTGCCCGCACCGCGTCTCCGGGAAGCGGCTCGTCGGACGACAGTACCGAGTCCGCCGCCGCGGCATAACGGCCGGCGCTTCGCTCCAGGAGGTCGACGGCGTTGTCCAGGGGGGCGAAGTTCAGATGCGGTGGCACTTCCTCTTCCCGCGGCGCGACGGTGGGCCGCCTGGGGTCGGACGTCGCCCGGAACAGGCCCTCCTGGATCTGGAGGTTGCGCTCCCGGACTTCCATCTGCCGACTCTCTTGAAGCGCCTTGAGCTCCTTCACGTAGCCTCTCACCGTCTGGGCGAGGGGCTGGAAGTCGAACGGCAGGATCTCGGCGCCCGCGAGACGCACTACGGCCGTCGTGACCGTCTGGGCGAGAGCGCGTCCGTACACGAAGTCGGTATCGGAGAACCGCGTGTACCAGTAGAAGTCGTCGTAGATGGAGTGGTAAATGCCGCCCTCGTCCTCTCCGCCATAGGCCAGGTCGAGGGTCGCGATTCCGAGATGGTCGAGGAAAGCGGTGTAGTCGGTTCCGCTCCCCAGGGCATCGATGGGGAGATCGGTGCGGCGCCGCAGCTCTTCCCGCGCTTCCGGTGTCGTCGCCCTCGCGATGCGGCGAAGCTGCTCCCGGCGAACGACCGAGACTTCGCTCTCGGGGTCCGTCACCTCCCGGGCGACGCCGTTGATGAAGCTCTGAAGACTGTGGGAGCCGCCCATACCGAGGTAGCCGCGGCCGTTGCCGTCGCTGTTGACGTACGCGACCGCGTGCTTCTGGAGCTCCTCGGCGTGCGCCTCCGCCCACTCCGTCGAGCCGAGGAGCATGGGCTCTTCACCGTCCCAGGCGCAGTAGACGATGGTGCGCTTCGGCCGCCACCCCTGCTTCACCAGCGTCCCGAGAGCTCGCGCTTCCTCGAGCATCACCACCATCGCCGAGACCGGGTCCTCGGCGCCGTTGACCCAGGCGTCGTGGTGATTGCCGCGGAGGATCCACTCGTCGGGATGGACGGCGCCCGGAATCCGCGCGATGACGTTGTGCACCGGCTTGATGTCCCAGTTGGCCTCGACCTGGAGATGGACTCTCGCCGGCCCGGGGCCGACGTGATAGGTGATGGGGAGCGCGCCGCGCCACTCCACCGGAGCAATCGGTCCGCCCAGGGCTTCGAGGAGAGGCTGGGCGTCGCCGTAGGAGATGGGGAGTGTCGGAATCTTCGTGAGAGTCGGCGCCTCGGCTACGGTCAAACGTCGGGCGTCTTTGGTCGCGCCGACGCCGGGGGTCAAGGGGTCTCCTGGATACAGGGGCGCGTCCATCACGCTTCCGCGCTGTACGCCGTCCTTGGGACGCATCGGGCCCTCGGGAAAGACCTCGCCCCCGAAGTAGCCGTCGTCGCGCGGATCGGAATAGATCAGGCAGCCGACGGCTCCGTGCTCGGCCGCGACTTTCGGTTTGATGCCCCGCCAGGACATGCCGTAGCGCGCGATCACGATGGCTCCCTCGACGGAGACGCCGAGGCGCTCGAGGCGCTCGTAGTCGGCGGGAAGGCCGTAGTTGACGTAGACCAGAGGCGCCGTCACGTCGCCGTCACGCGAATAGGCGTTATAGGTGGGAAGCTGCTCGGATTTCTGGTTCGACGTCGGATCCTCCGCGAGAACCGGCTCATCGAGTCGGGCCTTGAACGAAGTCGGCGCCACCAGCTCTACCACCCGCATCTTCGGCGTCGGGAAGAGAACATCGAACGTTTCGATCTCGGCCTCGAGACCCCACTCCCGGAACTTCGAGAGAATCCAGTCCGCGTTCTCGCGACCGTAAGCGGAGCCTACGTGGTGGGGGCGAGCCGAGAGTCGCTTCATGTATTCGCGGAGGTTCTCGGGATTGGGGATGGCCTGGAGCTTCGCCTCCAGCTCGCGCTGCGCCGCTTCGCTCTCGCGGCGGTAGCCGGGCATGCGACCCTCCTCGGCGGGAGAGGGTACGGTGACGGCAAGAACGATCAGAATGGAAGCGGCATGAAATCGCATGGGGGCAGGGGTCTCCTTTGCTTTCGCATTTGAGCTCATTTGGTGAAGCGCCGCCGAATCGCGGCCTTCACTTCGCTCGGCGCGACATCGACGGATGGATCGGCCACCCCGGGTCGAAGGAAATCGAGCAGGAGAACGATACGCGATTCTCTCGTCCGATTCCAGGCTTCGTGCTCCACGGTGTCGTCGAAAATCAAGCACTCACCTTCGACCCAGGAACGAGTCTCGTCACCGACTCGCAGAGAACAGTCCGCAGGCACTACGAGCCCCAGGTGCAGCCGGTATACCGTACGAACCCAACCCACGTGCGGCTGGATCCGGGTCCCTGCGGCCATACGAGAGAACCCGGCCGTTGTCATCCCGGGCACGCCGGCCAGAAGGGTCGCCGTGCGCGGACAAGACGAAAGCGCGGACTCGATGCGCTCTCCGAAGGCGACGAGGCCGTAGACGTCCCACCCCTCGCCATACATCTCACGCTGAACCCACGGCTCGAAACTATCCGTCGGCAGAGACAGGCACTCGTCCCGAACTTCCTTCCACGCCGCTTCGAGTCCTTCGACGAATGCGAACTTCTGCTTGTCGACGAACACTCGGCCTCGGGCCGCCTTACGGCGGGTTGCAGTCCGTGGTCCTCTGGGTGTCGGCCATGGCGATGATCTTCCAACCGGGCCAGCCCACATCCGTTTTCGCGAGCTGGATGGCGTCGTCGCCGCAGTGAGTCAAACGGTCTCCCGCGTAAAAGGCGTAGGGGACCCACACCGTGGCGAGATTGTCGGCGAGTCGAACCTCCGGATTCCAGATTTTCTCGCGGAGCGGCGGCCCGTCGTGCTCGAGAATCCGGGTGACGAAGTCCGCCGCGGACATGGGCCGGGTCCGGGGACGGCCGTCCCGGGTCTCGGTGCGGACGAGACGGGCGTCGCGATCGAGAACGGCACGCATCGCTTCCCCGTCCTTGGCGGTCACCCCCTCGAAGAGCTGCCGGACGGCGGCGAGCACTCTCGATTCGTCGTCGAACGGCTCGTCGCTTCGCTCGGCCCGCTCCATTCGTCCCCAATCCTCGACCACGAGACGGTTCGCTCCGTCGAACCTCACCCGGGTGAGAGAGTCCTCGACGAGGAACTCGGATTCGGATGACGGGGAGAGCTTCCCCGCGGTGCGGTTCAATCTCTCGTTCGGGCCCGGGTTCCGCGTGCGCCCGCCCTCCGGGTGCTCGTCGCCGTAGCGGCGAAGGACGAGGTCCTCGGCTCCCCGCGTGACCAGATAACGCACGCCCGCGGAAGTGCGATACAAGCCGGCAAATTTCGCGAGACTCCCGGGCGCGACCGACCGGGTCGACTGCTGGACCGGCTTCCCGATGGCCGCCGCCGCGAGCTTCCGGGCGACGACCGTCGGATTCGTTTTTTCGTCGTTGCGGTTGGTCAAAACGGCCACGAACACGCGATCCTCGGGGATCCGCAGCAGGTGGCACGTGAATCCGTTGATCCCGCCTCCATGGCCCAGGACGGTACGATTCTCGTAGGAGGAAATGGACCAGCCGTAGCCGTAGTGGGTGGACTCGCCGCTTACCAGCGGAAACGGCTTCCACCATTTATCGACGGACGCCCGGCTCAGGAGCTCGGTGCCGTACAGGGCCCGATCCCACTTCGCCAGATCGTCGACGGTCGAAAGCAGCGATCCCGCCGCGTAGGGGAGGGTCATGCTCAGGTAGGCGGTGTTCTGAAACTCCCCGTTGACGCCGTCGTATCCCTGGGCCCGCTTCGGAATGATCCGGGAAGCGCTTCCGTAGTAGGTCTGCGACATCCCCAGGGGCTCGAAAATCTTCTCGCGCAGGAAGGCCTCGTACGTCTTTCCGCTGACCTTCTCGATGATGGCGCCGAGGAGGAAATAGCCCGAGTTGTTGTAGGCGTACTTCTCCCCCGGCTCGAAACCGAGGGGCTGGTTCTCGAAAAGGGCGATGACCTCCTCGACGCTCATGTCGTCGCGCGAGTGCTCTCCAAAACTCTCCATGTCGGTGTAGCTGCGGATTCCCGACGTATGGGTGAGGAGATGCTCGATGGTAATGACGCGTCCGGACGTGGGGTAGTCGGGAAGGTGCTTGCGCAGATCGTCCTTGACCGAGAGCTTTCCCTCCTGTTCCAGGAGCAGGATCGCCGCCGCCGTGAACTGCTTCGTCACCGAGCCGATACGGAAGACCATTTCCGGCTCGATCGGGATTCCCTGTTCGAGATCGGCGAGGCCGTATCCTTTTCGGAGCAGCACGGCTCCATCCTTCATCACCACGACGGCGGCGCCGGGCTCGTTCGCGGGATAGGACGACGAGGCGATGGCGTCGAGGTTCGGCGACACCTGGGCCGAGGCGAAACCTGCCAGCAGAAACGAAGCAAAAATCGCCGATAATGACTTCAATGAAGCACTCCAGTGCGCCCAAGTATCTCGCAATCTGTTGCCTCCTCGCCATTCCGGGAATCGCCGGCGCGCAGGATCGGAGGCTCGAGATCTCGCCTTTCGGCGGAATCCAGTTCGGAGGGAACGTCCAGTCACAGCCGGGTCGTCTCGAGATCGAGCCCGACGTGACCTACGGAGTCATCGTCGACTGGCGCGTTCGTCCTGACGCCACCATCCAGGCGCTGTACGGCCGGCAGGACACCACTCTCGACTTCCAGAGCAGCGATCTGTTCTTTCCACGCCACGTCCGGGTGGGTCTCGCCGTCGAGTACTACCACCTCGGGGGCGCCGTCGAGTTCGGGGAGGGTCGACTCCGCCCGTACTTCGCGCTGACCGTGGGCGCGACGCGGTTCGACCCGAAGGTCGAGGACGTGGGTAGCGAATGGCGATTCTCCATCGGATCGGGACTCGGGGTCAAGACGTACGTATCCCGGCGATGGGGATTCCGTTTCGAGGGACGTGTCTGGCCGACGTTCCTCCAGACGTCCGGCGGCTTTCTCTGTTCGCTTCCCGGAGGCTGCCTGGCCCAGATCGAGGCCGACTTCCTTACCCAGGGAAGCGCCACCGCCGGGTTCTTCGTCGCGTTCTGACCGACGTAGAATGGACGCGCCGTGACGCTCTTCCACCCCCTGGTCGCCGAGTGGTTCGAGACGCGCTTCGGGCGCGCGACCGAACCGCAGCTCCAGGGCTGGCCCCTCATCGCCTCCGGCCGCGACGTCCTGATCTCGGCTCCGACCGGCTCGGGGAAGACCCTCGCCGCGTTCCTTCTCGCCATCGATGGCCTCGTGAAGAATGCGAGCGAGGGCGAGCTCCCGCAATCCGTGCGAGTCGTCTACGTCTCGCCCCTCCGGGCGCTCAGCACCGACATCCACAAGAACCTCGACGTTCCCCTCGCGGGGATCCGCGAGCTCTCGGAAAACCGGGGTATCCCGCTTGCCGAGATCCGAACCGCGGTCCGGACCGGGGACACGCCCGCCTCCGAGAGACAGAAAATGCTCCGCTCGGCGCCGCACATCCTGGTCACGACTCCGGAGTCGCTCTTCATCGTCCTCACCGCCGCGAAGAGCCGGGAGCTCCTGCGCAGCGTCGACACGGTGATCGTGGACGAAGTCCACGCGCTCGCGGACGACAAGCGCGGGGCCCACCTCGCGCTCTCGCTCGAAAGGCTCGATCGTCTGGTGACCGAGGCCGGAGGAAAGCGGCCGCAGCGAATCGGCCTTTCCGCCACGGTGAAACCGGTCGAGGAGGTCGCGCGCTTCCTCAGCCCCGAGGCGGATATCGTCCAGGTCGGACACCGCCGGGACATGGAGCTATCCGTCGTGGTCCCGGGAGACGAGCTCGGAGCCGTGGCCACCAACGAGATGTGGGCCGAGATCTACGACCGTCTCGCGGCGCTCATCACCTCCCACAAAACGACGCTGGTCTTCGTCAACACCCGGAGGCTCTCGGAGCGCGTCGCCCACCATCTCGAGGAAAGGCTGGGGGAGAAGGCGATCCTCGCCCATCACGGGAGCCTTTCCCGCGGGCTGCGGCTCCGGGCCGAGGACGAGCTCAAGCGCGGAGTCATCAAGGCGGTCGTCGCCACCGCCTCTCTCGAGCTCGGGATCGACGTCGGAACCATCGACCTCGTCTGCCAGATCGGAACTCCGCGCTCCCTCGCGGTTCTCCTGCAGCGCGTGGGCCGCTCGGGCCATTTTCTTTCCGCGACCCCCAAGGGGGTGCTCTTCGCGACCACCCGCGACGAGCTCGTGGAGTGCGCGGCGCTCGTTCGCGGAATCCGCAAAGGGGAGCTCGACGCCCTCGAGATTCCGGAATCCCCCCTCGACGTGCTGGCTCAGCAGATCGTGGCCGCGGTCGCGGCGGACGACTGGGGGGAGGATGATCTGTACCAGGCGTTTCGCCGCGCCTACCCCTACCGCAACCTCTCCCGCTCCGATTTCGAGGACGTCGTCGTCATGCTCTCCGAGGGCATCGCCTCTTCGCGTGGACGGAGCGCCGCCTACGTTCACCGCGATCGGGTGAACGGACGGCTGCGCGGAAGAAGAAACGCGCGGCTCACCGCCATCACCTCCGGAGGCGCGATTCCCGAGAACGCGGCGTACTTCGTGGTGGCCGAGCCGGAGGAGAAGATCGTGGGCACGCTCGACGAGGATTTCGCCGTCGAGAGCCTCGCCGGCGACGTCTTTCTCCTGGGCACCCACTCCTGGCGAATCCGCCGCGTGGAGTCGGGAAGGGTGCGGGTGGAAGATGCGAAGGGCGCGCCGCCCTCGGTTCCATTCTGGCGGGGAGAGGCCCCTGGTCGGACCATCGAGCTTTCGCGCGAGGTATCCGAGCTTCGGGAACGGGCGGCCCTCGCTTCGGGCGAGACCCTCGAGGCGCGGCTCCGCGGCCTGACGGAGGGCGCGGGTCTCTGTCCCCGCGGGGCTTCCCAGCTCGTCGAGTACGTCGAGGCGGGCGAGCGCGCCCTCGGCGCCGTTCCCTCGTTCACGACGGTGGTCATCGAGCGCTTCTTCGACGAGTCGGGCGGAATGCAGCTCGTCGTCCACTCCCCGTTCGGCTCTCGCATCAACCGCGCCTGGGGCCTCGCGCTCCGCAAGCGCTTCTGCCGCTCGTTCAACCTCGAGCTCCAGGCGGCGGCGACCGACAACGGGATCATCGTTTCGCTGAGCGAACAGCACGCCTTTCCTCTCGAGATCGTTTCCGCCTTCGTGAAAACGGAAACCGTCGAGCCGGTCCTCACGCAGGCGCTTCTAGCGGCGCCGATGTTCACCGCGCGCTGGCGCTGGAACCTCTGCCGCTCCCTCGCCATTCCCCGCTTCCGGGGCGGAAAGAAAGTGCCGCCGCCCATCCAGAGGATGCGGGCGGACGATCTCCTCGCCGCGGTCTTTCCCGACCAGGCGGCCTGCGCCGAGAACCTCGCGGGGCCCGTCCGGATTCCCGACCACCCGCTGGTGAAGGAAACGATTTCCGACTGCCTCCACGAGGCGATGGATCTCGATGGATTGAAATCGATCCTCGAAAGCGTCGAGAGCGGGGAAATCCGATGTCTGGTGAAGGAGAGCGTCGTGCCTTCGCCCTTTTCCCACGAGATCGTGAACGCCAACCCTTACGCTTTTCTCGACGACGCGCCCCTCGAAGAGCGGCGCGCGCGGGCGGTTGCGCTGCGGCGCACGATGGACGCCGGGGACGCGAGCGAGCTCGGGCGCCTCGATCCCGCGGCGATTCGCCTCGTCGAGGAAGAGTCCTGGCCCCTGGTCCGGAGCGCTGACGAGCTCCACGACGCGCTCCTCACTCTGGTGCTGTCTCCGGAGACCGCGGAGTGGGCGTCCTGGTTCGAGGATCTCTCGCGCGACCGGAGGGCGGCGCGCTTTCGCCTGGGGGAGTCGGTCTTCTGGCTCTCGGCGGAGCGAAGGGCGCTCGTCGAGAAGGCATTTCCGGAAGGAGAGGTCGCCTCCGCACTCGCGCCGGTCTCCGGAGTGAGCGTCGAGAGCGCGGAAGAGGCCGCGACCGCAATCGTTCGCGGATGGCTCGATTCGACGGGACCGCGCCGGCCGAGTTTCTTCGTCGAGAAGCTCGGACTGCGCGACGGGCTGGTTCAGTCGGCGCTCTTGAGACTCGAGGCCGAGGGTCAGGTCCTCCGCGGCCGCTTCACCGGGGACGCGGTGGACGAGATCGAGTGGTGCCAGCGGCGGCTTCTCGCCCGGATCCACCGTCTCACGCTCGGCCGGCTGAGGCGCGAGATCGAGCCCGTCTCGACCGCGGACTTCATGCGGTTTCTCCTCCGCTGGCAGCACGTCGCTTCTAGCTCCCGGCTCCACGGAGTCGAGGGGCTCGCGCGCCTGGTCTACCAGCTTCAGGGCTACGAGGTCCCGGCGGCGGCCTGGGAGAGCCACGTTCTCCCCGCGCGGCTCACCGACTACCGGCCGGAGTACCTCGATCAGCTCTGCTTCTCCGGCGAGGTCGCCTGGGGGAGGCTTTCGAAGGCGACCTCGAGCCGCGTGAACCGCGTCGTTCCCGTGGCCCTTTTCTTCCGCGAGGACCTCGACTGGCTCGTCGCCCTCCGCGAGACGGACGACGGGCAGGAAGAGGTCCTTTCCCGAAGCGGACTGGACGTGCGTTCGGTCCTGGACCGCCGCGGAGCTTCGTTCCTTTCGGAGATCGTGAGGCACAGCGAGAGGTCGGTTGAGGACGTGGAGGCGGCGCTGCGGGAGCTCGTGGGCCACGGCGACGTGACCGCCGACGGCTTCGGGGCCCTTCGTTCCCTCATGACCCGCGAACGGCACCGAGCTTCGCGGGGAAGGTGGTCGCTCCTCGCGAGGGATGCGCGCGTGGTCGAAGACGCGACCGAGCGCTTCGCGAGGCAGCTGCTCGCCCGATGGGGCGTCGTGTTCCGGGACCTCCTGGCGCGGGAGTCGCTCGCGCCGCCGTGGCGCGATCTGCTGCACGCCTATCGAAGGCTCGAAGCGAGGGGGGAGATCCGCGGCGGACGATTCGTCTCGGGTTACCTCGGAGAGCAGTTCGCGCTTCCGGAAGCCGTCGAGCTCCTTCGAGCGCTTCGCCGCGAGGAGCGCGCGGGGGAGACGCTCGAGGTCTCGGCCGCCGATCCCGTCAATCTCACCGGATTCGTGCTTCCGGGTGAGCGCCTCGGGACGCTCTCGAGTCAGACCCTGCGGCTCGTGGACGGAGTCCCGGCGGAGGAGCCCGACTCGGTGCTATCGACGCTCTAGCCCACACTCCAGCCGCACCCCCCGGAGAGGCGGAGTCACGCCTGCGCAGTTGGCCCCTGTCGCAAAACTCGGGGTTGATCTACCGGAAGACAATAGCAGGAGCCTCCGCGCAACACTTCGTTTGCAAGCTCCTGTTCATTCTGGCACCGATCCAACGCCTGGGTTTCAGCCAACAACGGCCTCATGATCGCGGCGGCCGTCGTCGGCTGCAAGCAGTTTTTTGGGTCGCCTCGCATTCGACGCAGTGAAACAGTCACCGCGCGAAATGGCGAACGTCGATCGTCTCTCCAATCTCGATCGTCAACAGGTCTTCGGGCCCCAGGAGTGGACCCGCATACGTCTTTCGCGTTTGAGTGATCACGCTTTCGGTGTTGGGCGCATGCGAGTAGACGGCCAGTCGAGGCTTCACGCGGGTGAAAAGTTGGCCCGCCTGTTCGGGCGTGGTGTGGCGCCGTTCTCCTTCGCGGTTGGTCTCCGGGTCGACAACCTCATGAACGAGGACGTCAACACCCTGGGCAAACCGGATCAGGTTCTCGGAGACGCGCGTATCTCCTGACAACACGACCGAACGGCCACGATAGTCGACCCGGTAGCCGAACGCTGGCTTCAGGAGACCGTGATCGACCAGAAACGCGGTCACCCTCACACCCTGTTCGTCCAGGACCACGCCTTCTTTGATGTCATGGCTGACCACCTTGATGCCCTCCGCAGGGCGCTTTTCGTCCACGTCGCGGCGCATGTGAATGTCGAACCCGAAAGCCTGCTGAAGGTGATCCATCATGTCGAGCGTGCCTTCGGGTCCCCAGATCTCCAGCGGAATCGTGCGCCCACCGCCGGCCCATCCGGTCAGGAGCAGGTCTGGAATCTGGATCACGTGGTCGGAATGCAGATGTGTCAGGAACAACCTGCTGACCGACCCGACAGGGACCCCAGCCTGGGTCATGCGAATAGTGGCGCCTCGGCCACAGTCGAAAAGCAGGCGTACGCTTCCCGCCTCGACCAGCGTGCTTGCCCCGAATTGCTGCAGGTTGACCCGTGGTCCCATTCCGCTGCCAAGCACGACGACCTTGAGTGTGTCTGGTGAGGTAGATTGCGCGACGTCGGCGCTCGGTCAGGGGAGCGGATTGCGCACCAAGAGTGACGCGGGAGAAACTGGTCTGCGCGAGAAAGCAGAGCGGAAGGCACCCAACTGACACTGCGAGAAACGAACGGTTTCTCATGTATGAGTCCCCTGCGACCTTCTCTTATGTGTGGCGTTCTTCCGGTCGCTCCAACCACTCGGAATGAGCGGCGTGGCCAGCCCCATGGCTGCGGCACTGAACTGACCGAAGCCGGTTAGGCTTCATACTGCCACGATGACAGCGGCAAAGAAGGCAACGTCCGCTCCATCCGTTAGACCGCGCGTCGGGCACTTTGGACATTGCCTGCGGGGACGGTTTCGTGGAGATGATGGCGGCTCGGGCTACCTCGGAGTGCAGTTCGTGCTATCGACGCTCTAGACGCTTCAGAAGCTCCTGCATCGCGTCTCTCACGAGCGGCCAGGTCGAGGAGCGGGGGTAGATCATCTCGAAGTGGCCGGACTCGGGCGCTTCGAGGATGCGCACGTCGTCGCCCGCCGCTTTCGCCTTATCGAAGTAGCGACGTCCCACCGGGGTCCAGTTGTCGTCGTATCGGCCGAGGATGAGGATCTGCGGCACCCCGAGGGGGACGAGGCTCATGGGTGAGCCCATGGCGTAACGATCGGGCTGTGAGTCGGGCGAGCCGCCGAGAAGCTTGTCGATGACGCTGTCGCAGACCGCCTGCTCGTAGAGATAGGCGAGATCGGGCGCGGGGGCGAGACCGAGGACGGCACCGGGGAAGACGGGCTTTTCGGCCCGGAACGGCTCGCGGTCGGTGAGCTTCTTGCGCGCTGCGAGCCAGAGCGCGAGGTGGCCTCCCGCGGAGTGGCCGACGGCGAGGACGCGGTCCAGGTCCAGCGGATAGGTCTTGGCGAGGACCCGCAGGTGATCCGCGCCTCGCGCGATGTCCTGGAACGTTGCGGGCCAGCCGCCGCCAGGGTTTCCGACCCTCCGGTACTCGAGCGCCCACGTGGCGACCCCCGTTCCGGTGATTGCCGCCGCGAGCTTCCGGAGATGGGTGATGTCGTACTCCGAGAGCCAGCATCCGCCGTGAATGAGGATCGCGACCGGATGCGATCCCGGTCCCTCGGGGAGCCGGAGCTCTCCGAACTGCAGCGGGTCGTCGCCGTAGGGGATGCGGTGGTCGGGCTCGGGCGACTCGAACGACGCGAGGTCGGCCGAGGTCAGGAGGTGCGGCCGCTGCAACGGCATGCCGGATGCCGGGAACGCAATCAGCAGAGCGAGCACTCGAGCGCGGCGAAGGATTCTCACGGTTTCCCGCCGGGGAGGTTAACACGGCATTCCCAACCGCGGCGATCCTCCGGGCGGCAGCGCCGATACCACGTACAGAAAACACCGTATGGCTGGCTCGAAAAACCCGGCGGATAATCCATCTCGGAGCGATTCGGGTGAGTGAGCTCGACGCGGCCGAAGTTTGGGAGAGGGCGACGCCGAGAACCGTGGTTGGGAACGGAGCCTCCCCACCTCGAACGCCTCGGGACGCACGGGGTCACTGAACAGTTAAACGGAAGATCCGAGTCGAGGAGCGCCTGAATCGCTCCAACTAGCGTTCAAAGCGAAGGTTAGGAATATCGAATCGCATGTACGGCGCAAGCGTCGAGCCAGGTCACCCGCAGGCGCAGGCTTCTCCGGCGTACGCGTACGAACTCCTCGTTTTTCTTGCCCTCGCGATGCTGGTCACCTTCCTCGCTGTCCTATGCGAGCGGTATCACGTCTCTCGGTTGCAGGAAAAGCTGCATGGCCAGCTGGACCACAGGAGGGAAGTGGCGGAACCGAGCCCATTCTCGAGCGAGATCCGTCCCGCCACGGGGGGTATTGCATGACCCATTCTCTCGCCGAGATCTGGATGTGCTTGTCCGTCGCGGCGCTCCTGGGAGTTCTCGCCGGCTGGCTCGTTTGGGGTCGCCGAACCGAGCGAATCGTCACCTCCTATCGCCATCGTCTGGCCACTCTCCGGGAGAACTGGGATATCGTCGAGGAGCGGCTCGCTGAAGAGCTCCAACGCGCTTCCGGTCTCGAAAGAGAGCGCGAACGAGAATACGGGGAGCTCGAACGAAGCCAGATCGACCTGGAGGACGTGCTGCGAGAGAAGGACGAGACGTGGCGAGAAGAGCGTCGCTCTCTCGAAGACACTCTGCGCCAGCTCCACGAACAGATCCTGGCCCTTCAGCCCGTGCCGGGTCCTCCGGCGCAGTCGCGCGTCACGGACACTGTACAGGAGCGCCTTCCCAAAAAGACGGCGAGCTCGGTCCGCCCGAACGGGGGGGGGCTGTCTCGCGAAGGCGGCTCTCGCTAGGCGGAGCCGCGGCTAGCTCCCGCCACTCGTCGCCTTCGCTTTTTCCCTCAGCGCGTCCTGCTGCATCACCATCTGATATGCCAGGTAGTACTTGTAGATGTTGGCGACGTACTGAACCGTTTCCCGCCCGATCCGCCTGGCGGCGATGAGCTCCACATGGTTGAACCAGCGGTTCGGATCCAGCCCCTGCTCTCCCGCTTCTTTTCTCAGCCGCGCCACGCGGCCGGGACCGGCGTTGTACGACGCGAAGGCGAAGAGCTGGCGGTCCAATGGATGCATCTTTTCGTCGTTGTAGAAGTTGTCGACCACCCACCGGTTGTATTTGATGCCGGCGTGGATGTTGCTCTCGAGCCCTTCGATGTCCGGAATGTTGACCGCTTTGTCCCGCGCCGTTTCTGGCATCACCTGCATGACGCCGATGGCGCCGACGTGGCTTCTCTTCGATTGATCGAGACCGGACTCCTGATAACCCTGGGCCGCCATGAGGAGATAGTCGAAATCGTACTGCGCCGAGTATTTCCGGAAGAGCTCGATCATCGACCGGAATCGGGCGACATCCTCCTCGCTTCTCGCGTTCTTCACCCATTTGGTGCTCTTCAGGTACTTGTTGATGAGGACGTTTCCCGCGAGCGTTCCTTGCTTCTGCGTATTCGCGAAGGCATTCACCGCTTCGGCGAGCTTCGGGCTTCCCTTGCGGAAGGCCCAAGCGATTTCGCCCCCGGCGGCGACGGCGACATCGAGGTGCGGCTTCAGCGCGGGAAACACCTGGACCCAAAGGTCGACCATGAAACTGTCCGCGACGGTTGCGGGAATGAGCCCCGCAGCGACCATCTCGAGCAAATCTCCGTCTTCGAGGAGCTCATCCGCGGGCACCACTCGAACCGATGCCTTGCCCTCGGTCGCGAAACGCTGGTTGAGAGCTTTCAGGTGCTCGGCGTAGCTGCTGGAAGCGCGTACGTGAACTTCTTTCCCTGCCAGATCGTCGAGGCTGGCGATTTCGGGGCCGCCGGGGCCGGTCACCAGGATCTCGGAGATCCCGGAGCCGAACGGCTTGGAGAAGTCGACTTGCTGCTGCCGCTCCGGGGTGACGGTCAGAGTCGCGGCGGCGATGTCTCCCTGACCCGCGAGGAGGCGCGGGATGAGCTCGTTTCGCCCAACGGGCATGACGATCACATAAACCTTGAGGTGGCCGGTGTCGTGCTTCTCGTTCAACTGGGTCTCGAAGGCCTTCGCCGCTTCGTAGGTGATGCCGAGCTCCCGGCCGCGGTCAACGAAGTACTGCACCGGGCTTTGCACCGTGAGAACGCGTACGACGCGCCGCTCCAACATACCGTCGAGGTCGCCCGTCCAAGGCGCGACGAAGGGCGCGAGGCCTGCGGGAGGCGGCTCGGGCTCGGGCGCCGGCTCGACCTCCTCGGCCTCTGCGGGTGCGGCCGTGGCCTGCGCCGCTGGAGCTTCCGCGGGCGCCTCGTTGGATTTGCAGGCGCTGAAGACGATCCCCAGAAAGGCAACCGTCAACAAACGAACGAACATCTTCATAGTCAAGATTCCTCGGAGGGCATCCTATTCCGTCGTCCTCAGCGGATCCAATAGCATTTTGGTCTTACAAGCTGACGTTGAACTGGAGATCCGAATCCGACTAGAGTGAGCGCTCCGATGGACCCTACGGTGTTCCGGGCAGGCGCTTGACCGGGCATGGCCGGAGCGACGTCCGCCGCCGCCGTGAGCGTCGAAGGGCTCACTCAGAGCTTCGAGTCCCGCACCGTCATCGAGCATCTGTCGTTCGAGGTCGGCGAGAGCGAGTTTCTTTCGATCGTCGGCCCGAGCGGCTGCGGCAAGTCGACGACGCTCCGAATCCTAGCCGGTCTGGTCCGCCCCACCTCGGGAAGGGTGCGTGCCCGCGGCCGGGAAGTTACCGGGCCGCTCCCGGATGCGTCGATGGTGTTCCAGTCGCCGGTCCTCCTCCCCTGGCGTCGAACCGTCGCGAACATCCTGTTCACCGCGGAGATGGCGGGAAAAGACGGTGATCTCTATCGCGGCCGGGCGGAGGAGCTCGTTCGGCTCGCGGGCCTCGAGGGGTTCGAGCGGAGCTACCCGCACGAGCTCTCGGGCGGAATGCAGCAGAGGGTGGCAATATGCCGCTCGCTTCTCCTCGACCCCGCGCTCCTCTTGATGGACGAGCCCTTCGGTGCCCTCGATATCTTGACCCGGGAAAGGATGGGGTTCGAGCTCCAGCGAATCTGGTCGGCGACGAGAAACACGGTGGTCTTCGTCACCCACAGCATCCACGAAGCGGTGTGGCTGTCGGACCGGATCCTGGTGATGACCGCCCGGCCCGGATCCATGAAAGGGTTGGTCCCGGTCGACCTGCCCCGTCCGCGGAGCTCGGACACTCTGAAAGACCGTCGTTTCGTCGAGCTGACCGCTCAGGTTCGCGATCTCGTCGAAGCGGAGTTGCGCGAGTGAAGCGGGCCGGCGAGCTTCACCGGGGCACGATCGGAATCGTCGCCGGCGTCGTCGCACTCCTGGTCGTGTGGGAGTACGGCGTCGGTCCGGCGGGAATTCCGGAATACCTCTTTCCCAGGCTTTCGATCGTCCTTCAGAAATGGTGGGAGACTCTGGCGGTTCAGCTCGAGCACCTCGCGGTCACGGCCGCGACCACCCTCGGCGGTCTCTCGCTCGCGCTCGTCGCCGGGCTTCTGCTGGCGCTCCTCACGATCTACGTGAGACCTTTGAGAGCCGTCGTTCTGCCCGCATTCGCCGCCTTCAACGGCATTCCGAAGCTCGCGATCGCACCTCTCTTCGTGACCTGGTTCGGCCTCGGGGCGGAGCCGAAGGTGCTTCTCGCGTTTCTCATGGGCCTCTTTCCGATCTTCGTCAGCTCGGCGACCGGCCTCGGGGAGATCGAGCCCGACGTCCTCGACCTGGCCCGCCTGGCGGGCGGAACCGAGTGGCGCGTCTTTCGAAAAGTGCGCTTGCCGAACGCGCTTCCGTACCTCGTGGACGCGCTCAAGGTGGCTTTCCCGCTTTCGCTCGCGGGCTCGATCGTCGGTGAGTTCATCGGCGGAAACCACGGGATCGGCTATCTCATCCTCTCGGGACAATCCAACCTGGACACGGCCCTGGTGTTCGCCTGTCTGCTCTCCGTCACTCTCTTCACCACCGCGGGTATCGCCATCGTCGTGGTGGCGGAACGGTCGCTTCTGGGGTGGAGGCCGTCCCGGCGGCGGAAGGACCGATCCTGATTCAGTGGCTCGTGCGCCCGTCGACCACGCGGATCTGGTAACGATGGAAGCTCTCGGGACCCGGTGAGTAGAACCGGAAGAGCTTCTCTGCTCGCTGATAGATCTCGTGGAGACTCCCGCCGCTGAGCACCAGGGGCCCGTCGTTCTCGGCGAAGGCGACGTCGACAATCGCGAGGAGCTTCCCTTCCCGAGCGACGTTCCAGGTGTGACGGAGCTTCAGGCCGAAGAGGCGCAGCATTCCGTGGGCCAGGCGGGACTGGACTCCCGCTTCCTGGAGGAGGAGCTGCAGGAGAATCGCCATGTGGCGGCCGTTCACGTTGCGCTGTGCGACGGAGTCGGAGAGCATCACCGTTTCGTCGCTCCGCCTCTTGTATCGGGTCTCGTCGTAACCAAGGCTCTTGCGCAGCGACCGCGCGATCTCGCTCAGCACCCCTTCGAAGATCTCGCGCCCGCTCTCCCGGCCGGGGAATCCCTCGATCGCCTGGCGTTTGGATGTGAGAAGCTCGAGACGCAGGCGTTCCTTGTCCACGAAGATTCGCTCGCCGCGGCGAGCTCCGTCCATCGAAGCCTGGACTCCGAGGTCGGTGTAGCCGTCGACGAGATAACTCGGGACGCCCACGTGATCCTTGCCCGCCTGGCTCTCCCGTTCCATGCGATCCATCAGGATCTCCAGGTCCACCGCAGCCTCGAGATAGCGAGACCGACGCCCCGGCTCCGTGATTCGACCGATGGCGCGGTTCATCGTCCGAATGCACGCAACCGGAGCGACGCACCACATGGATCGAAATCTCGCGAGCTCGTCCGCCTGGAGCGGAATGACGAATCTCCGGCCGCCGTCGGGAGTCGGAACCGGCGAAGCGTCCAATCGATGGGTCGGGTCGAGGACCGAACGAGCGAGATTGACTTGCTGCGCGGTGAGGAGCCGATTCGTCGGCCTATCCACTCTCCCGCGGCCGGAATCGTCCTCCCTGGTGAGACCGAGCATGGCCTAACCTTATGGAAATCAACGAGCTCGGTCGGTGATTCCGTGAGGGGTATTTTTTACGCGGTTACTGGGGGGAAAACACCCCGGGCCGCGCGGGTCAGCGAGGGGCTATCTGTGCGAAGACGTCTTCGGGGAGGATCTCTCTTGCGATCGGAAACGCGCGGCTGACGAGCTCGATGGTTCGCTTCAATCGCTCCTCCGACGCTCCTCCGTAGCCCGTCTTCCGCACGAAAGGGGTTTCGATGGCTGCGATGGATTGCCGCCATTGCGCGAGCACCAGCTCATAGTCGAGCGTCGGATTGTGTCGAACGAGGATGCGGGCCGCATCTTCGGGTCGATCCAGGGAGTACTTCACCGAGCGGACCGTGGCTTCGGCGAAAGCCCGAACTTCCTCCGGGCTCGAAGAGACGCGATCGGTCCTGGTGACGAGGAAGTAGCCGAACGCGTCGTAGCCCCATTCGGCGAACGACGAGAAGTAGATCGTCTGGTTCCTCTGACCGGCGACGCGCCTCAAGGTGGGAACGTCGCTGTCGATGGACGCGGTGACGAGCTCGGCGCGGCCCTGGAGCAGCAGGGGAAAGTAGATGCTCGGGTCCGCCGAGAGCCACGACAGGTCCGCCGCCGCGAGGCCGTTCAGGTCATAGAGGATCGGAAGCACCACTCGAGCGCTGTCGGTCTGTGAGGCGGCGATGGTCTTGCCGGCGAGAGATTCCGGAGTGGGATAGGGTCTGAGAGACGCAAGACCGCTCGGGCTCGCGTCCATGTAGACCGAGAACGCCTTCACTCGCGCTCCCTTCCCGATCGACTGCACCACCGCGGCCGCCTCGGCGATGCCGAAGTCGGCTTTCCCGCCCTCGAGCGCCGCGATGACGAAGCCGCTTCCCGTGGATGGGGAGATCGAGATGTCGAATCCCGCCTCGCGGTAGAACCCCTTCTCCAGTCCCACGAAAAACGGCGCGTGGCGCCCCAGGAAGACGTAGTTGGTGAGGAAGACGATCTTTTTCGGTTCGTTTCCGACGACGAGGGAGAGCGCCAGGAGTAGAGCGTTCACCGCGTTCCTTCCAGATAGTCGTCGGGGCGGAGGTTCCTCCAGCTCGGCGGCTCGGCGAGCTCGGGAAAGGAGGGATCGAGAGGTTTGGTCGCGTCGATGCCGAGGCGGGTGCTGAGAAGCCGGGGCCCGTCGGCGCGCGCGTGCCACGGTGGATAGCCCGTGGGATCGACGCGCGAGATGTACGATCCGGGGACCTGAAAAAAGGATTGATCGGCCTGCGTCCGGGTCATCACCGCCCAGAGCACTTTCGCGTCGTCGTAGATGTCGATGTCCTCGTCGACGACGATGGCGCATTTGAAGCGGTAGACGCCGAGCGCGGCGAGGGCCACGTTGACCCCCAGTCCCTCCATGTCCTTCCGGATCTGTACGTAGACCAGGTTTCCGGATCCGCAGACCGGTACGTGAATCGCGCGCACCTGCGGGATGAGTCGCTTCAGTTGCGAGAAGAGCGTTCCCTCCATGCCGAGCGAGAACAGCACCAGGTGCTCGGGGCCCACGTTGAAGATGTCGTGGAAGATGGCGTCTTTCCGGTGGGTAATCGCGGTGACCTCGAAGACGCGGGCCCGCTTCGGCGGTGCGTAGTACAACCAGTAATCCCCGAACGGGCCGTCGTCCGCCCAGGTGTCGGTTCTAATCCTTCCCTCGATGACGATCTCGGCGTCGGCGGGCACCGGCACGTCCACGGTTTCGCAGCGGACGATGTCGACGGGCTCGCCGAGGAGCGCCCCCATCGTTCCGAGCTCGAAGTCGCCGAGCTCGCCTCGCTGCTGGGAGGCCATGCCCATCGCGGGATGGTGGCCGATCACGATCGCTCCCTCGACCGGGACGCCGCGAGCTTCGGCCGCGCGCGAAATCTCGGAGGCATGGCTCAGCGGAGCCAGATTGATCGTGAGAGATCGCGGGGAAAGCAGGAGGTGGCGGTAGATTCCGCCGTTCAGCTTCCCCGAGATCGGGTCGCGAACCACGGTCATTCCCGACGTCAGGTAGGGACCGGCGTCCTTCTCGCAGTGGGTCAGGATGGGAAGAATTCCGAGGTCGGCGCTCGCACCCTTCAGGACGACGTCTTTCACCGGCCCGCTCGCTACCTCTCGCGGCGAAATCGGCCGTTCCTGGGCCGAGGCGAACCGGGAAACGACTTCCTCGGGCGAGGTGTCGATCGCGAGGGCCAGATGTTCCTTGCTGGCGAAGAGATTGACCACGACGGGCAGGGCATGGCCCGCCACCTTCTCGAACCAGAGGATGGGAAGCTCGCGGTCGGCCTCGAGCCGTTTCTGCAGCGCCGAGATCTCCCAGCGGGGGCTCACTTCCTTCTTCACTCTTCGAAGGAGCCGCGGTGCCCGCTCTTCGACGAGCCGGAGAAAATGACGGAGATCCTGGGTCACCGATAGAGTCTATCGTATTCGGCGATTTCTCCCGGGGGAAGCTCGCGGTGAAGAGGAAGAGAGGCATGACCATCATGAACAAGGCCTCACGAAGAACGAACAGGCTCGAGCCCGTTTTGCGGCAGCCATTCCGGCCAGAAGATCTGTTCGCTTCTTCACACTAGGAACCGATAAACGCCGTCGGGAATAAGCCATCCCTTGCGTGACTCTCGGTACAGACGGCGGGTGCGCGCCTCGATTAGACTGGGCTCCCAATCTCGCGCGGCAGGACGTGGTGATGAAACCTCAATCTCTGCAGTTTCGCTTCTCACCGAGGAGGTGATCCATGAGAACTCACACGCGATGGTTGGCCCTCGCGACAACACTTTTGCTTCCGGCCGCCGCGGATGCCGCCGCCGAGCCCGCCGCGTACTCCGTGGAATTCGTTTCGACGGTAGCGACTGGACACGCGATGAACGACGACGGCATGGTAGCCGGAGTGCGGTACAACGTCCCTGCAGGGTGCGGGTCGAACTGCGCCGGCGTTCCGGAGGCGGTGGTGTGGTCCGGCGACACCGTCACTCCGCTGCCACTCTTGTCCGGCTACTCCACCGTCACCCCCGTCAGCATCAATGCCAGCGGCTGGGTAGCCGGATACGCCGGCGACCCAACGTCGACCGGCGCGCGTGCCTTGGTCTGGAAGCCCACGGGCACGAGTTACACGGCCATCAATCTCGGCGTGCTCCCCGGCACCACGAGCTCCTGGGCTGTGGGGATCGACGACCTGGGACGGGCGGTCGGTTGGTCGACGACCGGGGGGGCCTTCCCGACGAAAACCGCGCCCTTCGTCTGGAGCGAGGCCGGCGGCATGGTCAATCTCGCGGCTCAGGGATTCCCGAACGATTTCCCGCTGGCCATCAGCCCCGGCGGAACAGTGGCCACCCCCGGGCACTGGTACCGTCTCGACGAGCCTTCCAGCGTGACTCCCCTGGCCCCCCCGCCTCCGGGCTTCTCCGGCCCCGGGAGCTATCCCACCGCCATCAACGACGCCGGCGATCAAGTGCGCTTCCAGATTTCGACCGGAACGGGGCGCCTGCCGTATCTGTTCCGGTACGACCACGCGGGGGCGTGGCAACAGATCTGGGGCCTCCCCGCCGGCCAGCTGGCACCGTTCGGCGTCGGCGCGATCAACGCCGCCGGTGACATCACGGCGACGGTGGGCGGCGTCGCCGTCATCGCCTACGGGCCCGACGGGCTGGGCAAGCCACTGGCGGCAAAGCTCTCCCCGGCCTATGGCGGCGGCGTTACCGCCGGAGGGCCGATCAACGGGTCAGGGCAGGTCCTCGCGCAGGTGATGGTGGGCCTGAGCGGACACCTGGTCCGCCTGGTGGCCGCGGAGCCGTGCGCGGCCGGGTGTGTTCGTGTGGCGTCGATTCAGATGACGGGAAGGATGTTCGGCTTCCCCCGGGGCTATTGCACTCCCAAAGCCTTCAACCGCGTCACGGCGACGCTGACCGTGACCGACGAGGCGGGCAACCCGCTGTCGCTCGCGATGGTCCACGGACGGTTCCTCGATGAGTACTATCTCGACGAGCCGATCTCCGGCATGACTGGCCGCAACGGGACCGTCAAGTTCGTCCACCTCGGGCCGGCCTGCGTCGGCGCGACGACCATTCTCGTGGACGACGTCACCAAGACGGGGCGGCGACTCGACTTCACGGTTGGCGAGCTTAGCGATTTCGTGATTCCGCAGCACTGAAGAGAGCCCACTTTTCCGTTATCGGTTCGTGCTCCCAGGGTACTGGGAGCACGAGTCCTCTTTCTTTCAGCCGGCCTCGACGCGGCGGACCCGGTCCAGCGCGTTTCGGTCCAGGATCTCGATCCGCTTTCGGCCGAGCCGGAGCATCCCGGATTGCTGGAAAGCCTCGAGGATCCGGCTCACGACTTCTCGGGTCGTCCCCAGCTCATCGGCGAGCATCTGATGGGTTGCGGCAATCGGCTCCTGGTGGAGTAGCAGCTTCGAGGCGAGCCGCTGATCGACGCGGCGGAAAGCCACGTCGTCGATCAGCGCCATCAGTTGCGCCAACCGCCGCGAAAGGGAGTCGAAGACAAAGACTCGAAAAGCCGGGGAGCTCAAGACCATCTCCAGGAATAGGCTCCTGGGAACGCCGAAAAGAGAGAGCATCGTCTCGGCCGTCCCGGTCGCAGGATAGGACGTCTCGCCGAGCAGCGCCAGGACAGTGACGACGCAGCTTTCCCCGGGGTTGAGACGGTACAGAAGGATCTCGTGTCCATCGGGGCTGCGTTTCGAGGCCCGGATGATTCCTTCGATGAGCAGTGGGTAATGGGTGCAGGGCCCGCCGTCCTCGAACAACCGGCTGCCCGCCGGTGTCTGGATCGGCTGCGCCGTCTCTTCGACCTTCCCGAGGAGATCCGGTGGCAGCTCCTGGAGCACCGGGTAAATGCGGAGGAGTCTCCGGCGATCCGAGGTGTTCATCGCTCAGCACCGATATGGGTTTTCATCGGCCGCGAGGGCTACGGGAGCGCCGGCAAGCGGGAGAGAAGCGCTTCCAAGCTGCCACTCGAGTCTCGCCGCACGCGGTAAGGGAGTGCGTCGGGCACGTGCAGAGCTTCATGAGAAGCCTCCGATCTCCTCGTCACCTGCTTTACGTTAGCCGAGACACTACCCCCATCGCGGGGAGACCGTCAAGGTTCGGATGTGCGCCTTCCCGGAACGTCGCAGGTCCTTCGTCACCCGTGTTCCGGCGATTTCTCCCGCGGGAAGCTCGCGCTGAAGAACAGCATCACCGCGAGCGCGAACGCCCCCGGTAGCACCCAGAACCACTGCCAGGAGGCGAGGACGTTGGGATCGGGAACCACCGCGTTGAACACCCATCCCGAGACCTGAGCTCCGACGAGCATCCCGACGCCGTAGGTGACGAGCACCAGGAAGCCCTGAGCCTGGCCCCGGATGTCGTCGGTCGATTTCTTGTCGACGTAGACCTGTCCCGTCACGAAGAAGAAGTCGTAGCAAACCCCGTGGAGCAGGATCCCGAGAAGAATCAGGGCATGGTTCCCGCCGGTCGCCGCCGACGCGAACAGGAAGTAACGGAGGACCCAGGCGGCCATTCCCGTCACCAGCATCCATTTGACCCCGAGGCGAGCGAAAAAGAGAGGCATCGCCACCATGAACAGGACCTCGGACATCTGGCCGAAGGACATCTGGAAGGCCGGGCTCTCGAAGCCCGCGGCGCTCACGTAGACCGGCGCATAGGCGTAGTAGGCGGATAGCGGGATGCAGATCAGGAGCGAGCTCCAGATGAAAATCTGGAACGGGCGGCTCGAGAGCTTCGAGAGCGCGTCGAGTCCCGCGATGGCGCGGAAGGTCGGTCTCGTTCCCGCCGCCGGCGGAGGGGTGTGAGGAAGCGTCAGAGAGTACGCCGCCATGAGAATCGACGCGGCGCCCGCGATGTAGAGGGGAATCGGGGTCGCGTCGGCTCCGAGGACCGCGCTCACCAGCACGTTCGCCGCGATCCAGCCGAGGGTGCCGAAGACGCGAATCCGGGGAAACGTCTTCTCCTGGTCCTGGATGTGATGGAACGCGAGCGAGTTCGTGAGCCCGAGGGTGGGCATGTAGAACAGCACGTGAAGGAGCAGGAGCAGGATGAAGAAGATCGCAGAACCGGCGGCCGAAGGCGCGGCGAGGATCGCGAGCCCTCCGAGAAGGTGAAGGACGGCGAGGACCTTCTCGGTGGCGAAGAATCGGTCGGCCACCATCCCCAGGAAGAAGGGCGACAGGACCGCCGCGATCGGGCTCACGGTATAGGCCCAGTAGATGACGGGGGTCAGTCCGATCCGGGTCATGTAGTTCCCCACGGTCACATACCACGCGCCCCAGATGAAGAACTCGAGGAACATCATCAGCCCGAGCCTGGAGTTGATTCGAATCATGGGGCGAGATTGTACGAGATTCGCGGTAGGATGGCGCGCTCAGGGAGGAACGCGCATGGAGCGGGACATCACCCGCCGGGATTTCTTGAACGGCGTCGGGGTCACCATCACCGGGTCGCTCTTCTCCGCCTCGCCGATGCGGGTGTTCGGCCTCCCGGCCGGCCCTTCGTCGTATCCGCCGGCGCTCACCGGCCTTCGCGGAAGCCACGACGGCTCGTGGGAAGTCGCGCACGAATTGCGCGAGGGGAAGAGCTGGGACGAGCTCGGTCCGGAGGCGGGGACCGGAGAGAGCTATGACCTCGCCGTCGTCGGCGGAGGAATCAGCGGCCTTTCGGCCGCCTACTTCTTCCGCAGACAGGCGGGCCCTGGAGCGCGGATTCTGGTTCTCGACAACCACGACGACTTCGGAGGCCATGCGAAGCGAAACGAGTTCCAGAGCGGAAAGCGTCTCCTCATCGGTTACGGGGGAAGCCAGTCCATCGACACTCCCTCGGGCTTCAGCCCGGAGTCCATGGGCCTCCTGAAGGATCTCGGGGTCGACCTCTCGCGGTTCGACACGGCGTTCGACGGGAGCCTCTACTCCGGCCTGGGTCTCGGCCGGGCGGAGTTCTTCGACCGCGAGACGTTCGGAGTAGACCTTCTAATAAGGAGGGGTGACTCGCCCTGGACCGAGCATGCCTCGAGACTCCCCCTGTCGGAAGCCGCCCGAAAGGACCTGGTGCGCCTTCACGAGGACGAGACGACGGACTACATGCCGGGTCTCCCGGCGTCCGAGAAGCTCGCCCTTCTTTCCGAGCTCAGCTACCTCGCTTACCTCCGGGACTACGTGAAAGTCGATCCCATGGTCCTCACGTACCTCTATCGGCGCAGCAACGGTCTCTTCGGGATCGGCATCGACGGCGTTCCCGCTCTCCGCGCGTTCCGGCTCGAGTACCCCGGCTTCGAGGGCCTGGGCCTCGAGCGGGGGATCTCGGGAAGGATGGGAGGGGAGGCGAAGCCGGGAACGAAAGACGACCCCTACATCTACCATTTCCCGGACGGCAATGCCTCGATCCCGCGGCTTCTGGTTCGCGCTCTCGTCCCCGCTGCCGCCCCCGGCAGCACCATGGACGACGTGGTCGATGCGAGGTTCGATTACGGGAAGCTGGACGAGGCGGGGTCGAGCGTGCGGATCCGGCTCTCGAGCACGGTGGTCCGCGTTCTTCACAAGGGATCGCCCGAGACCGCGAAAGAGGTCGAGGTCACCTACGTGCGCGACGGCGCCGTGCTTCGGGTCCGCGCGCGCCGCGTCGTCCTCGCGTGCTGGAACTCCGATGATTCCCTTACCTCTGCCCCGAGATGCCCGAGGGGCAGAGAAAAGCTCTCTCGTACGCGGTCAAGGTGCCGCTCACCTACACCAACGTCTGCATCAGGAACTGGACGTCGTTCCAGAAACTGGGTATCAGCTCCGTCTCCTGCCCGGGAAGCTACTTTGCGAGTGTGTCTCTGGACTTCCCGGTGAGCCTGGGCTCGTACAGGTGCCCACGATCGCCCGAAGAGCCCATGGTTCTCCACCTGACGCGGACTCCCGCAAGCCCCGGGCTACCACCGAAGGAGCAGTTCCAGGCGGGACGCTACGAGCTCCTGTCGACGACCTTCGAGACGTTCGAGCGGAACATCCGCGACCAGCTCGGAAGGATTCTCGGCGCCGGAGGGTTCGACCCGTCGCGCGACATCGAGGCGATCACCGTGAACCGGTGGCCTCACGGCTACGCCTACGAGTACGCGTATCTCGGCGAGCCCGACTGGACCGAGACCGACAAACCCTGCATTCTCGGGCGGAAGCCTTTCGGACGGGTGACCATCGCGAACTCCGACGCCGGGGGCGAGGCCTACGTCGACTGCGCGATCGACCAGGCATACCGGGCCGTGGCGGAGATCGCGGAGGAAACGACGGCTAGCGGCCCATCTGGTACTCGAAGCCCGCGGTGAAACGCGAGGGGAGGCTTCGTTCGAGGATGACCGCCTCCGGATCGATGCCCGGGTCCTGCCAGCGGAAGAACAGGCTCATCTCCCGATTGAGGAACGCGGTCAAGCTCGCCTCCCTCGACACCGCGCGAACTCCGCCCGCGTAGTCCTCGTCGCGGACGATTAGCTCGGCCTGGAGGAAATCGACCGCGTCCTCGCCTGGCAGGAACGGTAAGCGCAGCGGCCAGGGGAAGCCGACGAACGTCCGGTAGCCCCGGCGCTCGACGGTGAGGATGGAGTCCTCGCCGATCTCGACCTCGAAGCCGAGCTGGGGAACGTTCCGGTCCCGAACCTGCGCCCGATAGAGGTCGTCGAGCGCTTCCTTCAGTTCGAGGCGGGCGGGAGAGATCCCGAGGCGCTCGCGAAATCGGCGAAGACCCTCGATGTCGTACGCGCGCCTCTCGTTGTACCCGAGGGCGTTCGCCTTTCTCTGGAGCTCGAGCACGCGGGCGGAAGCCTCGCTTCGCCGCGCGAAGCGGTGGCGTCTTCCGAAGAAGGTGGCGCCGAAGCGATAGTGTTCCTCGAACCTCAAAACCCCCGGCTCCCATCTCTGCAGAGTCGAGGCGCGCGCGAGGACGTGGGGAACAATCTCGGCGTCGATTCCGAGAGACGCGGTGAGCTCCCGCGCGGAGAGCCTCCCCGACGTGTTCTCGCAGGAGAGCCCTCCCTCGATCTGGAAGCGGTCGGGGTTCCACAGCCCCGCGAAGCGGTAGCGCTCGACGTCGAGATCGAACCCGGCCTCGGTCCGCACGCGCGAGACGCGGACGTCGGCGAGCGCCTCGAGATGATTCTCGAACTGGTAGAGCACTCCTGCCGACGTTGCCCTGAGCTCGCGTCTCGGCGGGCCGATCGGAGGGAGGACTCCACTCGCCGCGAACTCCGCAACCGGCGGCGGCGTGAATGCGCTCGCGTCCCGATCCTGGGAAGTCGAAACCAGGAGCTCCAGGTCGTTCGAGAATCGAATGGAGGCCTCGGTCGAGAACGCCCAATCGCCCTCCTGGTGCGAAGCCCGGGTCCCGAGAACGAACCACGGGGCGCGGAACGAGCCCTCGACCTCGTAGTCTCCGCTCTCCTCGGAGACACCCAGCTCGATCCTCTGGGTGTCCACGAAGAGCCCGAGTCGGTCGCCGATGACCTCCCCTCCGACGAAGAGGCTCCCTCCACCACGAACGCGGGTCTCGAAGCTCGAGACCGTCCCCCCGTCGTCGGTGAACGCGTAGCGCAGATCGGCGACGCGGAAAGGCGTCGCTGCCTCCGCGATCGGCGGAAGACGGAGCGGACCGATCGGATACTCCGGCCCCTCGTTTCCGGCCGCGGAGAGGAGCGCGAACAGGGACGCTTTCAGGAGCGCCAAGGGAGGGGACCGAACGAGGTGGCGTCGAGGATCCGGAAATCCTCGTCCGTGGGAAAGTAGAGCGCGATGTCGGGAACCAGCTCGCGATAGGGAATCGCGGGAGCGCCGGCGAGGGCTTCCTCGACCCGCGAGCGGAGCCAATCGACGGCGGCGGCGGACTCCGCAACCACGTCGAACGAGCCTCCGAGCGTGGGTACGAGATCGATGAGGCGGAACCCTTCAGTTCCCAGGTCGAACAGGTCGAACCAGAAGATCCTTTCCGTCGCCGGAACCTCCCTCCGGATGCGGTCGAACCGGGTGGTCATCCACTCGAGGTGGTTCGCCGCTCCGCGTACTCCGGACTCGGTGACCCAGACGGGCTTCGCGGCCAGCTTCGCCACCTCGGCGAGAAAGTCGGTTGAGTAGAGATGGAACGCGACTCGGTCGCAGTAGAGCTCGAGCCCCGCTTCGATCATCTCCCGCGTTTGCAGGAGCCCGCTCGCGCTTCCGATGGCGGCCGCGGAGACGATGGGGATCGCCGGATCGTCTTCCTTCAAGTGATAGTACGCGGGCCGCAGAAAGTCGCGGACGTAAGCGCCGGGCGCGATACCGAGAAAGTGCGTCGGCTCGTTCAGAATCTGAACCGCGAAAGCGCCGAGAGCGGGAATCGCGGGCGAAGCCACGGGCACGTCGTCGCCGAAGATCCGGATGTAGGTTTCGAGCACCTCGTCGCGGGTCTCCGGGTCGGCGATTGCCTGGACGAGATCGAAGCCGTTGAACTGGCTGATGACGCCGAGAACGTCGAGACCCAGCGCTCTCGCAGCGCGAACGTAGGGAATCGACGCGACGAAATCGGGGCCGAAGCGATCGAACGAGATCGTGACTCGCATCTGCTCGAACCCGAGCTCGTAGAGCGTCTTCAACTGCGCGTCCACGGGCTCCGGCCGGATGATCGGCGGCGCGAAGCCCGCCGCGGGGTCGAGACGCCGAACGGGCTGGACGTTGATCCCGCCGTTCACCCGCGGCACGGGCGCCGAAGCGGCGCTCGGAAGCCTCAGCCCCGCGACGCCGCCGAGGCCGAGGCGGAGAAAGCCTCGCCGATCGATGCCGAACCCGCGCGAACCCATCTGAATCGATTGTAGCGTTCCCGAGCGTGGCGATCCGTTAGCTCGGACACGGTCTTTCCAGTCTTTCACGGGCGCCGATATACTTGTGGCTCCCTCGCAGCTCGAGGGAAATGAGGGGCGCCTTTTGAGGAGTCCCCGGCGGGTGGAGCGCGGTGTCGCCGAGTCACGGGGGCACTTCGACAGCCGCCTACCAGCGGCATATCGAACGCCGCATCGACGACGCCGGCCAGACTTAGGAGAACTATGGATCTCAAGCTGCTCTTTTCCACCTTCGCCCTGGTCTTCCTCGCGGAGCTCGGGGACAAGACTCAGCTCGCGACCCTCAGTCTGGCCGCCTCCGGCAAGTCGCGGCTTTTGGTGTTCGCCGGCGCGTCCATCGCCTTGATCGCGACGAGCGGGCTCGCCGTGCTCTTCGGCGAAGCCCTGACCCGCGCGATTCCGCCGATGTGGATCCGCCGCGCGGCGGGAGTCGCGTTCGTGGTTATGGGAATTCTGTTTCTGGCTGGAAGAGACTAGCTCGTCGGGCGGGCCACGCCATCAATGGCGCGCCGCGCGCCCGTGCGTAGAACGAGGAAGTCCACGAGCTTCACGAACGGTCGAACCCCACGACCCGTTCGGCACCGGTGACGAAGTTCGAGGGCGCGTCGATGTCGTAGTATTAGATCTGCCCGTCGCGGTCGCCGACGAAGTACTCCACGCCTCCCACGTCGAGGATCTCGAGGCGACGCAACTTGCTCGCTTCCCGGCCGTCGATTACCATCCAAAGTGTGAGTGACGAACTGAAGACCGGCGCCATCGATCTCACCGGCGAGAAAATCCACTGGGATCTCGAAGGGGGGATGACCTACGCGGGCTATCTGGAGCTCGAGAAGATCCTGGCTGCCCAGAGCCCCATCTCCGGCCACCACGACGAGACCCTCTTCATCATCATCCATCAGGTGTCGGAGCTCTGGATGAAGCTCTCCCTTCACGAGCTCCGGGCCATCCTTCGTCAGATCCAGAAGGACGACCTCGATCCCGCGTTCAAGATGCTCGCCCGGGTCGCCCGCATCCAATCGCAGCTCATTCATTCGTGGGACGTGCTCTCCACGATGACTCCGTTCGACTACGCCTCTTTCCGCGGCCAGCTCGGGCGAAGCTCCGGCTTCCAGTCCTATCAGTACCGGATGCTCGAGTTCGTCCTCGGGAACAAGAACCGCGATCTCATCGAGGTCCACAGGAGCGACGAGAAGGTCTACGAAAGGCTGCGCCAGGAGCTCGTGAAGCCGAGCCTCTGGGACGAATCCCTGCGGCTGCTCTCGAGGCGAAAGTTCGACATCCCCCGCGAGTACGTGGAGCGCGACTGGGCCGAGCCCTACGTGCCCCACCCCAAGGTGGAGGCGGCCTGGCTCGCCGTCTACCGCGACGTCACCACGCACTGGGACCTCTACGAGCTGGCGGAGAAGCTGGTGGACCTCGAGCAGAAGTTCCAGCAGTGGCGGTTCAACCACATGAAGACCGTCGAGCGCATCATCGGCTACAAGCGCGGGACCGGCGGAACCTCGGGCGTCGGCTACCTCCAGAAGGTGCTCAGCCTGAAGTTTTTTCCCGAGCTCTGGTCGGTGCGGACCTCGATCTGATGCCCGGGTTGACGCGCGAGGAAGTCGTTTCCTGGGATGAGACGGACCCGCTCCGCTCCTTCCGCGACGAGTTCGATCTGCCGGAGGGCGTCCTGTATCTCGACGGAAACTCTCTCGGAGCGCTTCCGAAGAGAACCGCGGCGAGGCTCCAGCAGATCGTGGCCGAGGAGTGGGGACGGGGTCTCATCCGGAGTTGGAATGCGCACGATTGGATCCGGTATCCGCGCCGTGTCGGCGACCGCATCGCGAAGATCCTGGGGGCGGCGCCGGGTCAAGTCGTGGCCGCGGATTCGACCTCCGTCAATCTCTTCAAGCTCCTGGGTGCCGCTCTCGGTCTCAGGGCGGGCCGTTCGGTGATCCTCTCCGAGGAGGAGAACTTCCCGACCGACCTCTACGTCGCCCAGGGACTCTCGGGCCTCCTCGGCAAGGGGCGGCTGAAGCTCGTGCCCCGCGCGGATCTCGTCTCGGCCGTCGATGCCGACGTCGCCGTCGTGACCCTCACCCACGTGGATTTCCGCACCGGGGAGATGCACGACATGAAGGAGATCACCCGTCTCTGCCACGAGCGGGGCGCTCTCGTGATCTGGGACCTGAGCCACAGCGCCGGCGCCGTCCCGCTTCATCTCGATCGCGACGACGTCGATTTCGCGGTCGGCTGCGGATACAAGTACCTGAACGGCGGTCCGGGCGCCCCCGCGTTTCTCTACGTCGCCGAGAGACACCAGGATGCGATCCGCCCTCCGCTCTCGGGATGGATGGGGCACGAGGCGCCGTTCGCGTTCGATACCGACTACCGCCCCGCGCCGGGAATCGAGAGGCATCTCTGCGGAACTCCAGCGATCCTGGCGATGGCTGCGCTCGAGGTCGGAGTCGAGATCTTCTCCCGCGCCGACATGGAGCAGGTGCGGGCGAAGTCGAGGAGGATGGGAGACCTGTTCCTCCGTTTGGTGGAGGAGCGCTGCGGCGGTCTCGGCCTCGCTCCGGCGGGCCCCCGGGATTCCGCAAAGCGGGGGAGTCAGGTATCGCTTCGCCACGAGCAGGGCTATCCCATCATGCAGGCCCTGATCGCCGAGAACGTCATCGGAGACTTCCGCGCTCCCGATATCCTCCGGTTCGGCTTCACCCCGCTCTACCTTCGCTACGTCGACGTCTGGGACGCGGTCATGATCCTGAAGCGAATCCTCGAGAGCGGCGCCTGGCAGCGTTCCGAGTTCCAGAAGCGACAGCTCGTTACGTGAGCGAGACGCGCGTCCTGGTCCTGGCGGGCAAAGGGGACGTCTACCTGGAGCCGATCCGCGCGCGGTTTCCCGACGTCCTCCTCGAAAGCTGCCGCGACTACGGCGATCTCGAAGCGACCCTTCGGGATTTCCGTCCCTCGATCGTCCTCGCCGCGAGGATAGGAGCTCCGTTTCCGAGGGCGACGCTCTTCGCGGCCCCCGCGCTCGAGTGGATCCAGACGGCATCCGCCGGCATCGACCACCTTCTTCCCTTGGACCCGCGGGTGACGGTGACCTCCGCCTCGGGAATCCACGATGAAGTCTTGACCGACTACATCCTCTGCGGCGTCCTCCTGTGGAACCTGCACTTCCCGAGGTTCTTCCAGCAGCAGCGGGAGCGCGTCTTTCGATCGATGGAGCTCGTGCCGACTGCCGGCCAGACGCTCTCGATTCTCGGCCTCGGGAGTATCGGGAGGCTAGCGGCCAGGAAAGCGAGCAGGCTCGGCATGCGGGTCCTCGGTGTGAAAGCCCGGCCGGGAAAGCCGCCGGAGGGAGTGGACGAGGTCCACGGAGTCGAGCGTCTCACCGACGTCGCGAGCCGGAGCGATTTTCTCGCCGTGACCCTTCCGCTCACGCCGAAGACGCGCGGCCTGGTCGGGGACACCGTCCTTCAGTCGATGAAGCGCGATTCGGTGCTGATCAATCTCTCGCGAGGAACGATCGTCGACGAGCCCGCCCTGGTGAAGGCGCTCACGAAAGGCCCTCTCCGAGGAGCGGTGATGGACGTTTTCGCCCAGGAGCCCCTTCCGAAGGAGAGCGAGCTCTGGGACGTTCCCAACCTGGTGATCACCCCCCACACCGGGGATATTCAAGGGTGGAAAGAGAGAGTCGCGGAGCTCTTCTGCGAGAACCTCGCGAGACGGCGTGCGGGCGAGCCTCTGAGAAACGTCGTCGACCCCGACCGGGGATACTAGTCCTTGTCCAGGAACGGGTATCGGTAGTTCGTCGGAGGCACGAAAGTCTCCTTCACCGTCCTCATGCTCGTCCACCGCATGAGGTTTCCCGCGGAGCCGGCCTTGTCGTTGGTTCCCGAAGCGCGGGCGCCGCCGAAGGGCTGCTGACCGACGACGGCTCCCGTGGGCTTGTCGTTGATGTAGAAGTTTCCGGCCGACTGGCGCAGCGCGGCGAAGACCTTTTCGATCGCAGCGCGATCCTGGGAGAAGACGGCGCCGGTGAGGGCGTAGGGGGAGGTCTGGTCGCAGAGCGCGAGCGTCTCCTCGAACTTGCCGTCGGGATAGACGTAGATCGTGAGCACCGGGCCGAAGATCTCCTCCTCCATGAGCTTGAACTTCGGATTGGTGGTGACGACGGTCGTGGGCTCGATGAAGTAGCCCTTGGAGGAGTCGTACTTGCCGCCGGTCAGGATCTTCGCCTCGGGGGAGCTCTTGGCGTAATCGACGTAAGCGGTGATGCTCTCGAAAGCACCCTGGTCGATGACCGCTCCCATGAAGTTCGAAAAATCGGTGACGTCCCCCATGCGGATGGTCTCGACCTCGGCGACGAATCGGTCCTTGAACTCGTGCCACAGGCTCTCGGGAACGTAGGCTCTCGAGGCCGCGGAGCACTTCTGACCCTGGTACTCGAAAGCGCCGCGGAGAAGGCCGGTGACCACGGCTTCGAGCTGGGCCGAGGGATGGACGAAGACGAAGTTCTTGCCTCCGGTCTCGCCCACGACGCGAGGGTAGGTCTTGTACTTCTTGATGTTCTTCCCGAGCGTCACCCACATGTCGTGAAAGACTTCCGTAGAGCCGGTGAAATGGATTCCGGCGAGGCTCGCCTGATCCATCACCGGGCCCCCGACTTTTCCGCCCGAGCCCGGGATGAAGTTGATGACTCCGTCGGGAAACCCCGCTTCCTGGAAGAGCTTCATCAGGTAATAGCCGGAGTAGACGGCGGTCGAGGCCGGCTTCCAGAGAACGGTGTTGCCCATGAGCGCCGGGCTCGTCGGGAGGTTCCCTCCGATGGAAGTGAAGTTGAAGGGCGTCACCGCGAAGACGAACCCTTCGAGCGCCCGGTACTCGACGTAGTTCCACATCCCCGGTCCCGAGATCGGCTGCTGGGAGTAGATCTGCTGCATGTAGTGGGTATTGAACCGGTAGAAATCGACGAGCTCGGCGGCGGAATCGATCTCGGCCTGGTGCGGCGTCTTCGACTGGCCCAGCATCGTCGAAGCGTTCAGGATCATCCGGTGTTTGCCGGCGAGGAGGTCCGCCATCTTCAGGAAGATGGCCGCCCGGGCTCGCCAGTCCAGGATCGACCATTCCTTCCACGCGGCCGTGGCGGCCCTCTCCGCCTGGGCCACGATCTCCGCGTTCGCCTTGTGGAAGCGGCCGAGGAGGTGTCCGTGGTCGTGGGGGACGCGGATGTCGGCGAGATCTCCCGTCCGGATCTCCTTCCCCCCGACGAGAATCGGAACCTCGATCTCGTTCGAGAGCATTTCCTTGAGCTGAGCCTTGAGCGCCTTTCTCTCCGGCGTTCCCGGGGCGTAGCTGAGGAGCGGCTCGTTCGTGGGCTCGGGAATCTGAATCACGGCGTTGGTCACTTTTCCTCCCGCGTACAAGTCGAAGCAGACGATTTTACCCCGAGGCGGGGATAGAATGACGGGCGAATGCAGGACGTCGAGATTCTCTCGGAGGTGCTCGCTGCGGAGGGTCGCATCCGCTCCCACGTGCGGGAAACCCCCCTCGAGCTCTCGCCTTATCTGAGCGCCGAGGCCGACGCCGAGGTCTACCTCAAGCTCGAAAGCCATCAGACCACGGGCTCTTTCAAGCTCCGCGGGGCGATGAACAAGTTCCTTTCCCTGTCCAAGGCGGAGCGCTCCAGGCCGGTCGTGACCGCGTCCTCGGGAAATCACGCCGGGGCCATCGCCTACACGCTCAAGGAGCTCGGGGGTACTGGCATCATCTATTTACCGTCCACGGTCTCGCAGGCGAAAGTCGAAGCGCTCGATCCGTACCGGCCCTATGGAGTCGAGCTCCGCTTCGTGGGAAGTGATTCCGTGGAAGGCGAGCTCGAAGCGAAGCGCGTCTCCCGGGAGGAAGGGTTCCTCTACATCTCCCCCTACAGCGACCCCCAGGTCATTGGCGGGCAGGGAACGATCGCCGTCGAGGTCGAGCGCCAGCTCGAGCGTTTCGACGCGGTCTTCGTTCCCGTCGGGGGCGGAGGGCTCATCTCCGGCATCGCCGGCTACTTCAAGGCGAGGAGCCCTTCCGTCCGAATCGTCGGGTGTCAGCCGCAAGCCTCCAGGGTGATGTACGAATCTCTCGCCGCGGGGCGGATTCTGGATCTCCCGTCCGAGCGAACGCTCGCGGACGGCACCGCCGGCGGGATCGACCCGGATGCCATAACCTTCCCCGTCTGCCAGCGAGACGTCGACGAGATGGTGCTCGTGAGCGAAGAAGAGATCGCGCAAGCGATGAGGCTTTCGATCGAGAAACACTGCATGCTGATCGAGGGCGCGGCCGCCCTGTCCATCGCGTCCTTTCGAAAGACGCGCTCGGCCTATCGAGGGCAGACGGTGGTCCTCGTGATCAGCGGGAAGAAAGTCTCCCTGGAAATATTGAAGACCCTTCTCTAGGCGCTCGCCTCCATCACCCGAGCGGCCTCATCTCCGAATGGAGGAGGGCCCTGTCCCGCGCCGAGGGTCGTCGTCGCACCGACCTCGAGTATCCCGACTCTCGTTACTTCTCGCCTGCCAACGGTCCCAAACGCACTGACAGCCTGTAGGCTTTACAGAAGAATTCCTTCGCGCCATGATTTCATGGTGCAGACCTGCACAACCGTCGATTTCGACGGCGTCGACCACTGGGTGCGGTCGTGATTGCAAGCCGACGGCTTTGGGAAACGACGTGTGTAGACCAACCGTTCTTGTCGTTCTCTTTGCGATAGCGGCGGCTTGCGCTTCCCAATCCCCGCAGCTGACGTTCGACATTCCCGAGTACCAAGGCGCTGAATTCGCGCGCCCGCCCAATGGTGAACCGGAGTCGGTACGATACCAGGTAGCGTATGGCGCGTTCTTCTGGAATTGTGTTTTTGTGAAGAGCGATTCCCTTGAAGCACGGTGTCCATTCACCTGTAGCGGCACTCCCGGTGCAACGGCTGGTTGTGGAGACGGAGGCACAGCCGCGGAGGAAGCAATCGATAGCCTGGCAGTCCGTTTCGATGCCGGGCTGCTTGAGTCGTATCTCGCTGGGCGGACGACTTCGTCGCAGGCAAAAGAGCTCATTCAGCCGTACTTTGGTGGCAACCCAAGAGCCGAGCGGGTGCCGCAATGAGTCAACGTGGAGTCGAGCCACGCCGTCGAACTCAAGATTGGCCACGTTACTCAACCGCGACGTCTGGGCTACCAACAGCGTCTTTTGACCACAGTAAGGCGGACCGGCAGATGGCAACTAACTCACCCAAACGGCAAGCCCTGAAGCCAAACGGATCGGTCATCCAGTGGCTGCTCGATTCTGACCCTTCGATCCGCTGGCAGGCGATGCGAGACCTGATCGGTGCGCCCGCGGAGGAGGTGGCGGCCGAGCGCGCGCGGGTCGCAACCGACGGCGCGGGCGTTCGGCTGCTCGCCCTACAGGGGGCGGACGGGACGTGGGCTGGCGAGGCGTGGAACCGGGGGTGGGACTCCACGATGCACGTCCTGTCGCTGCTGCGAGAACTGGGTCTCGATCCCGCGAGCGACGAGGCGCGCCGTGCAGTGGGCGCGGTCCGCGACCGCGTGACGTGGCGAGGATGGGACTGGGACGGCGCGTGGCGGGGATGGGAATGGAAGGGCAATCCCTTCTTCGCAGGCGAGGTCGAGCCGTGTATCAACGGGCAGGTGGCGGCGAGCGGCGCCTACTTCGGCCAGGACATCCAGCGGATCGTCGCCCGCCTGCTCGGCGAGCAGCTGTCCGACGGCGGCTGGAACTGCGAGGCCGCCAACGGCTCGACGCGGTCGTCGTTCAACACCACGATCTGCGTGCTGGAAGCCCTGCTCGAATACGAACTGGCAAACGGGAGCAGCGAGGTGACGGAGGCCCGCCTCCGCGGGCAGGAGTACCTCCTCGAGCGCCGCCTCCTCCGGCGGCTGACGACCGGTGAGGTCGTCGACCCCGCCTGGACGCGCTTCTCCTTCCCGACCTGGTGGCACTACGACGCGCTGCGGGGACTCGAGTACCTGCGCAGAGCCGGCGCCACGCCGGACGAGCGCGTGGCCGAGGCGATCGAGCTGGTCGAGTCGAAGCGCGACGGCGACGGCCGGTGGCTGCTCGAGAACCAGCACCCCGGCACGAGGGCGGTCGAGGTGGACGAGGGCGGGGGCCGGCCGAGCCGGTGGAACACGCTGCGCGCGTTACGGGTGTTGGACTGGTATTCCGCGCGAGACTAGCGCAGATGTCGCTGGAAGGAGACAGGCAACTACCCGGACTGGCCCATGCAGTGACACTACCGATACTGAGGTCCCAACAACCGGTTGCACTGGGCCTGAGTTCGTCGCTGAGGATTCTTGTCGTGTCGCATACCCTATAGAAGCAACCATGGAACGTCGAGGCTTTCAATTAGTTTGGTGCTGGTGCCCTGCCCACGCCAGACATCCAATATGCCTATCAAGATTGGTGAGATAGAGGCGCTCTTCCGGTACCCGGTGAAGTCCATGAGCGGCGAGCTTCTCGAGGTCGCCGACCTGGGCTGGCATGGTCTCGACGGCGACCGGCGCCTGGCCTTCCGCCGCGCTGACGATCGCGGCGGTTTCCCCTGGCTGTCCGCCAGCAAGCTTCCGGAGCTGATTCTCTTCGTTCCACAGCGGCTGGGGCCCGCCGTCGGTGGAAACCTCCCGACGCACGTTCGCACGCCGGAGGGAGAGGATCTGGCCCTGTTCGGCCAGGAATTGGCGACGGAGGTCGGAAGCCGCCATGGTTCACCGGTCGAGATGATGCACCTCAACCGCGGCATCTTCGACGAAGCGAGCATCTCCGTGATTACCTCCGCCACCGTCGGCGAAATCGGGAGGCTTGCGGCGCAGCGCCCGGACGTCCGAAGATTCCGACCGAACATCCTGATTGCATCACTGCGATCAGTCCCCTTCGAGGAGGACGAATGGGTGGGAGGCGTCCTCTCGTTCGGAGAGACCGACGAGGCTGCCGCCATAGGCATCACGAATCGCGACGAGCGCTGCTCGATGGTGAACCTCGACCCTGACTCGGCACGCCCCGCCGCCGAGGTGCTGAAGGCGATTGTTCGGGTGAGGGACAACAAGGCCGGGGTCTACGGCACCACTACTCGACGCGGGCGCCTCGCGGTCGGGCAGTCCATATTCTTCGAGCCGGCAGCCGCGCATCGGGAGTAACTGTGAGTAAGCCGCGGCCCTTGCAGCGGATCGGAGGGCCGGCCCTGCGCCGGCTCGTCCGGGGAGGCCACGATGGCAACCGTTCGACTCGCGGAGCGCTCCGACGTCCAGTCGCTCGTTGAGCTGATGAGCGAATTCTATGCCGAGGCGGGTTTCCCGCTCGATCGTGAGTGGGCCGCGAAATCGTTCACGAATTTGATCGGCGATCCTTCGCGGGGAGCGGTGTGGCTGATCACCGTGGAAGGTCGCATTGCGGGGCACGTTGTGCTTTCGGTGAGACACTCGATGGAGTTCGGAGGCCTCAGCGCGTATATCGATGATCTCTTCGTCCGGGTCGAGCACCGACGCCAAGGGGCCGCTGCCGCAGGACTCGAAGCGCTGGTGGAAGAGAGCAGGCGCAGGGGCTGCAAGTCGCTTCACGTCGAAGTCGACCCTGCCAACGTCGCCGCGAATGCTTTGTACCGTGGTTACGGGCTGGCTCCGGGTGCGGATCGGCGACAGCTGCTGACCGTCGCGCTACACTCGGCGGGCTGACGAGCCGATGCAATCGAGCCGCAGCGTTCGATGTCAGCGAAGCGGTGATCCGAATGCGAGAGAGAGTGGTGCGAGATCCCGAGGAAGGCGAAGGGCTGATCGCCGCGTGGCACACCAGCCACCGGGTGACGGTGTATCTCATCGAGAACCTGCCGCCCGAGTTGTGGTCGCGGAGTGTCCCGGGAAGCCCGCGGCGGACGGTTCGGATGATCGCGGCCCACATCCACAACGCGCGATGCATGTGGATCAAGATGCTGGGTACAGGCCATCGCATTCCGATCCCTCGCACCGTCGATGGCCGCCTGGTCCGCCCGCCGGAGCTCGTCCGCGCGCTGTCGCGGAGCAGCGAAGGTATCACTCGATTGATCCGTCTCGGTGTCGCTCGTGGCGGTGTGGTTCCCCGGGCGGCCTGGCAGAACTTCCCTACGGATCTCCCGCACTTTCTCAGCTACTTCGTGGCGCACGAGGCTCACCACCGTGGCCAGCTGGTCATGGTGGCGCGGCAATTGGGGCATCGCCTGCCTTCAGGCGTCACCGCGGGGCTGTGGCAGTGGACCAAGCGAGCGCGCGAATGATTCTGGCGCACCCATCGGATTCAGCTGGCGAACGGAGAGGGAAGGAGTAAACGTGGTGTCGAGAGAGCATTCACGGACCTACAGGCTGCTCTTCGGGGGCATCTTCCTTCTCCTGTCGGGCCTGCACCTCCTCAGATTCTTCGCCCAGCCCAGCGACATCTGGTGGACACCCCAAGAGCTGAGCGTCCCCCTGGCGGAGGCATCGGACCGGGTCGAGGTGTATGTTCGCGAGATGCCTTTGTTGGAGCAGGTGAGGACGGGTCGCGTCCTGCTCGCGACGGATGTCGGGCCGACTCCTGTCGTGGCTTCGGACGTCCGGATGCGGTTCAACAACTGGGACCGCGTGAGAGCACAAAACCTTCCGGGGCTCCTCGTCGCCGCTGTCTGCGCGGGAGCGTCCGGCGTCTTGTTGATCCTCGGAGTCTTGGGGTGGACTCAAAGCCCGCGCGCGAGCTAGCTGTAGAATTCCGGGGTCTCTTCAAGTCGGACTGCGCCACAACAACGGCCCTTTGGCAGAACCGGGAGCGATCATGGATTGGATAGTCGCCAGGATGAAGTGGATCATGCTCGTATCGGGTGCATTGACCTCTTCGATGATCTACGCCGCGGTGGCGCCAGAAGCCGCGCTGCGCTCAACGTTCGGTGAGACGCTTCAAGGTCCGCTCGCCGAAATCGTCGTACGAAATTGGGGCGCACTCATCGCGCTCGTCGGCGCGATGTTGATTTATGGCGCGTTCCACCCAGCTAGCCGACCCCTGGTCCTGACCGTCGCCGGCCTCAGTAAACTGATCTTCGTCGGTCTGGTCCTCCTCCAGGGAACGCAGTACCTCGGGCGGGCCGGCGTCGCCATCGGAATCGATCTGGGGATGGTGGTGCTCTTCATCGTCTACCTCGCCGCTCTGCGTCGGGACGAGACGGCTGCCTGAGGCCCCCCGGCGCGAACTTGGTCAGCGCTCGCCCGAGCCGGGGGGATTTTCCCGCGGATCTCGCGGGCCGGAAGCTCGAAAGCCATGAGACTGAATGGCTTACGACACAGGGACTTATGGCGTCGTCCTTGCAATCAGACCGCCCGAATGGACCCACAACCCATGGAAGGCGATCTCGGCCTCGGAACGCTCCCGTGGCTCCTCGGGCGGGTGCATCAGGAGCAGAGCACGGGTGTTCTCCACATCCTCGTGGACGGTGTCGAGCGACGCGTCTTTTTCAAATGGGGCTTCGTCCTCTTCGCGAGCTCAGGGCATCCCGCCGATCGGCTCGACCAGCGGCTCCTGAAGGAAGGACGAGTCTCTCCGGCGAACGTCCAGCGGGCGTACGATCGGCAGAAGTCGACCGGGTCGCGTTTCGGCGAGTGCCTCGTCGAGATGGGCGCGCTCACCGAAGACCAGCTCCATGAGGCCGTCGAGCGCCAGGTCCGCGACGTGATCACGTTCCTGTTCTCCATCTCGCGAGGCCACTTTCGCTTCGAGCCCTGCGACCAGCCGCTCGACGACGATCTGATGCTGGACCTGCCGATGCAGCAGATCCTTCTCGATGGAATCCGCTCGATGACCGATCCGCTCGCGCTTCGTATCGGGGTCGGGCCCATGACCGATGTGCTTCGTCTCGAGGGTCGTCGCTCGAGCGCGGACGAGCCGGGTCTGAATGCCTCCGAGGCGTTCCTGCTCTCCCGGATCGACGGAAGAACGAGCATCCTCGATCTCCTCGCGATCTCCCCGCTCGGCGAAGTCGAGACGCTGCGGGGTCTCGCGGCGCTCCTGTCGGTGGGAGTCGCGACCGCGGAGCCGCCCCCGAGAGCCTAGAATCTCTCCTCGATGAGCGCGAAGGCCGCGCGCATCCCCATGGCTTCCCCGCCTTCCGGCCGTCCCGGCCGGGAGCTCACGTTCCACGCCATGAGGTCGACGTGGGCCCAGGGAATTCCGGAAGCGACGAACTCCTGGAGAAAGAGCGCCGCGGTGATGGCCCCGGCGAGAGGCGAGTCAGTGGAGTTCGTGAGATCCGCGACCTTGCTCTCGATCTGCTTGCGGTAGGGTTTGAAGAGCGGCATCCGCCAGAGCGGATCGGACTCGGACTCCGACTTCGCGAGAAGCGCCTTCGCGGTCTCCTCGTCGTTGCAGAAGAGAGCCGGGAGATCGGCTCCCAGAGCCACCCGGGCGGCGCCGGTGAGCGTCGCGAAGTCGACGAGAAGCGCCGGAGTCTCGCTCGACGCCTCGGTGAGAGCGTCCGCGAGGATGACCCGTCCCTCGGCATCGGTGTTTCCGATCTCGATCGTGGTTCCCTTGCGGCTCCGCACGACGTCGAGGGGCCGAAGCGCCGATCCGGAGACGCTGTTCTCGACCGCGGGGACGAGGACGCGGAGCCGTACCGGAAGGCCCGCCTCCCGAATCATCGAGGCGAGACCGAGAACCTGGGCTCCACCGCCCATGTCCTTCTTCATCAGCTTCATGTTCGTCGCCGGCTTGAGATCGAGCCCGCCGCTGTCGAAGCAGACTCCCTTGCCCACGAGCGTCACCTTCGGATGATTCGGGTCTCCGAACTCGATGTCGATGAGGCGCGGCGCGCGCTCGAGAGATGCCGCTCTCCCGACGGCATGGACCGCCGGGTAACCCTGCCGCAGCAGCTCGTCCCCCACGAGGACCCGGAATCGCCCCTCGTACTTCTTTCCGACCTCTTCCGCGGCCGCCGCCAGCTCCGCCGGTCCCAGCTCAGACGCCGGCGCGTTGATCAGGTCGCGAACCAGGAACGTCGCTTCGGCTGCGGAGCGAACGCGCTGTCGATCGCAGGCCTCGGGCCAGGCGAGGCGAGCGGGCTCTTTCTCCGAGCTCTTTCGCAGCTTGTCGAACCGATAGGTTCCGAGAGCGAAGCCCAGCGCGCCGGCGTCGGCGTCCATCTTCCCGAGCCCGGAAGCGACGTGGAACGATCCCGCGGGAAGCTCCACCGGAAGCGCGCCCCAGTCCCAGGGGCTCGGCTCGTCTCCGAGGCCGAGGAGCACCTCGGCGATCTCTCCGTCCCGGCCGGGAACCATGCGGTGCTTTCCCGCCTCGATCTCGAACCGCGTCGCTTCGATCCACCGCTTCACCGGCGAGGCGGCCTCGGACAAGTAACGGGGGAAATCGGCCTTGCGCAGGGGCCGGATGGGGATGGAGCCCGTTGCCGGCGAATCCAGAAAGCTCGTCAATGCCATGGTGCCTCTCAGATTTTCTTGAGCCGGGAGCGATAGAACGCGAGCTCGGTAATCGACGCCTGGACGTCGTAGTAGGCATCGTGCTTGTCGCCGACAATGGGATCCCGGCCGCGGTAGAGCTCGCGGATCCGCTCGCGGCCGCCCAGCTTTTCGAACTTCTTCTCGCGGTAGTGGAACTGCCACTCGAGCTTCAGCGTGGTCACGTCGAAGAGCCGGTAGTTCAATTGCGACAGGAAGCGCGGGAGGAACTTGCGGGCGAGAAAGTAGTCGGCGTAGATGCTGTTTCCGGCGAGCACCGGCCGGTCGCGCATTTTCGCGAGCCGGGTCTCCGGGAACGAATCCATGTAGCTCGAGAGATGGACGTCGACTTCTTCAGCGCTCCTCCCCTCCCGCCGGCAGCGCTCGAGAAGCGGCCGGTAGTTCTCCTTCACGTGATCGGAGATCTCCGCTTCCGGAGGAGGCGTCAGGAACGCGGAGAAGCCGTCCCGCCGGAGAAATCCATCGGGGACGTCGTTCGAGGTTCCGGAAAGCGGCAGGAGCGTATCGTCGGTGACGATGAGAGCGACTTCGAGGAGACGGGCGCGCTCGAGCTCGAGTGTCGTGTACTCGGTGTCGAACCAGCAGAAGAGACGCCGCGGCTCCGTCATCAAGGTTCGAGAATGCTCAGATATTCCTTCCACGGACCCACCGCTTCGTCGTACTGGCGGGCGAGAACGCGGACGATCTGGCGAATGTGGCCGAGGTCGTGCACCATCCAGGCTGCGAAGAGCTGGCCGAGGGTGACGGCGCCCAGAGCTGGATGCCGGCCCTTGCGATCGAGATCCGCCTCGGTGAGCGAAAGCCCGCGAACGTAGTCGAGGTTGTCGCTTCGCAGATTGCGGAGCTCGCCCAGGAGGTCGTCGATGCTCCGCCCCCGGATCGCCTCGCGGAAACCGAAGCGGTCGAACGGCGTGAAGGGCTCCTCCTCGCCTCGCTCGAGAATGAGCCGGATCCGCGGGACCCAGTCGGTCTCTTCGCCGTGGATCAGATGGCCGACGACGTCGCGCGGAGTGAAGGTATCCGGCCCCTCGCTCGCGTCGAGCCAGTCCTCGGAGAGCCCGTCGAGAAGCGATTCGACGACCCCGGGGGTACGCGAAAGGACTTCCAGAGTGCGTGGTAGATCGAAGCTCATCGGGGCGGTGGGGCCGCGTGAGGCGTGTTCATGGTAATGACGACGATCGAGAGCAGCATCCCCGCGATCCCCACCCAGAGCCAGGGACTCGCCCGAAGCGCGCCCCCGGAGCTCCACAGAGTGTAGAGCGCGGTGACCGTCACCGCTCCTCCGAACACGATGGGCATGACCGTATGGGGGATGCGAGCGCCTCCGCTGAACATCGCGAGCGTGAGGGTGAGCGCGCCCAGGGCTCCGAGCGCCCCGGCGAGGACTCCCCATCGTCCTCCGGCGCCGACCTGGAAGGAATCACCCTGGGACCACATCCCGACGAGACCTCCCAGGATCGCGATCACCAGGTAGGCGACGCCGATGGCGACGTAGGGCTTGAACGGCGAGGTGTCGGCCACCCGTGCTCTTCCGAGGATCGGACCGTAGAGCCCCCAGCACAATGCCGTGGCCAGCGCGAAGAGAACGGGGAGGTAGTTCTTCATGGGAGAAACTATACCGCATCCGCGGGCGGCCCGAATTCGGCTCGACCGCTGGTGGCCGCGGAAATCTCCTCCATGATGGCGGCCCTTTCCTCGTCGGTCGCGAGGACGCCGAGGACGGCCCGTTCGGCGTACTCTACTGAAAGGACCTCGAGCCCGAGCCGCGTGAGGATCCGCCGCGCCGTCTGCTCGTCGCCGTATTCGACCCGCACCCGAAGAGGCGAGTGCTTCGTCAGCGGCGCGATCTCCGCCTGCTCCAACACCCGACTCGCCGTCGCCGAGTAGGCCCGCACCAGCCCTCCGGCGCCGAGCCTGACACCGCCGAACCAGCGCACGACCACGACGAGCGCGTCTCCGATCTTTCGTCTCTGGAGCACGTTCAGGATCGGTTTTCCCGCCGTGCCCGCGGGTTCTCCGGCGTCGTCGAAGCGCATCCTCGGACCGGCGTCGGGATTTCCGAGGACGTACGCCCAGCAGTGATGGGTCGCGTCGGGAAACTCGTCGCGGATCTTCTGGAGCTCCTTCTCGACGTCGTCGCTCGTTGCGACGGGCGCGGCGATACCGAGGAATCGGCTCCTCTTGATCTCCTGCGCGAATCGCGCCGGCCTGCGGGGAGCGCGGTAGGAGACGGTCAGGAGGAGGCCGGCTCCACGGCCTCGAGGATGCCGCGAAGCGCGTCGTTCAGCGCGCGTTTCATCTCCTCGCCGTCACCCCGGAAGTGTCCCATGCGAACGATGACCAGATCGTGCGAAGGCACGACGAACGTCGTCTGCCCTCCCGCGCCCGCCATGTAGTACGCCTCCTTGGGAAGCGCGTAGTCCCCCTTTCCGTTCACCCAGAAGAGGCCGCCGTAGACCGGCTCCTTCCACGCGGGCGCCGGCGTGGAGACGAACGCGACGAATCCCTCCGGGAGGAGCCGCTCGCCGAGCCACAAGCCGTCGCGGAGATAGAGGAGTCCGAGCCGCGCCCAGTTGCGGGCGGTCCCGTAGTCGTAGCCGGTGAGAAGAAAGTTTCCGTAAGGATCGGTCTCGAGGACCTGCTTGCGGATTCCGATGCGGTCGAAGAGCGCGCGCTGGGGGAACGTGAGGTAGTCTTCGCCGCGCTCGGTCACGATCTTCTTCACCAGGTAGCCGAGCGTCAGCGGATCGGAATTCCGGTAGCGGCCTTCGGTGCCCGGCGGGAACTGGAGCGGCTTCGAGTAGGAGTACTCGAAGGCGTCCACCGCTCCGGTGTAGATGAACATGTGATCGGGATAGCCCTTGTCTTCGCTGTAGTCCGGATCCCGGGGGGCGGTGAATTGGAGGCCGCTGGACATGTTGAGCAGGTTGCGAACGGTGATGGCTCTCCTCGGATCGCCCTCCGCCTGCCAGGCGGGTACGGGCGCGGGCTGGTCGAGCGAGAGGGCGCCTTGCTGGATCAGGAGCCCGATGAGAGTGGCGGTGATGCTCTTGCCCATCGACCAGCTTTCGAGCTGCATGTCCCGATGAGCGTCTTCTCCGTACCGCTCGGCCACGATCTGACCCCGGTAGACGACGAGGAGCGCGGCGGTGAGGCTCTTCGGGTCTTTGAACGCGAGCCCCACCGCGGTGTCGAGCTTCTCCTTGTCGACCCCTTCGGGAAGGCTCGCCGGAAGCAGGTCCCCCATCGGCCAGTCCTGGGTCGAGGGATCGGGAAGGGTGGTGGTGACGGCGGTGGGCTCGAAGAAGACGCCGTCCTCACCCTCCGGAATGATGACGCAGCCCTGATCTCCGAGATACCGCGCCTCGCGGGTCAAGAGGTTGCGGAGGGTGACCAGAACCGCTTTCCGATCATGGTCCACGGTGACGTCAGTGATGTTCGCGAAATCCTCCTCGGGAACGAGGAAGTATCCGCTCACGTCGCGGGCGTCTTCGAGCCTGCGCCCGGAGACGAAGACCGCGGAGCAGAGTACTTTCGCGTAGCCCGCGATCCCCAGGTTCGCCGGAGTGACGCGCGGAGCGTAGGGAACCTCGTCGCGGGGACGATTGTCGCCGGCCTCATCCGGAGGCGCCACGGCGTCGCAGCCGATCACCAGGAGGGTGAGCCAGAGCCAGTGCTTCATGTCGAGCCACCTCGCGGGGATTCTAACTCCAGGGATTGGTATATTGGACAGCATGGGCCGAATCGAGCGGGACGGCATGGGGGAAATCGAGGTGCCCGCGGAAAGGCTCTGGGGGGCCACGACCGAGCGCTCCCGGCGCAACTTCCGCATCTCGACGGAGCGCATTCCGGAGCCGTTGATCCGGTCGCTGGCGCTCGTCAAGAAGGCGGCCGCCGCCGTGAATCGCGATCTGGGTCTCCTCGATGCCGCGAAGGCCGCGGCCATCGGGAAAGCCGCGGACGAAGTCCTCGAGGGAAAGCACTCGGAGGAGTTCCCGCTCCTGGTCTGGCAAACGGGCAGCGGGACCCAGACCCACATGAACGTGAACGAGGTGCTCGCGAACCGCGCGAGCGAGATTCTCGGCGGGAAGCTCGGTCCCGACCGGCTCGTCCACCCGAACGACGACGTGAACCGGGGCCAGTCGTCGAACGACGTTTTTCCCACGGCGATGCACGTGGCCGCGGTCGTCGCGCTTCGCGAGCGCCTCGTGCCCGCGCTCCAGCGTCTCCGGGATGCGCTGGCCTCGAAGGCGGGCGAGTTCGCGGAGATCGTCAAGGTTGGAAGGACGCATCTGCAGGACGCGACTCCCTTGACACTCGGGCAGGAGTTCTCGGGCTACGCCTCTCAGCTCGACCATGGGATCGCCCACGTGGAGCAGGCGCTTCCGCACCTGCTCGAGCTCGCCATCGGGGGGACGGCGGTCGGAACCGGGCTCAATACTCATCCGGAGCTGGGCGAGCGCGTGGCAAAGCAGCTCTCCGAGCTGACCGGGCATCCTTTTGTGTCCGCCCCGAACAAGTTCGAGGCCCTGGCGTCCTGTGATGCTCTGGTCTTCGCGCATGGAGCGCTCAAGACCGTGGCCGCGTCTCTCACGAAGATCGCGAACGACATCCGATGGCTCGGCTCGGGGCCGCGCGCGGGTCTGGGCGAGCTGAAGCTTCCGGAGAACGAGCCGGGCAGCTCGATCATGCCGGGGAAGGTCAACGCCACGCAGTCGGAGGCCCTGACCATGGCGGCGGCGCGCGTCTTCGGAAACGACGTCGCCATCAATTTCGGAGGCGCCTCCGGGAACTTCGAGCTGAACGTGTTCCGGCCCTTGATCATCGACGCCTTTCTCCAGAGCGCGCGCCTGCTCGCGGACGTCAGCGACAGCTTTCGCGTGAACTGCGTCGAAGGAATCGAGCCGAACCGCGAGCGGATCGAGGAGCACCTGCGAAGCTCGTTGATGCTCGTCACCGCCCTCGCGCCCCACATCGGGTACGACAAGGCCGCCCGGATCGCGAAGAAGGCGCAGGCGGAAGGGACCACGCTTCGCGATGCCGCGCTCGCTCTCGGCTACGTGAGCGCCTCCGATTACGACGCCTGGGTGGATCCCCGGAAAATGATCGGCCCGAGCATCCCGCCCGGGAGCTAGGCCTTCCGGCGCCGAAGCTGAAGCAGGGCCATCGCGAGACCGGCCATCATCCACGGGAGCCCCACGACGGCGACCGAGGCGGCGAAGAGGACGGCGATCCCGTTCTGGATGAGGGACCCGAGCAGCTGATCGAGGAACATGCCCACCGTGAGCGGGACGGGTGGGACGGACGCCGGTTGGCAAGGCAGGTCGGCCAGAGCGGGAATCGCCAGAAGGACGATCAATCCGAGACCGGCCAGGACTTCCCGAGACGTCACGATGCCGGCGGAAATGCAGCTCTCGTGCCAGGCGTCATGCTCCGTAAACTATTGTATGAAAAAGACGATACGGTTGCGCCCTCCTTCGTTCCGTAAAGGAACTGTACGCTTCCAGACAGCTCGCGTCCCAGTTTCGAACCCGCCCTCAATAGGCGAACAGGCGTTCGGCGGGTACTCGTTCCCGCAGGCGCTCCCGGCAGAATTCCGACATCTCCTCTTCGACGGCAGGCGGGTAAGAGACCATTCCCGAGCGCTCCTCGAGCGGTGAAGCGAAGAGCCTTTCCTCCGGGTACAGGCGGGCCATGCGCGAGAAGTAATCCCGGGGAAGGCGGAAAGCGCCGAATCCGACGGAGTGAATCGCTTCGGGCGGCAGCGCTCGAAACACGCTCTCGAACAGCTCGCTGTACCGAGACTCGTAGCCCGGAGCGTAGAGGAGGGGATCGAACCTCAGTCCGATTCGCCATCCGCGCGCGGCCAGTTTCGCCGCTGCTGCGATCCGCTGCTCGACCGGGGGAACGCCGTGCTCGAGAGATTTCGAGGATTCCTCGGGGGTGAAGCTGAAGGCGGCGATGCAGTTCGGAAAGGCCTCGCGCGCGAGGAGGGGTCGAATCGCGACGCTCTTCGTCCGGAGCTCGAGGATGAGCCGCGGATTGTTCTCGAAGAACGGAAGGAAGGCGTCGGCAAATCCGGTCAACGACTCGAGCGCCAGACTGTCCCCGTCGTAGCCGGAAAAGAAGTAGACCTCTTCTTCCGGAAACCGATCCGCGGTCCTCAGGACCGCTTCCTGGAAATCCTCGTAGTTCACGAAGAGCACGTAGTGGGCGGAGCGGTACATCCCCTGGAGAAAGCAGTACCGGCAGTCGTAAAGGCAGTTGAGAACGTGGGAGAAGTAGAAATTGCGGTCGCCGCCGATGCCGTAGGGCGCTTCGAGGACGAGGTTTCCGCGCTTCAACGCGAGAATCAGCGAGGGCTTGCGCTTCTGGAGGCGAAAGCTCTGTTGGCTGCGATTGAAGACTTCGCCGTAGCCGCCGACGGGAACGACGAGCGAACGGGGATGCCTGGCGAGAAGGGCTTTGACCCGAGGATTCTGCGCGGCCTCTTCCTCCACGTAGAAGGTTTCGATCATTTCCTCATACGAGCGCTTCGAGGACCACCGCGAGGCCCGCGAGCGCGGAAGCGCCGAGGATCACATTCCGCGTATGGCCGCGATCGAGGACGGCGGCGATTCTCGCCGAGAGCAGGAACCCCACGACCACCGCGGGAAATATTGCGACGGACAAGAGGATCTCGGAGGGGCCGAAGCGCCCGACGAGGGACAGCGCGGCGAGAGAGATCACGAGGCCGACGAGGAAGAAGCCCGAGAGCGTCCCTCGCACGCGGCCGCCCTCCGAGTCCTGATACAGAAGGGCGATGGCCGGCCCTCCGATGGAAGAGGTCGTCGCCATGAAGCCCGAAAGCGTCCCGGCCCCGAAGAGAGCGGGACGGCTTCTCGCGACTCTCGTGCCCATGCCCACGAGGCCCACGGCGACCAGCACCATGGCTCCGACGAGAAGCGACGTCTCCCTTCGCGGGATCGCCGCAACCACTACGGCGCCGAGGAGAGTTCCCGGCACGCGGCCCGCGAGCGCCCAGCCGACACCTCGGAGATCGATCGACCGGTGTTCGCGAAACGCCACCAAGACCGAGAGGAACAGCGAGCCTGCGAGGAGCGGGCCGGGCACCAGTGAGGGATTCACGATCACCAGGAGCGGAGCTCCGAGAAGACCCAGTCCGAAACCGACGGCTCCCTGGAGCACCGAGCCCACGACGACGACGAGCTCCACGAACAGCCACTCGAGGGGCGTCAAGCGGGAGGCTCCGGAACCGAGGGCGCAGGCGCGGCGAGGCGACGCTCCAATCGGTCCAGCACTTCGCTCGCGCACGCGCCCTCCACGTTCTCCGGTCCCCTTCGGGCTCGAGGCTCGAGCGCTGCCCAACGCTGAAGGATGCGCCGCAGTCGGCGGGCTTCCGAGGCGGTGAAATGAAATCGGCGCCGGTAAGCTTCGACGAGCGCGAGCGATTCCTCCCGCTCGCGGCGCAGGGGCGCGAGATCGTCCGCGATCTCGCGGAAACGATCCGCCGCCCGGGCCACGAGGTCGAGCCGCGGCTCGATCAGATTCCGCACCGAGGACGCCCCCCATGCCGCGGTCGTGGTCTCGCGGTTGTCGCTCACGATCTTGATCGACTGCACCAGCTCCGAACTCGAGAAGCGAATCGCGGCGGCGGCGAAACCGTAGGCTTCCATGTCGTAGGCCGCCTCCGAAGCGAACTCCACTTCCGGGCGATCCACCGTCTTCACCTCGACGGCCTCGAGATCGGGACCGTCGAGCCTCGTCGGGTGGAGCCGCGCTCCGGATGCGGCATCGGTCACGGTATGGGCGAGGAGAACGTCGCCCGGCGGTCGATCGCGGTGTCCCGCGGTTCCGAAGTTGAGCCATACCGCGAGCGGCTCCTCGCCCGTTCTCGCGTGGAGGTAGGCGGTGGCCGCGGCGGCGGCGATCTTCCCCGCGCCCGAGATCACGAGTGCCGCCTCGGCGGATAGAAACCAGCGAAAAGCTCCTTCGCACGGCTCCATGCGATAGCGCCGGACGAGGGCGTCGGCCTCCGGAGGCAGCGCCACGACGAATCGAATCATGTTTGCGAGGTGTTCCCGGATTCGAGCTCGCGCTTGCGGGCGCCGCGGGCGAATATCTCGACCTTCCTCGCGAGCATGGCTTCGGCGGCTCGGCGGTAGTCGTCGGAAAGATCGGACTCGGCGAGGATCTTGTGGAGGGCCTGGATCCGGAACCGGTCCATGCCCCAGTGGCGCCTCGAGAGCTGGTCCTCGTGGCCGCCGTGCTTCACGAGCAGGGGCTCATCGACGAAGAGCACGGGAAAACGGCTACATACCCGAAGCCAGAGGTCATAGTCCTCGCAGGCGGGAAGGCTTTCGTCGAAGAGCCCCACCTCGTCGAAGAGCCTCCGGTCCACCAGAACCGACGAAGGCGAGATCACGCAGAGGGGAAGCGCTTTCTCGAAGATCCATCCACCGAATTTCTGGTGCTTCTTCATCGGATTCACCCGACGGCCGTTCCGGATCCATACCTCGTTCGTGTGGCAGAGGAGCGCTCCGGGGCTCTCCTGCATCGCCTGGAGCTGACGCTCGAGCTTTCTCGGAAGCCACTCGTCGTCCGAGTCCAGAAACGCTACGAGCTCTCCCTTCGCCGCGCGAATGCCGGCGTTTCTCGCGGCGCTCACGCCGCGGTTCTCCTGTCTCAGTACCCGGACTTCCGGGTACGCGCCGGTGACGAAGCCGGCGGTGTCGTCGGTCGAGCCGTCGTCCACCAAGAGGATCTCGTTCGCCGGCCGGGTCTGCCTGAGGATCGAGTCGATGGCGCGTGAGACCCACTCGCGCCGGTCTTGTGTGGGAATGACGACCGTGACGGCCCGCCTTCGCTCGAAGGGCTTCGGCGGGCGAGCCGGGGTTTCAGGGTGTGACACTTCCGTCGGAGGTAACCGCGAAGCTCCCTGCGCCGTGCGGCAGCCGCGCTCCGTTCGCGAAGAGCTCGCCTCCCGCGCAGGGCTCGGGCGCCGACAGGCGTACCGTATGGCGGCCGACCGGCACTTCCTCGAAGCGCGCGGTCCAGGTGCGCGAGTCGACGGGCATCAGAGTCACCTGAGCGAAGCCCCAGAAGCTGGGGTGGATCCGCACCTGTCCGGCGCAGGCGAGATCGGCCTCCGTCGAGGACGCCTCGCTTTCAGCCAGCACGTACCGAAACTCGACCTCTGCGGTGACCGGGGAGGGACCCGTGGGCAAGCCGTCCCCGCCGCTGCACGCCATAGCGGCCGTCAGGGCCATGAAAGCCCAATATCTGGTCACCTTACCAGTGTATCGCATCGATCCCGGCTACGGAGCCAGAACGACGCGCGGCCACAGGTAGGGAAGTGCCTGTTTTCCGCCCCATTCGAACGCGGCCCAGGCGATGCCGCTCTCGCTCACGTTCGCCCCCACGCGGGCGTCCTTGGCATCCCCGTCGTAGACGACGATGTTGAGGCCGATCTCTTCGCCGGCCCGCGGCCGATGCGGCATGGCCCCCCACGGGATTTTCGCTTCGATGGCGTAGCCCTGGTCGAGCTTTCGGGAAGCGACCTCCATCCCCGGAGCGGTCTCCTCCATCAGCCCCTGGTTGGCGTCGGCGTCGCGAAACCCGCGGGCACGGAAGCCCTCGGTGGTACAGGGAAAGGCCGCGGCCTGCAGAACCGTCGAGGTATCCCGGCTCGCGCCCGATGGATCGACGGTGATCCCGACGGCGTCCGATCGCAGCTGAGCCTTGATGTCGTCGGGCGCGATGTTGCACACCACGACGTCGTCCCGGACTTCGATTCCGGCGTAGAGATTGAGGTCGTCGTAGGCGAGGAAGAACGTGGCGCTCGAATCCGCCGGTCCATCGGGCTGAAGGCGCCACCAGAGGTCCTCGTGGGAGATCTCTCCTCGGGCGAATCGCGAGAGGTCGCTCAGATCGCCGTCGATCCGAGGCGCTTGGTCCACGCGCGGAATGGCGAGACTCGGAAGGACATAGACTTCGGAGAGGTCCTCGCTCACGAGCCCGGAGGCGGCGGCGCGCATCTTCATGGAGGCCTTCGTCGAGTGTCGCGACGGCGGAAGTACCCTCTCGTCCACCCGGAGGCGAAGGAGCGCTTCCGCACGGCTCTTTCCGCCGACGGTCAGCTCCAACGGTTCCTCCAGGACGATGCCCGGTGGAAGCTCGAGCTCCGGAGACACGCGGACCTCCGTCTCATTGGCGTTGGAGGCTTCGACCTTGACGCCGTTCGTCCGTCCGAGGACGAGGGGTACCCGCGTGGGCAGGGTCTCGATGACCCAGTCCGTCCGGGTCTCTCGCGCGAACTTCCGGTAGTCGGCGACGTCGAAGAGAGGCGAGAAACGAACCTCGACCGGCGCTCCCGCCTGGATCCAGGCGAAGTTCTCTCCGCGGACGGACCGTTCGCCTTCGAGAGCGCGAAAGGAGACGCCGAGCCGCTGATTGCGATCGAGAACCGCCTTCGTCGTCGGCGACACTCGATACCGGACCGTCGCGTTCTCTCCCGCGCCGAGTCGGCCGATGGACGCATCGCCGTCGAGCTTCCACTCCGGCGGGAGCTCGAGCGAAAGCTCGATATCCGTGAGCGGCGTCGCGCCGCCGTTCACCAGAGTCACGTCGACGCCCAGGGGAACGCCTACCCCGGTGCGAAAGGCTTCGGGCTCGACCCGCAGCTGGATTCCCCCGGCCGTGGCGCCGGCCAGAAGGTGGGACTCGGGAAGTGCGACGGGAACGCGCGATCGGATGAGAAGGAAGCGCTCGGGGCTCGCGGTCTCGACGGGAATCCTCGCGAGCCTGTCGAACCCCTGGGAGCGGTACATGGACACCGCCAGCGATTTGATCTCCGCATAGCTCCGATAGACCGACTTCGAATAATCCGCGGTCGGGACCTCGACGGAAGTCGGCCCTCCGCGGTCGTAGTAGTAGAGCTTCAGCGGCGTGAAGGGTTGGAGGAACTCGCGATCCGAGAGCTCGGGGCAGAACGCGGGATCCCCCGCTTTCTCGAAAGCGATGGTGGCCGCCCTCGCCGCCATCTGGTGCTGCCCGTGGGTGCCGGGACCGGGCCACATGGTGACGATGACCTCCGGCCGCTCGAGCCTCACGTGGCGCAGCACGTCGCAGACGAAGGACTTTCCCCACTTTCGCCCGGTCTCTTCCGCGGATAGCGTGAAGTAGAAGTCGGGAAGCGCGAGGAACGACGGAGAGTCGACGCCGACGAGAGCGAGCGCGCGCCGCTCCTCTTCCTTGCGGATGAGGGCAAGTGACGGGCCGGCTTCGAGTCCGATGGCGTTGCCGCCGCCGTCCCCTCCGGTCGCCGTCACCACCGTCCCGCGAAAGCCTTCGTCCAGAAGATAGCGGGCGAACGTGGCAAGGACTCCCGTGTCGTCGTCAGGGTGCGCACCGATGAACATCATGTCGACGTCCATCAGATCGAGCCCGCTCTGAGCCGAGCTCGTTAAAGCGAGCAGGAGTGAGAGGAAGAACGTTGCCGGGATCCGGTTCATGGCGCCGTTCATTATAGGTCCGTGGGGGAACGTCCACAGTGCGTCGAATCTCGCGAACGACCTCGACCAGTAAATCACTGTGCCGTAACAGTTTAGTATGCCGGAGCCGGAGATTGGCTGTGGCCTGCGGTTTGCTTAAGAGATGCCCGGTTCCGTTCGCACGAAATCCGTTCGCCTGCCGATGAGCGACACCCCGGTCCGTATCGACAAACGAGCCGCCCGCGCGATGCGCGCCGCCTACGAGGGCGAGAAGGACGGAGCCTTGATTTCCGTGACCGAGGGAGCCAAGCGCCTTGTCTTCTTCGAGCGCGGCTACCTGGTCGGCGCCAAGTCCGAGCTGGTGCAGGAGCGCCTGGGCGAGGTCATCGTGGCCGAGGGCGGGGTCAGCCGGGCTCAGCTGGAGGACGCGACGCGGTTCATCCGCTCCGGCCGGAAGCTGGGCCACATCCTTGTCGAGCTCGGCTACCTGAAGAGCGGGCAGATCGAGACCTACGTCCGCCGTCAGATCATCCGGATTGCGAGCGCGATGCTGACCTCGAAGTCGGAGCGCCTGGCGTTCTCGAAGGCGATCCCCATCGAGGCGGTGACGCTTTCGCCCGTGTCCATCGGCGACGTATTCCTCGATGCCGCGATCCATCTGGCCGACATTGCGCTCTACCGCGACAAGCTCCTCCTCGATGACTACGTGCTCGCTCAAACCCGGGACTCGCTGGCCCTCGCCGGGCACATGAAGCTCTCGGCCGATGAGGCGCAGGTGCTCGACCTGGTCGACGAACGGAACAGCGTGGGCGACATCCTCTCCGCGTCTCCGCTCACCGAGGACCGTACTCTGCGGCTCCTCCTGGCCCTCCGTCAGGCCGGCATCGTCGCCCTGAAGCCGACGCGGGAGCGGGAGCCTTCGATCGAGCGTCCGCCCGCGGCTCCGAACGAGCCGCTCGTCGTGGATCCGTTCGAGGCGGAGCTCATTTCGGTATTCAACGACATACAGTGCCAGAACCACTGGCAGGTCCTCGGGCTCGGCAGGAACGCGAGCTACCCCGAGATCGATCGTGCCTATCGGGAGCTGTGCAGGCGGTTCGACCCCGACAGGTACCAGCACATTCTCTCCGGGGATTTTCAGGAGAAGCTTTCCTCCGTCCGGGCACGGCTGAAGGAAGCGTTCGTCACTCTCTCCTCGAAGACCTCGACGATGGCCTACGACCGGATGGTGGACCGGGAGGGACAATACGAGGAGAACAAGCAGAGCTGGGAGACGATCCCGAGCGCCAAGGGCGAGCCCGCGCCGTCGGAGCCCGCGGCAGCGGAGCCGGAGTCCTGGGGGCGCGCCAAGAACCCCGAGGAATCGAAGGTCCTCTTCGTGCAGGCGAAGCGCGCCTACAAGGAACAGGATTTCTGGCGCGCCATCGAGCTTTGCCGCGCGTCGATCGAGCTTTCCGAAGAGAATGATCCCGAGCGCTTCCACCTCCTGGGCAGGGCCTTGTCGGAAAATCCGCGATGGCGGCAGGACGCCGAGCAAAACCTGAAGATCGCCCAGAACCTCAAGCCGTGGGAGCCGCGCTACCTGGTTTCTCTGGCTAAGCTGTACGAGAAAGTCGGGCTCCAGCATCGAGCGCAGCGTCTGTACGAGCAGGTCCGGGTCATGGACCCGGACTACCGGATGGGAGAAGAGGCAGAGGGCCGAAAGACGAAGTCCGAGCCCCCGGCGGAGGACGTGCTGGACGAAAAAGTCGTCTAGGTCAGATCTCGACCCGGCGGCCCGACGGCTCCGATGACTCGGGGAATTCGGCGACAACGACCGTGCCGCTCGCGCTGGACCGGATCTCGAACTCTCCTCCGAGCTGCGCGACCCGCTCCCGCATTCCCTGGACCCCGATCCTGCCGGACGGAATCCCGTTCCAGCTAGCTCTTGGCTTCCAGGATCGCTTTCGTCAGCGCGGGTATGATTTCGAAGAGATCCCCCACGACGCCCACGTCCGCGACTCCGAAAATGGGCGCGTCGGCGTCCTTGTTGATGGCGACGATATAACCCGAGCTCTTCATGCCGACGACGTGCTGGATGGCGCCCGAGATCCCGCAAGCGACGTAGAGTTTGGGACTCACCGAGACTCCGCTCGATCCGATCTGGTGCTCATGGGGAAGCCAGCCCGCGTCGGTGACCGCGCGCGAAGCCCCGAGCTGGCCGCCAAGGGCGTCGGCGAGCGCGCGAACGACGTCGAGCTTTTCGGGAGCGCCGATGCCCCGGCCGGCGGAAACGATGATCGACGCCTGGCTCAGGTCGAGCCCGCCGGCCTCAGCTTTCTTGGTCTCGACGTGCCGCGTGCGCGCCTCCGTGGAAGCTGTGGCTACCGAGCGCACGCTACCGGCCGTACCCCCTTCGACGGGGGACGAGGCGCCCTTCTCGACGGTCGCGATCATCGGCCGCGCCCCGTCGACCTCGATCTCGTGGACGAACTTCCCGTTGAACGCTTTGCGAGTGAAGCGCCACCTGCCGTTCTCGAGGCTGACCTTCGAACATCCGGTAGCGGCGGGAGCGCCGAAACGGGCGGCGAGCAGCGGCGCGAGGTCCCACCCGTTGGGGGTGTGCCCGAGCAGAATCAGGTCGGGCGCTTCCTCGGTGAGCACCGGAACCAGGGCGCGGCAATAGCCGTCCGCCGTGTAGTGGCGCACCGGCGCTCCCTCCACCTGGATCACCTCGCTCGCCCCGCGCGCCGCGAGCCTCGACGCGAGCTCCGAGACACCCTCCCCGAGGAGAACGGCCTTCACCGGTCCCCCGGATGCGACTTTCTGCGCCATGCCCAGGAGCTCGAACGAGATCTCCTTCAGATTCCTTCCGTCGTGCTCCGCCAGAACGAACACTTTCGACATCAGAGGACTCCCGTCTTCTCGCGGATGCGGCTGACGAGCGCCTTCGCCACCTCGTCCGGCGATCCCGTCAGGATCTCGGCGCCCTTCCCCTTCGGCGGAGGCGCCAGACTCACCGTTCGAAGCTTCGATCCCACGTCTCTGGGGTCGAGCCGCAGATCGGAGAGCGCGAGGGTCGCGACCGGCTTCTTCTTCGCCGCCATGATGCCCTTGAGGCTCGCGTAGCGGGGCGTATTCATCCCGGTCTGAACCGTCACCACCGCGGGCAGTGTGACGTCCACCACCTGGACCTCGTTGTTCTCGAGCTCACGGTCGACGCGAAGCGTCGAGGCGTCCAGCAGAGAGAGCTTGACGGCGGCCGACGCGAAGGGCCAATCCAGGAGGCCGGCCACCAGCCCACCGACCTGAGTGTAGTTGTCGTCGTCGGCCTGGAGTCCTCCGAGGATGAGCGAGAATCCCTCGGAGGCGATGGCCGCGTGGATCGCGCGGGCGAGGGCGAACGGGTCGGAGCCGGCGAGCGCCTGGTCCTTGACGTGGATGGCGCGGTCCGCGCCCGTGGCGAGACAGGTGCGAAGGGCCGCCGCGGCGTCCGCGCCTCCGACCGTCAGCGCGACGACTTCCTCGACTTTCCCCGTGTCCTTGAGCCTCAGCAACTCCTCGAGAGCGTACCGATCGAAGTCATTGACGGTGTACGAGAGGTTGGTCTCGTCCACCCACGTTCCCGCGGCGTTGAGCCGGAACGGGGAGTTGCTGTCGGGAACCTGCTTGACCAGGACGAGGCTTTTCATCGAATGTGGTGCTCCCTCGAATGCGAAATTATATGTCGGGCCGGGCGGTGGTGCTCGGGCTTCTGCTCTTCGCGGGCGCCCTGGCGGTCGTCGCGCTCCTCGGTCGCCCTCATATCTCTTTGCGCGTTCAAGCTCCCGAAGAAAAGCCGACGCTCGCCATCCTTCCGTTCCGCAACTTGAGCGGCGAGCCCGACCTCGAGATCGTCTCTTCCGATCTCACGTTCGCCGTGGCCGAGGCCGTCGCGGCGACGGGACGTGCTTCGATCGTGCCCCGGGAGAAGACCCTCGCCTTCGAGCTCGATCGCCAGGGGATCGAGGAGGCGGCGCGATCCCTCGAGGCGGACTACGTCATCGCGGGAAGCCTGGACCAGACGGACGCGGGGATCGTGGTCGACGCCTATCTCTTCCGGGCGGGCCCGACGCCGGGGCTCTGGGCCGAGCGCCTCCAATGGGAAGCGAGCGAGCGGTCGTCGATTGCCTCGGACCTCGCCCGCCGCATCCGGGAACGATTGAGCCGCCGCAACTGACCGGTTCGGGAAGACGTCTACTGGTGCCTGAGGGCGGAGAGCGGATCGACGCGGCTCGCCCGCATCGCGGGGACGAGGCTCGCGGCGAGCGCAACGACGGTGAGGGCCAGGGGAACGACGAGGAACGTGAGCGGATCGCGGGCGCTTCCGAAGAGGATGGTGGCGACCACGTTCGACACCGCGAGCGAGAGCAGAAGGCCGAAGGCCGTCCCGAGCCCCACCAGGATCATCGCCTGCTTGAGCACCATCCCGACGACGTCGCCCTGCGCGGCGCCGAGCGCCATGCGGAGGCCGATCTCCTGGATTCGCTGGCTCACGCTGTAGGCCATCACGCCGTAGAGACCGATGGAGGCGAGCGCCAGGGCGAGGCCGCCGAGCGTAGCGAGAAGAATCGCCGCGAGCCTGGGCGCCCAGAGCGACTGCGCGATCACTTCGGCGATGGTCCAGGTGTTGGTGGCCGGTACTCTCGGATCGATCTCCCGGAGGACCTGCCGTGAGGCGGCGAGAGCCTGGGAAGCGTCCCCGGCCGTTCGGACGTGGAGCACCATGGCGTCGGCGAAGTTCTGGCGCCTCGGGAGAAACGCCATGGGAGTGGGATCTTCGCCGAGGGTGATGTACTTCGAGGTCGCGGCGACGCCTATGACCTCGTGAAAGAAATCGTCGCCGTAGAAGCGAAAGCGTTTTCCGAGCGGGTCGGCTCCCGGCCAGAAATTCTCCGCCATTTTTTCGTTGACGATCGCGACCCGAACCGACCCCTCGCGATCCGCCGGGGTGAAGTCTCTCCCGCTCAGGAGAGGTGTCCCCACGGTATCGAGGTATCCCGCGTCGACCGGGTTGGTCATCACCAGGACGCCGGCTCGATCCTCGGGTTGTCCTTCGAGAAAGACGCTTCGCTGAAAGCCGCCGAAGAGCGGCGGGTTCGCGGCCCAGGACGCGGAGGCGATCTCCGGAGAATCCTCGAGCTCGCGGAGGACGCGATCGTAGAACTCTTCCGCCTGGGGCTGGTCGTAGCCGGCCTGGCCCGGATTCACCGTCAACACGACGAGATTCTCGGTCTCGAATCCAGGGTCGATCCGATGAGCGCTCGCGAGACTTCTGAGAAAGAGTCCGCCCGCGACCAGAGAGACGATGGAAAGCGCCACCTGCGCCACGACGAGTCCGTTGCGGAAGAGAATCGAGCCCCGGCTGCGGCCGGCGGTGCGCGCCTCGTCTTTGAGCGCCTCGACCACTCCGAGCCGCGAGCTCTGGACGGCGGGGATGAGCCCGAAAACCAGGCTCGTCAGGAGCGAGACCCCGAGCGTGAACAGGAGGACTCGACCATCGATCGTGAGGTCCACCATGTTCTGCGCGAGAAACGGGGGGCGCATCGACCAGACGAGATCCTTCCCCCAGAAGGCGATGACGAGTCCGGCCACGCCGCCGAGAAGGCCGAGAAGGAGACTCTCGGAAAGAAGCTGGCGGACGAGCTTTCCCCGTCCGGCGCCCAGCGAGAGACGGACGGCGATTTCCTTCCGGCGCCCCGAGGCCTTCGCGAGCAGGAGGTTCGCCACGTTGAAGCAGGCGATGAGGAGCACCAGCCCGACGATCGTCATGAGCAGGGCCCCGCCGCGAACCAGAGCGTCCCGGATCCCGGGGAAGATCGTTGCTTCCGTCAGCGGCCGGAGCACGACGGTGCGTCCCCGGTTCGGCTCGGGATACTCCCGCTCGAGCGCCGCCGCGATGGTTTTCATCTGCGCCTGGGCCTCGGAAATCTCGTGTCCCGGCTTCAGCCGGCCTCCGACGTTCAACATCAATGCCCGTCGGTCCAGGAAATAATCGTGGAACTGCGCCGGAAGGATCTGTCGGTACATCGAGAGCGGCGCCCAGAGATCGGGGCTGAAGAGCGCGTTCACCCCCTGGAACCCTTCGGGAGCGACGCCCACGACGTCATAGGTGATGCCGTTGAGGGAAAGCGAGCGACCGAGGACCGAGGGGTCCTCGCCGAAGCGGCGAGACCACAGCCGATGGCTCAGAACCACGACCGGGCTCCCTCCCTCCGCGCGATCCTCCACGGGAGTGAGGAAGCGGCCAAGGGCCGGCTCGATGCCCATGACCTCGAAGTAGTTTCCGCTCACGAGCTCGGTGAAAACCTGTTCGGGCTCCTTCGCCGCGAGCATGGCCGTAGGGACGGGGAAGCCCCAGGCGGCCAGACCATCGAAGACCTCGTTCTCGTCGCGATAGTCCTCGTAGTTCGGGCGCGACATCTGCAACAGCCCGGCGGCGGCATTCGTCTGGTCCTCGGTGTAGACCACCGCGAGCCGTCCGGGATTCGCCACCGGGAGCGCGTTCAGGAAGACGGAGTTCACCATCGTGAAGATGGTGGTGTTGGCGCCAATCCCGAGCGCGAGTGAGAGCACCGCGACCACGGTGAACCCCGGACGCTTGAAGAGACCTCTCGCCGCGAACCGGAGATCCTGGAGCGCCGCGTGAAGCACGGAGGTCAGGCCACTTCGACCTTTTCTTCCACGATGCGCCCGTCGAAGAGCGAGATGGTGCGCTCGGCGTACTGGGAGTAGCGCGGATCGTGGGTCACCATGCAGATCGTGGCGCCTCCGCTGTGGAGCTCGCGGAGGAGGTCCATCACCGCTTCACCGTTCGTCGAGTCCAGGTTCCCCGTGGGCTCGTCGGCGAGGAGGATCGAGGGCTCGCCTACGACGGCGCGCGCGACCGCGACCCTCTGTTGCTGACCTCCGGAGAGTTGGGAAGGGAAGTGCTTGGTGCGGTGCGCCATGCCCACCTTCTCGAGCGCGTCGTTGACCCGCTTCTTCCTCTCGGCGGAGGGCATTCCCCGATAGGTCAGGGGGAGCTCCACGTTCTCGTACACGGTGAGGTCGCCGATCAGGTTGAACGCCTGGAAAATGAACCCTACTTCGCGGTTCCGGATACGAGCGCGCTGCGACAGGTTCAGGTTCGCGACCGAATTGTTGTTGAGGATGTAGGTGCCGCTGGTCGGCGTGTCCAGCAGACCGAGGATCGAGAGCAGCGTCGACTTACCGCAGCCCGAAGGGCCGTTGATCGAAACGTACTCGCCCTTCTTGAGGTCGAGGTGGATGCCCGCGAGCGCGTGAGTCTCGACCTCGTCGGTATAGAACACTTTGGTGACTCCTTCGAGGTGAATGAGCGCGGTGGATTCTGCCATCGTTTCCCCTTCCTTAATTAATGGATGGACACATGGATTGATTTCATCAATGCATCAATTCAGGCGAATTCGATCGTAGGCGTCCCAGGCCGAGGTGTCCGAGAGAATGACCTGGTCCCCCTCCGAAAGCCCCTGCAGCACCTCGATGGTGTTGACCGAGCTGCGGCCGAGCTTCACCTGGGCCCGGACGGCGGTCTCGCCGTCCTCGAGGAGCTTGAACAGCCCGACGGTGCTCTCCGCCTGGCCGTACGCGGGCCGCCCGACGTAGAGGACGTCGGCGAGCCTCTCGAGCTCGATGGTGCCGTCGACGCTCAGGTCGGGCCGAGCTCCCTTGGGGAGCGCTCCCACGAGCGTCACGTCCACCGTTACCGTTCCCTCCTGCACGGCGGGGTCGATGCGCATGACCTTGCCGTCGATGAGGCCGTTCCTGGTATCGATCACCGCTTTTTGTCCCACCTCGATGTCCTTCGCCTGGGTTTCCGCGATCCGGAGCTGGGCCTTCAGCTTGTCCGGCTGCGCCACGCGCGCGAGGTTCGCTCCTGGAGCCACTTCCTGGCCGACTTCGACTGCCAGCTCCTGAAGGACGCCCTCGATGCCGGCGCGAACCGTGAGCGCCTGCTTCTGGCTCAGTCGCAGATCGTAGAGCGCCTTGAACTGCTCGACCGCCGCCCGCTTCGCCCGGAGCTGCGCCTCCACCGATTCGGTCGCGATCTGGAGCCTCTGCTGTTCGAGCTCGTTGCGGGTCTTCAGCTCCTCCGCCCGTACCTTGGAGCGCTTGAGAATGAGGTCGCCGATGAGCTTTTCCGCGTGGAGCTTTTCGTCGGCCTCGGCCTGGAGCTTGGCTTGGTTGTACGACGAGGCCACCCCGGCAGCGACCGACTTCTGGTTCAGGATCTGACTCTCGAGCCGGACACGCAAGTCGGCGAGCTCAGCCTCCTGCGCCCGAAGCTGGTATTCCGCGTCGCCCAGCTCCTGCTCGAGCTCGGGATTGCTGAGCTCGAGGATGATGGTCTCGGGCTTCACGTCGACGCCGGGGAGAAGGACGCGCCGCTCGACCCGTCCGCGGGTCCTCGCCGCGACCCACCGAATCGCCTCGGGAACGACGACGAGCGTTCCCGGACCCCGCACCTGACGGATCATCTCACCGCGCTTCACCGCGTCCATCCACACCGTGGCCCGGTTTACCGACGGCGCTGCGGGCTCGAGTCGGGAAAGCCCGAAGCTGATCGCCGCGATTCCGGCCAGAACCACCCCCGCGATGATGGCGGCGCGAATCCGCTTCTTGCGGGTCACGCCCTCCCTTATTACGTCCAACGAGGCCCTCCTAGGTAGCGCGAGAAAATACGCTCGCGCCTCCTACATATGCGCAAATGATGTGCCATTTGTTCCACGAAACCAAGGAATCCCGCAAATGACTCGAAGGAACCGAGATCGGTCCTAATGGCCCGCCCCGGACCATCGAATCTTGTGCGGCTGCGGGACGGCCCCTTCCCATCGCCGGACAGCGTTTTCCCGGCCTCGTCAGGGGAGTCGGGGGATCGCCTTCTTAGCCAACGCGATCGCCTGCGCTTCGTCTGGAGGGTTGGTGCCCACCTGGAGCATGCGCCCCCCTTTGAACGCCTGGAGCGCGTTCTCGTCGGCGACGTACATCGCCCAATCTCCGACACCTTCGATTGGACGGTAATACTCCCGCGGAGGTTCTTCGCCTCCGAACTCCGCCTGGTAGCTGGCGACGAAGCCGTCGAAAGAGGTGAATCCGGAGTCGGTGAGCGCCACGCGAACGAGTGTCGACGACGGCTCCTCGGCCGAAGGCCAGAGGCAGTCCTCGGTACCCACGGGGGCCTGAGGCGTCGCGGGCGCCTTTCCTACCACCTCCTGGATTTCTGCCGCCGTGAGAAGAGCGCAGGTGCCCGAGGCGGCGGCCTGCGGTTCAGAGGCCGGAGCACCGGTGGTTGCGGCCGGCTCGCTCGGCGGCGCCTCGGAGCCCCCGCAATAGGTCAACCCCGAAAGGAGAACAGCCGATAAAAGGACGCGCGGTATGGAAACCCTTTGTTTCATGAGGTAGAGCTTATACAAGAACGACGTTTCCTCTGGCAAGAGAGTTAGAATCCCCGTCGTGCTCACGGTTTACAGTCCCGACCACCGCCTCCAGGACGGCCGCGTGGAGCTCATCGGCGGGGATCTCGTGCCCTGCTACGAAAAGCCGGAGCGTGCTTCGATCGTCCTCTCCCGGGTGCGCGAGGTGGGCCTCGGAGACGTCGTGCCGCCGAAACGGTTCGGGACCAGGCCGCTCCTCCGGGTCCACGACGCCCGGTTCCTCGAGTTCCTCGAGACCGCATGGGAGAGCTGGGTACGGGTCCATGGGCACAAGGACGCGCTTCCCATGAACTGGGCGGTGCGGTCCTTCCGCCAGACCGTGCCGCGAGCCATCGATGGAAAGCTCGGCTACTACTGCCTCGATGCGGCGACGCCCATCACCGAAGGCACCTGGAGGGCCGCGTCGGTTGCCGCCGACACGGCGCTCACCGCCGCGTCCCTGGTCGCCGCTGGAGAGAGAGCCGCGTTCGGGCTCACCCGCCCGCCGGGGCATCACGCGGCGAGCGATCTCTACGGCGGGTACTGTTTCCTCAACAACGCCGCCATCGCCGCCCAGAGCCTCCTCGACGGGGGAGCCGCCCGGGTCGCGATCCTCGACATCGACTACCATCATGGGAACGGCACCCAGTCCATCTTCTACTCCCGCGGCGACGTTCTCTTCGTTTCGATTCACGGAGACCCGACGGAGGAGTTTCCCTATTTCCTCGGCTATGCCGATGAGACGGGAGAGGGGAAGGGGGAAGGACAGAACGTCAACTACCCGCTCCCCTGGGGAACGGAAGCCGCGACCTGGCTCGATGCCCTCGAAGACGGCTCCAGAAGGATTTCCGAATTCGCCCCCGACGCTCTCGTGGTTTCCCTCGGTCTGGACACTTACAAAGACGATCCCATTTCCCACTTTCGCCTGGCGAGCGACGATTACCTCGAGATCGGAAGCCGCATCGCCCGGCTGGAGCTTCCAACGGTCTTCGTCCTCGAGGGCGGCTACGCGATCGCGGCCCTTGGCGTCAATGCCGTGAACGTGCTCTCCGGGTACGAGGCCTGATCCCGCGGACCTGTCCGGGAACTGTCCGGGAACTGCGCTCACGGCCAGTAGTTTTTTCCCGTCTCCGGCAACTAGCCTCGGTCTCATCACTGCTCCCAACCTAAGGAGGACATCGATGAGACGTCTCGGAGTTGCCTTGGCCATCCTGGTGCTTTCCCTCGCGCTTGCCGGAGCCGGTCCGCCCCGGAGCGACTCGACCCGCGGCGCCGATCGCCCCGCGGGGACGGAGGCGGCGGCGGCGCTGGATTTGCGTTCCAGCAGCAGCGCGACCGAAGCGCCCGCAGGGTTCGACGGCGAGTCCAACGGCTTCGCCGAGGAGTTCTGCGCCAATCAGGACGCGCTGGTGAGCTCGCCCAACTCTCCGAAGATCCCCGCGGCCGAATGCAATTTCGAGACAGCCGAGGAGGAATTCACCGGCCCCGAGGGTGTCGCCGACGGGCTCGGCCCGATCTTCAACGCGACCGGCTGCGGCGAATGCCACAGCTCCAACCTGGGGTTCGACCCCGATAATTTCGACACGAGGCTCGTCGGCGGAACCAGCGAGATCACGGAGAAACGCGCGGGCTTCTTTGACGGACAGTCGTTCCGGGAGCATCCGGGAGGCTCGCTGATACACAACCGATCGCTCCGTACGTACGAGCAGGAGCGGGTGCTGCCGGGACACAACGTGATCGCGATTCGCTCCACCCTCAGCGTCTTCGGCGACGGGTTCGTCGAGGCGATTTCGAACGAAACCCTCCGGGCCATCGCCGAACGACAGCCGTCGTCCCAGCGGGGACAGCTCATCAACGTGCCGGTGCTGGAAAAACCCGGGTCCACCCGGGTCGGGCGCTTCGGACACAAGGCCCAGCAGGCCAGTCTGGTCTCGTTCTCCGCGGATGCCTACGTGAACGAGATGGGCATCACCAGCCCGCTGCAGCCGGTCGAGCCCACGTTCAACGGCGTGGCGGTCGTGGATCCGGTTCCGGGAGTGGACGACGAGGGCGTGGACGTCGAGCTGTTCGCGCTGTTCATGCGGTCGATCAAGGTCCCGCCGGTGGACGAGAACATCGCATCGACCGACGACGCGCGAGCGGGCCGCCAGATCTTCCAGCAGGTCGAATGCGCGGTATGCCACACCACGACCATCGTCACCGCCCCCCCGGGCAGTTCCATCAACGGCGGAGCGCTCAAGGTCGCGAACGCGCTGGGGGACAAGATCATCCACCCGTTCTCCGATTTCCTGCTGCATGACCTCGGCACCGGAGACGGCATCGTTCAGAACGGAGGTTCGTCGACGCGGAACAAGATCAGGACCGCGCCTCTATGGGGTTTGAGGACGCGCGGCCGGCTGATGCACGACCAGCTCAGCTTCAGCTTCGAGGACGCGATCCGGCGCCACGGCAACCAGGGCGCCAGGTCGCGGAGCCTGTTCGACAACTTGAGGTCCAGCGACAAGAGGAAGCTGCTCGTCTTCCTCTCTTCGCTCTAAAGCGTCAGCGCACGGACTCCGGCGCGACTCGCTTCCGGGTGGCCTGCTCGAACGCGTAGCTCAGAGCCAAAAGACGCGGCTCGGTGCAGGCCACCCCGGTGAAGCTCACGCCGAAAGGCGTGGGCTTCGCATCGAAGCCATCGGGGAATGCGGGGGTGGGTGCGTTTTCGGCGAAGCCGAAGGGCACGATGACCGTGGGGTAGCCGGGCTTGGCCGCGATGGCGGCGCCCGACGCCCCCGGGAACAGCAGCGCGTCGAGGCTGTGCTGCTTCATCACCGCATCGATGCCCTGGGTCGCGGCAAGGAGGAGATCCTTCTCGCGATCCGCCGTGTAGCGCGCGCGGTCGAGGGCGAGATCCATCTCGTCGGAGATGTCGAGCTGCGCCTGCCCGTACTTGATGGCTCCCGCCTTCTGGTGGGCGACGTTCCAGAGCCGCAGCTCGGTGAGAGTCTTGACCGGCGCCGCCGCCCCGAGCGATGCGAGCCATAGATTGAAGTCGCGCTTCATCCCGTACTTGAAGACCACGGAACAGGCGGCGTCCTTTCCCTTGGCGCCTTCGAGCCCGGCACAGGTGCCCCACGAAAGGAAATTGCTCGACGCTTCCGTCGAGACGATGCTGGGGATCTCGACCGGATCCAGGATGACCGCGCCTCTTTCCTTCAGCACGGCGATGGCTTCTTCCATCACTCGAGCGCGGTCGGCATCGAGCCCGCCCCGCGCTTCCTTCTCGCCGGGTGGAGTCAGCTTGTCGTAGAAGAAGGCGCGCGGGATCCCGATGCGGGCTCCCTTCAGGGCGTTTCCGTCGAGAAAAGCGGTGTAATCGCGACCGGGAGGCGGCGGGCAGCGCGTGGTGGCCGGGTCGTTGGGATCGGGCGTTGCGCTCTCGAGCACGCCGAGGAGGATCGCGGCATCGGTCACGGTTCTGGCCATTGGCCCCGCCGTGTCCTGATCCGCGGTGATGGGAATGACTCCGTAGCGGCTCACCCGGCCCACCGTGGGCTTGACGGCCGCGAGCATGTTCTGGTTCGCCGGACTCAGGATCGAGCCCGAGGTCTCCGTCCCCACGTTCGCCGCCCAGAAGCTCGCCGCGGTGCCGATGCCCGAGCTCGAGCCCCCGGTCGCCAGCGCCGGACGCCCGTCGGCCGTCGCCTCGCGCGGATCGCGCCTCGGGTCGTAAGGATTCATTCCGTAGCCGGCGACGGCGTTGTAGTTGCCGGGCATCCCGCTCGCGACCCAGTTCGCGAGCTCGGTGAGACCGGTCTTGGCGACGATGATGGCCCCGGCGTCTCGAAGGTTCCGGGTGAGTGTCGCGTCGTAGGACGGACGAAAGCCCTCGAACGCGAGAGCACCGCCGGTCGTCGGAATGTCCGTCGTATGGATGTTGTCCTTGAGCGCCACGGGAATTCCGTGAAGCGGTCCGCGCACCCGGCCCTCCGCGCGCTCGCGATCCCGCTCCTCGGCCTCCTCGAGAGCCCGGGGGTTTACCGCCACCACTGCGTTCAGGCGATCTTCGTAGATTGCGATGCGCGCCAGGTGCGCGAGGACGAGCTCGCGGGACGTCACCCGGCCTTCCTTCATCGCCGCCTGCATCTCCGGAATGGTGGCTTCGACCACGGAGAACGGGGATTCGTTTTTCGGTTGGGCGATCAGGGACGGGGCAATAGCGAGGACGAGGGCAATAGCAATCGACGGCTTCATGAGGGCGGATTGTACAGCGCTTCTACCGCGCAGTCGTCCGTCCGGCCGTGGGTGGGCGCGATCGGCCGGTTCCGCTTCCCGCGGCTCTACCTGTAGGCGATCCGGTTGCGTCAGCGATTGCGCTTCGCGGCGGCGAGTGCGAGGCCGAGGCCGAGCAGCGCCAGCGTTCCGGGCTCCGGCACCGGGATCTGGTTCACGCCGATGCGGACGCGATAAGCGCCGTCGTTGTCGTCGTAGGCTCCTGGTCCGTTCACGAAACCGAACCCATCGGGGATTCCGAGAAAAAGGCGCGTCGCCCCCGCGGGAGCGATGAACTCCTGGAAGACGCTTCCGCTGGTGAGACCATCCCCGATGTAGAAGATCTGACCCAGCGCAGGCGTGAGCACGAGGAAGTCGATACCCAGCCCCGCGGGCGTGAAGTCGAGCGCAGCGGGCGGCCCCGCCGAAGGGATGTTGTTGTCGAGGAATACGCCGGTCAGCGGACCCTGCGGTCCAACGTAGCCGCTGATCCCTCCGAACGCGAAGAGATTGCTCCCGGAAGCGCCGTTCCCCCCGGGACCGAAGAACGGCGGGCCGAGCCCATTGAAGAAGTTCACACCTCCGACCGCGGGATCGGCGGCCCGGATGACGTCGCCCGCCGATACGCTGATGACCGGCGGCAGCGTCTCCAGGATCTCTTCGGGGGTAGGGCCGGCGTGACGGATCATCCCTCCCGGCCAGGGGAGATTCGCGGCGGGGATCACGAGGTCGGTCCTTCCTGCGAGGAAGATCGCGTCGCCACCGTCGATGGTAACGTCGATCACGACGGCTTCCGCCGCGGACGAGAGACCTAGAGCGAGAAGGAGTCCAAGAAAAGGTGTCCCCTGGATCGTTCGGAGGGTTCTCATGTCATTTCTCCTTGAAACATCCGAAAGGAAATGCTCTGCAGGCTTCATGCCAGCGAACCGACTTTAAGTTCTTCAAGGACTTGCCCGATTGGACAACTTGCTGGCTGTAAGCGCTTCTGACAGCGAAGACGGCGGCCCCCTTGGTTTCCAGGGCTAACGTTTCGTCCGTCAATGACTTCCGCTCGAGTCGCATCCCGACCCACCGTTCGTTAGAAAAATCGACGATGCCGGAGCGGCAAACCCCCGAGCGTGGTCGGCGGTAAAGGCGCTAGGACGAATGGGTTAGGATAGTGCCTGTTCTCCGGGACTCTGCCCTTCCAAGGAGAAGATGAAGATGATGCGGCTCGTAGTCCTCGCGATCGTCGTGCTCGTTTCGAAATCGGTCTTCTCACAGCCCCGCTCCCGGGAGGATCTGGAAGCGTTCTTCGACGGCGCCATCGCGGCTTCGATGCGCGCGCACTCGATCGCCTCGGCGACGCTCTCGGTCGTGAAGGACGGAGAGCTCTATTTCGCGAAGGGCTACGGGTACGCGGATCGAGAAGCCCGCCGTCCGGTCGATCCCGAAAAGACGCTCTTCCGCCCGGGCTCGATCTCCAAGCTCTTCACCTGGACGGCGGTGATGCAGCTCGTCGAGCAGGGCAAGATCGACCTCGACGCCGACGTCAACCGGTACCTTACCGACTTCCAGATCCCCGACACCTTTCCCGAGCCCATCACCATGAAGCACCTCATGACCCACACTCCGGGATTCGAGGACGGCGCGCTCGGCTATCTCTTCATCAAGGACGAATCGCAGATCGTTCCTCTGAGCGCCTCGCTCGCCGCGCACGTCCCGAAGCGGGTGAGGCCTCCGGGGACGTACTCCTCCTATTCGAACTACGGGGCGGCGCTCGCCGGCCTCATCGTCGCGAACGTTTCGGGAATCCGGTTCGAGGAGTACGTGGAGAAGAACATCTTCGAGCCCCTGGGCATGACGCGGAGCACGTTTCGCGAGCCTCTTCCAGAGGCGCTCGCGCCCGACATGGCCACGGCCTACCGGCGCGAGAACGGGGCCTTCGAGCGGGGGCGCTTCGAGCTCATCAGCAACTTCGGGCCGGCGGGAGCCCTTTCCTCGACCGCGACCGATATGGCGCGGTTCATGATCGCGCATCTCCAGCTCGGACGATACGGGGAGAGCCGAATCCTCGGCGAAGAGACGGCGAGGCGCATGCACGAGCGTATCTACTTCCTGGACGAGCGTCTCCCGGGGATGGCCCATGGTTTCTACGAGGAGGACGTCCGGGGCCAGAAAGTCATCGGCCATGGAGGCGACACCGAGTTCTTTCATTCGACGCTCGCCCTCTTTCCCGAGCACCGCCTGGGTCTGTTCGTCTCGATCGTCGGCCAGAACGGCCTCCCGCTCATGGAGCTGGTCGATGCCTTCGTGGAGCGCCGTTTCGCCGTCCCCGACGCGGTCAATCCGAAGCCCCCCGCGGACTTCGCGGAGCGCGGGGGGAGATACGCGGGGAGCTATCGCTTCACCCGACAGAACTGGAGCACCATCGAGAAGATCCTCGCCCTCTTCCAGACTCTTTCGGTCTCCGTGACCGAGAAGAACGAGATCGTCGTCGAGGGCTTTTTCCCGGAGCCCTTGCGCTTCGTGGAGATCGAGCCGCGTCTCTTCCGGCAGGTGGACGGAACGCTGAAGGTCGCTTTCGAAGAGGACGGCGCCGGCGCCGTCACTCACATGTTCTTCGACTTTCTTCCGTTCATGCCCACCTACCGCGTCCCCTGGTTCGAGACCCAGGGTTTCACCCTCACCCTCGTCGCCGCCGCCATCCTTCTTTCTCTAACCGCAATCTCGGGAGGAATTCGACATCGGTGGGAGAACCGCAACGAGTCCCCGCCCGGCCTCTGGACGGCGAGAGTCGCCACGGTCATCGGGCTCCTGACGCTTCTGTTCTTCGGCAGCGCCTTCGCGATCGTGTCGGCGGCCGGCGAAGAAATCCTCTACGGAATCCCGAAGAGCCTGACCGCCGCCCTGGTTCTGCCCCACGTGACCGCAGTGCTCCTCGCCGCGCTCGCGGTCGCCCTCGCGATCGTCTGGAAGCGAGGGCTCTTTCCCTTCTGGCGAAGGCTCCACTACACGCTTTTCTTCCTCGCGGCCGCGGGACTCCACTGGATTTACTGGCACTGGAACCTCCTGGGCTTCCGCTACTGAGCTCCGGGAAAACCTCGATTGCCTCCGCCGATGGAGTTGGAGTAATCAAGGCTTGCTCGGGGTACGGAACGACGGACATGACGGAATTCCCCTGGGAGAGCTTCTTCCACGGCGTGACCCTCAGTATCGCCGGCTTCGGGCTCCTGGCGCTCAACTCGCTCTGGAGCCCCGCTTCCCGTCGCCGGGGGAAGACCGCCCATTGGCTCGTGGGCTTCGGTCTCAACGGGCTCGGGATGTCGCTCATCGGCGCCGGGTGGTTCTGGCTCGCGCTCCTGCCTCCGAACGTCGACTGGGCGCCCCTTCCCTGGGTGGGTCTCGGCGCCGCCGCCGGTGGAGCCGGGCTCTACTCGGCGAGCGCCGCCCGCGTCGGACGCCTTCGCGCCCTTTCCAGATACTCGAACGACCTCGACGTCTCGGGACTCTATTCGGTCGCCCGTCACCCGCAGGCGCTCGCGCTTTCGCTCCTGGCGACGGGCCTCGGCGGGCTCTCTCAGTCGGTCCCCTTCCTCCTCGTTCTTCCCCTCTGGGTCGCGGCCTGGTACCTCTACTCGTGGCTCGAGGAGGTGCTCGAGCTGGTGCCGGTCTTCGGAGAACGCTATCGCCAGTACACCCGCGTGACTGCCCGCATGTTCCCCTCACCCCAGGTCCTCGCCGATTGGATTCTCGATCGAGTGACGCTCTTGAGGAGGATCCCCGCTTCCAATCGATCCTCGAGACGAACGTGATTGACGATCGCCATCTCCTCGAGCTGGGAGGCGGCGATGCCCGAGTCGAGTAGAGCTTCCCGGGCGGTCGTCGCCCGGGGCACGCGGTAGAGAACGATTCGCTGGGGCTGCGCCTCGAGGTCCTCGGGGTCGGTGAGGCGGGAGAAGCTCCCGAAGATCTGGCGAAAGGCGCTTTTCATCCTCGCGTAGCGGTCGGGTGAGGTGTAGGCGAAAATCTGATACATCATCTCTCCATCGCGAAGGAACGCGGCGTCTCCGTCGATGACGCCCGCCTGACTCTGCTGCCGGAACGGAATCACGAAAGCGGGGAAGCCGCCGATGCGGAGCGACTGACCGCGGCCCGCCTGCAGCCCGGCGCTCTGGAACACCCGGGCCGCCTGCGCCTTCGGGTCGACGTTCGAAGCCCCGCGGGAAGCGGTCATCTCGAACGCCGCCTCGTTCGACCCCGCGAGCACGCGCTGGCGGGTATTCGTAACCCGCCAATCCTCCGGAAACGCGATTTGGAACTTCAGGTCGGGGTGCTTGAAGACGTTTCCGTCCACGAAACCCTCCCGCGGGTCGTCTCCGAAGGTCAAGCCTTCCAGCATCCGCTTGAAGGACTCCTCGCCCACGGTGAGGTTCGCGTCGGCGGGAGCGGTGTCCCGTACGAGAGCGAGAATCTTCTGTCCCCGATCGGCGGGATCGGGATGGGTCGAGAGCCAGGTGGGGATCACCTCGCCCGACCGCTCGCCGATGCGCGCAAGGACGTCGAAGAACGCTGCCATATGACGGGGGTCGTAGCCCTGGGCGAGCGAGTAGCGGACTCCGAGCCTATCCGCTTCGCTCTCGTCGTCCCGTCCGAACTTCAGGAAGAGGAGACCGAGGCTTCCTTGAAGGAGGTCACCGAACGGCCGCACCTCGGGTACGAACACCATTCCCAGGCCGAGACCGATCGACGCGAGCTGCGCCCGGGACATCTGCTGGGCGCTGTGACGGGCGGTGATGTGGCCAATCTCGTGGCCGAGGACCCCGACCATTTCCGCCTCGCTGTTCATGTGCGCGAGGATGCCGCGGGTGAGGTAGGCAAACCCTCCGGGGAGCGCGAAGGCGTTCACCACGGGCGAGTCGACCACATGGAACTCCCACGGAAGGTGGGGACGCTCGGAAGCCTGGGCGATGCGTAGTCCCTGGGTCTGGACCAGGCCGACCAGGTCCCGGTCCGAAAGGAGCCCGAGCTCGTCAGGAATCTGGCGGGCGGCGTCTCGCCCCATCGCGATCTCCTGCGCCTCGCTCACGAGCATCAGCTCGCGCTCGCCGGTCACCGGGTTCCGGGCACAGGCCTCCATCGCCACCAGAGCGCAGAGAACCGCGGCGCCTGTCGCGGGGATCCTCGTCTTCATCGGCGTACTCCTCGTGACAGGTTAGTTCACGAGGACGATTCCGGGGAAGCAGCTGGGGTGGGCCGACGGGCGCGAACCCGGAACGTGGTAAAACCGGCGGCGGAGGTGCTCATGTCCTGGATTCGAATCGCGCCCGTGCTTCTCGCGTCGGTCGCTCTCTCCGCTCCCGTTGTCGCGCAGTCGTCCATCGAGGGCGCCTGGCACCCGGAAATCTACACGCTCGAGGACGGAACGGAACAGAAGGTGACCGGTCTCATCTTCTTCACCGATCGCGACTGGACGGTTCTGTTCTTCACCAGGGACGCGAGCGGCGGCCTCGAAAGGGGAGCGGGAGAAGGAGGCACCTACACTCTCGAAGGAGATCGGCTGGTGTTCACCCACCTCTATCATCTTTCCGGAGGCTCGACTCCGTTGAAGATGTCCGCGAAGCTCCCGGAGGATGCGGAGCTCGAGCCCTGCCGGATAGATTCTCGCGGGAGAGATCCTGACGATCTTCTTCCCGAGCGGAAACCGGATGACCTTCCGCCGGAGCTCCGGCTGAGAACGGAAGGAAACGCAAAGGCGCAAAGACGCAAGGGCGCAGAGAAGAAGACCCCTCCGTCCCTTGTATTGGATTTGTTCTTCTTCGCGTCTTCGCGTCTTGGCGCTCTTTGCGCCTCTGCGTTCTTCCGGGTTGTCCGGGTCAAGCGCGAAAGCGCTCGAGGAGCTCCAGCGTGGCGTGAGCCGGCTGGGGGCGCGCGATGAGGTAACCTTGAAACCCGTCGCAGCCCTGGAGGAAGGAAAGCTGCGGCTCGGTCTCGACGCCCTCGGCCACCACGTCGAGTCGAAGGTTGTGGCCGAGCCCGATGATCGCCTCGGCGACCGCGCGGTCATCGGCGTCCGTTTCGATATCTCGGACGAACGAGCGGTCGATCTTCAGGCAGTCGAGCGGGAACTTCGTGAGGTACGCGAGCGAGGAGTAGCCGGTCCCGAAATCGTCGATGGCGATGCGAATCCCGGAGTACTTGAGTTCCTCGAGGATGGCGCGGGTGCGGTCGATGTCCCGCATCAGGAGACTCTCGGTGATCTCGAGCTCGAGATGAGACGGGGGAAAGCCCGTCGCCGAAAGAGCCTTCGCGATGCCGTCGACCAGATCGGAGCCCTCGAACTGGCGCGCCGAGAGGTTCACCGTGAGCCTCAAGTCGGGAAAGCCTTTCCGCTGCCAGCTCCGGACCTCGGCGGCGGCGCTCTCGAGAACCCAGGCGCCGACCGCCTTGATGAGGCCGGTGGTCTCGAGAAACGGCATGAACTTCGCGGGGGGCACAAGACCGAGCTTGGGGTGGTTCCAGCGAACCAGGGCCTCGACGGCCACCAGGTGCCGGCGGTCCATGGTCATCTGTGGTTGGTAGAAGACCACGTACTCGTTCCGATCGAGGGCGTTTCGAATTCCGCTCTCGAACCGAAGGCGCTCCAGAACCCCGGAGCGGGACTCCTCGTTCTCGGCGCTGAAGAGCTCGCAGGCGTCGCGTCCGTTGAGCTTCGCGCGGGACATCGCTTTGTCGGCTCGCCTGAGGATCTCCTCCGCCGTCTCCCCGTGGTCGGGATAGAGGCAGATCCCGATCGAGGCCGTCACCACGATCTCGTAGTCTCCGAGTCTCGCCGGCGGAACCAGCGCTTCCAGGAGACGCTGAGCCGCCTCGAGCGCTTCCTGCTCACCCGCGACGTTCGGAAGGAGTACCGCGAACTCGTCTCCTCCGAGCCGGGCCACGACGTCGCCCTCCTTGACGTTGCCGCGGATTCTCGCCGCTACCACTTCCAGCAGGCGGTCGCCGATTCCATGACCGAGAGAATCGTTCACGGTTTTGAAGCGGTCGACGTCGAGAAGCAGCACCGCCAGGCGCGAGCCGCTTCCCGCGGCGTCCCGGACCGCGAGCTCCAACCGTTCTCGAAAGAGCCGCCGATTGAAGAGACCGCTCAGCGGATCCCGATGGGCGAGGTAGGCGAGCTTTTCCTCGGTCCTCTTGCGCTCGACCGCGTAGCGAAGGGACTGCCGCAGGACGTAGCCCGTCAGCGCGGACTTGCAATGATAGTCCTGCGCGCCCGCCGCCATCGCCCGCAGCCGGAGCTCCTCGTCGTCGAGAGCTCCGAGGGCTACGACGGGGAGCTCTTCGTGGGCCCGTCGGAGCCTGAGGAGGGAGGCGAGCCCTCCGCCGGGCATGCAATCGAGGTCCACCACCGCCGCCCGGAAGGACGCGCGCGACGTGAGCTCGAGAGCCTCGTCGAGAGTCGAGGCGCTCCGGACTTCCACCGCGGGGAGCGCCTCCTCGATCGAGCTCCGGAACCGGTCCGCCGCGGCCTCGTCCGCCGCGAGAAACAAGAGCGGCAGGCCCTCGTCGCTCGAGGCAACGGAAACCGCGCTCGCGCGTCCGCGGTAGCGGTCGATCGCGCGGTTGAGAATGCCCGAGAGCTCTTCGATCTTCCAGGGTTTCGAGACGATCTCGTCTACCAGCGGCTCGCCGTTCGGCCGGGGAAGGTCCAGATGACTCGCGCCGGTCACGATGAGGTAGCTCGCCTCGGGCCACTTGGGGCGAAGAAGCTGAATGAGGGAAAGGCCGTTGAGCGTAGGCATCCGCAGATCGGTGGCGATGACCGCGTAGCGATTCTGACTCGCTTTGGTCAGGGCTTCGCCGCCGCCGTCGGCGGTATCCACCCGGAAGCCGAGCTCGTGGGCAGCGCAAGCGAACGCTTCCCGGGCTTCGCGCTCGTCGTCGACGTAGAGGATTCGCTCGGATGGGGATTGTCGATTCAAGGTCAAAAGGGGGATCTCCGACGGAAGTATCGGCAGGACGGCCGGGGGACTTTAGGCCACCAGCTGCCGTGGGGAAAGGCCTACGTGACGGGGATCCGGAACGTGCCTACCACGCCGACTCGAGTTTCCGCCGGTCGATCACCTGGACCTGCCCGCGCGGCGTTTCCACGATCCCGGCCCGGCGAAACCGGTTCAGGATCGAGCAAACGGTCTCGCGGCTGCTCCCGATGATGCTCGCGAGCTCCGACTGGTTGAGCGGGAAACGCAGGAGACCCGAGCGCCGATCGGTCGCCTCCAGCAGAAGCGCGGCGAGCCTTCGCGGAACGCTATCGAAGGCGAAGCGCGCCGCCCGAATCTCCGCCGCCCGCAGTCTGCGCTCGGAATCGCGGACGGCGCGAAGCGCGAGCGCCGGGTTTCGCTCGAGCGCTCGCCGGACGGCCGTCACCGGAACCGCGAGAAACGCGGTTTCCTCGAGAGCGCGGGCGGTGAGCGCGGCGACGGAGGGCTCCAAAAGCGCGCCGAAAGCGGCACCGGGACCGGCGAGATCGACGATGAACTCCCGTCCCTCGTCGGAGCTGCGGACGAGCTTGATGCTTCCGCTCCATACGACGTAGAGGTGGGAGAGAGTCTGGTCCTCCCGGAAAAGAACCCCGGCTCTCGATAGGCGCTCCACCGCGCTCGACCCGTCGAGCGCTTCGATCTCCTCCTCCGGGAGCCCGGCAAGCAGATCGCTGACGCTGGTGGTCGGTCTCGGCGCTCCCCTGGCGGACTCGATGGCGTCGCCTCCCGGCGTTCGCCGAACGTTACCGGCCCTGCGGCCCTTCTTGCTGTGAGACAGTTCACGATACGACAGTGCATGTTGTGTATCGGGAGTCCCTGTTGTTATTCTCCGGGCTCTCCGAAAGGTCATGACCGCGAGAACACGATGAAGACCTCCCCGACGCTCGACGAGCTTTGCATCAATACCATACGAACTCTTTCCATCGACGCCGTGCAGAGAGCGAACTCCGGGCACCCGGGTCTTCCGCTCGGCGCGGCGCCCATGGCTTACGTTCTCTGGCAGAACTACCTGCGGCACAACCCGCGGAACCCGGGCTGGCCGGATCGAGACCGTTTCGTGCTGTCGGCCGGACATGGCTCCATGCTCCTCTACTCGCTTCTCCATCTCACCGGGTACGACCTCACGATGGATGATCTGAAGGCCTTTCGGCAGTGGGGGAGCCGCACACCCGGCCATCCGGAGTTCCGCGACACCCCGGGCGTCGAGGCGACGACCGGTCCGCTCGGTCAGGGGGCGTCGAACGCCGTGGGAATGGCGATCGCGGAGCGGGCGCTCGCCCACCGCTTCAACCGCGACGGGCTTACGATCGCGGACCACTGGACCTACGCGCTCGTCTCCGACGGAGACCTCATGGAGGGGATCTCGGCGGAAGCGGCCTCCCTCGCGGGTCACGTCCGACTGGGAAAGCTCGTCTACCTGTACGACTCGAACGAGGTCACCCTCGACGGTCCGGCTTCGCTCACCTTTACCACCGAGGACGTGGAGAAGCGCTACCAGGCGTACGGCTGGCAGGTTCTCCGGGTCAAGGACGGGGACCACGACCTCGCCGGAATCGAGAGCGCGATCGCCGCCGCGCGGGCGGAAACCTCCAGGCCTTCGCTGATCATCGTCCACACTACGATTGGCTACGGCTCTCCGAACAAGCAGGGAACGGCCTCGGCCCACGGCTCTCCTCTCGGGGCCGAGGAGGTGGCGCTCACCAAGAAAGCCCTCGGCTGGGATCCCGACGCGCAGTTCCACGTGCCCGAAGAAGCGCTCGGCCGGTTCCGGAAGGCGGTCGCGAAGGGGGAGGGACTCGAAGGCGAGTGGAACGACCGATTCGCCGAGCTCGAGAGGCGCAGCCCGGACCTCGCCGCCGAGTGGAAGCGCCGCTTCCACGGCGAGCTTCCTCCGGATTGGGACGCGGGGCTTCCTCGATTCAAGGCGGGTGAGAAGCTCGCCACGCGCGAGGCGTCGGGAAAAATCCTGAACGCCATCGCCGCCGCGGTGCCCGAGCTCATCGGGGGCGACGCGGACCTCTCTTCGTCGACCAGGACGGCGCTCGATGGAATGGGCTCGTTCGACGGACGAACGGGCTCCGGCCGGAACCTGCATTTCGGGGTTCGAGAGCACGTGATGGGAGGAATCGTAAACGGCATGGCCTACCACGGGGCGGTGCGGGGCTACTGCTCGACGTTCTTCTGCTTTTCGGACTACATGCGGCCTCCGGTGCGGCTCGCGGCGCTGAGCCACCTGCCCGCGATCTACGTCTGGACGCACGACTCCATCGGAGTGGGAGAGGATGGTCCGACTCACCAGCCCGTCGAGCACCTGATGGCGCTTCGGGCCGTTCCCAACCTGCGGGTGATTCGTCCTGGGGACGCGAACGAGACGGTCGAAGCCTGGCGCGCGGCGATGGAGAGAACCGACGGCCCTACCGCCCTCGTCCTCACCCGTCAGAAGCTGGCCACTATCGACCGGGCGCCCGGAACCGCCGGAACGAAGAGAGGAGATGCCTCGGGCCTGAGGCGCGGCGCTTACGTTCTCTCGGACCCGTCGGACGGGCCCCCTCAGGCCCTCGTGATTGCGACCGGCTCCGAGGTCGAGATCGCGCTCCAGGCGCAGGCGAGCCTTTCGCAGCAGGAGATCCGGTGCCGGGTGGTGTCGATGCCGTGCTGGGATCTCTTCGAAGCGCAGGATGCCTCCTACAGGGAATCGGTGCTGCCCGCGTCGATCTCGGCCCGGGTCTCGATCGAGGCGGGGGTGACGTTCGCCTGGAGCCGCTATATCGGCAGCGCGGGAAAGGCGATCGGGGTCGATCGCTTCGGAGCCTCGGCCCCGGGAGAGGTGATCTACGAAAAGCTCGGCCTCACCCCGGAGGCGGTGGTCTCCGCCGTCAAAAGCCTGCTCTCGCCGTAGTGCCCGAACTCCGCGCATGGAATCGGGGGACTTCAACGCAAAGGCGCAAAGGCGCGAAGGCGCAAAGAAGAAATGGGAATTCCTTTGCGTCTTTGGGTCCTTGCGCCTTTGCGTTGAATTCTTTCTTCCCTCGGTGCCATGAACGGCGTGGGCGCCGAGTTTCCGCCGGTCCTCGAGGTCAACGAGCTCTCGAAGCGATTTCGGGACCGCGAGGCGGTGCGCTCTCTGAGCTTCGAGCTCGCCAGGGGCGAGATCTTCGGGCTCCTCGGTCCGAACGGTGCGGGGAAGACCACGACCATCGGGATGATCGCCGGGGTCCTTCGGCCGACGGGGGGGTCGGTCCGAATTCTCGGCGCCGACGCCGTCGCCTCGGGCCGCTCGGTCCTGCGAAACCTCGGTCTGGTTCCGCAGACGGTCGCGCTCTACCCCGCTCTCACCGCGGAGGAGAATCTTCGCTTCTTCGGGAATCTCTACGGGATTTCGCGCGCGCGTCTCGACACCCGGGTTGGGACTCTTCTCGATCTCGCGGGCCTCTCCGCGCGCGGGGCCGGGCCGGTCGGCGAGTTCTCGGGCGGGATGAAGCGCCGCTTGAACCTGGTCTGCGCTCTGGTGCACGAGCCGGCGCTCCTGCTTCTCGACGAGCCGACGGCCGGCGTCGACCCGCAATCCCGGGAGCGGATCTATGAGGCCCTGAACGCGCTGGCCAAGGACGGCCTCGCGCTTCTCCTGACCACGCATTACCTCGAGGAAGCGGAGCGGCTCTGCGGCCGCATCGCGATTCTCGACGAGGGACGGATGGTCGCGGAAGGCACGGTCGCCGAGCTGCGCGCCCTCGCGGGGGAAGAGCCGACGGTCACCATCGTGCTCTCCCGTCCGCCGCGAGCCGAGCTCGCGGCGAAGCTCGCCGAGCGCGAGGCGATCGCGGAAGACCCGGGCCGGTTTCACCTTCAGAGCGCCGGCGCCGAGCGGCTCCTTCCCGAGATCCTCGCCCTCGCCGCAGCCGAGGGAAACTCGGTCGAAGAGCTCCTGCTCCACCGGCCCAACCTGGGCGACGTCTTCCTGCGGCTGACGGGCAAAGCGCTCCGGGACTAACGAAAGACCGCGCGCCACACCGTGTCGACGAGGGCGTGCACCAGGGCCGGCGCCATCAGGCCCCCCGTGCGCCGGAACGTCCGGCCGTAGAAGAACCCTGCGATCGCGGCCATGAGAGCATATGCGAAGTTGGGAGGTCGATCGTTGTCGAGGTGCGCCGCTCCGAAGACGAGGGAAGCGAGAAGGAGCGAAGTCCATCCCCTGCCCAGCCACTGATCGAGGAAGTTCTGGATCAGGCCGCGGAAAAGGAGCTCTTCGGGGATCCCGATGAAGAGGAGGATCGCGAGGAAAGAGCCGATGAGCCCGACGGCGTCGAACGGGTCGGGGTCGTATCGAATGAACTCGATTCCTAGACCGAGAGGGATCGCGGCGGCGGAGAAGAGAACGAAGTTCACGAGGGCGGCACGCGCCCCGTCGCGCGAGAGCTGGAACCGGTAGCCGATTCCCTCGATACCGCGAACGACGACGAACAGGAGCACCGCGAGGTCGACGGCCATCACCGTCTGGAGACCGTAGGCGCCCTGCCCCTCGGGCCAGACCCAGATGTCTTCGAGGAGCCGCAGGTCGAAAGGGAGCCAGATGACCAGGACGGCGAGGAGGTCGAAGAGGCCGGGCCCCTTTCGACCGCGGCCGAGGTACGCAAAGATCGACGGAAGTCCCACGTAGAGGACCAGGCGCAAGAGCGCGTCGTCGTCGAACGCCCCGGTTCCCGCGACGTAGACACCATAGGGAACGAGAAGCGCCGGAGCCCAGAGGAGGCTCGGCGGAGAAGGTTCTCCCGTCGGCGGACGAAGCCCGAAGAAAAAGTAGGGGACGAGCAGCAGGAAAAGCGCGCCGAGCGCGGCGAAGAGCGCTGGACCGGGAGAAACTCCGTGGAGGCCGAGGCCCGCCGCGGCCGAGACCGAAAGCGCGAGCAGGACCGCGGAGAGTCGGAGCGACGCTCCGCTCACGTCAGACGGGCTTCGCGAGCTCGCTTCGGTTCTTCTGGATCCAGTCGCGGACGGCTGCCGCCGCGACCTTCTCGACCTGGCGGATCCTCTCCCGCGAGAGCCCGAGCGCGTCTCCGATCTCGTCGAGAGTGCACTCCCGAGGGTAATCGATCCCATGGCGCATCGCGAGGATGATTCTCTGCCGCTGCGGAAGCTCGTGCAGAACCGCTTTCACCGCGCTTCGGGTCTCCTCGTCGATCGCATTCTCGAGCGGGGAGGGCCGTCCCCGGTCGGCGAGGGTGTCGGATAGAAGCCTCTCCGTGGCCGGAATCGGGGCATCGATCGACTGGATCGACGCGATCGCCGGAAGGAGCTCTTCGACCTTGGCACGAGAGAGGCCGCATCCGTTCGCGATCTCTTCGGGGAGCGCCGCGCGACCCAGGCCCGCCGCGAGCCGCGAGCGGGCGAAGAGGATCTGCCGCACTTCGGGGATGCGGTTCACGGGAATCCGGATGCACCTCGCCTTCTCGGCGAGGGCGCGGCGGATGCCTTGCTGGATCCAGTGCGTGGCGAAGGTGGAAAAGCGCGCTCCCACCCGGGGGTCGAACCGGTCGACGGCGCGCATCAGCCCCAGACTCCCCTCCTGGATCAGATCGATGAAGTCGAACCCGCGCCCCCGGAACCGCTTCGCCACCCAGATGACGAGCCGGAGGTTGTGCTCCACGAGGCGGGTGCGCGCCCCGTCGAGCTCCGCGAGCGACCGGAGGAGACGCTTGCGGGCGGCGTTTTTCTTCGAGGCCTTCTTCTCCGCGAGTTGTCTCGCGATCCTCTCGACGCGGGCGAGCCTCCGCCGAGTCGAAGGGCTCGCGGGGAACGGACCGAGGCGCGGCTCGAGGGAAGAGCCTCGCAGTATTCGAAGGATGCGAGCCCGCTCCGTCCACAGGCGGAGGCCGAGCGTCCGCTCCTCCTCCGCACCCAGCAGAGGATAGCGGCTCGCGAGATCCAGGAAATAGCCGATGTCGCTGCGCGAGGTTTCTTCAGGGGGCTCGGACCGCTCGATGTCCGGAACGTCATCCCCGGATTCTTCGCGCCAACCCATCTCCTCGAAGGTGAAGCCGTCCTCCGGGAGTCCGTAGGTGGTAGGGGTGAGGTACTCGAAGTCCGTGCGCGTGCTCACGGGAATCCCCCTCTCGAAGCTGCGCCTGAGGCGAGGGCGTAGGGAGCGATCTCCATGATCTGCTGTCGCGATTCGCGCTCTCCCTGGAGCAGGATCGCGAGGGGGAGGTTGTCGAAGAGCTTCTGGATGTGGTAGTTCACCGTGCTCCACACCGGTCTCAAACCGCAGTTCTTGTTGTGGACGCAGTGGCTCTCGTCGCCCGTGTATCGCTGGCAGATCGCGGCGTGCGTGAGAAAACTTCCGAGGGCCCGAACCGCGTCGCCCACCGTCATCGCCTCCGGGCTTCGGGTGAGTCGGAAGCCTCCCCGGACCCCGCGGACCGACTCGGCGAGACCCGACTTCGCGAGGCGGTGGAGCAGCTTCTCGGCATAGGCGACGGAAATCCCCTCGTTCGATGCGATCTCCCGCACCGTCACCGGCTGGGTGTTCCCGTGGTTTCGGGCGAGCTGGAGGAGGCAGCGGAGGCCGTATTCTTCCTGGGCCGTGATCTTCATCGCATGACCCTCGAGCTGATTCTGGTCAATATCTGACTTTTTTGTCAAGTATCAAACCGGGCCAATGCTGATATACTTCCGGAATCGCGATGGCCCGGGCTCTCTTAACACTGACCGTAAAGGACTTGCGACTCCTGATGCGCGACCCGGGAGCGCTGATGCTTCTCTTTCTCGCCCCTCTGGTGGTCATTTCCGCCGCCGGGTTCTCCCTTTCGACCCTCTATCAAAGCTCCCGGCACCTCCTTCCGGTGGTCGACCTCGACCGGGGGCCGGTGGGGGAAAAACTGCTCACGATCCTTCGCGAGGCTCCGGAGCTCGAAGTGGCGCTCGTCGAGGCGGAAGAAGCGCGAAGACTCGTCTCGGAGACCCCCCGGGCGGGAGCGGCGCTTCTCCTGCCCGAAGGTTTTTCCGAAGCGATTCGAAAGGGGGAGCCCGCGAAGCTCGTTCTCTGGACGGACCCGGTGAAGCACCTCGAGGTGCTCAAGATTCGCGCTGCCGTCGAGCGCGCTCGGGCGGGTGTCGTGACCGCGAGGGTCGCGGCCCGGATCGCCGTCGTGCAGGTTCTGACCTATGGGGGGGAAGTCGACTTCGAGTCCCTCGCGGAAGATTCCGCGGCCCTCGCCGAGCGGATTGCCGAAGGCGCCGTCGCCCTCGAGGAGACCAGCGTCTTCGGCGGTCCGACAGAGTTCAATACCTTCGATCAGAACGTCCCCGGCTTCAGCGTGACGTTTCTTCTCCTCGGCATGCTCTTCGGCGTCGGACTCGGCCTTCTCGATGAGCGGGAGTGGGGGATGGTCTACCGACTCTCCGCGAGTCCGGTTCCGCCGGCAGCGCTGCTCGCGGGGAAGATGCTGTCGCGGTTCGTCACCGGTCTTCTCCAGATGGTTCTACTCTTTCTCTTCGGCCGCCTGGCGTTCGGCATCTCTCTCGGCCCGTCCCTCCCCGCGCTCGGCCTCACCATCATCGGCATTGCCTTCGCCTCGGCGGCGTTCGGGTTTCTCGCGGCGACCGTCGCCCGCAGCCGGGACGCCATGCTTCCCATAGGGACCATGGGTGTCGTCGCCATGGCCGCGATCGGCGGATGCTGGTGGCCGATCACCATCGAGCCGACGTGGCTCCAGAGTCTCGCGCATCTCTTCCCCACCGCCTGGGCCATGGGCGCGTTCAACGACTTGATGCTCCGACAGCGCGAGCTCCGCTCCATCCTTCCCGACGTCGGCGCCCTTCTCGGTTTCGGCGTCGCCTACCTGGCCCTCGGCGTGCACCTCTACGAGTCGAGGAGGGTCGCGTGACGGCACTCGCGCTTCTCGTGATCGCCCAGATCTCGGCGGGAGCCATCGTCGCCCGGGTGAAGGAGAACGAAGCGAAGGCCCGGGACCTCCAGGCGGTCGCGCGGCTCGAGATCGTCGCCGGGAGCGAGACCAGGATCCGCGTGTTCGATTTCTCCCTCCTTCGCGGGGAAGACACCGTGTCGTACCGCGCCCGGGTCCGGCTTCGGGAGCCGGCGGAGATGAAGGGCACGGAGTTCCTGATTCACGCCGAGCGCGGGGCCAGGAACCGGCAGTGGGCCTACTTCCCCGACCTCGACCTGGTCCGCGAAATCGCGGGGAAGAACCAGGACGACCCGTTCCTCGGATCCGACATCACCTACGCCGACCTCGCCGGCGGCGCTCACCTCGACGATCTCCATCACCGCCTGCTGGGCGAAGAGACGGTCGGTAGCGAGCCCTGCTACGTGATGGAAGGGGTGCCCAGGCACCGTGTGGCTTACGGCAAGCTTCGAGGCTACATTCGAAAGAAGGACTTCATGGTGGTCAAGGCGGATTTCCTGGACCAGGGCGGAGAGCTCCTGAAAGAGGCGCGGCTCGAGGACGTCCGGGATCTCGGGGGCGTTCTTCTCGCTCACCGCATCGAGGTCAGGAGACCGGCGGAGGACCGGAGCACGCGGCTCACCTTCTCGGAGGTGAGAGTGAACCAGGGCCTCCCTCCAGAAACCTTCACCCGGGAAGCTCTGGAGAAGAGGTAGGCCGTCATGAAGATCGCGGGGGTGGGGCGCGCGTTTCCCGAGAACTACTACCCTCAAGCGGTCCTCTCCGAGGCGCTGAAGAAGCACTGGGCGAAGCGGCACTTCAATCTCGATCGCCTCGACCAACTCCATCAGAACGTGCTCGTGGACGGTCGCCACCTCGCGCTCACGCTCGAGGAATACGAGGCCCTCGACTCGTTCACCGCGTCGAACGACGCTTTCATCCGCGTGGCCATCGACGTCGGCGCGCGGGCGATCGAGAACGTTCTCGAGGCCTCGGGGCTCGGCACCGGCGACGTGAGCCACATCATCTTCGTGAGCACCACCGGGATCGCCACTCCCTCGGTCGACGCCCGCATCGCGAACCGCCTCGGGCTCCGCAGCGACGTCAAACGATCCCCGCTCTTCGGTCTCGGCTGCGTGGCCGGGGCGGTGGGCATCACCCGGGCTGCGGATTATCTCCGGGCGTTTCCCGACGAAGTCGTGGTGCTGCTCTCGGTCGAGCTCTGCAGCCTGACTCTCCAGCGCCGCGACCTCTCGATCCCGAACATCATCGCAACCGGCCTGTTCGGTGACGGGGCCGCCGCCGTCGCGATGGTGGGGGCCGGGCGCGAAGCCGACGGGCCACGGTTCGTCGCGAGCCGCTCGGTCTTCTACCGCGACACCGAGCGCGTCATGGGCTGGGACGTCACCGCCGACGGTTTCTCCGTGGTGCTCTCGGCGGAAATTCCCCACCTGGTGAAGCGGGAGATGCGCCGGGACGTCGACGCTTTCCTGGATTCGCGCGGGCTCACTCTCGGCGACATCGAGGTATTCATCTGCCATCCCGGCGGCCCCAAGATCCTGGAAGCGTTCCAGGAAGCTCTCGGAGTCCCCCAGGAAGCCCTGGCGCTCACCTGGGACACGCTGAAGCGCGTGGGAAATCTCTCCTCGGCCTCGGTGCTGCTGGTGCTCGGCGACACCCTGAAAACGAAGTCGCCCGCCCCCGGAGCCTACGGACTCTTGATGGCGATGGGCCCCGGATTCTGTTCGGAGCTCGTGCTTCTCCAATGGTGATCCCGTATCTCGCATTTCTCGGCCTCGTGGCCGTCGAGAGGATGTTCGAGCTCGCCCTCAGCCGGAGAAACGCCGCCTGGGCGTTCTCGCGCGGCGGAGTCGAGCACGGACGCGAGCATTTTCCGGCGATGAAGCTCCTCCATACCGGCTTCTTCGCCGCCTGCGCCCTCGAAGTCGTTCTCCTCGAACGTCCGTTTCTTCCATGGCTCGGCCTTCCGATGCTGGCGCTCGCGCTCGCGGCCCAGGCGCTGCGCTACTGGGCCATCGCTTCTCTCGGCCGGCGCTGGAACGTGCGGGTCATCACCATTCCCGGGATTCCGCTCTCGACCGGGGGACCGTACCGCTTCCTCAGGCATCCGAACTATCTCGCAGTCGTCCTCGAGGGGATCGCCATTCCTTTGATCCACACCGCCTATCTGACGGCTCTCGGGTTCAGCCTATTGAACGCGTGGATGCTTCGAACGCGGATCCGCTGCGAGGAGCGAGCGCTCGGCCTCACCGGGTAATCGCGATGGAACGAAGCACCATTGTCGAGGGCGTTCGCCAAGTCTTCGCCGAGCAGCTCAAGATCCACGAGCTCACCGAAGAGACTCACCTTCTCCGCGATCTGAAGCTCGACTCCATTCAGCAGCTCACTCTCGTCGTCGAGCTCGAGAACCGCTTCCGCGTCGCGTTCGGCGACGGCGACGAGGCCGGAATCGAGAGAGTGGGAGACGTCGTCGATCTCCTGGAGCGCCGTCTTTCGGGTCCATGAGCGAGCCCGGTACGCTTCTTTCCTGCCTGGAGCGGGCGGCGGCAGCCGGCGAGTGCGTGCGCTTTCTCGACCGATCGGAAGAGCTTACCCTCCTCTATAGCGACGTCCTCGAGCGCGCGCGGGGCGTCGCCGGGGGTCTTCTGGCGCTCGGAGTCGAGCCCGGCTCCCGGGTCGCGGTGGCGGCGCCTACGGCTCCGGGGTTCTACGACGCGTTCTTCGGCGTTCTCGCCGCGGGGGCCTCTCCGCTCTCCCTCCCGCTTCCGCCGCGCTTCGGATCGCGCCGCTGCTTCGTCGAGGACGTTCACGCGTCCTTGAAAGCGGCGGGCGCTGGTCTGGTTCTGACGGATATCGCCGGCCGCGTCCGGCTTCCGGAGGTGACCGTCGTCGCTCTCGGCGAGCTTCCCGACGCGCGACCCCGGCTCGTGGACCGGGAGCCCGACTCCGTCGCGCTGATCCAGCTGTCGTCGGGAACCACGGGCGCGCCCCGGCCGATTCCGCTCACTCACCGTCAGCTCCTCGCGAACGTGCGTGCGATCCGCGATCGAATTCTCGAGTGCTACCCGGCGGACCGCTACGAGCACGGCGGCGTCTCCTGGCTTCCGCTCTATCACGACATGGGCCTCGTGGGCGCCGTCCTCACCGCGCTCGCGCAACCGGCCCCGTTGACGCTGATGAAGCCGGAGGAGTTCGTCGCGCGGCCGGCGCGGTGGCTCCAGGCGATCTCCCGCTACCGGGCCACGATCAGCGCCGCCCCCAATTTCGCCTACGAGCTCGCCGTCGAGAGGGTGGGAGATGACGAGCTCCAGGGCGTCGACCTCTCCTCCTGGCTCATCGCTCTGGACGGGGCCGAGCCGGTGGCCGCTTCGACCCTTACCCGGTTCTACGAACGCTTTCGGGCCTTCGGCCTCCGGAGGGAGGCGCTCACTCCGGTCTACGGCCTTGCCGAGGCGTCGCTCGCGGTGACCTTCTCCCGGCCCGACCGCCCGTTCACCTCGCGCCGGTTCGACGGCGCGGCCCTCGTCGGGAAAGAGGAGGCGATCGAGTCCGTGGATGGCATCGAGCTCGTCAGCTCGGGAACGCCCGTGCCCGGAGTCGATGTCGAAGTCGGCGACGAGCGCGGCGAGACGTTACCGGAAGGGCGAGTGGGCCGCGTTCGGATACGGGGATCGTCGGTCACGAGCGAAGGCCTGGACGCCCGGGGGTATCTCGACACCGGAGACCGCGGGTTCTTCTGGGGTGGAGAGCTCCACCTCTGCGGTCGGAGCGGCGACCTCCTGATCCTCCGCGGGCGCAACTTTCCGCCGGAAATGATCGAGCAGGCGGCCGACGGTGTCCCGGGGTCGAGGGCGGGGGCCGTCGCCGCGGTGTCCGTTCCCGGAGAGCGCGGCGAGAGTCTATGGCTTCTCGCCGAGCGCGCTTTCGATCTGGCGCCCGAGGATTCTGAGCGCACGGTCGACGAGATCCGGGCGCGGGTGGTCGAGCGCTGCGGCGTCGACCCCATCGTGAGGCTTCTCGATCCCGGCGCCCTCCCGAGGACCTCGAGCGGGAAGCTCCGAAGGCGCGAGGCGGGCCGCCTTTTCGCCAGGGCGGGAGTCTGAGATCATGGAGCGATGTCCCGGATAGCTTCCTATTCCGTCGACGACGTGACCGCTCTTCGCTCCCGCGTCGAGGACGAGCTGAAAGAGTGCGGGAGCTTCCAGCAAGCTTGCCAGAAGTTCATCGACGTTCTCTACGAAGACCTCTTGGCCTCCGCGGTGCTGTTCCGTGTTTTCGCCACGGTCGAGCTCGAGAAGCTTCCGGCGAAGGAGACCGACTTCGTCCGCGACCTCGCGCGCACCCGAGGGGTCTCCTCCGAGCTCCAGCCGAAGACCCCGGTGGTGACGCTTCTCGGGAGCCGGGGCAAGCGCCCTCAGTGGAACCACCGGCTTCGCTCGGAGCGCCACCTCGCCCTTCCGCTCACGAGCGCAAGCTTCATCAAGACCATCCCCATGGTCTCGCGCCTCATGGGGGACATGGGTACCGGTCTCGAGTGGGTCCAGAAGCAGGAAAAGCACATGATCGTGACTTCGATGGGGCAGATGGCGCGGGTGCTCTACGTCAAGGACGCCCTCGAGACCCGCACCCGCGACGGCTTCGACGTGATTCCCGACCGGAGCTTCGTCACCGAGAACCGCGTGCGAACCGTCCTCGGCCTCGGCGGCGCCTACCTGAACGGCACGATCGTCGCCGTGGTTCTCTTCACCAGCGAGCTCGTCCCCCAGGACCGGGTGGAGAAGCTGATGCCGGTGATGCACGGGTTCAAGATCGCCACCATGAAAGCGGTGATGCAGGGGAACATCTTCCCCGCCTAGCTCGAGCGCCAGTCAATCGAACCGGGAAAAAAACGCAAAGGCGCAAAGACGCGAAGGCGCAAAAAAGGAACGGGTTTTCCTTTGCGTCCTTGCGTCTTTGCGTTCCTTTCCCTTCTTCCCTCGGCTCTATTCGGCTGCTTCGTCGACGGGAAGCTGCACGTGGAAGGACGTGCCCGAGCCCTTGGCGCTCTCGATGGTCATCGTTCCCCGGTGGCGGCGCACCACCTCACGGGTGATCGAGAGGCCCACTCCAGCGCCCGCCGGCTTGGTCGAGAAGAAGGGCTCGAAGATCCGTCCGAGGACCGCCTCATCCATCCCGTGCCCGTTGTCTCGGACGGTGAGCCGGAGCTCGTTTCTGCCCTCGATCTCGCGAACGGCGATCCAGACCTTGCCGCCCTCCGGCGGAAGCGATTCGACGGCGTTCTTCCCGAGGTTGAGCACCATCTGCTGAAGACCCACCGCGTCTCCGAGGATCGCGCGGTTGGAAAGCGGCGATTCGACTTCGACGTCATGCTGCGCGTGCTGAGCGCGGAGCCAGGCCGCGACCTCCTGAACCAGATTGGCCAGCACCACGCGGCGGGAGGCGCTTGCCCGCGGGCGGATCCGCTGGAGCACGCGCTCCGAAAGCTCACGGGCGCGCTCGGCCGCCGCCAGAATCTGGGCGAGGTAACGCTGGACGGGGCTCGAGCTCTCGATCTTGTCCTGGGCGAGGGCGGCGTAAGCGAGGATCGGCCCCAGGAGGTTGTTCAGATCGTGGAGGAATCCGAGCGAGGTCGCGATGAGCGCCTCGCGATCCTGAAGCGAGTCTTCCAGGGGGGTGGCGACGAGGGTGAACGCGATCTGCTTTCCCTCTTCCGGGGGATGGCTCACGAGAAGCTGCAGCACCGGGAGCGGGTCTCCCGTCCGCGGCAGAATCTCCCCGGTTCCCTGCCAGCGGCCCGTTCGCGCCGCTTCGGGGAGGGCTTCCCGGAGGAGGCGCTCGGCCGCGGGCTCGGACATCACGTCCGAGAGAATCGCGGTCTCGAGCTCCGGGTCTCCGATCTGGAGCCAGAGCCGGCCGGCGGCGTTGAGGTACCGGAGACGGCCTTCGCCGTCGAAGCTGGCGACGATCTCGGGAAGGGAGTCGAGGACCAGGCCCAGCTCGACGACACTCATGGAGCCCAAGGGGCCGGGCGGACCGTTTTGTGATTGATCTCGTACACTCATGCTCAAACCGCGCAAGAAGGGAATGCGAAGAGCGAGCTCGAGGGTGATGTAGTCCATGATGCGAGTTCTCGATGAGCTCGCTCTCCGCGTTGCCCCGAATCGTGCCCGCCGGTCTGGTTGTCCCGGCCGCGATGGTGGCGAGCACGCGGGGCCGGGCGTAGAATCACCCGGCGCGGATTTCTTGGGAAGTAACTTACCGTTTCGTAACCGTGACGGGCGCGGTCAAGGCGAATCGCTGCCGAGAATTGCGCGGGAACCGGTCGCATGAGCCGTGATGGCGTTTCCGAGGATGGACTCGTCCGGAGCGAGCTCGAGAAGCTCCTCGGAAGCGAGACCTTCGCTCAGTCGGAGAGTCTGAAGCGGTTCCTCCGCTACGTGGTCGAGGCCAAGCTCGAGGGGCGCGAAGGCGAGCTGAAGGAGCAGGTCCTCGGCGCCGACGTCTTCGAGCGCGGCGACGCCTACGACCCCCGAATCGACCCCATCGTTCGGGTGCAGGCGACCCGCCTCCGAAGCAAGCTCCGCGACTATTACCTCAAGGAAGGAGCCCGGGCCGAGCTCGTCATCGGGCTCCCGAAAGGCAGCTACGTTCCCTCGTTCTCGAGGTCGTTCTCGGGCGAGCCCGACAAACCGCGCTCCCGAAGGATGCCGCTCCTGGGGGTTTTGACCGCGACCGCGCTCGCGATCCTCGCGGCTCTCTTCGCTTCCCGTCCGTGGAAGGATGCGGTCCCGCCCGGATCGCCTTCGAGCCCCCGCTCGATCGCCGTCCTTCCGTTCACGGACATGAGCCCCGAGCGCGATCACGAGTACTTCGGCGACGGTCTCGCCGAGGAGACCACGACCGCGCTCGCTTCGGTCGAGGGGCTCGAGGTCGTTCCCCGGACCAGCGCCTTTCGCTTCAAGGGAGAGCGGGTCGACCTGAAGACCATCGCCACCGAGCTCGGCGTGGACGCGCTCCTTCAGGGAAGCGTGCGTGTATCCGACGAGACGCTCCGAGTCCAGGTGCAGCTCATCCGCGCCGGGGACGGCCGGCAGCTCTGGGCGGAGACCTACGACCGTCCGCTCGAGGACGCATTCGAGGTTCAGGAGGCGATCGCCCGCGCCGTCGCCCGCGCCGTCGAGAAGAACCTTTCCCATCCGCGAAGCGAGGACGAGCGCTACGTTCCCGCGACCGGAGCGTACGACGACTACCTGAGAGGCACCTTCGAGCGGGAGAGGAACACGCCGCGCTCTCTCGCTCGCAGCATTCAGCTCTTCCAATCCGCGATCGAAAAGGACCCGGACTACGCTCCTGCCCACGCGGGGCTAGTGCAGTCCTATGCTCTGAACCTCCTCTGGGGCTTCGCGCCGCCGTCCGAGACCCGGGAGTCCGCGCGGAAGGCCTCCGAGCGCGCGCTCGCCCTCGGAGGCGATCACCCTGAGGCGCTCGCCGCCGCGGCCTCCTACCGCCTCATCTACGAGTGGGATTTGAAGGGCGCCGAAGAGCTCCTCGCCCGCGGCGGCGACGCCGAGGAGGTCCGGTTCGCTCGCGGAGTTCTGCTCGCCGTCCGGGGGAGGCCCGACGAAGCGGCCCGAGAGTTGGATCTCGCTCTAGGCCCCGCGCGCCACCGTCCGTTGCCCTACTATTTCAGGGCCGCCATCGAGTTCCATCGCGGCGAGGATCACGCCGCCCTCGAGCGCGCTCTCGCCATCCTCGAATGGGCGCCCGATCACCCGCTCACCTGGCTTCTCCTGGCGCGCATCCAGGACCGGCTCGGCCGCTTCGAGGAGGCGGAGGCGGCCCTCGCGAGCTTCGAGAGGAGCGTCGAGGTTCCGGCCGTCGCCGGCGCGTACCGCGCCGTTCTCCTCGCCCATCACGGTCGAACGGAGGACGCGAGGAAGGCTCTTCGCGGCCTCGAGGAGACTCGGGCCTCCGGCTACCTTCCTCCGGCTCTCCTCGCGCGCGTTTACGCGTCGCTCGGTGACGTGGATTCGGCGCTCGAGGCGCTCGAAGCGGCGAGGCTGGAGCGCTCCTTCAGCCTCCTGTTTCTCGCCATCGACCGGGACTACGAATCCCTTCGTCCCGATCCGCGCTTCGGCGAGCTCGTCCAGAGGCTCGGCCTGGTCGTACAATAGTCTCATCACCGAAAATCAGGTACCCGTGCTCGTCGCGATCGCGTTCTCTGTCCTCGTGCTCGCGCCCGGATTCTATGCCCGCTGGTCCTCGCGGAATCTTCTCCGGCACCTCGGGGATCCGCTTCTTCCCGAGCGTCTCCTCGAGCATTTCCGCCGCCTGGGCACGTCGGTGGGGATCGTCACCGGTCTGGGTGCGTTCCTCGTCGGCCCCTTCCTCCCGGCGCTCCTCTTCCTCGCCTGGGTCTCGATTCTCGCCGGAGGTTTCCGCGCGAGACGAGAGGTCTTCGACGAGAGCTGGGGCTTCACTTCCTACCTGGTTCACACGCTGCGCTTCTGGGCCGGGTTCGTCGGAAGCTTCGCCCTCATCGCTTCGATTCCGTGGGCGATGGCAATCTCGGTCGACCACGCTCTCGAAATCGGAGTCGCGCTCGGCAGCGTTGCCTGGCTCTGGGTGCTGTCGGGGCCCGTCGTATTTCGCCGGCTCGTCCGGGCCCGGCCGTTCGACGGCCCGGAAGCGGAGGCGCTCCGGCCGCTCTTCTCCCGCATCCTGGAGAAAGCGAAGTGCGGAGCCCCGGCGCTCTTCGTCGCCGAAGCTCGCGGCGGAAGCTGGGTCAACGCCTTCGCTCTCCCTTCCGTGAGGCGACCCGGCGTGCTCTTCACGCGCGGGTTCCTCGACGCGCTCTCGCCCGAAGAGACCGCGGCGATATTCGCCCACGAGGTCGCCCACCTCGAGCATTTCCAGCCCCGGAAGGTCTTGCTCGGACGCGCGCTGTCCCTGGTTCTGGTGGTTCTCCCGGTCTTTCTCTGGGCTGGTCCGCTGTCGGACTTTTCTGAGAGGCTGAGAGGCTGGGAATGGATCTGGCCTCTCGCGTTCCTGATCGCATTCGTCGTGCGGGCGGCGAAGAGCCGCGGCCATGAAGCCGAGAGCGATCTCCGCGCTCTCGAGCTCTCGAGGGATCCCGAAGCGCTCGTCACCGGACTTACCAAGCTGCACTTCCTCAACCGCGTTTCCCGCCGCTGGGACCCCTCCCAGGAGTCGGGCTCGACTCACCCCTCGCTCGCCCGGAGGATTCGAGCGATCCGGGCGGTCTCGGGACGACGAATCCCCGAAGGGCTCGACGCGAGCTTCCGCGCCGGGGACGGATCGGATCGCGCCGTCGTGTTCGAGGGGTCGCGGATCCATTGGCTGCGTGGGCTTCCCGAGGACGGGACGGACCTCCTCGCGCGATCCGGGTCGCGCGAATCGCATCGCTACGAAGACCTCGTGGATATCCGCCTTCGGGCAGGGCGCGAGCTCGTCATGAAGGGTAAGGCCGGGGAGACCGACCGGATGCCGGTCCGACCGGAGGACGTTGCCGCGATCGAGGAGGTCCTCGATCGCGTCGATGGGCTTCTCGCGGACGCTCCTCCAAGTAGCGCCGTCGATGGGCGAGGTCTGGAGCGTCGTGCTCGGTGTTCTCGGCCTGATCCCTAAGAGCTCGTGGGTGCTGGGCGCGCTCGCGGGGACGGCCCTTGTTCGGCCGTCGTTCACGACGCTTCTCGCCCTCGGCGCCTCCGGACTCGCATCCGCGGTGGCGGTGCCGGATCCCTGGTGGCGATCGGCAATACTCGCGCTCGCCGGAGTCGCGTCTCTCTCCGTCGCCTTCCGGGCGCGGGCTCTTCCGCGGACGCGCACCGACGTCCTCCTCGCGATCCTCGTCCCGCTCGGCCTGGTGTTGCTTTCGGGAATCGGCGGTGCGACGGCCTTCCTCTCCTCGCTTCCCGCGATGCACGTGAGCCTCTGGGCGCGCGAGAGTCCGTCGGCGTTCGTCGGCCTCGTCGCGATCGGCGCCGTCCTCGCGAGCCTCCCGCGGACGATGGCACGGCTCGGCGCCGCGTTCGCGCTCGCCGCGGCGCTCGGGCTCGCTGTCGTCGGCTCTCCCATTTTTCGCGAGCGCTTCGGAGGCGATCTCTTCGGAGCCCCGGGCGGTCCGATTCCCTTGAGGGAGGCGTCGCTCGCGACGCTCCGCGTGGTCGTGGTTCCCGGCAACGTCTCCCGGCTCCTGCTTTCCCCCGGAGGAACGAGGTTCGCCGTCGCTCTCGCTTCTCCGGACGCGGCGGAGAACGAGACCGGGTTTCTCGTCGAGGTGTCCGACGCGCGACTCGAGACGGTGCGAGGCCTTGCTCTCGAGTTTCTCGATGAGGAGCGATTTCTAGTCCTGGCAGAGATCGAAAGCCGCGCGGTGCTGAAGGCGGTGACGGTTTCCGAATCTCGAGACGGAGATCGTCGTTCATGAAATGCCCCTTCTCGCCGGCGTCGACCTCGACGCGGACGGTTCCGGGAACTGGCAATTGACCGGGTACGACCGGGTGGAGGGGGAGTTTCTCCTCATCCGTGCAAGCCTCCGCGGAGCGCCGGAAGAGGTCCGATTCCCGGTCGGCGACGAGCTTCCCACAATCGTCTCCGTCGACGGCGAAGGCGCCGCGCTCCTCGCGCGATACGAGGTTCCCGGGACCCCGCTTCTGGTTCTTGCCTCGAGCCCGCGGCTGGCCATGTCCCTGGAGCTGAGGAAGTCGGGCGCGTCTTCCGTGAGCCTCGGCAAGTCCGCTCTATCGCCGCAATGTTTCCGCTCGCCGATCCCGGACCGGGGTTTCTACTGCGCCGCAACCGATGGCCGCAGGACGGGGGTCTTCCTGCTCCCTCCCGAGTCCTCTTCGTTCCAGCCTCTCGGCTTTCTTGTCGGGACGTTCCATGGAAACGACGTCGCGCGCGACGCGCGGCTCGTCATGAATTCCTGGGACGGGCAGCCGCTCCTTCTGGACCTCGCCCGCAAGGTCGCCCTTCGTCCCCAGCCCCGAGGCACCCTCCTCGCATGGCAGGGGGACGTCCTCGCTGCGGCCGAGGTTTACGCCGGGAGCGACCAAACCATCGTGAGACTCTATACTGTCGGCGAATGAGGGATCCCGGGCAACGACGTCGGTTCATGGAGGCCGCTCTCGAGGAGGCCTATCGCGGCTGCACCCGCGGCGACGGAGGGCCGTTCGGCGCGGTCATCGTTTCGAAGGGGAAGATCGTCGCCCGCGGCCACAACGAGGTTCTGAAACGGGGCGAGCCCACCCGCCACGCGGAGATGTGCGCGATCTCGAAAGCGGCCCCTCGGTTTCGTTCGCATCTTTTTCTCGGCGCGGAGATTTACTCCACGACCGAGCCTTGCGTGATGTGCTTCGCCGCCATCCACTGGGCTCGGCTCCGCCGGGTCTACTTCGGCACCACCGTCGGCGACGTGAACGCCCTCGGGTTCAACGAGCTCACGATTTCGAACCGCCGCCTCAAGGCGCTCGGTCGAAGCCCGGTCGAGATCGTGCCCGGGTTTCTGAGAGAGGAATGCCGGGAGCTCCTCGAGTACTGGCGCCGCCTTCCCGTAAAGAAGACTTACTGAGTTCGCCCTCTCCGCCCCCCCGGTGCTAGAGTAGAGGGCTCACCATGAATCTCCGGAACCATCCCTACGCCGATTTTCTCCACGAGGTCTCGAAGCCCGCCCGTTACCTTGGCGGAGAGCGCTTCGCCGTCGCAAAAGATTGGAGCGGCCTCAGGGCGAAGATGGTGCTCGCCTTTCCCGACGTCTACGACATCGGGATGAGCCACCTGGGGACGAAGATCCTCTACTCGATCGTCAACAAAGAAGAGGACCTTTGCCTGGAGAGAGCGTTCTGCCCGTGGCTCGACATGGAGAAGGAGCTCCGCGAGCGGAACCTGCCCGTTCTCAGCCTCGAGACCCATCGCCCGCTCTGCGATTTCGACATCGTCGGGTTCTCGCTCCAGTACGAGCTCACCTTCACCAACATTCTCACGATGCTCGATCTCGGAGGGATCCCGCTGCGAAGCTCCGAGAGGACGCTCGCATCGCCGCTGGTCATCGCCGGCGGTCCGATCGCGAGCCAGCCCGAGCCGATGGCGCCTTTCATCGACGTCTTCCTGGTCGGCGACGCGGAGGAGCGGCTTCCGCGGCTGATGCGCCACTACGCGGAGCTGAAGAGCCGGACGAACGATCGCACCGAGGTCCTGATCGAGCTCGCGAAGGAGGGCGGCGTCTACTGCCCGGCCCTCTACGAGCGGGAGCTTTGCGAGCGGTCGGGCCTGATGTACGTGTCACGTCCGCGCCACGCCGGGGTTCCCGAGAGGGTGCATCGCGCCTACCTCGCCGACATCAACCGGTTTCCCTACCCCGACGACTCTCCCGTGCCGGTGGCGGAGGCGATCTTCGACCGCATGGCGATCGAGATCGCCCGCGGCTGCACCGAGGGCTGCCGCTTCTGCCAGGCGGGGATGATCTACCGCCCGGTGCGGGAGCGCGATCCCGAGCAGGTGGTCGCGACCCTGGTCTCGGCGATCGAGAAGGGCGGCTACGACGAGGCGTCGCTCACGTCGCTATCGACCGCGGACTACTCCTGCATCTCGCCGCTGGTGAAGAAAGTGATGGAGAAGCTCCGCCCGGAGAAGATCTCCCTCGGGGTCTCGAGCCTGCGCGCCTACGGCCTCGACGAGGATCTCCTCGACGACATCGCCTCGGTGAGGGCGACGGGTCTCACCTTCGCGCCCGAGGCCGGCACGCAGCGCATGCGCGACGTGGTCAACAAGAACGTCACCGAGGACGACATCTTCACCACCTGCCACCGGGTGTTCTCCCGCGGCTGGAACCGGATGAAGCTCTACTTCATGATCGGCCTTCCGACCGAGCAGGACGAGGACGTCGAGGGAATCGTCGCGATGGGCGGCCAGGCGGTCGAGATCGGCCAGCAGTACCACCGGAAGAAAGTCGCGGTGACGGTCTCGGTCTCGAGCCACGTCCCCAAGCCGCACACGCCCTTCCAGTGGTGCGCCCAGGACACGATGGAGGAGATCGAGCGCAAGCAGTCGATCCTGAGGCGCGACGCGCGGCGGCTCGGCTTCACGCTCAAGACCCACGACCACCGGGTCAGCCATCTCGAGGGCATCGTGGCCCGCGGGGACTACCGGACGGGAAGTCTCATCGAGCGCGCCTGGCGGAAGGGGGCGCGTTTCGACGGCTGGGACGAGCACCTTCGATGGGACCTCTGGCTCGAGTCGCTCGACGAGTGGGAAAGACAGGAGGGGGTCTCCCGGGGCGCCTATCTCGCGACTCTTCCCGTCGACGGCAAGCTCCCCTGGGACCATATCGACGTCGGGCTCGAGCCAGGTTTCCTGGCGAAGGAGTACCGGCGGGCGCTCCAGGGCCGGTTTTCGCCCCCCTGCGGGAAGCCGGTTCACGCCAAAGTCCATCACACGAACCTCGCCGACGCCCGGGCGGACGCTCGCAAGCTCGTCTGCTATCACTGCGGTGTCGCCTGCGATCTGTCGGCGATGCGCGACGAGCGCCTCGTCTTCCTCGAGAGAATGGGAGCGGAGACTCCCCCTGCGAAGACCGAGCCGAACGTGCGCGAACGCGCCCAGGAGCGCGTCGCCCGCGGACTCTCGCCTCACGATTTCTCCCAGGGCGAGCCCGTCAAGTACCGGCTCCGTTACGGGAAGACCGGCCCCATGAGCCTTCGCGGTCACCTCGATTTCATCAAGGTGATCGCCCGGGTCTTGAGGCGGGCGCGGCTTCCTCTCTACTACACCGAGGGATTCTCGCCGCGGCCCCTCGTGAGCTTCGGACCCGCGCTCGGGCTCGGGCTCCAGTCGGTGGCCGAGTATGCCGACGTCGCGCTCACCATCGAGATCGACGGCGCCGAGCTCCTGGAGCGATTCGCCGTCGGTTCCGAGCCGGGCCTTACCCTCTTCGGTGCTCGAAGGCTTTCGGTGGGCGAGCCGTCGCTCGCGAGAAGAATCGACTCCGTCGACTACCTCGTCGCGCTTCCCCGGGGAGATGTCGACTACCGCGCGCGGCTCCTGGCATTCCGGTCGCAGCCGAGCTTCGGAGTCGACGTGATCCGCAAGGGGAAGCTCCGGACGGTCGACGCGAAGAGCGTCGTTCTCGAAGCGGAGTTCGCGCCGGCGGGCGAGAACGCTTCACTCCTGTCGATTGCGCCTCGCGATCCCGCCCTCTTCTTGAGAGTGCGCGAAACGAGCGGCGTCGCCTCGATCAGGCCTTCCGAGCTGGTTGCGGCGATCTTCGGCGCGGCGCTGCCCCCCCACGCTTTCCTTCGCACCGCCTGCGGCGCTCGCGGGGAGAATCGACTCGTCGACCCTCTCGACATTCTTGATGAAGTCGAGATCCCGCTTCCTCAGTTGGGAACCGAGATGCCGCCCGACTCAGTCACCGTGAGCCCGACGATGTAGTCGAGCGGATTGACCGTCACTCCCTCCTGCGCGTTCGGGCGCAGTCCGAGCGCGGTCACCGTCAGCTCCTCGACCACGAGCTCGACCGTTCCCTGGGGCGGCACGTCCATGGTGACGTCCTGGACGTTCAACGCCGACTGCACGCTCAGGAGCACGGTGGCGAATCCCGCGGTGACGCATTGGACCTCGACCGGACAGCGGCTGTCCTGGGTGACTCCGTTGAAGCGGACGAGGTCGATGGTCTGAGACGTGACCACTCCGGCGGTTTCCCCCACCCGGATCGCGAACTGCTGGCCCGCGCTGACGAAGAAGTCGGCTTCCGGAAGCTGGGCGCTGCTCGAGGAGGTGCAAGCGGCGAGGATGAGGACGGAGAGGAGAGCGGCAAGAGTGCGAATCACGGGGTGAGTCCTCCGATACCGATGCTAATACGAATCGCGAACCCGGGCAAACCGTGGCACAGCGGTTGCATTCTCATCGGCTATCAGCTCGGAACTCTTCCGATCTGGTGGAAAGCTGTTCCGCTCTGGAACGGACTGGGTTCAGAGTGAAACAGGTCGGAGCTGGGGGGAAAGCGGTTCATCGGGCTATGAAGAGACAAGGATCACGGGAAAACGGAAAAGGAAGAGTGTCGGCACCCACGCTTCCTCACCGTTCCAGTGAATGTGCCGGGGGGTATGCATCCGGAAGCGACACCACGACCCCCCGGCACTCCTTGCACGAGCTGGCCCTGGATTCTTAAGCATTCGGGAATCATTCCAGGGGTTTGACGAAGGGCGTGCCCTCCGAGAGGAAGAGAGACGGAACGCTCGGGGGGCCCGCCCGTTCTTCTTTCCCGAACCTTTCGGCTCCAGCCGAACGCCAGCCCGCCTGAGCCTACCCTGGCCCCGTCGATCGCGTCTACTGGCTTCCCTCGATTTGCGCCGCGGCTCTTCATGGAATAGCGTCTCGGTGATGGGGAGCTTGCTCGGCGCGCCGACCGAGAGCTGAATTCGTGGTGCGCAACCTGCTCATCGTCGGGGGCGGTCCGGCGGGGCTCGCGACCGCCATCTTCGCCGCATCTGAAGGAATGTCGGCCACCGTCCTGGAGCGGCGGCGCTTCCCCATCGACAAGCCATGCGGTGAAGGTCTCATGCCCGGCGGAGTGCGCCTGCTCGAAGCGATGGGAGCGCGCATCGAGAAAAGCCGCCCGTTCGAAGGGATCCGGTACGTGGACGGGAGCCGCGTCGCCGAGGCGCGGTTTCGGGACGGCCACGGTCTCGGCGTTCGGCGAACGGAGCTCTCGAGGGCGCTTCTCTATCGCGCCCGCGAGCTCGGAGTGGAGGTGCTCGAAGAGACTCGCGTCGAGGCGGTGATTCAATGGCGAGACGGAGCCACCGTCGCTTTCGCCGACGGATCGCTCGACGCGAGGTGGGTCGTCGTCGCCGACGGTCTCGGAAGCCTCGTCCCGGGCGCTCCCCGGGGAGGCCGAGTCAGGCTTTCGCGCTACGGGTTTCGCCGCCACTACCGCCTCGCTCCCTGGTCCAATTTCGTGGAAGTCCATTGGGGAGAAGGGGCCGAGGCCTACGTGACTCCGGTGGGCGAGGAAGAAGTGGGGGTCGCGATCCTCTGGCACGAGAGAGCTCCCTCGTGGGAGGCCATGCTCTCGCGCTTCGGGCAACTGGAAGCACGGCTGCGCGGGGCTTCGGCGATATCGTCGATCCAGGGCGCGGGACCGTTTCGGCGGCGGCCGCGCCGGGTCACCGCGGGGCGCGTCGCGCTCGTGGGGGACGCCTCGGGCTACGTCGACGCCATCACCGGAGAGGGAGTCGCGATCGCTTTCGAATGCGCCCGGACTCTCGTGCGGTCGCTGAAGGAGGGCGGGCTTGCGTCGTACGCGGCCGCCCACCGCCGCGCCATGCGGCGGTATCGGGGAACGACGGAGGTCGTCCTCGCGCTCGCCGCCTTCCCCTGGCTCCGTCGCGGCGTCGTTTCCGCCCTCGCGGGCCGTTCGGGCCTTTTCGAGCACCTGCTCGGGCTCGCGCAGCCGAGCGCGAAGAGATGACTTAGAATACCGCCCGGCATCAGAGGAGGAATCGATGATCGCCAGAAGGCTAGCAATTCTCGCGACGCTGGGGCTCGCGGCTACCACCGCAACGGCCGCCGAACGAGAGGACGATCTCAAGGAGGCCGCGTCCGCCCAGGTGGGCGAGATGGCGAAGCTCACCCAGGTCATGGTCGACAAAATCTTCAGCTTCGGCGAGCTGGGCTTCCAGGAGGTCGAGACCTCGCGCTATCTCGTGGCTCTCCTGCGGGAGCACGGGTTCGAAGTCGAGGAGGGAATCGCCGGCATCCCCACCGCATGGATGGCGAGCTGGGGATCGGGAAAGCCGGTCATCACGTTCGGGAGCGACATCGACGGCATTCCCAAAGCCTCGCAGAAGCCGGGAGTCGCGTATCACGATCCCCTCGTCGAGGGGGCGCCGGGCCACGGCGAGGGGCACAACTCGGGCCAGGCGGTGAACGTCACCGCCGCCATCGTGCTCAAGCGGATCATGGAGCGGGAGAAGATCCAGGGGACGCTTCGGCTCTGGCCGGGAGTGGCGGAGGAGCTCGTCGCCTCGAAAGCGTGGTTCATCCGCGCGGGCTACTTCAAGGACGTCGATGTCTGCATGTTCACCCACGTGGGCAACGATCTCACGACGAGGTGGGGGACGGGGAGCGGAAACGGACTGGTCTCGGTGGAGTACACGTTCCACGGCGAGTCGGCCCATTCCGCCGGAGCGCCCTGGAGGGGCAGAAGCGCACTCGACGCCGTGGAGCTCATGAACACCGCGATGAACTTCCGCCGGGAGCACCTGCGGCTCGCGCAGCGCACCCATTACGTGATCACCAACGGCGGTGACCAGCCGAACGTCGTGCCTTCCGAGGCATCCGTCTGGTACTACTTCCGCGAGCTCGACCAGCCCGACATCAAGCGGCTCTTCGAGATCGGAAACAAGACGGCGAAGGCGGCGGCGGAGATGACGGATACCGAGGTGAGCTGGCGCATCCTCGGGACCGCCTATCCCCAGCACTTCAACAAAGTCGTCGCCGAGGCGATGTGGAAGAACATCGAGAAGGTCGGACTTCCCCAGTGGAGCGAGGCGGATCAGAAGCTCGCGAAGGCGCTCCAGAAGGAGCTCGGCGTCAAGGAGGAAGGTCTCAAGACCGAGCTCGGGAAGCTGGAGGAGCCGGAGCCCGAGGACCGACGAACGGGGGGAGGCTCAGACGACATCGGAGACATCACGTGGAACGTGCCTACGGTGACGCTGCGGTTTCCCTCGAACATCCCGGGCGGACCGGGCCATCATTGGGCGAACGCCATCGCCATGGCGACCCCCATCGCCCACAAGGGGGCGACCGCAGGCGCCAAGGTCATGGTGATGACCGCCCTCGATCTCTTCACCAGCCCGGAGCTGGTGCAGCAGGCATGGGATTACTTCAAGAACGTCCAGACGAAGGACCACCAGTACACGCCGTTCATCACCGAGAGCGATCCGCCGCCGATCTACCTCAACAAGGACCGCATGGACTCCTTCCGCGAGGAGATGCGGAAGTACTACTACGACGAGACGAAGTACGACAGCTACCTCGAGCAGCTCGGGATTGCCTACCCCACCGTGCGGGAGGAGACGAAGAGCCCGGAGCCTTGAGCTTCGGACACGGGCGCACCGGCGGCCTTTGCCGCGTGGTAGCATTCTGGTTATGGCCGCTCCAGTGACGACGCAAGCGGGGGAACACGTTCCCACGGCTGACCAGCGCCTCGTTACCTACGCTGTGCCCTGGAGCCACTACGAAGCTCAGCTCGCTTTGCGGGGCGAAGCGCCGGTGCCGCGGATCGCCTACCTGGAAGGAGCGATGGAGCTGATGAGCCCGTCGAAGGACCACGAGCGGATCAAGTCGTACATCGGATGTCTCGTCGAGGCCTATGCTCTCGAGCGGGGGGTCGATCTCTCCCCGTACGGCGCCTGGACGCTGAAGAGCCCGCCGAAGCAAAGCGGCCTTGAGCCGGACGAGTGCTACCTCGTCGGCGATCAGGACAAGGAGATTCCGGACCTCGCCATCGAGGTCGTTTGGACCAGCGGGGGCATCGACAAGCTCGAGATCTATCGTCGCCTCGGCGTCGGTGAGGTTTGGTTCTGGAAAGACTCCAGGATCGAAATCCACGTCCTGCGCCAGCAGGACTACGAGCGAACGGACCGGAGCCGCTTGTTCCCCGATCTCGACCTCGAGCTCCTCGGCTCGTTCCTCGATCGCCCTACGGCGCTCCAGGCGGTCAAGGCGTTCCGCGACGCGCTTCGCCGAAGCCAGTAAACACCGCCGAGGGAGCTAGGCCGGTATTTCACCCCAGAGCGTCTTCAGATCCAGCTCGATGGCCTCGAAAGGCTCGGCTCGAGCCGGCGTCTCTCCGGTGTGGACCGCGGCGACCATGCACTCGCCGCCCAGAAGACGGAAAACCTCGAGTGTTCGGGCGTCCGGATTGAGGAGCCACGAATGGGAAACGCGCTCCCGGGCGTAGATGCCGAGCTTGAGGCCGCGATCGATGCGCTCCGTCGAGGGCGACAGGATCTCGCAGACCCAGTCAGGCGCGAGCTCGAGACGCGCCGCATCGGGGACAACCGACAGTCGTTCTCGGCGCCAGCCCGCGAGGTCCGGGAACGACGACGTCCTCGGCGAGACGGAGCTCGGGCTCGATGAGAATCCACCACCCCCCGGGTCCGCCGCTGCCCTCGTGAAACGGCGGGCCGAGTCTTCGATCCACCCACCCGGTGGCTTGCGCGTGCCGTAAACGAGGTCGCGGCGAAGCGTAAAGGTCTCCAGTCAGGATCTCCCCGACGAAACGTTCGGAGAGCGCCTCGATATCTGCGTAGGTCGCCGGCCTCGGTGCTCGTGAGCCGTGCTGACTCATCCAGCTCCCATTATAGGAGCTTCTCCGCCTCTTCGTCCCTCCGCCACATCTGGATCCTCTCCCAGAAATGCTCGGTGAACTGCTCGTGCTCGTGCGCGGGGAAGAGGGCCTCGACCTTGAGCCGCACGGCGTGCTTCGCGGTCTCGGTTCCGAAGAACTCCCAGGCGATCTCGTCGAGCTCGCTCATGTGGCGGTCGCAGAACTCGTCGAAGCGGTCCTTGTCGAAGCGCTCCCGGCCGACGTCGGCGTAGGCCGCGAGAGCCTCGCGGTAAGGAAGGTTCTTCTCCCGAATGGCGTAGTACGGAGCCCAGTCGAGGTTCATCCTCATGGGCCTCCGAGTGGCGGCGCAGAAGAGCGCCCAGCGCAGCTTGGCTTTCACCAGCCAGGGGAAGTGGTAGTGGAGCGACGTCACCTGCGAGTCGGGGCAGGCGTTGGCGAAGTCGATGGGATAGTGGACGGAGTCCTTCCGCAGGACCTCGCAGGAGTTGAAGTCCCAGCCGAAGAACGAGTTGATGGTCAGCGTCATGTCGTAGAGAAGACGCTCCTCCTCGGGCGGGAGGAAGTTCCGATCGAGCCGGTATCTTTCGTGGAGCGGGGCGTCCGGGTCGTAGCGCAGGAAGCGCACCTGAGGTCCGACCCCGAGACAGCGAACGAAGAGATCGAAGGGGTCGATCGCTTTCTGCAGGTGCATGATGCGCTTGCCGCTCTTGTCGTAGGCATCCTTGAGCTCCTGCTCGTTCTTGATGCGGCTCACTCCCACCCAGGCGCCTCCGTCGTAGGGCTTCATGAAGAACGGATAGCCGATGCTCCGGCCGACGTCGCCGAGATCGAAGAGCTGGGCGTAGCGCTCGAGCGTCACCTGGAGATCCGGCGCCGGCTCGTACTCCTTGGGCGGGACCATCCAGGTCTCGGGCACGGGAAGGCCGAGACGCATCATGGCGCAGTAGGTGGAGTGCTTCTCCATCGCCTGGATGGACCAGGGATTGTTCAGTACGTAGAGGCCGTCCATGAGGACCGCCTTCTTAATCCACTCCCGGCTCGTGTTGTACCAGTGCGTGAGGCGGTCGAGGACCAGGTCGTAGGGACAGGGCTTCTTGAGATCGTAGGGCTCGATGGTGACGCGCTTCACTTCGAACCGGACGACGTCGTCTCCCACGGGAAAGGCGGGAGACCAGGCTTTCAGGATCTCTTCGAAGCAGATGGGCCAGCAGAGATCTGCGCCGAGCGAAAGACCGATGCGGCGGGTGACTTCGGCCATGGTGGGGGAAAGCTTAGCATTAATTAGTGCGCGCGCCCCTCCTCGGGGCGCGCGCTCCCCGCGCTCATCGCGCGGGGAGGAGGGGCCCTCCGGGCCCCGCTGCTTGCTCCGCTCTCCGGCGCTCCCGCCTGCGCCCGTCGGGCTTCGGCGCGATTTCGCCGAAGCGCTTTGCGCGGAGGCGAACGCTGCCCGCGCTCAATCCGCCGATGGCTTCGGCTTCCTCTTCCGCACCACCTCGAGAGTACCCGGGTCGGAGTCGGCGGCGAGGTTTCCATGGACCGATCCGTGATGCCCCTTCTCCTCGGCGGCGAGCGCGAAGTCGCCCCAGCAGCAGACGCGGTTCTTCCCGAGCGCCTTCGCCTCGTAGAGCGCGCGGTCGGCCCGCTGCAGGATCTCTTCCGGCAGGTCCCCGTCTTCCGGGAAGGAGGCGACGCCGATGCTGGCGGTGATGCCGAGAGGCATGCCGTTCTCGTTCTGGAGCCGCTGGATTCCGTGCCGAAGCCGATCGGCGACGAGCCGCACCGCGACCTTCTCCGTCTCCGGGCAGATCACCACGAACTCGTCCCCTCCGATTCGAGCGGGCAGGTCGATGCGTCGGATGCGCTGAATCAGGAACTCTCCGACGTGCTTCAACACCTGGGCGCCGGCCATATGCCCCTCGCGGGTGTTCACTTCTCGCAGGCCGTCGAGGTCGAGAAAGATGAGCGAGTAGCTCCGGCCGAATCTCGTCGCGCGCTGGTGCTCGGTCTCGAGCGAGCGGTTGAAGAAACGCAGGTTGTAGAGAGAGGTGAGGTCGTCCTTGACCGCGAGCGTCCGGAGCCTCTCGACTTCGGCCAGAGAGCTTCGAAGCCGCTTCACCGCTCTCGCCCCCGCGGCCTTGAACTGGCGGCCGCCTTCGATCGCGTTCAGCACCAGCCGGATCTGCTGCACCAACGTCGGTCCCCGCAGGAGGACGCCGTCGAGCCGGTCGGGGATCGATCGCGGCTCGCGGCTTCGAAGCTGGAACACGACCAGATCGACCGAGGGCTTGAGCTCGGCGAGGGCTCCGAGAAGGTTCAGCAGCAAGTTGTCGAGCTTCTCCGCCTCGACGACGACGAGAGCCGGGCCGAGCGCCGCGACCGACCGCGCCGCTTTGGGCGACGCGGGCTCCCAGTGCAGTGGGTAGCCGAGATCCACCAGCTTCCTGCCGACGGCGCCGCCCGGGAGACCCGAGCCTCCGACCCAGAGGATCGCCCTCGATTTCCGATCCGTCGGGTTCCTCTTCGTGTTCCGTTCGTTTCTAGAAGGCATAGTGCGCGCTTACGATTCCAAACTCCTCCGGATCCACGCAGTGAAGGATGGCCCGGGAGTCCTCGCCGGGCTCGGAGAGATCGGCGAGAAACGGCGGCACCCGAACGCGACCGGAGTCGGTCACGACCCGGATCCGGGGTTGGTGCAGATGGTCGGGGTCGGGATTGGAGTCGACGACGACCGCGAGCTCTCCCGTCCGGAGAACCACCGTCGAGCCGACGGGGAAGATGCCCATACAATTGATGAACGCCTTCACCAGGAGCGGATCGTAGCGGGTGCCCGCGCCCTCGTACATCACCGCGATCGCCTCGTCGGGCAGGTACTGCCGCTGGTAGATGCGCTTCGTCGTCATGGCGTCGAAGGTGTCGACGATGGCGGTGATTCGGGCATACAGGCTCTGCTTCCTTCGCAGCTGGAGCCTGGGGTAGCCGGTTCCGTCGAAGCGAAGATGATGCTGGAGCGAAGTGAGGATCCGGTTTACCGTCGTCCGATCCACCACGATCAAAGGAAAGAGAGTGCGCGCGGCATAGATGGTGTGGTTGCCCATCTTCGCCCATTCCTCCTCCGTGAGGCCCGTATGTTTGTTGAGGACTTCGAGGGGGATGTGGAGCTTTCCCATGTCGTGGTAGAGCGCGCAGAGCCCCAGCTGCGCGAGCGAGTGGCGCTTGAGCCCCAGACGCTGCCCGAATGCGATGGCGAGAACGCAGACGTTCACCATGTGGTTGAAGGTATAGTCGTCATGGGCCTTGATCGAAGCCATTCCCGCCAGCGAGAACCCGCCTCCCTCCTCGTAGCTCAAGTCGACCAGCTTCTGCACCGTGCGCTTCGCCTTGCGTACGTTGACCTGCGCCGGGGAGTCGACGGTCATCATCGACTCGCGGATGAAATCGAGCGCCTGCTGATACGCGTTCAGGGCGCGTTCCCTGCGGTCCGAGGAGAGCTCGCTCTCCGGCATCGCGACCTCGTCCCGTGAGGGAAGGAGCCGGACGCCTTTGACCTCCCGCGCGACGAGCTCCCCGTTGAGGCGATCGAGGAGGTCCCGCTCCTCGCTCTCCTCCTCGCGCGCGCGGCAGAAGACTTCGAGAAACGCGCTGACCGCCGGGACCGTGGGGCGGCTCTCGAACGAGATTCCTCCGATTCCCCGTTTCGAAAGCTCGTTGAGGACGTACTTGTAGGCCGGAAGGCTCCGGAACTCCATCCGGATGCGGTTGCCGTTGGCGAAGAACTCCTCGCCGAAGCCCTCGAGGCGGAAGCTCCCTTCGGTGAGGACGAGCTGGGAAATCGACTGCACGAGCTTCAAAAGCGGCTCCTCGAACACCTGGTTGCTCAAGTCGTGCAGATAGGAGTTCCGAATGAGCACCGCGAGCTGCTGCAGGGTTTCGCGCGACCTCTCGAGAAACGCCCGGGCCTCGGAGCTCGTCGTCTCCATCGGGGCCGCGGTCGGCGTCGTCGCCATCGGTCAGCTTCGCCTCACGCCGAGCTCTTTGAGACAGGCCGCGCGCACGAGCTTGGGCCCGCTCCGCGAGCCCTCCTCCAGGATCCGCTTGGCCCTGGGTCCGCCCGCCATGCGGATTCCATGGGCCACCGCCTCGACGAAGTCCCTATCCTTCTGCTTCTGGAACCAGTGATCCTCGCGTGCGCTCAAGAGTGTCTGGAAGGCGTCGAGAGCGGCCTCGCCCGATAGCTTCGCCACGGCGGCGAACAGGCGCCTCTTCTCCAGGAGGCCGAGCCGTTCGAAGCGTTCGCTCGCGATGGCGCGCTCGAGGATCGGAAGGCCGAGATCGGCCCCGCCCCTCTTCACCAGGGTATCGAGAGCGGTAGTGCGGACCTCGGGATCGGCATCCACGAGCCGTTCGAGGCAGAGCGAGACGACTCGCTCTTCCGGGCAGCGGCTCGCGGCGAGGAAGCTTTCGCGTCGCGTTTCCGGGTCGGTGGACGTGAGGAGCTGCTCGAGGAGCGGAAGCGCGTCTGGCGAGGCATGTCGGCTCAGGGCGTGAACCACCTCGCGAACGAGCTGCCGGTGGTGCAACCGCTCCTGCGGCTCGACGGGCGGCGGGCCGAACGGAAGCCCGTCGCGCAGGACGCCGAGGCCGCCGTCCTCGAGAAACAGAAGAGCTCCCGTGACCGCGCGGCGGTAGGGAGGAGACGAGAACCTCCCCATCCAGGGAAGGAGCTGAGCGGAAGCGGAAGACCCCAGGCGGGCGAGAAAGACGGTGAGGCCCTCCGGCCTGGGCGCATGCAACAGGTCGACCCTCTCCATGAGCTTCTCGAACCGCTCGGGCTCGGCCAGAGATTCTGCTGAGCTCCGACGAAAGCTTCCGCGCCGAGACCGCATTCGGAAAAATCATCGTGGTGAGGCCCTCGATGTGCTCGTGCATCCCCATGAGCTCGGCGACGTCGCCGTCGGCGATGAGCCTGTCGGCGATCTCGACGATCTCCTCCGAGACCTCGCCTTGCTCCTCGGCGCCGTCCTCGAGGAGCACGAGCTCGAGCGCGAGCTCGGAGACCAGTTGCCGGAACGGCTGCTGCTCCTCGGCCGCGAGCTGTTTCTGCAGCGTCTCGATCTCGCCGGACAGAAGGCGGCAGGCCTCGACGGGGACCGTGGACACCGGCTGTTTCAGATCGAGGCTCACGGCTTCCGCAGGCTGGCCTCCGACTCCGGGTTCGGATCGGTCGCCGGCTCCGAGCTGGTCCGACAGCCGCGGGTAGGACTCGGTTCGGGCAAGCTCCTCGATGGCGAAGTAGCGGATCGAATGGAAGTCCTGCTCCCACAGAAGCGTCACCAGATCGTCCTGGTCGTTCGTGAGGAGCGCGACCCGGTTGAGACAGCGAAGAAACGCCCGAAGCTCCTGAAGCTCGAGTCCCGGGCTGAACGAGAGCCGACGGATGCCGTCGCGGTAGAGAAGAAACGACAGACTGTCGGTCCGGTCGGCGCTCTCGAAGACCACCTGGTCCTCGCATCGAAGTTGAGATTCCAGAACCACGAGCTGCACTTCGCCCTGTTCGGATACGAAGGAGCTCAGCCGCTCGTAGAAGTCGAGCTCGAGCCGCTCGGCCACCGCATTCTTCGCGTCGTACAGCCGCTGGGCTTTCTGCGTCTTGACCAGAAGACGGACCAGCTCGCGGACCCCTCCGATCGTCCGGCTTTCGTCGTGTTGTTGGGGCAGCTCGGCCTTTTCCGCGGACAAAGAGAGGGCTCCTATCGGCTCAGCCGTGGCTGAGCGCATCCCGACACTCCGAGAATGGGTTTATGGAGCTATCTTACGGGGATTTCGTCCAAAGTTGGAGTGATTCGTCGACGCCAAAACCGGGAGACCGCCGGCCAGACGGCGAGGATGCCGAGGGACAGGAGACTGACGGCGGCGCCGACGCGGAGAGAACCGGGCCGGTAGAGGAAGAGGACGCGGTGTTTTCCCGCGGGGACCCGGACCGCCCGAAAGGCCGCCTGAGCCCGCAGAATCGGGCTCGGGGATCCATCGACCAGAGCCGACCAGCCCGGCCGGTAGGTGTCGGAAAAGACGAGGAATCCGTCCCGCGGCGAGTCCGTAGAGATCTCGACCCGCTCCGGCTCGTAAACCACGACCTCGGCCGCGTCTTTCCTGAAGAATCCCGACGCTCCCTGCCCGGTCTCGGGATCGATCAACTGAATTCCCTGGTGAACGCTCCAGCAGCCGAGGCTCTCCACGGTCTGGATCTCGCTCGGAACCTGGGAGGGAACGACGAAGTAGGCGCGGGGCAGAGCATGAAGGTTGATGCTCATGCCGTCGATCTCGAGAAAATCGCTCTTGAGGCCGATGGGGTTGAGATCCACCTCGAGGTCGTCGAGGCGGATGCCCGGATTGCCGTTGTTCACGAGAACCCGGAACTCGGAGAACGCCTGGGGCTCGTCGAAGTCGACGGCAAGAGGCTGACCTTCCACCAGGGAGTGGGAGCTTCCGCCAATCTCGATGACCCCCGTCCCCCCGGAGCCTAGAGGCGTCCAGTAGAAGACGATCCTGGCGGCCTCGATCGGAGGGGAGATCGTGAGCTTCGCCGGAGTGAGATCCGGGGGCAGATCGAGGATCGGAAGGGGCGATGCGTAGCGGGCGCCGCACCACGGGTAGGCCGACGCCGCGTTGGGACGGACGACGAGCTTGACGTTCAGGATCGAGAGCGCGTTTCCGCTCGTGCTCGCGCGATCGAGGAGCGCCTGATAGCGAGAGTCGACGAGCGCCGCGTGCCCGCCGGCGGACTCCGTCCCGAAGAGCATGGAGTAGCTCTCGAGATTCGAAGGCGTCGCGTAACGGCTCTTCGACTCCTGAGCTTTCAGGACGCGATGGACGGGACGCTCGTCGGCCCTCGCGAGCGTGGAGTAGGGGTGCTGCGCTCGAATCCTTGACGAACGCCGCCATGTCGATGGCGATGAGCCCGACGATCGCGGGGAGCACGTAGCGGTCGCGCGGGCGCCACAAGAAAAGGAGGAACAGGAGGAAGAAGAGCGCTGCCAGGAGCACCGCCCAGAGCGCCGAGCCCACCATCCGTTCCACGTCCCCCGGCTCGAGATTGCCGGCGTTCGTGAGAAGACGGATGTGCACGAGCGCCGCCCAGAGCCAGAGGGCCAGCAGAGCGACGAAAGCTCCCTGGACGACCCTCCGGAGCCGCACTCGATCCTTGCGCTTCGCGGTCGCCATCGCCTCGATGCCGAGACCGGCGACGACCGAGCCGCCCAGGGTCCAGAGCCCGAGGAAACGATAGGGCACGCGGAAGCTTCCGAGCCCGGGAAGCGCCGCATAGAAGAAGTCGTATATGGGCGAGTCCTTGCCAAACGACAGGAGCAGGGCCAAAAAGGCGGCCCCGGCGAAAAAGATCCGGGCGCGCTCCTTCGAGAAGGCGATGCCGATGAACGCGAAGAGGAGCGTCCCGATGCCGGCATAGACGTGGAGCGGGGCCGCCGGGTCCTGGCCGGGGAGCGGAACCTGCCCGCGTGGAGCGAGTACCGCGCCGAGGAAGTACGGCGAGAATCCGAAGGACGTCGAGTACTCGTACCCGAGGTCGACCCGGCTCGACTCCGACGCGAGGTCATAGGTCGGGAGGAGCTGCACGAAGGCGACCCCGACCCCGAGGATCAAGGCGGGGAGGAAGCGCTTAAGGCTCGCGCGAAATCCGCCTTCGAACAGGGAGAATGCGCAAGCGAGCAGGATTCCGTAGTAAGCCACCTGCGGATGGCCCGCGAGGATCATCATCGCGAGGGCGATCGCGAGAACGACGGAGCGCCAAGGGGTAGCGCTCTCGAACAGGCGCTTGACGGCGAGAAGCACCCAGGGGACATAGCTGGCGGTGAGGACGATCGCCTGATGCCCCGGAGTGGTGAACCAGCCGGTGAACATGAAGACCGCCGCGGCGGCGAGGGCGCCCATCGTTCCCACCCCGAGCGAGCGCAGGAACAGCAGCATTCCCACGCCGGCGAAACCCTGGTGCAGGAGCTGGTAGGCTTCGAGCCCGACGTAGGAGACCCGGCCGTCCGAGTGGAACGGGAGGAGGAGGTACGTCGGAGGGTAGAAGATCCCGACCTGCGGATTCGCGTGGAACGCCTCACCGCCCAGGATGTGAGGATTCCAGAGAGGGAGCTCGAGCGCCTTCATCCGAGAGAGCGCATAGCTCTTCCAGACGTAGTGCTGGTTGAGAAAATCCCCTCGAAAGATCTGCCGTTCGTCGGGGTTGGGATGGAAGAGCTTCCAGTAGAGAAGGAACGGGAGGACGAGGACGGCGGCGTAGGGGATTATCTTCCTCAAAGCACTTGGGTCGAGACGAAGCCCCAGAAGAGCACCAGGATCCCGCCGACCTCGCCGGCGATGAGGAGGGCCATCCCCCAGGTGGAGACGAAGTTCCTCTCTGCGAGCTGGTTCTCGGTGTCCTCCAGGAAACCGTGATAGACGTAGCTGAAGACGGCTGCGGCGAAAAAGAAGAGCGGCACCGCGGTCGCCCACATCTGAACCGCGTTCGAGTACGGCGAGTACTCGACGAGCTTCATCATGACCAGGGCGGCGAAGCTGTAGAGAAGCGCCGCGCGATGAGCGATGTCCACGTAGACCGGGGCTCGATGCTCGGGGCTGGTCAGGATCCGCCGGTGCTTCCAGACTCCGGTCGCGAGACCCGAGAGGAGGAAGAGTCCGGACGCGGTGAGCGCCAGTCGGGCGGCGGGAGACATCATTCCGCCGGAGTCTTCGCCCGCTCCGACAGCACCCGCCCGACCTCGTCGGTGGTGAAACGGGGAAGCGGGAGTCGGTCCTTCCCCCGGACCATGACGACGCCCTGGTCTTTGGCGACGACCCGGCCGATGACGAACGCGTCCGTCCCTTTGTCTCCCATGGCTGCGATGAGACCCTCGGTCGCGGGCTCCGGCGCGGTCAAGACCAGCGCCCCTGAGCCGATGGCTCCGAGAAGGTCCATCTGGAACCGCTCGGCGAGGCGGGTCGACTCCCAGAAACGAGGAATCTCGGTCTCGATCACCACCATCCCCACGTTCGAGGCTTCGGCCACTTCCCAGAGAGCCCCGGCGATCCCGCCCTCGGTCACGTCGTGCATCGCGGTGACCCCTCCGGCTTCGACGGCGGCGGCACTCGCGGGAACGACGGAGAGCCCCGGGTCGGTGAGGAACGCCGCGGATTTTCTCTGGAACTCCTCGCCGAATGCCTCGCGCACCTCGCGCTCCCGCTCCTGCGCCAGGATCGCGGTCGCCTCGATGGCGATACCCTTGGTGACGAGCACCATGTCTCCGGGCTGCGCTCCGCCGGAGGTCAACAGCTTGTCCTTCTCGACTTCGCCGACCATCGCGCCGGCGACGATGGGCCGATCGATGCCGCCGGTGACCTCCGTGTGGCCCCCGACGGCGAGGCAGCCGAGCTCCCGGCAGGCGCTCGCGATGTCCGAAAGGATCTCGCGCACCATCTCCTCGGTCGCCAGGCCCGAGGGAAGGAGGATGGTCGAGAGGAAGTACTGCGGCTTTCCTCCCATGGCGGCGATGTCGTTCGCGTTCACCTGAACCGCGTACCAACCGATGCGTTTGGGGAGGAAGGTGATGGGATCCGCGGCGAGGAGGAGATAGTGATCGCCGCGATCGATGGCCGCCGCGTCCTCACCCACCGCGGGCCCGACCTTCACCCGGACGTCGTCGATGGCGAGCCGCGAGAGGAGCTCCCGCAGCAGCTGCACCGGGAGCTTTCCGTCGGGGAGAAGGGTCATCCGGAGCGAGCCTAGAGTAAGCCTGGCCGCTCCGTCAAACAGAGTTTGACATCGAGGGTTTAGTCATCGCATCTGAGGCGGGGCTTATTGGCCAGGTTCGTCCCCGATGATAGATAATGACGGGAGGGAAGCCATGGAATGTCGCAGCACATCGTCATCGAAGTAGAGTTTCCATCGGATCTCGAGCGATTCACTTTGCCCGAGGGAGTACATCGAAGACTGCAGTCGCTGCTGGACCGACAGGATGGCGGGGAACTCCTCAGCGAGGCCGAGCGGGTGGAAGCGGAGGGTCTCGTCGATCTGGCCGACTTGTTGGCGCTGCTGAAGTTACGCGCAGGAAGAGCTGCCAAAGACCAACACCCTTGAAGCGAGACGCGGTTCCCGCGGAGCTGCGCCGGCTGGTCATCGAAAGGGCGGCGAACCGCTGCGAGTACTGCGCCCTGTCCCAGCTGGGCCCAAGAGGCCGCGTTTCATGTGGATCACGTGACTCCCGTGGCCTCCGCAGGTGAAACGATTCTGGACAACCTGGCACTGGCCTGCGTGTCCTGTTCTCTTCGAAAGGCGGCGAGAGAGAGCGCGCTTGACCCCGAAACCGCGGAGGAGGTTCGCCTGTTCAACCCGAGGCGTGATGATTGGAACGCTCACTTTCGCTCGGACGGCGTCTACCTTGTTGGTCTCGATTCCATCGGTCGGGCTACGATTCATGCCTTGAAGGTGAATCGCCCTCTTGTTCTCGCGATTCGCGAGGAAGAGGTGGCTCTGGGGCGCCACACAGGAGCGAACCCATCGATCTGATTCGAATCGGAGCACGATCAAGATGTCGGACAACTATTGGAAGTCCTTGCAGAATGACGCCGAAGCGATCTTGCGTCGGTTCGATCGCTTGCGACAGCGTATGTCGGAAGTGAACGCAGGCTATACGGACGATGAGGTTGAGAAGGACCTCGTTTCACACCGCAGGCGGTGTGCGGCGGAGACGGGCTCTCTTCTCTCTCGGTGGCTTTCGCGCGCTCGCTGAAGGCGTCATCCCGATCACCGCCGCCAGCACCACCGCGAAGAGCGCCGCATTGGCGGGAAGGTGCAGCCCGAAATCCGTGAAGCTGTGGAGAGCGACGGCGACGGCGGCGGCGCAGTAGCCGGAGTGGAGCTGAGAGAGCGACGAGCCCGCGTCGATGAGCTCCCGTCTCACCCGTCGCGCACGGCGCGCGATCGAGAACGCAAGGGCGACGGCGAGCGCGAGTCCCGGGAGTCCGAGCTCGATCGCCACCTGCAGATAGTCGTTGTGGGCCCAGGAGTAGAAGCGTCTGCCGCCGAAGCTTCGATACATCGGATAGACGTACTGGAACGAGCTCGATCCCGAGCCCGTGAGCCAGAAATCGCGGACGGCGCCGAGGCTGTCGCGCCAGACCGTGGCGCGGCCTCCCTCGCCCGAGAGCTCGTCGGGGATGACCTCGAATCGCGAGACCACGGGACCGATTCCGATCCAGAGGGCGGCGGCGAGAAGGACGAAAGCCACCACGAGCAGCGTCCCCCGGGCGCGCTCGGTGAGGTAGAGGAAGAAGGCGCCTCCCGCGGCGGCGAAAGCGATCCCCGAGCGCGAGAGCGAGAACAGGAGGCTGAGCCCTATGAGCGCCACTCCGAGCCCCACCATCGTCGCCTTGGCTTTGGCCTCCTGCGCCTCGACCCGGTCCGCAGCCTTTCGCCGACCCTCGTGCCATTGCACGGAAAACCATCCGAGGCCCACGAGAAGGAGCATCTCCTGGAAGAACGCGAAGTGGTTGCGATTCCCAAAGGTTCCACTCGCCTGAAAATCCGTCGCCGCCCCGCTGGCACCGAGGGCCGAGAGCCACTGAACGAGGCCATAGACGCCCGAGGCGACTCCGACCAGAAGGAGACTTGCGGAAAGTCTCCTCACGCCTCTCCGGGAGGCCACGAGGTGATGTGCCACGACGAACACCAGGACGAACGCGATCCAGAGGATCAGATCCTGAGACGTCAGGTACGGAGTCACGCTCCAGGGCGCGAAGCCGAGCTCCCGGCCGAGCAGCGTCTCGGCCTCGGTTCGAACGGCGAGAGCCTTCGGCGACAAAACGGCGAGCGCGGCGGCCGGCAGGGGCACGAGGGAGAGCGCCACCCAGAGCGTCGCGAGCACCAGGAGGAGACCGATGCCGTTTCGTCGAAAAGGATACCCGAGCCAGTAATAGGGGTCCCGATAGGGAACGCTCGGGGTCGTGCTCGCCGAGGGCTCGAGGATCTCGACCTCGGCGGTCCCTCTCTTCTGACTTCGGCGGATGGCGAGGAACCGCTGGCGCTCCTCGCGCGACGTCCGGAAGAGGACGCCGAGGAAGAGCCAGCCGCCAAGGAAAAGCGCTCCCAACTCCAGAAACAGAGAAGCCCAGGGCTCGTAGCCCCCTACGCCCCAGGCGGTGACGGCGACGAGCGCGGCAACGGCGAACGGCGACCAGTAAGGCACCTAGCGCCTTCCGATCGCGAGCTTCGTCAGCTCCTCGAGCTCGCGGCCGGCGTCGGAGTTCGACGGGTCGAAACCGATCAGCTCCTCGATCTCCCGTCGCGCGTTCTCGAGGTCGCCGAGAGCGCGGTAGTTCCGCGCGAGGCCCAGGTAGGCGGGGGCGTAGTACGGAGACATCGCTACCGCTTCGCTATAGAGACCCTGCGCCATCGCGTACTGGCGGCGGTTCCGGTACTCGTCGGCGACGAAGCACAGGAGCTCGAGGGCGCTCTCCGAGGCAAGGCTTCGCTCCTCGATGACGGTGAGAGTCTCGCGCAACAGCCGATACGCGCGCTCCGAATCACCGGACCCCAGGGAATGGCGGACGATTGCGACCGTGGCCCTGACGATCTCCGGCCCGTCGGCGGCGGCAACGGCTATCTCCCGCCAGCGTGCTGCCGCGTCAAGAGCGAGCTCCGGTTCTCCCCACCTTTCGGCATAAGTGGCAATCCTCCGGCCGAGCTCGGGGGTCGAGGCGGTTGCCAGGAACTCCCTGAGAAGGCTCGTGCGGGTATCGCGATCCTCGGGTGCCTGGTCAACGGTCTCCAGAATGAGCACATTCGTGGATTCGGAGCGGGGGAGCCTATCTGCCCATTCCGCGATCGGAACCCGGAAGCGGAGCATGAGGTCCAGGGCCTGTCGTGTGAGCTCCGGCTCGAGCGCGGTTGCGGAGGCAAGACGCTCGAGTGCGAGCTCCCGCGACTCGGGTCCGGATTCGTCACGAAAGACGCGATAGGGAAGAGTCGCGCGCGGGGTCAGTAGCCACTCGGCATACGTCAGATGGAGTCTGCCGTTCGAGGGAAATCGCGTTAACGCGGCTTCGAAGCTCCGACGTGTCAGGTCCGGTCGCTCGAGCCGGTTGGCGTAGAACGCCGCCATGAGGAGAGGCGGCTGGTAGAACGAGGGAGCTTCCTCGAGCGATCGCTCGAAGTGGGGGAGGAGACAATCGGTATAGTCGTTGCTCTCGATGGCGTTGCGGAGTATTCGAAGGTTCGCCTCGGGATGCTGGGAGCTTTCCGGGAGGGGAGCGCCGGATGCGCCGCGGGCGCTGATTTCTTCGCGGTAGGAGTGCCAGGCGGCGCCGGTGTACAACGCGCTCGCCGCGAAAAACAGCAAGAGCAGCGCGAGCCGCATCGCGCGTTCTAGAAGAAGCTCTCTCTCACTACCACGACGTCGCCCTCTCGGAGCACGACGTCCGGCTTCTTCCCCGAAAGGATGTCGCCGAGGTTGACCTTGAGGAGGGTCTCACTCCCGTCGCTCTCGGTGCGCTTGATCTGGATCCCGCTCTTGGAGGCGCGCTCGTTGAGGCCTCCTGCCAGCGCGACCGCTTTCAGGAGCGTCGCCCCGTCTCCGACCGGGAGCTTGTGCACCCCGGGCGAGTTCACCGCGCCGAGGACGGTGACGGCGATTGCCTGCTCGGGCGGGACGCTGATTACGTCTCCCGGCCGCAGCAGGACGTTCCAGCGCGGATCGCCCTGGAGAAGGAGCTCGTTCAGCGGGACGGTGAGCCTCGCGCTGCGGCCGTCTTCCGTCTGGCGGAATACGTACAGAGTGTTGCCCGCCTCGGGCCCGAGGCTCCCCGCTTCTGCGAGAAGCTGCAAGAGCCTTCTTTGTCCCGAGAGCGGGTACGAGGCGGGCGTCGCCACCGCTCCGAGGAGCGAGACCTTCTGCGAATTGAACTCGGTGATGAAGAGGCTCACCTGCGGATTCTGCACGTACCGGTCCCGCAGCCGATCGGCGATCTGAGCCGCGACCTTGTTCGGCGTCAGGCCCGTGACCTCGATGCTTCCCACGAGGGGAAGCTCGATCTTGCCGTCTCCAGAGACGCGCAGAGTCCGGTTGAGCTGGTCGAGCTCGAACACTCGAACTTCGATCACGTCCTCCGGTCCGAGTCTGTAGTCGGCAGCGGTCGCCGTCGAAGCCTGGAAGAAAAAGCCGACGGGAACGTCGGCGGGCTCGATGGCCACCTTGGGCGGCACTAGAGGGTCGTACACCTCTTCCGGGGCCGGCACCACATCCTCCGGCTCTCCATCGCCGTTGTCGTTCGCGGCGGGCTCGGCGGTCGCTGTCGATCCCGAGGGCGCAGCCGGAGGCGCGCCCTCGGAGAACGTCACATGCAGCTCGCTTGCCTGAGCTTCGACCCGATAGCCGATGTCGCCTTTCAGCTCGAACACGATTCGAGCGAGAGGACCCGTCCCGCTCGGATTCGTCTCCGGCGGATACTCGTACATCAGGATCCGCTCGAGGTAGGGGTGGCTCTCCGGATAATAGTGCCGCAGCGGGTTCGAGACGCCGAGAACGTCGAGGACGAGGCGCTGCTCGGGATTCTGCTCCTGGACGACCCGGTGCTCCATGGGTCCGTCCGCCTGAAGGATCGCGAGAAAGCCCGACTCCTGCGGGAGGATCTTCAGCGCGAGGAGCTTCGTCGCGCGCGCCTGTCCGTCCGCCGGACCCGAGGCGAGCCCGAACAGGAACGGCCAGATGAAGAACGAAGCCAAACGGTCCATGGTTTCGCCGATTAAGTCGGAAGCTAGTACTGAATGTGAGATCAGTCTAACGACCACCTGCCTTATCTGTCAAAGATTTGCCGGCATCCGCGTCCGCGCGCCGGGTCATCCAGAACCACCGCATTCCACTGGGTCGACGTTCGTCCAGAAGCGCCAGGGTGTAGCCGCGGCCGAAATCGACTTCAGCCGTCCAATCCTCCACCCGTCTCGGTCTCGCCGGAACTTCGGTGATCCGATGCGTCGGCGCGAAGCGATCGCGAATGACGGAGGCCACATCCGGATGCACGAAATCGTGGAGCTCGACCAGTATGTCCGCGGATCTCAGCGCCGGCACCGCGCGGGGATCGAGCAGCTCGACCTCCGCCCCCTCGGCGTCGCAGATCACCAAAGCGGGCGCTCGATTCTCGAGGACGCTCGTCAGACCGTCCGGTGTCGCGAAGCCGTGAACCTCCACGCGAGACGCGACTTCGTTCTCCCCTGCGAAACGAGCGAGCATTCGGCGCGCCGCTTCCTCTTTTTCGAAGCACACGATCTCCGCCGCGGGCATGCGCTTCGCCAGACCGACAGCGTAGTACCCCTCCGCGGCGCCGATGTCGACCACGGAGCGGTAGGCGCGCGATACGATTGCTTCGACGATTGGCGTCAATTCGTTCTCGTACGTGCCGAGGACCTTGGGCGCCCAGGCGCTGCCGGCCGATTCATCGGGGTACTTCAAACCCTTGAACGGGCCCGACAGGATGACTCCGCCACTGAGCTCGCGCAGCCATGGCTCGGACTCCTCCCGGAGCCGCGCGAGGCGGCCCCGCCGGCGCTGATTCAGTACCCGCCGACGGTACTCGGAACGAACGGCGAATCGAATCGCGTCGCGTACCGCCCGCGGAACCAGCTCGCTGTAGAGGCTCGGGATGGGAACGTTGGGAGTCGCCGCGGGCTCCATCGCCGGGGGAGAGGGCACGACGCCGCAGGCTCGCATCGCCCGTCGGCACAGGGCTTTCATCCTCACGAGGCGAACGAGAATCTGGCCATCGAGTCCAATACCTCGCTTTCGCCGCCATCGGGCGAACGCCGAATCGAGCCGGCGGGCTTCGGGATCGGTCCGGACGGCGTCGCGGTATCGTCTTCGGTAGACGCGAAGCTCCTCTTTGAAGGTGTCGATGCGCTCACGGGGGACGGCGACGATCCCGGTGACGGTATCGGCCGAATTGAAGCGCAGCGGCCGAAGGTCCTGAACTTCGAGCGCGAGCTGGGCGTGGGCTTTCGAGACCCGCATGGAGGGGGTCAGCTCGGGGTGCGCCCTCTCCAGCGCGTCCATGTGCGTGGCCAGAGGTACGCGAAACATGAAGGGATTGTGCAGGCTCCGATGGCTTTGATAGCCCGGGCTCCCGGCGTAGGCGAGCGCCCGGGAAAAGCTGCCGAAATCGATCGCGCGAACTCGGGCTTCGCGCGCAAGCTCGTAGCAGATGATCTTGGCGCCCGTCGCAAGCGACAGCAGGATGGTATCGAGACCCTCGCTCCGGGCGATCTCCGCCAGATCCTGCTTGATTCGATCGAGGTTCTCGGAGTAGTTCCTTCCGTTGTCGCGAACCTGATGAAACAGGATCTGGGCATCCTCCGGAAGAAACCTGTCGGCGAGCCGGCGGTAAGAGGGGTCTCGCCAAAGCTCGCGCAGCAGCGCAGACTCCGCTCCGGCGACGAGGCACCGGTGGCGTCGTATGTATTCCCTCATCTCGAAGTAAGTCCACTCGAAAAGAATGTTGGAAGTCTCGGGTGAACGGTTCCGGTGGAGTTTCGGGTCGCGGTCGAACCTGACGAGATGGAGGGTATCCCGGACGGTGGGATTGCTCTCGCAGTAGTCGAGATAGGAGCAGTTCTCGAGCGCATCCACGAACCGGCGATAGTGGCGCGCCTCGAGACCGGACGTGCTCTTCGTGGCCTCGACGGTGGTGGGCTCGTTGTCGAAGTAGCGATACTTCGGCGGCGCTTTGCCTTCCTGGACGTGCCGTAGCCAATAAATCTCCCCGTCTCCCAGCCGAACGAAAGAGAACGATGGATGCCTCTCCAGCAGCTCCGTGAGCTCGCATGCGGCGGCGATTGCGTCCCCGCTGTTCGGGATCCATGGTGAGATTTCTCAGGTACTCTTGGAATTGCGATCTGGACTCATCGTCATCGACCGGAGATCGTGGCGCTTTCCAAGGCGGTCCTGCGCAGCACCCAGTATCCGGTCAACGTGGAAACGAACTGTGAAGAGAGCTCCGGGAACTGGCGCATCCAGGACTCGACCATTGCCCTCTCCGCGCGACGGTCGCCGTCGTCGACGAAAATCGCGGCGCCCTTCGAGAGGCGGTCGTGAAGCACCGGAAGCGCGGGCCATCGCGTCATCTGCCCCGGCCGAGACGGGGGGCCATCGACGACCAGCAGGTCGATTCCGCGGATGTCCCCACCGTTCGCCAAGGTCGTACCAGAGAAACGTCTCATCGCCGATCCGTCTCGACGTCAGCGGCGCGTCGCCGTACCTCGGCGTACTGATCGAGGCCCTGCATTCGCAGATACGCTCGACATTTCTCCGCCCAGAAGGGCTCGTGGTCGAAGGAAACGAGTCGTCCGCCACCTTCCCGCTTCAGCCAGGCAGCGATGAGAAGGGTGGACGAACCCGGATCCCAGCTCGACGAGCGTCTTCGGCTTCAGCGTGACCAGAAGGTCGAGGAGGCCGATGAGATTGGAGGAGATCATCGAGAAGCCGGTCTGGGGCATGACAACTTCGGGGAACTGTGCTGCGATTGCCACGGACGACCGCAGCTCCAAGGCCGTCGCCGCCGCCAGCCTTTGCTGCTCCATCCGAATGTCGGACACCGCCGAGGCCAGGTCGCGCCGCAACCGATGAAGGCTCAACGCTCCGAGTCCCGAGGACAGGATGGCCACGAAAACCAGTGCGGCCCAGGCCGTGGCCGCTGTGCCGGCGCGCCAGGTGACGGCACTCGCTACGACGGCGGCAGCAAGAACGGCGACGAGGGCCATCGCGCCCCGAGACATCATGCGATCGCGCGAAATGCCGCCCACGGTTCTACCCGGAGTCCCCTACGGCCGGGGGCAGGGCCATCGCCCGTTTCTCGTCCAGGAGCCACTCCTGAGGGCACAGGAGAATGCCCCTTCCGATTCTCCCCGCACTCCCGTAGAAATCCGACGGCAGAACGGTGAAGCTCATGGCCTGATCCACGGCGTGGACCGTTTGATCGGCGCTTTCGAGGCTGAGCTTCGTCGTATAGCTGCCAGGCACGACGGGGAGCTGCACGGTGCACGCGAACGAGAACGAACCCTTTACTCTTCCGGGCTTGCTCAGAGTCGGGTCGTGGTTCGTGTGGAGAGTCACGATCCGTTGGCCGCCGGAGCTGTCGATGCCGATGCCGAGGCCGGGTCGATCCAGCGTCTCGGCGGCGACGCAGTCCACCCGGAACTGCAGGCGTCCTCCGGCGCGCACCTGTCCGATCTCGCCGTTTTCAGGGTTGATTACCGTTGCGCTCACGATTCGCGCGCGGGGGGTATGGCCTTCGTCTCGGCGGGCGTCCGGGGCGAAACTCCCCTGACCCACACTGCCGGAAAAAGTCCGGTGATAGTGAGCCACGGCCTCCGTTTGACTTCCGCAGAACGCGACGGAGCCGCCTTCGAGCACGATTCCGCGGTCGCAGAGCGATTCGATCGCCCCCATGTTATGGCTCACGAAAAGAACCGTGTGGCCGCCGCTCGCCACCGCACCCATCTTGCCCAGGCATTTCTGCTGAAAGGCGAAGTCGCCGACCGCCAGGACCTCGTCGACTATCAGTATGTCCGGCTCGAGGTGCGCGGCGACAGCGAAAGCGAGTCGAACGTACATGCCGCTCGAATAGTGCTTCACCGGAGTATCGATGAACTTCTCCACCTCCGAGAACGCGACGATCTCGTCGAACTTGCGAGAGATCTCGCGCCGTTTCATTCCCAGGATGGCGCCGTTCAGGAACACGTTCTCCCGGCCGGTGAGCTCCGGGTGAAACCCGGTGCCGACCTCGAGGAGACTTCCGACGCGGCCGGAAATACGGGCCTCGCCCTCCGTGGGCTCGGTGATGCGCGAGAGGACCTTCAAGAGAGTGCTCTTTCCGGCTCCGTTTCGGCCGATGACTCCCACCACCTCGCCCCGGGAGACGTCGAAGGAGACGTCCCTCAGGGCCCAGAAGGTATCCTCGGCCGCCCGTCGCTTTCGCCGGAAGGGAGCGGCGATCGATTCCGCGATCGCGTCACGAAGCGTGCTGGTGCGCCGGGCTCGTCCAAGGCGATAGCGCTTCGACAAGCCCTCCGCCTGGATTGCGATGTCACTCATACCTGATCCGCGAACGTCTTCTCCATTCTCCTGAAGTAGAAGAGACCGCCTGCGAGGATTGCCGCTACCGAGGCCAGGGACAGAAGAAGCATCGGTCCGGGAGCCGGCTGGTTCCCGCCGAGCAGAGCCCAGCGGAACCCCTCCGCCACGCTCGCCATGGGGTTTACCGCGTACAGCGGCCTCCATCTGGCGGGAATGCTGCTGCTGCTGTAGATGATGGGGCTCACGTACATCCAGAGCTGGACCATGATGGGGACGACGTAGCGCACGTCGCGATACTGCACGTTCAACGCCGACATCCACAGGCCGACGGCCAGCGAAGTGGCGAGCGCCAGCAGGGCGAAGAGCGGAAGCGTGAGCAACGGCCAACCGGGGTCGATGGAATCGCGGTACCACGCCATTATGCCCCCGAGGATGGCGAGACACACGAGGAAGTCGACGATGGCGCTGAAGAGCGATGCGATCGGGATGACCAGGCGGGGAAAATACACCTTGGTGAGCAGGTGCTGGCTGCCGACGAGGCTGTTGCTCGATTGGCTCAGCGAGTTGGCGAATAGCTGCCAGGGCACCTGGGCGGTGAAAGCGAAGAGCAGGTAGGGAAACCCGTTGGACAGCTCCTGCGGCGCCACTCTCAGCAGCATGAAGATGGCGTTGAAGATGAGTGCCGTGAACAGCGGGGGAATGATGGCCCAGAGGACGCCGAGGACCGTTTGCTTGTAGCGGACCTTCACGTCACGGGCCCCGAGGATCCACAGGAGCTCGCGGTAATGCCACAGCTCGGCGAAATCGATCGCCCTCCAACCCGGCGTGGGCCGCACCCGAACTACGGGTGCGCTCTCTAATCGGGGATCTGATCTCAAATCGAACGCGCTCTCTCCCGGTGCTCTACCGCCATCGGAGTCAATAGGCTGGTGGTGCCCAAAGAAGGCCAATAGAAAGAGAATAGGAAACTTGGTACACGATCCACAAGTTCATCCGGGTCCAGGCGGCGGTGACGGCTCGAGAGCTCTCGCGCTACCATACCTCTGTGAAATCCTTGGCCCAACCGCGGACCATGGGCGGCCTGTGTCTCTGCCGGAGACGGGCGGCGGCGCAACGAATCGGCTGCACGCTCCAGGACGCGCGCAGCTCAAGAGTGGAGTGGCTCACGACAAATCCACGAGAGGCAGGAAAGGAACGTCGGTGAAGAGCCTCGGCAGCAGGCTCCTGCAGTTCCATCAATGGCGGGACGCGCGACGCTATCGGGCGATCCTTCGCAACGGTCTCGAAGTCTACCAGCAGAAGTCCCTGTCGAATTCCGGAGATCGCAAGAGCGTCATTGCCAATCTCCAGTTTCGCGACGGGCTCGAGTTTCGTACCCGAGACGGGTTGTCCGCCGCCCACGTGTTTCACGAGATATTCCTGGAGGACCACTACCCCAGGCGGCGGCTCAGGAACGCACGCGTGGTCATCGACGTCGGCGCCAATATCGGCATCTTCTCCTACTACGCGCGTCGACACGCCCCCGACGCCCGCATTCTCGCCTTCGAGGCCGATCCAAGAACCTTCCGGCTCCTGTCGGAGAACGTCGAGCATCTGCGGGTCGACTGCTTCGAGCGGGCGGTAGCGTCCCTCGACGGTGAGATCGAGTTCTTCTCCTCGCCCATCAGTGGGTGGTCCTCGCGGTATCCAGTCATGGGCAGCGCCGACGGGCAGCCCGTCAAGGTGCCTACCGTAGTCTTGAGTCGATTCCTCGGGGACGCCGGCATCCGTCGCATCGATTTCCTGAAGATTGACGTCGAAGGCGCGGAGTACGACATCCTTCTCGGCGACCCGAACTTGCTCGATCTGGACATCAAGTGTCTCGCGGTAGAAGTCGATCGGTTCCCTCGGGACGGGAGGTATCAGTTTCAGTCCATGCTCGACAGGCTGCGGGCGCGGTTCGGAACCGTGGTCGTTCGGAAACAGCATTCCGATTTTCCTTTGTTGATCTGCGCGTAGCGAGCGCGTCCGAGAAAACGGCATCCGGTTCTCGACCCGGAACGATCAGGCTCTTGTTTCGACGGCGGCGGCCATGTCTCCGAAACCCTCTCTTGCCGCCAGCGCCCGGAGCTCGTTCCAGTTCTCGATGTACTCGCTCACCGGGCGTTCCTCCGTCGGTCGGAGAGTCGTTTGAAGCGGGTGCCGCGACGCACCCAGGTAAGCGAGCAGTTCTTCCAGCTCGGCCTGTCGTCCGACGTTCACGAGGTCCCTCTCGTAGAGGACTTCGTGGTACGACAGGCCCTCGAGATACGATCGTTCGACCTCGCCCTGGGTCACCCTGCCGCGCAAGTGGCGAACGAAATCGTCGGGATGCAGACGCAGGGTTGGCCGCTCACGGGTGTCGCTCCGGTCATAGGCCCAGGTATCTCTCTGGAGCCCGACGAGGGTCGAGAGGACCATCCGTACGAGGTTGGTTCTGCGCAGCCAGACGATGCGCCAGCCCCGTCCTTGCAGCCGGGACAGGAACTCCCTTCCGCCCTCGGGGAACGAGCCCGCGATCTGATAGTGTTTCGCTTTGAATCCCCACATTCTTCGGCTCAGCGCGAAACGTGCCGTTTTCCCGGCGATGAGCGGCTCGCCGTTCCGCGGGTGCCGGGCGAAGAGCTCTCCTTCGCAGCGAATGGCCGGATGTGAATTGAGCAGGTCCGTAAGGAGGGTGCTCCCGGTGCGGCCCTGCGCGAGGATTATGAACCCCGGAACCGAAAGGCCCAGAGAAAGCGAGGCCTGGCCGAGCCCGACGTGCGCTGCGTACGAGAAACGGGCCCTGATGGTGCTCGTCGCCTCTCGAAGCGGGGACATGCTCAGGGCGTTCCCGCGTCGGTTCGTCGATCGAAGACCCTGGCCTCTCTAACGACCCTCCACCAATTCTGGTCGCCCAGGCGCCAAACCGTTTCCGGATCGTCGGTGCGGACTCGGTTTACCGCCAGACTGATCTTGACCGCACGAATCTTCACCGGCCGCCGGTGACGCAATGCCGCCGGCAGGAGCGCCAGTGTCTCGAGCCACACCCGCGGTTCCCGCCACGCCCATCCGCGGCGCCATGCGTATCGAAACTGTCCGGCGAGTCGAGCCGCCGCGGCTGGCAGCACCAGGTGCCACGGATAGCGCATGACGACGCTGCAGGCCTCGTTGCGCGCGTGGCGGCGATGCGTTCGCTGCTCGCTGCGGTTCAAGCCGGAAAACTCGTGATACACGACGATGTCGTTCCATTGCAGCACTCGGCATCCGGCGTCCCACGCCCGGATCGCCAGGTCGGGCTCTTCGTACATGTGAAAGAAGAACTCCGGAAACAGCCCGGTCCTGTCGAGCATCTTTCGGCGGATCGCAGCTCCGCAATCGGCGAACGAGCTGCAGTGCCACTCGCCCCGCAGTCTGCCTGCTTCCGTCATCCGCTCCGGAAACTCCGGGCCTATCGCCTGGAAGGAGAGGATGCCTATATCCGGCTCCGACTCCATTCGTTCCACGATTCGACGACAGGAGTCGGGCTCGACGAACCTGCTGTCATCGTCCAGCGCAATGACGTAGTCCCCCTTCGCACGCTGAAGAATATGGTTCCGCGCCGCGATCGAGCCTTTGTTCTCCTCGAACCGAACGATTTCCACCTCGGGAAACAGCTCCCCCACGGTTCGATGGGTCCCGTCCGACGACGCATCGTCGACGACCAGTATTTCCTTGCGAAGGCCAGTCCTGTTTCCGGCAGCTCTCCAGCGTCTTGACCAGCTCGTCCACTCGATTCCGGGTGGCGATCATGAACGTAACGAGCGGTGCGCCGGTCACGGCGTTCGATGCTCCGGGCTGCTGGCCGCGGTCACTTGATTCCTCACGCTCTTCGTTCTTCCACCGTCGATCCGTCAGGTTCACCATCGATTATCGCCCGGTAGAACGCATTCGTCCGCTCCGACACCGCCTCCCAGGTGTTCTTTCGAGCCCGGGCGAGATTCTCTTCACCCATCGCCGCTAGCTCGCCGCGACGCTCGATGGCCTGCTCCATCGCGTGAACGAGCCCGCTCGCGTCGCCCTGGTCGTACAGGATTCCTCCCTTTACTCCCAGCACGGACCGGATGCCGTCGAACGCCGGCGCGATGCATGGAGCTCCGAACGACATGGCGAGGGAGATCGATGACGAATTGAGGATGTCTCGCACCGGGAAGACGAAGACGTCGGCCGCATTGAAGTACGTTTGCAGATCCTCGCCGCTCACGAATCCTTCGTCGATCCGTACGTTCGGGGCAGAGGCGGCCTCCTTCTGAATCCGCTCGAGCAGCGTCACATCGGAAGCCCGACCCGCGATCAACAGTCGCGACGCGGCCCGGATTCGCTTGAAATCGCGAACGAGCTCCAGCACCCCCTTGTAGGGCTCGATGCGGCCGAGGAACAGGAACACGAACTCGTCCGCAGGCAGGCCCAGTCTTGCGCGCGACTCCCCGCGGCCGGCGCGGTTGGGGTAGTGATCCACGTAGCTTCCCTGGGGGATGATCGCGATGGGGAATGCGTACCGGAGAGCCGGTAGGCCTTCACCGCCTCGAGACGCGCGCTCTCCGAATGGACGATCACTCGCGTCCGCGACGATGGGCGAAGATCGTCGCATAGAATCGCTCGATCGCGGGGAACCGGTGCTCGTGATTCACGAGATTGTGGATGGTCCACACGATGCGGGCTCCCCGGAGCTTCAGCAGCAGAGCTTCGATGAGGAATCGCGTGGCCCTCACGATCGTCGGCCCCCTTCCGGGCCGCAGCATGTAGGGATGCAGCCAATGAAAATGGTAAAGGTCGGCCTTCCATCGAAAGAGCGCGGTGCGGAGAAAATTCCCGCCGCCCCCTCCATCGATGACCTCGAGCCCGCGTTCGGCGAGAGCGGCCATCAATAGAGGCTGGTACTGATTGTCCGAGTACACGGGCAGGTGAACCACTCGGACCCGCCCTTCGCCGGCGCGAGGGCGCGATTCCGACTCAGGTTGAACGTCGAAGTCGGATTTTCCGGGCATCAATGGTGCAGGAAGCCCCCCTTGGCCAGGTGCGCGATTCCCTCTCGATACATGAGGTGGCGGATCACTCCGACGTAATGACGGACCGGGCGGCGGCCGAGGGGCCCGTCCAGAGAAACCGTGTACTCGCCGGGCAGCAGCTCCACCCCGTGGCGGGAGCTGCACAAGGCATAGAGAGTCTGCTCGACACGCCAGAAGTGCCCGTTCCGGAGGTCCGGAAGCTGCAAGAACTCCTCGATCCAGTCGAGTCGCATGGAGGATTCGTGGATGAGGCCGAGTCCCGAGTTGAAGCGCTCGACGACCTGACTACCGATGCGCTGATGCTGCGGTCCGCGGGTCGACGGTGTAGGCGGTCGCGACGTCTTCGTTGACGCTGTTCATGCTGTAGGAAGGGTCATCGATTCGCCGCAGCAGCTCTCTCGGCGCATCGAAGAACAACAGGTCGCTGTCGAAGAGCAGCATGCGTTCGCTCTCGAGGTACGAGACGAAATCGAACACCTTCGGTGCCAGAAGGTTGGTGCGGCGGAACTCCATGCTGCGGGGATACTGGCGAAGCTCCCGCTCCGCTCGCTCGTCGGCGTTGGCGCGGAGGACCAGCCGCGCCTCGGGAAAATGATGACGCAGCTGCCGCAGGCCCTCCTGGGGAACGGTCCCATCTTCGTGAATGCAGAGCGAGTAGCCCCGTTGCGAAAAACGATAGAAGCTCTTGAGGCTCCAAATCAGGTTGAGCCAGTCCTTCCGGCTGGTGAGCACGTGCAACTCGCATCGCCGGTCGGTGGTGCCGCGTATGGGCGCGGTACTCAGAATCCGGGGGCGGACGACGTCGCGGTAGTAGGCGGTCACCAAGCCGTGTCGAGACCACTGGCGGAAGCGAAGAAGAAGGCCTCCTGGTGACATTCCAGTCCTCGACACCTGAGGGGGGTCAGCCCCCTGGAGATGTCCCTTCGTTAGCGTAGCGTCGGGTAACGCTTGCGAGCTGCGGGTCACTGGCCTTGCCGATGCTCCCGGTAGCGATTGAGTCGATGCTCAGATTATAGGCGAAGTGCCTGCCGCCGCGTTCAGATTACGGTGTGGTGAGCTTGGCGAGGAGACTTCGGTATTCCGAGCGTCACCCCGCCCTCGTGTATTACTATTGAGAAGCATCCGCACCCTTCGTCGAGCCGTTTACGGATGCGACCTGCGATCACAAATGGACGTGACCCTCGTCTCTTCGGAGCGATGTCCTCGGAGTCGTGGCGCGCCCTCACCGGATCGGCGCTGACCGAAGATCCGTGACGGAGACCAAGGAAGGGGCGCACCTTGCCGCGATGGCATGAGATCTCTCGCGATCCCAACGCGGCCGAGGTCATCGCCCGGCGCGAGCGGGACGTTCGCGCGGCTCGGACGGAGCCGGTGAAGGACCGCACCGCGTACCTTTGCGAGCTCGTGCGCGGCAGGAAACTCCTGGACGTGGGCGTCGTGGACCACTTCGCCGACAGCGGACAGCATCTCCATCGTCAGCTGGCCGGCGTCGCGGCGGAGAGCCTGGGCGTGGACCGTCTGGAAGAAGGGATCGAGGCCCTGAAGCGGGACGGATTCGACGCGCGGGTCTGCGACATCACCCGGGAAGGGATCGAGGGGCTGTTCGACGTCATCGTGGCGGGCGAGGTCATCGAGCATCTCGGATCCCCTGAGGCCCTCTTTCGCCTGGGACAGCGGAACCTGAACCCTGACGGTCGTCTGGTACTGACCACGCCCAACGCGTACTATCTATCCCGGATCCGCGACGCCCTCCTGGGCCGGAGCAGAGAGAACGCGGACCACGTGAGCCTCTGGTCGCCGAGCGGTATTGCGGAAATGGCGGAGCGCCAGGGTTTGCGGCTCGAGCGCTACCGGGGAGTGTTGACGACCGGGGTCCGAACTCCGTTTGGAAAGCTGATGCTGGCGCTCGGCCCGCTCCTGCGAATCCTCCCTGCCGGAGCCGACGCCCTGTGTAATACGCTGGTGTTCGAGTGTGTCAAGCCTCGGTGAGCGATCGACGCTGACCGCATCCCCCCGGCGTCGTTGCTTGATCACCGCGAGATTTCTTATTCTTGTTCATATCCGGGTCTCGAACATCGGAGATCGATAGAGGTGAATCCAGGTCCACCGGGAGTGGTGCGCCAATAGGCCGATGCGAACGTTCGTTTCCATCTTGATTCCCTGCCACAACGGTGAGCGTTGGGTGGCCCAAGCGATCGGGAGCGCGCTCGCTCAGTCGTGGGCGGAGAAGGAGGTCCTCGTCGTCGACGACGGGTCTTCCGACCGCAGTCTCGAGGTCATTCGAAGCTTCGGCGATCGAATCCGCTGGGAGAGCGGACCGAATCGTGGCGCCAACGCCGCGCGCAACCGATTGCTGGAGTTGGCGCGCGGCGATTGGCTCCAGTACCTGGATGCGGACGACTACCTGCTTCCTGAGAAGGTGGAGCGGCAGGTCGAGTGCCTCGCGGAGCATCCGTCCACCGACCTCGTCTTCGGGCCGGTCGTCATGGAATACTGGACGGAAAAGGGATCTCGTCGTGAGGAGCTCCCGATTCCGGAGCCGCACGATCCCTGGATCCTTCTGGCTCGCTGGTATCTGCCGCAGACCGGCGGGTGCCTCTGGCGGAAGCAGGCGGTCGTCGACGTGGGCGGCTGGAAGGTGGACCAGCCTTGCTGCCAGGAGCACGAGCTCTACCTCAGATTGTTGACGGCCGACAAGCGCTTCACCTATTGCAGCGGCGCCGGCGCGGTTTATCGTCAGTGGAGCGAGAAGACGGTATGCCGGCGGGATGTGCCCGAGGTTCATCGCCGCCGCCTTGCGATAGAGCAGGGAGCGGAGGATTTTCTGCGCAGTCGAGGCGAGCTCACGCCCGCACGGCAGCACGGGGTCAATCTCGCGCGGTTCGAGATCGCTCGCAGCGGGTGGCGTATCGACGAGGACTTCGCCCGCGGTATCGTGGCCCGGATCTACGAGACGGAGCCGGAGTTCGTTCCGGACGATACCGCGGCGGCGCCACCCCGGTACCGGATGGCGCTCCGGCTCCTGGGGTTTCGCAATACCGAGCGGCTGGCCCGGTGGATGCGCCGACCTCCGGCGGAGCCGGACGCCGCCTGGCAGCGATGAAGCCGAACTTTCTCGTCATCGGCGCGATGAAATGCGCGACCACGAGCCTGTTCGACGCCCTGGGCCGGCACCCTCAGGTGTTCGTGAGCAGTCCCAAGGAGCCGGAGTTCTTCTGCAAGGACGAGATCTTCGCCCGAGGTTGGCCATGGTACGAATCGATGTTCGCCGGTGCCGGCGGCCGAATGGCAATCGGGGAGGGAAGCACCAGCTACACCAAGCTCCTGCTGTTCCCGCGGTCCGCGGAGCGCGTTGCCGCGCATCTGCCTGACGCGAAGCTCCTGTACATCGTGCGCCACCCGCTGGCTCGCATCCTGTCCCACTGGCTGCACACGGCGGCGGAGGTCCCGGCGATGCCGCCGCTCGCCGAGGCCCTCGAGAAGTGGCCGCACCTCGTCGATACCAGTCTCTACTGGAGACAGATCGATGCCTACCGCCGTTTCTACCCCGACGATCGGATCCTGATTTTGCTCTTCGAGGACTTCGTGGAGCGTCCCGCGGAGGTGATGAGGCGGTGCTACGAGTTCCTGGGAGTGGATCCCGGGCTCGGCGAGCAGGACCGCTTTCCGGCGGCGCATGTGTCGGCCCAGAAGCGAGTCGACGGGACTTTGATCCGGAGGCTGCAGCGCGTCCCGCTCGCCCGCCGGCTCAAGAGTCTCGCGCCCGGCGTGGCGCGTCGAATCATGCCGATGTTCCGCAAGCCTCTGGCGAAGCGGCCTGAATGGCCCGACGGTCTGCGCCGCGAGGTGGTCGCGCAGGTGAAGCCGGATGCGGACGCGCTGCTCGCGTTCTGCGGCCGGCCGAACTTCTGGCGGTTCGAATGAGCGAGCCCCTGTTCTCCGTCGTCGTTCCAACGTTCAACCGCCGGGAGCTCCTGACGGCCGCGCTCGACTCCATCCGGGACCAGACGTTCACCCGCTTCGAGGTCATCGTGGTGGACGACGGGTCGAGCGATGGTACGGCCGAGTATCTGAAGTCGCTCGGGGACAGGATCCAGCTCCTGACCCAACGGAATCTCGGTCCGGGAGCGGCGAGAAATCGCGGCCTGGAAAGGGCGCGGGGCAGGTACGTCGCGTTTCTGGACAGCGACGACCTGTGGTTCCCCTGGACGCTCGAGACCTACGCGGCTCTGGCCGCGGATCACGGAGCTCCCGCTTTCATCGCGGGGAAGCCTTTCCGATTCGAGAACGTCGAGAGGCTTCGGGGTCTCGGTCGGGAAGCATCGGCCGGCTGCGAGTTCGCCGACTATCTCGCTTCCGGCGATGAGTGGCGGTGGTGGGGCGTCTCCTCCTTCGTCATCCGTGCCGACTTCCTTCGGGCGGCGGGCGGGTTCTCGGAAAAAAACATGAACGGCGAGGACGCCGACCTGGCGCTGAAGCTCGGGGACGCCCCCCGCTTCCTGCAGGTCCTTTCGCCGTTCACGTTCGGATACCGGGAGCATGCGGCGAGCGTCATGAGGGACCTGTCGAAGACGATCGCCGGCGTGCGTCACCTGATCGAAAGCGAGCGCATCGGGACGTATCCGGGCGGGACCTCCCGCGCCCTCGAGCGGAGGACAATCGTCACGCGCCACGTGCGCCCCGTGTCGCTCGACTGCCTCACGGAAGGCAGCTCCCGCGACGCCTGGGATCTCTACCGCTCCACCCTGAGATGGCATCTGCGTCTCGGACGGTGGAAGTACCTGCTCGGATTTCCAGTACGAGCGGGCGCCCGGAGATGGCGGGGTCGAAGGGGTCTTTGGCAGGAGGCGGCGTGATCCTCTCGATGGGGCGTTCCGTCGGGCGAGATATCGAATCGAGGCACTCATGATTCCCGCCCTGGACGAGATGCTGCTTCGGTGGCCGTACGGCGTGGCGAGTCGATTCCGGATCCTGTATCTGCGGACGCTCGGAATGAAGATCGGCGGTAAATGTCGCATCGAGGGGGTCCGTGTACGCCGACCTGCGCGCATCCGCGTCGGCGAAGGCAATGCTCTCACCGAAGGCTGCTGGCTGTGGCCGTCCGACGCCCCGGGCGAGCTCGTCATCCAGATCGGCGACCGGAACTACTTCAACCGCGACGTCATGCTGGACGCGAGCGATCTGATCTCGATTGGCGACGACAACATGTTCGGGCCGGGAGTATACGTGACCGATTCGAACCACGGAATCCGGTCGGGAGAGCGAATCCGCGATGCGCCCCTCGAAGCGGCGGCCGTGCGGATCGGAAGCGACTGCTGGATCGGGGCGAGGGCCATCATTCTCTCGGGCGTGGAAGTCGGAGATCGCGCCGTCGTCGGTGCAGGCGCGGTGGTCACCAGGAGCGTCGAGGCCGGAGCGATCGTCGCCGGCGTACCCGCCGTCCGGATCGGAACCAGGGGCGAGGCGCGGTGACGGCGCGAGACCGGGCTCGGTGAACCGTCACTCCGTCGTCTGCTCGCAGCTGGGCGCCCGCGAGCATTACGCGGTCCCGCGCGCGCTCTCGAAATTGGAGCTCCTGGACACGCTCCTCACGGACCTGTGGACGTCGCCGCGGTGGCGCAACCGGTCGCCCGCCGTCGCCGCCGCCAGGCGTTTCGGGACGCGATGGCACCCCGAGATTCCCGACGAACGGGTGGTCGCGTTTGCCGGGTCCGCTCTCTTGCGGGCGGCCGAAGAGCTGTGGAGGAGGCCGCGGACGATAGAGGAGAAGTCCCTCGAGTATCTCCGCGTGGGTGAGCGATTCGCTTACGACACCCGTCACTACCTGGCTCGGCGCGCCCGAGCTTCCAGGATTCCTTCCGCCTTCTTCTCCTATACGACGGGTGCGCTCGAGGCATTGGAGTTCCTGGCCGATCGTGGCGTTCCCACGATCGTGGATCAGATAGACCCCGCCCGAATGGAGGAGGAGATCGTACGGCGCGAGGAAGCGTCGTGGCCGGACTGGGTGTCGACGCCGGGCCGCATCCCGGACGTCTACTTCGACCGTCTGGCCGCGGAGTGGAAACGGGCCTCGATGGTGATCGTGAACTCGGAGTGGAGTCGAACCGGCCTCATCCAGCAGGGAGTCACTCCGGAGAACGTGCGGGTCCTGCCTCTCGCCTACGACGTTCCCCCACTTGCCCGCCGCGCGGAATCCACCTCGGACGTGAAGACGATACTCTGGCTGGGGCAGGTCGTTCTGCGAAAGGGCATTCAATATCTCACGGCCGCAGCCCGACTCCTTTCGACGGAGCGCCTGCGTTTCGTCGTGGCCGGCCCCATCGGAATCTCCGCCGAGGCCGTGCGCGCTGCCCCCTCCAATCTGTCCTTCATCGGCCCCATCACGCGCGACCGGGTATCGTCGCTCTATCGATCGGCGGATCTGTTCGTCTTTCCAACGCTCTCCGATGGATTCGGGGTGACTCAGCTGGAGGCCATGGCGCACGGCCTTCCGGTGATCGCGACGAAGAACTGCGGAGAGGTCGTGGAGGACGGAGTGAACGGTCTCATCGTGCCCGCGCGGGATCCCCAGGCTCTCGCGAGCGCGATCCACGATGTGGCGTTCGACGAGAAACGGCTCGGCTCGATGTCGGCGGCGGCGCTCGAGACCGCCAAGCGATTCTCGGTGGAGGTGCTTGCAGGGCGGTTGCAGGTTATCCTGAATGAGATCGGACTGGATTCCTGAGACCCATGGGCGGCTTCTCTAAACGTTCTCCATCGGTTCGCAACGAGCCCATGAAGGCGCCGTCCCCCGCGAGCTGGGTGGCCACGGTTTTCTTCCTCGCGGGACTGCTAGCGACGGGGCTCACGTTCTATGGCGACACGCCCTCATCGGCCGCTCGGTATGCCGCCATCGGAGCTGGTCTCAGCCTGGCGGGGTTCGCGGTAGTCGAGATCAAGCGCAGTTGGGGCAATCTGCTTCGCGCGGACCTGGTATCGATGAGTGCCCTGTACTACCTGATCTTCGTCGAGTTCCTCTTTCCCCAGCCGGACTTCGACACGCTCACCCGGAATGCGAACGTCAGCCTGGGAATCGAGGTCGTTCTCTGGAGCTTCGCGGCGATGGCCGTCGGGCGGCACCTGGTCACACGCCGCCTCAGGCCATGGACTCTCGCGGACAAACAGCTCCCCAAGCCCTCGCTCGTGGTGCTGTTCTGGCTATGCTTCGCGACGGGTTACCTGTACATGCTGGCTTCCGTGGACTTCGACCCTGCATTGATGATCTGGCATTTCATGGGACCGAGATTCAGCGAGCCCTGGGCGCGGGGCCAGTTCGGGGACGCACAAACGCTGCTGTACGAGTTGGGCGCGACGATCTACCTCGTGCCGCCCCTGGCGGGCATCATCCTGGGCCGCCGTCATCTCTACCGTCGTGTGAGCGTTTTGCTGGTGTTCTCCGCTCTGTTGCTCACGCTCTTCTATGGGTTCACCACGGGCACCCGCAGCATCATCGGGATCTACCTGATTACTTTCCTCGTCGCTTACTATTACGCGGCGTCCTGCTCGCTGAAGCAGATCCTGCAACTGGGAGCGGTTGCCGCCGCGATTCTGGTCGCCGCCACCATTTACGGCGTCGAGTTCCGAACGATTGGACTTCGGGAGTACCTGAGAGCGGGAGCGGCGCGCTATGACCAGGGACCGCAGGAATTCTTCGTGGACTACAACCTTCTCTCGATATCGGGGCTCGTGACCGCATTTCCCGATGAGTACCCGTACCTGGGATGGGAAGTGCCGGCGTGGCTCGCCGTACGGGTCGTGCCCCGGGCGGTATGGCCGGGTAAGCCCGACGGAGCGAACGTCAGCCCCAACTTGTATCTCGATGCCTCTCCCCGGACGACGATTTCCGCCACTTTCATCGGCGAAGCCTACATGTCTTCAGGTCTGTTCGGTTCCGTAGTCGCCGGCCTCTTGCTGGGATGGCTCGCCAGCTATTGGACGAGAAAAGCGTTCTCGATTCATTCCGATTTTGGAATCCTCTTGTACGGATCGGGATTCTTCGCCGTAACCATCACGATGCGAAGTCTCTACATGCTGCCGGTGGCCGCGCTTCCGGTGCTGGCGGTCGTGGTCCTGGGGAGCCTGGCCAGAGGCAGGCGGCCGACTCGCAAGGTAGTGCTGTCGCGGGCGCTTCAGCATAGATGACCCATCCGCATCGCGCTCTGTTCATCACGATAGTCCCGTCGCCTTATCAGAGAGATCTATTCGCGGCGCTCGCCGCGCGCGACGATGTCGATCTCAGCGTGCTCTATATGGAGGCCGCGTCGCCCGACTCTCCCTGGCCGGAGGCGCCGCTTCGGCCGTTCGAGCGAATACTGCCCGGATTCTGGGTGCCGCTCTCCCGCGTGCGTTTTCACTTCAACTGGTCGCTCCCCGATCCCGGGAGTTACGACGTCGTGGTTCTCAGCACGTTCACATCGTTTACGGGCCAGTGGTTGATGCGGAGGGGCCTCTCGGGGAACCGCTGGCTCTTCTGGGGCGAACGACTTCGTAAGCAGAACGGACAGGTCGGGGAATTCATCCAGCGCCGGCTTGCCGCGCCGCTGGCGGGTGCCGCCGCGATCGTGGGCGTCGGCCGCGCGGCGGAAGCCGACTACCAGAAGCGGTTCCCGCGCACGCGCCACTTCTGCATCCCGTACCATTGCGACCTGGCCGGATTTCTTCGTTCTCCTCGGCGTGACGTGCGAGCTTCGGTCACCTTTCTCTTCTGTGGACAGATGATTCGGCGCAAGGGCGTGGACCTCCTGCTGGCCGCGTTCGATCGCCTGGTGGCGAAGGGGCTCGACGTGGACCTGCGGCTCGTGGGCCGCGAGGCGAGCCTGGCGCAGTTCCTCGCCGAGGTGGGTCCGGAGGCGAGGGCGCGAATCCGCTACGAGGGCTTCCAGCCGCCTGAGCGGCTGCCGGACTACTTCTCGACATCCGATGTCTTCGTTCTGCCCAGCCGTCACGACGGCTGGGGCGTGGTCGTCAATCAGGCCCTGGGCGCTGGTTTGCCGGTGATCGTTTCGGACGCCGTGGGCGCGGGCCTGGACCTGGTCGAGAACGACGTGAACGGGTTCCAATTTCGTGCGGGCGACGTGGAAGGCTTGCAGCGATGCATGGAATCGCTCGCGTCCAGCCCGGTGACGGCGCGGTCAATGGGAGAGGCCTCCCGCCGCAAAGCCGTGACCCTCACTCCCGAAGCGGGCGCGGAAAAATGGGCGCGGGTCTTCGACAGCCTCGCGAATGGAAGATGAGGATTCTCCTCGTCAGCAGCGGCTCGGGGTCGCGGGGGGGGGGCGAGATATTCCTTGATTACCTCGGCCGGGGACTCACGGACCGCGGGCACGAAGTCCTGATGTGGATTCCCGCCCACCCGCGGATGGACGAGCTCTCGGCGAGGTGCGCTTCCTTCGCGCGGGTGATCCGGGCGGAGTACCGCAACACCTACGACCGCAAGACGCGCTCGCTTTCGACCTGTTTCAACCGGGGATTCTCCCGCGGTGTAGCCCGCGAGTGGGCGGCGCTCTCTCCGGACGTCGTACATCTCAACAAACAGAACCTCGAGGACGGACTCGACCTTCTCCGGGCCCTTACCCTGTGCGGCGTGCCGAACGTCTGCACCATTCACATCACGCAGACCGCGCGCTACCTCCGAGGGAAGCTCCCCTGGCTCCGGGACTCGATCTCCCGCGATGCGCTCGGGGCGTACCGAGGGGTCCTCGTCGCCGTCCAGGAGCAGCGCCGGAGCGGCCTTATGGCATTTCTCGACGGGAAGGCGAGCACCCGGACCATCTTCAACGGCGTTCCGCTCGCCGACCAGTCCATGGTGGCTCGTTTACGAAAGGCAAAACGAGACGAGTTGGGGCTCACCGAGCGCAACGTTCTCGTCCTCGGCGTGGGTCGGCTGGTCGAGCAAAAGCGCCCCTTTCAGTTCCTCGAAGCCGCGGAGGAGCTGCATCGACATCTGGGGGCCGCGAAGTTCGTCTGGGTCGGCGACGGCGACCTCGCATCGCGGTGGAGGGATTGGATCAGGCGACGAGGCCTGGAGTCCGTGATTTCCTGCGTCGGCTGGCAGAGCGACACGCTGCCGTTCCTGTCCGCGGGCGATCTCCTGCTGCACGTCGCGGAATACGAAGGCCTTCCTCTCGCGATCCTGGAAGCCATGGCGGCCGGACTTCCCTGTGCCATCACCCGAGACCTCGCCGCCGAGGTCCCGATGTTCGACGAGGAGACGGTATTGTTCGTGGACGATCCCCTGGCGTTGGCAGAGAGCATGCGCGGCCCCTCCTTTCCACGTCGCATCGCGGACGGGGCGCGACGCCTGGTGGAGACGAGGCTTTCTCTGCGAACGATGGTCGAGTCGTACGAGGAGCTCTACCGCGAGGTCGCGAGAGCGTGAACCTCGATTTCTACGAGCCTCCGGAGCGGCAGAGGGCCGGCGGGCTCGAGATCACGATTCGCTGCCTCGAGAGGTTCCTGCGGCAGGCGGGGATAGGCGTTCGTACCAACCCCCCGGCCGAAGACGCGGAGGCCCCGGTGCCGGACGTCGTTCATTTTCACGGTCTATGGCAGCCGGCGTTCCTGCGGGCCTCGTCTCTCTGCCGGCGTCGCCTCGTGCCTTACGTCGTCTCTCCTCACGGAATGCTCGAGCCATGGGCGTGGCGTCACAAGCGCTGGAAGAAGTGGCCCTGGTACCACCTCTTCGAGCGACGCCACCTCTCCGGGGCGGCACGGTTGCTCGCGACGAGCGAGGCCGAAGCCCGGAACATCAGGAACTTCGTTCCTGCCGTGGACTGTCGCGCGCTTCCACTCGGCTTGACCTCCGAATGCGGGCCCGGCGCTGCGGCCGCGCGCCGGAAGCTCGGCTGGGCGGAGCCCGAAGTGGTGCTCCTGTTTCTCTCGCGGCTCCACCCCAAGAAGGGCCTGCACCTGTTGCTTCGCGCTCTCGCGGGACTCGAGCCCCACTCCTTGCGGGACGTACGGCTCACGATCGTGGGCGGCGGCGAGGAAAGCTACGTCCGAGAGCTCCGGCGCCTCGCCGGGCGCGACTCCGCAAAGCTGCCCCGCGTGGATTGGGTCGGAGAGGTCTGGGGTGACGAACGGTGGGCGTACCTCCAGGGCGCCGATCTCTTCTGCCTGCCTTCTTTTTCGGAGAACTTCGGTCTCGCGATTCTGGAGGCGCTCCAGGTGGGCACGCGCGTTCTCACGACGAACCGAACGCCCTGGGAAGTCGTGCGCGCGCTCGGTGCGGGAACGATCGTGGACGCGACGGAGGACGCGATCCGAACCGCTCTCGCCGACTTCCTCGCGAGTCCGGAGTGGACAGAAGCACAGCGCGAGGCGCTCGCATCGACGATCCACGCGCGCTTTTCGTGGACCGAGGTAGGGCCGGCGTACCTTCGCTTCTACGAGGAAATCGCCGCCAACGGGCGGCGATGAACTCGTGAGCCGAGTCGAGCCACCCGCGCCGGCTTCACAAATCGCTCGGGTAGCGCAGGGGCTTTCAGCTTGGCACCCGCGAGGGGCTCCCGTATAATCGATTCAGAAGTAACCACTTCCTTCAGCACATTCGAATGAACGTTCTGGGCATCAACGCCTATCACGGCGACGTTTCCGCCGCGCTCGTCTGCGACGGCGAGCTCGTTGCCGCCGTTGAAGAAGAGCGTTTTCGGCGCGTCAAACACTGGGCGGGGTTTCCCGCGGAAGCCATCCGCTCGTGCCTCGAGAGGGGAGGCCTGAAGCCGGAGGATGTCGACCGATTCGCGGTCTCGCGGGATCCGAAGGCGCACCTGTGGCGCAAGGCGATCTTCGCCCTCTCGCGGCGGCCGGGGCTCGGACTCGTCCGGGATCGAGCGCGAAACCGCTCCCGGATCGCGAGCCTTCCCGTCGAGATCGCGTCCACTCTGTCGCTCTCCGCGGATCGCGTGGCTTCGCGGCTCCACTGGGTCGAGCACCATCCGGCGCACCTCGCGAGCGCGTTCTTCGTATCTCCCTTCGAGGACGCGGCGGTCGCCGCCATCGACGGGTTCGGGGATTTCGTGAGCACGTCGCTCGCCTGGGGGAGAGGCTCGAACCTCGAGATTCTCGACCGGGTATTCTTTCCGCACTCCCTCGGTCTGCTCTATCTCGCGATTACGCAGTATCTCGGGTTCCCGAAGTACGGCGACGAGTACAAAGTCATGGGGCTCGCGCCCTACGGGAAACCGGAGTTCGTCGAGGAGATCCGTAAGCTCCTGTCGCTCGATCCGGGCGGGCGTTTCTCTCTCTCGCTTCCCTACTTCCGGCACTGGTCGGAGGGGGTCGCGATGACCTGGGACGAGGGGGAGCCCACCATCGGCCCTGTGTACAGCGAGAAGCTCGTGCGCCTGCTCGGTCCGGCGCGCCGGCCCGATGAGCCGCTCACGTCGAGGCACGAGGCCATCGCGGCGTCGCTCCAGGTCGTCTTCGAAGAAGCCGCCTTCCACGTGCTGAACGCGCTCTACGAGAGGACGTCCTCGAAGCGGCTCTGTCTCGCCGGAGGCTGCGCCATGAACAGCGTCGCCAACGGAAAGATACGCAGCCGAACACCGTTCGAGGAAGTCTTCATCCAGCCCGCGGCTGGAGACAACGGAACGGCTCTGGGGGCCGCGTTCTACGTCTGGAACCACGTTCTCGGAAGGCCGCGGAGCTTCGTGATGAAGCACTCTTACTGGGGGCCTTCCTTCGACGAGGGACGGCTCGATGGCTCCCCGCGCCGGTTCGAGACGACTGGGGAGCTCGTCGACTGGACTGCCGGGCAGATCGCTTCGGGGAAGGTCGTCGGCTGGTTCCAGGGCCGGATGGAATGGGGCGCGCGGGCACTCGGGAACCGCAGCATCCTCGCCGACCCGAGACGCGCCGACATGCGCGAGATCCTGAACGTGAAGATAAAGCTCCGGGAGAAGTTCCGTCCGTTCGCTCCTTCGATCTTGGAGGAACGCCTGGACGACTATTTCGAGGGCGCCGTCCGAGACCCCTTCATGATTCAGGTCTATCCGGTGAGAGCCGACAAGGAGTCGGTGATACCCGCAGTGACGCACGTCGACGGCTCCGGGCGTCTCCAGACCGTGAGCCGGGAGACGAACCCGCTCTACTGGGAGCTCCTGCGCGCGTTCGAAAAGCACACCGGGGTCCCCGTCCTCCTGAACACTTCTTTCAACGAGAACGAGCCCATCGTGCTGCGGCCCCGGGAGGCGCTCGACTGTTTCCTCCGGACGGACATGGACGTGCTGGTCGTCGGAAACCAGGCCCTTGAGAAGAAACCTGCCGCCGTGAAGCAGGAGGCGATGAGCGCTTGGACCTGAGCGCGAAGAAGATCCTCCTCACCGGCGGCTCCGGTTTTCTCGGACGTCACGTGCTCGAAGCCCTCCGCGCCCAGGGCGCGAGGGACGTGGTGGTTCCGAGGAAGGCGGAGTACGACCTCACCCAGGAGGAAGCAGTCGCGCGGGTCTATCGCGACCATCGGCCGGAGGTGGTGGTTCACCTCGCGGCCATCGTGGGAGGAATCGGGGCGAACCGCGAGAACCCCGGCCGGTTCTTCTACGACAATCTGATGATGGGGACGCAGCTCATGGAGTACGCCCGCCGGAGCGGGGTCGAGAAGTTCGTGGGCATAGGGACCATCTGCTCCTATCCCAAGCACGCGGCCGTCCCCTTCCGCGAAGACGAGCTCTGGAACGGCTACCCGGAGGAGACGAACGCGCCTTACGGGCTCGCGAAGAAGATGCTCCTGGTCCAGGGACAGGCGTACCGCGCGCAGTACGACTTCAACGCCATCCACCTCCTGCCGGTCAATCTCTACGGACCCTTCGACAACTTCGATCCCGCGAGCTCGCACGTGATCCCGGCACTCGTGCTGAAGTGCCAGGAGGCCCTCGACCACGGCGCCTCCGAGATCGTCTGCTGGGGAGATGGCTCCCCCACCCGCGAGTTTCTCTACGTCGAGGACTGCGCCGAGGCCATCGCGGCCGCGACCCGCCTCTACGACGGCCCGGATCCCATGAACCTCGGCGCGGGGTTCGAGATCTCGATCAAGGACCTCTCGGAGCTCATAGCCGAGCTGATGGGATTCGAGGGCGAGGTCCGCTGGGACGGAACGAAGCCGAACGGCCAGCCGCGGCGCTGTCTCGATGTCTCCCGGGCGGAGAAGGCGTTCGGCTTCCGGGCGAAGACCGACTTCCGCTGCGGCCTCCAAAAGACGATTCGCTGGTTCCGGGACTCCCGCTGATGCGAATCGTTTTCTTCAACCGATCGTACTGGCCGGATTTCGGGGCCACGGGCCAGCTCCTGACGGAGCTCAGCCAGGATCTCGCGAAAGAGCACGGCTCTAGGGTCACGATCGTCGCCGGAGGCGGGACGAAGCGGTTCGGACTCGTCTCCCGTGAGAGGCACGAAGGGGTCGAAATCCTCAGGGCGAAGGAGACCCGGCTCGGGCGGAAGGGTTTTCTCGGCCGCTTCGCCAGCTACCTCAGCTACTTCTTTGCGGCCTTCTGGGCGAGCTTCGGGATCGGCCGGCCCGACGTCGTGGTGGCCCTCACCGATCCGCCGATTATCGGCCTCATCGGCTGGGCGGCCGCCCGGCGCACGGGAGCGCGCTTCGTATTCCTCTGCCAGGACATCTTCCCCGAGGTCGCGAATCTCCTCGAGGATTTCAGAAGCGATCGGATCAACCGGGTCCTGGAAGCGGTCAATCGCTTCCTCCTGCGCCGCGCCGATCGCATCATCGCGCTCGGTGAGACGATGAAGCGCCGCCTGGTGGAGGGAAAGGGCGCCGACGCGGAGAAGATCGCGGTCATCCACAACTGGGCCGACTCGGAGCTTCTCACCCCGGGCCCGAAGGACAATCCTTTCTCCCGCGAGCATGGACTTCAAGACCGCTTCGTCGTGCTGCACGCGGGAAACATCGGCCTCTCGCAGAACCTCGACTCCCTCCTCGATGTCGCGTCCGCACTTCCGGAGGTGACGTTCGTTTTCATCGGCGATGGTGTGAGGAAGAAGCCCCTTCAAGACCAGGCCGCGCGGCGGGGACTCGGGAACGTCCGGTTCTTTCCCTATCAGCCCCGCGAGCGCATGCGGGAGACCTACGCCACCGCGGACGTGTTTCTCGTGTCCCTGAAGCGGGGTCTCGCGGGCTACATCGTGCCCAGCAAGCTCTATGGGATCCTGGCGGCGGGCCGCCCGTATGTCGCCGCCGTCGAAGAGGACTCGGAAGTGGCCTCCATCACCCGAGAGAACGAGTGCGGAATGCTCGTCGCCCCAGGCGACGTCGGAGGGATGATTCATGAGATATCGCGGCTCTTTCGCGACCGCGACCTCGCTCGAAGGCTCGGCGAGAACGCCCGCGGCGCCGCGGCCCAGTTCGATCGCCGCAAACAAGTCCGCGCCTACCATGACCTCTTCCAGCAGGGCCTCCGACAGCACGGCTCCCGCGAGAACGCCGCTCTCGAAACGAGCGTTTGACGTCCTGCTCTCGGGAACGGGGCTGGTACTCGCGATTCCCGTAGGCATGGCCGCCGCGCTCGCCATCAAGCTCGAGGACGGAGGCCCGGTGTTCTTCTCCCAGGAGCGCGTGGGGAGGGGAGGCCTTCCCTTCCGCGGCTACAAGTTCCGCTCGATGGTCCCGGATGCGGACAAGAAGTTCGGAACCGTTCAGGCGGGAGAGCACGATCCGCGGGTCACCGCCGTCGGCGCGATCCTGCGGAAGACGGCCATGGACGAGCTCCCGCAGCTCTGGAACATCTTCAAGGGAGACATGTCGTTCGTGGGCCCGCGCGCCCTCGCCGTCGAGGAAGTCGAGCTCAAGGGGGACGGTCGGTCGATTCGACTCGAAGAGATCCCGGGATTCAGCGAAAGGCACGAGGTGATTCCCGGGCTCACTGGAGTCGCTCAAATTTTCGCCCCGAGAGACATTCCGCGGCGGCAGAAGTTCCGTTATGATCGACTCTACGTACGAACACAGAGCTTCGCGCTCGACATCAAGCTCATCCTGATTTCCTTCTGGATCACTTTCCGCGGCAAGTGGGAAGTGAGAGGTGACAAGTTTTGAACGACTACGACGTCCTGGTCATCGGCGCCGGTCCGGCGGGGCTCTCGGCGGCCGGGCGCATCGCCGAGTCGGGCTTCCGGGTGGCGGTCCTCGAGGAGCACGACGAGGTGGGTAACCCCGTGAACTGCAGCGGCATCCTCGGGCTCGAGGCCTTCGAGCGATTCGATCTCCCCGCCTCCCTCACCCGGCACACGCTGTCCGAGATCGAGTTCGTCTCCCCCCGAGGAGCGCGGTGGTCGTTCGCGTGCGATCGTCCGCTCGCGAGGGTCGTTCTTCGGAACGAGCTCGACTCTCACCTCGGCAGGCGCACGGCGGCAGCGGGGGCGGAGATCCGCCTGCGCCAGCGGGTGACCGCCGTGCGACGGAACAAGGACGGGGTTCGCGTGAGCTGCGGTGGGCTCGAGACGATTTCCTGCCGCGCTCTGGTCGTCGCGACCGGAGCGGGGATGCCGCTTCTCAAGAAGCTCGGTTTCGACGAGGTGCCCGAGACGCTTCTCGGCGTGCAGACGGAGATCGACTACGACGCGGAGAGAGTCGAGGTCCACCTCGGGCGAAGGTGGGCGCCCGAAGGCTTCGCCTGGGTGGTGCCCGTCGGAGAGGGGCGGGCCAAGGTCGGTCTTCTCTGCGATCGGAATGGCCCGGCTGCGCTGCGTCGGTTCCTCTCCCGCCCTGACGTTTCCGAGAAGATCCGGGGACCGCATGGACCCATCCGGTGCAGCGTGCTTCCCCTGGGATTTCTGCCGCGGAGCTACGAGGACCGGATCCTCGTCGTGGGCGAGGCCGCGGGACACATCAAGGCCACGACCTGCGGCGGCATCTACTACGGGATGCTCACGGGGGAGATCGCGGGGGACGTGCTTTCTTCGCGTCTTTCCGAGGATCGGCTCGACGCCGAGAGTCTGGCTCCCTACGAAGCCCGCTGGCGAGAGCTTCTCGAGGATGAAATTGCGTCGGGGCTGAAGCTTCGAAAGAGCGTGAAGCTCGTGGGCGACTGGGGCATCGAGCAGCTGATGGCGATCGCCCGGGCGCATGGAGTCGAGTGCCTGATCCGGGAGAAAGCCGACTTCGACTGGCATCAGAGTCTGATCCGGGAGATCTTCCGGCATTCGACGCTCGGCCGGTTCCTGCTCGGCCGGGATGCCTCCCCTGACGCCGAGCGCCCGCTTCGGGAGTACTCGCCGGTTTGAGACCTTCCAGGGCCGCCGCGCTCCTCCTGCTGCTCGCCGCAGTCCCACCCGCGGATGCGCAGACCGTCGACCTGGTCGAGCGCGAGCTCGACGGCGTCCGGCGGGGTTTCTTCCGACTGGGGCCCTTCTACGTGACCCCGTCGCTCCAGCTCTCGAGCGGCTACGACTCGAACGCGCTTTCGACTCCCACCGCGGAGAGCGACATTACGGCGAGGGTGGGGCCGGGAGTTCGTCTGGCTTCGCCCCTGGGAAACGCGGCGTTCGTCGACCTGTACCAGGAAGTGGCCTACGTGTATTACCGCGAACAGGTGGACCTCCGGCGCTGGTTCGACGTCACCCGCGTGGGCGGCGGCTTCGGGGGCCGGCGGTTTCTGTTCAAAGTGTCGGACGAGTTCCGCGACGAGACGGCCCGGCCCACCTCCGAGTTCGACTTCCCCGTGCAGCAGAGGACGAACGGGCTCGATGCATATCTCGCTTTCGCTCTCGGCTGGCGACATCTCCTGCGTCTGGGCTACGACAAGACGTTCTACGAGATTCAGGACGGGCTCGAAGACGCCGTGGTCGCGGACAGGCTCAACCGGGACCAGGACCGCGCGTTCCTCGATTTCGGACGCCGGCTCACGGCGAAGACCAGCGCCATCGCCGAGGGTTTCTACGAGACCCTTCGCTTCGGTGACGTCACGCGCGACGCGGATTCCTACGGGGGACGATTCGGTTTCGAGTTCAGCCCCGCCGGTGGAAGCCCGCTGGCGGAGAACGATCTTCCCGTCGCGGGGTCGTTTCTGAACGGCCGGTTCCTCCTCGGTTTCCGCAGCGTGAGTCCCGTCGAAGCGGACCGGGTCGATTACACCGGTCTCATCGGATCGGTGGATGTGGCCTTCGGTTTCGGCGAGGGTCACCGTCTATCGACGGTCTACTCCCGGGATATCCAGCCCTCGATCTTCGACGACAACTGGTACTTCATCGAGAGCCGCGTGGGCGCGGCCTTTACCTACCAGATCACCCAGCGCTTCTCGGTGACACCCGGCTTCGTGATCGGACAGAACCGGTATCCCCTTCCCGGCGAGACTGAGGAGGGGGAAGCAGAGCTGTACGACGACCACCGGACGTTCCGTCTCGTGTTCTCGACGCGCGTCACCGAGCGCTGGACGGTCGGGGTCGTGTCCGACTACCTCGACCGCGAGTCGAACGTGAAGGCGTTCACCAAGGATCGCCTCCAGGTGGGGTTCACCATGAGCTATCGGCAGTGAAGCCCGTTTGTTATCATGAAGGAAATGGAACCAAAGAAGCCTCGCGAGACGCCCGAGGAAGAGCGCTCGTCCTCGAAAAAGCCGTATCGCCGTCCGGAGATTCTGTACCGCGAGACGCTCGAGGTGATGGCAGCGGTCTGCTTTCCCTCGCCTCCGGCGAAGGCCAATCCCGGATTCTGTCCCCAGGGACCCATCTCGAGCTAGAGAGTCGTCGAGCTCGGGTGCAGGGGGAGCCCCGGAAGCGGGCTTCCCGTCAGTCCTTCCGCCGTGCCGGGACAGAACAGCCCGAGCCCTCCCGCGGGCATGTTGCGCTTCACCTCTTCCGACAACCGCCGGATCTCGTCGAGAGCGGTGTTGGCGCTCCAGATCTCGCGGATGGAGCGCTGGTGCAGGTTTCCGACAGCCCTTCTCCATTGGACGCAGGGATACACGTTGCCGAAGGGATCCACGGCAATCCCCGTGGATCCGGCTCCGCAATGTTTCCTCGAATCGATAGATAGGAGCTCGTCGTCCCCCTGGCGTTTGACGTCCTCGGTTCTTCCGTAAGCGAACAGGCGCTGCCTTCCCGACGGCGTCGCCCCGATCTCGAGCGACGAGAGATCCCCATCGTCTCGAGGGGTCACGTCGGGGTCGATTATGAGAGGCGCCCCGAATCGCTCGGCGAGCGTGAACATCCCATCGATTTCGTCCTCGTTCCAGCGGGTGAGGGTGCTGTTGATCTTGAAGCGAAGGCCGCGATCGCGCATCGCCCCGAGGTTCTCGACGAGGCGCGCGAAGCTCCCATGGACCCGCGTCTGGCGATCGTGGGTCTCGGCGGAGGCGCCGTGGAGGCTCACCTCGACCACGAAAGGGTCGATCTCGTTCTTGAGACGATCCAGTAACCGGCCTCGGAGCGAGTGGCCGTTCGATTTGATGCGCAGCACGAACCCCAGATCGCGGGCCTTGGCTGCAATCTCGAAGAACCGCGGATGTACCAGCGGCTCGCCTCCGCTGAGCGTCAGGTGAAGGCATGACAGCGAGGCGAGATCCTGGAAGAACCGCTCGTAGTCGTCGAGGGTCATCGGCTCCCCCCGCAGGCCGAGGTCGTTGTAACAGAAGAAGCAGTCGAGATTGCATCGATAGGTGAGCTCGACCAGGGCCGAGAACAAGACGTTCTCGTTCCAGGTGCGGAGGACGGTCTCCCGGTAGCTCACGCTTCCTCGACCACGCCCGCGTCTCGAAGCTCGGAAAGAAACCTTACCAGATCGCTTGCGAGCGACTCCCGGTCGACTTCGTATTGCTCGAGGAGCGCGTCGAGGACGTCCCGGACGCTCCGCCGCGAGTCCAGGAGCGCCAGAACGCTTGCCCCGACCTCGTTGAGAGCGATGACCTCCGCTTCCTCCTGCCGCACGATGACGGCTTCGTCGCCTACGACGCGGAACCGCACGTCCCGCCGTGGCCGGAAAACGGAGGTGTCGTTCGTCATGACTCGAGGAGGGGCCAGAAAGTCGCCTCCCGACGGAACGTCAGAACGTGGGCGGGAACGGTGGCGACGAGTCCCGCGAGGTTCGCCCAGAGCCGGTGGGCGAGGAAGCGGGAATGGTTTACGAATGGAGCGCAAGCGATGAGGCTCGCGATGGCCTCGCCGGCGCCCATGGGACGCACCCCGTCCTCGGTCCCTTTCTCCAGGCGATAGATTCCTCTCAGTGGATAATTCCGCTCCCGACGAGTGCCGATTTCGGAAAAGAAAGAGCTCCCGCCGAGCGCGAATCCCGAGGTCACGACGTTGAGATCGTCGCTCACCACCGAGCGCCCCCAGGACCGCGCGGCGTCGGAGATCGTCGACTTCCCGGCGCCGGAGGGCCCCACGAAGAGGTGCGCTCCTGCGGACGAGGCGACGGCCGCGCTGTGAAGGAGAACGCCCCCTCCGAGGAGAAGGGCGTGGGCCGTGAGCACCCGCAGGAAGTTCTCGAAAGCGCCTCGAAAGGGCTCCCGGTCTTCCATCGAGATCCAGAGGCCCGCGGACATCGGGTCTCGTTCCCATTCGAGTCGGGCCATCCAATCCTTCCCCACGAGATGGGTGTGGCTCGGGCCGTAGCTGAAATCGAGCGAGTAGTTCCAGCCCCGGGGATCGATCCTTCGAAAGGCCCCGGGGTCGACCTGGAACAGGGATACCTGGGCCGCCGGCGGATACAGGCCGGAAACCGGATAGAGGCTCTCGACGGTCTCCCGCTGGAGCGCGCTCAATCCCTGGATTGCGACGGAGACGCCGGCGATCGCGAATCGCGCCTGGTCGCGCCCCCAGGGCAGGCCTTCGTCGCGCGCAGGGAAGGCGGCGGGGTCGACGAGATACTGAGCGCTCACGGTACCTGTCCGAGAAACGCCCGGGCTCGGCGCGGTCTCAACGCGAGGGAGGCGGCTCCCGTCAGGATGCGAGCCCAACGAATGGGATAGAAGAGCGGCCAGCTCCAGCGGGGCCTCGGCCTGTATCGGAACCGAACGTACGCGGGAGAGGGGAACAGCAGCGCCCTCAGGAGCACCGAGCGCCCGCGGAGAGAGAGCGACCTGAGCTCGTTCCATGCGTGCTCGGCGCCTGGCCTGCGATTCGGTGCCGGCATCGGCCGCGCCCGCGCGGCGAGCGCGGCGGGAGGCTCGGTTCCCAGTCGCGACTGGACCTCGTACGCGGTCGCGGCGAGAGCCCCCTCCCAGCCGAAAGACGCCGCGGCATCGAAGAGAGCTCGAAAATCCACCTCCGGACGCATGGAGAGGAGATGGAAGTCCGAAAGCCAGAGCAACGTGGGGGGCTCGTCATGGTGCTGGAGCTTCATGTGCGCCGCGAGGTAAAGAAGGCTCGCCGTGGCATCGAGCCTCGCATCGACGACCCGCGAGCGAAACCAGTCGAGGTAGGGAGCGGTGCGGGAGGCGTCGTGCATCACGAGCGACCAGTGCAAGTCGACGGCGATCTCGTTTCTTGCGCCGCCGACGAAAAGCCGCGCGTGGCGAATGGCCCGTGAGAGCCCGGGCGACATGTCGGGAGCCCAGGAACGATAGCCCAGGGTTTGAAGGGCCCTCTCCGCGGCGTTCACCTCGTCGGGGGCGACCCAGAGATCGAGATCGCTCATCGGCCGAAGGGCGGGATCGGGGTAGAGGCGTCTCGCAAAATCGGCGCCCTTGAGCAGCACGGGGCGAAGGCCGAGCGAGCCGAAGGCCCGGAGGATCTCGTCGAGCGCCTCGAAGAGAAGCAGGTTCCGCGCCGCGCTGTCGTAGTAGGCCTTGCGCAGGGCGGGTGAAGCGGTCTCTGGGCCGCCGAAATAGAGGAGAGGGGCGATGCGCTCGGCCGCGGCCATCTCGGGGGTGAGCGACAGACTCCGGAGCGCCGCGAGCAAACAATCCATCGGGGCCATCGCCATGGACAGCTCAGCCGGCTCGTTCCACCGCTTCTTCCGCGTAAGTCCCGTACTCGTAGCTATGGTAGGCGTAATAGTAGTTCTGCGCGAAATCAGACAGGTTCACGTCGTTCAGTACCACGCCCGTGACCTTGCCTCCGACGCGATCGATGAGGTCGAGGCTCTGCTTGACCGCGTTGCGCGAGGTCTGTCCGCTTCGCACCACCAGCACGTTCGCGTCGCACTTGACGGTGAGGTAGTGCGAGTCGAAGACCGGGAGGAGCGGCGCGGAGTCGAGCACCACGTAGTCGAAGTGCTCGGCGCAGAGTGACAGGGTCTCTTCCATCTTCTTCGAGCCCAGGAGCTCCGCGGGCGTGGGACTCGGGGGACCAGCCAGGAGCGCGAAGAAGTTCGGGATCGGCGTGGAAACGATGCAGCCCTTATCGAGCGAAGTCTGGCCCGACAGAACGTTCGACAGACCCACGCGGTTCTTGAACCGGAAGATCTTGTGGAGCTGTGGATTTCTCAGGTCGGCGTCGATGATGAGCACGCGCTTGTCGAGATCGGTGAGCGACATCGCGAGGTTGCAGGCGACGAACGTCTTTCCCGCGTTCTTGTCGGGGCCGGTGACCAGGACGACGCGCGGGGGGCTCCCGGGCTTCGAGAGCAGGAGCGATCCACGGAGGAACTTGAACCGCTCGGCGACCATGGAGACGTCGTCTTTCGACCGCGAGGCGATCTTCCGCTGCGCGAGAGCGAGGGCCGTGCGGGTCGTGCTCACCCTCTTGGTGCTCTTCTGGCGCCTCTCCTGCGCGATCTCATCCGCCGCGAGGCTCTTGAGGCTCATGCCGCCCCACATGGCGTCGGAGCCTCCCTCGAGCCGCGGAACCATGCCCATGTAAGGAAGGGGAACGTGGCGCCTCAGGTCGTCGATGGTGTAGATGCTGGTCTCCCAGTAGTCGAGGAAGAACGCGAGGCCGAGCGCGAGCCCGAGGCCCACGATGGTTCCGAGGAACAGGCTGCGCCGGAGGCCCGGTCCGTTAGCACCCCGGGGCACGAGCGCCGCTTCCACCACGCGCACGTTCACCGGCTGCTGCTCGCCGAGCTCCGCCGTGAGACCGGACTCCGACTGTTTTCGCAGGAGTTGCTGGAGCATCGCCCGCTGGTTGTCGATCTCGGCCTTTATCTGGTTGTAGTCGATGGTGAGTTTGTTGAGCTGCTGCGCCTCGCCCTTCTCGCTGTTCGCTTCGCGGGCCAGGAGCATTTCCCGATCCCGCGCCTCTCGCAACTCCCGCTGCGCCGCGGCCACGACCTTCCTCGCCACCGCGCGCTGCTCCGCGTCGAGCTTTTCGTCGACTTCCTCGAGGGACTCCTTCGCCCTCTTGAGCTCCGGCCAATCGTCCTTGAACTTGGAGGCGAGGATCGCCACCTCGCGTTGGAGCGCCGCGTGCTCCTGTCGCAGGGCTTCGACCGTCGTGTGGGTCTGGACTTCGAGGAGCGAGCCCGGGTCGGCGGAGGCGAGGCTCCGGTAGCGCGCTTCCGCCGCCGCCCGCTCCGCCCTCGCCGTGGTGACTTCGGTATTGAGATGATCGAGCTGCTTCATCACGATCATCTCTTTCTCGTCCACCATCACGAGATCTTCGCGCTGGCTATAGTCCTGGAGGAGCTTCTCCTTCTCCTGAATCTCCAGCTGGATCTTCTCCACCTGCTCGCGGATGAACCCCGAGGTATTCCGCGCCAGGTTCGACTCCCGCTCGCTGTTGAACGTCGTGAACTGCGTGGCGAGGGCGTTCGCGAGATCCGCTGAGAGCTTGGGGTCCGCGGTGGTGAAGCGGACCTCCATCAACTGCGTATTGCGGATCTGGGAGACCCCGAGCATGCCGAGGACCGCTCCCGAGAGGTTCTCGAGATTGGCGTCGGTGGGCTCGAGCTTCCCTCCGGCAAAGTAGGGATGCTCCCAGAGTCGGAGCTGCCTGACCACGCGCTGGGCGAGGTCGCGGCTCTGAAGGACCCGGGCCTGCGTCGGATAGAACTCGGTGTATCCGCTCCAGTAGTCCTGGATCATGACGTCCTGGACGAGGTTGATCTTGCCGCGATCGAGCTGGAGCACCGCCGTCGCCGAGTACATCGGCGTCTGCATCAGGGTGCGGACCGTGAACCAGCCGAGCACGACCGTCAGGACGGCGAGAATGAGCCATCGCCTCTTGAGGACGATGTACCAGTAGTCCCGCAGGTGGGTCTCGGTCTCCGTTGGATAGTAATCGAGCCCTTCAGGCTCGACGCGAGACACGACTTCAGGGATCCAGGCGCCGTTCGACATAAGAACGCTTCAATCGGAATCGGAAGCTTGAGAAACGATTATTTTTTGTGAGTTTATGGGAACTCGGGGTCCTTGTCAAAGCAACAACCGTGCCAGTTGGACTCGGCGGCTAGAAGTGTCACATTCGTTGGAATTTGGCGGCGAGAGCGCGTTTTGGGCGGTTTTTCGAGCGCACCCTTTCGACACAGATTCACTGGAGTTCCACCTGAATGCGGACCGTTTCTTTGTGACCCTGTGGGTTTGTCACCTCGATGAGGATCTCCCCCTCGCGCTCCGCGAGGATCTCGACTTCCATCAGACCTTCGTTCTGGACGTCGACGGAAAGAACGGAAGCGCCCGGCCCGGGAACGACCACGAGATTGTCGGAGAAACCTGCGCCGAAGATTCCGACCTTCGTCGGGCTTCCCGCGAGCACCGAAGTGGGGATGACCTGCTTCACCACGAACGAGGGAGCGGGTCGATTCACCTGGAGGACGACGGTGCCGTCCTGGTCGATACCCTCGAAGGGAGAGGTGCGCACTCCGGGGAGCGCCGGTGGACTCGCCTTGACCTCGGGTTTCGGGCTCCCGATGGACCAGACCCAGACGCCCACCAGGCCGAGGAACAGCACGCCGGTCCCCATGAGGAACCAGAGGCCCTTGCCGCCCCAAGACTCGCGTGTCGGCGAGAGCGCGCCGACATCGACCTCCCGTCTCTGCCCCGGGTGGAAGCGAGACTCCTTGGCGGGAACGTACCCGAAGCTCTTCGCCCCGTCGCGCGCCAGAGTCCCGGGGGCGGCGCGTCCGGCGGCCGCGCGCTCTTTCGTGCCGACGCCGACGGATACCGCCCGAAGACGCGCTTCCGCGTTTCTCCGGTACCAGCGCGCCTCGAGGGACTCCTTGTCGAGGGCCAGCAGGCGATTGGCCTTTTCGATGACGGCCGCCGCCTCCCCCTTCCGATGGGCATCGCGCATCGCCGCGAGGAGCGCCGTCGCTTCCTTGCGTTCGCTCTCGCCGAGGCGCTCGCGCCTCAGGTTCTCCTCGCTCATCGCCAGGAAGTGGAGAGACATCGAGTGAACCGGAACCTCGTCGAGCACCTGGCTCATCTTCTCAACGCACTCCGCGAAGCTCCCGGCGTTGAACGCCGCGACTCCGCGCTGGTAAACCTCCTCCAGGAGATCGGCCTGCGCGGCGACGTGGGACCACTGCGAGACCCTGGGCTCGAGCGATGCCCCGGCGGCATCGGCCGTATCCCGGCTGACGACGATGTCTTTGTCCGAGAGACTGGGCGGTTTGAGGACGATGCCAGCGCCGTCCGCGGCGTTCTGAAGCGCGCTCCGAAGATCGGACAGGGACTGGAAGCGCTCCTTCTCGTCCTTGGCGAGGGCCCGGAAAACGATGGCGTCGATGGCGGCGGGAACTCCCCCGGAGTCCGAGGAGAGCCTGTCCGGGTTGTCCGAGAGAATCTTGAACACCGACGCGGCGAGGGTTTCCGCGCGGAACGGGTTTCGCCCCGAGAGCACTTCGTAGGCGACGATTCCCAGGGAGAAGATGTCCGCGCGGGCGTTCACCGTCGCGCCCCGCACCTGCTCCGGTGCCATGTACTCCACGGTTCCGAAGACGGTCCCCGCTTGGGTCAGCTCGCCTTCGCCCATCTTGGCGACGCCGAAGTCGAGGACCTTCACCACCCCGTTCTTGAGCACGAAGACGTTCGAAGGCTTGAGGTCGCGGTGGATGATGCGGTGGGCATGGGCTTCGGAAAGCCCGGCGGCGATCTGATCCACGATAGAGAGCCTCTCCCCGAGCGTCAGCTCCTTCTTCCGGCGGAGGAGCGAGGAGAGCGAGGCGCCTTCGAGGAGCTCCATCACCAGGTACGCGATCCCGCCCTCCTCGAAGAGCTCGTGGACGGTGATGATGTTGGGGTGCTGGAGCATTCCCGCGGAGCGGGCCTCCCGGAGGAATCGGAGCTTGAGCTCGGCTTCGTGAGGCGAGCCCGAGAGCGCCGAGAGCGAGAGCGTCTTGATCGCCACCGCGCGGCCGAGGGCCGGGTCGACGGCGTTGTAGACGACTCCCATCGCCCCTTTTCCCACGAGGCCGCGGATCTCGTATTTCCCGATTTTCTGCGGAGGTGCTTCGGACATGTCAGGAGGGGGCCCCAGCGAACCCTCGGAACGAAAGTTGTCGTGTGTAGATCTATGGTCTCATTCGGAGGGGCGGATTTCCAGTGTCTCGAGCTCCCGCCGCCGGGACTCGAGCTCGGAGACGAGCTCGCTCCGCCAGAGCTCGAGACGCTCCCGCCGCTGATCCGACCCCTGGTGCCAGAAGAAGATCCGGACCTCGCGAAAGAGATCCGACGCCGCCTCGAAGTAGATCAGGGAGAAGACCCCGAGAAGGGGCAGGAGAATGAGAAGAAGGGGCTTGCCGGAGACGAGGACTGCGAGCGCGTAGAAGAGAGGGAAGGTGGCGAGCCCCGCGAGGAGCTTGATCGTGGCACGCTCCACCGGCTCGGTCGCGAGAGCACGCGAGACGAAGGCGGGGATCTTGTAGGGCACGTAGTGGACCAGGGCTCCGGCGGCGAAGAACGGGAGTCCGGCGACCGCCAGGAGGACCCGCGGGACGAGATAGCGGACGACGGGCGCGAGACGATAGGTGCGGCCGATCTCGCCGTGCGAAAGCCCGAGCACGGCGAGCACTCTTCCGTACCGAAGCACCCTCCTTCGGAGCCGCCGGTACTCGATGGGGTGGCGATCACGGAAGTCGGAGACGGCTTCGAGGAGCGCGCGGTCGACGACGAGCCGTTCGCCCGTCGGAGATTCCTCGGCGAAGAAACCGCGGAGCGTGTGAAGGATCTTCTGGTCCTCCTCGCTCGGGACGTGAGGTGCGACCTTTCTGAGCGCCGATTCGAGCTCCAGGGTCAGAGCTTGGACCGCCTCCTGTGCCTTTCCCTCCCGATAGGCTTCGAAATGGGGAGAGGGATCGAGGGGCTCGCCGAAAGCGACGAGCGCGTCGCTCCGGAAGAGCTCGCGGTTCGAGAACGTGAGTCCCACGGGAACGATGACGGTTTCGAGACCGAACTCTTGCCTCGCTTCGGCCTCGAGAACGATGCGGGCGCAGCCGGTCTTGAGCGGAAGGACCGCTTCGCGGTCGTGGCTGACGCCTTCGGGGAAGATGGCGATGGCGCCCCCCTCGGCGAGCAGGCGATGGCAGGCGGCGAAGGTCTCGAGGTTTTCCCCCATCCGGCCCGGGCTCTCCTTCTGGCGGTGCACCGGCAGCACCCCGCAGGACCGGAGGAACCATCCGAGAACCGGATTCCGGAAGAGCGTAGCCTTCCCCAGAAAATGGAGCGTTCGCCTCGTCGATGCGCCGAGGAGGAGGACGTCGAGCAGCATGTTGGGGTGGTTCGCCCCGAAGACCACCGGTCCCTTCCAGGGAACCCGCTCGGGATTCTCGACGAGGAGCCGGCGATGAAAGAGCCGGGTGAGAGGCTTCGCGAAGGGGCGCAGCAGCCGATAGAGCAACGCGTCCGGCACGACCGTCTCAGAGCACGGCGCGATCGGAAACGATGGTGGCGAGGGTCACGTCGAGAGGGAGGAACATGCTTCGGCGCCGGGACTCCCTCCTAGTATACCGGCCGAAAAAAGATCGAGTCCCGCATGGTCCTCCTCTCGCGTTTCCCGTCGAGACTGGCGTAGAATCCCGTTTTTCGATCCGAATTCACGGAAGGAACAGAGCGACATGTCCGAGCCCGAGATCGATGCCCTTCTCCAGGAGGGGCGCAGATTCCCCCCGCCGGAATCGTTCCGAACGAAGGCGCACGTTGCCGACGAGTCGCTCCACGAGGAAGCGGCGCGCGATCCCGAAGCCTTCTGGGCGCGTATGGCGGGAGAGCTCGACTGGATCGCGCCCTGGTCCCGAGTCCTCGAGTGGAACCCGCCGCACGCCCGGTGGTTCACCGGCGGCAAGCTCAACGTCACCTCGAATTGCCTCGACCGCCACGTCAGGACTTCGCGGCGTAACAAGGCGGCGTTCATCTGGGAGGGGGAGCCCGGCGACCGCCGCACGCTCACCTACTGGGACCTCTACCGGGATGTGAACCGCTTCGCGAACGTGCTCAAGAAGCTCGGAGTGAAGAAGGGCGATCGCGTCGCCATCTACCTCCCCATGATTCCCGAGCTTCCCATCTCGATGCTCGCCTGCGCCCGGGTGGGCGCGGTCCACAGCGTGGTCTTCGGAGGATTCAGCGCGGAGTCGCTGCGCGACCGCATCAACGATGCGCAGGCGAAGCTCGTAATCACCGCCGACGGAGGATACCGTCGCGGAAACATCATCCCGCTGAAGAAATTCGCCGACGAGGCGGTCGAAGGAGCGGAAAGTGTCGAGAACGTGGTCGTCGTCCGCCGCGGCGATTTCCCGATTCACTTCGAAGAGGGACGCGATCACTGGTGGCACGTCCTCATGGAGGACGCATCTCTCTACTGCGAGCCCGAGCCCATGGACGCCGAGGACATGCTCTACATTCTTTATACGTCCGGGACCACGGGGAAGCCGAAGGGCATCGTCCACTCCACGGGCGGCTACCTCACCCAGGTCTCGGCGACGACGAAGTACGTCTTCGATCTCAAGGACGACGACGTCTGGTGGGCGGCCGCGGACATCGGCTGGGTCACCGGCCACAGCTACATCGTCTACGGACCGCTCTCGCTCGGCGTGACCGGGGTCCTCTACGAGGGCTCGCCCGACTGGCCGGACAAGGATCGATTCTGGTCGCTCATCGAGAGGTACGGGGTGACGTGCTTCTACACCGCACCCACGGCGATTCGCGCCTTCATGAAGTGGGGAGCCGAATACCCCGAGAAGCACGATCTCTCCTCCCTCCGGCTCCTGGGCACCGTGGGCGAGCCAATAAACCCCGAAGCCTGGATGTGGTACTACGAGCACATCGGAAAAAAGCGCTGCCCGGTAGTCGACACCTGGTGGCAGACGGAGACCGGGGCGATCATGTGCACGCCTCTTCCGGGCGTGACCACGCTCAAGCCGGGCTCCGCCACGAAGCCGTTCCCGGGCATCGACATGGACATCTTGAACTCCGCCGGCGAGTCGGTCGCCGTGGGAGGCGGCTTTCTCGCCATCCGGCGCCCCTGGCCCGCGATGCTTCGCGGGATCTACGGCGACCCGGAGCGCTACGTCACCACCTACTGGAGCAAATGGCGCAAGGACGTCTATTTCCCCGGAGACGGCGCCAAGCGCGACGAGGATGGCTATTTCTGGATTCTCGGTCGGGTGGACGACGTGCTCAACGTCGCCGGCCACCGCATCGGCACCATGGAGGTCGAGAGCGCCCTCGTGGACTATCCGGACGTCGCCGAGGCGGCGGTCGTGGGCCGAGCCCATGACCTCAAGGGGCAGGCGATCGCCGCTTTCGTCACCCTGAAGGAAGGGCGCAAATGGACGCCCTCCATCGTCGACGATCTGAAGCAGCACGTGGTGAAGAAGATCGGGGCCATCGCCCGCCCGGACGACGTCATTATTACCGCCGATCTCCCCAAGACGCGCTCGGGCAAGATCATGAGACGGCTTCTGCGCGACATCGCCGAAGGGAAGGCGCTTGGGGACACCACGACGCTCGCCGACCCCTCGGTGGTCGAGAAGCTCAAGGAAAAGTACGCGGACGAGGTCTGAGGAATAGAGAACATGAAGATTTCCGTATCCACGCAGTCGCTCGCGAAGCTCGAGGCCGATCTGGCCGTCGCGGTCATCGACTCCGAGACCAACCTCTTCGAAGCGGATGATTCCCCGCTCGGTCAGGCGCTCCGGAGCGCCCAGGAGGGCTTCCGCCAGGAGAAGTACCGGCGCGAGCTCTTCCAGACTTTCGACGAGAAGGCGAACGTCAAGGCGCTCCTGGTCTTCTCCACGTCGCTTTCCAAGGCCTTCGACCTCTCCGAGAACGTCAAGATCGCCGCCGCCCGCGCCCTCTCCTACGCCGCGGACTACGGCCTTACCCGGGTTGCGTTTCTCCTCAACCACCCCTCGGGCCTCGGCTACGCCGGGAGCGCGGTCGAGGGCGCCGCCCTCGGCGGGTACCGCTTCGACAAGTACAAGAAGGATCGCGACAAGAAGAAACCGAAGCCCTCGTTCGCCGTCGTTTGCCGCCAGGAGGATCGCAAAGCGATCGAATCCGCGCTCTCCCGCTCGCTCATCGTCAGCGAGGCGGTGAATCACACCCGGGATCTCGTCAACGAGCCGGGAGATCGGATGTACCCCAAGGTGCTCGCCGACGCAGCGAAGAAGATCGCGAAAGAAAGCGGCCTCGGCGTCACCGTCGTCTCCGGGAAGGATCTGGTCAAACAGCGTTACAGCGGACTCATCGCCGTCGGCAAAGGCAGCATCTATCCCCCGTGTCTCATCGTGCTCCGCTATCGACCGAAGAAGACTGCCACGAAACATCACCTCGCCCTCGTGGGGAAGGGAATCACGTTCGATACCGGCGGCATCTCCATCAAGCCCGCGGAGGGGATGTGGGAGATGAAAGGCGACATGGCGGGAGGAGCCGCCGTGCTGCAGTCGATGACCGCCATCGCCCGGCTCAAGCCCAGGGTCGCCGTCACCGGAATCGTCGCTGCCGCAGAGAACTTCCCCGGACCGGAGGCGCAGCGGCCCGGAGACATCTTCATAGCGAAGAACGGGAAGTCGATCATGGTCGACAATACCGACGCCGAGGGCAGGCTGGTGCTGACGGACGCCCTCGCCCGCGCCGGAGAGGAGGGCGCGACCCATATCGTCGACGCCGCGACCCTGACGGGCTCGGTGGTTCGCGCCCTCGGCACCGCCGTCGCTGGGATCATGGGCAACGATCGCACCCTCATCGCCGCGGTGATCGAGTCGGGCCGACGCCACGGCGAGGCGTTCTGGGAGCTGCCCCTCGTCGAGGAATACAAGGAGATGCTGAAGACCCCCTACGCCGACATCAACAACGTCGGCGGCAAGTACGCGGGCGCCATCACCGCGGGCCTCTTCCTGCGCGAGTTCGTCCCCGAGGGCGCGGCCTGGGTCCACCTCGACATCGCCGGGCCCTTCATTCTCGAGAAACCCTGGAAGTACTTTCCCGAGGGGGCAACGGGGTTCGGGGTGCAGACGTTCGTCGATCTCGCGGAGAGGTTCGAGGGGCTCTAAACGGGCGGACCGCCGACGTCTTCACGCCACGGGGCCTTGGAGAAAGTCCCCCGCGGCACGGTTGCATTGCCCATCAGCCCGCCTTTCGCGTCGAGAGCGAGCAGCAGCCGCACCACCGTGTCGTAGCTCGCGGCTCCTTCGGGTACCCGCAGCGCGCGGAGGTAGGAGTCGTTGACCTCCGCGGTGAGCTCGCTGGCGATGCCCTGGTAGCGCATCCAGAAGTCGCGGAGGGCGCGGACGTCGGCGAGAGGGCCGCTCCCGAGTCGGTCCCAGGCCGCCGACACTTCTTCGGGAGGCAGGTACTGCGCCGCTTCCCCGAGAAGATACTGAGTCGCGAACAGGTAGGCGGCGTATCTAAGGTAAGGCGGCGCACCCTTCCTCGAGCAAACGAGAAACGCGGCGAAGTTCGCCTCTCCCTCGTGGGTGATCCCCCGCTGGTGGGCTTTCTCATGGGCGAGGACCAGCGGGAGGGCCGCGTCGGGCTGCAGCGCGTTCACCGACGGCTCGCCCGTGAACGGCACGAAGATCCCGCTGATGCCGAGGTAGGAAAAGAGCGCCGAGCTCGCGAGCGGCTTCGCGGGCGCGGTGCTCGATTGGATCGGGTCGCCGGGCAGCTGGAGCTCGCGGTAGCCCTCGTCGATGATGCGATCGAGCTCGCTGAAGCTCACGGGAAGCCGCGTGGGCCCCGACTCCAGCCCGAGGGTTTCGAAGAGTGCCGCGGTCCTGGCCGCCGTCCGTTGACCGGTCTCGAGCAGCACGTGCGGATCGGCGGGCGGGGTGGAGAGTCCCAGGCGCTGCTCGAAGGAAGGGCGGGCGTAGTTGAAGCCCCAGAGGAGGAGAAACGCCCAGAGCGCGGCGCCTCCCGCGCACCAGAGGGTGACGAGGATCCTTCTCGGCCGGAAGAAGAAGCCCGCGGCGACCAGCGCCGACGCCGCGAGCACCTCCGCCCACGAGAAGCTCACCCGATTCAGTGCCGCGAACAGGCGAACGACCTGGGGATAGACGCCCTGCGCGTAGAGGCTTTCGGTGGTCTGCGGGAATCGAAACGAGAGACCGAGCGCCAGGAGCCCCAGCGGGACCAGCAGGAGCCCAGCGATCTTCAAAAGGCGCTTCATGTTCTTTCGGAATCGGAATCGCTGCTCCAAGATTTCGAAGAAAAGCCGTTCGATGAACTTGCGCTACCACCCATCGTAACCAGTTTAACGAGGAGGTGGTATGGCTGCATGGTTTTTCGCGGCTCTTGCCTTCGCCCCCCTTGCCTCCCAGACGGCGCCGACGCTCACGCTGGTCTGGCACGACTCGACGAAGCAATTCCCGGAGGCGGGCCTCGCGCGGCTCGCCGGAGAAGTGGAGGCGATCTTCCGGGAGAACGGTCTTTCCGTCACCTTCCATGCGGCCGCCGAGCACGAGAATCTCCGCCTGATCCCCGAGCCGCGGGTCAATGCCATCGTCGTGCCGGGAGAGAGCGCGCGCTTCGGCGTTCCTCCGAACACCATGGCGGCCGCTCACGGAGAGAAAGGGGGGAAGTACAGCATCTTCGTCTTCTACGCCGGCGTGCGCCGGACGCTCGGTCATCGCGACGGCCAGCCTTCTCCCCGTCAACTCGCCGAGTTGAGCCGGGCGCTCGCGCGTATCGTCGCCCACGAGGTGGTGCACGTGCTCGCGCCCGAGCGCGGACACGCCGAATCGGGGTTGATGTCCGGCAGGCTGACGCGCGAGGACCTCCTCGCGGACGGCATCGATCTCGACGGGCCGAGCCTGGCGGGGGCGGCCGCCACCTTGAAGGCGTGGGGCCTCGCGTCCGTCGCCCGAATTTCCAGATTTCCTGTACCCGAGGCGGCGTTCCGGTCTATCGTCCTGCCGGAGGTATCACCGCCATGTCCGTTCGCAAGATGACCCCGGTTCTCGTCGTTGCGCGCATCGAGCCCTCGATCGAGCTCTGGGTCGATCGCCTGGGCTTCGAGAAAACGATCGAGGTCCCCGAAGGAGACCACATCGGGTTCGCCGCTTTCGCCCGCGAGGGGCTCGAGATCATGTACCAGACGCGGGAGAGCGTCGAGACCGAGGTTCGGACCGCGGATCTTCCGAAGGCGCTCCTTCCGGCGGCGGGAAGCCGCACGACGCTCTTCTGCGAGGTGTCCGACCTGAAAGCGATCCGCGAGAGGCTCCAGGGTCTGGAGATCCTGCTTCCCTATAGGAAAACGCCCTACGGCGCCGAGGAGCTCTGGATGAGGGAGCCCGGGGGACACATCGTGGGCTTCGCCGAGTTTCCAGGCTCCTAGCGTCTTTGACGCCGCGGCCTCCGGCAATCCATAACCGCTTCCATGTACGACGTGGTCGTCGTCGGCGGCGGAATCGTTGGGCTCGCGACCGCGTTCAAGCTCCTGCTCGCGAGGCCCGGCGCCGCGGTGCTGGTCCTGGAAAAGGAGGACTCCGTCGGGCTTCACCAGACGGGGCACAACAGCGGAGTCCTCCATTCGGGGATCTACTACAAACCCGGCTCGTTGAAGGCCCGGATCGCCGTTCGCGGGTGTGCGGCGATGGTCCGCTTCTGCGAAAAGCACGGCGTCGCTTTCGAGCTCTGCGGGAAAGTCATCGTCGCCACATCGGAAGAGGAAAGGCCGCGGCTCCAGGCGCTCTTCGAGCGGGGAAGGGAGAACGGAGTTCCCGGGCTTCGCGCGATCTCGCCCGGAGAGCTTCGCGAGATCGAGCCTCACGCTCGAGGGGTGGCGGCGCTCCACTCCGCCTCGACGGGTATCGTCTCCTTCCGCGCCGTTGCCGGGAAGATGGCGTCCGCAATCGAGAACGCCGGCGGCCAGGTGCGTACGCGGGCACGGCTCCTCGGGTTCCGGCGCGAGGGAGACGCCGTGAGGGTAGAGACAGATGCCGGAGACCTCCTGGCGAAGCGCGTCGTGACCGCCGCCGGACTTCACGCGGATCGGGTGGCGGCGCTCTGCGGCGCCGAGCCGTCGGCGAGGATCGTGCCGTTCCGCGGCGAGTACTATCGGCTGCGCCATTCGAGTCGAGGTCTGGTGCGAAACCTGATCTATCCCGTCCCTGACCCGCGGTTCCCGTTTCTCGGGGTCCACTTCACCCGCGGCGTCGACGGAGAGGTCGAGGCGGGACCGAACGCTGTCCTCGCGCTCGCGCGGGAGGGCTACCGGAAGAGCGACGTGAGCTTGCGCGATCTCTGGGAGATGGCGCGATTCCCCGGGACGTGCCGGATGGCGCGGAAGCACTGGCGGACCGGGTTCGAGGAGTACTACCGCTCGCTCTCGAAATCCGCGTTCGTGCGAAAGCTGCAGAAGCTCGTCCCCGAGCTCGGGGAGGACGACCTCGAGCCCGGCGGAAGCGGGGTCCGCGCGATGGCCCTCGAGCGCGACGGGAATCTCGTGGACGACTTCCGGATCGTGGAAGACGGCCCCTTCATCCACATCCTGAGCGCGCCTTCTCCGGCGGCGACGAGCTCTCTCGCCATCGCCGACCACGTTCTGGAGCTGTGCTAGCCTCTCCCCCAAGGAGATCCGAATGAAGCTCCCGCTCGAGGTAGCAATCCTTCTTTCGTTCGCCACCGGGCTCGCCGCCCAGGAAGTGACCGTACTCAAAGCGTCGCGGATGGTCGACCCCAGGCACGATGCCCCGATCGAGAACGCCGTCGTCGTGGTCAAAGGCGATCGCATCGAAGCCGCGGGGCCGAGCTCAGCGGTGGCCGTCCCCGCGGGCGCGCGGGTCATCGATCTCACGGGCTACACGATCCTTCCCGGGCTCATGGACTGCCACGTCCACATCACCGGCACTCCCGGCGACGGCGGCGACACCCAGAGGCTGCGGGAGACCTCGGCTCACGACGCGATCCGCGGGGTCGCGCACGCGAAGATTACGCTCGAGGCGGGGTTCACCACGATCCGCAACGTCGGCTCCGGCAATTACGCCGACGCCGCGCTGCGGGATCTCATCGAGGAGGGCGTCGTCCCCGGACCCCGGATGTGGGTCGCGACTCGGGGATTGGGGGCGACCGGAGGCCATGCCGACATCAACGGTTGGAGCTCCGATCTGAAGCTTCCGGGAACGGCGGAGATCGCGGACGGCGTCGACGAGCTCCGCAAGGCGGTGCGCACCCAGATCAAGAACGGCGCGGACCTGATCAAGGTCACGGCGACGGGCGGGATCCTCTCGGTGGGAGACGCCGTCACCCACCAGCAGTACTCGCTCGAGGAGCTCCAGGCGATCGTCGAGACCGCGGGAATGCTCGGCGTGAAGGTCGCGGCCCACGCTCACTCGCCCGGCGGAATGAACGACGCCGTCCGCGCCGGAGTCGCCTCCATCGAGCACGGAAGCCTCGTCGACGACGAGGGGATCCGCCTCATGAAGGAGCGCGGCACGTTCCTCGTTCCCACGCTCTACACCCTCGACTTCATCATCGAGGAGGGCGCTTCGAACGGCGTTCCCCAGTACTCGATCGACAAGGCGAAGTCGATCGCGAAACAGCAGCGCGAGAGGCTCTCCGCCGCGTTTCACGCCGGGGTGAAGTTCGCCTATGGCACCGATGCCGCCGTCTTCCCCCATGGACGCAACGCCCGGGACTTCCGCATCCTGGTCGAGGAGCTCGACGTGCGGCCCATCGAGGCGATCCGGACGGCGACCGTCAACGCCGCGGAGCTCATCGGGATCGAGGACCGTGCGGGAACTCTCGAGCCGGGAAAGTGGGCGGACGTGATCGCCGTCGCCGGAAACCCCCTCGAGGACATCACCGTTCTCGAGAGCGTCCGCTTCGTCATGAAAGGGGGAGTGGTCTACAAGTCCCCCTGAGCTTACGATCGGAAGTATGCGAAGAGCTGTGGTTCTGTGGCTGGGGCTGGCGCTTCCCGGGGCGGGGGGAGCCCAGACGCCGGTCTTCGACGTCCGGTGCGCCGACGGCCAGGCCGCGGGTTTTCCCTGTGATCGCGTCCATCTTCTCGCGTACCTGCCCCTCGCGAGCGTCGGCGGCTCGGACGGCACGAACGACGTCTGGGGTTTCTCCGAGGGCGGCCGCGAGTTCGTGCTCCTGGGCCTTCGAAACGGCACCGCGTTCATCGAGATCACGAATCCGACCGCGCCCCTTTACCTCGGAAAGCTTTCGGGGAGCCGGAGCATCTGGCGGGACATCGAGACCTACCAGAGACACGCCTTCATCGCGTCGGAGGCTTTCGGCCACGGCGTTCAGGTGTTCGATCTGGGAGCGCTCTTCTCGGTAGGCGCCCCTCCCCTGGAGTTCTCGGAAACCGCCCGCTACCGCGGGGAGACCCTCGGAAGCGCGCACACTCTCTCCATCAACGAGGCGAGCGGCTTCCTGTACGTCTCTGGCTCCGACACCTGCAACGGCGGCCTCCACATGGTGGACATCCGGAATCCGAAAGAGCCGCAGTTCGCCGGCTGCTTCGCCGAAGACGGATACACCCACGACGCGCAGTGCGTCTCCTACGACGGTCCGGATTCGGACTACCGCGGGCGGGAAATCTGCTTCGCCAGTAACGAGGACACCCTCACCGTAGTCGACGTCACCGACAAGTCGAAGCCGCGCATGGTGTCCCGCACCAGCTACGAGGGCGTCGGTTACATGCACCAGACGTGGGTCACCTCCGATCGGCTGTTCCTTCTCATGGACGACGAGCTCGACGAGCAGTACTTCGGCCACAACACGTCGACCCGGATCTGGGACATCGCCGATCTCGACCGCCCGGCGCACATCGGCTCCCACGTCGCCGACACGAAAGCGATCGATCACAACCTGTACATCCGCGACGGGCTCGTCTACGAAGCGAACTACCGCGCCGGGCTGCGCATTCTGAGGCTCGATCGCATCGCCGAAGGCCGCCTCGAGCCCGCGGGATTCTTCGACATCTATCCAGCGGACGACGCTCCCGAGTTCAACGGCGCCTGGAGCGCCTATCCGTTCTTTCCCAGCGGCGTCGTCGCGGTGAGCGGCATCGAGCAGGGGCTCTTCCTCCTCAAGCCCGAGATCCGGTGAAGGGGCTCGCGCTTCTCGCCGCTGCCGTCTTCGCCGTCTTCGAGCCGATCGTCGCCATCGACCCGGATTTTCCCGATCGCATCGCCGCCGGGGCCCAGCTCGGCGAGGGGTACAACCGCGGCGGCCTCCGTTTCGTTACGTGGACCACGAGCGACGGCGGAAGGAATTGGAGCCCTCAGGAAGTCGCGCTCCGCGAGCTCGCGCGGGCTCCCACCATGGCCGCCGACCTGTCGCTCGCATTCGGTCTCGAAGGCGAGCTCTACGGCTTCGGGATCTCCGGAGACGGTCTCCGCGACCGAGTGCCGGAGGCGGCGCTGGCCCTCGCCGTTTCGCGGGACGGAGGACGCTCGTTCACCCCGCGTTCGCTCCTGGGCGAGACTTTGGATCACGCCGACGGGAGCTTTTCCGCGAGCGACAAGCCATGGATCGCGATCGATCGCGGCTCGGAGAGCTTCACTTCCGGGGAAGTCTCTATTTCGCCTGGAGCCGGATTCGCGTGCGCCAGCTGCCGGGCGGCTACGACCTCGAGCGGGATCTCTTCGTCTCGTTCTCCCCGCGATTCCGGCCGTACCTACTCGGAGCCGCTCCCGATTGCGAGGGCGGGAGGGGGAGCGCAGATCGCGGTCCGGCCCGGAGGCCTCGTCGATCTCGTCTGGCTGGAGGAAGGCGAAGACCGGAGCGACTGACGCCAGCGTCGGCCCCGTAGCACCAGGCGAGTCGGGCACCCGGAAACCGGCCCCATCGATCTCGACGAGCAGGCTCCCACCCGTGGGGCCCGAGCTCGGCGTGACGCGGGTGATGCTCATCAAAGGGACGGCCGTCTCGCTCCACAAACGCAAAGAGCCCCGGCGCCGCCCGCGAGGGCGACACCGGGGCTTGAGTTCTTCAACGACCCCTGGCGCGGACTGTCCGCTACCTGGTCCAGGTATAGGGAACATCCATTCTCGGTCAAGCATCGAGAAGAAACGCGAGCCAGGGTGGCGCAGCTATGAGAGGATGCGCGCAGATGCAACCGGCCCCAAACACCTCCGAAACCGAGCCGGTGCTCGGGACGCCAGCGAACACCAAGGCTCCCGACCTCGCTTCCATGTCGGTTCCCGCCGCGCTCGCGGCGCTGCACGTCACCCCTGAGACCGGCCTTACTCGCGCGGAGGTCGACGTTCGGCGGAAGGAGAACGGCTACAACGAAGTGGCCGAGAAGAGGGGCCACCCGTTCCTGATGTTCCTCCGCAAGTTCTGGGGCCTGTCGGCGTGGATGCTCGAGTTGATCATGGCGCTGTCGGCGGTGCTCGGGAAGTACTCGGACCTCGCAGTCGTGGGCGCACTCCTCGTCGTCAATGCCGTGCTGAGCTTCATGCAGGAGCAGCGAGCCGCAGGCGTCGTGGAAGCGCTGCGACGTCGCCTGCAAGTCAGTGCCCGCGTCCTGCGCGACGCGAGCTGGCAGGTCATTCCCGCCCGGGAGCTGGTGCCCGGCGACATCGTGCGCGTGCGATCCGGAGACATCATCCCCGCGGACGTCAAGCTCCTCGCGGGCGCGTTGACCGTCGACCAGTCGGCGCTCACCGGCGAATCGAAGGATGCTGACAAGGCGCAGGGCGAAGTGCTCTCGTCGGGCTCCGTCGTCCGTCGAGGCGAGGGCAACGGCGTGGTCATGCTGATCGGGGCGAAGACCTACTTCGGCCGCACCACCGAGCTCGTCCAGCAAGCGCGACCGAAACTGCATATCGAAGCGGTCGTCGCCAAGGTCGTCCGCTGGCTGTTCGTCATCGTCGGTGCGCTGCTGGGCGGGGTGATCGTGCTGTCGCTCGTCCGCGGCGCGCCGCTCCTCGAGATGATTCCGCTCATGCTCGTGCTGTTGATGAGCGCCGTGCCCGTCGCCCTCCCTGTCATGTTCACGGTCAGCATGGCCGTCGGATCGAAGGAGCTGGCGAAGCGCGGGGTGCTGGTCACGCGCCTCAGCGCCGCGGAAGATGCCGCGACGATGGACGTGCTCTGCGTAGACAAGACGGGCACGATCACGATGAACCAGCTGGCCGTCACCGGCGTGATCCCGCTGGGACAGGCGACGGAAGCCGAAGTGCTGTTTGCCGGCGCTCTCGCGTCGCAGGAAGCCAACCAGGATCCGATCGATCTGGCGTTCCTGGCCGCGGCAAAGAAGCGGCAGGTCTTCGACGACGTTCCCAACGTCGCGCCAGTCTCCTTCGCGCCGTTCGATGCGAAGACCCGACGGACAGAGGCCGTGGTCGAGCAGAATGGTCAGCGACTGCGGGTGATGAAGGGCGCCGTGCGAACGGTCGCCGAAGCCTGCGGACAAGGTCCCGATGCGATCGAAGCGTTGGAGTCACGCGTCAGCGACTCGGCGCTGAAAGGCTATCGCACGCTGGCGGTGGCCCGAGGCCCCGAGTCGGGCAGTCTCTCGCTCGTCGGCCTCGTAGCGCTGTACGACCCGCCGCGGCCAGACGCCAAACAGCTCATCGCAGCACTGGGCGACCTCGGCGTTGCGGTGAAGATGCTCACCGGCGACGCGCTGGCGGTCGCGAGCGAAATCGCGCGCGGCGTCGGCCTACCCAACATCCGGCGCGTCGCAGATCTGAAGGCCGCGGACGCCGAGGCGGCAACAAGGCGGTCGACCTGTTGGCGGGCGCCGACGGTTTCGCGGAAGTGTACCCGGAGGACAAGTACATCGTCGTGCAGCACCTGCAGGCCGCGGGGCACGTGACCGGCATGACCGGCGACGGCGTCAACGATGCGCCCGCGTTGCGCCAGGCCGAGGTGGGCATCGCCGTCAGCAGCGCGACCGACGTCGCGAAGGGCGCCGCGAGCGTCGTCCTGACCGAACCGGGGCTGACGAACATCGTGGCCTTGGTCGAACAGGGGCGGACGATCTACCAGCGCATCCTGACCTGGGTCGTCAACAAGATCAGCCGGACCATCCTAAGGCGGCCTTCGTGGCCATCGCCTTCGTGGTGACCGGCAAGTTCGTCGTCTCTGCTTTTGCGATGCTGCTGCTGGTCTTCATGACGGACTTTGCGAAGATCGCCCTGTCCACCGATCATGTTCGACCTTCCAAGAAGCCGGAGACCTGGAACATCGGTGGCTTCATCGTCGTATCCGTGGTGCTGGGGGTCGCGATGCTCGCAGAAGCATTGCTCTTGTTGTGGATCGGCTGGTGGCGGTTCGGGTTGGCGACCAACAACAATGCCCTCTACACGTTCAGCTTTCTGACGATGCTCTACTTCGCCGCGTTCTCCATCGTGTCAGCGCGAGAGCGACGTTGGTTCTGGACGACGATGCCGAGCAAGACCCTGGTGGCGGCGTTGATGGCGGATGTGCTCATTGGTAGCGTCCTGACGTTCGTGGGTCTGCCGGGGCTCATGCCATTGCCATGGTGGCAAGCGCTCGCGATATTCGTGTTCGCAATGCTCGCCTGCCTGGGAGTGAACGACGCCATCAAGGTCGCGATGATCCGATGGCGCGTTCCGGCGGCGGTGCTCACGAATGCTTGAGGGTCAGGCCGATGGGTTGGTCGATCTCACCCGTGCGATGGGTCGCTCGCTCATCGCGCGTGCCAGCGGAGCCTCTCATGAAGAGGAATACCAAAGACGCCGGGAAGTCATCGCACAGCAACGCAACCTCCGACTACAAGGACCAGCTCTACCACCTGCAAGTTCAGCTGGTGAAGCTGCAGAATCAGATGTCGCGCGCACGCACACGACGTTTGCACCGTGGACGATCGTACGAACCGACGACAAGCACGAGGCGCGCGTCAATGTCATCAAGGACCTTCTTGCCGGCATTGACTACAAGGGCAAGGACGACAGCGTGCTATTGGCGAATCCCGACGGGGTGTTCAACTGCGCCGAGGAGTGCCTGAAGGTGCTCGCGCCCTGAGCGCCGCGTAGGCGACCAGGTGGAGGCTGCGCAACACACGAGGTGTCCAGACCTCGCGACTGGCGACGAGGAACCGATCGAATAGGTCTTTGCGCGTCAGCCTCACCAGCCCAGCTCGTCGAGGATCTTCTGCAACGCCCGGGAAGAGGTCCGCTCGGTCGCGAACTTCCTCGTGACGCGCGGTCTTCCAGCGGTCGCGTTCTTTTCCGGGTGATGACCATCGTCGGCCGGCTCTTGAAGAGCAAAAGCATCGAGGAGGCGACATCCCGGCGGCAGCCGGGAGCTCAGCGAAGCCCGGGCATCACCTTCGCTTGCTCCTCGGCCCAGTTGAGCACGATATGGATGCGCGCAGATTCATTCTCCTGGAGCATGACGAAGTGCTCCCCGTCAGGAGCGACGACCTTTCGAGGAACTCGACACCCTTCCTTCGACCTGATCGGCATACAGGATCTGCGTGGGCTCAGGAGGAAGACGGGGGTCCCTCTCAAAGTTCCGTCCCATTTCTTTGAGCCCATTGAGACACGTTTTCCGAATCAATACTTAGGAGGGCCAGTACAGCACAAGAGAACGGTATGTCTAACGAGGAGATAAGTATGCTCGATAACGATGTCAGAGAGGAGAGCCCCATGAACTCGGCAGTCAGGAGTTTCCGTGGAGACGTGAGCCGCTCGGACCTGCGAGTCTCGACGATGATGTTGTTCGTCTGCCTGGTATCGGGCCCGGCGACGGCGAGGGCCGACGACATCGTGCTGCGCTGGAACGAGATTGCGGCACGAACCGCGAACGCGACGAACCCTTTCAACCAGGCGCGCATCGGGGCCATCGTTCAGCTCGCGGTCTTCGAGGCGGTCAACGCCGTCACCGGGAAGTATGAGCCCTATCTCAACCCGGCGACGGTGGCGCCTGCAGGGACATCTGCGGAAGCAGGGGTCATCACCGCGGCACATGAGGTTCTGACGACGTACTTCCCGGATCCCGCCGTTGTCGCGATGCTCGACGCCGCTCGTGACAGCGACCTTGCGGCCATTCCGGATGGTCCGGCCAAGACAGCCGGCATCGCGGTGGGCATGGAAGCGGCCGATGCGATGATCGCGCTGCGCGCGGCTGACGGGTCGTCGCCACTGATAAGCATCACTCCGACGCCGACTATGGCAGGTGATTACCAGCTCACGACGGGCTGCGCCGCCGGCCTGTTCTTCAACTGGCAGGATGTCACGCCGTTCGGCATCGCGGACGTCTCGGACTTTCTTCTGAACCCACCGCCCGAACTGACGAGCAACCGATACAGGAACGACTACCTCGAAGTGAAGACAGTGGGTTCCGCCACGAGCGCGGATCGCCCGGTGGATCGAGCTGAGGTCGTGAGGCTCTACGCCGCTTCGTCACCGAGCTTCGTGCTGAGTATGGCGACGCGGCAAATCGCCACAGCGAAGGGAACATCGCTCTCCGAAGGGGCGCGGGCGCTCGCGCTGATCCAGATGGCGATCAACGACGCCCTCGTCGCATCGTTCATGAACAAGTATCACTACAATCGTTGGCGTCCCGAAACGGGGATCCGCAACGGCGCGACGGATGGAAATGACAAGACCGAAGGCGACCCGGGCTTCGCGACGTTCATCCCGACGCCGTGCTTCCCCAGCTATCCATCGAACCACGCAAGCGGCACGCGTGGTGGTCTCGAGGCGATGAGGCGTCTTTTCGGCGCCGCGGGCCACGACATCACGATCACCAACAACGTTCCGCCTCTCGGCTCTCTGCCGGCCACGGTCATCACCAAGCACTACACAAAGCTGAAGGACATCGCCGACGACGTAGACGACGCGCGCGTCTACGGCGGGATCCATTGGCGCCACGACCAGCGCTTCGGCAACGTTCTCGGACGCGCAGTCGCGACCGAGGTGGTCAAGAACAACCTGCGTAGGGTGCACCGTTAAATAATGGGGCCCCGACCGTCGGGGTCCACAGGTCGGGAGCCGTTCCGCCGCGCTTCACGTGCGGCGACAAACGGCGCTTTCGCAAAGACTCCCGTCAAGGGGTACGCACAGGGTAATGGGGTACGGGCCCGAGAGCTAGCAACTCGGGCGTCTTTAGAGTGAACAATGCCGGGACCTGGGAGAAATCCGCGGCGCGTCCCCTTTGCGGAGCCCCGGCACGCTCTTTTGGCGGCTGGACCCTCACCGTCCCCTGCGCCCCTGCCGCCGTGATGAGGAACATCCACGACCGCGCGGCCAACCCCGCCGCGGTCAGGTGGCCGATCGAGCCAATGACGACGGACAGACGACCCATGGGCAGTGTGCTACTGCGGCCTCCAGCTCAATCCGAAGTTGAGGATCCGCTGAATGAGCCGGTCGTAGGGCAGTCCCCCGGCTTCGGCGGAGTCCGCGAAGTCCTCGCCGTGGGCGAGCTGGGGATTGGGATTCGCCTCGAGAACGTAGACCTTCTCCTGGTCGTCCATGCGGAAGTCGATGCGCGCGTAGCCGCTCAGATAGAGGTTCTTGTAGATGCGCTTCGCGATCTTCTGCACCCGCTCGGTGACCGCGGGCGGAGAGCCCTTTGGCTTCCCCCGTCTTGATGCGGTGCTTTCGCTGATAGCTGGGGTTCCACTTCACGCTCTCGGTCGCGATGGCCCACGAGCCCTCGGGAAGGCGCGAGAGGAAGATCTCCCACACGGGGAACACCTCGAGTCTTTCGTTTCCCATCACTCCCACGTAGAGCTCCCGGCCGTCGATGTACCGCTCGACGATGGCGTCGGTGCCGATCCGCTCGTGGACGAACGTTACCCGCTCCCGCAGCTTTTCCTCGTCTTCGACCACCGATGCCTGGGAGATCCCGGTCGAAGCCTCGTGGACCAGGGACTTCACGATCAGCGGAAACCCGAGGCGGGGCGGCCGCCGTACCGGACGACCCCGGTGAAACACCGCGAACTCGGGAACGGGGATTCGGTGGTAGGTGAGGAGCTTCTTCGAGATCGACTTGTCCCTCGCGAGGAGGAGGCCCCGGGCGTTGCATCCCGTGTACGGGACCCGCTGCAGCTCGAGGTAGCTCACCACGTTCTGGTCGTAGATGGGAACGTCGTCGAAGTCCTCGAGGAGGTTGAAGACGATGTGGGGCTGGAACGCGTCGATGGAGCGGCGGATGGCGCCGAGGTCGCTTCCGACGCCGAGGTTCTCGACCTCGTGTCCCATCTGCTCGAGGCTCGCGATGACGTCGTGCTCCATCTTCCAGGGGGCTTCGCGGACGTCGACTCCCGCGGTGTCCTCCGGCGGCACCATGCCCTCGTGCATCAGCGCGAGCACCCGGAGCTTCTTCATAGGGCGAAGCGATACCGGCCGCTGTGAAGGTAGTTCATGGTATGCACCGCGAGGAGGAGCGAGAAGTTGAGCTTCGCCTCCTCGGGGTTCGCGCCCACCAGGAGGTTCAGCTCGCGCGCGCGGCGCGTCATCTCTCCGAGAACCTGGTCCACGGTGTACTGGAACACCCCGGTCCACCGCGCCACCAGACGCCGGACCTCGCGGCGGTGCTGGGAGATGAACTCGGCGGCGGTCGTCGCTCCCTCGTGCGACGACCCGTCGAACAGCCGCTTGAGGTCGCGATCGTAGAACGTGGGCAACTCCACCTGGTACATCTCGCGCTTCCTCTCGTAGTGGGAGCGGAGCGTCTGCTTGAGGCCGGAGAGAGCGAACGGCCGGCGGCGTATCTTCAGGGGCACGGGATCGCTCGCGGTCTCCTGCATGAGCTTGTCCATGTACTCCAGCTTCCGCAGCGCGGGCCAGCCCTTGTATTTCTCGCGCCACGAGGAGGCGGGGTCCAGCCAGACCGCGAACGTCTCGGCGAAATCCTCGTCGGGATGGCTCTGTGCGTACCAGTAGTCGAGGTTCCTCACGAAGTTCTTGCTGTAGGGCTTGGGAGCATAGGACTCGGGATAAGGCGCCGAAGAGAGGCCGAAGAGCCTTCGGCGGTGGCGGCGGCGATGCAGCTCATAGGCGTGATCGATGGCGTGGCCGGCCTCGTGGCGAAGGATGCGCCGGCACCAGTCCGCGGTTCCGCCCTCGACCTCGAGCATCTGGGAGCGCTCGAGCTCCATGAGGCGAGGGTGCGCGAGGAAGAACGGAAGCGCGATTCCGGGAACGCCGTCGGGCGTGAACCAGTCCTCGGAGACCCAGAAGTACGGACGGAACACCATGCCCTTCGCCTCGAGCTCGAAGTTCAGCTCCAGGATGCGGGCTTCGAGGAACGCTCCCTCCCCTTCGATTCCGAGATCGCTGAATCGGAGGTTCAGGATCTCTTCGTCGCTCGCCGTCGCCCAGGCCGGCTCTTTCGGTTGCGGGGGCGGAAGCGTCTCCGCTGGTGCCGCCGCCTTCTCGGGCTCTCGCTCCTCGACGCCCGCCGGGGGCAGCGGCGAGGCGCTCTCGTCGGTCGCCATTCACTCGTTATTCTAATCCCTCGCGAGGGCTTGCGGGCGACGGGATCCCGTTCATTGCGAGGGGATGGAACGAACATGTATGCTCCCGCGACCGTCTCTGGTGAAAACGCAGAAAGAGGGTGGGATGCGATTTCGAGTCGTGCCGTGGTTGTCGCTGGTCCTGCTGGCCGGAGCCTTCGCCTCCGATATCGCCGCGCAGTCCGCCGCGCGCGAGGCGCCACCGAAGATAGAACCGCAGCGCTTCGAGGCGGACATCCGTTCGTTCGAAGCCGAGGACAAGGTGTCTCCGCCGCCGTCCGGCGCGGTGGTGGTCACCGGCAGCTCCAGCGTCCGCCGCTGGCACCCGACGATCCAGAAGGACCTGTCGCCCCTTTCCGTAGTACCCCGGGGTTTCGGCGGCAGCACGATGGCAGACGCCCTGTACTGGATCGATCGCGTCGCCATCGCCTACGAGCCCCGGGCGATCGTGGTCTACGAGGGCGACAACGACCTCGGCCGCTACGAGGTGCCGCCGGCGAAGATCGCCGAACAATTCGAGGCCATCGTGAAGCGGATTCACGCGGCGCTCCCCGCGACCCGGGTCTACGTGATCGGAATCAAGCCGAGCGTGTCGCGGTGGGAGGTCTGGCCACAGGCGGTCGAGACCAACGAGCTTCTGAAGGCCATCGCCGCGAAGGACGATCTCGTCGCCTACATCGACGTGGCCACTCCCATGCTGCGTCCCGACGGGAAGGTCATGACCGACATCTTCGTCGAGGACAACCTGCACCTGAACCCCAAGGGATACGAGATCTGGGCCGCCGCGGTGCGCGCGGTGCTGGTGCCGGCGGAGAGCAAGTACGAGGGCACGGAGTGAGATCGTCGCCCGTCCGAATTCGAATGGAGGCTTCCATGATGCGATTGCTGTCGTCCTTGTCGGTCGTCGTTGCTCTGCTCGGCGCGCTTCCCGTCGAAGCCCAGCGGAACGTTCCGCCGCCGCCGGCCAAAGCTTACGCGACGGCGCCCGAGATCCCGTTCCGGGCGGAGCTGAACTTCCTGAAGCTGCCAGCCGACCTCTACATGGGAGAGGGTATCGGCGTCGCCCGAAACTCGAAGGATCACGTCTTCGTCTACACCAGGAGCGGCGAGTCCTCGCGGCTCTTCGAGTTCGACCCCTCGGGAACCTTCCTGCGGGAGATCGGAAGGGGCTTGTACGGTTTCTCGATGGCGCATGCGGTGCGGGTCGATTCCGAAGACAACATCTGGGCGGTCGACGAGGGAACCGACATGGTCATCAAGTTCAACCCCCGGGGCCGCGTGACCATGCTCCTCGGCCGCCGACCCGAGTCGCACGGCCTCGACGCGACCCCTCCCCGCGGCACGCCGCCGCCTGCGGCCCAGCCGTACCGCTTCGGTAGACCCACGGACATCGCCTGGGACGCGGAGGGGAACATTTTCATCTCCGACGGCTACACCAATTCCCGGGTGGTGAAGTACGACAAGAACGGACGGTTCGTACGCTCCGTCGGGAGCCGGGGCTCGGAGCCGAGCCAGCTCAACACGCCCCACTCCATCCAGACCGACCGGAATGGAAACGTCTACGTGGGCGACCGCGGCAACCGGAGGATCCAGGTGTTCAGCAACGATCTCGACGCTCCGGGCGATCTACGACACCGTGGGCGCGCCCTGGGCGCTCTGCATCACTCCCGGACCGCATCAGTACCTGTACAGCTCGAACTCGAATCCGGACAACAACAACTCGAAATTCAACGAGGTCACGGGCGAGATCTACAAGATGGAGCTCGACGGGACCGTTCTCGGGAGATTCGGCCGCGCCGGAAAACAGCTCGGTGAGTTCACCACCGTCCACGCCATCGACTGCCGCGACGAGAACGAGCTCCTGGTCGCCGAGATCACGGGATGGCGCGTGCAGCGGATCACGCTCTCTCCCCCGGCACGTCAAACCACGTCACATTAGGTTCCTCGGATGAGAACGTCGAGAGATTCGGAGGCTTCCATGAAACGCTCGTTGCGAGTTCTCCTGACGGCGACGCTCTTCGCCGCCGCGAGCCCCGCGTTCGCCCAGTTGAGCATTCCCGAGATTCCCTATGATTCCGCGCCCGACCTGCTCAAAATGCCCGACGACATCTATCTCGGTGAGGCGGTCGGAGTAGCGACCAACTCGAAGGGACATATCTACGTCTATACCCGCACGGGCTCGGTGAACGTCAGCACCGGAACCAATCGCGCGTTCGTCCGGAACGCGGCGCGTTTGTTCGAGTTCGACGCTTCCGGCGACTTCGTTCGGGAGATCGGGCAGGGGCTCTACGGGTTCGTATTCGCCCACACCGTCCGCGTCGACCCGATGGACAACGTCTGGGTGGTGGACGAAGGCTCGAACATGTTGATCGAGTTCGACCCCCAGGGGCGGGTGCTGATGACCATGGGGCGCAAGCCCGAGGCCATTCGAATTCCGAACGAGGAGCCCGAGACCGGCGCACCCGTTTCGGACGCCCCCGTCGGCGAGGGAGTGCCGGGCGACAACTTCAACCGGCCCACCGACGTCGCCTGGGACGCGGCGGGGAACATCTTCGTCTCCGATGGATACGGGAATTCGAGAGTGGCGAAGTTCGACAAGAACGGAAAGTTCCTCAAGTCCTGGGGAGCGAAGGGAACGGAGCCCGGCCAGTTCAACACCCTCCACACCATCGCGACCGACGCCGCGGGAAACGTATACGTGGGCGACCGGGGGAACCGGCGCATTCAAGTCTTCGACAACGACGGCAACTTCAAGACCCAGTTCCTGAACGCGGGCGCGCCCTGGGCGCTCTGCATCACTCCCGGCCCCCATCAGTACCTCTACAGCTCCAACTCGAACGCGACCGCCAACATGGACGACGGCGAGATCTACAAGATGGAGCTCGACGGCACCATCGTGGGCAAGTTCGGTAGGGCGGGAAAGCTCCTGAAGGAGTTCGGCTCCACCCACGAGATGGATTGCCGGAACGAGAACGTGCTCTACGTGGGCGAGATCACGAACTGGAGAGTGCAGAAGCTCACGCTCTATCCCGAGCGGGCTCGGGCGTCGCAATAGCTCACGCCGATTCCAGCCGGCGCACCTCGTGGTCCAGGATCTCGAGCGCGAGGTCGATGGTCTGGAGATGGACGCGGAACGAGACCACGGCGAGCCTCAGAGTGAATCGTCCATCGAGAATCGTCGAGCTGAGGAAAACCCGTCCGTCGCGGTGAATCGCCTCGACGAGCTTCTTGTTGAAGGCGTCGGCGTCGCCGCTCGAGGGGCGGTAGCGGAAAGTGACGACCGAGAGATCCGGATAGGGCCCTACCTCGAAGCCGGGACGTTCCGAGATCCGCTCGTGGAAGTACCGGGCGAGAAGCAGCTTCTCCTGGAGCGCGGCCCGGAAGGGCGCGAGCCCATGGAGGAGCAGAGGCATCCAGAGCCTCAAGCCCGCGGAAGTGTTTCGTGAGCTCGGGCGATAGGTCGGCGGGCGACAGCTCGTCCCGGGCGGAAAGCGCGTCCTGCATGTAGTTGGCGGTGTAGTGGTGGCTCTCGAGGAGCTTTCCCCGATCCCGGACGAGGATTGCGCCTGACCCGTAGGGGAGAAAGAGCGTCTTGTGCGGATCCATCACCAGGGAGTGGGATCCGTCGAGCCGGCCGAGGGCCCGTTTCCCCTCGTCGCAGAGGATGAAGAACCCGCCGTAGGCGCCGTCGACGTGCAGCCAGAGACTCTCTTTCCGGGAGATCGCCGCGATTTCCTCGATGGGATCGACGACACCGGTGTCGGTCGTGCCCGCGCTCGCGATAACGAGAAACGGAAGGAGACCGGCCGCGCGGTCGCTCGCGATCGACCTCTCGAGCGCATCGGCGCGCATCCGGTAGCGCTCGTCCAGGGGCACGAGACGCTGGACCGCCTCCGAGAGTCCCGCGAGGCGGATGGCTTTCGTCACCGAGTGGTGGGCCTGCTCGGTCGCGTAGATGACCGCGCGCTCGACGTCGCGCGCCCGGATTCCGTGGGCGTCCCGCGCCGTCACCACCCCCATGAGATTCGCGATGCTGCCGCCGGAGGTGAGGTTGCCTCCCGCGGTCTCCTTCGGAAAGCCCACGAGGCCGCTCATCCACTCGAGGAGCATGTTCTCCATGCGCACCGCCCCCGGCGAGGCGAAGAACACCCCCGCATAGCGATTGGTGACCGCTGCGAGAAAGTCTCCGAGGGAGGACGCATAGAGGCCGCCCCCGGGGATATAACCGAGGTGTCCCCCCGAGGCGGGATTCAGACCGGGCCGATCCACGTCGCGCCGGAGATGATCGAGGAGATGAGAGAGCGGCCGCGGCTCCTCGCCGATGGGAGTCTCGAGAATCCCGACGCCCCGGTCTTCGGTCTCGACGAACGCGGGCAGATCGGGAAGCTTCGAAAGAAACTCCTCGGCGTAGGCGGCGACCTCGGAGAAGAGCCGGCGCCGGACGTCGGCCGGAGGCTCGAGCTCGCGCGCCTTCGTCTCGAGCTCGAGGAGCGACTTCCGCACCGCGTCGGTCATTTGGCGTGAAGCTTCTCGATCGCCTCGATCGATCATCTCCCGCGAGTCGGGAGGTCCGAGGAGGCGCGGTCCATGGGGAAGAAGGACAGGAGCATCGCGCGCAAGATATCCCAATCGAACCGCGCCTGGCCAATGTGCTCTTTGGAGGTAAGATTCGCATCGTGAATCGACTTTCGCGCAAGGGTGCCCGCACCGGTTCCGTCGGGTGCGGTCTGCTCCTCTCAGCGTTCATCGCATCGGGCTGCGCCAAGTCCTATGAGGTTCGCGGGCTGGTCCTGCGCGTCGACGAGCCCGGGGCTACGGTGACTCTCTCGCACGAGGCCATTCCGGGATACATGGACGCGATGGCGATGCCGTTCTCCGTGCGGCAGCGGCGGGAGCTCGCCCGGCTAGAGCCCGGCGACCGGGTTCAGTTCCGGCTGGTGGTGCGGGGAGAGGAAAGCTGGGTGGAGCGGCTTCGGGTGGTGTCGGCCTCACCCACGGACGCGGGAATGCTTCTCAGCCCGGCGAAACCGACTCTGGTTCCGGTAGGGGAGCTGCTTCCGGATTTCGAGCTCGTCGATCAGAACCAGAATCGGGTTTCCCTGAGCTCGCTTCGCGGGCGAGTCGTCGCGGTGAACTTCATTTACTCCCGGTGCCCGCTTCCCGACTACTGTCCGCGGATGGTCGATCACTTCAAAGAGGTGAGCGGGAGGTTCGGCGCTCGCCTGGATAGCGACCTGGTGCTCTTGACCATCTCCTTCGACCCGAAGTTCGATACCCCGGACGTTCTGCGGTCCTACGCCAAGGACTTCGGGGCGGACGTGAAAGGTTGGCACTTCCTGACGGGCTCGCTCGAGGCGATCGATCGGGTGTGCGCCGCGTTCGGCATCGAGTACTGGCCCGACGAAGGCCTTCTGACTCACAGTCTCCAGACGGCCATCATCGATCGCGAAGGCCGTCTCGCGGCCACCATAGAGGGGAAGGACTTCAGCGGAAAGCAGCTCGGCGATTTGCTCGAGGCAGTCCTCGAACAGAACTCCGCGAGCGGCGGCTCCCGCTAGTCTTTGGAGCCCGACGCCGCCGTCGGGTGCGCTTCGACTTTCCGCATCTGCGGCAGGTCGGGATCGGCCTGGTTCCAGGCCTGAACGGCCTTCTCGAAGGTTTCCCGGGCTTCCTCGGTCCTGCCAAGGCCTTCGAGTGCGGCGGCGAGCCCGAAGTAGGCGCGGCCGCCCCCGGCTCGCGCTCCAGCGCTTCTCGATAAGCGCGCTCCGCAGTGGCGAAGTCTCCCAGTGAAAGCGCGAGGCTCCCCTGGCCTTCGACGACCGGCCGCGGGTACGCGGGAGGCTCGGTGTAGAGCTGGGCTTTCTCCCGGTCGGCGGCCTGACGGAAGAGCTCCTGAGCTTTCCCCGCGTCCCCCGCGAGACCGGCGATGGTCGCTTCGAGCTCGAGCGCCGCTACGGCAAGGGGCTCCTGGCTCGAATAGGTCGCTACCCGGTTCTTCTCGAGGGCGGCGAGTGACTCGCGGGCTTCGTCGAGCTCGCCCCGATAGGCTCGAGCCAGGCCGGTGGCCCAATAGCGCCAGGCGTTCTGCTCGGGCTTGTCGTAGATCGGAATGGTCTCTCCGTCCAGGATCAAATCCCAACGCTCGAAACGCACCAGGGTCTTGACCAGCATGAAGTAGCCCTGGCGATAGGCGGTGCGCTGGTTGATGCCGTCGCGCTCGCGCGGAGTCTCCTTGAAGGACAGCACGTGGCGGGACCGCTCCATCGAATCCTGGAAGCGCCCGTCGAGATTGAGAGAGTGAACGAGAAAGTGGACGTTGTGCGCGTGGTGCCCGTTGGGAAAGAGGATGTCGGCGTTCATGTAGCCGAGCTCGTTCTCGGCGGCGGAAGCGAACGAATGGATGGCGTCGTCGATGCGGTCGCTCTGGGCGTAGATGTGTCCGGGCATGTGGAGCGCGTGGGGAATGTTCGGGACGAGCTCCGGATAGCGCTTGCAGGCATACCAGGCTTTGTCCGGCCGGGTGCTCCCCTCGTAGCCGTGGATCAAATAATGATGAGCGCCGAAATGGTCGTCGTCCTGGACCACCACTTCCTCGAGGAGGGCCAGACCTTCGAGCGTATGGGTGCGAGGCATCCGAGTGACGGAATCGTACCCGTCGAGAAGCGCGAGGCCGAGCATGGACCGGGCTTCGAGGTCGTCGGGGTAGGCGGCAACCAGCTTTCGGAGCCCGGCGATATAGGCGGCGTCGCGCTCCTGGGCGCTCTTATCGGCCTCCCGTCGGGCGGCGAGCGCTTCGATGTAGAGCCTCTCCCTCTCCGTCACCTTGTCGCGAAGCTCCATCGCTTTCGCGATGCTCTCGCGCGCCCGGACCTCTGGGTCGATGGCGGCGCCATTCAGCGTGCGAGGGATGTCGGTCCCCTCGGGGCTTGGCTTCGGCGCATTCCCCCTCCCGCCCTCGTTCGGACCACGTAGCAACTGAAACGCCGGCCGGTAATCCCCGGCGGCCGCGAGAGCCATGCCCCAGTAGGCCATCGCCATCTGGGGATCCAAAGCAGCCGCTTGCAGGAACGACCGCTCCGCCTCGATCGTCCAGAACGAATGCATCTGAGCCACGCCCTGGTTGAAGAAGCGACGCGCCTCTTCGGAACTCGTCGTCACCGGCATGTCGGTCTTGCCTTGCCCTTCCATCAGACGCGCCGGAAGGAGAGGCTGCGCACCCGGCGGCGACACGCAGAGGTCGAGCTCTGGCTTCGGCTGGGATTGGACCGGTGACGAGAGAGCGACGAGAACCGCGACCGTGAGAAAAAGGTCATGCTTTTTCATCGGAAAAGTATATGCGTCCCGACGGTCCGTGTCATGTGGAAGTCCCGGCGAAACGCGTCCCGATCGAGCTAGGCTTGGGCGGATGCGGATTCCCGCGGGAGCGCTCCGACTGGGCCTCGGGACGATGCGGCTCGAGGGAGAAGAAGCGATCGAGCTTCTGCATCGAGCGCTCGACGGGGGAATCCGGGTCTTCGATACCGCCGACGTCTACGGGCGAGATCCGGCCGATCCGGGAGCGAACGAGAGGATCCTCGGGGAGGCCCTCCGGACCTGGAGCGGCGACCGCCGCGACGTCGTCGTCGCCACCAAGGGCGGACTCGTCCGCCGGGGCAAAGAGTGGATTCCCGACGGGCGGGCCAGGCACTTGAGGGAGGCTTGCGAAGCCAGTCTTCGAAACCTCGGGGTGGAAGCGATCGATCTCTATCAGCTCCACGCACCCGATCCGAAGGTGCCGCTCGCGACGTCGCTCCGCGCGCTTCTGGCGCTCCAGCGGGAAGGCAAGGTCCGCCGCGTCGGGCTTTCGAACGTGGGCCTCGAAGAGCTCGAGACCGCCTGCGAGATCCTGGAAGTCGCGAGCGTCCAGGTGGCTTTGAGTCCCCTCGATCTCACGCCGCTCAAGAACGGCGTCGCCGAGCTCTGCGCCGAGAGGGGAATCGCGCTCCTCGCCCACAGCCCGCTCGGCGGCTACCGCGGCCGGGGGAAGCTCGAACGCGATGCGGCGCTGCAGCGCGTCGCGGCGCGCCGAGGTGCGACGATCCAGGAGGTCGCGCTAGCGTGGCTTCTCACGCTGCACCCGAGCGTGATTCCGATTCCCGGCGCGAGCCGTCGCGCGAGCGTCGAATCCATCCTTAGAGCCCCGTCCATCGGGCTCACCGAGGAGGATCTCGAAGAGCTCGAGCGCGCGTTTCCCGCGGCGAAGCTCCTCCGGATTCCGCGAAAGTCGCTCGCTCCCGATTCCGCGAAGGCCGAAGGCGAGGTCGTCCTTTTCGTAGGGTACCCGGGGGCGGGGAAGTCGACGCTAGCCGGCCGCTGGGTCGAGCGAGGCTACGAGCTTCTCAGCCGCGATCTCGAGGGCGGCCGTCTCTCGAAAATCCGGGATGAGCTCGACCGCAAGCTCTCGCTTGGAGCGAGGAAGCTCGTTCTCGACAACACCTATCCGGAGCGCGCCTCGCGATACGACGTGCTCGAGACTTCGTGGAGGCACGGAGTTCCCGTCTCCTGCGTCTGGCTCCAGACGTCTCTCGAAGACGCCCAGGTGAACGCGGTCGAGCGGATGGTCCAGAAGTACGGGCGCCTGCTCTCGCCCGAGGAGATGGCGTCGGTATCGCGGAGGGACCCGAACTCGTTTCCTCCCGACGCGCAGTTTCGATTCCGGCAGAGGCTCGAACCTCCGCGGCCCGAGGAAGGCTTCGTTCGGATCGAGACTCTGTCGTTCGAACGAAAATCGCGTCCCGAGAGAAGTGGGCGGGCTCTGTTCTTCGAGTACGATGGAGTTCTTCGCGCGCCGCGGCCCGCTCGTCCCGAAGACGTCGAGATCCTTCCCCACCGCCGCGAGATCCTGAGCCGCTATGCCGCGGAGGGTTTTCGACTGCTGGGCGTCTCCTATCAGCCGGAAATTCCGGAGGAGACGGCCCGCGCGTGCTTCCAGAAGACGAACGAGCTTCTCGGGCTCGAGATCGAAGTCGAGTTCTGTCCGCACGGGGCGGGTCCTCCCGTCTGCTGGTGCCGGAAGCCGCTCCCGGGCCTGGGAGTGCTGCTTCTAGAGCGACACGCTATCGATCCGGCGCGGTCGCTTCTGATCGAAACCTCGGCCGCCGACCGGGGCTTCGCCGCCAGGCTCGGGATCCCGACGGTGTCCGCGGAGGTCTTTTTTCAGGGATAACCCGGTTCACTCCGCTCCGAAATGAGCCAGCCGCTCGAGCTTTCCTGGGATTGATTACGGAAAGCGGCCGAGCACGATTCGGCAAGGCGAGACCTCGGAGGTGTCGATGGAACCCGTCGCCGCGGTGGCCGTCGCCCCCACGAACTGGTACGGGGGCCAGGGCAAGGAGGTGGGACTCGTCAGGAAGAATAAGGCCCGCCCGATCGCGTCGGTGGTGACCGAGGTCGATCCCAGGTAATAGGGGGTCTCGCACGAACCGTTCCCGGTGTCGACCGGGCTCGCGTACACGTCGACGACGTAGGACGAGAAGGGCTTGCTTTCCAGCTCGCCGAAGACCTGTATGGTGAATCCGTTGACAAAGGCGTCGATGATGCGGGGCGAGTTCTGGAGGTTGTTGGCTCCGGAATCCGCGTCCTGTGGGTCGTTTGGCGGTCCTGAACCAAATGAGTGAAGGTCGATGGGCAGATCCCCATTCTTGAGATCGTAGATCCGATTCCCCCGGATCGAGTTGCCGCGAGCCACTGGACAAACCCAGATGCCTATTCCGCTGGTAGTGCGCGATGATGTTTTCGCCTCCCGCCACCGGGGATCCGATGACGTTGTCATTGGCATTAACGTAGAGCCCTATGGCCATGCCCGTCCATCCTATGTCCTGGGGCGTCGGCGCCACTATACTGATCCTGTTGGCCACGATCACGTTCAACGACGTATCCCGCAATGCAACGCCGTCGTACGCGGCAGTGATCAGGTTGCTCGTGATGGTATTGCGCGTGCTGAAACAACTGATTTTGACGCCCGCCAATTGGTGCGGGCCCCTGCTAGGGTCGAAGTTCTGGCCGGAGACGTTGGGACCGATGTAGTTCCCCTGCACCTGGTTCCATGAGCCGCAAATGTCGATACCAGCCCAATTTCCCGAGACGATGTTCCCGCCGCCCACCCCGATCTGGTTATTGGAGGACGACACGACAATCCCGACGAAGTTGCGCGATCTCAGTGAGCCCGGCTGCGTCCGTGCCGATACGGTTACGGTCGATTTTGTGGCGCCCCCCGCCCCCCAGGACGATGCCAGCGCCGGCAAAACCGTTGACCACCATCGCCTGCACCGTGGATCCCGTCCCTTGCAGAAGAGTCCGTCTGCACTGCCTCCTGCCCGGCTGCCGTCGAGTACGACGTCGAAATTGTTGGGCCCGAGGATCGAGACCGTGTTCGTGATCGGCGGCAGCGGCGACGTGGGAGAGATGATGTACGGGGGGTTGTACGGGGCGTTCTTTCCCCACATCTGGAACAGGATGGTCTCGGGTCCCGGGGCGGCGTTCGCCCTGAGGATGGCATCCCGAAGCGATCCCGGCCCCGAGTCGTTCGTGTTCTTGACGTAGATGGCTGCGGACGCCGGGGCGCCCCAGAAGCAGGCCGCCAGAACGGACAAGGTCGAGGCGAATCGCAACGGTGAAAGTAACGAGGTCATGGGGTTCCTCCCTTTTTGGAAATCGCATGGCTCCTATGGTCTGCTCTTGGCGGATAGCAACTTCCGAGCCAGGGTTGGAGATTGAGCCGGAGCCTGCGAAACCCTTCCCATCCTGGTGGTTAGCCCTGACGACGACGAGGATTCCGTAGCCCACGAGTACTATTTCCCAAGCGTCAACGGTGTAGAACTTCCCCAGAATGCCTGCGAGATGCCACTTGCCAGAGTCCGCCAGAGAGTTTTCGAACTCTGAGTGGGAGGCGAGAGAGCCATCGGGATTGCGAATCTCGATCGTCCAGTGGCCGTGGACCTTAATCCCCTCGCTCGGCGCGCCGGCTAGTTTCTCCTGCGCGACTGCCATCGTCGAAAGGGCCAATACGAGCGCCGCGATCAGCGCGTTTGTTCCAAAGTGGTTCTTCATCGGCTCGTCCTCCTGTGCTATGACCCGAAACCCGGGCCCGCTCAGTGCGATGCGAGAGATTCGCAGGTCGGCTCGAACCCAGATTGGTTTGAGCCCCGCACAAGACGCGTAAACGAGGAGGAAAAGGTGTCAGAGGGGATGAAAAAAGACGCCGGCCCTCAGGCCGGAGGGCACTGCACGGGGAGACTTCGAAGCCTCTCGTAGTCCGGCTCGACGTCAGGCGGCAGCCTTCCTTCGGCCCTCAGTCCGTCCCAGAGCGCAAACGCCCTCTTCAGCGGTACGCAGGTCTCGCCGTGGGAGCCTCGCTGCCGCTCAGTACCTCCGCCCATTGGGCGTAAGCGCCCGCGAGCTCGGTCGCTGCCCACGCGGCGCCGGACGAAGCGGCGAGCGCACGTTCGCCTACCTCCACGGATTCGCGCAGGCTCGCGAGAGCGCCCTCGGCGTCGCCGGAAAGATATAGGGCGCCACCGAGACGCCTCGCGGTGATGGCTACGCCGAGGAGTGCCGGCGTTTTTCTCGTCGGAAGCAAGAAAGTCCCGCGATACCTCGACGGCCCGCTCGCGAATTCCGACCGCGTCGCGGTACTTTCCAAGAGCTTCGAGGGCGTCCGCCTCGTAGGAGCGCGCGACGATGACGCCCCGCGTGTACATCGGATTCTGGGGCTCGGCCCCGAGGAGCTCGCTCAGGATGACGCGAGCCTCGTGGCTCACCGAGGCGGATTCTTCGAGTCGACCCTCGAGCCGCAGGCTCTCCGAGAAATCGGCCTCGATGCTGGCGAGGCGTGCGCGCGCTTCGGGCGGCTGGTCGAGCGCGGTTTGGAGGACGTTCTTGAGATGCGGCCGCGCGGGGCCGTCGCTAGCTAGCCATGAGCTGGTCTCTTGGGTTCGAGGCGCTCCTCGCGCAACGCCAGCTCGGCGAGGGCGTCGTCACATTTGGCGATCGCCTCCTCGAGCTGCTTCGGCTCTGCCGCATATTCGCCTTCGAGCGGCCGGCCGTTCGCCAGCGACCGCCAGATCGCGAGCCCGCGCTCGTACTCCGCCCGGGCCCGCCGCCAGTGCTCGCGGCGGCGTGCGTCTTCGAGGCCAGGCAGGGACGCGGCGACCGCGCCGTCGTCACCGACTGCCTTGTGAAATGACGCCTGCCAGGCTGTGTTGCCGTACTTCGACGGGTGCTTCTTCTCCCACTCCTTCCGCAGATCCAATGCTGCGCGCTCCTGGATGATCGCACCGTCGAGGTCGGGCTTCCTCGCGTGTACGTTCGCGAGCGAGTGATGGGCGCGCACGAGGCTTCTGAAGGCGAACTCGTTGTCGGGATCAGCGGCGAAGACCTCCTGTCGGAGCTGCAGGGCGGTCCGGTACGCGCCAGCGGCGCCCTCGAGATCGCCCTGGGCGCGCCGAAGCGACGCGATCGACGCATGGCTGAACGAGAGGTCGAGCTTGGAGTAGGGGTTGGACGGCTCGTCTTCAACGAGCTGCCGGTCCAGCTCCAGCGCCTTTTCGTACAGTGCGCGGGCCTGAGTCCACTCTTCGAGGGCCTCCAACACGGCCCCATGACTCTTGTAGGCGAGGGCGAGGTCGCGCTGGCGGCCGCGGCTCGCCGGCTCCCGGGCCTGGAGCTTCTCCGCGAGGTCCACTTGTCGCTGGCGTGTCTCACGCAGAGCCTGAAGGTCTCCGGCGGCGGCCTGCTGGCCGGCAACCCTGGCGTGGAACTCCTCCCAGGCGCTGAGAACTATCGTGTCCTCGGCGTGCCGCAAGGGGATCGACTCGAGCAGCGATTTCATTTTCTCGAAGGCGGCCCCGGCCTCCCCGGCCTCACCCTGTTGCCGCAGGATCCGGGCCAGGACGCCGTAGCACGAAGCGAGCTCGGCGGTGTGAACCGGATCCGTAGACGCCGCCGCCCTCAGCGGCTCGAGCAAGCGGATGGCCTTGCGGATACTTTCGAGCGCTCCGGCGCTGTCGCCGAGGTTGGCGGCCACACCAAATCCCTGGACCATGGCGAGCCGCTGGTAACCCCGGGCGATCTCCGCGCTCAGCACAGGATCCGTGCCGGCTTCACCGGCCAGACCGTCGAGATACTCGAGGGCCTTCTCGACGAGCTGCTTGCGCGCCGGCGTCGAGCCGGGCAGAGGGGCGATCGCATCGTGCATGTCGAACAACACGAAGTTCGCGAGCCCCCGGACTTCGTCGAAGCGACGCTCGGCACGAAGGCGGTTCGCCTCCGCGATGCGCGCCTGGCGGACGGTCATCACCATGCCGCCCACGAGGCTCGTCGCCACGAGTGCGACCGCGCCGACGCCGACCCGGTGCCGGCCCACGAACTTTCCCAGCCGGTAGCGGACCGTGTCCTTACGGGCCAGGACCGGCAACCCCACCAGGTATCGCCGGACGTCCTCCGCCATTTCCTGCGCCGAGAGGTAGCGGCGCGCGGGCTCCTTGCGCAGCGCCTTGAGAACAATCGTGTCGAGGTCGCCGCGAAGCTCGGCGCCGCGCGAGCTCGCGGCCGCACTGGGGGATGGCGGCTCGACGGTGCATACCGCGCGAACGATCTCTTCCAGTGATTCGGTTCGGACCGCGTAGGGACGCGACCCCGTGAGCAGCTCGTACAGCAGGACGCCCAACGAATACACGTCGCTGGCAGTGGTAACGGGTTCACCTCGGATCTGCTCCGGGCTCGCGTACTCCGGCGTCATCATGGGCGCGAGCGTCTGCGTCGGCGGCTCGTCGCCATCCTCTCCCGCCGAAAGGAGCTTGGCGATTCCGAAGTCGAGGAGCTTCGGCGTTCCGTTCGCATCTACGAGGATGTTCGCGGGCTTCAGGTCCCGATGAATGACGAGGTTCTGATGCGCGTAGTGGACGGCCTCGCACACGGAGCGGAACATCTCGAGCCGCCTCTTCATGCCGATCCCCGAGACCTCGCAATACTCCGTGATGGGCCGTCCATCGACGAGCTCCATGACGAGATACGGCTGTCCTTCCTCCGTCGCTCCTGCATCGAACACCGCGGCGATGCTCGGATGCTGTAGGCGGCCGAGAATCTGCCGCTCCTGGAAGAAACGGCGGAGGAGGTTTTCGGAACCGACGCTGCTCATCAGCTTGAGGGCGACGGTCTTCCGGAAGAGGTCGTCATCCCGGACGGCCCGATAGACGACGGCCATGCCGCCGCGGCCGATTTCGTTCAGTGACACGATAGGGTCCGATGCGACGGCCTTCACCGATGGGGACACCCGACTCCGCCGCCGGTCTCGAGAGAAATCCCTGCGCCTCGTCGTGAGCGGCGAGAAGCGATTCGACCTCGCGGCGCAAGTCATCGTCGCCGGCACAAGCCCGATCGAGGAGCGCCGGCCGCACCTCGGGCGGCTCCTCGAGCGCTCTCTGGAGAACGACCTTGAGATGCGCCCAGTCCGGCGCTTCCTTCTTATCGGTCACGGCGCCCTGTTACGCGACGATAGAGCCAGGCCTTCGCCATCGCCCACTCCCGTTTCGCGGTCGAGGGGGATATCTTCATAGCCGACGCGCTTTCCTCGTGGGAAAGCCCACCGAAGAACCGGAGCTCCACGAGCCGCGCCTGACGCTCGTCGAGAAGGGCGAGCTCGGCCAGCGCCTCGTCGAGCTCGATGAGATCGACGGGCTCGGGCGGTGCCGCCACGCTTCCCTCGACCAGAGTCACCTTGAGAGCGCGCCCGCGCTTCTCCGCCTTCCGGGCTCGCGCGTGATCGACGAGGATGCGGCGCATGAGCCGCGCCGCAACTCCGAAGAACTGATCGCGATTCCTCCACTCGGTCGTCTGCCTCACGATGCGCAGATAGGTTTCGTTGGCGAGGTCGGTGGGAGAGAAGGTATGGATGCGACCTTCCTGTCTCAAAATCCCCGCCGCACGGCCGCGGAGCTCGGCGTACAGGAGAGGCACTACGGCATCGCGCGCCGTGTCGTCGCCCTTGCTCCAGGCCTGCAGGAGGCGGGTCAAATCACCTTCCTGGCGCTCCACGACGAGCTCCCCCCTGCGCCAGTGTAGGAGCGGTGCTGACGAGGGTCAAGTCGTCGGCACAAAAGGCGCTATTGGAGAGCCCAGCCGGTGACCGGCTCCCGCCAGAGGCTCGTGCCGAAACCGTTGCCCCAGATCCGAAGCGGCGGGCCGAGGTAGGGTCCGGACTCGCGCGACGGGAAGACGTGCACGTCGCCGACGCTGAATATCTTGAAGAGGTTGTTGAAGCGAGAAGCCGCGCCTCCGTTCGAGGCGCGCGATCTTCTCCCCATCGCCCGCCACGAACTCAGGCAGGAGCTTCAGCGCCACGTCGCGGCCGAGAGTGGTGTCGCGAGCCCGGTAGACGGATCCCATTCCTTCGCCGAGCTTTTCGACGATCTCGTAGTGGCCGAGCCTTCGCCCAATCATGGGAAGACCTTTTCTGGTCGTTAAGCCTACATCTTCCCGACACGCTCCGCGGACAAGTGCTCGCCGGGACCTCAAGGGAGCGTGAAAGCAGACGGACCAGAGGTTGTCGGAGACTTCTTTGCGGAAGCTATTCCGAACCCTCGCGGACGGCAGCTCCGGCCTGCCTTCGTGCGATCTCTATCAGCTCGCGTAGCGCTCGATTGACCGCTTCGGAGCTTCGGAATACGGCGGCGACGTCCGGCTGGAGCGACACGACGTTCGTTCCCTCGCGATACCGTTCGAAGTACTTGCCTCGGACCCCGCAAATTATCAAACCTTCCGCCGCTTTGTTAGACTGTGGGGTCGTGTCCAAGACCGCTGAGCCCTCTCCGTTGATTCCCACCGCGCCTCTGGAGCGCCGCGGGGCGGGCGAGCCCCGCGCGATCGTCGAGAGCTTCGCGGCCATCGGCGCTTCGAACGACTTGAACCGCACCGCCGACCAGGTCCTGGCGGGCCTCCGCGCGCTGTTCCGGAGCGACAGCGCCACCATAGCAGTCAAAGTTCTGGGAGAAGGAACCGAGATCGTCTGCCAGAGGAGCCGGAACGACGGCGAGGCCGATCGGGAGCGGCCGAGGGCCGAGGTAGGGAAGGGAATCGTGGGCCGCGTCCTGGAAACGGGGAAGGCGGCGCTCTTCGGCGTCGTCGAGGAAGGCTCCCCGTTCTCCTCCGAGCTCCGCCCGGCGACGCGATCGGCCATGGCCGCGCCCATCGTCGGCGGAGCGGGAAGGCTTCTGGGCGCGCTGGTCCTCGAGTCCAACGAGGCCGGCCGTTTCGACAACGATTCGCTCGAGATGTTGATGAGCTTCGGAAGAGCGTCGGCCGCCGCGGTCGAGAGATCGCTTCTCTACACCCAGGTGCTCGACGACGAGCGGCGGCTCGAAGGCGAGATGGAGGTCGCGCGTCAGGTGATGGCGGGCATCCTTCCCAGCGAGATCCCGAAGCTCGCGGGATTCGACGTGGCCGCGGTCATCGAGCCCTGCTTCGAGGTCGGAGGGGACTACTACGACTTCATACCGCTCGTCGACGACCGCTGGGGAATCGCGATGGCGGACGTCTCCGGGAAGGGAGTTCCCGCGGCCCTGGTGGTAGCGGCGATGCGGGCGACGCTCTACACGCTCGCGAAGCGCGAGCTCGCCCTCCGTTCCGTCTTCCGGCACGCGAACGAGTTCATCAATACTTCGACCCGGGTCCGGGCGAAGTACGTCACGCTGTTCTACGCGGTGCTGGACGTCCAGGCGCGGCGCATGATCTACGTCAACGCCGGTCACCTCCCGCCGGTGGTGCTGCGGGCGTCGGGCGAGGTGGATCTGCTGCGCTCGGGAGGATTTCCTCTCGGGTTCTTCGACGCCCCCCGCTACTTCGAGCAGTTCGTTCAGCTCTCGACGGGCGATATGGTGTGCCTCTACACCGACGGCATCACCGAGACCTCGAACGCCAAGGACGAGGACTACGGCCGGTCCCGTCTCATCGAAGCGCTGAAGCGTCACCAGCAAAAAACCGCAGCAGAGATCGCGGACGCCCTTCTCGCCGACGTTCGCCGATTCGGAGAGCGAGCCCCCCTCGACGACGCCACCGTTCTCATCCTCAAAGCGACTCTGAGTGGGCGGGGGAGCGACGACAGCGCCTTTCTCGCCTTCCTCACCCAGGGACGAACCTCGCGGAGGTGATAGGAGGGGACGTACTCCGACTCGTCGATGATGCGCTGGAGCGACTCTCGCGCCGCTCCGGCTTCGCCGGCTTCGGCCTGGAGGGCGGCGAGGTGAAAGAGCACTTTGGGAAGCGAGGTGGTGCGAGCGAGTGCCTCGAGCGTGCGAAGCGCCCCCTCCTTGTTGCCGCTCTTCTCGCAGGCGACGGCGAACGCGTAACGGGCTTCCCCGGAGTCGTGGCCCGGAGCCTCCTCCACCACGCGGGCGAGGGAGCCCGCCGCCTCCGCGAACTTCTGGCAGCCCATCTGCGAGAGCCCGAGCTCGTAGAGGACCCGGATGCTCTGCGGGTCGCGGGCGGCGGCCTTCTCCGCCGCTTCGAGCGCCTCGGGAAAGCGTTTGCGGCTCCGGAGCGCGTGCGCATAGTCGGTCCAGGCCTCGGCGTTGTCCAGCCTCTTCACTTCCGACTGGAGGCGGGCGATCTCCCGACTGGACGCCGGCCGGGGTCCTCGCGAGACGAAAGCGCGCGGACCGACGACCTCGGCGAAGAAATAGACCGCCGCCCCGACGGCGGGAAAGACGAGGATCACAAAGAGCCAGGGAGCCGCCTGGCCGCGGCGGACGCACTCGACCGCCATCCAGAGAGTGAAGGCGGTGCCCAGAACGTAAGCCATCGTTCTCGCGCTCGATTCGTGCCGGGATTCGAGATCGATTCTACCAAATGAAGCCCCGAGGGGAGACCCGCGTGGTAAACTCCACGGGCCGGCCAGCCCAAGGAACCTCGCGTCCATCGGGAGATCTTGAATCGAGCATGACCGCATCCCTGCTGTTCCTCATCGCCGCGGCCTTCGGCCAGGAAACGGGAAAGTTGTCGGGAAAGGTCACGAGCCCCGCCGGCGACCCTTTGCCGAACGTGGTTTTGATCTTGAGCCCGGCGAGCGGCGAGGGGGAATGGGGACGCCGGATGACCGGTCCCGACGGGGAGTTCGTCTTCGCCGACCTGCCGCCGGGGGTGTATCGGCTCCTCGCGATTCTTCCCGGCTACGAGGACCACACGTCTCAAGTTGAGTTGGCCGGCGGTCTGGAGACGCGGGCCGATTTCTCCCTTTCCCTTCCGAGGTACTCCGAGACGGTCGAGATCCACGGCGAATCGCCCGTGGTCGAGCTGGCCGAGCCCACCGCTTCGGAGACGCTCGAAGTCGAGAAGCTCGACCTTCTCCCGCTCGCCACCGACCGTTTTCAGGACGCTTTCCCGCTGATCCCGGGCGTCGTCCGCGATCCCGAAGGCAAGCTGAGCTTCAGCGGCTCGCGGCCCAGCCAGTCGATTCTGCTCGTCAACGGCGCCAACGTTACCGACCCCGTGACCGGGGACTTCGCCATCGAGCTTCCGCTGAGGGCCATCGAAGAGGTGGAGGTGACCCAGATTCCCTACTCAGCGCAGTACGGACGGGTCACGGCGGCGGTCGCGGAGATCAAGACCCGCGGGGGGACGGACGAATGGGACGTCGACACCGGGGACCTCCTTCCGAAGCTCAATTTCCGCGACGGCAAGATCCGGGGGATCCGGGCCTTCGTTCCCCAGGTCGCCGTGAGCGGACCGCTGAAGAAAGGGAAAGTCTGGTTCTCGCAGGGCCTGGCCTATCGCTTCGTGCGCTCGCGCACCTACGACGTCGTAAGCGGCGATGACGAGCAGGTGCTGGAGAGCTACGACTCCTTCACGCAGTTCGACTGGCGCATCGCCGACAAGCACGACCTCACCACCACGTTCTCCTACTTCCCGGGAGAGACCGACAATCTGGGGCTCAATGCCCTGACCACTTCCGAGGCGACTCCCGAGTTCCATAGCTGGGGGTGGAACGCCGCGGTATCCGGCCGCTCGATGTTCGCCCGCATGCTCGTCGAGACCACGCTCGCGGTCAAGGAATACGATCTGTCGCTCCGACCCAAGACCGAGAGCGCCGCCCGGCTTACCCCGGACGGCCTCCGCGACAACTACTTCAACAACCTCGAGCGGAACACCAGCCGGTTCGATCTGCTGGCGAGTGTCACGCGCTCGATTTCCGGTCTGTTCGGGGACCACGTGCTGAAGGCCGGAGGCGGCGTCGGCCGCTCCCGTTTCGAGGGGAGCGACCGGGGGCTGCCGATCGAGATCGTCGACGCCTCGGGGCGGCTCCTCACCCGGGTCGACTTCCTGGGGGATCCCGCCCTCGAGGGCACGGACTACGAGCTCTCGGGGTACTTCCAGGACCGGTTCCGGGTCGGAGCGCGTCTGGGGATCGAGGCGGGCCTGCGATACGACTACGACGAGCTCGTCGACGCCCACCAGCTCTCGCCCCGGCTGGCCGTCGCCTATGGCCTGGACGAATCCGGGCGCACGATGATGCGCGGCGGGTTCGGCATCTTCCACGATCACGTGTACCTGCACGCGGGCAGCTTCGACGGCTTTCAGCGACGGGCGGAGACGAGCTTCGGTCCCGACGGCAATCCGGAGGGCCCTCCCATCGTCTTCGAGAACGTAACCGCGGAACGGCTCGACTCGCCGCGAAGCACGACCTGGAACGTGGAGCTGGATCGGCAAATCGCACAAGGCTTCGACGTTCGCGTGGGGTACCGCGAGCGGTACGGCGCGGAGGAACTGGTGGTGGATCGGATCGTCGAGGGAGATCGCGGCACGCTGCGGCTGTCTTCGGACGGAGAGTCGACGCATCGCGAGCTCGACGTCACCTTTCGCGTGACGCGCGGGAAGAACGAGCTCTTCCTCGCGTACTCGAAGGCCCGTTCCACCGGGGACCTCAACAACTTCGGTACTCTCTACCAGAATCTCCGGAACCCGCTGGTCTTCGAGAACGAGCACTCTCTCTTCGAGCTCGACGTGCCGAATCGAGTGCTGCTCTGGGGCGTATGGACGCTCCCGAAGGACATCGAGGTCGGACCGGGGCTCGAGTGGCGGTCGGGCTTTCCGTACACTGTTCTCGATGAGGAGTATCTTCCCGTGGGCCCCCGCAACCGGAGCGGTCGGTTTCCGAACTTCTTTTCCCTCGACGTGCGGGTCACCAAGGGCGTTACCATCAAAGGCAGGAAGGTGCGCGTGGGTTTTCAAGCATACAACCTGGGGAGCCATTTCAACCCCCGTGACGTGGTGGCGAGCCTTCTGAGTCCCCGCTTCGGAGAGTTCCTGAACAGCGTCGACATGGGGATCGCCCTTCGTGTGACTTTGTCGAAATGAAGCCGATGTCCCGTCACGGAAAAGGGGGAGCTTCGGGGTCGGACCTTCAGACTCCCAGGGTGATCGAGAAGCAGAAGGATCTCGAGATTCTCTGCCGCGAGCTCGCGACCCGCGGCGCTTTCGCTATGGACACCGAGTTCGTGCGCGAACGCACCTTCTTCATCCAGCTCGGGATCGTGCAGGTCTCGGCTTCGGGAGTCGAAGCGGTGATCGACCCGCAGACGCTCTCCTCCCTGGAGCCCCTGTTCGAGCTCGTGGCCGCGCCCGAGGTCGAGAAGATCGTGCACGCGGGCGAGCAGGACTTCGCGGTGCTCTACGAGGCGGGGGGCTCCGTTCCCCGAAACGTGTTCGACACCCAGATCGCCGCCGCTCTCGTCGGCTATGGGGACCAGATCTCCTACGCGCGCCTCGTCGCCAAGGTGACCGGGGTGCAGCTCGACAAGCTCGAGACCCTGACCGACTGGACCGCGCGGCCCCTGACCGAGGCTCAGATCGACTACTCGCTCGAGGACGTGCGATACCTCCCCGAGGTGCGCCGCCATCTGGGAGAACGGCTATCGCAGCTCGGGCGGGCGGGCTGGGAGAGAGAAGAGGGCTCCCGGCTCGAGTCGGATTCCACCTACCGTGCTCCGGAGCCCCGGGAGTTCTACACGCGGTTGAAAGCGACCGGTCTTTCGGCGGTGAGCCTCGGTGTGCTCCGGGAAGTCGCCGCATGGCGGGAGGACACGGCACGCTCGAGAAACCTGCCCCGGGGATGGGTCCTTCGGGATCAGAGCCTCCTCGAGATCGCGCGGCGGCGGCCCCAGTCGGTGAAGAGCCTGCGGCAGATCCGCTCGTTGAAGCCGCAGCAGATGTCCAAGGACGGCGAGGCGATCGTGGCCGCGGTCCGCGCGGGGATCGCCGAGCCGGTGAGGGAAGTGCGTTCCGAAGCGCCGCATCTCAAAATGCCGGACGAGGTGGAGTCGACGGCGAGGCTTCTCGAAGCGTGGCTGTACGCCCGCGCCGCGGACGAGGAAATCGCGCCCTCCATGCTCGCGACCCGGGGAGATCTCAAGACCCTGGCCGCGGCGCACTACCACGCTCAGCTTCCCGCGCTTCCGCTGCTCGAAGGATGGAGACGGGAGCTGGTGGGGCAGGACCTCCTCGACATCCTCGAGGGGAAGAAAGCCCTGAAGCTCGACGGGCGAAAGGGAAAGCTCGAAGCGGTCGACGTCGACAAAGGATGAACTTGAAGAGGGGGAATTTGACGCAAAGGCGCAAAGACGCAAAGAAATCCCAATTCCTCTTTTTCTTCTGTGCGCCTTTGCGCCTTTGCGCCCTTGCGTTGGATTCTTATTTTTTGTGGAGCGTTTCGAGGAGCACCTTGAGGGCGTCGATTTCCGTGAAGATCCCGATGAGCTCTTTCCCGTCGACCACCGGGAGGCTCCCGAATTTCTTCTCGATCAGAATGGTGACCGCCTCCGCCAGAGGGGTGGTCGCGTTCACGGTGAAGGGCTCGCGGGTCATGATGCGGGAAACGGGAGTGTCCTCCATGAGCTGCTCGAACTCGGCCTTGTCGATCCCCTGGAGGATCGAGGGGGATGCGCGCTTGATGTCCCGATCGGAGACCAGCCCCACCAGCAGCTTCCCGGTGGCGACGGGCAAGTGGCGGATGTGATGGCTCCGGAGGAGGAGCATCGCTTCTTTCATGCTCGCGTCCTCCTCGACGGTAATCGGATCCCGTGTCATGTAGTCGCCGACTCGCATGGGTGGGCCTCTCTTCGATTGTGGTGATCGTTTTCAGTATACGTGGAGAATCCCATGGCTGCCACCGAGACCGATCGCGTACGGTGGAAGTTCCTTCACTCCGCGCCGGCGGATCTCACGTGGTACATCGGCTCGAGTCTGGCGGGATGGCTCTACGTCCTCCTCGTGCTCCTGCTGGGAAGGGGCCTGTCCGATCCGATTCGCGACCCTTTCGCCCGTCTGGAGATCCTGGGACTGAGCCTTCCCTTGACGCTCGGGCTCCTCGTCGTCGCCAGCTGGGCGATTCTGATTGACGCCCCTCACGTCTTCGCCACGCTGGCGAGGACGTGGCTCGACCCGGACGATTGGGCGGAGCGCCGGTCGGTACTGCTGGGCTCGACCGCGTGGTTTCTCCTCGGACCGGCCGTGGTCCTGGGCCCCTACCTGCTGGGCTCCGTAGTTCCGCTCCCGCCTTCTACGATGGTTCTCCCCTCGTACCTGTTCTTCGTTTTCTTCCGGTTATGGGCCTACTACCACGTGGTCCGGCAGCATTGGGGGTTCCTGGTTCTTTACAAACGGCGAAACCACGACTTCGAGGATCCCCTCGAGAACGGCGCCGATGCCTGGTTCTTCAACGCCGCCCTCTACCTTCCGCTCGTCCTGTTCATGACCGCGCCCTGGTATCGGGAGACGGGAATGCCGGATCTCGGTCTCGATCGGCCTCTCTTCGGAGGTCATTCCCCGGCCTCGGTCCTGCATCCGCTGATTCTCGCTCTATACCCCGCGGCGATCCTTTCGTACGCCGCGTTCCAGGCGATTCGATACCGGCAGCGACAGCCACGCAACGGACCGAAGCTCCTGCTTCTCCTGTCGATCGTTCCCCTTCACCTCGCGGTGTTCTCGCATCCGCTTCTCGCGCTTTTCGTGGTTCCGGTCGTCACCGTCGGGCACAACCTGCAGTATCACCGCATCGTCTGGACCTTCGGGCGAAACAAGTACCTTTCGAGATCCGAGCCCTCGTTTCGCTGGGCGCGACGCGCCTTCGCCTCCGTTCCCGCGTACTTCGCCCTCGGTCTCGCGTTCACCCTGCTCCTGTATCAGGGACCCTGGGTCGAGCTCGTCAAATCGGGCCTCGCCCGGACGCTCGACGCCGGACTCGACGGTCTGGGCCTCGTCGCCGGCCTCGCGGGGCCCGAGCATGCCGCTCCGGGGGGCCGGGTGGCGGCGACGCTCTTCCTCGGCTGGGCCATGCAGCACTACTACCTCGATTCCAGGATCTGGAGAGTGCGCCGCGACCCGAAGGTCGCCGAGCACCTTCGTTTGAGCTGAGTCTTGATTCGGAGCGCACCCGTCCCGTAAGATCGAAGTCAATCCCAATCCATGAACGACGGACCTCGCCCTCCTCTGGGCCGCGGACTGCTGAGCGGCGGCTACGTGCTGGTGTCGCTCGGGCTCGGAATCGCCTTCGGATACTGGGCCTCCGATTGGGAGATGCGCTTCTTCCCGACGGTGGTGGTGGCGATTCTTGTGCTCATGACGGCCGGGCTTGCGCTGTTCGCCCTCGGGGCGCAGATCGAGAGAGAACGGAACGGTCATCGGAGGATCGGTCGCCGCGCCGCGGCTTCCGCCGCATTCGCCGTAGCCGCTCTCGGAGGTATCGGCGCCGTCGCGCTCTCGAGCCGATCCACCGCCCTCACCACCATGGCCGACCCCGATCTCCGCCGTACGCAGGAGCTCGACGCCCGCTACTTCCGCGAGCTGGACCGGACGCTTCGCGGGCTCGTCGCGCTCATGGAGTCGCACCGCGATCTCTTCTCCCGTGATGAGGCGCGGCTGCCGACGGACGAGGAGGAGGCGTTTCTCCTCGACGTCTGGGGGAGCTACCTCGACGCCGCGATGGCGCTCGACGAGCTCCGTCGCTTCCACGAGGACTTCTATCGCTTCGACCTCTCGCGAATGGAGCGCGCCCGACACGTGAAGAGCTTCCTCCTCACGTTCGGGAGCGAGCTCTCTCTGTTCGAGAGCTCCTCCGCCCTGGTGGCGCTCATCGGGACCAACGAGAACGTGGAGCGCTTCTTGAACGTCCCTCGTCCCCATCGAGGGCTCGAGGGAGGGAGTGTCACCCGACTCCGAGACGAGCTCTCGGGACTCTCCGACTTCGGACGGGTCGTCGCCGGAAAGCGCTATCTCTCCTATCTCGAGCAGGTGCACCAGGCCCGCTCCGAAATGACGGGAGAAAGCTACTCCTGGCTCTGGGACGAGGTCGAGCACTATGTGAGCCGCGCGGAGCGGCGGGGCACGATGCAAGCGGTCTCGATCTCGGCCTCGAGCGACTTCGCGCCCATCCTGCGCGGAGTGAAGCGAGTGAGCTTCCCGGTGCAGAAGGAAGTTGCCGAGTGGATGGGCGACACCCGTCTGAAGCGCCCCGCCGGGCACTATCTCGTCTCCGCTTCCCAGGCGCGCAGGATGGAAGAGAGCCTCGAGCCGGGTGACGTCCTTCTCAGCCGGAAGAACTGGTACCTGTCGAACCTCGGGCTTCCCGGATTCTGGCCGCACGCGATTCTCTACGTCGGCTCGAACGAGGCCGTCGCTTCGCGGTTCGACGCCGACCCCGAGGTCGGCGAATGGGTGCGGCGCCAGTCGGGACGGGAGATTCCGTTCTCGCTCTACCTCGAAGAGACTTATCCGCTCGCCTGGGAGCGCCGCGCCGCCGCGGGCCCGGACGAGCCGCCGCTTTCGGTGATCGAGGCCGTCAGCGAAGGCGTCATCCAGAACACCCTCCACGGCGCGTCGGGCGACTTCATCGCCGCCCTCAGGCCGCGTCTTTCGCCTCTGGTGAAGGCGCAGGCAATCTTCAGAGCCTTTTCGTTCCTCGATCGGCCCTACGATTTCGACTTCGATTTCGCGACGGACCACGCGCTGGTCTGTACCGAAGTGGTTTGGCGCGCGTACCGCGCGTCGGGAGAGGGGCTCGATCTCGAGCTTCGCCCCATCGCCGGAAGGCTCACTCTTCCCGCGAACGAGATCGCGCGGTCGTTCCTCGACGATGCCGGGAAAGAGGATTGGCGCTTCGACTTCGTCTACTACCTCGAAGGCCGCGAACGGGAGGAAAGGGCGGAAGTCGTCGGCGTCGAGTCGTTCCTCGCGACCGTCGAGCGCCCCAAGTGGAGCTTCTCCGTAGGCGAGTAGTCAGACGCCTCGGGGAAAGCGCACGGGGTCCTGCTTCGAGATCGCCCGGACCCAGTCCAGAAGGGTCTCGACCGCATCCTCCCGCCCGCCGTGGGCGGCGAGCGCCGCGAATTTTCTCTCGATCTCGACCGAGCTCAGGGGCAGCTCCGGGTCGCCCTTCGGGTACGAGGTCTCGGCCTCGAGCAGCTTTCCGTTCAGGAGACGCACCCGGACCTTCGCCGGCCACTCCCGCGGGTAGCGGGATTCGATCTCCGGCTCGATTCGAGCCTGAACCTTCGACGTGAGCTCGCGGACGTTCGAGTCGCGGATCGATTCGTCGCCGAAAGCGCCGAGACCCGCCTCCCCGCGAAGGAGTGCGGAAGCGACGCAGAACTGCAGGCTGAACTTGGCTTCGTAGGGAGTTGCGGGCTTCGGCCGGTCGCAGAGCGACAGCGTGGCGGCGTAGGTGTCGACCTCGATCGCCCGGATCGACTCGGTCCCGATGCGGGAACGAAGCGCGAGGGCGCAGTCGATGGCGGCGTGGGTGTGCCGGCAGGAGGCGTGGGGCTTCAACGAGACCCCGTGGATTTTCAGGTTCGCGGACCCGGAAAGCCCCGCCGCCACTCGATCGGGGTCGGCGTCGGGCGCGGTCGCGCGGAAGAGGCCACGCTCCCCCTCGAGGATTCGCGACGGGCCGGTGAAGCCGCGCTCGGCGAGAAGAGCCGCGAGGACACCGTTCGCCGCGGCCCGTCCCGCGTGAAGGTGCTTCGACATCGCGCCCTCGGCGTTGAACTCCCAGAGCCCGGAGGACTGGGTCCCGGAGTTTCCGAGGGCCCAGACGATCCGCTCCTGGTCGAGGCCGAGGAGCCACGATGCGGCGGCGGCGGCGCCGAAGACTCCGCAGGTCGAGGTGTTGTGAAAATAGAAATAGTGCTTCTTGCCGACGGCTTCGCCGATGCGGATGGCGATCTCGTATCCGGCGACGATTGCTGACAGGAGCTCCCGTCCGCTTTTCGAGCGAACCTCGGACAGGGCGAGAGCCGCCGGGATGACCACCGCTCCCGGATGGAGCACCGAGCCCCGGTCGACGTCGTCCATCTCCACGATGTGAGAGAGCGCGCCGTTCACGAACGCCGCGGTCTCCGCCGAGCGAGGGCCTCTGCCGCCAATCACGCTCGCATTCCCCTCGGGCTCGTCGTCGCCGTACGCGAGGAGCATCTCTCCCGGAGGTGTGTTCGCACCCGCGAGGGCGGAGCCGAGCCAGTCCAGGAGCATGGAGGACGCCGCGTCGAGCGCCGGCTCGGGGAGCCCTGTTCGCCGCATCCCGACGAGAACGCCAGCGAGGACACCGGTGATCGACTCTTTCGCCACGGCTGTCTATAGTAGTCGTCGCGGCCCCGGGAGTGAATTCTCACCCGGCTCATACCGTGACGAGCTGACGTCGGCTCAGCGCATGGCGTAAAGATTCGGCCGAAGAGTGCGGGACCGGGCCCTCACGGGAGGCACGAGATTTTCGCGTTGGCTGTAGCGGCCTTACTTGCGGGACGCGACGACGGAGTGCCGGAGGCTCCCGCGTACCGGATCTCGGAGGCGATGCGCATCGACGGCGTTCTCGACGAGCCCGGCTGGTCTTCCGTCCCTTCCATCGGCCGCCTCCTCCAGCAGGAGCCCAATCCGGAATCGGAGCCGACCGAGGAGACCGAGGTCAGGGTTCTCTATGATGAGGACAACCTCTACTTCGGGATCCTCTGCCGCGACCGGGAGCCCTCGGCCGTCATCGCAACCCAGCTCGCCCGCGACGGGGAGTTCGACGTCGACGATCACGTCGTCGTCCTCGTGGATCCCTTCTTCGACTTTCGCAACGGGTTCTTCTTCGAAGTGAATCCCCTGGGGGCGCGCGCCGACGGGCAGGTCGCGAACAACGCCGAGCAGCGCAGCCTCGAGTGGGACGGGATCTGGCAAGCGGCGGCCCGGGTCACCGACCAGGGCTGGGTGGCGGAGATCGCCATCCCTTTCAAGACCCTTCGATTCAAGCCCGGGCAGACGACCTGGGGCTTGAACGTGGAGCGGACGATCAAACGCCGAAACGAAGTGGACCGTTGGGCCTCTCCCCGGCGTGAAGTCTGGCTCACCAATCTTTCCCTGGCGGGCCGTCTGACCGCGCTCGAAGGCGTCGAGCAGGGAAGGGGACTCGACATAAGACCTTACGTCTCTGCCGGAGCGGACGACGGCGATGGCACGGCGGACGTCGGGGTCGACGTGTTCAAGAACCTTACCCCCAGCCTCAACGCCGCGGTCTCGGTGAACACCGATTTCGCGGAAACGGAAGTGGACGCGCGTCAGGTCAACCTCACCCGGTTTCCCTTGTTCTTTCCAGAGAAGCGGGCGTTTTTTCTGGAAGGAAGCGGCGTTTTCGAAGTCGCGGGGCTGCGGCCGCGCTCCGAGGCCGACTTGATTCCTTTCTTCAGTCGCCGAATCGGTCTGCTCGAGGGAGAGGAGGTGCCCATCCTCGTCGGCACCAAGCTCGTCGGAAGGGAGCGAGGGTTCAACCTCGGCGTTCTGGACGTCCAGACCCGGGAGACCGAGATCGGAGGCTCGGTGCCCGTCCCGGCCCAGAACCTTCTCGCTGCCCGAGTGAGCCGCAACGTCCTGCGCCAGTCCTGGGTCGGAGGGATCCTCACTCATGGGAATCCCGAGGGGACGGGCGCCAATACCCTCTTCGGCGTCGACGGTCGGTTCGCCACTTCGACGTTCCGCGGGGACAAGAACCTGAGCCTCGATCTGTACGCTCTCGGAACCAAGGACGAGACCCTTGCCAAGACCGACTACTCCTTCGGCTTCACCCTCGACTATCCGAACGAGCTCTGGGACGTGGGCGTCAGCGCGCCTCCAGATTGGAGACGACTTTCGAGCCGCGCTCGGCTTCGTGCCGCGGACGGGCATCCGAAAGTTCCGGCCCTTCTTCGCCTTTCGCCCTCGAGCTCCCGAGATTGGAGTTCGCCGGTTCAACTTCGAGATCTTCCCCGAGGTGGTCACCGACCTCGAGGGGCGCGTTCTCGACTGGCGCATCTTTACCGCGCCTCTCAACCTTCGCACCGAATCCCAGGAGCACATCGAGTGGAACTTCATCCCCGAGTTTGAGAGGCTCGATCTTCCCTTCGAGATCCATCCCGGAGTGGTCATCCCTCCCGGCGACTATCGATGGAACCGGTATCGCTTCGAGGTCAATACCGCGACCAAGAGGCCCTGGGTGGTCGATTTCGCCTGGTGGTGGGGAAGCTTCTACAGCGGCTCGCTTCGACAGCTCGAGCTCGGTCTCACGTGGAAGCCCGATGCCCACCTGCGCCTCGAGGTGCGAACGGAACAAAACGACGTCGAGCTGCCGGAAGGCGATTTTCAGGCGTCGATCTACGAGCTCCGGGCCGACACCAACTTCTCTCCCGACGTTTCCTGGGCCAACCTCGTCCAGTACGACTCCGACTCGCGGCTCCTGGGGTTCCAGAGCCGGTTTCGATGGATTCTGAAACCGGGGAACGATCTTTTTCTGGTTTACAACCGCGGTTGGCTGGACAGCGAGGAAAAGTTCGTTCCCTATTTCGAGCAAGGCTCGGTCAAGTTTCAGTACACGTTCCGGTTGTGAATCCGCTCGGTCAGTAGTGCGGCGGGAGTTGTATCGTGCTGTCGATGCCGTGGAGCACCGCCGCCACGTGCATCGCTACATGCCCGAGAATCGCGGACCAGGGGTTGGAGCTCACCAGGAATGCGAGCGTCAGGACTGCGTTGCCGACGATCGGCCCTACGAGTGCGGCCCCCCGGAACTCCGCGAAGCCCAGGTGATAGGCGGAAGTCACCATTATGCTCGCCGCGAGCCCGACACCGGCTGTGGCCCAGGGGTATCCGCGCGAAAACGCCAGGCGGGCCGAGGCGACGGGGACCACCGTCAGAAGGAGTGAGTCGACGAGCCCGTAGACGACTCCGTCGCGGAGCACCGCGAAAACGAGTGCGAGTCCTCCGGGAGCGGGAGATGACGGCTGCGAGAGAACGTTCGCCACCACGAAACTTCCTGCGACGGCTGCCGCCGCCACGCCCCGAATCCAATTCGATCGGAGGTCTCTTCGCAGGTTCACGCGGCTCCACCGAAAGTACGCGGCCACGAATCCACCGGCCACGAGGGCGTGAGCCAACACGAATTCGGGGCGATGGAAGCGGAGTATCCCGGAGAACGTCCACGACACGGCGAACCCGATCGCCGCCGCGCCAAGAAGCCACAAAGCGTGGCCAGCGCCGTTTTTTGAAAGCAACCGGTTGGAGTGGCTCACGAGGAAGATTCTATTCCGGTAACACGATTCCGAAGAGAGTGATGTAGTCCACGAGCGGGGCGTCGTTCGGCATTTCCTGATATCCTTCGCCCGCGCCATGACCGTCAGGACCGAGACCTCTCGTGAAGTCGTCCTCCCCGCGGTCGGAGGACAAACGGAGGCCCAGGTCCGGCGCCTCTACGAGAACGCGCCCATCGGCTTCGCCGCCACGGTCATCAACGCTTCCATCCTCGTCGGGATTCTCAGGGACTGGGTCGAGCCCTCGGTGCTCGCGCTGTGGTGGACGAGCCTGATGGGGCTCACCGCTGTCCGCTTCGCTCACGGCGAGTGGTTTCGTCGGGTCGCATCGAATCGTGACTTCGACCCGGGGCGGTGGACCGGCTATTTCGTCTCCGGGATCTTCGCCGCCGGCCTCCTCTGGGGAGCGGCCGGCATCTGGCTGCTGCCCCCCTCGGTGCCGCACCAGACCTTCGTGGCTTTCGTTCTCGGCGGCATGGTGGCCGGGGCGTCGGCGACGTTCTCGGTTCGCATGGACGCGTTTCTCGCCTACACCGTTCCCGCCCTCGCTCCGCTCGCCATCCGGTTCCTTTCGATGGGCGACGAGCTTCACGTGGCGATGGGCGGGATGGTGATTCTCTTCGGTCTCCTGCTGACCGCCACGGCTCACCGGATCCATGAGCTCACGTTCCGGACGGCCGCGCTCTCGGGCGAGCTTCTCGAGGCGCACTCGATCCTGAAAGCGGCTTCGGAGGAAACGGCGGCGCTCGTGGCCAGGTTGGAGCGCTCCGAGGAGTCGCGGGTCTCGACGGAGCGGGAGCTGAAAGCGCAGTTCGAGAAGACCGAAGAGCGCATCCGGCGCTATTTCGTAGACATCACCGACGCGTTCGTCACCGTCCAGGAGCGGACCGAGCGTCGCCTCGAATCCACCTTCGAGCGCCGGACCGAGGAGGCGAGGACCGGAATCGCCGCTTCCGTCGCCCAGGGCGCGGCCTATCGAGTCCGGGAGACCTGCCGGGAGATCTCCGACCTGGTGCGGCTCGCCCGACGCGAGGAGATGACCTCCGCCTCGACTCGCGAGACGCTGAGGAGCGTCGAGGCGGCCGTCGGCCGCGCGGAATCTTTCGTGGACGACCTCCTCGCCTTCGCCGGGGCGAGCGCCGTCGAGCCGGTCTCGACCGACGTCGGCGATTTCATGCGCTCCTTCGCCCGGCGCTGGGTGGCGCTCCGTCCGGCCAATGTCGACGTATGGTGGAACTGGTGCGGCGAGCCGCTCCTCGTCCGTGCGGATCCCCGCTCTCTCGACATCGTCTTTCGAAATCTCCTGGCGAACGCCCGCGAGGCGATCGGAGAAGAGCGCGGCACCATCGAGGTGCGTGCCCGGCGCGCTTCGCGCCAGGACGTCCTTTCGCTGTCGCCGTCACCCGACGGCATTGCCGGGGATTCCTTCGTGACCCTCGAGGTCATCGACGACGGCGCCGGCATGACCAGGACGACGCTGGAGCATGTCTTCGACCCTTTCTTCAGCACCAAGTCCCGCGCCCGGGGGCTCGGAATGGCGATTGTCCTGGCGATCGTGAATCGACACGGCGGGAAGATCGTCGTCGAGAGCGTTCCTCTCCGGGGGACGGAGATTCGACTGCTTCTCCCGGAGGCGAGACCGGACGGAGAGCTTCCCCGACCGAAGGAGAAATCATGATCTGGAGATCGACGCTTTCGCTTCCGCTGTTTCTCTTTCTCGCGGTGCCGCTCGGTCGGGCGCAGACACACGAATGCCGCGAGGTGATGGTTCCGATGCGCGACGGTGTCGAGCTCGCGACCGACGTCTACCTGCCGACGGCGCACGGCCCCGGGCCCTTTCCCGTGGTCCTGACCCGAACCCCCTACGGAAAGGGCGACTGCGACGACACCAGCGGAAAGTACTTCGCCAAGCACGGCTATGTCGCCGTCTCTCAGGACGAGCGCGGCCGCCATCGATCGAAAGGCGTCTACTACTGGCTTCGCGACAGCGCCTGGCACGAGAAGCGCGACGGATACGACACCATCGAGTGGGCGGCGAGTCAGCCGTGGTCGAACGGCAAGGTGGGGACGATGGGCTCTTCCTTCACCTGCGCCAATCAGCTGCTCACGGCTCCGACGAGACCGCCTCACCTGGTGGCGATGTTCTGCGGCGAGTTCGCGTCGAACCCTTACCGCGACATCTATTACGCCGGCGGCGCCCTCCACATGATCATGCCCACCTGGCTCCTGACCCAGGGCGAGATGGTGAAGCCGCTGCCCGAGAACGTGCCCGGGCAGGGCGGGTACCTGGGAAGCGGTGATGCCTGGATGGACTGGTACGAGAGGCGCCAGGAGTCCGGCGGAAGCTTCGACGAGAACCTGTTCTCGCGGATGTACCAGGATTCTGATGCGAAAACCCGTACTACAACGACTACTGGCGGGATTTCGCCATCGACGAGCACTACGCCGAGATGGACGTGCCCATATTCCACCTCGGAGGCTGGTACGACCGGCACGTTCACGGCACGGTGAAGCATTTCAACGAGATTGGAAGAATCGGCGGGCCGCGGGCGCGGGGAGCGCAGAAGCTCTATATAGGGCCCTGGACCCACGGCGCCGCGTCACGCGGGGCCTCGCTCATCGGTGATATCGATTTCGGTCCGGAGGCGGCCATCGATTACGACGCGCTCCGGAAGCGCTGGTTCGACTACCACCTCAAGGGCATCGACAACGGAATCATGGCCGAGCCTCCAGTCCAGATCTTCATCATGGGCGAGAACCGATGGCGGTCGGAAGCCGAGTTCCCGCTGAAACGCGCGAAATCGAGGGAGCTATATCTCCGCTCCGGAGGTCTCCTCACGGACGACGCTGCCGGGGAGGAGGCCCCGGATCGCTACGACTACGACCCTAGAAAGCCCGTTCCCACCATCGGCGGCGACCTCTTCGTCGAGCCGAACGGCGCGCGCGACCATCGGCCGGCGGAGAAGCTGAGCCTGACGTACAGCACCGCTCCTCTCGAGCGAGACACGGAAGTCACTGGAAGACCGAGAGTCGAGCTCTTCGCGTCCTCGAGCGCGGTCGACACCGACTGGGTGGTGACGCTCTCGGACGTCCATCCCGACGGCTACTCCCAGTTCCTCCGCCAGAACATCCTGCGGGCGCGCTATCGCGAGGGAGACGAGAAGCCCGTTCTCATGGAGCCCGGGAAGATCTACCGGTTCACGATAGACGTCTATCCGATATCCAACCTCTTCAAGGCAGGCCACCGCATTCGGCTGACCGTCGCCAGCAGCAGTTTTCCCAAGTGGTACCCGAACGGCAACACCGGCCGCGAGATCAACGAGGACTTTCCGCCGGTCGTGGCGACGAACCAGATCTTTCACGATCGCGAGCGTCCCTCGCGGGTCACGCTGCCCGTCATTCCCAGGGACGGGAACACCCAGTAAGCTCCGAAGCCAGGCCCGTCGTTGCCCCTTGATCCCGGCCCGATTTCGTGATTGACTCTTGCTCCCCGGCTACTGGCGGTCCGGAAGGAACGCCGCTCCGAATGATCGATTCGACTCGGCATAGCTCCCGACTCAGTTCCTCGGGGTCGGCAAGCAATCGGGGAACCCGGCGATATTCTCTCGAGAGCGTCATCGGCTCCGGGTCCATGGGTGTCGTATACAAGGGCCTCGATCGCGTTCTCGGCCGCACCGTCGCGGTCAAGACCCTCCGGGAGGAGATCCTCGGCGGCCAGCGGTCGCGCGACGTCTACCGTGCCCGCTTTCACCGCGAGGCGTGCATCTTCGGCTCCCTTTCGCATCCGAACATCGTGACCCTGTACGACGTCGGAGAGACGGACGAGGGCCTCCCGTTCCTGGTCATGGAGTACGTGCCCGGAACGTCGCTCGCCAGCCTTCGAAAAACCGGCCCCTGGCCGACCCTCGATGAGAGCATGTGGACTCTGGCGCAGCTCGCGAGCGCCATCGACTACGCCCATGGCCGCGACGTGATTCACCGAGATATCAAGCTGTCCAATATCCTCATCGGCGAAGGAGGCGAGGCCAAGATCGCCGACTTCGGCGTCGCCAAGCTCCTGGGGTCGGAGTTCACCCGAAGCCAGACCCGCTTCGGCACGCCGGGGTACATGCCGCCCGAGCAGGTCCTCGGGAAGACGGTGACCCGAAGCGCCGACATCTTTTCCCTCGGGGTGGTCGCATTCGAGCTTCTTTCGCGGGAGAGCCCGTTTCCCGGCGACTCCGTGCATTCGGTTCTCCACAAGCTGGTTCACGACGACCCCGTATTTCCCTCGGGTATCGAGGAACTCGGGCTGGTCGCCGCCACCTGGCGGGAAGTCTTCGCCCGGGGGCTGGCGAAGGATCCGGAGAACCGCTATCCCACCGCGGCGGCCCTGGTATCGAGCCTGGTCGAGCTATTCCCCGGTTCGTGGCTCGGCAACCTGATCGCGGACGCGGTCCCGGGGCCGCGGGCGGCGGACGTAGACCGCGGGCCCGAGGCAACGCTCACGCTGCTGCCTTCGGCGGGAAAGCCTCCGGTCCTCGACGTTTGACGGCTCCGTGCGCCGAGCGCAGGACGAGGTACAGGAGCCATCCGGCGGGTCCGAAGAGAAACGTCGAGACCAGGCAGGGAACAACGAGCAGATGAGGTATCGCGCGCTCGCGCGCATCTCGGACTTCCCAGCAACCCACGAAGAGATCGAACGCCAGGTAGTGAATCCATCCGGCGAGCAGGATCCACGGATTACCGAAGAGCTCGGCCACATCGGACAGGGACGAGAAACCGCCTTCGCTTCCACCCCACTGGACCGCGACGATCGCAACGTAGCAGGCCGCCAGCAGCGCCGGAATCGCCTTTCCCGCCACGCCGTCCACGACCCAGCGCTTTCGCGGAAGAAGCACGAGGAGCCCCCAGCCGATTCCCGCGATCGAGCTCAACGCGGAAAAAACATCGTTTGGCGACATGGTCGGTTCTCGAGTCGCTCAGGCTCCGGGCCCCGCCAGAAGGAGAGTTTCCGGTTCCCGCTCTTCCCCGGGCGGCGATGCTATGCTCGCCCGCCATGAGAACTCAAGTCGTCGTTTCGTTCCTTCTCGGGCTCTCGATTTCGTCTTCAACCGGCTCCGCTCAGCAGCGGCCCGAGGACCGAAGGCGGTTCATGGACCCCGGCACCCACACCACCGACGATCCCCGCCGCATCCCGATGCCCCCGGGTGGAAGCGGCCCGGATGGGATCACGGTTCTTCGCGGCGGACGGGTTTTCGACGGCACGGGCGCTCCGGCCCGGAGCGCCACCGTGGTGCTGGAGGGGAACGCGATCCGAGGCGTGCTTCCACCTTCGGACGCCTGGCCTGCCGAGGCCCGTGTCCTCGACGTCGCCGGAATGACCGTGCTTCCTGGGCTCATCGACATGCACACCCACCTCGACTACACCGAGCCCGACGTTCCCGTCGATCAGGCCGTCAATCCGACCCACGCCACACTGCGGGGGGTCGAGAGGCTGCGCTACTTCATCGAGAGCGGAATCACCAGCGTCCGCGACACCGGCTCGAAGTACGACGTTCCCTTCCGCCTCAAGGAGTTCGTGGCCGCGAACCGCATTCCCGGACCGCGCATCTTCGCCGCCGGGCAGCTCATCACCGCGACCGGGGGACACGGCGCCGAAGGTCTCACCCCGAATAGCCAGCTCTACGGCGCGATTCGAGAGGCGAGCGGGCCCGACGACTGGCGCGAAGCAGTGCGCGAGAACTTCAAGAACGGCGCCGACTTCATCAAGCTCGCGAGTCATTTCTCGGAGGCGGAGATTCGGGCCGCGGTCGAGGAGGCCCACGCCCTCGGGCTTCGGGTGACGGTCGACGCCGAGACCTTCTACATCGGCTGGGCGGTCGAGGCCGGTGTGGACTCGGTGGAGCATCCGCTTCCCCGGACCGACGAGGTGATCCGGATGATGGCGGATAAGAGGGTCCATTCGGTCCCGACGCTCGTTCCTTACTCCTACATCTTCGATCTCTCCGGTGGATACTTCGGCTCGACCTCCCGTCGCTTCTCTTTCTCGAAGGAGGCGAACCTGGACGTCCTGCGGCGCATGAGGAAAGCCGGGGTCAAGATGGGGGTCGGTACCGATCTGGTGATGAACTGGTTCCGTTATCTTCCCACCGCGTACATCCGCGAGCTCGAGTTCTTCGTCGAGGGAGGCTACTCGATTCCGGAAGCTCTCGTCGCCGCGACCCGCGACGGCGCCCAGATTCTCGGCATGGACGACAAGCTCGGGACTCTGGAGCCGGGAAAGCTCGCCGACGTGCTGGTGGTGAAAGGAAACCCCGACGAGGACCTGAGTGCCGTCGCGAACGTGGAGCTCGTGTTTCGCGACGGGTACCTGGTCGTCGAAGACGGCCGCATCTACGTTCCGCGCCACAAGCTCGGAGGTCGAGCCCGCACCCGGGGGAAACCGCGAATGGCGATGAGGGTCGTATCCAAGGTAGCTCGAGGCGAAATCGGGTCCCGGCCGACTCCAACCCCCCGCGAATGTTATCGCGGTTACAAGATGCGCGCGGCTGAACCCGCGCGCCAGTAGCCCGAAAAGACGGTTCCCTGGCTTTCAGGTCTCGACCCGGCGGGTAGGACCCGGATTTCGAGTCCGCCGGGCGAGTGTCTCGCTTCCGAGACCGGAGGGCCGGGCGCCGTCGAAATCGCCCTTCGTCGTTCATGAACTCTTCATTCTTGAGTAACGGGCTGGTCACCTGGGAATGTCAATGTCTCGCTCCGCCACGTGTGGGTGCGTGGTCGATTCGAAAACGCAAAATCATAGTGTTGGGGAGGTATTGATGTTCGACAATCGAAATGTGCGTTCGCTGACAGGCTTTCTGGCGTTCGCGGCCGGCGTAGTCCTGGTGCCCGCTCTCGGACACGCCCAATCGGATTTCGGCAAACAGAGGGATCAATTGCTCGGGCTGCAGGCCGCGAAGAATTTCGGGGTGCTGCGCCCGGTGGCGGCGTCGTCGACGACGAGCGTCGACGAGACCACGGCGGAGGCGAATCCGCTGAAGCTCGCGACTCTCGCCCTGGGACTCAAGGCGACGGTGGTGACGGCTGCCGACAACGCCGGGGCCGAACATCGACATGATGGTCCTGTGGCCGGACGATCAGGCCCCGTCCCATCTCATCGTCTGCAACGAGGAAGGGGCGGGCCAGCCCGGAGTTCAGCGAATCAGCCTGTTCGACGGCTCCGTCCATACGCTGCTCAGCGGCTTGATTTCTTGTGACCCGGTCCGCCGGACCCCCTGGGGCACGGTCATCGCTGGCGAGGAGGTGGGTGGCACCGGTCATCTGATCGAGATCATGAATCCCCTCGCAGTGAACGACGTGTTCTTCAATCGAACGACCCACCTGGCGGAGAACGGTACGAGTGGCTCGGGCGCCGAGAACGTGGCGGATCGGCCCGCCGTGGGTCGACTGGCGTTCGAGGGCATCGGCCTCTACCCCAACGGCGTCATGTATTACGGAGACGAGAACCGTCCTTTGAACGGCACTCCAGGCGGGGCCTACTTCAAGTTCATTCCCACGTCGCCCTGGACCGGTGGGGATCCCATCGTGAGCCTCGACGAATCGCCGCTCGCCGAAGGAGCGGTGTACGGACTGCGACTCGGGAAACGCTCGGGAAACACGGACTATGGGCAGGGCACCAATACCGGGCTCGGGACCTGGGTCGTCGTGCCGAGTGCTTCGGGCGCAGACCTCCGCGCGGCGGCGGGAGCGATGAAGCTCACCGGCTACTATCGTCCCGAGGATATCGATATCGATCGCGGCGCCCTCGAGGAGGAGGCAGTCCGTTTCTGCGGCAACAACACGGGGAACGAGAGCCAGGACAAGAACTGGGGGGAAGCGATCTGCATCACGGACGGTACGCTGGAGCAGGCGACCGCGAACTCGGCGACGCCGGAGGTTCAGTTGCTGGTGGTGGGGACCCCCGAGCTCGCCATGATGGACAACATGGCCTATCAGCCCGGTCGTGGAAACTGGATCCTCATGGAGGACGGCGACGGACCCGACGTGGGGCGCAACAACGACATGTGGGCATGCCTCGATGACGGCAGCGATGACGACCAGCTGTCGGATGGCTGCATTCGCATCGCCACGCTCAACGATCTGAACGCCGAATGGACCGGCGGCTTCTTCGACGCGTCTGGAAAACACTATTACGTCAGCATCCAGCACAACGTCACCGGCCACGGTCATCGTCCTCGACATCACGGGCTGGCGCTGATCCGGAAGAGATTTTCGCCCGCTCGCCGAGCGGACGAGCGAATGCGAATGGTTGCGTCCCGGGGCGCCGTGCAGCGCCCCGGGACGACTGCTTCAGACCCCGCGGGTTCGACCCCTTCGAAGCTTTCCTGGGACGCGCGAGCGAGGGTCGCTTCGTTCTCGAATTCAACGTTCCGGCTGCACGAACGATCGCGTTGAATTTCCCCATTTCCCGAGGGGATTAGCCCTCGCGGGAAATGGCCCGGAGCGAATTTTTTAAACGCCGCGCTCGCACGCCCCGCCGGCGGCCCGGCGCTAACGTCATCCCCTCACGGCACTAACGACTCCATCACTCCCGTTCGCCGCTTGGGCACGGTCCTTGCTTCGCAGTTTCACGGGTTGAAGTGCCTGGATGAAGACCGTCCCTTCGAAATCGATACGACAATTTCATCCGGACCTTTCTGATTCGAGCGTTCTCGCAATCGAATCCAGGAACCAGGGCCTTGACGGGTGCTTCGGGCGGGCGGCCGCGAGGCGACCGTGGTTGAAGGAGTGTCCATGACCGGGTTTTTCAAGAGCCTCTCCATTCGATCCCGCTTCGTCCTCCCCATCGCGGGGATGGTGATCGCCTTCGCCGCGTTCATCATGATCTTCTTCCCCTCCCGCCAGCGCGCCGTGGACCAGAAGGGCCTCGAGAACAAAGCGATGAGCATCACCCGGATGATCGGCTACAGCGTCGCCGCCGGGCTGGAGTTCGAGGACCGGGAGTCGGTCCTCCAGGTGCTCAACTGGGCGAAGAACGACTCCGACATCCTCTACATCGTCGTCCGGAATGCCGCAGGCGACGAGTTCGCGGCCTACGGCGTCGAAGGCCAGCGACCCGGGGCGATCGTGAACACTCCCGCGGATTTCCAGGCGTCCTCGAGCGGCGAGGTGCTGGAGATCGTGGGGCCGGTGCGCCGCGGCGAAGAGACGAGCGGCTCGCTCCAGGTCGGCGTCTCCACCAGGAGCATCTCGGAGAACTACCGTCGCGGCCTCTGGACCGCGCTGCTCTTCAACCTCACGGTCGCGGTCCTCGCGTTCGTCACGGTGCTGTTCGTGGGAAAACAGATCACCGCGCCCATCCTGTCGTTGACTCAGGTAGCCGAGCAGATCGCCACCGACGACATGAAGCGACTCGCGGACGAGACGCGGATCATGGCGAGCGGAGACCTTACCCGCGAGATCAAGGTCGAGCCCCGGCGTATCGCGGTCGAGACCGGAGGCGAGATCGGCCGGATGGCCGCTTCCTTCAATCTCATGCTCGACAAGCTCGGCGAGATATCCAAGGCATTCAACCTGGTCTCCGCCGGACTGAGGGATATCGTGCTGCACGTGCAGGCGGCGGCGGACGAGGTCGCGACCGGGAGCGATTCCGTCGCCCGGGCCACCGGCCGGGCGGCGCGGGGAAACGAAGCCACGGTCGCCGCGGTCGAGGGCATCACCTCGACGCTCCACGAGATGAACGCCAACATCCAGAACGTGGCCCGCAACGCCCAGTCGCAGTCCGCCTCCACGACCCAGACCCTCGCCTCCATCGAGAACATGCTGCGCTCGGTGTCGACGGTCGCGGGAGCCGCGGAGAAGCTGGTCTCGATCGCGACCCGCGCGAACGTCGCCGTCACGGAAGGCGGTTCCGCGATGGAAGCCGCGAGCCAGGGGATGGGGGAGATCCGCGAGGTCATCCGCTCCTCCGCCCACTACGTGCAGGACCTGGGCGGGATGGCGGAGGACATCGGCAAGATCGTCGGGGTCATCGACGAGATCGCGGAACAGTCGAACCTCCTTGCGTTGAACGCCGCCATCGAGGCGGCGCGAGCCGGGGAGCACGGACTCGGCTTCGCCGTGGTCGCGGAGGAAGTGCGAAAGCTGGCCGAGCGCAGCGCCCGGTCCACGGGGGAGATTGCGGACCTGGTGGGGCGTATCCAGTCGCAGGTCTCGAAGGCGGTTTCCAACATGGAGAAGTCGTCGTCGATCGTGGAGCAGGGAATGCGGCGCACCGAGGAGCTCCGGTCGAACCTCCAGAACATCGGTCTGTCGGTCACCGAGGTCTCCGGCTGCTCGCGCGAGATTGGCGAGTCGACGGCGGAGCAGTCCGCCGGCACCCAGCAGATCGAGCAGGCGACCTCGAGGCTCGGCGAGCTCACCCACGAGATCAGCGCCGCCACCGAGCAGCAGTCGAGTGGCACCGAGCAGGTGGTCGACTCCATCGAGCAGATCCGGGTCATGGTGCAGCAGAACGCGGAGAGCGCCTCGGAGCTCGCTTCCTCCTCGGAGGAGCTTTCGCGGCAGGCGGCGCTCATGCGGGAGCTGACGTCGCGCTTCCACGTGAGCGTGAACGGCCACGCCCCCCGGCCATCGGGCCCGAGCTCGGGCAACGGCGGAGTCAGCCGCGCCGAGGACCGGGAGATGCGAAGGCTGATGCAGCCCGAACCGGTGAAGTCGACCCCATTCGCCGGAAGGTAACTGGAATGACCTCCGCCGCTCACCTCGTCTGCTTCCGCGTCGGCCGGGAGACCTACGGCGTCGATATCTTCGTCGTTCGCGAGATCGTCAAGGCCCAGGAGATCACGACGGTTCCCGGAGCTTCCGAATACGTGCTGGGAATCATCAACCTCCGCGGGAAGATCATCTCCGTCGTCGATCTCGCACAACGGCTCGGCCTGGGCAAGGCGAAGATCGATCGCGGAAGCCGGATCCTGGTCGTCGACCTCGACTCCTTTACCGTGGGATTCCTGGTGGACGCGGCGACCGAGGTGCTGAAGCTCGCCCCCGAGGCGATCGAGGCCACCCCCGAGGAGCTGAAAGGCTCGATCCACGACGACTACCTCGAGGGCGTGGGAAAGCTGAAGGACCGGCTGGTCATCATCCTCAACCCGGGAAACCTCCTCGCCGACGGCGAGGCCTCCTCCCTGGCGGCGGGAGAGAACGGGCGGGCGAAAGCTCAGAGATGAACGCCCAGATCAGCGAAGACGAGTTCCGCTTGTTCCGCGACCTCATCCATCGCGAGTGCGGGCTCTACTTCGGCGACAACAAGAGGGCCTTCCTCTCCTCGCGCATCGGCAAGCGCCTCACCGCCAAGAGCATGGGAAGCTTCTACCGGTACTACCGCTATCTCAAGGAGGGGGGCCGGGAGCAGGAAGAAGAGCTGCTGCGTCTTCTCGACATCCTCACCATCAACGAGACGGCGTTCTTTCGCAACCGTCCGCAGTTCGAGTTTCTCGAGGACGTGGTGATCCCGGAGATCGCGGAGGAGAAGAGGAAACGGGGCGATTTCCTCTTCCGCATCTGGAGCGCGGGCTGCTCCACCGGTGAGGAGCCCTACTCCATCGCCATCTCGGCGCTCGAGTCCTTGAGCCCGAGGAGCGCCTGGGAGATCCGCATCTACGCGTCCGACCTTTCGCTCACGGCGCTGGAGCGGGCCGACCAGGGAATCTACCCTGAAGCCAAGCTGCAGGGGGTGGGTCCGGAACGGGGCAGCCGTTACTTCACGGAATCGGTGGACGGCTTCCGCATACGGGAAGAGGTCAAGCGGCTGGTCATCTACGATTTCCACAACCTCAAGCACGAGAACGGTCTTCGTGACCTCGACGTGGTCTTCTGCCGGAACGTCCTCATCTATTTCGACCCCGACGAGCAACAGCGCGTGGTGGCGAAGCTGGTCCGCGCCCTGAAACCGGGAGGGTACCTCTTCCTCGGGCACTCGGAGTCGGTGCAGGGGAAGATCGAGGATCTGAAGTTCGTGCACCACGGACGGGGAACGGCCTACCGGAAGGCCGCGCAATGAGCGACGACCTGTACTTGACCCCGGAGGAGCTCCTCGCGCTCAAAACGACGTTCTACGTCCAGACGGCGGAGATGCTGGAGGAGTTCTCCCAGCGGGTGCTCGCGCTCGAAGGTGCGAACGACTCGATTGAGGTCCTGCGCGCCCTCGAACGGTCGGTCCACACCATCAAGGGCGATTCCATGGCGCTCGGGTTCGACTCCCTGGCGAAGCTCGCCCACCGCCTCGAGGACTACTTCCGCGGGCTCCGCGAGTCGCCGGTTCTGGAGCGACAGGCGATCGATCTGGTGCTGGCCTGCGGCGACATGATGACCGAGCTCCTCGACGCCTACTGCGCCGAGCCTCCGCGGCCGATTCCCTCGATCGAGTCTCTGTGCGAGAAGCTCTCGCCTGCGGTCGAGCCCTCCACCACGGAAATGGCGATGGTGGAGGAGCCGGTCCCTCGCGGCCGGATCTACCGTGTGACGGTGTGGTTCGCGAAGGATTGCCAGATGCGGTCCGCGGGGGCGTTCCTGGTGCGCCAGCGCCTGTCGAAGCACGGACGGATCTGGAGCACGAACCCGGACCCCGAGTCCCCCCAGATCGAGACCACGCCCCAATGGATCGTCGAGCTCGAGGCCACGAGCGGAAAAGAGGAGATCCGGCGCACGGCCAAGGTACCGGGAGTCACGGCGCGGGTGATGGTCCGCGAGCAGAAAGACCCGTCGAGCGTTCCCGTCGAGCCCGCTCCCGCCGCGCCCGAGGACGAGGGCTCCTTCGCGCGGACCGCTCCCAGCTCCGCCGGCGCTGCCTCGGATCAGCTGCGGGTCGAGGTGAGCAAGATCGACCGGATCATGAACCTGGTAGGCGAGCTCGTCATCGGAAGATCGATGGTGGCTCAGGCCCTGTCCGAGTTCTCGAGCGGAGACGCGCAGGGCACCGCCGCCGATCGTCTGAGCGACGCCAACGGCTTTCTCGAGCGAACGATGACGGAGCTCCAGGCCGCGGTGCTCAAGATCCGCATGGTCCCGGTGGAGCACGTCTTCCGGCGTTTCCCCCGCGTGGTACGCGACCTCGCGCACTCGCGAGGGAGAAGAGTGGACCTCGATATCCAGGGAGGCCTGACCGAGCTCGACAAGAGTATCGTGGATGCGCTGGGTGAGCCTCTCCTGCACCTGGTTCGAAACGCCATCGACCACGGCCTCGAGAGCCCGCGGGAACGGGAGCTCGCGGGAAAGCCTCCGGCGGGAACGCTCAAGCTCGCCGCGTTCTACGAGGGCAACCATGCGCACGTGGTCGTCGAGGACGACGGACGAGGCATCGACCTCGCCCGGGTGGGCGAGCGCGCGGTGGCCCTCGGCCTCATCGAGCCTTCACAGCTCGACGCCATGACCCCCTCCGACATCCTGAACACCATCTACCAGCCCGGGTTCAGCACCCGCGAAACGGTTTCCGACATCTCGGGTCGAGGCATCGGCATGGACGTGGTGCGGGAGTCGATCGAGAACCTCAAAGGGGTCATCGAGCTCTCGACCGCCCCGGGAAAGGGAACCCGGTTTCTCATTCGACTTCCGCTGACGCTCGCCATCCTGCGCGCGGTCCTCGTCGAGGTCGCGGGAAAGGCGTTCGCCATTCCCTTGACCGGCGTCCTCGAGATCGTGCGCCTTCCGCGGGACCGCGCCACGAGCATCCTGGGACACGGAGTGCTCCACTGGCGCGATCAGGTGGTGCCGCTGGTGTCGCTGCGGGCCGCTCTGGGGTTCCCTGAGGGCGAGAGCTCGGCCGCCGCCCGGGCCCGCGACTTCGTGCTCCTGGTGGGGGAGGCGGAGCGACGGGTCGGCCTCGTGGCCGAAGGGCTCCTGGGAGAGCAGGAGCTCGTGGTGAAGCCCATCGAGGATCCCCTGGCCCGGAGCCCGGGGGTCGCGGGGGCGTCGATTCTAGGCGACGGACGAGTGGTTCTCATCCTCCACACCCGAGGACTTCTGGACAAGCACGTGAGCCTGTCCCGGAGAGTCGAGGTGCTTCGTTGAAGGAGAGTCGTCAGCCTGAGCGCAGCGCGAGCGCCCGCCTTCGCGAAGTCCGGCGGGTCCGCCGAAGCCCGTAGGGCGGAGGCGGACGCGAGCGCCGGGGGCGTGGGGCCCCGCGGCATTGATGGAAGACCCATTCGGGTACTGGTAGTGGACGATTCGGCCTTCATGAGGAAAGTGCTGGTGAAGATGCTCGAGCCCTACGACGACATCGAGGTGGTGGCGACCGCGATGGACGGAGTCTTCGCGCTGGAGAAGCTCGAGCGAGCCAAGCCCGACGTGGTGACCCTCGATCTGGAGATGCCGCGGATGGACGGTCGTACGGCTCTCCAGCGGATCGTGGACGATTTTCAGCTTCCGGTGATCCTGGTCTCCGCCCATACGTCCAAAGGGGCGCGGGCGACTTTCGAGGGACTGGCGGCGGGAGCGGTCGATTTCGTCACCAAGCCCGAGCGCATATTCACGACACCTCTCGACAGCCTCAGCTCCGATCTCGTGCAGAAGATCCGAACCGCGTCCAAGGCCAAGGTCCGGAGGCCGGCGCTGCGGGCCCCGGAGATCCGCGCCTTGCGCGCGCCCGCGGCGAAAGAGGCGCCGGCGACGGAGATCGTCGCCATCGCCGTCTCCACCGGCGGTCCGAACGCTCTGTCGCTCCTCCTCTCCCAGATTCGCGGCGATTACCGACCCGGGATTCTGATCGTCCAGCACATGCCCGAGGGCTTCACCGGGCAGTTCGCGGAGCGCCTGTCGAAGCTCGCCTCCATCGGAGTCCGTGAGGCCGAGGACGGCGACGTCGTGACATCGGGAGTCGCTCTCGTGGCCCCCGGCGGAAGGCAGATGGAAGTGGTGCGCGCTTCGGGAAAGCTCCTGGTTCGGCTCTCGTTCGCGCCGCCGGTCCGCGGCCACAGGCCCTCCGCCGACGTCCTCTTTCGATCGGTTGCGAAAAACGTAGGCTCGCGCGCCCTGGGCATGATTCTGACGGGCATGGGAGAGGACGGCGCCGAAGGCCTTCTCGAAATTCACGCCGCCGGCGGACACACCCTGGCCCAGGACGAAGCGAGCTCGGTGGTCTACGGTATGCCGCGCGCGGCTATCGAGAGGGGCGCGGTCGATAAGGTCCTGTCGCTGTCGGAGATGGGCGCGTATCTGAACGCTCTCGAGGACCGTCACAATCCTCAGGGGGGATCCACATGGATCGCATGAAGGCCGAGACACCGGGGCTTCCCAGCTTCCGGTTCCTCGTGGTCGACGATTCGGAGTTCGCTCGCCGCAACATGAAGAAGATCCTGGTTTCCGTCGGGGGCGAGGAGGCGGGATCCGCCGCGAATGGCCGCGAGGCCATCGAGCAGTACATGAAGCTCAAGCCCGATCTGGTGTTCATGGACATCACCATGCCGGAGATGGAGGGAGTGGAAGCGGTCCAGGGGATCATCCACCGCGACTCTTCGGCCAAGATCGTCATGGTGAGCTCGAACGGCTACCAGGAGATGATCAAGGCGGCGCTGGAGTCGGGAGCGAAGCACTTCCTCACCAAGCCGGTCGAGCCCCGCCAGGTGGCCTCGGTGGTGAGCTTCGTCCTTGGAGAAGGGTAGTGCGTTACGACTTCGTGAATCCTTTCGTGAGCTCGGCGCGGGAGATCCTGGAAGAGGTGCTCTCGGGTCGAATCGACGCCGGGAAGATCCGGCTGTCCCCGGCCCCGGTCTCGAGCCGCGGGGTGACGGCCATCGTGGGGGTGACGGGAGAGGGCGAGGGCCGGGTGCTCTTCGACATGTCGCGGGAAACCGCGCTCGCCATCGCCACCGAGATGAACCAGGAGTCGCAGACCGATCTCGGGCGCCTGGCGAAGGACACGCTCTCCGAGCTCGCGAGCATGATGACGGGTAGAGCCATCACCGTGCTGAACGACCGCGGGCACAACCTGCGGGTGTCTCCCCCGACGCTCATCGCCGGCGACAACGTGACGTTCTCGAACACGGAGCTCGAGACCCTGGTAGTACCCCTTTCGACTTCCTGCGGCGAGGTCATCGTCAACGTGGCGATGGAAACCCGCTAACGGAGAGGACCATGTCCCGAGAACAGCAGACGAACTCCAAGGCCGCCGACGAGGCCCAGCTTCAGAAGCGGATTCGTGACCTCGAGCGCCAGGTCGCGGACCTGGAGATGGGGCTTGCGATTCAGGCGAGCGGAGGGGAGAAGGCTCTCATCACCGCTCTTTCGGAGCTGCGTACGCGGCTCGAGCAGCTGGAAAAGGAGAACCGGGAGTTCGCCAACATGTACGTGGAGATCCAGGAGCAGAACGAGGCGCTGACGAACCTCTACGTGGCGAGCCAGAGGCTGCACGCCACGTTCGATCTCGAAGAGGTGAAGCTGATCATCACCGAGATCCTCGCGGAGATGGTGGGCGCCGAGGAGTTCGGGCTCCTGGTGCTCGACCGGGAGAAGAAGAACCTCCACGTTCTCGCGGGAGAGGGCATCCGGGACCGGCTTCCGAAGGAAACGCTTCCGGTGGGCGAAGGCATCATCGGAGACGTTGCCCGCACCGGGGAGTCCTTCTACTTCGTTCCCAAGAGCGAAGCGGAGAAGAGGGCGCACCTCCCCCTCGCCACCCTTCCGCTGAAGCTCGGCGGCCAGACGGTGGGGGTGGTGGTGATCTATCGGCTGCTCGGCCACAAGCCGAACTTCTCGCCCATCGACCATCAGATTCTCGAGCTGGTGGCGGCGCACGCGGCGAGCGCCCTCGTCTCGGCGCGCCTCCACAGCACCATGGACCGGAAACTGAAGACCATCGAGGGTTTCATGCATTTGATGAAATCCCGGTAGAGCAGGGTGCCAACGTGATCTCTGCACCCTGCGCGAGCGGAGCGAGCCCGGCGCGAACGCGCCGGTCAGACCGAGCCGTGGGCGTGGGGCCCCGCGGCACTGAGGAACGAAAGGGAGTATCTATGTCAACCAAGAACCTTCTGGTCGTCGACGACTCGGCGACGACGAGGATGCTCATCTCGCTCACTCTCAAGAAAGAGGGGGTTTACCGCATCGTCGAAGTCGCGAACGGACGCGAGGCGGTGGACAAGCTGAGCGTCGAGCCCGTCGACTGCGTGCTCACCGACATCAACATGCCCCAGATGAACGGGCTCGATCTGATCTCCTACATCCGCTCCCAGCACCGGGAGCCGAAACTCCCCATCATCGTCATCACCACTCAGGGCGAGGAAGAGGCCCGCGACAAGGGCATGGCCCAGGGCGCGAACGCCTATCTGACCAAGCCCATCTCCGGCCCCAAGCTCGTGAGCCTGGTAAAGGAGCTTCTCGACTGAGCGCCGTCCTCCGGACGCAGCGTCGGTTCATTCGCCCATGGGACTCAAAGGCCGTCTCGAGGATCTGCCGCTCCTCGACATGCTTCAGATCATCGCGTTCTCGCGCAAGAGCGGCTTTCTCCGGATTGCGGCCACCAAGGGACGCGGCGCCGTGGTGCTTCGCGAAGGCCGGGTCCTGTTCTCCTATTCCTGGTCCACGCTCGCGGGTCTGGAAGAGCTGGTGCGCCACCCCGAGAGGGTGACGATCCCCTTGATCCGCGAGCAGATCGAGGTGTCGCTCCGCGAGCTCGGCAGCCTGCGGGAAGGACACTTCCAGTTCGAGCTGGCGGATCCGACCTCCGAGGAGTTCGCGGGGGTTCGCATCCAGCCGTTCCTCCTGCCCGACGGCCTCGACGCTCAGGAGCTGCTCCTCGACCTCGCCGTCGAGATCGACAACGAGAGACGCGAGGCGACGTCGCTCCTCGAGCTGGCATTCCAGGGCGATCTCCCTCAGGAGTCCCCGTCCGCGGCCCTCCGTCTCGACGAGCAGAAACCGCCGCGCCTCGTCGTGTCGCCGCCCCCTCTTCCGGCACCGAGTACGCCGCGTCCGCCGCCGGCCTCGAGCCCCGTCGTGAAGTCCCAGGATGGCCCTTCGACGGCCTCGTCCGCGCCCCGGGTCCGAACCTCCGTCGTGGTCGTGGACGACGAGGCGCCGGTGCGGGAGGTTCTGAGCGAGGAGCTCGCGAAGAAAGGCTACCGGGTGTTCACCGCATCGAACCCCGCAGCCGGCGCCGGCATCGTCCAGGAGCGCGTGGCCGCGGGGGAGAGGGTGATGGTGGTGGTGGACCTCAAGATGCCGACCTCGACCGAGCGCAGCTTCTTCGGGGGCTTCGAGCTCATTCGCCGCGTCCAGAGAAGCCACCCCGGGACTCCGGTGCTGCTCATGGCCGAGACCCTCTCGGAGAAGGCCAGGATGAGGGCCAAGGAGCTCGGTATTCGACGCCTGGCTTACAAGCCTACCCTCAGCAAGATCGACGCTACGCTCTACGTCCAGGACCTTCGCGATTTCGCCTCGACGATCTCGGAGCAGCTGGGAAAGCTTCAGGAGGATCATCCCCAGACGGGGAACGGTCGGGCGGCGGAGCCCGGACCGGCGGATTCCCTTCGCTTGGATTTCCTCGCTTCGATGACGAAGAAGCTCGTCGAGCCGGGAGCGTCGACCGACGTTTCCAGGCTGGTGATGGAAGTGGCGGAGAAATTTCTGGAGCGCGGCGTCCTGTTCGTGATCAAGGGCGACGGCGCCCGCGGACTCGCGGCTTTCGGAGTCGGTCGCTCGCCGAGGGAATGCGCCGAGACGGCCCAGAGAATTTCGATCGAGATCGGGCACAATCCGGCTTTCGCGGAGGCGGTGCGCCGCGGATCGGCCTATCGCCTTTCGAACGACCTGACGTCGCTCGAAGGACCGATGTTCGAAGTCATCGGTCGCGGAAAGGCCAAGGAAGCCGTTCTCGTCCCGCTCCTCTACAATCGCGCGACCCTCCTCCTTCTCTATGGGGACAACGCTCCGAGCGGGCGGGCTCTCGGGGACCTCGGAGGGCTCGAGCTCTTCATCGCCCAGGCGGGTATGGCGCTCGAGAACAAGCTCCTCCAGCGAAAGCTGAGCGGAGCCGATTCGGATCTCGTCGGCGACTCCGGGCACGACTCGAAGGACGCCCCGAATGCCCATGCGTGAGATGGCGAACCATGAGTGACGGAACCTCGATAGAGAGCGCCTTCGCCGGCCCCAAGCAGATCGAGCGTATGCTCCGGGTAAGCCCGCTCACCATCGGCGCGGTCTACAAGAAGGGCGAGCGCGTCGGTCAGGGCTACGTGCTGAACCTGAGCCGGGGAGGGGTGTTCCTCTCGACCAACGAAGACTTCCCGATGGGGGAGGAGTTCCGCCTTCGCTTCTTCCTTCCCTTCCAGCTCGGCCAGGTCGACGCCACGGTCGTCGTGCGGTGGCGCACCCAGGACGTGGACAACCCGCCGCCTCAGCTCCGGAAGGGGCTCGGCTGCGAGTTCACCCGGATAGAGACCGAGATGGCGGACAAGATCGATCAGTTCATCGACCGGTTCGTGGAGCTGGCGGACAAGCTGGAAGAGTAGAACAGCCGTCAATGATCCGTGATCAACGGCAATCGAGTGCTCCCCGCCGGGGAGTGGGGTCCTTGCCGCTCTCGAACGCTTCGTACCCACTGGCCCACTCGGTTCGAGGCCTTGAAGAGGCTTCCGAGCTTCACCCCCACCGGGAAGCGGCGCTGCCCGACCCCGTGCATCGCGATCGAGCCGAGGCACCCGCACTCGCTGCAATTGGGGTTGCCGCCGAACTGGCACGGAGTGACGACGGTCTCGAGATCGGGGGAAATGCACTGGGTGATGGTGGCGAAGATGCACTCCGAGGGACTCCGGGGCGGGTTCAGGTAGGCCTTCAGGATGTGCTCGTTCAGCACCAGCTTCCGGTAACGGGGGGCGAGCGAGGAGAGGACCGACACCGCCCGCTGCCGCTTCTCGGGCGTCAGGATCTCGGGGCTCGTCTCGCCGACCTGGGGGGTGAAGAAGCTGACCTCGATTCCCTTCACTTCGGCGCGTTCGCTCCAGAAGTGGACGAACTCTTCGATGTAGCCGTCCCGCTTCATCATCTGGCTCGTCACCGTACAGTGGATGATGACCCGATGTCCCTCGATGTGCTTCAGAATCCGCTCGTAAGTCGCAGGCTTCCTCCGGACATCGTGCTCCGGCTGCAGACCGTCCACCGAGACCACCACCCCGACGTACCCCGATCGTCCCCACTCCCGGGGGATCGGCCGCACGGCGCTCGTCACCACGCGCGCGTGGACCTTCCTCTCCTCGAGGCGGGGAAGGATCTCGGAGAGCTCGCGGAACCGGACCAGTGGCTCGCCGCCCACGAAATAGACCACCAGCGGACGCCGAGCGAAGATCAGCTCCAGCACCCTCTGTACGAGATCGTCCCCCTTGAAGTCCGAGACCGAAGTCAGCGACACACCGCCGAGGTGCTCGGGTTGGAATGCGTAGCAGCCGGGACAGGACAAGGGACACTCTTTGGTGATCTCGATCGAGAGTGCGGGGTGGGAGCCGGTCAGTATGCGACCCCAGGCCCGAAAGACATCTGATGCTTCCATAGATTCCCACAATAGCGTAACGGAGGCGGCGAAGTCTTCCGTCACACGAAGGTGAATGCCAGGCCACACCCCAGGACCGCGACCACCGCCGGCCAGATCCGGCGCCGGAGCGACGAGGAGGCCGTCGCGAGGACGATGCCTCCCTTCAGCGCGGTGTTCGCCATGGCCGCCACCATCACCCCTTGCGCCGCCGCCTCCAGGCTGAGTCCCTGGCCCGAGCGGCTGAGCTCCGAGAGCGAGAGGGTAATCGCGTCCACATCGGCGATTCCCGCGACGAGCGCGGACAGGAGCACCCCCCGGTCGCCGAACTCGAGCTGCGCGGCCCTCGAGACCAGGAGTACCACGGCGTACAGGAGACCGAAGCGAAGCGCGGGACCCACCTCGAAAGGGTTCGAAAAGCTGATGTCCGTCTCGGGTGACGCGCGGTCCGATAGATGAAGCCAGGCGCCGTAGGCCGCGCCCGCGGCCCCGGCGGCCGCGAGGGGAAGCCAGAGCGCATGCAGGAGCTCCCGATTGATGAAGGCGACGGCGGTGAGAATCCGCGCGAACATCATCGTCCAGGCGATGACGATGGCAAGGGCGAACGGCTTCCCCAGACGCTCGTCCTCGCGGCTCTTCTCGGCGAAGGACAGGGTCAGCGCCGTCGAGGACACCAGCCCTCCGAGGAGTCCGGTGAGGCCGATGCCCCTCTTGGGGCCGACGACCTGCATGAGAACGTAGCCGGTGAATCCGATGGCCGAGATGAGCACCACCATGAGCCATAGATCGTGGGGAACGAGAACGTCGAAGGGCGGCGGGCCGAGCGCCTCCCGGGGAAGCACGGGAAGGACGATCGCCGTCACCACCCCGAACTTCAGAGTAGCCACCAGGTCTTCGGTGGTCAGCTTCGAAACCAGTTTCTGCAGCGGGAGCTTGGCCGAAAGCACCACCGCGGTCGCGACTCCGATCGCCGCCGCGAGCTGGATCATTCCCCAGTAGCACAGGGCTCCGTTGAGCAAGGTGATGAGCGCGGCCACCTCCGTCGTGCTTCCCACGTCGCCGCTCCGTGCCGTTGCCAGGTAGGAAGCGACGATCAGAGCCCCGGCGACACCGAAGAATACCGCCAGCAGGGCAGGCGAGTGCGCGGTCTCGGCCACGAACGCCGCGGTGCATCCGCTGAGCGACAGAAGACTGAACGTGCGGACTCCCGCGGACCCGGGGGCCTGCGTCTTCCGATAGGAGAACTCGCGCTGGAGGCCCACGAGAAAGCCGAGGGCGAGCGCGACGCCGAAGCGATAGAAAAGATCGGCGTCGCTCATTTCAGAGCTCTCTGTCGATCCCCACGAGTGTCTTCTCCCCCAGCCCCCTCAGGTACACTTCGACGGCTTTGCGCCAGGAGGGCTCGGTTTTGGACTCGGTGCGAATGCGCACCATGACGTAGGGCGCGTCGCCTTCCGGAAGGGGAATCCTCGGCGACGACGTCCGGCCGGGGGCTCCGAGGGGTTCGAGCTTCCCCCTTTCGTTGTCGAAGGCGAACCACTCGTATTCGTAGCCCGAGACCTCCCCGAGGCCGCCCTCCGCCCCCAGGTTCCGGAAAGTCAGTGCATCTCCCACGGCGAAGCCGTCGAGCGGATTGATCTGGCGGAAGTAGTGAGCAACGGTCTTGTCGCGCCTCTGGATCACGATATCCGCGAGGTAGCGTTCCGCTTCCTTGGAAAGGAAGTCGCCGGTTGCGACGATGGCCCGCACCGCCTCGTCGGTGAACCGCGCCAGGATCTTCGCCGCCCAGAAGGCGTCGTCGGCGAGCATGCGGTCGAACGCCGGGTTCGGGTACTCGGGTTTCCACTTCGCGGGCTCGAAGTAAGTGGACTCGATCCGCCCGGCCTCCGCGTACTGCGGGTAGGCGTAGGGAATCCGCCGCCAGGCGCGGTCGGAGATTCCCAGGGTGTAGAACGCCCGCCAGATGGGCTCGAAGTCGACGATGTACTCGTATCCCGCCCTGGGGTCCTGAGGCGCGATTCTCCGGAGATAGTCGGAGCCGCTCCCGAGCGTCGAGCTGAAGTCGAGGAGGTAATGGCGGATGTGGCCCGAGCCCTCTCGAGCGACGTAGGCGTCGAGGGTATTGATGGCGCGCGAGTCGTCGTGATTCAGCCAGGCGCAGAACACCCGATAGCCCCGGAGCTCCCGGCGATGCTCGTGGGGCACGATGTCGTTGGGATCGTCGGGGCGCGTTCCGTGGAACTGGAAGGGCCCCAGCACCTCGCCCTCGACGGCGAGGCTCGCGACCCCCCGGGCGCTTCCGTCGGGGTGGTGCGCGGAGTTCTCGAGCAGAGTCTCGACGAACTCCCGTTGCATGGGAACTTCTTTCGCCCCCTTGACCTTGACCTGGGCCCCGGGATCGATGATCAAGTCCCCCGAGCGGAGATAGACGATGTACGACTCGGGAACGTTGTAGCCGATGGCGTGAAAGAAGTTCTTGCCGATGACCTCCGCGGCGGTGGAGAGGTTCGGGTGCGGAAGCGGGTCGAACTTCACGAAGTAGATTTTCCCCGAGGCGTCGCGGACGGTGAAGCCCGGGCTGATGCCGGAGGACTTTCCCGCGACCACCGTCAATGGGAGAACCGGTCTTCCTTTTGCCGAGGGGCCGGAAGCGAGATCCTCGAGACTCATCTCGCGCACGCCGATGCGGTTCTGGAACCAGCTCGAGTCGGGAACCTCTCCGAGGGTGTTCACGTTCATCGCCCGCGGAATCTCGGCGTCCGGATCGATGGGCGCGAAGCTTTTCTCGAGGACGTCGTAAGTCGGGGAGAGCTCGATCTTTCCCGGTTCGTCGATCGGCAGGTCGTCCTTGTCCACGAGAATCGGATCGTCGGGATAGAACTTCTGCGCCGAAGCGGGTACCGCCAGAAGAGCGATCAGAACTACGAGTTTGCGCATGATCAGAACGACGTCGAGCTCCGGATGTAATACCGCGTGGTCTCGTCGCTGAAGGCGATCTCGAAGCGCAGCAGCACGTCGCGGTAGGTCTTGAACCTCATCCCGAAGCCCCAGTCCCACTCGAGGTTCTCGAAGGTGTAGCCTTCGCGAGCGGCCGAGCCCGCATCGGTGAAGACCGCCATCTCCCAGAAGGTCGTCGGCTCCCAGCGGTACTCGATCTGGTAGAGCTCGATTCTCTCCCCCCGGAATCGGAAGCTGTCGTACCCCCGGAGCGTATGGCTTCCCCCGAGAGACTCCTGCATGAAGAACGGGACTCGATTCCCCTCCGCGGTGTGGTCGCCGAGCAGCGCGGCCCGGAGCGCCAGGACTCGCTGAGGGCTTCCTAGGGGCAGGAACCCGCGGGCATCGAGTCCGATTCGATCGAAACTGAAAGCATCCCGGGTTCGATCGAGAAATCGCTCGCCGAGGACGGCGAGCATCCATCCCTTGTGAGGGTTTCCCGGCTCATCGCGGAAGTCGAAGAAGAGCTGGGTCGAGAGCCGAACGTAGTCGGGCGGGCTCACGAGGCCCGGGGCGGCGCCGTCATCGAACTCGAAGTCGGTCGTCGGGAAGCGGGAGTCGGCCCCCGGTCCGATGGAGTTCCACTGATAGCCCCCTTCCACGATCCAGGCGAAATTCTTCGCGAGCTGTAGGCCGGTTCTCACGTAAGCGCGGGTCTCTTTCTGTTGGTAGGTGGTCCGGTCTTCGAGCGAGGCATCGGCACCCAGGCCGTAGAAGTCCTCTTGCGGAAGATCGCGGTAGCGGAAGGTCGCATAGAGCGGGAAGCGGGGGAATCCCGGCCGGACGTCGCCAATCTCGTAGAGGTCGTCGCCGCGCCACGACCGCTGGGGAATCTGGTTTCCTTTGTGCGGTATCAGCCCGAACTGTACGTCGTAGTGTTGATACTGCCGCCACGAGTAGAACGCGGCTCCGGCCACGTCGATCGGCCCCAGAACGTCCCTTTGCCAGTACCGAGCTCCGAGGGCGGCGCCCGATCCGCGGCTCGGCCAGGCGATGCGGGGATAGAAGCCTCCCCAGTTCAGATCGACGATCGTGGGGTTCTCCGCCTTGTCGATCTTGAGGAACTGTTCTTCGACCTGGTTGGGCTCGTACGGATGGACCGTCGCGCGCTTCTCCTCCCGTTGACGGCGCAATAGCTCCTCGCGGGTGCTCGGCGGCTCTTGCTCCGGCTGAGCCGGGAGCGCGACCATCGAAGTCAGGAGAATAACCAGGATACCGCTGGTGGCAATGTCACGCATCGTCGCAAAGCCTGGGCGCCGGTCATTATATTGATACTGCTCCCGGGCGCGCGGCGAACGGGGGCGCGTCGAGGCGCCTGCCTCGACAGCCGGACACCTCGCCGAAACGGCGTCCGGCCATCCAGTCCTCTCGCGCTTCCGCTATCTTTTCCGCGGTCCGGGCCACGAAGTTCCACCACATCAGGATCGTCTCGCCGAACGGTGGGCCGCCGAGGTGGGTGAGCCGGCCTTCGGTCGCTTCGAAGGTCGGGCTCGGCGTCGGGTCGCTCGCGCAGGTTTCGAGGGCGGCCGTCGAAGCGAGGTTCGTCACGGTTCAGACGAGCCGGGTGCGGATCTCGATCTCGGAGGTGAGAGTGCGGTGCACCGGACATCGGTTCGCGATGACGAAGAGCCGTGCCCGCTGCTCCTCGGTGAGCCGGCCGGAAAACTCCACCTCGCAGTCGATCCGGTCGAGGAGCACGTCCTTGGTCTCGCAGGATTCGCAATCTTCCGCGTGGATTTTCTGGTGCTGCAATCGGACGGTTACGGACTCGAGCGGCCACTCCTTGCGGCGCGCGTACATCGTGACGGTAATCGACTTGCACGAGCCGAGAGCGGCGAGCAGCAGGTCGTAGGGGTTCGGTCCGGTGTCGGTCCCGCCCGAAGACGCCGGCTCGTCGGCGGTGAGGCGATGGCGTCCGACTTCGATCTCCTGCGCCATAGCGCCGCCCCTTCCGCGGACGGTCACGGTACGGCTCTCCGACATATCGTCTCCGACCCGAGTCTACCTCGGTTTTCGCTCGCGGGCCCCGCGTACCCAGACGGAAACCATCTCCCGGCGGAGCGCGGGGAACCTCGCCGCGCCGCGCAAGCTCTCGAGCCTCCGGTAGAGCTCGTCGGAATCGGCGAGGGCGAGCTCCTCGACGCTCTCGATCCCCGCCTGCCGCAGAAGCTCGCCGTGATGCCAGCCGATTCCCCTGAGAGTGAGGAGGCGGAGCTCGGTCTCGACGGCCCGGAGGTCGGAGCCCGGTAACGCCAGGCCCTCCCGGCGCTCGGGATCCTCGATGGCGCGAAGGAGCGAAAGCGGCCGGGCGATTCCTCGCCGCTCCAGCTCCAGTACCGATTCCGGGGAAAGGGTCCCGAGATCGCGAAGCTCGAGCTCGACCGAACCCACGTTCACGAACTGCATGAAGAACGAGACCGCGGCCCACAAAACGAGGTGCAGCGGAAGCGTGGCTGCGAATGCCGGGACCGAAAGCGCTTTCCGGGGCTCGAGCGTCTGGACCACGTCCTCGGGGTTCTCCCAGGTGCGGTTCCCGTGAAGCCCGTGCGAAACGAAGGCGAAGAAGGAGAAGGCGTCGAGAGCGAGCGCCGGAAATCCGAGAAATCCGAGAAGCGGCATCTCGAAGAGCTTCAGCTCGTCGAGGCCGCGCACGGTGTAGATCCATTTCTGAGGCGCGAAGTAATTGAAGCTCTCCCAGAGGAGTCCGCAGACCAGCCCCGCGAGGAGCAGCCGCGCGGTGGTGCGGAAGCTTCCGGCCACGAAGATCCGCGAGAAGCGAGCGTGCTCCGCGGCGATAGTTCACGGGATCGACGAGGAACGTGACGCTGCCCCAGACGAGAGGAGCGAGATAGCGGGGAAAGAGGACGGCCAGCGCCACCATGAGCGCCCCGACGGCCTGAATCGAGTACGGCAGCCATCGCGGAAGCGACTGCGGTCTCGACATCGATTCTTCGTCCTCCGATTGCGTCGAACGTCTCGAAGATTCCCAGGAACACCGTCGCGAACGAGACGATGCCGAAGAGCGAGCCCTTCAGGAGGTCGACTCCCGATCCTCCGGCGAAGACGCCGACGTAGTACCAGTTCTGGAACCGGAGATTCAGGAGCTCGAAGAGGAACCAGAACGTCACCGACCAGACCAGGAGAGGGAAAAGGAGCTCCCGCCTCGACGTCAGAATCGAGCTCTTTCGGCGGAGCGCGGTGGCGCCGTCCAGGGTGAGGATGGTGCTCCACCATGCGAACGCGTAGAACGGCTGCGCGATGGGACCGACGTCGTGGAGCAGGCCCCAGAACGCGACGCCGAGTCCAAGAAGTCCCGCGAGGAGTATGAGAAGGGGCATTCGGGAGACCGGAGGGCCCTGTTCTGGAATCTTCCGCGTCTCCATATCCCCTGGTCCCCCTTCTTACACCAGGATCCCGGCGATCTCGGCTAGGATTCTGCACCATGAAGACTACGGTTCGTCTCGGTGTGGCGCTGCTGCTCCCGGCAATCGCCTGCTCGCCGGCGGCGCGGGAAGTGGCGGCGCCGTCTTTCGACAAGGCGCGCGTCCGCTCGTTCCTCGAGACCGCGGTCGCCGAGGGACGGGTGGCGGGCGCCGTGGGCCTCGTCGCCCGGGGAGGAGAAATCCTGTCTTTCGACGCCGTGGGCATGGCGGATCGCGAAGCGGGAACGCCGATGGCGCAGGACACTCTCTTCCGGATCGCCTCGATGACGAAGCCCATCACCAGCGTCGCCGTGATGATGCTCCTGGAAGAGGGACGGCTCGCCCTGGAGGATCCCGTCTCGAAGTTCATTCCCGAGCTGGGCGGGCTGCGGGTTCTGAAAGGTGACGGCACCCTCGACACCGTCGAAGCGACGCGGGAGTTAACCATCGAGCACCTCTTGACTCACACCTCGGGCATCACCTATCGCTTCGTCGGCATCGAGCCCATCGCCTCGCTCTACCGGGACGCGGGAGTCTCCGACGGGCTGGTCGAGACCGAAGGCACGATCGCGGACGGAGTGAAGCGTCTCGCGGGACTGCCCCTCCTTCATCAACCCGGGGAGCGATGGACGTACGGATTGTCCACCGACGTCCTGGGGAGGGTGGTGGAGGTCGTTTCCGGCCAGAGCCTCGACGCCTTCCTGCGCGAGAGAATCCTCATCCCGCTCGGGATGAAGGACACCGCGTTCTTTCCTCCGGAGGATCAGGCCGCGAGGATGGCCGCCGTCTACGCGTGGTCGGAGCCGGACGGACTGCGCCGGCTCCCCGATGAGCCCATAATCGAAGGCCACCTCACGTACTCGACGACGTTCCACTTCAAGGGTCCGCGGACCTACTTTTCGGGAGGAGCGGGTCTCGCCTCGACGGCGCCGGACTACTTCCGCTTCGCGCGAATGCTCCAGAACGGCGGCGAGCTGGAATCGGTCCGCATCCTGAAGCCGGAGACGGTCGCGCTCATGGCTCGAAACCACATCGGGGACCTCGACATGGGTCTCGATATCGGCCCTTTTCCCGACTCCAGATTCGGGTTGGGACTGTTGGTCAAGACCGCATCCAACGAGACCGGAGGCCTGGGCGCCTTCGGTTGGGCCGGCTTCTACCACACGCTCTTCTGGATCGATCCCGAGAACGACCTCATCGGGATCTTCCTGTCCCAGCTCCGCCTGCCTCAAGGCCACGACGTTGCGGGAGAGTTCCAGCGCGCGGTATATGAAGCCTTGCCGTAGGTCAACGCAGGGAGGAGGTTCCTCCCGCCGGCCCTGCGGTCATGCGGATCGGCTCAGACGCGCTCGATGACCGTGGCCACGCCCATTCCGCCGCCGATGCAGAGGGTCACGAGAGCGGTCGTTCGATTGCGCCGCTCGAGCTCGTCGAGAACCGTGCCCAGAAGGATCGCGCCCGTCGCGCCCAGGGGATGACCGAGGGCGATGGCTCCGCCGTTGACGTTCACTCTTTCCGGGTCGATCCCGAGCTTCCGGATCGTCTGCAATGGAACGGCGGCGAAGGCCTCGTTGATCTCCCAGAGATCGATGTCCGAGACCGTCATCCCCGCTTTCTCGAGCGCCCGCGCGGAGGCGGGAGCCGGGGCGGTCAGCATGATGACCGGCTCGGCGCCGTAGGTCGCGGTCGAGCGGATGCGGGCGCGGGGCTCGAGCCCGTGCGCCTTCACGTAGTCCTCCGAAGCCAGAAGCACGGCAGCGGCGCCGTCGACGATTCCACTCGAGTTCCCCGCGGTATGGACGTGGCGGATGGAATCGACCTCGGGGTATCGCCGGAGCGCTATCGGATCGAGCTTGGCGCCCAGCTCGACGAACGCCGGAGCGAGGCTGGCGAGGCCCTCGAGGGTCGTGTCCGGGCGCGGGTGCTCGTCCTGCTCGAGCGCGACCTGGCCCGTTCTCGGATCCTGGACCGGTACCAGGCTCTTCCGGAACCGGCCGTCCTTGCGAGCGGCCTCCGCGTTCGTTTGCGAAGCGAGCGCGAACCGGTCCAGGTCCTCGCGGGAGAACCCCTCGAGAGTGGCGATGAGGTCGGCGCTGATTCCCTGAGGCACCTGGTGCACTTTTTCGCGCAGTAGCTCGTTTCCCCCGTCGATGCCGGCGCCGTCGGAGCCCATGGGGCAGCGCGACATGCTCTCGACCCCGCCTCCGACCACGAGCTCCTGCTGGCCCGACATCACGCCCATCGCGGCGAAGTTCACGGCCTGGAGTCCGGAACCGCAGAACCGGTTCAAAGTGACGCCGGTCACCTCCTCGGGCCACCCGGCGTAGAGGAGAGCGTTTCTCGCGATGTTGGCGCCCTGCTCTCCCGCCTGGCTCACGCAGCCGATGACGACGTCCTCGACGTCCTTTCGATCGATGCCGGTTCGCGACGCTACCGCCTCGAGGGTCTGGGCCAGGAGAGCCTGGGGATGAATGCCGCTGAGGGCGCCCTTGCCCGCCTTGCCCCTTCCCCGTGGGGTGCGAACCGCGCCCAGAATGAATGCTTTGCTCATGACTCTATTCTAACCCGGCCGCCGGAGTAGAATGGCTCGTGGCCTTCGTCTTCGTCCTGGCGCTCCTGCTGGATTCGGCCTGCACCGCCGCCTGCATTCCCGCGGAGCTCGAAGCCCCGGCCAGGCACTGTGCTTCCCCCGATCGTGCTCCCCATGGCAGCGGGCGTTCCGAGCAGGGCTGCGATCTCCACGGGCATCTGAAGCCGGTGGTCACTGACCGCAGTCCGGTCACGACAGCATCGATGGAGGAAGCCCCAGCGACGCTCGAAACGCCGGTGACGGACCTGGGCCTCGAATCATTCCGCGCCGCAGCCGTCCCTGAAGTTCGTTACGTTCCTCCTCTTTTGCAACGAAGCTCCGTTCTCCGCATCTGATTCCTTCCCGTCCCCGGTAACGCCGTTCCATCGCCCGGCCTCCGCCGGGCGTCGAGATCCGTTTCCTATTTCGGGAGGAATCGTAATGAAAGCATCGAGACGACAGTTCCTGCAGGGCGCGGCCCTCGCCGGGACGACCTTCGCCGCCACCGGCGGGGTCCGCGCCGCCCGGCGGGAGTCCACGTCCGGGGTGGTGACGCCGGACTTGCCGATCTTGCCCTATGACCTCGAGAACGGCGTGAAGGTGTTCCGGTTGACCGCCGAGCCGGTGAAGCGGCGGATCGTTCCCTTCAAGACGATGGACGTCTGGGGCTACAACGGCACATCGCCCGGTCCCGCGATCCAGGTCGACCAGGGCGACCGCGTCCGCATCGTCTTCGAGAACCGCCTGCCGGAATCGACCACCATCCACTGGCACGGTCTCGAGGTCCCCATCGAGATGGACGGAGTCCCTTATATCAGCCAGCCCCCGGTGCCGCCGGGCGGACGTTTCCTGTACGAGTTCACCGTTCACCAGGAGGGGACGTACTTCTACCATGCCCACGGCGCGATGCAGGAGATGATGGGGCTCATCGGGATGTTCCTGATCCACCCCAAAACGCCGCATCGGCCGACGGTGGATCACGACTACGGGATCATCCTTCAGGGCTGGGCGATCCTCCCGAGCAGCACCGTGCCGAATACCGCTGCCATGGAGTTCAACTGGCTCACGTTCAACGGCGTCTCGGGGCCGTCGACGACGCCTCTCGTCGCGCGGCAGGGAAGCCGGGTGCGCATCCGCATCGTCAACCTCGGGATGGACCACCATCCCATCCACCTTCACGGCCATCAGTTCGTCGTGACCGGAACCGAGGGCGGGCGCGCGCCCGAGTCCACCTGGTTTCCCGGGAACACGGTGCTCGTCGGGGTGGCGCAGGCGCGGGACATCGAGTTCGACGCGGTCTATCCGGGCGACTGGATGCTTCACTGCCATCTTCCGCACCACATGATGAACAGCATGAGCGACCTGCTGAAGGACCGCATGGTTTCGACGGCGGCGACGAACGCGGCGCGCGCGCAGAGCCAGATGGAGGTGTTCTCCCGGACGATCGGAGCCGAGCACGCGCATCAACCCGAGGTGGCGTCCGATGCCTCGTCCGTCCCCGGGTTCCCGCAGGACGCGTTCATGGAGATGGGAATGGACGCGGCCGTGGCGAAGCCCGAGACCGCGGGCCTCGCCTCCAACTGGAGTGCGGGGATGATGGGCATGATGTCGATCGTCCGGGTGCTGCCCGAGGCGCGCTACGGGGAGCTCGTTAGCCGCAGCGGAGGACGGTCGTGAAGCGTTTCGCCGCCGTCGCGATTTCGGTGTTTCTTTCCTCTGCCGCGAACGCCGCACAGCACCAGCACCACCCGGCGCCGGAGCCGGCTCTCTCGACCGCGGAGCTTCCGCGGCTGGGGAAGTCGCAGGAGAATCCGGAGACCCCGCTCATCGAGCTGGCCGATCTCGAGCGGCTCGCCTTCGAGAACAACCCCACTCTCGCCCAGGCCGCCGCTGAAATCCGCACGGGCGAGGCGCGGAAACTCCAATCCGGGCTCTACCCGAACCCGACGGCCGGCTACGTCGGTGAGGAGATCCGCGGAGGCACACCCGAAGGCGGCCAGCACGGATTCTTCGTCTCCCAGACGCTGGTCCTCGGAGGGAAGCTCGGTCTGAACCAGGAAATCGCGGACCACGACGTCCGCATCTCGGAGCTGGAAGCGGAGGAGCAGCGACTCCGCGTGACGAATGCCGTGAAGCTCTCGTTCTACCGCGTGCTCGCGGCGCAGGAGATGCTGGACCTCGAGCGCGACCTCCTCGCGATCGCGGAGGACAAGCTTCAGACGGAGAGAGAGCTTCGCAATCTGGGACAGGCGGACGACGCCGAGCTCCTTCAAGTGGAAGTGGAGCACCAGCACCGGGAGATGACGGTCGCGATCCGGGAGAGCGCTTTGCGGCAGGCCTGGCGCTCGCTCGCGGCGATCGTGGGGGTCCCCGATCTGCCCGCGCGCACGGCGGCGGGAAACCTGGAGGACGTTCCCGCCGAGCTCGATGAGGCGCGGGTTCTCGAGAGGCTGACCCGGGAGAGCCCGGCGGTCCTCATCGCTCAGGAAGTCGTGAACCGCGCGCGCACCCAGATCACCCGGGCCGAGAAGGAGCCGATTCCGAACCTCGAGCTCCGCGGCGGACTGCAGGACAACCGGGAGATCCTCGAATCCACGGGGGCGCGGGTGGGCCTGCAGGGGTTCCTCGAGATTGGAGTTCCCATCCCGCTCTTCAACCGCAATCAGGGAAACGTCGCCGCCGCCGAAGCGCAGCTCGAGCGTTCCGAGCGCGAGGTCGACCGTGTCGCGCTGGTTCTGAGAGAGCGGGCGTCGAGTCGCTTCGAGGTCTACGAGACTTCGCGGATCATGGTGGAGCGCTACCGGAGGGAGCTCCTCCCCCGGGCGCGAAGGGCCTACGAGCTCCGGCTCGAGGGCCACGGCCTCATGCTCGCCTCTTACCCGCAGGTCCTCGAGGCCCGGGCGCGGCTCTTCCAGCTCCAGGCGGAGTACGTCACCGCTCTGGAGACGCAGTGGATGAACTCCATCGCGCTCTCCGGGCTCCTGCTCACCGATGGGCTCGAAGCGCCCGCGAGGCCGGGGGACGTCGACTTGCCGGTGCGCGACATCAACGTTCCGACGCTGCCGCGATCGATGGAGCGGTAGGAAACGCGTTCGATTCAGAACGGGACGCGGGCGCCTACGCTTTTCTCGATCGCCTTGCGGTACAGGAACTGGGCGGCCGCGAGGTCTTCTATGGCGATGCCCTGCGACTCGAAGAGGGTGATCTCTTCGGGAAAGCTGCGGCCTAACTCCTCGCCAATCAGCAGCTGTCCGATCTCGGCGCGGATGTGTCCCGGTCCCACCGCGCCCTCGGAAGCGGGAATCAGGTAGTCGCCCGCTTCGTTCAACGCGGACTCCCTCCGGTCGACGAAGAACGTCGAGGCCACGACGGTCTCGGTATCGAGCTCGCGCATCCGGGGGGAGCACGAGCCCACCGCGTTGATGTGGGCTCCGAGCTTGACCCATTCCCTTCGAATCACCGGCTCGGCGGAGTTGGTCGCGGTCACGATGACGTCGGCGCCGCGAACGGCCTGCTCCGCTCCCTCCGACGCTTCCATCCGGAAGTCGTATTTCGGTGCGAGCTCGGAGACGAAGGCCTGGGCCTTCGCCGGCGTCCGGCCGGCGATGCGCACGCGCTCGAACTCTCGCGCCGCCGCCATCGCTTCGAGGTGCGCCCTCGCCTGGACACCGGTGCCTATGATGGCGAGCTCGGTAGCGTCGTCCCGGGCCAGGAGACGGGTCGCGAGTCCCGAGACCGCCGCGGTGCGGATGGCGGTGATTGCGGAGGCGTTCATCACCGCGAGGACCCGGCCGTCCTCGGCGGAGTGAAGGAGAACGGCGCCTTGATGGGCGTCGAGACCCTTCTTCGGATTGTCGGGGAAGATGCAGACCTCCTTGAGGGCATACGCGGGACTCCCGCCACCCCGGTAGGCGGGCATGAGCCCGAAGAAGTGGCGGGTCCCCTCGGGGCGAACCACCGAGCGCAGAGGATTCGTGACCTCGCCTCTCGCGAGCGCCGAGAGCGCCTCGGACATGAGGTCGATGCAGCTGGTGATGGGGAGGAGGGCGGTCACGTCGTCGTGAGAGAGAACGACGATGTTCATGAGGGCCGTGAGGATAGCATAGAATCATCGCCGGATGCGGAGAGCGGCGCTCGCGAGTCTGGTCTTCGCGAGTGTCCAATCCCTCTACGCCGAAGGCACGCGCGTCGACCTCTATACGATGGGGCGCGGGGAGGATCTGTTCAGCAAGTTCGGCCACGCCGCGCTTTGCGTCTCGGAGGCCGGTCGCCGGGAAGAGGGAGTCTGCTACAACTACGGGACCTCCGACTTCTCGCGTCCCATCGGTCTCGGCTGGGAAGTGGTTCGCGGGCGGTCGAAGTTCTGGGTTTCGGTCTCCGACCTCCCGGACATGATCGCTTCCTTCGAGATCGAGGATCGGACCATCTATCGGCAGGCACTTCCTCTCACCGAGAAGCAGGCGTCGGCGCTCGCGCGCAGCCTCGCCCGCGACGCTCTCCCCGAGAATCGCCTGTACGTCTACAACCACTTCCTCGAGAACTGCTCGACCAGGCCGCGGGACCACATCGACGAGGCGACGGGAGGTCGCCTCCGCCGGGTGAGGCTCCCGGGCATCGGTACGTATCGCGACTACGCTGCGGAGGGGCTGTCTCACGCGAGCCCCTTGCTGGTGCCCGCGAGCGACTTCCTCATGGGGCGATGGGTCGACCGTCCCATCGATGCCTACGCCGCGATGTTCATACCCGACGTGCTGCGCGAAGGAGTGGCGACGACGCTCGGATCGTCGCCCGAAATCGTTTACGAGCGATCGGGACCCACGTTTCCGTCCCGGGTGAAGTCGGCGCGAGCGGCCTTCCTCGCGGCAACGATTCTCCTCTCGGCCGCGTTCTTCGCTTCTCTATTCTTCGGTCCACGGGTGCGCGGCTTCGCTCGAAAGCTCGGCGGGACGCTGCTGGGAACCGTCGGAGCCTTCCTGCTCGTCGCGGCTCTCGTCTCCGTCCTCCCCGAGCTCCGCCGGAACGAGCTGCTCCTCGTGTTCTTTCCCCTCGATTTCTTCTTGCGTTCTTCGAACCGCGCCTTCGTCGAGAGCTATTCGACCATGCGGCTCCTGGTCCTCGCGCTGGTCGCGGTTCTACGGGGCGCCGGCGTCCTGATCCAGCCGCTCTGGCCCTTCTGGATCGTCTCCGCCGCGGTCCTCGTGTCGATTCGCATCTCGTCATCGTCATCGTCACGGGGCGTATACTACCGGCCCATGAGCGAGCACATGGACCGGCGGCAGGCCATTCGAAACCTGGGAGCTGCGGCGGTGGTTCCGTTCCTTTCGGGCTTTCATCCCTCCGTCCCTCGCCAGGAGGGTGGATGGAAGCCCCTCGTCTTCCAGGGCTCCGAGGCGGAGACCGTCGCGCATCTCACCGAGCGTATCCTCCCCGAGACCGACACTCCCGGCGCGCGCCGCGCGCTCGTCCATCAGTACATCGATTTCGTGCTGTCGCGCGCCGAGAGCGCCGACCGCGCCCGGTTCCGGGAGGGACTGCAGGAGCTCGACCGCCGATGCGCGGCCACCTTCGGCAAGCCGTTCGCCGAGGTCGAGCCTGGACGTCAGGATGAGATCCTCACCGGGATCACCGAGAGCCCATTCTTTCGAGAGCTGAAGCGGCTTACCGTCGACGGCTACTACCGCTCGGAAGTCGGCATGAAGCAGGAGCTCGGCTTCGGGGGCAACACGTTTCTCGCGGAGTTCGAGGGCTGCACCCATCCGGAGCATCGGTCCTGGGAAGTGAAGGACTAACCATGCCGGACGTCGTCGTCATAGGGAGCGGTGCCTCGGGCGGGATGGCTGCCTACAACCTCGCCCAAAAAGGCGTCAAGGTCCTCCTGCTCGACGCCGGCGGTGAGTTCGACCGCAAGAAATTCTGGACTCACGTCCTGCCGTTCGAGGCGGATGGACGTCTTCGGCGCGGAGACGCGCCGCCGCAGTTCTTCCTCGACAAGAAAGAGCAGCCTTACGTCACTCCCGAGGGCCGGCCCTTCGATCTCACGAGAGTCTGGGGGCGGGGAGGGAAGACCAACGTCTGGGGCCGGGTGAGCCTTCGCATGTCCGATCTCGACTTCACCGCGGCGGAGAGGGACGGATGGGGAATTCCCTGGCCGATCCGATACGCGGATATCGCCCCCTACTACGACCGCGTGGAAGAGCTCATCGGAGTCTGCGGCGGAACCGACGACTCCGAAGTGCTCCCCGGGAGCCGCTTCCTGATGCCGGCCCCTGCCCCGCGCTGTGGCGAGGTGTTCCTGCAGAAAGCCTGCGGCAAGCTCGGCATTCCCATCGTCGCCGGCCGGCGCGCGAACTTCACGAGGCCTCATCGAGGCTTTCCCGCGTGCCACTACTGCGGCGCCTGCGGCGAGGGATGCGACACCGCGTCGTTCTTCAACTCCGCCGACCATCTGATTCCCTTCGCACTCGCCACCGGAAATCTCGAGATTCGCTCGAACGCCGTCGTCGCCCGCATTCTCGTGGACGAGGAGGGCCGCGCCTCGAAGGTCCAGTACTTCGAAAGGACCACGGGCGCCGAGCGCGAGGTGGAAGCGCGCGTCGTCGTTCTCGGGGCTTCGGCGATGGACTCGACGAGAATTCTCCTCAACTCGAAGTCGACGCGGTTTCCGAACGGTCTCGGAAACGGCTCCGATCAGCTCGGCAGGAACTTCTGCGAGCAGATCATGGTCCACGTCCGCGGTTTTCTACCGCAGCTCTTCGGGCGGGGCTACGTCAACGACGACGGCATCAGCGGCGAGCACGTCTACGTTCCCCGATTCAACCATCGCCCCGACCGGCCGAAGCCCGACTACCTTCGCGGATTCGGTATCCAGTTCTGGAGCACGGGAGCGCAGACGACGGGGGCCGACGTCGCCCAGCGCCTCCCCGGATTCGGCGCCGACTTCAAGGCCGAGGTGAAGAAGCGCTACCCCGCGCTGGTGTCGCTCCATCCCTTCGGAGAAGTCCTTTCGCGGCCCGAGAACCGTGTCACCGTCGACGAGAGCCGCACCGATTGCTACGGCGTTCCCTTGATGAAGGTCGACGTCACCTTCGGCGAGAACGAGCGGAAGATGCGCGCCCACATGTACGAGACCTGCGAGGAGATTCTCCACATGCTCGGCGCCGAGATCGTGCCCATCGATCGAGAAGCGAACGACCCTCCCGGCTCGGCCATCCACGAGCATGCGACCTGCAGGATGGGGAAGGACCCGAAGAGCTCGGTCCTCAACTCCTTCAACCAGATGCACGAAGTGAAGAACCTCTTCGTAGTGGACGGTTCGGCGTTCACCGCCGCTTCGGAGAAGAATCCGACGCTCACCATCCTCTCGCTCTCCTGGCGGGCGACGGACTACCTCGCGGAGGAGATGCGGACCGGAAGGCTCTAGTTCCGCTTCTTCAACTCTCGGAGCTCTTTCAAATGAACGCGATCCTTGTCGCGGGCGGCTGCTTCTTTGGCGCGGATGAGGTCATCCAATCCCATGATGCGAACGGCACGGCCGTAGATCTGGAATTCGACCGAGCCCGGTAGCGCATCTTCGTACCGGCCCACTCCTTTGACTTCGCCCAGGATGTCGAGGTCTCCGGCATCGGTCGTGAGCGTGAAGTTGAGCCCCGCTTTCAATGTGGGTCCGTCGAGATGGAACGGCAAGCCTGGCGGCGCGCCGCGAAGATAAGGGCGGAGAGGCCGAAGTGCTTGGGCCAGAGCTTGGAGATTCACATCGGACCGTTCGTAGCAGATGTCGAGGTCGGCGGTGACGAAGGCAGACCCGTGCGACACCATCGCCATCCCCCCGACGACGATGAACTTAACTCTCGTCTCGGTGAGTTGATGGAGAAGTCTCTGAAAGTCGGCGGGCTCGGGCACGACGGATCTCCGTGACGAGCGCGAGCGCTCGCCGGTGCTCTTCCCATCGCTCGGTCGGAGTCATCCGCAGGCGTCGCTCCAGGAGGGTGACGTCGATCTCGGGAAAAGGCTCTCGGGAGCCAATGGCTTCCATGCCTTCATGCTATCGCCAAAACCGCTTCCGCGCGAGCTTTCGCTTGCAGGACGAGCCTGAAGTTTTCTACTCTCTTCCCCCATGAGCCTCGGCCCCGGGCAGCGCTTGGGTCCGTACGAGGTCTTAGGTTCGCTCGGCGCCGGCGGGATGGGCCAGGTCTTCCGCGCTCGCGACACCCGTCTGGGACGAGAGGTCGCGCTAAAAGTCCTTCCCGATGAGCTCGCGGGAAGCGCCGAGAGGCGCTCTCGGCTGGAGCACGAGGCCCGGCTCCTCGCTTCGCTCAATCACCCCCGAATCGCCGCTCTCCACGACGTTCTGGATTACGAAGGGAGTCCCGTTCTCGTGATGGAGGTGGTCGAGGGCGAGACTCTGGCAGAACGCCTCTCTCGCGGCCCCCTCCAACTGAAAGCTGCTCTCGAGCTCGCGCTTCCCATCGCCGAAGCGCTCGAGGCGGCGCACGAGCGGGGCATCCTCCATCGGGACCTCAAACCCTCGAACGTGATGCTCACCCCCGAGGAAGGCGTCAAAGTTCTCGACTTCGGGCTCGCAAAGGCTCTCGACCAGGAGGGGAGTTCGGACGAGGGGGTTCCATCGTCGCTCGCGACGTTGCCGAAGCCGGCAGAGAAATCGGAAAGCGGCATCGCCGTCGGAACCGCACCCTACATGAGCCCGGAGCAGGCGCGGGGAGAGCCCGTGAACCGGAGAACGGACGTCTGGGCGTTCGGCTGCATTCTCTTCGAGATGTTGACCGGCCGGCGCGCTTTTCCGGGAGCGACGCGGGCGGACACTCTCGCGGCGGTGCTGGAGCGCGAGCCGGACTGGGGGAGCCTGCCGTCGGGCACACCGGACGCAGTTCGACGGATTCTCAAACGCTGCCTTCAGAAGGAACAGAAAGAGCGCGTCCGAGACATCGCCGACACGAAACTGGAGCTGAAAGACCTGCTCGGCGAGATCTCGACGGGTGTTCCGCTTGCGGCGGGACGAACGCCGCGACGCCGATGGAAGACGGCCGCCGTCGCGTTCGTCAGTCTCGTAGCGCTCATTACACTCGGCGCTGTGTGTGCTTCGGCGAAAGCCGGCGCCCCTGGCCGAGATCCGTCTGCCTCGAACCCAGCTTACCCTGCCGCGCGGTGTGAGCCTGACCGCCGACGCTTTCTCCGGCCTCGCGATCTCGCCGGATGGACGCCACGTGGTCTTCGTGGGGACGACGTCCGGCGGCGCGTCGCAGCTCTATCTGCGTGACCGTCTGGAGCTCGACGCTCGGCCCCTCCCGGGCTCCGAGGAAGGCATTGGCCCTTTCTTCTCTCCGGACGGCCGCTACGTCGGATTTTGGGCCAGGGGCAAATTGAAGAAGATCGACCTGGAGCGCGGCACCGTCGTGACTCTCGCGGATGCACCGTCGCTCCGCGGAGGGAGCTGGGGTGAAGACGAAACCATCGTCTTCACCGGGGGCGGAGGAGGTCTCCTCCGCGTGTCGGCCGAAGGGGGTGAGGTCGAGGAGCTCACGAAACTCGACCCAGGGGAATCCGATCACCGGTGGCCGCAGTTTCTCCCCGGGGGCCGTGCGGCTCTGTTCGAGGTGCTCGACGCGCAGGTCGCCAACTCGAGCGCGGGAAGCCTAGGGCACGACATCGCAGTGGTGGACCTGGAGAAGGGGACCAGAAAGACACTCATCGAGAGCGCGGGCTGCCCCAAGTACGTAGCGAGCGGACACCTGCTCTTCGGGCGGGACGGAATCTTATACGCCGCGCCCTTCGATCCCGAGCGACTCGAGCTCCGCGCTCCGCCAAGCCCCGTCCTCGAGGGTGTCGCCATGTGGAGCAGTCCCAGTATCGCAGGCGTTGCTAGCGGCGTCGTCCACTACGACATCGCGCGCGACGGAACGTTGCTGTTCTCACCACGTGAGGCCCGCCTCCCCGAGAGGACGCTCGTGTCTGTCGATCGACAGGGCCGGCAAGAGAGCCTCGCACCATTGCAGAGGGCTTACCACTATCCGTTATTCTCGCCCGACGGCAAGCGCATCGTGGTCACGGTGCAAACCGAAGTGGGCGGAGGGGATACCTTCGTGCTCGACGTCGGCTCCGGCGCCTGGACACGGGTCACTGTGAATGGGGAAACCTGCGACGAACTCGAGGTGGGCGCTGCGGCCTGGCTTAAACGATAACGTGGCGTGGATGCCGGATGGTGAGCGTCTGATATTTGACGTTAGCTCGTCTCGCGATAGCGGACTGCTGGTGGCACGCGTCGACGGCAGCGAGGCACCCATGGTATTCCACACCGGTGTCATAGCGTACTGGCCAGTCGTCGCACCGGATGGCAGCGCCGTTCTCTTCGCCATCCAGCCGAGGACAGGAGATTTTGACATCTGGCGCGTCGCGCTCACGGGCAAGATCGCTGCTGAGCCGTGGCTCGCGACGCCGAATTTTGAATGGTGCCCGAAATTTTCGCCCGATGGCCGCTGGGTCGTCTATGTGTCGAGCGATTCCGGTCGAATGGAAACCTACGTACGAGCCTACTCCGGATCCGGCGGACGACAACAGGTTTCCACGCAAGGCGGGGATCATCCTCGATGGTCGCGCGATGGGCAAGAGATCTTCTTCAGGAACGGTCGAAGCCTCTGGTCCGCGCGGGTTCTCATCTCACCAACGTTCGCCGCGGACACGCCGCAGAAGCTCTTCGACTTGCCAGAAGACATCCTGGGGGATTACGACGTCTCACCCGACGGCCAGCACTTCGTGATGGTCCAGAACGACCCCATCGAGCTGCGCCCGTTCGACCTCGTCGTCATCCCGGGCTGGGTCGAAGAGATGAAATCCCGCCTCGCCGCGGCGAAATGACACATGATTGGGCCCACTCTCTGGGCAAGACTCCCTCATTTGGACTTAGGGACGCGCGGGTCAAGGAACTCCTCGTGCCCGCACCGTTAGTCGTACGCACGGATAGTGGTGCCATCTCTGCAGGACGATCGCACGATCTATTTTGGTCTCCGTCGGAACGAGGCCGATATCTGAACGGTCACCCTAGACGAAGGCGGGAAGCGCTGAACCTAAGGGCCCGTAGATTGCGCGGGTTCCGAACGCAACCCCCTTCTAGCCGGCCCAGTCATCGAAACGGTGGAAAAAAGTCCAATTCGAGGGAGGGATGTGTCGAAAAACTCGTCTCACGTAGAAGGGAGTGCAGAACCGTCTACAAGCACAACCACATCGACACACAGCTCAGTACTTGGAGGTGGACCTTCACGACAGAAGGACGAAGTCACGCCAGGTTATCTCCTCGACCCGTATCCCCTGTAGTCCGATGTCCCAGAAAAAGAGCATCGTCCACGCACCTTGCCGGTACCCCCGAACTCATCGAACGACACATCTGTCTCATCCGGCGGGCAGAAGGTCATACTCGATAGCGACCTGGCCGATCTCTACGAGGTCTCGACGAAGGCTCTGAATCAAGCGCTAAAGCGAAACCCAGAGCGCTTTCCTCCTGACTTCGCCTTTCAGTTGAATCAGGAAGAGTGGTCGTCCTTGAGGTCACAATCTGTGACCTCAAGATCGTGGGGTGGTCGTCGCTATCCGCCGTACGCTTTCACAGAACAGGGTGTTGCTATGCTGTCCTCCGTGCTTCAGAGCGGACGGGCCATCCGCGTCAATATCGAGATCATGCGAGTCTTCGTTCGACTTCGAACGCTCCCGACGACTCGTCGAAGAGCTCGCCGTCAAGCTGTCTTCTCTGGAGCGAAAGTACGACGCTCGGTTCCAGGTTGTCTTTGACGTCATCCAGAAGCTCATCCAACCGGTCCTCGCCGAAGCGCCGCATCGGCTTCAAGGCCACAAAGGAGTGACCGCCTGTGAGCTTCCGGGGCCTCGAACCTCTTTCTTGAGACGTGCACCGAGCGTTCAGCGCGCCGCGGCGCGGCCCTTCGCGGCGTATCCCATCCCCTCGTGGAGGAGGCGTCCCGCGAGAATCGCCGTCATGTACTGGATGTCCCGGGAGGGGTTGACCTCGACGGCGTCCATGCCCACGAGCGTCCAGTGGCCGCGAAGGATGAGGCCGAGGACCTGCCTCGCGCTGAGACCTCCGGGAACCGGGTGGGAGACTCCCGGAGCGAAAGCGGGATCGAACCCGTCCATGTCGACGGTCATGTAGACCGCCGCTTCTGCCGGGACGTGGGTGAGCTCGGGGAGAGCCCCTTCGAGCCGGCGCGCCTCGAGGACGTGCAGCCGTCTCGGACCAGCGCTGCGCCTGCCGCCGCTGCTCCTGGTTCATGGTTCGAATCCCGATCTGGGTGAGGCTCTGAACGTGGTCCATCTCCAGGAGCCGCGCCGCCGTCGAGGCGTGGGAGTCGGGATTGCCCTCGAACTCCGAATAGAGATCGGGGTGGGCGTCGATCTGGATAACGTGAATCGGGCGGCGCAGCACCGAGAACGCTTCCACCGCCGGCACCGTGACTGCGTGATCTCCTCCGGCGATGAACGGGGTGAATCCCTCCTTCAGGATCTCCTCGACGCGGGCCCGGTACTCGCGGGCGCTCGCTTCCCAGTTGGAGCGGGGCCTCAGATCGCCGAGATCGGTGACGCTCCCCGAGAGATCGACACCCGACTCGGTAGTGGCGTTATAGCAGCGGCCGTCGTAGGCTCGGCGGATGCAGTCGGGGGCATCGGCAGGTCCGCGGAGGAACGAGGACTGGGTGTCGTCGGCGATCCCGAGAAAGACCCAGGGCGTGCGCGCGTCGGTCTTCTTGGTGAACAAACCGGCGAAGGGAACGGGCTCGTGCATGGGCAATCCGCGATGGAGCGATGGCAAACTCCGGAGCGCATGGTATAATAATTCTTCTTCAGCACAATCCGAACAATCCAGACCCTTGGAGGTTCTTCGGCCATGTCGTATTTCGACGTAAATCCTCTGCTCGCCAAGATGCTGGACGTGGCGCCGGGGATCTCCGACCTCAACCTTTCCGTCGGCAAGCCTCCGCAAGTGGAAATCGAAGGGCAGCTGCGGCCCGTCCCCTTCGCCGGTATCGAGAGGCTCGCGCCCTATCAAGTCGAGCTCGTCGCCATGCGCCTCCTGCGCGGAAAGCGCGATCTCACGGAGAGGCTCCTGCGCACCGGCTCGGTCGACCTTTCGTACTCGCTGGCGCAGAAGACCCGCTTCCGGGTGAACGTCTTTTCGCAGCGCGGCTCTTATTCGGTGGTGCTGAGGGTCATCCCCAACAAGATCCCTACCGTGGAAGAGCTCGGGCTCCCGCAGCAGCTCAACGAGGTCACCCAGGAGCGAAACGGGATCGTTCTCGTGACCGGTCCGACGGGGTCGGGAAAATCCACGACGCTCGCGGCGATCATCAACAAGATGAACCGCGAGCACTCCATCCACGTCATCACCATCGAGGATCCGATCGAGTACCTCTACCCGAGCCTCAAGGCCACCATCAACCAGCGCGAGGTCGGGGCCGACACCGAGACCTTCGCTCTCGCGCTCCGCGCCGCGCTGCGGCAGGCGCCCAAGGTCATCCTCGTGGGCGAGATGCGGGACGTCGAGACGATCTCGACCGCCCTCGAGGCCTCGGAGACCGGGCACCTGGTCCTTTCGACGCTCCATACCATCGACGCATCCAAGACCATCGACCGCATCGTCGGTGTCTTTCCCAAGAACGAGGAGCGCCAGATCCGCACCCGGTTCTCGCAGTCGTTCAAATGGATCGTGAGCCAGCGCCTCGTGCCCAGGAAGGGCGGCGGCAGGATGGCGGTCTGCGAGATCCTTCGAGGAACGGCACGGACCCGCGACTACATCCGGGAAGGGGAGAAGGAGGGCAAGAGTCTGATCGACGCGATGGAGGATGGCGCTCTCGAAGGAATGCAGACCTTCGACTCCGAGCTGAAGCGGCTCATCGAGGCCGGCGGCATCGATGAAGAGACCGCCCTCTCCTACGCCACCAACGCTCCCAACCTGAAGCTGAAGCTCTCGATGGAGAAGGGGGCTCACCCCGAGGACAAGCCTTCGAACGGAACGTCTGCCGCGCCAATGATGGCGTCCGAGATGGACAACTTGATCGAGAGGTAGGACGTGCAGACGAATTGCCCGAACTGCTCCAATCGGCTCGTCGTCGACGACGCCAAAGTGCCGGCCACCCCGTTCATGCTCAAGTGCCCGAAGTGCCAGGGCATGGTAAAGGTCCCGGGCCGCGGCGCTCAGCCCGCTGCGCCGGCAGCTCCTGCGCCCTCGGTTCCGACCGCGGCTCAGCCGGTGCCGCCGAGCCCGGCTCCAGTGCAAGCCCAGGCACCCGCACCTCCCAGTCCGACGCCTCCGCCGTTCTCCCCCGGCCCTTCGTCGCCGCCGTCTCCGCCACCCCGGGTCGCACTTCAGTCCGGCCCGGCCGCGAAGGCGCTGGTCGCTATTCCCGCGGCCGACGTGGCGTTGACCATGACCTCGGTCCTCGGTCGGCTCGGATTCGCGGTCGAGCAGCTCGAGCCCCTCGACGACAAGATCCTCCGGCTTCAGCAGGGCGACTTCGCGGTCATCGTCTCGGCGCGCAACGGGGTTCCCGACGACCGCAACGTCTACCGGATCATCCAGACGATGCCTCTCGAGATCCGCCGCCGTCTGTTTCTCGTTCTCGTGGGAGACGACGTGCAGACGGGAGAGGGGATCCAGGCGTTCGCCCTCCTCGCGGATATGGTCGTCCAGTCGAAGGACGCGGCCTCGTGCGATCGGCTCCTGGCCCAGACGCTCCAGGAACGAAAACGGGTATACCAGACGTTCTGGGACGCGGAAGACCGAAAGCTCGAGGGGAAGCTCTGATCGTCAGGGATCCGTGATCCAGTCCTCCTCGATTCCCTGACAACCGCTCACAAGAAAGCCTCCACCAGGATCTCGTCGACGTAGCCGTGCTTGGTCCGGGCCTGGCGCTTCGCGGTGCCGATCACCTCGAACCCGTGGCGCTGGTACGCGGCGAGGGCGGCCGGGTTGTCGGCGCGGATGAAGGTGAAGAATTTCTCGTATCCCTTCAGGCGCGCCGCTTCGAAGGTCGCGTGGAACAGACGCCGGGCGATGCCCCGCCTTCGGAGCGAAAGGTCCACGAACGTTCCGATGACTCCGACGTGGTCGAAGGCGTGGGTGTAGTCGGCGAACGGAGAGACGTCCTGGAACCCCAGCAGCGCTCCGCCGGTCGGGTCCTCGGCGACGTGAAAGATGCCCCGCGCGGGAAAGCTCTCGATGAAGCGGCGCTCCTCGTCGACGGAGAGGGGGGTGTCGAGAGCGGTGAAAGCGCCGGCCTCGATGATGGGATTCAGGATGCGGACTATTTCCGCGGCATCGTTCGGGCGCGCCTCACGGACCCTCGTCTGCAACGCTTCAAACGACGTAGTCGCGGGTGATCCCGGGGATCGACGTCACTCCCGCGAGCCGCATGGCGAGCGCGAGTTCCTTCTTCAGGATTTCGAGGACCGCTTCGACTCCGGGCTGGCCGAAAGCGGCGAGCCCCCAGAGGTACGGCCTCCCGACGGCAACCGCGTCCGCTCCCAGGGCCAGGGCCTTGAAGATATCGGTTCCCCGCCGGAAACCGCTGTCGATGAGGATCGGGATGCGTCCGGAGGCGGCCTCCACCACCTCGGGGAGCGATTCGATCGTGCCGCGGGCGCTCTCTTCGGCGCGCCCGCCGTGGTTCGAGACGATGATCCCGTCGACCCCGCGCTCGACGGCGAGCTTCGCGTCCTCGCGGGTGACGATGCCTTTGAGGAGGATTTTCATGCGGGTGATCCTCCTCAGGCGGTCGATGAAGTCCCAGGTGACCGCGGGAGCGTCGAGGTCCCGTAGGCCGCTGGTATCGAGCCCATCGAACATCGGTTTGCGGTCGACGCGGAAGTACGTCGAAGCGTCCCGTTCGTGGCAAAGGTCGCAGTCCCGCTCGTCGAGCCGCGCCAGCTCGGATGCGGTCTCGCGATTGCTGATCACGGGAATGTCGACGGTCAGCACCAGCGCCGGACAGCCCGCGGCCTCGGCTCTTCGGACCAGGGCTTCGGTCACGGCCCATTTCGCCGTGGGGTAGAGCTGATACCAGATCGGAGCTCCTCTCGCGGCCGTCACCTCCTCGACCGATGCCGTGGTCATCGTGGAGAGGATCTGGAGGTGCCCTTTGGCCTTCGCCGCCCTCGCGACCGCGACCTCTCCTTCGGGGTGGAATGCCATCTGGCTTCCCACCGGCGCGAGGACGATGGGAGTCTCCCAGCGCACGCCGAAGAGATCGATCGAGAGGTCCACACTCGAGACATCGACGAGGCGACGGGGCCGGATCTGGATTTTGGTGAAGGCTTCGCGGTTCGCCCGGAGCGTCAGGTCGTCGTCGACCCCCGAGGCGAGGTAGCCGTAGTGGGCGGGCGGGAGCAGGCTCTTCGCCACCGGCTCGAACTCGAGAACGCTCAACGCCTCCGCGGGAGAGCCGATGAGACGCTCCTCGTTCTCCCACAAGAGCAGCGGACTTCCGGCGAGGAACCTGAGGAACTCTCTTCGGTACAAGCTCACGGCTCGACCTCCGCCGGGATCCTATGCCTTCCCGGGTCGGGAGCCAAATGGAGCATGGCCCCGGCGGACGATCCGACCTCCGGTTACGGTGTGGTCGCTGTGGACGGGTCGTCGTCGACGATCGTTCCCCTGGCCCGCGGGGTCGCGACCGTCGCGTTCACCGCTCCCGCGAGGTCGACGAAGAAATCCTCGTCCGCCTCGTCGATGCGGTCCCCCCGTGTCCAGACGAGGATACGCCGGCGAGTCGTTCCGGGCGGGAACGTGAGACTTCCCGTTCTTTCCCGAACCTCGGTGCCGGAGGTGGCGGACCCCGCAACGACGACGAAGTCCACCGTCACGGTGCGTGCGCTTTCCCCTTTGAGGTCGACGGTGAACAGAACCGGGCGCAGGCCGTTGCGCTCGGCGAAGCTCACGTCCGCCATCGAGAGCGCGGGCAGCGGATCGTCGTCGGTGATGGTGCCTACCCCCTGAGCGTCCTCGATCGGCGCGTCGTCCCCGGACAGGTTGACGAAGAAGGTCTCATCCTCCTCGTCGAGGACGTCGTCCTCGATCTCGATGACCGCCGGCTTTTCGGTCTCCCCTGGCTCGAACGTGAGGAGAGTCGGCGGCGCGGGAACGAAGTCGCCTTCGGTCGCGGTGCCGTCCGCGGTCGAGTACTCGACGGAAATCGCGCTCGTGCTCGCGAACGAAAGGCTCACGGTGAACGAAGCCTGGGCTCCCGGACCCTCGGTTGTGACCACGTCGTCGATGGAAAGCGACGGGGGATGTCCGCCCCCCTGCTCGACGGTGAGCGTGCGTCCGGCGATGGTCACGCTGCCGTTGCGCGGCGATACGTCCGGGTTCGGAGCCACCGTATAGAGGACGGTCCCGTTGCCGGTTCCGCCGGCGCCGGAGGTGACGGCGATCCAGGGGTCGTCGCTGACGGCGGTCCAGGCCGGGCATCCTCCGGGCGAAACCACGTTGACGCTGCCGTTGCCTCCGGCTCCAGGGAACGCGGCCGTGGTCGGAGATATCCGCACGGCCGCGACCAGCCGATGCACCTCGCCGGCAAGACCCACGGCGTAGATCTCGCCGTCCTCGTCCTCTCCGAACGACGAGAGGAGAAGCGGAGTGTCGCGGAGCAGCGCGGGAACGATGGGAAGGCTCGACGGGTTCAGGGGCAGGTCGGCGAAGTCGATCCCGAAAATCTCTCCAGTGCAATAGTCGCCGTAGACGTACGTCCCCTCGGGAAGCGCGCCCGACGGGCCGCGATAGACGTAGCCGCCGGTCACCGCGCAGCGCGCGCCGGCCTGGTCGTACTCGAGCGCGGGCGGAGTGAACGCGGGCGAGTTGCAAGGAAGGGCGTCGCCGGCGACGTTGCAGCGCGTTCCCTCCATGACCCGCCAGCCGTAGTTTCCGCCGAGCTCGATGAGGTCGACCTCCTCGCGGCTCCCCTGGCCCACGTCTCCCGCGATGAGCTGGCCTGTCGAACGATCGAACGACGTGCGCCAGGGATTCCGCAGGCCGATGGCGAAGATCTCGTCGAGCCCCGGTATGGAGCCCGCGTAGGGATTGTCCGCAGGAGAGGAGTAGGGCACCGCTCCGTTGGGAGTATCGACGTCGATGCGCAGGATCTTGCCGAGCAGGAGCCCCACGTTCTGCGCGCGATTGCCCGGATCGTTGGCGCTCCCGCCGTCGCCGGAAGCGATGTAGAGGAAGCCGTCGGGACCGAAGGCCATGCTGCCGCCGTTATGGTTGGAGAAGGGGTGGGCGAAGGTCAGGAGCACCGTTTCCGTCGCCGTGGTCGCGGTGGGATCGGCGACGTTCGGATTGCTCGGCGACGCCTTGTACTCGGCGATGACGATGGCTCCGTCGGGCTTTCTCGTGTAGTACACGAAGAACCGGCGGTTCGTCTCGAAATCGGGGTGGAACGCGAGCCCCAGCAGGCCCTGTTCCCCTCCCGCGAGGATCTTGGCGACCGGTACCCTCAGGAAGAGCCCGGGCACGGACATGCCCGGTTGCCACACCCTGACGGTGCCCTCCTGCTCCACGGCGAACAGGCGTCCGGTTCCGTCGCCGGCGTGAGTCGCGAAGACCGCGTTCGTCATCCCCTGGACGATGACGGGCTGAAGCTCGATTGCGGGGCACGTCTGAGCGAGCGCCTCGACGGCCCCGATCCCCAAGGACAAGGCGAGTGCTGCGGTCGCACGGACTTGCATCGTTCCCCCCATTCCGCCCCCCTTATAAACCGATTCGCTCCGGCCAGGTTGTGGTGCGGGTCACGTCGGGCGTGGTAAACGAAAGGGGTGAAAGTCCACCTCGTCGACGGCACCTACGAGCTCTTCCGCGCTTACTTCGGAGCGCCCAAGAAGATAGGCCTCTCGGGACGCGAGGTCGGAGCCTCCGCGGGGCTCCTGAGAAGCCTCCTCTTCCTCCTTCGAGACGAGAGCGTCACTCACGTCGCCTGTGCTTTCGATCACGTGATCGAGTCGTTCCGGAACGACCTCTTCGCCGGCTACAAGACGAGCGAGGGAGTGCCCGAGGACCTGCTCTCGCAGTTCGGCCTGGCCGAGGACGTGACCCGGGCGCTCGGCATCGTGACCTGGCCCATGGTCGAGTTCGAAGCCGACGACGCCATCGCGACCGCGGCGATGCGCTTCGGGAGCGATCCGCGGGTGGTGCAGGTGGTCATCGCCTCTCCCGACAAGGACCTGACGCAATGCGTCCGGGGCGACCGAGTGGTGCTCTGGGATCGAAGGCGGCAGATCGTCCTCGACGAGGCCGGGGTCCGCACCAAGTTCGGCGTGCCTCCCGAGTCGATTCCCGATTTTCTCGCGCTGGTCGGCGACGCTGCCGACGGGCTTCCCGGGGTATTCGGATGGGGCAAGAAGTCGGCCGCGGCGGTGCTCGCCCGCTACCTCCACATCGAAGCCATTCCCGGAAACGCGGGAGAGTGGGCGGACAAACCGCGGCGAGCGTACGACCTCGCCGCCGAGCTCGCGCACGAGCGGAAGAATGCGCTCCTCTATCGCGAGCTCGCGACCCTTCGGCTGGACGTTCCTCTCGAGGAGGACCTCGACGCCCTCCTCTGGCGCGGAGCCCGACGAGAAGCGCTCGAGAATCTCGCCCGGGAGTTGGGCGAAGACGAGAGCCTTCTCCGCGTCCCGCGGTTCATCTAGCGAGGAGCCGTTCGAGCCGATCCGGATCGCCCTGGAGGGCGACCCGCTGCATGTAATGATGTAGGCTCCGGACGCCCCCGAGCTCCTCCCCGCCGCCGGCGCGGCCCGGTCCCCCGTGAACCAGGTGAGGCATCACCACTCCGTGCCCCGTCGATTCCGGCGCCGACTTCGCGTTCATCACCATCAGGCGCCCGTGGTACGGAGCGAGGCCGAGCGTCGTCCGGGCGACGAAATCCTCGTCCTCGCTGTAGATCGATCCCACGAGACTCCCTCCTCCCTTACGCGCCAGCTCGATCGCCTCCTCGGCCCCGCGGTAGGTCACCAGGGTCGCTACCGGTCCGAAGACCTCGACGTCGTGAATCGCGGTCGCGCGCTTCGGATCGCGGCATTGCAGGAGGACGGGCTCCATGAAGAAGCCTCCCTTCGGCTCGAAATCATTCCGGCCGGGATCTCCGGATACGATCTCCGTCTCGGCGGCGAGCTTCTCGATCCCCCGGCGCGCGGAAACGAGCGCGTCCTCGTCCACGAGCGGACCCATGACGACACCGTCCGCCTTGGGGTCGCCGACGCGGACCGACGCGAGGCTCTCACGAAGCTCGCGGATGACGGCTTCCGCGCGATCCTCGGGAATCAGAACGCGTCTTATGGCGGTGCATTTCTGTCCCGCCTTCACCGTCATCTCGGAGACGACCTCGTTCTTGAAATGCTCGAACGTGGGCGATCCGGGGGCGACGTCGGGGCCGAGGACGACGCAGTTGAGCGAGTCGGCCTCGACGTTGACCCGCACCGCGTTTCTCACGATCGCGGGATGCGTACGAATCTTCTCGCCCGTCGACGCCGAGCCGGTGAACGAGACCACGTCCTGGCAGGTGAGGTGGTAGAAAAGATCCCCGACGGAGCCCGAGACGAGCTGCAGGACACCCTCGGGGACGACGCCGGAGGCGATGAGTATCTGGACCATGCGGAACGTGAGCCAGGCGGAGGGCGTCGCCGGCTTCACCAGGCTCGGCATCCCCGCGAGGAGAGCGGGCGCGAGCTTCTCGAGCATACCCCAGGAAGGGAAGTTGTACGCGTTGATCTGGATGGCGACCCCTTCCAGCGGTACGTAGACGTGGCGCCCGACGAAGTTTCCGTCCTTGGACAGCCGGGCAACGTCGCCGTCGGCGAGGATTCGAGCTTCGGGGAGTTGTTTGGCTCCGAGGCTCGCGTAGAACGCGAGAGTTCCGATGCCGCCGTCGACGTCGAGACGGGCGTCTTTCGAGGTCGCTCCGTAGCTCCCCGCGATTCCCCGGAGCTCGTCCCCGTGCTCGTTCAGGACTCCCGCCATCTTCTTTAATATCGCGGCCCGCTCCGGGAACGTCATCCCTCTCAGGGGAGGCCCTCCCCGCTCCCGTCCGTAGCGGAGCATGGCACCGAAATCGATCCCCTCGCTCGAAACCTCCGCGATCGGCTCTCCGGTCACGGCGTGACGAAGGACGCGGGGCTTTCCCCTTCCCTTCTTCCACTCGCCGCAGGCGTAACTTTCAAGGACGACCATGGGCCCATTCTATAATCGAACCATGTTACGTACTGCGGTGAGTCTCGCGGTCTCGCGCCGCAACCGGCCCTCCGAAGTCCTTCTGGTCGAGCGGAGCCGCAAGCTCAGATTCTTCGGAGGGTTCCATGCGTTTCCCGGCGGAGCGGTCGACGACGGGGACCGGAACGTTCCCGTCGAGGGGGTCTCCGATCCCTCGCTCGCTCCGTTCCTCGCCGCGGGCGCTCGAGAGCTCTTCGAAGAGACGGGCCTCTGGATTGCCCGGGGAACGAAGGCGCCCGAGGAGAACGAGCTCCGCGAGGACCGCCGAAGGCTCCTGGAGGGGGAGTCGGAGTTTCCCGCGATCCTGGAGCGGCACGGACAGCACCTCGACGCGCGCGATCTCGAGCCCCTCTGCCGAATGACGACGCCGGCGTTTCAGGTCGTGCGGTTCGACACCCAGTTCCTGCGGGTCCTGGTCGGAGGCGAGGCGAAGATCGACATCTGGGACGGGGAGCTCGTGTCCGGGGAGTTCATCGCTCCGGAGGAAGCCCTGGGCCGGTGGAGGCGCGGTGAGATCGCGATTGCGCCGCCGATGATCCTTCTCCTCGGGGAATGGGGCGCGAAAGGCGACGTCGAGCGAATCCGAAGGCTCGCGGCGTCCTACGACGAAGGAAAGCTCCACCGGATTTACTTCTCCCCCGGAATCCTCCTCGCACCGCTGAAGACTCTCACCCAGCCGCCCGCGACCCATACGAATACCCTCGTCATCGGTGAGGACAGAATCTACGTCGTCGACCCCTCGCCCTCCGACCCCTCGGAGCAGGAGCGTTTCTTCGATCTCCTCGACGATCTCGCCGCCGAGGGACGAAAACTCGAGGGAATCCTCCTCACCCACTACCACCCCGATCACGTGGGGGCGCTGCTGCCGATGCAGGAGCGATTTTCCGTGCCGGCTCACGCTCACGAGGATCAGATGGCTCGGCTCCCGAGGGCGCGCTTCGGAAGAACGCTCGAGCACGGGGACGAGCTCGACCTCGGCCGGGCTCCCGACGGAAGCCCTGACTGGAAGCTTCGCGTCTATCACGTTCCGGGCCATGCCCGGGGCCACCTCGCGTTCCAGGAGTCGCGCTACGGCGCCATCGCGGTCGGAGACCTGGTCTCGACGCTCTCGACGATCCTGGTCGATCCTTCGGACGGACACCTCGCGACCTACCTCGAGTCGCTGCGATTCCTCGAGACCGTGACCCGGGGAACGCTCTACCCGGGTCACGGACCGCCGACGGGCGACGGACGCGCGGTTCTTCGGAAGACGCTGGAGCACCGCGAGGAGAGAGAACGACAGATCCTGGGAACGCTATCGAGCGAGCCGCAATCCGTCGAGGATCTACTGCGAATCATCTATGCCGACGTCGACCCGAAGGTCTACCACCTCGCGGAGCGGTCCCTGCTTTCCGGCCTCATGAAGCTGGAAGAGGAAGGCCGGGCTCGAAAAGCCGGCGGCGGCTACTCGCTCGCGCCCTGAGGGACGCGGTTGCCCGAGATCCAGACGGAATCGATGCTCCGCATCTTCGAGATGTCGCCGAGCGGGTCTTCGTTCAGGACGACGAAGTCGGCCCACTTGCCCTTCTCGATCGTCCCCACTTCCTCGAGGCCGAGGCAGCGGGCCGCATCTCCCGTCGCCGATCGAAGGATCTGCTCCGGGGTGAGTCCGGCCTCCGCCATCATACCGAGCTCCATGTGCTCGAAGTATCCCTGGAACCGCGCCGCAGGCCCGGTGTCCGTTCCGAACGCGATGGTGACGCCGGAGTCGGCCGCCTTCTTCAGGTTCGCGTTCGCCTGCTCGAGCGCTTTCTTGTAGGCCTGGGCCGCGGGACTCTCCTTGACCTTCTGCATGCGCTCGGGCTGCTGGAGCGCGAGGAGCACGGCGGGGTCCGCGTCTTTCAGGAAAAACGGGTCCTCGAAGAAATCGGGAACGCCCTCGTAGACGTACGTCGAGACTTCCCGCGTCAGGGTCGGGCAGTAGCAGACGTTCCGATCCTTCATGAGCCCGATCGCCTCGTCGTCGAGAGCCTGGTCGCGAACGCTGTGAGCGACGAAGTCCGTTCCCGCCTTCAGCAGGCCCTTCGCGTCCTCGAGGTAGTAAAGATGGGACGCGACCTTCAACCCCTTCTCGTGCGCGCGGGCGATCGTCGCCTGGTAGAGCTCCGGCTTCATTTTCTCCGTGGTCCCCAGGTTGTCGTCGACGCGGATCTTGATGAAATCCGCGCCCATCGCCTCGTTCGCGTCCACCTGGGCCTGGACTTCCTCGACCGTCGCCCCGGTCACCACCGCGCCGGCGACGCGGATCCGGGAGCGATCGAGATCCGCGCCCTCCGCGTCCCGCAGGCGGATCGCCTCGGGGCCATCGCCGCCGAGCGAGCTCACCGTGGTTACGCCGTATCGGGCGTAGAGGCGGAGCTGGCGGAGGAGGTTCGCCTCGTCGTAGTGCCCGCCGTCGAGCCCGAGCACGTCGCTCACGTGCGCGTGGGCGTTGACCAGGCCGGGAACGACGAACTTTCCGGCGAGATCGATGCGCTCGGCGCCGGGCGAGATCGCGACCGATTCCGCAGGACCGACGGCCTCGATGCGGCCGTCGCGGACGACGATGACGGCGTTGTCGACCGTGCCACCGCTCCCGTTGTACATCCGAGCGCCGACGAAGGCTTTGCTCCCATCGGGCTCGGGCTGAGGAGGCGGCGAGCAGGCGGCTGAGAAGATCGAGGCGGCAGCGAGAAGCAGGAATTTTTTCATGGTTCGAGCCCTCCGGACTTGAGACATGGGACTTTACTCCAAACGACCGTAGGTCGTCATGCCCGAGAAAAATATGGAAGCCGCAAAGCCGCAAAGACAGCCCACGGTTTATAGTTGTATGTTATGTATGTTCTGATATACCATGGAATGGTGCTTCAATGAAGAACGTGCAAATCAGTTTCAACGAAGAACTTCTGGAGACGGTCGACATGGTGGCTAGCTCATCCCAAATGTCTCGCTCAGCCATTGTCCGCGAGGCTTTAAAGAACTGGCTTCGTCAAAGGGAGGTCAAGGCGTTCGAGGACGTTTGGATTGCGAAGCTGCGGGAGGTGCCCCAGGACGCGGCAGAGGAGGCGGAAGCCTGGCTTTCCGCCGAGAGCTGGAGCGATGAATGAACCGCGGGGATGTGTGGCTGATCGATCTGGGAGGACGAATCGGCCGGCGGCCCGTCGTCATTCTCACGCGGCAGAATGTTCTGCAGTACGTGAACAAGGTCACCGTCGCCGAAATTACGACGCGAGGGAAAGGGTATCCTACGGAAATCGACATCGACCAGAAGGCAAACCTGCCGAAATCGTCGTTCATTCACGCAGACGATCTTCACACGGTGCCGAAGCAGCGACTCGAGAAGTACGTCGGAACGCTGGATTCTGAAATCATGCAGGAGGTCTCGCGAAAGGTGGTTCTGGCCCTCGAGCTCGAATCCGCCATCGATGAACCCTAGCCTGTCCGAGGAGTAGAGACGCCGGATCGCGAGCGTTGGTCGACCGCGTGCTAGGATCCCCATTGTGAAATCCTACGGCGGGCAGTCCATGGCGGCGCCCCTGAAGCGAGTCCTCGTCTGTTCCCCGAAAGCCGCGGGTTGGGGACGCACGAATCGCCCGTGGCGCGAACTCGGGTATTTTCACGAGCCCGAGGGCGAGCTCGCCGGAAGGCAGCATGAACGCCTCGTCGAGGTCCTCGAGTCCGCGGGCGCGGAGGTGCATTTCCTCCCCGCCGCCGACGCGCTGGGCCTCGACGCCGTCTATTCCCACGACGCCTCCTTTCCCACCGACGCCGGAATGGTCCTGATGCATCCGGGGAAGGCCGCGCGCCGCGGCGAGCCGGCCCGCCAGGAGCTCTTCTTCGAGTCTCTCGGAGTCCCGATCCTCGGACGGATCGAGCCTCCGGGGATCGCCGAAGGGGGAGACATCGTCTGGCTCGACGCCGAAACCATTCTCATCGGCGAAGGCTATCGGACGAACGCCGAGGGAATCGAGCAGCTGCGAAGTCTGGTGGCGCCCCTGGGCGTCGAAGTGCGGAAGGCGCCGCTACCCCATGGCCCCGGACCCGGCGCCTGTCTCCACCTCATGTCGCTCATGAGCGTTCTCGACGATCGGGCGGTGCTCGTCGACATCCCCTGGCTCGCGGTCGAGACGGTGCGCGATCTCGAGAAGCGCCGGTTCCATCTCGTTCCCATCGAGCCCTCGGAGCGCGACCGGCTCGCCTGCAACGTGCTCGCTCTCGGAAACCGGAAGCTCCTCGCGCTCGCGGCGAACGAGAAGACGAACGCCCGGCTCGCCGCCGAAGGGTTCGACGTGATCACCTTCGAAGGTTCCGAGATCAGCGCCAACGGCTCGGGCGGACCCACCTGTCTGACGCGGCCGTTCCTCCGAGGTTGAGCTTGTCGAAGAAAGTGAAGATCGCGATCGCCGTCGCTCTCGCCGCCGTCGTCGGCTACATCCTGTTCTCGCCGATGCAGCTCGGAATCGTGAGCTGCGAGGTCTGCATGGAGTTCAAGGGACAGAAAGCCTGCCGGACCGCGCGGGGCCCGACCGCGGACGAGGCGACGGTCACCGCGCGCGATAACGCCTGCGCCCGGATCGCCTTCGGCCGCGAGGACAGCATCGCCTGCGGCAATACGCCGCCCGCGAGCGTGCGTTGCACCGAATAGCCAGGCTGCCGCGCGCGGTTCTCGCCGTGGCCGCGCTCGTCCTTCATCCCTCTTCGGTCCGCGCCTGGGATCTTTTCGGACATCACGTCGTCGGAGCCGTGGCCTGGGAGAATCTCTCGCCTACGAGCCGGCTCGCCGCCTGCGAGCTCCTTCAGAAAGCACCCGCCGACTCCGACCTCCCGGGATTGATGCCTCCGGGACCGCGGCCTTTCGAGGCGAGATGCCGGGAGCTCTTCATCAAGGCGCAGGGCTGGGCGGACCTGGTGAGGGACGAGGTCTGGTCGAATCGCAAGGCGCGCTACGACCATCCCGAGTGGCACTACATGAATCACTTCTGGACTCCGGGACCTCCGGGCCCTCGAGAGCTCCCGGAGCGTGGGACCCTGGGAGAGCTTTCGACGCGGCTCGAGGAATCGCTTTCGCGAGCCGGCAGCTCCGCGCTTCCGGCGACCGAGCGCGCCGTGGCGCTCGCCTGGGTGCTCCACCTCACGGGAGACGCGCATCAACCGCTTCACTCCAGCGGACGGGTGACTCCACAGGAGCCGAAGGGCGATCGCGGAGGAAATGATTTCGCGCTCGGCGACCTCGAGTCGCCGAACCTGCATGCGCTCTGGGACTCGATTCTGAGGCGTGCTCGCCGTCAGTCTCACGGGGCCTATGGAGAAAGCTACTTTCGATGGGTATCCCGGGTGGCGGGCGAAGTCGCCGGGGCTCACCCCCGCGCGTCTCTTGCGCGGGAGGCGGGGATCGATTCTCCGGGCGCATGGTCCGAGGAGGGCGCCGCCGTCGCGATGAGCTCCGCGTACCCGGCGTATCTCGAGCGGAACGCTCCCGTGCCGAAGCGTTACGAGGACGAGGCGTTCGGAATCGCGGGCCGGCAGGCGGCTCTCGCCGGATACCGTCTCGCGCTCGCTCTCGAGAGAACGCTCGCCCGGGCCTCAGAAAGTGCGCCAGATCTCCTGGCGCACGAGATCCCGTAGCTCCGCTGCGGGCGCCTGCGGCCGTCTTCTCTCTCCTCCTCGGGAAAGGCCCGCTTCGCTGCTTCGGCCAGGCAGTGCCCGGCTCGTCTTGGAACTCGAATCTCGTGCCGCTTGAGCATGTCGATCATTTCTTCCCTCACCGACTGCAAGGGTGAGGTTTCTGGCTGGAAGTCGATCCGCTCAGTAGTGGCAGATGTTTTGGGAACCCACGATTGACAGCCTGGCACGTCGACATGTAGAAAGCTACGAGGGTTGCACCGCGAAGCCGGGGCAACCCTGGAAGTTCAGCGTACGAACCTAACCTCCATCCAGAATGATGCGGTGGCCATGACCAAGTGCTCCTTGTGCTTCCTTCTTCCCGCAATTCTGCTCCTCAGCTTGTCCAACGCGTGGGGGGCCGATTTCGAGGTCAACAGCACGGTTGACGCGAGTGACGCTGATCCGACCGACGGAATCTGCGACGACGGCATGGGCTTCTGCACCGTGCGAGCCGCGATCGAGCAGGCGAACGCCGACGACGCGAGTGATTCCGTGATTCTCGGTGAGGCGACCTACTTCCTCACCGAAGGCCCTCTTTGGATTCGCAGCGCGATGAGGGTTCTCGGCAAGGGGATGGGCCTGAGTGTCATCGATGGAAATGGGATCAGTGGAGTCTTCATCATCCAACCAGCGCAACCAGGGACTCGAGTGAGAATCCATGATGTCACGATCACCCACGGCAGGATGGCGGATGGCGGCGGGCTCGCGATCTTGACCGGATCCGTGGCCGTCGAACGAAGCGCCATCCATGAGAATGTCGCCGACGGTGTAACGCCGCCGATTTTCCCGGAGCTCGGGAGTCTCCACGGCATCGGCGGTGGAATTGCCATCGACTATTATCCGGTTGTGAACGTCAGGGAAACCGTCATCAGCGGGAACGTGTCCGTGGTCCGCGGCGGCGGAGTCCATACGGAAGGCCTCTTGAGCATGCGAGACAGCCTCATCAGCGGCAACGAGAGTCGATTCGGCGGCGGCGGCATGACCACCGATGGTCAACGGGGAGTGACCATCCGTGATTCCGTGATTGAGAAGAACGTGGCGAACGAGGGCGGTGGCGGTGGCATCGAAGGCAAGAGTCCCCTGGTTATTCGTAACACAACGATACGCTTGAACGAGTCTCATGGATGCGGTGGGGGCATCGACTTCATTTACTCTCAACTGCTCGTCGTTCGCGACAGTCGAATCGAGGACAACGTCGCAGCATCGGGCGAAGGCGGGGGACTCTGCTTCGCCCCCGTAGGCATCGCGTTGCTGCCTGGGACGATCCTGAGCGGAAACTTGCCCAACAATTGCACCAAGTCCAATTACAGTCTCGTCTGGCCACCCTGCGCATCGTTTTAGTACGCAATGCCCCAGCCGAAGCGTCGTGAGGACGAGGCGTTCGGGGGGCCGGCACCAGGCTGGCCTCAGAAAGCGCGCCAGATCTCCTGGCGCACGAGATCCCGTAGCTCCGCCGCGGGCGCCTGGAGCCGTTTTCTCTCCTCCTCGTCGGGGAAAGCCCGCTTCGCCGCTTCATCGAGACCGGCGGAGAACTGGTCCCAGCTCGCGAAGCTCTTGAGCTTGAAGATGCGGACGTGGGTCCAATCGGAGCCCGGAGCTCCCGTCACGATCTGCGGCGTATAGGTATGGACCTCCTCGAAGACTCCCGCCTTTCGGCCCTCCTCGTCGATGGGCTCCGCGACCTTCCGGATGTACTCCGAGTAAGCCGCCGCTTTTCCCGGACGCGCCCGCCAGTAGTAGACGAGATACACCGGGCTCTCCTGCGCGGCGACTGGAGGGACCGCAGAGAGAAGAAGAGAAAAGGCGAACAGGAGAAATGCCGTGGTTCGGATCATTCGGATCATAGGGGGTGGATTCTAGAATCCACCCCCTGTCGGATCAAGGAGCCATTATCAGCACGGGCCCGTTTGCTCTATCCTCCCGCAATGACCAAGCTTCTCGTAGGCATGCTGCACCTTCCGGCCCTACCGGGGTCGCCTCTCGGCCGGTCGTCGCTCGAGGCCGTCGAGGAGCGCGTCCTCGCGGACGCGAGGGTTCTCGTCGAAGCCGGATTCGACGCTGCGATCCTCGAGAACTACGGCGACGTGCCGTTCTTCAAGGACCGCGTCGATCCGGTGACGGTCGCGTCGATGTCCCGGCTCGCCTTCGCCGTGCGGGACGAAGCCTCTGCCCTGAGACTCGGCATCAACGTTCTGCGAAACGACGCCGCCTCGGCTCTGGCCGTCGCCTTCGCCGCTGGAGCCGATTTCATCCGGGTGAACGTCCACGTGGGAGCGACGGCGACCGATCAGGGAGTCATCGAGGGCCGCGCGGCCGAGACCCTTCGGCTGCGCGCCGCGCTCGGGGCCGACGTGGAGATCTGGTCCGACGTACACGTCAAGCACGGACGGAGCCTGGCCCATCCATCCATCGAAGGAGAGGCCGAGGACGCCGTTCTCCGGGGACTCGCCGACGCCCTCATCGTATCGGGAAGGGCGACGGGCGAGCCCGCGTCACTCGAGGAGGTACGACGGGTGAAGGCGCTCGACCTCGGCGTGCCGGTCTACGTGGGGAGCGGCGTCACCGTGGAGAACGCGACGGAAGTCCTCGCTTCCTCGGATGGAGTCATCGTCGGAACCGCGCTGAAGGAAGGAGGGCGGACCGCCAACGCCGTGGAGCGCGATCGAGCTCTCCGGTTCGTCGAGAAGGTCCGCGGCTGAGAGATCCGCTCCCTTGACGCCTCCTGTTGCTCATAGTAGCATGAGCCTATGAGTCATCGGCTCCAGGTTCTGGTTCCAGAAGCCTTGGATCTCCGAATTCGCCAGGCTGCGGAGCGCGAGCGCTTGTCGAAGGGAGAGTGGGTTCGTCGCGCCATCGAGCGTGCACTGGTCGAAAAGCAGCCGTCGAAGTCTGCCCTAGCAGGGCTTCTGAGTCTCGACGCGCCGACGGGTGATATCGATGTGGTTCTCGGGGAAATAGAGAAGGGCCGGCGAGGGTGATCTTCGTCGACTCGAACATCCCGATGTACGTGGCGGGACGGGACCATCCATTGAAGGAGCCGTCGCGTCGATTCCTGGCAAAGGTTCAATCGGGAAGGCTCGAGGCCTGTACCAGCACCGAGGTGCTCCAGGAGATCCTCTATCGTTACGTCGGCCTGAAGCGTCGCGACATCGCCCTCGAGGTCTACGACCTCTTCGTACAACTGTGCGCGCAGGTTTTCGCGGTCACGATCGCGGACACGGATCGCGCCCGCACTCTCCTTGCGGAAAGCGAGAGAATCGGAGTCCGTGACGCGATCCACGCGGCGGTGATGCTCAACAACGGCATCTCCGATATCGCTTCATTCGACACCGGCTTCGACGAGATCGACGGAATCGCACGGATAGATCTTTCGTAGGTCTTTCGCTCGCGGCCAGCAGATCCTCAACGGGTTCCGATGCGCACGTTCGAGAAGATGGCCTCTTCCAGCGTTTCGTTGCGCGGGGCGCAGCCGAGCTCGACCCAGTGGGTCGAAGGCGCATATCGGAGGTCGTAGTTGCGGGTGAGGATCTCGACGCCGTCGAGGAGGACCCGCACCCACTGGGTGTCGATTCCGGGAAAATCGCCCCACTCCAGGCGGAACTGGTAGACCCGCTCTGGATTCCAATCGGTGAAGTCGTGGCCGATGTTGCGCTCCTGGCCCCTCGAGATCCAACGAAGCCGCAGATAATCGAAGTCCACGGTCCGGCGATCCATCTTCTGCAGGTGAACGCGGTATGGATTCGTCGTGTAGTCGCCGCGCGTCGGGTCCCACATGATCATGAGCATGCGCTTGTCGGAGCGCGGATTCGGCTCCCGCAAATTGGTCACGTCGAACTGGACGTAGCCGCTCGAAAGCGTCGGAATCTCGTAGCGGATGTACGTCGAGGCGTTCGTCGCCATCCATCCGCCGGCGCGGAACTCGCCGCCCTCTCCCTCTCCCAACGAGGTTCCGTTCGTCAGGGGATCGGCGACAATCAGGCCGGATGCCGAAGGTCCTCCGCGAAGAAAGACGCCCTCCTGGATCCGCAGGTTGGCGGTCGACGACCAGGGGCCGACTTCCCCCGTGGCGCTGGCGCGGGCCCGCCAGTAGTACGTCGCGATACCCGTCGGGTCGACCTGGCCTCCGCGAAGGGGCTCGGGCACGCGCCACGAGGTGACGCCGCCCGTACCCTGGGCGATCCCTTCCTCCGCGGCGAGCTGGTTCGCGAAGCCGGAATCGGCCGCGACCTCGAACCGATAGGTGGGCTCGCCAACTCCGCCGGTCGTGTTCGCGACCGTCAGCGTCGGAGTGCTTCCGGAGACCGTCGCGCCGGCCGCGGGGCTCTGAGGGGTCGGGGACGATATCGATGACGAAGTCGGGGAATCGCTCCCACAGGAGAGCGCGCCGAGAGTCGCGAAGAGCGCGAAAGTGAGATTCCGGGTCGGTTTCATCGGAGGGGTCCTCGGGTGTTGGTTCTTCAAGATGCAGGTGAGGCGCGGTTGCCCCACCACCACAGTATGGGCACGAGTGCGATCAAAGAAACTGCGATGGCGATCACGCTCGGCGGAGGCGGGCCGAGGAGATTCGCGGCATAGATGACGAGGAGAAGCGCCATCAGTCCCCAGAAGGCCTTCCCCGGGGCGCGACGCCTCGCGTAGAGAACGACGGCGCCGAGAAAGAAGAGGCCTTCGACCAGGACGGTCGCGGCGACGGAGTTCCAGAGACCGAGTCCCAGGAACGGTCCGTTCGGAAGGACCGGTACGTCCGGACGGTGGCTCACGAAGTCGAGCACCCAGTGGCTCATCGCGAGCGCGAGCAGAAGAACCGAAGCCCGTCTCGTTCGTCCGAGCCGGCGATACACGAAGCCCGCCGCGAGTCCCCAGAGGAGAACCATGAGAAGGCTGTGCGACCAGGGATAGTGCGTGAACCGGAGCGGGGTGACGGCCGTGTCCCCGGGAGCGATCTCGACGGTCTCGGCGCCGGTCAGGAGAAGAACAGGCCAGATCGCGTCCGGGAGCTGCGCGGCGAGAAACGCCGTTCCCAGGGGAAGCCGAGGCTCGTGCCGGCTCGCGAGAAGACCCGCCGCGAAATGACCCAGGAACACCGAGTCATTTTATCCCGGGTCGAGCGGCGTGACCGGAGTTGCGATCCAGATCACAGGTCCGGCCCGCTTCCTGACGGACTATGGGTTCATCAGGAGAAAACCCATGAAACACATCCTGTGGCTCGCCCTCCTCGCCGCGTTCGCCTGTTCCGAGAAACCGCCGGTTCCCGAGACGGCTCCAGCGGAGCCGGCGCCCGTAGAGCCTGCCGCTCCGGTCGAGCCCGTGCAGGAAGCGGCGGGAGAGCCGGTCACCGCACCCGCTCCGGCGGCCCAGCCCCGTAGCCCCGAGGGGACGGTGCCTGTACCCGCGCCGGCGGCAACTCCGTCGGTGCCCGTCGAAGCGCCTCCCGCTCCCCGGCCCGAGCCTCCCGCGCCCGTGGAGCCGCCGGCGCCTCCGCCGCCCGAGATCGTGGAAGTCGAAGTCCCGGCGGGAACGGTGCTCGAGCTCGAGCTCCTGACGGCGCTCGACTCGGGGGTGAATCAGCCCGGGGACGAGATCCAGGCGCGGACTCTCTCTCCGGTCTATGTCGATGGCAAGCTCGTTCTCGACTCGGGCGCTCTCGTCGAGGGACGAGTCACCGAGGTCAAGGCCTCCGGTCGGGTCAAGGGACGAGCGGTCCTCGGCTTCACCTTCGAGCGCCTGGACACGCCTGGGGGTCGCAAGAAGATTCGGACGAGCTACGTCGCCGAGGAAGCGGAAAGCGGAAAGAAGAAAGACGCCGCCATCATCGGCGGCGCCGCGGGTGTCGGCGCCATCGTGGGTGGAATCATCGGCGGCAAGAAAGGCGCCGCTATCGGCGGGGCCGTCGGCGGCGCCGGAGGAACCGGAGTCGTGCTCGGAACCAAGGGGCAGGAGGTGCGGCTCTCCGTGGGCGCGAAGGTCAACGTCCGTCTCGATGATCCGGTGGTCGTCCTTCTCGACACGTGAGCGAGGATCGGAGACTCGCTCGGCTCACGAAGCTCTGCTGGACTCGATCGACTACGGCCGGGCCGCGCCCCGGTGGGGCAGGCCGGCGCCGGTCTCCTTGACCGCCTCGTTGAACAGTCGTTCGGCGAGCGTCCGGATCACGAGAGTCTGCTCCCAGCGATCCGAGATTTCGCGTCCCTTCGGGTCCAGGATGGCGTAGCCCGGCGGCCCGAGCTCGACGCGGAAGGGAAGCACATCGCCCGGCTTCGCTCGCTCGAGCCAGGAAACCATCACCTTCTTCCAGAGAGCGGCGAAGCGCCGGGCGTGCGGGTCGTCTCCGGTGGGTCCGATGTCGATCTGCACCTGCTCGCCGTTCGAGACGCGCCCGTCGAGCATCACCGCCCTCGCCATTATCGTTTCGAAGGCGCGGAGCGCCTCGGCGGTCGGGTCGCCTCCGATCTCGCCGGCGACGAAGTAATGGGACAGGTCGAGGTCGAAGCGCAGCTCGGGGACGGCCTTCGCGTACCCGACGGTGCGCAGGAGGTCCTGCGTCACCAGCCCGCGGTGGGTCTGGAGGGCCAGGGCGATCTTCTCGGCGCGGAAGCGGTCCGAGATCGCGCGAATGAGCCGTATCGCGTCGGCTTCGGGCACGGTGTACGGACCCGTCATGACGTCGACGTAGGGCGTCCCCGCTTTCCTCGCGAGGGAAATCGCGACGTCGAGCTGCTCCAGCCGATCGATGGACGTCGCCATCCCGACGCGGAAGCCGTGCTTCTTCGCCAGTCCGACGATCTCCGCAACCGCGCCCTCCGAGCCGGGATCGGCGCTGGTGTATCGATCGACCACGTCGAACCCTCCCGCCTGCGAGAGCCGCCGGAGCTTTTCCCCGAGCGACCACTCGGTCTGACCGGCGGGGAGACCTTCCAGGCCCCAGACGTTGATCGCGATCCAGAGCTTCGGCGGATCGGAGCTTCCGTCGTTGACGTGAAGGTTCTGAGCGCGGACGAGTGGAACGCTTGCGAGAAGCGCGACCAGTGTCAGGATCGAATGCCGCATCGGGTCTCCTTTCATGCCAGAAGGTTCGTGACCACGCGCCCCGATACGTCCGTCAGCCGGAAGTCGCGCCCCTGGAACCGATAGGTCAACTTCTGGTGATCGAGTCCGAGGAGGTGAAGCGCGGTCGCGTGGAGGTCGTGGACGTCGATCGGGTCTTCGACGATGTTGTAGCCGAGCTCGTCGGTCGCTCCCACCGTGATTCCCCCCTGGATGCCGCCGCCCGCGAGCCAGATGCTGAACGCCCGCGGATGGTGATCCCGGCCGATGAACTTCGAGCGGTTGCGGCCCTCGTTCATCGGTGTGCGCCCGAACTCTCCGCCCCAGACCACGAGGGTCTCGTCGAGGAGACCGCGCTCGCGGAGGTCGCGGACGAGGGCGGCGGACGCGCGATCCGTCTCCTCGCATCGCGCGGGAAGCGCGGTCGCGATGTCGTCCTGACTCGACGTGCCGTGGGTGTCCCATCCCCAGTGGTAGAGCTGGACGAAGCGCACACCCCTCTCCACCAGCCGCCGGGCGAGAAGACAGTTGTTGGCGAAGGACGCCCGCCCCGGCTCGGTTCCATAGAGCTCGTGAATCGACGCGGGCTCCCGCGAGATGTCCATGAGCTCGGGGACGCTCGTCTGCATGCGATAGGCCATCTCGTAAGAGGCGATTCGCGTTTCGATCTCCGGCTCTCCTACCGCTTCGAGGTGCGCCTGATTGAGCCGGCGCATGAGGTCGAGAGACTCCCTTCGCGACCGCGGCGACAGGCCGTCGGGGTTTCTGAGAAAGAGAACCGGGTCGCCCTCCGAGCGAAACTGCACGCCCTGGTGGACGGTGGGAAGGAATCCGCTTCCCCAGCAGGACTTGCCGCCGTCGGGGTCGTTCTCTCCCGACAGAAGCACCACGAATCCGGGAAGGTCGCTCGCTTCGCTTCCGAGGCCGTAGGTCAGCCAGGCGCCCATGCTCGGGCGGCCCACGATCTGGTGCCCGGTATTCATGAAGATCTGCGCCGGCGCGTGGTTGAACTGCGCCGTGTGGAGGGACCTCACGACGGCGATCTCGTTCACCACTCCGGAGAGATGCGGCAGGAGCTCCGAAAGCTCGGTTCCGGAATCTCCGTATCGAGTGAAGGAGTACGGGGAGCCGAGCACTTTGGGAACGCCCTCGATGAAGGCGAATCGCTCGCCCTTCAAGAGCGAGTCCGGGCAATCCTGACCGTCGAGCTCCTGGAGCTTCGGCTTGGGATCGAAGAGATCGAGGTGCGAGGGAGCGCCGGCCATGAAGAGGTAGATGACGCTCTTCGCCTTCGCCGGGAAATGCGTTCCGTTCTTTCCCAGCGATCGGGTCTCAGCATGGAGGAGACCGGTGAGTGCCGCTCCGCCGATCCCGAACCCCGCCTGTCGGAAGAAGTGTCGGCGCGTAATCTCTCGAATCCGATCGCTTTCGCTCAAGCAGTCACTCCTTGGTGACGGTCTCGTCGAGATTCAGAAGGACGTTCGCCACCATCGTCCAGGCGGCGAGATCGGCGAGATCGTCCTCCGGCCCCCACTGCTCCTCGACCACGGCGAGCGCCGCCTCGAGATCCTCCGCGAACCGCAGGCGCTGCCCCGACTGGTAGGAGAGCACATCGCGAAGCTCTTCGGAATTGGGTGTTCTCGAAAGACAGAGGCGAAAGCCGTGGACGACGCGTTGGCCGGGCTCCGGGCCCGCTTCGAGCACCATTCGCTTCGCCAGATGCTGCGCCGCTTCGAAGAACGCGGGGTCGTTCATGGTGGTGAGCGCCTGGAGGGGAGTGTTGGTGCGGACGCGCCTCGCGGTACAGACCTCGCGGCTCGGCGCGTCGAAGGTGACGAGGCTCGGATAAGGCGACGTTCTCCTCATGTACGTGTAGAGCCCCCTCCGGTAGCGGTCCGGCGAATCGCTCAGTAACCAGCGCTCGTCGCTGTACGGACGGTTCCAGATGCCGTCGAGCTGATAGGGAAAGACGCTGGGGCCGCCGATCTTGGGGCTGAGAAGTCCGCTCGCCGCGAGGTGGATGTCGCGCACCGTCTCGGAGGCGACCCGAAACCGAGGGCCGCGCGCGAGGAGCCGGTTGTAGGAATCCCGTTCCCGGAGCTCGGGCGTCACCGCCGACGACTGGCGATAGGTCGCGGAACCGACGATCGTGCGGAGGACGGCCTTCAGGCTCCAGTCCTGCCGCACGAATTCCGTTGCCAGCCAGTCGAGAAGCTCGGGGTGAGATGGAGGCGAGCCCTGGACCCCGAAGTCCTCGCTGGTCTCGACGAGCCCCCGGCCGAAGATCTGCTCCCAGAGCCGGTTCACCGTCACGCGAGCGACGAGAGGGTTCTCCTCGTCCACGAGCCAGCGCGCGAGCCCCAGCCGGTTGGGCATCTGATCGGGCGCGAGCGGGTGGAGAGCCGCGGGGACCTGCGCATAGACGCGCTCGCCCGGACTCATGAAGCTCCCGCGCACCCGGAGGGGCGTCGAGGGTCGCTCGTGGTCCGGACGCTCGCTCAGGACGAGCGCGGTCGCGATTCCGAGGGCCTCGAGCTCTTCTTCGAGCTCGGCGATCCGCGCCCGGACCGGCTCGAGGAGCGGGGTGAGCGAGCGATGAACGCGAGCGAGGGCGGATTTCTCTTCCTCGCCGCGAGCGGACGCGGGAAGCTCGAGCGCCGGGCGGAGCCTCGCGGGAAGCCGCGCGATCCTCGCGGGATCCTTGCTCGCGGTGAGCGAGATCCGGAAGCGGCCGACGTTCCGCGCCGCCCGGCGCATCTCGTGCTTCAAGCGAAAAGTCAGGGTCGCTCTGCCATCGCATCGAACGGGACGCTCGGTCACGAAGACCGCCTGTCGGACGAGGGGTACTTTCGAAGGCGTGCGATCGATCGCCCACCCACCATCGTCGCCGGCCTCGGTCAGGACCCGCGTGATTTCGTAGCCCTCCTGCCAATCATCGGCGACGGCCTCCTTGAAACGAAGCCGCTCGGAGCCGGCGTCGACTTCGAAAGCGCTCAAGAAGAAGTTCCCCTCGGAGTCGCGGCCCGGCCCGCCGCCGGGGAGCGCCTTGTGCTCGAGAACCTCCAGGCGAACGGCGGCTATCTCCTCGATCGGGCAGGATGCGTGTATCACGTACGTATCGGCGTCCGGGTTGATCCCTCCGGCGAGAATCGATCGATCGTCGAGGAGCGTGAGCGCGGCCCCGCCGAGAGACTCGGGCTCTCGCGCGGAAACCGCCGCCCAGTCCGCCGCGGCGCCGCGCATCGTCTCTTCCCACCGGAGCTGGTCTTCCTCGAGCTCGGGGGTCGAAGCCTCGAGTCGGCTCTGGAGCTCCGCCTTCTCCGCCTGGATCTTCGCGCTCGCAACTTCCTGCTCTTGCGTCGGGAGAGGAAGCTCGGGCTCCACCACCCAGGACTCTCCCTGGCCGAGCTTCAGGATCTCGTAGTCGGAGTGGTCGAAGAACGCGAGAAACTGGTAGTACTCCTTCTGGGTGAATGCGTCGAACTTGTGGTTGTGGCACTGGGCGCAGGCCAGAGTCGTTCCCAGCCACACCGTGGCCGTGGTATTCACGCGGTCGAGGAGGGTCTCGAACCGCGCCTCCTCGTCGTCGACTCCGCCCTCCTGATTGAGGAGGGTGTTGCGGTGGAATCCGGTCGCGATCTTCTGCTCGAGGGTCGCTCCCGGCAGCATGTCGCCGGCGATCTGCTCGATGGTGAAGTCCCGGAACGAAAGATTCCGATTGAGGGCGTCGATCACCCAGTCGCGGTACTTCCACATCGCTCGCGCGTTGTCCTTCTCGTAGCCGTTCGTGTCCGCGTAGCGGGCGAGATCCAGCCAGGGGTGCGCCCACCGCTCGCCGTAGTGGGGTGAAGCGAGCAATCGGTCGACGACCTTTTCGTAGGCGGAAGCACTTTCGTCGGAAAGGAACGCGTCCACTTCCTCGATCGTCGGCGGCAGCCCGATGAGATCGAGGCTCAGGCGCCGGATCAACGTCTCTTTCGCGGCCTCCGCGGAGGGGGAGAGCCCCTCCGCCTCGAGCCGGGCGAGGACGAACCGGTCGATGGAGTTTCGGATCCACGCGGGGTCGCGCACTTCCGGAGGAACGGGCGGCCGGGGTTTCACGTAGGCCCAATGCCTCGTCGAGATCGTCGCTGCCGGAGCGACATCGAGGTTCTCGATCCAGGCGCGCACGAGATCGATCGCCTCCGGGGGAAGCGCGTCGCCTCCGAGGGGCATCGAGGGCTGGTCGAGTGCGAGAAGACGCCTCAAGAGAGGGCTGTTCTCGCCGTCTTTCGGGATCACCGCGGGTCCGGAGATGCCTCCGCGCACGACGGCCGCTTCCGAGTCGAGGCGGAGGCGGCTCTCTTGAACGTCCGGCCCGTGACACGAAGTGCAGGAGGCTTCGAAGATGGGGAGGATGTCGCGCTCGAACGACGGCTTTCCAGAGGCGAGCGCCGCCCACAGGAGAGTCGAGCCCGTGAACAGAGCCTGCCTCAGCGTTTCAGCCCTCCACCCGCCCCGCGGCGGTGGCTGATTCTATCGCCATACGAATCACCTGCGCGAGAACGCGTAGAGAAAATACGCCGCTTCGCCGGGTCTCCGGCTGCTCGACTCTTTCTTCCGCGTGAGGACGACGTCCACGAAGCCGGAGCTCTCGAGGAGATCGCGAAGCTCCTCCTCGGTGAAGTGATGCGTTCGGTACAGAACGCTCCCCATCGCATCCCGGGAGCAGTAGGTATGGCGCTCGCCCGTGGACGGGAAATCCTCTTCGTAGAGGCGCCCGTAGGCGGGGTTGATCTCGTCCGAGACCCCGGAAGCGGAGAGATAGAAGAAGCCGCCCGGCCGGAGCGAATCGAGCGCGTTCGCGAGGAGCCTTCGCCGGTCGGAGAGGCCAGAGACGATGGACAGCACGAGCTGACAGACGACCCCGTCGAACGGAGCCTCGTCGAGCTCGAGTCCGTTCGGAGAAGCTACGTCGCGCACGTGGAACGCTACGCCTTCCACCGTTCGACGGGCTTCCGCGACGGCTTCGGAATTGATGTCCACGCCCACGACGGAAAAGCCTTTCTCGAAGAGCCGCCGGCTGACCGCTCCGACCCCGCAGCCCAGATCGAGCAGACGGGCGGGGCCGTCCTCCGCGTGCCGGTCGGAATCGAGCCAGGCGTCGAGCTCTCTTAGCTCGGTCTTGGTGGGTATCGCCGCCGGATCGAAGCGCGCCCAGTCCTCGCGCGAGGTCACGGCGCGGAGGATAGCATCGTTCTCAACGCTTTCTCGCGAGCCGCCAGAACTGAGCTTCGTTCAAAATCGTCATCTTGTGTCCCTTCTCGCGGAGGCGTTTGATCTCCATGAGCTTTCGGCCCGCGTCGCGGCCGGCCGCCTGCGTCGGATTGGGCCGCCCGCGGACGACCACTCTCGTCAGCACCGACGGCATGCCGTGAACGATGGCGCCCGCGCGCCGGGCGGCGGCCTTGGCCTCCCGCCGGGGCTTGCTCAGGATGCCGGTGAACGCGAGGTGTACCCCCTTGAGGGTCTTCAATATGCCCGACTTCAGCGCCGCGGGCCGTTTGCGGATCGCCTCGATCAGCTCATCGGCGCTCTCGTACCGCTTGCGCCGCTCGCCGATGCAGCGGTAGATGATCTCCTTCAGGTGATCGCTGCACTGCAGGTGCCGGACTTCGCCGGTGCGAATCCGCGTCCGCGCGTCGCCCCGGACCAGCATTCCCAGGAGCTGTCCCACCTGGTACACGTCGTCCCTCGCCTGCCACTTCGGGGCGGCACCCTCCAGGATGTCGCTCGGAGCGGTGAGCGCGTTCATGGTGCGCGCGGTGATCCCCCGCCGGTCGCTCTGCTGGCGGGCGATCCCGAAGTCCCCGAGCTTCAGGCGCCTTCCTTCGCAGACGAAGACGTTCAGCGGCGTGAGGTCGCGATGGAGGAGCTGCCCGCGGTGGAGCTTCCCGAGCACTTCGAGGACGCCCGCGATCTCGCGCCGGGCGGTGTTCTCGGTCCAGGCCCGGCTCTCACGCCGCAGGAACGAGCTCAGATCGCCGTCGGGCGCGTACTCGATGGCGAGACAGTAGAGGACCGCTCCGTCCGGCCGCATCAGGGGAAACGCGTCGTAGATCCGGATCGCCCGCGGATGGGCGTCCAGAAGCTGACCGAAGTACGCCTCCCGCAGCCAGCCGTCGATGCGGGTGCTCGCCTTGACGCAGAGGACCCTGGGGATCCTCGCCGAACGCCCCAGGCGCTCGGCGAGGTAGACCTGACCGAAGCCCCCCTCGCCGAGCAGCCGGTCGATTTTGAAGTGCAGGCGGGATTCCGGGCTTTCGATCGTCTGTGCGGGAGAGAGCAGGCGTTCCCCCCGGGGGACATGGAGGGGACCCCTCCGGGTGAGCGTGCGCGCGGTGGAGGGCATCGGTCTCTAGTTCCGGCGGCTCTTCGGGGTATCGCGAATACGATCGCGGTCCTTGTCGTCGGTCCAGTAGAGACCGTGGCAGCGGTCGCACGCGAGGTATACCTGCTCGCCGACGGCGAATACCGCGTCGGGGTCTTTCGACTCGGCGGCCGCGAGCGCCGCCGCCCCGGCGTCGATCATCGTGCGCGCGGACTCCATCCAGGCGCCATTGTCCCTCGCGCGCTCTCCGATCATGAGGAGGTTCCCGGATTCCATGAGGGTCACGGCGCTGTTCCGCACCGCGGCCCACTCCTCGTCGGTCTTCGGAGACCACTCGACGACACCTTCCTCGGAGATGATCGTCCCCACGGAATCCCACAGCACATCGGCCGCGGGGTCGACGATCGACACCATGATCGTCTTGACGTTCGCCTGTGGCTTGAACGGCGGCCCGGGGGGGGCGCCGCAGCCGATCGTCGAGCAAAGGCCGACGGGAATGGAAAGGAGAATCGCTCGCATCCGCACGCTCTCGAAACGCGGAAAAGAGTAGCACGCCCGCCGGATCCCCGGACAATGAGATACTGTCGCGCGCGATGTCGCTTCTTCCGTTCTGCCAGTGGCTCGCGGAGACGCGGTGGAGCGTGGCGCTCCACGAATCGCTCTGGGTCTATCCGCTGGTCGAATCGACCCACGTCTGGTCCCTGGTCTTGTTCGTGGGCTTCACGGTGCTCCTGGACGTGAGGCTCCTGGGACTTTCGATGCGGCCCGTTCCGGCGTCCCAGGTCGTCCGCCGGCTCCGGCCGTGGATGTTCGCCGGCTTCTGCCTCATGGTCGTGACCGGGCTCTTGTTGTTCTACGCGATCCCGGTCAGGACGTACCAGAGCGTCTTCTTCCGATTGAAGCTCATCCTGCTCGCGCTCGCCGGAGTCAACGTATTCCTGTTTCACTCGGGCGTGTGGCGCAGGGTCTCCGAGTGGGATCTCCATCCCCTCCCGCCGAGGAGCGCCCGGTTGGCGGGCGCGCTCTCCCTGGTGCTCTGGATCGGCATCATCGTCTCCGGCCGCATGATCGCCTACAACTGGTTCGACTGCGACCGGCAGCCGCAGCCGGCGGTCGTCAACTGGGCCGCGGGATGCGTACCGGAGTCCGAATGACGCTCCTGCCGTTCTTCCAATGGTGCGAAGCCACGCTCGTGGGCCAGACGATTCGCCACTCGCTCTGGATGTTCCCGGTCATCGAGGCGATCCATCTCGTGGCGTTCGCCGTGCTCGGCGGGACGATTCTGCTGGTCGACCTGCGGCTCCTGGGGTTCCTCCTTCGGTCGCAGCCCGTCGCCCGGCTCGCGGAGGAGACCTGGCCGTGGCAACGGGGCAGCCTCGCCGTCGCGCTCGCTTCGGGGAGCCTCCTCTTTTTCTCCGAGCCGATGAAGCTCTACTACAGCGAGCCCTTCCGCGTGAAGATCGCCTGCCTGGTTCTGGCCATCCTGTTCAGTCTCACCGTGCGCCATCGAGTGACGCGGGCCGACGACAGCCGCGTAGGCCCGTTCTGGGGGCGGCTCACGGCCCTCGTCTCGATCGCGCTCTGGAGCGGTGTGGCCTGGGGAGGGCGGTGGATCGGGTTCTCCGGCTAGCGACCGAGTACCGCTTCGACTGGCGCCCTCCGGCAACGGCTTTGGCACCGGGGCAGGGTACGTCGAACGCCACCGCTGGCGGCCCGGGTTAGCGTTTCCACAAGGGGCCAACTACGATGGGCCGGGCGGATCTCGCGCCTCATAGAAGGAGGTTTCCATGTTCTCGCGGTTTCGGACGGAGCTCGCGATCCTCTTCGCAGCTGTTTTCGCATGCTCGGCTGTCCTGTCGGCCCAGGAGGACGCGGCCTTGCGCCACGCCCGGGAAATCCTGCGCGAGTCGCCTCTGGTGGACACGCACAACGACCTCCCCTGGCTCATCCGTGAGTACGCCGACTCGGACGTCGCCGAGTACGATCTGCGCGGGCGCGCGCCCCACGAGACGGATCTGGCGCGGCTGCGCGAGGGGCAGGTGTCGGCTCAATTCTGGAGCGTCTGGATTCCCTCGGTGGACTCGGGGAGCGCCCGGCTCCAGCTCGAGCAGATCGATCTGGCGCGCCGCATGATTGCGGCCTATCCCGAGGCGTTCGTCCTCGCCACGAAGTCCGCCGACATCGAAGCCGCCAGGCGCGAGGGGAAGATCGCCTCGTTCCTGGGAGGCGAGAACGGCCGCGCGCTCGAGAACAGCCTCGGCACTCTGCGCGCCTACTACGAGCTCGGCATGCGCTACATGACCCTCACCCACGGCAGGCGCAACGACTGGGCCGACTCCGCGACCGACGAGGAGAAGCTCGGAGGCCTCAGCGCTTTTGGAAAAGAGGTGGTGCGCGAGATGAACCGTCTCGGCATGCTGGTGGACATCTCCCACGTCTCGCCCGCCGTGATGAACCAGGTCCTGGACGTCTCCGAGGCCCCGGTCATCTTCTCTCACTCGAGCGCGCGGGGGCTGACCGACCACCCCCGCAACGTGCCCGACGACGTGCTGCGGCGCCTTTCCAGGAACGGCGGCATCGTGATGATCACCTTCATCCCGGGTTTCGTCTCGACGAAGGTCATGGAGTGGGAAAAGCCGCTCATGCTGAAGCTACAGGGAACGACCGCCATCGCCGACATGACGCGGCTCGAGAAGGAGCACGAAGCGGTTGCCGGGCCCAAACCCAAAGCGACTCTCGCCGACGTGGCCGACCACATCGAGTACGCCGCCCGGGTGGCGGGGGTCGATCACGTGGGCCTCGGCTGCGACTTCGCGGGCGTCACCATGCCCGAGGGGCTCGAAGACGTGAGCCGCTATCCGCACCTCATCGCGGAGCTCGTCCGCCGCGGGTGGAAGGACTCCGATCTGAAGAAGCTCGCCGGCCTCAACTTCGTCCGGGTCTTCGCCGAGGCGGAAGCCGTGGCGGCGCGACTGCAACGGGAGCGCCCCCCGTCGACCGCGTCATTCGAGACTCTCGACGGGCCGCCGCGGTGACCGGCGACTGCGGGAACCATTGTCCACCAGGCGAGGAAGAAGCATACTAGTCGTTCTCGACCATGGGAACGAGCGGCTCCCGGTGGTGGTTCCTTCTCGTCGTCGCGCTCCTCATCGTTTTCCTATGGCCGGCGCGGGACAGCAAGAGCCTCGCCTTGAAGATCGTGAACTGGGCGGTGGACCCCTGGGATGAGCTGCCGATTCTGCCCCCTCCGCTCCCGCTCGGGGCCGGCGACGATCCACAAGCGGTAGAGATTCACGACATCCAGACGCAGCAGTACAACGCGCTGTACCAGCGCGGGCGCTGGTCTCGAATGCGGCTTGCGCTCAAAGTCGCCGACGAGCCTCTCGATCCGTCGACCGAGAGGCAGATGCTCACCGCGCTCGCGGTGGTCGCCGCGTTTCTGGGATGGCGCTGGAGCCGGAGAAGCGAGTGAAGGGCGCCCGGCTGCGAAGCTGCAGCCGAGCGCTCCATGTTTCAGAGGCCTGCTAATCCTGGCCGGCGCTGTCGGTGATCCCGCCGCCGGTGATGGTGATCTTCTCGACCGTCCAGGTCGAACAATCCCCTTTGTAGAGAACCGTCGCCGACTCGCAGTGCAGCTCGTGGATCAGACACCCGCGCTGGCCGTGGTTCAGGCTGGTCTGCGCCCAACCGAGCAGTTTCCCCTGCAGATCCGTCTTGTAGATCTTCCCGGTTCCGTCCCCGCTGAAGAGATACTGCGGCTGGCCGGGAGAAACGCAGAGAGTCCAGGGTGCCGCCACGGTGTCGATGATGCGGAGCGGATTCAAGTCCCGATCGAACACCTGGACGCGGCGATTGCCGCGATCGGCGACGTAGATATTGTCTTTGGCATCCGACGTGATGCCGTGCACGGTACTGAACTGCTGCGGGCCGGAGCCCCAGGTGCCGACGGCCTTCACCCAGTTGCCGTTCTTGTCCATTTTCGCGACGCGCGAGTTGTTGTATCCATCGCTCACGAAGATGCCGCCCTGGCTGTCCCAGGTCACGTCCGTCGGTCGATTGAAGGTTCCTACGTTGCCGGCGGGATGGCGCTCCGTCTCTTTCTCGCCGAACTGGACGAACTCCTCGAGCCAATCGACGGCTTCGGGCTTTCTGCCCAGAACCATCTCCACCGTGGCGTCCGGACGGAACTTGACGACCATGTTCGACCCCTCGTCGGTCATCCACACGTTGTCGTTCTTGTCGACTCGAACGGTGTGGGCGAATGACGCCGCGTAGTTGTCGGGCCCCCACTGCTTGACGAACTTCAGGGTCCCGTCGAACTCGAAGAGCTGCGACGCCGTGGAGCCGAACGCGTTCCCGCTGGCGCCGCTGCGGGTGAAGACGAACAGGTGCCCCTTGGAGTTCTTCGCCACTCCCACGGCCTCCCCTATCGTATGGCCGGGCACGACCAGCTTGAGCACCTCCTCGGTGATCTTGAGCTGCGGTGTCGCTTTCTCGAGAGCCTCTTGCTTTTCCCGCATAGCCTTCTGCTCCGGAGTCAACTGCGGCTGGGAATAAGCGGTCGCGGCGAGCAGGCTCAGCAGCGCGATTGCGAGAACGAACCTGGCGTTTTTCATGGCAACTCTCCTCTCGTCTGTTCGCAGACGGACATCTTTGGTCGCAAGGGAAAGGGTCCTACGTACGTCGAATGGCGTTCGTGGAGGCGTTGGTAGCACACTTTCGACGCCGAGATTGTCTGGAAATGTCTCGGAAGGAGCGACGCGGATCGAAAGACGCCTGGAGCCGTTCCCGAGGCGGCTATTGCTTGGGCTTCTTCGGTTCCGCCGGATCCCTTCCGTCTCTCGGAGCGCCCGTGCCCGACGACCCCATGAACAGCTTCTTTCCGTCGGGGAACGTCATATCGCGGCCGTTGGCGCGGTTCGAGCGGTCCTTGCTCTGATAGCCGTCGACGGTGATGACCGTTCCCGGCTTCAGGGAATCCTTGGTGAAGCCTCGCCGCAGGAGAGTGTTCGGCGTCCCCGCCTCGACCATCCAGAGCTCCTGGGTCCCGTCCTCCTTCGCTACGGCGATGTGGATCCAGGCGTGGGGGTTGACCCACTCGACCTTGGTAATCGCGCCCTTCAACAGGACCGGGCGGTTGGGGTCGAACTCCGCGCCGAACGCGTGGTGCGCCCGCGCGGGGAGAGCCGCCGTCAGCACCAGGCCGACGGCGGAGAACAGGACCGTTGGTTTGCTGCGCATCCTCTCACTCCCGCTTTTTCGCGGCTTCGGCCTCCAGCAGCCTCGCGCCTCTCAGGATGCCGCCGAAGGAGTAGTTCCCTTCGTGGCAAGCGTACTCGTAAAGCGGCTCGTCGGTCGCGACCCAGGGGTACTCTCCGCTCCAGGGCTTTGTCCAGACCGTGGGATCGTCGACGGTGAACTGGTACAGGATCTTGTTCTCGGCGATGCGGGTGAATCGTTCGACCACGTGCAGGTTTTCCGAAGCGGAGTAGAGCGCGGGAGTCTTTCCGAAATTCGTCGTGTCCACCACCAGCGTGTCGCCCTCCCAGTGACCCACCGAATCTCCCATCCACTTCCGGATCTCTTTCGGCGCATGCTCGCGATTCAGGGGGATGATCCGGGCGTCGTGCACCATCTCGACGAGAATCACGACGTAGTCGGGAGTCTGGACGATGCGCTTCAGGTTGTTGTAGAGCACGGGCAGCGAGGGCGGGCCGGAGGTCGATCCGAACCCCAGCAGGCACCGTTCGCCGAGCGGTCGCTGCTCCGGATCGTCGTAGGGTCCGGGTCCCTCGATCTCGAGCCACCAGGCCTCTCCCGTATTCTCCCCCACGTTCTCCTTATATAGAGCTCGGCGCGCGGCGGCTCTCTTTGCCGCTTCGGGAGTGAACGGCGGCAGCTGGCCGTTCGGCGGGTCGACGAGGATCGATGTCCGCCGCCGCCCGTCGAGCTCGAAGACTTCGGTCCCGCGATCGATCCAGAAGAAGTTGTAGCCCCCGACGTTTCCGTAGGGGCCGGGAGAGCCGTCGCCTCCGACGGGCGGCGCTTCCCGTTCGGGATCGCTCGGCCGACCCAATTCCTCGCTGAGCGCCTGCTCCTCTTTCTCGATCGCCGCCGCTTCCTCCGCGGTGAGGAACAGCTTGTCTCCGAACCGGTCTGGTCTTTCGAGAGGCGTCAGGGTGGCGGTGTCAAAGGTACCCGACAAGTCTGGACGTCCGTCCGGGGTCCGCGGGACCGTCCAGGTCCGGGATGGCGCATCCTGCCCCGTCATCAACGCAAGGCCGAGGAGGATCAGAGCGCGCATGAAGGACCTCGCTTCGTTATCGAATGAGCGGTTTCCGTCGATACTGTCCGTACATCAGCTCTTCCACGAACTCGACGCACTTGAAGTCGAAGAGCTGCGCCGCCGGCTCCACCCGGCGATAGAGCGGCATCCGGATCTTCCAGGGTCTCGTGAACACCTCGGGATCCTCGATGGTCGCCTCGTACAGCAGGTGATCGGGGGCGACCGGGGTGTAACGTTCCACGACTCGAAGCTGCGCGCTGTGGAAGTTGCCGGACCGGTCGAACCACGTTCGATCGTTGAACCCCGTGACCTCGACGACGAGCGTCTCTCCCTCCCAGCGTCCGACGGACTGCCCCATCCAGGACTCGACGGGGGGAGGACCCGGGTCGTGCAAGTAGACCTCGCGAACCGCCCCCGCGTACTCATAACTAATGATGATGCCGTTCGCGCTCTGAAAGATCTGGAACGGGTACGGCATGTACGTCGCGCGGGGGACGCCGGGAAGATAACAGTGGATCTCCGGGTCCCGCGTCAGCCAGTTCTCCTGGTTCTCCTTCTTTTTCGCCAGGGCCTCCGCTTTGTACGGGATCGCGCCCCCCTCGACGACGCCGAGACCGCCCGGAACCGCGCCCACGGCGCCGAGGGTCAGTACCTCGGGCGAGGGAAGCGGGCCGTGCGGGCCTTCTCGAAGCGCCATCGCGGGTCGCGCCATGTGGGTCTCGAGGTCGTAGTTCGCCGTGTTCAACGCCTGCCAGATGCCGTTCAGATCGGGACGACCATCGGCCGTGCGGGGAGCGCGATACTCGCTCGTCTGGCTCTCGATCGGCAGCGTGGCCAGGGCGAGAACGGCGAGGGCGGCGGCCACGCTCACCGGCGCACTGTGACACCCGGACCGCGGGGGTGTCAACACGGGAGCTCAAGAGCGCCGGAATCAGGGGGAGTGGTGTCTCGCGGCGACCGTGGTACGAACGAGCTCGCCGGTCTCGATTCGCCGAGGGCCTCGGTAGGGAGCGTGTCCCGCTTCTCCTTCACCGGCACCGCGCGCGAGTATTTCAAGAGCTGGATCGTCAACGTCCTGTTGACGGCGCTCACCCTGGGCTATCTACTCGAAGTCGGCGCGGGACTTGGCACGCCCGCTCCTGGATCGCCGAGCGGCAGCTGCCTCCTCCTCGGCGGGAGGGGCAAGGGCTCCTCCCGGCGTCGTGCTCTCGAATCGTCGGCGGGCATCGGGACCGAAGAAGATCAGCCGGTCCGGCGTCCGCTTCAGCCAGGAGAAGAGGGGCGGCTCGAGAAACCAGAAGGCGTAGTCGTCGATCACCACGGGAGTATCGTCGCCGAGGCACGTGACGACGTCCTCCGCGGTGATCTGAAAGCGTTTCAGGGGACTTTCGGGATCGAGCGCCGCGATGGCGTGCTCGCCGTAGACGTTGAGGGGATCGATGAGACCGCAGGCGGGGCGCGTTCCCGCGACCACATGGATCAAGGGATTGAAGGTGAAGAGCTCGCGGCCCCGCGCCCTCGAGCCGGCGGCTCGCGCCTGCCGGTACCAGAGCGGGTCGACGAAGCGCTGGCTGTGTCCGAGTAGGGTGCATCCTACGACCAGCAGGAGCGCGAGAGCCCGGGCCCACCCTCGTCTCGCGCCGAGGGACGCCTTCAGTGTGATGCCCGCGAACAAGGCGAGCGGCGGCAGATACAAAACGAAATAGTGATCCCAGATAGGCTCCCAGACGAACACCGAGAACCAGAAGGCGGCGAGAAGCCACAGGGAGAGCCCGAGAAGGAGCGGCCGCGGCATGCGCCCCTTCCAGAGAAAGGGCGAGGCGGCGGCGGCGAGGAGCAGCCAGAAGTTTCCGTTCGTCAGCCCGCCGCTCAGGAACGCCCGCGAATGCTCGCTCAAGTTCCAGCTCGTGGGAGTCGTGGCGCCGCGTGCGATTACGGCCTTCCGGAAGTCGTCGTAATGCGCCATGAGCTCGAAGCCGCTCTTGCCGGAGTACCGCCGGGCCTGGAGTTCGAGGACCCGGGTGAAGGCGCCGCCCGTCGCCGCGTGGAGGAAGAACCAGGCGGCGAGGCCGGCGGCGAGACCGCTCGCCGCGAGCGCGGGGAGCTTCCGCCGTTCGCTTCGGACGAGAACGAGTGAGAGGCCGAGGGCGAGCACCACGGGAACCGCGAGGGGCTTTACCAGAACGGCGATCGACAGGAAGAGGCCCGCGAGGAAAGCCCAGGCGAGACCCGGGCGCAGCAGGATCGCGAAGACGCCGGCGGCGGCCAGAAGGGCCGTGAGAGCGTTCGGGAGCGCGAGGAAAGCGTAGACCTGGAGGGGCGCCGCGTAGAACGCGAGCTGGGCGAGCAATCCCGTGGATTTATCCTCGAGCCTGCGGCCCGCGTGGTACACGAGAACGCCGGTGAGCGCGCTCGCGAGGAGCGAGAAGAGGCGGTAGCCGGCGAGCGAGTCGGCGACGAGCGAGCCGAAACCCGCGAGGGCGTACAGGTAGAGCGGGGTTTGATGATAGAAGAAGTCGACGTAGGGAACCTCTCCCTGGCGAACGAGCCGCGCCTGTTGTATATAGACGCCCTCGTCGACGTTCGGCCGGAGGACGTCGAGCCTGGGCGCAGTGATGACAATGAAAACGACGGCAACAGCCCACGGCAGGGCGGCCCACCCCCACCCGCGCCGAGCCGCGACCTCTCCGGTGCTCGCCGACACGGCGGGCAGTCTATGCCAGGGGCGGGCTTTCGACTAGCTCGACCCGAACTCGATGCTTCGACGCTCTCTCCACGCGCTTCGACGATGGCTCGGCTGTTCCGACGACGGGGTGATTTTCCTGTCGCTCGCCACCATCGCGGCGAGCTTCGCTCTCATGTTCTGGAACGTGGGTGCGCAGCCGTTCTGGGTCGACGAGGCCATCGCCGCCTTTCCCGCCCAGAGCATCTTGAGAGAAGGGGTCCCGAGCAATCCCCTCGACCTCGATTTCATGGCGCTGCAGCTCCAGGACGACCTCTGGGATCCGTCGGCGCCGCTCTACCGCTACGCTCTGGCCGCGGCCGCCGCCGTCTTCGGCTTTTCGGAGACGACGGCCCGCGGCTTCTCGGTGCTCGCGGCCCTGGTCCTGCTCGTGCCCTGCTTCCTTCTCTTCCGCCGCCTCTACGGCGCCTCGACGGCGCTTCTCGCCTGCGCCTTCCTGTCGGCGATGCCCCAATTCGCCGACTCCTCCCGGGAAGCGCGTCACTTCGCCTTCGTCGCCTGCCTGATGGCCTTCACGCTCTACTTCCTCTTCGACGCCTCGTGCCCCGGCGGACGCGAGCGCAGCCGCGGTCTATGGCCGTTGTTTCTCCTGGCGACGGTCCTCGGCCATGCGATCGGCTACCTCGTGGTCCCGGTAGTGGTCGTCGGCCTTCTCTTCGCCTGGAACCGACCCGTTCTTTCGAAGCGCTACCTTGCCGCGAACGCGATCGGAATCCTCGTTTACTCGGCCCTCCAGGCGAAGTACTACGACACCCTCCCCTTCTTCCATTCCGTCGGCTGCCACAACCAGCCCTCGGGCTGCCACCCGAGCCCCTTCCACTACGTCGCTCTCTTCCTCACGTTCCTGAACGGAGGAGATTTCGCTTACGACCCGTCGATAGTCGTCCTTCTGTTCAACCTGTTTCTGCCGGTGACGCTCTTTGCAATCGGCATCGCCGCCGTGACCTCGCGGCTTTTGAAGGACTCGGAACTTCGACCGGGACACGCGCTGGTACTCGCCTGGTTTCTCCTGCCGTTGATCCTGCTCTCGACCAGGGACGTGAAATTTCCCCGTTATCTGTTCTACATCCTGCCGCCGGCGGCGCTCTTCATTGCCCGCGGGCTCACGGCGCTGCGCCTCAAGACGCCGGTCCTGCTGGCGCTCGCCGCCGCCGTGATTCTGGCGCCGAGGCTCATCGACGAGGCCAAAGGGCGCGAGCGATCCATCGGGTTCGAGTCGCGCTACCTGCTCACGCAGTCGAGACCAGCCTGGACCCTCCGACGGACAACTGGGAGAGCATCGGCGAACAGGTCGGGTTCCTCGAGAAGAACCTCCAGCCGGGTGACATCGTGGTGACGTCTCTCGACGACGGAAGCCTCGCCTATTACCTGGGGCGTTTCGTCTACGGTTTTCTCGACAGCGCCCACGACGACGAGTTCTTCCTCCGCCTCCTTTCCGAGGCCAGGAGGCGGAGGAGCCGGCTCTGGTTCGTGGACACGCTGCCGGCGCACAATTACTGCCACACGCCGGGCCGCGACCCCGTGAGCATCGACTGCCGCGTCAAGTACCGCCGGTTCTACGAGGCGTGCCTTCCGAGCAGCCCGACGTTCGACCCCACCTGCGCGCGGCTGAGGTTCTAGTGGGGCGTTCATCGCTCATGTCGCCCAGCACCCGCGTGACGCCGAGCCTTCTTTGAGCTCGCTAGATTCAATCGCTCGCGGGTAATTCCGCCACACCTGTCGCAGAATGCCACACGGATTCTCCTGCAATCCGCGCTTCTCCCGGCCGGGTCTCAGAAAGAGCAGGCACGACTCTTGCTCCTCGTCTGGCGAAATTCCGTCGGCACTACACAACGAAGGAGACCTGAATGACCCGGTTCGCCACCGAAATTTCGCGCTGCTCGCGCTCGCATGGGCCCTGTCGGGCTGCGGCGACGATTCGTCGCCCTCCGACCCGGCGCCGACTCTGAGCGCCCCCGTCATCGTGTCCCCGCCGAGCGGGAGCTTCGTGAGCGCGCAGCCCACTCTCACCCCATTGCCAACGCCCGAGTGACCGCGGAGCGCGGCGAGTCCTGTATCGGTGCCATCTTCTCGAACCTGCGCATCGGCACCAAGTAACGGCCAGGCGGACGACCCTCCGAGCCGGCGACGATCCGGGCGCTTTTCGAGCTCTTCCTTCGCCTCCTGTCCGAGGCCTGTGCGCGGCTCGAGGTTCGTTAGGATGTCGTTGTCTTCTCTGAAGTGCAAACCGCGGCCGGCCCGGACCTGAGACTGCCATCGACTCTGGCGCAGGCGCACGCGCTTGTAATAGAGGCTTCGAGCTTCGCGGAGTCGATCCTCGGGATCGTTCGGGAGACCGTAATTCGCCCGGGGCGCTGCCTTCAGAAACTCACGCCGCTCGATCGTCCATTCCTCCAGAGGGTGGCTTCCCGAATCTTTCCGCATTTTCGACTTCCCGGGTACGTTTGCCAATGCCGGGCCGCGGGAGCAGAATGAGCCGTCCTTGATCGGTCGGACGATCTCCCATTACAAGGTGCTCGCCGAAATCAGCCGCGGCGGCATGGGCATCGTCTACCGCGCCCTCGATTTGAAACTGAATCGAGAGGTCGCCCTCAAGGTTCTCCCTCCGGAGCTCGTCGCTGATCGCGGGCGCAAAGCGCGCTTCGTTCAGGAAGCGCGAGCGGCGGCAGCGGTGGAGCACCCCAACATCGCCGTGGTCTACGAGATCGATGAAGTCGACGGCGTCGATTTCATCGTCATGGAGCTCATCCAAGGGGAAAAGCTTCAGGACGTTCTCGCGCGAGGGAAGCTTTCGGCCGACCGCGCCGTGGAGCTCGGAATCGAAATTTCCGAGGGGCTCGCCCGCGCCCACGGCAAGTCCATCCTTCATCGGGATCTCAAGCCCGCGAATGTCATGGTCACCGTGGATGGGCACGTGAAGATCATCGACTTCGGCCTGGCCAAGCTCATCGAACGCGAAGGAGAAGCGGCAAGTGCGGTCGAAACGGCGCGCCGGAATCAAACCAGCTCGGGCGTGGTTTTGGGAACCGTATCCTACATGTCCCCGGAGCAAGCGAAAGGCGAACGCATCGACCATCGCACGGACATCTTCAGTTTCGGCATTCTGCTATACGAAATGCTCGTGGGCGCGCTTCCTTTCCAGGGGCCGAGCGCTCCCGACGTCCTGCACGCGATCATCCACCAGCCCGCCCCTCGCTTGCCCGGAGGTCTGTCGGAGCTCCAAAGAATCCTCGATGGTTGCCTCGCGAAAGAGCCTGCGAAGCGTTTTGGGCGGATGGGCGAGCTTCTGAAAGAGCTTCGCGAGGCGCGGGAGAGACCGCGTCGATCGAGCCGCCGACTGGCACCTTGGCTAGCGGCGGGTGCAGCCGCTATTTTCGTCGGCCTCTTCGCGGTCCGAAGCTCCCGGGTGCGGTGGGCGAGAGAAGACGCACTCCCTGAGATCGCGCGTCTCGCAAGCCAGGACCAGTACGCCGCCGCGTTTCTTCTCGCACAGCGGGCGGAGCGCTATCTCGGGGACGACCCGACGCTACGCGATCTATGGGAAAGAATCTCGAGGCGGGTTTCCATCCGGACCGAGCCTCCAGATGCCGATGTCATTTTTCGCCCCTTCCCCCAAGGGGTCGGCGCCGACCAGCACCTGGGCACGACTCCCGTCGAAGACGCGCGCATCCCCATGGGCTCGTATTGGCTGCGGATCGAGAAGACGGGGTACCTGGAGATCGAATCCCTGGTGCCGGAGTGGCTTCCGGAGCTGGTCGTCGAGCTTCAGCCGATCGAAGGTGTGCCTCCCGGCATGGTGCATATCCCGAAGGGCCGACTGGGCGTGGATCTCGCCGGATTCGATACGGTGGTGCCACTCGAAACCCCTGGCTATTGGATCGACGAGGACGAAGTGACGAACCGGCATTTCAAGGAGTTCGTCGACGCAGGGGGCTACGCGAATCGAGACTTCTGGGAACTGGACATCGAGAAAGAGGGACGGGTGCTCACATTCGAGCAGTCGCGCGCGGAGTTTCGCGATCGAACCGGCCGGCCGGGCCCGTCGACATGGGAGGGGGGAACGTACCCTGGGGGGCGCGACGACTACCCCGTGTCTGGAGTCAGCTGGTACGAGGCCGCCGCCTATGCGAAGTTCAAAGGTCGAAGTCTTCCCACGATCTACCACTGGACGCGCGGCACCTATACGCCCTTGGCCGACGCCATCTTCACGTTCAGCAACTTCGGCGGAGAGGGGCCCGAGCCCGTCGCGAGCCGACCCCGCGGGCCCTACGGCACACGGCACATGGCTGGGAACGTCAAGGAGTGGTGCTGGAACGAATCGGAGGGCTTTCGCTACATCCTCGGCGGGGCCTGGAACGAGCCAGCCTACCAATTCTTCGAGGTAGACTTGCGACCCCCTCTCGATCGCTCTTCTCAGAACGGATTCCGGACCGCGCTCTATGCGGACGCGAGCGACGCCAACCTGGAGTCGATGCGGCGACCCATCCCTCGTCCTGCCCGCCGCTTTGGCGACGTCGAGCCCGTGGTCGATGCGGTCTTCGAAGCCTACGAAGCCCAGTTCGAGTACGACCCGAAACCACTCGACGCCATCGTCGAAGTGGTCGATGACTCATCGCAGTACTGGAAGAGGGAGAAAGTCACGTTCAGCGCGGCGTACGGTAGCGAGCTAGTCATTGCTTATCTCTTCTTGCCCAAGAACGTGGCGCCTCCCTTCCAAACGATCCTCGTCTTTCCTAGCTCGGACGGCGTGCAGGTCGGGACCAGTGAGGACCTCGATGTCAGCGGCTTTTTCGACTTCGTCGTCATGAGCGGGCGGGCGGTTCTATATCCCGTTGTCAAAGGAACCTACGAGCGTCACGACCCGCGCCTCGAGCACACCGACGCCAATCCGAGCCGGACCTACGCGGAGTTCGTGGGACAGTGGGTCAAGGACGTCAGGCGAAGTCTGGACTACCTCGAGAGCCGGCCGGACATCGACCCCGAACGCATCGGCTTTTACGGTGTGAGCTGGGGAGCTCGCATCGGGAGTATCGTTCTCGCCGTGGAGGAGCGGTTCCGGGTCGCCGTCCTCATGGGGGGTGGGTTGCCCCATGTCCAGCCGCTTCCGGAAGTGGCCGAGACCAACTACGCCTCGCGAGTGAGGATCCCGGTCCTCATGCTCAATGGCGCCTACGATAGCGTCTTCCCCGTTGAGACCAATCAGAAGCCGATGTTCGAGCTTCTTGGGTCCGAGGAGAAGGAGCACGTCGTCTTCGAAAGCGGTCACGTCCTCGTGGGGCATCGCAACCAGATGATTCAAAGACTGCTCGACTGGCTCGATCATCATCTGGGGCCTGTCAGCTGAGGGTCTCGCGAAGACCCACCACACCGCAAACGCGGCCGACGCCGCTTCCTTCCTTCCGGAAGGACTGGAAGCAGTCGTTGTCGCAGAACGTGCGAAGCGGGCTGTCGTAGATGGCTCCGCGGAGAAACCGGAAGACATCCGCTGCAGCCGGTTCTCCTCCACGCGCTCCAGGTGGCGGCGCCTCCAGGGGCGTGGATCAGCCTTGAGACTCCCCACCGTTTCCACGAAGCCACCGTTCGAGGAGATCGAGGCGGAAGCCAAATCGGTCGTCGTCCTGGACGTCAGCGATTCGCTGAAGCCGAGTCAAGCGCGCTTCCTGTCCACCTGGCTGCGTTCGTGTCGCTTGCTACGGCTTCATGCCGAAGCGACGTCTGACCGCGCCGGTACCGACGAACTGCGACAGTAAGCGAAAGTTCCGTCGCTCATGCCGAATCTTTCCGGCGACGATGGCAGGGTGCACCTTGAGCGTGTTCGCGAGGTTGATGACGGACATGGCGGTGGGGTTCTCACGTACAGCGCTCGACTCCCAGAGCGCCCGAGGAACCAGAGCTTCCTCAGCCCATTCGTCTGCCTGAGTCTCAAGCGGATCGTCATGCGAACCTTCCACCTCACGAAGGGATAAATCGTCGACGAAGGCCGCCTGGCCGTCGATGTCCATGTGCCGTCCGACGTGCGCCAGCTCGTGAAGCAGACAGAACCAGAAGTTGTCGAGCCTGTCGTAGCGCAGGGTCAGCCCGATCACCGGGGTTCCGTCGTCGAGCCTCAAAGCCGCGCCATCGAGGTAGGTCTTGGGAAGATGTTGTACGGTGACGAGGGGAATACCGTGTCTCGCCAAGCGCTCCTTTGCCAGGCGCGGCCCTTCTTCCAGGCAACTGAGTTGAGCGAGCTGCCGAAGAAACGCCAGCGTGATCGTTCCTCTGAGATATGCGGCCGAGGGACGCTCCTTATTGGCGTCGGCTAGTACCTTCCAGCACCAGGCCTTGAGAGCATAGGGGTCCGTCTTCGCATTGGTCCGCGCTTGAGGGCTCGTTCGGTACATTGCTGCGCAGGCGACGGTCGGTCCGCCAGCCTCCCGAATCAGGTCGCGCACCAACTCCTCCGCGCGAGCGTCGAGGGTTCCGAACGGTTGAGATCCAGCCCATCTTTGCCATGGCCCTGAGTGGGAAACGATCCCACTCGAGCGATCTCGACCTCGGTGTCGAAATCCGCCCTCGACTGCTGCAGGAGCACCGCGGCCGGGATCCCAAGATGCTTGTGGAGGGAGCGAGCCATCGGCATCGTGAGCGGTCGCTTCCCCGAAAGCACTTCCGATACCTTGGCTCGGCTCCCGAGGAAGGGGATCAAGTCCCTCGGCTTGAGACCTGCTTGCTCCAAACGAAACTCGATCGCCGCGATCGGGCTCGGAAACCCCATCGGGACGTGCTTTTCTTCGTAGTGCTCGACGAGGTCGGCCAAGACGTCCAGTTCATCGCCTTCATGCGTGCCGGGCTCCGCATCCATGAGCGTTTCGATGCGAGCGAGCGCGGCGTTGTAGTCGGATTCGGTCCGAATCGCTTTGATCTCGCCCATGTTCATATCTCCTCGACTTTGATCCAGTCATATTCCTTGTGAGTGCCAACGAAGCGAATGAAGACGATTCGAGCGCCGTAGTTGATCTTCACGACCAGACGGTAGTCGTTTCCCTTGATGTTGAAGACCACACGGTTGTCCGCCACGATGCTGGCACTCCGGTATTTCTCCTTGACCTTTGCGGGGGTGTCCCAGTCCTCCTCCTTCACTTCACGATACCAAGCCAAGAGCGGCTCTTCGGCGTCTCGATGTCGCTCCCAGAAGTCGCGTAGAGTCTTCTTGGCGACGATCCGCATCTGGAGAATCTATCTTGCTCCCTAAACACGCGGACGTATTATGCTCCCAAAATTACCAAAAGTCAATTTGGGAGCCCCTTGCGGCTTAAGATATTAATTACAGAATGACTTATGGAGAGCACGGCTAGGCAAGAAGGCTCGTCACTCATTTGGCATTAGGAGTTTGCGCGGAACGTCGTACGGTGTCTGGTTGCTAAATGGGGATTCTCGTCGGTCGCCTAGTGGACACGGCGCAGTGTCATCGTATCAACAGGGAGGAGTCTCGCGGCGCTCAGCCCTGAGATTCCCACCGTTTCCACGACGCCACCGTTCGAAGCTCGTCGCGGAGGAAGAGAGCGCGTGCCTGCTGCCTGCAGGTCTTCCGGCTGGTCGTCTTGGGCAAGGACCCCGGTTGGATGAGGACGATCGCGTCCGCCTTGATGCCGAACGAGTCGAGCATGGCGTCCTGGATCCCGGCGAAGACTTCGTCGTGCACGGGCTTGCGGCCGTAGTCGACCTCGTGCACGATCACCAGCCGCTCGACGTCGTCCACCTCCACCGAGAACGCCGCGCCCCCCGAGGAGCGGAGGGCTTCGTGTCCTCGCTCCGCGACGTTCTCCACGTCCTCGGCGAAGTGGTTGCTCCCCCCCTTGATGATCACGTCCTTGCTGCGGCCGCAGAGGAACAGCTCGCCGCCGGAGAAGAATCCGATATCGCCGGTGCGCAGGAACGCCGTAGGGTCGCCGTTTCGGAGTCGGGCGAAGTAGGTCTCCTCCGCATCGTCCCTCCGCTCCCAGTACCCGCGGGTCACGCTCTTCCCCGAGACCCAGACTTCTCCGATCTCCTCGAAAGCGCAGGGAATCGACGTCGCCGGGTTCACGACTTCGACGCGCTGGTCGCCCAGGGGCCGACCGCAGCCCACGAGCACCCGGGATCGATTCCCCTCCTGCTCATCCCGGCGGACGACGCGGCGCCTCTCCAGGGAGGAGCGATCGACCGAGAGATACACCGGCGTCGCCGACGGTCGTCCTCCGGTGACGATGAGCGTGTTCTCCGCGAGACCGTAGGCGGGATAGAGGGCTTCGCGACGGAACCCGCAGCTCGAGAAGGAGGAGACGAAGCGCTCCAGCGTATCCTTGCGCACCGGCTCCGCTCCGACCATCGCCACCTTCCATGCGCTCAAATCGAGGGAGGCCTTCTCTTCGTCGCGAACGACCTCGGAGCACAGCTGATAGGCGAAGTTGGGCGCGCAGCTGAGGCTGGCGCGGAACCGGCTGATGGCCGCGAGCCAACGGAGGGGCGCGTAGAGGAACTCGATGGGGTCGAGCAGATAGGCGCGCATTCCCATGGAGAACGGAAACACGACGCAGCCCACGAGTCCCCAGTCGTGGAAGAACGGAAGCCAGCTCACCAGCGTCGAACCGGGAGGAAGCTCGAGCGCCTCCTGGAGCAGTTGGCAGTTATGGAGGAGGTTGCCGTGGGTGACCTCGACGCCCTTGGGCGTCCCGGTGGAGCCCGACGTGAACTGGAGGTAGGCGAGGTCCTCGCGGTTCAAATCCGGAAGACGGAACGACGATTCGCTCTCGATCCGATCGCGGGCGAGGCTCTCGATCGCCCGGCACTCGATGGGACCCGAGGGGCAGTCGCCGAGCGCCGCCACGAGCGAGGGGAGGAGGCTCTCGATCGTCAACGCGACGGCGGGGCGAGCCGCAGCGGCGATCGCCAGGAGGGATTCGACGGCTCGCCGGCTCCTCGGCGGGACGCTCGGGACCGCGACCATGCCGGCCAGAACGCAGCCGAAGAACGCGACGACGAACTCGAGCCGGTGAGGCAGGACGAGCAGCACCCGGCTTCCGGGATCGAAGGACGATTGAAGGTGCGCCGCGACCCTTGTCGCTCGCTCGCGCAGCGCCTCGAGATCGATCGCGTCCGCGACATCGACGCCGCGCTCGAGAAGCGTGAACGACGGCTCCCGCTCCGTCTCCAGAACGAGGTGCGCGAGGCTCGGGTATCCGTCGGGGGTCAAAGGGGACGCAGGTCGGCCGCCGGGCTCGAGAGGTACGCCGCGAGCGCCTCGACGGTCCGATGCTGGGTCGCCACGTTCGGATCGAGGTCCGACCCGAGCCACCTTGCGATATCGCCGGTCATTGCCACCGCGGCGGCTGAATCCAGTCCGAAGCTCTCGAACGGCACCGTCGGCTCGACTTCCGACTCGGGGACGTTCAACAGGTTGGCCAGGTAGGACGTAAGCCAGGACTCGATCTCCTTCTTTCCGATCGAAGGGGAAAGCGCATCCGTCGTCTGGCCCGTAACGGAGGTACTCGTCGTGGAAGCGGAATCCAGCATCTCGTTCAACTCCTCGTTTCGACTTTCTTGAGCTTTTCCGCGATGCCCTCCTCGGAGGGCGCTTTGACGTCCCATGCCCAACCCAACGCCTCGAAGGCGCGGATCGTGAATCCGCCGACGTCGAGCTGCCACCACCGCAACCCGAAGAGAGCGGAATGAGGGAACGCGTGGTGGTTGTTGTGCCAGGCTTCTCCGAGGTTCGGCACCGCCAGCAGGAAATTATTGGTGCTTCGGTCCGGGGTCTCGAAGGGGCTCGTACCGAACATATGCGCGGTGGAGCCGCTGGTCCACATCATGTGATGGACGAGGAACATTCGCACCAGGCCTCCCCAGAGCAACCCGCTGAGCGCTCCCATCCAGGAGAGGGTGGCCACACCGCCGGCGATCGCGGGCAGGAGCAGCCCGAGAGACACCCAGAGGGGGAAGAGCTCGCTGACCCTGGAGATGACGGGGTCCCGGATCAAATCGGGCGCGAACCTCACGGGGTTCGTCATGCGGCTTTCCAGCATCCAGCCGAGATGCGAGTGCCAGAAGCCGCGCAACCTCCCGATTGGGCCCCCGCTTTCATCCACGTAGGGAGAGTGGGGGTCGAACGCCAGCTCGGCGAACTGGTGGTGACGTCGATGGGTCGCGGCCCAGTAGACCAGCGTTCCCTGCGCCGCCATCGATCCGAGAATCCCGAGGGCGGCGCGCAGCGCAGGCCTCGCCTGGAAGGAGCGATGGGAGAAATGCCGGTGAAAGCCCACGGTCACGCCGAGGCAGGTCAGAACGTACAGGATCGCGAGAAGCGTCAGGTCGGTGAGTCCCGGCGGACGGCCGGCGATCCAGAGAGCCGCCGCGGCCAGGGTGCCGAGGAACGGAATGACCATGGTGGCGAGGGCGAGACGCTTCTGCAGGCCCTGGAGGCGGTCGCTGTTCAGGACGAGCTGTCGGCCGAGGTCGGAGGCCAGGGCATTCGGGACCGGAGCGACGGTTTGCATCCCTCAACCTCCAGAGCTTGCCGATGGCCCCGGACGATTCGAACCGGACGAAAGATTGCGGCGGGCCCTCTCTACGATGGCATCCGTCGCGGGAACTTGAACGCTCCAGACCTGCCCCAGCTTTTCCAGGCCGCGAATGAGGAGACCCCCGGGATCGATCTGCCACCAATGGAGTCCGAACATCGCGGAGCCGGGAAACGCGTGATGGTTGTTGTGCCATCCCTCACCCATCGTTGGCAGCACCATCCAGACGTTGTTGGTGCTCTCGTCCCGAGTGTCGAACGGACGAGACCCGAAGATGTGGGTGACGGAATCGATCGCGTTCACGAAGTGATAGGTCAGGAACAGACGGACCAGCCCTCCCCAGAGAAGCCCGGTCAACGCTCCCACCCAGCTTCGCGTGAGGAGGCCGCCGAGGACGAACGGAATCAGGAGGCCAAGGAACACCCAGGACAGATAGAGCTGATTGACTCGCGCGATCGCGCGATCCTGGTAGAGATCTCGGGCGAAGAGCATCGGATTCGTCAGCTGGTGAGCGAAGGTCCAGCCCATGTGGGCGTGCCAGAACCCCTCCAGTCCTCGGAGCTGGCGCGGACCGTCGAAGTAGGGGGAGTGAATGTCCCCCGGACGATCGGTGTACTGATGATGCCTCCGGTGGTTGCTCACCCAATAGGAGATCGATCCCTGCGCGGCCATGGAGCCGCATATTCCGAGGAGCACGCGAACCGGGGTGCTCGCTTCGAAAGATCGATGAGAGAACAGACGGTGGTAGCCCACACTGATGCCCAGGATGGTGACGACGAACATCAGAAGGAGCAGACCGAGGTCCACGGCGCTCACGCCGACGCGCATCGCGACCGGAACCGCGAGGGCGAGGGCGACGAGAGGCAGAATCGCGATCGCGACCGCATGGAAGAACTGAGGGCCTCGGAGTTTGCCCTGCTCCACGGTGATTGCGGGCTCAGGGGCGTTCGAGGTCGCTTCGAGAGCCACGGCGGGGCTCGGTGAGCTCATGCAAATACCTCCGGATCCGAGGCGACTGCGGCGAGTCGCCCTTCTAGATATCGAGCGCGGCAGAGGCGGCGCTGGATCTTGCCGCTCGAGGTTTTCGGAAGGGTCCCGGTCTTGAGAAGGACGACGACCGCGAGCTGTAGTCCGTGCTCGAGCGCAACCGCCTCGCGCAGGCACCGGGCGATCTCCTTGAGCGGAGGATCGCGAAGATACTTCTTCTGCAGCTCCTGGACCAAGACGAGCCTCTCGGACCCGTTCTCGCCCGCGAGGAACGCGGCGCCGCATCCGGGGCGGAGTGCCGGGTGGCTCGCCTCCGCGGTTTGCTCGATGTCCTGAGGATAGTGGTTGCGACCCCGGACGATCAGGACTTCTTTGAGCCGTCCGGTCACGTAGAGCTCGCCGTCGGCGATGAAACCCAGGTCACCGGTTCGAAGAAAACGCTCCTTCATCGCCGGGAGGCGGCCGCCGAACGTGGCCTCCGACTCGAGGGGACGATTCCAATAGCCGGACGCCACGCTGGGACCCGCGATCCAGATCTCGCCGACCTCGCGCTCGGACAGAATCGAGCCGCCGTCGGGATCGACAATCCGGATCTGTTGCTCCGGTTCGGCGCGCCCGCAGCCGACGAGAAGCCTCGCGCCCGCGGAGTCGTCCGAGTCTCCGCTCTCCGAATCGGGCGCCGTGCTGACGACGGGCGGATCGGACTTCTTGCCTCCGGCCACGAGGAGCGTCGCCTCCGCGAGGCCGTAGCAGGGATAGAACGCTTCCGGGCGGAAACCGTGCGGAGCGTACGCCCGCGTGAACCGCTCCAGTGTCGACGCGCGAACGGGCTCCGAGCCATTGAACGCGACCTGCCAGGTATCGAGGGAGAGCCCGGTCCGCTCCGGTTCGGGAACGCGATCCACGCACAGGTCGTAGGCGAAGTTGGGGCCGCCGCTGGTGGTTCCGCCATAGCGGGATATCGCGTTCAGCCATCGCCATGGCTTCTGGAGAAACGCTCCCGGAGACATCAGCACGCACGGACGACCCAGGAACACGGGTTGAATGGTCTTTCCGATCAAGCCCATGTCGTGGAACATGGGGAGCCAGGTCACCATCACGGTGTCGTCGCCATGCTCGAAACGGTCCCGGATCAGCTCCTGGTTGTGCAGGATGTTTCCATGGGAGAGCACTGCGCCTCTGGGCGATCCGGTCGAGCCGGACGTGTACTGTAGGATTGCCGGCGCGTCTTTCGCGGGTCGGCGGGGCGCCCACTCGAAGTCCCCTTCGGAGAACATCTCGTCGGTCGCGACGAGCGGCGGTCGCTTCCCGTCCGCTTTCCATGTCGATTCGGTCGCGGCCCTCAATGCCTCGGTGGTCAACGCGACGATCGGACCGGAGTCGTCGAGTATGGCCGTGAGACGTTCGATCGAACGGTCGGCGCGCGGCGGCAGCGCCGGGACCGCGGTCGCTCCGGCGTAGAAGCATCCAAAGAGCGCGGCGATGAAATCGAGACCGCTCGGATAGAGGAGCGCCACCGCGCCGCCGCGGGCGCCGGCGATTTCCAGCTCGCGGCCCACGCTCCGCGCTCGCCGGGCGAGCTCGCCGAAGCTCAGGCTCCCGCCCTCTCGCTCACCGTTCTCGAGAAACGTGAACGCGGTTCGATCCGGTTGGTGCTGGCAACGGTACTCGAGGAGATCGACGAGCGTCTCCCGAGCCGTCGCCGGTGTCGTTATCGATGGCGCCAATTGCCCCCCGTTGGCTCGACCTCGAAACACCGGGAATAACCCCGGTTATCCACCGCCGCCGTGAGCATACACCCGCTGGCTCGGATGTCAAGCCTTCGCCGCGGCTTGACAACGGGCGTGGAATTGGAATACTTGGCAGCGTCGAACCGCGGCTTGGTGTCCGTGTGTCGGTGCGGGGGGTGTTTGGGCGGCCGGCTTCGAGCCTGCGACGCTGCGCAGGATTGCTGTGCTCGTCCTTCACGCCTCGGCTCGAGCTCGATCACCATCGGGTCGTTCGTGGTAAGGGGGGGCATGTCTACCGAGTCGCACAGCACGATTGCGCAAACGCCGAGCCGTAGGGTTGCAGCGTCCACTTTTGTTGACGTTGTTCGCTTTCGAGCCGAGACCGAGGCGGAGCAGCTCGCCTACCGGCTCGCCTCGGACGATGACTCCGAAGTTAAATTCTTAACCTATGGCGATCTGGATCGCAGCGCCCGTAGTATGGCGGTTCTCCTGAAACGGGCCGCCTCTCCAGGAGATCGCGCGCTTCTAGTCTTTCAGCCGGGGCTGGATTTTATTTCCGCCTTCCTGGGATGCCTCTACGCGGGTGTCATAGCGGTTCCCGTCCTCCCGCCTCGGCCGAATCGGGGACTTCCTCGCCTCGAGAGAATCCTCGAAGACTCGGGGGCCGCCTTGGTTCTGACCGGTGGCGGAGCCCTCTCTGAAACGCCGCCCGCGTGGAGCCGGAAACCGAGCCTGGCTTCGGTGCGCCAGCTGTCCATCGACGAAGCCGACAGCGGGCTGGCGGGGCTCTGGGAACCGCCAAGGGTGAGCTCCGAAGACCTCGCCTTCCTGCAATACACCTCGGGCTCCACCTCGGAGCCTCGAGGCGTCATGGTCAGTCACGCGAACCTCCTCTACAACTGCGACTACATGCGGGAGGTCTTCGGCCTGTCTCGGAGCACGGTCTCTCTCACCTGGCTTCCGCATTTTCACGACATGGGCCTGGTCGAGGGGTTGATGAACCCGCTCTATACCGGCTATCCGGCGGTTCTCATCCCTCCCGCTCAATTCGTCGCGAGACCCATCCGCTGGCTTCAGGCGATCAGCAAGTTCCGCGTCACCCACAGCGGCGCGCCCAATTTCGCGTATGACCTCTGCGTTCGGAAGGTGCGGCCGGAGGAGCGTGCCCATCTGGACCTGTCGTCGTGGACTCTTGCCTACACGGGCGCCGAGCCGGTGCGCCGGGCCACGATGGACCGATTCGCGGGGTACTTCGCACCGTGCGGATTCTCCGCGCAATCGTTCTTCCCTTCCTACGGTCTTGCGGAAGCGACCCTCATGGTTTGCGGCGGAAGGAGAAAAGAATCGCCGGCGGCGCCCAAGGCACCCGTCGCTTGCGGTCGCGCGCGCCGGGAGACGAGGATCGCGATCGTGGACCCCGGGACGCGCCGTTTCTGCTCCGATGGCGTGGAGGGCGAGATCTGGCTGGCGGGACCCACGGTGGCGCGGGGGTACTGGAACCGCTCCCGAGAAACGCGCGAGACCTTCGACGCGTACTCCGCCGATACGAACGAGGGGCCGTTCCTGAGGACGGGAGACCTCGGCGTTCTCGACCGCGGCCAGCTCTCCATCACCGGACGGTTGAAGGACCTCATCATCATCCGCGGCAGCAATTTCTATCCTCAGGATATCGAGTGGGTGGTCGGGGAGGCTCATGAGGCGCTCCGACCGGGATTCGGGGCGGCGTTCTCGGTGGCCATCGAGGACGAGGAGCGTCTCGTGGTCGCCCAGGAGGTCGAACGACGCTTTCGCGGCGCCGGACCCTCGGAGCTCGAGAGCATCGCTCGCGCCGTTCGGGAGGCGGTCGCCGACGAGTTCGAGCTTCCGCTTTACGCGCTGCGACTGCTGAAGGTGGGGAGCATTCCGATGACCTCCAGCGGGAAAATCCAGAGGCATGCCTGCCGGGCCGACTTCCTCTCCGGGAGCTCGGAGGTGCTATGGGAATCGCGACTGGACGGCTTCGAGGCCTCGCCCGGCAACGGGCACGGCGTGAACCGCGAGAGTCTCGTGGCGATGAGCCCCCGGCTGCGCCGCCTGGCTCTCGAAGAGCACCTCTGCCGTCAGATCGCTCGGGGCCTGCGAATCGGATGGCGGCAGATCGATCCGCGCCGCGGTCTCGGATCCTACGGTCTCGAATCGCTGAAGGGCCGGGAGCTGCTGTCGCAGCTCGAGGACGACCTGGGGCTGAGGCTTCCCGGCTCCACGCTCTTCAACCATCCGAGCGTCGCCGAGCTCAGCGCCGAGCTCCTGCGGCTGATGCGAATCGATACGGTCGAAGTCCCCGCGCAACAACGATCAGACGAAGGACGGAGTGCACCATGACGGGAAACGAGGAGAAGAGGTCCGGCCCCCGGGAGCCGATCGCAATCGTGGGGATGGCCTGCCGCTTCCCCGGCGGGGCCGATTCCCCCGAAGCGTTCTGGGATCTCTTGAGAAACGGCGTCGATGCGATTTCCGAGGTTCCCAAGGACCGATGGGACGCCGACCGCTTCTACGATCCCGATCCGGCCACGCCGGGGAAGATGTCCACACGATACGGGGGATTCCTGGATCGCGTCGACGAGTTCGATGCGCAGTTCTTCGGTCTGGCGCCGCGCGAGGCGGTGCGCATGGACCCTCAGCATCGACTCATTCTGGAGGTGAGCTGGGAGGCTCTCGAGAACGCCGGCCAGAGCATGGATCGTCTCGCGGCGACCGAGACCGGCGTATTCGTGGGATTGACCACCAACGACTACTGGTGGCTTCAGGTGAGCGACATCACCCGGTTCGACGGACACGCCGGATTGGGCGGAGCCCATTGCATCGCGACCGGGCGCCTCTCGCACCTCCTCGACCTCAGGGGGCCGAACCTCGCGGTGGACACCGCCTGTTCCTCGTCGCTGGTGGCCGCGCATCTCGCCTGTCAGAGTCTCCGGCTGCGGGAATGCGACGTGGCTCTCGCGGGCGGCGTCAACGTGATGGCCTCGCCCGTCACCTCGGTCTTTCTCTCGAAGTGGGGAGTGCTCGCGCCCGACGGCCGTTCGAAGACGTTCGACGCCCGGGCCGACGGCCTCGGCAGGGGCGAGGGTTGCGGGATGCTCGTGCTCAAACGGCTGGACGACGCTCTTTCGGGCGGCGATCCCGTTCTCGCGGTCATCCGCGGCTCGGCGGTGAACCACGACGGCCGGGCGACGCACCTGACCTCTCCCAACGGACGCGCCCAGCAGGCGCTGATCCGGAGGGCGCTCGACGACGCCGGCGTCGCTCCCTCCCGAATCTCCCTGATCGAGGCGCACGGCACCGGGACGCCGCTCGGCGACCCGATCGAGGTCGAAGCTTTGACTCATGTGCTCGGCGGGCCGCGGCCCGACGGGTCGCGGTGCGCGCTCGGCTCGGCGAAGACCAACATCGGGCATCTCGAGGCGGCAGCGGGGGTCGCCGGGTTGATCAAGGTGATCCTCTGTCTCCAGCACCGGACGATACCTCCCCACCTCCATCTCGAAACGCTCAACCCGGAGATCTCGCTTTCGGAGACTCCGTTCTTCATCCCCCGGGACAAGGTTCCGTGGGCGGAGAGCGAATCGCCGCGCTGCGCCGGGATCAGCTCGTTCGGCCTGAGCGGCACCAACGCTCATGTCATCCTCGAGGAAGCGCCCCCGCCCGCCGTGCGGACGCCGTCCACGACGCCTCGACGTGAGACCTACCTCCTTCCCGTTTCCGCTCGCAGCGAAGAAGCTCTGAAATCCCTGGCCCGCGCCTACCAGGAGTGGCTGACCTCGCCGGCCGCGGCCGAGCTCCCGCTCGAGGACGTTTGTCATACGGCGAGCCTGCGCCGGAGCCATCACCCCTACCGCTTGGCGGTCGTGGGCCGCACCAGGACGGAGCTCGCCGAGCGCCTCGGTGCGCTCTCGAAAGAGCCCGTCGGGACGCCGGTCTACTCGAGCACGCGCCGAACCGTCTTCGTCTTCTCCGGCCAGGGTAGCCAGTGGATCGGCATGGGACGAGGGCTCGCGGCGCGAGAGCCGGTATTCCGGCAAACCCTCGAGCGATGCGACGCGCTCCTGCGCGCCCATGCGGATTGGTCTTTGATGGATGAGCTCGCCGCCGAGGAGTCCCGGTCCCGGCTCGGCGCGACCGAGATCGCCCAGCCGGCGATCTTCGCGATCCAGGCGGGTCTCATCGAGCTCTATCGCTCGCTCGGCATCGAGCCCGATGCGGTCGTGGGGCACAGCGTGGGAGAGGTCGCCGCGGCGCTGGCCGCGTCCGCGCTCGGTCTCGAGGACGCGGTCGAGGTGGTATTTCATCGCGCGCGGCTGATGCAGCGGGCGACGGGAAAGGGCCGGATGGCCGCGGTGGCGATCTCTGTCGAAGAAAGCGAGGGAGCTCTGGCAGCCTACCCGGGCCGGCTGTCGGTCGCCGCGATCAACGCTCCCCGCTCGATCGTCCTGTCCGGTGAGGCGGAAGCGCTGAAGGAGGTCCTTCTCACCCTGGAGGGCAGGGGCGTGCTCTGCCGCGATCTGGGCATCGATTACGCGTTTCACACCGAGCAGATGGAGCCCCTCATGGGTGAGCTAACACAGGCTCTCCAGGGGATTCGTCCGCGCCGGGCTGAAATCCCCATCGTGTCCACGGTGACGGGCGACAGCGTCACCGGCGAAGATCTCGACGGCGCCCATTGGGCGCGAACCATGCGGGAGCCGGTTCGCTTCGCCGCCGCGATCGATCGACTGGCGGCCGAGGACTACGATCTCTTTCTCGAGGTCGGCCCCCATCCGGTTCTCGCGACACCCATCTCGGAGTGCCTCCGCTCGAGGGCGCGCGAGGGGATCGTCGTCGCATCGATGCGGAAGGGGCAGGACGAGGCAGCCTGTCTCCTGCGGTCGGTGGGGGCGCTCCATGCCGCAGGGCGGGAAGTCGATTGGGGCCGCCTGTACGGAGACGGGCGATACGTCGCGCTTCCCACCTACACCTGGCAGCACAAGCGGTACTGGATCGACGACCCCGCTCCCGCCGCGGCAGCGAGCCCCGCCCAAGGCGCCCCGCAGACCGTCTCGCGCTATTACGACCGCGTCGCGACGATGGCGGGAGAGCGCGAGCGGGAAGTCTTTCTCACTTTCGCTCCGTTCTCGGAGGTCGTCCCCGGGTTCTCGTGGCTTTCGACGTTCCACGATCCCGAGAGGCACCCGGAGCACGTCGAGCGGGTCAAGGGGGCGCAGAAGGAGCTGCGCCAGGTCCTGTTTCGGGGAATCGATTTCGAGTCGGTCCGTTCCGTTCTCGATTTCGGCTGCGGCTACGGATCGGATCTCCTCGATCTCGCGGAACGTTACCCTCACCTCGAGCTCCACGGATTCACCATCTCCGCGAAGCAGGCCGAGATCGGAAACCGAGAGATAGCGGCTCGCGGATTCGAGGACCGGGTGTCGGTCTATCACCTCGACAGCTCGAAGGACGAGTTCCCCGGCCGCTACGACGTGATCTTCGGATTCGAAGTGGCCCATTACGTCGAGAACAAGCGAGCGCTGCTCGGAAACGTCGAGCGCCATCTCAACGACGGCGGCTACGTGGTGCTCGCGGACTTCGTGGCCTTGACCGTCTCCGGGATCGACCACGAGGAGACCTCCTCGTACATCGTGACCCGGGATCAATGGGTCGATCTCCTCTCTTCCTACAAGCTGGGCGTCGTCGAGTGCGTCGACGCGAGCCGGGAGATTGCGAACTTCCTCTACGATCCGGAGGCGGAAGAGAACTTGTCTCGACTGGCGCGCCAGGTGGGCGACGAAGGAGCTCTCCGCAGCCATTTCGCGAGCTACGACGGTCTGGGGCGGCTGTTCCGCAAGAAGCTCGCCACGTACGCGCTCTTCACGATTCAGAAAGACCGCTACCGCACCAAGGACGGGGTCGCGCGCGTCAACCGCGAGCGGATCGGCTCTCCGACTCCCTATGGATCCTGCCTCGGGGTCGGAGCGCGGGCATCTGCGGCGGCCGGGGAGGATCTCGCCGCGTGGCTGTACGAGGTCGAATGGCGCCAGGTTCCTCCTCCGGACGTCACCGACGCGAAGCTCGACTCCGGCCGCTGGGTCATCTTGTCGGATGAAATCGGCGTGGGCCAGAGGTTCGCGGAGCTCATCGCGTCGCACGGAGGGACTCCGGTAGTCGTCTCCCGTGGAGAGGACCTCGGTAGAGCACTCGCCGGCGGCTGCCGCGGCATGGTCCATCTGTCCGGTCTGGATACGAATCCCTCGGAGGACCAGACGGCCTCCTCTCTCGACGTCGATCTGGAGCGCGGCTGCGGGAGTCTGCTCGAAGCGATCCAGGAGCTCGCGGAGATCGGAGCGACGCCGCGGCCTCGTCTGTGGATCGCGACTCGAGGGGCTCAGGCAGTCGACGCGGAGACGCCCGTTTCCGTTGCCCAGGCGGCGCTCTGGGGATTGGGGCGCACCATCGCCGCCGAGCTCCCCGCTCTCTGGGGCGGGCTCCTGGACCTGGACCCGAAGTCGTCACCGCCCGTCTCCGCGCGTCAGCTCTTCGACGAGATCTTCGGCTCGAGCGGCGAGGACCAGACCGCCTGGCGTCGGGGGGAGCGCTACGCCGCTCGGCTCGCGCGGCGGCGCGAAGCCCTCGGAGGCGAGCCGGCTCGCTTCCGACCCGATGGAACGTACCTGCTGACCGGAGGGCTCGGGGCTCTCGGTCGCGAAGTGGCCCGGCGGATGGTCGAGCAGGGGGCCCGCCATCTCGTTCTCCTCCAGCGGTCGAGGCTGCCCGCGCGCGCCGACTGGGCCGGTGTGACGGAGCGCAGCCGTCTCGCCGAGCAGATCGCGGTGATTCGTGAGCTCGAGGAAGCCGGGGCGCGCGTCGATGTCTTCTCCGCCGACGTGGCCAGGGAGGATGATGTCGAGCGCGTGCTTTTCGAGATCCGGAAATCCCTTCCTCCGCTTCGGGGCATCGTTCACGCCGCAGGAATCCTCGACGACGGGATCCTGCCGCACCTGAGCACCGACCGCCTCCAGCAGGTCATGGCCCCCAAGGTTCTCGGAGCGTGGAACCTCCATCGGCTCACGTCGGCGGCGGAGCTCGACTTCTTCGTGAGCTTCTCCTCGGCCGGCTCGCTTCTCGGCTCTCCCGGCCAGGCCAACTACACGGCGGCCAACGCGGGCCTCGATGCTCTGGCGCACTACCGCCGCCGTCAGGGTCTGCCGGCGCTCAGCATCAATTGGGGACCCTGGTCGGAAGTCGGCATGGCCGCCGCCGACGGCAGGAGAGGCGATCGCGTCGCCGAGCACGGGATCGGAAGCATTTCCCCGGACCAGGGAGTGCGGATGCTCGAGCGCTTGATAGGTCAGAGCCGGGCTCAAATCGCGGTGATCCCTCTCGACCTCGAGAGATTGAAAGAATCCTGGCCGGCGGCGGCGCGGATTCCGCTCCTCTCGGAGCTCGTCGAACTCGACCGCGAGCCCGTCTCCATCGCGGAGGCGCCGAGCGGGACCGACGGGCGGTCGGCTCCCATCCGACAAGCCCTCTCGAGCGCGGATCCGGAAGACCGGCGCCGGCTGATCGAAGACTACGTGGCCCGCGAAATGCGGAGGGTGCTGCAGCTGGCGCCCACCGAGCTCGACATGCGCCGGCCTCTCGACACCCTGGGGATCGACTCCCTGATGGCGGTCGAGTTGAGGAACCGCTTCGAATCCGACCTTCCGGTGAGAGTCAAGGTGGTGAGCTTCCTCGAGGGGTCAAGCCCCGCGGATCTGGCGGCGACGCTCCTCAGTCAGATGCCGACCGAGGCCCCCGCCGAGGGAGAGGATGCCGGTGATCGAATGGCTCGGGTGCTGGCGCAGATCGATCAGATGTCGGATGAGACCGTCGCCGCGCTCCTCGCGGAGAAGAAGCAAGAGGCAAAGCGAAGGCTTGGACAGTGACCGAAGACGGCCGGTTCCCGGAGCTCTCGCCCGAGCGCCGCGAACTGCTGAAGCTCCTTCTCGAAGACCAGCGCCTTCCAGCCCGGCCGCTCCGCCGCACCTCGACGACTAACCGGTTTCCCCTCTCCTTCGTCCAGGAGCGGATGTGGATCGCCGAGAAATTCACGCCCGCGGGCGCATACACCACCTGCATCGATACCCGGGGCCGCCTGGATGTCGCGGTTCTGGAGAAGGCACTGAGCCAAGTCGTCCGACGCCACGAGATTCTGCGCTCCACCTTTGACGCGGAGGCGCCGGTCCAGACGGTGCACGAGCCCTCGAGCGTGAAGCTCGCGTTTCGGGATCTCCGCGCTCTTCCGGAATCGACGCGCGAGGCGGAGACCCGTCGCTTCGTCGAAGAGGAGTCGGCGCGGCCGTTCGACCTGGTTCGGGGGCCGCTCTTGCGCTTCTCGCTCTTCTGGCTGGGAGAAGAGCGGCACCTCCTCGTCATTTCGATCCATCACCTGATTTTCGACGGCTGGTCGGCGGGCGTCTTCAGCGGAGAGGTTGCGGCGCTCTACGAAGCGTTCTCCCGAGGTCAGCCGCCGTCCCTCCCGGAGCTGCCGATACAGTACGGGGATTTTGCCCGGTGGCAACGAGAATGGGCCGAGAGCGAAGCGGTCCTTGCCCACGTGAGCTACTGGAAGCGTCAATTGGGCGGCGAGCTTCCGCCGCTCCTGCTCCCCAGGGATCGTCCTGCGCCTTCGGTGCGAACCTTCCGATCGGGATCGCTCGAGTTTCAGTTGGCGCCCGAGCTGCACCGCGGTGTGGAGAGGTTGAGCCGCGAGGCGGGAGTAACGCCGTTCATGACCCTGCTCGCCGCCTTCCAGGCGGTCTTGCACCTCTCGACGGGTCAAGAGGACATCGTGGTCGGCTCGCCCGCAGCCAATCGGAATCCAGTCGAGACCGAAGGGCTGATTGGATGCTTCATGCATCCGCTGGTCCTGCGGACCAGCCTTTCGGGAGACCCGAGCTTTCGCGAGCTCCTGGCCCGAACGCGGGAGGTCTGCCTGGAAGCCTACGCGCACCAGGACGCCCCGTTCGAGGTCGTCGTGCGCGAGATTCGCCCCCGGTGGGACGGCCGTCAGATGCCGCTGTTTCAAGTGTTGTTCAACGTCCAGCGAGCCCGCTTGCTTCCATCCAGCCTGCCCGGGCTGGTGATGACCCCCACCATCGTCACTCCAAGCTCGGCGTTGGACATGACCGTTCATCTGTGGACGGGCGCGGAAGCGATCGAAGGAATGTGGGAGTACGGCACGGAGCTCTTCGAGCGGGCGACGGTCGAGTGGTTGGCGGAAGGGTATCGGTGGATCCTCGAAAGAGTGGTCGAGGACGCCGACCGAAAGATCTCGACTCTCGCGGGCTGGGAGGCGGGCGCCAGGACCAGTCGCGCGGGGTCGTCTCCAGAGCGCCGGCAGCTGGTGGAGCTGTTGTTGGCCGAAGAAGGAGGAGGGCTCGATCGGGAGGCGATCCCCCGCCTGCCGAGAAGCGGGGAGCCCGTAGAGGCCTCCTTCGGTCAGGAGCGGCTGTGGTTTTTCGAGCAGCTGGAACCGGGGAGAGCGTTGTTCAACGAGTCGGTGGGTCTGCGGCTCGAAGGAAGGCTGGAAGTCGACGTTCTGGAGCGGACGTGGCGGGAGCTGTTGCGAAGGCAGGAGTCACTGAGGACGAGCTTCGTGGTGGAGGACGGCCGGCCGAAGCAGAGGGTCGAGTCGGAAGTGGAGCTTTCGCTGTTGCGGGTGGATCTGAGGGGATTGTCGAGGGAGGAGCAGGAGGAGCGAGTTCGAGGGTGGATGAAGGAGGAGGTGGAGAAACCGTTCGACTTGAGCCGAGCGCCGTTGCTGCGTCTGGCTCTGCTGGGGCTGAGCGAGGAGGAGCACGTCCTGGTGGTCACGGGGCACCACATCATCGCGGACGGTTGGTCGGGGGAGGTGTGGCAGAGGGAGATGGCGGCGGTCTACGAGGCGTACGCGGAGGGGAAGGAGTCGCCGCTTCTGGAGCTAGAGGTTCAGTACGCGGACTATGCGGTGTGGCAGCGGGAGAGGATGAAAGGGCCGTGGGTTCACGAGGAGATTGCGTACTGGAGGCGGGCGCTGGGAGGAGAGCTTCCGGTGCTGGAGCTTCCCGTGGACCGTCGGCGGGAGGAGGGACGAAGGAGAGGAAGAGGAGAGACGGAGAGATTCGAGATCCCGCCGGGATTGCAGGAGAAGCTTCGGGAGCTGGGAGCGAGAGAAGGAACGACGCTGTTCATGACGCTGCTGGCGGCGTTCCAGGCTCTGCTGCACCGCTACACGGGGGAAGAAGACATCCTGGTGGACACGGTGCTGGCGGGTCGGAGCCGCGCGGAGCTGGAGGCGGTGGTGGGGTTCTTCGTGAACAGCGCGATCCTGAGGACGGACGTGTCGGGGAACCCGACGTTCCGGGAGCTGCTGGGCCGAGTGAAGCGGGTATGCCTGGGAGCGCTGGAGCACCAGGAGGTTCCGTTCGACCGAGTGGTGTCGGAGCTGGGAGTTTCGAGGAGAGGGATAGGAGGGACGCTGACGCCGGTGTCGTTCATGCTGCACGAAGGAGTGACGAAGCGTCGAGAGATGGGAGGAGTGGTTGTGTCGCCGGCGGGGATGCAGCCGAACGACGAGTTCGATCTGACGCTGTTGGTGTGGCAGGAGCCGGAAGGGTTGACGGGTCAGTGGAAGTACGACGGGGAGTTGTTCGAGCCGGAGACGGTTCGACGGATGGCGAAGCACTACGTGAGGGTGCTGGAAGAGGTGGTGAAAGAGCCCGAGGTGCGAGTGGGGGAGATCGGGATCCTGACGGAGGAGGAACGCCGGGAGGTATTGGAAGGGTGGAACGAGACGAGTGAGGAGGTACGGGGAGAGGGAGTGCATCCACGAGAGGTTCGAGGCGTCGGCGGAGAAGAGAGGGGAGTCGATAGCGGTGAGGCTATCGAAGGGGATGAGAGAGGAGGGGAGAGAGTACGAGCTGAGCTATGGGGAACTGGAGAAGCGGGCGAACCAGCTTGCGCGGTACCTGAGGAAGAGGGGAGTGAGAGCGGAGACGCGGGTGGGTCTGTGCGTGGGTCGTTCGCTGGAGCTTGGGGTGGGCCTTTTGGGGATCCTGAAGAGCGGCGGAGCGTACGTACCGCTGGATGCGAGCCAGCCGAGGGAGAGGTTGAAGAAGGTACTTGCGAGCTCTGGGGTCGAGGTTGTGGTGACGCGGAGGGAGGAGAGGGAGAGGCTTTCGGATCTGTTGTCGGGGTTTTCGGTAGTGGAGGTCGAGGAGACGAGGGTTGAGAGCGGTGAGCGAGTGGAGTCGGGAGTCGGAGGAGAGAACGCGGCGTACGTGATGTACACGTCGGGTTCGACGGGAGAGCCGAAGGGAGTGGTGGTGAGCCACGGGAGTGTGGTGAACCACAACGTTTCGGTGGCGAGGCGGTTCGGTCTGAGGGAAACGGACCGAGTGCTGCAGTTCCATACGGTGAGCTTCGACGCGGCGGTGGAGGAGATATTCCCGACGTGGATGAGCGGCGCGACGCTGGTGATGCGGGGCGAGGATCCGCCGGCGCCGGGTGCGGAGTTGGCGCGTCTGATCGAGGAAGAGGGGCTGACGGTCCTGAATCTGCCCACGACCTACTGGCACGAATGGGTCGACGAGTCGTCCCGACTCCGGATGCCGCCCCCGCCGCCTCTGCGGTTGGTGATCGTCGGCGGCGACCAGGCTTTTCGGGAACGGTACGCCGAATGGCGCGACCTGACACGCGGGCGGGTCCGGTGGTTGAACACCTACGGGCCCACGGAGACGACGGTCGTATCGACCCTCGACGATCCGGAACGAGAGGGAGACTACGGCTCCTCTCGGTTGAGCATCGGTCGGCCCATCGGAAACACCCAGGCGTACGTCCTCGACGGTCGGCTCGAGCCGGTGCCGATCGGCGTGGCGGGGGAGCTGTACATCGGCGGGAGGGGTGTGAGTCGCGGCTACCACGAGCGTCCCGACCTTACCGCGGAGAAATTCGTGTCCGATCCTTACAGCCGGCTCCCGGGAGCGCGCCTCTACCGCACGGGCGACCGGGCGCGGTTCCTCGCCGACGGCCGGATCGAGTTCCTCGGCCGCGTGGACCGGCAGTTCAAGCTCCGCGGCTTTCGCATCGAAGCGGGAGAAGTCGAGTCGGCGCTGGTCCGGCATCCGGACATCGCGCAGGCCGTCGTTCGACTCTCGGATGGCACTGGCGCCCGCCGACTTCTGGCCTATATCGTCGTCTCGTCCGCCACCCCTCCCGGCGACAGCGACCTCAGAGACTTCCTGCGGCAGCGGCTGCCCGTCTACATGCTTCCCTCCGCCTTCGTGATCCTCGACGCCATCCCCCGCCTGCCCGGCGGGAAAGTCGACTTTCGGGCCCTATCCCAGGCGGACAACACCGGGCCCGATTCGAGCTTCGTTGCCCCGAGGACGCCCGCCGAACGGGAGCTGGCCCGGATCTTCAGCGAAGTGCTCGGCGTCGCCCAGGTTTCGATCCACGACAACTTCTTCCAGCTCGGGGGAGATTCGATCCTGAGCCTTCGGATCGTTTCTCGCGCGAGCAACGCCGGACTGACGCTTTCACCGAAGCACTTCTTTCAGTACCAGACCATCGCCGAGCTGGCGAGCGCGTCCGGCTCGACTTCCGGCGTGCGGGCGGAACAGGGAATCGTCACCGGTGCGCTGCCCCTGACGCCCGTCCAACGCTGGTTCTTCGAGCAGCGGCTCGCTCACCCGCACCGGTTCATCCATTCGCTGCTCTTCGAGCTCCGCCGTCCCCTGGATCCCGCGCTCCTGGAGCGCGCGTTCTCGAGATTGCTCGAGCACCACGATGCGCTGCGCATGCGGTTCGTCCCCGATACGAACGGCTGGCGCGAGCTCGATGCCGGTACCGACGAGGACGCCGAACGTGCGATCTTTCGCCGAGTCGACCTGCGCGCACCGGCTGATGGCGATCTGAAGGAGGCTATCGACGCGGCGGTGGAAGAGTCGCAGGCGAGCCTGGATCTGAGCGCGGGCCCGCTGGTGCGCGTCTCGTTCCTCGAGACCGGCGGCCGCCGCGACCTGCTGCTCGTCACCATCCATCATCTGATCGTCGATGGCGTTTCCTGGGGGATCCTGATCGAGGATCTGATCTCCGGCTACGAGCAATTGCAGGAGGGGAGAGCCATCGAGCTTCCGCCGAAGACGACCTCGTTCCGAGAGTGGTCGGAACGTCTGGCGGCTCATGCGAAGTCGCAGGAGGTGCGAGAGGAATCGGCCTATTGGCGTGAAGTCGTGCGCGGAGAAATAGCGCCGCTTCCGCGGGACTTCCTCCAGGGTGAGAACGACCTTGCCTCCGCGGATACCGTCCTGGTGTCGCTGGATCCCGCCGATACCGAGTCGCTGCTGCGCGGCGCGCTATCCGCCGAGGTGCAGATCAACGCCGTCCTTCTCGCGGCGCTGGCGCGGGCGTTGCGCTTCTGGACCGGAGCCGGGTCGTTCCTCGTGAACCTGGAAGGCCATGGCCGCGTCGACTTGTTCGAGGATACAGACATCTCGCGAACGGTAGGCTGGTTTACCACTCTGTTCCCCCTTCGTCTCACGGCGGGGGCCGCGGGCGAGCGGGAAGACGACCTGCGGAGGGTCAAAGACGAGCTTCGCGGTATACCCCTGCAGGGCATCGGCTACGGTCTGCTCTCGTATCTCCACGGTGACGAAGAGCTGGAACGATCGCTGCGAGGCGCGGACCGCGAGATCAGTTTCAACTACCTGGGTCAGCTCGATCTGTCGCTGTCGCGGGCATCGCCTCTGGCCGCCCGATTCGCCCCCACTTCGGTTCGTCCCTCGGGGCGGCGCGCTCACCTGATCGATGTCAATGCGATGGTGATCGGTGGAGGCCTGCAAACGGCGTGGACCTACAGCCGCAACATCCACCGCCGCGAGGGGATCATCGAGGTCGCCGAGGTCTACCAGCGGGAATTGCGCGAGCTACTGACCGAGGTGCGGAGCCCGGATCGCGCCTCCTCCTTGCAGAAACGACCCGTTCCTCGAGTGGTGAGTGAGCCCCCCATACCGAGGGCACCGGCCGGCGAGATGCCGCTCTCGTTCGCCCAGCAGCGGTTGTGGTTTCTGGATCAGCTCTCGCCGGGCAGCACGTTGTACAACGGGCAGGGCGCCGTGCGTCTCGTCGGACCACTGGATGTCGATGCGATGCGGCGCAGCATCCAGGAGATCGCTCGCCGGCACGAGATCCTGCGGACTCGCTTTCCGGCGACGGATGGCCGCCCGGTCCAGGTGGTCGACGGTGCGCTGCCGCCGATCCCCGTCGTGGATCTGGAGTATTTGACCGCGGACGCCCGCGAAGACGAAGCCCGGCGTCGAGCCGGCATGGAAATGGCGCGGTCCTTCGATCTGACAACGGGCCCGTTGGTCCGTATCTTCCTTTTCCGCCTCGCCTCGACCGACCATGTGCTGCTCTTCACCGTGCACCACATCGCGGTCGACGGATGGTCGCTGGGCGTGCTGATCCGGGAAGTCGCCGCGCTGTACCAGGCCTTCTCGTCGGGCGAGGCTTCGCCGCTTCCGGAACCGCCGATCCAGTACGCCGACTACGCGATATGGCAGCGCCAACGACTCCGGGGGAAGCTCCTGGCGGATGAGCTCGCTTACTGGCGGGAAAAACTATCGGCTCTTTCGACGCTGGATTTGCCCGCCGATCGGCCGCGCCCAGCGGGGGAGAGGCGTTTTCGACCGGCGGAGGAGCTCGTCGAGCTCGAAATGGAGTTGTGGACATCCCTGCGGGAGTTGATGCAGCGGGAAGGCGTGACTCCGTTCATCCTGATGCTCGCGGCGTTCGACATCCTGCTGTCCCGGTGCTGCACTCAGGAAGACGTCGCCGTCGGCGCGGCAGTGGCGAACCGCGGCCGTCCCGAGACCCAGGAGCTGATCGGCTTCTTCGTCAACACGCTGGTGCTACGCACCGATCTCTCCGGGAATCCCACGTTCCGGGAGTTGCTGAGCCGGGTCCGCGAGACGACGTTCGACGCGCTCTCTCACCAGGATCTTCCGTTCGAGAAGCTGGTGGAAGAGCTCCAGCCGGAGAGGGACCTGAGCCGCACGCCGCTGTTCCAGGTCTTCCTGAACATGGTCGACGCGGAGGAGAAATCGATCTCCCTTCCCGGGCTCCGGCTCGAGCCCTTTTTGCCGCCGGTGTTCGAAACGAAGTTCGATTTGACCTTGGACGTCTACGATCGGCGCGGCCGATGCGGATTGCGCCTGTCGTACAACGCCGACCTGTTCGAAGCCGCGACGATTCGGCGCATGATGAGACAGCTCCGCACGCTCCTCTCGGGGATCGCGGCGGATCCGGAAAAGCGATTGGCCGAGCTGCCGCTCCTGGACGAGGCCGAGCGGCGGGAGCTGCTCGTTACCTGGAACGATACTCGAGCGGACTACCGCAGGAACGTCCGCCTGCACGAGCTGTTCGAGGAACAGGCCGCCCGTACGCCTGGCGCGACGGCCGTCGTCTTCGAGAACGAGCGCCTGACCTATCGCGAGCTCGATGAGCGAAGCAACCAGCTTGCGCACCGGCTTCGAGAGCTGGGTGTCGGGCCGGATAGCGTCGTCGGCATCTGCGCCGAGCGATCCCTGGAGTTGATCGTCGCGCTCTACGGCGTTCTGAAGTCGGGCGCGGCCTACGCGCCGCTCGATCCCGAGTACCCCCCGGAGCGCCTTTCGTACATGCTGCAGACGAGCCGGACCGCAGTGCTGCTCGTCCAGCAGCGATTCCTCGACCTCTTCCCCGGTTACGCCGGACCGATTCTCGCCGTGGATGCCGATGATTTCTCGAGGCTCCCCACAACGCGCGCGCCGACATCGACTCGTCCCGGGCAGCTTGCCTACGTGATCTTCACCTCCGGGTCGACCGGCCAGCCCAAGGGAGTGATGGTTCCCCACGAGGGACTCTGCAACCAGCTGTTCTGGATGCAGCAAACGTACGGGTTGGACGCGACGGATCGCGTCCTGCAGAAGACCCCCTTCAGCTTCGATGTATCGGTCTGGGAGCTCTTCTGGCCCCTCCTCTTCGGGAGCGCGATCGTGATCGCGAAGCCCCAAGGCCATCGGGACGCGGTCTACCTGGCCGAGCTGATTCGGCGGGAGGGGATCACGACGGCGCAGTTCGTGCCCTCGATGCTGCAGGCTTTCGTCGAGGAGCCGGGAGCGGCGAGGTGCCGTTCCCTCCGCCGGGTGATTTGTATCGGCGAGGCCTTGCCGTTCGATCTCAAGGAGCGTTTCCTCGATCGGATCGGCGCGGAGCTGCACAACCTGTACGGGCCGACCGAAGCGTCGTTGGGCGTGACCGCCTGGGCATGCTCCCGCCGAGGCGATTCGCGCGTCCCCATAGGCAGACCGATGGCCAATACCGAGACCTACGTCCTCGACCGGAGAATGCAACCGGTTCCGGTGGGCGTCCAGGGGGAGCTGTATCTCGGCGGAGTCCAATTGGCTCGGGGTTACGTGAGCCGCCCCGAGCTGACCGCGGAATGCTTCGTCCCGCATCCGTTCAGCCGTCTTCCGGGCGCCCGGCTCTACAGGACCGGTGACCGCGTGCGCTTTCTACCCGATGGCAACATCGAGTTCCTCGGACGATGGGATCACCAGGTCAAGATTCGTGGCTTCCGCATCGAGCTGAACGAGATCGAAGCAGTTCTCACCGAATGTCCATCGGTCGGTGAGGCCGCGGTGGTGGCGCGCGAGGATCGGCCCGGCGATAAGCTGCTGGTCGCGTACGTGGTTCCACGCGAGGATCCCGCGGGTTCTTCGCCCGAAATCGCCGAATTGCGGGAGCGCTTGCGTCGCCGCCTGCCGGAGTACATGGTTCCCGCCGCGTTCGTCGTTCTGGATCGTCTGCCCCTCTCTCCCAACGGCAAGCTCGATCGCAAGGCGCTTCCGCCACCGGAGTTTTCCGCGGCCGATTCCCGTTCCGCCTACGTCCCGCCGCGAAGCGCGATCGAGCAGCAGCTCGTCGAGATCTGGGCCGATGTGCTCCCCGTCCCACGCGTCGGCGTGCACGACAACTTCTTCGACCTGGGCGGCCATTCGCTGCTGGCCACCCAGGTGGTGTCCCGTATCCGGCAATCCTTCGACGTCGCCTTGCCGGTGCGCGTGATGTTCGACGCGCCGACGGTGGCTGGCGTCGCCGAGTCCGTGGAAGCGGCCATCGGAAAACCTCGAGCGTCGGCAATGCCCATCCCACGCGCCGACCGCGAGGGGGGGCTGGCGCTCTCGTTCGTCCAGGAACGCGGGTGGGTCACCGACCAGCTGGTCCAGGCGGCCGGCGGCGGGTCGATGGGTGGGGCATTGCGGTTGAGGGGTCCGCTGGATGCAGGCGCGTTGGAACGCTCGATCCTGGAGATCGTACGCCGGCACGAAGTGCTGCGGACGAGATTCCCGCGAGTGGGAGAGAGGAGGGTGTTGTCGGTCGAAGACGACACCGGTGACGTCTGGTCGGTGCGGGACCTTCGTGACGTGGAGGGCGCGGTTCGAGAAACCGAGGCGCTGCGCGTTGCCCGGGAGGAGATCGGACGGAGCTTCGATCTGTCGGCAGGCCCGCTTGCGCGGGCGACGTTGGTGCGCTTGACGGAAGCCGAGCATCTGCTCGTGATGGCGGCGCACCATACGGTCGCCGACGGCTGGTCGGCTGGATTGTTCTTCCAGGAGCTCGAGGCGCTGTACTCGGCCCATGCGCGTGGGGAGCCGTCGCCGCTGCCCCCGTTGCCAATCCAGTACGCGGATTATGCGGCTTGGCAACGAGCCTGGTCGGAAGGGCCGGAGCTCCAGGAGCAACTGGACTACTGGTCGGACCGGCTCTCAGATCCTCTGCCCGCGTTGGAGCTTCCCTTGGACCATCCCCGTCCAGACACCCGCACCTTCGGCGGAGCGTCGCAGCCCTGGACTTTTTCCGCCGACGCGAGCCGGGCACTGGCGGAATTGAGCCGGCACGAAGGGGTCACGCTGTTCATGACCCTGCTCGCCGGCTTTCAGGCGCTGTTGCACGGCGCCACGGGACAGGAGGACATCGTGATCGGTTCGCCGGTCGCGAACCGCAACCACGTGGAAGTCGAAAAGCTGATCGGCTGCTTCATGCAGCCGTTGGTCCTCCGGACCGACCTGTCCGGAGATCCGACGTTCCGGCAACTGTTGGAGCGCGTGCGCGAGGTTTGTCTCGTTGCCTACGCGCATCAGGAGATCCCCTTCGAGCTCGTAGCTAGGGCGCTGCGGCCGGAGTGGGTCGGCAATCAATCGCCCCTGTTCCAGGTGTTGTTCAACGTGCAGCGCGAGGAGGAGATGTCGCTCCGGCTGCCCGGTCTGACACCGAGTCCGGTGGAGCTGGGTAGCGAGGTCTCGGTGCTGGACCTCAGCGTTCATCTATGGGCGGGCGGAAGGGAAATCCGAGGCGTCGTCGAGTACAGCACGGAGCTCTTCGAGGCATCTACGATCGAGTGGCTCGGGGCGCGGTACCGCGGACTGATGGCGGCGGCCGCAGCAGGGCCGGATCGGCGGCTCTCGGAGCTCTGGGCGATCGCGTCTGCCGGTCGGCCCGCAACCGACGCGACGCAGGCGAAGGATGGTCTCAGCGCGGAGCGGCGCGAGCTGCTCGCGCTGTTGCTCGAGGACGATCCGCCGGGATGGCGGACAGAGGAAGAGCTGGTTCGTCGCCCTCGAACGGATGCGCTCCTTGCCGCCTCTTTCGGTCAGGAGCGGCTGTGGTTTTTCGAGCAGCTTTCGCCCGGGAGTGCGTTCTTCAACGAGTCGGTGGGGTTGCGGCTCGAAGGAAGGCTGGAAGTCGACGTTCTGGAGCGGACGTGGCAGGAGCTGTCGCGAAGACAGGAGTCACTGAGGACGAGCTTCGTGGTGGAGGACGGCCGGCCGAAGCAGAGGGTCGAGTCGGAAGTGGAGCTTTCGCTGTTGCGGGTGGATCTGAGGGGATTGTCGAGGGAGGAGCAGGAGGAGCGAGTTCGAGGGTGGATGAAGGAGGAGGTGGAGAAACCGTTCGACTTGAGCCGAGCGCCGTTGCTGCGTCTGGTCCTGCTGCGCCTGAGCGCGGAGGAGCACGTCCTGGTGGTCACGGGGCACCACATCATCGCGGACGGTTGGTCTGGGGAGGTGTGGCAGAGGGAGATGGCGGCGGTCTACGAGGCGTACGCGGAGGGGAAGGAGTCGCCGCTTCTGGAGCTAGAGGTTCAGTACGCGGACTATGCGGTGTGGCAGCGGGAGAGGATGAGAGGGCCGTGGGTTCACGAGGAGTTGGCGTACTGGAAGCGGGCGCTGGGAGGAGAGCTTCCGGTGCTGGAGCTTCCCGTGGACCGTCGTCGGGAGGAGGGACGAAGGAGAGGAAGAGGAGAGACGGAGAGATTCGAGATCCCGTCGGGATTGCAGGAGAAGCTTCGGGAGCTTCTAGCGAGAGAAGGAACGACGCTGTTCATGACGCTGCTGGCGGGGTTCCAGGCGCTGCTGCACCGCTACACGGGGGAAGAGGACATCCTGGTGGACACGGTGCTGGCGGGTCGGAGCCGCGCGGAGCTGGAGGCGGTGGTGGGGTTCTTCGTGAACAGCGCGATCCTGAGGACGGACGTATCGGGGAACCCGACGTTCCGGGAGCTGCTGGGCCGAGTGAAGCGGGTATGCCTGGGAGCGTTGGAGCACCAGGAGGTTCCGTTCGACCGAGTGGTGTCGGAGGTGGGAGTTTCGAGGAGAGGGACGGGCGGGACGCTGACGCCGGTGTCGTTCATGCTGCACGAAGGGGTGACGAAGCGTCGAGAGATGGGAGGGGTGCGGGTGTCGCCGGCGGGGATCGAGCCGAACGACGAGTTCGATCTGACACTGTTGGTATGGCAGGAGCCGGAAGGACTGACGGGTCAGTGGAAGTACGACCGGGATCTATTCGATGCGGAGACGATCCGTCGGATGGCGGAGCACTACGTGAGGGTTCTGGAAGAGGTGGTGAGGGAGCCGGAAGTCCGAGTGGGGGAGATCGCGGTCCTGACGGAAGAGGAGCGTCGGGAGGTCCTGGAAGGGTGGAACGACACTCGAGAGGAGACAGGGGATGGGGAGTGCATCCACGAGAGGTTCGAGGAGTCGGCGGAGAAGAGAGGGGAGTCGATAGCGGTGAGGCTGTCGAAGGGGATGAGAGAGGAGGGGAGAGAGTACGAGCTGAGCTATGGGGAACTGGAGAAGCGGGCGAACCAGCTTGCGCGGTACCTGAGGAAGAGGGGAGTGAGAGCGGAGACGCGGGTGGGTCTGTGCGTGGGTCGTTCGCTGGAGCTTGGGGTGGGCCTTCTGGGGATTCTGAAGAGCGGAGGAGCGTACGTTCCGCTGGACGCGAGCCAACCGAAGGAGCGGTTGAAGAAGATCCTTTCGAGCTCGGGGGTGGAGGTGGTGGTGACGCCGGGGTGAGGAGAGGGAGAGGCTTTCCGAGCTGCTGGCGGGGCTTTCGGTAGTGGAGGTCGAGGAGACGAGAGGGGAGAGCACGGAGCGAGTGGAGTCGGGAGTAAGAGGAGAGAACGCGGCGTACGTGATGTACACGTCGGGGTCGACGGGAGAGCCGAAGGGAGTGGTGGTGAGCCACGGGAGTGTGGTGAACCACAACGTTTCGGTGGCGAGGCGGTTCGGTCTGAGGGAAACGGACCGAGTGCTGCAGTTCCATACGGTGAGCTTCGACGCGGCGGTGGAGGAGATATTCCCGACGTGGATGAGCGGCGCAACGCTGGTGATGAGGGGCGAGGAGCTGGTCGCGCCGGGAGAAGAGCTGGAGAGGTTGGTCGAGGAGGAGGAGCTGACGGTACTGAACCTCCCGACGGCGTACTGGCACGAGTGGGTGTTGGAAGGAGAGAGGAGGAAGAAGATCGAGGCCTCGGGATTGCGTCTGGTGGTGGTGGGAGGAGACAAGGCGAGCGGGGAGAGTTACGAGAGGTGGAGAGAGCTGGCCGGCGGCGGAGTGAGGTGGGTGAATACGTACGGGCCGACGGAGACGACGGTGGTATCGAGCCTGTACGAGCCGGAGGCGGGAGCGGGAGGAGAAGTGACGGGCGGGATGTCGATCGGGAGGCCGATTGGCAACACGCGGATGTACGTGTTGGACTCCCGGATGGAGCCGGTGCCTGTGGGAGTGGGCGGAGAGCTGTGGGTTGGAGGAGGGGAGTGGCGCGGGGGTACCTGGGCCGTCCGGAGCTGACGGCGGAGCGTTTCGTGGCGGACCCGTTCGCGGGAGACGTTGGAGCGCGGATGTACCGGACGGGAGACCGTGCGCGGTACCGGAGGGACGGTCGGATCGAGTTTCTGGGTCGGGTGGACGAACAGGTCAAGATCCGCGGATTCCGCGTCGAGCCGGCCGAGGTGCAATCGGCGCTCCTGAAGCACCCGGCCGTGGACCGGGCCATGGTGACGGGATGGAAGGCTTCGCCGACGGAAACGCGTCTAGTGGCCTACGTGGTTCCTGCGGGCGATTCCACCGCTCTCGTGCCGCAGCTCCGCGGCTTTCTCCAGAGCAGGCTGCCCGACTACATGATCCCTTCCGCGTTCGTGCTTCTGGACTCACTGCCGATGACGGCGGCCGGGAAGCTGGACCGCCGTGCCTTGCCGGAGCCCGAGCCCGGTCTCTCCGATCGCAGCGGCTTTCTGTCGCCCCGCACGCCGACGGAGGAAGTGCTGGCCGGAATCTGGGCGGATGTGCTGGGCGTCGACCGGGTGGGCATCGACGACAACTTCTTCGAGCTGGGCGGCCACTCTCTCAAGGCCAGCGAGCTCATGTATCGGATCCGCGAATCCTTCGCCGTGGATCTGCCGCTCCGCACGGCGTTCGAATCCCCGACCGTGGCGATGATGGCTACGTCCGTGGACGCTCGGGTCGCGTCCGGCGCCGGCTTCTCGATCCCGAGGGTCGAAGCAGTGCCTCGCGAGGGTCCCGTTCCCCTCTCCTACGCTCAGGAGGGCGCCTGGTGGGTCGACCGACTCGAGCCCGGGATTCCCTTCAACATCCCGATCGTCCTGCGCCTCGAGGGCGATCTGAGAGTCGAGATCCTGGAGGCGGCGTTGAACGAGGTCGTGCGCCGCCACGAGGTGCTCCGCACCAACTTCTCTTCGATCGACGGGGAGCCGGTCCAGCTCATCGCGGAGCATCGGGCGATAACGGTGCCCTGCGTGGATCTCGGTGAATTGCCCGACGCCTCGCGCAGCGAGACGTTGCTACGGGAGCTCGCTCACATCGCCCGGACGCGCTTCGATCTCTCGAACGGGCCGCTTCTGCGAATGGCGGTCTTCCGTGTGGCGGCACGAGATCACGTTCTCATATTCACCGTGCATCACAGTGTCTTCGACGGATGGTCCGCGAACGTTCTCGCGCGGGAGATCGCCGAGCTCTACGCGTCGATGGCTGGAGAAGGCTTCGCGAGATTGCCCCCTCTCCCCGTTCAGTACGCGGACTATGCGGTGTGGCAGCGGAAGCTGCTTCAAGGTGAGTTCGTCGATTCGCAGGTCGCGTACTGGACGGCGAAGCTCGAGGGCGCTCCGTCCCAGCTGAACCTGCCCGTCGACTCTTCGTCGTCTCCGGATCGACTGTTCCGCGGAGCCAGCTCTGCTTTCGCTCTGCCGCGCAGGCTTTCCGAGTCGCTGCGCTCCCTGGGCCGGAGCGAGGGAGTCACGCTGTTCATGCTGCTCCTGGCGGCGTTCAAGTCCCTTCTCGCCCGTTACACCGGTCAGGAAGACCTGGTCGTCGGGACACCCGTCGCCAACCGCAGCCAGGTCGAAACGCACTCCATGATTGGCTTCTGCGTCAACCTCCTTGCTCTGCGGACGGATCTCTCGGGGAACCCCTCGTTCCGCGCGCTGGTGAGGCGGGTGCGCGAGACCTGCCTCGGAGCGTTCGGTCACCAGGACTTGCCCTTCGGGCAGCTGGTCCGACATCTGGCGCCCGTCCGCGACGTCACCCAGTCCCCGATCTTCCAGGCGCAGTTCGCGCTCCATGCGGTCGGACGGAGCGCGTTCGAGCTGCCGGATCTCCGCATCAGCTCGCCGGCGGAGACGCCGCTCCTCGGCGAGGAGCTTACCCGTCTCCTCGTCGACGCGACGCCGGCGAACGATCCGCTCTTCGTTCACATGATGGACTCGGGTGAGGAACTGAGCGGGATCTTCCACTACCGCGCGGATCTGTTCGATCCCGAAACGATTCGTCGGATGGCGGAGCACTACGTGAGGGTTCTGGAAGAGGTGGTGAGGGAGCCGGAAGTCCGAGTGGGGGAGATCGCGGTCCTGACGGAAGAGGAGCGTCGGGAGGTCCTGGAAGGGTGGAACGACACTCGAGAGGAGACAGGGGATGGGGAGTGCATCCACGAGAGGTTCGAGGAGTCGGCGGAGAAGAGAGGGGAGTCGATAGCGGTGAGGCTGTCGAAGGGGATGAGAGAGGAGGGGAGAGAGTACGAGCTGAGCTATGGGGAACTGGAGAAGCGGGCGAACCAGCTTGCGCGGTACCTGAGGAAGAGGGGAGTGAGAGCGGAGACGCGGGTGGGTCTGTGCGTGGGTCGTTCGCTGGAGCTTGGGGTGGGCCTTCTGGGGATTCTGAAGAGCGGAGGAGCGTACGTTCCGCTGGACGCGAGCCAACCGAAGGAGCGGTTGAAGAAGATCCTTTCGAGCTCGGGGGTGGAGGTGGTGGTGACCCGGGGTGAGGAGAGGGAGAGGCTTTCCGAGCTGCTGGCGGGGCTTTCGGTAGTGGAGGTCGAGGAGACGAGAGGGGAGAGCACGGAGCGAGTGGAGTCGGGAGTAAGAGGAGAGAACGCGGCGTACGTGATGTACACGTCGGGGTCGACGGGAGAGCCGAAGGGAGTGGTGGTGAGCCACGGGAGTGTGGTGAACCACAACGTTTCGGTGGCGAGGCGGTTCGGTCTGAGGGAAACGGACCGAGTGCTGCAGTTCCATACGGTGAGCTTCGACGCGGCGGTGGAGGAGATATTCCCGACGTGGATGAGCGGCGCAACGCTGGTGATGAGGGGCGAGGAGCTGGTCGCGCCGGGAGAAGAGCTGGAGAGGTTGGTCGAGGAGGAGGAGCTGACGGTACTGAACCTCCCGACGGCGTACTGGCACGAGTGGGTGTTGGAAGGAGAGAGGAGGAAGAAGATCGAGGCCTCGGGATTGCGTCTGGTGGTGGTGGGAGGAGACAAGGCGAGCGGGGAGAGTTACGAGAGGTGGAGAGAGCTGGCCGGCGGCGGAGTGAGGTGGGTGAATACGTACGGGCCGACGGAGACGACGGTGGTATCGAGCCTGTACGAGCCGGAGGCGGGAGCGGGAGGAGAAGTGACGGGCGGGATGTCGATCGGGAGGCCGATCGGCAACACGCGGATGTACGTGTTGGACTCCCGGATGGAGCCGGTGCCTGTGGGAGTGGGCGGAGAGCTGTGGGTTGGAGGAAGGGGAGTGGCGCGGGGGTACCTGGGCCGTCCGGAGCTGACGGCGGAGCGTTTCGTGGCGGACCCGTTCGCGGGAGACGTTGGAGCGCGGATGTACCGGACGGGAGACCGTGCGCGGTACCGGAGGGACGGTCGGATCGAGTTTCTGGGTCGGGTGGACGAACAGGTCAAGATCCGCGGATTCCGCGTCGAGCCCGCCGAAATCGAAGCCGCTCTGAAGAGGCACACCCGCGTGCGGGATGCGGTGGTCCTCGGCATCGAACATCGAGGCGGGGAAAAACGCCTGTTCGCTTTCGTCATCCCCGCCGAGGGCCAAGAGCTCACGGCGGCCGAGCTGCGCGAGTTTCTGAACGATCGGCTTCCCGTCTACATGGTTCCCGCGGGGTTCGTCTTCGTAACGCAGTTTCCCTCGACTCCTGCCGGAAAGATCGATCGCCGGGCTCTCGCCGGGCATGCCGCTTTGGGCCCGGCCAGCGACGAGACCTACGTCGAGCCGCGCACGTCGACGGAGAAGGAGCTGGCTCGAATTTGGAGCGAGCTTCTCGGTGTTCCGCGGATCGGGGTAAACGACAACTTCTTCGCGCTCGGCGGACACTCGCTGCTCGCGGCAAAGGCCGTGTCGCGCCTGCGGAACCAGTTCCAGGTCGACGTGTCGCTCCGCGACCTCTTCCTTCGTCCGACGGTCGCCGGCGTCGCTCAGGCGATCGAGCGGGCGCTGGCAACCGGCATGGCAGCTCCGACGATCGAGATCGATCTGGAGCGGGAAGCCGAGCTCGATGCGGGCATCGCGGCGAATGGACGCCTCTTCCAGTTTCCCGCGCAGCCGGCGCGCGTCCTTCTGACGGGGGCGACGGGGTTCGTGGGGGCCTCCCTTCTGCGAGAACTGCTTGACGAAACGAGCGCCGACGTCTACTGCCTGGTGCGCGCGGACTCGCCGGACGACGGATCGAGGAAGCTGCGCCAGTCGCTCGAGAAGTTCGGCCTATGGGACGAATCCGCCGGCGCGCGAATCGTGCCGGTGCCCGGCGACCTGTCCGAGCGCAGGCTGGGGTTGAGCGAGGAACGGTTCGCCGATCTGGGCCGCGACCTCGACGTCATCTACCACAACGGCGCCTGGGTGAACGCCCTGTATCCCTACGCGATGATGAAAGCGGCGAACGTGCAGGGCACACTGGAAGTGTTGCGCCTCGCCTGCGACACGAAGATCAAGCCGGTGCACTATGTCTCCACTCTTTCGGTCTTTCCACCCGATCGCTGGGCGTTGGGAGTGATGGACGAACAGTGGATCGTCGAGGGGGGAAACTCCCTTCACGGCGGCTACGCCCAGAGCAAATGGGTCGCGGAACGGCTCGTCTCGACGGCCGCTGAGCGAGGGCTTCCAGTGTCCGTGTACCGGCTGGGGCGGGTCTCCGGCGACAGCCGTACCGGCATCTGGATGCCCGATCCGCTGCTGATCGATTCTCTCAAGACCATCCTCGATCTCGGGAGCGTGCCTCGCATCGACGACGGCTTCCCGATCGATCTCGTTCCCGTCGACTACGTGGCGAAGGCCCTGGTGTGCCTATCGCGGCAACCCGAGTCTCTGGGCAAAGCGTTCCACCTGGTCAACCCCCGCCCGACCACCTGGCGCGAGTTCGTCGACCGGCTGTCGAATCTTGGGTCGCCGATACGGGAGCTGACGCCGGAACGATGGGCCGGTGAGCTGGTCCGATTCGCCCGCCGCACGCCGGGCAGTTTCCTGCACCCGCTGCTGCCGTTGCTTCCTTCCGAACTGCTGGCGCGGCTCGAGGCCGAGAGCGAAGTTGCCCCCGCCGCGGAAGGAGGCGGGCCGCCCTCAACGGGAAGCGCGGGAGCTCCTCACCGAATCGATTGCACGAACACGCTTCAGGGTCTGGAAGAGAGCCGGCTGACGTGCCCGCCGGCCGGAGCGCTGCTCGATATGTACCTGTCGTACTTCGTCCGCAGCGGGATGCTGACTCCTTCGGGATGACCCGACCGGAGCCGCAACGACGACGTTCTCAGTCGTCCTTCGTTCTCAGACTCCGGGGAACCATGTCCGTCCAGACTTCCTTGACGTACTCGAGACATTCCGCTTTCGTCCCCGTTTTGCCCGTGTCTCTCCAGCCGGGCGGGTTCGCCCGGTCGGCGGGCCAGAGGGAATACTGCTCCTCGTCGTTGACGACGACCTTCAACGGGCCGTCCTGCCAGTCCGCCGGAGTCACGGCGATTATTTCGTCTTCAGCGGAGCGCTGAGGACGTGCTTGCCCCAGAGCATTCGGAGCTCGCCGGAAGAGCCCGACGCGGACAGCTCCATCGTGAACAGCTCCGGCCCCGAGTCCTTCTGCGCCCACGTGAGCGGGACCTGCGCGAGATCCTGCTTCGCGTCGTAATCGGTTCCCCATTGCCCGGTCTGCTTGTTGAAGATGAGGGCCCATGTCTTGTCGCCGGTCCGCTTGGTGAAGAGGCTGTAGGAACCTTTGGGGAGGGTGGTCCCACCGAATGCGAGGTCGGTCTCGCTCGTGAAGGTGGTCGATTTGTCGGCGCCGGTGCGCCAGACCGATCCCACCGGCGCTTCGGCCAGAACGTCTCGTCCCATGAGGCTCGGACGGCCGTACTCGATCGCGACTTTCTTTCCCGCGAGGCTCGCCTCGGCCGTCCCCCGCGGATTCTGGGCCAGGACGAAGGCGGGAAGCGCCGCAAGAACGAGCGAGGCGATTGAAATCAACGGTCGATTCATGGTTCCTCCGCTATGTCTCCCATCGCAGGCTCCGCGGATAGTAGTCGATTCCAACGAGCGAATGCCAGGTCCGCCCTCTCGCAGCCGCAGCCGCTGGCGCTGGAGTTCCGGGCGCCGTACTGTTAGGATTCCCTCCTCCTAGGGGGGGAGGACGACAACATGGCCGATGCGTCGCCATTCGTGCTTCTACTGAATCCACCGTACGTGGACGAGGTGTACGACTTCAAGCAGGATTTCTCCGTGGAATACCCCCTCGGGCTCGCCTACCTCGGCGGCACTCTGGAGCGCGACGGCGTCGACTACGACATTCTCGACGCGAACGGGCTCGGTTATTCCTTCAACTCCACGGTGGATGCCGTGCTCCAGCGGAAGCCGCGGCTCCTGGGGATTACGTCCACGACCACCACCGTTGTGCTCGCCGGGCGGATCGCGGCCGAGTGCAAGCGTCGCGACCCGGGACTTCTCCTGGTTCTGGGAGGGGCGCATGCGAACGCCATCCCCGCCGAGACGCTCGTCGATTTCCCCGCTTTCGACTATGTCGTTCAGGGAGACGGCGAGATCGTCCTTGCCGAGCTCTGCCAGACCCTCCAGGCGGGCCTTTCGGTCGAAGACGATCGCGAGCGCTGGGAGCCGGTGACCGCCCACGGAGGGCTCTGGTTTCGGAACGAGCGCGGCGAGCCCATGCACTTCGCGCCGCGCCGCGTCTTCCGGCATCTCGACGAGATCCCGTTCCCCTCGAGGAAGAAGCTTTTGAACCAGCTCTACGACATCGGGCCGCTCATGAACGCGGGCTACCGCGGTCTGAAGCTCACCAAGCTCGCGGGCTCGCGCGGGTGCCCCTATGCCTGCAACTTCTGCAGCGAGGGCATGGAGTGGCCCGCGTACCGGGCCCGCACCCCCGAGAACATCTTCAAGGAGATCGAGACCTGCTATCACCGCGACGGCGCGCGCCACTTCTATTTCGTCGACGACACCATCAACGTGCGCACCAAGGATCTGTTCAAGCTCTGCTCGATGATCCGGGACAGCGGTATGAAGATCCGCTGGCACTGCCACGCGCGGGTCCGTCCCATCAACGACGAGATCCTGACCGCCATGCGGGAGTCGGGCTGCTTCGGGCTCATGTTCGGCGTCGAGAGCGGCGATCCCGACATCATTCGCGGACTCGGAAAGAACATCACCACCGATCACGTGCGCATCGCCGTCGCCCTCGCGAAGAAGCACGGATTCAAGGTGCTCACGTTCTTCATGTTCGGCCACATCGGAGACACTCCGGAGACCTGCCAGCGCACCATCGATTTCGCCTGCGAGATCAACCCCGACCTCGCGTTCTTCTCGATGGCGACCCCCTACCCCGGCACCGAGCTGTACCAGCACTACCTCGCGACCGGCGCCCTTCCCCCCACCTTCACCTGGGACGACTTCCGCCCCCACAAGAAGAACGCCATGCACCACACGCCGACGATGACCAGCGAGGAGATCTGGCACTTCTACAACAAGGCCCACCGGGCGTTCTACCTTCGTCCTCGCTACGTGGGCCGCGCGCTGCACCGTATGCTGCAGGCTCCACGCGAAGTGAGCGACTACTGGTGGCTGGTGAAGGAGTTCGTACAGAGCCACGAGTGGATCCCCTCTCCCGTCAATCCCGGTAGCAGCGCAAGGGCTTGAAGCCGGAAGGCGCCCGCGCCCGGATCGTTCCGGTCGCGGTGATGGGTGCCGGCATGGCGGGTACCCTGTCGGCACTCGCGGCCCGCACCCTCCACTACTCGGGGCTGCCCCTTCCGCAGGCCTTCGAAGAAGCCATCGGTCGGTTCCTCGAGATCTCGATCAGCCTCATCTTCGTTCAGTTGACCGCGTTTCTGCCGCTGAGCGCCGTGGGGGCGGCGGCGATAGGGGCTCTCTGGCTCTTCCGGCGGAGCGCGCTCCTGCAGCTCCCCGAGGTCGGCTGGCGAACGCGGCCTTATCTGACCGGGCTGCTCTGGCTCCAGATTTTCTCGATCAATTTCCTGCTCGATCTGGATCCTCGCCTCGCGATCGGCTTCGGCGCCGGCGTCGCGCTGCACCTGGCGCTCGCCTCCCCCGCGGGAAAGCGCTGGCACCGCGGGCGCCGGATACAGCTCTCGCTGGCGTGGCTGGGCTTGTTCCTCGTCCTGGCCCCGTTTCAGAGGGCCTGGGTGGACCAGCTCTCCGTCGCCCTCTGGTGCGCCGCGCAGCCCTGGCTTGCCTCGGTGCTCTCGCGGGCCGCGAGCTGGCGCGACCGGCTGTGGCCGGCCGCGATCTCGGTGATGGCAGGACAGCTCCTTTCGGCATGGATGCCCTATGTGGTATCCGACCCGGCGCTGCCTTTCCTCCTCGCGGTCTTCGCCGGCCTGCGCTGCGTCGTTTACCGCCTCGTCGGCCGGCCGCGGCGCTGGCTGGCTCGGCTTTCTCTCGGCGTCGTCGGTCTCGTCACCGCCCTGGCAGCGGGCTGGGCGCTCGCGCAGTCGTTCCGCGCGGACGATCGGGGAGCCGGAGGCACGCGGATCGGCGCCGATCTCGCGTACAACTTCTGCGAGAGCCCCGCGCGCGGGCGCATCGCGGTGACCGTTCCCATCTGTTCGGGTCCGGGCGGCCCGCAATGCATCCGGGGCCGGATCGATCTCCTCGACTCCAGCTCGCTCGAGCCGAGGGGCTCTCTCCTGCCTTTCGACGGGACGTTCTCCGGCCGCATGGAGCAGATCGTCTGCCAGGACGACCGGCTCCTGGTCGGGATGTGCTGCGCCCGGCTGGACAGCCGCCACGATCGGTCGACGGTGATGTCTCTGGACTGGAATGGCAGAGTGCTGCAGCAATCGCTCACGCCGGAACAGGACACCAATCGCGTGGTCCTCGACCCCGGCGGCGAATCTCTCTGGCTCGTGGGCCGCGACGTCGTCCGCCTGGATGCCGAAACCGGCGCGCGAAAATTGATCGCGTCGCGGAAGCCACCGGGGATCTTCGTCGTCGAGCGGGCCTCGGCGAGCGACCGCCGCGACAGCGTCTTTCTCGGGGAGTTCTTCGGCGGGAGCTCGGTGCGGGAGCTCGACAGGCGCTCCATGGGGGGGCCGAAGCGCGAGATCGACACCAACAACGGCAGCGTGGTCGCCGTCACCGTGGACGACTCGATGGGCCGCGCGTGGGTGACGGGACTCTGGGGGGTCGAGGTATTCGACCTCGAGAGCGGCGAGCGGGTCGCGGCCGAGCGCCTCGGCTTCGCCAGCCGGACCCCGCTCGTCGACGAGCGCAACGGCGTCGTTTATGTCCCCTCGACCACCAGCGGCAAGATCTACGTGCTCGATCGAGAGGACGCCCGCGTACTCGGAGCGCTCGCCATCGGCTTCGGCCCGAGGAACGTGTTCCTGGCGAATCGAGGAAAGTGGTTTCTGGCGAGCAGCGAGCACGGGCTCTGGTACTGGGACGCCGCCGAGCTCGCCGCCCGTTTCAACAAGCTCAAGAGGCTCAAGAGCTCTTCGGCCGCCCCCTGAGCTCCCGTTCGAGCCTTCCCATTTCCCACCAGAAATCGATGGTGGAAGGCAGGACACGAATCCGCGAGTCGCGCCCATCGGTCCAGACCGCGGGAATCTCCCGGACGGAGAGGCCCAGCGCGAACGCCCGTACGGCGATTTCGGAGCCGAAGAACAATCCCTCGCTGAGCCGGGCGTTCGTCCGGATTCGATCCCAGGCCGCGCGCGTCAGGAACTTGAAACCGCAGGCCGCGTCCGAGCCCTGGTAGTGAACTCGGCGGCGAAGGAGCGCGTTGAAGGTGAGAGAGGTCACCGTCCGCAGGAGACTGCGGTTGACCACCCGGGAGCCCGGGGCGAGGCGCGTGGCGACGACCATGTCGTGCTCGCCGCCCGCGAGGAGAGCGAGCGCTTCTTCCAGATGGCCGAGATCGGTCGCGAGGTCGGCGTCCATGTAGCCCAGGAGGGGCGTGTCCGCCGTCTCCCAGGCCTTCTGGACGGCGGCTCCGAGCGCGGGTCGGTCGAGGCGCAGATAGCGCACCCTCGGGTGGCTCGCGGCCAGATGACGGGCGATCCGCTCCGTACCGTCGGTCGAGCCGTTGTCGGCGATGGTGAGCGTCATCTCGATGCCCAGATCGGCGGCGTACTCGAGCACGCGGCCGACGGATGCCGCCAGCACCCGCTCCTCGTTCAGGACCGGGAGGGCGATATCGACCGCGGGAACCGGGTGCTTGGGCATAGGAGCTCCGGGTCGGCCGCCGAGGGGGTTCACGCGGCTTGTAACCGGACCCCTGGTATAATACCCTCCCTGGGGGCTTAGTTGGGGAGGCCAATCTCAATGCACGTTACATTCGTGTCTCTGGGGATGGAGCTCTTGGGGGTCGAGTACCTTTCCTCGTACCTCAAGGCGCACGGTCATCAAACGAGCCTCGCCCACAACCCTGCATTGTTCAACGACCGGTTCCAGCTCCATGTGGCGCCGCTCGCGCGGCTGTTCAACCAGGACGATCGGATCGTCGACCATATCCTGCACTTGAATCCCGATTTGATCGGCTTCAGCGCCCTCACCAATACCTTCGCCTGGTGTATCGACATCGCCCGCCGGGTCCGCGAGCGGAAGCGCATTCCGACGATCTTCGGCGGGGTCCACGCGTCGGCCGTTCCCGAGTTCGTGATGACCTATGACGAGGTGGATTTCGTCTGCGTGAGCGAGGGAGAGCTCCCCCTGCTGCAGCTGGTCGAGGCCCTTCAGGCGGGCAAGGACGGCACCGGGATCAACAACATCTGGGCGAAGCCCGACGGACGCATCACCCCGGCGCCCGCGGTGAATCCCTTCATCCAGGATCTCGACGCGCTGCCGTTCCCCGACAAGGATCTCTACGCCCCGACCATTCCGAAACGCTACGTCTACCGCATGATGACGGCGCGGGGCTGCCCCTATCGATGCACGTTCTGCTTCAACAACTTCTTCGCCAACCTGCCTTCCGAGGGCAAGCCCAAGGAGTATCTCAGACGCCGTTCGGTCGAGAGCTGCATGCGGGAGCTCCTCGAGGGCAAGGAGAAGTTCGACTACTCGGTCATCGAGTTCCACGACGACATCTTCACCATGAACAAGGATTGGCTCGGCGAGTTCCTGCCGCGCCTCAAGAAGGAGATTGGCGTCGGCTGGGTTTGCGAGACCCACTCGAAGTTCATGGACGACGATGTCGCCCGGCTGATGAAGGAGAACGGCTGCCTCGGCGCCAAGATGGGCATCCAGTCCCTCGACAACCTCTCCTACAAGCGCCACGAGCTGAAGCGCGGGGAGGACGAGCGCGACCTGATCCGCGCACTCGACGCGTGCAGGAAAGTCGGGCTCCAGCTCGACGCCGACCACATATTCGGACTGCCTCGCGAGTCCGAGGGGGCGCAGGAGCACGCGCTTTCGTTCTACAAGCAGCACACCCCCGGCCGCATCGCCTGCTTCTGGCTGACCTATTTCCCCGGGATCGAGATCACGGAGCGCGCCCACGCGGACGGGGAGCTGAGCGACGAGCAGTATCTCGATATCAAGCGCGGGAACATGCTCTGGTATCACCAGGTGCAGGCCCTCACCCCCGATGGGCGAAAGCGACTGGCGGCGAACCGGAACTACATGATCGCGTTCCACATCATGCCGGTAGTGCCCGGGTTTCTCCGGAAATACGTGAACCCCCGCGTCATCGGAGCCATACCGTTCGCGGTGCCGTTCGCCCGGTTCGTCATGGCGTCGAAAATGCTCTTCACCTGGCTCTTCGACGGCAACTTCGGCGCCGGGATTTACATGCGTCTCTACCTGCACCATATCCTCGGGCGCGGCAGGCGCTTGAACCGGGTCGACGGCGGCGCCTCCCCTCGGCGGCCGGTGGTGCCCTCGACCGCCCAAGACAGCGTGTAGCGGAATCGCTAGAGATAAGACCGCAGGATGCTCAGGGCCGTTCGGACCGGCTTCTGATAGAGGAGATTGAACTCGAGGTAGGGGCCGACGCTGCACCTCGAACAAGGGGTCTCGCGCCCGAGCGCGGCTCGCCAGTCCTCTCCGAGCATATCCACCGGCGCCGCTTTGCCTTTGGTGTAGGCGCAGGGATAAGCCTGTCCCTGCGGATCCACGTAGAAGAAACCCCGGGTCGCGGCGCAGCGAACGTCGGGGTCCAGGACCGCCGAGCGGCCGAAGTCGTCCCAGCTCGATAGCTCCTCGAGGTACGGCACCGAGCTCGCCACGTTTCGTCCCGCGCGCTTGAGGCCGAGCAGCTCGCCCCAGAAGCGGCGCAGCCGCTCGTTGGTGAGCCCGCTTCCGATCTTCCCCCTCACGATCTCCGTCTCCGTGCACTGGGGCTGAAAGTGGATCTTGAACCCGCCTTCCTCGGCCAGGTCCAGCAGGGGCTCCGCCTGGTCGATGCTGTGCTCGGTGACGACGCAGATGGCGATGACCCGTCGGCCCGAGGCGGCGATCTCGCGGATCGCCGAGAGGAGTCCGTCGTGGGAGCCGCGGCCCCGGGCGGCCTCGTGATGCTCCCGATCGCCGTCGAGACTCGTGAAGAACAGATCGACGGCGCGCACCCGCTCCCGGCATTGGGCGTAGAGGAGGAGATTCGTGTTCATGGTGACGAAGAGACCCCGCTCCTTCGCCAGGCCGACGATGTCCCCGATGTCCCGCCGCACCATCGGCTCGCCTCCGGCAAGGCCGAGACGCCTCACTCCCACGCTCGCGAGGCGGTCGAACAGGGTCTCGACGCGCGCCATGGGCAGGTCCGAGGGGTCGAGGAAGGGAGTGTTGCAGTAGCTGCACCGGAGATTGCAGCGATTGGTCACGGCGAACGTGGCGGAGATGGGGCGGGGCGGGCCGTCCACGGACCACGACAGGAGGCTCCGGCCGAAGGCGAGAGCCATCCCGAGACGCCCGTCAACCATGGAGGGAGGAGAGAACCAGCAGCCAGACGACGCCGTAGTAGGCCTTCGAGGCGAGCCAGGCGATCTGGTTGGATTCGAGCAGGAGCCGGAGCGCCAGGGGAGCGAATGCGGACGCGGCGGCCAGAGGGCCGAGGGTCGACCACAGGACCGCGGACATCGCGGCGCAGCACACTCCGAGCTGCGCGTAAGGCAGCCAGCGCGACGCCACCGCGCTCGTCTGGATGTGGTTCTTGTCGTCGGCGTTCCGGTCGCGCAGAATCTGGAAAACGTGGCAGATGCTCGTCATTACCCCGACGAGGAGCACCACCTCGAGCGGGAGCGCAACCCCCGGAACCATCGCGTAGAGCGCGCCCCACAGCCCCACCCACAGGACGTCGAGGCCCGCTTTGCCCTTCAGTACCGCGGAGTAGGCGAGGTTGACGAGGAAGAGCGCGGCGACCGCGCCGGCGCTCCGCGCTCCGAGCAGTGCGAAGGCCGCGAGAACCACCCCGACTTTCTCCAGTTGGAGAATGCCGAGAAGGCGTCGGCGATGCGCCATGCAGAACTCCGCGAGCGCCTGGTCCTTGGCCGGGTCATTGCGATCCCGCGCGCAGTCGTAGACGTCGTTCAGCCCGTACAGGAGCGCCAGCACCGCAGTGGCGATGAAGCACTGCGCCAGCAGAGTCGCGGCGTCGGGCCGGGAGAAGAGGACGATCGACAGGTTGACCGCGAGCAGCAGACCCTCACCGCGCTCGAGCCGGTTGACGAGCGGCTTCGCGTTCACCCAGAAGAGCGTGCCGATTCCGAGGCCGCTCGCGGCACTGGAATCCTGGAGTAGTTTCGACGTCGACACGACCGCTCCTTGGACCGAACTCACGAGACGTTCGTTCGGCCTCTCGAAAAGCTCGACCCGATTGGGGGGGGACAGCCTGCCTTCGACCGACTATTTCTATCGCACTTCGAGCGTGCCGGGCAAGCCTCCGCCTCGAGGCGCCTCAGCCGCCCCCATATTCGACGCTTTCGCGGAACCGATCCTTGAACAGCAGGCACTGCTCGTCGCGGAGGTAGTCGGAAACGTCGTCGCCGAAGAGCCGCTGCCTTCTCTCGAGAATCGCGCAGTCCTCCGCATGCACCGTCCGGTTCAGGCGCCGCAGCAGCCGCTCCACGAGGCCGCGGGCGGGAAAGAGAAGCCGCGGGAGGTCGAGCGTCGTCTCGACTTTGACCTCCGAGCGCACGTCCGCGGTGCCGGAGGCGAACTCCTCGACCGTCGAGAGCACGTACATCGGGCCCAGCGGGGACTCGACGGCGTGGAAGATCTGGTTCGGCGGCCGGAACTCGTAGTAGTGGACGTTGCGGATCTTGAAGGGGCCGACCTTGGAGGTGATCTCGAAACAGGCGGCGCGCCCGGCCTCGCTCATGACCCGGCAGGCCATGAGGCCCGAGTGCGCGGGCATGTGCTCGAGGTCGAGGTAGTTAGCGATGACGTTCGCTCTCGAGCACCGGACGTGCTTGACGATCGTGAAATGGTGCTTCATGACCCGTAGACCCGGAGGATTCCTCCCTCGACCGAGTGCCGGAGCGGTTTGAGCGCAATCGACATGGGGCGTCCCGTTCCCTTCGAAAGCCCCCCCAGGCGCCAGACACCGCCGGGAACGGTCAGGCAGCGGCCCGTCACCGGGTCGAAAGTGTAGGAATGCCAAGGGCAGACGACGGCGCGCGCCGAGAGGCGTCCTTCGACGAGAGGGCCCCCGAGATGCGGACACACGCCGTCGTAGACCCGCAGGCCCTCGGCGGTGTCGACGATCAGGATCTCCCGACCGCCGACCTTCTCCCCGCGGCAGCGCCCGCTCACGGCCTCGACGGGCGCCTCGTAGATCGCAGCCTCGCTCATTCGGCTACAATCTACCCGCTGCATCCGCCATGAGTAAAGCGCCTCGCTTACGCCCGCCGCTCTAGCGTGCTCTTTCCACTTCCCTCCGATCCGCAGCGGCGCCTTCTGAGGAGGCTCGGCGGGCGCGCCGCGCTCTTCCTCGTTCTCCTGGCCTGGCCGGTGCTCCTGGTGAGCCCGAGCGGCACCTCGATGACGGACTCGGTGCTCCTCGCCGCTATCCGCCTCGTCAACGAAGGGAAAATGACCCTCAGCGATGGCTCCGATCCCGAGCGAGTCTTCCGGACGCGGGCCTTCGATATCGCCTTCCACGACGGCCGGGTCTACTCCGGCGTCGGGCCGGGCGCGAGCGTCGTAGCGGCTCCCTTCTACCTCGTCGCCAAACCCCTCTTCTCGCTCTTCAGCGAGGAGATCGTCAAGAACCGCCGGGTGCTGGGGTACTACCGGCCCGGAAGCCGCGCTCTCGGGGAGGCCCCGGCCGGTCATTTCAAGGACCTGTACCTGCTCCAGATCGGGCTGGTTTGGTTCCTCATCGCCCCGCTCTACGCCCTCCTCCTCGCGCGACTCGACCAGCGGCTGGTCGCGGGAGGCGCCCCCCGTTCGCTCGCGGCGGTCGTCGTTCTCGCGGTGGGAATCGGGAGCATGGTCCTCTACTACTGCGCGATGTACTCCGGCCAGGCGCTCGCGTACCTTCTCGTCTGGCACGCAGTCCTTTCCCTTTCGGACGGCTCCAACGTCCGCCGCGGGGCGAGCCTCTTCGCCGGCGGGGCTTTCGGAGCCGCGGTGGCCGTGGACTACCCCAGCGCTCTCGCCGTCGGTCTCGCGCTCGCCTTCGCGCTGCCACGGCTCGTTCCTGCGCGTAGACTCGAGATGCTCCTCCCCCTCGGCCTCTGCGTGGGATTGCTGCTCGTTTACCACGAATCGGCCTTCGGCTCGCCCTGGTCGACGCCCTATCAGAATCGCTACTGGCTCGAGTCCCAGGCGGCCACCGAGAGAGGGCTCGTCGCGTTCGAAGAGGGTCGGCGCCCCACGGCGAACCTGCCCAGCCCGGAAGTGATGCTCCAGCTCGCTTTCGGCCTCTACAAAGGCCTCTTCCTCTACAGCCCGATCCTGCTCCTCGGTCTCGTCGGGCACCTCATGGCGCTCCGACGGTCAGGAGGGTGCAAGCCGCTGCACCTGCTCAGCCTTTGCGTATTTCTCGCCTACCTCGTTTTCAACAGCACCCTGGGTACCCACGTTCCCCGCTACGGTCACCACTTCTGGGGAGGGTTGAGCATGCTCTGGGGCCCGAGGCACCTCTTCGCCGTACTGCCGTTTCTCGCCTGGGGCCTGATCGGGCTCGACTGGTCGAAGGCCTGGGTGAGATGGACGAGCTCTCTCGCGCTCGCACTTTCCTGCGGTATCAACGTCACCGGGGCGATGTTCAGCGACGTCATCCTGTCGACCTATGCCTTCGGCCAGGAGCTGCGCTACCCGATCCGGTATGCCCTCCGGCTATTCGCCGAAGGAGGGCCCCGCGTCCCCGTCCTCGCCGCCTATGGAGTCGATCCGCGCGCGCAGGCCGCGATCGTTCTCAGTCTCGTGCTCGCGACGCTCCTCGTCGTGGTCGTCCGCGTGGGCCTCGAACCGGGCCGGGACGTCGGCGAGCGCTGAAGTTTGCTCACACCCCGGTCGCGGTCTTCGGCACCGTGCGGCAGGCGGAGGAACTTTCGCGTTTGTCAATTCCACTGCGTCTCCTAGAAGCGAAAATTGGGTCTTGCAAACCGCCGCCGGACGGGTATGATCTCCCTCCGGGGGGGAAGTGCTCAAACAGGCTTCCATGGGTATTTTTGCGGAAGCTGTCCCGATCTCATCCCTCGGAACGGAGTTATAGTCATGGCTCGATACTGGTTTGGACGCGCGGGTGGCTCCTGGACCGTCCGCCTGGGGGTCTTGCTCGGCGCGATGGCGCTCGTAGTCGGCCTCACCGCGGCGCACCAGGGAACCCTGGGAGGCGCCTTCGGACGGGGCTCCTTCACGGGCACGGGCCTCAAGGGCGTCACACGGGGACAGGACCAGGCGCTCGAAATCCGTCTCGACGATCTCATGACCGAGATCAGCGATTCCGGGTTCTCGTCCCTCGACCGGCAGGCTCTCCTCGAGATGGGACAGCGCGCGCTGGGAACGGCCGAGCCCGTCGAGGCCATGCGGCTTTCGGACGTGCTGGAGAGAATTCCAAGCGTCCGCATCGTCACCGATGGGCGCTCGATCGTCCTCGGCCCGAGGGCGATCCGCCTCCTCGCGCGCCTCGCCGTGGATGGCCGGACCGGACCCGTCGACGAGCTCACGGTGGGCGAGCTTCTCGATGCGCTGCCGCCCATCGCCCTCAATGACGATGGAACGCCGCGGCGCCTCGACCGCCGATCCGAGAGGCTCGCCCAGGCCGTCTTCGGCAGCTTCCGGAAGGTCAATGCCGCGCGCCCGCCGGGATTCAACGAGCGGCTGGATCTCGAGTATCGATACGAGCGCGTCGTCCAGCTCGTCGAGGACCTGCGACGCGAGGGATTCACCGGGGACGGGGACAGCAACGCGGTGTACGACGAAGCGTACAACCGGCTGCTGACCGCGAACGAGGAGAGCGCGATTCCGCTCCTCGACGGCCACCTGCGTCTCGAGGCGGAGCTCGACAGAGTAAACCCACGCTCGATGAGCCACGCCGAGCGGATCCAGTTCCGCTGGGAAGCGCGCCGCGTGGCCTTCGGGGATGAGACGGCGAAGATGCTCTTCGGCCGCCAGGAGGCGATGGAGCGCTACCAGGTCGACAAGCTCGCCCTCGAGGCCGACGACTACTCCGAGCCCTCCGAAAAGGCGAAACGCCTCGCCCAGCGCCAGAAGGAGCTCAAGGTGGAGCTCGCGGCCATGGGCTCGTACGTGGGTTTCCCGGACGCGGCCCAAAAAGGGGAGGCGACTTCCCCGGAGACCGAAGCCGCGTCTCCCGCTGAGCCGGAGGCGGCTGTCCCGGAAGAGAGCGCGGCGCGCCCCGCGGAAGGAGGGTGCGATGAGAGTCACCCGCCGAGTTCCTTACCAGCCCCTCGCTCTTGCCGCTTTGCTGGTCTTCGGATTGACGACCCAGGCCACCGCACAGACCCAGTGCGACACCGACCCGCAGAGGGTCTTCTTCGAAGCGACGGTCGACCCTACCCTGGTCAACAAGCTCCTCCAGCGGCTGGGTGACAAGAACGTCGATATCGGCAGCGTCCCGATAACGCTTCCTGGCCTCTGTACCGATCATCAGATGAGCCTTCGTACCGGCTCCGTCACGCTCCCCTTCGGCGACGCCCCGTTCACGGTGACGCCGACTTTCGGGAGCATCCGCGTGGACCTCGCGCTCTCGGGCCCGTTCGTCTTCGGCCTCGACGGCAGCACCTACCGGGGCGTGAACTGCGACTCGAGCTGCGTTATCGAAATACCCTACATCGGGGAGATCTTCAACGGCTGCGACATCGAGGAGTTCATCGTGGGCCCGGTGCTCCGCACCATCGACGCGTCGGCGGGATTCGACGACCTGAACATCACCCAGAGAGCGGACACCTGCGTTCTCGGCGACTGTACCGCCGTCCACCCGCTCGAGTCGACGAACGCCAACCTCGTCAACTTCGACGTGGACCTGACCGGTTTCGGCTCCTGCGGAGTCCACCTCGATTTTCCCGACCCGTTTCCCGATCTCGATTTCGACCCATGCCAGGGTCTCGATCCGCTGATCGAGTCTCTGCTCGAGCCGGAGCTCGAGAGCGCGATCGAGGACGTGTTCGTGAACCCTCAGGGAGCGGGCACGCTCATTCAGGTCTTCTCGCGGGAGATCAAAAAGGACGGCTGCGCCGACATCCCCGAGGTGAAGAACTGCAAGGCCGGGCAGACGGCTTCGGTCGCCGGTCTGCTGAGGGCGCCGCGGAACCCCGCCTTGAGCGCGGCTCTCTATCTGCTGCCCCTCGGCCTCGTCGGCGGGCTCGTCTTCAGGGTGCGGCGCCGCCGTTCCTGACGGGAATCAGCCTTCGTTTCGGGGCGGGAGCGTTCCTCCCGCCCCGTTTCCGTTTGCGGCGCTCCGGCGCTCGAGTACCATCCCCGCCCCGAGCGCGAACAATAGCGCGGCGACGCTCAGGATCTGGTTGAGACTGAGCGTGCCGAGATTTCCGATCTGCCATCCCGGCCGCGGGTCCCCCCGGAAGATCTCGTTGAAGAAGCGAAAGAGGGGATAGCCCGCGAGAAAGGCCACTGCGAGCTGCCCCACGAACTGCCGTTTCCAGCGCATGCGCTCGAGGAGCACGAAGAGGAGAACGGCCGCCGCCGCTTCGTAGAGCTGCGTCGGATGGGACGGGATGTCGAAGTTGACGTAGTTCGGCGCGCCGCCGGCCACCAGGCCCCAGGGCGCTGTCGTGGGCTTTCCGTAGCAGCAGCCGTTGAGAAAACAGCCCAGCCGGGCGACCGCGATCGCGGGCAGGAAGGAGAACGCCAGCGTGTCGGCGAGGTCCCAGAGATCGAGTCCGCGGAACCGCGCGTAGAGGACGCCGGCGGCGGCCGCGAGCGCGAGCCCACCGTAGATCGACATGCCGCTCCTGTCCCACAACAGGAAGATCGAGGAGAACGGCCGCTCCTCGTAGACCGCCGGGTTCGCGAGCCATACGAGCCCTCGAGCGCCGATGAGGCCGGCGAAGAAGGCGACGGCGGTGAGCTTGAGCGCCTCGACGACGTCGAGCCCCTTGCGTTCGGCGTCCCGATAGGTCAGCCAGAACCCGAGGCTGGCGCCGAGAGAGAGCATCACCGCATAAGTCGAGATCTCGAGGGGTCCGAAATAGATGATGGGGTGCATGGGGATTCCCGGGGGATTCTATACCGCGCCGGAGCGGGGCACGCCGCGCGCAGATGTCCTAAAATCGAGCCCGATGGCGCGTCCTCCCCGTTGATCCCACCCCGATGAGAACGACGATTCGCCGACTTCTCGCCTTGGCACTGATTCCGGTCTTCGCCGCGTCGCTCGCATTCACCTTCGTCGCCATCCGCGTGAACGAAACCCTGCTCGACCCCGACTATTACACGGGAGTGCTGCACCGCGTCGACGCCTACGACTTCTTCTACGACACCGTTCTTCCGAAGCTCTTGGAACGAGCGGGCATCGACCTAGCCCGCGCGCCTTCGAGCCTCGGGCTCTCGGCGGACGGGCTGTCGGCGAAGTTGAAGCGCATCATTCCTCCCGACGCCCTCGAGCTGCAGGTGAGGACCGCCGTCGAGGGAGCGCTTCCCTATCTCACCGGAAGGAGCGACTCCTTCGAGATCACCGTGGCGCCGGGTCGCTGGGTCGAGGAAGGCGCCGGCGTGATCCGCGATCTGGTGCGGGAGCCCGAGCTATATGACTATCTGATCGAGGAGCTCGTACGGAAGCCGCTTCAGCCGCAATGGAGCGCATTCCAGAGCGGCCTGCCCTTCCCCCTCGGGCTCACGCTCGACGATGTGATCGAAGGAGTCAGGACCGTGTGCTCCGGTCCGTGGGTGGCCGAGCAGGTCGATGCCGTTCTCGACGGGCTCGTTCCCTACGTGACGGGAAAGACGGAGAGCTTCGACGTCGTCATCCGGCTCGACGGGAGGGTGACCGCGGGAATCGAGGTTCTGCGGGGCTGGCTGCACCGGGTACTCGACGGTGGAGGCTACGAACACCTCGTTCGCGCGCAAGGCGTTGCCCGTTTGCGGCTCCACCTGACCTCGAGAGCGAGGCTTCCGTACGGGATCTCCTTCAGCGACGAGGAGCTCGGCACGCTCCTCTCCCTCGCGTTTCCCCGGGAGTGGGTGAGGTCGCAGCTGGACGGCGGCATCGCCGCGCTCGAGAGCTACATCACGGGACGCGCTCGGTCCGGCGCGTTCTCGATTCCTCTGGACGAGCGAGCGGAGGCCGCGACGGTGCTGCTCGCTGCGGCGGCGAACGTCAAGGCCCGGGCGGCCTACGAGGGGCTTCGGGATTGCAGCGCGATCGAGGAGCAGGCCCTCGGAGTCGTCCCCGAGGCCCTGCCGAGCTGCCGGGTCCCTGGGCTTCCCTACGACGAGGTTCGCGTCCGGGCGGGGTTCGACACGGTGGCGGTGCTTAGGAGGGCCTTCGCCGGTCGCTTTCCCGAACGCATCGACGTGACCGAGGAGGATCTTCGCGCCGCCTTCCAGGGTTCGGAGGACGGCGTCACTCTCGAAGCCGTGCGCCGTACCGTGATCGAGGGCTATTCATTCGACGATCAGGAGCTTCGCCGACTCTTGGAGGCGTCCTCCTCTCCCGATCGGCGCGCGGACTCGTGGGAGCGGTTTCAGAGTCTCCGATTCCGCCTGCGCGACGGCGTCCGCCTTACGGACGCCGACCTGCGGCGAGCCGCCGACCTCGAGACCCGCGCCGCGCTCGACCGAACCCGCTGGTGGCTCGGCTTCGCCCGCAAGGCTCTCCTCGTTCTCGCCTTCTCCGTGGTGCTTCTCTTACTGGGGATCGCCCGGCTCGGCGGGCGCTCGCGGGAGTCCCGGCTCCTCTGGGGAGGGTCGAGTCTCGTTCTGGGAGGTACGGCGGTAGCCGGCATGGCGTTGGGTATCCAAGCCCTGCGCGGTCTCGCGGGCCCCGCCCTCGAGAGCCTCCAGACGGAGAAAGCTCTCACCGACAAGCTTCTGGAGCTTCGCGATGAGCTCTTCTCCGCGTTCACCGGCCCGCTCCTGCTACAGGGGATGGTTGTCGCACTCGCCGGTCTCGGTCTCGTGGCATGGGGCATCTACCGCGCGCGCGGCGGGGCGGGGAAGACTCCGACGGCGGTCTGACGCCGATCTCCGTCGACGTCTACTTTTCGGCGTCGGCGGCTTTCACCATTTCGAGGGACTCGAGGTCCCAGCGCGCGATCAGGTCACCTCGCGCTTCAGCTCGGTGCCCTTGGTCGCGAGCGAGAAGCGCGGCTCCACGGTGCCCCCGGAGATCACGCGCTCCGCCACGTACTCCCCGACGGCCGGTCCGTGCTTGAAGCCGTGGCCGGAGCCGCCGCCCACGAGCCAAACGTTCTCGAAGTCGGGATGCCGATCGATCAGGAAGTCCCCGTTCGAGGAGTTCTCGTACTGGCAGACCTCGGAGGCGACGAGGGGCGCTCCACGAAGCGCGGGGAACCGTTCGCCCACGAAGGCGCGAGCCGCGAGGAGCCCCTCGGGGGAAACGGACCGCTCGCCCGAGTCCGGATCGAAGGCCGGTCCCATGGCGTGCTGCGCCAGCTTGAATCCTTTCCCCTCGATGTCCGGAAGCCCGTACCACTGCGCGATGTCGTCGATCCAGATCGGCATTTCGGGCGGGCGGAAGCGGGCGTCGCCGGACGGCGGGCCGAAATAGAAGACCTCCTGTCGGGTGGGAAAGATGCGCCGCCCCAGGAGCTCGGGAAAGACCTTCGGGAGCCAGGGACCGCAGGCGAAGACGAAATCGGCGGCCGCGAAGCTTCCGCCGTCGGCGGTCGCGACCGAGGCGAGACGACCCTTGCCGCTTGGCATCACGGCGGCGCCCGTCCGGACCTCACCCCCCATTCGCGTGAGCTCCCGGGCGAGCATGTGTACCGAGCGGCGGGCCATCAGGCCGCCGGCGCGCGGCTCCCAGATCGCCCAGCTCACCGACCCGAAGTCCACCTGGGGATAGCGCTTCTCCAGGTCGGATTGGTTCAGCCGCTCGTGAGGCACGCCCACCCGGGAGAGTGCCTCGAGAGAACTGAGCGCGTGGGGGTCCTCGTCCCGGGCCATCCAGAGGACGCCGGTCTCATGGAACAGCGGATGGCCGACCGCCTGCGAGAGCTCCTTCCATTGCACGAGCGAGCGCCAGGAGAAGCGGGTGTAGATTTCGTCGGCGCCGTAGGCCATGCGAATGACCCGGGTCTCGCCCCCGGAGCTCGCGCGGCTGCTTCCGGGGCCGTAGGCGTCGACGAGCGCGACTTTCCGCCCCGATTTGACGAGGTGGTACGCGATCCAGGTGCCGAAGACACCGGCTCCGACGACGAGCACGTCGCGAGCGGCGCCCGCGGTCGAAGCCGATGAGCGCTCGCTCAGGAGGCTCGCGAGCGCCCCCGTGCCCACGGTCTTCACGAACTCACGCCGGGTCCTTGCTTTCATCGCGGGTCCTCCTGAGGCGGCTGGATCGAGATGCGCCTCTCGCTCGAGTCTACACCCGAATCGGCGAACGTCCGATCACCGGGGATCGACGACGTGGTCGAAATGGTACCAGAGGGTGCGGGCGTAAGTGACGAGGAGCGGGCTCAGGATGCCGACCCAGGCTGCCACCAGCGGGTACAGCCAGTAGTACGGAAGGTCGGCGTAGAGAACCACCAGCACCATCGGAATGCCGGTCGCGACGCCGAGGCCGTAGCTGATGTAGAACGAGCCGAGGAAGTATCCGGGCTCTCTCTCGTAGACCAGGCCGCACATCGGACAGGCTTCGAGCGGGCGGAACCAGCCCTTGTAGATGTCGCCCTCGAGGCATCGGGGACACTTGCGGCGAAGGATGGCGCGAGCGCGCGGGCGACGGGTCATTCTTCGCTCCGAAATGTGGCTCTCGAGAGCTCCGGCTGTCAAGGAAATCGCGTGGGCGGGCTGGTATAATTCGCTTACCCCCATGCAGGACCGGATTCAGGAGGCGCGCGACAGCCTCAGCCGATGCATCCAATCCTCCGCGTTTCTCGACCGCTTCTACGAGCTCTTCATCGACTCTTCGGCGGACATCCGGAAGAAGTTCGAGAACACGGACTTCGCGCGTCAGAAGAAGATGCTCCAGGATTCGCTGTTCGTGATGCTCGTCGCCGCCGGGACCAAGAGCGGATTCGGGTACAAGGAGCTCTCGAAGCTCGCCGATTGCCACAGCCGGCGACAGCTCGGGATCGATCCCGCCTGGTACGACCTCTGGCTTCGCTGCCTGCTGCAGGCGGTTTCCGAGCACGATCCCGAATATCGCCCCGAGCTCGAAGACGCGTGGCGGGAGTCGCTGAGGGACGGCATCGAGCTGATGAAAGCCCGCTACTGAGCTAGCGCTCTTCTCTCCAGTTCAGAACCACGTGGAGTCGAAGCGCCGCGGGGTCGTCTCCTCCTTCCACCAGGAGCAGTCGCTCACCGTCGGAAGTAACGTCGTACGGGCTTCGGTAGGCTCCCTCGAGCTGAGGAATCGGCGGCCGATAGGGGAAGATCCTTCGCGGCTTGCCCGCTTCGAGGCGGCCCGCACTCTCGATCTCGACGGCCATCACACCCTCGCTCGAAAGGAAGAGAATCTCCTTCCCTCCGCGGGTCCACCGCGGGTGCTCTCCTCCCGCAACCGAGATCGGTAGCCGCGGCCCCGGCTCGGGAAAAGTCGTCGCGTAGATCTCGTACTTTCCCGATTCGTTCGAGCTGTAGGCGACGAATCGACCGTCGGGGGAGAGCCGCGCGGAGCGCTCGTCGAAAGCCGTCGCGAGGAACGGTCTCCGCGTGAGGTCCCCGAGTTCCAGGATCCAGAGATCGAAACCCGTCTCGAAGCTCTCTTCGGTAAGAACGAGAAGCTTCCCGTCCGCGGAGTAGCTCTCCGGGATCTCGCTCCCGCCCTCGCCCCCGAGCTTCCGCGGCTCGCCCGCGCCGTCGATGGGGCGGGAGAACAGCCGGAACGGCCCGGCCATGGAGTAATCGTAGGTGACCTCCCGGCCGCCGGGGGCGAACAACGGGTGCTCTTCTTCTCCTCCCGAGCTCGTGAGCCGGGAGAACGTCTCGCGCCCCCGATCGTAGATCCAGAGATCGCTGTTTCCTTCCGTCACCATCGAGACCGCGATCCTGGATCCGTCGGGGGAGAGAGCGGGATCGTAGAGAACCCGGGCTTCTTCGAGGAGGGCCTCGCGGCGTCCTTCGCGGTCGCTCCAGAGGAGCCGCGTGGGCGCGCGGCCTTTCGCTTCGGGCACGTAGACCAGGAGATCGCGCGCCGCGGACACCTGCGCCGCGCCGTTGATCGAGTAGAGCTTCACGTCCTCGAGGAGAGTCCGCGAAGGTCCCCGCGTCTCGAGCGCCGCCGGATCGAAAGGCGCCTCGAGGATGGCGCCTTTCCGGGCATAGAGGAGGCGGCTTTCGACGTACCGTCCGAAGCTCGCGCCTTCGACCACCAGTCGCCGCTCTCCCGTCGAGAGGTCGACCGCTACGATGTCCGCCTCATCGAAGCTCGTAAGATCGGAGTGGGCCACGGTGATCAGAACCGCCTCCGCGCCCGGGAGGACATCGGGCCACCGATGCGTCCACTCCCCGCGGCCTTCGTCGAGCTCCGTCACGACTTCGACCTTTCCTCCATCCTGCGGAATCCGCAGGAGGCCGCTGTCGCTCGCGGGCGAGAAGTAGATGAATCCATCGGATCCCCACGACGCCCCTCGAGGCGCTCCGACCGGAGTGAGCTCTGTCGGAGGACTTCCGCCGCGGGTTTCCACCCGCTTGAGCCTCTTTCCCGCGAAGAAGCCGATCGAGCTCCCGTCGGGGGAGAAGAAGGGTCCGTGTCCTCCTTCGGTACCGGGGAGGAACATGGAATCCATTCGATCCATGGCGCGAAGGAAGAGACCCGAGACTCCGGCGTAGACGACGTGCCTCCCGTCGGGCGATGCCGCGACCGCGGGAAGGTAGAAGGGCGCGAGCGGTTCGGATAAACCTACGGCGAACCGGGTCACCGCAGGTTTCGGCGGCTCGGGCCAGAACAGCCAGATCGAAAGACTCACCAGACCTGCCGCCAGAGCCGCGGCCCACCACCTCGATCCCTTGGACGGGGAAGGGAGGGGCGGATCGACCAGGCCGGAGACCGGCGAGACGAGACGATAGCCGCGCTTGGGGATCGTCTGGATGAAGACAGAAGTTCGAGCGTCGTCCCCGAGAGCCCGCCTGAGCTCCCAGATCGCGTTCGTCAGGACTTCATTGGTGACAAAAGCGCCTTCCCAGACGTCCCGGATGACGCTTTCCTTGTCGACGACTTCCCCGGCGCGCTCGGCGAGGTGCACGAGGACCTGCATCGCTTTGGGCTCGAGCCGGACCGCCTGCTCCGGATCGGAATCGCGGAAGATCTGGTTGAGCGTCGGCTCGACGCGCCAGTCGCCGACACGGAAGCTCTTGAGCGGATTCACCGGGTCCTATCTTAGCCGCTCACTCGCCCCTCAGAGCGGTCGCGGGGTCGACGCGGAGCGCGCGCCGCATCGGGCCGAGAGAGCCGGCGAGCGCCGTCAGGACGATGACCGTCGTCACCGTGAGATACGTCCAGGGATCGGAGGGGTGGACCGCGAACAGAAGGCCGGAAACGACGCCGCGGAGGTAGTACGAAGCGATGCACCCGAGGGCGATACCCCAGAGCGCGAGCTTCAGGCCCCGGCCGAGAACGAGCCGCGCCATGGCTTTACGCTCCGCTCCCAGAGCGATGCGGATTCCCATCTCCCGTCTGCGGCGCTCGAACCCGTATGCCATGACGCCGTAGAGACCGACGCTCGCGAGCAGAAGCGCCGTCCCGGCGAAGATCGAGGCGAGCACCAGGGCGAGGCGGTTCGCGGCGACGGCATCGTCGAGGTACTCCTCCGCGGTCCTCACCTTCGCCATCGGGATCCCGGGGTCGAGCTCCGCGAGCGCCTTTCGAATGGGCCCGACCTGACGCTGCGGGTCCGCGTTCGTACGAACCACCAGGGCCAGCTCGAAGTCCGCCCAGGCGAAGGAGCGGGCGGGCAGGTAGATCGTCTCCCTGCCGTCTTTCGTCAGATCGGCATGGCGGATGTTCTCGACGACGCCCACGACGCGCATCTCGACGGGAACGGCGTCGAGCCCGACCCAGATCTTCTGCTCGAGGGCGCGGCCGTCGGGCCAGCTCCGCCGCCGAAGCGTCTCGTCGATCACCACGGCGCTCTCGTCGCCTTCCCGCAGATACCTTCCTTCGAGGAGCCGCGCGCCCATGGTCTTCAGGTAGTCGGGGCTCGAGATTCGAAAATCCGCCACCGGAAGCGTGCCCTCCTCCGTCGCCGCTTCGGTCGTGCGGTAATAGCCGAACCATTTCTGCCCTTCCAGCGGAAGCGGCCATACCGTTCCCACGGAGACCACTCCAGGAAGCGCCCGGATGCGCTTTTCGAAACGCTCGAGGAACTCGGAAGTCGCCGTCGGAGGCGGATAGCTCCTGCTCGGAAGACTCACCGAGAACGACAGGAGGCCCCGGGCGTCGAAGCCGGGGCGAATCCCTCGAAGCTCGACGAAGCTACGCAGCAAGAGACCGGCGCCGACGAGGAGCACCAGGGAGAGCGCGATCTCGACGACCACCAGGAGCTCGGTCAGCCGCCTGGACCCCGAGCTCGGGGTCCTCCGCTGGGAGACGAGTCTCGCCAGGTTCGGCGACGCGGACCGCAAGGCGGGCAGGAGCCCGACGAGGAGCGTCGCGCCGAGAGTGGTTGCGAGAGCGATTGCGAGAATGGTGGTATCGGTCTTCGCTTCCGATACCCGCGGTAGATTTCCGGAATCGAACGAGAGGAGGAGCTGGACTCCAAACGACCCGATCAAGACCCCGAGGACTCCGCCTCCGAGGCTCAGCAGCAGACTCTCGACGAGAAGGAGCCGCAGGACGTGCCGAGGACCTCCTCCGAGAGCGGCGCGAAGGGAGATCTCGCTTTGCCGGTGCTGGGCGCGCACCAGCAGGAGGCCGGAGACGTCGGCGCAGGCGATGAGGAGCACCGCGGCGACGGCGCCGAGAAGCGCCAGGAGCGCCGGCTCCACGTGCCCCACCACCTCGCGGTGGAGCGGCTCGACGTCGACATGAAAGCCCGCGCGCTCGTGATCGGGATACTCCTTCCGCAGCGACTCCGAGATCGCATCCATCTCCGCCTGCGCCTGCTCGAGAGTGACCGAGGGCTTCAATCTCCCGAGGATGCGAAGAGTCGACTGGTCGAGCTCCTTGGCCTGCCAGCGTCCGGGGTTTCGCACGGGATCCGGGGGCTTCCAGAGATCGATGTTCATGCTGATCCCGACGTCGGCCGCATGCCAGAGGCGGAACCCGCGGGGAAGGACGCCGACGACGGTATAGGGGCTCTGGTCGAGCTCGATGACCCTGCCGAGAACCGCCGGGTCGGAGCCGAACTGGCTCTGCCAGATGCCGTGGCCCAGAAGGACCGAGCTCGGCGGCTCGTCGGGCGCGAAATCGCGTCCGAGGATCGGAGATACCTTCATCACCGAGAAGAAGTTCTCCGAGATCCATCCAACCTGCACCTGGGAGGGCTCGGCGCCGCCGCCGAGGTTCTGCCGGAGGGAGCCGATGGCCGCGATCCCTTCGAAGAGCTGTGCCCTCCTCTGGTACTCGCGGAAGTCGTTCCCCGTGTGGCTGAGGCGGAAGATCTCGCGCGGGGGCCACTCCGCCCACATCACCATCAGGCGGTCCGGCTCGGGGTAGGGAAGGGGCGAAAGCAGCACCGCCTGGACGACGCTCACCAGGGCGACGGTCGAGCCGATGCCGAGCGCGAGAATGAGAACCACGGCGAGGGTGAACGTGGGAGACCCGGCGAGAGAGCGCAGCGCGAATCGAATGTCGTGCAGCATGAATCCGGGATAGCAGAGCCCGGTTCTGAATGCCTGTCCGCCGCCTCAGGATCGTATCGAGCTTCTCTCAGGATTTTCTCAGGGTGGGAATACAATGGGCTGCCATGTGGATTCCCAGGTTTCTGGCTTCGGTCCTGCTCCTTCCCTCCATGACCTATGCTCAGGGAACCAAGGTACTGGTCGGAGGAAGGCTCATCGACGGCTATGGGGGCCCACCCCTGGAAGACAGCGTCGTCGTCATCGAAGGGGAGCGCATCACCGCCGTCGGGCGGCTTGCCGAGGTCGAGATTCCCCGCGGCGCCGAGGTCATCTCGACCGAGGGAATGAGCGTTCTTCCCGGTCTCTTCGACATGCACGTCCATCTGAGCATCGTCGGCCATTCCGACTACGAGCACTGGGACAAGACGTACCCGCCGCGATTCCGGGACACGATCATGCCCGCGGCGGCGAAGCAGCTCCTCCTCGCCGGAGTCACGAGCGCCCGCGACCTGGGTGCGCCTCTCGACGACATCCTCTTCATCAAGAGAGCCATCGAAAAGGGCGACATCCCCGGACCGACGCTCTACGTTTCCGGCCCCTTCCTCCAGCACGAGCCCTATCCCGGAACCGAGCACCAGCGCTGGGGAGTCTCGGGGTCCGAGGACGCCCGCGCCAAGGTGAGAAAGCTGGCCGAGGCGGGGGTCGACGTCATCAAGCTCATCGACCAGGACCAGATGACGATGGACGAGGTGTACGCGGTCGTCGACGAAGCTCACCGTCGAAAGCTGCCGGTCGTCGCCCACGCCCACCGTCCCGAGGAGATCCGCCGGGGCATCGCCGCCGGGGTCGACTGCTTCGAGCATACCGGGCTCGGCACCATGCCGGAGTATCCGGAGGACATCTTCGCCCTGATGGCGGGCCGCGCGAACACTCTCTACTGGACGCCGACGGTCACCCCGCTCCTCCTGTACGAGTACACGCGGGACGAGAACCCGGAGAGGCTCGACGACCCTCGCTGGCGGGAGGGCTTGCCCGACCACATCACCGAGGACATCCGCGCTTCGCTCGACGACGTCCAGAGGCTCGACTACTTCCGGCTGATTCCGCTGAGGCATCCGACGCTCGCTCGGAAGTTCCAGCAGCTGCGGGAGTCCGGTGTCGTGCTCCTCATCGGGACCGACAGCGGCGTGCCTCTGACCTTTCACAGCGATTCCACCTGGCGCGAGCTCGACTACTGGGTGCGGGTCTTCGGAGTCCCCCCGATGGACGCCATCCGCGCCGCCACCTATTGGCCCGCGGTGCACCTGAAGGTCGATCGGGACGTCGGAACCATCGCCGAAGGAAAATTCGCGGACATCATCGCCGTCCGGGGCGACGTTCTCACCTATATCGACCGTCTCCAGGACGTGGGGATGGTGATCCGGCGCGGCGTTCGGTACAGGTGACCTGCGGGCTCTCGAGCAAGGTGCGGTCGAAGCCGCAGCTCGTGTGCAGGCGCCCTTCGGTGCGGTAATCGGCCTCCGCGGCACGTTATGATGTCAGACCCACAGGGAGGTTGAGCCATGCTGCGGCCCGTAGATCGCGTGGAAATCACGGTCGTCGTCGACAACGCCCTCGACCTCCTCTCGACCGTCCCCGACTCCGTCACCTCGGAGGTCCAGAACGACCTCGCCGCGGGGGCGACGGAGATGTCGGGCCCGAGCGTCTGCTGCGCCGCCTGGGGGCTTTCCCTGTACGTGACTGCGACCGTTGGCGAAGAGCGGCACACGGTGCTCTTCGACGGCGGGCCCGAGGGCTGGGCGTTCGAGCGCAACGCGAAACGGCTCGGAGTCGAGCTCGGCGCGGTGGAAGCGGTTGCTCTTTCTCACGGCCATTGGGATCACGCGGGCGGGCTTCCAAAGGCGATCGCCTCGGTGCGCGCGGCGAAAGGCGGGCGGAGCGTTCCGACGCACGTGAACCCCGGCATGTTCGTGAGGCGCGGGTTCCGGCTGGCTGACGACCGCATCTTGCCGCTCGGTGAGGTCCCGACTCTCGAGGAGCTCGAGAAGGCGGGAGCTTCGCTGGTGAATGACCCCGCTCCCCGCACCATCGGCTCGGAGACGTTTTTCCTGAGCGGTGAGATCCCACGGACCACTGCCTACGAGAAGGGCTTGCCCCGTCAGGTGAAGCTCGGGTCGGACGGCTCCTGGAGCCCGGACCCTCTCGTTCTCGACGAACGCTTCCTTGCCGTTCAGGTGAAGGATGGGGGCGTCGTCGTCTTCAGCTCCTGCTCCCACGCCGGCATCGTGAACGTGCTCACCCACGCCCGTGAAACATTCGTTCAGACGCCGCTCTACGCCGTGTTCGGAGGGTTCCACCTCTCGGGCGCCGCCAACGAGGGCTGGATCGACGACACCGTCCGGGACCTCGCGCAGTTCGATCTGCAGAGGATCGTGCCGGGCCACTGCACCGGCTGGCGCGCGCTCCATCGGCTCATCGATGCTTTCGGCGGCGCGGTCGTCCCGGGCGCCGTCGGCCAGACGCACCGGCTCGGAGTCCCCCCGGCCATTCGCTGAACGAGCGGAAGGCGACCCGGATGCGGTCCGATTGGGCGTGGAGTCCGTTACCCGTGATCCCGAGGGTCCCGATCCAGGTAGCGATCGAGGATCATGATCTTCTGCCAGATCTTGCGCGAGAGCCCGTTCGTCAGGCTCTCGATGTCGTCGACGGCGGCGAGCGCCTGCGAGTCGGGAAACCTCTGCACGTACAGGGCCCCGATCTTGGAAACGATGGAGAGCATCTCGCTGCAGTAATCGAGATAGCGGTTCAGCTCCGGGGCCGTCATGTTGTGGGCGGGGGACGCTTCCGTCGGCGCGTGGCGGCCGAAGACCATTTCCGGATCCTTGGTGAGCTGATGCATGTCGATGACGTGGGCGAGAGCGCGAAGCTCGTTCATCGCGGTGAGCGTACGTTTCCGCTGGATGCGGGTCTCGATGGTGACGAGAAACGCGATTCCCGCACCGAGGAAGACCAGGTCCGCGAGGAGCGCCTCGGCGCCCTCGACGAAGTTGGACAGGTCCCAGAACGATTCCGTCATGCGGACGTTCGCGACCACGATCGCCGCGATCCCGAGTACGCCTCCGACGAGGAGGAGCCCGACTCCGATCCGGAGCGGGACGTTCGGCCGGTCGATCGCGCGGCAACGCTCCTGGGACTCCCGGGCGACGTCGAGGAGCTCGTCGGCGACCCTCAGCAGTCCGGATTCCGGAAAGCGGGCGCGGACCCGGGCCCTCAGGCTCGAAGCGGTGTCCACCACCTTGTCGGCGCGGATCGTCCGGTACATGGCGACGAGATTGTACCGCTCGCGTCCGGAAGGTTCAGTCCCCTTCGAGGATGCCGTGGGCGATCGCGAATCGCGTGAATGCGGCCACGGTGCGAATCCCGAGCTTCCTTCCGATGTGCTCCCGATGGGCCTCCACCGTGCGCGCCGTCACGCGGAGGAGCGAAGCGATCTCGCGGCTCGTTCTTCCCTCCGCGACGAGCGCGATCACCTGGCGCTCCCGCGGCGTCAACTCCGAGGTCGGAATCTCGCCTCGTTCCGGCGCGGGGACGGTTTCGGCGCGCCGGACGGCATCCGACAGCGAGCCGGCGTCGACGATGACCACGTCCGGTGATCGTTTCACTGCCTTGCTCAGGGCCTGCCCCACGCTCGAGCTCCGGGAGACGATGGTGATGCGGGGATGGATCTCGAGCGCCGCCTCGAGCTCGCCCGGGAGGCCGGCGCGAGGCGCGACCAGCGCCACTCGAATCCGGCGGCTGGACCGACGCCGGGATCGGGAACGTCCCACGACTACTTATGCGGGTTCAGGTCGTTTCGTTACGGTCTCGCGCGATAATTCTTCGAATTCCCTCCGGTTGCGCTCAGTCGGTTAGACGAAGGACGTACCTGTCGACGGGCTCATACATCCCGGAACTGGTTTCTCCGTCGAGGGATATGGAATAGTCGCCGGGCTCGAGTCCCGTCACTGGAATAGGACAGGAAACCAGGATCCGTCTTTCCGCCACGCTCGCCGTCAACCCCTCTGCCGAAAAGATCGCTCTCGAGTCGGCGTCGTACAGCGTTGCGCGATACCGGGGGTGCGAGTTGGTCCCGAGATCGAGCACCACCTTCAGCGTGGTCGAGCTCGCCGAAAGGGGAAGGGTCGGGACCTCGCCCTCGCCGCGTGTCAATCCCGCGGTCAACAGCACCGACGGTTCCAGGCTCGTCCTAAAGCCGTAGACCGCGAGCGCCAGGCCGATCAGGAGGAGCGAGGCCGCCCAGACAGTACGGTGCGAATTCACCATCTGCGCGAACCCTCGCGCCGCCGCTTCCCAGCGGCTCCCGCTCGGGGCGGGCCGCTCCGGCGTCTCGAGGCTATCCCTCAAATCCCTCGCGAAGTCGATCCGCCGGGCCCCTCCGGGAAGCTTCTTCAGATAGCCGAGGAAGCTCGAAGCCTCGGTCGGAGCGAGAGATCCGGTCAGGTACTCGTCGATGAGCTCTTCTTCCGTGGCCAGAAGGAGCTCGTAGAGTCCGTCGTCCGATAGCAGGCCATACTCGACGCGCTCGACGTCTTTCTCCGCCAGCGTCCCGAGCAGAAACGCCCTCAGTTCCTCGGATCGCTCGGTTCCCTCCGCTCTTTCCAGGTTCATATCCATCCCACTTCGTTATGCTAGAACCGCGCTTTCATTTCAGGTATTTCCGGCTCACGCCGTTCTTTTTCGCGCATTCGAGAACGCAGGTGGAGAGCCTTCGACGAATCCGATAGGCCTTGATCCGAAGCGTATTCATGGCGACTCCCAGCTCCATCGCGAGCGTCTTGCGGCGGTCGATCTTGCCTCCCTTGTCGTACCGATAGTATTCACGGATCAGCCGCCGATCGGGGGCATCGAGCTTCGAAAGGCAGGATTCGAGCCAGGCGTGGGTCTCCTCCCGTCGCATCGATTCGTCGCCGGAGGCGGCCTCCAGCGGAGCCAGGCTCTCGATCGAAACGGTCCGGGGCCGCCGGAGGGACTCCCGATATACGTTCCTGGCCACGGCGTAGACGAATCGAAGGGGATCCCCCTCGTAGTGGGCGGCGAGCTCTGGAAGCTTGCCCAGGACTCGGGCGATGGTCTCGTCCGCGAGATCCTCGGGGATGGAGCAGCCGCGCCGGGCGAAAACCCGCACCAGGCGGTCCCGCACTTTGCCGAACTCGGGCGCGCTCAGCAGGGAGTCGAAGGAAGCATTTGGAGCCTTGGCCTGCGGAACCTGCGGCAAGTTCTCCGATGCCGGAAGAGGCTCGAGCGCGTCCTTCATTCCCAGAGACCCTGGAACTCGAAGGCGCCCCAGAGCTCGGGGGAGAGCCACCGTTTCTCGCTCCACATCGAGCCCTGGGCCTTCTGAAGGGATTTCGAGGGCGAAAGGCCTTCCACGAAGAGGTGGCGGTAGAAACGGCTCATCAGCTCCGCCGTCGCTTCGTCATCGACGTCCCAGTAGCTGGCGACGACACCCTGGGTTCCCGAGGAAAGAAAGCCGCCGACCAGCCCGATCAAGCCCTCTCCGCGAATCTCCTGTCCGAGACCGGTGCTGCAGGCGCTGAGGACGACGAGGCGAACCGGGAGCTTCAGGTCGTAGATGTCATGAAGGCGAAGGAATCCTTTCTCGCGGTTCCCCTCCGGGTCGAAGAGCGAAAGAGCGATTCCCGAGAGCTCCGGATGCTCGGAGTTCACGACGCCGTGCGTCGCGAAATGAACCACTTCGTAGTGGGCGAGCTCGCCGCTCGCTACGAGGCGCAGGTTGGCGTCGAAGCCCAGGGCCTCGAGACCTTGTCCCTCGGGAACGAGCTTCAGAATGCGCTGCGCCTCCGCTCGAGTAGAGAGGAGGCGAGGCATACTCGAGACCGCGGACCGCACCCCGGGGATCGCCGACGCATCCGCCCGGAGCGTCGGTCTCCCGGGAGGCGGGAGTCGTGGATCCTTCGTGTCGAGAACCGGGTCGGCGAGAACCGCGAGCCGCTTCTCCGGCGCCGCCGGGACCGGCCTGCGCTCGTCGAGAGCCTTCCAGATGGCGACCGATGGCAGGCGAACGATCTCGTATCGAGTCACCAACGGCCTCGGTCCGCCCGTCGCATCGCTCCCGGGACGGGGCAGCGCCGAGAAGGGGATTCGGTTGAGCGCGCCGTCGCCCACCACCACCAGGCGATCGACCTCGAGGTTCCGCGTCGCCTCTCCCAGGAGGGCCTCGCTCAGCCTCCCGGCCGTCCTCCAGTATTCCGCGTCGCTTTGCTCGACGCGATCGTATCGCTCCCTCTCCGTCTCGCCACTCCGCCGCTCTCCGGTGGCGAGGAGCGTGTAAAGCCGGCGCGCCTCGGACTCGATCCATTCTCTCGGGGGCAGGGAATGGACGGCGACTCCCGACCGCGTGATCACCCAGAGGTAGGTCTCGCGGTCGCCCAGAAAGTACGCGAGGAGCGCGGTTCGTTCGTCGAGGAGCTCGCGCTGCAGCTCCCGTATCCCCACGAGCCCCGACGCGGCAAGGGGATATTCCGGCGCTCCCCGGCTTCGCAGAATCGCCTGCACTCGATCGATCTCGGCGAGGAGGTTGCGAAGCTCCGCCGACCGGGCCGGCGGTGAGTCCTCGCATCGTTCCGTTGGTCTCGCGGCCTCCTCCCGGACTCTCTCCTCGAGGCGCGTCTCGTAATCGAGGAGCGCTGGGTCGACCGCTGCCAATTCGTCGCCCTGGATCAGCGTCTCGAGAAGCGTTCGGGCGCGGCCCTGGTCCGCGGCCAGAAAAGCTCGCTCGAGGAATCCCGACCCCGGCCGCGCTCGTTCGAGCTCCATGAGGAGCTCGACGTGGAACGAGTGCAACTCGTACACCGAAGCGACGTAGGAAATCCGCAGGCGATGGCTGGAGATCTTGCTCCGAAGCGCTTCCACATCGAGGAGCGCCTCTTCCGTCGTCGCCAGAGCCTCCTCGAAGAGACCCTGCTCCCTCGAAAGCCGCGCCAGGTTGAAGAGCGCGCGGGACTCGGCGAAAGGGGAGTCGGTCTTACGGCTCAGGGCGAGCGCCCGTTGGAACCGCTCGCGCGCCTCGGCGAGCCGTCCGCTTTCGAGGTCGACTTCTCCGACGCCGTTGAGGAGTTCCGCCTCGTCGCGCTCGAATCCCTGCTCGCGGGCGAGTCCTATCGCCCGGTCGAAGTCCTCGAGCGCTTCCTCGCGCTGGCCGCTCTTCGCCCGCATCATGGCGATCTCTCCCAGAACGACGGACTCCAATTGACGGTGTTCGACACGGTCGAGGAGGGCCCGGGCGTCGAGAAAGCTCGAAAGCGCCCGCCCGGGCTCGTCCATCGCGGCGTAGAGTCGACCGATATGAATCCGGTTGGCGGCTTCGGCCGTCGTCGATCCGATCTCTTTGCTGAGATCCACGGCTCGCAGGTGAAAGTCCCTCGCGACTTCGAAGTCACCGAGCTCCGCGTGGAGATAGCCCATCCCCGTATAGAGCGGGATGGCGTCGTAGGGATCGCCGGCTTCCTGCACGAGGGGTGCCGCCTCGTAGTAGAGCTCGAGAGCCCTCTGCTTCTCGCCGATCTTGGAGAGCGCGTGCCCGAGCCCCTGGAGCGCCAGCGACTCGATGTCCCTGTAGCCTCCGCTGCGGCTGATCGCGAGCGCCTTCTCGAACTCCTGCCTCGCCGTCCATTCCTCGCTGAGGTCGCTATGGGCGAAACCGAGGTACAGAATGGCCTCGGCGACCGACCCATCGTCATCCAGCGCTTGCAGGAGGGGCACGGCGCGCTCCAGGATGGAAACGGAAGCTCGTGGATCGGGGGAGTAGTAGGCGATGCCGAGGGTCACGAGCGCCTGGGCCTCGAGCAACGGGTCCCCCAGCACACCGCTAGAAGCGAGGGCCGCCAGCGCTTCCCTGCGTCCCGCATCGAAATCGTCGAGCCGCAAGAGTGTCCGGCTCAGGCCGATGCGGGCCTGGATGCCCGTGGTCTCGTCGCCGCGGACGAGAAGCGCCCGTCGGTAGAAGTCTCGCGATTCCGTGTTGTGTCCGAGGCTTCGATGGAGATCGCCCAGCCGCACGAGGGCCATCTGCTCCAGACGGGAATCCCCCTTCCCAACCGAGCTCGAAAGGAGGTTCTGGAACAGCTCGATGCCCTTCCGCTTGTCGGCCGCGCGCCAGCTCCTCGACAGCTCGAGCCCCTCTTCGAGACGCGGCTCTCCCCGTACGAGCTCGGCGAAAGCAGGGCTCGCGAATCCTGAAACGGCCGTCTCCCGGGAGGACGAAAGCCCGACGAGGCTCTGCCTCGCCTCCGCCGGGAGATCGGAAAGGTCGCCTCCACACTCGGATGGGACAGACCGGGTGCTCTCGGCGACCGGGCTCGGGGCTATCAGGAAAAAAACAGAAGCGAGCGCCCACAGAGACGCTCGAGCGGGGGTCCGGAGAGACATGTACCAGCCCGCTCAAGGCTAATACAGTCCGAACGTTCCTTCCAGTGTGTGATCCAGGACACGTTTTCTGCGGAAAAACGAGGCGGCGGCCTTATCGGGAGGCCGCCGCCTCAGGTGCTCACGGCAGGGGCTCGTGGAGCACCGCCTCGGGGGGCAACTCAGGAGTTGCGCTCCCGGGGATGGTTCTTCAGCTGCGAGGTCCCTCGGGAGCTGCCTCTACCGTTCCACGGGGGAAACGTTCGCACGGGCATCGACCCGTCCACGGGTTCTTCCGCCCGGGGATGGTTCTTGAAAGTGAGTCTCGCGGTACGGTCTTTGGTATTCCTGATTTCCATCGTCATCTCCCGTTCTTCGGACGTTGACTGCCTGTCGACTGGCGATTCCAGGAGAATCGGCAGCCTCCGCGGAGCTTCGGCGAACCTGGCCGAAGCCTGGGGGTCGAAGGCTGGTTCCAAGGAATCGCCGCGGGTGGTCGAAGGGGCTCGCCGCGGCTCGCGCCGGGTCGCCGACAGATACGCGTCCAGAAATGTGCCCCATTGAGTCTCCCGGCTGAACGCGAGCTCCTGGTAACTCGAAGAATCCGAAGCGCCGCCCGCTCCCTTCGACTTGGCGGCGTCGTTGCACCATGGGAAGTAGACGGAGAGCCCGGTCGAGAACTGGAACCCGGAGCCGCTCACGCAGCTGGTGCAAACGACCCGGCTCACGGCCTCGATGACCTCGGAGCAGCTTTGCCGGATAGCGGCATCGCCGATGTGAAGACTCAGGCGATCGCAGAAATCGCCGAGGTCGACATACTCCTCGTCCTTGTAGGACTGCGCCTCCCAGTGCGCGAGCACCGTGGGCCGCCACACGTCAGCATCGCCGATGCCATCGATCAGGAGCTCCGCGAGCCGGCGCAACGGCCCGGTAAGGAGGGGAATCCGATCGAGGTCGGTGACGGCGCAGTCCGCGTCCACTCCCAGGAGGGAATAGTCCGAGTAGGTGCCTACGTACTGGCGGGCAATCTCGGCCGCCGCGTCGCGCGGTGAACGCTCCACCATGGCACCGAGAATCTCCCGGTACGGCCAGCCGTGGTTCAGGATGGAGCCCTCCGAGCCCACGAGAAAGTGCGCGTGAGGCGAGAGCTCGCAAGCCACTTCGACCATGCTCATGTGGCAGCAATCCATGCCGACGACGTCGATCTTCCCAACGTCCTCCTGCTCGAAGGCGCGCCCCAGGTCGCGAAGGTAGAGCGGGTCTCTTCCGGGGCGATATCCGAGGATCTCTCCCACGGCGCCGCTTGCGTGTCCCGAGATCACCAGCAGCAGCGGCCCGTCCCGCGAAGCCCTCCTCGCCGTCCGGACGAAGCGTTTCAGGAGCTCATGGGACTTCGACGGGTCGGCGTCCGAAAGCTCGATCAGATGCTCGTAGTTCGCGAGCCCCATCGGGGTCGGCGCGACCGCGAGACCTCGCCTGTTCGTCGACAGCGCGAGGCGTGGAAGGAGCTCGTCGTCGAAAACGAAAAGCCTCGGTGGCTTGTCTCCGGGCTCGAACTGCGCGAGCGTCGCGAGCTCCCCTCGATTGGCGATGCACGCGTCTCTCAAGTCGTGGAGGGCAGGGATCATCTCCCGCGTCACGTTCTCCCCTCCAGCGAGGTATACGGCAGCCGTCCACCTCGACTGCGATTCCTTCGATGCCGCCATCCCGTCGTCTTCCTCCCGGCGGGGCGCCTCGTCTTGCACCGCCCACCTGGTTATGCCGAAGTGACGGATCCATTACAGGGTTATCCGTAGGCGGCACCGCGGTCGGCGCCGGCGCCGATATCGCAAAACCAGCCAAGCCAATGAAGATGAAGGCCTTGCGGCTGTTCAGTCTGGAAAAAGAGGAAGCTGTCGTTCCCCGCCGCCGGGCCGGAGTTTCACCGAAACCGGGGGACCCTCGGGGACGAGAAAGAGGCCGGTCACCGATCTGCCAGGAGCGAGCGCTTCCACGGCCTCGAGACGGATTTCCATCTGTTTCCGATGATCTTCCGTCGGCGGTCCGGAAAGACGCTCGATGACCGTGGATCCGTCTCCGTCGATCACGAGGACATCGATGACTCCACGCAGGACGGAGCCACCACGAGCGAGCGTGAAAGGGACTCGTCGGAGAACGTTTCTCGACTCGAGGAGCTCGTTGGGAACGGAGAGATCCTCCCGCGGAGACCCGTCTTTCCCGCCCGCGTCCTCCAGGACTTCGTCGGCATCGGGAGACAGCGGCTCGAGCCTGAGGAGGTCCCGTCGTTCCGGGTCACTTCGGTGGAACTTCCTTCCCGATGCGGGCCCGAGGATCCGAAGGGCGTGGCCGCGCCACTCGATCTCGGTGACGTCGCTCTCGGCGTCGAGCGCCTCTCGAAACCGATCGCGGAAGCTCTGCGGCAGGAGCCCGAGAAAGCTCCGCTCCGGCTCGAAGGCCGCAGGCGTGACCGCCGAAAGCGCGAGCCTCCGGCGCGCGCGGGTGAGGGCCACGTACAGCAGGCGCTTTTCTTCTTCTTCCACGCGATTGGGCTCGTGCGCGAGCTCGTCGGCGTCGCCGTCGGACGCGCCGAGCGCCGTCACTTCGATGCCGCCGTCGGCGAGCTCGCGAATCCGCGGGAGCGAGGTATCCTCGCGGCGCCTCTGGTGCAGGTTCACCAGGAAGACGGTGTCGAACTCCAGCCCCTTCGCGGCGTGGATCGTCATCAGGTTCACCGCGTCCACCGCCTCGAGCACCGCTCGGGACTCGTCGTCGGTCGCGGCGCTCGCGAGGAAATCGGCGAGGCGCGACATCGTGAGATAGCCGCGGTTCTCCGCCCGCCGCACGATCTCCATCACCTTCTTCAGGTTCTCCCACGCCTGCCGCTCGCCCACGAACCATCGCGCGTATTCGCTCTCCTTCAGGATTCGCTCGAGGAGCTCGAATGCGGGGATGCGATCCACGAGGGCGAGGAAGGGAGGAATGAGTCGACCCGCGCGCGCGACCGCCGCGCGGTCCGCGCTCGAGAGGGGTAGATCGACGTCCACCGAGCCCTTCTGGAGCCACCGCGAGAGCGGAGAATCCGCGCTGCGTCTCCTGGAAGCCGCCGACATCCGCATCAGGGCGGAATCGGAGACCGAGACGAACCGGGAGCGCGCGAGCTCCGCGGCCCGCAGCTTGGAGCCGGGCTCCGCCAGGAACCGCACCAGGGCCTGGATGTCCATCACTTCCGGGGAATCGAAGAAGCCGAGACCCCGGTACACGTACGCAGGAACGCCACGGGCGACGAGAGCTTCTTCGTACGCGCGATAGGACGATCGGCTTCGGAAGAGGATTCCGACGTCTTTCGGTCGGAGGCTTTCCTCTTCGAGAAGGCGCACGACCTCGTCGGCGACGATTCCCGCCACTTCGCCCAGATTCTTTCCCGCCGCGAGCGCGACCGAGGGTCCGCCGGCTCTCACCAGCGTCTTCGAGGTCGGGAAGTGATCGCTCTCCCGGTACTGGAAGGACCATTCCAGATCCGCCCGTGCCCGGGGGACGTCGGAAAAGAGGTCGTTGAGGAACGAGAGGAGCTCCCCCGAGGCGCGGAAGCTGTGCCGCAGCGTGAGCTTCCGCCCGCCTCCGCTCCGGATGCGCAGCAGGTGGCGGGACGCTTTCTCCATCACCTCGACCCGAGCGTCGCGCCATCCGTAGATCGACTGTTTCCGATCCCCGACGAGAAAGAGGCTCGGCTCGCGGATGCGGCCCGTGCCTGAACCCTGCGATTGCTCGGCCAGGATGACCTCCTGGACCAGGCCCGATCCCTCTCCCCAGGAGTCGACCAGAGCCCGGATGAGCCGCCACTGATACTCGTTCGTGTCCTGGAACTCGTCGATGAGCAGATGATGGTAGCGGGACTCGAGCCGAAATCGGCTCTGAGAGAATTCCCCTCGCTTCTCGAGGAGCTTCACCGCCTCGAGCAGCACGTCGGTGAAATCGAGCCCGGCGCGGGCGCTCTTGAGCTCCGCGAACCGCCCCGCTGCGTGACGATAGAGCGCATGAATCTGACGAACGGCGTAGAAGTCCTTCTCGCGGATCCACTGCCGGTAGGCGCGGGCGACGCCGGGCGCGAGCGCCAGAACCGCCTCCCGGTGGCGCTCGCAGGCCGCTGGGGTCGGGAAGCTATCTTTCGATACGAGCGGCGAGAGGCGTCTCCGCGGCTCGTTCTCGGAAGTAAGGAAATACGCCCGGACCTCCTCGACGTCGACGGGAGTCGCGCTCTCGGGGTCGACCCCGCGCACGAGCGCGAAGCGCACCGCCCGGAATCCGGCGGCTTCGGCTTCCTCGGCTTCCTCCTCAGGGGGGCCGGTCTCGAGGAATCTCTCTACGCCTTCTTTCCCCCGGAAGGCCGACGAGAGAGACTCCGAAAAGCGTTTCAAGCTCGTCTTCAGGCTCACGCTCGGGGGGACGACGTGCTCGACGTAGCGCGCCAGGATCTCCTCGCGGGTGAGCCGGCTCTGGAGGAACTCGCGCATTCCGCGCCGCAGCGCCCCCTCTCCGAAACGCGCCACCAGGAACCTGATGTCGACACCGCGCCCCCGGCGGGAGGCGGAGAGGGTCTCGTCGATGGCCTCCTCCTTCAATCGGTCGCTCGTGACCTCGTCGAGGAGCGCGACGTCGGGATCGAGGCCCGCCTCGAGCGGGAACTCCCGCAGGAGGCCGAGGCAGAAGGCGTCGATGGTGGTGACGTGCATCTCGAAGAGCCGGGTCCTCATCTCGTTCCAGAGCGACGGCCGCTTGCGCAGCTCTTCGATGATGCGGGTCTTCATCTCGCCCGCCGCCTTCCGCGTGAAGGTGATGGCCAGGATATGGCGCGGCGCAGAGCCCTCCTCCAGGAGGCGCAGGTATCGGTCCACGAGGACCCGGGTCTTTCCCGTCCCCGCCGACGCCTCGAGAGCTACGTTGAGCGTGGGGTCGGAGGCCTGCGCGCGCGCCCCCGCGTCGACGAACGAGAGGACCTCCTCGGTCACGAGGGATTCTCCACGGGCTCCACGATCTCCTTGCGGCAGACCATCGCGTAGCCGCAGCTCGAGCACAGGTGCTCCTGATACGGCGCGGGACCGAAGCGCCCTTCCCGGATCGCTCCGTAGGTGCGGGTCAGAAGGGCGCAGGCTTTGTCGAAGTCTCCTCTCGAGATCGCCTTGCGATCGCGAAAGCTCAGGTACGCGGCTTCCTTGACCGGCGCTCCACGCTCCGACGAGAGGCACATGGCGTAGAGCGGGACCTGCAGAGCCACCGCCTCTCCCGGAGCCCGCCCGCTCTTGTAGTCGTAAATATGGAGGAGGCCCTTTTCGTCGAGATCCGCCCGGTCGATCCGTCCCTGGATCCGCACGTACCAGGGCCTTTCTCCCCGCGGCCCTTCCTCGAGCCGGAGCGGGCTCGAGAACGCGTGCTCCACCAGCCGCTCCCGGAGAGCCCCCTGCGCCATCTCCCGGCGCAGGAGCCAAGGGATCGCGCCCGGCTCGCCGGCTCCGCCGAAGAGCCGCTCCATCTCGATCGCCCGGTGCTCGGGAGGAAGGCTTTTGAGGGACACGCGCCGAAAGAGAGCGAGGGCCTCGTCGTAGCTCTCGGGGTCGATTCCCCGGGGCGAGCTCCGGCCGCGATCCCATTCGGCGAAGGCTTCCTGGAGAACCTCGTGCAGGATCCGACCGCGCTCGAGGGGCGAGAGCTGCTCGTCGACTTCTTCCTCTTCCTCGATCCCCAGGAGGTATCGCGAGTAGTACTTGAACGGACACCGCAGATAGAGCTCGAACGCGGTCGGCGAGATTGGCTCGGACACGGTGAGAGGTCCGTCCACGTGCCCCGGCCGCCGCGGACCGGTTGCGGATTCGGAAGCGAGGAGCCCGCGCCGGAGAGCATCGGAGCGGGTCACGACGATGTCCGCGAGCGCCGCGGCGAGAGGCGCCTCGAGAGCGCCCCGCTCCGACGCCCAGGACCGGGCATCCTCGAGAAAGGGCGACGGCACCGCGGGTATCTCGTCTTCGAGCTGGTGGCGGAGCAGCACGACGTTCTTCCACGGGAGATCGAGAAGCCCGAGAAAGCGCAGCCGTTCCGCCGCGAGCAGATCGCGATCGGAAGGAAAGCCGAACTCCCGCAGGAGCCACTGGGGGTAGAAGATGTTCCTCTCGGACCGCTCGGGCCACTCGTCCTCGTTGAGCCCCAGGAGCAGCACGAGGTCGAAGCCGCCGAAGGGAGCCGAGCGCCGGTCGACGATCTGGACCCCGGTCTCGCCGCTCCGGACAGCGAACGTGTGCTGCTCGATCGCGCGTCGGAGCTTCTCCCGGAAGTAAGGGAAATCCCGCGGTCGGTCGGAGACACGGCGCGCGGCGTCTTTCAGTCGGTCGAGGATGGAATCGAAGGCGGCCTTCGCCCTCTCGAGGCGGTTCCTGCGGGAGTCCTCTTCGGGAAGCGCCTTGCCGAAGGAACGAAGGAAGCGGCGGAGACAGTCGATTTTCGCCGTGAGCGGACCGGTCTCGCCGAGCGGGCCGAGGGCTTCGCTCGCCGAGACGACGGCGGTGAGCGCGGGGATGGCACGGGCCGTCGCATCCGGGCCCATAACCCCCGGAAGGCTCGGTTGGAGCGGCTTGCGGCTCAACCTCGAGAGAAGCGCGCGGAATCGATCGACGCCTCCCGGCTCGCGGAAGCGCAGCGTCAGCTCGTCGAACGCGGCGACTTCCACCTCGGAGACGCCATCGAAGGCGAAGAACGGACTTCGGAGAAGCGCGAGCGCTGAGTCTCGACGGGAGCCCGTCGCCACGAGCTCCAGAACGAGGTCGACCGCGGCAACGTAGGGCTCGGTCGCGAGGGGAAAGCTGTCCTGGAGCTGGTAGGGGATTCCGGCTTCGCCGAAGACTTTCTTCGCGAGATAGAGATAGGTCAGAGGCCGGGGAACGACGACTCCGATGCGATGAAGGGGCGGGAGCCTCCCATCGTCTTCGAGCGCCTTCAGGAGTCGGGCGACGTCGGTGAAGGACTCCTCGCGGTCGCGGGCGACGAACGCGATCTCGTTCCCGTGGCCGGGGACGAGCTGACGGGGTGGTGAGTGAAGCCCGTCTCTTGCCGTCACCATGGAGAACCGTCGCGCGATGGCCTCGGGGAGCTCGCTTTCGGGGCTCGGAACCACGACGAGGAGCTCTCCCAGGCCCGGCGCCGACGAAAGCAAGTCGAGATCCGCGACGCCGAGGGTGTCGGAGCCGAGAACGAAAACCCTCTCGAAGGGGAAATCCTCCGCGCGGAGCGCGAGCCTCGCGCCAGCGACGTCGAGAAGTCCCAGCTCGCCGAGAGCTTCGCGATAGCCTTCGATCGAGGCTCTCAGGAATCGGGTCTGGGCCGCGAGCTTCATCGCTCCCTCGTCGTCGGGCGCCTCCAGCTCTTCGAGGGCCCGCGCGAAGAATCCGCCGAGACCGCGCTCTCCGCCCTCGAGAGGAGACCGGGCGTGGATCTCGTCGTAGAGATCCAGCACGCGGCGGGCGAGCCCGCCGCGAATCCCAAAAGGAGGAACCACGCCCTCCTCGAGAACTCTGGCGAAGGCGTTTTCGAGGAGCGCTTCTCTCAGGAGTGGATCGACCATGCGGAGCTTCGCGGAAGCACCCTCGGCGAGGAGCGCGACGAGGTTCGCGGAGGTCGCCATGGTGGGAAGGAAGGCGGCCGAGCCGCGCTTCAAGAGCGCGTCCTCGAGCTCCCTTCGGAAGAGGTGCGTCGCGGCCGCCGTGGGCAGGAGGACGATGGAGCGAGCGACGGAGAACGGGTCCTTCTCGCGGAGCTGCCTCAGACTCAGGGTCGCGAACGACGTGACGCCGCGGAAACCGCGGCAGAGAACCAGCTCCCTGCGAGGCATCTCTCAGCGCCCATTCTATCCATTCGGTGAGCCCCTATCCGATGAGATAGGCCGGGAAGTGTGCCGAACGTCGTTTTCTCCTGTTTCTTGCGCGGGAACGCCCCTTGCAGTGTCGACCGGGGAAGGGAGTCTACGAATGGCAGACATCAACCGCGAGCTTTCGAGCGTTCTCTCGGGCCTCGAGAAACGGGCTCTGGTCTTCCTCGCGCAGCGAATCCCGCGCGCGGTGAACTCCGATCACCTCACGATTCTGGGACTCGCGGGAATGCTCGGCGCGGGCCTCTCTTTCTGGGCCGCCCGGACGGAGCCCCTCGCGCTCCTCGCGGTCGTGGCGTTCCTGGCCCTCAACTGGTTCGGCGACAGCCTCGACGGTACCCTCGCACGGGTGAGGAAGCAGGAGCGGCCGAAGTACGGCTACTACGTCGATCACGTCGTGGACGTCTTCGGAGCGTTTTTCCTTCTGGGAGGGCTCGGGCTCTCGGGCTACATGACGCCCTGGATCTCGGCGGGGCTCATGGTCGTCTATCTCATGGTGGTCTCGGAGATCTACCTCGCCGCCTACGCCGTGGGAACGTTCCGGATCCACTTCCTAAGGCTCGGTCCGACGGAGCTCCGAATCCTATTCGCCATCGGGACCCTCTACCTTCTTCATCGCCCCATGGTCACCGTTCTCGGAACCCGGGCTCTTCTCTTCGACGTGGGAGGCGCCTGCGCCATCGCCGGGCTCGCGGTAACGCTTCTCGTCTCGTCGGTGCGGAACACCCGCACGCTCTACCTTCGCGAGACGATTCCTTGAAAGCGCTTCTCCTTCGCCTCCTTCGCTTCGCTTCCGTGGGCTCGATGGGGACGGGCCTTCAATTGACGGTCCTCGCCTCGCTCACGGGGCTCGCCGGCGTTCACTATCTCGTCGCCACCGCGCTCGCGGTGGAAACGGCGATCCTCCACAACTTCCTCTGGCACGAGCGCTGGACGTGGAGCGACCGGAGTCGAAGCGACGGAAGACTCCGCCGCCTGCTCCTCTTCAACGGCACCATCGGTCTCGTCTCCATCCTCGGAAATCTGTCGTTCATGACGCTGTTCGTGGGGAAGCTCTCGATGCACCCCCTCGCCGGAAGTCTCGCTTCGATCGCCTGCTGTGCCTCCCTGAATTTCTTCCTCAGCCACCGCGTCGTTTTCGTCTGAGCCGCCCGGTAACCTCCGCCCCGCTCTCCGGGTCTCTATCTCGAACGAAAGGAGTAACCGGATGATCTCTCTCATGTTCCTTGGCGTGGTCCTGCAGGGGCCAGAAGACTTCTGGAGCGCGGTGAAGGCGGGAGACCGCGAGCGGGTTTCCTCCATGGTCTCTGCATCACCGTCCCTCGCGGCGGCGAGGAATGACAAGGGGATTTCGGCGCCGCTTCTGGCGCTCTATCACCAGAAGCGTGAGGTCGGGGATCTGCTCGTCGCGCGCAAGGAAGCGATCGAGCCTCTCGACGTCTTTGAGGCGGCGGCGTTCGGCCGCACCGAGCGGCTGGAGGCGATTCTCGACGAAGACCCCTCGAGGGCGAACGCCTGGGCATCCGATGGGTTCTATCCCCTGGGACTGGCGGCGTTCTACGGCCGCGAGGAGGCGGTGAAGCTTCTCCTTTCCCGGGGAGCAGGCCCGAACCAAGCAGCCCGCAACCCGATGAAGGTCCGCGCGATTCACGCCGCGTCCGTGTCCGGGAGCCTCTCCATCGTGAGGGCGCTCCTCGAGGCGGGTGCCGACGTGAACGCGCCCCAGGAGAAGGGGTTTACTCCGCTGCACGAGGCGGCGCTGACCGGAAACCTCGAGCTCCTGCGAATCCTCCTCGACCACGGCGCGAGCCGCGACCTCGAGACGGAGGACGGAAAGACCGCTCTCGACCTGGCCCGGGACGCCAAGCAGGAGGCGGTCGTCGAGCGGCTCGCGGGCGTATCCCCCCGACGCTGAAGGGATTTGCGGGCCGGGCCGCCCCGTGCGTATTGTTCATGACGGTGACCATGAGCACGGAGAAGCCCTCGCTCGACGACCTGAAGATCGACCGGAGCAGCGACGGCGCCGAGTCCCGCGGCTACCTGTGGATCGCGCTCCTGGCGCTGGTCCTCGCCGGGGCCGCGGGTTCCTTCTTCTTTCTTCGCCAATCCGGCAAGGAAGTCACGGCGGTGGCGGCCCGCGAAACCCAACTCTCCTCCTCGGGTCAGACCGTCCTGAACGCCTCCGGCTACGTCACCGCCCGCCGTCAGGCTACCGTCTCCTCGAAGGTCACGGCGAAAGTGCTCGAAGTCCTGATCGAGGAAGGCATGGAGGTGAAGGAGGGCCAGATCCTCGCGCGCCTCGACGCTTCGAACACCGACGCGAGTCTGAAGCTCGCCGAGGCGGAAGTTCGCGCGGCGAAGACCGCGCTCGAAGAGACGAAGGTGCAGGCGGCCGAGGCGCAGCTTCGACTCGATCGTACGCGGGCCCTGGTGAAGGATTCGGTGCTGAGCCAGGCGGAGCTCGATCGCATCCAGGCGGAGACGGACTCCCTCGAGGCGCGGCTCGGACGGCAGCGGGAGGAGGAGCTGGTCGCGGAAAGAAGGCTCGCCGTCTGGACGCAGCAGCTCGAGGACACCATCATTCGCGCTCCCTTCGACGGGGTCGTGACCACCAAGGACGCTCAACCGGGGGAGATGATCTCGCCGGTGACCGCGGGGGGCGGATTCACCCGCACCGGCATCGGGACGGTGGTCGACATGAGCTCTCTCGAGATCGAGGTGGATGTGAACGAAAGCTACATCAACCGCGTGCGCGCGGGCCAGGCGGTGGAGGCGATCCTCGACGCCTATCCCGAATGGACCCTCCCCGCGCGGGTCATCGCCATCGTTCCCACGGCCGACCGCGATCGGGCGACGGTCCGGGTCCGCATCGGCTTCGAGGCTCTCGACCCCAAGATCCTGCCGGACATGGGGGTCAAGGTGGCGTTCCAGGAAGAGATCCAGGAACAAGCGAGCCGCCGCGCCGTAATCATTCCCAGGACCGCCCTGCGTAAGGACGACGGCCGGGACGTGGTCTTCGTGGTGAACGGCGAGAAAGCCGAACGACGCGCGGTGACGGTCGGAGTGGACGCGGGCGGGGAGGACGCGATGGTTCTGGCGGGAGTCGCGGCCGGAGAGCGCGTGGTGGTGGAGGCTCCCGACGACCTCGCGGATGGAGACCCAGTGGAGGTGCGGGCGCCATGAGTGAAGCCAACGGAACCCTGGTTCGCGTGGAGGGGGTCAGCAAGACCTTCAAGCGCGGCGCCGAGGAGATCCACGTCCTCGACGGGCTGGACCTGACCCTCGCGAAGGGCGAGTTTCTCGCACTGATGGGACCTTCGGGCTCGGGAAAGAGCACGCTCCTGAACATCATCGGAGGCCTCGATTCGCCGACCGCGGGGGCGGTCTCGGTGAACGGGGAGCGGATCGATCGCCTTTCCAGAAAGAAGCTCGCAGCCTGGCGGTCGCGCCACATCGGGCTGGTGTTCCAGTTCTACAACCTCCTGCCGGTCCTGAGCGCGGAGAGGAACGTGGAGCTGCCGCTCCTCCTGACCCGGCTCTCGGCGGGGCAGAGGAAGAAGCACGTGGATACCGCGCTCGGGGTGGTGGGGCTCGCCCATCGGAAGAAGCATTACCCGCGGGAGCTCTCGGGAGGAGAACAGCAGCGGGTGGGGATCGCGCGCGGGATCGTGACCGACCCCACGCTTCTTCTGTGCGACGAGCCGACGGGAGACCTCGACCGCAAGTCGGGCGACGAGGTCCTGAACCTTCTCGGCGCCTTGAACCGCGACCACGGAAAGACCATCATCATGGTGACCCACGATCCCCACGCCGCCGCCCGCGCCAGCCGGAAGCTGTACCTCGACAAGGGCCGCCTCAGCCAGGAGCCGATCGAATGAAATTCGCGCGCCTCGTCTGGTCGAATTTGAAGCGGAAGAGGATCCGCACCCTTCTGACCCTCGCCTCGATCTTCGTGGCGTTCATTCTCTTCGGCTATCTCGCCGCGATACGTCAGGCGTTCTCCGCGGGGATCGACGTCGCCGGGGCCGATCGCCTCATCGTACGCCACAAGGTCTCGATCATCCAGCCCCTTCCCGGAAGCTACGAGGCCGAGATCGAGCAGATCCCTGGAGTGGCCGAAGCCACCCACTCGAGCTGGTTCGGAGGAATCTATCAGGAGCCCCGGAATTTCTTTCCTCAAATGGTGGTGGTGCCCGAGGAGTACCTGTCGCTGTACCCCGAGTTCAAGCTCCCGAAGGAACAGCGCGAAGCCTGGCTTCGGACGAGGACCGGCGCCGTCGTCGGCCGCACCACCGCGGAACGATTCGGCTGGAAGGTGGGCGACAAGATTCCCCTTCAGGCCACGTTCTGGTCGCATAGCGGCGGCAACAAGATCTGGGAGTTCGACCTGGTCGGAATCTACGACGGGGCGGAGAAGGGAACGGACACCACGCAGTTCCTGTTCCGCTACGACTACTTCGACGAGGCCCGGGACAACATCCGCGGATGGGTGGGTTGGTATATCGTGAAGATCGCGGATCCCGATCGCGCCGTCGAGATCTCGAAGGCCATCGACGAGAAGTTCGCGAACTCCCCGGCCGAGACCAAGGCGGAGACCGAAGGGGCTTTCGTCCGGGCCTTCGCCGAGCAGATCGGCAACATCGGCGCGATCATGCAGGCCATCCTGACCGCCGTCTTCTTCACCATCCTCCTCGTCGCCGGAAATACCATGGCGCAGTCGGTGCGCGAGCGCACGGGCGAGCTCGCGGTGCTCAAGGCCCTGGGCTTCACCGACGGCGAGGTCCTGATGCTGGTCCTCGCGGAAGCGCTCACCCTCGCGGCGCTCGGGGGCTTCGCCGGGCTCGCGGTCTCGTGGTTCCTGATTTCCCTCGGCGATCCCACCGGGGGCAGCCTTCCGATCTTCTACTTTCCCACGAAAGACCTCGTTCTGGGAGCGGCCTTCGTCGTCGGCCTCGGCATCGCCACCGGTTTCTTTCCCGCTCTCCAGGCGGGCCGGCTCCAGATCGCCCAAGCCCTCAGGAGGCTCGCTTGAACTGGATCACGCAAATCATCGCCCTCACCGGCTTCAACGTGCGCACTCTGCGCCAGCGGCTGGGCTCCTCGGCCTCAGCGATCTTCGGGATCGCGGGCGTGGTCGGCGTGCTGATCGGGGTGCTCTCCATCGCCGAGGGTTTTCGGCGGGCGATGACCGTTTCCGGTAAACCGGACACCGCTCTGGTGATGCGGAGCGGCTCGGACACCGAGATGTCGAGCATCCTCGACGGCGATGAGGCCAAGATCGTCGCCGACGCCGAGGGGATCGCCCGCACCAACGGCGTCGCTCTCGCCTCCTCGGAGCTCTTCGTCATCATCAATCTGCCCAAACGCTCGACCCGCACCGACGCCAACGTGCCCCTTCGCGGCATCGCTCCCGCGGCCTTCGACGTTCGCGGCGACGTCGAGATCGTGGAGGGACGCCTATTCGAGTGGGGAAAGAACGAAGTGATAGCCGGCATCGGGGCGAAGAACGAGTTCGTCGGGCTCGAGGTCGGCGCTTCGATACCCGTGGGGCGGCAGGAGTGGACGGTGGTGGGAGTCTTCCGCGCGAACGGGGGAATCGCGGAGTCCGAAATCTGGACCGACGCCGGGGTTCTGCAGCCTGCCTACCGCCGGGGCAACACCGTTCAGGCCGTCTACACGCGGCTCGAGAGCGCCGACCGGTTTCAGGATTTCAAGGACCGTCTCACGACCGACCCCCGGCTCAACGTGAAGGTGGTACGCCAGACGGACTACTACGCCGAGCAGTCGACCGCGATCACCAGACTCATCACTACCGTCGGGACGCTGGTCGCGACGCTCATGGGTTTCGGCGCGGTGTTCGGAGCTCTGAACACGATGTACAGCGCCGTCTCGTCCAGGACGCGCGAGATCGCGACCCTCCGCGCCCTCGGCTTCGGGTCGGGCGCCATCGTGACGTCGGTGCTCCTCGAGGCGCTCCTTCTCGCGGTCATCGGGGGAGTCCTCGGCGCCGGCCTCGCCTACGTGGCCTTCGACGGTTTCCGCACCGCCACCATGAACTGGCAGAGCTTCTCCCAGGTGACTTTCGCCTTCGACGTGACCCCCACGCTTCTCGGGCAGGGGATCTTCTACGCGGTGGTCATCGGCCTCATCGGGGGTTTCTTCCCGGCGCTGCGGGCGGCGAGGCTTCCGATCTCGGCGGCGTTGAGAGAGTCGTAGATCCTTTTTTCAACGCAGGGGCGCAAAGAGAAACGGGGAGCTCGGTCCGGACCGAGTAACCACTCTACTCAGGAGGATCCTCCCGAACGATCCGGGAAGGATGCGGTCCCTCCTGACCAGCGCGCAGTGAGCATTCCTCGAAGAAACACGGGTTCGAGTCCCGTTGGGGACGCCGAGTTCACTACACCGCGTGCCAGAGGTCCCAGTCCGACTGCGGGTACCGACCGGTGGGGCAGGTGGATCGCTGTTAACACCCCGCTTGCAAATTCCATTAGAATGTGCCCCCACGGTGCTGGGGAGGTTTTTAGTTCCGCAAGGAGGGTCAGATGACGAAACTCAGGAAATGGATCGTGACTGTGCCCCTCGCACTCCTCTGGGCCTGCGGCGGCAGTCCGGAGCAGGCGGCTTTGGACCAGTTCTTCCGTGCCGCCCAGAGCAACGACTCATCCACGATTGCCTACATGTCGGCGGTCAGCCCACCCGTGGAGGTGGAGTCGTGGACCGTTGGCGAGGTCGACTCGCGATCGACGGAGCCGTTCACGTTGCCGGAGACCCTCGAAAAGTTCGAGGCCGCGAAGAAGGTACGAGACGAAGCCACGGAGAAGCGCCAGAAGTACGCGAAAGACCAGAAGGAAGCGCTCGAGCAGATCATCCCGAAGCTGCGGGACGATCCGGAGTACAAGTTCAAAGGAAAGCTTGGTGAGGTTCAAGAGGAGTGGGCGAAGCTGCTCGAGGAGCGCAACGAGACGGAGCACGCTTTTCAAGAAATCAAACAGGTCGTGAACCAGGAGACCAACCTCGCCACCAAGTCGGTGATGCGCCAGGTGGACCTCGGGAAGCTCCGTGGCGGCATCGCGGTGACGAAGATGATGCTCAACCTCAAACCCAAGGACGGCGGCGCCGAGCTGCCCTTCATGGCGACGCTTCGTAAATACGACCTCACTGATCCGGAGAGCAATCGCGCCGAGCAGTCGCGTTGGGTCATCGCCGACATCGAGGGGGCGACCCCGGAGGCTCAAGCCGCGGCAGCCGCGCCCAGGAAGAAGAAGCCAGCCGCGGAACCGGCGGCCGAAGGCGAGTCCGCCAAGGTCGCCGACGCCGGCGCCGGCCAGAGCGAGTCGCATGCGGGAAGAGAGAGCGGTTACCTGCCCAGGGAGCTACGCGGGCCGGCCAAAGTTCAGATTCTCGCTCCCGAGACGAAGGTCGTAGGGGACGAGGTGGTCACCGATGATCCGGGCGCGCAACGTCTCGAGGGACTGGATCTCCGGGTTCATGGTCACAGAGCACTGGTACGACAAGCAGGGCGGCGCGGTGAGAAGCACTTCGCGAACCCACCGCGAGCGATTCATGCCGGGTGAGGTGGTGGAGTTGGAGCTGCGGACTCGCAAGGGCGCGGACTTCTACCAGAGCCAGTACGAATTTTCGCACGCGAACGGGGAAGTCACCGCCACGACCGTCGGGAGCTTCCCGAAACAGACGGACCAATAACTCTCTCGTCGCACGCCGAGGCTTCTGGGGCCCGCGTCAATGGCCTTCATTCACGCTGGCGCGGGCAGGCCGGCTAGTTGGGCCTTCGGGGCGGGCTCGCCTCGTCTTGCTGGGTCGAGAGGATTCCCACGGCGGCGGCGGCGGCTCCGCTTCCCGCGAGCAGCAGGAGCAAGCCGTTCGGGAAACCGTCTTCGCCCGTGAGCATCGCGAGACAGGCGGAGACCGAGGATCGACACCTCTGGGGAACGAACGGAGGTGCGTCGGAGTCGCGCCTCAGGCCCTCCGAGATCATCCAGGCTTTCTTTTCCTGGCGATCCACCACGAAACAGAGCTCGGCGATGTAGCTGAGCTCCAGGTTCAGGTCAAGGTGCTGGCGGATCGGATACTCGACTCCCTCGTGTACGAGAGTGAAGTCGAAAGCACCTATCGGCGACTCCTTGATCGTATATTCCCCGTCCGCGTTGGTGAACTCGCTGGGAAAACGAGTGTTCGTCGAAAGCTGACGGGCGACGACGGAGACGTCCGGAAGGTCCTCGAGATACTCGTCCGGATCCAGGAGCTCCTTCTCGACGGGCTTGTTCCCTTTCTTCTGCTTCTCCAGCTTCGCCAGGTATTCCTTGTACTTCTGCTGGTTGATCTCGTAAACGCGCCCGACGATGAGCCCCTCGATTACCCCGGAGGGGGCCGGGGGATCCGCCTCCTGGGCGGAGAGCGGAATCGGGGCCGCCAAAAGGGCCACGCACAGCAGGGCGCTAAACACCGTTCGACAACCGCGTCTCCAGAGGCTCACTGGCTCAATTCCTCGCTTTCGGGCTCGTCCACAGACAGTCGCTCTCCCGGCCAACCACACTAGCTCCTGGATTTAGTTACGGAGATGATTCAATTTATTTTCCGGCCCTAGATTAGGTTTGTCAAGGTGTTGGCGGGAGCTCGCTGTGGGCGGGGCTACACATGGGTCATGGGAGCCAGGTGGATCGAAAGGCGGTCGACGGCGTCGAGGACCGGGGGAGACGCGAGGGTCTGGAGCTCGAGATGGCGCTCGGTCACGTAGCTCGAGAACCGGGCGAGCTCGCCGTCGGGGCGGGCGGGATGGCACATGAGCTCGCTCGTGCCGTCGGGAACCGACTCGAGGATGGACAAAAGCCTCGCCACGCTCACGTCGTCGCCATAGAAGCCGTCGAGGAATCGATTGCAGGTCCGGATTCGCTCGAGCCGGAGCCTTTCCCTCACGGCCGCTCCCGTGGACCGCAGCGGGATGCCGAGCCGCCCTGCCTCTTCGATCGCCACGCTCAGAATGCCGGGGTGCAGATGGACGTGATGATGGCCGTCGATGTGGGTCGGTGGGCGGCCGCCTCGCTTCTCGAACGCCCGAAGCTGGGCGCGCAGCTCTTCGCGAACCTCGTCGGGCCGCGCGGTCTCGTGGGCGCCGGAGCGATTCCTGCGGAAGACTCCGTCCTCGTCGAGGAGCCGGGAAAGCGGTTCGGGCGGGCCGAGGGGTCGCCCGAAGGTGAGGACGAAGTGAAGGCCGATGGCGAGCGAGGGGAGGCGTCGAGCCGCCTCGAACGCGGCCTCGGCCGCGGGTGCGTTCACCATCAGCGAGGTCGAGGTGACGATCCCAATCTCGTGGGCTTCCACGATCCCCTCGACCACCCCGGGGCTCAGCCCGAAATCGTCGGCGGTGACGACGAGGCGTTTCATCGCGAGATTGTAAGCTACTATCGTTTCTCATGAACTGGAACGCCGCGACAATTCCGCTCCTTGCTTCGCTCGGCTGCGCGGGGAGCAAGCCGCTGTCGGCGCCGGAGGAATCTCCCTGGGCCGCCGAGGTTCTGCCGACGCTCAGCCTCGAGGAGAAGGTGGGACAGCTCATCTATCCCCGATCGAACGGAGTCTTCCTGAACGAAGCCGACCCTCTCTTCCAGAGCCTCGTCGACGCCGCCCGCGAGGGCCGTATCGGGGGCGTGGTCTTCTTCAAAGGGGATCCGTTCGAGACCGCGGCTCTCGGAAACCGTCTCCAGGAGGAATCGAGGCTTCCGCTGCTCATGGCGTCGGACTACGAATGGGGGCCGGCGATGCGGGTCGAGGGCGCGAGCCGGTTTCCGCGGGCCATGGCGATGGGTGCCTTCGCTTCCGAGGCGGACCTCGAGCTGCAGGCGGAGGTCACTGCCCGCGAGGCGAGGGCGCTCGGCATCCACTTACTTCTGAATCCGGTGCTCGACCTGAACACCAACCCGGAGAACAGCGTCATCGACACCCGTTCGTTCGGAGACTCGCCGGAGCGCGCCTCCCGGCTCGGCGCCGCCTTCATTCGGCGGGCTCAGAGCCTGGGAGTCCTCACCACGGCGAAACACTTCCCCGGCCACGGGGGAACCGACGTCGATTCCCACGTCGCTCTCCCCGTGCTCCGTCACGACCGCGATCGTCTCGAGCGAGAGAGCCTCGCCCCGTTCCGGGCGGCGATCGACGCGGGAGTGGCGGCGGTGATGCCCGCGCATCTCGCGGTTCCCGCTATCGATGGAAGAGACGATCGCCCGGCGACGCTCTCTCCGGAGATCCTCGAAGGTGTCCTCCGGGGCGAGATGGGATTTCGCGGTCTCATCGTGAGCGACGCCCTCGATATGGAAGGAGCTCGCGAGAGCGCCTGGGACGGGGAGGTGGCGGTCGAGGCGCTGAAGGCCGGTGTCGATCTCCTCCTGGTTCCACCCGATGCGCGCGTGGTGCACCGCGAGATACTCCTCGCCATCGGCCGGGGAGAGCTTTCCGAGGAGCGCATCGATCGGTCCGTCCGCCGCGTTCTCGAGGCGAAGGAGCGTCTCTCACTCCACCGTCGCCGCACGGTCGAGCTCCGGGATCTGCCCCGGCGCCTCGCTACTCCGGTCTCCAGGGAGCGCATCGAGGAGATGGCCGGCCGGGCCGTGACCCTCGTCCGGAACCAGGGCGATCTCGTTCCGTTTCGAAGCGAGGCCCCTCCGTCGATCCTCGTGCTGGATTTTCTTCCGGACTTCGAAAAGGAAATCGAGCCCGACGTCCTCCTCGAAGAGCTCCGCCGCCGCGCCGGGAGCGTGCGTCGGATCGACGTGACCCCAAGGACGGCGCCCCTCCTCGAGGAAGAGATCGGGAACGCCGAGGGAGAAGTGACCCTGGTCGCGAGCTATGCGCGCGGCGGCGGACTCCCGGAAGCCTTCTCGAGGGCTCTGAAGCGCAGGCGCGAGAGCGGGCGCCCCATCGTCCTCGCGAGCCTCGGGACTCCCTACGTTCTCGGATCTCTCCCGGAAGCGACCGCCCTTGTGGCGACCTACGATTTCGCGCCCGCCTCCGAGCGCGCCCTCGCTCGCGCCCTCTTCGGGGAGATCGGATTCGCGGGGAAGCTTCCGGTGACGCTCTCCGCGGAGTATCCTCGGGACCATGGAATTCCGACCGAGCCGCGGCGCATGAAGCTCGAGAACGCCCGGTCGCCTGAGGAGGTCGGGTTCTCCGAGGAAGGTCTCGGCCGCGTCCAGGACGTCGTGGCGCGAGCGATCGAGAGCGGCACCGCTCCCGGGGCGATGGTTCTCGTGGCGCGCCGGGGGAAGATCGTCCTCGAGCGCGCGTTCGGGAGGATGACGTACGAGAAGGACGCCCCCCGGGTGACCCCCGACACCCTATACGACATCGCCTCTCTCACCAAGGTCGTCGTCACCACCACGCTCGCGATGATCCTCCACGAGCGGGAGCGTCTCGATTCTCGAGAGCCCGGTGTCGCGGTACGTTCCCGAGTTCCAGGGGGAAGGCAAGGACGACGTCCTCGTGAAGGATCTCCTCGCTCACTCCGGCGGTCTCCTCTGGTGGACGGACCTGTTCCGAAAATTCGAGGGGAAGTCGCCGGAAGAAGCGAAGCGGGGCTACCTGTCCACCATCTACCAGATGCCCCTCGACTATCCCCCGAGATTCGAAGATGGTCTACTCCGACCTGGGAGTTCTTCTCCTCGGCGAGATCCTCGAGCGGGTGACGGGCAAGAACCTCGAGGAGCTCGCGAAAGAGGAGCTCCTTGACCCGCTCGAAATGCACGACGCGATGTATCGACCTCCGGCCTCGCTTCGATCGCGCATCGCTCCCACAGAAGTCGACCCCTGGCGGGGTCGCCTGGTGCACGGGGAAGTCCACGACGAGAACGCGTTCGGCCTCGGAGGCGTCGCTCCGCACGCGGGTCTCTTCGCCACCGCCCGAAGTCTCGGCGCCTTCGCCCAGATGATGTTGAACGGAGGCGCCTATGGAGGCCGTCGTCTCCTGAAGCCGGAGACTATCGAGCTATTTACCCGAAGGGCGAACCTGGTCACGGGCAGCAGCCGCGCCCTGGGCTGGGATACGCCGTCTCAGCCGAGTTCCTCGGGCACGCACTTCTCCGCATCTTCCTATGGACACACGGGGTTCACGGGAACCTCGCTCTGGATCGACCCAGAGCGGGAGCTCTTCGCCATCCTTCTGACGAACCGGGTCCACCCGACCAGGGAAAACCCGAAGATTTTCGAATTGAGGCCGGCGTTTCACGACGCGGTGATGGAAGCGATGCACTGAGAGCTGCGAACTGTTCCAGCGGGGTGCTCAAGAGTCCATCCGCACCCTTCGCGAGCGGAGCGAGCCCGGCCCGAATGGGCCGCCGACACCTTCGGGCCGCGGGGGTGGGGCCCCGCGGCACTGATTCACCAGCAGAGTGCTCAAGAGTCCATCCGCACCCTGCGCGAGCGGAGCGAGCCCGGCCCGAATGGGCCGCCGACACCTTCGGGCCGCGGGGGTGGGGCCCCGCGGCACTGATTCACTCTAATGATTCTTCGCTCCGAACTCCCTCGACTTGAGGATGCGGCGCAGGTTCTCGAGGTTCGCGTCGTTGATGTCGATGAACTCGATCCCGTGGGGCACACCCATGGGCTCGCTGTCGTTGGGCCGCTGGATCTCACGCCATACCACGCGCGCCACCGCCTCCAGGATCTCTCCGCCGAAGAAGCTCATCCGGAACTGGTAGGTCCTTCCCGGGTTCAGGCTGGTGTTGGTCATGATGCAGGCGCCGGCGTCCGAGATGTCCCGAACGACACCGTAGGCGATCGGAAGGTTCTCCTCCAGAAGGGCCACGGTGACGGAGGTGGAAGGAACGAAACGCCCGGTACGCCGGGACACGTAATCGCGGTCCACGTTACTGCCTCGTGTCGCGGGTCTATTCGTCCCGGCACCTGGGTGAACACGAACCGCTTGCTTCGAAACCGTTGTGAGAGACGGAACGGTCGATGAGCAGGGGTAACTTTAGTGCAGTATCCGCGAAAAATCAACAGTCAGGACGAGATCCCGGCGACGCGCGCGCGAAGGCGAACCAGGGCGAGAAGGGTGTCGATGGTGGGGGTGGCCACGGAGGTGAGGCGGCCGAGCTCGGAGACCGAAGCGACGAGGGCGTCGATCTCCATCGGACGACCCTTCTCGAGATCCTGAAGCATCGACGTCTTGTGGGCCCCCACCTCGGCTCCCCAAGCGATGCGGGTATCGACGTCGACGGGAAAGTCGACCCCGAGCTTCCGGGCGACGGCCTCCGCCTCGAGCATCATTTTGCGGATGACTTCCCGGGTTCCCGGGTCGCCGGTCATCTCCTCCAGGGTCGCCACGGTCACGGCGCTCACCGGATTGAACGAGACGTTCCCCCAGAGCTTGAGCCAGATGTCGTCTCGAATCCGGGTGCGGACCGGCGCCTTGAGTCCGGCCGCGGTGAAGATCTTCGAAAGCGACGTCACCCGGGCCGACTTCGTGCCGTCCGGCTCGCCGAGCATGAAGCGTTTGCCGTCGAGATGGCGCACCACGCCCGGCTCCAAGATCTCGCACGAAGGATAGACGACGCATCCGATCGCGCGCTCCGGACCGAGTCCGTCCCAGATCGTCCCGCCGGGATCGGTGATGGGAAGCCTCTGGTTCTCCCACGGCCCGGGAAGCTTGTAGAAGTACCACCAGAGGATTCCGTTCTGCGCCGTGACGACCGCGGTCCCGGGGCCGAGGAGGGGGCGCATCCGCGCAACCACCGGAGCGACCGAGTGCGCCTTGAGCGTGAGGATGACGTAGTCCTGGGGTCCGAGCTCTCCCGGATCCTCGGCCGCGCGCACCCGAGCGAGCTTCTCCTCACCCTCGATGAGGAGCTTGAGTCCCCGCTCGCGGATCGCCTGGAGGTGCGGCCCCCGGGCCACGATCGAAACCTCCTCACCCGCGAGCGCGAGCTCGGCCGCGAGGTATCCCCCGATCGCGCCGGCGCCGTAGATGGTGATCTTCACGCGAGACCGAGCTTCTCCGCGAGGCCGATCCGCTGCAGCTTCCCCGTAGGCCCTTTGGGGATCTCCTCGAGGAACAGGACCCGTCGCGGCACCTTGAAGTCCGCGAGCCGCTTCGACGCGTAGTCGCGGATCTCGCTCTCGCTTGCCGTGAGTCCCTCCTTGAGGATGAGGGCGCAGCCCACCTCCTCGCCGAGCTTCTCGTGGGGAATGGCGAAAGTCACCGCCTGGGCGACCGCCGGATGATCGAGCAACACCTCGTCCACCTCGCGAGGGGAGATCTTCTCTCCTCCCCTGTTGATGATCTCCTTCAAGCGTCCGGTGAGCCTGAGGTAGCCCTCGGGGTCGAGAACACCCTGGTCGCCAGTCCGGAACCAGCCGCGGGTGAACGCGGTCGCGTTGGCGGATGGGTTGTTCTGATACCCGGGGGTGACGTTCGACCCTCGGATGACGACCTCCCCGGGCACTTCGGGCGGCAGGAGATTTCCCGCTTCGTCCATGATGGCCACCTCGGGCCCGGCGGCCACGCCGACGGAGCCCGGCTTGCGCGCTCGCGGCGGAAGTGGGTTCGCCGCCATCTGGTGCGCCGCCTCCGTCATCCCGTAGGCTTCGACGACCGGTGCTCCGAACGTCTGCTCGAGCGCCGTCATCACCTGGGGCGGGAGCGAGGCCGAAGAGGATCTCAGGAATCGGAGCGGATTCCGCGCGATGGTGTCGCGGTTCCTGTCGGCGCGCGCGAGGATCGCCTGGTGCATCGTGGGGACGGCGGTGTACCAGGTGGGCCGCGTCTCTTCCATCCAGGAGAAGAACTTGAGCGCGTTGAATCCCGGAGTGCAGCAGACCGAAGCTCCCGCCGAGAACGACGCCAGGACAGCGGCGATGAGACCGTGAATGTGGAACAGAGGCATCACGTTGAGGCATCGGTCGCTCGACGTGAGCGAGAGACTGACGGCGACGTTTGCCGCGGAGGCACAGACGTTCTCGTGGGTGAGCGGGACGATCTTGGGCCGGGAGGTCGTCCCCGACGTATGGAGAACGAGGGCGACGTCTTCGGCCCCGGAGGGGCCCGGGAGAAGCGCCTTCGTCGGCGATTTCGCCATCCCGATCCGGAAAGATCCCGCGGGGTCGTCGGGGATTTCTTCGATCTCGGCGACGGGGATCGAAAGCCGCGCCGCGACCGTTCTCGCGGCGGCGCCGCTCTCGCGGTCGACGAGGAGGAGCCTGGCCTTCAGATCTCCGAGGTAGAACTCGAGCTCCTCCTCCCGGTAGGCGGGGTTCAGCGGGGCCGCGGGCGCGGCGCTCGCGACCGAGACGAAGGCCGACGCCATCGACGGGCCGTTCGGAAGCACGATGGCGACGGGATCGTTCCTGCCGATGCCAAGCGAGTTCAGACGATCGACGGTCTCGACGACCTGCGCCCGGAGCTTTCCATAGGTCGAAGGTCTCCTTCCGGGCGCTTCGAGGGCGGCCTTTTCATCCTTTCCCGAAGACAGCAGCTCGAGAATCGTGCGCGGCTCGTTCATGACAGGCTCCTCGACCAGGCTTATACAAGCAATACGCCCCGCGGTTCAACGCCGGTTCGAACAACGGCGCGGACCTGAGGTACAATAATGCTGCCGAATGGGAAGTCAAATCATTGTCATATAACAATTTAACGCGAGTTCCCCCCGGCGCGAAAAGCGAGGCAACATGACCACCGTAAGCGAAATCAAAGTGACCCGGACGAAGGCATCGAGGCTTTCGCAGGTGAACTTCGACGACCTCCCGTTCGGAAAGGTTTTCAGCGACCACATGCTGGTCGCCGACTTCCGCAAGGGCGAGTGGCAGCCGGGGGAAATCGTTCCCTACGGGATGCTCCAGCTCTCCCCCGCTGCGACGGCGCTGCACTACGGGCAGTCCATCTTCGAGGGGATGAAGGCCCACCGGAACGTCCGGGGTAACCCCGTGCTCTTCCGCCCGCGCGACAACTTCCTGCGCATGAACCGCTCGGCCGAGCGGATGGTGATGCCGCAGATTCCCGAAAGCCTGTTCCTCGACGGCCTGCGGGAGCTCATCCGGATCGACGCGGCATGGATCCCGAAGAAGGAGGGAAGCGCGCTCTACCTCCGACCGCTCCTGTTCGCGAACGATGACTACATCGGAGTCCGGCCTTCGGATGCCTACAAGTTCGTCATCTTCACCTGCCCCGTGGGGCCTTACTACAGCGAGCCGGTGAAGCTCTGGGTGACGCGCAAGTACGTGCGCGCCTGCGAGGGCGGAACGGGCGAAGCCAAGACCGCCGGAAACTACGCCGCCAGCTACTACGCTGCCAAGGAGGCGCAGGACAAGGGCTACCACAACGTCCTCTGGCTCGACGGGAAGGAGCACCGCTACGCCGAGGAGTGCGGCACGATGAACATCGCATTCGTCATCGACGGCGTCGCCGTGACCCCGGCGCTTTCGGGCACGATTCTCCGGGGCGTCACCCGGGACAGCGTCCTCACGCTTCTCCGCGAGATGAAGGTCAAGGTGGAGGAGCGCCGGATCGCAATCGAGGAGATTCAGGAGGCGCACGCGAAAGGGAAGCTCCAGGAAGCCTTCGGCATCGGCACCGCGGCCACCATATCTCCCGTGATCCAAATCGGAAGCGAGGAGGCGGTCCTTCGGCTGCCCCCCGTCGAGGAACGCAAGATCGGCCCCGAGCTCCTGAAGCGGCTGGAGGACATCCGCCACGGCCGGGCCGAGGACCGCTACGGCTGGATGGAAGAGGTAGTGTAAGCTTCCGGGCCTGGTGAAGGCCCTCGCTCTCCTCCTGGCGCTCGTTTTTTCGCGGGAAGCCTCTCCACAGTGCATCCGTGCCGCGGGGCCCCACCCCCGCGGCCTGAAGATGTCGGCGGCCCATTCGGGCCGGGCTCGCTCTGCTCGCGCAGGGTGCGGATGCGGTTTTCAGCACCCTGCTGTCGAACCGCCGGTCCGGCCGGGGATCGATGTCCTGCGAGAGGACGGGGCGGGCGATCTCGCCGGCCGACGCGTCGGGCTCATCAGCAATCCCACCGGGCAGACGATCGACGGAGTCCCGACGCTCCGCGTCCTGCGGGAAGAGCTGGGCGTTTCCGTTGGAGCGCTGTTCTCTCCCGAGCACGGATTCGACGGAGATGCCGCGGCGGGAGAGGGCGTCGCCGCCGAGCGCGAAGCCGTGACCGGAATCCCGATCCATAGCCTCTACGGAGAGACGCGGGCTCCGACGCCTTCGATGATTTCGGGCCTCGACGTTCTGGTCTTCGATATCCAGGACGCCGGGGTTCGGTTCTTCACCTACGCGAGCACCATGAAGCTCGCGATGGAGTCGGCGGCGCGGGCGGGAATCCGGTTCGTGGTTCTCGACCGGCCGAACCCCCAGGGCGGCCTCCGCGTCGAAGGACCGGTGCTCGAGCCCGAGCACCAATCGTTCGTCGGCGCTGCCGCGATTCCGCTTCTCCACGGCATGACCCTCGGGGAGCTGGCGCTTTTCTTCCGGGCGACGAGCCCGGAGATGGCGACGCTGGACCTGAAGGTGGTCGCGATGCGCGGTTGGGAGCGGCGCATGCTGTGGGACGACACCGGTCTGGCATGGCGCCCGCCGTCTCCCAACCTTCGCACGCCGCGCGCCGCGCTCGCATATCCCGCGCTCGGTCTCATGGAGGGGGTGGAGGTCTCGGAGGGTCGGGGGATCGAGGAGACGTTCGAGAAAATCGGGGCCCCCTGGGTGGATGGGACGGCCTACGCCGCGGCGCTCAACTCTCTCGGGCTTCCCGGAGTCCGGTTCGATCCCGCGACGTTCACCCCTCGGGCGACGGCGTCGTCACCCGATCCGAGGTTCCGGAACCAGCTCTGCCGGGGAGTGGCGCTCTCGATCGTCGATCCTCGGCGTTTCGAGCCCCTTCGAACGGGCCTCGCGGCCATCGAGACCCTGAGATCTCTGTACCCTGGATCGTTTCGTTGGGTGAAGGACGAAAGAGGCTACTGGATCGATCTCCTTCTGGGAACGGAGCGGCCTCGACTCGGGATCGACGCCGGTGTCCCGCTCGAACGGATCCTCGCGAGAGAACGTCCGGCGATCGAGAGCTTCGTTCGGGATCGAAAACCGTACCTTCTGTACTGACGTGTCCGTTTTGCTGCTGTATAATCGGTGACCATGATGACCTTTGAACGCGATAATTGCCCTTCGGAAGACGCCTCCGACATTGTTTCGTTCCGAGCTCACATCACTTCGACCTGGTTCGCCCTTCCGCCCGACGAGGATGACGAGGAAGACGAAGACCTCGACTACGACTTCGACGACGACGAGGAGGACGATGACGAGGACGATGACGACGAGGATGTCGACGCCGATGATGAAGTAGAAGACGTCGATGACGACGAAGAAGAAGACGACGACGATGACGACGATGACGACGACGATGACGAGGACGACGAGGACGACCCGGCCGCATGGGACGACGATGACGATGCGGATGACGACGAGGACGACGACGACGAAGAAGACGTTGAAGATGACGCCGTCGAAGGCGACGTCGATTGGGATGAAGACGCCGGCGAATAGGTGAGCTCCCGTCGATTCTCTTCTTTCGCTGCCGACTCGATCCCAGACAAGCCCGCCCTCCACCTTCCGGAAAGCCCGAAACCGTTCTCGACCTTCTCTTGATCCATGCGTGTCCTCGTTCTCGAAGGCGGGGGAATGCGGGGCGTTTACTCCGCGGGGGTTCTCGAAGCGTTCAGCGAGGCCGATGCCTCCCGGGGGCCGGGGCACCTTCGCTTCGATGCGGTGGTGGCTTGCTCCGCCGGAGCCTGCGTCGCCGCTTCGTACCTCGCCAGCCAGCCGCGGCGGAACCGGCAGGTCTACTTGGATTTTCTCGACGGCGACAAGCTCGTCCGTTTCCGCCGGCTTCTGACCGGCGGGAGCGTCATGGACATCGACTACCTCGCGCTCGAGGTCACGCTGCGGCTCTGTCCCCTCGACCTCGACGCCCTGCGGGGCTCGAAGACCCCTCTCTACATCGGAGTCACCGACTGCGATACCGGTGAGAGCCGATACCTCACGAACCACGAGGACGACCTGGTAACCGCGATCCGCGCCACCTGCTCGCTGCCCTTTTTCTCCCGGAAGGAAGTCCCCTATCAGGGGCGGCTCTACGTCGACGGAGGGGTCTCCGATCCGGTTCCCGTCGAGAAGGCGATCGAGCTCGGAGCCACCGAGGTCGTCCTGGTCCTGACCAGCCCGATCGAAAGGCGCGGTCGGAAGCGCTCCCCGCTCGCGGTCTTCGACCGGCTCTTCTCCCCGAGTCCAGCGATCCGAAGATCGCTGGCCGAGCGCCACCTCCGCTATCGCTACGCGGCTCGCCTCCTGGAATCCCCCCCGAGAGGCGTGCGAATCGACGTCGTGCGGCCCAGTCGATCCCTTCCCGTCCGCAGGACCACGACCCGCCGTTCTCTGCTCGAGGAGGCTTGCGACCTCGGCCTTCAGGATGGACGGGCTTTCGTTACGGGACTCGCGCGATGATTCGTGAGCCGTTGGTTCACTTCCTGCTGATTGGGGCGGCCCTGTTCCTCCTATTCGAATGGGGAGGCGGAGGAGACCGAGAGCGACGCATCGTGATCACCCGCGGCCAGATCGAGCACCTCGCACAGAGCTTCGAGGCCGTCTGGCTACGTCCGCCCAGCGACGAGGAGCTCCAGGGGCTGGTCGACGACTACGTCCGCGAAGAGGTGGCGATCCGCGAGGCGATCGCGATGGGCCTCGACCGGGACGACACCGTGATACGGCGCCGGCTCCAGCAGAAGCTGGAGTTCATGGTCGAAGACAGCCTCGAGTCCCATCCCCCGACCGACGAGGACCTTTCGCTGTGGCTCGAAAAGCACGCGGAGTCGTTTCGAAGCGAGCCGCGAGTCTCGTTTCGACAGGTATACGTCAGCCGCGATCGAAGGGGCGGGAACGCCGAGGCCTTCGCTCGCGAGATTCTCGACGATCTCACGCGAGCCGGCGGCGACGTTTCCCTCGCTTCCATCGAAGCTCTCGGCGATCCGCTGATGCTCCCTCGGGAGGTTCCCCTCGCGGCACGGAGCGACGTCGGCCGGATGTTCGGCGAGGTGTTCGCGACGAAGATCCTCGCTATCGAGCCGGGCCGGTGGTCGGGGCCCCTCGAGTCGGGATACGGGCTCCACCTCGTCCGGGTCGAGGAGCGGGTCGAGGGGCTTGTTCCCGCGCTCTCCGACGTTCGCGACGTCGTGGAGCGGGATTTCCTGGCGGCGCGGCGGAAGGCGGAGCTCGACGCTCGCTATGAGCGGCTGCTCTCGCAGTACGAGGTGGTGGTGGAGCCGAAAGCGAGCGTCCCATGAGGCGGGCGGCGCTCATCTTTTCCGCACTCGCGATTGCCTCTGCCGCCTGGACCCACGAGATTCGTCCCGGCTACCTCGAGCTCAGAGAATCGGGGGACGGGACGTACGAGCTCCTGTGGAAGAAACCTGCGGGGGGCGAGATCGAGATCCGTATCGCCCCGGTCGTTCCCGACGGGTGCCGGCTTCTGACTCCCGACCGGCAGCAGATCACTCCGGGAGCGGTGCTGGTTCGAGGGACGCTCCAGTGCGAGGGAGGAATCGCGGGAAAGACTCTCCGGATCGCGGGGCTCGAGACCACGGTCACCGACGTGCTCATCCGTATCCACCACTCCGACGGCCGGGTCGAAAGCCACCTCCTTCGTCCTTCGACGCCGACGGTGACACTGGGAGCAGTCACCACCACGGGCGGGCGCGCCCTCGCCTATCTGCGGCTCGGCGTCGAGCACATCCTCCTCGGCGTCGATCACCTGCTGTTCGTCCTTGGTCTTCTTCTCATCGTCTCCGATCGATGGATGCTGGCGAAGACCATCACCTCCTTCACGCTCGCGCACAGCATCACCCTCGCCATCGCGACCCTCGGGTACGCTTCGGCTCCGCTGCCTCCCCTGAATGCCGCGATTGCCCTCAGCATCCTGTTCCTCGGGCCGGAGATCGTGCGCGTGTGGCGTGGCGAAACGAGCTTCACGATTCGCCATCCCTGGATCGTGGCCTTCGCCTTCGGGCTCCTGCACGGCTTCGGCTTCGCCAGCGGGCTCACTACCATGGGGCTGCCTCGGGCCGAGATTCCCATCGCCCTCCTGCTCTTCAACCTGGGGGTCGAGGTGGGCCAGATCTTCTTCGTGATCCTGGTGCTGCTCCTCGAGCGCTCCTTCCGGATCCTCGAGATTCGCTGGCCCCGCTTCGCGGCGGCGCTTCCCGGCTACGCCGTGGGCTCCCTCGGAGCGTACTGGACCATTCAGCGAACCCTGCTCCTGTTCTCCTGAAACGGCGCGGAAAAGAGGGTATACTTGTGAAGGTTCCCAAGACCATGACTTTCGCGACCAAGATCCAGACCATCGTCATTATTCGGGGGAGGTGCGGGCCTCCCTGAGCCGTTTTCACGAAGCTCACCAAGCCCCGCACCCGAGAGGGTGGCGGGGCTTTTGGTTTTTCGGGGCTTCTTCCTGGAGAAGATGCGATGAAAGCTGCGAGGTATCTCGTTCGGGCGCTCCAGTCCCAGGGGGTAGACGTCGTCTTCGGCTATCCCGGAGGGGCGATCATGCCCGTCTATGACGCGCTCTACGGTTCCGGGCTGCGGCACGTGCTCGTGCGCCACGAGCAGGGTGCGGTGCTCGCCGCCGACGGATACGCCCGGGCGACGGGGAAGGTCGGAGTTTGTCTCGCGACCTCGGGTCCCGGCGCCACAAACCTCGTGACCGGGATCGCGAACGCCTTCCTGGACTCGATCCCCCTCGTCGCCATCACCGGTCAAGTCCCGACGAGCCTTCTCGGCACCGACGCCTTCCAGGAAGTCGACATCTTCGGGATGACACTCCCCGTCGTGAAGCACAGCTTTCTCGTCCGCAGCGCCGCGGACCTCCCGGAGGCGATTGGCGAGGCCTTTCATCTGGCGCGCTCCGGGCGACCCGGGCCGGTCCTCATCGATCTCCCCAAAGACACGGCGAACGGGGAATGCGACCCGGAGTGGATTTCCCCGGCGGAGGGCGCGACCGCCGCCGCGATTCCGGAGGCTCTCGAGGCGGCGAGGAGCGCTCTTCAGCTCGCGAGGAAGCCCGTGGTCTATGCGGGCGGCGGCATCGTCCTCGGCGGGGCGGTCGATCGTTTCCGTCGTTTCATCGACCGGACCCGCCTTCCGGTGGTAACCACGCTCAAGGGCATCGGAGTTCTTCCCTCGGAGCACGAGCTCCTTCTCGGCATGCTCGGCATGCACGGCGGGCAGGCGGCGAATCTCGCCGTCCAGGGCGCGGACCTGCTGTTCGCGGTCGGCGTCCGTTTCGACGACCGCGCCACCGGAAATCTCAGCCGGTTCGCGCCGGGCGCGAAGGTGGTGCATCTCGACATCGATCGCGCCGAGGTGGGAAAGCTGCGGGATGCGGATGTCGGTCTCGTCGGCGAGCTCGGCCCTTCCCTCGACGCGCTCTCGGGTCCCCTCGAGGCCGGGCCCTGGCGCGCGGAGTGCCTGGAGAACAAGCGAAGGTACGCTCCCCGCTACGACGCGCCGTCCGAGCTCGTCTGCGGTCCGCGGTTCCTGCGAGAGCTCACCCGGAGAGGCGGAGAGAATCTGGTCGTCACCTGCGACGTGGGCCAGCATCAGATGTGGGTCGCGCAGCACGGTCTCTTCTCGCGGCCCGAGCAGCACCTCTCGAGCGGTGGGCTGGGGACGATGGGCTATGGACTGCCCGCCGCGATCGGAGCGCAGCTCGGGCGGCCCGAAGCGCTCGTGGTGAACGTGGCCGGGGACGGCTCCTTCATGATGAACCTGCAGGAGCTCGCGACCGTCCGGCGTTACGCGCTCCCGATAAAGATCGTCCTTCTGGACAACCAGGCCCTGGGCCTCGTGAGGCAGTGGCAGGAGCTGTTCTTCGAGCGCCGCTACAGCGAGATCGACCTGAGCGACAACCCCGACTTCGTCCGGCTGGCGGAGTCGTTCGGGATTCCCGCGTTCGCGGTCGAGCGGGGGGAGGACGAGGAGTGGGCCATCGATCGTTTGCTCGAGATCGACGGCCCCGCCCTCCTCCAAGTGCGCATCGAGCGCGAAGCGAACGTCTGGCCGCTCGTGCCCCCGAACCACGGCAACGAAGAGATGCTCCTGGGAGCTTCGACGTGAGATTTACCGTCGCGATGGTCCTGAGACGGTCCGAGAGAGCGTTCGAGCGCGCCGTCGCCCTCGCGGGGCGACGGGGATACGAGCTCGTGGGCGCCTCGGCGACGCTTTCGGAGGAAGGAGGGACCCTCCTGGTCCGCCTGACCCTGGAAAGCGATCGGAAGCCCGAGACCCTCGTCCATCAACTGGCGAAATTGATCGAGGTCCTGTCGGTTCGGCTCGATCCCGGAGGAACGCTACAATGACGCCCATGCCTTCATTCGCCTGGCTCGTTCTCGCGTCTTCCGTCACCGCCGCCGTTTCCGCGGATCCGAACTGGTCACGGTGGCGCGGCCCCCGGATGAACGGGGTCGCGCCCGACGCGGATCCTCCCGTCGAATGGTCGGAGACCGAGAACGTGGTCTGGAAGGTGCGCCTCCCCGGCCACGGCTCCTCGACGCCCATCCTTTGGGGAGATCGCCTCTACGTGCTCACCGCGGTCCGCGTCGACGGGCTCGAGCCCCCGCTTCCTCCGCACGCGCGGCGAGCGGGCGACCAGCCTCCCGCCGTCGACAGCGCGCAGGAGTTCCGGGTGCTCGCGATCGACCGGGTCACGGGAAAGACGGTCTGGGAGCGCGTCGCGGGCAGGGCGACGCCGCACGAGGGAAAGCAGGAGAACAACAGCTACGCCTCCGCATCCGCTTTGACCGACGGCGAGCACCTCTTCGCGTACTTCGGCTCCTGGGGCCTCTACAGCTACGACCTCTCGGGCGATTTGAAGTGGCAGAAGGATCTGGGCGACATGAACATCCGCAACGGTTTCGGCGAGGGGGCGAGCCCCGCCCTCCACGGGAATATCCTCGTGGTGAACTGGGACCACGAGGGCCAGTCGTTCGTCGTCGCCCTCGACAAGGCCACGGGCAGGGAGCTCTGGCGCCGGGACCGCGAGGAGATCTCCTCCTGGGCGACCCCGCTCGTCGTCGAGATCGCGGGCCGCGCCCAGGTGATCACCACCGGAACGAACAAGGTGCGGAGCTACGACCTAAAGACCGGCGAAGGGATCTGGGAGGGACCGGGTCTCACCTTGAACGCGATACCCTCACCCCTCGAATCGGAGGGAGTGGTCTACCTGACCAGCGGCTTTCGAGGAAGCGTCGCCTACGCCGTTCGCCTCGCGGACGCGAAGGGCGACATCGAGTCTTCGTCCGCGATTCTCTGGCGGCGGGATCGTGACACCCCCTACGTCCCTTCCCCCTTGCTCTACGAAGGGGTGTTGTACCTGGTGAAGAGCAACTCGGGAATCCTCACCGCTCTCGACGCGAAGACCGGAGAGGCGCTCTTCGGCCCCGAACGCATCGAGCCCGTCGCGGAGATCTACGCTTCCCCGGTCGCCGCCGCGGGGCGGGTCTACGTCCTCGGGCGCGACGGAAATGCGATGGTTCTCGCCTCCGGGCGCAAGCTCCAGGTGCTCGCGACGAACTCGCTCGACGACGGATTCGACGCGTCGCCCGTACTCTCGGGGAAGGAGATGTACCTCAGGGGCTACCGGCACCTCTACAAGCTCGCGGGCGAGTAGCCCCCCCGCGCAAGGGTCCCGAAGACTGCGAAGCGGGGCCCGAGGCGGGCGCGGCGGCCGGCAATCAGCGGTTGGTACGGACGCTTCTCAGAACAGCGTGTAGACGAAAGGTGCGGCGCCCGATCCGCCCAGGAATACCAGCAGCCCGAGCAGGAAGACCACGAGGAGAATCGGCAGCAGCCACCACTTCTTGTTCTGCTTCAGGAAATTCCAATACTCGGTGGCCAGACCCGGCCGCTTCTCCTGCGCGAGCTCATCCTCGAATGCCACGCGACTCCTCCTTGCTCAAAATTGACGGAAATATTCTCTCTCGTCCTTCACGTCGCGCAAGTCGACCCAGTAGCTCTTCATTTCGGGTCGAAATGCCCGCTCCAGCGCGTCGCGCGACAGGAGGCGAAACAGAAGGCCGACGGGGGTCAGCACGCCGAAGAACAAGACCGCGAGAACGACGTGGCTGAGCACCCATCCGATGGGAAACGTGAGGACTCCCAGCCCCACGAACAGCGGCCGGTTGCCCTGGGGCCAAACGATCGACAGCAGGGCAGATACCGCCCCGACCGCCCATAGCGCCCAGGCCACGGGGCGGGCGGCCGAGCCGAAGCTCGCGCCGAAGAGCTCTCCCTTCCAGATGAGCACGGAGCCCAGGAGACCGAAACCGACGAGAGCGATCCATCCGAACTGTCGAAGCTGCCGCGGCTCGGGTCGAAGATTGAGTTGAACGAGCATGATCTAGTCCAGGGTGAAGCTCGAGAGGTACTTCTCGACGTCGCCCTCGTGAGGCAGCCGTTGTTCCGCTTTCCTCAGCAGGAAACGGCCGACGACCAGGGCGTCGATGTTGGTGGCCATGAAGCAGCGCACCGCATCCTGGGGAGTGCACACGATGGGCTCGCCGCGCACGTTGAAGCTGGTGTTGATCACCACCGGGCATCCGGTCATCTCTTCGAACTTCTTCAGGATGCGGTGAAAGCGGGGGTGACGCTCGGGATCGACGGTCTGGACCCGAGCCGAATAGTCGACGTGGGTGATGGCGGGCACCACCGACCGGAGCTGCTTGAGCTTGTCGATCCCGCGCGCACCGTTCTCGCTCGTCGGGACTCGCTTGTCGGCGCGAACGGGGGCCACCAGCAGCATGTAGGGACTATCCTCGTTGGAGCGCATCTCGAAGTACTGATGCACCTGGTCGCGGAGCACCGCCGGAGCGAACGGCCGGAACGACTCCCGGAATTTGATCTTGAGGTTCATCACCGACTGCATCTTCGGCGAGCGCGCGTCGCCGAGGATGGAGCGGTTCCCGAGCGCCCGCGGCCCGAACTCGAGCCGCCCTTCCATGTGACCGACCACGTTCTCCGAGGCGATGAGCGACGCGATCTCCTCGACCAGCTCCGTTTCCGACGAGTAGTAGCGATAGACCGCGCCGCAGCTCTCCAGGCACGCGCGAATCTCCTCGTCGGAATACTCCGGTCCGAGGAGAGAGCCGTGCTGACGATCGCCGCTCGCGAGAGGTACTCGCTCGTGCCCGAGAAGCTGATGCCACACGAAGAGCGCCGCTCCGAGGGCCCCCCCCGCATCGCCCGCCGCCGGCTGGATCCAGATCCGCTCGAACGGCCCCTCCCGCAGGATCCGTCCGTTGGCGACGCAGTTCAGAGCGACGCCTCCCGCCATTACCAGATCACGGGCTCCAGTGAGCTCGTGCGCGTAGCGAGCCGCTCCGAGCATGATCTGCTCGGTGACTTCCTGGATGGAGGCCGCGATATCCATCTCTCGCTGGGTCAAAGGACTCTCCATCGATCGCGGAGGGCCTCCGAACAGCTTGTCCATCTCTCGGGACGTCATCACGTCGTCGTAGCAGAAGGCGAAATAGGACATGTTCATCCGGAACGAGCCGTCGGACCGCAGATCGAGCACCTTCTCGCGGATGAGGTCGGCGTATTTCGGCTCGCCGTAAGGCGCGAGCCCCATGAGCTTGTACTCGCCGCTGTTCACCTTGAAGCCGCAGAAGTAAGTGAAGGCCGAATAGAGGAGCCCCAGGGAGTGCGGAAACCGCAGCTCCTTCAGCAGCCGGATCCGGTTTCCCTCGCCGATGCCGATGCTCCCCGTCGACCATTCCCCGACTCCGTCGAGAGTCAGGATGGCGGCGCGCTCGAAGGGCGACGGGAAGAACGCGCTGGCGGCGTGCGATTCGTGGTGCCGCGTGAAGACGTAGCGCCCCCGATATCGACCGGCGAGGCCTCGTTCGAGCTCCCTCGGGGTGTGAAGCTTCTGCTTCAGCCACAACGGAAGTCCCTTGAGAAAGATCTTGAAGCCGCGGGGAGCGTACGCGATGTAAGTCTCGAGGATCCGGTCGAACTTGAGAAGGGGCTTGTCATAGAACGCGACGACGTCAAGATCTTCCACTCGGAGCGCAGCCTCGGTGAGACAGTAAGCAATCGCGCGCTCCGGGAAATCATGGTCGTGCTTCTTGCGGGTGAAACGCTCCTCCTGAGCCGCCGCCAGAATCTCTCCGTCCCGGACGACGCAGGCGGCGCTGTCGTGGTAGAAGGCGGAGATTCCGAGTATGTTCATGGGTTCGTTCGCGATCAAGCACCCGCGCGCAACCGGGGGGAGCCCGTATCGTAAGCCCAACCAGGGGCCCGGTCAACGGGCGCAAGTCCCCCCGGGCTCGGTTTACAATACGCTTCCCCTCAATCTAAGGAAACCGACGCCGTGAAACAACCGAGCAATGCGCAAAGCGAAGCCATCGCCGATGTCGAACGCGAGCCCGGCTCGATGAAACTGGTCCTCGAAGATGGCACCGAGTTCGAGGGGAAGGCTTTCGGAGCGGCGCGCTCGGTGAAGGGGGAAGTTGTGTTCAACACCGGCATGAGCGGGTACGTCGAGGCGCTCACCGATCCCTCCTACCGCGGCCAGATCCTCGTCTGCACGTACCCCCTCGTGGGCAATTACGGTGTGCCCCCTCCCCGCGCACCCGGGAGCCTCGATCCTCCCTTCGAGTCCGGCGCGATTCAGGTGCAGGGCCTCGTCGTTCAGAACTATGTCGACGGTTACAGCCATCACGCCGCGAGTCGCTCGCTGGGGGAATGGCTTCGCGAAGAGTCCATCCCGGCGATCACCGGTATCGACACCAGGACGCTCACGCGCCGCCTTCGCGAACGGGGGACGATGGCCGGATGGCTCTTTCCCGGCGACCTCGAGCCGACCGAAGCCAGGGGTCGGGCCGAGTCGGTGGACATGGCCGAGGAGGTGTTCCGGGTGGTCGCCCCCCGGGCGCCCATCCGCTATCCCGGTGGACCGCTCCGAATCCTTCTCGTGGACGTGGGGGCGAAGGACAACATCGTGCGCTCTCTCCTTACGCGAGGGGCGAGCGTGCACCGGGTTCCCTGGCACCTGTCGCTCTCCGGGCCCGCGGCCGAGGCGGACGGGATCGTGATCGCGAACGGACCCGGGGATCCCCAGGATCTCGCCTCGCTCGTGCAGCAGGTTCGAGGTCTTCTCGATTCCTTCCGGAAGCCGATCTTCGGGATCTGTCTCGGCAGCCAGATCCTGGCCCTGGCCGCGGGAGGGAAGACCTACAAGCTTCCTTACGGACATCGTGGCGTCAATCAGCCCGTCCAGGACCTCCTGAGCCGCCGGTGCTTCGTGACGAGTCAGAATCACGGTTACGCCGTCGATGAAACCGCGCTCTCGGACGAGTGGGAGCCGTGGTTCGTGAACGTCAACGACGGGACCAACGAGGGCATCCGCTCGCACCAGCGGCCGTACTTCAGCGTGCAGTTTCATCCCGAGGGGTGTCCCGGCCCCAAGGACACCGACTTCCTGTTCGACGACTTCCTGCGCCTCGTCGGAGCGATGGCCCGGTCCTGACGTGTACGGCATCTATCTGTCCCGAAAACCCAAGCGAGTCCTGGTGCTCGGCTCGGGAGCGCTCCAGATCGGCCAGGCGGGTGAATTCGATTACTCGGGCTCACAGGCGATCAAGGCCCTGTCGGAAGAGGGAATCCAGAGCGTCCTCGTCAATCCCAATATCGCCACCATCCAGACCAGCGACGGGATGGCGGATCGCCTCTATCTCTATGCGGTCACGCCCGAAATCGTGGCGGAGGTTGCGAAGAAAGAGAGCGTGGACGCGATTCTCCTCTCCTTCGGCGGGCAGACCGCTTTGAACTGCGGACTCGAGCTCCATCGCAGCGGCTTTCTCGACGAGCTCGGCATCCGCGTGCTGGGGCCGCCGGTCCAGGCGATCGAGGACACGGAGAACCGCCAGAGGTTCAACCAGGAATTGGAGGAAATCGGAGTCAAGGTGGCCAGGAGCCGGGCTTGCGCAAATTCATCGGAAGCCCGAGAGGCGGCGAGCGCCATCGGTCTTCCCGTCATGCTCCGGGGCGCGTACGCCCTGGGCGGCAAAGGCAGTGGCGTCGTCGAGAGCCAGGGGGAGCTCGACCAGGCCCTGGCTCGGGCTTTCTCGGGCGGGATGACCCAGGTTCTGGTCGAGGAGTACCTCCGCGGCTGGAAGGAGATCGAATACGAGGTGGTGCGCGACTGCCGGGACAACTGCGTCGCCGTCTGCAACATGGAAAACCTCGATCCGATGGGGATCCACACCGGCGAATCGATCGTGGTCGCGCCCTCTCAAACCCTGAACGACGCGGAGTTTCAGCTGCTCCGCTCGATCGCGATCCGCGTCGTGCGCCACTTCGGCATCGTCGGCGAGTGCAACGTGCAATTCGCCCTCGATCCGCGCTCGCTGGACTATCGCGTCATCGAAGTGAACGCCCGGCTGTCCCGGTCGAGCGCTCTCGCGAGCAAAGCCACGGGTTACCCTCTCGCCTACGTCGCGGCCAAGCTCGCACTCGGCTACACCCTTCCAGAGATCCCGAACCGGATCACCCGGCGCACCACCGCCTTCTTCGAGCCTTCCCTCGACTACATCGTCTGCAAGGTGCCTCGCTGGGATCTAGAGAAATTCCGAGGCGCGGTCGAGTCCATAGGAAGCGAGATGAAGAGCGTCGGCGAGGTGATGGCCATCGGCCGGTCCTTCCCCGAGGCCATCCAGAAGGCCCTTCGCATGCTCGACATCGGGGTCAAGGGACTCGATCCGGACGCGTTCGAGTTCGCCGATCTCGAATCGGAGCTCAGCCGCGCGACCCCCCGCCGCATCTTCGCCGTGGCGAAGGCGATCGCCACCGGGATGTCGTTCGATCGAATTCACGCCCTCACCCACATCGATCGCTGGTTCCTCCGGGCCATCGAGCCCATCGTTGCGATCTCCCTCGAGATCGCGCGGGCGAAACCATTTCTGCCGGTCGAGCTCATCGAGCGCGCCGAGAAACTCGGCTTCTCCGATCACGCCATCGACGACCTTCGCCGCGAGCCGCGGGGAGCGAATCGCAAGCGGCGCCGTCAGGCGGGCATCCGCCCGCACCTCTCCCGCATCGACACCATGGCGGCCGAGTTTCCCGCCGAGACGAACTACCTCTATTCCAGCTACCACGCGAGCGAGAGCGAGGTGAGCCCCTCTTCAAGGAAGAAGATCATGGTGCTCGGCTCGGGAGTCTATCGCATCGGCTCCAGCGTCGAGTTCGACTGGTGCGCGGTTCACGCGGTACAAGCGGCTTCGGCTCTGGGGTACGAGACCATCATGCTCAACTACAACCCCGAGACCGTGAGTACGGACTACGACGTGTGCGATCGACTCGTTTTCGACGAGATCAGCCTGGAGACGGTTCTCCACCTCTGTGAAACGGAGAAGCCGGACGGGATCGTGGTGAGCATGGGCGGCCAGATCCCCAACAACCTGGCACTCCGGCTCCACGACGCCGGGCATCCCATCATCGGGACGCATCCGAAGAATATCGACCGCGCCGAGGACCGGTCCAAGTTCAGCGCGCTCCTGGACGAGCTCGGGATCGCGCAGCCCCAGTGGGCGCACGCGGGAGACGTTTCCGAGGTCGATTCCATCGTGGAGCGCCTGGGTGGATACCCGGTGCTGGTCAGGCCGAGCTATGTCCTGAGCGGCGCGGCGATGAGCGTGGCTCACGAGGCCCACGAGCTCCGGCGGATCCTGGCCAGGGCGAAGCGGGTTTCCCGCGAACATCCGGTGGTGGTCTCCAAGTTCGAGACCCACGCTCGTGAAGTGGAGCTGGACGGCGTGGCCGACGAAGGCCGGCTCGTGCTCTGGGCGATCACCGAGCACATCGAGGACGCCGGAGTTCACAGCGGAGACGCGACTCTCGTCCTGCCGCCCCAGACCCTCTACATCGCGACCATCAGGCAGGTGAAGGAGATCTCGGTCGCTATCGCGCGCGCGCTCGAGATCACGGGCCCGTTCAACATCCAGTTCCTCGCCAGGCACAACACCGTCAAGGTCATCGAATGCAACCTGCGCGCCTCCCGTAGCTTTCCCTTCGTGTCCAAAGTCACCGGACAGAACTTCGCCGCCGAGGCCATGAGGCGCATGCTGGCCGTGAGGCAGGAAGTGACGAATCGCAGCCTCGACCTCGATTACGTCGGGGTCAAGGTCCCCATGTTCTCGTTCTCGAGGCTGGTCGGAGCGGACCCGTTGCTCGGGGTAGAAATGGCGAGCACCGGAGAGGTGGGTTGTCTCGGCCGCGACCTGAACGAGGCCCTGTTGAGCGGACTCATTGCGACCGGATTTCGATTTCCGGAGCGCGGGGTGCTGCTCTCGCTCGGACCGCTGGCCGACAAGTACTCGTTCGCCGACGAAGCGAAAGTCATCGCCGACGAGCTCAAACTCCCCATCTATGCCACGGCGGGAACCGCGGAGATGCTGGAGACGCTGGGTATCCGATGCGTTCCCGTAGCCAAGAGCGAATCCGGCGAGGGCAGCGCCCCCGCGCTCATCGAAGCCAACCGGGTGGACCTGGTGATCAACGTACCGCGGGAGTATGACGCTCTCGGTCGGCCCGACGGGTACTTCATCCGCCGAAGCGCCGTCGATCACGGCGTGCCGCTGATCACGGATCTCCAGCTGGCTCGAGCGGTCATCGAGGCTCTGCGGGTCAAGAAACCGTCCAATCTGAAAGTGATCGCGTGGAACGACTTCGTGCTCGCGGGCGAGGAGGCCGATGGTCGTCCTCGGCCCTCCCCAAGGCTCCGATGAACCGCCGCCGGCTCATTCCACTCGCAGCACCTCCACCGGGTCGACGCGCGTCGCCCGCCGCGCCGGGATGATGCAGGCTATCGTACCGGCGAGGAACAGTACGAGAACCACGGTGGCGAAGACGAACGGATCCCACGGCTTCACCTCGAACAAGGTCACTTCGAGCATCCCGGCGAACGTCACGGCAAGCGTCAATCCCAGCAGGATTCCAAGGCACAACTGGTACAGCCCCTGTCGCAGAATCATCCCGCGGACGTTCCCCGCTTCCGCCCCCATCGCCACCCGAACTCCGATCTCCCGCCGCCGGCGATTCACCGACGACGACATGATTCCATACAGGCCGATCGAGGCGAGGAAAAGCGCGGAGAACCCGAGAAGCGAGAAGCCCTCGCCGATCAGCCAGTAGTAGACGTTTTGATCCTCGATGGCACGATCCAGCCGGTTGACGTCGTATACCGGCTGGCCGGGAGCGATGGTCTCCACCTCGGCCCGGACCAATTGGGGCAGGGACAACGGCGGTCGGTTGGTACGCACGGCGATTCCCATGTACGGAGTCGGACTCTGAGCGAGAGGCACGTAGAAGCCCGCCGAGTCCTCGTCCACGAATCCGGTTCCCGGGCGGCGACGGTTCATCGCCAGGTCGGGCGCCAGGCCGACGATCGTCCAATCCGCGATATCCGGCCCGAGCCCGTATATTCGAAGCCGTCTGCCCAGCGGATTCTCGCCCGGCAGGTAGCGATTCGACGAAGCTCTGGTTCACGATGACCACCCGCGCCGAGGTCTGAGTCGTCGCTTTCCCGAAACGGACGCCCGGCCAGCAAACGAACCCCGAAGGTGTCGAAAAAATCGGGAGATACTTCGGCGAAGCGAGCTTCGGTGCCGCGGTCTTTCTGCGGCGTCGCCGTTCCTTCGAGAATGAAGTTCGCTCCACCGGAGCCCATCCCCGGGAGGTGGGAGGTCAAAGCGACCGCCTCTACGCCGGGGCTCGTCCTCAGTTTCGCCACGACTTCGGAAGCGAAGGCGACCCGGCTTTCCTTCTCGCCATACTCCGAGTCGTCGAGGGTCACGCGCATGGTGAGAACGTCCTCGGTAGCGAACGCGAAGTTCATCTTCTCGAGCTCGACGATCGTCCGGATCATCAACCCGGCGCCCACCAGCAGCCCGCAGGACAGGCCGAGTTCCACGATCACCAGCCACTTGGTGAGGCGGCGCAGGCCGGGGCCGACGGAACGCCCCTGACTCCGACTTGAGGATCTCGGCGAGCGGCGTCCGGGAGCTCTGAATCGCCGGCAGGGCTCCGGACATCAAGCTCGAAAAGACCGTCAAACCGAGGACCACGAAGAGCGACGCGTTGTCCAGGCGGACGTTGAGCCAGAACGGAATCATGGGCGCGGATTGGAGCGCCTCGTTGAACTTCTCGATGCGAAACTGTGCAACCACCAGGCCGACCAGCGCTCCGGCGACGGACAACACGAACGCTTCCGACAGCGACTGGGCCATGACCCGCGCCCGGCTCGCGCCGAGAGCGAGACGCGCCGCCACCTCCTTGGTGCGGAGGGTGGCGCGGGTCAGCTGTAGAATGGCCACGTTCGCGCAGGCCACCAGCAGCACGCCGAAGACGGCGGCGAGCATCATGTACGCCAGGTTGACGATCCGTTCGCCGATCACTTCATTGATATAGGGTCCGACCATCACGTCGAAGCCCCGGTTCGTCTGGGGATACTCCAGGGCCAGCCTCTGTGCGATCGAAGAGAGCTCCACCTGCGCCTCGGCCTCGGACGATTCCGGGGCAAGCCTGCCGATGACGAAGTAGCGGCCCCAACCGTCCCTGGGTCCCAGGTGTCGGGTATTTACCGGGATCCATAGCTGCTCTCGAATCGGAAAGGCGAATCCTTCGGGCATGACCCCGACGACGCTCCGGATCTGGCCGTTGATCACTAGCCTCTGGCCGATGATCGAAGGATCCAGCTGAAAGCGGTTCTGCCAGAGCCCATGAGCCAGCACCACCACCGGCTCGGAACCGGGAAGCTCGTCTTCCTCCACGAAAGTGCGGCCGAGGTGGGCCTGCACCCGGAGCAGGTCGAACAGGTTGGAGCTCACATAACCTGCGTCGTAGCGCTCCGCCTTCCCGTCCGGCGTTCGCAGGAACGCCAGGTCTTTCCTCCATACCGCCATTTCCTGGAACGACGTCTGGCGCTCGCGCCAGTCGGCAAAATCCTGGACGGCGACGGGCTGTGTCACCCCGTCCTCGGGCTTGTACGTCATGACGCTCAGGAGCTGTTGCGATTCCTCGAAAGGAAGCCCTCGAAGAATGGTGCCGTTGACGATACTGAACATCGAAGTCGTCAAGCCGATTCCGATGGCGAGGGCGGTGACGGCGATGAGCGCTCACGCCGGGGCTCCTGAACAGGAGCCGGGCGGCGAATTTCAGGTCCTTCGCCATCAGGGAAAGCCAGTTCAGCAAACTCGTATCCTCCCGCAGCGAGCGCCGGTCCAAGGCGCATCGGCGTTCAGGCCGGGGTCCCGCGCCGAAAGAGTTTCAGTGCCTTCACTCAACGGCGCCTCGCGCCGAATCAAGTTCGAGTGCGCCAGTTGTAGCAGAACATCCGTATCTTTCACAACGAGCAGACGCCGAGGAGCCGAGCCTCCCCGTCGGACGAACGCCTGAGTGGCGATGCGCGGGCGCGAGCGGCCCGCACGCGGGCTCACTTGACTCTTCGGGAATAGCGGAGCGAATGGCCGACGTAGCAGAAGCTGAACGCCAGGCTGCTGTAGAGGTAGTAGAACTGATGAAAGAGCAGGCCGCCCACCGTGAAAAGCAAACCTCTTCGCCGGTAAAAGAGGGAGAACAGCGGCAGGTTCGACATCGAGCCGACGATCAGTGGAACGGTAGGCGTCCAGGCCGGGACGAAGCCGCTCAGGGCGAGAGTGACGCCCGCGAAGAATCCCATGGCCATCGCGGCCTTTACCATTTCGCCCGGTCGCGCGTTCAAGTCCGCTTTCGAATGAGGATTCTCGAGAATCAGTCTGGACCAGGGGATCGCGCGCCGGAAGATGTCGGTCTCCAGAAGCTCCGCAAGCGTCCACCGCTTGAAATGGGTTCCCTGGAGATCGCGCAGCAGCCGGATCCTGCCTCCGGCGGCGCGAAGACGATAGCCGAGCTCTATGTCCTCGATGGAGGGGCGCGCATAGCGCTCGGAGTCGAACCCGCCACTCGCCAGAAAAGCATCCTTTCGAATCGCGCTGCAGCCGCTCCAGAAAGTGGAAGCCTCCTCAGCGGCGCGCTGGTGAGTGTGATGGTGCAGCAGGTTCTTGTACTGACTGAAGAAACCGGGGTCCGTCGGCCGATCGTCGTAGGATCCGAAGACCGCCGCCACTTCGCCGGAGGCCATGGCACATCGGACCTTCTCCACTGCACCGTGATGCAATCCCACGTCAGCGTCTACCAGGAGCAGAACGTCTCCCTGCGCCTTTCGCGCCCCGAGGTTCCGGCCACCCGCCGGACCCAGCCTTCCACCCGAAGAAATCACCTGCGCGCCCAAGCGCTCCGCGAGCTCACGAGAGCCGTCGGTCGAGGAGTCGTCGACGACGATGACTTCGAGAAGGTCCCGTCCCAGCATCTCCAGAAGAGGGGGAAGGCTCTTTTCCAGGTACGACCTTCCGTTGTAGACCGGCATGATCGCGCTCACGCTCGGCGAACGCGAAGGCTCCGAAAGCGGCTCGATCTTCGACACCGGACTTCCTCTGGGCTCCGGATTGTAGTCGAATTCGTCCCGCAACGCGCGGCTTTTGTGAGAAGGGGTTCCAGGGGCGAAGCGAGAGGCGACGGTGCGCCGCCTCCGACAGAGGGTTGACATCCTCGGGTACTGCCGATTACCCTTTCCCCCCAGCACCAGCGAAAGGGGGGCCTATGTCGGGGGAGCGCCGCCCGGATGCCGCGCGGTCGAGGCCGTCGAATGAGCTCATCTTGCACGCCTTCGCCAGGATCGATAGAGCCGCGTTCGGCGTTGCCGTGGGTGCCGTCCTCGGGCTCTTGATCCTGGGTGTCACCGTCTGGGTCGTTCTGGAGGGGGGCGAGGCCGGCGGTCTCGACCTCAAGCTACTTTCCCAGTACTACCCTGGATATGAAGTCACGTTCACGGGTGCCCTCGTGGGTCTGTGCTACGGGTTCCTCACCGGGTTTCTGCTGGGGTGGTTCATCGCGCTGCTTCGGAACGCATCGCTCGCCCTCTACCTTCGAGTCGTGCGGAAGAAAGCGGAAATGTCGCGACTCAGTGACTTCCTCGATCGGGTTTGACAAGGGGCAGAGCCGACGCAGCCGGAACAATGTCATCCGCCAACCGAGTCATCATCATCGGCGCCGGTCCCGCCGGGCTCACCGCCGCCTACGAGCTCAGCAAGACCGGAACCTCCACCGTCGTTCTGGAAAAGGACGACGTGGTCGGCGGGCTATCGAGGACGATAAACTACCGGGGCTACCTCTTCGACATCGGAGGGCACCGATTCTTCACCAAGGTGAAGGTAATCCATGACCTCTGGCGCGAGATCCTCGGAGACGAGGACTTCTGCCGCCGCGAGCGACTCTCCAGGATCTACTACAACAAGGTGCTGTTTCACTATCCGCTTCGGGTGGCGAATACCTTGCGCGGGATGGGACTCTGGAACAGCTTGCGCATCCTCTTGAGCTACGTCCGGGCGCAGCTGTTCCCGATCACCCCGGAAGACACCCTGGAAGCCTGGGTATCCAACCGGTTCGGCCGGCGGCTCTACCGGATCTTCTTCAAGACCTACACCGAAAAGGTCTGGGGCATTCCCTGCTCGGAGATCAGCGCCGACTGGGCGGCGCAGCGGATCAAAGGCTTGTCGCTGTTTACCGCGGTCAAGAACGCTCTTCTCAAACAGGCCAATACCGGCGGGTCGGCCACCGTCACCTCGCTCATCGATTCGTTCCACTATCCCCGCCGGGGTCCGGGAATGATGTGGGACGCGGCGGCGAGCTTCGTGCGTGGATGCGGAAACGAGATCCTGCTGAACGCCGCCGTTCGGCGAATCGTGCATAGCGAAAATCGGGTGCGCGCCCTGGAAGTCGTCATCGACGGCCAGAGTCGGACCTTCGAAGGGACTCATTTCATCAGCAGCATGCCCATCAGGGAACTCGTCGACCGGTTGGACCCGAGCGCGCCTTCCGAGGTCCAGGAGGCGGCGAGAAGCCTCAACTACCGGGACTTCATCACCGTAGCGCTTATCGTCGATAAGGAACATGTTTTTCCCGACAATTGGATCTATGTCCACGATCCTTCGGTCAAGCTCGGCCGGATTCAGAATTTCAAGAACTGGAGCCCGGATATGCTTCCCGATCGAAGCAAGACCTGCCTGGGTCTCGAGTACTTCTGTTTCGAGGGAGACGGCCTGTGGACCATGTCCAACGAGGAACTGATCATGCTGGCGAAGACGGAGCTGAAAACGCTCGGCCTCGCCGAACCCGATGAAATCATCGATGGCATGGTGGTGCGAGTTCCGAAGGCATATCCGGTCTACGATTCCAACCATCGTCAAGCGCTCACGATCATCCGGAAGTTCCTGGCGCCGCTCGCCAACCTGCAGCTGGTCGGCCGCAACGGAATGCACAAATACAACAATCAAGACCATTCGATGCTGACGGCCATGCTCGCGGTCAGGAACATCGAGGGCGCCAACCACGGGCTGTGGGAGGTCAACGTGGAGCGGGACTATCACGAGGAGGTGCGGAGGGACGGTTCGAGCATGGACGATTCTCTGGCGATTCTCGAATCGACCCAGCCCAGAGTGCCACCTCGAGTGCCTTCGGCCCCGAGGATCGGACCTTGAACCAGGTTTCCGAAGACGAGCAGCTGGCCCGCGCCGTCCTTCGGTTGAACGGAACCGTCGTGGGGCTCGCGTCCGGCATGGCGGCCGGCTTGATGCTCTTCGTGGCCACCAACTGGCTGGTCTTGAAGGGGGGGGAGCCGGTAGGACCTCACCTGAGCCTGTTGAATCAGTTTTTCATCGGCTACTCGGTTACTTTCGTCGGAAGTCTCATCGGATTGGCTTACGGCTTTGTCCTGGGCTTCGTGCTGGGTTGGCTCGTGGCCAGGGTATATAACGGCGTGGTTCTGTTGAAGCGAGGCTATCCGAAAAACCAGTGACTACCAGCGTGCGTCCAATGGAACCGCGTGGTTGCGCTCTGAGGAGTGGGTGTCGCAAGGACTGTCCGCAGGCACCGCCAGCGGACGGTGGAATGGAATGAAGGATCCGTCCGAGAACCAACGAGGGATTTCCTCGAACGACAAGCGGGCCCGGCTCAAGCGCCTGCTGCGGGAACGGGCTCTCCGATCGAAGGAGGCGCCGCTCAGCTTCGGGCAGGAGCGACTCTGGTTCCTGGATCGGCTGGATCCGGGCAACATCGCCTACTGCGAAACAGTGTCGGGTCGACTGGTCGCCGACGTGGACCCGCGAATTCTGACGCTAGCGCTGAACGAGGTCGTGCGCCGGCACGAAATTCTTCGAACGACGTTCCCCCAGGTGAATGGAAGGCCGGTACAGCGCATCGCCGCCGAGCTCAGCCTGGAGGCGCCGGTAATCGATCTCGCGGACCTGTCCGACGCCAGCCGGGAGGAGGAGCTCCGGAGGGCCGTCGCCGCCCAGTCGCAGCGTCCCTTCGATTTGGAGCGTGGACCACTGCTTCGCCTGACGCTGATTCATCTCCATGGCCGCCAGTACGTCGTGGTCCTCACCTTTCACCATATCGTCGGTGACGGTTGGTCGGTGGGCGTCTTCCTCCGCGAGCTCTTGGTCTCGTACTTCGCCCTCGCCGCCGGGAGCCCCGTTCCGCTTCCCGATCCTCCCGCGCAGTACGCGGACTTCGCCCGCTGGCAACGGGCGCAGCTCGAGGGAGGGGAGTCTCCGATCGGCTCTCGCCCGTATCAAGGCGCGGCTTGCCGACCTTCCCGGCCTGGAGCTGCCGGGGGATCGACCTCGCCCCGCGGTTCAGTCTTTCCGCGGCTCGACGCACTCCTTCGAGATCCCCGACGAGCTCCATCGCGCGCTCGAAGCCGCCGGTCGCGAAGAGGGCGCCACGCTCTTCATGACGATCATGGCGGCTTTTCAAGTGCTGCTGTCCCGCTACACCGGCGGCGACGATATCGTCGTCGGTACGCCGGTGGCCGGCCGCGAGCGGCTCGAGCTCGAAGGCCTAATCGGATTCTTCGTCAACATCATCCTGGTGCGTGTGAGCCTCGGGGGCGATCCGACGGTCCGTGAGCTCCTCCGGCGCGTGCGAAGAGCCTGCTTGGATGCGTACGAGACTCAGGGAGTGCCGTTCGAGAAACTGGTCGAGGAGCTCCGACCGGAACGCAGCCTCAGTCAGAAGCCGCTGGTTCAGGTGGTCTTCGCCCACCACAAGGATCTGGTGACGGCCCCCGACGTCCCCGGTGTTCTCTTTGAGCCCTTGCCGGTCGATACCCAGACCGCGAAGTTCGACTTGTCGCTCTACACCTGGAAAGCGAAACGCGATGGAGGACTGACGGCATCCATCGAGTACAGCGCCGATTTGTTCGATGCGGCGACCGTCGTTCGCATGGCCCAGCAATTCCAGACGCTGCTGTGGGCTGTCGCCGCCGATCCCGATCGGCGCCTTTCGGATCTGTCGCTCGTGAGTGCCGAGGAACGGCGGAGGTTCCTGTCCGCGTGGAACCGCAGTCGGCCCGAGGAATCGAGGGAGTGCCTCCAGGAGGCTCTCGAGCAGCGAATGGAGGCATCCCCGGACTCGGTGGCGGTGGTGTTCGAAGGGGAGCACCTGAGCTACGGGGAGTTGAATCGGCGGGCGAACCGCCTGGCGCATCGGCTGCGGTCCCTGGGAATTGGACCGGAAGCGCGCGTCGGACTTTACCTGGAGCGCTCTCTGGACCTGGTGGTGGGGGTCGTGGGGATCCTCAAGTCGGGAGGCGCCTACGTACCTCTGGACCCGAGTTATCCAAACGAGCGGATACGGTTCATGCTCAAGGACAGCGGAGCCCGGGTGGTCGTCACTCACTCGGCGTTGGCGGAGCGCCTATCGACCGCGGATGTCGAGCAAGTCCGATTGGATGAACGATGGCCCGATGAAAGCCACGCCAATCCGCCACGAACGGCGACGGCGACCAACCTCGCTTACGTGATGTACACCTCAGGATCGACGGGCCGGCCGAAGGGCGTCGCCGTAACTCACGGAAACGCGGTCCGCCTGTTCAAGGCGGCGGCCGAGCACTTCGATTTCGGCGCTGCCGACACCTGGACTCTGTTCCACTCGTACGCGTTCGATTTTTCGGTGTGGGAGCTTTTCGGCGCGTTGTTGCACGGGGCGCGACTGGTCGTGATTCCCCACTGGGTGAGCCGCACCCCGGACGCGTTCTACGAGCGGCTGAGTCTGGAGCGGGTCACCATCCTCAATCAGACCCCCTCGGCGTTCGGCCAGCTCTCGAAGGTGGAGGAGGAGGAGGGCCGTTGTTCCCCGCTGGCATTGCGCCTGGTGATCTTCGGCGGTGAGGCCCTGGAGCTGAACAACCTCAGGCCCTGGTTCGATCGCCATGGCGACGAGCGACCTCGGCTGGTGAACATGTACGGCATCACCGAAACCACCGTGCATGTGACTTATCGGCCACTGGCGGCCTCGGATCTGTCGGCACCCGGCAGAGGCGGCATTGGACGCCCTCTTTCCGACGTTCGGCTCTGCGTTTTGGATCGATTCGGGCAGCTCGTCCCCATCGGAGTTCCCGGTGAGATCCACGTCGGTGGCGCCGGCCTCGCCCGGGGCTATCTCGATCGCCCGGAGCTCACGGCCGAGCGGTTCGTCCCCGATCCGTTCACGGCCTTTCCGGGGGAGCGGTTGTACCGGACCGGAGACCGGGCGCGGTGGACGGCGGAGGGCGAGCTGCAGTACCTGGGCCGCATCGACCATCAAGTCAAGATCCGGGGCTTTCGAATCGAGCTCGGTGAGATCGAATCAGTGCTCACCGAGCACCCCGCGGTCACCCAGGCGGTGGTGCTGCCGCGGAACGAGCCGGGCGACGTGGGCGAGCGATTGATCGCCTACTTCGTAGGAAGCGAGCCGGGCCAGCTTCCATCCGAAATCGAGCTCCGGCGCCATGTGGGAGCCAGGCTGCCGGAGTACATGGTCCCGTCCGTCTTTGAGCCGCTCCCGGCGATGCCGCTGACTCCGGAAGGCAAGGTGGACCGTCGTGCTCTTCCCGCTCCCTCCGGAAGGGCGATGACGAGCGGGTACGTGGCTCCCCGGACCGCGGCCGAGCTGAAACTCGCGCGGATCTGGTCGGAAGTCCTGCAGTTGGAGCGGGTCGGGATCGAGGACAGCTTCTTCGACCTCGGTGGCCACTCGTTTCTCGCAGTGCAGTTGGCGTCGCGAATACGAGAAGAGTTCGGGGTCGAGCTGCCGCTGCTCCAGATCTTCGAAAGGCCCACGATCGCCGATCTGGCGGAGACGCTGCTCGCGGGATCCGTAGAGGCCCGAGCCCCGATCGACCTGCGCAGCGAAGCCGTCCTCGATCCGAGCATCACCTTCATCGAAGGGGCGAGACGCATCGCACCGCCCGCCAGTGTTTTTCTCACCGGCAGCACCGGATTTCTGGGAGCTTTTCTCCTGCACGAGCTGCTGGCGAGGACCGAGGCCCGCATCTATTGCCTCGTCCGCGCCGCGAACGCCGAAGAAGGCGGGCGGAGAATCCAGGACCTCCTGGGATCGTTCTCGCTCCAGGAAGACGGCAAGAGCTCTCGAATCGTTCCCGTTCCCGGCGACCTCTCTCGTCCCTGCCTCGGCCTTTCCGCCGACCGCTTCGAAGAGCTGGCCTCCGGGATGGACGCGATCTACCACTGCGGTGCGGTAGTGAGTGCTCTCTACCCCTATTCGGTGCACAAGCCTGCCAATGTGCTCGGCACGCAGGAGGTGTTGCGGCTGGCGGGTCGAACTCGGGTCAAGCCGGTGCACTACGTCTCCACTACGGGCGTGGTTCCATGGACGAATGATTCCTCGTCTCTGGTCATTCGCGAGGAGCTCGACCTCGACGGGGCCCCATTGCCGACCGACGGTTACTCGCAGAGCAAGTGGGTGGCGGAGCGGATCGTGGCGGAAGCTGGAGCCAGGGGTTTTCCGGTGTGTATCTACCGGCCCGGGCGTATCAGCGGGCACAGCCGGACCGGCGTCTCGAATCACAACGACCTGTTTTCCAGGATGCTGATGACGTGCATCGAATTGGGCCAGGTGCCCGAGCTGGATACTCCGCTCCTGACCGATCTGGTGCCGGTGGATTACGTCAGTCAGGCTCTCGTCCATCTTTCGATGCGCGAGGATTCCATCGGTCGCGTCTTCCATCTGGTGAACCCGCGCCCCATCGAATGGCGCGAAGTCATCGCCATGATCGTGGAGCTGGGCTACCCCCTTCAGCTGGTCCCTTATGCCTCGTGGGTCGCCAATTGGAGGCAGCATCTCGAAAAAGACGAGAACCGGGTGCTCGCCGGCCTTGACCTCGGCTCGGTGACGCGGCCGGACGGATCTTGGCTCCGACTCCCGCGCTTCGACCCCCGGAACACGCTCGATCGCCTGGATGGCACAAAAATCGACTGCGCCCCAATCGACGCCGAGCTGCTGGCCACTTACTTCTCCTATTGGGTTCGAAGCGGATATCTCCATCCTCCGACCGGGATCGCGTCTCCGGGGCGGAATCAGCGATCGGAGCTGAATTGAAGGGGTATCGTGCAAAAGTTCGGGGCGCCGCTTTGTCCTTCACGGTATCGCTCGCCTTGTGCGTCATCGCAGCCGAGATAGTGTTGAGAACCCTGTGCACGGTCTGCACCTGGACGGAGCAGAATACCGGAGAATACGTCTCTCCCTACCAGGAGCCCTCCGACAATACCTGGTACCACCTCCGAGCGCGGAACGACGACTCGAGTTATGGTCAACCGGAGTTCGACTACGAGCTGCGGACCAACTCCCTGGGAATCCGCGACGTGGAGCCTCCGCACGACAAGCCTCCGGGAGAGTTCCGGATCATCGGACTCGGCGACTCTTTTACCGAAGGGCAAGGAGCCTCGTACGAGAACTCGTATCTCAAGGTCCTGGAGAGAAGCCTCAACCGGAAACAGGAACGATTCCACGTGAGAATCATCGTCGGGGGCGTCGCCGGCAGCGATCCCTTCTATTGCTACAAGCTCCTGAAGGACAAGCTTCTGGGGTTCAAGCCCGATCTCGTCACTCTGACGGTCAACAATAGCGACGTCACCGACGTCATTGCTCGGGGCGGAAACGAGAGGTTTCTCCCCGACGGGACGGTGCGCTTCGCCGAACCGAAGGCCGATGAGTGGTTATTTGCCCGGAGCCACCTCTATCGCGGTTTCCTGATGGTCGTGCTCCGCTACGATTGGTTCGGCCTCAGCCCTTCGGAGCGCGTCTCCAAGAGAAAGGAGGCGGTCGAAAAAATAGAGACGATCGTCTCCGACTTCCGAACGCTCGGGATGGAGAAAAACTTCCGATTTCTGGCGATACTTCATCCCGACCCGTACGAGTTTTCGGAGCGTACCTACCAGTTCGACGCCGCGGAGCTGAAGCGGTACTTCTCCCAAAGCGGCATCAGTTACGTCGACCTCATGGAGTACTTCCTGAGCAGGACGGGTCCCGAACGAGAGAGTCGGGAGAAGCTGTACTGGAAGAAAGATTTTCACCACAACGAAGGTGGTTATCGGCTCTTTGCGGAAGGCGTCGAAGAGTATCTGCTGACCAACGGATTCCTCGAGCCCGGGTCTTCGGACTAGGTTGCGATGAACACCGCTGGGCGTTGTCACGTCGGCTACATGCTGGCGGATCCGGGGTTGGATCTTTCCCGGCACGAGGAGTGCCGCCTCCACCTCGAGCGCGTCGTGCGAAGCCTCCGCGAGGTGGGACACGACGTGAGCTTCGTCGCCGTACAGTCGGGCGAAGTGGTGCTGACCGACACCGGGTTCGGGCTGCAGCAGTTCTTCGAAGCCGCCCGCGGCGCGGTTGCCGCGGGCGAGGCTGCCACGGATGAGTCCACCCAGCTCTCGGGAGAGCTGCTCCGTTTCGCCCGGGAGAACAATCTGCCGGTGAGCGAGCTCACGACGAGTAACCTTGCGTTCCGTGCGGGCCGGCGCGTGTTCCGCTGCTGCGACCTCGTCCACACGCGACTGTCGCCTTTCGATGTGGGCGGACTGCTGTGCGCCCGGATCCTTCAGATCCCGCTCGTGGTCGAGGTCGACGACCCTCCAGTCGTCGATAGAGGTTACGTTTCCCCCGAGCTTCTTCATCATGGGTCCGAGATGCCTGGCCCGGGTATCGGCGAGGCGCACGCTCGACGATGCCGAGGCCGTTATAACCCGTTCGACGGCCCTTCGAGAGGTACTGGTGTCGGACTGGGCCGTCGAGCCGGAGAAGGTCGTCGTTCTACCGAACGGGGCCGATGCTCGACCGCCGATGTCCTCCGAGCTCGTCCAACGACTGCGGCGCGATTACGAACTGGGAGTGGGGCCCGTGTTGATCTTCGTCGGCGTCGCGCCGTCGTACCACGGGCTCGAACTCCTTCTGGAGGCGTTGGTCGCGGTGAGAGCGCTGCACCCCGAGGCGACGTTGCTCGTGGCGGGCGACGGGCCCACACCTCAAGAAATGGTGGAGCGCGCCGCTTCTCTGGAACTTTCGCCATCGGTCCGCTTCCTCGGAGCAGTTGGGACGGAGCGGATCGGCCAACTTCTCGCCATCGCGGAGGTCGCAGTCGCGCCCTCGCCACCGCCAACGATCGAGTCCCCCTTGTCACCCCGGATTGTCGAGTATATGGCTGCGGGCAAGGCGATCGTTGCGTCTCGGTCGGGGAAGACCGCCGAGATTCTCACCGACGAGGAGACCGCGCTTCTGGTCGAGCCCGGTAGTCGCGACGAACTGGCGCAGGCGATCGAGAAGCTGCTCAACGACCGCGAGCTGTGTGGGCGACTCGGCGATCGCGCCCGCCGCAAGACGGAGCAAAAGCACAGATCGACCCGCTACGTGCTCGAGCTCGCCGCGGTCTACGAAAGCGTTCTTTCGTCCGCAGGGAGATCTTCGCTTCCACCGGGGTAACTGTTCCCCGGCGCGCGTTAGTCGGGTAAACTGAAAGACCGGGTTCGTGGACCGATCAACGGATTCTCCGCGGGTCTCCGAGGAGGCTGTCTGGATCGAGTGATTCTGGTCGATGAGAACGACCGTGAGGTCGGGACCGAGGAAAAGATTGCCGCGCACCTCGGGGGAGGACGGCTCCATCGCGCCGTCTCGGTTTTTGTCTTCAACCGCCGCGGCGAGTTGCTGGTGCAGCGTCGCTCCGCGACCAAGTACCATTTCGCCGGGCTCTGGAGCAACAGCTGCTGCAGCCATCCTCGCCCGGGCGAATCGATCGCCGACGTCTCGGTCCGCCGCTTGCAGGAAGAAATGGGAATCTCCGCACCATTGAAGGCGGTCCGGAAATTCATCTACCAAGCCACCGACCTCACGACGTCGCTTTCGGAGCACGAGCTCGTGCACCTAGTCGTCGGACACGCCGACGTCGATCCGAGGCCGGATGCCAGCGAGGTCGGCGATTGGGCTTGGACGGGCCTGGACCAGCTGCGGAAGAATCTGGCGGAGAGAACGTCGGCCTACACGCCGTGGCTTCCCATCGGGCTCTCGCTTCTGGGGCCCGCGGACTTCGATGGAAGCAGCGGGCGAGGATAGCCGGAGGCGGTCTCGTCGTTCGACGAAAGGCCGGGACCATTCCGAGAAACCGAAATCGCGAGCGGGCTACTTCACGCCGTGGAGGTTAGCCCCGTCGTCGCCGAACGACGGCGCGGCGGCCGCGCAGAATCCTCGTCGAGGGCCGGAAGACGTTCCTCCACTGGCTTTGGAGAACGAGGACCGCGCAAAACTGGGGCAGTTCCACGGTCGTCGGAGCCCCACGACAGGGTTGCTCGGAGGGGCAGTCATCTGCTGAAGCTATGTGGAAGGGTCAAACGGTTTCCGTAGTCTTCTCGACCTACCGCGACCTCCAGACGATCAGAACCTGCATCAGCGAGCTCTTCGAGACTGGAGTCGTCGACGAGATCGTCGCCGTAGACAACAACGCGGAGGAAGGAACGAAGGCGGAGATCCTCTCGACCAGCGCGAAATACTTCCTCGAGACGAGACAAGGGCTCGGGTTCGGGTTCCAGAGAGCCCTCGCGGAATCCACCGGCGACATTCTCGTGACCATCGAAGTGGACGGTACTTATCGTTCGAGCGACCTGATCAAACTCCTCGCTTACTCCGACGATTTCGAAGTCGTTTGTGGAACCAGGACCGCCTCTCTTCTGATCGGAGAGGGCGCGGAAATGGGTTTCCTGACCCGGTGGATGAACGTGCTCTACGCGAAGTTGATCGAGGTGATCTTCAACACCTCGAGTTTGACCGACGTGGGCTGCATCTTTCGTCTCATCAAGAGACCGGCTTACGAGCGCCTCAAGAATCGCTCGATGGACGGAGGGTGGGCGTTCAATCTGGATTGGATGCTCCATATCGTGCGAACCCCCATCCGCTTCATCGAGATTCCCGTGAATTTCCTGCCGAGAAGGGGCGAAGCGGTCGGAGCGGGCAAGAGCAAATGGGTGGCTGCCAGGATCGCGATCCGGATGCTGGGGGTCATTCTCTTGCATCGTTTCAACCTCATCAAGATCGCGCGACCGCGCGACTCTCGGGGCGAGGGGCGGGATCCCGCGAGCGATGAGGGAGCCTAGAGGATCCGGGGCTCGGGCAGTGGAACGAGAAACTTGGTGCCCCTGGTCCGAAGACGCTCGTTGTTCCTGATGATCTCGTCCGCGAAATTCCACGCCAGGATGAATAGGTTGTCGGGCGCCGCCGCATCCAGGGCGTCTCGACCTTTGATGGGAACGTTCACACCGGGGATGAAACGCCCATGCTTCAGGGGGTTGTCGTCGACGACGAAGTCCAGTTCGGCCGGGCCGAGACCGCAGAAATTCAGAAGCGTCGTGGCCTTCGCCGGAGCTCCGTAGCCGATGATGTTCTCTCCTCGATCCTTGATTTCCCGAACCCACGCCACCACCGTTTTTCTCAGATCATGAATCCTGCGGGCGAAGCTCTCGTACGTCTGGAACTTGTCCAGCCCGAAAGCCTTCTCCTCTTCGAGGAAACGCTCCACCGAGGGTTCGACGGCGAATCCGCCCCCTTTCTCCTGGACGAAGACCCTCAGAGACCCGCCGTGGCTGTCGACATGGAGCACGTGGAAGATCTCCATGCCGCGTCTGCGAAAGAGCTCGCACAACGACAGAACGCAAAAGTAGGAAACGTGCTCGTGGTAAATATTGTCGAACGTCAGGTTCTTCACGGTGTCGAGGAGATACTGCACCTCGAGAACGAGAACGCCGCCCTTCTTCAGCAGCCTCTTCGCGTCGTGGGCGAAATCGTCGATCCGGTCGGTGTGGGCGAAAACGTTGTTCGCGGTAACGACGTCCGCGCTGCCTTTCAACTTGATGATCGCGTCCACCACGCCGCTGCCGAAGTAATCGGCGATGGTATCGATCCCGTCCTCTCTCGCGATGCGGGCGATGTTCTCCGCGGGCTCCACACCCAGCACCGCCATTCCCATCAGTTGAAAGTTTTTCAACAGCAGGCCGTCGTTGCTTCCGACATCGACCACCAGGGACCCGGGCGCCAGGCCGCAGGTCGCCGAAACGCTCTTCGCCATGTCGGCGAAGTGCTTCCGGAACGTCGCGGTGGTCGACGTCACGTAGGGATACTGTTTGAACAATCTATCCCTCTCCACCGTGCAAGATAGCTGGCAGTTGTGGCAGACGGGACAGTAGACCACTTCCAGGGGATACGATTCGACTTCGACCCCCAACAGGTCTTCCGTCAAGAGGCCGTTCGCCAAGGGGGTATTCCCCAGGGAGAGGAACTTCCTCAAATCGCCCCCTCCGCAAACCCGGCACCGGTTCTCGAAACGCGCCGATCGATACTGCGCCGCCAATTCTTCCTTGACCCAGGAGATGAAGCGCTTCAAGCCGGTGACCAGATCCACCCGGGGGACGTACCCGAGCTGGGTCCGGATCTTCGACAGGTCGGGGCAGCGGCGCTCGGGATTGTTCTTGGTATAGACGTCGGGAGGACCCGAGACCAGCTCGATCTCCCCTTCGCGATTCATCACCAGTCTGTGGATCAGCGCCGCGATGTGCCGAATCTGTATCTCCGGGTCATCCGCCCCGATGTTGAAGACCTCGCGGTTGCGGTCCGACAACAGGAGCTTGAAGAATCCCACGGTGGCGTCGGCGATGTAGCAGAAGGTGCGAGTCTTCTTCCCGTCGCCGTGGACGGGAATCCGCTTGCCGGTAATCGCGGAAACGACGAACGTAGGCAATACCCGGCCGTCATCCAACCTGATTCCGGGGCCGAAGATGTTGAACGGCCTGGCGATCTTGATGGGGAGGTTGTAGATCTCCGCGTAGGTCATGCAGAGGGTCTCACCCAGACGCTTGGGCTCGTCGTAGCAGGATCGAGGCCCGATGCACGAGACGTTGCCGAGGTATTCCTCGCTGGTGGGAATGCACTTGGGGTCGGGATCGCCGTAAATCTCGCTCGAGCTCAGGAACAAGAAGCTTTCCACGTTCTTCGTCCGCGCGAGCTCGAGAAGATTCCTCGTCCCGTAGACGCCCGCATCGATGGTTTCCAGTCGGAGCCGATTGTAGAAGAGCGGAGATGCGATACTCGCGGCGTTGACTATGAAATCCACCCCTTGATCGATGAGGAGGGGCTCCTTGATGTCGTGTTGAACGACGACGACCTCGGGCTTCGTGGGAATCCAATCCTTCAGTCCGCTGACGAAGTTGTCCACCACGATGATCCGGCAGGGCTTCTCGAGGAGGGCATTCTCGTTCAGGTAGTCGAGCGTCGAAACCAGATACCTGCCGAGAAAACCTGCTCCTCCGGCGACGAGGACGCTCTTGCCGCTCAATCGATCGCAGCAACCCCTGAGGTCCTCCGCTATGGAGGCCAGGTCTTCTTCGATGACTCGAGATCTCTTGGTCATGTTCTCCGCCACGGATGGGGAAGGAGCTCAACTCGCATGGGATGGGCGTTTCCGTCTAGAAGCGGAATCGGACGCCGGCCGATGGCAGAATGGGGAAGCCCTCTTTCGGCATTACGATGATTCCGGGAAGCGGGGACCCCGGTTCATGAACCAGCCAGGTCTCCAACTTCACGGCGTTGTCCCGATTGAACAGGTTGATCACCTCCACGTAAACCGACCAACGGCCCGCGTAGCCGCCCGGACGGAACGTCGCCCGCACGTCGACGCGGGCGTACGCCGGGAGCCTGCCGGTGTTCAAGTTCGAAACCGGTCCGAAGTCCGCGGCATAGACCAGATTCCCCTGGGAGTCGGTCTCGGGCACGAGCATTCCACGGTCGTCCTCGACCGCGGAGACCCGCAGGCCGACGGCCGGCGTGTAGGGAAACCCGGACGCCAATCGGGCGGTGACGGCGACGTCGAATCGCTCGCTCCACCGATACCGGCCCACCAGATCGAGCGAATGTCGGCGATCGTACTCCATGGGGTAGGTACGAGAGTAGGCGTCGCGCTCTGCTTTGCCGAAGGTATAGGAAATCCACCCCGAGATCCTGGCGGACGGGTCGAGACGGGCGACGTAGAAATCCACCCCGTAGGCGCGACCGCCGCTCTCGTTCGAAGGAACGGTGGTAATGATGGGAGCGGTCGGAACGCTGCCTCGCAGCTCCTCGGGGAAGTCGTAGACTGCGACGCGGGCGAGCCTCTCTTCCTCCGTCTCCAGCCGCCCGACGACGAGATCGGAAAAACTCTTGTAGTAGCCCTCGACTCGGGTGATGGCGGGTCCGAGCTCTCTTTCGATCCCGAGCACCAGGTGGGTGGCGCGCTCGTACTCGAGGTCGCGAGCCCCGCTGAGATCGACGAAATAGTCCGACTGGATGAGCTTCTCGTAGCCAGGACTCTGGGTGTATCGGCCGAGGGCTGCGCGCACCGCGGTTTTCGAATCCAGGTCGAGCCGGGCCGCGAATCGCGGTGACAACGTGGCCCGCTGATTCGCCGTGCTCCAATCGAGACGCAGGCCCGGCTCCACAGAGAAACCCGGACTGACGCGCCAGCGGTCCTCAATCCAGGTACCACCGCGGGTGGAGCTCAGCGTCGAGTCGAGAAAGTCGGGGAGCCCCATGCCCCCGCGCACGCTGGAGCCGTTCGCCTCCTGAAGATTGCGATCCTCGCCCAGGCTCTCCCATTGCACGTCGGTCGCGAGACGATGGAACTCGGCTCCCAGCTCGAGAGTGTGCCCCGAAGCGGCTTCCCACGTCAGGTCCTGTCGGGCCGACCAGTCGCTTACGAGGAAACGGCGGTCGAAGATGAACTCTCCGAGACCCACGGCCACGTCAGGGTCGGGGGAGTTCGACCGTTTCGCCGGCTGCAGGAGGGTGCCGTTGAAGCTGGCGACGTCCCGGTTTCGATACCAGGAAAGCGTGGTGGTGGAAACCAGGCTCTGCCCCGGCAACCAATCGAACGAAGCGGAAGCCAGGTCATTGCCGGCATCGGATACCAGATCCAGGTTCTCGCCGTTGCCGCGATGCACGTCGAAGTCGGACCCCTCGCGACTCCTCAGCGCGACGACGGAGATGCGCCGACTCGGGCCCATGGCCCACGAGGCCTTTCCCTGAAGATCCTCGAACGAGGGGAAGGCGTTGTCGGTGGTGAGCCCAGCCACCAGGTCGTAGTACGTCCTTCGGCCGGTCAACAGCCAGGAGCCCGTCTCCGATCCCGGTAATGGCCCTTCGAGGACCACGTTCGCGTCGGTGATGCTCGCCGAGGCCTTGCCTCCGAAGGTTCTCGACGGGAGGCGGTTGTCCACCACCAGGATCGAGGAAAGACGGTCGCCGTACTTGGCTCCGAAACCGCCGGCGGTGAGCTCGAAGTTCTCGATGATCTCCGGGTTGAAGGCGCTGGTGAGGCCCGAGAGCCGAAAGGGGTCGTGGATTTCCACGCCATCCATGATAGTCAGGTTCTGATCGGGCGAACCGCCTCTCACCGAGAGACGACTCCCGTAATCCTCCACGGCGGCGACTCCGGGCAGCGTGTCCAGGGTTCGGAAGATGTTGTCCGCGCTTCCCGCGACTTCCAATACCGCACCGGGGGCGACGCGGAAGGCGGACGGTTCTTCGGTGCGGGGCGCACCGGCCCGAACTTGCACCGTCTCCAGGAAATCGTTTCGCGGGAAGAGCCTTATCTCGAGAGGTCCAATGAAGCTGCTGGACGAAACTGAGATCTCCGTCCCCAAATGGCCGGGTGCATCGACTCGCAGGGTTGCCGAATCGGAAACCACAGAGATCTCGAAGCTGCCCTCCGGACCGGTCACGACGCGCAGCGGACCAGCGCTGACCTCGGCGCCCTCTATCGGCTTGCCGGAAACGGCGTCGACCACGGACCCGCGAACTAGCCACTCGGATTCCGCGCTCGACGGGGGGGTGCCGACGAACGCGGCGAGCACCGTGGTGAGCAATGCGCGGATACACGTTGAAACTCCCGCGGGGCGGTGGAGGAACGCGCGTGGAGTTTCGGTGCCGTCACCGCACCGCCGCTCGGAGGTTCCTTCCTTCATTCTCGACGGGGCTCGCTGTTCACGGGGCGGGTAGCGTGGTGTTTCTGTATTCGTGGTACTCCGCCAAGATCTTGGGATCTAGCATCGGGACCCTCGGTCGCGGTCGCCCAACTGCAGATACTCAGCGGCTGAGCCTGTCCTGTGCTCCGGCGCGCATATTCCTCGCGTAGTCATCGTCGGGCTTCAGCGCGAGAAACCGGTCCAGCGCCTCGATGGCTCGCTCGGTGTCACCCTGGTGGTACAGCAGCGTCGCGCGGGCTCGCAGCAGCTCCGTCGTGATGAAATCCTCGACCTTCGGCAGTTTGCTCGCGCAACGCCCGGCGACCTCGAGCTTGGCGAGACCGTCGGCGAACCTACCCTGGTGAAAACGTAGCCACGCTTGGCGCAGGTAGGCCTCGGGATGGTTGGGCGCGGCTTGGATCGCCTCGTTCAGGGCCTGTTCGGCTCCTTCGAAGTCTCCCCGGTTCGTTCGGATCTCTCCGATCAGAGACAATGCCTTGAGAAACAGGGGATCCGTCCGAGGAGTTCTCCGTGCGGCTTCAAGAGCCTCTTCTTCTCTGCCCTCGCTCATGAAGCGCCATGCCTGCTCCATACTGCCCGCGAGACGGTCGGGGGGCGACGAGGCGCGATTGCGAGCGGCCGCTTGGACCATCAGATCGACCGGTGGCGTCTTCTCATCGACCTGCTTCGTCAACTGGGAGATCAGCCCGTACCAAGCGTTCCTGTTGTTCGTGAGCCTTGCGGCGAGACTCGATGTTTGGCGGTCCAGCTGCGCCACGATGCGTCGGAGCTCATCCGGCGGCAACGAGAACAGGCTGCATTCCTTTGGGTAAGTGACGAGGATGGTCCAGACCATCGCTCCAATATCCTCGGCGAACAAGAAGAAGTCGGCGAGCTCCTCCCAATTCGCCCGCATCACGCAGAAGTTGAGCTCCAGAAACCGGAGGCGCTTCTTCGCATGACGGTCTGAAGTTCCGCGCACGTACTCGTTGAATCTTCGCAGGTTCTGCATCAAGGTCTCGTACTTGACGTTCACCCGGATGCTCTCCACCGTCTCCTTGGTCACGCCGTCCACGGAAATGCTCAAGTTGAACGGAATGGTCTCGAGCAACCTCTCGACCCGATCGTTGTAAATGGATCCGTTCGTCGTCACGTGGGTGGGGATGGCGAGGTCCATCGCGATGAGCATGTCCCAGATTCGGTAACACTCTTTCTGCAGGAAGGGCTCGCCCCCGAGAAAAGCAAGCGTCTGGGTGTGCGGCAAATAACGGCGGAGATCCTCGAAGAACTCATCCCCGTAGACAGGCGGCAGAGGCGGCAGGCCCTCCTGGGCACGCAGCACCGATGAATACTCCCCGTTGCACATGACGCAGCCGAGGTTGCAGGTGTTGCTAAGCGCGAACTCGAGCTTCGCCGGCCACCGCTCGCCCTCGTCGACGGCGATCCCGACGCGTCTGAATTGACCGATGGTGTCGTACTGCCGAATCGGGTGGTCCAGATAGTTCCCGCCTTCGAGAGACCATTTGCACCTCTCGCAGCCCGGGGCGAAGACATATTCGTGGAGCATCGCTCGAAACTGGCGGAGGCGCTTTCCGTGCCAGATCTCGTCGAGGCGCTCGGTCCGGACATTACCCAGCACGTAGGATCGACTGATGCAGCAGGCGGCGGCATCCCCGTTGGGCGAGAAGCTCAATTGCAGGTCCGGCGCATAGCACAGGGACTTGAAGGGCTTGTCCTTCAGGTCGCGCGTTTTGTCGAATGCCTTGAACAAGTCCTGCATGCGAAAGAGCTTTCCGAGCTACGCCTCGTCAGGTGAGCTCCGGCAGCGGGCTGCGCCGCGGCTCGCATTCTTACGGTCGAGTTCTCTTTCGGCGGTGCCCCTGACCGCCGATTCCCGAGCCGCGACGAGCGCTTAGATTCCCGCGAGCCCGGCCGCGGAAGTGTAGCATGGTGGATTCCCGCGCGGAAGTCTCCGCCGGACGGGCTCTCGAAGCCGCGACCAGACTGTCGGTTCGTTAGTCTTAGACCTTTTCAGGGTCCGCTCGTCGGGGTCAGTTCTCTCCAGCGGACAGAAACCGAGACCTGGAGGGGGTTTGCTCCTCCAACGACCGATGGTGTACGGTAGGCGCGCTGGACTCGTCTCGTCGCGATCGCGGCGCGGACATAGAACCCAACACGGTCTTTGCTATCGCATCGCCCATGGCCCGGTAACCGACGCTGTTGTGATGCCCGTCCACGGACCAGAAAAAGCTTAGGACATTCTCTTTGGTCATGACGCCCGTCCGCTGGTAGTAGTCCAATAGATCGAGGACGTGAATGCTGTTCTTGTCCTTCATCAGGGAGACGAGCCGACCTAAATCGTTTGAATATTGGTTATAGAACACTTCGTGATAACTGGCCGGATGCAGCACCACCAGCAGATCGAAGTCGTGCTCGACGGAGAGCTTCTGGAAAGCAGCGAGCGCGGAGACCAGCTCATCCAGCGCGACTCTCGTGGGTGCCTCCATCCGAGATTCTTTGATGAGCAGCCAGTTGTATCTGAGCACGTCGTGAACGATGAGTCGGACGATATAGCTCGCGGCATAGGCCCGTTCCCACGGGGGTGCTGTTCGCGCGTATTGCGTCGAGCCGTCGGGACGAAATCGTTCCATACCGCCTCTGATGATGACGTCGTTCACGTCGGTGGGATTGACGGCGACGATGACCAGGTCTGGCTTGAAGGGAATCAGCTTGTCCCGCAGTAACACGTACTGGTAGACGGGGTCGCTTCCGCTTATGCCGGCGTTGATCGTCGTTACCAGCCTGTCGGGCATGGCCGCGGCGAGGTGCCGCTCGAGGACTTTGACCCAGGTCGTGTCGGAGGACGTCCCTACTCCCTCGGTGAAACTATCCCCAAGGGCAACCACTCGGTACTCGCCTGGCCGTTTGTCCAGAGGGATCTCACGCTCGCAAAGTCCCATGGAGTTGACCCGTCGTTGGTAGGTGAACTCGATCTTGGAGTAGTCCAAGTATCGCTTCTGGCCGCCCAGTCGCTTGGAAAGCGTCGCGAAGGTGAAGTACCAGGAGGTATGGTGGAGCTCGTATAGCGTGCCGTACGAGAACCCGTTCTGCTCGGGGTATGTCGCGTATCTCCGAACGCCGATTCTCAGTACAAGCTCGACGCTGACCAGCAAGACGAGTATCGTCCCCAGCAGCAGTCGGAGACGGTTTCTGGTGTCACGCGAAGACCGTAGTAACCTTGTCGACGCCTCCAGCAAGAGGAATGCCAAGGAACCGCAGATCGCCAGGAAGAGAAGTGCCATCACGGCGCTCAGCAAGACACCCAGCGTGAATCTGCTGGTCGCGATGCCAATCCCGACGAACGCAAGAAGAATGAAGGACGACACCATCGCAGCGATCCATCCCGGCGCCGACTTCTTTAGTGGCATCTTAACCCTGGTCCAGGCAGGTGCCCATCGACGGAAGGTCACCTCGCCCACACCCCCCACGCGATTTCAAAGGGTCTAGCGTAGCTCGAACGCGTCCAGCTCTAACCATCCTTCTTTGTCAATCCCTTCGGAAGCAAAGGCGACTCTCGGCTCTTGAGTCCGGCGATCGACGAGTCCCGCCTGAACCGCGATCGTTCCCGGAACAAAGTCACGCGACAACTCGACGTCTTCGCGCAGGAATACGTCGCCGGGCAGCCACTTGGTCACATCGGCCGGAGAAGTATAGATGAAACGCCTGTTTCCTTGCGTGAACTTCAGGGCAAAGGAGTACGAGTAGTAAATGGGAGCCACACCAACGTTTTCGATCCAGCACCGACATTGGAAGCGACGGTCTTCCCAATCTACACAGGACGTGAATGTGATCTGCCTCAGAACGAATCGATATCCTAAGTCGTTCGCGAACCTCTCCAGTTTCTCGAACCAGGGCTCGGGCAGTCTCGTCGATTTGGGCGAAAAGACGGAGCCATGATATTTGAGGTTCTGGCGTATCACGAAATCGATGTCGAAACCGAGCTCGTAGTCCCTTAGAAGCACGTCACCGGTTTCGAACACCACCGGTGCGGTCTGCCAGGCGGTCTGCGCCCCACATTCCACCACCGCCTGTGGATAGGCGTCGAACAGATGATTCCACCACTGGCTCCAAGGTTGTTTCCGGTCGGCCCACAATCCCAGATCGTCACAGCTGTCGCAACGCCAGCCGGCTCCGGTGCGGATCCCGGCGGTCATCTTGTACGTCCCAATCATCGCGACCCTGGGCGTAATCGGGTGCGCCGCGGCGTAGATACTGGACATTCTATCGGCCGCTTCGTTCGAACACTCACCGTCACCTTCACCCCAGGCACCGACGAACGCCATGTCCACGCAGTCCAAAGTCGAATCCCCGTCGAAGCGCGCGCCGAACTCGCTGACGACGCGCCTCCAGAGCTCAATGAACTGAGGACTATCGTACACGGGAACGTGATATGGCTCGGCGAAACGCCGGGAGATTTGTGTCGGATACTTTTCGAGAAACCACGCCGGGGCATGTGTTTGCGTCTGTGCCCCGGTGGGCATCAACCGCACGTGCAGGGTCTGTCCTCTCTGCCGAGCGGTTTCGAGCGCTTTCTGGACGACGGTGAAATCGAGACGCCCCTCTTCTGGTTCTACCGTCTTCCAGAACCAGCGGCAGTAAGCGACGGTCGTCGGCAGGTAGCCCTCGGCCACGTCACAAACCCGTTCCGGGAATTCAGTGGGACCCGCTTCCGACCAGCGTGCGCCGGGATCCAGGGGATCGCCGTTGAAGCGTTGAAAGGTGCAAAAGCCCTTGTGAGGATTCAACAGAAACGATGTCCTCTCCTTCGGGCGCACGCGCGTCTCACCAGATGCCATGTTTTTCTCCTAATTCGGGATTGGAGGCTCGAAATTGATGATACTTTTGCTCGTGCGATCCATGTCATCCGCCGTCAGCTGACCTCGCGGAACTCCCGGCGCACCATCCCCGCTCTTCCCGCCAGTCGGTCAGACCGTTTACTTCCACAATCAGGACCGATTCCCGCACCCGGTGAGGGCGAGCTACGCCCGGTCACCTATGCCACAGGAGCGATTTCCGGCTTCCATGGGCCAACCTATCGAGCATGGGCGGGACGGGTCTCGATCCTGGCCGCGAGAGCGTGGACACCAACGCCACATCAAGCCCAATGATGACGGAGGGGACGGCGGGGCTACCTCAAGGTCCTGTTTGACCAGGAGCCAACCGTCCACCGTGGGAATCTCGATTCGTCGAAACCCGTGGGCGACTGGGTCTCTCAAAAAGTCTCTGAATTCCGGGTCGTCGGCGAAGCTCGGAGAGTTTCTCAATTTGTCGCTCACCAAGATCATGTTGATCTCCACCTGCTGGAGGAAGTCCAAGAACGGCGTACTGGCCTTTTGTCGGTGCTCGACGTCGTGATAGTTGTCCCCCAAGTAAGCTCGGTAGGGTTGCAGGAATACCAAGAGATTGACCGGTGCGTCGATCCGTAACGATCGAACCGTAGCGATGATTGCTCGATTCTCGAGGATGCCCGTCGGCAACACGGCGTCGGCTTGCAATGGCAACAACCGTCCTCCCGTCCAATAGTTCATGAAAACCACTTTGGTCGGAAAACTCCACGCGAAACGCCTCGCCGCGATCTGCTGCTCCCGTTCGCGACTCCATTTCTGAGGGGAGAAACTCGGCCATCCGTCGTCCCCTCTGATCGGGAGCCAGCCGCTAGAGATATTCGGCGTAACGATTATCAGCGCCGTTCCGAAGATCAAGACGTTTCTGAAGGTGGGTGGGCGCATGACGGCCCTGTCGGCGATTCTTGAAAGCAGCGCTGCACCCACCGCCAGGAGCAGGCTGGTTTGGATACTCAAGTAGTGCCACCTGGGATATACAACCAATGCCGCAACCAGGTTTGGTGAGACCACGACGAGAGCGGCCACTACGAGCCGGCGCGCGAATACGCGAGTGACGATCTCCTTGTCCCGAGCGATCTCTCGGACGAGGAACAACCCCAAGCCGCTCAGCACGCCGAACTGCAGCAACGCCAACGCCCCATGCACTCTCGGTGGAACACACGCCAAGGGTGCCATCAACGGCCCGAGGATCGTCGCGAGAGTATAAGTAACCACATTGTCCATTACGTGTCTGGTGAACGCCCCGCTGTTGTTGATGGCCGCCGTCCACGCCGAGTTCGCATCGCCAAAGGTTGCGCGAATGACTTCCCGCCACTCGAACCACGGTACCAGGGCGACCCCATGACGCTGGACGTAGTTGACCGTGAAAGCCTGGCCGAACGACCCCCACGCCTTTCCGCTTTCTCCCATCGGATTCCCAAAGACATGAAACAGAACGACGACGGTCCCCACGAGCGTCGCGGCTTTCGTCGCCGAGCGCCAATCGAATCGATCGCGACGGGTCCAGTGATACCAAGCCAATGCTCCCAATACGAGTATCAGCGAGACCAGGAACTCGGGCCGGACGAAGATCACCGCCGTCACGCTGACACCCAGGACTAGATACGCGTTCTCTTCCGAGGAAATGCGGGCAATCGCGTTCAGGCACAGGAGAACGATCACGAGGGCGAACAGGCCGTTGTAGGGCCAGGAAGAGGTCACGGTGGACAATAACAGCCAGATCGATGCGGTGGCCGAAATGTAGACGTTGGTTTTCATAGCTCTAAGAAGCAGATAGAACAATGCAGCTATCGCTACGACGAGAATCTCGTAGTTGAGATCGTAGAGCCGCACCCGATCGGATTCGAAGAGCGAAAGGAAGTAATACCAAACACTGTAGAGGGGGGACCACGAGGGATCCCGAAGTCCAAGCCGTGGGAGTTCCACGCCCGCCTCCAGGGACAGCGACTCGTCACCCATGAGGATGTCCTGCACGAGCTCTATGTTCAGGACGAACTTGACAGCTGCGAGCACGACGAAGAACAGCATCATGACGTCCAGGCGCCGCTGCCTGTCGAACCTGACGGGGAGCAGCATCATGTCACTCATCTTCGTTGCGGTCGACTTCCCTTGCGTCGGGTTGCGAGGGGAGCACTTCGGCGACCAAGAGTATCGCATCCTCGCAATGCGGACTACGGCCGTTGGACCTGTCGTGAGTGCATCCGGTCGTCGCGAGCCGAATTCCTCGTCGCCAGGAATCCGGTGGTACGGAAGACGTCACCCTAACAGGCCCCCGATCCCAGCTCCCGCGAGGCCCGGCGGTGCTCGAAGATCGCACTTTTCGACATATGGAACCCGCACAAGACGAAGCCAACACTCCGCAGGTTGCGGCCGCCGGGGTCCGTGAGCCCCAGGGCCATCGCCGCCATTCTATAAGGGCGGCTCCGGTAGAATGGGGGCGATCTCGATCGCAGGTGCCGTCCCGTTGACAGCGCGTCGAAGGTCGTCTAGAAATTTGCTTGGCAGCGGCGGCGTTCGATTCGGTTTCTCTTACAGCGGTTGGTTCGACTCCCGGCTATTCCTGATGGAAATATAGTCCAAGGGTGGCATCTCACGTGATCGAATCATCCAGGAGATTGCTCGGTACCGTCATCGTAGTCCCCCTGGTGATCGTCGGCTTCGGAACGGGATGGTCTTGGACCCGGGAGTTTCTTCCAGTGTCGGTTCAGATAACACAAACGGGCGCGGAAGATCGTCCGCTGTCTCCCGATGCAGAGCAGCTGTCCTTTTTCATCGACGGCGCCGAGAGTTTTCACGGTCAGGAGTTGAGTGCGTCCGCGGCGATCGCGTTCTCGTTCGACAGGCCTCACGAGCGGGCCACCCTCGTGATCCAGGCGGACGCCGATGACGAATATCGTGTCTCTGGCTCGGCGGATAGAGGGGATTTCGAACTCCTTTGGTCGGTACCGCCGTCGCCGGGCGATGGCCTTCGCACGCGAAGGAGCCCGCTCCTGGAGTCAAAAGGCGGCATTCAGAGGGTGCGGGTCGAGCCTATCGATGGCGACGAGAAACATGTCATCTCCGGTCTGCGCCTGGTCGAGCACCGCCGCTTTGCTCACGCCCTGTTGATTCCGATGATCTTTGGTTTGTTGGCGGGGCTCCATGGGCTTCGACATCTGCGCTACGGAGAACCATTCGCCAACCGGGTGCTCAGCCTCTGGCAGCGATGCGACGCGTGGGTAGCGGGCGTGCTCATCTTCGCCATCCTGTTTCAGATCTCTGCGATCGTCGTCCTCCACACGTTTTGGCTGCTCGGTATCGTCGGGTCGATCATCGTCTTGCATCGCCTCGTGGGACGGCTGGGCTTCAAGCGTACAATGATGCTGTTCGCCACGATTTCATTGGCCGTTGTCGTGTTTTTGACCGTTTATGCTTCGATGCTTGTCTCGCAGTTCGGGAAGGCCTTCGAGTTGGATGTCGATCACCGGCTGATCCCAGGCGGTGAGATCAACGAGGACCGGATTCGATTCCGGGGAACGGCGAGTCTGCTGCGGGACGAGGACTATGTTCTCGTCTTGCTTGGAGATTCTTTTACATTCGGTTCCCGTGTGGAGTACGAGGAAAGCTATCCCTACGTCTTGGGAGAAATGCTATCCGCACTCGATTGCGCGGCGCCGGTGCGCGTCGTGAACTTCGGATGGCCCAGCTCATCCCCGTTGCTGAGTTATCGGCTTCTCCGTGACATCGGATACAAGTACAAACCCGACCTGTTGATCTACAACTTGGATATGACGGACTTTCACGATGATCTGCGCTACGAAGCTGATTTACGCCGGTACGGTGACCTGGAGTTGCCGAAGTACGTCCTCATCACGCGGTTTCTTTTTCAATACCCCGGCTGGTTCAAGAGGAAAGTCGAATCGCTCGTCCCGTGGCTCCCTTTCCATGAGAACGGCCTCTTGCCTAGACTCCGGGCCGCGGAACCATACTTCGACGAAGTTGCGGCCCGTGAGGCTGGTGTGGCGGTTTTAGAGCACCGACTACCTTCGGAGAAATACTTCGTGACGAACGTCCCCCTCGAGAATTCCATCGATGCCGTCGAACGAGGAGTTGTCCGGAATCTCGAGCGTATCTCCGAGTACGGCGAAACGAACTTGCAGTCCAGCATGCTCCTCGTGATCTTGCCCCGCGCCTTTCAGTACTCGGACCGAGAATCACCGTGGAACTGGGAGGCGGACGAGTACGAGGAGCTCGGCCCATACGTGCGCGAGCCCTTCCGCTACTTCGAAGAAGCTCGCGAGCAACTCCCCTACCCGGTGTTCAGTCTACTGCCTGCCTTCGAGGAATCTGCGAAATTCCCTCTGTATCTCGAGGACGATCCGCACTGGAACGTCGAGGGGAATCGAGTCGCGGCCGCGGGGCTCGCCGAGTACCTCGTGAGCAAGCAGCACGTGCCCTGTGCGCCGCCATAAGATTGGCAGGACCGGCCGCCCCCCTTTCGCGAGCGAACAACCGGCACGTCGGATCGTGATAGTCCCGTTCGCGCACGATTTCCCAGGAATTCCGCCAGTATTGGACTCCCTACTAAGGCAGGTTCTTGGCATTCGATCGACGTACCATCGAGCACCTTGGGACGGGTATCGCTCGGGCTCGGTTCCCGAGTCGCTTTCGTTTTCGTAGGTCGGCGCTTGTGCTCGCGTCGTCAAACGTCGCCTACTACTTCGTGGATCCCGAGCTCGCACTATCTCTCTGAGACTGAGCTCCGCGCCCCCGATGCGCCGGTTCGATCCAGAGCCCCACGCACGTCCGGAACGCTTCCCAGACCGCGGCGGGGCGGAAAGACGAGTTGGAGTAGGCGTAGGAGATCGGGATCTCGTCGATGCGCATCCCGCTGCGGAAAACGAGAGCCAGCGCCTCGAGGTGAAAGTCGAACGAGCGGCTCTTCATATCGGAGTGGAGCAGCAGCTTGGCGGCGTCGCGGGAGTACATGCGGTAGCCTGATGTAACGTCGCGGATCCTCGCGCCGCCCCACGGGACCCGCCGGCGTTCGAGTGCTAGGTTCACGAGCGTCTTAGCGAGGTAGCTGAGGCCGCGGCGGTAAAGCGGGACACCGATCCGCACCTCCCGGTATCCGAGAACCAAGTCCGCGTCCGTGTGCTCCTGGAAGCGTGGGATCGCCGCGGGGTCGTGGCTCAGCCCCGCGTCCAGCGTGATACAAAAGTCATAGCCCTTCGCGACGGCGTACCGCATCCCGTCCAGGATGGCTTGGGCGACGTGTGTATTCCGCGCGTGCTGGATGCAGTGGACTCCCTCGACGGACGCGGCGATCCGTCCCGTCCCGTCGCTGCTCGCGTCGTCCACGACACATACGTCTGCGTAACGCCGGCTGCGCTCGGCTACCTCCGCGATGGTTGCCGCCTCGTTGTAGGCGGGAATGATTGCGATGAACCGATTCCTCATAGATTCGATGCGGCTAACCGGAGGCGCCTCGCGGCGTCCTCGGGCGTGTCGATGTTGATGTCGCCCTCGCCGATCGAGAAGGACTTCACGGCGAGCCCGTCGTCGATCGCACACCGGATCGAATCGGGGAGCTCCTTCTCTCCGCGGATCTGGTTGATCGCGTTAATTTGCACATAGCCGAAGTCCCCGGCCGAAGGATGCAGTTTCGGTGCCCCGGATGTCGTTCGGCTTGCCGGCGCGGCTTCTCGAACAGCGGGAGTATACACTTGCATCGATCGGCCGCCCGGTCGCCGAGGCGGTTGCCCGGGCCCCGCGGCCGGTACGTGAGCTTTCATGCCTGGCCGCCGTCCTCCGTGAACAGTGCGCGGTTCTCCTCGACCCACTCAATCAGGAGAGGGACACCTTCGGCGGGAGGGATCCGAGGTGCCCATTGCAGCTCCTTTTGGGCCCGAGTGATGTCGCAGACGAAGTACAGGAGGTCCCCGAAGCGCCCGGGCTCAGTCCTGACGTCGGATGCTCGGCCCGTGAACGTCTCGATGAGACTCAGGCACTCCCGGAGAGAGATCGCGTGTTCGCGCCCTCCCCCGATGTTGTACGTCCCCGGTTCGCCTCTCTCGAAGAAGGCAAGGAAAGCTCGCGCGACATCGGTAGCGAAGAGGATGTCGCGTACCTGCTTGCCGGTGCCATACAACGTGATGGGCCGGCCCATCACGTTGCGAATCGCGAAGTTCGCGACCCATCCGTGGTCCTCGCCGCCGAACTGCCGCGACCCATAGAGGCCTGTCAAACGGAAGCTGGAAGCGCGGAGCCCCCAGGTCGAGGCGTAGGCACTGACGTAGTGTTCCGCGGACGCCTTCGACGCGTGCAAGGGGGTCAGCGTCCCGACCATGGTCCGCGCATCCTCGCCGATCTCCGCGGGCTCTCTCACGTAGCGCGAGTCCGCCTCATCAAGCGTGTCGTTCAGCCAGTTTCCGTAGACGTGGACGGTGGCACAGCTCACGACCGGGAGCCGGTGCCGGCGCGCCGCCTCCAGCACGTGGACCGTGCCTCCGACGTTGGTCTCGAGGTCGAGGAGCGGCTCCTCGATCGCAAGCGTCATCGCCGGCTGAGCGGCCGTGTGCACGATATAGTCGCAGCCGGAGGCGCAATCGAGCAGCTGCTCCAGGTCGCGGACGTCGCCTCGCACTAGCTGCACGCCGAGCCGCTCGAGCCAGGCCCAGTTATAGTCGCGCACCGCCTCTGTCCGGTAGCCGGTCCGGGCGAGCTCGAACTTCGTCATGTTGTCGTAGGCGACGACGTCCCAGCCGCGCTGGTGAAAGAACTCGCAGGTGTTCGAGCCGAGAAATCCACAGCCGCCTGTGACGAGCACCTTCAATTGCCGCCTCCTTCACGTTGTGCCACCGAGTGGGGCATGGCAGCTCCTCACCGAGTGGACGGGATGTTGCGCGGATTGTACATCAACTGCGGGCCAGCCGGCGCTCGATTCGAGATGTGACCGTCGAGTAATCCTCCGACAGTCGCCCCTCGTAAGGGAAGGCGCATAGGCACCTTTGGCCTTCATCATCAAACCACCGAAAGCGTACTGCTCGACGAATCGAGCGAAGTCGGAGCTGACCATGTCATTCATCCGAATATGGCACCAACCAGCGACGAGAATGGGCTAGTCTGGGGTCACCTCGACATCGACCCAGTCAGTCCATTGCGCATCCCAACCGTCCCAGAGATTGCTATCGAGAACGAAGCGAAACCTGTACGTGCCAGGGGAGAGCGTGCCTTGGAACACGTTCTTATGCGCCGACTGGCGCATCCGCGCGATTCCAACGCCGATGGTGAATGGCACCTCCGACTCTCCCATGAGCTGCGCGCCGCCTATCCACCAACCCACCCACGTACCGCGTTTGCTGCCCGGATTCAAAGCCACACTGACTTCGACCGGTTGAGTAGAGGAGACGGTTATGGGGCCGTCGCTGTCATTGACCTTGATGTCAGGCACCACGGTGACAATGCGATAAATGACGCCACCCGCATAGTCGGCCACGTAGACTTCTCCATACTCGTCCTCGCCAAACGTACTGATCCGGAACGGGGCGTCGAAGAGTTCGCCCGTGAACCATACGCCGCGCCGGATTTCCGAGGCTCCCCAGATTCGCCCGCTGCAGAAGTCACCATAGAAATAGATACCTTTCAGCTCCGGGTACTCGGCGCCTCGGTAGCGGTAGCCACCTGTCACCGCGCAGTTGCCGTTGCTATGGTCGTACTCGATGATCGGCAGCGTCAGCGACCCGTCGTTGCAAGTGAGTGGATCCAAGCAAACACTACCCTCCATCCGCCTCCATCCGTAGTTCTCACCACCGCTGCTCTTGCGATGCTGAAAATTGATCTCTTCCCGCGTGTTTTTCCCCACGTCGGCGATGAATAGTCCTCCCGTACGGCGATCGAAACTGAATCGCCAGGCGTTGCGCAGACCCGTGGCCCAAATCTCTCCTCTCGCGCCAGTTATCCCAACGAACGGATTATCCGCCGGCACGCCGTAGGGGGGGGCGCCGTCGACATCGATGCGCAGGATCTTCCCGAGCAATGAGCCCGGGTCCTGCGCCGGATCAAGCGGCGGCATATCCCCATCTCCCGTGGAGATGTAGAGGTAGCCGTCGGGGCCGAAGGCGATCTGTCCTGCGTTGTGTTTTTGAGTTTCCTTAGGGATCCTCAACAGTATGGAAGCCGAGCCTGGATCGCCGATTTGCGGATTCGACGATACCGAATAGCGGGCGACCACGATAGCGTCGGAGAGGTCGGTATAAGTCACGAAGAAGTGACCGTTCTTCCTGTAGTCCGGGTGAAACGCCAAACCGAGCAGACCCTGCTCGGATCCTACGGACTTGACGATCGACGCGATGTCCAGGAAAAGGGATGCGGATTCCTCGCGATCGACCGCGGCGATCGTGCCACCTTTGAGCACGACGAACAGGCGCCCCGAGCCATCGCCTGCGTGCACGATCGCCGTCGCGAAAGGAAGCGAGTCAACGACGTGATGCAACCCTATGAGTTCCGTACCAAGAGCCTGGCCTCCAAGTCCTTGCGCGGCGCCTACTCCTGCTTGTGCGCTACAGAGACAAAGAAGTACAGCGAGAAGAGTTGCTCGTGGTGAAAAAACTCCATCGTCGGAGGCCGCGCAATCCCGGGCCGGCCGAAGCTGTCGTTGACTGATTGGAGACAACCGCCGTCGAGCGTCTTTTGAGCCTGGGAAACAGATACTTTCCACGACCGAACCTCCCCCCGAATGGCCCGTGCGACCCTGCTTACTTCCCTTCGTGGCGCTTCTGCCGATGACGGGAGATCGTAACTCAGAATGACTGGAGATCGTAACTCAGCCGGTCCGGAAAATGGAGACGGATTCCGCGCGTCGAAACGATTCGACCAGAGGACCGGAATCGCCGCGGTAGCGCGAGATCTTGTGGTGCTCGAGGATCATCGCCGCGATCCCCGGCGTCCATTCGGCGCGGCCCGCCCGCCCGGAGAAGGTACGCGTTCGCCAGCGAATGGACGGCGCAGGCGATCGCCGGGGTCTCCATGTCAGGGCATGGCCGTTGGCGAAGTTGTCGACGACCCGGAACGCGATATAGGCGTCGTCTGCCAGTCACGCATTCTTGACGATCACCATGGTCAGCAAGGTCGTTGACCCTTTCGCCGGGGGCAGCGAGGCCGGCCCTAAAGAGGGCGTCTACGTGCCTATCAATAATTCCAGCTTTGGCACGATCTCGGCCCGCCCGGGCCAGACGATTACCATCGCGAATTGGGATGGCTTCCCGCATGCGGTGACGGCAGGAACGCCGGAGAGTCCGACGGGTCAATTCCACTCGGGTGCGCTAGGAACGGGTGAGGCGTTCGAGGTCAGCTTCGATGAGCCGGGTCACTATAGTATCTATTGCACCATACAGCCCAGCAAGACGACGACGATCGTAGTCCAGTAACGACAATCGCGAGCACGGCACTTCGACGGCAAGCCCGCCTGCGTGCTGATCAAAATTCCTATTCCTTTCCCGATGACGATGGCGACGAGCCTGAGGATGTGAAGTTCGACCAAGCCGCCTGGATCAACTTAGACGGGCTGGGTAACGGAGGATTACTGAACCTGAACATTCGCGTGCACTCCGGCAGACGACGGATCCGACAGCACCTCGAGTGGATCTTCATGGACGTTGCTATAGATCATCCGTCCGCCACGCCGGCCCCAAAAGGCGATCTCGCGTGAAAAGCGTTCTTTGTCACCTCCGTATTTCAGGTCGTCTTCAACGACAATCCGGAACCGACCTCTCTTCATGCGCGCTTCATACCCCTTCAGGTGATCACCGTAGAAAGTATGCACCCCATGCCTCAAAAGGAACTCGTCGCTCCCGTCTTTGTCCCATTTTACAATGATCGCCTGCTGATACTTCAACGCATCAGCCAAAATACCGTCCTCGATAGACCAGCTATTGTTCTGCGCCAGGTCGCAAAGGAAATCTCCCAGTTCAGAGTAGAACCGGTCCAACTGCATGCACACTCGCAAGAACGACGCTTCCTCCGGCGGCCACACGCTGTCCGAAAACTCAGGTAGCACCTTGTCGAAGCCGTCACCCTCCGTTAGCACATTTTCGACGATTTCCTCCGTACGCCTCAGCTCTTCACCGATGAGTGTATCCGGCACACGCCTTCCAAATTCGATTAGCGCTTCGTAGAACGCACCGAAAGAGCATCTTTCGTAGACGTAGGCGACTAACGCGGGCACTTGGGTGAGCCTCAGGACGTGAAACGTCTGTATGGCCCACGCCAACAAGTACGAGGCCTTCCAGTCGCTGGCCGACATCGTTGCGGTCTCGTACACGAGCTCCTCGATCTCCTGAACCGAACCCGTTGGCGTACTGCTGTGGCTCAATGTGGCAGGAACTCGCAATGTCTTGATTCCGTGCTCGGCCCGGTAGGCGGGACTGTCCATCTCGGTGTTTGGCAATACGATGCACTTGTGCAGGAACAGTGAATCGTGAGCTCCCGCCACCAGAAGCCGGTCGATGCCGTCTCGGAAGGACGAATAGGTTTCTCCAGGCAGACCAAGGATCAATTCAACGTACGTGGAGATGTCCTCCCGCTTGTACTGTTGCATGAACTTGGCGAAGGACTCGATCTTGAGGTTTTTCCTCTTGATGTTGGCGAGAGCAGCCTCATCCATGCTCTGGATGGCCAGGCCGATTCCCCTGTCGAGTTTTTCTTTGTTGAGAATGCGCGCGATCTCCACAACCCGGTCCGTACTATTCTTCGCATAGTTGGCTTTGAATTTTACGGGGTACCCGTTCGTGCGTACCTTGACGGCGGCGAGTCGTTCGGCGATCTGCACGTCACGTTCGATAATTCCGAAATTGGCGTCGGCCAGGTAAACAAACGTGATCTTATGATCGCCAAAATATTCCAGCTCCGCCGTCAACCGGTCGAGTGAAAACTGTCGTAGCTTTTGGACAAAGTCAAAGTCAGTCCCCCAGTAGCAGAACGTGCACTTATACGGACAACCACGGTTTGTCTCCCAGGTTGCTTGAAATTGATACGGCTGCTGCAACACAGAATCAAAGACACCGGTGAGGTAAGGAGACGGCAAATCATCCAGGTCTCCAATTGGATCCCGCACCGCCTGGAGGCATTGGATTCCCTCACCGTCGTTAAAGGTCAAACCAGGAATGCTGCCGTAGTTCTTCCCACCAAGATTTTCCTTCAGGATATCGGCAAACGTGAGTTCCCCCTCTCCATGCACAGCGATGTCGATGTGCGAGTGGGTGGAAAGAAGCGAGCGCGCGTCATTCGGGACGTGAGGTCCACCAAATATCGTCAGAACTCGCGGAAACCGCTTCTTTAGAGCGACGGCGACAGCGTTTGAGATCTCCCAATTCCACAAGTAGGTTGAGAAGGCTGCGACGTCGACGCGGTCGAGGTCGCCCACGAGTTGTTCAGCATCCTGGCGGACAAAAAAGAACCCAATGTTGCGATACCGGTCTTCGATTTCCGGAATCGTCTTGGCGTATGCCCATAAGATTCCCGCAGAGTAGGGTAGGTAGGACTGGTTGTTGTAAAAGCCAGGGTTAAACTGGAACAACGCAACGTTGATCGGGTCTTTGCCTTCCATACCGCACCTCTTCTCCACTTGCGGGAACCTCACCATACGCCTTACGAGCGGCGTTCCTATGGGCTGGAGGTTGTAACGTTCGATAGCCCATCCGCTCCTCGGATCCACCCATCCGCTGCTGGGATCCCGATTCTACTTCTCCTAGGGTCGGCAAATCTACTCCAACCCATCGACGATGACCGCGCTCTTCCTCGAAGGAAAGCACATCGACTTGCATCGGCACCGGTGGCGCTTTCGCTCAGCGTGATGACGGAGGTGCTGCGCGAGGGCGCGACGATCCAGGTCACGTCAAATCGACGTGTGCTAGTATCCCGTCTCCGAGTTGGTGCATCATCGGTCCATGCCAACGGATGCCAGCGTAGGGGCCCTCGAGCGGCGCGACGTTCTCCCTCTCGCGCTCATCACCGTTGTTTTCTTGCTCCTCGCGCTTCATCTCTGGTTCCTTGTGGATGACGCGTTCATCGCGTTTCGCTACGGAAGGAATTGGGTCGAGGGCCACGGCCTGCGCTTCAACGTCGGGGAAGGGACACCGGTCGAAGGCTACGCCGATTTCCTCTGGATCGCTGTCTGTGCGGCGATTGAGCTCGCGGGGGCCGACCCCACCATCTGGGCTCCAGTGTTTTCCTTGGCGACCGGGATCGTTCTGCTGGTCTCGGTGTATCGAGCGCTCCGGGTTCACCTCGGCTTCGATCGCGACGTCGCTTCGTTGGCCACACTCGCCCTCGGGCTCTTCCCGCCATTTGCGCTCTGGTCGACAGGCGGGCTCGAGACGATGCCGCTCGCGCTCGCGCTCTTTATCTGCTTCGAGCGCCTCGTCCTTGGACCGGAGCCGGCGCCGATCTCGGGAGCATTGGCAGGGCTCACCCTGAGCCTTCTTCGATTCGAAGGTATTTGTTGGGTCGTTCTCGTCGGGCTTCTGGCATTGCTCTCCCACGGCCGTAAGGGGGTGCGCCCCGTCGCGACGTGCCTCGGGCTCGTGCTCGCGGGGTTTGCCGGGTACTACGCCGCACGCTACGCGTACTACCAACTTCTCTTTCCAAATCCCGTCTACCTCAAGGTGGGATTCGGGGCCGACGTACTCGAGCGCGGCTTTCGCTACGTGGCGGCGTTCTTTCTGACGTTCCTGACGCCGTTTCTCCTGATCCCGTCGGGCGCGTTGGCTCTTGCAAACGCTCCAGGACGGCGGACCCTCGCCGTGGTGGTCATGAGTGTTGCCGTTCCCGCCTACGCCGTCTTCGTCGGCGGAGACTGGATGCTGATGGGACGGTTTCTCGTTCCCGGGTTCGCGTTCCAGACGCTTCTGTTGGCATCGCTTCTCGATCGCGTCCGGCGATGGAACCGCTACGCGCCCGCGCTCGCCACCCTCGCGACCGTCGTTGTGGCGTTGCTGCCGATCGGAGGGTTGCTCCTGGTGCCCGATTCGGTACGGGCGCGCTACCGGTACAATTACGTGTACTCCCACCCCGCTTTCCCTAGCCCGAAGGAAGAACTGCAGATGTACCGGGAGGGAGCGGCTTACCTGACCGAGGTCGGGAGGGCCTTCGCCGAGTACGCGCGGCCCGGGGACAGCCTCGTCGCGGGAGCGATCGGAGCCTTGGGCTACTACTCCAATCTCTACATCCACGACCGAATCGGCCTCGTGAGCCGCGAGGTTGCCGAGTGGGTCCGCAATGCAGCTCGCAGGGGACCGCTGCTTTCTCCGGGGCATTACATGGAGAACTTCCGTGTGGACGAGAAGGGACAGATCGAAGAGACCTTCTTTCTCGACGAACAGCCGACCTACCTTTTCTTCGACGTCATCGGCGGCCAGACGATGCGCTCGAGAGTTCTGGCCCAAGCAGAAGAGTGGCGTCGGCGGGGGTTACTCTGGCAGCAGTACGTTCCTGACTTCGTCCCGCTCGATGGTCAGGAAGTATCAGGGACGAAGCGCGTCCTTATCGTGTTTCGGACCATCGACGATACGGAGGGTGCCGGCATCGACGAGATGGCCCCGGACAGACATGGCGCGCGGGCTCAACGCGCCGAAGCCGCGTGGAACGCCTTCTTCCGCCGAGCCGAAAAGCTCCCCGACGAACGCCCCGCCCAATAGATAAGGATGGGCGTGTTTGCGTAGCAAGTACGGGCGTGCTGTGAACCGAATCGCTTGCAGGTATCAAGACATCCAATCGCTTGCGGATGTATCCCGGCGGAGGCGTCCCGATGACGACTCAGATTTTCCAGCAGCTCGATCGGCTTCGTGCCCGAGGCGACGCCGGGCACATTGGAACGAGGCCGCGTGAAGTTGAGAGGGACCCTCCGGAACTCTTGCCAGGAATGATCGCATTGGATCGTGACAAGCTGTGATAAATTAGCGGCGATGTACGATCGCGGAACCCTGCCGAACGCGGCCTTTAGTCCGCGCGCCAAGTCGACCGCGAGGATGAGCTACGTCGCGATGCTGGCAGGCGTGCTTGTTGTCGCTTGTTCGGAGGCGCCGAACAGCTTCGATCAGACGAGGGCAGCGTCAGCCGAACGGCGGCAAACCGACATTGATCTGCCGACGGAAGCTCCAGACCATCCGACGGGTGCGATCGGGTTTTCCCGCTATGTCTACGATGAAATCGCGGGCCGTATCGTACCCGTCATGCTCGAGGGGCCCGCGGGGAATCAGGTTCGCTGCCAGGACGAGACGCTTCCATGTTCTTATTTGGAGCTGAAGGCGCTGTATGAAAGCTCGGCCAAGATTCCGGAAGAGCTTCATATCGATCGTACAGAACTTGGCGAGTTGGTCGCTCAGCTGGATGTTCTCTCGGCCACGCTCGCGCGATACAAATCGATTGACGATGCCTGCGCTGCTGGTTTCATGCTTCGCGGCGGTCAGGCACCCAACATGGGCATCCACATGTCGAAGGCAGGAGAATATAGCGAGTTCGACCCCGCCGATCCCCACATGGTGTTGTATGCCAAGGAGGGGGGAGAGCGGTACCGCGTGGACGAAATCGGGCGCTGCGTAGGAGATCGGTGGGAAGGCGACAAGGACTATCACGTCGTGGGAGCCGCATTTCTGGTCCCACTGACGGAGGAGCACCCCTCGGGTTTCGCAGGACCACTCGACAACTGGCACGTCCACTTCGGCAATTGCTCCGTTCCTCCTGACGGGCCGGTGCCCCGGGACGTGCGCGAAGCCCAACTCCTCGCTGCTCTGGACCGCGTGAAGGGGGAGCTCGAGCCGAAGGCTGCTTGCGAAGCCAGCGGTGGTGTTTTCGCGGAGGGTCCTCAAGAATATTGGATGGTCCACGCCTGGGTGGTTCCCGAGTTTGATAACGACTCCGGTGTGTTTGCGATGTTCAACTCGTCGGTGTGGCCGCTGGGCAATCCTGGACTTCCTTCGCACCATCAACACTAGCTAGAGTCGAGCGCCCTTAGGACATCAATGCCAAGATTCCTGGCATTGGTGTCGCCGATCTGCGCTATCAGGTCGGTGACTCTGGTTGACTCCTCCGCAGACCCCAGCCGTGTTCATCGCAGGGCGTCGGGCAATTACTATTGTGAGGTGGAATGGCTGCCCGCACCGAGGGAATCTCTGTATTCTCTATAGAATCCATACGCCCAGAATGAATAAATGAGCATCGCAAGAGGCGAAAATACCAACAGTAAGAGTGCTTCTCCATAGTCTCCGTTGGTGAACAGCTTGAGGGTGATGAATGGGACGATCGCAACGGGAACCAGAAAGGAGAGTATCGGTGCTTTCATAATCAGAGAGTTGAGGTTCAGCGATTTTCGATACCGATACCCACCTCTGCCGAGGACGACGTGATATTCGAATACCTTCCTGAACCCCACTTTATTGAAGTGAAGGACACCCAGAGCGGGGTCGTAAACTACCTTTTTCCCCTCGCTTAACAGCTCAAAATTGAACGCAATACTCTCACCCATACCCGACATGAATTTCTTGCCTTTGATGGCTTCCCGGCGATAGCCGGAGTTTCCTCCGGTCAGGTACCTGGCGTTTGTATCCAACGTTTTCTTCGGCAAGACCCTGAAAAACTCCAGGCAGTATCCAAGCGTCCCTGTCACGCTCTCTGGTGTGCCATTGAGGAACGGACCGCCGACGACATCGTATTCATCGAGCCGGCCGGCCATTCTCTCTACCCAATCCGCCGGAACTCTCGTATCAGCATAGGTGAACAGAATTTTCCTGCCTCGCGCGAAGCTCAGACCGACATTCTTGGCCTCGCCGTATGACAGAGGACGTTTGCTCGAGACAACGACGATCGTGGGGAACTTCCCAATCACGATGTTCGCAGTGTCGTCCAGCGAGCTGTCGACGACGACTACTTCGTAGGAAACGCTGGTTTCTTGCTCGATAAGGCAGGTGATGCTCTCTTCTATTTCCTCTTCATTGTAGGAGGGAACAATGACGCTCACCTCTGGGCCCTGATCGTCGTCGAACGCAGGGGCCGGTTTCACGTCCGGCGCCATGGCGCGATTCCTGAATTCTCGAACCAGTAGGTCGTGACCCAGCCACCTTACTGTGCGCGTCGCCGGGGTGGGGAGGTTGCCTATCGTCTCGTGATATTTCTTCAGCATCGCGAGCGTCATCTTCACTGCGTCGAAGTCCTCGATCTTTTTCTGCGCAGTGACACCGATCCGCTGAACCGTTTCGCGATGCTCGAGGCAATAAGCGATTTTCTTCGCCAGGTCTCGATAACTCTTTCGCTTGAACAATACCCCGGACTCCATATCCCGGAATTGCTCCGCGAAGCCGGTGTCCGAAGGAGCGACGACAGTCTTCCCCAGCGCCATCGACTCCAGACATGCGTAGGGAAAGTTTTCCCACAGGGAAGGAAGGACCACGAATTCGGCTCGTCGAATCAGAGGATAGAGCTGTTCGTGGGTTCGAGCCTCCATGAAAGAAATCCGGGACACAGCCGGGCCGAGTATCTTCAGCAGTTTCTTCTTTACGGATTTATTTTGTTTCCTTCCGTACAGGGCATCGTTGCCCACGAACAGGAACATGATGTCACCGTATTGCGACCGCAGTTGTTTTATCGCCTTGGCCAGCAGTAGAACTCCCTTTCGAATCTCGATCCGGCCAAAATAGAGAACATATTTGAAGGGAGGCACGGAGCTGTCGTCCTCGACGACCTCACTCAGGCGAAAGGGAAGATTCTCTACCGAAATGCGTTTTCCGAGCAGCCATCTGCGCGAGATTCGCTTGGCCAGAGATGCCGAAGGCGACGAGATGCCCGTGCTCATCGCGACGGTCTTGCGCTCGAAGTACTCGATGAACGCATACTTCAAAGAAAAGATTCGATTCAACCGCGAGACATATGCGAACGGCGTGTGGAGCTTGATGACTACGTTCTCCCGGTCCATACAAAGGAAATAGGCCAGAAAACCTATCTCCTGGCACTCGAAGACGTCCGCCTTGATGTGCTTCTCGATATAGTCGGTCATGCACAGTGATATGGCGAGATAGCCGGCCAAATCGCCGTGGACGCCCAGAAGACGCAATACTCCACAATATTTGCGGCTCAGGATTCGGAAGAAAAGTCTATTGATCGTTTGGGTCGATGGAACCAGATGAACGGTGACGTCATTGATGTTCAGAATCTTCTGATCTGCGAGTTTGTGGTGACAGTAGACGACGTCCACATGATGACCCTGTCGCACCAGCGTCTCCGCAATCGTCTTCAGATAGGTCGCAATGCCTCCAGCGTGTTTTCCATCCACTGGATACTCGTTCGTGAGATAGCAAATTCTCATAGGGAGAATCTCGTCTCCAGTTCAAGCCTGTGGGCTCTTCCACAGGCACCCGACTCCATGGTGCGAAACACTTAACACAAGTGGAAACGAGAATCCAAGAAACCGATACTCATTGACTCGCGCATGACACCTTCCGCCGTGCCGTGAGGATTTGACGTACGCGTTCGTGAAACATCCTCTCGCAGGTTTCGACGTCGAAGTCGCGACGTATTTTGTGCGCTGCCTCGGCGCCCAATCTGCGACGTCGATCCGGATCGTGCAAAATGGCCTCGATGGCGTCGGCCAGCGCCTTCGCGTCGTGCTGAGGCACTACGACGCCATCCTTTCCGTCTTCTACGACTTCCAGGATCGATCCCGCGTCGGTCACGATCGCCGTCAAGCCGGTGGCCATAGCCTCGAGCAACGCTGTCGGGATACCGTCCTTGTCGCCGTTGCCCAATTCCACGAAAGGAGCGATGAAGAGATGGGCTGAAGCGAGAAAGCGACGCACACCATCCAGATCCCGGCGGCCCTCGAGGCGAACGCCCGCTCCGATGTCGAGCTCCGCGATGCGGCGACGAAGCCTGCGCTCGTATTGCCGGCTCGATGGTTTGTCGTCGGCCTCACCCAGGATATGGAGGAGCACCGATACACCGCGATCTCGAAGTAGGGCAATCGCCTCCACCGCAACCAGCAGTCCTTTCTTTGGCTCGATGCGACTCGCACAAACGAGGCGGAAAGGAGCGCTGGAAACAGGATCAGGATGGTCGCTCACCGGAAACAGCGAGGCCGCTATGGCGTTGGGCTTCAATAGAATCCGAAGGGGATCGGCGGCCGGCGCGATCTGCAAAAGCTCGCGTCGCACACGATCGGTGGTCGCGATCACGACGTCGCAGAGCTTCAGGTGTAGGGGTACAACCTTGAGCTCGTAGTCTTCCAGTACGTGATCCGCGTAGCAGGTGATTCCGCGGGGGACGCCCAGCAAGTACGAGGCCACGAGCGTCATGAGCGAGCGTTCGTAGAAAAAGTAGGAGTGCAAATAGTCCGGGGCCCATGCTTCGACGAGACGCGTGAAGGCGAACGCCTGGCGAAAGTGTTTGTGCGCGAACAAGGCATCGGCGCCCATTCCGGAGAATTCGGTGACCAGCCCTGTCAGGCGCGCTACGGTTTCGGGCATTCGCCGGCGGTAATGCTCGATGGCGCCTCCGCCGCTCCATGAATTCAAGTTGTCTCTCCGCTTCGCCTGCCAGAGAGCGTCGAACTCCGCATGGAGATGACTTCGGGACTTGCGATTCGAGTAAAGCAGACACAGCTCGAACCCGCTGCGCGCCAGCTCGATGAGCTCCCGATAGACGAATGTGTGAGAGTAGATGGGAAAGTTTCCGGAGACGGTGACGAGCGCCCGATAGGGTAGGTTGCTCGAGGGGTGACGCTGCGACTGCCGCGCTCGGGCAAGGCCTCTACGAGTCAGCTCGTCGACGCCTGAAGCCGGCCAGCTTAGAATTGTGCCGAGCAACGGACTCCTCAGCATTCTCCCAGGCACTCGCGGTAGTAGGCGAGCGACGTCTCGGCAATCCGGATATCGGTGTAGAAGTCGGCGACGGTTCGTCGGGCGGCCGCCCCGACGCGTTCCCGCAGCCCGCGGTCCTCGATCAATCGCTCGACGCACCGGACGTAGGAGTCGACGTCCTCGCTCTGCGCCAGGAGCCCATTCATGCCGTCCTGGATCAGCTCCGGCAGCCCGCCGGCGTTCGAGCTTACGATGGCCCGTCCGGCGGCCATCGCCTCGAGGCACGCATATGGGCAATTCTCCCAGAGGCTGGGGATGATGAAGATATCCGCCTGACGCAAACACGAGCGTACGTCCGATCCATCGAGCTTACCCAGGTAGCGGACCGAGCCGCGCAGCAACTTCGAATGCAGGTAGGGGAGAAGCTCCTCTTCCGCGTAGTGGAATAGATCCTGCCCCGCGAGGACCAGCACGACGTCGTACCGTGCCAGGACAGTCGCGGCAATCTCCTTGAGCAGATGAATGCCCTTGCGGCGCTCCATACGTCCCGAGAAGAAGATCAAGAGCCGCCCCCGCGGCAGCGCGAACTTCTCGCGTGCATCGATCTGCTCGGCGGCATCGAATAATTCCAGGTCGATACCATTGGGGATCACCGAGACCGAACGTCGAACGCCAAGTTGTGTCCGGACTTCGGTGGCCATGAATCGGGAGCAGGCCGTGTAGCCTCGGGCGCGGCTGAAACCGAGCTTTTCAACGGCGCTGCATAGCGCCCGGTCGGTTGCGGTGACGTCGTAAAACCCCATGATGAGCTCGGCGGGGGAGTGGAACTTGACCACTGTGGGGATCTTCATCATGTGATTGATGAGCAGCCCCTCGGCTCCGCACTCGGGCATTTCGAGAAGGTCGAAATCCAAACGGCGGGCGAGTTCCTTGAGTCCCAGGTACATGCTAAGGCCGTTTTCCAAACGATTTCTAGTCCAGTGGAGTCGGGGCCTCGCCAGCGGACTCAGGGCTTGCCGCATACGCCCCCCCCAGCGATAGCGGTGCACGCGCACCCCATCATGGTCGTGCTGTCGGAGCGCCGTGGGTGTCACGGCGCCAGCCAGCACGTGGACCTCCTGGCCCAGCTTCGCCAGCGCCCGAGCCTGATACCACGTGTAGGTTCCGATGCCGCCGAAGCCCGTTTCAGGGGGATACTCGTAAGAGAGGAGGCCGATTCTCATCGGACGGGTGCGCTGCGCATGCTCCGGGCCTAGCGGGAATCGGCGATATAGCGTCTGGCCACGCGGGCGTATAGCGATTCGCCATCCCTCACGTAGTCAGCATCGAGATTCTTGGTGAACTGGAAGCTCAGCTTTCCGAAGTAGTGAATCACAAAGGCATCGTCGGGCAACTGTGTATTCGAGAAGATCGACCTCCACTGCCTGTAGTCGCAGAAGTGAAAATACGACCGCGGGCAGATCGATGCCCGAAGTTCGTCGCTCTCACGCGACAACTCGCTGAGAAGGCTTGGACCGCTGTCGCACCAGTCCAGGTGAGGCACCAAGAATTTCTTCAACATCCCGAACCGTAAATTGGAGAGTCGGAAGCGTGTGAGTGAATCGGGCAACGCTCTGACACGTTCGAGGCACTCTCGAATCAGTTGGGTATCGGGCTCGGCGCCCAGCACCGCTCCGTTGACATCGTTTCCAAGCTCGTCCGGGTTCTGGCAACCGATGAGGAACGATCTTTGTAACAACGGACTCAGATCGCGAACAACCAGGGTGTCGAAGTCCAGATAGACTCCCCCGCCATCGGCGAGAGCCAGGTAGCGCACGAAGTCGGACCGATGGACAACCTTCGCCACGTTTAGAAACGCTCCAAAACACTTGGGAGCGTATCCAGCGCGCTGGATGAGCCGATCGAAATCGACGGGAACGAGAGAAACCCGGTCAAGTCCTCTCAATCGATCCCAGTGAGGGTTATCCCGCGGTTGATCCTCGTAGCGGATATCGACGCGAGCGCATTCGGTGGACCTCAGGAGCGACAGGACCGCAAGATAGTGAACGTACTGAAACTGCTGGCCGGTCCAGTAGTAGAAGAAGTTGCGGGGAATCACATGGGCAATCGTATCATGCTGTTGTTGTGCACGTCGGCCTCGCTTCCATTCAGCGAGGCTCTCCCGACTGGGGAGGCGAGCGCTCGATACCAGGCGGCCTATGCCTCTGCGTGCGTCACTTTTCCCCCGAAACAACGAAACCCGATGCCGCGCGTTCGAATAGTCATGGTGGATCCAGGCTCGCCGCTTCGTGTACGATCGCCAGCCAGTGCGAGGATCCGGCAGCGCAGAGTGGTCACCGTAGACGCGCCGATCTTTCGTAGAACGGTCATCCAGACAACCTTCACGCGAGAGAGTAGATACAAAGAGCGCCTGCCGGCGCGTGACGATCGCCGGGCATGCTAGCAGGCGGGGGTCGGCGATAGCGATCGACTCGAGAAACAAATGCCTGCTAAAGCGACGTGCTTAAGAGTGATTCGCACGACAGAGCGACGGTTGTCCCAAATCGCGAATCGACGGAGGCTCGCGCTCGCCGTCGTCGGCCTGGTTGCGCTATTCAGCTCTGCGCTCCCTTATTTTCTCTATAGCCGTTCGGTCAGCCCCTTTTCCTCGTGGTCTTTTCTGACGGCCTACGATGAGTTCAGTTACCTCTTGGCGGCGGATACCTATGCGAGCGGCCGGCTGACGAACCCGACGCACGAGATGTGGAGGCATTTCGAAACCTTAGCCGTCAACCACCAGCCCACCTACCAGTCGATGTACCAGCCGGGCCAGGGAATGTTCCTCGCGGTCGGTCAGGTTCTCACCGGACATCCGATCGTCGGTGTGTGGATCAGCATGGCCCTGGCGTGTAGTGCGATCTGCTACATGCTCCAGGCCTGGTTTCCCCCGCGATGGGCTCTGTTCGGAGGGCTCCTGGCGGCCCTCCACGCCAGAATGGCGCTCGAATGGGGCGGTACTTACTGGGGTGGCGGCGTCACGATGCTCGGCGGAGCTCTGATGTTCAGCGGCCTGCGGCACGTTCTGAACCGACCGCGTGTTTTCGACTCGCTACTGCTTGCGCTCGGGCTGGTCCTTCTGGCCAACACCAGACCCTTCGAGGGTGTGGTGGCGAGCGTGCCGGCCCTCGTGGTGCTGGCAGGGTGGCTCGTGGATAGCAGGTTTCCATTGAGGACCCGCATCGCGCGGGTCGTCGCACCGATGTTCGCCGTGCTCGCGGTGGCTGCCGCTGGTATGGCCTACTACAACTACCGCGTCACCGGAAACCATTGGACTCTGCCGTATCAGGTCTACTGGGCCGCACATGACAGTGAGACACCCTTCGTCTGGCAGAGCCACGGACCTGGGTCTGGAACTGCGCCCTCGAACTCGGGAGAGAACGGCACACCTCAACAATCTGATCTCGACTTTGAGCCACTTGACAATGTGGAGCCGCTTTGGAGCGACGACGAGGAATGGTGGTTCTCGGTCGCATACTTGAAGTGGGTTTCGCACCCTTCACTCATCGTGGCTGCGTTGGGCAAACTTGCGATCCAATGGGCGTTCTACATCGGGCCCGTCCTGAGCGCGCCCCTGCTGGCTCTTTTTTGGGGGGGCAGCGACCGCTGGACGTGGTTCGCCCTTTCCACTTGTGCCCTCACGCTTGGGGCGGTCTTCATGACCATCGGGGCTTGGCCGCACTATCTCGCGCCGGGCGCGCCAATGGTCTTCGTGCTGGTGGTACGGGGCTCGCGCTACCTGGGCCTTTGGCGACGTCGCGGCAGGCGAATCGGACCCTATCTGGGCACGAAACTGCTGCTTCTCTGCGTACTGTATTGGATCCTTCTGGTGGCGGCTTTTCCGTATGTGATGAGGGAGCTGCGGTGGACGGATTCTCGGACCCAGTTTCGGGCGCAGTTGGAACAGATGGGCGGCTATCATCTCGTCATCGTTCGCTACAGAGCAGGACATACCTGGTACAAAGAGTGGGTCTACAACAAAGCCGACATCGACAGCGCGAGAATAGTCTGGGCGCGCGAGCTGTCTCCGAACTCGACTCGGCAGCTCCTGGATTACTTCAAGGACAGGCGGGTTTGGCTGGTCGAGGCGGATCGAGATCCGCCGACACTCGTTCCCTTCGGACCGGATCGGCGGTCGAGAGCGGCCCCGCCACCGCCATAGGATCCGAGTGGAGAGGGAAATGGAAACCGCAGTCGAAATCGGCCTGGACACGGGTGCGTTCCCATCAAAAGACCGGTACAATCCGCCGGATGCCTTCGCTTTCCGTCGTGGTCTGCACGCGCGATCGGGGCGCCCGGGTGCTCGGGACCGTGCGGAGCATCCTCGCCGGCGATTGTGCCGACCTCGAGCTGATCGTGATCGACCAGAGTGACGCCGCGATGACGGCCGAGGCCCTCGCCGTGCTCCAGGCTGACCCACATGTACGGTATGTGCACACGGACACGCGAGGGCTGTCGGTCGCCCGCAACCTCGGGCTCAAGCTGGCGCGCGGTCCGCTCGTGGCCCTGACCGACGACGACTGCGCGGTGGACCCGTCGTGGGCGACGGAGATCCGGCGGGCCTTTGCGCGAGACCCGCGTATTGCGCTCGTCTTTGGCAACGTGGTCCCTCGCCCGTTCGACCCCGCGCAAGGATTCATTCCCGGCTATCAGCGCGATGCGCCGTTTCTGGCTGTCGGCGTGCGGCAGAAACTGGAGGTCGAAGGGATGGGCGCGTGCATGGCGCTGCGCCGCGATGCCGTGCTCGACCTCGGCGGCTTCGACGAGATGCTCGGCGCCGGCGGGCCGTTGCGCGCGGGCGAGGACGTTGACCTCACGCTCCGCGCGCTCGCGTCCGGGCACTCGGTCTACGAGACACCGAGCGTACGTGTCGTCCACGACGGCTTCCACGCCTGGACGGATGGGTGCGTGTTGGTGCAAGCGTACTGGTTCGGCGCGGGCGCCGCGATCGGCAAGCACCTCCAGCTCCGGCGGCTCCCGACGCTCGGGCTCCTCATGCGGCTCGCCGTACGTTTCGTGTTCGGAAGGTCGCGGGTCGCACGGAGCCTGGGAGCGCGTGCGACGGCGTGGTCACGCTTGACCGCGTTCATCAAAGGCCTCGGCGCCGGCGCGTCGCTCCCCGTGGATCGGACGCTCGGCCACTTCCGCTCCACCTGATCAAGCCAGGCGCTCCGCGAGGTGCCGATACACCTTGAGGTGCGCATCGATCGCTCCCTCCGTGGCGAACACCGCCGGGTGACTTCCGGCACGGGATCGCTGGGCGAATCGACAATTGTGTGCAACAAGGCTACGGCCGCGTCCGACTCCGCTCGATTGCTGGTCACGGTGGACAGGGTGTCATCGAGGCCAATTCGTTGTCACGCAGAAAGTGTCAACAGCTCGTCGGCAACGATTCGGTGACCGCGCTCGGCCGAATGAATCGCTAATCGCTCCTCATGAGCGCCCGGCCGCAGGTGTTTCCTCGAAGAGCGACCGCCGAAGCTGCTGACCGTCGAGGCCGGCGAATCGGGCACTGGCCGAGCCTCGACTTGCCTCATCCCAACGTCTTCGGCGAGAATTCGCCGCGAGTCTCGCAACGTCCCCGGAACGCACCGCATCTCTGCGATGCAGACTTTGATCAAGAGACCTGTTCGTGTCGCCTATGACCTTGTCGGGAAGTGCCGATTCGAAAAAAGACATGGAGGGCACGAAATAACATCAGACGGCGCACCGCCCGGGCGAGGGTGGTGAAGACAATTCTCGACCGCCGCGGAACCAAACCTGATGTGTTTGCCAGAACAATGAGCTTGCATAGTCTCGTCGCGTCCTTGGGGGAGCTTTCCGGAGAACACAAGGATGGCATTCCAATCACCCTCTTCGAAGCGATGGCAACCGATGTGCCGGTTTTGGCGACGACCACGCTGATGAAATCCAGAAGAGCGGCCGGATCTTGGTCTGGCGGCGCGAACGTCAATAGAGAACGAACCGGACGAGCAAACGAGTGATCGGCATTCGGAACAAACTGCGGACCGAGGATTGGTGGAGCTCCAAGATTCCTCCTTTGCTCACGGTAGCCTACGCCAGCATGCTGCTGGGAACGACCGATTGGCGTGTGGCACTCCCAGCCCTCTTGCGGTTGTCGCTGGCAATCGTGGCGGTTGCGGGCTACGGGTACGTCCTCAACGACGTTTTCGACATCGAGGAAGACCGAAGGCGAGGTAAGGCCAACTCGATGGCCGCGTTCAACCGTTGGCAGCACGCCGCATTGCTCCTCCTGCTAGCATCTCTGTCTCTGGCTCCGATGGTCGGCGGTCCGTTTGGCAGGGTTTCCAAGTTCCTGCTCGCGGTAAACCTGGCGCTGCCCATGCTGTACTCCATCCCGCCAATCCGCCTCAAGGAAAGAGGAATCCTGGGAGCGATGGTAGACGCGATGGGCGCCCACGTCGTGCCAACTCTCTTCTTCGCGATCTCGATGGCGGCTGTGGGCGAACGCTCAGGCGGTTGGAGAATGACGGGCTTCATCGTGGCTGCGGCATCCTGGGCGCTCATGACAGGGTTGAGAGGAATCATTGTCCACCAGGTAAGGGATAGAGAGAGCGATCTCAACGCGGGCGTAAGAACGTTCGCCGGCGCCATGGATCTCAGAACGGCCAGAACCGCGGTGTTTCGTCGGATCTTCCCCGCCGAATTGCTGGCCCTGTCAGTACTGCTGCTGACCGTCGTTCCGGATGCGCCCATTCTGATCGGAATCATCCCGGTCTATCTGTTGTTTGAGTTGTTGAAGGTTCTCGACGATTGGAAGCTGCCGCTTCTCGATCCCGACAATCCCGGTGGTGAGCCATACATCCCGGTCGCAAACAATGAGCTCTACGAGGTATGGCTTCCCCTGTCGATGGGTGTCCAGTTGGCCGCTACCGCTCCTCCTTTGGCTATCCTGCCGCTACTGCATTTATTCGCCTTTCTGCCCAACGTCCGCCAGAGACTCAAGGACCTGGCATCAGTAACGCCCGTCGTCCGTTGGTTCTTAACGGGGCGCGGGCGCGCTCCCCTCTGCATCGCCCCTTACTCCGAATCGCACGCATCCGCCCGAGGGTTTGCCAGCCGGAAGGTTTCGGACGAAATGAAAGTCTTCATCGGAGTAACGCGCTGGTCTCTCAACGCGGTGAACGTGTTCTCTGCCAACCTTGCACGGGGCCTGAGGCAACGAGGACTCGACCCCGTCATTCTGCTTTGCGATGAGAGCACTCTCCTCGAGGAATGCAACGAGGCTGAGTTCTGCAGGCCTGCCGACATCCCATTCGTCGGGCTACGCGCAAGCCATGATATGCGCTGGGGTGCCGGCTGGGTCGCACTGGTGCGTTTTCTCGAGCATCAGGCACCCTGTATCTTCGTCCTCAACAGCCACTCGCGATTTTCATCGGTGATTCCGCTCCTTTCCGACAAGGTCGGCGTGGCCAGGGTCGTGCACTATAACTTGGATCATCTTGGTGACGAATGCGACAAGATACTCCTAGTGAAGGACCGGATGTGGAAGCCCGCGTTCAGGCGCCAGGGCGGCCCGCTCCGGCGAATGCGGGCATTCGCGCTTCTATCCTTGACGTCCGGGAAACGCCCATGACGTGGCTCCAACGTCGGTCAAACTGGAGAAATCGCGGTCGAACGTTGGCTACTGATCGAGGGCGTTCCCGTGAGCGCCCGGTAGAGTCAGTCCTGTCCGGCTCTACGTAGTACTTGACCGCCGCCCGCAGCCCGGTCTGGACCGGTGGCTACACCGATCGGTTCTGGGCTAGACTCGCTCGGGCAGTACAAGGGAATGAATCCGAACGGTTCGCTCAGCGCCTGGCATTGAAGCTGAACGCGCCCAGCCGCAGGCGTCGCAGTGGCCTGCAGGAACCCCTGATGTTGGACGGGACACTCATTCGCGACTACAACGATTTTCGCGTAGCTCGCTCCAAGGAGAACCGATCGCGGAGGACGAACACCAGTGTCGTCTGTCACGCCCCTTTCATCAGTCTGAACTTCGAGCAGAATGGCAATGCGACGGTCTGTTGCTACAACCGGACGCACGTGCTCGGCACCTATCCCGAGGTGTCCGTGTCAGAGATGTGGTTTGGGGGAAAGGCGAACGAGCTGAGGGAGGCGATCCAGGCGCTCGACTTCTCCAAGGGATGCGAGCTTTGCCTCGTGCAGCTTCAGAGCCGCAACTTCACCGGAACACGGATGCTCCAGTTTGACCACCTGGGCACGAAGCCGCGTGCGCGCGAGTACCCCCGGCTCATGGAGTTCGAGATCACGAACATCTGTAATCTCGAATGCATCATGTGCAACGGCTACTACTCATCGCTCATACGGCGAAACCGCGACCGGCTTCCGCCGCTCAAGAGCCCGTATGACGCGGGTTTTGTCCAGCAGCTCGAACCGTTCCTGCCGCACTTGATCGAAGCGAAGTTCCTCGGCGGCGAACCGTTCCTCGTTCCGCGCTATTGGGAAATCTGGGAGCGGTTCCTCAAGGTCAATCCGGCGGTGACGATTCCCGTCACGACCAACGGGACGATGCTGACCGACCGGGTGCTGTCGATGCTGAAGGCGCTGGATTTCCGGATCGTGCTGTCCATCGATTCCATCGTCCGGGAGACCTACGAAAGCATACGGCGGAACGCCGACTACGACGAAGTGATGCGTCACCTGGGGTTTTTTCTCGACTACATGCACGCGAAGGGCGAGCCGCTGTGGACCGCGGTGTGCCCGATGCAGCAGAACTGGAGCGAGTTGCCCGGCATGCTCGAGTTCTGCAACGAGAAGGGTGCCCGGCTGATCTTCAACACCGTGCTGTATCCAGAGTCCTCCTCGCTACGGAGCCTGTCGACCGCAGCATTGGACGACGTGCTGGACTGCTACCGCAGGGTGCCCCAACGGACCGAGACCGTCTGGCAGCGGCAGAATCGCGACGCCTGGCAGGACCTGGTCCATCAGCTCGAACAGTGGCGCCAGATCGCGCACGAGAAAGAGGGCATCGGGAGGCGGCTGGCCGAGGGCGAGGGAGTGACCGTCCTAGCTCCGTCGGAGTGGCATCTGAAAGCGCATGAACCGGCGGTTGCGATCCTGGACCGATCGGATCCGGCGGACCAGATTCTGCGGGCTGAGCTGATCGAGGTGCCAGGCGAGCACGCGTGGCAGATAGAGTTGATCCATCCCGCGGCGCTGGAGGCGGGCGTGCGGTACTGCATGCGCTTCCGAGCACGGGCAGAACGGCCACGCGCGATCTTTGTGGTGGTCGGAACGGCGTCCGCGCCATGGATGAACTTAGGGCTCTACAAGAAGATCACGCTCGGCGCCGAATGGGCCACTTATGACGCGTTCTTCTCGTCCATCGAATCGACCAACAACGCACGCATCTACTTCGAGTTGGGTGGCGAGTCGCCGTCGGTGGAGTTCGCGGATCTGGTCCTCGCCAAGGGAGCGGAGACGAGCACGGCCCTCTACGAGGCCCGCTACGGTCAGTGAAACGCGTTGGTGGGCTCGCCCATCGGCTGGGTGGTGGATCCCCTGGGTTCGCCAGCGTGGGCCTGAACTCAGCGACACAGCCGTCAGGAGCGATCGCCGCAACTGCAACCACCACGGGCTGCCTCGCGTGGCTGACGTGCCCCTCAGCCGACAACTCGCTTGTAATTTTCGAACGATTCAGTAGACTACCGCGGCACGCACACTCGTCACTGCAGGAGCATACTTCCTCTACACGGCAGCGGCGATGCGAGTGGGGGGTAAGCGGTTTCGGTTGAGTGCCATATCCAAACCCATGCCATGGCCAGCGCAGATTCTGCTCGATTCATCCAGCAGTACGACGAGCTGATCTTCGATCCCGAGGCCCGAAGGCCTTACGCCACCACTGACTATTTCAACGTTGGCTACTGGTCGGAGGGCGTTTCCGAGCCCGTTTCCGCCTGTGAGCGCCTGGTGGAAGCGGTCCTTTCCGAGTTCCCTTCGCATGCGGGCAGGATCCTCGACGTAGGCTGCGGCCTCGGCGCGGTAACGGCCTATCTGACACGCTTCTACGACGCCGCGCGAATCTTCGGAATCAACCTGTCGGAGAGGCAGGTCCAGCACTGCCGATCTCGCTACCCCGATCTTTCCTTCGAAGTGATGGACGCCGCTTCACTTCAGTTCAGCGAAGGATCCTTCGACCGGGTCCTGTCCGTCGAAGCGGCGTTCCACTTTCGTACGCGGGCGAGGTTTCTCCGCGAGGCCCATCGGGTGCTCCGACGGGGCGGGAGCATCGCAATGACGGACCTGATACCGAGCAAACCGTCGGCCATTGGTGAATGGATGCTGCCGGCGGACAACGAGCTGGAGGACCTCGACGCGTACGCAGCGATCTGGCGCGACTCAGGATTCGCAAACCCCAGGATTCGCGACGTTACGGATCGATGCTGGAGATCCTACTGCTCGTACTTGGAGCGGAAGTCTGCCGCACGGGGAGACTCCGGGGCGGTGGAGCACTTCCGGGCGCTGCGAGCCGCGGTAAAGCACTACGTAATCGTCAGCGCCGACCGATGAGAGCTTCCGGCCACCCAGGTTGATGGCGCAGGTGCGCGGATGCAATTGATTGAGCTGTTTCTTTCGCTTCCGACAGTTTCCGCGAACCCGTATCCGTTCTACGACGATCTGCGCGCGCTGGGCCCGGTCTGCGACCGCGGCTTCTGGGTGCTCTCATCCTACGCTGACTGCCGTGACGCACTGCTGGACCACGATCATCTTGGCCAGCAAGAGGTCGGGCAAGCTCCCCCCGGGCTCGAGCCTTTGTTCGAGCTACAGAAGCACTGGATGGTGCTTCGGAATCCGCCGGACCATACCCGACTCCGAGCCCTGGTGCACGGCGCATTTACTCCGTCGGTCGTTCGGAGAATGCACACTGCGATCGAAACAACGACGAAAGAGATGCTCGAGTCTTTGCCAGGCGAGGGCGAAGTCGACATCATGCAAAGTCTCGCGCGGCCGCTTCCTGTCGACGTCATCGTTCAGTTGCTCCGTGTTCCTCCGTCCGAGGGTGGTTGGTTCAAGAAACTTGCCGACGACTTGGTGGCTGGCACGTCGGCGGCGGCCAGCGAGGATGCAAGGGCTGGTGCGGCTCGCGCCGCAGCCGAATTCAGCGACTATTTCTGCGAGCTCGCCGCACGCCGTGCGGCCGAGCCTCTGGATGGCGATCTGGTGACCCGGCTCGTCGCCGAACGTGACGGCGACGCGCGACTCAGCGTCGAGGAAATAGTCGGGGTGTGCACGCTTCTCATGTTCGCGGGGCACGAGACCTCGGCGAACCTGATCGGCAACGGCCTCCTCGCACTCTTGAAGCACCCCGAGGAGTTCGCGCGGCTGCGGAGGAACCCCTCGCTCATCGGCAGTGCCATAGACGAGCTCCTTCGGTTCGATAGCCCCGTTCAGATGGTGAATCGCGTCGTTCGGAAAGATTTCTCGACCCGGGCATGCCGGATGGTCGAAGGCGACCGGGTCGCGGTTCTGATTGGGGCCGCCAACCGTGACCCGAGCCGCTTCGAGGCTCCCGCCAGGCTCGATCTGGCGCGTGGAGACAATAAGCACCTTTCCTACGGAAATGGCATCCACTTCTGCCTCGGCGCGGCGCTCGCATCTTTGGAAGGTCGGTGCGCGATCGCGGCTCTGGCCTCGTTGAGGCGCTTGCGTCTCGCGCGCGAGCCGGAGTTTCGACGGCACCACTCGCTCCGCGGCCTGTCGGAGCTTTGGATCGCATTCGAGAAGTGAGCCACCCGGCCGCTGGCGCAGTCGCGGTCAATCTCTGCGTGGAAGTCATCGAAGCCGGCCAGCTCGATAATGACCGTCGTCGCGTCATGCCGTCGTTGGTCGACCAGCTTTGTGACGAGCCCGGTCTCGACGTCATCGACCTCCTCGAGCATTTCTTGATCGAGCTGGGGCTGGAGGTTCAAGGGATATCGGGAGACTCTCCTCCGACGCAGGCAGGATAGGGGCTCTTACCTCTCGGCTCGGGTTGACAGCGGTCAGGGAGCTGGCCTACGCTCAGTTGGCGTGGCTCGCGGCGACACGCGTCCCGTTTTCAACATGGTCACCGAGGGTGCTCCATCGCGAGTTGCCGCAAGTGCGCGGGCGTGATCGCACGAACCATGAGCAACAGCCGGACCACTCACCTCTGCTATTACGCTTTCTCCAGCTTGATGATGAAGGCCGATGGCGCTTATAGCCCTTGCTGCAAGTACGCACACGATATCACCCAGAACGGCAAAACCTTGAACGCTTCCGATCATAATCTCGAAGACGCGTGGAACGCGGACTCTCTGAAGGCCCTTCGCAGCGAGTTTCTGGAGGGGAAGAAGCCCGCCGGGTGCCGGATCTGCTGGGAAGAAGAAGCGGCTGGGGTCCAATCCATGAGGTTGGACAGTCTTCACAAAATCGCCGGGGAACCACTTTCCCAACCGGAGCAGCCTCTGCGATTGGAGCTTTACCCTTCCAATTTATGTAATCTCAAATGTCGAATCTGTGGCCCGTATAATTCCAGCCGTTGGATCAGTGAAGCCAAGGAAACGCTGGGAATCATCGAAGGCGTTCATAACAATTTGACCGCGGACAACGTGGATTTCTTCCGCGCCTGGCTGCCGAATCTGAAAGAGCTCAATATCGTGGGGGGAGAACCGCTGCTGCTGAAAGAGTACAAGGAGCTCTTGAACCTGGCAATCGAAGGGGGCTACAGCAAAGGAATCAGTCTATTCACGAATACCAACGGCACGATTTACAGTGAAGAGCTGGTCCGATTGCTGCAACACTTCCACAAGGTGTATTTCATCTTCAGTATAGATGACATCGGCCCGAGGTTTGAGTATCAGCGCAAGGGAGCCAAGTGGCAACCCGTGATCGACAACATCCGAGAATACACCCGGCACGGTGGATTCTGGAGCGAGGATCGCATCGAATACAAGATCTCCGTGACCGTTAGCAATTTCAATATTTTCTATCTGGATGAATACTTTCGGTGGCTGAGTCACGCCTTCCCAAGTATGCGGGTGGTGGTGAACTTCTTGACCCACCCTTCGATGTTCTGCGTCCGTACGCTTCCGAAGCACGTAAAAGACACGGTGGCTCAAAAACTGGAAGCGATACGCACCATGGATTTTGACTGGGGACCCGACACCGAGGAAGAGAAGCTCCGGATCGAAAAGGCGATTGCCAACTATCTCTATGAAGGTTCGTTTCTCCCTGACTGGTTCGTTCAGTTGAACCTTTCGGGGTTCTTCGACAAGGTACGACGCGGAGATAGTTACAGAAGAGAGAAGTTCGATGAAGTGTTCCCGGAGTTCTGGCAGGCGATTGGCAAATATGAGCGCCTGCATTTTCGGGAGGACTTTCACCGCTGCGTCTTGGATAAAGTGCTGTCGATCCCGGAGGTCGACCAGGAGGACTATCGGGGACTCTTGCAAGCGACGATGGTTGATTTCGCGGTGGTTTCGAGAATATTTCTCCGGAAACACGGTGCCGACCAATTCATCCAGCTATACCTGGCCACCATCTCCCAAGTCGTTTCCGCGTTAGAAGGGGTCAATGCGGAAGAAAGAAGGAGTTTTACGGAAAAAGTGAACGACGTGAGCCAAACGACTCTTCAGCAAGGGGACCGGGATACGCTGGCCTACCATCTGGTGCAGGCGGATCCGATAGAGGTGATACGAGGACTTTACGAGCTTCCGGTAGCTACTTTTCGCCAGCGGATCCAAAGACTGACGGAAAATTCGCCCGCCCCTTCCACCTAGAGTTCGGAGCAGGAGAGATATCGCGGCTGCGGAACCTGGCTGCGGCGATACCCACCCTTCACGCCCACGCTTGCAACGCTATATCGTTCTTCTAACTATCTCGCCCTCCACGGCTCCGCAGCTCGGTGTGCCGAGCGTTTAGGGCTGTTCCTCGTCCGAACCACTGCAAGACGGTCCCTCCGTCTGCGCCAACCTGCGCTGGCGATGCCTGGATAGCGCAGATCGTGAGTGAAATCCTCGCCCCGCCCTCGTGGAGAACGTTCGGGTGGGAGCCTTCGATTCTCGGAACCTCTACGATAGAAGGCCGTGGCGTACCTGCGCGAAACGGATGAAGAGGAGAGGGCGCCCGGAGACGGTTGCGTCGGAACTCGGGGAAGCGGTTGGTTGCTGATCCCGCTCTACCTTACAACCACGGTCGCCCTCATTTCGGGGTGGACCCTGCAGAACACCTTGTACTCGCCCGGCTTGTCGTAGGTGACCGGGAAGACGTCACCTTGCGCGAGCGGTCCCGAGTCGAATGCACCGGTCTCGTCACCGGGCACGCCCGCCGTGACCGTGTGCGGGAACAGGTCCTGGTTTTGGAAGTAGACGGTCTGACCCACCCGGGACTCGACGGAGCCGAAGCTGAAGTTGATGATCGGTGCCATCATGGCGTCGGCATTGTCGCCGTCGCGTCCTAGCCGATCGCCGCTGTTCGGCGCCAGCGGCCAGATCTTCGGGTTGAACATAGCGAAAACACCCGCCGGGTTGTCGAAGTCCGGGACCGCGTACGCATGGATCATCCAGTTGTCGGCCTCATCCACGAAGACGCCGCCGTCGGCCTCGCACCGGACCTTCGAGCCCTGCAGACTCCCGTCGTTTTGGTGCAGCGGGTTGCCGCAAGCGTTGTAGTGGACGTGCCAATTGTCGAAAGGTCCGGCGAAGCCCTCGGGATGCTCGGGGGTCGGAGGGAGCTTGAACACCGCGCCGACGATCTGAAAGCCGTCGGGTCCCACCCAGCGATCACCGTCGCAATGGCCTTGTTCGTCCCGCGTGAGGAGTTCCCCGCCCTTCTTGGCGAATAGGAGCGTGTCCGGGTTCGCAGGGTCGAATTCCGTTTTCTCGGCCCCGTGGTGACCGGTCCGACCCATGTGAACGCCCATGTTGTTCGCCTGGCCCGTATTGGGACGGTACCCCGCCGCGCAGGCCTTGTCGATCGACTTGAACCCGGCGAGCGTCGCTGACAGGGAGTCGAGCTGGTGCACCAGAGTCGCCAGCTCCTCCCGGGAGATCTCGAGCGCCTTCGGGATCTCCGCACCGCTTTCGTAAAGCTTCTTCAGCTCCAGATAGGAGCAGGGCAACTCGTCGTCCTGACAACGCACCTGCTTGCCGGAAGGCCCTTCGAGCAGGAGTGGCACGATCTCACCATCCACCTCGTTGTAGTAGTAGCGCGAGAAGCCGAAGACGCCAACGGGATGGTCGGGCGGAACAGGAAGCAGTGTTCGGTCGGTCGGAACGGGTTGGTCGATGGGGCTGGCGGCGGGCAGAGCATTCTCCACCTCCACATCCTTTTCGGGAGCGCCCGCGCAATCGAGGCACATCATCGCCATCAGCGAAGCGCACAATACCCTGCTGTTCATGATGCCTCCAAACCTGGACAGACCCCCATTGGGGCAATCTGCTTGCGGGATCCTACCACCGACCCCCTTTTTTGGCCAGAGACTGCGCCCGATCCCAGAGGCGGTGGAAAGCGAATCGCAGTTGCACGACGGAGAATCTCGCTGGACACATCAGTTCATATCGGGAGACCGATCGCGAGTCGCTTCTTCGGCATCACGTGCCCATGGTGGTAAGACCTACGGGGGCGCGAGTACTCGGATTCAGACGCCATGGTGGCCTGTCTCAAGCGGGCCCACGAAGGAAGGATGCCCATCCTCGAAGTGAGCTACCTCCGGCTCGATTCCGCCGGCTCTTGACTTCCACCTCACCAGGGACGAGACTTCGCCACTGAAAGCTATGCAAAAGTGGTCAATCCTCGCCGCGGCCACGTCGCTCGTCGTTGCGGGAGCGGCGCTCGTGACGCGCCCATCCCGAGATCTCCACGACTTCCGGCGCGCGGCGGATGACCTCATCGCGCACTCGGAGGCGCTCCGGCAACGGGCCTCGACGTTCGACCAGGATACCGTGCTGCGGGCGCTCGGTCCCAGCTCCTGGAATGGCGAGTACTACCGTCTGGACGAACATCTTGCGTCGGCGAGAGTCGAGGCGCGATCGCCACGAGTCGACCGAGCGTCTGCCTCGGTCGAGGCCGCATTCGATTTCGACGGGAGCGACGCCGAGCCTTGCCAAGTCGTGGGCGACGCTATCACTGGCGACGCTATCACTGAAGATGGCATCCTCAAGATGGAGTTCGCCGGGGGCGATCAGGTAGTCTGCCGAAGCCGGTCCGGGATTCCGAGGGACTCCGTGGGCTCCATCCGATTCCGCCTGAAAATTCGCGGGTCAACCGCGTTGGACGTGGGCTGGAGCCGGTTCGACCTCACGGCCTGGAAAGGGAACCGGAACATCGAGATCGACAGCACGACGCTGCAGACGATCCCCGACGGCGAATTTCACGTTTATGACCTCGACGCCGAAACGTCCATTCGCAGCGGGCTTCCACCCGGCTCTCGCCTTCGCACCCTCTTCCTTCGTTTCCCGGAGGGAGGCGAGGGCGACATCGAGCTCGATTACGTCCAGCTCCTTTCCCAGCGCGCCGCCTATCCGGCACCGGTGGGCGTGACCTACTTTGCTCCCGCCCCCACCACGTTCGGCGCGCTCCTCTGGTCGCGCGGGTTCCCCGCCGGCGCCCTCGCTCCGGGCCGGCCCGAGCTGAGGCAGGGGATGTACACCCACACCGACGTCGGGCTCGAGTACGAGGTCTCGATACCCCATGATGTGCCGACGCTTCGCTTCGGCATGTCCGTCCTCGAGGACGATCCGGTGCGCTTCTCTGTGACGCTGACCGAACAGGGACGGCAGAAACGGGTCCTTTCGCACACCGTCTCGAGGCTCGAAGGGTGGGTCGACGCCGAGGTCGACCTCTCGGCCTGGGCCGGGAAGCGGATCGGGCTCCGGCTGGAGGCGGAGTCCCGCCGCGGGAACGTGGCTTTCTGGAGCAACCCCACGCTCGCGGGCCGACGGCGCGCCCCATTCAACGTCCTCCTCGTCCTGGAGGACGCCGAGCGGGCCGATCATCTGTCGCTGTATGGCTACGAGCGCCTCACTTCCCCGGTGAAAGACCGATTCGCGGCAGGAGGCGTCGTATTCGACTGGGCGTTCTCGCAGGCACCGGCCACCCGCCCCTCCTGCCCGAGCTTCATGACGTCTCTATACCCGAGCGTGACGGGCGTCGTCGTCGGCGAGACGCTGCCGCCGAGATATGTGACGCTGGCAGAGGTGATGCGCAGTCAAGGTTTCGTGACCGCGTCGTTCATCCAGAACACCAACGCGGGACCGGCCGCCGGCCTGCACCAGGGTTTCGGGGAACTCTTTCACATGAACCTCGGGGCCGCGGAGAGCTACGGCGAACCGTTCTTCGGTTGGCTGCAAGAGCTGCGGGAGCGCAACTTCTTCGCCTATATCCACGTGATCGATCCTCACGGAGTGTACGACCCTCCCGCGGAGTTCCGCAGCTGGTACGAAGATCTGACACCGGGGGCGACCCCGGTGGAGCGAGATGACGTCTGGCACGATCCGGAATGGGTGGAGACGCCGACCATGGAGGGTCGGCGTGCGCTGTACGATGGCGAGATCCGGGTGAACGACCACTATTTCGAGCGCCTCCTGGAAGAACTGCAGCGGCTCGAGCTCCTAAAGGACACGCTGGTCATCTTCGTCTCCGATCACGGCGAGCACCTCGGCGAGCACGGCCAATGGGAGCACCATGATCCCGGATACGTCGAGGTCCTTCACGTGCCTCTGTTCATGGTCTATCCCGGGCGCATCGGGAAGGGAACGCGCGTGGCCGAGCCCGTCCAGCTCCTGGATGTCATGCCGACCATCCTCGATATCGCGGGAATCGACGCTACCGGATTGCTCCTGCAGGGACGGTCGCTTCTTCCGCTCATCGAAGGACGTGAGTCGGAGCCGCGCATCGCCCTCTCCGAAGAACTGACGAACTTCCACGGGGAAGATGGCCCGGAGGTGTGGGCGTCCATTTTCTTTCGGCAGTGGCACGTTCTCCGGACGAGGAGCGTCGGATCGGCGGTAGCGTTCGATCTGGCCGCCGATCCCGAGGAACAACGTGTCGGACGACCGGCCCCGGAGCTCGTGGAACGTTCGGAGCTGCTGATGAGAACGATGAAGGAGACGAACGTGGCAATCCGGCGCGCCTTGATGGCGGGCGCTCTGCAGGATGTGCAGACCTCAACGGAAACCCAAGAGCGTCTGCGTTCGCTCGGCTATCTTCGATGAGCGAGGTCGCGAAGGCCGCCGCGATGTGTTGTGTCGTCTGGCTGTTCGCGGGCGCGCTTCTGCGGGCCTCTCCGCCTGCGGAGACCCTGGACACGATCGTGCAGAAGCACGTCGAAGCGCGGGGAGGGTTGGCACGGCTCCGGTCGGTTCGCAATTTCCGTGCCGCGGGCCGGATGAGTATTCGCGGCCGACACGAGGTCACCTTCACCCTGGCGTGGGAGAGGCCGGGCCGCGCCCGCATCGAGTGGACGAGTCATAGCAAGGGCAAGGTCAACCTGATGGTGTTGGACGGAGACCAGGGCTGGCTGCTGGCCCCCGGCCTGGGTACGCCCGAGCCGGTGCCACTGCCTCGGGAGATGATGGGACAGATCGTCCGCGGCGTCGACCTGGAGGGCCCGCTGGTGGACTACGCGCGCAAGGGCCATCGTGTCAGGCTCCTCGGCCCCGACTCGGTGGAAGGGATTTCTGCGTGGAAGATCGAAGTGACGACCCGGGACGGGATGATCCTCCATGTCTTCGTCGATGCCGAACGCTTTCTCGAGATGAAGGAGGTTCGCAAGGAGCCTTCCACCGGGCTCGATCTCGAGACGACCTTCTCTGACTACAAGTCGATCGATGGGCTGTTGATGCCGCACCACCTCACCAGCGTCCTCCGGGGAAGCCTGGCGGACACGACCACGATCGAGAGCGTCGAGCTCAACGTTCCCATCGACGAGGCCGAGTTTCAGAAGCCCAAACCCGGCGCAAAAGAAAGTGAATGAGACGGGTATCGAAGAGGAACGGGCGGAGGCGCGACGGCAGAGGCGGGAGAACGGCAGTGTGTCTTATCTCTTCCTGAATCCGAGACGGGCGGTAATCGCAAACGGCAATGCGATCGTTCTCCCCCACGCCCGCGACCCGATCGACGGGGACGTGGAGCTCGGCGCCGTGATTGGCGACGCCGCGATGTGTCGGCGAACCAGGACCAAACCGGCGCGCGCGGCTGGAACTCGGATTACCCGTTGCCCGCGTCATGGTGCGATGCGCTCTGCGGTTGTCGTTGACGTCACCAACGCGGGTATGCGGTTACGAACGAGTCTGAGCCAGCTTGTCAGGTGGGTTGCCGCGGGATGTACTAGTCTTATCGTCATCTCGACCCTACAATCTGGACGTTCAACCTTGGAGAGAGTTCTCTCCGCGCGGCGATCGTTATCGAAAACATCCGCGAGCCTATTCCTCCTGATCGCAGCGGAATCGAGGGGACAATCACGCTTTGACGAGTAACGCGGCGTGGAAGGAGACATTCGATCGCTATCGCTTCGCGCTCGCCGCGTTCGTGCGGAGAGATCTAAAGGGCCGGTACTCCCGCACCGTCCTAGGGCTCGGATGGACTGTTGTGCAGCCTCTCATGCTGCTCCTGCTGTACACCTTCCTGTTCTCGGTGATCATGAAGCTGAGGTTCCGAGGCGGGACGGGAACCGGGAACTTCGCCCTCTATCTGACGAGCGGGATGTTTCCGTTTCTGGCTCTTTCCGAGGGCATCCAGCGCGCCACCACGAGCCTGACCGGGAACCGGAGCTTGCTCGATAGAGTTCGGTTTCCGGCGGAGGTATTGCCGGCGGTAGGCGTCGTGACCAGCACGATCCCGGAGGTTCTAGGTCTGTCGTTGTTGATCATTGTCGGAGGTTTCTTCGACGTTCAGTACTCGGGGTGGCTCGTCTTGCTGCCGGTTCTGATTTTCCTCCGTGTAATGCTCACAATGGGAATCGCGTGGTTGGTCAGCGTCCTCAACGTTTTCCTGGTTGACATCGGCCAGTTCGTCGGGCTGCTTCTCACGACCTGGATGTTTCTGACTCCAATTTTCTATCCGGCGGACCTGGTCTCGGGAAGATTTGGGATAGCCTTGCAGTTGAATCCACTTTATCATCTGGTGGAGGCATACCGGGCTGTCATCCTCGAGGCAAGGAGTCCGCTGGGATCGATTCCGATTCTGACGATCTCCGCCGGTCTGAGTGCGGGCTTGGGACTCGCGTTTTTCCGGGGAACGGTCGAACGAGCGAAGGATTTTCTGTGATCAGCCTCCAGGCTGCGAACCTCAGCAAGGTTTACAAGATTTACTCTCGGCCGATCGACAGTCTCAAGGAATTGATTCTCAGGCGATCGTTCCATGACGACTTCTGGGCTCTTCGCGGAATTGACTTCACCCTTCATCACGGCGGGTCGCTCGGTATCATCGGAGAGAATGGCGCAGGGAAGTCCACGCTCCTCAAGCTGCTTGCCGGCACTATCCAACCCAGCGAAGGTCAGTTGCAACGCAATGGTCGCGTGTCCGCGATTCTCGAACTCGGTTCGGGTTTTCACGAGGAGTTGACCGGAGAAGACAACATAAAGCTTGGCTGTTCGGTCATGGGACTCTCGCCGTCGGAGACCGAAAGTGTCCTCCCGGATATCATCGAGTTCTCGGAGCTAGGAGACTTCGTCAAACGCCCGATCAAGACATACTCGTCGGGCATGTACGTAAGGCTCGGGTTTTCTATCGTCACTTCGGTGAATCCGGATATCCTGGTCGTTGACGAGGCGCTTTCTGTCGGGGATCAACACTTTCAGAAGAAAAGCGTGGACAGGATGAATGCGTTCCGAGACGCGGGGAAAACCCTGGTGTTCTGCTCCCACAGCATGTACCTGGTAAGACAACTTTGTGAACAGACGTTATGGTTGAAGGGAGGCAAACTCGAGTTGCTCGGACCCACGATCGAGGTGACCGATTGCTATCAGGACTACCAACGGGGCCTCGATGGCGAATCGGACTTCGGAAGCCTCCGGCCATCCGTGGTGGATCAAAAAGCAACGTACATCGCAGAAGTCACGCTGGGCGGCGACTGCGTTGGCGGCACCATCGACTCCAACGGCCGGTTTGAACTTACCATGCGAGCGCGGCTCGAGCCCGCGGCCAGGGGCAACGCTCACCTTGCTCTCAGGATCAGACGCAACGACGGAGTATGGTGTTATGGGGTTACCACTCAAATGGATCGGGAGAGCCTCCGCCATATAGAAGGAGACCTCTACGGCATAAAATTCGTCGTGCACCGGCTGCCGTTACTGGCGGGTGAGTACGGGGTGGATGTGTACCTCCTCGATGCCACGGGGGTTTATCGTTTTGATCCGGCTCCCGGTGCGGCGTACTTCCGGGTGCGGCAACACACCAAAGAAGTGGGCTTGACCCATCTTCCCCATAGCTGGGAAGACCCCTGATGATGGAGTGGCAATTTCCGAGGGCGTTGACTGCCTCTTGTCGCCTAGAGTAGCATCCGGATCTACCTGAGATCTGCGGCCCGCGAAAGCCGGTCCGCGGGAGACGGTGAATTGCCGCGCCCGGAACCGGGGAAGGCCCATGAGCACTGAAATAAGTCTCGAGCTGCTTAGCCGTTACGAGAACAAGATTGTCTGGAACCTGAACCAGTTGTGCAATTACCGGTGCACGTACTGCTTCTTCCCGCCGGATGTGCTCGCAAGAGAGCACGACGCCGTGGGCAGGTACAGCATCGAGCATATTTGCAAGAGCTTCGACGACACGGGACGAGTGTGGCTGGTCATGATCTCAGGGGGCGAGCCGTTTCTCTACCGGGAATTCGTCCCGTTGATCCGGCTGCTCACGCGAAACCATCACATTCAGCTCACCACGAACCTCTCCCGGCCGTCGGTTTACCAGTTCGCGGACGAGATCGACCCTTCACGGGTCATGATCGTCAGCGCGTCATTCCACGTGACCGAGAGGGAGGAGCGCGGCGAAAGAACGATCAAGGATTACGTCGACAAGTACATTCATCTGAAGGAACGAGGCTTTCTCGTCCTCGCGAATTACGTCACCTACCCTCCGCTGCTTTCCCGCATGAAGAGCGATTTCGAACGGCTCAGGGACGCGGGCGTCGACAACATCACCACTCTCACGTTCCGCGGAGAGTTCGAGGGAAAGCGGTATCCGCAGGCCTACACCGACGAACAGAAGGAGTTGATCACCGAGCTCGCCGTCGACAAGTACCTGGAGACGGCAGTCTCGCAGGGCCTCTATTACCAGGGGAGACTGTGCGACGCCGGCTTTCGCTATTTGCAGATGAACCCCGACGGGCGCCTCCATCGATGCTGTTCGATTCTCACCGAGCACGGAAACCTCTTCGAGGGCACGGCCCGCTTCGAAGACGGACCGACTCCCTGCACGGTCGAGCTCTGTCAGGACGCCTGCATGGGGGTTTCGGCCGTCCACGACGCGGTGTCCGAACCGGTTGATACCAGATAAACCTACCTGGAGTTGATTCCGGAACCCGCCGGGGAAGGACGATGAGCGACGCGCGGCCAACCGGCGGTGTACACGAATGACGCGGCATCTGCTTCATCCGGGATGGGCCAAAGCCGGATCCACCTTCCTTCAGGAGTGGTTTGCGCGCCACCCCCAACTGCGTTTCGTGCCCCACAGCTTCGCCGGGTTCAGCAACGTCTTCCAAATGGCCGATGTGGCGCAGGAGACGCCCCAATACCGGTACTACGTCACCAGCAGCGAATTGCTGGGGTCGGGTGGAAATATTCCGTACGGAAATGCGCTTTACTCCTTCCGAATGTTCGCCAACAGGGACACTCGAACCGGCCAGCGCAGGATCTGCTCGATGTTGCGAGACATCTTCCCCGATTCCAAGGTGTTGATCGTCACGCGCGGATTCAGCGGCATCATTCGGTCCCTGTACTCTCAATACGTCAAGCTCGGAGGTGAATACGGATTCCCGGAATATCTCGAGGCCTACACCTCGATCCTGGATCAATGGCTCGACGTCGACTACAACCTGGGCCTTTACCGGGAAGCCTTTGGACATGAGAATGTGCTGGTTCTTCCCTTCGAATGGTTGAAGAGCGACACACCCGCTTTCATGGCCAAGCTGGAGGGCTTTCTCGAAATCGAGCATTTCGATGTCGCCCCCGGTGTTCGCAACCCTTCCCTGGGCCCCGACCGTTTGTACTGGTACTCGTGGTTGTCGCGTCATTTGGTCTCGCCAGTTGCCGAGCTCTTCGAGCCTGCCCGGGCAAGACGTCTCTATTCCCTCTACTCCTTCAAGATCGTTCGGCCCGATCGATTGGGTTTTGCGATCGGGCTGCTGAATGTCGTGTCTCCGCGATCGATGATCATGGATTTTCCGGACGGCTACCTCGAGCGCTTTCGAGGGGTCGCGAATTCGCTTTCCAAGAGCGAGCTTCACCGGCCGTTTCTCGATGAGTACCTGGTCGAGAGCGTACCGCTCGTCGAAACCACCCGAGTTGGATCCATCGCCGGGACGTGAACCATTGCGGTCGAGCCCGGTCGGTCGCTATGCCCCTCAGGTAGCCGCGTACTCGCCGTGGAGATGAACTCGGTAGCGATACAAAGCCTCGAGGAATAACGTAGCCGTCATCTCCGCCCCTCCATCCTCGAAAATCCCGGCGGTGTCATGATAGTAGTGGACCGGCTTCCAGCCGGACTCATGCATCGGGTGCCGTGCGAGATAGCGGAGAGCTCGTTTCAGGGCATCATTCTCCCAGTTCCCGAAGTACATGAAGGTGAGCGCCGCCGCAGCAGTATAAAACTCCTGCTCCACGCATCCGTCCGCGGACTGAATTCTCTCCAGGTAGCTTGTAATCTTCCGCTCTAGCGCTCCGACGCGTTTCACCCCTCGGTGGTACAGCCTGGCGACATGGAAATACACGGGCAAGATGCCGTAGTAGTCCAAAGGGGGGTTGTCGCTCTGCACCACTTCGATGAGCCGGTCGATGTTCCTTCGTGTCTTTGCCGACTCGCCAAACGAGAGGAGGACGTTCGCGGCAACGCCGGGGTCAGTACTTCTCCGATACTCGCGGAAGGTATATTCGATCAACTCCGGGCTAGCCCATTTCTTCATCATCTTCCAACAGTGGAAGTAATCCTTCATGAGCCAGATCAGATTTCCAGGATGCCGCAGGTGATTCCATCGTGGAATGATCCACATGTAGAAGTCGCCCTTGCTGCTGCTGTTGTCGGTGACCATCGCGACGTTGATTTCTGGGTCGTACCCGTTTTGCCGGAGCGCGCTCGCGACCATAGACGTATCGTCCAAATCAGCCGGGATGTCGATTTTCTTGTGATGAGCAGGTTGATAACGTACAACGCCGTTCTCCAAACTCTTGAGGAGAAACACACACCCTCTTCGCTTTATCGCCTCGACGCCGGGCAGATGGACCTGGTCCAGATGGAATACGACACTGGCTGCCAGGAATGAGCATTTGCCAAAGCTGTACCAGTCTTCGTACTCGGTCGGTTGGACGTAATCACCCACTTCCTTACAGAAGAACCGTAGAGTTCGGAATTCGCCGTCTTCGGACTGTTGCTTCTTGAGGTAATCGACGATCGCCACGATCTTCGCGTCGAGAAATTCCTTTTCGAGTTCTTTCTCAATCACTGTTGTTCTTCCAATCGAGTTGCAAGCAGGAGGATCGCCTGAGCGAGAAGCGCGAGCGAACCGGTGAAAGACACCCGCCGATTGTGAGGATACCGAATTCAGAAGAGAAACGAAACGAGTGAACGAAGCGGCGTTGACGGCCTCGCGTCGTGCACAGTACTATCAGTGAGGGCGGTCTGCGGGTCCTCGCTTCGAGAACGCTCGCTTCGGAGATCTCGAGTATTTCATCGGCGACTGCCACAAGGCGCGAGACGTTCTCGGCTGGAAGCTGACGATCGAGTCGGAATCGGGGGCGAGGAAGTTGATCGAGTGGATTCAGGACAACTGTGAGTTGTTTGTAGCTTAAGAAAACATCATGAAAGCCCTGATTCTGGCAGCTGGGCGCGGCAAGCGGATCGCGGAGCAGAGCGAGAACCACAACAAGTGCATGTTGCGGTTATTCGACAAGCCGCTCATCCAATATAGCTTCGAAAACGCCGTTCGGGTCGGCGTGGAAGAAATCGTGGTCGTCGTGGGCTACCGGGCCGAAGAAATCATCAACGAGTTCGGCAACCGGTTCGGGGAGATCCGCGTCCGCTATGTGATCCAGCACGATCCCAAGGGCCTGGTTCACGCCATCGAATGCAGCCAAGACGCCATCGGAAGCTCGGACTTCATGCTCTTTCTCGCAGACGAGATCCTGCATGAGCCGCGCCACGCCGAGATGGTGAGGACCTTCGAGGAGCGGGGCTTGTTCGTGATCTGCGGCGTCGTGCACGAGCCGAACCCGGCCGAGATCCAAAAGACCTACGCCGTGATCCAGAACGACGCGGACCGGCGAGTCTACCGGCTCATCGAAAAGCCCCGCCGGCCCCCAAACCAGATCCGGGGCACGGGCAACTGTGTCTTCCGCGCCGGAATTCTCGACTACCTGCAATTGACCCCGACGAACCCGTACCGGCACGAAAAAGAGCTTCCCGATCTCATTCAGTGCGCCATCGATGATGGTCACCTCGTGACCTCCTTCGACATCGGCGCGGCCTACATCAACATCAACTCCGCCGAGGACATCGAGACCGCGGAAAAGGCCGACTAAATTCATGTGCGGCAGCATAACTCAGCGCCAGCTCCCGTCAGATGAGTTGGCGTTTCCTGGTAGTGATCCCGCCTTGCAACGAAGCCGAGAGCATCGAGCGACTCGTCTCCGAGGCGCGACGCCACGCCGACGTTTGCGTCGTCGACGACGGAAGCACGGACGCGACGTCCGAGATTCTCGCTCGGGCGGACGTCGTCAGTGACTCCGCGCGGCTCCGCGATCGATACGGCTTCACCTCCAGGCACAGTATCGCGACGTTCGAGGAACTGCTTCGGTATGTTTCGGCCGCATGCGGCTCTTTGACCCGCGAGCTCGTCGGCGCGCTTCAAGAGACCGCGCGGGCGCCGGCGCGCCAAGACTGGGACGCAATCGCTCGGGTCGATCTCGCAGAACATCGTCCTCTGGACGAAGACCCGCGACGTTGTCGATCGGACCTCGCAGGCCGTGCGTGGGGTTCTGACGCGGACCAAAGACTTCGAGCGCCAACGCCTGGCGCTCGCGGAATGGGCGAGGGCCGAGCGGGACGAGCCGGTGGCCGCCTCCTGACCGCCACCGCCAAAGTCCTGTCGCCCTGGGCGTGGCTCGTCAAGAGCAGCGAGTAGCGGCTGACCTGTCTCACTTCTTCGCACTCGGCAGCGACACTGAATTCCGGGAATGAGAGGGGATGGCGTCTCCCAGGTAACCCGATTTGGCCAGACACCGGAGAAGCTCGTCCGCAATCACTGCGTGGCCGCGAACTGTGTAGTGATTCGAGTCCAGGAAGAGATCGGACACGGAACCGCTCGATGCCAAGTGGCGCTCGGCCACCTCCGTGATATCCAGACAGTTGATGTGGTGGCTCTCCGCATGTCGCTTCAGGATTCTCTGGGGTTCTTGCAGTCTCTCGTTTTGGAGTTGGGGAACCTCCGGAAAGATGACGAGTAGGACGGGTAGATCGATCTGGAGCGCGAGAGTGTAAATCGCCTCGAGATCCCGAAGGACAGCGTCCCAGGAGGCGACGATCTCGGGATCGGTATGGATCCCCTCGACCATTCTAGGGAATCCGTATGCCATCCAACGCGCACGCAGGTCGTCGCCGTCTATCCAAAGTCGGATGAAGGACGCGCCCTGTCCGAACCCTGTCTCATTCGTAACGAAGTCGAGCCAGGGTGACGCTTCCTGGGTGACCAAATGGTAATCGAGGCCCCGTCCTCCGCGGCGCTTATCGACTACCAGAGGCTCCGTCAGGTCATTCATGCAGAATCCGACGACGAGGAAGTCGGGCGAGAACCGTCTCGCTCGTTTGAAAGCCTCCAAATACTGGGAAGTCGAATACCCTTGAACGCCCGCATTAATCATTTGGAAGGACCGATCCGGGTCGGACGACCCATGGCGCAGCGACGCCTCCAACTGGTTGACGAACGTCTCGGAAGCAGTGACTCCGTGTCCCATTACAATTGAGTCGCCGATGAACAAGCCCCGGAGCTCTCCCGCCGGCTTCGCCTCGGCGAATTCGTCATCATGATAACCGTGGCTATTGATCCGAATGACCTTGTTGTCATATATCGTGCCCCAGTGGGAGACCACGCCAGGCCTGTGCTCATACTGTAGAACGGGATCCGATTTCCAGATTGCGCCGAGCCTGATGCTCCCAAGGAACAGGGCGCGGTCGAACAGGAAGATCGTGAGAAGGGTCGCCGAGAGCAGCGCGAGTTTGCGATGCAGGAGTTCGCGCCTGCGCCGGCAGCGAACAGATGGCACGGATACGCCATCGATACCACCGTCGCCGAGAGGATGTTTCGACACAAAACCCTCCTCTTGCTGAAAAGTGAAGAGGCCTATTGAGCGCCGAGCGAATCGAGCTTGCGAGCACGCTCCATCGTAGCGGCTTTTCCGCGGACGACTCTCCCACGGTCTGGCCTCAAGACACCGATGGCCTCGAGTGGCTCGCACGCTACCTCTTGCCGTTGTCGACGACGATCGTCGGTGGCAAGTCTGCTGGCACCATAACCTACGAAAACTTCGATGCCACGGGGGTTTCTCGTTTGGACCAGGATCCCGGTACGGCATTTTCCGGGCGCGCCAACACGCCAACGAAGTGGGCGTGGCCATCGCGCGGAACGTCGGTGAGACCAGCGGCGCTGTTTTCGGAGCGGCGTTGACAGCTTCAAGTCGTGCACAGTAGCATCCGCGGGGGTTTGGAAACCAGCCGATGCAGCGACGGGGTTCGGGAGACGCCGACAAGCAGTCGGAGCGATGGCCCGGAACCGGTTGAAGGGTCATGAGTGCGGACATGACTTCTCGAACTGTTGACTCGCTACCAGGGACAAATGGTTTGGACCTGAACCAGTATTCAATTTCAAGGCTTCTTCCTACGGAAGTGGTCAAACAAGAAAGACGACGTCGTGAGTCAAATTACGCCGTCGAGCATATTTGCTGGACCTTCACGACGCGGGACGAGAGTGGTTGGTAGTGATCTCAGGAGGCGAGCCTTTTCTCTTCGAGTTCCCGTTGGTCGGGCTGCTTGCCTGAATCCATCACGTTCAACTCACCACCAACCTCTTCCGGGAGATGAACGGACCGAATGATGCCGGAATCCGGGCAGGGACAAATGAGCAGCCTCGTGGGGGCCACGGTGTGCACCGATGACCCGGCATCTGATTCGACAGAATGGTCTTCAAAGTCGTCGAGCATCCTGCCCCGATGCCCCAATAGACCTGAGCAGATACGCGACGGTGGCAAGGGGGAGACCCGACGAATGATGGCGTCCGAGCGGACAAGGCTCGCCCGAAGCCGAATCCCGTCCGTTGGGCTTGCCTCGGTGATCGCGTTGACTGCGTGCGGAGATATGGGGCGCAAGGATCCTCATGAAGGGGTCGTCTCCTACGAACGACTCCTGACCGCGCGCGGCGATTCTTCCAACTGGCTCACCTATTCTGGCGCCTACGACTCCAAGCGCTATAGCGATCTGACCCAGATATCGACGGACACCGTCGGAGACCTCACCGAGATCTGGCATCTGCCCCTCGATACGAGTCGTGCTGTCGAAACCACGCCGCTGGTCGTCGACGGCACGATGTACGCCACTCGGCCGCCCAGTGATGCTCTTGCCATCAACGCCGAGACGGGCGAAACGCTCTGGGAGTACAAACGGCAGTTACCTGATGACATCAGGCGACTCTGCTGCGGCTGGATCAACCGCGGTGTGGCCATGCTCGGCGAGACAGTCTACCTGGCGACCATCGATGCGCACCTCGTCGCACTCGACTCTCGGACTGGGACCGTCAAGTGGGACATCGAGGTTGCGGACCATCGCCTGGGATTCAACATCACCGCCGCACCCCTGGCGGTAAAGGACATGATCATCACCGGTACGTCCGTGGCCGGCTCGGATGGACTGAGTGAGGGCGTCCTTGAGGCCGGAGTCACGCAGGATCAGCTCACTAGAATGTTGGCGGGGACGATGGAACAGGCGGAAGTCATGTCGATGATGGCGCGCCTGGAAAAAAACGCGCAAGCATTCTGGAACGGCACCGATGAGCGACGTGGACGCATCGATGCGTACGATGCCGCGACCGGTGAGCTGAGATGGCGTTTCTACACGGTGCCGGGGCCGGGAGAGCCGGGGAACGAGACCTGGGAGGGTGACTCGTGGAGGCTAGGGGCATCGTCGCCGTGGCTGACCGGCTCCTACGATCCGGAGCTCGACTTGCTCTATTGGGGAGTGGGCAATCCCGCCCCCGCGCTAGTCGACTTTCTCCGAAAAGGAGACAACCTCTACTCCACGTCGGTCGTGGCGCTCGATCCTGACAGCGGCTCGCTCAAGTGGTATTTCCAGTTCACGCCCCATGACCGATTCGATTGGGACGCCTGCCAGATCCCGGTGCTCGCCGACATCGAAGTCGGGGGGGCCGAGCGCAAATTGCTTCTCACTGCGAATCGCAACTCCTTCTTCTACTCCCTTGACAGAAGCACGGGGGAACTGCTGGGAGCGTGGCCGTTCGCATTGCAGACCTGGAGCGACAGGCGGGATTCCACCGGCAGGCCCATCTTCGCACAGGATATCTATCCGCGCGTCGGAGGGATCCGCGTGGCTCCGAAGTTCGACGGCGGCACGAATTGGTGGTCGCCGTCGTACAGCCCCCAAACGGGACTGTTCTACGTTACTGCCCATGACGCCACCGAGAACTACGACTTGGCCCGGATCGGCGTGAAGGACATCGACTATGTGAAATCGAGCGTGCGGGCTATCAACCCGCTCTCGGGAGAGATCGCATGGGAGTTCGAGCTGCCTTGGCGCTCGTCGTCCGGCATCTTGACTACCGCAGGGGGGCTGCTTTTCGTCGGCAGCAACAGGGGGGACTTCTGGGCGCTCGACGTCGCGACCGGCGACGTCCTGTGGCAGGTAAACCTGAACGGGTGGATCCATGCGGCCCCGATCAGCTACATGATCAAAGGCCGGCAGTATGTGTCGATTGCCTCGGGCGCTGGAATCTACACTTTCGCGTTGGGATCGCCGGACTCAGGTGACTGAACTGCGTGACGGACAATCTCGCGGAACAGGCAATAATCAGGACTCCAGGCATGAGCTTTGCCCCATCAGCATGGAGGCAATGGTATCGACGCAACCAGGTCGCCGACTACGGGATCCTGTTCTTGATGGTCTCCCCGAATCTCATCTGGATTCTACTCGACCGGGGCAGGTGGGTCTCGGACACATCGCTCTATGGCCTGGAGGCCACGAGGCTTCACCACGCTCTGCTGCATGACACGGCAAAGTGGTGGAGCGAAATGCTCGCCATCAGTCCCAAGCCGCCGATATTGCCGTGGGTCGGGCAGTTCTTCGTCGCCGTTGGCCGTTTCGTCGGCAACATCGACATCGGACTGCTCCTCATCATCTTTGCGGCACAGTGCGCGGGCCTGTGGTTTCTTTACAAAGCACTGACGAAAGCCTTGAACGAGCGGTCCCTGGCCCTGCTGGGGTGCTTGGCAGTCGCGTCGGCACCGATGTTCATCCTGCTCTCCACGCAATTCTACGTACAAACGGTGCAGTTACTCGCCGTCTGCTGGTTTCTGTACATCATGGTGTGTTCCAAAGATTGGGACAGCCTTTTAACGCTATTGCATCTGGCCGCGGCGAGCGCGTTCGCGATGCTGACCATCATTTCATCGCCGATATACTGTGTCGTTCCAGGTTTGATCGCGTTGGGTCATGCGTGGACGAACCGCACACTCCAGATCCGCGTTCGCGGAGGACATATCCGTATGTTCCTCGTTGCCCTCGTCTTCACGACGCTGACCGCCCTTTGGTATCTGAAGAATTTCGACGACGCTTTCGCCTATGGGCGGTTTGGGCTCTCCTGGGTCTACGGTGCGAACGTCAGAAATGTCTTCCTGCTCAAGCTCATTGAGTGGATCAAATACATACTCTATGGATTCGCCATTTCCGCCTTCATCTCGCTGCTCTTGCCATGGGCGTCGGCGATCTACTTGCGGAAAGAAAATCGTCCGTGGGGTGGGGAAGCAACCGTGATGCTGCTCCTCGCCGTCCAGATCGCGATCATCCTCCTCTCGGTCACCTCGGCGGCTCAGCAAACTTTCCGGTACGTCTTGACACTGGTTGCCTATTTTGCCGTGTTGGGAAGTTGGAGCTTGTCCCAGATCAACAGAAATTGGCTGAGGGCCTCGGTCGTCGTCGCGTTGGGTCTTCAGCTCGGTATTGTGAACCTCGGATTGTACCTGTGGGACGACCAACTTTTCGCGCGGAACCGCCAGCGGTACCTTGCGGCACTCGACGCCATCACCCAGGCAACCGCCGCCGACGCTCCCGATACGGTGTGGTTGGGTACCGGGGAACTCGGCGTGTACGCCTTCGATTCCGCCTATCACGCGTCGAAGTCCGACGATTACTACCATGGCAGTCCTCGGGAATATCTTTCCATCGAAACCACCTTGACCGCCAGCGAATTCCACGGCGACGTCGAGGCATTGTGGAAGCGAATCGAAGCATCACAGGGGGCGGACATCGTCGTGATGCGCGACCCACCACCTCCACTGGACGAAGGGAAAGCGCACGATATGTGGCAACTTGTGATCCAGGGCACCGCGGAGATCTCGAACCGGGTGCGCAGGAGCCCAAAGTTCGAGAGAATGGAGACACCGGAATCGTGGGAGCTCGAGATCTACCGTGACGTCGGAAGGAGCGTGACTCCCCCGAGAAAATCGAGATCGAGGTAGGATGAGGCCTTCGACTTGTCGATGCGTTCGACGGGTCGCCTGTGTGGGAGCCCCCAGGTTTGGAGCGGAGGAAGGGGATTGGAGATCCCGTTCGCAAGATTCGACGCGACGCGTAATCTGAAGGGAAAGCCCTTCAAATCGCTGTGTTACGCGCCCGATGTCCAGCTCTCGTTCTCGCCCAATGGGGATGTCAGCGCGTGCTGCATCAGCCGAACTCACCCTCTGGGAAACGTCCAGAACGACCGCCTCGATGAGATCTGGCATGGGCGGCGCATCGAGACGTTCCGCAAGATGCTCCATGCCTATACGCTCCCAACCGGCTGCGAATCGTGCCAGTGGTCCTTGGAGGCCGAGCGTTTCGCGGATCATCCCATTCGGTCCTTCGACGACGCTCCGATATCCGACGGGGTGGAGTGGCCGACCAAGCTGGAATTCGCGCTGAGCAACACCTGCAACCTCGCGTGTGTCATGTGCAGCGGCGAATACTCGTCGGTTCTGCGCGCTCACGAGGGACTGCCACCGATTCCGCCCGCCTATGGTGAGAGCTTCTTTTCCGATCTCGCTCGATACCTGCCTCGCACGCGGTCACTGACCTTTCTGGGTGGCGAGCCCTTTCTTCAGAAGGAGTGTCATCGCATTTGGAACATGCTCATCGACATGGAGCTCGGAATCCCCTGCGATGTCACGACCAACGGGTCGATTTACGACCAACGAGTCGAGCGCGTGCTAAATCATCTTCCATTCAACATCGCTGTTTCGGTCGATGGGGTGAGCAAGAGCACGGTCGAGAACATTCGTGTGAACGTCAGATACGACGTCTTGATGGAGAACATTCGTCGGTTCAACAACTATGCTCGAGGCGATAGCGACCGTTTCGCCACGTTGCGACACCGTCGACTGAGACTCAACTTCTGCGTGATGCGCCAGAACTGGCGCGAGGCGGGTGACTTTTTCCTGTTTGCCGAGGATTCGGGCTGCGAGGTATGGAGAGTATTCGTCACGAATCCTTCGAGTTACAGCTTGTTCACTCTGCCGCCGGGCGAATTGGAGCCGATCGTGGAGTCACTCGAAGCCCGAAGCGACGAGATGGAGAGACGGTTGACCATCAACCGCGAGGTGTGGTTTGCAATGGTCGAAGAGGCGCGGGCCCACCTCGGCGACCGTCCTGTGAAGCTCATCGACAGTCTGCCTCGTGGGACCGCAGATCCCGCGCTGGCTCAGCAAGGCGGCAGCCCCGGCAAACTCGTCCGGGCATGGCAGCTCAGAGCGCAGGGGCGGTTCGAGGAGGCCCGGCGCGAGGTCGAATCGATTCCCGACGACGACAACTACTACTATCACGCAAAGTGCGCGCTCGGGGAGTTCAAGATGGGTTTGGGGGACCATGACGGGGCCGAGCGAGAGCTGGACGAGGCCTTCGCCCGTGCGAAGAAACGACCGGAGTCTCACTTGATTCGCGCTTGGCTGCGCGTCACGGAAGGGAAGACGAACGAAGCAGTGCTAGCCGCCCGAAAAGCGACGGAGGCGACCGCGCGACTGCGCGACAGCGAAAGCCGATTCGTGGAAGAGGTTCTCGTGCAGCGTTTGATGCGGCACGACGACGTTGCAGAGGCCCTCGCCGCGAGGTGGGCTCGGACGCCAACTCAAACGGGAAGATAACGGATCGAAACGTCAGCCAGCTCGACCGTCGTGTCGTTCCCGCCCATGTCGAAATGAAGGCGAGCGTTCCCTGCATGGGGTATGGGTCCGAATCGCAATTGAAACGCTTGCCAATCGGCCGATAGCGGCACGGTTTTGTACCTGCCCAAACTGTCCCACCGCGCGTCCGCTTCGACGATGCCGTAACATAATTGTCGCGGCTCCGAAGCCCGCGCGCGAAACAGTATGACGTAGTGATGGTTCGCTTGCACCCGTAGCGGAAACTTGTTCAGCTGGATGTCCCAGGGTTCCCTGGTTGTCGCTCGGTGGATGGCGATCCGCATGACGTTCGCCTCCGGCGACGGAAAAACGAGGTCCGCCCTGTTGCCTTCCGCCGCGCGCAGTGACCATTCGGTACTCCCGAGGTCTCCCTCCGCGAAGTGGCTATAGTTCCTAGGGATGGCCTTGTCGCGAAACGACGCAATCTGGTGAATCAGATCCAGGTAGTTGGCTTTGTTCCTACGCTGTATTGAAGTCTCCGCCGGAAGGGGAGGCTCCTGCAGGTAGTCGATGATGTTCTGGAGCTCTTGGGGCTCCAGGTAGCTCAAAGCCTGCTCTTCCGGGTGATAGACGGTGTTGAAGAACAAGCCGATATCCTGGCCGTTGCAGAATTCGAGAAAGTGCGGCAGCTCACGCCAGTTCTGCTGCATCGGGCAGACATTGATTGTCATGCTGGTTTTCTTGCGCTCGACGTAATCCCGGAAGAAACGAAAGTTCTTCATCACCCTGTCGAACTTCGCGTTGACCCTGATTCGCTCGTAGTTGGCAGGATCGAGCGCGTCGATGGACATGTTGATGTTCGCGTTCAGCGGCTCAATCGCGTGCTTCACCTTGTCGTTCAAGATCGTGCCGTTCGTCACGATGAGGACTCTGATGCCGGGATTCAAACGCACGATGAGATCCCAAATCCGGTAATAAGTCCCGATGAGAAACGGCTCGCCGCCGAGAAAATGTGCATCTTTCAAGTGAGGGATATAGTGTTCGAGCTGCCGGACGAAATTGTCGTCGTACGGATTCTCGAGGGGGGGAAGATGCTCGCGGTTCTTCCGAATGGCCGATGAGTAATATCCCTTGCACATCGTGCATTCGAGATTGCAGACATTGCTGGTCTCGAATTCCATGACCTTGGGGTAGGGCTCGCCGCGTCCGTCTGCATCGGCATAGTGCTCACTGGCGAGGTGGTCGAAGTAGCGTGCTCGTAGGCCGCCAAAGTTCCGGCTGCGAAACTGATCCAGGCAGATGTTGCATGCGCCGGGAAGTGCATTTCTGCGCATGTACGAGCGTAATTGCTCGGCTTTCTTGCCGAACCAGATGTCATCGATCGAATCAGTGGGGTAGGTGCCCAGCACATGGTGGCGGCTGTAGCAGCATGCCGCGGCGTTACCGTTCGGTTCGAAGTTGAGGTTGGTGAACGGTGCGTGGCAGAAGATGTCTTTGTTCTTCGTCTGCCTGAGCTCGTTGTACTCCGAGAGCGTCTGAGGATCGAGCATCGTCATGGCGGGAACCTTTTGCAGTGGACCGAGCATCGGCCAAGCCGATGTGAAACGACCGTATCGCAGGGCACCCTGGGGTCGAGACCTCGCCCAGGAGAGGTGTGCTCCACGATCTGTGATTCTATCGCAGCCGGGGTTACTTTGTGCCAATCATCGCCTTCATCATCGACGCCACATGGCGCACGAGTTGAAGGACCTTACAGTGTGTGGTATCGGTACGGGGGAAGTTGATGGTCTGGAGATCGAGGCCGAGACGATGAGTGTTTCCAATGTCCCACAGCGGATCCTGTGGCTGGCGGATCTCCCCAAACGCCCTTTGTGTGACGTCCCGTGGATGGGAAATACCGTCGTATTGGCGAACGGAGATGTCAACTTTTGTTGCTTTTCCGACGCGGTCGTCGGCAACGTCAAACACATGCCGTTGAAGGAGATCTGGAACAACGAAACGATGCGTCGCATTCGGCGCGGTCTCCGCGATCAGGACCTGCCGCCCGAATGCCGATCCAGTTCTTGCCCGATTTACCGCGGTGACGCGAACCATATCATCCTGACTCGCATGGACGGCGCCTACCGCGAGCAACAGACCGGGACCGCGGACCCACATGCCGGCATTCGAGCTGGCTTTGCCGGCAGCCGGGTAAAAGAGAATCGCGCCGCGTCGTCGGAGGCTGGACCGGCTTTCGAACTCGAGCTCTGCTACGAAGGAGCTCCGGTGTGTGTAGACTTGTATGTCGCCATTCGCGCCCGGGATCAGGTGGTCCGTTTCCTCCCCAGGCTCGAGGAAGTCCCGATCCCGTATCGAGTCGGGGTACGCCTCCCATCCGACATGCCGGTCTCGGTACGATGGCGGATGGATGCCGACGGAGCCAGCGGGCAACCCCCCGAGTACGACGTCTGTGGCGCGGCGTTCGAGAGCGGCTCGCATCCGAACGTTGGTTCGAATTGCTATTGGTTTGCGACGGCAAGACTGCTAGCAGGGGACCCGCGGCTGGATCAGGGCTCGCTCGCTGACCGGAACGTCGTATGACCCCCGAGAAGTACCGAGCGCTGTTTGCCCAGTACCCGGCCGATCGTGATGGTCTGCGCCCTTTCCACGAAAACAAATACTTGGCACTGTGGGAGTTCACGCACGGAGTCGACGAGGTGCAATCGACACCCGTTACTCTTCAGATTGCACGCACCAACTCCTGCAATTTCAAGTGTGTCTACTGCTCCGATCACCGCGCGGGAAATCAAATACCACGCACGAACATCAGTGATGCCGTCTGGCAGGATCTCGTGGGAGTCGTGGAACGTGCGGAAGTCCTCGCCTTTCACGGTATCAGTGAGTTCATGATCGACAAGGACTTCTTTACGATCGTCGACGGATGTGCGGCGGCTGGTGCGATGCTCTCTTTGAATACGAATGGTTCGGTGTGCAGCGAAAGACACCTCGCGGTGCTGGGGAGCTATCCCGGGACGATCAACATGAACTTCTCGCTCGACGCAGCGACCCCTGAGATGTTCGAGCGGATCAGGGGTTGGGATTTTCTGCGGGTGGTGGATAACGTTCGCGCCTATGTCGAGTGCTTCAAGTCTCGACGGGATCGAACCTTGATTACTCTTTCCTTCGTAATCACCAAGATGAACATCGGCGAGATGGTGCCGTTCGTCTATCTGGCCAAGGCGCTGGACGTGGACAGCATCCATTACTGGAGGCTTCACGAATACGACGGGTTGGACTGGAGGGTCGAGGCGAAGGACGGGGGTGTCTTCGACTACCGGAAGGAGACGGCCGACAACTTCGTCGAGAAGTACAACCGCCAAATCGAGAATACCCGGCGGGTTGCGGAGATCGTCGGGATGGATGCCGAGTTGCCTCATACCGAAACCGCCCGATGACGGCCTCGCCAACGAAGGCGGGTTCTACGTCGAGGACTTGTTTCCCAACTCATTTCGGATACCCCGCGATCAAAGCGTTCGTAGCGAACGGGAGAGTCACGGGCCTGCTACTGCTAGTCATGATCCTCCCCAACCTGGTTTGGGTATGCCTCCATCGAGGCCTCTGGCCTGCCGATGCCTGCGCCAACGGCTTGAAGGCCACGTCGCTGTATTACGCGCTGATCAGCGACAAGGTGAGTTGGTGGCAGGCGATGTCGCTTATCGGCGCGCGGAGACCACCTCTTCTCGCCTGGATCGCGCAGTTCCTCGTTCCGGTGGGAAACCTCATTGGCAGCATTGACGTAGGCCTGCTCCTCCTTCCGATGATCGCGCAATTCGTGACGCTCCTGCTCACCTACAAAGCTCTCGACGCGGTCTTCAAGAGTCGAGCGCTCGCCCTCCTGGGTTGTCTGTTCATCGCCTCGGCGCCGGTGTTGATCGACGTTGGCAAGCAACTGCAGACACAACCGATGCAATTGGTCGCGGCCGCGTGGTTTCTTTACATCATGTGCCATGCGAGGAAATGGAACAGCGTGACTACCGTCCTCAATGTGGTTGCCGCCAGTGCGTTCGCGATGCTCACAATGCTGTCCACACCGGCGTTCGGCCTGGTGCCGGGGGTGGTCGCACTCTACGAAGCGTGGAAGAAGGGCCGGTCCGGGATTGTCATGGACAGGTCACAGATTCCATTGTTCGTCACCGGCTTGCTGCTCGCGTTCCTTGCTCTGTTGTGGAGTCACGCACATGCACGCGGCGTACTGACGACCGCTTCGACTTATTATCATTTCCCCTGGGGCGCACGAGTCGAGGACGTTTTTCACTTGAAGTTGTTGCAGTGGCTCGATTTTCTTCGCCACGGCTTTACTATCTTTCCCACGTTCGCCCTGGGAGGGGCCGTGGGTTTGTGGGCGCTCTCGAGCTACGCGATGGCGAGGGACGATCGGAAGAAGAACGAGGCGCGTGTGGCGCTGCACGCGCTTGGGCAGGTGATTCTCCTGCTGGTGATCTTCGCGAGTTCACAGCAGCAGACCTTCAGATATGTGCTTCCATTTGCCCCTTTTCTTTCCCTCCTGGTGGTGTGGAGCGTCTTCCAGGTCCGCAGGCAATGGATTAGCTTCGCGGTTGCGGGAACGTTGGTGTTGCAGTTCGCTCTGGTGCAGGCGCGCGACTTCGGCCTCGTTCGTTTCGACAGGAGGTACGGCGAGGGCACGACACTCCAGACGAGTCGTGACAGCCGCTTCGATCTGATCGATGAAATCCTGCGCGTGGTTTCCGCGGACCGGGTCGCTCCGGTAATGCTGGAGATGCGCGCGCTGTCGATGGACGGGGAGCAGGTGAGTTTCGAAGCATCGAAAAGGCCCGAATTCACGGCTTTCTTCGAGAACATCGTCACCGGGAGAACCCCGCCGGTGCACAGCGTCGACAAGGTGCTGGTGGTGGAGATTCTCGGGCGTGAAGCGCTTCCTGGTCGTGGAGACGGCGACGCACGGACCCGGGCTGGGGGCGACGCCCTCTGGGAGAGTTTTCTGAAGCTGGATCTGGGATATTTCGTGATGCCGCGCCGGGATATCCGCCGCAAGCATTTCGAATATGTGAAAGACGCTACAGTGGGTCCACTCGTCGCCGAAAGATTCTCTATCGAGTTGGCGGAGAAGGTGGCGGAGAGCGCGTTATTCGAGAGAGTCCCCACCCCTTCCCATCCGGAGTTGGAGATATACAAATATCGCTGAACCGTAGATGGGTTCTCTTCCAGAACGAGCGGCGGAACGGTGAGCGCCCGAGTATCAGGAACGAGCCGCGGCCAGGTTACGGAGAGCGAAATCGCGTAGTTCGATCTCGGTAGCGCTGCCACCAACGTCGAAGTGGATGCGGGCGTCGCCGCCTCTTGCAATCGGTCCGAACACCATCTGAAAGGTCTGCCACTCTGACGTCAGTCGTACGTATTTGTGCTTGCCCAAGTTGTCCTGCGGACTCTGCGCTTCGGTAATGCCGAAACACATGGACCGGGGTCCGCGCGCGCGCGCGCGGAACACCATCATGTAATGATGGTTCGCCTCGATCGACGTGGCTCTGTTCAGCTGAATATCCCACGGGGCCTGTGTCGCAGCTTTCTGAATCGTGACCCGCACGAGGTCGGGCTCCGTCGAAGCGATCGTGATGTCCGCCGCGTTTCCGGCAGCGGTGCGGAGCGACCACCTGCTGCTCGTAATATCCAAGTCCCCAAAGCCGTCGTAATCGGGTATGACTGTCCTGTCGCGAAACGCCTCGATCTGGTGGATGAGGTCGAGATAATTGCTTTTGTTTATCCCCCGTATGCCGCTGTCGTCGGGAACCTCAATGTCTCGCAGGTAGTCTAGGATCTCTTGCAGTCGGGCCGGGGGGAGGTAGCGTAGTGAAGCCTCCTCGGGGTACCAGACCGTATTGAAGAACAACTTGATGCCCCGCTCGTTACAAAACGTCAGGAAATGCGGCAGCTCGCGCCAGTTCTGCTGCATCGGGCACACACTGACGGTCATCGCCGTTCCTTTGCGCTCAACGAATTCCCGAAAGTATGCGAAGTGTTCCATGACTTGATCGAACTTCGCGTTTGCGCGGATGCGCTCGTAGTTCGCCGGATCCAGTGCGTCGAGGGACACGTTGATGTGTGCGTTGAGCGGTTCCAAGGCCCGCTTGACCTTGTCCGTCAGGATGGTCCCATTCGTGATGATCGACACCTCGATGGCGGGGTTGATGCGGGCGATCCGTTCCCAGATTTGATAGTAGAGATTGTTGAGAAAGGGCTCTCCTCCAAGAAACTTCGCTTCCGCCAGGTGCGGGATGAACGGGTCGAGTTGTTCGACGAAACGGCTGTCGAACGGCCTTTTGGGTTGTGGAAGACCTTCACGGTGCCCGCGGATAGCAGAGGAGAAATTTCCATTGCACATGGTGCACTCGAGATTGCAGACGTTGCTGATCTCGAATTCCATGACTTTCGGGCGGAGCCCGAATCGCCCATCATCCTCTCCCCAAGTCTCTTCCGCATGCTTGTCGTAGAAACGGGCCCGGAGCCCGCCGAAGTTGTGACTGCTGAATTGCTCCACGCAGATTTGGCATCCCTGCGGGAGGGCATTGCGGCGCATGAACGCACGGAGCTTTTGGGCCCTTTGCCCATACCACATTTCGTCGAGGGAGTCGTTCGGGTAGGTACCGAGGACGTAGCTACGGTTGTAGCAGCAAGCGGTGGCATCGCCATTTTGACTGAAATTCACGTTCGTGAAGGGCGCGTGACAGAATATCTCCTTGTTCTTCGCCTGCCTCCAATTGTTGTACTCCGTCAATATCTTGGGATCGAGCATCGTCCTAGCCGCCCATAGACTGGTGTTAGATCCCCAGTGAAGTGCAACCTCTTGACAGAGTTGCCGAAGGCTTCGCCCAACGTTTGATATCGACTGCCGTCATGATGAGCATCGATGGGCCAGTAAGAGTCGATCTAAGGTCTCGTCCGCCGATTGGGTCGGTCGTCCCGCGCTGACGCAACCGAGTCGACTCGTCATCGGCGTGGAATCGTCAGTCCGTGCTTCTTGAGAGCAGGAGCTTACCGAGCGCGAGGCCAAGACGGCTGACAGCGTAGGTCAGCTGCTTGACCACTGTCAACCTGCAAGCAGTCACGAAGCGGTCAATGGGCGTCGGTTGGCCGCAGGAAGCCCCGAGCCGCGCGATGGCGGTTCGTGTCCGTGGCAACTCAATACTGCGACTTGGACTTGACAGTCGCGGACAGCACAGGAAAGACTTACCTCCGCGAGAAGCGCAGCTAGGAATTCGACCGCGTCCTCGTGCGCGATGGATCTTGCATGACGAGGTCACGCCCAACACAAATTCGAAGAAGGAGAGGCCAAGAAGCGACTGTGCCAAGCGGGTGCGACGCAGCCGCCGATGGTGCTTCGAGAATGGCCGGCTCTGGAGATCGCTTCGAATGAGACGGTTCAACGGCTTCGCAGCGGCATTGATGCTGGCGAGCGCGCTGGGCGGCGCAACCGTGGGCCTGCTCGGTACTTCTTTCGTGATTCGCGTAACCGCGGTGAGCCTCGCTTCGGGGGCGTGCGCGCTTGGCTGGTCGGTGCTCACGGGCCGCCATCCGCGCCGTTTCGTTCTGGTGGTGGTCGCAGCATTCGCAGTGATGGGGCTCTTCTCGTGGCATCTGGTTCGGCTCTCTTCTCCCTTTCCGTTGCGGAGCCTGCATGTCGCGGTGCTCCTTGCGTACGGTGCAGTCCTTCTGGCGGCGGCGCTGCGGCTCTTCCGTGTCGGGGATGAGGCGCGAGCGCTGCTTCTTTCGTTCTCGATTGCCGTGCCTCTTTTCGCCGCGGATGCTTTGGTCGCGGCCCCGCCGAGATTTTCGAAGCCGCCGCAGTGGCAAGGACGCATCCTGCAGGATGCTCACGTCGGGTATCGTTACCTGCCGAACTCCAACGGCAGGAACTACTATCCGGACAATCCGCGGGGCTATTTTTCGGACAACGATTCCCTACGGAACAGTTGGGCGCTCGAAATCCGTGAAGGTAGTGAAGGAAACCTCGAACACACGGAGAGCCAGCCCGGCCTTATGCGTGTGACGCTTGCCACGAAGACGGACACGAAGGATTGGCACGTCAAGCTGGTGCAGGACCCCTATGAGATTCGGCGCTGGACGCGTTATGCAGTTCGCTTTCGCGCGCGTGCGGACGCGCCCCGGCCGATCGATTGCATCGTCGAGCAGAACCACGAACCCTGGAGTCTTATCTCACCCTACCTCGAACTGGAAATCCAGCCCGAGTGGCGGGCGTTCGAGTGCCCGTTCTTCACGACCGCGAGCGAATCGAACGCCCGCATCTCTTTCGGACTGGGATCCAGCGACGTGCCGGTCGAGTTCGTGAACGTCGCCCTGCGCGACTTGTCGACCGGCCGCGACGTCGCTCCCACACGGCAATTCTTCGTGGGCTATCGCTTCAATAGCCTCGGTTTCCGGGGCCCGGATTACGCCATCCCCGCGTCGGAAGGAACGTTCCGCATCCTGGCGCTCGGCGACTCGTTCACGTTCGGCCCAGGCGTGCACGAGCAGGATACGTTTACCGCGCGGCTCGAGAGCCGGCTCAACGCCGCGGCGGATGTGCGGGGTCAGACGATCCGATATGAAGTCGTCAACGCGGGCGTGAGCGGTTACTCGACCAAAGAGGAGCGACTATCCTACGAGCTGTTCTCGTCGGCCTACAAGCCGCAGGTTGTTCTTCTCACCATGGTATACAACGACGATCTTGGTTTTGCGGACGAAGTCAGGCTCGGGTACTCGGAGACGCCAGCCGCGTCCCCCGTGTCCAATCTGTGGGCGCGGCTCAATGAGCTGCGACGACCCGAGCGAACGTACGATTACTCTTCCTGCGTTCGCGAACTGCTCCGTCTCGACGAGTCCTGTCGACGGAACGGCGCCAAGCTGGCGGTGGTGATCTTCCGGCAGAATAGCTGGCAACCATGGCTTCGGCTCGTCGACGCCGTGAATGAAGCCGTTCGAGGGACGGGCATTCCGGTCTTGGACCTGGGGCCGACGTTCTTGCGAAGCGGCGCCGAGGAGCTTACCGTCCACCCCCTCGACCCCCATCCGAACGAGGTCGCGCATCGCCTGGCGGCCGAGGAGATGGAGCGATTTCTCCGACTCCACGGGCTCGTTCCCTCCTGAGCGAGGTGGAGAGCGTGCTGCGTTCAGCTCAGATTCGACGAGGGAGAAGTTTACAAGCGATGCACGGTCCCGTCGCCCTCCTGGGCATCGGATGTCGCTTTCCGCAAGGTCCGGACCCCGCCGGCTTTTGGCGAGGTATTCGAGACTGCTGCGTCAACAGGAGCGATGCCGTGAGAGAGGCCGGCTCAGGAGATCGCTTCGAATGAAACGGTTCAGCGGCTTCGCCGCGGCGTTGATGCTGGCGAGCGCGCTGGCCGGCGTAACCGTGGGTCTGGTGGGTCCTTCTATCGTGATTCGCGTCACCGTGATGAGCCTCGCCTTGTGCGCGTGCGCCCTTGGTTGGTCCGTGCTCTCGGGCCGCCATCCACGAAGACTTGCATTGCTGGTGATCGCGGCGTTCGGAGTGATGGGGTTCTTCTCGTGGCATCTGGTTCGGAGCCCGTCACCCTTTCCGCTGCGGAGCCTGCATGTCGCGGCGCTCCTGGCCTACGGCGCGGTCCTGCTGGCTGCGGCGCTTCGCATCCTCCGTGTCAGCGAGGCGCGAGCGCTGCTCCTTTCGTTCTCGATTGCCGTGCCTCTGTCTATCGCGGATGCTCTCATGGCCCCTCCGATGCCACCGAAACAGTCACGGTGGCAGATAAACGGCTTCAAGGATCCTCAAATCTGGTTTCGCTACCTGCCGAACTCCACGGGCAAGAACTACTATCCGGATAATCCGCGGGGTTACTTTTCGAGCAACGATTCCCCACGGGACAGTTGGGCGCTCCTAATCCACGAAGGCAGCACCGGAAAACTCGAACACTCGGAGAGCCAGCCCGGTCTGATGCGTGTGACGCTTACCACTGTTATTGAGACGGAAGCTTGGCACGTCAAACTGCTGCAGGCTCCCTTTGAGATTCAGCGCCAGACGCGTTATGCGGTCCGCTTTCGCGCCCGCTCCGACGCGGCGCGCCGGATTGGTTGCACCGTTGAGCAGAACCACGAGCCTTGGAGTGTGATCGCGCCCTACCTCGAACTGGAAATCCAGCCCGAATGGCGATCGTTCGAGTGCCCGTTCTTCACGGCCGCGAGCGAATCGAACGCCCGCATCTCTTTCGAACTGGCGTCGAGCGACGCGCCGGTCGAGTTCATGAACGTGGTTCTGCGCGATTTGTCGACTGGCCGAGACCTCGTGCCGACACGCGAGTTCTTCGTGAGCTATCGCATCAACGGCCTTGGTTTCCGAGGCCCGGATTACACCATCCCCGCTCCGCCGGGAACCTTTCGCATCCTGGCACTCGGCGACTCGATTGCGTTCGGCATGGGCGTGCACGAGCAGGATACGTTTGCCGCGCAGCTCGAGAGCCGCCTCAACGCTGCCGCTGGCGCGCGAGGCCAGACGATGCGATATGAGGTCGTCAACGCAGGCGTGACCGGTTATTCGACCCGAGACGAGCGAGTTTCATACGAGCGGTTCTCTTCGGCCTACATGCCGCAGGTCGTCCTCCTCGCCATGGTGTTCAATGACGATCTCTCCTATGCGCAGGAAGCCGGACTCGGGTACGTGTCGACATCCGCCGAGCCCTACGGACTGTCAAATCTATTTGCGCGGCTCCGAAAGCTGCCGCAGCGAGAGCGAACGTACGACTACGCTTCCTGCGTCCGCGAACTGCTGCGTCTCAACGAGGCTTGTCGGCAGCGGGGTGCCAAGCTGGCGGTGGTTATCTTCCGACAAAATAGTTCTGAGCCATGGCTACGGCTCACTGAGGTCGTGAACGAAGGCGTTCAAGGGACGGCCATTCCAGTCTTGGACTTGGGGCCGACGTTGCTCAGCGACCACAAGTTCGAGGAGCTTGTCGTCCATGCCGTCGACCACCATCCGAACGAGGTCGCGCATCGCCTCGCGGCCGAGGAGATAGAGCGATTTCTCCGATTCCACGGGCTCGTTCCTTCATGAGCGAGGAGAAGCGTGTGTGCTGCGTTCGGCTCAGATGCGACGATGGCGAGGCCAAGAAAACCGATGCGCGCGATGCACGACGATCCCGTCGCCCCTAGGGATGCTGTGAGAGCGGCCGGCTCGGGAGATCGTTTCGCATGAGACGGTTCAGCGGCTTCGCAGCGGCGTTGATGCTGGCGAGCGCGCTGGCGGGCGTGACCGTGGGCCTGGTGGGTGCTTCCATCGTGCTTCGCCTGACCGTGGTGAGCCTCGCCCTGGGGGCGTGCGCACTTGGCTGGTCGGTGCTCACGGGCCGCCAGCGAGGCCGTTTGGTTCTGTTGGCGGTCGCGGCGTTCGCAGTGATGGGACTCTTCTCATGGCATCTGGTTCAGCTCTCGTCGCCCGTTCCGTTGCGGAGCCTGCACGTCGCGGCGCTCCTTGCCTACGGGGCGGTTCTGCTGGTTGGGGCGCTCCGGCTCCTCCGTGTCAGCGAGGCGCGAGCACTGCTTCTTTCGTTCTCGATCGCTGTGCCTGTGTTCATCGCGGATGCGCTGGTAGTCCCTCCGAGAACACCGGAACCGCCACGGTGGCAAGGACGCATCTTGACGGACCCTCACGTCTGGGTTCGCTACAGGCCGAACTCCACGGGCAGGGACTACTATCCGGATGATCCGCGGGGCTATTTTTCGAACAACGATTCCCCACGAGACAGTTGGGTGCTGGAAATCCACGGAGGTGGCGAAGGAAAACTCGAACACTCGGAGAGCCAGCCCGGTTTGATGCGTGTGACGCTTACCACCGGTATTGAGACGGAAGCTTGGCACGTCAAACTGCTCCAGGCTCCTTTCGAGATTCAGCGCCAGAAGCGGTATGCGGTCCGCTTTCGCGCTCGCGCGGACGCGCCGCGCCGGATCGCTTGCACCGTTGAGCAGAACCAGGAGCCGTGGAATTTAGTCTCACCCTACCTCGAACTGGAAATCGAGCCCGAATGGCGATCGTTCGAGTGCCCGTTCGTCGCGACCGCGAGCGAATCGAACGCCCACATCTCTTTCGGACTGGCGTCGAGCGACGTGCCGGTGGAGTTCATGAACGTCGTGCTGCGCGACTTGTCGGCTGGTCGCGACCTCGAGCCGCAGCCTCAATTCTTCGTGAGCTATCGCTTCAATAGCCTTGGTTTCCGGGGCCCGGATTACGCCATCCCCGCGCCACCGGGAACGTTCCGCATCCTGGCGCTCGGCGACTCGTACACGTTCGGCATGGGTGTGCACGAGCAGGATACGTTCGCCGCGCAGCTCGAGAGCCGGCTCAACGCCGCGGCTGTTGTGCGCGGTCAGCCGATCCGATATGAGGTCGTCAACGCGGGCGTGGGCGGTTATTCGACCAAGGAGGAACGACTATCCTACGAACTGTTCTCATCGGCCTACCTGCCGCAGGTTGTTTTGCTCACTATGGTGTTCAATGACGATCTCTCGTTTGCGGACGAAGTCAGGCTCAAGTCCACGGAGACGTCAGCCGCGTCCCCCTTGTCCAATCTGTGGGCGCGGCTCATTGCGCTGCGGCGACCCGAGCGAACTTACGACTACTCTTCCTCCGTTCGCGAGCTGCTGCGTCTCAACGAGTCCTGTCGGCAGCGCGGCGCAAAGCTGGCGGTGGTGATCTTCCGGCAAGGTAGTTGGCAGCCATGGCTTCGGCTCGTCGACGTCGTGAATGAAGGCGTTCGAGGGACGGGCATTCCGGTGTTGGACTTGGGGCCGACGTTTGTGAGAAACCGCGCCGAGGAGCTTATCGTCCACCGCATCGACGACCATCCGAACGAGGTTGCGTATCGCCTCGCGGCCGAGGAGATAGAGCGATTTCTCCGATTCCACGGGCTCGTTCCTTCATGAGCGAGGAGAAGCGTGTGTGCTGCGTTCGGCTCAGATGCGACGATGGCGAGGCCAAGAAAACCGATGCGCGCGATGCACGACGATCCCGTCGCCCCTAGGGATGCTGTGAGAGCGGCCGGCTCGGGAGATCGTTTCGCATGAGACGGTTCAGCGGCTTCGCAGCGGCGTTGATGCTGGCGAGCGCGCTGGCGGGCGTGACCGTGGGCCTGGTGGGTGCTTCCATCGTGCTTCGCCTGACCGTGGTGAGCCTCGCCCTGGGGGCGTGCGCACTTGGCTGGTCGGTGCTCACGGGCCGCCAGCGAGGCCGTTTGGTTCTGTTGGCGGTCGCGGCGTTCGCAGTGATGGGACTCTTCTCATGGCATCTGGTTCAGCTCTCGTCGCCCGTTCCGTTGCGGAGCCTGCACGTCGCGGCGCTCCTTGCCTACGGGGCGGTTCTGCTGGTTGGGGCGCTCCGGCTCCTCCGTGTCAGCGAGGCGCGAGCACTGCTTCTTTCGTTCTCGATCGCTGTGCCTGTGTTCATCGCGGATGCGCTGGTAGTCCCTCCGAGAACACCGGAACCGCCACGGTGGCAAGTGCGCACCCTGACAGATCCTCACGTCCGGACTCGCAACCTGCCGAACTCGACGGGCAGGAACTACTACCCGGACAATCCGCGGGGCTATTTCTCCAGCAACGATTCCCCACAGGACAGTTGGGCGCTCGAAATGCACGATGGTAGCGAGGGAAAACTCGAACACTCGGAGAGCCAGCCCGATCTGATGCGTGTGACGCTTACCGCGATGATTCAGGCGGAAGCCTGGCACGTCAACCTGCAGCAGGCTCCCTTTGAGATTCAGCGCGGGAAGCGGTATGCGGTCCGCTTTCGCGCTCGCGCGGACGCGCCGCGCCGGATCAGTTGTACCCTCGAGCGGAACCACGAGCCGTGGGGGCTGATCGCACCCTACCTCGAACTGGAAATCGAGCCCGACTGGCGGTCGTTCGAGTGCCCGTTCGTCGCGACCGCGAGCGAATCGAACGCCCGCCTCGCCTTCGGACTGGCATCCAGCGACGTGCCGGTGGAGTTCATGAACGTCGTGCTGCGCGACTTGTCGGCTGGTCGCGACCTCGAGCCGCAGCCTCAATTCTTCGTGAGCTATCGCTTCAATAGCCTTGGTTTCCGGGGCCCGGATTACGCCATCCCCGCGCCACCGGGAACGTTCCGCATCCTGGCGCTCGGCGACTCGTACACGATGGGTGTAGGCGTGCACGAGCAGGATACGTTCGCCGCGCAGCTCGAGAACCGGCTCAACTCGGCTGCCGGTGTGCGAGGCCAGCCGATCCGATATGAGGTCATCAACGCAGGCGTGGGTGGTTATTCGACCAGAGAGGAACGACTATCCTACGAGCTGTTCTCATCAGCCTACATGCCGCGGGTCGTTCTCCTCACCATGGTGTACAACGACGATCTATCGTTTGCGGACGAAGTCAGGCTCGGTTACCTGGAGACGTCGGCCGAGCCTCCTGTGTCGGGTCTGTGGGCGCGGCTCAACAAGCTGCGGCAACCCGAGCGACAGTACGACTACCCTTCCTGCCTCCGCGAACTGCTCCTTCTCAACGAATCCTGTCGACAGCGCGGCGCCAAGCTGGCAGTGGTGATCTTCCGGCAAAGTAGTCCTTGGGAGCCGTGGCTTCGGCTCGTCGAGGTCGTGACCGAAGGTGTTCGAGGGACCGGCATTCCGGTCTTGGACCTGGGGCCGACATTGCTCAGAGACGGCCGGCCCGAGGAGCTCATCGTCCACGGCACCGACGCCCATCCGAACGAGGTTGCGCATCGCCTGGCGGCCGAAGAGATCGAGCGATTTCTCCGGGCGCAGGGGCTGCTTCCCTCCTGAGCGACCGAGAGCCACGCCCGGCCGGAGTACATTGTCCGCTGATAGCGGAAAGGAAACGGGGTCGAAGGCAACATCTTGTGACCCCGGACTTGACACTTCCAGCACCATGAAGAAAGACTGCCCTCCAGTTTGCGCAGGAGAGCTGAAGGAAAGCGTGTGCTCGAGCGTGCTAGTCGGTGAGGGCACGGCCGGTTCGGAGATACGTCACATGACACGGTTCAGCGGCTTCGCAGCGGCGTTGATGCTGGCGAGCGCGCTGGCCGGCGTAGCGGTGGGGCTGGCGGGTACTTCCATCGTGATCCGGGTGACCGTGGTGAGCCTCGCCCTGGGGGCGTGCGCGCTTGGCTGGTCGGTGCTCACGGGCCGCCAGCGAGGCCGTTTGGTTCTGTTGGCGGTCGCGGCGTTCGCAGTGATGGGACTCTTCTCATGGCATCTGGTTCAGCTCTCGTCGCCCTTTCCGTTGCGGAGCTTGCATGTCGCGGCGCTCCTTGCCTACGGCGCAGTCCTTCTGGCGGCGGCGCTGCGGCTCCTCCGCATCGGGGATGAGGCACGAGCGCTGCTTCTTTCGTTCTCGATTGCCGTACCTCTGTTCGTCGCGGATGCGTTCGTGGCTCCGCCGAGATTATCGGAACCGCCACGGTGGCAAGGACGCATCTTGAGGGATCCTCACGTCGGGTATCGGTATCTGCCGAACTCCACGGGCAGGAACTACTATCCGGACAATCCGCGGGGCTATTTTTCGAACAACGATTCCCCGCGGGACAGCTGGGCGCTCGACATCCGCGAAGGTAGCGAAGGAAAACTCGAACATTCGGAGAGCCAGCCCGGCCTGATGCGTGTGACGCTTGCCAGAGTGATGGAGGCGCAAGCTTGGGAGGTCAAGCTGGTTCAGGCTCCCTTTGAGATTCGGCGCCGGAAGAGTTATGCAGTCCGCTTTCGCGCCCGCGCGGGCGCGCCGCGGCGAATCGGTTGCACCGTTGAGCAGAACCATGAGCCCTGGAGTCTGATCGCACCCTACCTCGAACTGGAAATCGAGCCCGAGTGGCGGGCGTTCGAGTGCCCGTTCGTCGCGACCGCGAGCGAATCGAACGCCCGCCTCGCCTTCGGACTGGCATCCAGCGACGTGCCGATCGAATTCAAGAACGTCGTGCTGCGCGATTTGTCGACCGACCGCGACGTCGCGCCCAGACGCCAATTCTTCGTGAGCTATCGCTTCAATAGCCTTGGTTTCCGGGGCCCGGATTACGCCATCCCCACGCCGCCGGGAACGTTTCGCATCCTGGCGCTCGGCGACTCGTACGCGATGGGTGAAGGCGTGCACGAACAGGATACGTTTGCCGCGCGACTCGAGAGCCGGCTCAACGCGCGAGGCCAGGCGATGCGATATGAGGTCGTCAACGCAGGTGTGAGCGGTTATTCGACCAGAGTGGAACGACTATCCTACGAGCTTTTTTCATCGGCTTACATGCCGCAGGTTGTTCTCCTCACCATGGTGTTCAATGACGATCTCCCGTATGGGGAGGAAGTCAGACTCGGGTACGTGTCGACGCCAGCCGAGCCCCCCTTGTCAAGTCTGTTGACGTGGCTCAACAAGCTGTGGCAACCCGAGCGAAAGTACGACTACGCTTCCTGCGTCCGCGAACTGCTGCGTCTCAACGAGTTCTGTCGACAGCGCGGCGCAAAGCTGGCGGTGGTGATCTTTCGGCAAGGTAATTCTTGGGAGCCATGGCTTCGGCTCGTCGACGTCGTGACCGAAGGCGTTGAAGGGACGGGTATTCCGGTCTTGGACCTGGGGCCGCCGTGGCTCAGCGACCAGAGGCGCGAGGAGCTTTGGGTTCACCCCATCGACGCCCATCCGAACGAAGTTGCGCATCGCCTGGCGGCCGAAGAGATCGAGCGATTTCTCCGATCCCACGGGCTCGTCCCCTCCTGAGCGAGGTGGAGGGCTGGTCGCTTCGACGCCGCTCGTGCCGGCCCATTGGTGCGCTGTTCGTCCCTGATGTTCCGGCAGGAGCGCTTCGTCGTTAAGGAATTAGACGGACGCCATCACGCGAGAGACTCCAGGTGAGTCCGCATTTCCTCCTCGGAAGCGTGGGCCAGTGCTTTGTATACGTTGCCGGGATCGGCCGCTTCAAGAGACCGATAGGCGGCTTCCGCCTTTCCGGATTCGACTACGAAGGTCAGACAGCTATCGAGGCGGCGGCGGAACGCTGCGTGGTCTTGGCTTGGTTCGTAGCAGCGGTGAAAAACGTACAGCGCATCGAGCACCCGGCGAAAATGCGCCAGGTCTCTGATGGGAGGGACGCGCGCGTCCAACGTCAGATCCAGTCTGCGCCATTGCGGATGGTAGGGGAAGAATCGCTCGACCAGGCTGTCGAAGTAGGCCGCAAGGGTCCGGTATTCGTCGTCGTCCAGCCCCGCGCTTCTGAGAGTACCCAGGCCCTCACCGAGCTCGCGCTGCCAATCGTCGCCGACCTCGAGCGCATCCACCAAGGCCCGCATCCACGGGATCAGTTCAGCACTCTCTCCATTTCGGAGCCGTTGCTGCAACCAATCGCCGACTTTCACCATCCACTCCGGATCTGAGCCACCGCGCCCGGTAACGTATTCCCAGAGCAAGCGCTGCTGATCGGCCAGAGCTTCGCTGTGAGGGAGTCCCCGGCCACTCTCCTGCTCCTCGAGGAAACTACAGAACAGGTGCGCCACGAGGAGGAGTTCGGGCGCGGTCGGAGGTTCACCGTCTTCCGCAAGCGCAATCGGGGTTCGGGGCAGGAGAGTCAAGAAATCAATCCGGTCTCCCTTCGCCCGCTCCCGGGCGATGCAGAGAGACGATACGACGGACGGCAGCAACCGCTTGAAGCTCTCGGGAATGGTCTCCGCGGTGGTGGACCCGCGATGGCGATGGGCGAAGTTCAGGACGCTTGCCTCGATTTTGGAGCAGGATCGAGCAAATTCCAGCTTGTCCCGGTGCCAGCCCCGCAACTGATTCAGCAGCCCCTCCCAATGCCGGCGGTTTTTCGGACCGCATTCCCCATTCAGGGACGGACGAAAGCTCTCGAGGTATCCGATGACCTCGGCCAGCTCGTCCGCGGGTAGTCCGGCGAGGGAGGCCTCGAACGGTTTCAGGACCATGTTGAAATACAGTCCGAGCTCCCGTCCCTCGCAGAACTCGAGGAGCGCGGGGATCTCTCGCCAGTTGTAGGTCATCGGACAGATGGCGATGGCGAGCTCCGTTCCGCGCCGGCGCGTATAGTCGAGCAGATAGTCGACGTTGGACATCACCGTGTCGAACCGTGCATTCTTGCGAATCGCTTCGTAGGTCGCGGGAGTGAATCCGTCGAGCGAGACAGCGAAGTCGACGCGAAGCCGCTCGAGAAGTGCGCGGGCTCGCCCCGGCAGGATCGTAGCGTTGGTCGTAATCGTGAGATGGGCGCTGGGATTCAAGCGGGCGAACCGCTCCCAGATCTCGTAGTACCGCTCGATGAGAAACGGCTCTCCGCCGAGGAACTTCGCGCCCGTGACCATCGGCAGGAACTCCTCGAGCTGCTCGACAAAAAACTGGTCGTACGGGCTGCGCAGCGGGGGGAGCTTCTCGCGATGGGAACGAATCGACGAGGACCAATAGCCGGTGCACATGACGCACTCGAGGTTGCACGTGTTGGCGATCTCGAACTCCAGCAGGCGCGGGGACGGGGCGTCGACGGCGGGTCGGTAGTCGGCGCCGACGGAGTACTGGTCGAAGTTCCGCATCAAAACCCCGCCGAAGTTGCGGTTGTTCAGCTGATGGAAGCAGAGCTCGCACCCCGGCGCCTCCTCGTTCTGAAGGAAGGCTTCCCGAAGAGCGCGAGCGCTGGCCCCTTTCCAGATTTCGCCGACGCTCTGCTCCGGATACGTCCCAAGGACGAAACTCCGGTTGTAACAGCACGCGGTCACGTGCCCGTTCTGTTCAAAGTTGAGACTCACGAAAGGCGCGTGACAGAGCACGCTGCTGTCAATGCGCTTCTCACGTGATGCGCGATAGTCGTTGAGGATGTCGTTCGACGACATGGGTCCGCTCGCCGGAGGCCGTCGCCTCGTGCGGCCGCGATTATACCCCAGCTATCCGAAACTCCCAGCATCCGACGGTACCCTTCCATTCGCATCGTGCTCAGAACGGCGGCCAACGGACTGCCGAAGAATCCTCAACGCTCTTCAAGCTGGCCGGAGCGTTATCTCCCGCGAGCCGGATTCGTTCGCGCTCTTCAGGTTGAAGGGAGCTCGCCCGGGCCAGGTTCACCGGTGTCGGGACTCGAGTCGGAAAGGGTTTCCAGCGGACCCATCTCGGACTTGACACGCGGGAGGCGACGGACAACACTAACGGCCCATCTCACAGGGTCGACCACGGCTGGGAGACTTGTCGAGGAGGGCTTCGGATCGGTGTGGGGCGTCTCCCCGAATGGAGGGAGCTTAGTTGGAGCGGCAAGACGACAGAAGCTCGTGGACTGCAGCGGGCAAATCGGCATCCGTCTCTTTCCAGGATTGGGAGTAGTTCCACCGGGTGGCCATGAGGAACCTTGCGGCGGCTGATGTTTTCATGATTCGAGCGACCGACCAGAAGGATTCTCGAGCGATGACATCGCGGCCGACCGGAGTCGACTCGAGTCACGGCCGGGTCGAGGGGATCGAGGGCCTGGATCGTGGTTGTCCCGGCAGCGCAGAAAACAAATGCTTGCGACCGGTGGAGCCGATGAGGCATCGACAGCGAGCGCGTCCTCTCCCCCGAAATGACGGACGATCTGCTCCAGGAAACTCCTCGTCAGGGTTGCCGGAGAAGGGTTTGCATCTCGAACCGCGCACCTGGATCGGAGCGCAAAGCGTAAGGGAAGGAAGTTAGAAATCAGAGAATCTTGGAACGAGTTCGCTGTTCTCCGTCCCGCTCGTTCTCGAGACACAAATAGACAGGTGGGGTCCAGAATGAAATCGGGGGCGCTGCACGACGATCCGATCGCGATCATCGGGATCGGATGCCGCTTTCCTGGAGGATGCGGGGAACCGGAAAGCTTTTGGCGGCTTCTCGCAGAAGGGCGGGATGCCGTCAGCGACGTTCCCGGCGACCGGTGGAACGCGAGAGCGTTCTATGACCCCGAGCCGGGGACACCCGGTAAGACCAACGCCCTGAAGGCCGGATTCATCGAAGGCATCGATCTCTTCGACGCCGCGTTTTTCGGCATCTCTCCCCGCGAAGCGGCCCTCATGGATCCGCAGCAGCGCCTTCTGCTCGAGGTTTCGGCTGACGCCCTGGAGGATGCCGGTATTTCCATGGCGCGGGTCGCCGGCACCGAGACGGGGGTTTTCGTCGGCATCTCGAGCTATGACTATGCCGTCATCCAGCAGGGCCAGTCCGATCGCATGCTCATCGACGCCCATTCCAACACCGGCGGGGCCCTCAGTATTGCCGCGAATCGCATCTCCTATTTCTTCAACCTGAGAGGGATGAGCGTCGCTCTCGACACCGCTTGTTCCTCGTCCCTGGTGGCCGCTCATCTGGCCTGCGAGGGGCTCCAGCGGCGGGAGATAGAGATGGCCCTGGTGGGAGGCGTCAACGTTCTCATCAAGCCGGAGCCCTGGATCGGATTCAGCCGGCTCTCGATGCTTTCGCCCGATGGGCACTGTAAGGCGTTCGACGCGACCGCAAACGGTTTCGTTCGCGCCGAGGGAGCGGGGATTCTGGTTCTGAAGCCGTTCTCCAAAGCCCGGGAGGATGGAGATCGCGTTTACGCGCTCATTCTGGCCACCGGCGCCAATCAGGATGGGCGCACGAGCAGCATGACCGTGCCGAGTCAGGAGGCCCAGGAAGCGCTGTTCCGGGAGACTTGCCTGAAGGCCGGTGTCGCACCCCACGAGATCCAGTTCATCGAGGCGCACGGCACCGGGACCTTGGTCGGGGATCCGATCGAAGCCCGGGCCTTGGGTAGAGTCTATGGAGCCGGGCGGGCGACGGAGGACAACTGCCTTCTCGGATCGGTGAAGACGAACATCGGTCACCTCGAGCCCGCCGCGGGAGTCGCGGGCATGATCAAAGTGGCGCTTGCCATGAAGCACGGTCTCATCCCGCGGAACCTTCATTTTCGAGAGCCGAATCCCGAGATCCCGTTCGACGAGCTTCACCTGCGCGTGCAGCAAGAGCTCGGACCTTGGTCGAGCCACCGGCGGATGCTGGCCGGGATCAATTCCTTCGGATTTGGCGGAACCAACGCTCACGCCATCATGGAGGCCGCTCCCGAGCCAAAGGCGTGGCCCTCGGACGGTACGGCGGCGACGGGCTCCGGTCGCCCCCTGCTCGTTCCTCTGGCGGCCCGCAGCGTCGATGCGCTTCGCGCCATGGCGCGCATCCACAAAGAGTACATCGTCGGCCGCGCCGACTCGGCGGTCTCGCTCCAGGACATCGCATGGTCGACGTCGACCCGTCGGACCCATCACGAGCACCGTCTGGCGATTGTGGCTCGCACACCGGAGGAGCTTTGCGACGGTCTCGAAGCATTCGCGAAGGAAGAGACCCTTCCCGGCCTCGTGTCCGGCCGATACCTGGGACGTGAGTCGCCGAAGGTGGTTTTCGTTTGCTCGGGCCAGGGACCTCAGTGGTGGGGGATGGGGCGGGAGCTGATCGCCTCGGAGCCGGTCTTCCGAGCCACCATCGAACGATGCGACAAGCTCCTGAGGAGGGAAGGGAACTGGTCGCTCCTCGAGGAACTCGGCCGCGACGAGCTCTCTTCACGGCTCGATGAGACAGCCATCTCTCAGCCCGCGATCTTCGCGCTCCAGGTGGCGCTGGCCTCTCTCTGGGAAAGCTGGGGAATTCGGCCGAATGCCGTCGTGGGCCACAGCGTCGGTGAAGTCGCGGCCGCTTACATGGCCGGAGCCCTCGAGCTCGAGGACGCGGTGCGGGTCATCTTCCATCGGGGTCGATGCATGGATTTCGCGGCGGCTCGTGGAAAAATGCTCGCCGTTGGACTCGCCCCCGCGGAGGCCGCGGGTCTCCTCAAGGGTCGAGAGAAGGAAGTCTCGCTTGCGGCGATCAACGGTCCTTGCGCGGTAACCCTGTCGGGAGAGCCCGAGGCGCTCCACGAGATTGCTCAGGAGCTGGTGAATCAGGATACGTTTCATCGGTTCCTGAAGGTCAACTATGCCTTTCACAGCCCCCTCATGGACCCGATGCGCGGAGAGCTGCTGGAGGCACTGAAGGACATCACTCCGAGAAAGCCAAGTTTGTCGATGGTCTCGACGGTGACGGGCGGGGCCGTGACCGGACCCGAGCTGGGTGCGGAGTATTGGTGGCAGAACGTTCGCCAGACCGTGCGCTTCGCGTCTGCTGTCGAGGCGCTCCTCGATGAAGGCGCTGATACCTTCGTCGAGCTGTCACCCCATCCCGTTCTCTCGGGAAACATCCTCGAGTGCGCCGGGGCTAAGGGAAAGTCGAGCGCGACCGTCCTGCACTCCCTGCGCCGTGAAGAGCCCGAGCGGGCGACGATGCTCAAAGCTCTGGCGAAACTCTACACGTTGGGCGCCGCCGTCGATTGGACGGGGATCAATCCCGAAGGTCAGTTTATCGAGCTTCCTCGCTATCCCTGGCAGCGAGAGAGGTATTGGAGCGAGTCGGAGGACTCCCTGCGGTCCCGTCTGGCGGAGCATGCGCACCCGCTTCTGGGGCACCGCATCGTCGCGGCGATGCCGACCTGGAAAAACCCGTTGGACGTGCGAGCGCTTCGATTCCTGAACGACCATCGGGTGCAAGGTCACGTGGTCCTGCCGGCGACCTGCTACCTCGAAATGGCCGCCTTCGCCGCCTCGGACTTCTTCGGGGATGGCCCCGCGATCCTCGAGGAGATCGAGATCGGGAGGGCCTGCTTTCTGCCCGACGGGAGTGCCACCACGATCGAGGTCGTGCTGGATCCCGAAGAATCCACCCTCCAGGTCCATGCTCGCGGCGTCGATTCGCAAAAAACCTGGACGAAGCACGCGTCCGGCAAATTGCGTTGGGCGCCCGACCTCCGCGCGCCCGAAGCGGTCAACCTTGCGTCCATACGCGAGCGTTGTCTTCGGGAACTCTCGGGCGACGAATGCTACGCGTTTCTTGCGACGGTAGGATTGGAGTACGGCCCGTCGTTCCGGGGTATCGAGAGAGTCTGGAACGGTCCAGGAGAGGTGCTCGGGCGGATAGTCGCCCCGCCGGAGCTGGATCGCGGCTGGGACGACTACCGCCTTCACCCCGCCGTGATGGACGCCTGCTTGCAGCTCATCGCCGGCCTGTTCCAGCGCGACCTGTCGAGCGAGCTCGGCGTGTACCTCCCCGTGGCGTTCGAGCAGGTGCGCCTCTACCGGCGGGCGGAGAAGGTGCTCTGGGGGCATGCGCGGATCGTTGAGCGGCAGGCGCGGAGCGTCGTCGCCGATCTCTCCGTTCTGGACGAGGCGGGCCGCCCCATCGCGGAGATCAAGGGCGTTCGGTGCCAGGCGGTGGACGAGGCAAGGGGAGAGAGCCTCTCCGACCTCGTGTACGAGTACGAGTGGCGACTGGCGGCCGACGACGTCAACGGGGAAGGCGCCGCCTCCGCACTTCCTTCGCCCAGGGAAGTTGGCGCGAATACTCGACAGGAGGCGACGCTCATCGAGAACGACCTCGGCCTGCAGCGCGTCGCGCTCGCCCTCGAACGGGAAGTAGACCCCATGTGCTCCGCCTTCGTATGGAAGGCGCTTCTGCACTTGGGGGCTGACCTTTCGTTGGGAAGGCGCTTCTCCTCGGAAGAGCTCGCCGAGCGGTGCGGGATCGCTTCCAGGTACCGTCGGGTGCTCGGGAGCTTTCTCACGATGTTGGCGGAGGACGGCTTCCTCAAGGACGTCCATTCGGAGTGGGAAGTCGTCGGCACTCCCCCCCAGCCGGACCCCGAATCCGATTTCGGCGGCCTTTGGCTTCGCTACCCCGCTTCGTACGCGGAGCTTTCCCTCGTCCGGCGAACTGCCGTACCCCTTGCCGACGTTTTGCGCGGCGAGCTCGACCCTCTGGAGATCATATTCCCCGGGGGATCCCTCGCGACCACCGATCACCTATACCAGCACTCGCCCACCATGCGCCCGTTCAACATGATGGCCGCGAGCGCCATGGCGTTCGTCACCGACCGGCTGCCCGAAGGTCGGAGGCTGCGTCTTCTGGAGGTCGGTGCAGGAACCGGAGGGCTGTCCTCCTACATTCTCGCTCAGCTTCCTCGAGAAAGGACGCAGTACGTCTTTACCGACGTATCCAATCACTTCTTCCTGAAGGCGCAGGAGCAGTTCCGCGACTATCCGTTCATCGAGTACAAGCTGTTGGATATCGAAAAGGATCCCGCCGACCAGGGCTTCGCTGCCGGCGCTTTCGATATCGTCCTCGCCGCCAATGTCCTGCATGCCACCAGGGATCTTCGCGAGACGGTGCGCAACGTCAAGAAGCTTCTCGCGCCAGGCGGGTTGCTCCTGCTTCTCGAGGGGGCGCGGCCGCTGCGGGCCATGGACCTCGTTTTCGGTCTGACGGAAGGCTTTTTCCGGTTCGAGGACAGAGAGCTTCGCCCGTCCCACGCCCTGTTGCCGTTCTCCGGCTGGAAGGGTCTGCTGGAATCGGAAGGCTTCGGAGACGTGACCTGTGGTTCCGACAACGGGACCTCGAACGCTCAGAACAACCTCATCCTGGCGCGCCGCGAGGACTCCCCGGATGCGGAGACCTCCATCGGAGCCCCGAGCGTGGGTCAAAGCGAGGAGCCTCCCGATGCGGGGCGGTGGCTGCTGCTGGCCGATGACGGGGGGCGAGGGGAACGGCTCGCGGAAACGCTCAGGGCTCGTGGGGGCGACGTCTTCATGGCATTCGCGGGCGAGCAAAATCGCCGCCTCGACGATCGACGGTTCGAAGTAGCGGTAACGAGTCCCGACATCCGGAATCTCATCGAAGAGATTGGCTCCGATGGCTCCTCCTGGCGGGGCGTCGTTCACATGTGGAACTTGATGGCCCCCCCCCTCGAGGATTCGACGGAGGATTCTCTCGACCGCGTGATGAGGCTCGGCAATTTGAGCGTGGCGTATCTGGCGCGCGCCCTTGCCGAGATCAAAGACCGGACGCCTCGGTTGTGGATCGTCACCTGTGGAGCCGAGGCAGTCGGCGGGAGTGGTCAGCCCGCCAACGTGACCGCGGCTCCAGTTTGGGGCCTGAACCGGGTCGTGATGAACGAGTTCCCCATGCTGCGCTCGGCTTCGCTGGATTCTGAGCCCGTCGCCGACGGAAGAGGAGATCGTCGCACTCGCGAGCGAGCTCCTGTCCGACGGCGAGGAGGACGAGGTCGCCCTTCGGGGTCGTCTCCGATATCTGCATCGCTGGACCCGGCTCTCCGATCGACCGGCGCGAGAGAGCGGACGCGCGGTTACCGACGGGTCCACGCCTTTCCGTCTGGAATCGCTTCGGCCTGGCCTCATGGATCAGCTCGCGCTGCGGGCATGCGAGCGGAGCGAGCCGGGGCCCGGCCAGGTGGAGATCGACGTCGCCGCCGCCGGACTCAACTTCAGCGACGTGATGAAGGCGCTGGGCCTTTATCCCGGGCTGCCGGACGGGCCCGTTCCCCTCGGAATCGAGTGCGCCGGTCGGATCGAACGGGTGGGACAGGGGGTTAGTGAGTTTCAGCCGGGGGACGAGGTGGTCGCGGTGACCCCGTTCAGCTTCGGCACCCATGCCCTGGCCGAACAGGCGTTCGTCGTTCCCAAGCCCGACCACATCACCTTCGAGCAAGCGGCGACGCTCCCCATCGCTTTTCTCACGGCACACTACGCGCTCAACCACATGGGGCGGCTGGCCAAGGGTGAGCGCGTGCTCGTCCACTCAGCGACGGGCGGCGTGGGTCTGGCGGCGATCCAATTGGCGTGGGAGGCGGGCGCCGAGGTTTTTGCCACGGCGGGCACGAACGAGAAGCGAGACTTTCTCCGATCCCTTGGAATCCAGCACGTCATGGACTCGCGTTCACTGGATTTTGCCGATGAAGTGCTCGAGGCGACCGGCGGCCAGGGCATCGATATGGTGTTGAACTCTCTCTCGGGTGACGCGATCTACAAAGGCCTGTCCGTTCTCCGTGACTACGGTCGATTCCTCGAGATCGGAAAACGCGATATCTATCAGAATCACCGTCTCGGGATGCGGCCCTTTCGCAAGAACCTGTCTTTCATGGCGATCGATCTCGATCGGGGCATGCGCGACCGTCCCGAGCTCTTCTCGCGATTGTTGCGAGAGGTGATGGAATCTTTCGACCGAACGAAGCTCAGACCGCTGCTCCACCGCGTGTTTCCCATCGCCAACGCGGCGAGTGCTTTTCGCCATATGGCGCAAGCGAAGCACCTGGGCAAGGTGGTTCTGTCGCTGCGGGAACGCCGAGCCTCCATCGTCCCCTCCGCGCCGAAGGAAGTGCGCTTCACCGGGGACGGTACCTACCTGATCTCCGGAGGCCTCGGGGGATTCGGCCTCGCCACCGCTCACTGGATAGCCGAACGCGGGGGGCGCCATATCGTCCTCATGGGAAGGCGAGGTGCTTCGACCGAGGAAGCTCGGGCGGGAGTCGAGCAGCTCCGCCAACGGGGTGTCGAGGTGAAGGTGGTCGCCGGCGATGTCTCCGTCGAGGACCAGGTCGCGTCGGTGCTTGCGGAAATAGACGCCACGATGCCGCCGCTTCGCGGTGTCTTCCATCTGGCCCTCGCGCTTCGCGACGCGCTCTTGATGAACTTGAACGAGGAGCAAATGCGGGAGGTGTGGGCGCCCAAGGTTCTGGGGGCGTTACACCTCCATCGGCAGACCCTCGGAAGACCGCTCGATGTCTTCGCTCTCTACTCGTCGATGTCCGCGGTCTTTGGAACCGGAGGTCAAGGCAACTACGCTTCCGCGAACAGCTTCCTCGACGCGCTGGCATTTCATAGAAAGTCGAAGGGATTGCCCGGCCTCTCGGTGAGCTGGGGCTTCCTGGGAGAGACGGGCTTCGTCGCCCGCCACGCGGACGTGGCTCAGCGCTTCGAAGCCATGGGCATTCGCAGTTTCAACCCCGCTCAGGGACTTGCGCTTCTCGGGCGCTTCCTCGGGGAGGAGAGAACCCATGGCGGCGTCATGCGAGTGGATTGGCGCCGCTTCGAGGAATTAGCCGCGGGCCGGAAAGTCTCCCCGCGCTTCGCGCACCTGGTGCGGATGGCGGCGGAGGGCAAGGAGGAAGGTTCCCGACGGGGCGGCTCGGCCTTTCGGAACGCGCTCCTTTCCGCGAGTCCATCCGAACGGCGGTCGATGTTGGAGGCGGGGCTCCGAGAGCAGGTCGGCCGGGTGTTGGGCGTCGCCAGTGACAAACTGGACATGGACACCCCATTGTCCAATCTCGGCCTCGACTCTCTCATGGCCATCGAGCTCAGGAACTGGGTCGAGGGGGACCTGAAAGTGAGTCTTCCCGCGGTGGAGCTTCTCAAGGGTCCCAGTCTCAACAAGCTCGTCAACCACTTGGTCGAGCAGCTGCCGGACAACGATGCGGCCCCAGTTCCGAAGGCCTCCGGGGATGAGAGACCCGCGGAGCCGGAGGAGGTCCCGCTCCTTCTTGACGCGTCCGAGCTGCTTTCGAAGGTCGACTATATGTCCGACGAGCAAGTAGACGCCTTGTTGGAACGGATGGAGGAGGAGCCCTCGGGAACCGGGGTGAACCAAGAAACGCCGTGAGCCAGACCGACGAGAACGAAGCGGAGAAGACGTTATTCAACGTCGTCGTGAACCACGAGGAGCAGTACTCGATCTGGCCTGCAGAGCGGGAGAACGCCCTGGGCTGGCGAGCCGTGGGCAAGACCGGAACCCGGGAGGAGTGTCTTTTGTACATCAACGAGGTCTGGACGGACATGCGTCCGTTGAGCCTCCGGAACCAGATGGCGAAGGCCGCGCCGCCGCCGTTCGCGAGGGCCGCTCCGAGCCGAGACGTCCGCGTTCCCACCGAGCCGGACGACCTGGTCGAGCGTTTGTCCGAAGGGAGACATCCCGTCGACGCGAGTCTGCCGCGGCAAACGAATGCGCGGGCTTTGAAGGAACGAATCGACCTGGGATACGTCCACATGAAGTTTACCGATACCCTGGGAGGCACGGAACTGGGTGTGCGTCTGGATACGGATGCGCTCGATTTCAATGGCGCTGACTTCGAAAATGAAACCGGAACGGTGCATCTCGAGGGCGGATTGACGTTGAACTCCGCCAGGGTACGATGCGTGGCGGACATCGACCTGCGCACGCTCACGGGAACGGGCCATCTGGTATCGGAGTCCTCCTAGATCGGCATTCGTCGGGCTCCCTTCCAGGTTTTTTCCGATCGTGCAGCCGGGAGATTCGAAGACGCCCCACCTCTCCCAAACTTGCCGACGAGTGACTCCGGGAATTACTCGTTCGGCGCCGCCCAGAAAATGTCGTACGTCCGGTCAAACGTCACGAACAGGATACAGTCGGCGGCGGACTTGCAGGCGAACTGGTGCTTCACCTTGCTCGCCATGAAAGCGAAGCCACCCGACTCGAGAATCGCCTTCGGCATGCCTTCCATTTCCGTCAGTACTGTGCCCTGGACCACCATCAATTGTTCCTGCGCCGTGTGGTAGTGCCAGGGAACGACGCAGTCGGGGCTGGCTTTCAAGAGGAGCGTGGAAGGGCCGTTCTCGAGGTCCCCGCTTTCGATGGCATAAGAGAGACAGCCCACGTCTTCATCCGGGCCGAAGGTGACATCGGAGAAAGGAATGGCGGCGTTGTGCTGCGCCGCCTGCGCCAGCAGCGCCCGAAACGACAGAAGCAGGATACTTGCCAGTCGGATCAATGTTTCACCTCGCGGGAGTAGACGACACGGCCGTCGAACACCGTGGTCTCTACTTCGAAGTCCTTGACCTTCTCGACCGGCGCGGCGAAGACGTCCATCGACAGCACGACGAGATCGGCGAGCATGCCGGGGGCGAGCCTGCCCTTCCGCTCCTCCTCGAACGACGCGTAGGCCGACCCCGCCGTCCAGGCGTCGAGAACGTCCTCGAGCGGTAACCGTTGTTCGGGGACGAAACCGCCCTCGGGCTTTCCCTCGAGCGTTCGACGGGTCAAGGCGGTGTGGATTCCCGGGCGAGGGTCAAGATCCACCACCGGCCAGTCGGTGCCGAACGCCAGCCGGCCGCCGGCATCCTGAATGCTCTTCCAGGCCCAGGCCCTCGAAGCGCGCTCCGGCCCCAGATTCACCGCCCAGACCTCGAGCACGTTCCGGATGGGGGTGGCGTGGAACGGCTGCATCGAGGCGATGACTCCGAGCTGACCGAAGCGCGGAATATCGGCGGCGCTCACCGCCTCGATGTGCTCGATCCGGTGCCGGCGGCCCCGGGCCGGCGCCGGATTGGAACCGGCCGCATGCTCGAAGGCATCGAGCGCCATGCGAATGCCCCGATCGCCGATCGCATGAATGAGAATCTGCCATCCTTTTCCGTCCATCATCGAGACGATGCGGTTCATGTCCTCGACGGTATAGTTCGGGATGCCGGTCGTGTCCCGGTTGGCGTAGGGCTCCAGCATCGCCCCCGTATGGGATTCGATGACCCCGTCGGCGTACATCTTGACGGCGCCCGTCTTGAGGAGCGCCGTCCCGGAGTGTTCTCTCAGCACGTCTTCGTATCGGGCCGCGTCCTCTTCGGAAAAGCCGGGTGGCGCCGAAAGGGCGGCGTACATCCGGACCCCGAGCTCTCCCCGGCGTTCGAGCTCGGCGTAGAGCTCGAATTCCTCGGGATCCATGCCCGCGTTCTGCACGCTCGTGACACCGAGGCTCTGCGCGCGGCGGATCGCTTTCTTGATGAGCTCGAGCTTCTCGTCGCGCGTCGGCTCGGGAAGGATCTTGCTCACCAGTCGCTGGGCCGATTCCTTGAGGACACCGGTGGGCTCCCCCTTCGGGTCCCGCACGATGAGACCGTTCGGAGGATCGGGCGTCTCTCGGGTGATGCCCGCCAGCTCCAGGGCTTTGGAGTTCGCCCAGACGGTGTGGCCGTCGTAGCACTCCATCAGCGCGGGTCGATCGGAGACCGCCTCGTCGAGCTGCTGCCGCGTGGGAAGACCTCCAGGGAAGGTTCCGTAGAGCCATCCACGCCCGAGCACGATGGGACGGTCCGGTCCGGCGGCCGCGAACTCCCGGATGGCTTGCTGCGCCTCCGCGACCGATTCCGCGTCGAACAGGTTCACGCGGTCGAGCGATTCTCCGCCGCTCAAGAAGTGCACATGCGCGTCGTTGAAGCCGGCGAGAACGGTCCCTCCTTTCGCGTCGATGACGGTCGTCTGGTCGGTTCGGTGGGCCTCGATCTCGGCGCTCGTACCGACCGCGAGGATCCGGTTCCCCCGGACGGCGATCCCTTGGGCCGGGGGCGACCCCCCGCCGGGGTACAGCTTCCCGTTGACGACGATGAGATCGGCGGGCTCGGCCCCGGGTCCGCCGTGACAGCCGGCGAGGCCCAGGAGAACGAGCGGTCCCAGGAGGACGAGGGACCTCGATCGGAATCGGAACGCTCGATCGAGAAGAATCGAAAGGGGCTTCATCATTGGGCGACTCCGGAGGGTTGAAAGGAGAGGGAGTCTACCACTGAGCCCGGCGTTCGCAAGCGTGGGAGGAAAGTGTTAGGCTCTCGGCCCCAATGGGGCGTTTCACCGGTGTTTTGGGCCTCGCGACCATGATCGCGCTCGCCTACACGTTCTCGACCGATCGGCGCGCCATTCGGCTCAAGACGGTCCTCTGGGGTCTCGGGCTGCAGATCGCTTTCGCGTTCTTCGTCCTGAGGTACGACGTCGGCCGCGCCCTCTTCGAGAGAGCGGGGGCTCTGGTCAATCGGCTCCTCGACTTCTCCTACGTCGGCTCCGAGTTCGTCATCGGCAAGATTGGCGCAAAAGGGTCGGAATTCGGCTTCTCCTTCGCATTCCAGGTGCTCCCGACGATCATCTTCATCGCGGCGTTCTTCGCGCTCCTCTATCACATGGGGATCATGCAACTCGTGATCCGCGTCGCCGCTTTCGTCATGTCCCGATTCATGGGCGCGAGCGGCGCGGAGTCCCTCAACGTCGCCGCGAGCATCTTCATGGGCCAGACGGAAGCCCCCCTCACCATCCGGCCTTACCTTCCGCAGCTCACGCGCTCCGAGCTGATGACGGTGATGACCAGCGGGATGGCCCACGTCTCCGGCGGCATCATGGGCGCTTACCTGGCCTACGGCATCGAGGCGAAGCACCTGCTGACGGCCGTCATCATGACCGCTCCGGGTACGATCCTCATGGCGAAGATGCTCGTGCCCGAGACCGGGACCCCGGTCACCGCCGGCCGCACGGAGATCCCCAAGACGGAGAAGGAGCGGAACTTCCTCGCCGCCATCGCGCGGGGTACGACCGACGGCCTTCACCTGGCGCTGAACATCGCGGCCATGCTCATCGCCTTCATGGCGCTCATCGCCCTCGCCAACGCCCTTCTCGGGGGAACCCACGGTTTTCTGGCGGCTCGCGGGTTCCACTGGTTTCCGCAGAGCCTCGAGACCATCTTCGGATTCCTGTTCGCTCCCGTCGCCTGGGTCATCGGCATTCCCTGGAAGGATTGCCTGTCCGTGGGAAACCTCCTCGGGACGCGGATGGTCCTGAACGAGCTCGTGGCCTTCTCCGTCCTCGGAGCCGAGAAAGCTTCGCTCGATCCGCGCTCGTTCACCATCGCCACCTTCGCCCTTTGCGGGTTCGCGAACCTGAGCTCGATCGGGATCCAGATCGGAGGTCTCGGGGCGCTCGCGCCGACGCAGCGGGACGAGCTGGCCTCTCTCGGGATCCGAGCGATGCTCGCGGGCACCATGGCCAATCTGATGTCGGCCTCGATCGTGGGCATGCTGCTGTGAGCGCGGAGCTCGACCGCGGCGGCCTCGCCGGACATCCCCGCGGGCTCACGACGCTCTTCCTGACCGAGTTCTGGGAGCGCTTCAGCTACTACGGCATGAGGGCGATCCTGTTCCTGTTCATGGTCGCCTCGCCCGAGAACGGCGGGCTCGGGCTGGACACCGAGCGCGCGGCCTGGATCTACGGTCTCTACACCGGCTCGGTCTACCTCGCCACGATTCCCGGCGGGTTCATTGCCGACAAGCTCCTCGGTTTGAGGCGGGCGGTCCTCGTGGGAGGAATCCTCATCGCTCTCGGCCACTACAGTCTCGCGCTTCAGGGGGTTCCGACTCTGTTCTTCGGCGGGCTCGTGCTCATCGTTCTCGGGACCGGGCTCTTGAAGGCGAACATCAGCTCCATCGTCGGCGGGCTCTACGGCACCGACGACGATCGCCGTGATTCGGGATTCACCCTGTTCTATATGGGCATCAATCTGGGAGCCACGGTAAGCCCACTGATCTGCGGATACCTCGGCCAGAGGATCGGATGGCACTGGGGCTTCGGCGCCGCCGGAGTGGGCATGACTCTCGGCCTCGTGCAGTACGTGATCGGAGGCAAAAGGCTCGGGACCGCGGGCATCTTGAGCCAGCCCCCGAAGGACGCGGGAAAGCTGTGGCTGCAGGTGGGGGCGGCCGTCGCATTGCTCGGGACGGTCCTGATCCTTTCCGGGCAGTACCGGGACTATCTGATCGCGGGCTCGGCGGTGGCGCTCTTCGCCTGGCTTCTTTTGAAGGGCGCCGAGAACGCGGTCGAGCGCAAGCGAATCGGCGCCATCGCTCTCCTTTTCGTCTTCGCAACCCTGTTCTGGATGGGCTTCGAGCAGGCGGGCTCGAGCCTCACGCTGTTCGCCGACCGAATCACGGAGAATCAGTTCTTCGGACTTCCTTCGAGCTGGTTTCAGTCGGTCGAGCCTTTCTTCGTGATCACCCTCGCTCCGCTATTCGCGTGGATGTGGACGCGTCTGGGGCGGCGCGCGCCCTCGAGCCCCGCGAAGTTCGCGATTGCGCTCCTGTTGCTCAGCGCGAGCTTCTTCCTCATCGCCTTTGCCTCGACGCTCTTCGAACAGCAGGGGGTGAAGGTGAGCCCCTGGTGGCTCGTCGGCGTCTACTTGCTGCACGCGCTCGGCGAGCTGAGCCTCTCGCCCATCGGGCTCAGCATGGTGAGCAAGCTCGCTCCGGTGAGGATCCTGGGTTTCATCATGGGCACCTGGTTCCTCACCAACGCTCTCGGGAACTTCACCGCTGGCTCGGTGGCCGGGTTCTTCGACCGTCTTCCTCTCCCGCAGCTCTTCGGCGCCGTGGGCCTGGTGAGCCTCGCGGCTACGGTGCTGCTGGCGATCCTGATGAAGCCCATCCGCGGCCTGATGTCCGGAGTCCGCTGAGCCGCCCGAGTTGAATCGCCGCGCGTTTCTTCTCGCGGGCTCGTCGCTCCTCCTGCCCCGACGCTCCCCGATCGCGATCGACGTCCGGCTCGAGCCGAAGGCGGGGGTGGCGGGACGGGAGGTCGTGAGCTTCGGCTTCCCTCTGCCTCCCGACCTCCTCGACGACCTCGACGGGATTCAGCTCGTGGACGAGGAGGGTCGCGAGATCGAAGCCTCGGTGACGCCGCTCGAAACCTGGCGGACGGGCGGTCGAGAGGGGAGCCTCCGCTCCGTACTGATTCAGGCGAGAGTGGACTTCGCGGGTCGTGGGAACCGTCGGCTGCAAATGCGACTCCAGGCCGGTCCGGGGAAACGCATCTCGCCTCTCGCCTCGGCGGCCTCCACCTCCCGGGTGTGGGCGCTGCAACCGCCGGACTGGCTCTGCGCGAGCGAGGTCGCGGGCCCGCAGGTTCCCGCGTCGGAGTCCGGCGCCTTCGCGGACTACGATCGGATGGCGGAGCGCGCCTTTCCCGGCTCTCTCGACTACATAGAGAGCCCGGTCTTCCATCATTGGCTCTTCGATCGGACCACGTGCTACTACAGGCTCTACGTGCGCACGGGGGAACGGCGGTACCTGGAAGCGGCCCATCGCGCCGCGGAGTTCGTTCGCCTTCACACCCGGATGGAGGGCCCGGACTCCGGCGCCTTCACCCTGAAAGGGCCCGACGTGAAGTACGTCTACCCGCGCGCGATGCACATCCACTGGCTCCTCACCGGCGACGAGAGAGCGAGGGCGGCGGGAGAAGCGATGGCGCGATTCTGTTTCGACCGCTGGGAGCCGGGCTACCGTCCGGAGAGCTATCGGCCGGTCTCTCCCGACGTCGACCCCGAAGTCGGGCGGGAGTTCTGGTCGCCGCGGCACGAGGCCTACGGTTTTCTCGGCGCTCTCCACGGCTTCGAGCTGACCGGACGAGAAGAATACTGGCGCAGGTGCCGGGAGTATGCGGACGCCCTCCATCGGCACCAGACCCGGCCGCCGGACGGACGGCCCGCGGACGGCTCCTTCCGCCAGGACTGGGGATTGTACGATCCGAGCGAGTCGCGTCTCCCCGGGGCCACCTCCGCCTGGATGACGGCGATTCTCCTCGACGCCCTCTTTTCGTACTGGCGGCTCAGCGGCGACGAACGGGTTCCGGAAATGGTCGTGCGCTTCTGCGATTTTCTCGACCGCCGAGGGCTCGTGCCCGACGGCTCGCGCGCCTACTACGTGATCGACTGCTTCGGCTCGGAAGGCGCCGCCGAGGCGCCGGGTCCTCAGGACCAGGGTATGGAGCGCCACGACACCGAGCTCGCCGCGAGCTTCGCGATGGGAGTCTTCTTCTCCCGGGACCCGGAGCAGCGCCGGCGTTTCCGCCGGCGCTTCGACCGGCTCTTTTCCGAAGCGCTGCGGCTCGACTTGAACCGGCCGCCGCGCTGCTTCAACTGGGCGCTCCAGTCTTCCAGTCAGCTGGTCTACTTTCTTAGAAGCTAGTGCGCGCGGGCGCCGTCGCCCGAGTAGTTGTAGCGAATCTCCTGCTCCAGGTTCCTCGCCCGGTCCTTCGCCACCGAGTGGCTCCCGAGGAAGAAGTTGAGCGCCTTCGGAAGCCCGCGGTACTTCGCGGCGAATTTCTGCCAGAGCGTCGGACCCTTGCGCACGTCGTAGCCCGCCTCGTACGCGTAGCGAAGGCCCACGCGGTCGGCCTGATCTTCCGCCGAGCGGCCGTAGCCGTTCGTCCAGGCGAGAGTGCCCGCGTAGATCCCGACCTTGGTGGCGATGCGCGCCCCATCGTGATCGATGGAATCCGCGGCCGCGCTCGCGCCCCATCCCAGGAGGCTCACGAGCATCGATTTCTTGTAGGAGCGGCGCGAGTGCTCGTGAGTCGCGTGGGCGAGCTCGTGCCCGAGAACGATCGCGACCTCGTCGTCGTCCATGTCCCGCAGGAGACCGCTGAACGCGTAGATCGCGCCGTTGGGAGCGGCCATCGCGTTCCACTCCTCGTTCTCGACCACGTACACGCGAAAGTCCTCGCGATCGAGGTACGGGGGAGTCAGCCGTCCGGCGATGTTCCGCAAGCGTTCGACGTCCCGTCCGGATTCCAGGAGCTTCCCGTAGTCCCAGGCGATGTGGCCGTAGGCGTCGTACTCCGCCGCGCGTCCGAGGCGCCGGAACTCCTGCTCCATGGCATCGGCGCCCGCTCGAATCGGCCCCTCGTAAAACGCGCTCCCGTTCGGTTTCGCTTCGATCTTCCGGCCGAGAACGGTTCCGTCTTCGAGCCTCACGCCTTCGACCTTCACTTCGTAGCCGAGAGGAATTCCCAGGAATCGCCGGGCGCGGCCCTTTCCCTCGAAGCGGGCGTCCTCGGCGGGCGTGACCCGCTGCCCGTCCACCACCAAAATTCCCTCCGACCTCCATTCGGCATAGCCGGAAAGCTCGATCTCCTTGGCCCGGGTGGGGGGCTCCGCGACTGCCAGGGAGGAAAGCCCGAGAACTACCAGAAGGTAAGTGATTCGGCTCATGGCGCTCCCCCTTTTGAAGACACCGAGCTGCAACCTCGGTTCCATTTCTGGCTCGGGCTTCAAGTACCCGGGGCTCAGGAGGTTTCCGGCGACGCGGGGGGATCGGGCCACGTCGCCCCTCGAGGACGGAGCTATTGCTTGAAGAGGACGCCGCCCTTCATCACGAAGCGCACGCGCTCGAGCTCGGTGATGTCGGCGAGAGGATCTCCCTCGACGGCGATGATGTCCGCGAATCTTCCGGGGGCGATGGCGCCGACCCGATCGCTCCAGCCGAGGACGTCGGCGGCGTTCCTGGTGGCCGTGAGGATCGCGTCCATGGGCTTCATGCCCCACTCGACGTAGTCGCCGAACTGCTTCGCGTTCTCGCCGTGGGGAGTCATCCCGGCATCGGTCCCGAAGGCGATCTTGACTCCCTGCTTCATCGCGAGGAGGAAGGCCGCCTGATGCCCCTCGACGATTTTCGCGAGCTTCTCGACGACGATCGGCGGGTAGCCCCATCCGGGGGCGCGCTCGAGAAACCAACGGTCTTCGTACGAATCCTTCACCAGATAGGTGCCATGCTCCACCATCAGCCGGGCACCCTCCTCGTCCAGGAACGTTCCGTGATCGATGGAGACGACTCCGGCGCGGACCGCGCGCTTGATCCCCTCGGCGCCGTGCGCGTGGGCCGCGACCCGCCGGCCCCAGGCCCGGGCTTCATCGACGACAGCGTCGAGCTCCTCCTGGGTGAAGAGCGCCGCGTCGACGGATTCCTCCTCGGACATCGCCCCCGCGGTGGCCATGACTTTGATCAGGTCGGCCCCGTACTTCACCTCGAATCGGACCTTCTTCCGGATCTCGTCGACGCCGTCGGCGACGCCGGAGAACGCGTGAAACTCGACGAACGGGGAAAGCCCGTTGACGTCCCCGTGCCCTCCGGTGGCGCTGATGGGAAGGGTCGCCGCCTGGATCCTCGGTCCGGGAATGTCGCCGCGATCGATCGCGTTGCGGAGCGCCACGTCGACGAACTGAGGGGCGCCGACGTCACGTATGGTGGTGAATCCGGCTTCGAGGGTGGCGCGGGCGTGGCTCGGCGCGAGGATCGCGGCATCGAGGAAGCTCGAACGGAATTCCGAAGCCGCTCCCGGCGCGCTGGTGATATGGGTGTGGCAATCGATGAGCCCCGGAAGGACCGTCATTCTGGAGAGATCGATGACGCTGGCTCCCGCGGGAATGGCGAGTCCCGCGCCCACCGCGCGGATGCGCTCGCCCTCGATGAGAATGGTCGCCCCCGTCACCGGAGCCCCGCCGAGACCGTCGATGAGACGTCCTGCGCGGATGGCCACCGTGGTCGGGTGGGGAGTCTGAGCTGCTGCCGGAGACGCGAGGACCGCGAGGAGGTAGAGCAAACGCCGCATGGCCGGAAGGATAGGAGAGCGGCGTCGCCGCTTCAAGCGGGAGGGCCGCCCTTCGAACAAAGTCCCGCGATGCGGCCAGCGCTCAAACAAGAAGACTGAACGTCGCCCGGTAGCTTCTCGTCCTCTCCCGCTCCTGCAGATGCATGGCGTAGGAACGGCGGGAGCGCGTCTCCTGGAGGACGTAGCTTCCCTCCGAGAGACTCTCACCGAAAACTCCCTCGAAAACCAGGTCGAACTGCTCGAGGCCTTTCGCGCTCGGCCGGTCCTCTATGGAGACGAGCTGGAGCTCGTCGAGGAAGCGCGACCGATCGTCATAGACACGGAAGCTTCGTTTGACGAGATCCCGGAAGTGCTCTCGCGAAGACAGCACCGAGCAGTCTCCCGAAGCCCCGTTCGAGCCGACGGCGACGGCAGCGCCGCAGACACCGACGATGAACTCGCGTCGTTCCATGCTCTTTCTCCTATCCGGCGTCCGGCATTCCCGGACGGCACACCATGAAGCGATAAACCCCGGCGTCCCCGACCAGCTCGAACCCCAGTCGCCGGTAGAGCCTCATCGCGGGGTTCTCGGCCTCGACGTGAATCGAGACCACCTTTCCCGACGAGCGAGCCTCCTCGAGGATTCCCTGGAGGAGTGCGGCTCCGATTCCGCGTCCGCGCTCAGCCGGCGCCAGGGTGATGTCGATGACGTGGAGCTCCTTCTCTCGCCGGTCGACGTAGAGGCGTCCGATAGGCGAGCCCTCGCGCTCCACCACGTCGAAGCTCGCGGAAGCGAACTGTTCGCGGTAATGCCGATCCTGGGCCTCGAACTGCATCCGTACGAACGCTTCCTTCTGCCGGGACGACCAGGGAACGAGCGCCATCTCCCGTTCCCGGGTGCTCCGGTACAAGGCGAGGAGGAAAGGACCGTCCGACGGCGCGCTCGCGCGAAGCGCCACGCCCTCGAGCGCTCTGGACGCAACCCCCGCGGCTCCCGGCATCTCAGCTCCGGGGCGGGAAGATCCCTTGGAGCGCGATCTGGAAGTTCAGCCCGAGGTAGGGCTGACGGTTGTTGTGCGGCTGGCTTCCACCGGCCGTTCCCCCCATGGGAGCGAGGTCTCCTTCTGGACCGTAGACATTGGAGCGAACCCCCGCCGCGTTGGCCGAGGCGAGCGAGGCGTTCCCGGACGGGGTCGATGTAGACGCCGGCGTAGACTCCGCGAGCTCGGCGTGGATATGAGCGGGCATCTGGGACTGCAGCACGGTGACCGACGGTTCTCCCGCGCTTTCGCCCAGGTTTCTCGGTGTGAGCCCTGGCCCCGAGCCGGCGTGCATCGGCGCCCGGCCCTGGAGGTCGGGTAACGCGAACGTCGTTCTGCCGTCTCCTCCGTACGTCGTTCCCAGGAGAGAGAAGAGGGCGGTGTTCTGCGAAATCGGCAGAATCTGCCCGTTGCAGAGAGCCCAGCCTCGGACCGCGAAGTTCAAGGGGAAGATTCGAATCTCGGCAATGAATGGATCGGTCATGAGGGTCTCCTTCGAGCTTCAACTCTGGCTGGGAAAGATCCCGAAGAGCGAGATGATGAAGTTCACGGCGAGGTACGGCATCATGTTGTCGTGCGGCTGCGAGCCGCCCGCGGGCTGGTTACCCTCGAGGTCGGCGATGCCTTCGGCTTCGGCGTAGAGGTTCACCGCCGAAGGGGCGCCGAACGCGTGCCCGGCGGGGCTCCCCGAGCTCGGTGACTGGGCGGACGCGAGCGGGTGCCGGTGCATGGGCAACTGCTGTAGGGTGAGCGTGACCGCTTCGACGCCGGCGGATTCTCCGAGGAAATAGGACGTCCCCGCGGGCGACGCCCCCTGATGTATGGGGATGCGCCCCCTCAGGTCGGGGAGCTGGAAGGTCTCCTGTCCGTCGCCTCCGTAGGTCGTGCCGATGAGGTTGAAGAGCGTGTCGTTCTCCGCGATGGCCAGGAGCTGCCCGTCGCAAAGGGCCCACCCCAGGGGAGCGAAGTTTCCCGCGAACATCCTGATCTCTCCAATGAATGGGTCCGACATGAGAGCTCTCCCTAGTTCTGAGATGGAAAGACGCCCTGGAGCGCGATGACGAAATTGAGGGCGAGACAAGGCTGCCGGTTCTCGTGAGGCTGGCTTCCGCCGGCGGCACCACTGCCGCGGAGCACGACGCTCGCCTGTCCCGAGGTATAGACGTTCACTCCCCGCCGCGGCTTCGAGGCAGGAGCGTTTCCCGTGGGAAGGTCCGTCGTCGCCTGGCTGTAGCTTCCGTGGACGTGCGCATGGGCCGGCATCTCCGCGAGCGTGAGGGTGTGCGTCTCCGCTCCGCCGGCCTCTCCGAGCAAGAGCCCGCTATCGAAGTGCGCAGGCGCGCGGCCCTGCAGGTTCGGAAGCGCGAAAGTCGTCCGGCCATCCCCGCCGTAAGTCGTCCCGAGGAGCGCGAACAGCGCCTGGTTCTGGTTGATGGGCAGGAGCTGTCCGTTGCAGAGGGCCCATCCCCGCGGGGCGAAGGCGAACGCGACCATCTTGATTTCGGATAAGAACGGTGTGGACATCGGACCTCCTCAGGGCCTCAGTTGAAAACCGCTTCATAGAGCCGCCCCTGTTCGTCGGCTCCCACGGGAACGAGAAACACGTCGAGAGCCAGGGCTCCGTTCGTCAGGGGGTAGGTGCGCTGATCCAGGACACTATCGAGCGGTCCGCGGAAAAGAAGGGAGAAGGGTTTCCTGCGGGGCGATGACGGAGAAGCGATCGCGGCCGCCTCGATGAGGATGACTTCGACGTTTCCAGATTCCCGCGCCACGTCGAACCTCTGGCCGACGAGCGGACGGAACTCGTCGAGGGTGACGAGCAGCATGCGCTCGACTTCTATCACGAATTCCGGCTTCCGAACCGGCGCGCGCCGAGGGCGGCGATCGAGAGCGCGAGCAACCCGAGAAGCGACGGCTCGGGGACGGACGGGTTGATGCCCTCGAACGTCAGGTCGAGCCGGATGCTTCCCACGTCCGGAGCTCCGTCGATCATGCCGATTCCGAGGGTTCCGATGACCAGCGCGACGCTGTCGTCGGTGAAGGTAACTTCGCTTCCAGCGGCCACGCCGATAACGTTCGAGAGGATGATGTTCACGGCGATGATCCGGCTGGGCGATGCGAGCGTCAGGTCGGAAAAGACGAAGCGCGCGGCCGGGTCGAATCCGGTGGTGCTGAAGCCCGGGCTGTGCTCCGGCCCCTCGCCTTGGACGTTGTAGAGAATGCTCGACGCTCCGATGTCGATGGATTCGAAGTCGAGGAGAATCTCGTCGCCGATGTTGGTCCCGTCCAGGAACGAGATCTCGCTCCCCGCGCCCACCAGGACGCCGTCGATGACGTCGGCAAACGAGGGCTCCTGGAAAGTTACGGTCACGTTCTGACCGATGAGCGTGGCCTGCGCCTCCGCGCCGAGAGCCGCGAAGGCGGCGATCGCGAACAACGCGTTGCGTACGGAACCCTGACTCTCTCGACTCATGCTTCCTCCGTCGCTGTCGAATCTTCGAAGCTACACGCACCCCGCACGGCCGCACGAGGATTCGGATACGTAAACGATGCAAGCGTCGAGCCATTGAGTGCCGACGCGATGTTCCCGCTTCTGCCGAAAGAGGTTACGCTGATCTTCCTTCGATCCGCGCACGGGTAACCTCCAGGCCCGCTGTAAGACCTCCCGACGCTCTCGAAAGGGAATAGCGAGGCAATCCCCCGTGGGGCCTCTCGTTAGCGGATGCGGTCGGGGTTGTCGTGATTTCCGACACCCTCCGCCGGGCGCGTGGCCGACGAGCGACGCGATCGAAGCCACAGGAAGATTAGAGGAGGCATCGCCGCGAGACCGAACCAGCGGGAGAAGCCTTCGGCGAAGACCACGCCGCCGTTGAAGAACATGAAGGCGAGAAATCCTTGCACCAAGACTCGAACCCACCTCCGCCGAAGACGGTAGCTCCCCGAATCGATCCACCACCAGAGGGCGTCGGCCGTCCAGACCAGGGTGAAGAGGTAATTGAAGAAGAGCCCGGCTCCCGACGCGATGCCGAGGAGCTCCTGGGTCTGGCGGGCGGTCTCGAGCGCGGCCTTCGAGTGGCTCCAGCCGTGAACGAGGTGAAACGCGGCCGCGACGTGGGTCAGGTAGAACAGCAATCCGGCGGTCCAGAGACCGCGAGTCGTCCGCTCCCAGCGCTCGCCGCCGAGGAGCAGGGAGAACGAAGCCGCCGCGTACAGAACGAGGGCGATCCGGATCGTACCGATGGTGATCGCTTCGTCCGTCATCGCGTCGTGGCACCTCCCGGGGACCGTGAGCTAGACTCGCGAGGAGTCATGGCGCAGAAGCCCCTCTATTATGGCTGGGCGAACCTCGGGGTCGCCGCGCTCGCGATGGTGGCGACGCTCCCCGGAAGGACCCAGGGACTCGGGCTCGTGACCGAGCCCCTCATCGCGGACCTCGGGATCGACCGCGTGAGCTACGCGAGCGTCAACCTCTGGGCGACGCTCCTGGGCGCCGCGCTCTGCCTTCCCGCCGGCCGGCTCCTGGATCGCTTCGGATCGCGCGTCGTTCTGACCACGATTCTCCTCGCCCTGGGAGCGACGGTCCTGTTCATGAGCGCCGCCTCCGGGCTCGCGTCGCTCTTCGTCACCGTGACCCTCACGCGAGGCCTCGGTCAGAGCGCGCTCTCGGTCGCGAGCCTCGCGCTCGTGGGAATGTGGTTCGCGAAGAGGCTCAACCTGGCGATGGGTATCTACTCCGTCCTCGTGGGAATGGGCTTCATCGCCGCTTTTCCCGCGGTGGGGCAGGCGGTGCTCTCGGCGGGCTGGCGCCCGGCCTGGTTCGGTATCGGACTGGTGCAGCTCGCGGTCCTCGCGCCGCTCGCCTGGATTCTCGTGCGTGACAACCCGGAAAGGGAGGGGCTCGCGCTCGACGGAGAGTCGAAGGCCGGCGGAGATCTCGTGGATCTTTCAGTCTGGGACGCCCTCCAGAGCCCCGCGTTCTGGGTCTTCGCGCTTTCGAGCTCGCTCTTCGGGCTCGTCTACTCCGGCATCGCGCTCTTCAACCAGTCGATTCTCGAGGAGCGCGGATTCGACGCGTCGACCTATCACCGCGTCCTCGTCATCTCGACGCTTCTCGGGCTGGCCGCGAACTTCGGCGCCGGATTTCTCGCCTCGCGGTACCCGATCCAGCGCGTCATGGGAATCGGGATGGCGGTCCTGGCGTTCGCGCTTCTCGCGCTTCCGTCGGTCGAGACTCAGAACCACGTCGTTCTCTACGCGATGGCGATGGGCATCGCCGGCGGAGTGGTCACGGTGGTGTTCTTTTCCGTCTGGGGCCAGGCCTTCGGAAGGAAGCATCTCGGCCGCATCCAGGGCTGCGCCCAGATGATGACCGTCTTCGCCTCCGCCGTCGGACCGCTGCTCCTCGCGATGACCCTGAGGAGCACGGGATCCTACGATTCGATCTTCTACGTCCTCGCGGCGGCGGTGGTGGTTCTGGGAATCAGTTGCTGGTACGTGTCGCTCCCGAGCCGGACGCCGTTGCTCGACCCCGGCCCAGTGGCGGCAGGAGGTGCAAGCGCATGAGAAGCTACGTGAGCCTCGCCTGTCTGGCCGCGCTCTCGGCCGCCGGATGTTCGCGCGAGTCCCCTCCCGGAGCCGACGCGCAAGCGGAGCGCGATCGCGCATTCGAAGAGAGGATGACCAACGTGAGCCTCGTCGGGCAGTCGACGAGCTTCGAGGGGGAGGGAATCGCGGGAAAGGAAGAGTACGTGATCCAGAAGGTCTCGCGGATCGCGGGCGATCGCTGGATCTTTCAGACGACGATGAAACTCGGCTCCGGCGACGTCACCGTCCCGATTCCCATCACCATCCTCTGGGCGGGCGACACGCCGGTCATCAGCCTCACCGATCTTTCGATCCCCGGGATGGGAAGCTACAGCGCGCGCGTTCTCCTCTTTCGCGACCACTACGCCGGAACCTGGATGGGCGGCGAAGGCGGCGGCCACGTCTTCGGGGACATCGTGCGCCGCGGCGATTGAACTTCAGAACCGGAAGAGCCGCGTCAGCTTGACGACGAAGCTGCGATTGAGAAGGTCCGGAAACCCGCCGCCGCGGTCCGGCCCGTCGTCCAGGGTGTTCATCGTGTCCCGTCCGTCGGTATAGACGACGAAAAGGTCGCTTCCCGGCTGAAACTCCCAGCGAAGCCGGATATTCGTCTCGAGAGAATCCGCGGCGGAGTTGTACTGGCCGAGCGCGCTCAGGAACAAGCGGGGCGACATCATGTAGTTCACCCGGGCCGTCACCAGGCTCGTCGAGAAATCGCCCTCGTCGAGGTTCACCCAGTTGAACTCGAGGCCCGGCTCGAGCGAGAGCCGGGTGAGGATCTCGATCCGTCCCCGGTAGCCGACCGCCGTCCGGTCGCCGCTGTAGAACGACCCGATCTGATAGAAAAGGTCTCCCGACACTCTTCGATGCGGCCCGAGCTTGTACCGGTAGCGCACGTCCGAGAACTCGTAGGTCGCGACCGGCAGGACGATCCCGGGGTAAATCTCGAAGGGCTCGGGGAGGTATTCCAGGTCGCGGGTGTAGGTGATCTCCATCTGGTCGCTGGTCTCGTAGTCGAGGAGGGCCGAAGCCTTGCCAATCCTCGTCTCCAGGGTTCCCGCGGTATCGGTGATGTAGTCGAAGCTCCCGGTGAAGCTCACCTTTCGAATGCCCCAGACTCCCGGGCGAGGGGAGAACCGCAGCAGCGCGAAGCTGCGCTCGAAGTTCTCGCGGCTCAGAAACCCGATCTCGGGGTTGAAATCGTCCTCGACCACCATGCGCTCCAGCTGGGCCCCGTAGCGGTCGCTGGCGAAGTTCATCCGCGCCCGGTAGGCCTGGTCCTGGTTTCCGAGCCCCGGGGTGTCGCTTCGGGCCCAGAATGCGTTGACCCGCAGGTCCTGGGCGAGGTTCAGGTCGGTGTCGAGGCCGTAGACCAGGTTCTCGCCCGCTCCACCCGAGCTCGGCGCCCGGCGCGTGAGGATGACCCCGACGTTGCTTCGTTCGAAGACGTCCCGCTTGAGGCGGAGAACCGAGAAATCGGTCGCGACCGCCTCCGCGGACGCGAAGTCGTCGGTGCGGATCTGGAGCAGGCCGAGGGAGTATGCGCCGGCGCGTCCGCTGAGGCGGCCCCCGGCGACGATGGGAATCGCCTGCGATTCCTGTAGTCCGATCTGCCGGCTGAAGAAGACCACCGGAGCGTTGTCCGGAGGCAGAGACCCGCGTCCCCCCTCGATGCCGAAGTTGAAGATCCCCTGCCCCTCGAGGAAGAACTCGCGCTTCTCGGGATAGAACAGGTTGAACCGCGTGAGGTTCACCTGCTGCTCGTCGACCTCCACCTGCGCGAAGTCGGTGTTGTAGGTGAAGTCGAAGGTGACTCCTCGAGTGACTCCGTACTTGACGTCGAAGCCGACGTCGCCGTCGACGTCGTTCGAGTATGGCGGGTCGGCCTCGAGGTTGGTGGTCACGTCGCCTCGCACGTACGGCTTGACCTCGATGTTTCGCGAGCTCGCGGGCGTCTCCAGGCCCACCAGAGTCGCGGCCGAGGACACTTTCAAGAGTCCCTGGGTCCCGTAGGAGGCGGGGATGGAGGTGATGTGCGTGAACTCGTTCTTCGACCGGACGATTCGCCGCGCGTTGATCCCCCAGATCTGCGGGCCGCCGCCCTTGTACCTCAGCGATTTGAACGGTATCCGGATCTCGAGCGTCCAGCCGCCGGCGAACCGGCCGGTCTTGGCCTCCCACACCGTGTTCCAGTCGCGGTTGAACAGGTTCTCGTCGACGAGCTGCGCGTCGAAGAGTCCGCCGAGCGGATTGATATGGAAGATGAAGGCGTTGCGCCCGTCGTGGAACGTGTCGAACAGGACGGCGAAGTTGTCGTTCTCGTAGAGCCCGACGTTGTCTCTTCGCATCTCGTTGGCGACGATTAGCTCCGGGCGGCTGTCCCAGCATCGCGCCGAAACGTAGATGTGCTCGTCGTCGAACAGCACCCAGAGCTCGGTGTCCTCCGTGGCCGGCTGGCCCTCGTGGGGATCCTGCTGGATGAAGCCGCTCACCGACTTCACCGTACGGTAGACGGCTTCGTCGAGGACCCCATCCACCACCAGGGGCGAGTCGAGCCGAACGGCGCGCACCGTCGCGGCTCCGTCCTCGCCGCGGGTGATGACCTCCGGGGGGACGGGCGCGGCCGGTCCGTCGAAGGAGGCCTCCTGGGGCGCGAACGAGAAGGCGGCGCGCGCGCAGAGCAGGCTCGACGCGAGAATCGAAGAGAGGAACCGCCACTCACGAAGGCGCTGTTTCACGTCTATCCCGGGCGGCGAAATCACCGGACCGGTGGGCCGCAGCCGGTAGAGGAGACTATCGGAACGGCGCATCCAGGGTCAACGTTCGTTTGATCTTCCGCATGGAATGACGCGAGTCTCCCATCGTGAAGAGCGCCCGCCACGGACGCTCCCGGACGGGTCACATACCGTCTGGTGAAAGAAGGAGGAGCCAGTCTATAGTCGGTGGAACGATGGCGAAGACGGCGGAGTCCGAGGTCCTCTCGATCTCGGGCCGAGAGGTGAAGGTCTCGAACCCGGGAAAGCTCTACTTCCCCTCAGCCGGAATCACGAAGCTTCAATTGGTGCGGTACTACTTGGAGGTCGGAGAGGGCGCCCTCCGCGGGGTTTTCAACCGTCCCGTCGTGCTGAAGCGCTACGTACACGGCGCCGAGGGGGAGTTCTTCTTCCAGAAGCGCGCGCCCGAGAAGCGGCCGGAATGGGTGACGACGGTGAGCCTCCGGTTCCCGTCGGGTCGGACCGCGGACGAGATCGTGGCGACCGAGGTCGCCCACATCGCCTGGATGGCGAACCTCGGGTGCATCGACCTCAACCCGCACCCGGTGCGCGCCGACGACCTCGAGCATCCCGACGAGCTGCGCGTGGATCTCGGATCCCGGGCCGGGGGTCGCCTTCGGCGCCGTTCGCGAGGCGGCGTGGATCGTTCGCGAGGTGATCGCCGACTTCGGCCTCGTCGGCTGGCCGAAGACCTCGGGCTCGCGGGGCATCCACGTGAACGTCCGGATCGAGAGGCGGTGGGGCTTCGACGAGGTGCGCCGCGCCGCGCTCGCGCTCGCCCGCGAGGCGGAGCGGCGGGCCCCCGATCTCATCACCAGCAAGTGGTGGAAGGAGGAACGGCACGGGGTGTTCGTGGATTACAACCAGAACGCGAAGGACCGGACCGTCGCCTCGGCCTACTCGGTGCGGCCGACGCCGGACGCCCGGGTCTCGGCGCCGCTCACGTGGGAAGAAGTCCCGCACTGCGAGCTCTCCGACTTCACGCTGAAGACGATGCCCGCCCGGTTCGCGAAGCTCGGGGACCTGAGCGAAGGAATCGACGAGGCTCGGGGCTCGCTCGAGCCTCTCCTCGAGCTCGCGAACCGCCACGAGGCGGAAGGCCTGGGCGACGCCCCCTGGCCGCCCCACTACCGGAAGCAGGAAGGGGAGCCCCCCAGGGTCCAGCCGTCGAAGAGGAAGACGATGCCTCTCGTCACCGTCGCCAAGGCGGCGAGGAAGGAAGACGCCCTCTCCGGCCTTTCGCGGTGGAAGGAGCGCCATCCGGAAGCCGCTCCTTATATTAAGGAGGAGGACGTGCTCGTGGACGCCATGCGGGGGCGGTATACGACCTGGACCCGGATCCGGGTGAACCTCAGGAACGTGCCCAGGGAAAAGCGTCCTTCCGAGGAGCCGCCGGACCCCGACTACGATCCCTGGACCGCCTGATCGGAGATTCGCGTGGTACTCTCCTCGAGAGGAACTCCTTGGATTTCGTAGCGGTGCTGAACGAGCTCCTTCCGTTCTTCGAAGGGCGGAAGTTGCGATTCGCGGTGATCGGCGGTGTCGGGCTCGGAGGGTACGGAATGTCGCGAGCGACAGTGGACCTCGACTTCGTCGTGGACGCGGGCGCCCAGGAGCAGGTCATCCATTTTCTGGAAGCTCTCGGTTACCGAACGATCCATCGCTCGACAGGCTACTCCAATCACCAGCATGCCGATTCCAAACGGGGTGGAATCGACCTGGTATACGTTCAGGAGCCTACCAGCAGCAGGATCTTCGCATCGGCCCGGATCCTGGATGGACCGGGAGGGATGAGGATTCCCGTTCCTCGACCGGAGCACCTCATCGCCATGAAAGTCGTCGCGATGAAGAACGATCCGTCTCGGACCTACCAGGACATGGCCGACATCCGTTTTCTCCTGAGTCTTCCCGACGTCGATCGCGAGGAGGTCCGTGCTCAGTTCGAAAAGCACGGGCTCCGGGGGCGCTACCATGAGCTCGAAGCGTCCTGAGCCGCTGGATCTGGAAAGGGATCTGCCGACCACTGCGGAAGACGTGGCCGCGCTCAAGCGAATCCGGGAGGGCCGGCGGCTTTCGTTCGCCGAGTATCTTCGCTTTCTCTCTCGACAACCGTCCGACGGCCCCTCTCGACGCCGAAAGACGCATGAGGGACAGGAACCTTTCGCGCTGTGATTCCGGTCCGAACTCGTCTGGAGCGACAGCGCGTCGGCATCTTGCAGCCGCGCCCCGCAGGGATCGCCGTCGTCGATTGAGCTCGGCTACGGCGACGGACCAAAGATCCGCTCGAGCTCGTAGGGCGGCGTCACGTCGAGCTGATCGTAGGTGCAGGCCGCGGGCGGCTTGTCGGGCCTGAAGCGTACGAAGTGGGCCGTGTGGCGAAACCTCGTGCCCTGCATGTGGTCGAAGGCGACTTCGAGAACGCGCTCGGGGCGAAGGGGCTCCCACTCGAGGGTCTTGTCCCGGCTCCATCGACTCTTCACCCCCGGCACCCGCTGACCGCGCTCCCACTCGGACCATTCCTTCCACGGATGATTCGCGAGGGCGTTCTCCCGGAGAGGGGCGAGCTCTGCTGACCAGCTCGCGGCGCCGCTTCTCGGTGAAGCTCGCCGCCACCCCCACGTGTTGGAGACGACCGCTCACGTCGAAGAGGCCGAGAAGAAACGACCCCACGGCCTCCCCCACGGCATTCTTGTGCCAGCGAAATCCCGCCAAAACGACGTCGACGGTTCGCTGGTGCTTGACCTTCAGCATGACGCGCTTGCCCGGCTGGTAGGCTCCGTCGGCGGCTTTCGCCATCACTCCGTCGAGCCCCGCGCCTTCGAAGCGCTCGAACCAATCGGCGGCGACGTCGCGGTCGCGCGTGAAAGGGGTCAAATGAACCGGCGGACGGGCCTTCGCGAGTGCCTTCTCGAGGCGGGTGCGGCGCTCCGCGAACGGCCGGGACATCAGGCTGTCGCTTCCTTCACACAACAGATCCCAGAGGACGATCGACGCCGGGATCTCGGCCGCGAGCTTCTTGACTCGGGAGGCGGCCGGATGAAGGCGGAGCTGCAAGGCCTCGAACTCCAGGCCTTTCTCCCCTTGGATGACGAGCTCCCCGTCGACGACAGCGCGCGGGGGAAGCGATTCGAGGAGAGGCGCCTCGAGCTCGGGAAAGTAGCGGTTCAAGGGCTTGAGGTCGCGGCTCTGCAGGTACCACTCGTTCCCGTCCCGGAAGACCAGGACCCGGAAGCCGTCCCACTTCGGCTCGAAGATCCAGGAGTCGCCTTCGGGAAGAGCATCGACGAGCTTCGCGAGCATGGGCTCGACGGGAGGCGGAAGCGGAAGTTCCACGCCGAGATCTTAGCAGTCCTGGCCCCTCTCGCGGGATCGATGGTAAGCTGGGCCCTGGTTGTGATGTCTCGATGAGAATCAAGGCGGCGATTCTCGGTTTTCGGGGTCTGCTCCTGGCAGTCTCCCTCGAAGCCGGCCCCTCGCAAGACACCGCTCGCGCCGTAGTCGACGACAACTGCCGGCTCTGCCATAACGACGCCTCGTTCTCGGGCAACATGTCCCTCGATTCATTCGACGTGTCGGCGCCCGAAAGCGCGGCGGAGCTCGCGGAGAAGATGGTCCGGAAGCTCCGCGCCGGCATGATGCCCCCCGCCGGAGTGCCTCGGCCCCCGGAGCAGGACCTCGACGCGCTCGCGACTCTCCTCGAGACCCGACTCGACGAAAGCTCCAAGGCCCACCCCAACCCCGGCCGCCGGACGTTTCAGCGGCTCAACCGGGCGGAGTACCAGAGCGCCATCCGGGATCTCCTGGCGCTCGACATCGCGCCGGGCGACTACCTTCCGCCGGACACCAAGAGCGCGAATTTCGACAACATCGCCGACGCCCAGATGCTCTCGGCGACGCTCCTCGAGGGATATCTCCGCGGGGCGAGCGAGCTCTCCCGGCTCGCCGTCGGCGACGCGAACGCCACGGCCCGGGAAGCTACTTATAAGGTTACCCGGTGGGTTTCGCAGACGGAGCAGGTGGAGGGGGCGCCCTACGGAACCCGCGGGGGGATCTCCGTGGTCCACAATTTCCCCGCCGACGGCCACTACCTGTTCCGGGTCTCTTTCCACCACGAGACCACGGGTGCTCTTCACGGAAGCGGCCAGGCCACGCTCCATACCTCCGCCGGGAACCCGGAACAGATCGAGATCTCGGTGAATGGCGAAAGGGCGGCGCTCCTCCCCATCGATCGCTGGATGCACGTCTCGGACCCGAACGGGGTCAATCTGCGGAGCGAGCCCATCTTCGTGCGCGCGGGCCCGCAGCGAATCTCCGCCGCCTTCCTCAAGAAGTTCGAAGGACCGGTCCAGGACCTGATCCGGCCGCACGACTGGTCCATCGCCAGCACCAGCATCGCCGATGCCTACGGAATGACGAGTCTTCCGCACCTGCGCGACCTCGCGATCACCGGTCCCTTCGATCCGACGGGGGTCTCGGAGACGGAAAGCCGGCGCCGGATCTTCAGCTGTCGTCCCGCATCGCGGGCCGAGGAGGCCGCCTGCGCCGAGACGATCGTCTCGAGGCTCGCCGCTCAGGCTTACCGGAGGCCCGTCGCTCGCCGCGATCTCGACCCTCTGCTCGATCTCTACCGCGTCGGAGCGGCCGACGGCGGCTTCGAGGGCGGGCATTCGCACCGCGCTCGAAGGAATCCTGGCGAGCCCTCATTTCGTGTTCCGACTCGAAGAGCCGCCCGCGAGCGCGGGATCCCGGAGCTACCCGATCCTCGATCTCGACCTGGCTTCGCGGTTGTCGTTCTTCCTCTGGGGCGCCGGGCCCGACGAAGAGCTCTTGAAGATCGCCGGGGAAGGCCGCCTGTCCGATCCGGAAGAGCTCGAGCGGCAGGTGCGGCGGATGCTCGCCGACCCGCGGTCTCGAGCGCTGGCGACGCGCTTCGCCGAACAGTGGCTGCGGCTTCCCGACCTCGAGCCGATGCACCCGGACGTGCGGATGTACCCGGACTTCTACGATCAGCTCAAGCAGTCGATGCGCCGCGAGACCGAGCTGTTCTTCGAGAGTCTGGTGCGCGAGGACCGGAGCGCCCTCGAGCTCGTGACCGCCGACTACACGTTTCTCGACGAGCGTCTCGCCCGCCACTACGGAATTCCGGGCGTCGTCGGCACGGATTTCCGCCGCGTGTCCTATCCCGACGCGAAGCGGCGGGGAATCCTCGGGCACGGAAGCATCCTGACCCTGACCTCTCACGCCCACCGGACATCTCCGGTCCTTCGGGGCAAGTGGGTCCTGGAAGTCCTTCTGGGAACCCCGCCGCCGCCGCCGCCGCCCGACGTGCCGGAGCTGGAAGAGTCGGGCGAAGCGGAAGAAGGCCGCCTCCTCTCGGTGCGGGAGCAGATGGAGCGGCACCGCGCGAGCCCCGCCTGCCAGTCCTGTCACGTGATGATCGATCCCATCGGACTCGCGCTCGAGAACTTCGATGCGACCGGAGCCTGGCGGATCAAGGACAACGGGGTCCCCGTCGACAGCTCGGGCGAGCTCTATGATGGAACGCGGCTCGGGAGTCCCGAGGACCTAAGGGCCGCTCTTCTCGACTACTCGACGTCGTTTCTTCGGACGTTCACCGAGAACCTGATGGCCTACGCCCTGGGCCGGCGCGTCGAGTACTACGACATGCCCGCGGTGCGGGCGATCGTGCGGGAAGCGCAGACGGAGGACCACCGCATGTCGGCGTTCGTCCTCGGTGTGGTGAAAAGCCCGGCGTTCCGGACGAAGGCCGCGGCGGCCGAGGAAGAGACAGAAATGCACGGAGGCAGTCGATGAAATTTCTCACGGGCAAACACCTTCCCAGAAGGACGTTCCTCCGGGGCGCCGGGGCGACGATCGCCGCTTCCGTTCCTGGAGGCGATGGTCCCCGCGCGCCGGGCCTGGTCGGCGACTCCGGTCTCGGCTTCGCTCGAGAGGACGCGGCTCGTGGCCATCGAGATGGTGCACGGCTCGGCGGGAGCGACGAAGTGGGGAGCGAGCCAGAACTTCTGGTCTCCGGCCGCGACGGGCCGCGATTTCGATCTCGCCCCGACGGCAATGAGCTCCCTCGAGCCGTTCCGGAAGAATCTCACCATCGTGAGCGATACCGACGTCGAGAACGCCGAAGCCTCCACTCCGCCGGAGATCGGCGGGGATCACTTCCGCTCGAGCGCGGTGTACCTGACCCAGGCGCACCCCCGGCAGACCGAGAGCTCCGACGTCTTCGTCGGAACGTCGATGGACCAGATCTACGCCCAGCGCTACGGGCAGGACACGCCCATCCCCTCGATCCAGCTCTGCATCGAGAACGTGGACCAGGGCGGGGGATGCGCCTACGGATACTCCTGCGTCTACACCGACACCATCAGCTGGGCGTCGGCCACCGAGCCCCTCCCCATGATCCGGGACCCGCGCGCGGCGTTCGACCTGCTGTTCGGCGCCGGGGGCACCCCCGAAGAGCGGGCCGCCCGGAGGCGGACGAGCAAGAGCGTTCTCGACTTCGTTCTCGGTGAGGTGGACCGGCTGAACCGGGAGCTCGATCCCGCCGACCGGCGCCGGATGGACCAGTACCTCTCGAACATCCGGGAGATCGAGCGCCGGATCCAGAAGGTCGAGGAGCGCAACCAGAGCGGCGAGGTGCAGGGAGCTGCCGACGGCTCCCGCCGGGGTTCCCGACTCCTTCGAGGAGCACGTCAAGCTGATGTTCGACCTCCAGGCGCTCGCGTTCGCAGGGCGACATGACCCGTGTCTTCTCCTTCAAGATGGGGCGGGACGCGAGCGGCCGCGTCTATCCCGAGAGCGGCGTCGACAAGCCCTTCCATCCCGCGTCCCATCACGGGGACAAGGAGAAGAACATCGAGGAGTTCTTCCGCATCAACCGGTACCACGTGAGCCTGGTGCCGTACTTCCTCTCGAAGCTCGCGGGCATCCAGGAGGGCGAGAAGACCCTGCTCGACAAGACGATGGTGATCTACGGGTCGCCCATGGGCGACCCCCACGTGCACAATCACAAGCGGTGTCCGCTGTTCATCGCCGGAGGCGCGAACGGAAAGCTCGAAGGAGGCCTGCACCTGAGAGCGAAGCCGGCGACCCCGATGGCGAACGTGATGCTGAGCTTGATGCACATCCTCGGCCTCCCGGACGTCGCGAGCCTCGGCAACAGCACCGAGCCGTTCTCGTTGTCTCTGTGAGGAGGCGGGTGATGAGAAAGAGCGCGATTCTGCTGAGCGCCGTCCTCCTCCTGGGCGCGTCTCCCTCGACGGATTCCCTCTTCGATGCCGTGGGCTCCGACGACGTCGACAAGGTGCGCGCTCTCTTGAAAGAGGGCGCCGATGTGAACGCGGCGCCGGGCGACGGCATGACCGCCCTCCATCGCGCGGCGCGCGCGGGAACGACGGCGATGGCGGAGCTTCTGATCGAATCCGGCGCGCATCTCGAGGCGGGAACCAGGCTCGGCGCCCACCGGCCGCTTCACGTGGCGAGCGCGTCCGGGAGATCGGGAGTCGTCGCCGTTCTCGTCGCCGCCGGGGCCGACGTGAACGCGCGGACCGAGACCGGTGCTGTGCCTCTTCACTTCGCCGCCGCGTCGGGAAGCGCGGACGCGGTGGCGGCGCTGCTGTCAGGCGGCGCCGAAGTCGACCCGCGCGAGCCCGTCTGGGGACAGACGCCTCTGATGTTCGCCGCGGCCGCGGGCCGAACCGAGGTGATCGAGGTGCTGCTCGAGAAGGGCGCCAATCCGGCGCTCACCGCGTTCGTCGTGGACGTCGTCGCCCGCGACAAGGCGGACCGCGCGGAGCGCCGGGAGAGGAACCAGCGCATCGCCGCATCCCGTGACCCGAAATCCGCGGACAAGCAGAAGGAGAGAGAGGAGGCCGAGAAGCGCGGCAACGAGCCCGAGCCCCTCAACTACGCCGGGCAGGTCGGGTGGCAGGGAGGCCTGACGCCGCTCCTGCTCGCCGCGCGCGACGGCCACGTCGATTCCGCGCTCGCGCTCCTCAAGGGAGGCGCCGTCATCAACCAGACGAGCGAGGCCACGCGGGTGAGCCCGATGCTCATCGCCACCATCAACGGGCACTTCGACCTGGCGATGCTCCTTTTCGAGAAGGGCGCGGACCCGAAGATCGCGAGCGCGGCCGGCGACACGCCTCTCCACGCCGCTCTCAACATGAACTGGGCGCCGAAGGCGCGGCATCCCCAGCCCGTCGCTTACATGCAGCAGAAGACGACGTACCTGGAGATGATGGAAAGGCTCCTGAAGGCGGGAGTGGATCCGAACTCCCGGCTCGAGAACACGCTCTGGTACACGACGTACAACCGGGATCTCCTGGGCGTCGATCGCACGGGCGCGACGCCGTTCTGGCGCGCCGCCTATGCCCTCGATATCGAAGCGATGCGCCTGCTCCTTCGCTACGGCGCGGACCCGACGCTTCCGACGATCAAAGTCCCGGAGCGGGTCGACGAAGAGGCGGGCGGAGCCGGCGACGGCAAGGATCACTCCGGCCTTCCGGAGATTCCCTTCGGCGGGCCGGCCGTCTACCCGATCCATGCGGCCTCCGGCGTCGGCTACGGCCAGGGCTTCGCCGGAAACTCCCACCGGCACGTCCCCGACGGGTGGCTTCCCGCGGTGAAGTTCCTCGTGGAAGAGCTCGGCGCCGACGTGAACGCCCGCGATCACAACGGCTACACGCCTCTCCACCACGCGGCCGCGCGGGGGGACAACGAGCTCATCCGCTACCTGATATCGAAGGGCGCGGACCCGACGGCCGTCGCGCGCAGCGGCCAGACGACGGCCGACATGGCGAACGGGCCGGTTCAGAGGATTCAACCGTTCCCGGAAACGGTTTTGCTCCTCGAAAGCCTGGGGTCGAAGAACAATCATCAGTGCAAGAGCTGCTGAGGAGTCGATGACCACTCCCGTTCCTCCTCCGGAAGACGAAGACGAAGACTTCGCTCGAATGCTGGAGGAGTCCCTCCAGCCCAAGCGGTTCCGGGAGGGCGACGAGATCTCGGGCAAGGTCGTCGCCCTCGGCGCCGACGTGGCCTTCGTGGACGTCGGCGGGAAGGGCGAAGCGACGATCGACCTCGCGGAGCTGACCGATGCCGACGGCAGGACGGAGGTCTCGGTCGGCGATACCGTCAAGGCAATCGTGGTCTCGACGGCCGGCGGGCTGAAGCTGTCCCACAAGCTCGCCCGGCATGCCGCGACCCGGGAGGCTCTGCGGGACGCGTTCGAGTCAGGACTTCCCGTCGAGGGCCGGGTCGAGGCGGTCATCAAGGGCGGATACGAGGTTCGATTCTCGGGGCAGCGCGCCTTCTGTCCCATCTCGCAAATCGGGACGGGCTACACCGAGGATCCCGCGATCCATCAGGGCAAGGTCTATCTCTTTCGCATCGTCGAGTACAAAGGCGACGGCAAGAACATCGTCGTCTCGAGACGTGCGCTTCTCGAGGAAGAGGAACGAGCGCGGGCGGAAGAGGTGAAGAAGCTCATCGTGAAGGACGCCGTCCTTCGGGGACGCGTGGTATCGGTGCGCGACTATGGCGCCTTCGTGGATCTCGGAGGCGGGATCCAGGGTCTTCTGCACGTCTCCGAGATGGGCTGGTCCCGGGTTACCGATCCGACCTCCGTGGTGCGCCCGGGAGACGAGATCGAGGTCAAGGTCCTGCTGGTGGACGAGGAGAAGGGAAAGATTTCCCTCGGGCTGAAGCAGCTTTCAGCGGACCCCTGGTCCTCGGTCGCGAGCACGTTCGATGTGGGTCAGGTGCTGATGGGGCACGTCACTCGCTCGGCGGACTTCGGCGCCTTCATAGAGCTCGCTCCCGGAATCGAAGGGCTCGCGCACGTGTCCACCTTCCCGCCGACGGGGAAAGGGGACGGCTGGAAAGCGCTGGTGCCCGCGGGCGAGCCGGTGGCCGTCGAGATCCTGAGCATCGATACCGAGCGCAAGAGGATCGGAGTCGCGGTCGTCGAGAAGGGCACGGCCAGGGCGGAGAGCGCGCAACCGATCAAACCCGGAGCGCGGCTCGTCGGCAAAGTCGAGCGCCACGAAAGCTACGGCGTCTTCGTGTTCCTCAAGCCGGGCAGCACCGGGCTCATGCCGCTCGAGGAGACCGGAGCGGAGCGGGACTCTGACCTCCGGAGACTCTTTCCCGTGGGAAGCGATGTGGAAGTCATGGTCCTCGACGTCGACGGCCGCCGGATCCGCTTGAGCCGGAAAGCCCTGAAGGACGCAAACGAGAAGCAGGAGGCTCGAGAGTACAGGGCGACTCAGGACGCCGCCGAGGCCCAGGCCGGTGGATTCGGTTCCCTCGCCGAGACCTTGCGAAAAGCGATGGAGAAGCGGGGCAAGTAGAACCCGGTCTGGACCCTCACCGCTCTTTCGAGCCGGTCAGCGCGTCAGCGACCTGGAGCGCTTCCCGAAGAGCTTCCTCGACGCGGTTCTCCTCCCGCTTCAGACGGACTTCCAGGAACCGCGCCCCGTCGCTGTTCCGGTCGAGCGTCGAGAGCTCGGACGCGATCGCGAGCCCGGGAAACCGGGGAATGAGCTCGTTCACGTCCTGATCGTAGGGGCCGCTCCGGCTGTAGTAGACGGAGTTGAGCGCGCGGCCGATGCGGATGAGCCCGTCGTTGAACGCGAGCGGATCGGTCGCGGCGTTTTCGGAGACCGAGGCGAGGGTCTCGGCTTTCGCCGCGAAACGCTCCACGAGCGAGAGGAGATTCCGGGTATCGTAGTGCTCGATCGCCTCGAGCTTCTCCCTCATCTCCTTCGCCGTAGCTCGAAAGTCGTAGGGGAGGCGGGGCGGACTGGCCAGGCCCTGGGTCAGGGCCACGAGGAGGTCCGTCTCCTCGACGAGAAGGTCGAGATCCACCTTGTCCCGGCTGTCCTCGCGCGAGTGCCACCACCAGGAGCCGCCGCTCCCGTCGGCGACCCCCCGATCCGGAGATCCCTCGGGAATGGATTTCGAGAACCGCACGCTCGGAACTCCGAGACCGACGAAGGATTCGTCGGCAACTTTCCCCGGCCGTGAGCCCTTGGGCTCCTGTCCCGTCTTCGTCCGGATGAGGTCGAGGTTGAAACGCTCGAGCTCCGCCATATGGGTCGCCGAGTACCGGGTCGCGCTCCGGGTCCCGATGGAGTCGATGTTGACGTGGGCGACGGCGTTGCGCCTGAGATCCGAAAAGAAATGGTCCGCGTACCAGGCCGAGCCGGCGTAGCGGCCCGGCGAGTGGCCCGGCCACCAGGCGACGCGAACGCTCCTCCGGAGACGGTCCCGGCTCCCCTGGAGAAGGCGCGCGGCCTCGAGCATCGCCGCGTTTCCCGTCGCGTTGTCGGTGACTCCTTCGTGCCAGGAATCGATATGCCCTCCGATGAGGACGAACTTCTCCGCCTCGACGGTGCCCTCGATGCGGGCCACGACGAGCTCCGTCCTCCGCCAGCGGGTATCGACGACCCCGTCGATACGAACCCGCACTTTCTCTCCCCGCGCGAGGCGATCGCGAAGGCCGTCCCCGTCGGGCCTCTTCATGGCGACGATGGGATTCCGCGGGAGAAGCGGCGCGGTCTCGGGCGTCGGCGCACCCCAGATGGTGGTCACCGTCATGTTGTGGAGCCGATCGTCGGGGTTGATGTAGATCTGGGCGAGGGCGCCGGCTCTCTCGGTCGCGAACGCTCGATAGGGAGCGGGAAAACCGTCGTCGAGGACGATCTTGCCTTTCACGTCGATGGCTTCGTAGTCGACGAGAGGAGCGTCGAACGGATCCGCCGTCATGTTCCGGCCGATGTAGACGAGCTCGCCTTCGACGCCTCCCGTGGGGGTCGACCGGGAGAAGGCATGGTTGATGGCCTCGAGCCTCGCCGGCTCGGGGGTCAGGACAGTGACCGAGGCGCTCATGGGGTGGCTGAGGTAGAGCTCCATCTCGTAAGCATCGAACGGAACTCCGTACTCGGTGAGCTTCCGCTTCAGGTACGCGTTCGCCTCGCGCTCTCCTTCGCTTCCGGAGATGCGATCGAGCACCGCGAGGCGATCGACGGTGTCCGTGAGCTCCGATCGAGAGACGTCTTCCCGAGAGACGGCGAGGACCGCGACGAGCAGTAGGATCATGGCAACCTCTATTTCTTGCGCGTGGCCAGCGGTAAGGTTCCCCCGAGCGTCGGATCCGCGATCCACTGCTCGAGCCGCGAAAGCCTCGTCTCTTCCTTCTTGGCGCTCACCACCCACCAGGTCACGGTTCTACGGCGGCCTGGCGGAAGCGCCTGGAACGTCATCCAGGCGGCGGCGTTCTTTCGCAGCTTCTTCTCGTACTCGGCCGGCAGCGTCTGCGGCCGGTTCTCGTAGGAGTAGATGCCCGACCGGTTCTCTTTTCGCGCCTCGAACGCTTTGAGGCCCGCGGGTTGCATCCGGTTCTCGTCGATGAGCTCCTTCGCGATTCGGATGTTGATGGCGCTCCAGACGCTCGACGGCTTTCTCGGGCTGAACCGGATGGTGTAGCTGGTTTCGTCGACCGACTTCCGGACCCCGTCGATCCACCCGAACGAGAGCGCTTCCCGGACCGACTCCGGCCAGGTGATGCTCGGCTTCGTGCCCTTCCTGTGAAACCCGACCCAGAGCTCGGAAGCTTTCTCGTGATTCGCCTCGAGCCATTTCCGGAAGTGAGCCGGGGTTTCGAAGAATCGGAGACGCACCGCGATAAATTAACACGACGCCCCCGGTTTGACAGCCTGACGGGAGAGCGCTACTCTCCCATAGGCCGTCTATGGGAAGATCCGAAGCGCCGGGCCCCGCGAATAAGTCCGATCTCCTGCCGGGCACGCTCGAAATGCTCATCCTCCGATCCCTCGAGCGCAACGGCGAGCCCATGCACGGCTACGGCATCGCCCACTTCATCCGGAATATCTCGAACGACGTCCTCCGCGTCGAGGAGGGCTCTCTGTATCCCGCGCTCCAGCGGCTTTCTCTCAAGGGCTGGGTGAAGGCCGAATGGGGCCAGTCGGAGAACAACCGCCGGGCGCGCTTCTATCGACTGACGCCCTCGGGACGGAGAGAGCTCCAGCGGGAAGTCGCCGACTTCGAGAGAGTGATGGAGGGGATTCTTCGTCTGATGCGGCCCGCGCGAGGTGAATGAGCCATGGGTATCCTCCGGAGACTGCTGTTCTACTTCCGCCGCGAAGAGTTCGAGCGCGATCTCGCCGAGGAGATGCGCCTCCACCTCGAGATGAAACGCGAGGAGAACCTCGCCTCGGGAATGACCCCGGAGGAAGCGCGCCGGGCCGCCGAGCGCGATTTCGGCCGGAGCAGCCGGCTCCTGCAGGAAAGCCGCGAGACCTGGAGCTTTGCGCTCCTGGACTCGCTCGGGCAGGACGTGCGCCTCGGCCTTCGGGCGCTCCGGATGCGGCCGGGATTCACCGCCGTCGCCCTCGTCTCGCTCGCGCTGGGGATCGGAGCCAACACCGCCGTCTTCACCCTGGTGAACGAGGCTTTCCTCCGGCCGCTTCCCGTGGCCGCGCCGGAGCAGCTGGTATCGCTCCAGAACGATACCAGCCGCAGCATGTTCCCCGCGTTCTCCTACCCGAACTACGAGGACTTTCGCGACCGGAGCGACGCCTTCTCGGGCCTCATCGCGTACCGCTTCGCGCCTCTGAGCGTGAGCCACGACGGCATCGCCGAGAGGATGTGGGGCTACCTCGTCAGCGGAAACTATTTCGAGGTTCTCGGCATCGAGCCGGCGCTCGGGCGGCTGCTGTCGCCCGAGGACGACGTCCTCCCCGGAGGCCACCCGGTGGTGGTGCTCAGCCACCGCTCCTGGGTTTCCCGGTTCGGGGGGGAGCGCGGCATCCTTGGAAAGGACGTCCTCGTGAACGGACGAAGCTACACCGTCATCGGAGTGGCGGCGCCCGGCTTCGACGGCACGGAGATCGTCGTCGCGCCCGAGGTATTCATTCCCATCGCGATGCAGGCCGCGATCGACCGGAGGCGGGACTGGCTCGATGATCGGGCCGCGGAGAATATCTACCTGCAAGGCCGACTGCGGCCCGGCGTCGGACTCGAACGGGCGCAGGCTTCCCTCGACTCGGTGGCAATCGAGCTCGAGCGCGAGCACCCGCGGGTGAACGAAGGGAAGAAAGTCTCCCTCTCGTCCGCGGGACTCATGAGCGGGAGAATGCGCTCGGGCCTGCTCGGCTTCACCGGCCTGCTGATGGGGGTCGTCGGCTTTGCCCTGCTTCTTTCGTGCACCAATCTCGCCAATCTGCTCCTGGCGCGCGCCGCCGAGAGGCGCCGTGAGATCGGCATGAGCCTCGCTCTCGGTGCCGGTCGCCTGCGTCTCGTGCGGAGGCTGATTACTGAATGCCTGGTGCTCTCCCTCGGAGGCGGTGTGCTGGGGTTCTTCGTGGCCTTGTGGCTCGTGAGGCTCGTGGCCGCGTTCCGACCGCCCATCGACTTTCCGCTCGCTCTCGACCTCAACATGGACCTCCGCGTGCTCCTGTTCACGTTCCTGGTGTCGATCGCCGCCGGCGCCCTCTTCGGGCTCCTGCCGGCGCTCAGGGTCACGAGGGTGGGTCCGCGCGCCGCACTTTCGGACGGGCCCCCGGGAGAGAACGCCCGGAGGTTCAGGGGCGGCGGCCTCGTGGTCTTCCAGGTCGCGCTGTCGCTCGTGCTCCTCGTCGGAAGCGGGCTCATGGTGCGCGGCCTTTCGCGGGCGCAGGCCATCGAGCTGGGGTTCGATCCCGAGCGCGCGGTCGAGGTCTCGTTCGATCTGGCGCTCCAAGGGTACGAGGAGCCTCAGGGCCGCGAGCTCCAGAGAGAAATCCTGGAGCGCCTGCGGGCTCTTCCCGGCGTGGCAGCGGCGGGAATCGCGGACTTCGTGCCCGTCGACCTTCATTTTTCCCGAACGCGGCTATTCATCGAAGGCGAACCGGTGCCCCAGCGGTTGAACGAGGCGCCGATCGCGTTCTTCAGCCGCATCAGCCCGGGGTACCTTTCGGCGATGAGCACGCGGGTGGTGGCGGGAAGGGATTTCAACGATGCCGACGACGAGGCGGCGCTGCCGGTGGCCCTCGTCAGCGAGGCTCTCGCGACCCGGTTCTGGCAGGGAGAGAATCCGCTCGGAAAGCGCCTTTCCTTGAGGGCGCCGGAGGCGCCGCGGGTCGAAGTGGTCGGTGTGGTCGAGGACGGCAAGTACGCGGGGTTGAACGAACAGCCCCAGCCCTTCGTCTACCTGCCCATCCGCCAGTCCTATTCGGGAACGACCACGGTCATCGTTCGCGCGGATTCCGAGCCCGGAAGGCTCCTGCCCTCGATCCGCGCGGAGATCCAGAGCGTCGATCCCGCAATCGCCGTCTTCGCCGCGAGAGTGCTGTCGGAGAGACTTTCGCTTCCGCTCTTTCCCGCGCGGATCGCGGCCACGCTTCTGGGCGCCTTCGCCGTCCTGTCGCTCTCCCTCGCGGCCATCGGCATCTACGGGGTGATGTCCCAGATGGTGTCCCGGAGGCGACGGGAGATCGGGATTCGCGTGGCGCTCGGGGCGCGCCGGGAGGACGTTCTCAAGCTCGCGATGACGGCAGGAATGGCGCCGAGCTTCCTCGGAGTCTTCGTAGGCGCTGTCGCCGCGCTGGTCCTCAGCCGGTGGATGACGAGCCTTCTCTTCGGGGTGAGCCCGAGAGATCCAGGGACCTTCGCCGCCACCGCGGGACTCCTCCTTCTGGTGTCCGCTCTTTCGTGCTTCCTTCCTTCGCTCCGCGCGGCGAAGGCCGCCCCGATGGTCTCCTTGCGCACAGAGTGAAGAGGCGATGAATATAATGAGGGAGCGGAGGTTCAAATTCCGGCCGAGGCGATCTCGATCTTCTTCAACGGCCGGGAGCTTCTCCTAGACGCCCGGGGTCGCTTCGCGGGCGGGGCTCTCCTCGCAGCCTCGGGACGAGCGGAAAACCTCCCCGGCCCCGACGACCCTCCTTACCTCTTTTGCGGCAACGGAGCCTGCCGCGACTGTAACCTCCATGTCGACGGCATCGACGACGTCGCCTCCTGCGTTCTTCCGCTCATACCCGGGATGTCGTTCCGCTCCGGAGAAGGCGCGGGCGAGGAGAATGCGCTCTCGCGGAACCTCCGCGGGCTCGAGCGCGGGACGAAAGAGCCCTGGAGCTGCAAGCTCTTGATCGTTGGAGCCGGGCTCGCGGGCACCGCCGCTCTTGAGGGCGCCCTCGGTTTCGGAGTCCAGGGCGTCGTCCTCGATGCACGGAGCGACCTCGGCTCGCCGCGGCCGGTCTCGGTGCGCGAGGGACGTCTGGTGGTGGCGGAGGAGGGTTACGTTCGGGAGGTAACGGCGCGGTCGGTGATTCTGGCGACTGGAGGAACCAGAGGTCGCGAGCCCCAGATCACGCTGGCGAAAGCGCTCGGGTGCCGAACGTTCTACGACCGGAGTCTTCGCTACGAACGACTTCTGCTCGATGCCGAGGGAAGGACCTCCGTCCCAAACGTCTTTGCCGCGGGAGACGCGGCGCGGATCGGAAGCGAAAGCGACGCCATCGAGTCGGGCCGCAGGGCGGGGCAGGCCGCCGCCGCGCTCCTCCGAGGGTCGCCTTGACCCGCCTTCTGCTGCTCGTCGCGGTCGTCATCTGGGGATCGACGTTCGTGGCGTCGAAGATCTGCCTCGGCGTCATGGGCCCGGTTCAGCTGGTGGCCGGTCGGTTCGTCATCGCAGCGCCGGCCCTCTTCCTGATGGCGCGTATCCGCGGGGCCTCGTTTCGGCTGGGAGATCACAAGAAGATCCTTCTCCTGGCGGTGGTCGTGTTCTCCGCCCACTACCTTCTTCAGACCTGGGCACTCGAATACACCACCGCGATGAACGGGAGCTGGCTGGTCGCGGTCTCTCCTCTCACCATCGCCCTTCTCGCGGCGATCTTCCTGCGCGAGCCCGCGCCGCCAGCGGTGGGAATGCTGCTCGCGAGCCTCGGCATCCTGCTCTTGGTATCGAAGGGAGACCTCCGGAGTCTGGGCGGGTTGTCCTCGGTGGGCGACGTCATGGTGCTCGCGTCGACCTTTACCTGGTCCGTATTCACCATCATCACACGCAATCCGAGCCGGTCCCTCGATCCCGTCGTCGTGACTTTCGTCATGACCGTCCCTCTCGCGGCCTCGGCCCTAGTCCTTCCGCTCGTTCTCGACCGCTGGACCCCGTGGAGCGAGCTCGGCATCGAGACTTCCGTCGCGCTCGTGTTCCTCGGTCTCGCCGGAGTTGCCCTGGCGCAGTGGTTCTGGCAGCGAGGTATCGCGAAGATCGGTGCGGCGCAGGCCGGGGTCTTCCTGTACCTCGAACCGCTGGTGACCACGGCTCTCGCCGTCCCCTACCTGGGCGAGCCGTTCGCCTTTTCGACCGTTCTCGGCGGAGCTCTAGTGGTCCTTGGGGTGTTCTTCGCCCGCCGCCGGGCGTGACGACTTACGGGCCGGACTGATGGCGATGGGTAGGGAGCTTCAGAATGAGAATGAGAATGGAGTGGTCAAGGCCTTATTGGGTTTCGGCGTGCAGGCTAAGAGCCGAGGGACCCATGGTTCGTCACCAACAAACCCTAAACGCAGTGCGATTTGACCTCCAGACTCCATGGACACCTTCCCGGATACACGGCATTCCACGGGAGCCAACGGAACTATTAGGCCGACGATCGATGGAACCTTCGAATTGGTGTTCGACGGTTCGATAAGCCATGAGCAGCTCTAGCCGGCATGGTGCTGATACCGGGCTCGGTGCTTAGGGTCTAGAATGGACTTGAGCACACCGGAGGAATCGATGGAGTTCAAGATCGAGGTCGAGCGGGAGGAAGACGGTCGCTGGATAGCCGAAGTTCTTGAACTGCCGGGCACCATGGCGTACGGTGCTACGTCGGACGAGGCAAAAGCCAAGGTTCAAGCGTTAGCACTCCGAGTGGTAGCCGACCGACTCGAGCACGGCGAAGCCGGTTCCGAGTTCATGAGGATATCGTTCCGGGCGGCATGAGCCGCTGGGGCAGCGCTTCCTCCAGTCGAGTGCTGAAGGCCCTCTTGAAGAAGGGATGGCAGCTCAAGCGACAGACAGGCTCTCATCGCGTCTTGTCCAAGGAGGGATTCTCGGACTACGTGTTCGCTTTTCATGAGAACGAGGAGATTGGGCCGCGCATGCTGTCGCGAATCGCGAAGCACACAGGTCTCACGCCTGAAGATCTCTAAGTTGAGGTGCCGGCTAACCAGCGATTCGAGCGGACGTGGCCTTCCTTTTCGGTTAGCATAGTAGCTGCATGAAGCGGCGGCGCCTCCGTTCAAAGTAGCGCTGACGCCATGGGCCTGGCCACGCCGCTCATCGCGCGTGGTTATAGGGCACGAAGCAATGGATACGGCGTTGCTCGATTGCGGAAAGCGACTCCTCAGCCGTGTAGCATGGGCGCCTCTTCTCGTGCTTGCGCTCCACGCGCTCGCAGCATCTCTTCTGGGGCACCCAAGGAGTCTTGACCCACTCATGCATTTCGCGCATCGCCGTGGCGCTGCTCAAGCCGCGTGTCGGGCCGATCCTGGCAGCGTTGCCGGAACTTGACGGAGGCCTTCATGTTCAAGTCTCTTTGCCTGGTCGGCGCCGGGGCCGCAGCGTTCGTGGTCGGCTGTGGACCAACGCAGATTGCTGGTCCCAAAGAATTCACCGACTCGAAGCGCGGGCTTCAGTTCAACTACCCTGCGGACTGGGTCGTCGAGGAATTGGCCGAGCAAAACGTCCTTCTTGTTTCCAGTCCTGTGCAGGAGGCGGGATGGCAGACGAATGTGTTCTTGGAGGTTCGTACGGACCCTGATAGATCCACCCCCGTCGAAACCCGCCTTGCAGAGATTGCGGAAAGCCTGCAAGAGCGCAAGAAGGGATTCGTCCTTCAGAGCTCGACGGCGCTAGCCAATCATTCCAGCGGTTTGGTCGGAGGCGAGCTGATCTACGAGCATTCGTCGCAGGGCGTGCCCCTCACTGAGCGCGAGGTGGTGTTATGGATGACAAACGATAAGGTGCTGTTCGTGACTGGGTCCGCCGTGACTGCCCTCTGGGCCAAGTACGAAAGACAGCTGAATATCGTGTTTGACTCGGTGCGACCAGCGTCGTGAGTCGTATGGTCCATCAGAAATTGGCGGCCCAACGAGGCGTCGCAGCGGATGAAACGCATTCCAGGTGCGGCGCGCTACCCGCGCGCACTGTCGTTGCATCGCGCTTCGCAGCCGAACGCCAGAGTTCGGCCGACCTGTAGCGAGTGCGACGAGGGTGCCGAGTAAGCGGCCAAGGGCGTCCGGGCAGTAGAATCCGGCCAGAGTCTTGAGGCCATGGCAATCAGAGGATTCGCTTGGGTCCTTCTTCTCGTCGTCGGCGCTGCAATGGGCCTGGCTCTGCCCGGCGCGGCAACGACGTCCACGTACGTGGCCCTATGAGTTGGGTATGTCCGCGGTGTGATCGTACCTTTCGTCAGGTGAATCAGCGTCACGCGTGCGGGGTCGGCAGCGCCGCGACCTTACTCAAGAATAGGCCACCCTTACTCATCCAGCTCTATCGGAAACTCGAGACCACCGTGAAGAGCTTCGGCGAGGTCGAGGTGGTCACGCGTGACCGGTACGCGCTGTTTCGGACGACCCGCATCTTTGCGGACCTGACGGTAACGCGGGATGCGCTTCGCGTGGTGATTCACCTCGGTCGCAAGGTGAGCGCACCGTACTTCATCAAAACCGGCCCAAGCGGCAACCGAGTCTCACACGTCGTCCTTGTCCGGACCGCTGAGGACCTGCGCACGGTCATGCCGTTCTTGCGTGAAGCGTTCGACCTCGCCGTGAGTGAAAAGTCATGAAGCCTCGGCGCCTTTTTTTGGCGTAGACCTCCAAGGTTCCCCATGAACGGCATTCTGCGGTTCTCGGGAGCGGTGAAACGGGATCCGGCTATCGACACCTGGCTGATCGACCGGCCGGTCGAGCTGCGATCGATTGCCAAGCACTGGTTCGGGCGGATGCGGCAGTGCGGCGACGACGTCCGGGAGCTGATACACGACGGTTGCCCCGTCGCATGCGTCCAGGATGCGCCCTTCGGGTACGTCGACGCTTTCAGAGATCACGTCAACGTCGGCTTCTTCCATGGAGCCGCGCTGGAAGATCGGGCGGGCTTGTTGGAGGGGAGTGGCAAACGCATGCGCCACGTGAAATTGAAGCCTGGCCGCGAGCTCAACGTGGCAGCCCTTGGCGACCTGATCGATGCGGCGTATTTGGATATCAAAGCGCGGTTGGGCGCATGAACAAACGGTGGTATCCACCAGGGAACGCGGCATGAAGCTCACGGTCCGCCCGCTCACTTCCGATCTCTGGCCCGCCCTCGAGGACCTCTTCGGCGACAGCCCTATATGCAGTCGATGTTGGTGCATGTACTGGAGGATCGGCGCCGCCTATCGAAAGCGCCCGCGCACGAAGAACAAGGCGGAGTTTCGGAAGGTCGTGAAACGCGGCCCCCCTCCTGGCCTGCTCGCCTTCGATGGCGACGTCGCCGTAGGCTGGTGCCAGCTGACGCCGCGCGAAAAGCTCCCGCAACTGGATCGCGAATGGAGGCTCAAGCAGGTGGATACCTTGCCGGTGTGGTCGCTCTCCTGCTTCTACGTGCGAAAGGGCTATCGCAGGAAGGGCGTTACCTCGGTGCTGATCGCCGCGGCCGTGAAGGCAGCGAAGCGCGCGGGAGCGCCTGCGCTCGAAGCCTACCCTCTGGACAGGAGCCTGACGCCGAGCGCGACCTCCACGGGTGTAGCGTCCACCTTCGAGCGCGAGGGCTTCAAGACCGTCGCTCGCCGAATGCCACCTCGCCCGATCCTGCGCCACGATTTCTAGGCTCACGGCACGGTCTGCGGATAGGTTCTAGCGAGCCGGCTCCTGATAATCCGGCGCCTGGTTGCGAATCGGCGGGATGCTCCGGAGATAGGCGTAAACCGCCTTCAGGTCCTCATCGGTCAGCCTCGAGTACGCGGGCCAGGGCATGGGTGGCATGATGGCGCGGGAGGTACCCATGTGCTTTCCGGTCCGGAGAGCCTTCACGAACATCTCCTCGGTCCAGATCCCCATCCCCGTGACTTCCTCGGGCGTCAGGTTGGTGGCGTAGGTCACTCCCCAGGGCCCGTAATAAGCGGTGTTGGTCGCGGCGCCGGCCCAGAGCCACGGTTCTGGAAGCGCGGGCACCGGGGGCATCGTCATGCCTTCGGGATGGCCGGAAAGGAGGAGCGTGAGGTCGGGCTCGGGGCCCGCCGGGCCCATCTTCAACGGAGTGTGGCAGTCGCCGCAGGCGAGAACGGCGACGAGGTACTCGCCGCGCTCCACGGGATCCACGGCCGCGGTTTCGACCGGCTCGCCGGGCGGCTCCGCCTGGCAGCCGAGGAACAGCGGCAAGGCACCGACGAAGAATGTGCGAAGATTCATGAGCTCCTCCGGAGAACGCGGGAGCTTTGCACGGCGACTTCGGGAGATCAAGCTGAGTGCTAGAGTGGGAACACTATGCGAACCCGTAAAGCAGTCCAGATTGTGAGGGCGCAGGAAGCGACCGAAGGTGCCGGCGTCCGGATCCGCCGGAGTCTCGGAACCTACGCTCTCGACTACCACGATCCGTTTCTGCTCCTCGACGAGTTCAAGTCGGAACAAGGCGCCGATTACGTCGCGGGATTTCCCGACCATCCCCACCGGGGCTTCGAGACCGTGACCTACATGCTCGCGGGCTCGATGCGCCACGAAGACCACAAAGGCAACCGCGGGGAGCTCGGCCCCGGAAGCGTGCAGTGGATGACCGCCGGCCGCGGCATCATCCACTCGGAGATGCCGCTCCAGGAGCAGGGCCTCATGTGGGGCTTCCAGCTCTGGGTGAACCTCCCCGCGCGAAACAAGATGACCGAGCCCCGCTATCAGGACATCCCCGCTTCGGCGATTCCCGAAGTCTCGGCCGAGGGTGGAGTCGTGATTCGCGTCATCGCCGGGGAGGCCCAGGGGACCCGCGGCCCCGTCGAGGGAATCGCGACCTCGCCTCTCTACCTCGATCTCCTCGTGCCCGCCGGGAGGGCCTACGAGCACCCCACGCCCCCGGAGCACAACGTTCTCGTCTACGTGTTCGAAGGGGCGGGTGAGGTCGGGCGGCGAGCGCCTCGAGGCGGGAGAGCTCGCGGTCCTGTCGCGGGACGGCGAAGAGGCGGTCGGTCTCACCGCTTCCGATCGGCCGATGCGCGCGCTCCTTCTCGCGGCGAAGCCGCTCGGGGAGCCCCTCGCCCGCTACGGTCCCTTCGTGATGAACACCCGGGCGGAAATCGAGCAGGCGTTCGAGGATTACCGGCGGGGAACGTTTCTCGACTGATGCGCAAGAACGAAGGCGCCCGCCCTTCGATCTGGGAGTCTCTTCCGACGGAGGCCCTCCATCCGAAGAGCTCGAACCTCGACCGGCTTTCGCCAGAGGCGATCCTCGAGCTGCTGTCGAAGGAGGATCGGCGAATGGTGTCGGCGGTCGAGGCCGAGGCGCCCCGCATCGCGCGCGCCGCCTTCGCTCTGGCGCGGGCGCTTTCCCGGGGCGGCCGCGTGTTTTTCGCGGGAGCGGGTACGAGCGGCCGTCTCGGGGTACTCGAGGCGGCCGAATGCCCCCCAACATTCGGAACCGACAAGGATCGCATCGTCGGCCTCATCGCCGGTGGGAGCAAGGCCGTCCATCGCGCGGTCGAGGGCGCCGAGGATCGCGAACGCGAGGGGAGACGTCAGCTGCGATCGCAGCGTCTTCGTCCGGAGGATCTCGTCGTCGGGATTTCCGCTTCGAGCGTGACTCCCTTCGTGCGGGGAGCGCTCGCCTTCGCCCGCGAGCGGGGCGCCTCGACGGTGCTCGTGACCTGCGCTCCGGGAGCGCGGGGGCTGCGACGGCTCGCCGACGTTGTCGTCGCGCCGCGGGTCGGTCCGGAAGTTCTCGCGGGATCGACCCGCATGAAGGCGGGGACGGCGACGAAGCTGGTCCTGAACCGGATGACGCTTCTCGCCATGATTCGCCTCAAGAAAGTCTACGGCCCGTTCATGGTCGAGCTACGGCCTTCTTCGGCAAAGCTCAAGGACCGCGCGAGGCGGATGGTTGCACAACTCGCCTCCGTCGACTCCGCGCGCGCGTCGAAGCTTCTGGACCAGGCGGGCGACGTGAAGATCGCGGTCGCGATGGGCCGCCTCGGGGTCAGCGCTGCCGAAGCGCGGCGGCGCCTCGCCCGGACGAAGGGCGACCTTCGGGCGGCGCTTTCGAGTGGAGATGCTCGAGCGCGATCGCGACCGCGCCGCGCGCCGGCTCGACGGTGAGCTCGGAGACCAGCGTCCAGGGGGCGACTTTCTTTATCAGTCTCTCGAAATCCTGCCGCAGCACCGGTACCGCTTTCCAGAGCCCGCCCGAGAGGACGAGGCGGAAGCTCTCTCCGGCGAGATCGAGCTTGCCGATGACCGACTCCACCGCCCTCACGAACTCTCGCGCGGCGTCGTCGATGATCCCCTGGGCTTCGCCGTCGCCGAGGTCCGCCGCCTGCTGCACCAGCGGCGCGAGCGCCGCGATCTCGTCTCTCGCGAGCTCTCGATACACCCGGTGGACGAGGGCCTCCGCGCCGTCGACGCCGAGCCGGTCGAGGATCGGCCGCGTGAGAAGCGTCTCTCCCGCGCGTCCGTCATAGGCGCGCATCACCGCTCGAAGCGCCCGCAACCCCATCCAGTAGCCGCTGCCCTCGTCTCCGAGAAGAGGACCCCAACCCCCGGCCCGGGCTTCGCGCCCGGAGCGATCGACTCCGTAGGCGGCGGCCCCGGTTCCGACGGTCAGCACCACACCGAAGCGCTCACCGGTTCCGGCGACGAGAGCGATGGCGGCGTCGTGGGTGACGAGGTACTCCCGGGCGACTCCGAGCCTCGCGAGGATCTTCTTCATGATCCGGAAATCGCGCTCGCGCCCCGCCCCCGCCATGCCGACGCAAAGCGCATCGACGCGCGCGCTCTTCTGCGCCGTGAGCACCTCGTTCGCAAGCGAGCCGAGAGCAAACTCCACCTCGTCCTCGCTGAAAAGCTGGAGGTTCAATCCGTTGCCCCGCGCCTTCGCGAGCACCGTGCCTTTCTCGTCGGCGAGAAGGCACTCGGTTTTCGTCGCGCCAGCGTCGATCCCGATAACCGTCATGACAACTCGAGATCAAGCCTAGAGGCACCGCCAAGTCTTGTCAAATCACATGGATGGGGATTGAGCCGGGGGGACGACTTGACAAATGAAAATCCGCTGAAGTAGATTACCTACCGGACGGTAAGTTAACCCCCGGGCTTGCCACTAGCTGCCCGACTCGACGGAGAACCCTGATGAAACCCTCGAATCGAGTGGTGATTTTCGATACGACGCTGCGAGACGGCGAGCAATCGCCGGGCGGCAGCATGAACCTCGACGGAAAGCTCACGATGGCGAGAGCGCTCGCGCTCCTCGGAGTGGATGTTCTCGAAGCGGGCTTTCCCATCGCCTCGAACGGTGATTTCGAGGCGGTGCGCGAAGTGGCCCGGCAGATCGAGGGACCGGTGGTCGCGGGTCTCGCGCGCGCTTCCCGGATGGACATCGAGCGCGCGTGGGAAGCGTTGAAGGAAGCTCAGCGCGCCCGGATCCACGTTTTCCTGGCGACGAGCGCGATCCACCGCGAGCACAAGCTGAAGGTGGCGAAAGAGGAGATCGTCCGGCGCGCGGTCGAGGGGGTGAAGGTAGCGCGCGAGCTCTGTGATGACATCGAGTTCTCGCCCGAGGACGCCTCCCGCACCGAGCTCGATTTTCTCGCGGAGGTGGTGGAGCGGGTGATCGACGCCGGGGCCTCGACCGTCAACATCCCCGATACCGTCGGCTACGCGACCCCGGACGAGTTCGCAGAGCGAATCCGATACCTCCGGGAGAACGTGCGGAACATCGATCGCGCGGTCGTAAGCGTCCACTGCCACAACGATCTCGGCCTCGCGGTCGCCAATAGCCTCGCGGCTCTCGGCGCCGGAGCCCGCCAGGTCGAGTGCACCATCAACGGCATCGGCGAGCGCGCGGGGAACTGTTCGCTCGAGGAAGTGGTGATGGCCCTCCGGACCCGCTCCGACTTCTACGGGCTCGAGACGGGAATCGACACCCGGCAGATCCACCCCGCGAGCCGACTCCTCACCCAGGTGACGGGGCTCGTGGTGCAGCGCAACAAGGCGATCGTCGGCGCCAACGCCTTCGCCCACGAGGCGGGAATCCACCAGCACGGAGTCATCCAGAATCGGCTGACCTACGAGATCATGAAGCCCGAGGACGTGGGTCTCGTCGACAACTCCCTGGTCCTGGGAAAGCACAGCGGGCGCCACGCCCTGCAGAAAGCGCCTCCACGAGCTCGGCTACGATCTCGCCCCCGAAGAGCTCGAGAGGATCTTCGTGCAGTTCAAGGAAGTCGCCGACACGAAGAAGGAGATCCTCGACGACGACCTCGAGCGGTTGATGAAGGGCACCCGGCTCCCCCACAAGGGAAGCTCCGATGCCTGGGAGCTCGTCGATCTCCACCTGAGCTCGGGAAGCGAGACGGCGTCGACGGCGACGGTGAGCCTCAGGCACCGCACCGGCCGCCTGGTGAAGGAGGCGGCTGTCGGGAGCGGGCCGGTCGAGGCCATCTTCCGTGCCATCGGGCGCGGGAGCGAGACCGCCCTCGAGCTCACCGACTTCCAGGTGAAGGGCTTGAGCTCCGGCTTGAACGGCGTCGGTGAGGTCACGGTCGAGATCGAAGAGCTGGGTCAAAGGCACCGGGGCCGCGCCAGCGGAAGCGACATCATGCAGGCGAGCGCTCAGGCGTTTCTCCGCGTGGTGAACCGCGTGGTCGCGATGCGGGAGACGCACAAGGAGCTCGTGGACGTATTCGGGCAGTGACCGACCGGACTCCGCTCACTCTCTTCGAGAAGATCTGGCGCCGGCACCTCGTCGTGCCCGGGACGGCGGAGCATCCGCCCGTCGTCTACATCGACCTCCACCTGATTCACGAAGTCACCTCGCCCCAGGCGTTCTCGGAGCTCGAGGCGCGCGGGCCTTCGGGTAAGGCGGCCGGATCGCACGGCGGCCACCATGGACCACTCGACCCCGACGCTCCTCGACGATAACGGCCGTCCCCGGTACTTCAACCGGGAGACCGAGGCCCAGGTCGAGACCCTGCGCCGCAATTGCGAAAAGTTCGGAATCCGGCTCTACGCTCTCGGCGACTCGCGCCAGGGGATCGTCCACGTGATCGGCCCCGAGCTCGGACTCACCCGGCCGGGAATGACCATCGTCTGCGGCGACAGCCACACGTCGACCCACGGCGCTTTCGGCGCCTGGGCCTTCGGCATCGGCACCACGGAAGTCGGGCACGTGCTCGCGACGCAGTCCCTCCTGCAGTCGAAGCCCTCCACGTTCGAGGTGCGGGTCGACGGACGCCTCTCGAAGGGTGTCACGGCGAAGGATCTGATCCTCGCGATCATCCACGAGATCGGAGTCGACGGCGGCATCGGCCAGGTGATCGAGTACACCGGCTCGGCGATCGCGGCGCTCTCGATGGAAGAGCGCATGACGGTGTGCAACATGTCGATCGAGGGCGGCGCCCGGGCGGGACTCATCGCCCCCGACGAGACCACGTTTCAGTACCTCGAGGGAAGACCGCAGTCGCCCAAGGGGAAGGACTGGGATCGGGCGGTCTCCGACTGGAAGAGTCTTCCGACCGACGCCGGAGCCGCCTACGATCGGACGGTCTCTCTCGACGCCTCGAAGATCGAGCCGATGTTGACCTACGGGACCAACCCCGGAATGTCGGTCGCCATCGGTGACGCGATCCCGCGGGATGCGAACGAGAAGTCTTTGCGGTACATGGGCGTGAGCCCGGGCGAGAGGCTTCTGGGAAAACCGGTCGACGTGGTTTTCATCGGGAGCTGCACCAACTCGCGGATCTCGGATCTGAGGCTCGCCGCGGCGGTGATGAATGGACGACGGGTCGCCCCGCGGCGTTCGCGCTCTCGTGGTCCCGGGATCGCAGGAAGTGAAGCGGCAGGCGGCGGCCGAAGGGCTGGATCGCATCTTTCTCGAGGCCGGGGCCGAGTGGCGCGAGCCCGGCTGCTCGATGTGCATCGCCATGAACGGCGACCAGCTCGCGCCGGGCGAGCTCGCGGTCTCGACCAGCAACCGCAACTTCGAGGGACGGCAGGGGAAGGGCGGGCGGACGATCCTCGCGAGCCCCTTGACGGCGGCGGCGGCGGCGGTGACCGGAAGAATCACCGACGCGCGCACGCTTCTGGAGTAAGGCCTTTGGAGCCGATCCGCAGGTTCACGTCGAAGACGGTGGTCCTCCCCATCGACAACGTGGACACCGATCAGATCATCCCCGCGCGCTTCCTCACCACCACCAGCAAGGAAGGCCTGGGAGGCAACCTCTTCGCCGACTGGAGGCGCGATCCCGATTTCGTCCTCAACCGCCCGGAGGCGAAAGGCGCCGCAGGTCCTGGTCGCGGGCGAGAACTTCGGCTGCGGCTCCTCGCGCGAGCACGCGCCCTGGGCGCTCGTCGGCTTCGGCTTTCGCGCCGTGGTGAGCCGCTCCATCGCCGACATCTTCAAGGGGAACGCGGTGAAGAACGGCCTCGTTCCCGTCGAGGTTCCCGAAGAGATCCACCGCGCGCTCCTCGACCACCCCGGCTGGGTGGTCACCGTCGATCTCGAAAGAAAGCTCCTCGTTCTCCCCGATGGTCGAGAGGCCGCGTTTCCCATCGACGGCTTCGCCCGGCACTGCCTGCTTCACGGTATCGATCCTCTGGACTTCCTGAGAGCCCAGGAAGACGCCATCCGCGCCTTCGAAGCCTCGGCATAAACTAGCGTCCATGGCGAAGCGCGACGAGACCCGCCGGTGCGGCTGGGCGGCCTCCGGCAACGATCTCTACATCGAGTACCACGACCGGGAGTGGGGCGTTCCCGTGCACGACGATCGCACTCACTTCGAGTTCCTGATTCTGGAAGGGGCGCAGGCGGGCCTTTCCTGGTCGACGATCCTGAACAAGCGCGAGGCCTACCGGAAAGCGTTCGACGGCTTCGACCCGGTGAAGGTCGCTCGATTCTCCGAGAAGAGAGTCGGGAAGCTCCTCGAGAACCCGGGCATCGTGCGCAACCGGCTCAAGGTGCAGGCGGCGGTCACGAACGCCCGCGCGTTTCTCGAGGTCCAGAAGGAGTTCGGAAGCTTCGACGAGTACGTCTGGCCCTTCGTCGGCCGAAGACCCATCGTCCATCGGCGGAAGAGCATGAGGGACGTCCCCGCGACCAGCGCGGAGTCCGACGCTCTGAGCCTGGACCTGAAGAAGCGGGGCTTCAAGTTCGTGGGGAGCACCATCCTCTACGCCCACATGCAGGCCGTGGGGATGGTGAACGATCACGAGGTGAGCTGCTTTCGCTATACTCCTTGCGCCCGGATGAGGTAACCCATGATCGGCGCGCTTCTGGTCGCGGTTCTGGCCGAGCCCTCCTCCGACCCCGCACAGTTGCTCCGGGAGCGCTTCGAGAGGGAGGTCCTGGAGATTGCCTCCCGCGTCGACGGCGTTCTCGGAGTCACCATCCTCGATCCCGCGACCGGCGACCGGATCTCGGTTCACGGCGAAGTGGTGTTCACCCAGGCGAGCGCCATCAAGCTCCCGGTCCTGGTGGAGCTCATGCGTCAGGTCGAGGCGGGAGAGCAGAACCTCGACGAGGTGGTGACCCTCGCGGCCACGGACGTCGTTCCCGGAAGCGGGATTCTGCAGCAGCTGACCCCGGGGAAGGTGAGCCTCAGCCTTCGCGACGTCGCGACGTTGATGGTCACGGTGAGCGACAACACGGCGACCAACATGATCATCGACCGCGTGGGGATGGCCAAGGTCAACCTCGAGATGGCTCGCCTGGGGCTCGCCTCGACGAAGCTCCAGAGGAAGATGCAGGACCGGACCGCCTGGGAGGAGAACCGCGAGAACCTCTCGACCCCAGACGAAC
>CAVQUX010000032.1:0-10993 GCA_963716925.1 uncultured Acidobacteriota bacterium | reverse complement strand
GAGATCGCGTTGGGGGAGGACGGTGCTCTCGACATCGGAGGCCTCGCGACCCTGCAGTCCGTCGAGAGAAGCGCTCTCCTTCAGGACCGATTTCCGGCGCTCGCGAAAGCCGCGGGGCTCGTGAGCTCGCCGATCCTCCGCCACATGGGCACCGTCGGCGGGAACCTCTGCGTCGACACCCGCTGCACCTACTACAACCAGACCTACGACTGGCGGAAGGCGATCGACTTCTGCATGAAAAAAGACGGCGCCATCTGCTGGGTCGCGCCTTCGAGCCCGCGCTGCTGGGCGGTGAGCTCCTCCGACACCGCGCCGGTCTTCATCGCCCTCGACGCCACCGTAACCCTAGTGGGCCCGTCGGGCGAACGACGAATCCCGGTGAAGGATCTCTACCGGCCCGACGGAATCGACTTCGTGACCAAGAAGCGCGAGGAGATCCTGACTTCGATTCACGTGCCGGCATCGAACGGATCGCGCGCGACCTACCTCAAGCTCCGCCGCCGGGACAGCATCGACTTTCCCATTCTCGGAGTGGCGGCGGCGCTCTCGACCGCGAAGGACGGCACGGTGACGAAAGCGCGGATCGTGCTCACCGCCGTCGAGTCTGCGCCCGTCGAGGCCGAGAAGGCCGAGGCCCTTCTCGTGGGAAAAAAGCTCACCGACGATCTCATCGAGGAAGCTTCCGCTCTCGCCTACCGGCCTGCGAAGCCTTTGGACAACACGGACCTCACGAACCCCTATCGCAAGAAGATGGCGAAGGTCTACGTGGCGCGAGCCCTTCGTGAGCTCAGATTTGGCGAGGAATCGTAGATACTATTTCTTGCCCGAGCGCCGCGGCTTGCGCGCGGAGAGCCAGATAGTCTCTCGGCGGGAGGTTGCCGCGGGGGCGAAATCGCCGCCGGCGACGCTCCAGGTGTCCGTGTCGAAAAACCTGTGCGTGAACGTTGCGTCGCCGGGGTCCGCAGGTCCGCCGGCGCCCTCGCCTCCCCCAGTTCCCGGGACGGCGATAGACCCGGCTTCGCCCCAGCTGCTGGTCATACGATGGACGCTCACGACTCTTCCCGACAGGTCGGTCGTTCGCGTAAAGTTCAGAATCAATCTCGCCGACGTGAGGGTCGCGTTCGATGGAATTTGTTCGATTTCGCTCTGGGGAAACTGAATCAGCGCTCGCCGAAAGCTGGTGGAGCCTGATCCTTGCGTCCGCCCAAGGAAGAGCTTCGTTCCGGCGCCGTTGCTCTTGCTACCACTCTCGGCGAAGGTCGTGTTGTCTTTCTCGGGCTCTAGCGTGACGTGATGCGGGCATATGTTGCCCTCATCGATCGACCCGTCACAATCGTTGTCTATGTCGTCGCAAATTTCCGTCGCTCCGGGAAAGACATTGGTCTTGGTGTCGTCGCAGTCCATGTCACCACAGACGCTGCCCACGGGTGAGAATCCATCGACGTCAGCGTCGAGGCAATTCAATGGAGCAGCACAAAGGATACGCCCGGAGGCGTCGAAGCCCGAGATGAACTGTCCCGTGATCGGACAGACTTGCCCTGCGAGCGCTAGCTTCTCGACGAAAATCCACTCGACGACATTCGCAACACGACCAAAATATCGGCTGTCCTGTTCAATGGCCGGGTCTACGATCGGCGCCGCCTGGACGCGATGTTGGCTCAGGTGAAAGAAACGGCGGCGCGGCACAGCAGGAACTAGCTGCTCGGGTGCAAACGATAGGGACTTGCCCGGCGCGCTGTTCGGAGAAGGTGGTGTCTCCGACGTGAAACTCGCTCGTGTATCTTGTCAGGCTCCGACTTCTTCCTTTCCGGCCGGTACGAAGCGGATCTCAACCCGTTGGTCCAGTGCGGTAGCAATGCGACGTAGCATCGTAACTGAATGCCCGTCGTAGTGATCACGGACGCCTGGGTACCCACCTTGTCCGCGAGCTCGCGCTGCGAAAGAGCCGCCCGCTGACGGAGCCCGTAGAGCATGGCATGGCGGATCTCGTCACGACCGACGGCCAAAGGGAGTGAGCCGGGCGAGACTCGTCGACGTCGACGGCTATTGCCGACGCGTCGGTTCACTCTCGTGCGGGATCAATCGAGACTTACATATCGGGCACCGCGGCTCCGACGTCTCCTCCATCGCGATCCAGTCACACGACATACACCGGGCCACGCAGCGGCCCTCGTTTTGCTGCTTTAGCAACGTTCGATCTCTCAAAAAGTACAGCACCATCTTGCCGAACGCCTGCGCTGCCTCCCGGGAGGTTCGCTGACGGTCGATCTCCACCCCGAGCGCGACATTGCGCTTAGTTAGCGGGTCGGCGACCAGTCGTCTCACGACCACTTTCAACTCGAACTTCGGCCACACGCCCTCATACGCCGGAAAGGCGGCGGTGAGGTGCTCGCTCTTCGCAATCCCCTGGTTCGGCTCGATCGCCAGTCCACGTTTGTTCACGTCGCAAACGCGCCCGGCCCACGTGAGGCCATCGAGCGTCGTGATTTGGACGGACATACGCATGGGTACGCGCCGGCCGAGTCGTCGCTCCTCCGTGGGCGTTCGTTTGCGTTGGCCATCGAGAAGTCCTTTCAGTGCATCGATCCCCTTCATCCGGAGCCCCCCCTCTATCAGCGAGTGTTTCTAGGAATAATCTTCGACCGGCGTGGAGGAGGCCAGGTTCCCCCCGTCGTCCTTGCCTCCGTACCTCACCGGAAAGTATCTAATGATGAGAATGAAACTGTCAAAAGGACAAAGAACAGCTACTCGGCCTGCGCTCTGGAGCTTACGGTCGACGAGGAGACGGGCATCGTGCGGGTCGAGAAGATCTGGATCGCCCACGACGTCGGGAAGCCGATCAATCCGCTCCTCGCCATCGGCCAGATCGAGGGAGCGTCTACATGGGGCTCGGCGAAGTTCTCTACGAGGAGCAGGTCTTCCGCCGGGGGCTCCACAAGATCCCGTCGCTTCTCGACTACAAGAGCCCGACGTTTCTCGAGATGCCCCCGGTCGAATCGATTCTGGTCGAGACTCTCGATCCCGAGGGCCCTTACGGCGCGAAGGAATGCGGGCAGGGGCCGCTCCTCCCGGTGATCCCGGCCCTGGCGAACGCCGTCTACGACGCCCTGGGCGTGCGGATCGCCGAGACTCCGGTCACCCCGGACAAGATCCTTCTCGCGCTCGAGGGAAGGCTCGCGCCGCCGACGGCGCCCACCTACCCGTTCTCGCCGCCGATCGAGGTCCCGCCGCTATGATGCGGCTTCCTCCATTCCGCTACCTCAAGCCGGGCTCCGCGCGGGAGGCGGCGAGGATGCTCGCCGACTACCCGCGCGAGGAGGCGATGGCGGTCTCGGGCGGAACCGACCTCTATCCCAACGTGAAGCGGCGGCAGTTCGAGCCGAAAGTGCTCGTGGGTCTCGGGGCCCTCGAGGGGGGCCGAGAGATCACGGTGGGCGCGGACGAGTCGCTCGATATCGGAGGCCTGGCGACGCTGCAGGACCTGGAGCGAAGCGCTCTTCTCCAATCCCGGGTCCCCGCGCTCTCGACGGCCGCGAGCCTGAGCTCTCCCACCTTGAGGCACATGGGGACCATCGGCGGGAACCTCTGCGTCGACACCCGCTGCACGTACTACAACCAGACTACGACTGGCGGAAGGCGATCGACTTCTGCATGAAGAAGGACGGCGCCGTCTGCTGGGTCGCGCCTTCGAGCCCGCGCTGCTGGGCGGTGAGCTCCTCCGACACCGCGCCGGTCTTCATCGCCCTCGATGCCAGCGTTACGCTGGTAGGTCCCTTGGGTGAGCGCAGGATCCGGGTGAAGGATCTTTACCGGCCCGACGGCATCGATTTCGTGACCAAGAAGCGCGAGGAATCCTGACGGCGATACAGGTGCCGGCATTGAACGGAACGCGCGCCACCTACCTCAAGCTCCGCCGTCGGGACAGCATCGACTTTCCTATTCTCGGAGTGGCGGCGGCCCTGTCGACGGCGAAAGACGGCACGGTGACGAAAGCGCGGATCGTGCTCACCGCCGTCGAGTCCGCTCCCGTCGAAGCGGAGAAGGCCGAGGCCCTTCTCGTGGGAAGAAACTCACCGACGACCTGATCGAGGAAGCTTCCTCTCTCGCTTACCGCCCGGCAAAGCCCCTCGACAACGCCGACCTGACGAACCCATACCGCAAGAAAATGGCGAAAGTCTACGTGGCGCGCGCCCTCCGTGAGCTCAGACTCCCCGGGAAATCGTAGACGCTACTTCTTGCTGGCGCGCAGCGGCTTGCGCCCGGATGGCACGAGATAGTCTCTGGGCGGGAGGACCAGCATCCCGCCCAGCCGTTTACCAAAGTACGGGCCGAAGTCTCTCCGATCACCGGTGATCAGGTGGCTGGCCCGCGCGGCGATGGCTGCCGCTACGATGGGAACGTCCTTGGGTCGGGGCGAAAACTCTTCGGGAAGGTTTTGGGAGGGTGCGTCCGGTACCAGGCGCACGCTCTTGATCAACTCCGGGAGCCGCACCCGCTGATCCGGGTTCAAGTGCCGTTCGGCCTCGGCGCGAGCATAGGCTGAAGTCAGCAACTCGACACCTCGACGACGCCATAGCCGCACCAGCGGGGAGTCCTCTCGATAGGCTGCGGCGAAGAGAACGTTCGCGTCGAGAAAGAGACGATCCACGCGTCAGGGCTTGGGCTTACCGTGCGGGATCCGGTCCGGGTCGAGTCCCATCCGACGCACCTCGCGGCGCGCCCATTCATAGTCCTCGACGTCCACGGCGTTCTCCAGAAGGAACGCGGCCTTCCGCTCGGGGGACCAGATTTCGATAGGAACCATGACGGCTGGACGAATGACGACTCCGTCCGGCCCCTCTTCGACCAGAACGGAAGAACCCTCCTCGATGCCGAACTTCTTCCTGAGCCTGGCGGGTATGACGACTGCGCCGCGTTTGCCGACTTTCGCCGATTCTCCCATGTCCCTTGCCTGATTATCAGACATTCAGGCGCCGTGCGCAACGGGCGTCGATGGCGAGGCATCGTTGCCGGAGGCTAGGGCGCCATGTAGAATCCGCCGCGATGAACGCCGCCCACGAACGCGGCGAGGCGGCGCATCCCGAGCTTCCTCGCTCCCTCGGCCTCTGGGACCTCATCCTCCTGAACATCGTCGCCGTCCTGAACCTGAATCTGGTGCCGGTCACGGCTGCGGGAGGATTCCCTTCGATCACTCTCTGGACCGCGGCGCTCCTGCTGTTCTTCCTTCCCCAAGGAATCGCGGTGGCGGAGTTCGCGACCCGGTATCCCCAGGAGGGCGGCATCTACCTCTGGACGCGGAAGCTCTTCGGCGATACCCACGGCTTCGTCAGCGGCTGGTGCTACTGGACCAACAACATCTTCTATATTCCGACGTTACTTCTCTATCTCGTCGGGATCGCCGTCTACATCGGCGGGCCGGGCGCGGTACACCTGGCCGACAACCGGGGGTTCGTGTTCGCACTCTCGATTGTCCTCCTCTGGAGCTTCACAGCGCTCAACCTGTTGGGTCTGGGGGTGGGCAAGTGGGTGAACAACCTCGGGGGCATGGGGGCGGTGGGCGCGACTCTGGTGCTCCTCGCGGTCGCGGCGGCCGCCTTCACAAGGTCCGGTGGCCAGGGACTTCACTCGCTTCCGGGAGCAGCCGCGCTCCTTCCCACATTGAGCGAGTGGCGAACGGTCTCCGCGTTCAGCGTCATCTGCTTCGGGCTGGTCGGTCTCGAGCTCGGGTCGGTGATGGGAGACGAGATCGGGATCCTCGCCGGAACATCCCCCGCGCGGTGCTCGTCGGAGGACTCGCCTGCGGCATCCTCTATCTTGCGGCGACTCTCTCGCTGCTGGTCGCCCTCCCGCCGGGCGAGGTGAGCGTCGTCCAGGGAATCCTGCAGGCCTTCGAGCGGCTGGGCTCGCTCGCGGGGGTCGCGCTTCTCATGGCGCCACTCGCGCTCATCCTGACTCTCTCGATCTCAGGAGCGACCTCCGCGTGGCTCTCGGGCTCGGCGCGGATTCCGTTCGTCGCCGGACTCGACCACTACCTACCGGAAGCGCTCGGCCGCGTCCATCCGAGATGGCGAACCCCGTACGTGGCCCTCATCACCCACGCCGCCGCCTCCTCGGTCTTCATCGCCATGAGCTTCATCGGCGCGGGAGTGCGCGACGCTTATCTGACGCTTCTCGAGCTCGCGGTCGTGCTGCAGCTGGTTCCCTTCGTCTATCTCTACCTGGGTCTGATCCGGGTCGCGGGACAGCCCGGAGGGCACTATCGCAATCCGCTCGTGCTCCGGCTCGCCGGGGCTGCGGGCCTCGTGGCCACGCTTCTCGCGCTCGCCACGGCCTTCGTGCCCCCGGCCTCGGTCGAATCGCCCCTCCACTACGAAATCAAGATGATCGCGGGGACGGCGATCTTCGTCGGATTCGCCGCGCTGCTTCCCCGCTGGCGTCGTCCTTTGGGTCCGGCTACGATCGAGCGTTCGTGACCCGTCCCCGGCTCCAGTAGAAGTAGACCGGGACCCCGGTCGCGATGATGGCGAGCCCGACGAGAGAAGGTCCGGGGGTCGTCACCATCGTGTTGCCGACGAACCAGAAAGAAACCCCGGCGAAGAGGATCGGAGTCACCGGGTACCCCCACATCCGATACGGCCGCTCTCGTTCCGGTTGCTTCCGCCTGAGGATGAGAACGCCCGCGACCGTCATCCCGTAGAAGATCCAGGCGGCGAAGATGACGTACGAGAAGAGCTTGTCGTAGGAGCCCGACGCCGCCAGGATCGAGGCCCAGCCCCCCTGGAACAGGAGCGAGAATCCGGGGGTCTCGAAGCGAGGATGGATCTCGGCGACCCGGGAGAAGAACAGACCGTCGCGCGCCTGGGCGAAGTACACCCGCGCGGCGGTGAGGATGGTTCCGTTGGTGGAGCCGATGATGGAGAGGAGGATCGTCAGGGAGACGAAAGAAGCGCCGAGGGCGCCGAGGGTCCGCTCGGCGACGGTCGCGGCGACGCGGGAAGTCTCGGCGATCTCCGGGAGAGAAAGGATCTTCAAATAGGCGAGGTTCGCGCTCAGGTAGATCGCCATGATGGCGGCGACCCCGAGCCCGAGCGCGAGAGGAATGTTCCTCTGCGGATTCCTGACCTCGCCGGCGACGAAGCTGATGCAGTACCAGCCCTCGTAGGCCCAGAGGCAAGCGATCATCGCAATGCCGAATTGGCGAAACGCGAAAGGGGCCGGCGCCGCGGCGGCGGGAGCCGCTTCACGCGAGGCGAAGAGAGCGCTCGCCACGAGGATCGCGATGCCCGCGAGCTTGAGCAGGGTGAAGGTCTTCTGCACCGCCGCACCCTGGCGTACGCCCCGGTAGTTGACGAAGGTGAGCGCGAGAATCAGCGCGACGGAGACGAGCCGCGCTCCCACCGTGGGGAGCGGCACGAAGTACGAGAGGTAGATCGAGAACCCGGCGGCTAAGGTCGCAATCGAGCCCGACTGAATCACGAGAAAGAACGCCCAGCCGCAGAGAAACGCGGGAAGCGGTCCATAAGCTTCGCGGAGGTAGACGTACTGCCCGCCGGTCGCGGGCATCATCGCCCCGAGCTCGGCATAGGCCAGGGCTCCGAAGAAGCTCAGGAGACCGGTGAACACCCACACCCCGAGAAACGCGGGGACGGACTGCAGGTTCTGGGCGACGGAGTTCGGGACGATGAACACCGCGGAGCCGATCACCGTGCCCACGACGATGGCGGCGGAATCGACGACCGAGAGTTTTCGCGGGAGCTCGGCGGCGCCGGTCACTGGCCGAGGAGTCTAGCATGCAAGCGACTGCCGGATCCCGTAGCCGAAGCAGACGGCGAAGCCGAAGAGGAACCAGACGATGAGCCGAATCCAGGTGTCGTAATGAAAGGTGGCGTGTCTTTCTGACGCAACAGGGAGAAGCTAATGCCCCCCGATTTCGCGGATAGCGAAACTCGCCGCCTCACGAACGGACTTCTCGGGATCCGCGGACGCTCCCTCGAGAGCGGGGAGCGCGCTCGCGGCGTCGCGCCCGATGGCCGCCAAGGCCATGGCCGCCCAGTACCCTTCGTTGGCGTCGGCGCGCTTCTCCAGCATCTCGACGAGGAAAGGTACCGCACCCCGGGCCTCCGGCCCCAGACGGGAGAGCCCGGCCGCCGCCCCTGTCTTCCCTTCACCCTTCAGGAGCGCCGTGAGGTGCGCCGCCGCCATCTCGCCCCGACCGAAATCCGCGAGAGCGTTGGCTGCCCACACCCGGTTGGCCAGGTGGGGGTCGCTCAGGAGCGGCGTGACCGCGGCCACGCCGATCTCCGGATCGGGCCGAAGCTTCGGCAAGCCGCGCAGCGCCTCCCCTCGGATGATCACGTCTTCGTCCTCGAGCGCGATCAGGAAAACGGGCACCGCCTCCCTGGCACGCGGACCCAACTTCGCCAGGCTCTCGAGAGCTTGACGGCGTTCCGGCTGAAAGACTCCCGCCCCGGCCTTCTCGGCCAGGGCGGCGACGCGCGCGGCGTCGCCCTTCGGCGCCAGCTCGGACGATTCCGCGGGCAACGGCTGTACGACGCTTTCCGCCGGGCCCTCCGGTTCCTCCGTGGCCTCGCGGACCTCGCCCTGAAGGAGACGGCCCAGCTCGCGAAGGACGGCGTCGCCATAGGTCGGATCCGTCATGGAGAGCTCCCCGTACCTGCCGATAGGATCCAGGTTCAGGAAGACCTCACCTTCCCCGTCACCAAGAAAGAGTTTCGTGGAAACCCAGGTGCCCTCCGGCTCGGAGCCGAACGCTCCCGCCACTCGATTCCCTTGCCCCCCGCGCGACAGATCGCGCCCGAGGAGGACGGCCTCTACCTCGAGAGCCGCGATACCCGGCTCCGTCGAAGGGACCCGCCCATCGAGAGCGCGGGCCGCGTCTCGCAGCAGTAGGGAGGCGTCGGAGCCCGGCTCGCGGAAAAGGCCGCAGCGAACGAACGCGGGGAGGCTCGCTCCCCGAGGCTCCGGCTGAAGCTCGATTCGGAACCGTGCCATCTTGCCCTCGCTCTCGTACGTCGCGAGCCAGCCCACGCGCCCCGGCGTCCTCGAGTCCACGGGCTCGAGAGCGAATACGACGGAGTCCGGCCTCGATGGAGGCGGCCCTTGGTCGCTCAGGCAGCCCGAGAGACTCGCGCAGAGCGAGAAGGCGAGAGCTATCGTCCGGATCGACACCCGCTTCTCAACGGGATCCAAGAACGCCGAGCACCTCGGCATCGAGGGCTGCGCGTCGCGCCCACAGTTGACTGCATACCTCGTCCCAGCAGTCCCCGGCGCCGTTGAGGCAACGGCCCACGACATCGTCGCCGAGCCGTTCATCGATTTCGACGCAGGCGGAAACCCCCGAGGCGGCGCGACAGATGTGAAGGGCCGCGAACGGCCGTGGACCGGGGGCCAGGCCCACCTTGCACGCTTCGTCAGAGGTGGTGGATTCGTACCATTGCGCGGTCGGCGAGCTGCGATACTGCTCCATGATCCAGTCGTGCAGCTCGACGCCGGAGGTGTGCTCCTCGCTGACCAGGATGCCCACCTGGAGCGAGGCCGTCTCGAGCTTCTCTCCCGGCGGCACGAAAACCACACCGGAGATCTCCCCGCGCGACCACGCCGTTGCTTTTTCGAGGGAGCGTCCCTCGAAGGTCAGCTCCTGCGGAAGCCTCGACCCGGTATTGCAGCTGGTGGCGCACGCGAGAACGAGCGCGGTCAAGAACAGCTTGCGTGACTTCCATGTCGCGAGGTGTATCATTTATTTATTCTACATGACCAATCGCGGGACCGGCTGTCGCCCTGACCGAAGGAGTCCACGGGAGTGAGTGCCCGGGAAAGCCTCTCCGAGCGCATCCGGCGGTCGGTCGAAGCCGGCAAATCGAGGGAAGACCTTGTCCGAGAGCTCATGGCCACGGGCCTCTCGCGCCCCTCGGCCCAGCGCTTCGTCGAGCGGGCGCTCCGCGAGCCTCGACCCGCAAGGGGCGCCGGGGCGGAACCTCGCGATCGAGGCGACGAGGGAGCGGACCCCGGCGGAAACGGCGCTCTCGTTTCCGGCGCATTCTGGTTCTCCCTCGGCGGCGTTGTCACGGGTGTCACGTTTCTCCTCGCGTCCCCTGGACAGGAATTCGTCGTTGCCTACGGAGCCGTCCTCGCCGGCCTACTGGCGTTCGGACGCGGGCTCAAGCGCTGGTGGGACTCCTCGCAGCCGTTCCCTTGGTTCGCGGTCTTCAAGGCAGCCGCCGTGCCGCCCGCCTTCGCGACGATATTCGCGGCAGCCCTCTCGGGGTACCAGTACAGTCGTCGGGGGGCACGACGGGCCGAAGAGGAAAGTCGCCTCGAGGAGGCGCGAGCGTTCCAGGAAGATGCACGGGCCGCAGCCGAACGAAAGGCCGCGGACCAAGAACGCGCTCAGCGTCACGTCGCGCGCGTAGCCCGTGCCCGCGAGCAGCTCCAGAACGCGTCGAGCTCGATGACCCGCTGCGAGGCCGCCCTCGACCTCGGGCACGCGCGAGCGCAGGAGGCGATTCCCGATCTCACCGCGGTTCTTCACAGCGTCACCGAGTCGGTCAGCGTCCGGAACTGCGCAGCGGGTGCTCTCCTCGAGCTGGGAGAGACCGAGTTGCCAATGGCCTTCTATCTCGAGTGCGCCCGGGCGGGAACCAGCGAGCGCCGCCGGATTGCGATCGGAGGCTTCATGGATATCGGGCCGCCGGCGGCGGAGATCGCCCTCCCTTACCTCCGTGAAGCCCTCGCGTCGCCGCATGCGGACGTGCGCTACCTGGCCGTGGAAGCGGCAGCGAAGCTCGGACCCCTGGCCGAGCCCGTGCTCCGACAGGCGACCGGGGACAGCGATGAGGGTGTCCGGCAGCGCGCCGTGAAGGCGCTGGGAGAATAGAAAGCCGTAGAAACGCCTGGCCGACCGGATTCCTCCGCTCGGAACCGCGCCGGGAAGGGATCGTTGCAGGATGAGGTTGCATCCGGGCGCGGGAGCTCG
>CAVQUX010000031.1:0-9420 GCA_963716925.1 uncultured Acidobacteriota bacterium | reverse complement strand
CACGCTGTTGAAGTATGATGGAAGCAATGCTCGGCCTCGTTTCGCTCCTATTACTGGGCTCGGAGCCCGACCTTTCGAAGGAGCACCGGCGCTTTCTCGACGAGGAAGCGGTCTACATCATGACGGACTCCGAGCGCGAGAGCTTCCTCGGCCTCGCGACCGCGGTCGAGCGCGACGAGTTCATCGAGAGGTTCTGGCAGGTGCGCGATCCCGTCCCCGAGACCGCGGTGAACGAGTTCCGGGAAGAGCACTTCAAGCGCATTCGCGAGGCCAACGACAAGTACCGCGAGTCGAGGCCGGGCTGGATGACCGAGCGGGGCCGGATGTACATCGTCCTGGGCGAGCCCCAGGACGTGATGTCCTACCCCAACAACCAGGACCTCTTTCCTCTCCAGATCTGGTACTACTACAACCTCGACATCCCGCTCTTTCCCAACGCGCTCCAGCTCATATTCTTCAAGCGGAACGGCGCCGGAGAGTATCGGCTCTTCAGTCCGGCGTTCGACGGGATGAAGGCCCTCATCGCCGACCCCGTGGTCCGCGGGATGGTCGGGTTCGGCAACCAGGTGCCGTTCAGCGCCCGTCAGCGTTGGGACGTCGATATCGTCAAGGCGGCGGAGACCGTCGGGCCGGGACAGAACATGATGTCTTCCGAGGCGGTTCTCTCCGACCTCCGGACTCCCGGCTTCGTCTTCGAGAAGACCCGCAAGAACCTGAGGGCCTCGGTCACCGCGGAAGCGAGCTTCGGCGGAGAGCTCCCGGTGGACTTCAACATCGATTACTTTCGCGGCGCGGACGGTTTTTCCGAAGCGCACCTCGCCCTCGAGATCGCCGCCGAGAACCTCCGGGTGAATCAGTACGACGAGAGGATGCTCGGACGCTACGACCTCATCGGCACCTTCACTCATATCGAGAGCGGGGAGATCCTCGAGGAGTTCCGCGACTCGCTGGAGATCGAGATCCCGTCCGCCGACTGGGAGACCGCGCGGCACTATCCCATCCTCTTCCAGCGAATGGTCGATCTCCTGCCGGGGCGATACCGTCTCCAGCTCTACGTCCGGGACTTCGTCGGAAGGCGGCTCGGGGTCGTCGAGCGGATCGTGGCCGTCCCCTCGTTCCCGGAGGAAAGGGCGGCGGTCTCGAGCTTCGTCGGCGCCTTCAAGGCCGACGACGCGGCGGCGTCAGCGGTGACCGGGATTCCCCATCAATTCGGACATCTGCGGCTCTACCCGAAGCCGAACCACCGCTTCGGCGCCGGGCAGAGGCTCCTTGCGTACCTTTCAGTCTACCTTCCAGAGAAACCGGCGTCCTCGGATCCTCAAGTATCGGTGCGCTTCACCCTCAAACGGGGCGAGGAGACGGTTCTCGACGAAACGAACCGGTTTCGCCCGCGGGTCTCGGAGCCCGACACGGTGGACGTGCTCAAGGTCCTGTCCGGCGCCGCGCTCGCCGAGGGGAGCTACCAGCTCGAGGCGCTCGTGAGCGAGGAGGGGGGATCGTTCTCGGACCTGGCGCGCCTCGATTTCGAGGTGGGCGCCACGCAGGAGATGGGACGCTTGAGCACCGTGGGTCTTCCGCCGGAGCTCACTCCCGCGCAGCAGTACTCTCGAAAGGCGCATCACTATCTCGTGGCCGAGCGCTATGACGAGGCGATCCGCTTCTTCCGGATCTCTCTCGATTACGAGCCCTACTTCCAGGACGCGCGCTGCGGAAAGGCTCGCGCGGAGATCCTGGGCGGGAATCCGGAAGAAGGGGAGAAGACCGCTCTCGAGGCCGTTTCCCGCGAGGGCGCCAACGTGGATGCTCTGGCGCTCCTCGGGCTGGCCCGGTTTCGTCTCGGGAAGTACGCCGAAGCGGCGGAGGCCTACCGGAAAGCGATCGAGTCCGCCGGCGAGGACGTGGGCCTCTTGAACGCGCTGGGAGAGACGGAGTTCGCCATGGGGAACCGGGAGGCCGCGGTCGCGACGCTCACGCGCTCTCTGGAGCTGGCCCCGGATCAGCCCCAGGTCGTCGAGTTCCTCCAAGAGGTGAAGCGGTCCCCTTAGTGACGATGCTCTTTCCTTTGCTCCTCGCCGTCTTCGTCCAGACCCCCGGGGAGGTTTTCCAGCAGGCGAAGGAAGCTCTCGACCAGAGACAACCGTCGAAGGCGCTTTCGCTCCTTCTCCCCCTCGCGCCGGAATCCCCTGACGGGGGTACACCGAAGGCTCTCGCACCCGTGTACCTCCTGCGAGGGGTGGCGGAGCTCGCGCTCGGAAACGACGGCGCCGCCGCCGCCCGGTTCGAGGCCGCGGTGGCTCTCGACCCGGGTCTCGCCGCCGCGCGCTTCAACCTCGGACGACTCCGGCTGGGGCAGAAGCGGTACCTCGAGGCGAGGGAGGAATTCCGCAAGCTCGTGGAGCTCGAGCCGAAGGACGCCTCCGCCTATCACCTCCTGGGAGTCGCCTGCCACGAGAGCGGAATGCTGGGAGAAGCCCGGAAGGCGCTCCAGAAGGCGCTCGAGCTCCGCCCGGGAAACGTGCAATCGTCCCTCCGGCTCGCGAGCGTGCTCTCGGATCTCGGTCTCTACCAGGAGTCGGTCGCGGCGTTCGAGCAGGCCATCGCCGGAGGGGCGGCGGGCGCTCCCGTTCGCAAAGCGCTCGCCAGGGCCCAGCTCAAGCGGGGGGCTTTCAAGGAAGCTGCCGAGGAGCTGCAGCGGGTGGTGGAGGCGGGGGAGTCGAGCGCGTCGGTCCTCGTCGACCTCGGCTACTGTCTGTTGAACATCGGGCGGTTCGAAGACGCGCGCGCGAGATTCGGTGAGGCCCTCGCGCTCGAGCCCGAGAACCGCTTCGCTCAGTTCCATCTCGGGATTACTCTCTCGAAGCTGGGAGAACGCGACGGCGCGATCGCGTCGCTCCAGTCGGCGCTTTCCGAGCCGAGCGTCCGCGCTGATGCCCACAACGAGCTCGCGCGGCTCTATACGGCATCGGGCGAGATCGACCAGGCGGTCGAGCACTGTCGCCTGGCGATCGAGGAAGCCCCGTACCTCGTCGACGCCTACTATCAGCTCGGGCGTCTCCTGGCGCGGCAGGGGAAAACGGCGGAGGCGCAGGCGGCGCTCGCGCGGTTCCAGGAGCTCAGCAAGACTCAAGAGGAAGTCGAGCGCTTCGAGCACGCGGCCCGGATAGCGCCGGACAACGTGGCGTCCCTCTTCGAGCTCGCGAAGCTCTATCGACGTCAGGGGCGAAGCGCCGATGCCCTCGATCTCGTCTCGCGGGCGGTCCAGCTCCAGCCGGACGAGCCCGGCCTGCAGATGGCGCGGGGCGAGCTCCTGCTCGATGCCGGAAGGCTCGACGAGGCGGAGGCGGCGGCCGAGAGGGCGATTTCGCTCGTGCCCGACGACGCGGCGGCGCTCCATCTGAGCGCTTCGGTGCTCCTCGCCAAGGGGAACGTGCCGGAGGCGGAAGCGCGCCTCCGCCGCAGCCTCGCGATTTCGAGGGACAACGCTCTCGCGTGGAGCGATCTCGGAGTCCTCCTGTCGCGATCCGGCCGCGGCGAGGAAGCCGTGACGGCGTTCGAGAGCGCCATCGCCGCCGACGCCGGGCTCGCTCTTCCGCGAAACGGGCTCGGGGTCCTCTATTCCGAGAGACGCGAGTTCGATCGAGCGGTCTCTCAGTTCGAGGAGGCGGTCCGCCTCGATCCTGATTATGCCTCCGCGCACCTGAACCTCGCGCAGGCCCTGCGGGAGCTGGGCCGCGATGCCGAGGCTCAGGAGCACGAGCGCGCCTACGAGCGCCTCGAAAAGCGCGCTCGATGACGAGCCGTTTCTGCGTCGTCGCCCTGCTGCTGCTCTCGAGCTGCGCTCCCGGCGTTTCGCGCGCGCCCCGAAGCATCGTTCTCGTGACCATCGATACGCTTCGCGCGGACCGGTTGGGGGTCTATGGAGGCATGACGGCTACCCCGGCGCTCGACGCGTTCGCGCGCGAGGGCGCGCGTTTTCAGAACGTCTTCGCGCAGAGCCCGCTCACGCTTCCTTCTCACAGCTCGATCCTGACCGGAACCTATCCTACGTATCACGGCGTGCGGGACAACGGCCGCTTCCGGCTTCCGGGGGAAATGGAGACCCTCGCCGAGATCCTCAAAGGAGCGGGGTACTCGACGGCGGCGTTCGTCGGCGGGTTTCCGGTGGACTCCCGATTCGGGCTCGACCAGGGATTCGACCTGTACGACGACTCCCTGGGCCGCTCCCGCTCGAGGGTCTCGCTCTCCGAGCGTCCGGCGTCTTCGGTCGTCGTTTCCGCACGGAAGTGGATCGAGGCGAGGGGGGACGGTCTGTACTTCGTGTGGGTGCACCTCTTCGACCCTCACGCGCCTTACGATCCTCCGGACCCGTTCCCCGACGATTACGAGGGAGAAGTGGCCTACGTCGACTCCGTGCTGAAAGAGCTCCTCGGCGCCGTATCCAGGGAGGCGGTGGTCGCCGTTACCGCGGATCATGGAGAGGGGCTCGGCGAGCACGGCGAGAGTACGCACTCTCTCTTCGTTTACGACAGCACGATGAGAGTCCCCTGGCTCCTTCGAGGGCCCGGAGTTCCGGCGGGCGCCGTCGTGGAGGAGCCCGCGCGCTCGATCGACCTCGTGCCGACGGTTCTCGATCTCCTCGGAATGAGAGAGCGCTGTGGGCGATGTCAGGGAAGGAGCCTCGTGCCAGCGTTCGAAGGAAAGGAGCTTCCTCCCGAGGTGTCCTACGCCGAAACCTACTTTCCCCGCTTGAATCTGGGCTGGAGCGAGCTTCGGAGCCTGCGCGCCGGCGAGTGGAAGTACATCGAAGCCCCCGAGCCCGAGCTCTACCGGATCGCGAGCGACCCTGGCGAAACGAGGAATCTCGCGTCGGAGAATCCGGGAAAACTCCGGGAGCTGGCGTCGGAGCTCGCCCGGCTCGAGCACGCCACCGAAGGCACGGGCTCGACGGAAAAGGTCGTCGACGCCGAAACGCGCGCCGTCCTGCGAAGCCTCGGTTATCTGAGCTCCGAAAGCACGCCGTCGGCTTCGGGCGCTCTGCCGGATCCCAAGAATCGCCTGGACGTATGGGAGCGGGTACGAGGCGGAATGGATCTCGTGGCCCGGGGCGAGATGGATCGGGCCATCGTGGAGCTCGAAGTCGCGGTGCGAGGGGAGCCGGACCTCCTTCTGGCGCGAACGTACCTCGCCCTCGCGTATTTCGAGCGGGGCCGCTTTTCCGAGGCCGTGGAGCAGTGCAAGGGCGTTCTCTCGCGCGAGCCCTCGGATTTCGACGGCACGCTTCTTCTCGGCATGAGCCTCCTTCGCCTCGGACGCGCGGCGGAAGCGCGGCTGGCTCTCGAGCGCGCGGCGTCGATCGACGACGCCTCACCCGAGCCCTGGGTCGAGCTCGCCCAGCTGCACCTCCTGGCGCGCTCGCGCTCCGAGGCGGAGGCGGCGTTCAAGAAAGCCGCCGAAAGGGATGACAAGGCTCCCTCCGTCCTCCTCCTCCAGGGGAAGATCGCGATGATGAGCGGCTCGCTTCCCTACGCGGAGAAGCTGTTTCGCGCGGCGATCGAAGGTGCGCCTTCCGAGATCGAGCCCAGGGTCCAGCTCGGCAATCTTCTCCTGACCCAGAGGCGGCTCGAGGAGGCGGAGGAGCTCTTCCGCGAGTCGCTCGAGGTTCGTCCCCAGGCGGCCGAGCTGTACCTGGGGCTCGGGCACGTCCAGGCCCTCTCGGGGAGGATGGAGCAGGCGATCCCTCTCTTCGAGAAGGCGCTCGAGCTTTCCCCGAACTCGACTCTAATCTTGAACAGCCTGGGGTTCGCTTACTTGGAAGCAGGGGAGAGGGCGAAGGGCGAAGCGCTCTTCAAGCGCTCTCTCGAAATCCAGCCCGCGCAGCCCGACCTGAGAACCGTTCTCGGTGCCCGATAGGGGGATTTAGGGTCCCGCAGGTCGCCTCGTTTATACTCATGCTATGAGCACGGTCGCCGACCGATTACGCTTCGAGAGCCTCGAGCGGCTCCGGAAGATGACTCCCGCCGAGCGCCTGGCGGAGGCGCTGCTTCTGGGTGATCGGGCGATCGATGCGTACGCGGCGGCCCACGGAGTCGGCCGCGACGAAGCCCGGCGCCGGCTGGAGCGCGGTAGCCAGGCCGGCCGCCGGTTGTCACGTGTCATGCTCGACGTCCTGGAATGAGTCTTCTCCAGGACGTGGTCGCGCTCCTCGACAGCAACGCCATCGACCATACCCTCATTGGCGCCGCGGCCCTGGCGATCCACGGCGTGAGCCGATCCACCGCCGACATCGACCTTTTCACCCTGGACGACAGAGTGCTTCAAGAGCAGCTCTGGAGCGACCTTCGAGGTCGCGGCGTCGACGTGCGCTCGCTGAGGGGCGACCACGAAGATCCTCTGGCGGGTAGCGCGCGCTTGGCGATGGCGGGCGAGCGAACGGTCGACGTGATCGTCGGCCGCTACGGATGGCAGAAGAAGATCGTCGAATCCTCCGAAATCACCTCGATTGGGGAAGTCACCGTCAAGGTAGCGGGACCTGCGGGGCTCGTCCTCTTGAAACTATATGCCGGTGGACCGAAGGATGCGTGGGACATACGATCGCTCTTGGAAAGCCACGAGAGCGCGGCTTCCATCGAAGCGGAAGTGAACTCTGAAGTGGTGCGCCTTCCGTCGGAAAGCCAAAAGCTTTGGAAGCGCATTCGCGAAGAGCACTGAGCCCGCCAAGGCCCCCCCCAAAAAATCAGGGGAGGCCTTTCGGCCTCCCCTGCTGGATCGCTCCCTCGCTGCTACTCGCTTAGAACTGGAAGCGCGCGCTGAGCTGGATCTGAAGCTGATTCGTCTCCAGACCCTGGTTCCAGCCGCCGAAGTTCGGGGACTCGAACGTGGTCTCGAAGTTCCGCCCCTTGTTCACGCGATTGAACATATTGAACGTCTCGAAGGCGACCTGAACGTTCTTGTCGCCGGAGAAGCGGAAGAATTTCGCGACGCGCAGGTCCAACGTCACCGTCGGGTCGCCGCGGAAGTTGCCTCGTCCGGGATCCTCGCCGTTGGGGCCGACGGTGTAATCGCAGATGCACTGCGCTCCCGTCCGTCCGTTCCCGTTGAGGTCGGTGCTGGAGCGGGCGGTTAGAGGTCGCCCGTTCTCTGCCAGAAGCAGGAACGAGAACTGAAAATCCGCGGGAAGGGCGAAGATGGCGCCGGTGGTGAAGGCGTGCGTGGTGTCATTGCCCAGGTTTCCGGTGTCCCGATCGTCTCCCACGCACTCGAAGCACTCCGCCTCCTGGCTGAAACCGCTTTCCGCGCTTCCCCGCAGGTCTCCATAGGTGTAGTTGACGGTGTACTGGATGCTGTTCGTGAACCGCTTCCGAAGAGAGAACTGGAGCCCGTCATAGTCGTCGATACCGCGATTATCGATGATGCGGAGCCGCCCCGACCGCTCGGGATAGAAGAGACGGGATGCATTGCTTCCCCGAACGTGGCGCTCGTTGAGATCGGCGACCTTTCCCCGCTCGTCCCCGTGGGAGTGGATGTAGTCCACGTCGAAGGCGAGAGTCGGCGTGAACTGATGACTCACGCCGATGGTGATCTGTTCGGTCTTGGGGAACTGGAATCCGGGCGGAATGATGGGCTCGTACGGCAATGGGAAGCCGGCAATCTCGAACAGGTCCTGGAACGCAGGGACGTTCTCTGGTCCGAAGGACGGGTTCTCGATGGAAACGCCTCGGACTTCGGCCCAATCGATCAGGGTGTAGAGAGTCGCGTTGGCGACGATCTTGTCGTAGAAGAGACCATATCCTCCGCGTACCACGGTCTTGCCCCGGGCCCCGATGTCCCAGGCGAAACCCAGGCGGGGCGACCAGTTGTTCGTGTCGTCCTGAAGCTCACCCATTCCGGCATACGGGCTCCGTGGGTCGGAGATCAGAAACTCGGCGTTCGGTCCGTACAACACGTTCGATAGAGTCCCAATCTCCACGTCATAGCGGAGTCCGAGATTCAGCGTCAGTGAGTCGTTCACCCGCCAGTCGTCCTGGGCGAAGAACCCGTAAACCGTATAGGGGATCTCCATCCGCGGGATCAGATCGAACTGGCTGAACGTGGTGGCGGCATTGGTGGGATCGCCGTCGTTGGCGTAGTAGAACGACCCGTTGTTCGAGAACGGAAGATCGAAACCGAAGGGGTCACCCTTCAGGACTTCTCCGCCGAACTTGAGGTCATGGGTGTTGACCGAGTACGCGAACGTATCTCGGAACTGGAACTTCCGTTGGAACGTTTCCTGCGGCGTATTTGCGTTCTGACCGAAGGTCGCGCTCGGGTACGTGAGCGTCGGACGATCCGGCTGATGGAAGTCGGTCTGCCCCACGCCCTGGATGATGTTGACGAAGTCGCTCGCCTGGAACACGAACTCGTTGAAGCCGGCGGTCCCCACCAGGGACTGTACGCGGCCGAGGATGCTCCATAGGTCGTTGGTCTGCGTGGCGGCCTGATCCTGCGAGACGGAAAACACGAAACCGTCTCCCACCTGATCGCCGTCGCGCACGTTGCTCTCGAAGGCATAGCGCACGTCGAGCCGGTTGGCGGCGTTGAACTGCTGTGTGAACTTGGCGGTGAAATAATTGCGGGTAAAGGGTTGCGCGATAGCGCCGAAGCCCCCGTGGGAATCGATGAACGCCGGATCGTAGAGGGACGCGGCGGAGGGGTCGATCGCGAGGATCGAGTTGAAGTCCTCCTGAACGCGCTCGTAGGTCGCGAAGAAGAACGCCTTGTCCTTGACAATCGGACCGCCCACGGTCCCGCCGAACTGGTGTCGTTTGAAGGGGGCCTTGCCCTGCCCCGCCAACTGCTCCGGCTCGGTCTCGGCGTTCAACGACTTGTCGCGGAAGTACTCGAAGACCGACCCGTGGAACTCATTGGTGCCCGACTTGGTCACCATGGTGATGGCTCCGCCGCCGGCACGGGCGTACTCGGCCTTGATCCGCGAAGTCACGACCTCGAACTCCTGGATGGAGTCCATCGAAACCTGCTGCACGATGCCACCGACGGCGTCATCCGTGTTGTCGCCGCCGTCCAGCATATAAAGGATGCCGCGGCCGGTTCCGTTGGTTCCGAAGCTGATGGCGGGAACCCGCCCCTTGGTGGGGTCGAAGTTGTTCGCCTTCTTCGCGCCGGGCACGAGGAGCGCGAGCTGCTGGACGTCCCGGGTATTGATGGGGACGTTCTCGATCTGCTCCGTGTCGACGACTCCGCCCACCTTCGACTCCCGGGTCGAGATCATCGGAGACTCTCCGGTCACCGTGACCGTCTCCGTGACTCCCTCGACCTGGAGCCCGGCGTCCATGGTGACGCCCTGCCCGGTCGCGAGGAGGATTCCCTCGCGAACGTAGCTCGCGAAACCCGGCATGGTGACGTTGAGACGGTATTCGCCGGGAT
>CAVQUX010000030.1:0-7661 GCA_963716925.1 uncultured Acidobacteriota bacterium | reverse complement strand
GGCCAGGTCGCTCGCATGCGGATCTCTGGCCTTCGTTCGGCCTCGTTCCGGGGCTCGAGCCCAACCCTCTTCCCCGGGAGGAGTTGGTGATGAGGACCGCAGAGGAGCTGAGCGACGGCGCTGTCTGCGGGTCGATCGCGAAGGTGGAGGCACACATCGCTTACGTGCTGTCCAAGGAGGTCGAGACTCCAGACCCGACGGACGAGGGGAACCCGGAGGAGGTGGAGGTCGCCTCCGAATCAGCGGAGTACGTCCCTGCGCTCGTGGTGTACGCCTACCCCAAGGACCCGAAGGAGGATTCCGGGGAGCTCGTGCCCGCGGGGCGCCAGCTGGTGGCCCGGATCCTCGATTCGCGCGACGACGGAAAATAAGACGCCTTCCCCATCGGGCTCCCGGGGCACGAGCCTCGGGGGCCCGATTTTTTCTATCGAGAGGCGAGCGCGCTCCGAGCCAGCGCTTCCAGGACCATTCCCGTCGTGAAAGCGGACGAAGAGAACTCGAAGACCTGTCCGCCGTCGGCGCGGCCGAAGAAGAAGGGAGCCGCGTCGTATCCACCCGCCCGGTTCTGCTCGAGAGCGAGGTAGTCGGAGGCGCGGTCGACGAGGGGAGACTCGCGGCCGGCGTTGAGCAGGGTGAGGATCGCGAACGCGGTGTTGAGCTGAGGGGCGCCGCGATCCCAGTACGCCGTGCCGTCCGCGCGCTCTATCGCCGACGTCTCGAGATCGTCGGCCAGAATCTCGACCGCGGGAGCGAGCGACGTGACCCCGCCTTCGTAATACGCGCGAGACACCGCATAGTGGAAAACGAAGTTGTCGGGGTAGTACTCGGTCAGCTCCTCGAAACGATCGCGGTGCAAACCGAGGGCGGTCACCAGTCGGATCAGGTCGATGGCTTCGGAGACACCCGGAGCGTCGAGCCGATGGTAGCGTCCGAGCGCGAAGAGGACGTTGGCGTTGACCACCAGGTCCACGTCGTTCGGAAAAACGGGAGCTCCCGGCTCCCGGTAGGTGAGCCAGGTGAGAAAAGCGCCGCTCGCCGGCGGCAGCCACGGCGGGTTCAGCCTGCGCGGCACATCTCCCCGATCGCGCCAGTCGGCGAAGAACTGTTGGAACGGCACGCCGCCCGCCCCTCCCCCGTCGAGCCGGGCGTCGTCGAGGAGCGCCGCGTAGGTGGTGGCGGTGACGTCGGCATCGCTCGGGATCGCGAGCGGGGTTGGAAACACGGTGAGGTTCAGAGGGACCCGCGCGCCTCCGAGGATCGGACCGCGCAGCCAGGAGATGAGGGCGCGCTCGACGGCGGGCGACGGTACGCCCGGATGCTGGTCGTAGGGCCAGAATCCGAAGGTGCCGGCATCGGGAGCGCCGGCGGGCGATTCGAAGCGAGAGAGGAGCGCGACCGCGCGCCGCCGCATATCGCGGGCGTCCCGAACGTCTCGTCCGCTCAGTCCCAGCGCCTGCCGGTTGTCCTCCACCACCAGGGTGAGGGAGTGGTGAATGAAAGCGACCATGAACGGGCTCGCGTCGCGGACCCGGAGCGCCGGGCTTCCCCGCAAGCTGAAGAACTGCGGCCAGTCGCCTGGATAATCACGGACGCGCTCCCCGTCCACGAGGATGTCGAGCGGCTCCTGGACCTGGCGGGCGAGGAGGAACGCGAGCGCCCGTCTCATCGGCGCCGCGGCTTCGCCGGCCGCGGCCGCGGGCCGCGCGAAGGCGAGCACGAGCGCCAACGCCAGCCCACGGGCAAAGCTCGGGAATGGGGCCTTCAAGTCGTTCCTCCGGGGCAATCATAACGTGCTAGCGTGGTTCGACGCATGAAGCTCGCGGAGATCGTCGAAACCTCGAGCCGCCTTTCCGAGACCCCGAGCCGGCTCGAGAAAATGGCGCTCCTCGGCGAGGTCCTCGGCCGGGCGCCGGTCGACGAAGTGCCTCTCGTGGTCTCGTGCCTGTCGGGCCGTCTTCCGCGGGGACGCCTCGGGATTGGCCACGCGACTCTGAAGGACATGCGCCGGGTCGAAGGGGCAAAGGCGCCGTCCCTCGGCCTCAGGGAGGTCGATGGGATCCTCGGGGAGCTCGAGAGTGTCGGCGGCGCGGGCTCGAGCGCGGCCCGGCTCGAGATACTGCGCGGCCTTTATCGCCGCGCTACCCGGGAGGAGCAGGACTTTCTCACGCGACTCTTGCTCGAGGATTTGAGACAGGGCTCGCTCGAGGGGGTCATGCTGGAGGCGATCGCGAAGGCAGCAGCCGCGCCTGCGGAAGGCGTTCGCCGCGCGTTCATGCTCTCGGGCGACCTCGGCCTCGTCGCGCGAACGGCGCTCGAGGAGGGAGCTTCGGGCCTCGCGCGGTTTCATCTCGAGTTGTTTCGCCCCATCCAGCCGATGCTGGCGCAAACGGCGGAGAACGTCTCGGAGGCGCTCGCGGCCCTCGGCACCGCCGCCCTGGAGTACAAGCTCGACGGCGCGCGGATCCAGGTGCACAAGTCGGACGGCGACGTCCGCGTTTACAGCCGGCAATCGAACGAAGTCACCCAGGCCTGTCCCGAGATCGAGGAGCGAATCCGCGAAGCCGCCGCCCGAAGTCTGGTGCTCGACGGAGAGGCCATCGCTCTCGATGCCGACGGGCGCCCGCTTCCGTTCCAGACGACGATGCGCAGATTCGGCCGCAAGCTGGAGGTCGCGGCGCTGCGGAGCGCCCTGCCGCTGACGGCGGTCTTCTTCGACTGCCTGTTTCTCGACGGCGTCGACCTCACCTCCCGGCCCGCGAGCGAGAGATTCGCCATCCTCAGCCGGACGCTGGGCGGAGAGATGATCGTGCCGCGTCTTACGACGTCCGACGCGGAGGAGGCGCAGACCTTCGTCGGGAAAGCGCTCGGCGCGGGGCATGAGGGGATCCTGGCGAAGTCCCTCGATGCTCCCTACGAAGCGGGCTCGCGCGGAAAAGCGTGGCTCAAGCTCAAGACGGCGGAGACTCTCGACCTCGTGGTGCTGGCGGCCGAGTGGGGCAGCGGCCGGAGGCGGGGGTGGCTCAGCAACCTCCACCTGGGCGCGCGCGACCCCTCGACCGGAGAGTTCGTGATGCTGGGAAAGACCTTCAAGGGAATGACGGACGAGATCCTCGCGTGGCAGACGAGGAAGCTCCAGGAAATCGCGACCGAGAGGGGAGACTGGGTGGTGCGCGTGAGACCGGAGCTCGTGGTGGAGATTGCCTTCAACGATATCCAGAAGAGCCCGCATTATCCCGGGGGACTCGCTCTCCGCTTCGCGAGGCTCAAAGCCTACCGCGACGACAAGCGGCCCGACGAGGCGGACACCATCGAGACGGTGCGCGAGATCTACCGCAGGCGAACCGGCGATTCGCTCGAGGCGTCCGAGAGGCAGCTCGAGCTCTGGTAGCACGAACATGAGAGCCATGAGAGAAAGGCCCCGCGCCATCCTCTTCGACCTCGACGGAGTCCTCATCGACAGCTACGCCGTCTGGTTCCACCTTCTCAACCACACCGCGCGGGAGCTCGGCTACGAGGCGATCTCGCAGGAGCTCTACCGCGAGAGCTGGGGACAGAGTACTCTCGCGGATCGCGATCGGTTCTTTCCCGGGCATTCCGTCAGAGACGTCGAGCGCTTCTATCAGGAGCACTACTTCGAGCACCTCGCGCATCTGGTGGTGCCGGGAGAGGTGCCGGAGGTCTTTCGATGGCTGCGTGAGGAGCGCATCGTGACGGCGGTGGTGACCAACACCCAGAAGTCGCTCGCGACCTCGATCGTCGAGAGGGCGGGAGCCGCGCCCGACGTCGTCGTCGGCGGAGGCGATGCGCCCCGGGGGAAACCCGCGCCCGACCCACTCCTTCTCGCGTCGCGCCTCCTGAACGTCGAGCCGGAGGAAGCGTGGATGGTCGGGGACACCACTTTCGATCGAGACGCCGCCCGGGGGGCTGGAATCTGGTTCGTGGGAGTCCGGATGGAGGGCGACCTCCGGGTGGAGGCGGTCGGCGAGATCCTCGATCTCATCGGCTCCAGATGACCCGTCCCTCGCGGCGATCCGCGTTACAATACCGCACACGGGAGGTTTTCAGTGTGGAGCTACCTCCTCGCGATCTCCTCGCTTGCCGGGATCGTCCTCGATGAACGGAATCTTCCGATCGAGGGAGCCGCGGTCCTGGTCTCGCGCCTCGGGGCGCCTCCGGCGAGCGGCGTTTCCGACGCGGACGGGCGGTTCCGGATCGAGATCGAAGGATCGGGACCGGTATCCGTGGAGGCCCACGCGCCCGGCCGCGTCCTGTGGCGCGGCCCGAACGTCGATCCCAGGGAGCCCCTCTCGATCGTTCTCACGCGAGCCGAGGGGATCGTTTCCGGAGTCGTCCGCGATGGAGAGTCCCTGGACCCCATCCCGGGAGCAGTGGTCTCGACCCGTCTCTCGCTCACCCGGGATCCGTCGAATCCGCGATTTGGACTCCTCGAGACCCTGACCGACGACCGCGGCGAGTTCCGCCTGGAGGGGGTGGGCAAGGGAGCCGAGGTGATCGGGACCGCTGCCGGCTACGGCCGGGCGGTGAAGCCGGATGCGGCGCCCGGAGCTTCTCTCGAGCTCTACCTCTTCCCCGGGACCGGAATCTACGGTCGCATCCTCGATGAAAGAGGCGAGCCCCTCGAAGGGGCCACCATTTCCCCGAGGTCTTCGGATCCGATGTCCGATTCCGGCGGCGACGAGGTGAGCGACGCTCAGGGGCGGTTCGCGCTCCTCGGCTTCGCGCCCGGCCTGTATCGGCTCTTCGTGCGGCAAGAGGGTTTCGCCCCGGTTTCGCGCGAGGTGGATTTGACCCAGGAGCGCGACGTCGAGATCGAGCTCGAGCTTTCGAGAGGGGTAACGCTCTCGGGTCGGTTGATGAACACCGAGGAGGAAGGGATCGCGGGAAAGGTCTCGCTTCGAGCGCTCGACGGAGGAGGAGTGCCCGAGGCCGTTCGAGCCCGGATGACCTCCGACACCGACGCCGAAGGGTTCTTCTCGCTGGGGCCGCTTCCTCCGGGAGAGCACCTCCTGCGCGCGGAGGCGCGCGAGTACGGAAGAAAGGACGTCGAGGTCTCGGTGAGCGGCCGCGCCCCGGAAGAAGACCTCGGCGAGATCGTGCTCGAAGCCGGCCTCTCGATCCGGGGCCGCGTCGTCGACGCGAGCGGCGGACCCCTCGAGAACGCGTTCGTCACCGCTTTCCGTTCGGAGAGCAGAATGTTTCCAACCGAGGAGGGGTGGCATGAAGCCTCCACCGATGTGGAGGGACGTTTCGTCTTCGCTGGGCTCGGCGAGGGAATCTACGAGCTGGTGGCGAGGGTTCCAGGCTATGGAGTCTCGGAGCGAACCGCGGCGGAGCCCGGCAAGGGAGCGGTGACGATCCGTCTGACGCCCGCCGGCTCGATTCGAGGCACGGTGGTCGATCCCGAGGGACGGCCGGTTCCCTCGTTCACCGCCCGGACTCGCGCCTCCGATGGACGAGCGGGCGGATTCGATCGAGCTCAGAATGAGCAAGGGACTTTCGCAATCGAGAACGTTCCCGAGGGGGAGTACGCCGTCGAGATCCAGGCGCGGAACTTCGTCACCGAAGCCCTTTCGAAAGTGATCGTCTCGTCGGGAGAGGCCACCGATCTAGGAACGCTTCGGCTGCGTCGCGGCGGAACGATCGAGGGCACCGTCGTCGACTCCTCCGAGGAGCCGGTGCCGGGGGCTTCGATCGCCGTCCGGGCCCCGGGCTTTCGCGCGTACGGCAGCGTTTCCTACGACGCCTCGTCCGACCGACGGGGACGGTTCCGCATCGAAGGCCTCCCCGACGGAGCGGTGAGTCTTCTCGCGACTCACCCGAGCTACGCCCAGAGCCGGATCGAGCGGCTCGAGATCGACGCTCGAGCTGGAACGACGGAAGTGGAGATCGTCATGCGCCGGGGAGGCGCCCTCGAAGGCGTCGTTCGAAGCCGCGATGGGTCGGATATCGGCGGACGCACGATCCAGGTAATCCCGGACCCCAGGGGGTTCCGCGGAGTGGGCGACTCGTCGGTTCAGACCGATCCAGACGGGGTCTTCCGCTTCGAGCACCTCCCCACGGGGAGCGCGGAGGTGCAGCTTCTCTGGACCTCGCCCCCTGCGACCTACACCGTCCAGAGGAAGGAAGTCGAGATCGTCGAGGGCGATACGCGCTACGTCGAGTTCCTCTCCCGGAAAGTCCTGGTTTCGGGACGTGTGACGAGAGGGGGCTCGCCATTTTCGGGAGTCGCAATCGAGCTCTGGCCGGTGAACGCGGGCGTCTCGATGATGATGTCCGGCATGCCCGGCGGGCCGCGCGCCCCCGGCCCGCAGTATCTGGCGGCGGTCTCGGGCGAGGACGGCTACTACGAGCTTCTCGTCGACGAGCCCGGTGAGTATCGTCTCAACCCGTCCTCCCACGGGGTCGGACTCCCTTCGAGGATCGTCGCCATTCCCGACGCGGAGAGCTTTCCCCTGGACCTGGATTTCGGGGGAGCAACGATCTCGGGACGGGTGATCGATCGGGAGACGGAAGCCTCCGTCGCGGGAGCCTGGGTGAACGCTCGCTCCTCGAAGCCCGGCACGTCCGCCGACACGAGCGTCCAGGTGGGAGTCGACGGGCAGTTCGAGCTCGAGGTCGAGCCGGGGGAGTACACGATCATGGGCTCGGCGGAAGGGTATGGAAGGGAACAGAAGAAGGCCACGGTAGCCGAAGGCGGTGTCTCCGATCTCGTCCTCGCCCTTTCCAAGGGTCTTCGCGTCGCGGGAAGGGTTCTCGACGAAGGAGGGCGCGGCGCGGGAGGCCTCACGGTCCTCGCGATCGAGGACGTCGCCAGCGTTTCGGCGATCACGATGAACATGGCCGTGAGCCGGAGCCTCGTCGACGGGAGTTTCGTCCTCGACGGGCTCTCCCCAGGGCGCTACAACGTTCTCTCCGGAAACGAGCTCGCGGGCTTCGCCCTAGCTTTCGGCGTCTCCTCAGGGACGGACGATCTCGAGATGGCCCTCCGGCCCGCGGGGAAGGCGGAAGTCCGGGTGGTAGACGCCGAAGGAAATCCCGTGCCGAACGCGATCGTGGGCGTCGCCGCGGTCGATGGCCGCAAAGTGCGCGGCGTGCAAGGACAGGCGGACGCGGACGGCCGGATCGCGCTCGCGGTCCCCCGCGGGAACCTAACGCTCAAAGCGGCGCTCGTCGACGGGCGCGAAGCCCTCGTCACGGTCGCGGTCGGCGGGGCGGCCGCGGTCCCCGTCGAGATCGTTCTCGCGGGAACGCGGTAACGCAACCGGCCGCCTCCGAAGGTCGGTAGGCGGGAGGGTTGGCCGGGTTTTTCAAGTCGTCGCCGCCGATGAATCGGCGGGGCCCGCGTAGTCTCGCAGTGAGGCTTCGATGGAGCGCGGGTCGGCGGAAACCAGCTTTGCCCATTTACTCAATCTATTGAGTAATTTTACTCAGTACGTTGAGTAAATCAACCGCACCCAGTCGGCCCCCGGGACGAGGTTCGAACCTCCGCCGGGCTAATGAATCACCGCAGATTGTGCGAAACGGGGGTAGAGCGGCTCGTGGTCCAGGCCATAGCCCACAGAAAACCAGCTACGTTGCCGCGCTCGAAGTATCCGATTGTCCTGTCGAGGTCCCGACTCGCTGCGGTCGGCGAGATCCTG
>CAVQUX010000029.1:0-9653 GCA_963716925.1 uncultured Acidobacteriota bacterium | reverse complement strand
TTCCGACGAAGTCGGTGACCTCTCCCGGCGTCATCGTCGGCACGGTGGCCTACATGTCGCCGGAGCAAGCCGAGGGGAAGGGGGTCGATCAAAGGTCCGATATTTTTTCTCTGGGAATCATCCTCTTTCAGTTGCTCGCGGGACGTCACCCCTTTCCCGGGGACAGTGCCACTTCGGTTCTGTCGGGGATCCTGAAAGACACACCGCCGCTCGTGAGCGAGCACGACTCCCGTGTCCCGTACGAGCTCTCGCGCATCGTGCGCCGCTGCCTGGAGAAGGGAGTGACGCGGCGCTATCAGAGTGCCCTCGACCTAAGGAACGACCTCCAGGAAGTGAAGGAGGATTTCGAATCCGGGGCTCTCGAGAAGCGATCGAGGCTTCCCGGCGCCATCCGCGCGCGCGTTGACGAAATTTCTTCCCTGGGCGCTCGCTGCGATCCTGGGTGCGGCGGCCGTCGCGACGATCCTGCTCACCCCGGCGGGTGACGTTCCACCGCAGCCTGTGAGGCGGTTCGTCGTTCGGCCGCTGGCGGAGAGCCGGCTCATCGGGGACGTGCACCTTTCACCGGACGGTTCGCGACTTCTGTTTCGAGCCAACAGGACGACAGAGATTTGATCTATCTACAGTCTCTGGACCAGTTCGCACCCGGCCGCTCGCGGGAACGGACGGAGCCTACGGATCGTTCTTCTCGCCCAACGGGGAGTGGGTCGGCTTCGCCGCCGAAGGGAAGCTCAAGAAAGTGCCGGTGTCCGGCGGGGAGCCGGTCACCCTCGGCGACGCGGAAAACCTCATCGGAGCGAACTGGGGAGAAGACGGAAACATCTTTTTTGGCGGCATCAACGGCCCTTTGCGGCAAGTCTCCGCGGAGGGCGGAGAGCCCCGGTCAATCCTGGTGCCCGACGCCGAACAGGGGGAGCTCGACTTTCACTACCCGCAGGTCCTCCCCGGAGGCGAAGCGATGCTTCTCACGCGCCACGATAAGAGCGGCGTCTTCGGCATCGACGTGTATTCGTTCGCGACAGAGGAGAGGAAGCGCCTGTTGGAGGACGCGTTCTACGGCCGCTTCGCTCCGACGGGACATCTGGTCTACGGGAGGGGGAACTCACTCCTCGCCGCGCCCTTCGACCTCGGTCGCATGGAGGTTTCGGGCACGTCGGTTCTGGTCGTCGAGAACGTGGACGGCGCTCCCAAGGATGGTCAGGTTTACTTCAGCATGGCCAAGGACGGAACGCTGGTGTACGTTCCCCGACCCTCACGCGACGGCCGCTCTCTGGTGTGGGTCGATCGTAACGGAACGGAAGAGACGCTCCCCATAGCCCCGCGCGCGTTTTCCAATCCACGGCTGTCCCCCGACGGGAAGCAGCTGGCAGTCTCGATCGAGGACGCCGATCGTCAAGACATCTGGGTCTTCGACCTCGAGCGAGACACGGAGCACCGGGTGACGTTCGAGGGCCAGAACGAGTCCCCTGTCTGGACGCCGGACGGAAGTCGGCTAACGTTTACGTCCGGCGAGAGCGGCGGTCGAAACCTTTTCTGGAAACCCGCGGACGGCAGCGGCGTCGCGGAACGGCTGACCGAGAGCGAGCTCAGCCAATGGCCCTCTGACTGGTCCCCCGACGGAAAGACTCTCGCGTTCATGGAAACCGATCCCACGGACTATTGGTCGCTGGCGCTCCTACGTTTGGATGGGGAACCCCGAACCGAGCCTTTGACTCGGACGCGGGGGCGGCACGACAAACCCCGTTTTTCTCCCGACGGGCGCTGGATAGCGTATGCTTCGAACGCCGAGGTCTTTATCCAGCCTTTTCCAGGTCCAGGAGGCCCGCGGCAAATCTCAATCAACGGCGGGCGCGATCCCCTTTGGGCGCCCAATGGCCGAGAGCTTCTTTACATGTTGCCAGGCAAGGCGGGGACTTATTCACCGCGATGGCGGTCGCAATCGAAACCTCGCCGTCTGTGAGGAGCGGCAGACCGCAGAAGCTTTTCGAGCAGAGGTACGTCCGCGCGCCCTACGGCGCGAGCTTTGACATCGCTGCCGACGGCCGGTTCCTGATGATCAAGCCGAGCGAAGACGAAATAACACCTCTCCGCATTCAGCTGGTCCAGGGCTGGTTCGAGGAGCTGAAGCGCCGCGTCCCCACGTCGCCTCCCGAGCGATAACCGTGCAGCCGGTCCTGGGACACTATCGAATCCTCGAGAGGCTGGGGGCCGGAGGCATGGGCGAGGTCTACCTCGCGGAAGACGCGAAGCTCCGCCGACGGATCGCGCTCAAGATCCTTCCCCCAGAGCTGGCGGAATCGGCCGAGCGGCTGCAACGGTTCGAGAGCGAAGCCCGGGCGGTCGCGGCTCTCAACCACCCGAACATCGTCACCGTTCACTCGGTGGAAGAAGCGGACGGCGTTCATTTCATCACCATGGAGCTGGTTCGCGGCAAGACGCTGACTGCTTCCATTCAGCGGACGTCGCTCCGCGAGTTCTTCGACATCGCCGTTCCCCTGGCGGATGCCCTCTCTGCCGCGCACCTGCAGGGGATCGTCCACCGCGACCTCAAGCCCGACAACATCATGCTGACGGACGAGCGGCGGGTGAAGATCCTCGACTTCGGCCTCGCGAAGATGAGAGCGACGGGCGGAGATTCGGATCCCGTGGCCCTGAGTCATCTCCCGACGAAGTCGGTGACCTCTCCCGGGATGATTGTCGGCACGGTGGCCTACATGTCTCCGGAGCAGGCGGAGGGGAAGAAAGTCGATCCCCGGTCCGATATTTTTTCTCTGGGCATCATCCTCTATCAATTGCTTGCCGGGCGTCACCCGTTCTCGGGGGAGAGCGCCGCCTCGGTTCTCTCCGGGATTCTCAAAGATACGCCACCGCTGGTGAGCGACGTGGACCCTCGCGTCCCCCACGAGCTCTCCCGAATCGTGCGCCGCTGCCTCTCGAAAGGGCTGACCGAGAGGTATCAGAGCGCCGTCGACTTGAGGAACGACCTCGAGGAGGTCAAGGGAGACTTCGAATCGGGCGCCCTCCAGAAGCGCGCGATGCTCCCGGCTGCCTCCGTCGCCGCGCTTTATGAAATTCCTTCCCTGGGTCCTCGCCTCGATCGCGGCCTCGGCGGTTCGCTGCGTTAGTTCTTTCTGGCGGAAGCGATCTTCCGCCCCACGCGGTGAGACGTTTTGTCATTCAACCGCCGACGGACGCCCGATTGCTGGCGCGTAATCGTTTCCCGGATGGTTCGCGTCTCGTGTTTGCGCGCGAACTGGCGGCACCTGCAACCCCTGGATCAGCTCTCACCGCGGCCTCTGAGGGGACCGCAGCGTGCGAATTCGCCCTTCTTCTCACCGGATGGGCAATGGATTGGCTTCTTCGCCGACGGGAAGCTCAAGAAGATCCCGGTCGGCGGGGGAGAGCCCGTCACTCTCTGTGACGTCGACGACGTCATCGGCGCGAACTGGAGAGAAGACGGGACCATCGTCTTCGGCAGCATCGCCTTCTGGTCTCCTGCAGGTCTCCGCGGAGGGCGGAGAGCCGACGCCGCTCCTCGAGCGGGAGGCGGAAAAGGGCGAGCTCGACTTCCACAAGCCCCAAAGCTTCCGGGAGGCGAAGCCCTGCTCGTCACTCGTCATGACAAAAACGGCAACTTCGGTATTGAGGTCTTGACGCTCGCGACACGTGAAAGGAAACGGTTACTGGAGAACGCATTCTCCGCCCGTTTCGCTCCCACGGGGCACCTCGTCTACGGGAGGGGAAACTCCATCTTCGCCGCGCCCTTCGACGTCCGCCGTCTGGAAATCTCGGGCCCCTCGGTCCTGGTCGTCGAGAACGTGAACGGCAGTCCCAAATGACGGCTGATCCTTCAACATCGCGGAGGACGGAACCCTGGTTTACGTTCCCCGTCCTTTGCTCGAAGGACGAACTCTCGTATGGGTGGACCGAACCGGGCGGGAGGAAGGTCTCTCTGGCCCCCGAGCGTTCTCGACTCCGCGGCTCTCCCCCAACGGAACGCAGCTAGCCGTCTCGATCGAGAAGGCGGACGGCAAGGATATCTGGGTCTACGACCTTTCGCGCGGGACCGAGCACCGCGTCACGTTCGAGGGCTTCAACGAGGCCCCCGTGTGGACACCGGACGGCAGTCGTATCACGTTCGCATCCGGCACAGGTGAGGCCCGGAATCTGTTCTGGAAACCCGCCGATGGCACGGGCGTCGCTGAGCGGCTGACGGAGAGCGACCTTCGCCAGTGGCCTTACGACTGGTCCCCCGACGGAAAGGCGCTCGTGTACATGGAAACCGACCCATCGGACGACTGGTCCCTGGCCGTCCTCCGTCCCGACGGAGAACCCCGCATCGAGCCCTTCGCGAAGGCTTCGGGAAAGCCGAACAAGCCACGATTTTCTCCCGACGGCCGCTGGATCGCATACAACTGGAATGAGGAACTTTTCATTCAACCTTTCCCGGGATCCGGCGGTCCACGGCAAGTCTCGAGCGAAGGCGGTGTCGAGCCAGTCTGGGCCCCGACGGCGACGAGATTTTCTACACGCTGCCCTCGGCTCAGACTCGAACCATCATGGCGGTGTCCATCGAAACCGCGCCTGCGGTGAGGAGCGGCAGACCGCAGATGCTCTTCGAAGAACGCTACGTCGGAATCATCTACGGTTCGAGCTACGACATCGCACCCGATGGCCGGTTGCTCATGATCAAGCCCGGCGCGGAGGAACCGCGCCGCTCCGCATCCAGCTGGTTCAAGGCTGGTTCGAGGAATTGAAGCGACGCGTGCCTACCACTGATAACGCACGGTGAACTGGGCGAGCCTCGGGAATCCTCCGACGCCCAGATCTTTCCGAAATTCGGAGAGCTGAAGTTACCCACCGGACCGCTGAAGTCGGCGTGGTCGAACAGGTTGATGACTTCGACCCTCAGCAGGAGGCTCCCGGCGCCGACGGAAAGATCTTTCTGGAGGGCGACGTCCCAGTTGTTGCGCGAGGGCGTCCGCACGCTCGTGTCGGTTCGCGGCGCGTTTCCGAACGTGAAGGCCGAGGCCTGGGTCCACGCCGTCCGGTTCAGGAAGCTTCCCAGATTCTCCTCCGTGCTTCCCTCGTGCCCCGGCTCGACACCGGTCGCGACGTTCGGTCGCTGCAGGTCACCGAGGAGACCGGTGTTGTTGAGGCCTTGGAACACCGCGACGGGAAAGCCGCTCTGCAAGTAGCCGGTGACCGAAAAAGTCACACCCAGGGGAAGCTCGACGATTCCCGAGACGTTCAATCGATGAGGGGTATCGGTGATCGAGCGACTGTACTCCTAATCGAGGTCGTAGCTGTTCAGGAACCCCTGGGGCCGGTTCGAAAACGCATTCGCCTCTCCGCCGACGTTGTCACTGGTGCGACTGAACGTGTAATTGACCCGCGCCCCCCATCCGCGCCGAAACCTCCGCTCGGTTTCGAACGTCATCGCGTCGTATCGCCTTCGCCCCTCGCTCATCTGGGAGGCCAAGGTCGACAGGAACTGCGGGTACGGGCGGAGAAGCTGGGATCGGGTCGTCGTCGGGCTCTGGCTCAACGTTCCGAACCTCGCGTCTCCGTAGAAGGGGTTCTCGACCGGCGTCAACAGCTCCGAGCCGAGCTCGAGGTAGCGCGGATCGACCTGATTGATGTTGACCGAGACGGCGGACTGTCCGCTACTGAGCCCGAGCCGCTCCGAACGGCTTCCGAGATAGCCCGCCGACAGGACGAGCAATCCCGAGAGCTCCCGCTGCACCTCGATGGAATACTGCTGGACGTAGGCGGACTTTCGAAACTGATCGGGGAACTCGACATTCGTGCCCGCTCCTGTCAGGAGGCCCCGGCTCGCCCCCGCCGGCTCCTCGACCCCTTGCGGGAACGGGTCGGTCAGTGTTCCCGCGGGCGTCAGCCCCCCGTCAGTGGAAGCGCGGTAGGGCGTGAGGGCGCTGTATCCGCGCGCGCGCGCGGCGGGAGGCGTGGGTTGGTAAGGGGCCCAGAACAGGCCGAATCCCCCGCGCAGGACCGTTCTTTCGTCGAGCGACCAGGAGAGTCCGGCTCTAGGTCCCCATTTGAGAGCGGTGGGGTCGCCCTCTTCCGTCGGATTGCCGTCGACCCCCGCGTACATGAGGCCCCCGCGGAGCGTCATGCCGGGGACGGGCTGGACCGGCCAGGCGGTCTCGCGGTCGAAACCCACGACCGACTGGTCGTTCTTCTCACGAAGTCCGGTCTCATGCTCGAGCCGAAGGCCGAGGTTCAGGACGATGCTCTCGCTCACGCGCCAGTCGTCCTGGATGAATCCTCCGAAGTAGTCGATGAGATACTCGAAAGCCGTGTTCCGCGGCAGCTCGCCTCCTGCGGGAAAGCCGAGAAGGAGGCTCGCCAGCGAATCGCCCGAACTCCGAGCCGGGTTGGTGGGATCGGGGCCGGCGGTGAAGCCCCGGTCGAACTCGAAGCTCCCCGCGGCGGGGCCGGGGAGGAAAGTACTCGCTTCCGATCCGGCGATAGCCGGCCCCGAACTTCAGGGTGTGATTGCCGACGAGCTTCGATGCGGTGCCGTTCACCTCATGGGAGAAATGGAGGACGTCGTCCGAGTCCAACGTGCCGTGGGTGGTAAACCCTTCTCCGTAGTCCGCGACGGAGATCTCGGGGAAGACCTGGCCCGTGATCTGGGAAAGGTAGTTCGACGAGAAACCGAGCTGTCCCGGATCGTAGGTGGGATAGCGCACCTCGTCCGTAAACGCGAAGTACCCGTACCGAAAGGAGAGCACGGTATCGTCGCTCACGACCCAGGTGTCGTTCACCGCGAGGAAGTGGACCTGGCGGAAGAGCTCGCCGTTGTTCGGATCCGAAGGCCCTCCGTAGAAGAGCGGAAAGGGCTCGTCGGAGTCGTAGTACATGTAGGTCCCGCTCAGAGAGTTGCGATCGCTGAACTGGTGCTGGAGGTTGAAAGAGAACTGATCGGCGGCGTCCACCACGGAAGCGCTCGCGCTCACCTCGCCCGAGCCGCGGGCGGCGAGAAAAGCCGCCAGATTGAGACCGACCGGATTGAGTCGGTCGTCGGGGATCATGTTTCCGGGAAAAGGATCGCGTATGTACTGGCCGGGGTGATTTGGATCCGGCCTCGTGGTGAGCGGATCGTAGAGGATCCGGTTCGATTGCGAGAAGTCTCCGCGCGCTTCCGCCGCCGTGGGAAGAACGAGAAGCGTATTCCGGGCGACGCTCGTGCGGTACCCCTCGGTCGCCGCCCAGAAGAACGTCCGGTTCGGGATGATCGGGACCTCCCCCGGACCCTCCGTAGAGCCAGTAGTAGCCATCGGGCTTCGGCTCGTTCGCCTGCTTCGCGAAGTAGAGCTGGCCCGTCGCCCATGGAGGCCGGTTCTGCACCAGCGCGCTTCCATGCCACGCGTTCGAGCCCGACTTGTGAAGGGTGTTGAAAACACCGCCTCCCGTCCGTCCCATTTCCGCGTCGTAGGTGCTCACCTGGATCTTGACCTCTTCGACGGATTCGATGCTGGGAATGATGACCGCCCGGTTTCTCAGGTCGGTGATGGAGATTCCGTCGATGGTGTAGTTGTTGGCGCCTCGCGGCCCGCCGCCGATGGAGAAGTTGGCGGTGGCGTTCTGATCCTGCATTCGATTGAACTCGGGAACGCCACTCGGAACCACGTTCGGAGTGGTGATCGCCATGTAGAAGGGGTTCCGGGACGCCGTGGGAAGTGTTTCCAGCTCGACCCCCTCGAGCGAGGACCCGCGCGACGCGTCGGCTGTTTCCAGGACCGGGGATTCGGCGTTGACCACGATGGACTCGGCGACCCCTCCGATCTCGAGCTGAACGTCGAGCACGAAGAAGCTCTGGACTCCGACTTCCACTCCCGGCCGCTCGTAGGGGGCGAAGCCCTGGACCTCCACCGCGACCGTGTAAGTTCCCGGCTGCAGGCTGGGAAAGGCGTACTGGCCGACGTCATTCGTGACCGTCGTACGGGTCGTCCGGGTGGACTCGCTCCGAACAGTGACCGCGGCGCCGGGAATGACGCCGCCGGCGTCCCGCACCACACCCCGAATTCCGCCGTGGTAGGTCTGTCCCAGAAGGGGGCTCGCCAGCGAAAGGAGGATGAGCAAAGCTCTCATGGTTTGCCTCCGGCCTGAGGGCCCGGTACCATTCCGTCGCGACGATGCCCCTCCTCTTCGGTGATTGCGAGCTCATTCGAGAGGCCCGACTCCTGCGTCGGAGTGGCGAGTCGGTTCCTCTCTCGCCCAAAGCCTTCGAGCTTCTCACCATCCTCGTGGACCAGCGTCCGCGCGCGTTCTCGAAGGAGAAGCTCCACGAGCTGCTCTGGCCGAACACGTTCGTCTCGGATGCGAGTCTCCACAACCTCGTCGCCGAGCTGCGCGCTGCCCTCGGCGACGAGCCGCGGAGCCCTCGCTTCATTCGCACGCTGCACCGGTATGGCTACGCGTTTCACGGACCGGCAGTCGATACGGATTCCGGGAATGCCTCTCCGGAGGAGGCCGGCGCCAGCTTGTTCTTGGGATCCAAGGAAATCACCCTCGCCCCCGGAGAGAACCTGATCGGGCGGAGCAGCGACTGTCGGGTCAGTCTCGGATCCTCCACGATCTCGCGTCATCATGCGCGCATCCTTCTCGAGGCGGGCCAGGCGATGCTGGCGGACCTGGGCAGCAAGAACGGCACCCACTTGAACGGCGCCCGGATCGAGGGATCGGCGCAGCTCCAGGACGGCGACGAGATCCGCGTCGGCGCAATCGAGCTCACCTACCGCTCTCACTCCCGTCTCCGCTCGACGCGCTCCTTCGCCGGAAGTTGAGGGAGAGAGCGCCGGCCGAAGTATACGACGCGGGGCCTGGGAAGAGTCCTAACGGACTTCTCAGGGAACTCTGAAATTCGCAGCGGACCGTCGGCCGTGATTCGAGCTCCAGCCCTCAAACGAAGCCGGCTTCGAATCCGGCTGGACATGAAGGGCCGCGCCTTTCTATCGGGCGGAGGGCAAGCCTTCTCCCCAGAAACCGCCCGCGAGGCCTGCGATCAACCACTTCAACGTTATCCTCCCGGTGGTTCGAGGAGCGGAAGCGCCGCGTGCCCGCTGCGCAGTAGACAAAGAGAGGGCGCCGCTTTGGGGAGCCAAGGCGCCGCGTCTCTCGGACTGGAAGGCTCCTCGACGGGATCGGCGGCTCCCGAAGTGGGAGAGCCCCGCGTGCCCGGGTCGGTGCCGCGCGGGCTCCGCATGTGCGATAAGCAGTCGCCGTTATGGACCTGTTTCGCCCGATTGGTCGGCCGGGCAGGGCCGCTCCCTCTCCGAGCCCTGACAGGCATTCTGCTGGTTGCCGGGCAGCGGGTCCGGACTGAGGGGGCTGTCGTCCGTACAGGCGGACGCAACAAGAGCGGCCGCAAGGGCGAGGGTGATGAGAATCTCTTTCATGATCGAGCCTCCTTTTGCCCGTTGACATCGATTTCGACGGGCTCCATGTTTTGAATCGCGTGTGTCTATGTAGTGATCTACGGCCCAGCGCCGGCAAAGTCCTACGAAGGCTCTAAGGATGTTCTAATTCGCGCCCCGAATGGACCGACAGGTCTCCGCGAACGGTTGGTCTGGAAATCGTCGAGTTCCGCGGCGAGTCCCCATGGAGACGACACTCGTTGATTGGCC
>CAVQUX010000028.1:0-25786 GCA_963716925.1 uncultured Acidobacteriota bacterium | reverse complement strand
CCAGTCGAGTTCATGAACGTGGTGCTGCGCGACGTGTCGACCGGCCGCGACCGCGAGCCCCAACCTCAATTCTTCGTGAGCTATCGCTTCAACAGCCTTGGTTTCCGGGGCTCGGATTACGCCATCCCCACGCCGCCGGGGAAGTTTCGTATCCTGGCGCTCGGCGACTCGTACACGCTCGGCGCAGGTGTGCACGAAGAGGATACGTTTGCCGCCCGGCTCGAGAGAGGGCTCAACGTCGCGGCAGGTGTGCGAGGCCAGGCGATCCGATATGAGGTTGTCAACGGAGGTGCGGGGGGGTATTCGACCCGAGAGGAACGACTATCCTACGAGTTGTTCTCATCGGCCTACATGCCGCAGGTTGTTCTCCTCACCATGGTGCTCAATGATGATCTCTCGTTCTGGGAGGACAGACACCGGTACTTGGAATCCAAAGAGCCCCCCTTGTCAAGTCTGTGGGCCGGCTCCGAAGGCTGCAGCAGCCCGAGCGAACGCACGACTTTACCTCCAGCGTTCACGAACTGTTGCGTCTCAACGACGCCTGTCAACAGCGCGGCGCCAAGCTGGCGGTGGTGATTTTCCGACAATCGAGTTTTGAGCCGTGGCAGCAGCTCATCGCAGTCGTGAATGAAGCCGTTCGAGGGACAGGCATTCCGGTCTTGGACTTGGGGCCGATATTGCTCAGCGGCCACGGGTCGGAGGAGCTTCGCGTCCACCACATCGACGCCCATCCGAACGAAGTTGCGCATCGCCTGGCGGCCGAAGAGATCGAGCGATTTCTCCGGGCCCACGGGCTCGTCCCCTCTTGAGCGAGGTGGAGGGCGGGTCGCTTGGCCGCCGCTCGTGCCGCCCCCAGTTGGTGCGTTGTTCGTCCCTGAAGTTCCCGCAGGAGCGCTCGTCGTTTAGGAATTAGACGGACGCGATCACGCGAGAGCCTCGAGTTGACTCCGCAATTCCTCCTCGGAAGCGTGCGCCAATGCTCAGTACACGTTACCGGGATCGGCAGCTTCGAGAGACCGATAGGCCGCCTCGGTCTTTCCGGATTCAACCACGATGGCCATCACAGCTATCGAGACGGCGACGGAACGCGGCGTGGTCTTCGGTCGGCTCGTAGCAGCGATGGAAAAGGTACAGCGCGTCGAACACGCGGCGAAGATCGACCAGGTCTCGAATGGGAGGGACCTGTGCGCGTCCGAGCGCCAGGTCCAGTCTGACGCCGATTGCGGATGGTCGGGGAAGAATCGCTCGACCAGGGCTGTCGAAGTAGGCCGCCACGCTCCGGTACTCGTCGTCGTCCAGCCCCTCGCTTCTGTAGAGTACCCAGGCCCTCCTGCGAGCTCGCGCTGCCAATCGTCGCACGACCTTCGAGCGCATCCACCAAGGCCCGAATCCACGGGATCAGTTCAGCACTCTCTCCGTTTCGGAGCCGTTCCTCCAGCCAATCGCCGACTTTCTCCATCCACTCCGGATCGGAGCCGCCGCGCCGGGTAACGTATTCCCAGAGCAGGCGCTGCTGGTCGACGAGAGGTTCGGTGTGAGCGGAGTCCCCGCCCGCTCTCCTGCTCCTCGAGGAACTTACAGAACAGGTGCGCAACGAGGAGGAGGTCGCCCGTGGTCGGAGGTTCGCCGTCTTCCGTGAGCGGAATCGGGGTCGGGGCAGGAGAGTCAAGAATTCCACCCGGTCTCCCTTCGCCTGCTCCCGGGCGAAGCAGAACGACGAAAATGACGGACGGCAGCAGCCGCTTGTAGCCCTCCGGAACGGTCCAATCGGTGGTGGAGCCGTCGTGGCGAGCGGCGAAGTTCTGGACGCTTGTCCTCCAAATTGGAGCAGGAACGAGCAAATTCCAGCTTTCTCCTGGTGCCAGCCGCGCAATTGATTCAGCAGCCCCTCCCAATGACGCTGGTTCGTCCGACCGCACTCGGCTTCGCCGGAAGGACGAACGCTCTCGAGGTAGTCGATGACCTCGGCCAACTCGTCCGGGGGTAGCCCGCCGAGGGAGGCCTCGAACGGTTTCAAGACCATATTGAAATGGAGCCCTATCTTCCGTCCCTCGCAGAACTCGAGCAGCGCGGGGATCTCCCGCCAGTTGTAGGTCATCGGACAGATGGCGATGGAGAACTCCGTTCCGCGCCGGCGCGTATAGTCGAGCAGATAGTCGACGTTGGCCATCACGTCGTCGAACCGTGCATTCTTACGAATCGCCTCGTAGGTCGCGGGGGTGAACCCGTCGAGCGAGACAGCGAAGTCGACGCGGAGCCGCTCGAGAAGCGCCCGGGCTCGCTCCGGCAGGATCGTAGCGTTGGTCGTGATCGCGAGCTGGGCGCTGGGATTCAAGCGGGAGAACCGCTCCCAGATGTCGTAGTACCGTTCGATGAGAAACGGCTCTCCGCCCAGGAACTTCGCGCCTGCGACCGTGGGAAGGAACTCCTCGAGCTGCTCGACGAAGGACCGGTCGTACGGGCTGCGCAGCGGGGGGAGCTTCTCGCGATGGGAACGAATCGACGACGACCAATAGCCGGAGCACATGATGCACTCGAGGTTGCACGTGTTCGCAATCTCGAACTCCAGCACGCGGGGAGCCTCGGCGTCGACGGCAGGTCTGTAGTCGGAGTCGCCGGAGTACTGGTCGAAGTTCCGCATCAAAACTCCGCCGAAGTTCCGGTTGTTCAGCTGATGGAAGCAGAGCTCGCACCCCGGCGCCTCCTCGTTCCGAAGGAAGGCTTCCCGAAGGGCGCGAGCGCTGGCGCCTTTCCAGATTTCGCGGACGCTCTGCTCCGGATACGTCCCGAGGACGTAACTCCGGTTGTAACAGCACGCGGTCACGTGCCCGTTCTGTTCGAAGTTGAGGCTCAAGAAAGGAGCGTGACAGAGCACGCTCTGTCAATGCGCTTCTCACGCGATGCGCGATAGTCTGTGAGGATGTCGTTCGACGACATGGGTCCGCTCGGCCGAAAGGCCGTCGTCTCGTGCAGGCGCGATTATACCGCAGCTATCCGACAACTCCACGCATCCGACGGTACCCTTCCATTCGCATCGTGCTCAAAACGGCGCCGATTGACGCGCGAGTCCCGATTGTGTCCGTCCCGACAACGATTGCCGCAGCATCCTCCACGCTCTTCAAGCTGGCTCGGACCGTTAGCTCCCGCGAGCGGATTCGTGCGCGCTCTTCAAGCGAAGGACATCTCGTCCGGGGCCGGATTTACCGGTGTCGCAGACTCGAGGTGTCGGAAGAGGGCTTCCAGCGGACCCATCTCGGACTTGACACGCGGAGACTACGGACAACACTAACTGCCCTCATGGGATCGTCGATCACCGGAGGTCCCTCGACGAGGGGACTCTGGAGACGATGGCGGCGGTCTCTCGAAGATAGGGAGCTGGTCCGGGCAGCAGAAGGAAAAACTGGCTGCATTGCCGCGGGTAAGAATCCCTCGGGTGGCCTTCTGGGAGCCTACGGTACGGGAAAAATCTCATGATTTACGCGGCCGACGTGAAGTTGCCTGAGCGATGACATCCCCTGAAGTTTCGGTCGTCGGACGGTGTGTAACCTCGAGCGACGATTTCGTCCGAGAAGCCTGCGCTGAGGTGAAGGTCAGGCTCGGCCGAGCCGCCGAGGGTGCGAAAAGAAGGTGCGAAAGAGTGAGGGAAGAAGCTGAAAGGGATCTCGGAACGACTTCGCTCTTCGTCCCGTCCGAACGTTCGAAACACAATCAGACAGGTCGGGGTCAAGAATGGAATCGGGGGCGCTGCACGACGATCCGATTGCGATCGTCGGGATCGGATGTCGGTTTCCCGGAAGAGTGGAGAGCCGGGAAGCTTTTGGCGGCTTCTCGTGGAAGGGCGGGACGTCGTCAGCGAAGTTCCGGCCGACCGGTGGAACGCGAAAGCGTTCTATGACCCCGAGCCGGGCGCACCCGGCAAGACCAATGCGGTGAAGGGCGGCTTCATCGAGGGCATCGATCTCTTCGACGCAGGATTCTTCGGAATATCCCCGCGTGAAGCGGCTCTCATGGATCCGCAGCAGCGTCTTATTTTGGAGGTCTCGGCCGACGCCCTGGAAGACGCGGGCTTTTCCATGGCGCGGATCGCGGGCACCGAAACCGGGGTTTTCGTCGGCATCTCGAGCTACGACTATTCCACCATCCAGCAGGGCGAGTTCGCTCGCATGCTCATCGACGCCCATTCCAACACCGGCGGGGCCCTCAGCATCGCCGCGAATCGAATCTCCTATTTCTTCAACCTGAGGGGCATGAGCGTCGCGCTCGACACCGCCTGTTCCTCGTCCCTGGTCGCCGCTCATCTCGCCTGCGAGGGGCTCTGGCGGCGGGAAATCACGATGGCCCTCGTGGGAGGCGTGAACGTTCTCATCAAGCCGGAGCCTTGGATCGGGTTCAGCCGGCTCTCGATGCTTTCACCCGATGGCCATTGCAAGGCGTTCGACGCTACCGCGAACGGTTTCGTCCGGGCCGAAGGCGCAGGAATGGTGGTTTTGAAGCCGTTCTCCAGGGCCCGGGAGGATGGAGATCGCGTATACGCGCTGATCCTGGCCACGGGCTCCAATCAAGACGGGCGCACCAGCAGCATGACCGTGCCTGGTCAGGAGGCGCAGGAAGCGCTCCTCCGCGAAACCTGCCGCCGCGCGGGCGTCGCGCCCCACGATATCCAGTTCGTCGAGGCGCACGGCACCGGGACTCTGGTCGGCGACCCGATAGAAGCCCGAGCCCTGGGCAGGGTCTACGGAGCCGGGCGCGCCGCGGGGGACTGCTGCGTTCTCGGATCGGTAAAGACCAACATCGGTCACCTGGAGCCCGCCGCGGGAATCGCGGGCATGATCAAAGTCGCGCTCGCGATGAAGCACGGTCTCATCCCCCGGAATCTTCACTTTCGGGAGCCGAATCCCGACATTCCGTTCGACGAGCTCCACCTTCGCGTGCAGCAAGAGCTCGGGCCCTGGCCGAAGGCCGGGAGGCTTCTCGCGGGCGTCAATTCCTTTGGATTCGGAGGGACGAACTCTCATGTCATCATGGCGAGCGCTCCCGCACAGGAAGCGCGGCCCTCTGATGTTTCGGCCGCGGCGCGCTCCCGTCGTCCCCTGCTGGTTCCTCTCGCTGCCCGCAGCCTCGAGGCGCTTCGGGCGATGGCGCGCATCCACAAAGAGCACATCGTCGACCCCGCTGAATCGGGCCTAGCGCTCGAGGACATCGCATGGTCGACGGCGACCCGCCGCACCCATCACGAGCACCGTCTGGCTGTGGTGGCTGGAACCCGGGAAGAGCTCTGCGACGGTCTCCAGGCCTTCGCGAACGAAGAGTCGCGCCCCAGCGTCGTTTCCGGACGCTACCTGGGAAAAGAACCGCCGAAGCCGGTTTTCGTTTGCGCGGGCCAGGGACCTCAATGGTGGGGAATGGGCCGGGAGCTCATCGCCTGCGAGCCGGTGTTCCGAGCCGCCGTCGAGCGATGCGACAAGCTCCTGAGGAGGGAAGGGAGCTGGTCGCTCCTCGAAGAGCTGGGACGCGACGAGCTCTCGTCGCGGCTCGACGAGACGGCGGTTGCTCAGCCCGCCATCTTCTCCATCCAGGTGGCTCTGGCTTCTCTGTGGGAAAGCTGGGGAATTCGGCCTCATGCCGTCGTCGGCCACAGCGTCGGTGAGGTCGCGGCCGCTTACCTGGCCGGAGCCCTCGGGCTCGAAGACGCGGTGAAGGTCATCTTCCATCGCGGTCGATGCATGGATTTCGCGGCGGCTCGGGGAAAGATGCTCGCCGTCGGACTCACCCCCGCGGAGGCCGCGGGTCTCCTCAAAGGTCGAGAGAAGGAAGTCTCGGTCGCGGCCATCAACAGTCCCTCCGGGGTAACGTTGTCGGGAGAACCCGACGTTCTCCACGAGATCGCCCAGGAGCTGGCGAGTCAGGAAGTGTTTCATCGCTTCCTGAAGGTCAATTACGCCTTTCACAGCCCGCTCATGGACCCGATGCGCCCTGAGCTGCTCGAAGCGCTGAAGGACATCACCCCGGGAGCGCCCTCTCTCGAGATGATCTCGACGGTGACGGGCGCGGCGGTGACCGCAGGGGAGCTGGATGCGGAGTACTGGTGGCAGAACGTTCGCCAACCCGTGCGCTTCGCGTCCGCCATCGAGACGCTGCTCGATGAAGGCGCCGATACCTTCGTCGAGCTGTCGCCGCACCCCGTTCTCGCGGGAAACATCCTCGAGTGCGCCGGAGCGAAGGGCAAGGCGAGCGCGACCGTATTGCACTCCATTCGGCGCGAAGAGCCCGAGCGAGCGGCCATGCTCAAAGCTCTCGCGAGACTGTATACGTTGGGTGCCCCCGTCGATTGGAGGGCGATCAATCCCCAGGGTCAGTTCGTCGATCTCCCTCGCTATCCCTGGCAGCGGGAGAGACATTGGAGCGAGTCGGAAGAGTCCTCGCGGTCCCGCCTCGCGGAGCATAGCCACCCCCTCCTCGGGTACCGCAGCGCCGCCGCGATGCCGACGTGGAAGAACGCGCTGGACGTGCGGTCCCTGCGCTTCCTGAACGACCATCGTGTGCAAGGCCACGTGGTTTTGCCGGCGACTTGCTATGTTGAAATGGCCGCCTTCGCCGCCTCGGACTTCTTCGGGGACGGTCCCGTAATCCTCGAGGAGATCGAGATCGGACGGGCCTGCTTTCTGCCCGACTCGAGCGCGACCGGGACCGAGGTGGTGCTGGACCCCGAGGACTCCACGATCCAGGTCTACGCACGCGGCGTCGATTCGCGACAGACCTGGACCAAGCATGCGTCCGGCAAGTTGCGGTGGGCGCCCGACCTCCGCGCGCCCGAGGCCGTCCACATCCCCCGCATACGCGAGCGCTGTTCTCGCGAAGTCTCGGGCGACGAATGCTACGCGCTCCTGGCGGCGATGGGACTGGAGTACGGGCCGTCGTTCCGGGGCATCGAAAAGGTCTGGAGCGGGGACGGAGAAGTGCTCGGTCGCATCGTCGCCCCGCCGGAGCTCGATCGCAGCTGGGCCGACTACCGCCTGCACCCCGCTCTCTTGGACGCCTGCTTGCAGCTCGTAGCGGGCCTGTTCCAGGGCGACGCCGCGAGCGAGCTGGGCGTGTACCTCCCGGTGGCGTTCGAGCAGGTGCGCCTGTACCGGCGGAGCGAGAAGACGGTCTGGGGTCATGCGCGGTTCGTAGAACGGCAGTCGCGGAGCGTCGTCGCCGATCTTTCCGTCTTCGATGACGCGGGGCTTCCCATCGTGGAGTTGAAGGGGGTCCGGTGCCAGGCGGTGGACGAGGCGAGAGGGGAGAGCCTGTCCGACCTGGTGTACGAATACGAATGGCGACTGGCGGCCGCCGACGTCACGGGGGAAGACGCCGCATCCGCCCTTCCTCCGCCGAGCGAAGTCGGCAGGAAGACGCGAGAGGAGGCGGCCCGCATCGAGGTCGATCTGGGCCTGCAGGGCGTCGCCCTCGCCCTCGAACGGGAACTGGACCCTTTGTGCTCGGCCTTCGTGTGGAAGGCACTTCTGGACCTGGGGGCAGGTCTTTCGCCGGGAAGTCGCTTCTCCACGGACGAGCTGGTGGAGCGGTGCGGGATCGCTTCCAGGTACCGTCGGGTGCTCGGGAGCTTTCTCAAGATGCTGGCGGCGGACGGCTTCCTCAAGGAGATCCATTCGGAGTGGGAGGTCGTCGGTTCCCCGTTCACGGCGAACCCCGAATCGGATTTCGGTGTCCTTTGGCTGCGCTACCCCGCTTCGTACGCGGAGCTGTGTCTCGTCCGGCGGGCCGCCGTACCCCTCGCCCGGGTGCTGCGCGGCGAGCTCGACCCCCTGGAGCTCATTTTCCCCGGGGGATCGCTGGCGACGACGGATCACCTCTACCAGCATTCGCCCACCATGCGCCCGTTCAACATGATGGCGGCGAGCGCCATCTCGTTCGTGGTCGACGGACTACCCGAGGGTCGGAAGCTGCGTCTCTTGGAAGTGGGTGCCGGAACGGGCGGGCTGTCTTCTTACGTTCTCTCCGAGATTCCTCGAGAACGGACGCAGTACTTCTTCACCGACGTCTCCAATCACTTCTTCTTGAAGGCACAGGAGCAATTTCGCGACTATCCGTTCATCGAATACAAGCTGTTGGATATCGAGAACGATCCCGCCGAGCAAGGCTTTGCTCCTGCCGCGTTCGACATCGTGCTCGCCGCAAACGTTCTCCACGCCACCAAGGATTTGCGCCAGACCGTGCGCAACGTGAAGAAGCTTCTCGCGCCCGGCGGGCTGCTCTTGCTGCTCGAGGGCGCGAGGCCGCTTCGGGCGATGGACCTGGTTTTTGGACTGACGGAAGGGTTTTTCCGCTTCGAAGACAGAGAGCTTCGGCCGTCCCACGCCCTGCTGCCCTTCTCCGGCTGGAAGGGTCTGCTCGAATCGGAGGGCTTTGGAGACGTGACCTGCGGTTCCGACGACGGGACCGCCAGGGCTCAGAACAACGTCATCCTGGCGCGCCGCGAGGATCCTCGGGATGGGGACGCCGCCGCCTTGGTCCCGACGGAGCAAAACGAGGAAGTGCCGGACGCTGGACGATGGCTGCTCTTGACCGATGGAGGGTGGCGAGGCGAACGACTCGCCGACGCGCTCAGGGCTCGCGGAGGCGACGTCTTCATCGCAATGGCCGGCGACCAGAATCGCTCCCTCGATGACCGGCGACTCGAAGTCGTGGCCACGAACTCCGCCGACGTTCGCCGTCTCGTGGACGAGATCGGTTCTCACGGTGCTCGCTGTCGGGGCGTCGTTCACATGTGGAACTCGAGGGCTCCGCACCTCGAGGACGCGACGGACGAGTCTCTCGACGGCGTGATGAGGCTCGGTAACCTGAGCGCGGTGTATCTGGCTCGAGCCCTCGCCGAGATCAAGGACGGAGCGCCTCGATTGTGGATCGTCACCTGCGGCGCCGAGGCCGTTGGCGGGAGCCGGAATACGACCAACGTGGCCGCGGCTGCCGTCTGGGGCCTGAACCGGGTCATCATGAACGAATTCCCGATGCTACGCTCGTCCTCCCTGGATCTGAGCCCCTCGCCGACGGAAGAGGAGATCGTCGCCCTCGCCGGCGAGCTCCTGCGGGACGGCGAGGAGGACGAGGTCGCCCTTCGGGGTCGTCTCCGGTACTTGCACCGCTGGAACCGACTCGCGGATCGACCGGCGCGAGAGAGCGGGGGGACGGTCAGCGACGGATCCACGCCTTTCCGCCTGGAGTCGCTTCGGCCCGGCCTCATGGATCATCTCGCGCTGCGGGCATACCACCGGCGCGAGCCGGGGCCCGGCCAGGTGGAGATCGACGTCGCCGCGGCCGGACTCAACTTCAGCGATGTCATGAAGGCGCTGGGGCTCTATCCCGGCCTGCCGGATGGACCCGTTCCCCTGGGGATCGAATGCGCCGGTCGGATCGAGCGTGTCGGAGAAGGGGTGAGCGAATTTCGGCGGGGAGACGCGGTGGTCGCGGTGACCCCGTTCAGCTTCGGAACCCATGCCCTGGCCGAGCGCGCCTACGTCGTTCCCAAGCCCGAGCACATCAGCTTCGAACAAGCGGCTACGCTCCCCATCGCCTTTCTCACCGCGCACTACGCCATCAACCACCTGGGGCGGCTCGCCCGTGGTGAGAGGGTGCTGATCCACGCGGCGACGGGCGGCGTGGGCCTTGCGGCGATCCAGCTGGCCTGGGAGGCAGGGGCCGAGGTATTCGTCACCGCGGGCACGAGCGAGAAGCGGGATCTTCTCCGATCCCTCGGGATCCGGCACGTCATGGACTCACGCTCGCTGGATTTCGCCGATGAGGTGCTCGAGGCCACGGGCGGCGAGGGCATCGACATGGTGTTGAACTCCCTGTCGGGGGAGGCGATCTACAAGGGTTTGTCCGTTCTTCGTGACTACGGTCGGTTCCTCGAAATCGGGAAACGAGACATCTATCAGAATCGGCGCCTGGGGATGCGGCCCTTTCGCAAGAACGTCTCTTTCATGGCGATCGATCTCGATCGGGGCATGCGCGACCGACCCCAGCTGTTCTCGCGGTTGCTGCGGGAGGTGATCGAATCGTTCGAACGAACGGGGCTCCGCCCGCTACCCCATCGGGTATTCCCGATTACTCACGCGGTGAGCGCATTTCGCCATATGGCCCAGGCGAAGCACCTGGGCAAAGTGGTTCTGTCGCTGCGGGAGCGTCGAGCTTCCGTCGTTCCCGCCGCGCCGAAGGAAGTGGCCTTCGCCGGGGACGGCACCTATCTGATCTCCGGGGGCCTCGGAGGATTCGGCCTCGCCACCGCGCGCTGGATAGCCGAGCGCGGAGGACGCCATATCGTTCTCATGGGAAGACGGGGTGCTTCGACCGAGGAAGCTCGAGCGGCGGTCGACGATCTCCGCCGGCGGGGTATCGAGGTGAAGGTGGTGGCCGCCGACGTCTCGATCGGGGCACAGGTCGCCTCGACGCTCGCGGACATCGACGCCACCATGCCGCCGCTTCGCGGTGTGTTCCATCTGGCCCTCGCCCTCCGCGACGCGCTCTTGATGAACTTGAACGAGGAGCAAATGCGCGAAGTGTGGGCCCCCAAGGTCATGGGAGCCTTCCACCTCCACCGGCAGACCCTCGGGAGACCGCTCGACGTCTTCGCTCTCTACTCGTCGATGTCCGCGGTCTTCGGAACCGGAGGTCAAGGCAACTATGCGTCCGCGAACAGCTTCCTCGACGCTTTGGCGTTTCATAGAAGATCGATGGGGTTGCCCGGTCTCTCGGTGAGCTGGGGCTTCCTGGGAGAGACCGGCTTCGTCGCTCGCCATGCGGACGTGGCCCAGCGCTTCGAGGCCATGGGCATCAAGAGCTTCAACCCCGCTCAAGGACTCGCGCTGCTCGCGCGCTTCCTCGGTGAGGAGAGGATCCACGGCGGCGTCATGCGGGTAGATTGGCGCCGCTTCGAAGAAATCGCCGCGGGCCGAAAAATCTCCCCTCGATTCGCGCACCTGGTGAAGATGGCGGCGGAGGGCAAGGAAGAAGGTTCCCGTCGGGGCGGATTGGCCCTTCGGAAAGCGCTTCTCGCCGCGAACCCGTCGGAAAGGCGGGCCATTCTGGAGGCGGGCCTCCGCGAGCAGGTCGGCCGGGTGCTGGGAGTCGCCAGCGAAAAGCTGGACATGGAGACTCCGCTTTCCGATCTGGGCCTCGATTCCCTCATGGCGATCGAGCTCAGGAACTGGGTCGAGGGAGACTTGAAAGTGAATCTTCCCGCGGTCGAGCTTCTCAAGGGTCCCAGCCTGACCAAGCTCGTCAACCACCTGGTCGAGCAGCTGCCGGACAAGGAGGGGGCCGCGCTTCCGAAGCCCTCCACGGACGAGAAGCCCGTCGAGGCCGGGGAGGTTCACCTCCAGGGTGACGCCGCCGAGCTGCTCTCGATGGTCGACGAGATGTCCGACGAGCAAGTGGACGCCCTTCTGGAACAGATGGAGGAGAAATCCTCGGAAACGAGCGCGGACAAGGAAACGCCGTGAGCCGAAGCCACGAGGACCAGGAGGCTATCTACAGCGTGGTGGTGAACCACGAGGAGCAGTATTCGATTTGGCCCGCCGAGCGGGAGCAAGCCCCGGGCTGGCGGGCCGTAGGCAAGACCGGAACCAGGGAAGAGTGTCTCGCCTACGTCAGGGAAGTGTGGACGGACATGCGCCCGCTGAGCCTGCGGAAACTCATGGCCACCGCGGTGCCGCCGCCCCCTGGAGAGGCCTCGCCGAGCCGGGACGTCCGCGGACCCCTCGAGGGCGAGGACCTGGTCGAGCGTTTGTCGAAGGGGAAACATCCGGTCATGGCGAGCCTGCTTCGCGAATCGAGTGCGCGCGCTTTGAAGGAGCGAATCGACCTCGGATACGTCCACGTGAAGTTTACCGACACAGGGGGAGGCACGGAACTGAGCGTCAGGCTGGATCCGCAGGGAGTCGATTTGAGTCGCGCTGACTTCGAAAATCAGGGCGGAACGGTCCATCTCGAGGGGGGATTGACGTTGAACTCCACCCGGGTTCGATGCGTGGCGGACATCGACCTCTGTACGCTCACGGGAACGGGCCAGCTGGTATTGGAATCCCCGTAGATCGGCTTGGAGTCCCTCTCTCAGCCTGCCGCCTTCTGCAGGATCACTCCCGGAGTCGCTCGTTCGAGGGGACCCAGAAAATGTCGTACGTCCGGTCGAACGTCACGAACAGGATACAGTCGGCGGCGGACTTGCAGGCGAACTGGTGCTTCACCTTGCTCGCCATGAAAGCGAAGCCACCCGACTCGAGAATCGCCTTCGGCATGCCTTCCATTTCCGTCAGTACTGTGCCCTGGACCACCATCAATTGTTCCTGCGCCGTGTGGTAGTGCCAGGGAACGACGCAGTCGGGGCTGGCTTTCAAGAGGAGCGTGGAAGGGCCGTTCTCGAGGTCCCCGCTTTCGATGGCGTAAGCGAGGCAGCCCACGTCTTCATCCGGGATGAAGGTGACATCGGAGAAAGGAATGGCGGCGTTGTGCTGCGCCGCCTGCGCCAGCAGCGCCCGAAACGACAGAAGCAGGATACTTGCCAGTCGGATCAATGTTTCACCTCGCGGGAGTAGACGACACGGCCGTCGAACACCGTGGTCTCTACTTCGAAGTCCTTGACCTTCTCGACCGGCGCGGCGAAGACGTCCGTCGTCAGCACGACGAGATCGGCGAGCATGCCGGGGGCGAGCCTGCCCTTCCGCTCCTCCTCGAACGAGGCGTAGGCCGACCCCGAAGTCCAGGCGTCGAGAACGTCCTCGAGCGGTAACCGCTGTTCGGGGACGAAACCGGCCTCCGGCTTTCCCTCCAGCGTTCGACGGGTCAAGGCGGTGTGGATTCCCGGTCGAGGGTCGAGATCCACCACCGGCCAGTCGGTGCCGAACGCCAGCCGGCCGCCGGCATCCTGAATGCTCTTCCAGGCCCAGGCCCTCGAAGCGCGCTCCGGCCCCAGATTCACCGCCCAGACCTCGAGCACGTTCCGGATGGGGGTGGCATGGAACGGCTGCATCGAAGCGATGACTCCGAGCTGACCGAAGCGCGGAATGTCGGCGGCGCTCACCGCCTCGATGTGCTCGATCCGGTGCCTGCGGCCCCGCGCGGGCGGGGGATTGGAACCGGCCGCATGCTCGAAGGCATCGAGCGCCATGCGAATGCCCCGATCGCCGATCGCGTGGATGAAAATCTGCCATCCTTTGCCATCCATCATCGAGACGATGCGGTTCATGTCCTCGACGGTGTAGTTCGGAATGCCGGTCGTGTCCCGGTTGGCGTAGGGCTCGAGCATCGCACCCGTATGGGATTCGATGACTCCGTCGGCGTACATCTTGATGGCGCCCGTCTTGAGGAGCGCCGTTCCGGGATGCTTTTTGAGCACTTCCTCGTATCGGGCCGAATCCTCCTCGGAAAAGCCGGGCGGCGCCGAAAGGGCGGCGTACATCCGGACGCCGAGCTCTCCCCGGCGTTCGAGCTCGGCGTAGAGCTCGAATTCGTCAGCGTCCATCCCCGCGTTCTGCACGCTCGTCACACCGAGGCTCTGCGCGCGGCGGATCGCTTTCTTGATGAGCTCGAGCTTCTCATCGCGCGTCGGCTCGGGAAGGATCTTGCTCACCAGTCGCTGGGCCGATTCCTTGAGGACACCGGTGGGCTCCCCCTTCGGGTCCCGCACGATGAGACCGTTCGGAGGATCGGGCGTCTCTCGGGTGATGCCCGCCAGCTCCAGGGCTTTGGAGTTCGCCCAGACGGTGTGGCCGTCGTAGCACTCCATCAGCGCGGGTCGATCGGAGACCGCCTCGTCGAGCTGCTGCCGCGTGGGAAGACCTCCAGGGAAGGTTCCGTAGAGCCATCCACGCCCGAGCACGATGGGACGGTCCGGTCCGGCGGCCGCGAACTCCCGGATGGCTTGCTGCGCCTCCGCGACCGATTCCGCGTCGAACAGGTTCACGCGGTCGAGCGATTCTCCGCCGCTCAAGAAGTGCACATGCGCATCGTTGAAGCCGGCGAGAACGGTCCCTCCTTTCGCGTCGATGACGGTCGTCTGGTCAGTTCGGTGGGTCTCGATCTCGGCCCTCGTACCGACCGCGAGGATCCGGTTCCCCCGGACGGCGATCCCTTCGGCCGGGGGCGACCCCCCGCCGGGGTACAGCTTCCCGTTGACGACGATGAGATCGGCGGGCTCGGCCCCGGGTCCGCCGTGACAGCCGGCGAGGCCCAGGAGAACGAGCGGTCCCAGGAGGACGAGGGACCTCGATCGGAATCGGAACGCTCGATCGAGAAGAATCGAAAGGGGCTTCATCATTGGGCGACTCCGGAGGGTTGAAAGGAGAGGGAGTCTACCACTGAGCCCGGCGTTCGCAAGCGCGGGAGGAAAGTGTTAGGCTCTCGGCCCCAATGGGGCGTTTCACCGGTGTTTTGGGCCTCGCGACCATGATCGCGCTCGCCTACACGTTCTCGACCGATCGGCGCGCCATTCGGCTCAAGACGGTCCTCTGGGGTCTCGGGCTGCAGATCGCTTTCGCGTTCTTCGTCCTGAGGTACGACGTCGGCCGCGCCCTCTTCGAGAGAGCGGGGGCTCTGGTCAATCGGCTCCTCGACTTCTCCTACGTCGGCTCCGAGTTCGTCATCGGCAAGATTGGCGCAAAAGGGTCGGAATTCGGCTTCTCCTTCGCATTCCAGGTGCTCCCGACGATCATCTTCATCGCGGCGTTCTTCGCGCTCCTCTATCACATGGGGATCATGCAACTCGTGATCCGCGTCGCCGCTTTCGTCATGTCCCGATTCATGGGCGCGAGCGGCGCGGAGTCCCTCAACGTCGCCGCGAGCATCTTCATGGGCCAGACGGAAGCCCCCCTCACCATCCGGCCCTACCTTCCGCAGCTCACGCGCTCCGAGCTCATGACGGTGATGACCAGCGGGATGGCCCACGTCTCCGGCGGCATCATGGGCGCTTACCTGGCCTACGGCATCGAGGCGAAGCACCTGCTGACGGCCGTCATCATGACCGCTCCGGGCACGATCCTGATGGCGAAGATGCTCGTGCCCGAGACCGGGACCCCGGTCACCGCCGGCCGCACGGAGATCCCCAAGACGGAGAAGGAGCGGAACTTCCTCGCCGCCATCGCGCGGGGTACGACCGACGGCCTTCACCTGGCGCTGAACATCGCGGCCATGCTCATCGCCTTCATGGCGCTCATCGCCCTCGCCAACGCCCTTCTCGGGGGAACCCACGGTTTTCTGGCGGCTCGCGGGTTCCACTGGTTTCCGCAGAGCCTCGAGACCATCTTCGGATTCCTGTTCGCTCCCGTCGCCTGGGTCATCGGCATTCCCTGGAAGGATTGCCTGTCCGTGGGAAACCTCCTCGGGACGCGGATGGTCCTGAACGAGCTCGTGGCCTTCTCCGTCCTCGGAGCCGAGAAAGCTTCGCTCGATCCGCGCTCGTTCACCATCGCCACATTCGCCCTTTGCGGGTTCGCGAACCTGAGCTCGATCGGGATCCAGATCGGAGGTCTCGGGGCGCTCGCGCCGACGCAGCGGGACGAGCTGGCCTCTCTCGGGATCCGAGCGATGCTCGCCGGCACCATGGCGAACCTGATGTCGGCCTCGATCGTGGGCATGCTCCTGTGAGCCCCGAGCTCGACCGGGGCGGAATCGCCGGCCATCCCCGCGGCCTCACGACGCTCTTTCTGACCGAGTACTGGGAGCGCTTCAGCTACTACGGCATGAGGGCGATCCTGCTCCTTTTCATGGTCGCCTCTCCCGCCGCGGGCGGGCTCGGACTCGACACCCAGACGGCGGCGGGAATCTACGGCCTCTATACCGGCTCCGTGTACCTGGCCACCATTCCCGGAGGCTTCATCGCCGACCGCCTTCTCGGCTTGAGGCGGGCGATCCTCGCTGGGGGAATCCTCATCGCTCTCGGTCACTACACGCTCGCGTTCCAGGGCGTTCGCATGCTGTTCTTCGCCGGACTGGTCCTCATCGTTCTCGGGACCGGCCTTCTGAAAGCGAACGTCAGCTCGTTGCTGGGCTTGCTCTACGCTCCCGATGACGAACGCCGAGACGCGGGGTTCTCCATCTTCTATATGGGAATCAACCTCGGGGCCTTCGTCAGCCCTTTCATTTGCGGCTACCTCGGCCAGAGGATCGGCTGGCACTGGGGCTTCGGCGCCGCGGGACTGGGGATGACGCTCGGCCTGGTGCAGTACGTCGCCATGGGCAAGCGGCTCGGGACCGCTGGCTTTCTGCGCGAGCCCCCGAAACACGCGGGAAAGCTGTGGTTCCTGGTGGGGGCCTCGGTCCTAGCCCTGGGAACCGTCCTGATCCTGTCGGGGCGGTACCGCGATTATTTGATCGCGGGCTCGGCGGTGGTGCTCTTCGCCTGGCTTCTGCTGAAGGGCGCCGAGAACGCGGTCGAGCGCAAGCGAATCGGCGCCATCGCCCTGCTCTTCGTCTTCGCGACGCTGTTCTGGGCCGGCTTCGAGCAGGCGGGCTCGAGCCTCACGCTCTTCGCCGATCGAATCACGAAGAACCAGTTCTTCGGACAGCCCTCGAGCTGGTTCCAATCGGTCGAGCCGTTCTTCGTGATCACCCTCGCCCCGGTGTTCGCGTGGCTCTGGATTCGCCTGGGGTCGCGACAGCCATCGAGCGCCGGGAAGTTCGCGATCGCTCTCCTGCTCCTGAGCTCGAGCTTCTTCCTCATCGCCTTCGCCTCGACGCTCTTCGAACAGCACCAGGTGCAGGTGAGCCCCTGGTGGCTCATCGGCGTCTACCTGCTGCACGCGCTCGGCGAGCTGAGCCTCTCGCCCGTCGGCCTCAGCATGGTGACCAAGCTCTCGCCCGCCAGGATTCAGGGGTTCATCATGGGCACCTGGTTCCTCACCAACGCTCTCGGGAACTTCACCGCCGGCTCGGTCGCGGGGTTCTTCGACCGTCTCCCGCTGCCGCAGCTCTTCGGCGCCGTGGGCCTGGTGATCCTCGCGGCCACCGTGGTGCTGGCGATTCTGGTGAAGCCCATTCGCGGCCTGATGTCCGGAGTCCGCTGAGCCGCCCAAGTTGAATCGCCGCGCGTTTCTTCTCGCGGGCTCGTCGCTGCTTCTTCCCCGACGGGTCCCGACCGCGGTCGACGTGCGGCTCGAGCCGAAGGCGGGGGTGGCGGGACGGGAGGTCGTGAGCTTCGGCTTCCCTCTGCCTCCCGACCTCCTCGACGACCTCGACGGGATTCAGCTCGTGGACGAGGAGGGTCGCGAGATCGAAGCCTCGGTGACGCCGCTCGAAACCTGGCGGACGGGCGGTCGAGAGGGGAGCCTCCGCTCCGTACTGATTCAGGCGAGAGTGGACTTCGCGGGTCGTGGGAACCGTCGGCTGCAAATGCGACTCCAGGCCGGTCCGGGGAAACGCATCTCGCCTCTCGCCTCGGCGGCCTCCACCTCCCGGGTGTGGGCGCTGCTACCGCCGGACTGGCTCTGCGCGAGCGAGGTCGCGGGCCCGCAGGTTCCCGCGTCGGAGTCCGGCGCCTTCGCGGACTACGATCGGATGGCGGAGCGCGCCTTTCCCGGCTCTCTCGACTACATAGAGAGCCCGGTCTTCCATCATTGGCTCTTCGATCGGACCACCTGCTACTACAGGCTCTACGTGCGCACGGGGGAACGGCGCTACCTGGAAGCGGCCCATCGCGCCGCGGAGTTCGTTCGCCTTCACACCCGGATGGAGGGCCCGGACTCCGGCGCCTTCACCCTGAAAGGGCCCGACGTGAAGTACGTCTACCCGCGCGCGATGCACATCCACTGGCTCCTCACCGGCGACGAGAGAGCGAGGGCGGCGGGAGAAGCGATGGCGCGATTCTGTTTCGACCGCTGGGAGCCGGGCTACCGTCCGGAGAGCTATCGGCCGGTCTCTCCCGACGTCGACCCCGAAGTCGGGCGGGAGTTCTGGTCGCCGCGGCACGAGGCCTACGGTTTTCTCGGCGCTCTCCACGGCTTCGAGCTGACCGGACGAGAAGAATACTGGCGCAGGTGCCGGGAGTATGCGGACGCCCTCCATCGGCACCAGACCCGGCCGCCGGACGGACGGCCCGCGGACGGCTCCTTCCGCCAGGACTGGGGATTGTACGATCCGAGCGAGTCGCGTCTCCCCGGGCGCCACCTCCGCCTGGATGACGGCGATTCTCCTCGACGCCCTCTTTTCGTACTGGCGGCTCAGCGGCGACGAACGGGTTCCGGAAATGGTCGTGCGCTTCTGCGATTTTCTCGACCGCCGAGGGCTCGTGCCCGACGGCTCGCGCGCCTACTACGTGATCGACTGCTTCGGCTCGGAAGGCGCCGCCGAGGCGCCGGGTCCTCAGGACCAGGGCATGGAGCGCCACGACACCGAGCTCGCCGCGAGCTTCGCGATGGGAGTCTTCTTCTCCCGGGACCCGGAGCAGCGCCGGCGTTTCCGCCGGCGCTTCGACCGGCTCTTTTCCGAAGCGCTGCGGCTCGACTTGAACCGGCCGCCGCGCTGCTTCAACTGGGCGCTCCAGTCTTCCAGTCAGCTGGTCTACTTTCTTAGAAGCTAGTGCGCGCGGGCGCCGTCGCCCGAGTAGTTGTAGCGAATCTCCTGCTCCAGGTTCCTCGCCCGGTCCTTCGCCACCGAGTGGCTCCCGAGGAAGAAGTTGAGCGCCTTCGGAAGCCCGCGGTACTTCGCGGCGAATTTCTGCCAGAGCGTCGGACCCTTGCGCACGTCGTAGCCCGCCTCGTACGCGTAGCGAAGGCCCACGCGGTCGGCCTGATCTTCCGCCGAGCGGCCGTAGCCGTTCGTCCAGGCGAGAGTGCCCGCGTAGATCCCGACCTTGGTGGCGATGCGCGCCCCATCGTGATCGATGGAATCCGCGGCCGCGCTCGCGCCCCATCCCAGGAGGCTCACGAGCATCGATTTCTTGTAGGAGCGGCGCGAGTGCTCGTGAGTCGCGTGGGCGAGCTCGTGCCCGAGAACGATCGCGACCTCGTCGTCGTCCATGTCCCGCAGGAGACCGCTGAACGCGTAGATCGCGCCGTTGGGAGCGGCCATCGCGTTCCACTCCTCGTTCTCGACCACGTACACGCGAAAGTCCTCGCGATCGAGGTACGGGGGAGTCAGCCGTCCGGCGATGTTCCGCAAGCGTTCGACGTCCCGTCCGGATTCCAGGAGCTTCCCGTAGTCCCAGGCGATGTGGCCGTAGGCGTCGTACTCCGCCGCGCGTCCGAGGCGCCGGAACTCCTGCTCCATGGCATCGGCGCCCGCTCGAATCGGGCCTTCGTAGAACGCGCTCCCGTTCGGTTTCGCTTCGATCTTCCGGCCGAGAACGGTTCCGTCTTCGAGCCTCACGCCTTCGACCTTCACTTCGTAGCCGAGAGGAATTCCCTGGAATCGCCGGGCGCGGCCCTTTCCCTCGAAGCGGGCATCCTCGGCGGGAGTGACCCGCTGTCCGTCCACCACCAGAACCCCGTCCGACCTCCATTCGGCATAGCCGGACAGCTCGATCTCCTTGGCCCGGGTGGGGCGGCTCCGCGACTGCCAGGGAGGAAAGCCCGAGAACGACCAGAAGGTAAGTGATTCGGCTCATGGGCTCCCCCTTTTGATGGAAACCGAGCTGCAACCTCGGTTCCATTTCTGGCTCGGGCTTCAAGTACCCGGGGCTCAGGAGGTTTCCGGCGACGCGGGGGGATCGGGCCACGTCGCCCCTCGGAGGACGGAGCTACTCCTTGAAGATGACGCCGCCCTTCATCACGAAGCGCACGCGCTCGAGCTCGGTGATGTCGGCGAGAGGATTCCCTCGACGGCGATGATGTCCGCGAAATGTTCCGGGGCGATGGCGCCGACCCAATCGCTCCAGCCGAGGACGTCGGCGGCGTTCCGGTCGCCGTGAGGATCGCGTCCATCGGCTTCATGCCCCACTCGACGTAGTCGCCGAACTGCTTCGCGTTCTCGCCGTGGGGAATCATCCCGGCATCGGTGCCGAAGGCGATCTTGACTCCCTGCTTCATCGCGAGGAGGAAGGCCGTCTGTGCCCCTCGACGATCTTCGACAGCTTCTCGACGACGATCGGCGGGTAGCCCCATCCGGGGGCGCGCTCGAGAAACCAACGGTCTTCGTACGAGTCCTTCACCAGATAGGTGCCATGCTCCACCATGAGCCGGGCACCCTCCTCGTCCAGGAACGTTCCGTGATCGATGGAGACGACTCCGGCGCGAACCGCTCGCTTGATTCCCTCGGCGCCGTGGGCATGGGCCGCGACCCGCCGGCCCCAGGCCCGGGCTTCGTCGACGACGGCGTCGAGCTCCTCCTGGGTGAAGAGCGCCGCGTCGACGGACTCCTCCTCGGACATCGCCCCGGCGGTAGCCATCACCTTGATGACGTCGGCCCCGTACTTCACCTCGAACCGTACCTTCTTCCGGATTTCGTCGACGCCGTCGGCGACGCCGGAGAACGCGTGAACCTCGACGAAGGGAGAGAGCCCGTTGACGTCCCCGTGCCCGCCGGTGGCGCTGATGGGAATCGTCGCCGCCTGGATCCTGGGTCCGGGAATGTCGCCGCGATCGATCGCGTTGCTGAGCGCGACGTCGACGAACTGAGGGGCGCCGAGGTCCCGGATGGTGGTGAAGCCGGCCTCGAGAGTGGCGTTCGCGTATTTCGGCGCGAGGATCGCGGCGTCGAGAAAGCTCGAACGCAGTTCGGAAACCGCTCCGGGCGCGCTCGTGATATGCGTATGGCAGTCGATGAGTCCCGGAAGCACCGTCATTCCCGAGAGATCGATGACCCTGGCTCCCGCGGGAACGTCGAGGCCCGTGCCGACCGCGCGGATGCGGTCGCCCTCGATGAGAATCGTCGCGCCCGTCACCGGAGCCCCGCCGAGACCGTCGATGAGACGCCCCGCTCGAATCGCCACCGTGGTCGGGTGGGAGTCTGAGCTGCTGCCGGAGACGCGAGGACCGCGAGGAGGTAGAGCAAACGCCGCATGGCCGGAAGGATAGGAGAGCGGCGTCGCCGCTTCAAGCGGGAGGCCGCCCTTCGAACAAAGTCCCGCGATGCGGCCAGCGCTCAACAAGAAGACTGAACGTCGCCCGGTAGCTTCTCGTCCTCTCCCGCTCCTGCAGATGCATGGCGTAGGAACGGCGGGAGCGCGTCTCCTGGAGGACGTAGCTTCCCTCCGAGAGACTCTCACCGAAAACTCCCTCGAAAACCAGGTCGAACTGCTCGAGGCCTTTCGCGCTCGGCCGGTCCTCTATGGAGACGAGCTGGAGCTCGTCGAGGAAGCGCGATCGATCGTCATAGACACGGAAGCTTCGTTTGACGAGATCCCGGAAGTGCTCTCGCGAAGACAGCACCGAGCAGTCTCCCGAAGCCCCGCTCGAGCCGACGGCGACGGCAGCGCCGCAGACACCGACGATGAACTCGCGTCGTTCCATGCTCTTTCTCCTATCCGGCGTCCGGCATTCCCGGACGGCACACCATGAAGCGATAAACCCCGGCGTCCCCGACCAGCTCGAACCCCAGTCGCCGGTAGAGCCTCATCGCGGGGTTCTCGGCCTCGACGTGAATCGAGACCACCTTTCCCGACGAGCGAGCCTCCTCGAGGATTCCCTGGAGGAGTGCGGCTCCGATCCCGCGTCCGCGCTCAGCCGGTGCCAGGGTGATGTCGATGACGTGGAGCTCCTTCTCTCGCCGGTCGACGTAGAGGCGTCCGATAGGCGAGCCCTCGCGCTCCACCACGTCGAAGCTCGCGGAAGCGAACTGTTCGCGGTAATGCCGATCCTGGGCCTCGAACTGCATCCGTACGAACGCTTCCTTCTGCCGGGACGACCAGGGAACGAGCGCCATCTCCCGTTCCCGGGTGCTCCGGTACAAGGCGAGGAGGAAAGGACCGTCCGACGGCGCGCTCGCGCGAAACGCCACGCCCTCGAGCGCTCTGGACGCAACCCCCGCGGCTCCCGGCATCTCAGCTCCGGGGCGGGAGATTCCTTGGAGCGCGATTTGGAAGTTCAGCCCGAGATAGGGCTGACGGTTGTTGTGCGGCTGGCTTCCACCGGCCGTTCCCCCCATGGGAGCGAGGTCTCCTTCTGGACCGTAGACATTGGAGCGAACCCCCGCCGCGTTGGCCGAGGCGAGCGAGGCGTTCCCGGACGGGGTCGATGTAGACGCCGGCGTAGACTCCGCGAGCTCGGCGTGGATGTGAGCGGGCATCTGGGACGGGCAGCACGGTCACCGACGGTTCTCCCGCGCGTTCGCCCAGCTCTCGCGGTGTGAGCGCTGGCCCCGAGCCGGCGTGCATCGGCGCCCGGCCCTGGAGGTCGGGTAACGCGAACGTCGTTCTGCCGTCTCCTCCGTAAAGATCCCTTGGAGCGCGATCTGGACCGCCGCTCTCAAGGCTGCGTATCTTGAGCTGCTCCCGCAATTCGAGACGGCGACCGGTCACAAAGTCACGGCGGCGTGGTCAAGCTCTCTTGTCATCCAGAAGCGTATTGCATCCGGCGAAGATGCTGACGTTGTCATCATGGCCGATATCTTGGGCAAGAGCCTAACTGAAGAATTGATAAAGCAGGGAAAGCTCGTCGCCGGCAGCCCCGCGATATTCGCAAAATCGGGCGTCGGCGTTGCCGTGCGCGCCGGTGCACCCAAGCCCGACATCAGTTCGGCAGACGCGCTGAAAAAGTCGATACTTGCAGCAAAGTCTATAGCCTACTCTGCCGGAGCGAGCGGCACCTACCTTGTCAGCATGTTGCAGAAACTGGGGATCTACGACCAGGTCAAATCGAAAGTGGCGACTGTGAAGCCCAGCGAACCCGTAGGCGAGGTGGTTGCGCGCGGCGACGCCGAGATCGGCTTCCACCAGGTGAGCGAGCTCCTTCCCGTGAAGGGCATCCAATTTCTTGGACCGCTGCCAGCAGAGCTTCAGAACATCACCGTGTATTCGGGCGGCGTTCATACCGGGACAAAGGAGGCCGCCGCTGCCGGGGAACTCGTGAAATTCCTCACCGCGCCGTCCGTTGCTCCGACGCTCAAGAAGCACGGCCTGGAGCCAGGTTGAAAAAGCCGCCCGAAGCCGCCTTTTGCGGATCAGTCCGCTACGACGAGCCGGTATCCTGCGTCATATTCATCAAGGGTGAGCAATTCGGCGTAGCGGCGCTCCCACTCGCCGGTTTCAAGATCCCGCCTCAGATTTTGCAATCCTGCTTCGGCGTTGCTGATGGCCCAGAAGGACGAACTGCCGGATCGGATGTGTGCATCAAGATAGGCCGCAGGCCGACGCCAGTAGGCATAGAGGAATCCATCGCTGCAATCGTGTGGCACCAGGACCGGCGTGATCTGCACAGAGCCCAACCATCGTTCGTAGTCGGACATCGTCGGCATCTGTGCCTCGTCCAACGCCGCCAGTTCAGGAAGATAGTCCGTCAGCCATGGCCGGTGCGACGGATCGAACGTGAGCAGGACGATCCGACCGCGTGTTACGCGGCGCATCTCGCGCAAGCCTGCCTCCTTGTCAGGCCAATGATGAATGGTCAGGATCGCCATGGAGGCGTCGAAACTCTTGTCATCGAATGGCAGATCGTCGGCGCTGGCCTGAATCGCCTCGGCCGCCGCCGGACTGCGCTTTCGGATCATCTCGCGCGAAGGCTCGACAGCGATCACGGATCGATCAGTCGGTTCGTAGGAACCGGTGCCTGCGCCAACATTCAAAACAGTTTGCGCTGACCCGAGTGCGCTCTCGATGATCCTAGCTATCCGCCGATCCGGCTTGCGAAGCTCCGCATAGTTGATTCCGATGATGTCATATTTCGCGCTCATCAGAGAATTCTCGCGTAGGTCTCGTCGAACTCGACAATGGGCATCGGGGCGGTCGCGTCCGCTTTACCCCCTGCTGCAGAGCGAACAAGCATGCACTAGGATCGAAGCGATGAGCCATACACGACGCTAGCAGGGCCGCGCGACGCTACCTGGCCCTGCCTCCGCAGGAAATCCTCGAGCAGGTCGACGCAGCGTCCGGCATATCCGTCGCAGATGTTGTGGCCGGCCGTGTCGATTTCCCGCAATTCGGACCCGGCGATGCGATCGCGCATCTGCTGATAGGTGCTGGCATGCCCGATCTGCTCGCGGCCGGCGGCCACGATCAGCGTCGGCGCGCGTACCTTGTGGAGGTCGTCCATGAAGTCGTGGGTGCACATGTGCGAGACGAAGCGCCCAATAAAGGCCGGATCGTTCGAGCCGGCCTGCTCGATGAACCATTTGACGTGCTCGGGATCGGCGCTTTGGTCGAAGCGCTCGGCGATTGTTTCGGCCAGGAAGCGCTTAAGGCCCATTTCGCCGATCTTCGGGATCCAGGTCGGCGCGTGGCTGTGCTTCAGGCCCGGCGTCGAGCCGAAGAGCGCCAGCGTCTTGACACGTCCGGGGTGGTGGATCGCGAGTTGCTGTGCGACATAGCCGCCAGCCGAGTTGCCGACGATGTGCGCTCTCCCAGCCTCCACGAGATCGAGGAGTTGGAGCGCGTCACCGACGAGATGGGCGAGCGAGAACGGCTGCTCCGGCGCCGGCACAGCTGAGTTGCCGTGCCCCCGCAGATCGAGACGCACGACGCGATAACGGCTCGAGAGCCGCGGCACCCAGTTGAACCATCTGAGCGCGCTCCCCATGGCAGCATGAAGCAAGAGCAGCGTGTCGGGCGTTCGCCAGGGGTCGGTGAAGTCGTCGACGTAGTAGGCGAGCTTCAGGCCATCGCGGCGGCGAATGTCTTCATGTTGGTAGTGTTGGTGGGCATCATAAGCTCGCTCCTTATGTCGACCGGACCCCGGAGGATCCCGGTGCACCGGCGGGCAATGATGACGATCTCGAGGCCGTTCGCCAAGTTGGGCGAAGCTGCGCCGGAGTGACCAACGAATAGGATTACAGGTCACGTTCGGCTCGTGACCGAGAGAACGGACGGCGATCGCGCTCCGAGCGCCGAAGCGAATGGCGGGTTGCTGCTGATCTGCGGGCAAATTCTCGCGTGACCGCGCGCCGCAAAGACCGAACAACTCGGCCAGCTTGCGAACCTCGCTCAACCACACCCCCTGCAATCGGTCGTCCTTCTTGGCGCACGCATGGATTTTGCCGACCAAGTTGCAGTACACTACCAGCATGCTTAGGTCGTCACTCGACGCCATGCCGCTTGCGAACGCACGCGGAGCATCCTCGGCCCACACCTTGCGGCCGGCGCGCGTAAGTGAGGCGGGCGGTGCGGGAACTTCGCAAACCTCGCCGTCGATGCGTTTTGCTGTAGTGGCCGCGGTCTTCGGGCCTCGCTTCATTCGCACCCCGAATTAAATTTCCAGACGCGATAATTTGGCCGTGGAATTATTCGGCCATCCCGCCGGTTTCACTAATGCAACCTCTGGCCTTTTCACTCCCCCCGGTCGAGCGAATGTTCGTCATTTCGTTGGCCTCCGGCCGAGGCGAAGCGTCTTGGCGAGCCGCACGAGCGCTCTCGTTTCGCGACAAGCCATCTTCTGCAGCTGCTCGTAGCGGTCGAACGCGGCATCGTCGGTGAGGTCAGCAGCGGCCGCCGCGCGGCTCAGCACGGCGACGAAGCGCGCGCTGCACACGTGCCTGACGTACTGCGTCAGCAGTACCCACGTCAGCGACGAAACGATCGGCCGGCGAGGCGTCCACGATGCGACGCCACTCGAGCGCTTGCTCGGGGGTGAGTTCGGCCGGCGGCTCGGGCCGGCTGCCTGGTGTCAGGCTGACAATCGAGGCCGTCGGCTTCTTGGGCTGGTCAGTCATC
>CAVQUX010000027.1:0-6066 GCA_963716925.1 uncultured Acidobacteriota bacterium | reverse complement strand
GAATCCGTGGATTGGTGAACAATCTTCCCGTTCATCAAGGTGAGCTCGCACCGCAATTCCTTGATCTGCTCCACGGGCACGCTGAGGAGATCTCTGTCCCAAACGGCGATATCCGCGTACTTCCCCACTTCGATGGAGCCGATCTCGTCTTCCAGGAAGAGCTGGCGCGCGTTCCAGATCGTGTAGGCGCGCAGGGCGCTTTCGATGTCGATCGACTGCTCCACTCCGAAGGGGTGGGATCCGTACACTCCCATCACCGTTTCCCTGGCCGCGGAAGCCCAAAGACCGTAGCGCGCGGGAAAGGGCGTCACGTCGTAGTCCGAGCCGCCGCCCCAGTGGATACCTCGCTCCAGGTAGGTCTTCAAAGGAAGAACTCTTCGATTCCTGTCCGGACCGAAGTTGCCCGCGTAGGTGTCGCCGATCCACCACATGAACGAGGGCTGCACCTCGGGATATCCCGCGTCGTAGGTCGATTGCAGTTTCGCCATCTGATCCAGGGCGTGGTCGGTCGGTATGTTGCAGTGGATGATGCCGTGCCGGAGACCCCGCGTCGGCTTGGCGTCGAGCGCCTGCGCGTAGGTGTCGACCACCCAGTCGATGGCGCGATCGCCGACCGCGTGCGCGCTCGACGTGGATGCCCCGCGTCGTGGAACGCCCTTCACGATCTGCTCGCGACAGAGCCGTAGGGCGCGACCGCTCGGGTAGCACCGAAGTTCCCTCGATTGATCCTGGTCCTTGAGGTTGCTTGATTCCACTCGTCGTGCAGCCACGCGGTCCGCGCGCCGCCGCTCGTCCATCGGCGTACAGCTTGACGCCCCCGGAGATTACGGCACCGCCGTCGCCCAGTTGACGATCCGGCGGCTCGCGTGAAGCGCGCCCACTCGCGCGATCAGCTGCGTGCGCCTCTTCGAAGCGTTCGGCCTGCGCGCCAGAGCACGAAGACCCGAGCGGTCAGCTTTCCTTCCTGCAGGACCCTCTGGTACGCCTCCCAGATACGGAGGTCGATTTCGGGGTCTTTGATGGCGGTGATCCCCTCCTTGTTGAGCTCGGGCAGGTAGCGCTCGATGGCTGTCTGCAGTTGCTCGACCGTTTGATCCGGGACCAGGGGCCAGATCAGAGACATCGCCGTGTCCTTGAGAATTCCCGTCGGCGTTCCGTCGGGGTAGCGATCGATGAGGCCTCCGGGAGGGTCGGGCGTCTGTTTGGTGATTCCGGCGAGCTTCAGGGCTTGGGTGTTTGCGACGCCGTAGTGGGATGTGGTGTGAGTGAGCCAGACGGGGTTGTCGGGGGACACCGTATTGATGTCCTCCGCGTGGATGTGTCGATTTTCCTTCAGCTTGCCTTCGTCCCACCTCCCGCCGGTCACCCACTCTCCGGGGCCCTGACGGCGGCGCGCTCGCGGACTCTCTCCACGATGTCCGCGACGGTCTTCACGTTCGGATAAGACAGGTCCAGGCTGTACAAAGCGTCCGCGGCACTGACGGCGAAGTGGTTGTGAGAATCGATGAGCCCGGGAGTGGCGGTGCGACCGGCGAGGTCGATTCTTCGCGTATCGTCGCCCGCGAGCGTCTCGATCGACGCCGTCGATCCGATGGCGACGATTCTTCCGGATCGGATAGCCACCGCTTCTACGATGGAATCCCTGGAATCCATGGTGACGATCTTGCCGTTGACGAGGATTGTGTCCGGCGGCAAGGACGAGGTCGGCACCCGAAAGCCCATCAAGAGTAGAGCGCCACCCGTCCAGGTACCTGCGCGGGCCAGACGTCTCAGCCCTTTGAGGCTAGAGCGCATTGACGACAGAGGCGACGGCGCCGAAATCCTTGAAGAAACGAGGACCGTGTCGTTGGTCAACGATGGCCTCCATTTGTGGTCGAAACGCTGCGAAGAAGTGTACTAGAATGTCGCTCGCGCGGAGAGCCCTCCTCCAGGAGTACGAGGTCATGAGCACAGCTGCCGCCGGCGTCGAGTTCGAAGAGGGCGAGCGTTTGCGCGCGCTTCGAGAGGCTTTTCAACTTTCCACGCGCGCTCGCCCGGAGGAGCGGCGTCGCCAACGGTCTAATCTCGATAATCAAGCTCAACCGCACGAGCCCTTCGGTCGCCACCCTGAAGAAGATCCTCGACGGCATCCCGATGACCCTCGCCGATTTCTTCGCCGGGAACGTGCCCACGAACGAGGAGCAAGTCATCTACCGAGCGGAGGAGCTGGTCGAGATCGGCAGGAACGGCATCTCCTACCGTCAGGTCGGGCGCAGCTGAAACGACGCGCGCTCCAGCTCCTGCACGAGCGTCTCAATCCCGGGGCCGACACCGGAGTCGACATGCTCCGCCACGAGGCCGAGGAATCGGGGGTGGTCCTGCACGGGAAGCTCGAGCTCACCGTCGGTGGTCAGACCTACGTTCTCGGGCCTGGGGACGCCTATTACTTCGACAGCCGACTTCCGCATCGATTCCGCAACATCGGGAACGACGTCTGCGAGGTGGTGAGTGCCTGCACGCCTCCGAGCTTCTGAATGCTCCAAAATTTTGGACGTTCTCAGGGTTCAACGGATGGAACGACCGGAATTTTCCCCATCGTACTTGCCCAGCCTCTCAATATTTTGGTTGACTGTCTATTAGCGGCAGGGGTATAAGCCCCGGCATCGGGCGATTTCTGTTTCCACCTCTTCGCTCCCCAAGGAGGGTGTAGCACATGAAAAAGACGAGCCTTATCGCTCCCGCGCTCGTCGCGGCTCTTTCAATCGCGGGCTCGAGCTTCGCGCAGATCTCGACCGGTGGCATCCGGGGGATCGTCAAGGATGCGACCGGCGCCGTACTCGTCGGCGTCACCGTCGAAGCCGAGAGTCCGGCGCGATCGGTGGCGCGGCGCTGGCGATTACCAACGGCCAGGGTCTCTATCAGTACCAGGGGCTTCCCGTGGGCGTCTACACGGTGACGTTCACGCTCGCGGGTTTCACCACCCTCAAGCGGGAGAGCGTTCGCGTGGAAGTGGGCCGCACGGTGCAGCTCGACGCCGACCTGTCTCTCGCCACGACGGCGGAGACGGTGACGGTGACGGGTGAGTCCCCGGTCATCGACACGCTGCGGGCGAGCTCCAGCACCCAGTTCAACAACGAGCTCGTGGAGAATGTTCCGACGACGCGAAGCTCTTACTTCGATCTCATCAGCTACGCCCCCGAGTCAAAACCAATCCGGCCACGAACGTTGCCGCGTTCAGTATCTATGGCTCGAACACCGATCAGAACTCCTTCCAATACAACGGGGTCGATGTATCCGCGCCCGACTATGGCTCCCCCTGGGACTTTCCCAACTTCGACATCATTCAGGAAGTCGAGGTTCTCGCCGCGGGCGCTTCCGCCGAGTACAGCGGGTTCCAGGGAGGTGTGGTCAACATCATCACCAAATCGGGAAGCAACGACTGGAACGGAGCGTCGTCCTTCTTCTTCATCGATGACGCTCTCGTCGGAAACAGCCCCCCCGACGAGGAGTTTCCCTATCAATCGACTACCAGCAGACCTTCACCCAACAGATCGGCGGCCCGATCTACGGGACAAGCTCTGGTTCTTTGCTGCACTCGAGCTCACCCGCAACCGGAATTCCCAGGTGGGTGTCGATCCGAAGTCGCTGCCAGCCGCCACGTCTGGCGCCCCTACTTCAAGGTGAACTCGCAGCTTTCGTCGAACGAAACGGGGAGTCATGTTCAACGACAACAACTTCGTCTCGCCCAACCAGGCGTCGCGCACACGGCCGACCGAGACCATCGGCACCGAGAACGGGCACAACCCGACGATCTCGGCCCGCTGAACGCACACTTTCAGCTCGGCGACGCTACTCGAGGTGAAGGGTGGCGGCGTCTTTATCCGCGACCGGCTCGATCCGTTCTCCGAGGACACCAGCACTTCGGGTCGCTACGACTTCGCCACCGGCGCTTGGAGCGTCAACAGCTTCTATACGTGGAAGAGCAGCCAGAACAAGACCCAGGTCGCCGCCGCCTTGACCCACTACGCCGACAACTTCGCCGGCTCCCATGACTTCAAATTCGGAGTTCAGCTCGAGAGGGCGAACTCGCTCTCGGCGCAGGCCTACTTCAACAACGCCGTCTACCTACGACTACGGCGGCGCGGCTTACACGCGCTCTTCCGTGAGCCGTACGAGCATGGACGCGCGCACCAGCGTCGCCGCGGGCTTCGTCAACGACAACTGGACCTTGAACGATCGGGTGACGCTGAACCTGGGATTGCGCTTCGATAGCACAACGGGAAACATCCCGATGTCGATCAGCCCGATAGCGCGCTCGAGGGAACGACGGGTGTGACTTACTCCGGTCTGGGTGAAATCATCAGCTTCAACAACGTCTCGCCTCGCGTCGGTCTCACCGTGAGGCTGGACGAGGCGGCGAAGACGGTGGCCAAGGCGAGCTACGGTCGATACTACGGAAAGCTTCTGGGGGATATGTTCCGCAACGCGTCGAACGGAAACACCACGCTCGCCGCGTTCTTCTTCAATCCCGATTCGGCTCGGTACGACATTCCTTACTACAGCGTCGACCCGAACATCAGTTTCGGGATCGACCCCGAGCTGACGAATCAGTACACCGATCAGTTCTTCGCCGGCATCGAAAGGGAGGTAATCCCCGACCTCGGGCTCGAGTTCTCCTTCATTTACAAGAAGGACAGTGATTTCGTGCGAGTCAAGGACGTCCGCGGCGAGTACGCGCAGATTCCGTTCACCGAGACCTTCCAGGGCGAGACGCAAACTCTCCAGGTCTCCAACCGCACGTCGCCGAGCGCCCAGAGCCTCTTTCAAGTGACGAACCGGGATGACTTCGAGCAGGACTACAAGTCCTTCTTCATCCAGGCGTACAAGCGATTCTCGCGGAACTGGCAGCTGCAGGGCTCTTACCAGTGGCAGCGGGGGAAGGAACGGGAAGGGGCACCCTTGGGCTCGGGGCGCAGTCCTTCAGCGGTCTCGGGGCGAGCTCCTTCGGGCGCGACCCGAACAATCTAATAAACGCTTTCGGGCGCCTCTATACCAACAGCACCAACAACATCCGCCTCTCGGCGACGTACCAGGCGCCCAAAGGGTTTCACATCGGTGCGCGGTACTCTTACGAGTCGGGGCGTCCCTACGGGAGGCTCATCAACGTCACCGGGCTGAGGCAGGGAGTGCGCGCGGTCCTCGCCGAGCCCCGGGCATCGTTCTTCTTGCCGGTGGTGAACGATTTTCAGATTCGTATCGACAAGGACTTCGTATTCGGAGAGAACCTGCGTCTGAGGGCCTACGTCGACACTTACAATCTGTTCAACGCGGACACCTTCACCAACGTGCGCAACAACAGCTCCGACACCGGAGACGCCGACTTCGGCCAGTCTCTCGCGGTCGTTGCCCCGCGGAGGGCGATGGTGGGCCTCCGCTTCGAGTACTAGCTCTTTCGGGCGGGAGGGCTTCGGCCCTCCCGCCTTTGACGGCCTCCCGGCGAGGCCGTACCCTGATTCCAATCCCTTCTCGAATCAGGAGCCCTTCATGTTCAAGCCTGTTTCTGCCTGGCTTTTCTGCCTCTGTCTCCTCTCGAGCTTCGGCTGCATAATCTCGGAGCAGGAGGGACAGGACCGCGAAGACCTCACCTTCCAGTTCGACACCGGGTTCAACCGGACGGTGCTCTTCGCGCGCTCGGGCGCCCTCGCGGCTCTGGCGGTATGGCTCTTCGCGGGCTCGAAGAAGAAAGCGGTGCCCATGATCTTCGGGATCGTGTTTCTCGGGGCGGCTGGTTGGCTCCTGATCCAGGACTATCCGACACTCAGCCGCTATCGAGTCCAGGTCCTGGGGGAAGGGCTTTCGCTCTCGATCCCTCCCGACGCGGAAAAGACCCTGCCCTGGGGGACGATCGAGGAAATGTACGTGGAAGGAGTCGGGTCGGCGAGCGAGGTGCCGCGAGACGAGTTCGAGCGCCGGCTCGCCCTTCCCGACTGGCACTCGATGAGCATCACCGTGGCCGGGGGCGCCACGCACGACGTCGACCTGAAGCTCCTGAGCGTCGAACAGAGACAGATCCTGTGGCGCGCCATC
>CAVQUX010000026.1:0-14770 GCA_963716925.1 uncultured Acidobacteriota bacterium | reverse complement strand
CCTAACCTCGAACGTCGACGATCCGCTCGCGCCCGATCTGCCCGATCGTCGGCGTTCCCGCCTGGCGCATCACCATCTCGAGCTCGCGCCGGAGGATGGTGAGCACCGCCTCGACCCCCGGCTGGCCGAAGCCCGCGAGACCCCAGAGGTAGGGACGACCGATTCCGACGGCGTCGGCGCCGAGGGCGAGCGCCTTGAAAACGTCGGTTCCCCGCCGGAATCCGCCGTCGATGAGGACGGGGATCCGCCCGGAGACGGCGCTCGCCACTTCGGGGAGGCATTCAATCGTCGAGCGTCCGCTCTCCTCGGCCCGGCCTCCATGATTCGAGACGACGAGTCCCTCGACTCCGTGCTCAACGGCGAGCGCCGCGTCTTCTCCTCATCAGGCTCCACCCCTCTCTTCAGACCCCAGCCTTCCTCAGCGCTGGTGCGCGAGCTCGACCTCCGGTCCATTTTCCGGCACCCGCCTCGATTACAATTTCCTAATCGTATCGAGATTCTTGATGGGAGGAGCGCGAGGAAGGTTTGTTATCGAGATGATCGAGAATCCGCCGGATTACCTTGGGCTCGGTGATGAAGGCCAGGATCCGAAATCGGCCGCCACACTCACAGAGAAGGGGGTCGGTTTCTGAACCCTCCGGATCAAATGAGTCCAACGCTTTCTGACGGCAGCACGATGCGTGGAAGTCAGCTAGGGCTCGTCGGTTCTTGCATCGCCGCGATGCGTTGAAATCGCGTGAGCCACGCTATTGCTCCGGGTAGCAACTCCCTTCAGATCGCCGCGCCTCAAGTCGAAGGTGAGGTCGAGGCCGTCGTCATCGAGACGGCCTTCGACTTTCGCGCCGTCGAGGTTTCCCTCCCCGTCGATGGTGAAGGAGATCTCCTCTCCCTCGACTTTCGCGCTGATGGGAAACGATCGGCCTCGCGGCGCGCTCACCGTCCCGGTGAGCACTTCCTCTTTCTGCTTCAGATCGAGCGTCAGCTCCACCTCGCGTCCCCGCGCCTCGCCCGTGAACTTCCACTTGCCGGAAACGTCTTCCGCGCGCGCGGAAGAGGCAGCTGCCAGGGCCATCACCAGGAACAAGAGTTTCTTCATCGCAATCCTCCTTCTCTGTCCCTGTGGAGGTACGCTGCGCGTCGTGGCTTTCATCACAGAGCCCCGGGTCATTAGAAAAATCCTCGAACATCTCAATAACAAGGCCAACCGCGGCCGACCACCTCCCCTTTTCCCTACGATGCCATCCCCGTGATGTGACGATACCGCGGTCTTACCGATACTCGTCTGCCTCCATATCCTTCCAGGCTCTTCACTCGACACCAGTAAGACCGAACGGAGCTTCCCCGGCGTGATTGTCGCCCCGCAGCCCTTTGTTCCCGCCCGCAAGGATGGGATTTCGACAACGCACCCTCCGCTGCTGCGGTCAAAGTTCCTATTCTTCGCTCCTGGATTCTCAGGGTCGTTCGATCTGCATGCGAACCCCGAGAGTCATGTAGGGGCCTTCGCGTCCCGCGGACGGGGCGGACCTCGGCTCTTGGTACCACTCCGCGGAGGTCTCTCCGAGGACCAGTAGCCATCGGGTCACCCGAAAGCCGCCGCTCAGCGTGAGTCCCTCGACGCCGCGAGCTCGTACGTCTGAAATCCGCGGCCGGACGCCGTCGAACTCCGTCGAGGGCCCGGCGTCATCGAACGTCAGTCGGTGGTAGCGCATGCCGAACTGAGGGCGGCCGGACTCCCAGAGGATCGATGCGGTGAGCGCTTTCCCCAGTAGGTCCGGCAAGTCCGAGCCGTCCGCGGACTGCTCGCGCCGTTCTTCCCGAAGGCGCAGCCCCTCGGCACTCAGCTCCCAAGGGCCGGATTTCCATCGCGCATCGGCGCCGATCCGAGTGCGCCGCCCCTGAACGTAGAGGCGGTCGAAGAACCGGTACCCGGTCACGGATCGGCCATTGAGGCCGTTCTCTTGCCCGAGTCCGCGACGCCGTCCACTCGGCCCAATGAAGCCGACCCTCCGAGATCCAGTTTCGCGAGCGGCCGCCAGCCGACGCGTCCGGCCGCGGTCAGTCCCGCGCGGGACTGGCGTCCGAGCCCGTCGCCCGCGAAGAGTCCCACCTCCGCCCGGACGTTCGCTCCCGAGCGCAGCTCGACCTGGGCTCCCAGGTCGCGTCCCGCGGAGAGCGACCCCGAAAGCGGCGACCGCTCCAGGAATCCGAGGGCTCGAGGCGAAGTGTGATACTCACGGCCGCCCGGTAGCTTGAAATGCCCCCCTCGAAGGCGGAGCCATTTCCGAGCTCGCAGATCGACGAGCGCGTCCTTCACGAACACCCCGTCTTCGTCGAAGGGATCCACCTTGAGCTCGAAGCTCGCACGGCGCCAGGACCCCTCGACCCCGGCCCGAAGTCGCCTGACTTCAATCTCCTCGCGCTCCAGGCGCTGCGATTCTTCCGTCACGTCCCAGTCGGAGTAGGAGTGGAGGTCGAATTGCAAATAGGCGACCGGCGTCCACTCGAAGCGGCCGTCGTCTTCGCGGGGCGGCTCGGTTTCGTTCTGGGCCATCACCCCCGTGGCCGTCAGTATGCAGAATGTCGGGAGCAACGCTCTTCGCACTCGTTCACGCCTCCACGGCCGGGGCATAGGCCACGAGCACCGCCTGGCTGGCTCCGGCAGCCTCAACCTGACGCAGCAGCTCGGCGCGTTGCCGAGGCCGCTCCAGCGTGACTTGATAGGAGTGTTCCTGTTCGTCGTTTCCCAGCTGCCGCACACGCACGAGATCGTGCGTCCGGGTCTGTTCGTCCAGGACCCGAGAGAGCGCATCGAGGGCTTCACCGTCACTCCGGGCGCGTAGCGTCAGGATCGCCTCGAACGAGCCCCTGCCGGCGAAGACCCGCGATGCGAGCGCGATGCCTCCCAGGAAGACGGCGGTCCCCAGGACCGCCACCTCGTAGGCGTGAGATCCGGCGGCCACCCCCGTCGCCAGGGCGGCGAAAGCGAAGATGAGATCGCGCGGGTCCTGGAGCGTACTGCGAAACCGGATGACGGTGAGAGCGCCAATGAGGCCGATACCCCGCGCGACGTTGTCGCCGATGGCGAGGACGACGACTGCGGCAACCACACCTGCGACCGACAACGTCTGGACGAACGTGTGATGGACTGCGGTCCCCCGGTGGATCCGAGCGTAGACCGTGGCCACGAGCATGGACAGCGCGTACGCGAGAGCGATTCCCAGCACCCGATGGAGCGCGACGTCGGTCATCACAGGCACCCTTCGCCGGCCAGCGCCTGCCGCATCGCCCTTTCGTATTTCGAGAAGGAACGCCGGTAGGGTTCGAGGCTCCTCGCGAGAGAGCGCAGCCAGGCAGGAGCGTTTTCCCCGCGCTTGATCTCGAGGATGGCGCAGGAATGGCTCCCGTCGGGCGACCCCGGAAGCGGCAACCCGCTCCACGCACCGGGATGGACGTCGAATCCGAGCGATCGCGAGCGCTGGAACTGAAGGTCGCGATCGACGGTAACCCCCACGGCGGAGTCTTCGTCCATACCGCGCAGTGATTCGCGCTCGCAGCGCAGAAGCACCTGGGGCATCGCCGCGAACGCCTGAAGCCTTTCGTGAAAAAAACCGAGGTCCTCGTCCTCGCCGTTTGCGAACCCTCCCGAACTGGGCCTCGCCGCACCGTCGAGAACAAAGGCCACCAAGTCCGCCGCTATGGGCGCCCGACGCTTGTACACCCAACCGCCCTTCTTGCTCTTCACTTCGGCGTAGACGACGTTCGCCGGCCCAGCGCCGTAGGCGCGCAGCCGCAGCTTGAAGCGATCCGAACGCCGCGTCCGCTGCCACGTCAGGAAGGTGAGAGTGGGCGAGTCGAAGTAGAGCGACTGAATGCGCTGCGGTCCCGTAAGGCCCCGGTCGCGTTCCAGGAAAAGGCCGGCGACGCGGAAGGCGCTCGCCGCCTCCGCCTCGGGAACGCAGTACTTCGACTCGATGCGGGGAGTCAACGTCGTCATGGCGCGCTCACGAGTGCGGCGCGGATCGAACTGCCGCGACTCTCGACGTAGGAAACGAGGCTCGAAAGGGCCGAGTCGAAATCGTCGTCGCTCTGCAGGAACGTGTGGCCGGCGGTCTCGCCGTCGGGGCCGACGACGTGAGAGGCGATCATCGCGTGCTCCTGCCGGAGCCGCACCGACAATCCCGCGGGCTCGAAGACGGACCCCAGCATCTCTTCGACGAAACTCCGATACACCGCCCGGTACGTCGCGTCATCCAGCAGGAAACGGATGAGCGGCCAGGAGGCATCGATTTGGTCGTGGAAGAGATCGAGCCCTCCCGCGCCGCGGCCTCCTCCACCGGCCGTGCCACCGAACGATAGATCGAGGTCCCACGGGATCCATTGAAGGCGGTCCCGCTGCAGACGATCGCCGTAAAGGTAGTAGTTGTGAGGGGCCAGCCCGCCGTAGGTGTCGAAATTGCCGATCACGGTATTGAGGGCTAGCCAGCGGAGGAAACCTCCGACGTTGAAGGTCGCTTCCAGGCGCGCGCGCCATGCCGCCGCGTCGGTGCGAGCGGCGTGGAGAGCGGCGATGGCCAGCTCGACGTCGCTCCAGTCTCCCTCCGCCTCGTTGGTCTTCTTGGGAAAGGAGTTCTGGACGAACTCGGTAAAGCGGCCCCCGGTCCCGTTGGGCTTGTACAGGTTGCCGCTCGCATCTCCGAACTGGGCATTCAGGAAGGCGCGGCCGGGGACCTCCACGATCGTATAGAGGCCGAGATACTCCTCGCCTGCGCCCCGGTTCAGGTAGACGCGCACGAATCCCGAGACGGGGGACGGGACGCCGGCCTCGCGAAACAGATCGTGAGCGACCTTCGCCCGCAGATAGGAGTCGTCGATCGCGGTGTTCGTCAGGTTGATGTTCTGGAAACCGAAGAACGTCTGATCTCGCACGGAAGGCACGGTGCTTTCGAACTCGTCGAAGTTCAGCCGGAGTGGAAATTTCTCCACTCCCGATCGCCAGGTGCTGAGGAGCGTCGAGTTTCCTTTCAGCCGCAAGCCGACCGAGTGGAATACCTCATCATCGAAGGTGACCTCGGCCGGGATGTAGATCGGCGTGCGGGGCAGAAGCTCCACGTCGTCGCGATCCCCACCGCCGCCCGGCGCAGGTCCACCGGGTGGAGCCCCTCCGAGAGGAGTGCAGGTGAGCGCGCCGCCGAGTAAAGCGCAACGTCCGCCGATGGGCGGCGTTCCAAACTGGCAGCTCTCGCCCTCGGTCTTCCCGGCACAAGCGGCCACCGCTTCACCCGCTGGCGGAGGGGATCCGCCGCCGCCCGGGCCCGGGCCGGGGCCCCCGCCGCCTTCTCCGAAAGCTCCGGCCATGCTCGTCATGTCGTCCGCGAGCCGTTGCCAATCGGCGGTGGTCACCTCGAGATAGAGCCGTGTTACTGAATCCTGAGGAAAGACGCGGTGATAGTCCGGGACCGCGTCGCGTCCATGAGTTGCGGGATCGTCCGCGAGTGCGCGCGCTCGGGGGCTCGCCATAGTCAGCGCTATGGCGAGCGCCCGCGCTGAAGTCTTCCACCTCATCGCGAAAACAATGTGTCGTTGAAGAATCATTGACGTAAGAACCCTTCCGTCCACCGAAGAAGTAGACGAAACACACTCTACTCGACCGCGCTCTCGGCGCTTTTCAAGTTTTTGTAACAATCTTGTAACAGTTGTAATCCCTTGCTGGAGCCTCGCCGACGCCCAAGAGGGTTCGCTGATCCAGAGATTCGCCCGCCATGGTTCGAGCCTCTCGGTGCTCGCCATAGCGATGCCGGGCCGCCGTGAGGGGGGAGAGCAGGCTCACGCCGTTGCGGCCGACATTTCATGGAACTGCTCTCGGCATCTCTCGCAGAGCGGGCGGGTTGGTCGGAAATCGATCGGGAGGCGCGCAAGTGCAAACCGATCCCCTCGGATCACGCGCCGCTGGTGAATGACATCGACGCGGCAGGACGGCCCTTCGACGCCGGCTGGGCGTCAGCGGAAGGAGCGTATCGCGGCACGCCGTCACCGCTGGTCGCTGTCGGCTCGGATAAAACCTCCTTATCACCTCCTCCTCGTTGTCCATGTCGAAGTCGGTTTCGAACGTCCCCAGCGCGACCACCTCCCGATGACGAGCGAATCCACCGCCCAGGCGCTGTCATGGACCCAGCGCTCCTTCCGAATAGTTCTCAAAATCGCACGACCATCGGCGACGTGCTAGGCGTCGTCTCTTACGTCGGTTACAGATTCTTAGCAACGTCTTTACAGCGGTCCAGCGAAGGCTGATGGCAACATGACTCGCAGCATGACGCGCTCTTTCTCGATTCTCTGGTGACCCACGTGGAGCCGTCGACGAGAACGACGCTTCTGGTGGTTGGCGCATTCGTCTTGTCCCCCCTTCCATCGTTCGGACGAATGGAGATCATCGAAGCGATCCGGATTCAGGGAAGTCGGTCGGTCTCCGAAGAGACCTATTTGTTTCACCTCCAATCGAAGGTAGGGGACTCGTACGACCGGCAACAGGTTCTCGCCGATTACCAGCGTCTTTGGAAGACGGGCTTCCTCGACGACCTGACGCTGGAGATGACCGACGGAGAGAAGGGCAAGGTGCTGACGTTCTTCATCACCGAACGCCCTCGGGTCGAGCGAATCGAGTTCACGGGTTCCGATGCGCTCGACCCGACCTCGATCGAGGAGAAGCTTCGGGAGGAGAAGGCCGAGATCCCGGCCGGATCGTTCTACGACCCCGCGCGAGCCTTGAGGGCGGCGAAGGTCATCCGGGTCCTCCTGGCGGACAAGGGCTTCCCCGAGGGGGACGTCAAAGTCGAAGGGAAGACTCTCGACGACACCAGCGTGGCGGTGGTGTTCGACCTGCGAGAGAAGGACACCATCCGAATCCGGGAGATCTCGGTTCGAAGGGGCGGAGGTCTTCCCCCAGTGGCGGCTTCGAGCGGGAATGAAGAACCGCAAGAATCCCTGGCTCGCCTTTGCGAGCAAGGTTCCATCATGGCTCGGCGCGATCGTCGCGACCGGCGGAGAGGTCTATTCCGAAGACAAGCTCTCGGAGGAACTGGAGAAGCTCCGGGAGCTTTACCTGAACAACGGCTTCGTCGACGTTTCCTTCGCGCCGCGCAGGCTCGAGTACGAGGACGGCCGGCGTCGCTTCCTGTTGTGGACGCGGCCGCAGCGCTGGGTTCAGGTCGTGATCCCGATCCACGAGGGTCCTCAGTACCGCGTGGGACGGGTTTCTGTGGAGGGCGAGAGCGTCTTCCCCGAGAAGACGGTGATGTCCTTCCTGAATCTCAAGACGGGTGAAATCTACGACGAGTCCAGGGTGACCCGAGGGCTGGAAAAGCTCAGGGAGCTCTATGGCTCGGTGGGGCACGTCCAGTTCACGGGATTTCCAGTGAAAGACAGCATTCCAGCGGAAGGCATTGTGGACGTGACGGTGCACCTCGAGGAGGACAAGCAGTATTTCGTCAACCGCATCGAGTTCAAAGGGAACACCAGGACCCGGGACAAGGTCATCCGCCGCGAGCTCTGGCTCAACGAGCAGGACGTGCTCAACATGGAGCTTCTCAAGGCGTCCATTCTTCGGATCAACCAGCTGGGATACTTCCGGCCGATAGAACAGCCGGAGATCACTCCTGCGGAAGGAGAAGACGACAAGCTCGACATCACGCTGAGGGTCTCCGAAGAGAACCGCAATCAGTTCTCGTTCGGAGGTGGGGTCTCCGGCCTTTACGGAAGCTTCATCAACGCGTCGTTCTCGACCACCAACTTCCTCGGCCGGGGTGAGACCTTCACCGCCGGCGTTCAGGCCGGAACCCGCAACACGAGCTATCAGCTCGGCTTCACCCAGCCCTATTTCTTCGACCGGCCGATCACCGCCGGGATCGAGCTGTTCAAGCAGGAGGTCATCTACCTGAGCAGCCAGAACCTGGTCGGATATACGCAGGGGAACCAGGGACTGGCCGTGACCACCGGGTTTCCGCTGGCCCGCTTCTCGCGTCTGTTCGCGAGCTACTCGTACCAGATCGTCGATATCTCGGAAGTGGACGGGGACATCCGGACGGCGACGGGGGGTGGTTCGCCGACCGTCGCCGCCGACGTTCCCGTCTTTGCCCTCGCGCCGCTCGAGGTCGGACGACGGCACGAAAGCCAGCTCACGCCGTCTCTCGTTCGAAACACGGTGGATCATCCGATCACGCCGCGGAGCGGGAGCAAGTACACCGCGAGCCTTCAGTTCGTCGGGGGGCCGCTACAGGGTACGCTCAATTACTATCGGCCGACGTTCGAGGGAATCCTCTATCGCCCGTTCGGGCGAAAGACCGCCTTCGGTGTGCGGGGGCAATACGGTTATATCCAGCCCTTCGGCACCACCAAGGAGCTTCCCTACTATCACCGCTATTTCCTCGGCGGCGAGAACCAGATCCGCGGATATGACATTCGCAGCGTCGCTCCCTACACCCCGCGGAGCAATACCCTCCTTGGCGGAGACAAGTTCTTCTTGTTCAACGCCGAGTACTACTTCGACGTCGCCGGCCCGCTGCGGCTCGTCGCCTTCTATGACGCCGGAGAGGCCTACCTCGAAGGCCAGAACGTCAACTTGAGAACCCTGCGGTCCTCGACCGGGGCCGAGATCCGTTTCTTCGTCCCGCTTCTGAACGTGCCGTTCCGGTTCATATTCGCCTACAACCCGAATCGCGATTACTGGCAGCCGGCGACCGCGTTCAAATTCGCGATTGGACCGACGTTTTGAACCGCTTCCAAGACCGAGACATCGGAGCAATACCACGACTCGAAACCGCAAGGGAGGACTGCATGAAGATGCCTTCAGTGATTCGAAGCACCGCCCGCTGGGCCTGGGTCTTACCGGCGGTGCTGATGCAGGGGTGTGATTCGCCGGCGCAACCGTCCGACTCAACCCTCACCGCGACGCCCAACCCGGCGTTCGCGGAGCCGTCGAACGGCGTCTTCTACACGATACCGGGAGACAGCGACGAGGAGGACGAAGTCCGCGAGTATCCCTGGAAGACGTCGTTCACGGTGACCTTCACCGAGACGGCCGGCGTCGGTTTGGACATCACTGCAGTCAACCTCACGGTGCAGCAAGCGGCTGGGGGAATCGTCGTTCCGCCTCCCTCCGGTCAAGTCGAACGGCACCAGTTCAATCTCCAGGCGGGGACCAATCGCGTCGATCCCTTCGCAAGCGCCACTCTCGCCTTCGAAGTGTTCTTCGAGCTCCCCAACGGGAATCGTGAAGCACTGGCGACGGCCTCGGTGTCCTGGCGCGACGACAACGACTACACGGGCACGGAAACGACCCAGGTTCGTATCCAATGAAGACCGTTCGCATCGCTGGGGGGACCGCCGGTTCTGCCGACGAGCTTACTTCCCTTACCGTTTTCTTACTCGGATTTGAAACCTCCCGAGGGAACCGTCAGCTCGAGTGCCACCGAGAACGTCGAGTCTCCGCCGCTGCCTCGCGAAGTCCAGGACGCTTCTTGAAGGAGCGGGCTCAAGGATCGATATGCTCCTTTCTGCCGCTCACCCTCGGTCTGGCCTTCATCACGTTCGCTTCCGCGTCGGAGGGACAGGAGCCATCCGAGAACGATTTGATTCTCTTCGCGCCTCTCGCCTCCACGTTCACCTACCTGATGACCCTGGACGGTCGGTGGGTTCACGAGTGGCGAGCGGGCTCGTCGCCGGGAAACTCCGTTTACCTGCTGCCCAACGGCGATTTGTTGCGTCCGACCACCGTAGCGACGACCACCTTTGCCGAGGGAGGGGGCCTCGGTGGACGCGTCGAGCGATACGACTGGAACAACCGACTCGTCTGGAGCTTCGAGTACGCTTCCGCCGATCATCAGCAGCATCACGACGCGGCGTTCTTGCCGAATGGCAACGTGCTTCTGCTCGCCTGGGAAACGAGATCCGCGGCGGAGGCGATCGCCGCGGGCCGAAGATCGGAGCTGATTCCGCGCGAGGGAGTCCTGTGGGTCGACCACCTCGTCGAGGTCAATCCGACGACCAACGAGATCGTCTGGGTATGGCGCCTGTGGGACCACCTGCTCGCTCGAGGGCAGGAGCCGGACGAGCACCCGGAGCTCGTGGACCCGAACTTCGACCCGAACTTCGATTCTCGGAGCGTTGCCTCCGACTGGACGCACGCGAACGCCGTCGCCTACAACGCCGGACTCGACCAAGTAATCCTGAGCATCCGCAACCTGAGCGAGCTCTGGATCCTCGATCACGGAACCACCACCGAGGAAGCCGCGGGTCACGTTGGGGGACGGCGGGGAAGAGGAGGCGACCTTCTCTATCGGTGGGGGAATCCGGCGGCCTACGGCATGGAAGGAGAGCGCCAGCTCTGGGGGCAGCACAACGCCCGCTGGATCGAAGATGGCTTCGTCGGCGCGGGGAACATCCTGGTCTTTGACAACGGCGACCGGAACGCGCGCCCCTACTCGGCCGTCGTCGAAATCGGACCTCCGCTTGGACCCGATGGAAGCTATCCGATCAATCGGGGTTTCGCGTTCGGGCCGGAGGAGCCAGCCTGGAGATACGTGGCGACGCCGCCAGAAAGTCTGTTCGCGCCGTTCATCTCCGGTGCCCAACGTCTTCCCAACGGGAACACGCTCATTTGCGACGGTCCCGCGGGCCGATTCCTCGAGGTCACACGCGAAGGCGAAACGGTGTGGTCCTACACCGTGACCAATGGGGGAGCTGCGGATGAGACCGGTATCGCCGTCTTTCGCGCCGAGCGCTACGAGCGCGGTCATTCGGGACTCGCCGGGCGGGCCTCGAGCCCGGAGACACCCTGCGCGTGCTTCTCAACCTGTTGGACTTGGAGGTCCCGCTCGACGCGCCGGAGTCAGGGGACAGAGAGGACGTTACATCGCCCCGGTTGCCGTAGCAACGAGTGGCGCCACGTCGGGAGGGCTGCGCTGCGTCGGCTTTTACATCCTTTACGAAAGCTTTTCAACCTCTTGATTCGCTGAATGGCGGTCTTTCGCTACTATTCAGTTTCAGAAGGCACGAAGGAGGACACAGGATGCGAGTAACGACGACGGCATTGCTCTTGGGAACGGTATTGGTCCTCTCCACGCACGCGATGCTCGCCGGGGGCGTCGTGACTCAACCCGCGGGTGGACCTGGGTACTCACGCGGCCTCGGCGCGCGCCCGCCCGCGCTGCTGCGGGAACTGGATCTGACCGAGGACCAGAGGGAGGAGCTCCGGGCCCTCGCGGAGCAGGGGGTGTCCTCCGGCGTCTTCGAGCGCGTGATGGAGCGTCGCCGGGTGCTCGAGGAGGCCATAGAAAGTGGAGCCGATGAGGCCACGCTCCGTCAACTCGCCTATGAGTGTGGTATGGCCGAGGCGGATGCCGCCGTAGAACGCTCGCGGATTCTCGCACAGATGATGGAGATCCTGACGCAAGAGCAGCAGGAAGAGTACAAGGCGCGGCGGGACGAGTGGCGTAAAGAAATGGAGGAGCGCATGAAGCGCTTCCAAGAGCGGCGTTCGGATCTCCGTGGTCAGCCTCCCGGGATCTTCTGACGGGGGCGACCGCCTTCGGTGATCCGATCATCTCAAGGAGGACGTGAAATGTTCGTTGGCTTGATGCTGCTCCTTTCGCTGCAAGCACCGGCTCCACCGCAGGAGACCACGTTCTCAGGTCTCTGGGAGCGCGACGATGAGCGCAGCGACGACGCGGAGCAAAAGATGGAAGCTGCGATGGAGAAGATGCGCGAGGAGATGTCGCGACGCCCCGGCGGCGGTCCTCCTGGCGGCGAGCCGCCGATGCCGCCACCCGGGGGTATGCCGGGAGGCGGGCGGGGGGCGTCCCGGGGGAGAAGGCCGGGGCGGCCGTCCGGACTTCGCCAAGATTCCCGACGAGCTTCGCGTCGAGATCGACGACCGGGAGCTTCGTGTCGACGACGGTGAACGAGTGCGCATCTACTACCTCGACGGCAAGAAGCACAAGCGTGAGCTGGAGAACGGGATGAAGCTCGAGACCGTCTCCGCAATCCAGGGAAACGCCGTGGTCGTCGAGGAGAAGATGGAGCGCGGAAAGATCGACCGGAAGTTCGAGCTGTCTCCCGATGGCGATACGATGATAGCGACGCTGACCGTGAAGCTCGGCCCCATGAAGGACCCAGTCGTCATCAAGACGGTCTACGTGCGCGTGCAAGACGCGAATTGAAACCGCAGGGGCTCTCCGGATTCCGTGTCTCCGACTCGATCCAACGGTAGGACCAGGCCAATTGCAGTAACGAGAGCACCTGTTGCGTCTTTCCCACTTTCAGTAGTCTCCCAAGGCGTCCTGCACGTCCTTGGCGGAGGGAAGGATCCTCGATGAACGCCCACCCGACATGGCCGGTTTTGAGGTGTTCCGGGCTGGTCGGTTTCGGTATTCGCTGACACGCTTACAAGCTTTACAGTTTCATTGCGTCGACTTAACCGTAAGTACTCGCTCGACCCCGTCGTGACACGTCGCGAGAAGTGATCCATCGCACCCACGTTGGCTCCGTGACTAAGTTGGGCGTGACGTACGAATCGACAGTGAGCTTCGGTTCGTCGTCGCGGAGCGATATTGGCCGAGAAGTTTCGATTCGATGACAGCAAGGAGGTCGCGCACATGCCAAGCTCAATCGCGTCAGGGACCCACGTTCGAGCCTTCGTCGCCAGCCTTTTTGCAGCAACCGTCGCGCCGATGACGGGATGCGACGGCAGCCCCTCGGCAGCCGATGAGGATATCGAAGGGGTCGTTTCCGACAATCACGGCCACGTCGCGGTCATCACCGTGAACGAGCTCAATAGCGGAGACGCGGTGCCGCTCGATATAACGGTGGCCGCCGATCATTCTCACACGCTGGAATTGACGGCCGACGAGGTGGGGACAATTCTCGAGGGCGACCAGGTCTCGAAGGAGTCGTCACTCGACAACGTCGATGGGTCCCATAGCCATCTCGTGACTTTCAACTGACGATCCCGGATGCGGCCCGAGGCGAGCTCGCGAAGGCGCAACTCAGAATAGGCCTCGAACGACTGGGCTCAGGGGAACGACAACAGTGGGAATGCACCGGGGCGCATGACTACGGAAAAGAGCTGCAAGGCGAAGTGTGACGATCCTGGCCACCTCTGCGCTTGCTACGATCGCCACCTCGACGACAGCTTCTGCTGTTACGGCTGCGGTATCCGTATAGTCAGGACTGTGACTGTATGGACGAGAGTCGGGTCGGCCATCCGCACGCGGCCGTCGTCCACATCACCGGAGAGGTTCGTACGCGCTGAAGACTGTTTCTTCGACTGGATGCGGTCGCGTACGAACTGGTAGCCAGCGTCGCTGTACCCGCGGGATTATTGCCGCAGGTCCCCGCCTGCCCCGCCGTTTACCGGCCGCGCAACGTTCGAGCCACGTCTCTCTATCAGCTCCTCGAAACCCACTTCGAGCCCTCAAACGCCTGTGGGAAGAGCGATTCGAGCATCGCTACGGATTCTGGCGAGGCTTCTGGGATACCGCCGTCTGCCAGCTACCTGGATTGTGGACTCTTCGAATCCGGTTTCGCCCGCGTCGTGTGTCCAGAGTGCCGCTTTGAGTTTCTGGTCGCGTTCTCCTGTAAAGGCCGCGGACTCTGTCCCTCCTGTGGGCCAAGCGGGCGGCGATCTTCTCCGAACTGCTCCAGAACAGGATTCTTGCCGACGTCGCTCACGCCCAATGGGTCCTCACGCTACCGAAGATGCTCAGGCCCTACTTTCTGTTCCATCGAGAGCTCCTGGGAGAGCTCGCACGGCTCGCCTACGAAACCGTCCGCGAGATGATGGCCGCCGCAGTCAGACGAGCTCGCGGCTCGACCCGGCATGGTCGCCGTCATCCAGACCTTCGGCTCGTCCTTGAAGTGGAACCCGCACATTCATGCCATCGTCACCCGCGGCGTCTTCCTCGACGATGGGTCGTGGCAACCCATCCCTACGTCGACTCCCATAAGGCCGAGCTCGTCTTCCGGCACAAGGTCCTGGAACTTCTTCGAGACCGCGACCTCATCACCCAGGAGCGCATCGACCTGCTCCTGTCCTGGCGGAATTCCGGTTTCGGCGTTCACAACCGAACCACCGTCTATCCCAGCGACTCCGAGGGTCTCCACAAGCTGGCCTGCTACTTGATGCGACCTCCGGTGAACCTCTCCCGCCTTCGCTATCACCGGGACTCCCAGCTCTTCCTCTACGAGCCCAAGGCAGGACAGGAGGTCGACGATGAGGCCCTCGTCGACCCCCTCGAGTTTTTGGCCCGAGTCCTCATCCACATCCCCGAGCCCCAAAAGCATCTGGTCCATTTCTACGGCGCCTACGCCAACCGCGTTCGCGCAACCTACCGACGGGAGAACACCGACCTGCCCGGGACGAACGGTGAAGCCATCGACGCGACTTCCAAAAGGACTCTGAGCAAACGGTGGGGCGAGCTCATCTACCGCATCTACGAGGTCGACCCTCTGACCTGCTCCCGCTGCGGCGCAAGGATGAAAATTCTCGCTTTCATCATCGAACCCAATGTCATCCGCCAAATCCTCGACCACCTCGAAACCGGAGCTCGCCCAAGAGCTCCACCTAACTCGACTCAACCCCAGTAAAAACCACGAACCCTCACTTCAACTTTAGACCTCGGCCTTCGCGCCGTCCGCTACCGCTTCCATCACCTCGATTCAGAGTTCCCTTCCAGATTGACTCCGTATCCCTTGGACGTCGACCACTCGAGGCTGGGCCTCG
>CAVQUX010000025.1:0-1002693 GCA_963716925.1 uncultured Acidobacteriota bacterium | reverse complement strand
ACCGCCCTCAGGGCGCCGATGGTCGCAGGCGTCGTGCGGCAGCAGCCGCCGATGAGGCGAGCTCCCCGACGCCGCCACTCGGGAGCGAGCTCCTCGATGGGGGCGGACCTTTCTCCCGGGATCCAGCTCTGCTCCGCGGCATTCCAGATCTCCCCGCTGTTCGGATAGACCGCGACGAGCTTCGTGGTGGCGCCGTGGGCCGACTCCAGGAGACCGGAAACGAATCGCGGGGCGGTGCAATTGATGCCGACCGCGGCCACGGCCTTGGACGCGCCGGCGGCCGCGAAGCACTCCGCGAGCGGCTCGCCGTGGCACACGTCGACGGCGCTCCGGCAGCTGAAGCTGACCCACGCGGGAGGAGCGCTCGGGAGCTCTTCGAGGAGCGCGACCACGGCTTCCGCCTCGAGCTTCGATGGGATGGTCTCGAACGCGAGGACGTCCGCTCCCGAGTTGCCGAGCACCCGGAGCCGCGGGCGGTGGAAATCCATCAGCTCTTTACGCGAGAGGCCGTAGTCTCCCCGATACTCCGAGCCGTCGTGGAGCGACGCTCCGTAGCAACCGATAGAGGCCGCGACCAGAGGCCGGATCCGCCCGGAGCGATTGGCGGGGTCGCTCCAGAAGCGCTCGCGCGCCCGGTCGACGAGCTCGACGGAGCGTCTCAGGAGGCGCTCGGACTCCTTCGTCCCGATCCCCCTTGCGGCGAAGCCCGCGAACGTTGCCTGGTAGCTCGCGCTGGTGCCGACGTCCGCGCCGGCGCGGAAGTAGTCGTAGTGAACGGCCTCTATCTCTTCCGGCGCCTCGACGAGGACCTTGGCGGACCACAGGGGATCTCTCAGGTCGAGACCCCGCCGCTCGAGCTCCGTGGCGAGCCCGCCGTCGAGGATCAGCACGTCATCGCTCGAGCTCATGCCGCCATGGTAACGTAAGGTTCCCGCGATGTACTTCCTCGGCTATGACCTCGGAAGCTCTTCGATCAAGGCCTGCCTCTTCGACGGCGATACCGGTCGTGCCATCGCTCGAAGCTCCCATCCCGACGAGGAGATGCCGATCGCGGCGCCGAGGCCGGGCTGGGCGGAGCAGGATCCGGAGTCCTGGTGGGAGTCCGCGAGGCGGGCGACGGAGCGTCTACTGTGGTCGGTGCCGCTGAGTCCGACCGACGTCGGCGGAATCGGGATCTCCTACCAGATGCATGGCCTGGTACTCGTCGGGAAGAAAGGCGAGGTTCTCCGCCCTTCCATCATCTGGTGCGACAGCCGCGCGGTCGAGATCGGAAACGAGGCCTTTCGCGCCCTCGGAGAGGAACGCTGCCTCGCGCACCTCCTGAGCTCTCCCGCGAACTTCACCGCCTCGAAGCTCCGGTGGGTGAAATTGAACGAGCCCGAAGTCTTCGGGCGGATTCACAAGGTTCTCCTGCCGGGGGACTTTCTCGCGCTCCGTTTGACGGGACGAGCCGCGACGACCCTCTCGGGCCTCTCCGAGGGAATCTTCTGGGACTTCGCGGAAAGGCGCGTCGCCGACTTCCTCCTCCGCCACTACGAGGTCGGCGAGGACCTTCTCCCCGAGGTGGTCCCGACCTTCGGGGAGCAGGGACGGCTGACGGCGGAGGCGGCGCGCGCCCTGGGACTCGCCTCCGGGACACCCGGTGACCTTTCGCGCCGGCGACCAGCCGACGAACGCCCTGTCGCTGAACGTGCTCGAGCCCGGGGAGATTGCCGCCACCGCGGGGACGTCGGGCGTCGTGTACGGCGTTACGGACGTCGTTCGCGCCGACCCCCGCTCCCGCGTCGGGAGCTTCGCCCACGTGAATCATTCGAACGAATTGGTTCGTCTCGGAGTGCTTCTCTGCATCAACGGAACCGGAAGCGCGAACCGTTGGCTCCGGCAGACTCTCGGGAAGTCGGGCTACGAGGACCTGAACCGCCTGGCGGCGACCGCTCCCGTCGGCTCCGAAGGGCTCCTCTTCTATCCTTTTGGCAACGGCGCCGAGAGGATGCTCGAGAACGTAGACCCGGGCGCTTCCTTCCGCGCCCTGCGCTTCAACAGCCACGGTGAGGCTCACCTAGCCCGCGCGGTGCAGGAAGGCATCGCGTTCTCGTTCCGCTACGGAATCGGCATTCTCGAAGAGCTCGGGCTGCGGCCGTCGGTGATGCGCGCGGGCCTCGGCAACATGCTCCTGAGCCCCCTCTTCCGCGAAGCTCTCACCGGGGTCACGGGCTGCGCGCTCGAGCTCTACCGCACGGACGGCGCGGAAGGCGCCGCCCGGGGCGCCGCCCTCGGGGCGGGGTTCTTTCGCTCACCCTCGGAGGCTTTCCGCGGCCTCGAGCGCGAGGCCACCATCGAGCCCGATCCGGCAAGCGTCCCGCGCTACCGCGAGGCCTACGAGGCCTGGGCCGAGGGGCTCTTGTCTCTCCTCCGCGAGAATCTCCGCCCGGGAGCATGATCCCGGCGAGAGCTTTGGGGGCACTCGTGCTGAGCGCGGCGCTCGCGGCATCGTGGCTCCCTGCGTGGCGGGCGGCCAGGGTGGCGCCGATCGAGGTCCTGCGCCTGGATTGACGCGCGCGGGCGCGCTGACCGGATTCGCGCGTGTCGCTGTGCACCCCTTTCCATGGCGTCCGATGCCTCCGGGGTCAGAGGCTTCGGGGTGCTCTCACTGCGGCGCGGAGGAGGTCGAGACCGATGAGAAGCACGAAACCGGCGGCGGAGGCCGCGCCGGCCACATAGGTCATCGCCGCGGCTCTGAGCGTCTCCTTCGCCTCTCGCTCTTCCTGCTCGCCGCGGGTCATGCCGAGCTCCTTCAACTGGACCAACGCGCGCTCGCTGGCATTGAATTCGACGGGAAGGGTGATGAAGTGAAAGACGATCGACCCGAGGTAGCCGAGCAGTCCCAGAACAAACATCGGAGGGCTACCGAACACCGAGCCCAGAATCGCAAGGGGGATTCCCCATCGTGACCCGGCTTGCACCAGTGGGTAAACCGACGTACGGAGCTCGAGCGGCGCGTAGTCGTCTTTGTCCTGTAGCGCATGCGCCGCCTCGTGAGCCGAGACCGCCATCGCGGCCACGCTCGCACTCCGGGCGTTGTCGAGGGAGAGGCGAATGACGCGCGTGCGCGGGTCGTAATGATCGGTGAGCTTTCCCCGCGCCAGCTCGAGTTGGACGTCGCGGAGTCCGTTGGCGTCGAGAATGCCCCGGGCCACTTCAGCGCCGCTCAAGCCCGCACGGTTCGACACCCGTGCGTACTTCGAGTAGGTGGCCATGAGCCGCTGGCGCACCACGAGGGCGAACAGATACGTCCCTCCCAGGATCACGTAGTAGAGCTCGTTATCCATTTCTCGGTCTCCTCGGCCGGCACGCGCGCTTAGAACACCAACCCCGCGCCGAAGACGAAGCTAAGGTGCCGGTACGACACGCCGAGGCCGGGGTCGAGACCCAGGTCGTTCTCTCCGACTTCCTTGCTTCCGAAGGAATAGCTCGCTCCCAGAGTGACCTCCTGCCCGGCGACGCCGAGCGTGAAGCCGCCCGAAAGGTGATAGATGTCCCAGTTGGCGGTGGACGCGGCGGCGGACTGTGCCCGGAAGCTCTCCTCCGCGGCGCTGAAATCGGTGGTGAAGGCAGTATAGAGCTCGAGACCGTTCTCGAATCGGTGCTCGAACCCCAAAGCAGCATTCCATGTCGAGTCGAGCGCGTACCGCGTGTCGTAGCTGATGGTCTCTCCGGAGCTTTGCGATTGGAACGGCTCGGGATCGAGCAGAGTCGTAGGAGCGACGTTGTCGAACCACTCGGTGCTGAAATGGACTCGACTCCGACCGAAGCGGCGGGCTCCCCCGAAGGCGAAGGAGAAGGGGGACTGGTAGTCGGGCTTCAGGTTTTCCTGGAAGTCGGTGGCGATCTGCGTGCGCTCATTTCCGTCCTGGTCCACGTCCTGTCCCACCGCGCTTCGATCGATGCCGGTCCAGCCGTTTCCGAAGAGGCCGAGACTCGGGGTGGTCACGGTGAGGCCCAGATCCCACCGCTCCCAGCCGGCCGCAATGCCTGCCTTCGTCAGGAGACGCCAGTGCTGATAGTCGAAATCGCGGCTCGCGATCGCGATGCCTCCCTCGCCTCCAGCCCCGAGGGCCTGAGTCAAAGCCTGGCCCCGTCCCCGATGATTCCGCACGGCGATGAAAGGGCTCACTCCGACGGCGACCCTCTCCCCGATCTTGCGGGACCAGCTTCCGCCGATCCAGTACTCCCGGAGCCGGGACTCGTACGAGATGCCTTGCGACGCGAAACTGATCCCGGGAATCGACGCCTCGAGCACATCGGTTACGTCCGCCCGCTTCGTCAACCGGAACTCGGAGTCGTATCGGGTCAGAAACGCGTAGGCGACGCGGTTCTCGCCGAGAGATTTCAAGCGGAGCTCACCGGCCACGAGTGACGGCGCCATGAACCATCGACCTTTCGAGAGGTCTCGCCCAGGCCCGAGCGCATCGGCGACTCCGACTCTCTCGTACTGGAACACCGTTCCCGACAGAAGGAGCTCCGGCTCGGCTATCAGTGCGAGAGCGCCGGGATTGTAGTACACCGCGCTCGAGTCGCTCGCGCTTCCCACCACGGCCCCGCCGAGGAGACGGGCGCGGTTTCCGAACTGTGTCGTCCAGTAGTGGCTATCCTGGCCCGCAGCCTGACCCGCGAGCGCGCCCAGCACTATCGAAGCAAAGAACCATGGTTTCATGAGACCAGCTTTCTGAAGAGTCGGCTGGAAGCGTCTATTTCGCCAGGGCTGCCCCGCCCTCCATCATTCGCTTCACCGCGCCGAGGTACTTCTCCGATCCTTCTCGACCCTTTCCCCGAATCTGACCACCGGCGACGGCGCCGGTGAACCCGGTGAGTCCGTCGCTTCGCGACTGGTTCAAGGACACCATGTAGTAGAAGTCCGGTGAATCGGGCGACACCACGAGGAATTTCAACTCGAGCCCGGTGTTGAAGTAGTGCGTGGTGTAGAGCATTTTCGAGGCAACGGCGTAGCGCACGGCGTCGATCTCCTGCGGTTGATAAATCACCACGTGGTTGAGGCGAATGACCGGCTTGAGACCGAAGCTGACCTTGGACCAGTAGAAAGTCTCTTCGCTTCCCGGCAGCGAGGCCTCGGGGTAGTCCTTCAAGAACGCGTGGAGGCTCGGGAAGTACGCGGGAACGTTGGAAGTGGAGACCATCTCTTCGAACTGTTCCTTCACCAGGAGGGGTTTCTCTTTGTCGTGGAAGGTGCCCAAGGCTTGGTTCCCACCCATTCGGTAGGCGCTCAGGAAATCGGCGATCATCTCCCGCGTGATCCTCTCGGCGTTGGCTACGGCGTCGCTTGCCTTCCAGTCGAGTTTCCGGAATGCCTCGATCCCGGGATCGCTCAGCTTGATATCGCATTTTCCCGGCTGGCACTTCTTCAAGTCCTCGATGTCCTTGGGGTCGAGGGTGAGACCGGCCACATCGGCGGGTGTCGGAGGATCGCTGAAAAGGCCGATCTGAAGCACTCCAGTGCCTTTCTCGAAGTTGACGACATCGCGCTGGCGAGCGATGTAGTCCTGGGGGTTACCGCGGATCTTCACCGCTCCCAGAATCCTGGTCTCGGTATCCTCTTCGACCTTGAGAAGCTTCGCGATCGGCTTCCCGCTCTCGATCGCCTCGATGTCCTGCTGCGTAAATTGATTTTTCTCCAGGTAATCCGGAAGCGTGGTCGGAATCGGCTGCCTCGCAGAGCTTGCCCCCGCGAGAGCCATCCAAATCAGGAGGGACGTCATGCACGACTCCTTTCTTGATGAACTTCTGTAACACTCATGCAACACTCAAGCCAGTCCGAGCCTCAGCAACGCGGGGCGTTCCGCGCTCGCGTCTCCCCCTGCCACGCGACTTCTCGCGGGAACTCACGAAAAATCGATGCAAGCCGAATCTCGCGGCGAGCCAGCCCCAAGAGCAGGGATTGGATGAGTACTACGGCGTCCTGAACTCGACCGACGCCGCGGTGGGCTAGAAGAACGAGTCGCTGTTCGCCCAGGCCTCCGCGATTTTGCCGCCGGCAAGGCGAAAGATCGCCGTCACCGACAGCCGCTTCGACTCGTCTCCACCCGCGCGCTTGAAGATGAATCGTGCGTGAACGGCGACTTTGTCCTCACTGGTGAACATCTCGTCGATGTGACACTCCGCCTCGGGGTACGCTGCCAGATGATCGGCGACCGCCTTCCCCAGGCGCCCTCGGTCCCCAATCGCGCCATGGTCCACGTAGTCGGCGGTCAAATAGTCGTGCAATCGGTCGGCGTCCTTCACCAAGACTTCCTCGAAATACCGGCGCACCAGCGTCTCGTTGTCTTCTTTTCTCATCGTCCAGCCCTCTCGACCAACGATTCTTCAGGTTCACGCACTCTGCCGAAGAGACGTCGCGGCTCCCCGATCGGGAGATACTCCACGCTCGAGCTCATGTGCACCGGTTGCGGATAGAGTGTCATGAGCTTGAGGATCTCGTTCGGCATCCCGACTCGCACGGGAAAGCCCAGCTCTTGGCCTCCGACGCGGTAATCCCGTGGTCGTGGGTCCAGGTTCCGGTTGCCATCTTCTCCGCCATCGCCACCGCCTTCTCCTCTCCGACTCGGTCGCGCAGGATCTCGATAATGCCATTCTTGACTCGATGGATGGCCTTTTCGCTCAGGTTCGCGACGACGAGCGTAAGATCGTTGACGTCGTTGATGTTTTTTGGCCTCACGAGCGGCGACGAAGCTCGCCGCGGGCAATCCTGCGACCTGCGTCGACGGGTCCGAGCACCGAGAACTCTCCCATCACGACCTCGTCCGCCGCGAGCGCGAGAAGTGTACCACCCGACATCGCTTCAGTCGAACCAGGAGGAAAGGGAAGGGCCATCTGACGGTCTATTGAGGCTTGCGGCCGCGCATGCCCGCGGGCAGTGCGAGACCGACGCGATGCCGCGCCATGACGCTGCCGCGATCCAGGTTGGCCAGCATTAGCGCAGCCGCGTCGGCGTACGGCACGATCATCTGGGGAATCAGTGATCCGAACGCCGACACCACCAGCGAATCCGGAGCCTCCCCTGTGACCGCCGGCGCCTCGACCGGCAGACGATCCACCGAGATCCGCAGCCTTTCCACGCCCAGCGGCGGCTCGTCGACCATCGGTCCCGGGCAGAGCAGGCGCCAGTCGACGAGCGCCGAGCGATTCAGGCGCTCGAAATTGACGCGATGCGGCCAATAGGTGGCGCTCACCTGGGGGATGTCGACGCCGCGGCGGCCCGACGCGTCGATGTCGAGGAGCGCCGCGCCGGCGAGAAACCAGCAGACGGGCTGCTCGGCCGCGTCCAACGACTCGACGCTGGTCACGACGCGGTGCACGAGATCGACGAATCCCTGCCCGTCCGCGACGTAGCCGGCGCAGTTGATGAGCGCGTCGTGGCCTCTGAGGATGTCCGGAGGGACCAGCTCCTTGAGATCGCCGATGTGAATCGAGAGTCGACCACGCACGTCCGGCGGAAGCCTGGACGGGTTCCGCACGACGACGGCGACATCGTGCCCGGCCGCGAGCGCCTTGCCAAGGACATGCCGTCCCAGGTTTCCCGTTGCGCCAAGGATGATCAGATGAGCCATCAGCGTATGGTGAAAGGCGGGTAACGGTCGGTCACCAGCAGGAACGCAGAGAAGAAGCTGAGCGATGCGCTTGCGAGGCTACACGTAGTCGGTCCGCTAGACACCCGCAGGGTAGTGCATCGGGCGATTCGGTCACCCATGGGCCAAGGGGTCTCCGATTCATGGATCAGTGATGGGTCCATCAACCTGGCCACTGACTTGCACTCTGGCTGTCTCACGAGAACTATACAATTCAAATACACTCTGGGTCGAACCCTCATCCTCAACGCGGGGACCAGGCCGATCGCCTCTAGCAGCTGTCGATGGGCGGCCGAATCTCGCGGCGACCAGCGCCAAACTGCGCAAGTCGCCACGAGATTTCGCGACCGGGTGCCGGCCTCGCCTTCCTCGATACCATTCGCCAAGCCCAAGCCCACTGACTGGCGTAGAATTGCGACTCACACGGGCCTCCGGGCGCCGCTTGGTCTCGAATTTGCTCCCGCGCGGGGAAGGAGGGTACACCGATGCCTCTTTTCGTAGTCGGCAGTAAGCAGCCGGTCCGGCACGCGGCGTTGGCAAACCTGACGATCATCGCAATCAACATCGTGGTCTTCGGGCTCGAGATCCTCTATGGAGAACCCTTCGTTCTGCGGTGGTCGTTCCATCCCGCCGATTTGACCGCTTTTTTCGGCGGCACCGGAAGCTTCCATTCGGTTTTGACCGTCTTCAGTTCGATGTTCATGCACGCTGGCGTGATGCATCTCCTGGGTAACATGGTGTTCCTGTGGGTCTTCGGCCAGGCGGTCGAGGACAGGTTCGGCTCTCGGCACTACCTCACCTTCTACCTGGTCTGCGGCACCGCCGCCATTTTCGCCCAGTTCATCATGGGGCCTAACTCGACGGTGCCGAACCTCGGTGCCAGCGGGGCGATCGCCGGAGTGATGGGCTCATACATCGCGATGTTCCCCGGCTCGAGGATCGACGTGTATGCCTGGCCGTTGTCGTTTTTCATGGGACGCAGTCTGCACGTTCCCGCCTGGCTCGTGCTCGCAGTCTGGTTCGCGGGGCAAGTTGGCTCGGTGCAGATGGGTGCAACCGCGCCCGGCGCCGAGGGCGGCGTCGCCTATTTCGCTCACATCGGCGGCTTCGTCGCCGGCTTTTTGCTCGCCTGGATCGTCCGGCCTGCGCGGTGAAAGGGAGGCGGATCCATCCGTTGAAAGGGAGCGAGGATGGTGACGTTGCTTTTGATCCTGTCCCATGTGCTGGGGCTTCTCTCCTCGCTCCACGCGGTTCTGACCAATCGCACGGCACAGGGCGCGATCGCCTGGGGCCTGAGCCTGAACACGTTTCCCTATCTCACGGTTCCGCTGTACTGGGTGTTCGGTCGCCGCAAGTTCGAGGGCTACTTCGAGGCCTGGGAGAACCAGCGGAAAGAGGTCGATGCCCTCAAGGTGCAAATTCACCAGGCTCTCGCTCCATACGTGGTTCGGAGCTTCGACCGGCTTCCGAACTACGAGGCACTGAAGAAGATCGCGGGGAGCCCCCTCCTTCTCGGGAACGAAGTCGAGCTCCTCGTGGACGGTGAGGCGACCTTTGCCAGCATCTTCGACGGCTTGGAACGCGCCCTTCGGTACGCGCTGGTGCAGTTCTATATCGTTCGCGACGACGGGCTCGGGCGGCGCCTCAAAGGCGCGATGATCGAGCTCGCGAAGCGGGGAGTCGACGTCTTCTTCCTCTACGACGAGATCGGGAGCCGGGGGCTCCCGCGCGCCTACCTGGCCGAGCTGGAAGCGGCGGGAGTGAAGCACTCGAGGTTCAACACGACTCTAGGGAGACGCTATCGCTTCCAGCTCAACTTCAGAAATCACCGAAAGAACGTGGTGATCGACGGGCTCGAAACCTGGATCGGCGGACTCAACGTCGGAGACGAGTACCTGGGCCTCGACCCCGGGATCGGGCCTTGGCGCGACACCCACGTGCGCGTAACCGGACCCACTGCGCAGCTCGCCCAGGCCGCCTTTCTCGCCGACTGGTACTGGGCCAAGCGAACCCTTCCCACGTGGAGCTGGGAGCCGCAACCGGCTCCGAGCGGATCGAACGTGATGGCGCTCGCGGGGCCCCTCTCACCCGTGGCCAACATGGAGTCCGCACAGCTTTACTTCGTACACGCGCTGAACGCCGCCAGGGAGCGCATCTGGATCGCGAACCCTTACTTCGTCCCCGACGAGGCGGTGAACGCGGCGCTCCGCCTCGCGGCGATGCGCGGCGTCGACGTGCGCGTCCTCTTTCCCGCCAAGTCGGACAATCCGGTGGTGGACCTCGCGACGCTCTGGTTCGCATCGGAGCTCGACGGGGTCGGGATTCATTTCTACCGTTACGGGTCCGGCTTCTTGCATCAGAAGGTCTTTCTCGTGGACTCCGATGTTGCGTCGGTAGGAAGCACGAACTTCGACAACCGGTCGTTTCGTCTACAGTTCGAGTTGAACGTTCTCGTCGTCGACGGGTCCTTCGCCCGGGAGGTGGAAGACATGCTGCTGAAGGACTTCGAGCGCTCGGAACCTTACGAGCCGTCCGTGCTTCGTAAGGCTCCCTTTCCGAAGCGCCTGGCGGTTTCGCTCGCACGCCTCACCGCCCCTCTTCTCTGAGCTCGAGTCCCTACTCCAGGACGAATCAACACCGGGCGACGAGAGCCGTCGCCCGGAGCTGATCACGAATCGGCTGCACGAGACGAGTGTTCGTCGATTCCAAGAACGCTCAGGCGGTCTTAACCGCGGCTTTGACGCGATTCACGAATCCGCGCGCCTGGAATGCCAGGACGATCAGAATCACGCCGTATGCGATGGCGTAGGTGGCGATGAGCCAAAGCACCGCCAGGGCTCCCTCCCCCGGCCTCGCAGCGATGAGCACTCCGAAGACGATCGAGGCGAGGCCGGCGAGACCCAACCAGAATTCGCCTTCGATCTCCTTTCGTAGCCGAACGGCGGCTACGATCTGTAGAAGCCCGGTCGCGATGGCCCAGATGGCAATATAGAAGAGGAGAGCGAGGGCGGTCGCCCCGGGGTTCAAGAACGTGAGAGCGCCCACGCCGATTCCGGCGAGTCCCGCAAGGAGCAGGACCCACCAGGTTTCGTTCTCCTCGCGTCCGCCGATCGCGGTCACTACGTTCGCGACCCCATCGGCCAGAGCGAAGGCCCCGAACACCAGCACGAGCGAGGCAAGAGACATTTGAGGCCAGGCGAAGAGCATGATCCCGAACAAGATAGCGATGACTCCCCGGATGAGAGTCATCCACCAGAAGTGCGACAGAATCGTGGCTAACATGACTACCTCCTTCTTATCATCTGGTCTGCGCTGACGGAGAAGGCGTCGGACGACCCCTCTCCCACCGATCTCGAGATCCCGCGAAACCGCGCGAAGGACTCCCCGCGCCTCTTGCCGCCTCAGCCGGCGTAGACGCGCTTGAAGCGGGATTTGTTGATGCCGAGATCCCGCTCGAGGACGGCGTCGGGCTCTTCGGCGTGAAAGCGAACGGCGGGTCGGTCGTGGAGGCGAAATAAGGACGACGATGCGTGTCGGGTAACGGCGCGGACAGATGCGATAGCTCGGGGAGGCGAGCGGTCTGGTCAGCGGGTGTGGGTGACATTGGCGAGCGCCTCCCGGACGAGAGAGCCATCCAGCGTTTCCCTCTTCAGCAACTCGTTGGCCAGCTCCTCGAGGACGGCGCGACGCGCCAGGAGCAGCTGCTGCGCCCGATCGTACTGCTCTTCGATGATACGCTGCACCTCCCCGTCGATTGCTGCCTGGGTCTGCGGACTGAGTTCGGCGCCGTCGGAAGGAGCCCCGGGCAGGTACCGCAGCTCTCGCCCCGCATAACGCACCGACCCCAGCTTCTCGCTCATCCCGAACTCCGTGACCATCCGCCGGGCCAGCTCGGTAGCCCGCTGGATATCGTCGCTCGCGCCCGTGCTGATGGTTCCGAACACGATGAGCTCGGCCGCCCGCCCCCCCAGCATCACCGCGAGCCGATCCTGGAGCTCTTCAACCGTCAGCAGGTACCGGTCCTCGGTCGGCATCTGCAGTGTGTACCCGAGGGCCCCGCGGCTCCGGGGGACGATGCTGACCTTGCTGACGGGATCGGCGTGGGGGACGAGGTGCGCGATCATGGCGTGTCCGCACTCGTGGAAAGCCACCGCGCGACGCTCCCGCTCGTTCATTACCCGCGTGCGGTTCTCGAGGCCGGCGACGAGGCGTTCCATCGCGAGCTCGAAGTCCTTGAGCGTCACCGCATCGGCCTTCCGGCGTGCCGCGAGCAACGCCGCTTCGTTGACGATGTTCGCGAGATCGGCGCCGCTCGCGCCTGGCGTCATGCGCGCGGCTCGCTCGAAATCGAAATCGTCCGCCAGCTGGATCCGGCGGGTGTGAATCCGGAGGATCTGCACCCGACCGATCAGATCGGGATTCCCCAACGCGACCTGTCGATCGAAACGGCCGGCGCGCAGCAACGCCGGGTCGAGGATCTCGGGCCGATTGGTGGCCGCCATGATGATCACCGGCCGACTGGTGTCGGTAATGAAGCCGTCGATCTCGGCGAGAAGCTGGTTGAGCGTCTGCTCGCGCTCGTCGTTGGTCGTGACACGAATCGCGGCGCTGCGGCTTTGACCGATGGCGTCTATCTCATCGATGAACACCACCGCCGGCGCCGCCCGGCGCGCTTGTTCGAACAGGTCGCGCACCCGTGCGGCGCCGACTCCCACGAACATCTCGACGAACTCCGATCCGCTCGTCTCGAAGAACGGCACGTGCGCTTCGCCGGCGGTGGCCTTCGCAATCAGGGTCTTGCCCGTCCCCGGCGGGCCCACCAGGAGGACGCCCTTCGGAATCCGGCCTCCCAGGCGCGAGAACTGCTCCGGTGTCTTGAGGAACTGAATGATCTCGCGGAGCTCGGCGATGGCTTCATCCGCTCCGCCGACGTCAGCGAAGGTGACTCCAACCTGCTCCGGCTTGACCTCGGTCGCCTTGCTCTTGCCGACTCCGAAGATACCGGCGGCCCCCCCACCGGCCCGCCGGTACGAGAGGTAGAAGAACCCGCCGATCAATGCCATCGGCAGGAGCCATGAAGCGAGCATCACCAGGAGCGGGCTCGCGGGCGGCTGGACCCGGTAGGTCACCGCGGCAGCGTCGAGATCGTCGAGAAGCTTCGCGTCGCCGTCGGGCGGCGCTACGGTCTCGAACCTCACCGTCGCCTTGCTGTCCGAGGCCGCCGTCTCGCCCTTCATCTCACCTTCGATCCGTTCGGCGCCGATCGTGGCCTCGACGATTTGCCCTGCCTTCAGCTTCGCTCGGAACTCGCTGTAGGGGATCTCGCTGGCTCTGGTGCTCCACGGAGTGACGACAAGGGTGCGAAGGAGCAAGAACAAGAGCAGGGCACTGACCGCGTAGCCGATGGCATTTCGTATCCGGCGCTGCTGGCGGTCGTCCGGCTCACGGACGCCACCCGTGCCCCGTCCCATCGGGCGATCTGGGTTCTTGCTCACGACATGCCTATCCGCTCGCTTGGCGTATACCACTACCCGCGGAATCTTACCAACTTGGCGGCAGCCTCGAGCCGACCTCCGAGTCGCGGTGACCGAGCTGCGCGAAGGCACCCTGCGCTTGGGGGATTTCTGGTGCTGAGACTGCGACTCGCAACTCGCTCTGAGAGGTCTGGACGCCCGATCTGAACGCAGGCGCGGCGAGCCGACTGCGGCGCCAGACTTGGGGCGAATGGTTGCTCGCGACGAGCGAGGTTCTGTCGGCGCTGCGTCTGCTGCCATGGTCGCTGTGACGCACCCTCCGAGCTCGAGCGAAGAGTTTCGCGGGATTTCGCGAGAATTCGCGCACCCTCTCACTCAACCGTGGAAAGTTACGAGCTTCTCGAAGGGCTCGTTACTGACTTCAGGTTGCTGCGTGAGTCGGCTGTATGATTGACCACTAAGCAGCTAGAAGCCTTAGGTATACCCAGTATCCGGTAGCGGTCTCGGATCACGTCCGGCGGCGATGCCCACCAATGTGAGAATGTGCGCCCACGCCCCATCGGGTTCGAAAGCCGAGGGCGAGGCGCCCGGGTGGCGACGAGCAATCCGGCAGTGCAACGCCGCCGGTCGAATGCGAAAACGCAGCGGAGGCTCGAGAACCAGCGCCTCGCCATCGGCCCCGACCTTTACCGCTGCAGACGCATGGACCTCGAATGAGGAGGTGCTCCACGTCCACGCGCCCGGCTCGTCCCCCGGCACGCCGAGCACGACTACACCCAGGGCGCCCTCATCCAGGCGGGGTCGGGTGCCGTCCCCGGGACCTCGTCCGAGCCGATAGTGGTTGTTCGAAACGATAATCGCCACAGCGCCCTTGTGCTCCTTGCCGTCTGGGCTCGTCCACCTGAGATCTCGTCGTTCTTCCGAGCCCGAGACCTCCGGCACCGTCTCGAGGACCGTGCGGATCTTGGCATTGCGATAGCCGGCATGGTGGACAGCCTCACCGTAAAGTCCGATCGAGATGTTGTTGACGAAGACATGACCATTGACTTCCCCCAGGTCGACCACCCGCTCTCCCCCATCGACGAAGGCATCGAGCGCCCCGACAACGTCGTCACGGTCCACTCCCAAGTCGAGCGCGAAGTGATTGCGGGTCCCAGCGGGAATGCAAGCAAACGGCAGGCCGCGCTCGGAAGCCAACCGGGCGACCGTGGCCACTGATCCGTCACCGCCGGCAATGGCAAGCGCGTCAGCTCCTCTGTCCATTGCTGCGAGGACCTGTTGCTCGAAGTCTTTTCCCGGTGCGAGTTCGATCGGTTCGATACCTCGTACGCGCGCCTCCTCGGGAAGACGATGGTGGAGGGCTTTTCCGCCGCCTGAGTGGCGATTCCAGAAGAGTACCGGGTGTACTGGAGGCGATGCCGGGCGAAGAGGCACTCGAATTCGCAAGGCGTATCCTCCGACAAAGACACTTGAGATCAGCGCAGTCATCGATCCGAGCACGAGCCCTGGCCTGATAGCGATTAGCAAAGCCACGATCACGACGGCGAGCGCCGCTCCCGCGGCCAGCCCCGCTACACGAAGCGCGCCCCGGCGCACCAGTCCTTGCCAAGCGGCCCATAGTGCCAGAGCCAGCAAGGTAAGTCCTGCGGCACCACGATGAAAGTCGACGATCGCCACCACCATCATTAGAACCAATGCGACGACCCCGACCATGAGCGCAGTCAGTGCCGCGAGTCGCCGGGTCATGGTAGCCGCTCCCCCTTCATGCGACCCTCCCTTCGGCTCCCAGATCATACCGCCTGAAATCATCCGAAGCAGGATCTAGGACCCACGCCTCGATGGACTTGATGGCCCCATCTTCCTGGAGAGTGTAAAGATTGAAGCCCGCCCGGATCCGCTCGTCCTCGTGATCCAAGGAGGCTCCGCTCGCACAGACCACCTCGATCCAACCGGTGTCCGTTTGGAGCCGACTGTAACGACGAATGTGGAGATGGCCAAATAGAATCAGCCCCCGGGCGAGCTGCGAAACGGCAATTCGGAGTTCCTTGGCGTCGACCAGTCCGCGGCGCATCTGTTCAATGCGGTAGCGCGAGTCGAGAGGGTCATGGTGAATCAGAATAACCGGAGTGCGAGAAGCGACCTCCGGGCGAGCCAGTATGGCTCGAAGCGCTGCGACCTGCGCCTTGCCCAAATAGCCCGCTGACACGAAGGGCGGCCGGGGAACTGCGCTCGAAAGCCCGATCAAGGCGGCCGGCCCGGCAAGCCTCACAAACGGGAAAAGACCTGCAGGTGCCTGCGCGCGAAGGTCAGGCAGATCACTGCGCATGAAAGGATCAAAGTAATGAGAGAAACGCCGTTTGTGCGCAGTGTCTGGAACGTAAAGATCATGATTTCCGGGAACCACAGACACCTCGACCTTCTTCGCCAGGTCATCGACAATCCGGCGGGCTTCTGCGAACTCGCTTTCAAGGCTGAGATTCGTGAGATCCCCGGTAATCACGAGTTGATCGGCGCTCTTCGCTGCCGCACCGAGGACGGCGGTCAAATGCTCTAGTCGGAACACTCGCGCCCGACGCAGGAGAAGGTTCGCCAACCCGGTTACTCGCTTGTTGAAGATAATCCGCCTCCACTCGATTCCCGCGGGGGAAAGGACATGGAGATCGGAGACGTGGGCAATCCTCAGCATCCGAACTTACACCCTAATGATGAACGAGCCAGGCGCGGCGAGATCGCAGGGAATTGTAACCGCGGCGGTCCCCGAAACGGACCGGAAGTTCTACATCCATGCCCCACATCGGGGGCAGTCCAGAGGGTCGACCTCGTGGACGCGGCAGATGAGCTGGGCCCAGCGCTTGTTGAGAGCGCACCAGGGTACGTCGAGCGCAAGCGGTTGGCGTAGGCGCCGAAGAAATGGACCCGGTGCTTATGGGGCTCGGGAATGTGGATCAGGACGCGGGCGAGAAACTCGAGGGGGTCGACGAGGGCTTCGTCGTCGACTTTCTTGTCCAGCCTTGAGAATCGCCCGCATGGTATCGACTCGTCTGGAGAATATCTGAGCTCGCGGCATCGTCGAGTTCCGGGGGCGTGAGGCGCAGCGCGCTGCGGCTCACGGGCAGATCGGACGCTACACGGTCACCGGGCTTCGAGGTCGCGGACCACTTCGGAGCGCACCGGCGGCACGGCTGATGACCATCAGCACGCCGAAGATCGCCGACATCACACCCGGAAGCCCCGGCAACCCTTCACTCTCGATATCTGTGTAAGCACTGACCCTCGTCAACACACCGCCATCACGATGTCACGTAGTCGAAACCAAAACCTGTATGAGCACCCGGTTCCGCGGCCACGCGCAAGCGCAGGCCGCTGGAACCGGGGCTTAGGGGCGTATCGTCAAGCGGCTAACGCCTCATGTGCGAGTCGTCCGGCCTCTCGGAGCTTGGCGCTACGAATTTCAAGGTCCGACTTGATTTCGGCGCTGCGCTTCTCGATCTTGGCCTTCTGCCGGTCGCTGGCCTTCTTCAGCTGTCCCTGCAACGCCGCGATCTTGGCATCGGCTTCGCGTTTTGCCTGGTCGATTCGGGCCTTTGTCTGGTCTTCTATGACCTGCAGCTTCTTCTTCGCATCGTCGATCTGCTTCTGAATCGCGGCCTTGTCCTCAGCTTTCGCCTGAGCGAGCTCCTCCCTGAGCTCCGCCATTGCGGCCTTGGACGCAGCGGTCTCCCGTGTCAGTTGGTCCTCGACGACCTCGTAGCGGAGGCGTCGGAAGACCGTGCCACCCGCCTTCCCGATCCGCGTGTCCACGGGGGCCACCCAGCTCTCTTCCACGTGGGCCAGGACGGCCGCCTTTCCGGGGCTGAGGGCCTTCGAGACATCGTCCACGAACTGAAGGTCGACGCCCGACTTGACCAGATCGAAGACCAGGCCGGTCAGGCTACCCGCCGCAGCTCCCGCGGCCAGCCCGACCGGTCCACCCAGCACACCCATCATGGCCCCGACCAGGGTACCCAGGGCAGTGCCGACGGGCCCCTCGTCGGCGGTTTGCTTCGTGCTCACCTTGCCCGAGGCGTCCTTTACGATGACCGCCGTCGCGTACAACGTAATATCGCCATTGTTGTGGAGGTCCTTCAGGGCGTTGAGGCCCTCAAAGGCCGCCGTTTCATTGCTGAAGACCGCTCCCATCATCTTGTTCATGAAATTGACTCCTTTCGGTATGAATTCCTTATGCGGTACCGCCGCTGGCTGTGGCTGAAGACAACTCGGAGCCAGACGAGCGGAGCAAAGCAGCCATCGAAAACGAGACGTTCGGCACAGGCAGTTCGCCCGCCCTGCGTCGGCCATTTCGTCCTAGCTCAGGTGGTGGGTCATGGCTGGTGGCCGCTCGAAATCCCTCCTGCAACGTAGGTGCCAGCGTGGCCGATCGAGATCGGGTGCCCGCCCTTATGGATGAAGGCGCCCCGCCGTGCAGAGATACGAGCGCTGCACGTGTGTACCTGAGTCCATGAGTTTTCCAGATCGGATGCGCGCATTCACCCAGATCTGCGGAAATTCCCGACCCGCCGGACAAAGACACCACGCTCTACGCGGGTTTCAAGCGCGGTTCTCTGATTTGCCTCCCTCGGCAAAAAGCGGGACCTCTGAGGGTTCTCGCCGCGCCGGATGTGAGCCTTACTCGTCTCACCCGGTGGCACGTCTGTGCGGAGGCACGTTGTATACACGGCTACGCGATCCAAGAGCCAACCAGAGTGCGTCTCTTCGCGGCTGGGGCGAGCGATGGCGCGACCCTGGGGGAGTGCTGGCGTTCTCCGTGGGGCAGAGGACGAAGGAGTTCGGGATTCGCTCGACCCTGGGCGCGGACGCCCGGGAGCTCCTCCGCATGGTGCTGGGCGAGGGCATGAAGCTCCAGTCGCTGGCGCTGCTGGTGGGCGCCGGTGCGGCCCTTCTCCTCGCGGGTTTCCTGCGCGGGTTTCTCTTCGGGATCGAACCGTTCGATCCGCCGACGCTGCTGCTGGTCGCGCTCGTCCTGAGCGCAACGACGATCGCGGCCTCCTGGCTTCCCGCGTGGCGGGCGGCCAGGGTGGCTCCGATCGAGGTCCTGCGCGTCGATTGACGCTTCGAACAAGAACCGCGCGGCGTTTCAGTCGCGCCGGGAACCCGCGCGAGTCCGTTCGGCGAGCGGGTAATCGATCCGGCGCGAGTCAGAAGGCCTGCGGCACGAAGAGGTAGTTCTCGCCGAGCGGGCACCAGAACACGTCGAGAACGGTAGCGCTCGTCTCCGAATAGGGATTCCTCGTCTCGCCGCGGAGCGCGTGCGGAACGCTCGCATCGAGAAAGCAGGAGTCGCCGGCGCGCAAGACCTCCTCCACCTTCTTGTCCTCCGCCAGGGTCGTGAGGACGAGCTGGCCTTCGAGAACGAAGATGAATTCCTCACCGTGGTGCTCGCTGGGGACGGATTCGACGGCGTTCGCGGGAACCTCGACGATGCAAGGGAAGACGGAACGGGGACGGAACTCCGAAACCAGCGAGTAGTACGCGTTCGTCGCGCGATCTTCGTTGCCGGGTGAGCCGTTTCGGCGGCGCCGGTTGGAGGCAGCCCGGATGTCGCCGGCCCGCCGAACCACGTAATGTGGAGGTTTGTCCTGAAGGTGGCTGAAGAATCCCCGGAGGGGCTCGCCGAAGGCTTTGGTCAACGCCATGAGGGCGTCCATGGGTATGGGCCTTTTCCCGTTCTCGATCTGCTGGAGCTTCTGAGGCCGGAGCCCCGCCACCTCGGCGGTCTCCTCCAGGCTCCACCCCCTCGATTCCCGGAGCACGTGGAGCCTTCGGCCTGCCGTCTCATCCCGCCGGACGTCGCCATCGATCGAGAAACCGCGAGCGTGGGGCGAGTACCAGTCCCAGGCAGTCGGGAACGGGCTCGACCGCCCGGCGAAAACGTGGAGGGTCTCACAAAGCTCGGGATGCGGCGATCGAACGAGGTGCGGCATGTCGGCTCGAAAAATCAGGCAGTCTCCTCGGTGAAGGCGCTCGACCGCCTCTCCCTCGGGAGTGCGCATGCGGAACTCCATCTCCCCTTTCAGAACGAACACGAACTCGATCTCGTCGTGGTAGTAGTAGCGAAGGCGCGATTCGGGAGTGTTCGCGATGCGGGCGAGCAAAGGCTCGATATGTCGTCCCACGAACAAGTCGGCGAGAGGCCAGAACTCGTGGGTCCGGTCCAGCTCACCCGACTCGCTCTGGACGAGCGTCCTCCGCGCCGAACGGGAGCGAACTTCGGCGTCGCGAGTGATCTGGTAGGGAAAGCTCCTCTCTTCGGGGAGTAGAAGGTCGGGGGTGATTCCGAACGCGCCCGCGATCCGCACCAGCGTCTCGAAATCCGGCACGACGAGACCCGTCTCGATCTGCGAGAGCCTGGCGATGGACAGGCCCGTCTTTTGCGACACGTCGCCGAGGGTAAGCTTTCGAGCCTGTCGTTCTTCCCGAAGCCGCTGTCCGAGTCCCAGGTCCTCGTAGTCGCCAAGGTGTGAGCTGAAAACCGGCATCCGAATCTCGATATTGCTTAAGCGGCTAACCGAAAAGCGCGCGACATTCTACGACAAAGAAGACTAACTCGAGAATCCAAAAATTTGTAGATTATGGCCACTTATTCTGCACAAACTTCAGATATTGTTCTTGACATGGGTCATTAACGTTGATATTTGACAAATTTATTGAATGTCACGGGTGTCTAGAGGATCTATGAAAAATGTCGCTGTAGTTGGAGCATCGTGGGCGTTCATTGCACAACTTGTGGCGGCTACAGGTGTTACGTCGGACGATCCAGGCCTGTCCTCCATCCGGGAATCGGCCCTGAGGGGTCACCTCTCCTTTCTGGCGTCCGATGAGATGGCGGGTAGAGACTCGCTGAGCCCCGAGGGGCGCATCGCCGCCGAGTACATCGCGGGATTCTTTCGACGGGCCGAGCTCGATCCGGTGGGCGACGAGGGGACGTTCTTCCAGAACTTTCCCATGGTGGAGGCCCGCCTCGACCGGGAGAACGCACATCTTCGAGCCAGCATCGCGAACGGCGCCAGCACGTTCGAAAGAGACTACGCTCTCGGGCCCGATTTCACGCTCCCGCGACAGGGTGGAGTGGACTTCGAGGCGAGAGCTCCTCTCGTCTTCGCCGGCTACGGCATCTCGGCCCCGGAGTACGACTACGACGACTTCGCGGGAATCGACGTCGCGGGGAAGGTCGTGCTCGTTCTGACCCATGAGCCACAGGAGAGCGACCCCGAGAGCCGCTTCCTCGGGCGGTTCCACACGGTTCATGCCTACAACTGGTGGAAACCCGAGGTCATCCGGCAACGGGGGGCCGTTGGCATCGTGATGGTCGACGAGCGCGCCCCGCATCGCCCTCGTCGAGTGCCGAGCGGACCGACGAACGGCCAGGTGCGCCGAGATCGCCCCGGTCACGCTCTCACGAGCCCATTCTGGGATTTGCCCCTTTTCGGCGTCAGCCGGCAGGTGGCGGACGAGCTTCTCTCACCGACGGGAAAGACCATCGACGAGCTGCAGGCGACGATCGACCGAACAGGCCAGCCGGCCTCGATGGCCGTCTCCGGCGTGACCGTGGATATGAAGCGGCCGATCTCGAGCCGGCGGCTCGTCCAGACGCGGAACGTCGTTGGGGTGCTTCCGGGCTCCGATCCAGCGCTCGCGAAGGAGTACGTGCTGGTCACGGGTCACTACGACCACGTGGGTCGCGAGGGAGAGTTCATCTTTCACGGTGCGGACGACAACGCTTCGGCCACGGCGGCGGTCATCGCGATTGCCGAAGCGTTCCGGGCCAACCCCACCCCGCCGCGGCGAAGCGTCATGTTCCTCGTGTTCGAGGCGGAAGAGGACGGGCTCCTGGGCGCGTTCCATTACGTCGCCCACCCGATCGTTCCCCTCGAGAGCACGGTGGCGGTGCTGAACATGGACATGATCGGAAGGGACGAGCATTCGGCTACCTGGGACACGAAGGCCGAAGACAACCGGAACTCGGTCAACGTCGTCGGCACTCTGTACAGCCCCGACATCCGGCGCGTCGTCGAGGCCGCGAACCGGAGCATCGGGCTCACCCTGGACTACAAGACCGATGGCGACGACCGGGAGAGCTGGTTCTCGCGGAGCGATCACTATCCCTTCGCCGTTCATGGCGTGCCCGTGGGTTTCTTCAACACCGGGGAGCACCCCGACTATCACACCGTCAACGACACCTGGGATCGGATCAACTATCCCAAGATGGAAAAGATCGTGCGGCTCGTCTATGCGAGCGCCAAGACCCTCGCGAACCAGGACGGACGGCCGGGCTTCGTGACCCGGCGGCCGCGGGGAAGCACCTCGGGCAGCAATTGATTCCAAACGGTCGTACGAAGACTTTCAGGGAGGCAAGCTATGAAGAGGCGATGGGCTAATTGGATCGCGGCGGCGATGCTGTTGGCGCTGCCGGCGACGGTCTCGAGTCAGGTCAGCTTGGGAACGCTTCTGGGGCAGGCCCAGGACGACACCGGCGGCGTACTTCCCGGAGTCACGGTCACCGCTACGAACACCGGCACCGGCTCCAGTCGCACGGCCACGACCGATGCCCGGGGGCAGTACGCGGTCGTCGGACTGCAGCCGGGGACCTACGAAGTGAAAGCGGAGCTCTCCGGATTCCGCACCTCCGTCGCCAGCGGGGTCGTGATTCAAGTCAACCAGGAGACCCGCCTCGACTTCAAAATGCCCCTGGGGGAGCTGGCCGAGACCATCACCGTTTCCGCGGAGACCACCGTGGTGCAAACGAGGACGTCCACGGTAGGAAAGGTCGTCGACCAGAACGCAATCGTCGCCATGCCGCTCAACGGCCGGAATTTCGTGGACCTGGGACTGCTCGTTCCCGGGGTCACCACGCGACAGCAGGACACGAAGGCCGGAAGCACCTACTACGTGCATGGCCAGCGGGACGACGCCAACAACTTCCTCATGGACGGCGTCTCGAGTAACGAGCTGAACGGGAACACCGCCGACATCAAGCCCAATCCCGACGCCGTCCAGGAGTTCAAGATCCAGACGAGCAACTTCTCGGCCGAGTTCGGGCGCAACGCCGGATCCATCGTCCAGGTGGTGACCAAGTCGGGCAGCAACAGCGTCTCGGGCGCCGGCTGGCTCTTCATGCGCGATGACGCGTTCCAGTCGAAGGATTACTTCGCCATCAACGAGCCTCCTCCGCTGAGCCAGAAGCAATACGGGGCAACCTTCGGCGGGCCCATCATCAAGAACCGAACGTTCGTCTTCGGATCCTACGAGGGCTACCGCCTGACCCGGGGTTTGACCAACCAGACGATCGTGGCTACCGCCGGGGAAAGGGCGGGTAATTTCGGATTCCTTACGAAACCGATCCTTGATCCGACCACCGGACAACCGTTCCCCGGGAACGTCATCCCGCCCAATCGAATCGATCCCGCCGCAACCGCTCTCCTGGAGTTGATGCCGCTTCCCAACATCTCCGGGGCCGCGGCAAGGGCGAACAACTACGTCTCCTCTCCGGAATCGACGAATAACTACGATCAGTTCATCGCCCGCCTGGACCACAATTTCAACGACAACTGGGCCGTGTTCTACCGGCACTTCTATCAGAGCACCGACCAGTTCAACCCCGTCCAGGGAGCGGGGGTCGCGCGCTACGACGGATTCCCCAACACGCTGGACCAGACCGTCGGACACTACACTTTCGGCCTGAACGCCATTCTTTCCCCCGAGCGGTTCAACGAGCTGCGCGCCGGCGTCTACACCAGGGAGAACGCTTCCTCGAACCTTCCATTCCTCGACCCTCTGGACTTCGGGGTCGGGTACGAGCGCCCGCAGGACGTCATCGGGGGCATTGGCCTTCCCGAGTTCAACATCACGGGAATGTCCGGGATCGGCAATCAGATTCAAGGGCCCAGCACCAACGACAACTACGAGCTCCAGCTGACCGACGTGTTCACCTGGGACACCGGGGATCACTTTCTGAAGTTCGGCGCCGAGGTCCGGAAGGGTCGCGAGAAGAACGACGTGGGCTTCTTCTACGTGGGACGGTTCGTTTTCGACGGGCGGTACACGGGAGACTCCTTCGCCGACTTCCTGCTCGGTCGGGCACGCGAGTTCAACTTCGCCGGCGGAAGAACCTTGATGGACCAGAACAACTGGAACACGGGGCTCTTCTTCCAGGACGACTTCACCGTGAGCGACCGGCTGGTGCTCAACCTCGGGCTCCGATGGGACTTCTACAGCCCCATCATCCACAAGACGGGCGAGACCTCCACCTTCTTCGAGATCCAGCCGCCCACGCCCAACGTTCCCCTGAGCGGCATCGGCCAGATCGTCCTCGCGGGGGATCCGGCCTTCGATCTTCCCGACCGGGGCACGTACTTTCCCGACTACGACAACATTCAACCGCGCGTCGGCGTCTCCTGGGATATCCGGGGCGACGGCACGCTCGCGATCCGCGGCGGGGCGGGCGTCTTCCACAACCAGCTCAAGAACAACACCACTCTCCAGCAGCTTTTGTCGTACCCGTTCTACTACCAGCCCGTCATTCGCAACACCACCCTCGCCGACCCACTCCTGGGTCTCGAGCGGGAGGACTATGCCACCGCGCCGCTGAACCCGGGACCGGGGTACGACGGGCAGCCCATCGGTCAGCTCTACGTCACCGACCCGAACATCATCACGCCCTACACCACGGCCTGGAGCGTCAGTCTCCAGTGGGAGGTCTTCAAGAGCACCATTCTCGAGACGGCCTACGTCGGCAACCGCGGCAGCAAGCTCCTGCAGTTCGAAGAGATCAACCAGCCGTACAACCAGCTCGATGGGATCACCCAGTCGAACAAGGACCTCTATCGCCGCTATCCCGGCTTCACCTCCGTCCTGCAGACGACCAACTGGGGGCGCTCCACGTACAACGGCTGGGAGACGAGCCTCTTCCGTCGTTTCTCCGACGGGCTGAGCTTCGGCGTGGCCTACACCCTGTCCGACTCCAAGGATCTCTCTTCGCACTTCCATTCCGGAGCCACGAACCGGACCTGGGTCATGACGCCTCAGAATGCGGACGACCCGGAGGCCGAATGGGCCGACTCGTTCTTCGATGCCCGACATCGACTGGTAGTGAACGAGACGTGGCAAATCCCGGTGGGTCCCGATAAGAAGTATTTGAACGAAGGGGCGTTGGCCCACATCCTCGGCGACTGGGTGGTGACGAGCATCTGGACCTACCAGAGCGGGCGTCCCTTCTCGCCTTACGACAGCGCCGACCCCTGCATTACCGCGGGGAACTGGACTCCCGTTTGCCGGCCCAACCTGGTCGGAGATCCCAATGCTGGCCCCCAGACGGCGCAGCAGTGGTTCAATACCGCTGCCTTCCAGCGAACGGGGCCGAGCGAGTTCGGAACGTCTCCGCGAAATCCGATCATAGGACCGGATCTGTTCAACGTGGACCTCTCGTTCTCGAAGCTGATACGGCTTCCGGGCGAGCGGACGCGGCTCGAGATCCGCGCCGAGGTCTATAACCTCTTCAACACCGTCAACCTCGGCCTTCCGGGGGTGGACATCGCGTCCTCCGGGTTCGGACGCATCGGAAGCCTGGCGGTGCCGGCCCGGGAGTGGCAGTTCGGAATCAAGGTCTACTACTGACAGGCTTCGGGCCGCCGGGGCATCGCCTCGGCGGCCCGATTCTCTTGCCAACCCCAGTTGGCCATCGGCCGTCGTCCTCGCCCGATATCTCCGACAATCCCCAACGATCGATAGGAGAGGCCTCATGATTCACGAAACCGCACTGGAGCTCTGATGAGGGTCGGGAACGAAGCGATGTCTCGGAAACGCGTTCTTCTGTCGGTGCTCTTCGTGGTTTTGCTGTCCGGGGGCACCGGGACGGCTCAGTGGACGAACCGCTACCCGAAGGTCGAGGGCTACAGCCACCACGTCTACCTTGAGGGATACGAATTCCCCTATCTCAACGCCGGTCCATCCGATCCCGCGCCCTCGCCCGACGGGAAGAGTATCGCCTTTTCGGCGCGGGGATGGCTCTGGATCCTCGATCTGGAGTCGAAGCGGGCGCGCCGTTTGACCGACGGCGCCGGGATGGACTTCCGGCCGCGCTGGTCTCCCGACGCCGGGTCCCTCGTGTTCGTCCGCGACGATACCCGCAATACCACCCTGGTCCGCGTCGACGTCGCGAGCGGGTCCGAGGACGTGCTGGTACAGGAGCCTGCGATTCTCCTCGATCCCATCTATTCCCTGGACGGGCGAGCGATCCTCTACGCTTCAGCGCAGGCGGGCGACCTCGATTTGTGGCGGATGGAGCTCGCGAGCGGGGAAAAGACGCGCCTCACCGAGGCGAAGGGCCTGGAGCTCTGTCCCCTGCCGGTCTCGGAGCGAGAGATCGTTTTCGTCTCCAAGGCGCAGGCGGGCGACAGCGTCTCGGTCCTCGATGCGAGCACGGGACGATCCCGGGTCTTGCTCGAAGAATCCATCGGCTCCCAGATGCGGCCCGCTCTCGATCCCGGCCGCTCGAGCCTCGTCGTGCCCCTCCCCGATCCCGATCGGTGGGCTCTGTGGCTCGAGGATCTCGCAGGCGGGCCCCGTATCCGGGTGACCGCCGGAGACGGCCTGCCGATCATGCCCGCCTATTCCTCGGACGGCGGCGCGATCTACTTCGTCGAGGCGGACGCCGACCAGCGCTTTCGACTGAAGCGAGTCGCTCGCGGCGGAGGTGCGATCGAGGAGGTCGATCCCCTCGAGTGGGACTGGGGAGCGCCGACGGCGCGCGTTCAGATTCGGACCCGGGCAAGGGGCACGCTCCGTCCCCTGGCGGCGCGGCTCAACGTTTCCGACGCTTCCGGCCATCCCGTCGTCTCCGATGCCTCGCAACCGCGTTTCGATTCGCAGAACGGGAAGGTGTACCTCTACTCGGATGGAGTGCTCGAAGTCGAAGCACCCGCCGGTACGCTTCGCGTCGAAGCCACTCACGGCCTTTCGACGCCGGTCGTGACCGCCGCGGTCGCGGCCGGAGCGGGTGAGAGCGCGGTCGCGGACCTGGAGCTCGCCCCGCTCTGGAGTGGAGGCGAGGGAGGGTGGTATTCGGGCGATCATCACTTTCACCTGAACTACGGGGGCCCGTATCGTCTCCGTCCGGACTCGCTCGTGACCGTTCTCGCCGCCGAAGACCTCGACGTCGCGACCCCGCTCATGGCGAACCTGCATACGCGACTCACCGACCTCGAATGGGCGTCCTGGACTCGGATCGGCCCTTCGCCGCCTCTCATCGTCTTCGGCCAGGAAGTCCGACCTCACTTTCTCGGCCACATGGGGCTCATCGGGATCTCGTCGCCGCACTGGCCCTGGTTCTGGGGGCCCGCCTATCCCGTCTACGGAAAGGACGATCGCGTGAACGGGAGCGCCCTCGAGGAGGCCCGGCGCCAGGGCGGTGTGAACTCGTTCGTGCACCCGGTGATGGCTCCGGACCCCTTCCCGGAGGACGGAACCCCGCGCAACCTTCCGCTCGCACTCGTGCCCGAAGCGATCCACGGGCTCGTCGACACGCTCGAGATCGCGTGCTTGTGGAGCGACGAGCGGGGGACGGCGGACGCCTGGTATCGGCTCCTGAATCTCGGCCTCCCCATCGCTCCCTCGGCGGGAACGGACGCCTTTTCCAACTTCTACCGCTCGATGACGGTGGGCGCGACCCGCGTCTACGTGAAGTTGGACGGGCCGCTGAATCTCGGGAGCTACCTCGACGGTTTGAGACGCGGCAGGAGCTTCGTCACCACCGGGCCGTTCCTCGATTTCGAAGTTTCTGGCGCGGGACCCGGTGAGGTCATTTCTGGCGCTGCCGGAGGTCGCGCCCTCTTTCACATTACGCTGATCTCGGCAGTGCCCGTCGAGACGGTGGAGGTGCTCATGAACGGGAAGGTGGTGTGGAAAGACGATGGACTGGTTGCCCCCGGAAGGAAGGTCTACAGCGGCCAGGTTCCGGTGCCCGCCGGTGGATGGATTGCCGCCCGCGCCCACGGCGGCGAGGCCCTCTGGCCGGTGATGGACAGCTATCCGTTCGCTCACACCGGAGCCGTCTGGGTGAACGAGGTGGGGAGCCGGGAGGAGGAGGCCCTACGCCGCTCCGCGCGAGAGCTACTGGCATGGATGGCGATCGCCGAGGCGCGGCTCGAGGAGGGGTTCGAAGGTGCTGCGATCCCCGCTCTCCGCGAGCGCTTCTCCGAAGCTCGAAGAAAGCTCGAAGCTCTCGCCCAATGAGGAACGTCACGAAAGTGAGGGAAGGATGAACGGTCGAATCTCCTGGATCCTTCCGGCGCTCGCGATGTCCGCAGCGACGGTCCAGGCGCACGCCCCGCAGATTCCGATGGCTTATCAGCACATCTTCGGCGGAGGCGGAGGGATGTACATGGAGAGCATGTACCTGCCGCCGGTCACCACCGGTCCCTGGTCGCCGTCCTGGTCTCCCGACGGCCGCGAGATCGTGTTCTCGATGCAGGGAAGCTTGTGGAGGATTCCCGTCGCAAGGGGGTGAGGCGATCCAGCTGACCTCCGGAGCTCACTACGATGGAAGCCCCGACTGGTCCCCGGACGGCAAACGCATAGCCTTCACGAGGGACACCGGCAAGGTGATCGACATCTGGGTAGTGGACCTGGGCGGAGGCGAGCCTCGGAAGCTCACCGAGAGCGTGGCTTTCAGCGTGAATCCTCGGTGGTCTCCCGACGGTCAGACGATCCTCTTCGATTCCGCCGACAACGCCGAGGCGATCGGGCTCCGGGCGCTCACGGTCGCCGATCGATCGGTACGGCCCGTTATCTCGGACTCGTTTCAAAACATCACCGGAAGCTGGTCTCCCGACGGGGGCCGGATCGTTTTCGTCAGCAACCGTCCGTGGAACGAAAAGCGCATCCAGGGTACGGGCGGCTTGTGGACCCTGCGGCTGGGAGAGCCGGAGCCTACCATCCTCCTCCCGGAGGAAACGGTCTGGCACGCGAGGCCGGTGTGGTCCCCCGACGGACGCAAGGTCGCTTACGGGTCCTACCGCAGCGGTCGCATCCAGCTCTGGGTGATGTCGGCGGAGCACGGGAACCCCATGCAGATCACTCGCGGTGACGGCGAGATCTTCACTCCGGCCTGGTCGCCGGAGGGAGACAAGCTGGCCTACATCTCGAACGCGGGCGAGCGCTTCTCGCTCTGGACGGTTCCGTCGGTGGGCGGAGCCCCGGACGAGGTCGAAATCGCGAGCCGGAAGTACCTTCATCCCACCGGCCGGATCGAAGTCACGGTGAAGGATGCGGGAACCGGAGAAAAGACCGAGGCCCGCGTGTATCTCCGGGCGAGCGACGGGAAGTCGTACGCTCCCTCCGACGCCTTTCACCGCATGGTCGTCGTCACCGACGACCACTACTTCCACACCCGGGGAAGCTTCGCGGTGGATCTGCCCGCGGGCCCGGCCGCTCTCGAAGTGATGAAGGGGTTCGAATACCGACCTCGAGCTCAGAGCCTGGACGTCGTCGCGGGTCAGACCAAGAGCGTCGAGCTCACCCTCGAACGCTTCGCCGACCTCCCCGGCCGGGGCTGGTACTCCGGCGACAACCACCTTCACATGAACTATGGCGGGATCTTCCAGGCGACGCCCCGCTCGCTTCTCCTCGAGGCCGACGGGGAGGACCTGCACGTAACCAACGACCTGGTCGCGAACCAGGCCGGTACGCGAATCCACGATCTCCAGTACTTCGAGGGGAAGCTGAGCGATCACTCGAAGCCGAATCGCCTCCTCTACTTCAACGAGGAGTATCGACCGAGCTTTGCCGGACACATGTCGCTTCTGAACCTGAAGGAGTTCATCTATCCGCAGTTCGACGGGTTCTTCGGAACCGCCGTGAGCGCGCACTACCCCACGAACTCGAGAGTGCTGGAACAAGTGCATCGTCAGGGCGCTGTCGCGGGCTACGTGCATCCCTTCCAGGTCCCGGGCCGCGACCCGTCCGAGGACGAGTACCGGGGGGCGCGGGAGTTCCCGGTGAGCGCGGCCCTGGGTGAAGTGGACTACTTCGACGTCATGTGCATCTGGAGCGACGAGCACGTTTCCGCGAGCGTCTGGTACCGGGTCCTGAACCTCGGCTTCCGGGTTCCAGCTTCGGCGGGAACCGACGCCATGACGAACTACTGGAGGGCTCCGGCGATCGGGACGACGAGGGTCTACGTGAAATCCGGCTCGCCTCTCGACTACGGTAACTGGATCCGCGGGCTCACGGAGGGCCGTTCCTTCGTCACCAATGGGCCTCTGCTGTTCCTGAAAGTCGAAGGAAGGGAGCCCGGCGACGAGCTGCGACTGCCCGGCGGAACGACCACGGTCCGCGTGGAAGCGGAGGCGAGCTCGATCTTCCCCATGGAGTCGCTCGACATCATCGTGAACGGTAAGGTCGTTTCCGCAACGAAGCCGGCCGATCCCTACCGCATCGAGCTGGACACGACGGTTCCGCTGCCGGCGAGCGGCTGGATCGCCGCGCGGGTCACCGGGCCTTCGAGGCTTCACCTGCTCATGGACAGCTACGTTTACGCTCACACCAGCCCGATCTACGTGGTGAAGGGGAACGAGGCGCCGAGCTCCCCCGAGGATGCGCGTTACTTCGTGCGGTGGATCGAGCGCGTGCTCCAGCTGCTCGAGGAGTCGGATGCGTTCGACACGCCAAAGCAGAAAACCGAGGTGATCGAGCTCTGGCGAAAGGGCCGCGAGATCTACGCGAGCCTGGCGGGGGAGTGATATCGTGGAGCTTCGTTAGGACGAACCTCGAAGCTGCACCATGAGCCGAATCGCCACGTTCGAGCTTCTCGTTCTGAGCCTCTTCGCCTTTGGGGCCTTCGGGGCCGTGGCCGACGAACGGCTGGAGCGTCTCCCCCCGGAGTACCGCAAATGGCTCGAGGAAGAGGTGGTCTACATCATCTCCGACTCCGAGAAGGACGTGTTCCTGTCGCTCGGAACCCAGGAGGAGCGCGAGCGCTTCGTCGAAGCCTTCTGGCGGGCTCGCGACCCGGACCCCGCCACCAAGGACAACGAGTTTCTCACCGAGCACTATCGCCGTCTCCAGCACGCGAGCACGAAACTGAGCCGGGAGACGGCGCGCCCGGGCTGGAAGACGGACCGGGGCCGCATGTACATCATTCTCGGAGAGCCCCAGACGATCACCCGTTTCGAAGCGCAGAACGAGGTCGTGCAGTGCGAGCTCTGGGTCTATCCGGCTCAGCCGGAGAAGGGGCTCCCCTCGTCCTTCAACCTCCTGTTCTTTCGCCGACGTGGGCTCGGCGAATACGAGCTCTATGACCCGGTGCTCCACGGCCCGAATTCCCTCATGACCGGCTACCAGTACACCCCCTCCTCGGACAACAGCGAGGCCCTCGAGGTGCTCCAGCGGATCTCTCCCGATCTCGCGCGAGCTGCGCTCACCCTGGACCTGGGAGAGCCCGTCGATTTCGTCAGCCGGCGGCCGGCGTTCGGAACGAACATCCTGATGGCCCGGATCGAGACGTCGGCGAAGCGCACCGCCCGCGCCGACTATGCGGACGCGTACCTGCGGTTCGGGAACCGGGTATCCAGCGACTACTCCTTTCGCTACGTGCCCAGCGAGAGCGGCTTCGTGGTTCTCTACGGACCGGACTCGACGCCCTTCGTTCACTTCACCGTCGAGCTTTCGCCGGAAAATTTCGCTCTACAGGTTTCGGAGGACGGCTCGAAGTTCTACACGACTCTCGACGTCACCCGCGAGGTCCGGACGAGGAATGGCGTCCTCGTCGAGCTGGAGGAACAGGAGGCGTATCTGGAGCTTCCTCCGAACGAGTTCGAGAGGGGAGCGAGACTCCCCTTCGCCTTCCAGGATGCCTTTCCGCTGGTCCCGGGCGACTATCGCGTGAGCGTCGTGCTGAGGAACCGGGCCGTTCACCAGTTCACCGTGGCGGAGCGTTCGCTCGAGGTGGCTCTCCTGAGGGTCGGCCAACCGGGTCTCGGCGGTCTCGCCGTGGGCTATCTCCACGAACGGCCGTTGTCGGAGGCGATGCCCGGCTACCTGCCCGCGTTTCAGGTGGGCTACGATCGAATCTACCCCGCGGTATCGAGCCTGTTTCCCGCCGGCGCGGAGCTCGTTGCCCTGGCGCAGGCTCACGGCGCTCGAGCGGGCTCGCACCTTCGCTTCTCCCTGCTCGCAGGCGACGTGGTCCTGGACGAGCACGAAACGAGAGTCGATGAGGGGCCCAACTCCGCCGTCGTGCAAAAGTTCCCCTTGCGCCAGGTTGCGGGGGGAAACTACGTCTTGCGCGTCCAGCTCTCGGATCCGGACGGCGCCATCCTGGATGAGCGCCGCACGGAGGTCGTCGTTTCTCCGCGGAGTGCGGTCGATCGACCGGGATTCATCTACCGCCGCGGCTTTCCCCAATCGCCCGGCTCGCTCGCGCTCGCTCGCGGCGAGCAGCTCTGGAGTCTGCAGCGCCACGAAGAGGCGATCGCCGAGCTCAGGCAGGCGGTGGCGGAAGGAGGACCGCGGCTTCCCGAAGCGAGCTGGAAGCTCGCCGGCGCGCTTCTCGCAACGAAGCGCGCCGAAGAGGCTCTCGATCTCCTGTTGCCGCTGGAAGAACGGTTTCGAGAGCGCTACGAGGTCATCGCCGGCCTGGGCTACGCGTACTACTTTCGCCAGGACTATGCCCGGGCGCGGGAGTTTCTCGAGCGCGCAGCGGGTCTTCGTCCGCCGGACTCCGCGTTGTTGAACGCCCTGGGCGACTCGTTCGGAAAGCTCGGAGAGCGGCAAAAAGCCCTCGGCGCCTATCGCCGCTCGCTCGAGCTCGACCCGACGCAGGAGGAAGTCCAGAAACTCCTCGAGAGCCTGACCGGCGAGGCGCGCTAGCGCTGATGAATTGGACCGGCGGCTCCCGCCGGGCGCGGGCGGAACGTCACCGTCGAGGGAACGCAATCCGGAGACCGTCTGTGAAGTGGAATCCGACGCTCGGATGGGCGAACCGGAGCGCGAAGGCTGAAGCGCCCGTCCGCCTGTCCCGCATGATAGAGTAGGGCTCCTTGCCGAGGAGCAAGGGGTCGAGGACGTGCTCGTTTCCCGGTCCTACGAATGGAGACCTCCGCCACTCGCGTGACGCTGGTCTGCATGGGAATTTAGGGCTTGAGGTCGGGGGTTGAGGTACCTACTGGTCGATAAGATCATCCATTGGGAGAAGGACAAGAGCGCTGTCGGGATCAAGAACGTGACCATGAGCGAGGACTTTCTCGCCGATCACTTTCCCAGAAACCCGGTGATGCCCGGCGCCCTCATCGTCGAGGGGATGATCCAATTGGGGTCATGGCTCGTTGTGGCCTCGAAGGAATTCGAGTACAGAGGGATCGTCCAGTCGGTGACGAAGGCCAAATTCAGAAAGGTGGTCCGGCCTGGAGATCAGATCGTCTTGAAGGTGGAACTCAAGGGATGGCAAGAAAAGATGGCCTCTTTCCATGGAGAGGCGGTCGTGAATGAAGACGTAGCCGCTTCGGCTGATTTCGAGCTCAGGCTGGTCGAGCTCGATTCGTTGGAAGATCCGGTCGAAGCGAGGGATCTGTTCTTGGTGTTGACGCAAAGCCTTTAGGGGAGTTGAACCCTTCGGCTTGGGCCGAATGACTCGGGCGCGAGCGGGCGTACGGATGGGGGGATCGCGATGCGCTATCAGTTGGTCGACCGAATCCTGGAGCTGAAAAAGGGCGAAAGGATCGTCGGTACCAAGACGTTTTCGAAGGACGCTGAATTCCTGGTGAACCATTTCCCCAGGCGGGGCTTGATCCCCACGACGTTGCTCGTCGAAGCCGGCGGTCAACTGGCCAGCCGGTTGATCAAAGCCAGCCTGGACTTCGACGTGGAACCCTTTCTGGTGCTTCTGGAAAGGGCGACGGTCCTCAGGGAACCGACGGTAGGCGTGACTTTGCGGTTCGAGGTCGAGATCCTCTCGCTCGATGCGCGAGCGAGTCGCGTGAGCTTCTCCATCTGGGAAGAGAGCGATTCGATCATGAGCGTCGAGAGTATCTCGTTTGCTCATGCCCCGGTGAAACGGGATGAGAAAGCTGTGCCGCGAGATTAGGGAAGGGGACGATGCATCATCGGCGGGTAGTGGTGACGGGTTTCGGGATGATCACCCCGGCGGGTCTGGATGCGCGCACGAACTGGAGGCGAATGCTCGAAGGATCCTCCGCGGTGGCCCACCTCGGCGCTTTTGGGGCGGGGCAGCCGTCGACCAGGATTGGCGGAGCGGTGGATAGCTCCGGCATCCAGCAGTGGCTGGTCAAACAGAAGGCGTCCAAGTTCATAGCGAGAAGCGTCCGGTTCGCCGCCGCGGCCGCGAAGCAGGCGATAGACGATAGCCGACTCCTGGAGGCCAATCTGGATCCCTGGCGTTCAGGCGTCTACCTCGGCTCGGGCGGGGCGCCTTCCGAGTTCTATGAATTCTTCCGGACGCTCAAGGTGCAACGCGGCGCCAGGATCGAACCCGAGTCCCTCGAGTCCCAACGCTATGAACTGCCGCAGCCTTTCTTCCTTCTGACCTCGCTCCCCAACGCGGGCATCTACTACCTCTCCATCCTTTGTAACGCCAAGGGCGTCAACCATAACTTTGTCTGCTCGGACACCGCCTCGACGCAGGCGATCGGCGAGGCCGTCGAGGCCATCAAACGGGGCGATGCCGACGTCATCCTCGCGGGGGGATTCGACTCTTTATTGAACGAGTGGACCTATTCAGGCTACACTAACGCCGGTTTGCTCTCCTCCGCGGGGGATCCTAAGCGGGCGATGAAGCCGTTCGACAGCAGTCGGGACGGCTTTGTCGTGGGAGAGGGAGGAGCCGTGGTGGTCGTAGAGGAGCTTTCTCATGCACTCTCACGGGGTGCCCCGATCCATGCGGAAATTCAAGGATACGCCTCGACCTTCGACGCTTGGAGTGCCCTCGAGCCTCATCCACGAGGAGACGGGCTCGCCTCCGCCATCAAGGGGGTGCTGAGGCGGACCGGGGTTCCGGAGGAAGCCGTTGGGTACATCTCCGCTCATGGAAACGCCACCTCCAAGGGCGACTCGTCGGAGACCCTGGCCCTCAAACAAGTCTTCGGGCGCAAGGCTTACGAGATCCCGATTAGCTCCGTAAAGCCGATCACCGGTTATCTGGGTGCGGCCTCCGGCGCCGTGGAATGCATCGCGACGGTCCTGGCCGTGAAGGAAGGCCGGCTTCCTCCCACCATCAACTATGAAAAGGCGGACCCGGTCTGCGACCTGGACTACGTCCCCAACCTGGCCCGCGACAAACAGGTCCACCACGCTCTGAGTCTCAACACTGGTCTGGGGGGGCAGAATACCGCCCTGCTGATAAGCCAGATCGACCCGGATGGGACAGCGATGGGATGACGAGAGGAACGTTGCGCCGAGAGTGATGCCAAACATGGGAAGGCGAACTGTCATTACGGGCGTAGGGTGCGTCACCCCGTTGGCACTGGATGCACGAGCGAGTTGGAATGACCTGAAATCCGGAAAATCCGGGATCGACTCGATCTCTTCTTTCGATCCGGAGGAATTTTCCTGTAAGGTCATCGGGGAGGTAAAGGGCTTCCGGCCAAGGGAGAGCCAGCTCGACGGCCTGAGCCATCACCGCCTCCCGCGGGCCGTTCAATTCTTGTTATCCGCCGTTGAAGAGGCGCTGCGGGATTCCGGCCTGCAACCCGGCTCGTTCGACCCTTCCACCGCCGGCGTCTCGGTAGGAGAGTCGGTCAACTGCTTCGACATCCACGAGCTCGGCTTGGTCCAGGATAGCTCTCTGGGTGTCGGGGATTTTTTCCCGCGCATGATGAGCTCGGCCTCCTTCCCGGCTCTTCGCTACGGTCTCCGCGGCCCCACCCTGACAACCGATACCGCGTGCGCGGCCGGCCTTCAGGCCACCGGGACGGCCTTCCGGATGATCGAACGAGGCGACGCAGACTTGATGGTCGCTGGAGGCTGTTCCTCCCCGACGAACCTCTTCGGTGTGGCCTCCTTTGCCAACCTCAACGCTCTCAGCCGGGCGAACATCAGTCGACCGTTCGACGCCAAGCGCGACGGCATGATCTTATCGGAGGGATCGGGCGTCGTGATTCTGGAGGAAATGTCGAAAGCGGTTCTGAGGGGGGCGAAGATCTACGGGGAGGTCGCGGGATACGGCTCCACGGCGAATGCCGACCGGATTACGGACTCCCCGCCCGATGCCGAGGCCGAGGCCCTCGTGATGAAGCTGGCCCTCGAGGATGGGGGGCTGGACGCTCGCGCCATCGACTACATCTGCGCCCACGGCACCTCGACCCGCCAGAACGACAGAACCGAAACCCTGGCGATCAAGAAAGTCTTCGGGAATCATTCCTACGAGCTCGCCGTCAACTCGAACAAGGCCCAGATCGGGCATACCATCGCCGCCGCCGGCGTCCTCAACCTGGTCTTTACCCTCTTGGGGATGGAGGAAGGCCTGGTCTCCCCCACGATGAACTACGTCAACCGTGACCCCAATTGCGATCTGGACTACGTTCCGAATGAGGCGCGGCGGATGGTCATTCGGACGGCGATGATAAACGCCTTCGGCTTCGGCGGGCATAACGCCAGCCTGGTCGTGAAGAGTCTCTAAGGGTCATTCTGTCTCGGGTCCCTATCTATGGCTGATGTGCGGCCTGTCAGGATTGTCGGAACCGGTGTGTTTCTGCCGGGGGAGCCGATTCCGAACGCTGTCTTGGAGGAAATCTTCGGATCCCCCGATCACGCCATCAGCAACCACCTGGGAGTGCACCAAAGGCACTGGGCGACGGACCTGACCACGGGTGCTTTGACGATGAAGAACTCCGAAATGGCCGCCCGGGCCGGGCGCAATGCCCTGGAGGACGCTGGTCTCGCCCCGGAAGATGTAGATCTAATTGTGCTCTCCACCGCGACTCCCGACTTTCCGTATCCGGGCACCGTCCCCTTCGTCCAGGAGAACATGGGGGTCCGCGAATGCGGCCTCATCGAGCTTCGCGCCGGCTGCTCCGGCGCCCTCCAGGCACTCTCGATCGCCCACCACTATCTCCGCGCGGGTTCCTATCGCGTGGTCCTCGTGATCGCGAGCGATCTGACGTCTCCTTTCTTGACTCAAGGCTTTATCGGAGAAGGCGGGAACCTGGAGGATCTCATCCTCGACGATCGAGTAAAAGCCCTCTACTACGGCGACGGCGCCGCCGCCGTGGTGCTCAAGGGGGACGACTGCCAGGGAATGGAGATCGCCGCCCACTGCTTCGGTTCCATCGGAGCCGGGAAGGCGCCAGGTCTCAGCCAGGAGGCCGGCGGCTCCGCGGTCCCGCTGACGGTGGAGGCGATTCAAAAGGGGCGACACCGCTTCCGGCTCAACCAGAAGCTGGTCTCTCGTTTCGGCCTTCTGTTGGTTCTGAGGGCCATGGATCACATCGTGAGGGCGGCCGGGGTGAAGGATTTGGCGGAGGTAGATCGGTGCTTTCTCCACGTCCCCTTTGGACCGTTTCAGAGAGAGATCCACAAGCTTCTGGGGATGGGTCCGGAGGACCTTCGAGAATTCCTCTCCCAGCGTATCGATGGCGACGCTATACCCCCCGAGATGGAGCGACTCACTCGGACGGACGGTGACGTCTTCCGGGAGCTGCTTCAGGAAAAGATCTTTGTGAACACGGACAAGGTCGGCAATATGGGGAATCCCAATCCGCTGATCGCGATCGATGAGATGCACCGGAAGGGCCAGGTGCGAGAGGGGAAGATGGCCCTGTGCAACGTGGTCGAGGCCGGAAAGTGGACCTATGCCGGCATGGCCTTGCGGCAGCGGTAGGGGAGCCCGATGGATACGTCCCTCCACGGGAAGATCGCGTTCATCACCGGGAGCTCCCGGGGGGTGGGACGGGCGATCGCAATGGAGCTGGCGGAGAGGAGGGCTGATGTCGTCGTCCATTTCCTCAAGAAGCGGGCGGCGGCGATGGCCGTGGCGGAGGACGTCGAAAAACTGGGACAGAGGGCCATCGTCACGAACGGAAACCTGGGCGAGCCGGAAGAGATCCGGCGAATCTTCGCCGAGATCCGGGATGCGTTCGGCTCCCTGGATATCTTCGTCAACAACGCCGCCCTGGGCATCTTCAGACCAATCCTCGAGATCAAGCAACGCCACTGGCAGCAGACCATGGACATCAACGTCACCGCTTTTCTCTTGTGTGCTCAGGAAGCGGTCAAACTGATGGAAGGGCATGGCGGCAAGGTGATCAGCATCTCGAGCCTGGGAAGCCGGAGGTACATCGGAGGATACGCTGCGATGGGAGCGGCCAAGGCGGCGATCGAATCGCTGACCCGATATCTGGCCGTTGAGTTGGCAGACAAGGGGATCGGCGTAAATGCGGTCTGTGGAGGTCTGGTGGAGACCGACGCCCTGGCATCCCTGCCGGATTGCGAGGCGCTCAAGGCCGAAGGGATCAAGGCCACCCCCGGCGGAAGATTGGGGCGTCCTGAAGATCTGGCCAAGGTGGTCGCTTTCCTATGCTCCGCGGACGCCGACTGGATCTGCGGACAGACCATCGTGGTAGACGGCGGGCTCTCACTGATGTAGCGCCATGAGAGATGGTTCAGGGGCTGACGACGGGGTTGGTGCATGCAGGGGCTGAGGGGAAGGGTCGCAATCGTGACCGGCGGCGGCACGGGCATCGGTCGGGCGGTCTGTTTGTCGATGGCTTCCGAAGGGGTATCGGTCGTCGTGAACTTCCCCGACAAACGGAGCGAACTTGCAGCCTTCGAAGTCGTCGAGTCCATTGCCGCAAGGGGTGGGACGGCTCTGGCCCTGTGTGCCGATGTGAGTCTGGAAGAGGACACCGAGAGCATGGTCGAGACCGTCTACGAGAAGTTCGACCGGATCGACATCCTGGTGAACAATGCCGGGATCGTACGAAATGCCCTCGTTCCGTTGATGGATCAGACCAAATGGGAGGCGGTGATGGGGGTGAATCTCCGCGGGGTGTTTCTGGCCACCAAGGCGGTGCTGAAGTACATGATCCAACAGAAGCGAGGCGCCATCGTCAACATCGCGTCCGCCGCGGTGAAGTTCGGCGGCTTCGGCGGCGATAGCAACTACCTCGCTTCCAAAGGAGGGGTGGCCGCGTTCACCAAAGCGACGGCCGTCGAGATGGCTCAAAAGGGGATCCGGGTGAACGCCGTCGCCCCTGGCGTCATCGTGACGGACATGACCGCCAGCCTGCGTCGCAGGGAGGGCGAACGCCTCTTGGCCACAATCCCGATGCGACGGTTCGGCGAGCCCGAGGACGTCGCCAAGGTCGTCGTCTTTCTCGCCTCCGACGAGGCCAGCTACGTCACCGGTGAGACCATCCACGTGACCGGGGGGATCTAGGCGGCGGAAGAAAGGAACTGAAGAGATCTCGGCGGAGGTGAGGCCAAGGTTGCAAGTTCGAGGAGGGTCAGAATGAAGGAATCAGAGGAAGCCGTTTTCGACGCGGTGAGGAAAGCCATCGCCGAGGCGCTGGAGGTGGAGGAGGAGAAAGTGACGATGGAAGCCTCCTTGGAAGACTTGGGCGCCGAGTCTCTCGACTTCATGGACATCGCCTTCAAATTGGAGAAGGCTTTCAACGTTCAGCTCTTGAAGGTGGGCGTGCTCGAGAAGATGTCCGAGGTGGTGGGGGAAGGGGTCCTGGAAAAAAATGGAGTATTGACGGAAGCTGGTGCAGATTTGCTCAGGAAGAGAATGCAGGAGGTGGATCCGTCACGCATCGCGCCAGGGCTTGTCGTTGACAAGCTGAACTCTCTCTTCAAGGTGAAGACGGTGGTCAGGGGCCTTCGAGAGGTTCTGGAAGCCCAGCCGACCCACTGTGGCGCCTGTGGGGCCGAAGGCCTCGTGCTTCAGGGTCGGAAGAAATTGCGGTGCCCGACCTGCGAATGGGAGGTGATTCCTCCATCGGGGGATGACGTGGTGGAGGAATGGGTTCGGAAGGAATTTCCGGCCCGGGCGACGAGCTCATGAAGGCCGCAATCTCTGGAGGTTTCGCTCCGATGCAACAGAACAGGTCTCAGGAAGCGTCCGTTAGCCGGGGGTGTCGATGAAACGAGTGCGAATCATGTGGTTTGGTATCGTTGCCTTCTACACGCTGTTTTGGGTCTGGTACACCGGCATCGGAGGACCCCTGACCCAGCAGGAAGTCGACATGTACATGGAGCGGGTTGAGCGGCTCGTGTCCGATCCCGAGCATATCGCGCAGGTCAGGAAGTTCCTGGAGGAGGATCCGGGCGGCGATTTCTTAATGGTCAACCTGATCCAACTCCGAGATCGGCCTCTCAGGGTCGGTGCGGTGACGCCGGAAGAGTCGTCGATGGACGTGGTGATGAATCATTACATGTCCTACATGACGCTCGCGATGGCGCTACGAGCCAGCCACCCCGTTCTCGGTGGCGACGCTGCCTCGGCGGCGGTCGACAGGTGGGGCATCGAGAACGGCGAGATCTGGTCCCTCTCAGCCGTCTTTCGCTGGCGGAGCCGTCGCGACTTCATGGAGACTGTGACCCACTCGCAGTTCGAGACTGCTCATCAGTACAAGGAGGCGGCCATGCAAAAAACGATTTCGTTGCCGATCGACCCGGCGCTTCAGCTGGCGGGGCCGCGCATGCTGATGGCGCTGTTCTTGATCGCGGTCGGGGCAGTGATGCACCTTCTGCTGACACGGCCCAAGCGATCGTAGTCCATGGCGGTCATTAGAAGGGAAATCGAGATTCATGGTGGGCTCGAACAGACCTGGAATAGCGTCACTGATTTCGAAAAAATGCCGGCCTGGTTCTATGGAATCAAGAGGGTGACCGTTCTCTCAAAGAAGTTGGAGATAGGCGCGGAACGAATCGTAACCTTCATGACCAGACAATCGTTTCGAGAAAGAATCGTTCAGTGGGACGCGAACAGGTTTTTCTCCTATATCGTCGTGAACCCTCCTATTTTTTCGAAAGAATGGAGTGATTCCATCAGTTTGAGACCGGACTTCGACAGCGTGATACTGAACTGGGAAATACGTTACACGATGAGGTTGGGAATCCTCGGGAGGTGATCGACGGCTTCCTGCTTGCTCCGATTGTAGACAAGGTACTCTTGTTCAGCTTGAGGAAATTCAAGGTCTTTACCGAGACTTGAATTGGACCCGAGCCCCCGGCGAGGTTGACGGTGCTGTACGACGTGGCGGTGATTGGAGGCGGCCCAGCAGGAGCCACCATCGCGACCCTCCTGCAACAGCAGGGATGGCGAGTGGTCCTTTTCGAGATGTCCCGTTACCCGCGCTTTCACATCGGTGAGTCCCTCAATCCCCAGACCCTTCGCATCGCCGATCGCCTGGGGGTCACCTCCAAACTTCAAGAAAGCGGGTTCGTCCTCAAGCTGGGTGCCATTGCGGAGAGCGCGGACAATGAGTGCTATCTCCACTTTTTCCACGGGCATACCTTCAACCCACGTCCTTACTCCTACCAGGTCGAGCGAGCCAAGTTCGACCAGATCCTCCTGGAGAACGCGCGGGAAAAGGGGGTGGAGGTCGAAGAGCCAAGCCGCGTGGTCGATGTGAGCTTCGCTCCAGAAGTACAAACCATCTCCTTCGTCAGAGAGAACAAAGCCGAGCAACGGTGCCAGGCCCGTCTGGTGGTCGATGCCAGCGGCCGGACGCGGTATCTCGCCCGTCGATTCGATCTTCATCTTCCCGACGCCAAGATCAATACCGAGGGGGTATTCGCTCACTTTCGAGGCGTTCCACGGGACGATCCCCCGTTTGAAGGCTACTTCCGTGCGCTGCTTTTCAAGGACGGCTGGTTCTGGTTCATCCCGCTGGCGGGCGGCATCATGAGCGTTGGTGTGGTCGTGAACGGTGAGGGCCTCATCCCCTCTCGGGGCCCTCTCGAGGAGCGCTTCAACTCCATGATCGCCGCTTCCCCCAAAGTCGCCCGACGGATGAAGGATGCGGTGCGAATCTCCCCCGTGTACCGCCAGGGCGAGATGGCCTACGACTCCACCCGATACAGCGGAGACGGCTTCATTCTCGTTGGAGACGCGGCCTTCTTCCTGGATCCCGTGTTTTCCACCGGAGTCTACGCCGGGATGCACGGCGCGGAGTTCGCCGCACAAGCGGCCCACGAGAGTCTACGCCGAGGTGACGTTTCTGCCAGCGCCTTCAGAGACTACGACCGTCGGATGGTCGAGTTTCATTCCGCGATCGCGAACCTGGTCTATTGCTTCTATAGCGGTCTTCGCCATGAGTGGATGATCCGAGTCGCCGTGAAGCTCGTGCGTTGGACCCGGGGAAACGACCGCGTCGTCCGAAGACTCCAGGATTTCAGCAATGGCTTTTATCTCGAGCGGAAGGGCTTCATCGCCGGGTTCAGTGCCGTGGTCAACACCATCGCCGCTTCCGCGGATCTCGCTGAGGCGGCCGGCTCTTCTCTCAGGCACCTTTGGACCGGCGCGATGACCCGCCTCCGCCGGCTTTGGCCAACCTCCCCTCCTGCTGCCCGATAACGGAGGCTTTCGGTCGCGCGAAATCGGGGTCGCCCGACGGCCACCACCTCTCACCGACCTTCTTCTTTGCGACGCTTGAGATTGGGAACATGGTCCGCGGCAACTGTATATAATGCGTGCCCGGAGGTAATGGCGTTGGAGCTTCGGGGCAAGAAAGCGCTGGTGACCGGAGCGACCGGATGCATCGGCGGGCGCTTGGCCGAGCGCCTGGCTTCGAAGGAAGGGGTCTTGGTACGGGGCTTGGTGCGGAACCCGGCGAAGGCCGATCGGCTCCGGAGTGCCGGCGTCGATGTCGTCGTGGGCGATCTCACCCGGCCCGACTCGCTGAGGGCTGCCGTCGAGGGCTGCCAAATCGTTTTCCACTGCGCTGCCAGGGTGAGCGATTGGGGTACACCGAAGGAGTTCTACGAGGAGAATGTCCAGGGAACGAGGCACATGCTGGATGCGGGCCTGGCGGCGGGCGTAGGGCGCTTCGTGCACCTCAGCACCATCGGCGTCTACGGGTTCGATGCCGGACCGGGTACCGACGAGTCAGCGCCGCGTCGTGTAAGCGGGGATCTCTACTGCGATACCAAGCTCGAGGCGGAACAGCTGGCCTTTCGCTACCACCGCGAGCGGGGCCTGCCCGTAGTGGTCATCCAGCCGGGAATGGTCTACGGTCCCCATGCCTGGTTCTATAGCATCCGCCCGGTGGAGATGATTCGGGCCGGCATGAGAGTCCTGGTCAGTGGGGGCCGGGGCCATTGCATTCTCGTCTATATCGATAACCTGGTGGACGGAATCCTCCTGGCGAGCAAGCACCAAGGGGCCGTGGGTGAGGCGTTCATCATTTGCGATCAGCACTCGACTTTCAAAGACCTCTTCGAAACTTACGCGCGGATGATGGGCGGACGCTCGTTCTTGTCGGTTCCCAAACCGCTGGCGTGGCTGGGAGCCCTGATGCTGGAAGGCGGCGCACACCTCACCGGTCGGCGTCCGGCGTTTACCAGAACGACGATTCGTACGTTGACGATCTTCCGAGCCACCCTGAGCACGACCAAGGCCCGAGAGCAACTGGGATATACGCCCCGGGTCTCGCTCGAGGAAGCGATGCGATCGACCGAAGCGTGGCTGCGGAAGGAAGGCTACTTGCCCGATCGTCTTTCCGGAAAGCACGACGAGGCCCGCAGCCTTTCATGAGTGGACTGACCCGATGACTCCGCGAGTCGAGGGACCGCGCCTCGCGTATCGCCGCCTCCGAGGAGAGGGAGCGTTCGGGTAGGCCATGAGAGTTGCCTGAGGAGAGTGGATGGGAAGCCGGCTCCGCGTCTTTCAGAGAGGGGAGGGGAAGAACCCCAGAGGAGAGCCCAGCGTCAAGCTCTACCTCCTCGAGTCGGGATGGGTTCAAGTGGCGAAGGCTCTCATCCACAAGGAGGAAGGATTCCACCTGATACCTCCCGCGACGGGTTGGTTCAAAGCGGACGAAGACAAAGTCTGGATTCCGGTGGTCGCCTACCTCATCGCTCGCGACAGCGAGCTGGTTGTCGTTGACACGGGGTTCCACGAAATCTGTCAAACCGATCCGGTCAAGAACATCGGGCGGTTCATGACCAGCATTGCCCGCGGATTCCGCGTTCCCAAGGGCGCCGACGTCAAGACTCAGATAGAGCGGTTGGGGTACTCAATCGATCAAGTGAAGTACCTGATCATGTCTCACCTGCATACCGACCATGCCAGCGCTGTCGAGCACTTCCCCCGGGCGACCATCCTGGTCGGCCGGGGAGAATGGGAAGCGGCGCGAAGTTTCTTGGGCTTCCTGAATGGATACAACCGCCGACAGTTCAGCTTTCCCTACGACTATCAGGAAGTTCCTCAGGAGCCCATCGAATCGATCCACCCGTTTACTCACGGCTACGATTTGTTCGACGACGGAACCGTGGTGATCGTCCCCACGCCGGGACATACCGTTGGACACCAGTCGGTGTTGCTGCGGCTGCGATCCCGGACGGTGCTTCTCGCCGTGGATGCCGCTTATACCGAGCGAAGCTATCGAGAGCTCGTCGTTCCGGGAATTCTGCATTTCAGGGGGCGCCTGGTGATGAGCACGCTCGAGAAAGTGAAGTTGTTCGCTGAACTTCACCCGGATGCGCTGATCATCACCGGCCACGATTCCGAGCAATGGCCAACGTTGAAAAAAGCACCTGACCACTACCTGTAGATGCGGATGAGGATGCGGTATCGTCGCGGCGAATCCGGGAATTGGGGACTTCGATGATGCGGGAGACCACGTCGATTCTGATCAAGGGACACCTGTTCGGGCTCCTCTTTCTCGGGGTGTTCGTGGGGCTTCTGCCCATGCTCTTGCGTCCCCTGGACGCCTATGTACCATGGACGCTGCCCGGTGTGCTTCGATATTTGGGCATTCTGTTCTTCCTCGCAGGGGCGGCTCTCGACTACTGGTGCCTGTGGCTTTTTGTCTTCCAGGGCCGGGGAACGGCCCTTCCCCTGGACCCGCCCCGAGCGCTGGTGGTGAGCGGCCCCTACCGGTACGTACGCAACCCGATCGTCGTCGGCGTGTTGGCGATGCTCCTCGGTGAGGCGCTGTATCTCGGCTCTCCCGTCCTTTTCTCGTACCTGATCGTCGCGACGATCGTGTATCACCTGTATCTGGTCTACGTGGAGGAACCCGAGCTCAAGAAAAGGTTCGGCAAGAGCTATGAAGAGTACGAGAAGACGGTGCCGCGGGGGCTCTGAAGAGCGGGCCGCCTAGGAAAGCGAGAGAGCGCTGATTTGGTACTGGTCACCGGCGCCGGGGGTTTTCTCGGCAGGCACGTCGCACGGGCGGTCTTGGAAAGAAAAGAGGGGGTCCGCTGTCTGGTGCGCAAGCTCACGGACAAGGCGAAGCTGGAAGGCTTCGGGGCGGAGGCCATCCTCGGCGACGTGCTCGAGCCACGTTCCCTCGAGAAGGCAACCGAAGGGGTCTGGGCGGTTTATCATCTCGTGCACGGGTTCGAGTCAGACCCTAAGGGGCCTACGCTCGAGGCTATCGATCAACAGGGCGCCAGGAATCTCTTGCACGCCTGCGTCGAGAACGGCGCTCGACGGTTCGTCTACGTCAGTATCCTGGGGGCGACGGCCTCTGCCACCAGCCGGCTTCTGGCCAGTCGCTGGCTCACCGAGGAGCTGATCCGCGGGAGCGGGTTGGATTTCACCATCCTGCGCACGGGGTTCGTCATCGGTCGGGGCAGCAAGGGGTTCGAGACCCTGCTGTCCCTGGTGACGAGGTTCCCGCTGGTTCCCCTCCCCGGCAATCGCAACGCTCTGCACCAACCGATCGCCCTCTCCGAAGTCCTGTCGTACCTCACCCGCTGCCTGGACGAGCCGCGCACCGTAGGAAAGACTTTCGATGGGGGAGGGCCGGATCGGTTGACCTATGGGGCGATGGTGGACCAGATGGCGCAGGCCTTGGGACGAAGCCGTCCGACGGTGAACCTCCCGCTAGGCGTCGTCCGGGGGTGTCTGTCCTTCGGCCAGAAGGTGGGCCTAAAAAGAGCGGGCATCCTTCTCGAGGCGATCGCCAACATGCAGGTGGATATGGTGTGCGGGGAGTCGGAGATCCGGGAGATATTTCCGGGACCGACGAAGACCTTTCGCGAGAGTTTCGCGGAATACATGACGATGGATCCCTAGCGGCTCGCGGAAAGAAGCGTCTCCAACCGAAGCGAGCGGAGTGTTCGCCTTCGCGCTGCGCGCTTCGGCGAAACCGCGCCGTAGCCCGAAGGGCGGAGGCGGCAGCCTGGCCCGAATGGGCCGTGGACGTCGCCGGGCCAACGGGGACCCCGCGGCACTGATGCGCTCCCTAGAGAGGAGGCATCCTCGAGGATCGGCACCGCGCCGCGATGTGCGGGAACCGGACGCGTACCGTCGTCCCGTAGTACGTAAAGTCAGATAAGGCGGACGAAAGAGAACTTGCAGTTCCCTAAATTCCTTTTTCCGCAGCCTGTTCCGGAAAGGGTCCTTCATTCAGCAACCAGGCCACCACGTCCTTGATCTTCACTATGCGGCCGGTAGAAGGGTTCACCAGAGTCTCTTCATCTCGATACACATGGGGCAGTCTGAGATAGGCCCAGAACGCTTTCCAATGGGGAGCGGAAATGTACTTGTCTCGAGCGTGTTTCATGAGGCTCTTTCTGACCAAAGGGGCAAACTTTGCGTTCATTTCCGGAAAGAGATGATGCTCGATGTGATAGCTGAAATTGAAATAGAGTCTTTCCAACCATCTGGGCTTGGTCAAGCTCAACGAATGAACCAGCGGATCGTCCACCTCGACCTGCCTGTTCAGAAAATGGTTCGTCACCACGTAGGTCATGGAAACGAAGTTGGCGACGAGCATGGGAATGACGATGGCGAACAGCGCGCCCCTCCATCCGATACTCAGCGCAAAGAATATCCAGAGCGCGAGCTCGATCGAACTGATGACGATCTCTCTCCGCCTTTTCAGAATTCGCAGTGTTTCGAAATGGTGCCAGTGAACCCAGAGGTTCAGTTGATACGATACCGTGACGCCAACGAACAGGAAGGCCAGATTCTCCCACGAGCGCGATGGATAGAACTTCTTGATGGACGAGAGCATCTTTGAACGCTGAAATTGACTGACGTGAACCGTCTCGGGATCTCTCAGCGGTTGATTGGTGTTCCTGTGGTGCACCGCCACATGGCCCACTCGCCAAAAGCCAGGCGACAGCAGGAAGATGAAGAAGGCGCAGTAGCCGATGAGGTTCTCCAGATGGTGAGAACGTACGACGTTGCCGTGCAGGACCTCGTGCGCCAGGAAGGCGAATATTGCGTAGGAATTTCCGATCCCTATCGCCACCAGCAGGGCCAGGTACCAAGGAATCCGCACGGCGATGACGAGCGCCGATCCAGCAACGATGACCGCAACAAGGGGAATCGCCCACAACGCCTGGTACGGTTGTGGCTCGAAGGCCTCTGGAGGCAGATCGGCCCGTATCTTGGCTTTCAACGAAAGCACGTCGGCGCTGATCATCGGAAGGCGCCGTTCGATATCAAACCGGTGGCCAGCTCTGCCAGGAAGCCCGGTTGGAGAGCGTTCCGAGCTTTACTGGAGGTTCGAGCGAGGCCTGCAGAGCGGGGAGCGTACCTGGTGCATCAGTGCCCCGGGAGCTCACCCCCGCGGCCCCAAGATGAGGGCGAAGCATTCCCTCCTGGCGGGCCGGGCTCCCGCCTCCGCCCTTCGGGCTACGGCGCGGTTTCGCCGAAGCGCGCAGCGCGAAGGCGAACGCTCCGCTCGCGCGGACTGCGAATACATTCTTCAGCAGCCGGCTAGGCTGCCCGGTTCCCGTCGGCCGCAACCACTTCATCCAGTACGTCATCGGGGGAAGGCGACGAGAGATAACGCGCCATTTCCCGTTGGACGTAGTCGACGTGCCGGCTCAGATGATGGAAGCAGTAGCACTCCCAGACGAAGGCCTCGAGGGCGAGAGGATTCTTCCACAGCAGCTGGAGAGCGGCTTTCCAGAACTGCAACCTCACGCCTTTGGCCTTGACGCCCAGCTGATAAATCAACCTGGGAACGGCGAGCGGAGAATAACACCGCGATACTTCGAAGAGGGCACGAAGCGGCACTTTGATGCGGAGGGTCAAAAGGGCGGGAAGAATCCTTTCGAAAAACGCCTTCGGCTCATACACCTGCGTCACCAGCTCGCGGTAACGCGCCAGGTACTCCCGTTTCGTCATCTCGCCCTTGGGGACGAAATTGAGCCCTTCGACGGTGGAGACCAGAGACACGCTCAGTTCTTCCAGCAGACGCCCCTCGGCTTTCAAGCGCCGGGAGAGCTGCGTTTGAGGGAGCGCTTGCAACAGGCCCATCATCGCCGTGCCCACACCGGAGGCCTGGATGAACGACCTCTGCATCTCGAAGACGCCCCGCCGTTCACCATCGAACCCGATGATGAATCCCGCGGTGACGTGAATTCCATGCTCCCGGACTCTTCGCAGTTGTTCTAACATGTCTCCGTGGATGTTCTGCTTTTTTTGCGTGGTTCTGAGCAGTTCCGGGTCCGGCGTTTCAATCCCGATGAAGACGTTGATGAAGTTGGCTTCGGACATCAGTTCCAGCATTTCGTCGTCGTCGGCAAGGTTGATCGACGCTTCGGTGTGAAACCGGAAGGGATATCCGTTGTCGCGATTCCAGACACAGAGTTCCTTCAGCATCGCCTTGGCTTTTTTCTTGTTCGCGATGAAATTGTCGTCCACCAGGTAGACATAGCCGTGAAAGCCGAGCTTCCTGAGGTTGGTCAGCTCGGCCAGGATCTGCGCCGGCGCTTTGGTGCGTGGCACCCGCCCGTAAATTTCGATAATGTCGCAGAACTCGCAGGCGAAAGGACAGCCACGGGAAAACTGGATCGCCATGTGAGCGTAGTCGTTCACGTCCCGCAAGATCTCGGACCGCGGGATCTTGACCGACTCCATATTGGTGCTGTTGCCTCCCTGATACTGTTTCCCGCGGCGGTCAGCACGCAGATCGCTGACCAACTCCTCCATGATGGTTTCCGCCTCGCCGAAACAGACCCAGTCGGCATCCGCGGTGGCGACCTCCGGCATCGCGTGGGTAAAAGGGCCCCCTACGGCGATGGGTTTCCGATGAATTCGAGCGTTGGAGACGCAGACCCGGTAGTCTTCGCGTTGGGCGAGCATCAGGCTGAGGAAGACCACATCGGCCCACTCCCAGTCCGCGTCGGATTCCTCGGAGATGTTGCGGTCGATCAAACGGACCTGAAAGTCACCGGGCAGTTCACTGGCAACACTGAGTAGTCCCAGCGGGGGCATGATCGCGCTGCGGCGCAGGAAGTACCTCGCCGAGCGGCCCAAATTCCAGAAAGCCTCCTGACAGAATTTGGGGTAGAGCATCAGGATATTGATGCCAGCCTCCCTTCCCGCGAGCCCCTTGTAAACACCCGAACCCAATCCACCCCCCGCCGGCCCATTCGGTGAGAGTTACCTTGTATCCTCTCCCGACCTCCCCTGTCAACCTGAACCGGCAAAGAACCGGCATCTCGAACGAGACCTAGGGAAACTGTCGGCGCATCCGGACCACGCTCATGGTGAAGATGCAGCCCCCCAGAAGGGCCAGGGCCAGGACCTGCGGCCACAAGAGGGTCAGGTCGCTTCCCTTCAGGAAGATCCCGCGAATCATGATGAGAAAGTATCGGAAGGGGGAGAGGTAGGTGACGTATTGAAAGACCGTTGGCATGTTGGCGATTGGGAAGATGAACCCGGAGAGGAGGATGATGGGAAAGATGGCCAGGTAGGAGCTGAGTTGGGCCTCTTTCTGAGTGTCGGAGATGGTGGAGATCAAGAGCCCGAGGCTCAAGGTGGTGAAGAGAAAGAGACCGATCAGTATGTAGAGAAGAACGAGGTTTCCCTTGACGGGGACCTGAAACCACAAGGTGGCCACGAGAAGGACGAAGGTCACATCTACGAAGCTGATGACCACCGGGGGAAGAAGCTTGCCGATGATGAGCTCCACGGGCCTGAGAGGGGTGACCGTCATGTGCTCCAGGGTGCCGCTCTCCTTTTCCCGCACCAGGCTCAAAGCCGTCATGAGCATGGTCAGGTCGAACAGCGTCAGGGCAACCACCCCAGGAACCATATAGGTGCGGCTCTTCAACTCCGGGTTGAACCAGATCCGCACGCGTCCCTCGGTCGCCCCGCCTGCGTCGTAGCGGAGGAGTCCCCGAGCCTCGGGAAGGGAGCGGTAGAGACGCGCCAGCAGAAGTTCCGCCGCGTACCTCTCGGAGATCACCGTGGCGTCGTTCAAACCCACGTTCGCGCTGTTGGGATCGCTCCCGTCCACGATGATCTGCACCGCTATACTCTCGATGCCTCTGACCTTCCGCCCGAACCCCGGCGGGATCACGATGGCCAGCCGCGCTTTGCTTCGGGCAAAGAGGTCGGATATCTCTTCGTAGGAGGCTACCCGATAGGACACGTCGAACTGGTCCGTCTGTTCGAAACGGCTGATGTAAGCGCGGCTGGCCGGCGTCAGGTCCTGGTCGAAAACGGCGACGGGAACCTCCTGGAGATCGAAGGTGGCCGCGTAGCCGAAAATGGCAAGCTGAAGCACGGGGGCGAAGAGCGCAGTGGCGAACATATTGCTGTCCCGCCGGATGTGTTTCGCCTCTTTCCAGGCCACCGCCAGTATCCGCCTCATCGTTCTCCTCACCCGGCCTGATGGTTCAACGCATTGCTTTCTGAAAACGCCAGGCGTTCACCGCCAGGATCACGAAAGCGAACACCGCCAACGCCTGAATTTGAGGGAGCAGGTCGTCGAACCCCGCTCCCTTCAGGATGACGCCGCGGAGGACCACGAGGAAATACCGGAGCGGGAAGAAGTAGGAGATCGTCTGGACCACCCATGGCATGCTCTCCAGGGGAAAGATGAAGCCCGAGAGGATGATGGCGGGAAGCAGCGTCAGCACGAGACTGGTCATCCACGCCGCCTGCTGACTGTCGACCAGGGTGGAGATCAGAAGCCCCATCCCCAGAGAGGCAAGGAGAAAGAGGCAGGTCGGGACGATCAACGTGAGCAGGTCGCCGCGGAAGGGGAGGCGGAAAAGAAGAACGCTGGCGGCAAGGATGAGGAGGATGTCGATGAGGGCGATGAGCCCATAAGGCACGAGCTTTCCCACAACCATCGGCAACGGACGGAGGGGAGAAGCCAGAAGCGCTTCCATCGTTCCCTGCTCCCGCTCCTGAACGAGCGCCATGGAGGTCAGCCCCACGGCCACGACCATCATGATGACCCCGATGATCCCGGGCACGATGAAATAGACGCTTTTCAGCTCCGGGTTGAACCAGATGCGGGGCCGCGTCGTGAAAGGCGGCCGGGAAAAGGCGGAGGGGGCCCGTTCTACGACTATCTCCGCGAGGATCTGCGCAGAGAAGGATTCCAGGACGGCGTTGACGTATCCCAGGGTGACCGCGGCCGTGTTGCTATCGGACCCGTCCAGGATCACCTGGAGCGGCGCGCTCTTGCCGGAGCGGATTCTGGCGGAAAAGTCCGGCGGGATGGTCATGAGCACCCGCGCCTGTCCAGTTTCCAGGAAGAAGTCCCTTTCTTTCTCCGCCGACGCGGTCGGGAGCAGGACGAAGCGACCGGAGTTGACGAACCGGTCGATGAGTTCCCGGGAAGTCCGGGAACCCTCCTGGTCCCAAACCAAAAGCGGGATGTCCTTGATATCGAGGGTAATCGCGTAGCCGAAGACGATCATGAGGAACAGCGGACCGAACAAGGCCAAGCTGAGGCCGCGGCGAGCGCGGCGGATGTGAAGAAACTCCTTGCGGATGAGCGGGAAGACCCCCCTCACGCTTTGATTTCCTGAGCGAGGGAGACGAAGACATCCTCGATCGAGGGCAGGACGGCCTCGAGATTTTCGACGCGGATTCCGTTTCCGGTGAGCCTGTCGACGATCTCCTGCTGCGCCGCCTGGGCCGAGGGGACGAGAATGTGGAGACTCCCGCCATAAACGTTCACATCGAGGATGCCCGGCAATCCCTTCAACAACTCGACCCCGCGCCGGAGGGGGGTGCATCTGACGTTCAGGATCTCCCCCCCTCGAAAGTTCTCCCTCACGCCCTTCGGGGTGTCGCAGGCGACGAGCCGCCCCTTCCAGATGAAGCCGATCCGATCACACCTCTCGACCTCCTCCATGTAGTGGGTGGTGACAAAGAGGGTTTTCCCCTTGTGGGCCTGCGCATACAGGAGGTCCCAGAGGATCCTGCGGGAGACGGGGTCGATTCCCGCGGTCGGCTCATCGAGAAAGAGGATCTGCGGATCGTGGACGACGGCGCAGGCAAGAGCCAGGCGCTGGCGCCAGCCGCCGGACAGGTGTGAGGCGAGGGTATGGCGGTAGTCGCCAAAACCCAGGCTGTCGACCACCTCGGCCACTTTTCTGCGGGTCGCGGTCCGGTCCAGGTACAGGTTCGAGAAAAAGACCAGGTTCTCTTCGACCGTCAGGTCGTTGTACAGGCCGAAGCTCTGAGACATATATCCGGTAAGCTCTTTGACCCGTGCCCTCTCCGTCCTCACGTCGAAGCCGCTCACCCGAGCCTGGCCCGAGGTGGGGCTCAGGATGCCGCAAAGCATTCTGATCGTGGTGCTCTTGCCGGCCCCATTGGGCCCGAGGAAGCCAAAGATCTCCCCCTCCTGGATTTCGAGGCTGAGGTGGTCGACGGCGGTGAGAGCGCCGAAGTTCTTCGTGAGGTCGACCGTTTCAATCGCGATCATTTGAGCTCGATCCTCACGTCAGCCATCATCCCGGGCTTGAGCTCCTGGTCCGGGTTCTGGAGGCTGATCTTCACGGCAAAGACCAGCTTCGCCCTCTCGTCCCGGGTCTGGACGTTGTTGGGGGTGAACTCGGCCTTGTTGGCAATGGAGACGACTTTCCCCGGGTAGGCTTTGCCGGAGAACGAAGCCGTCGTTACCTCCACCGGCTGACCGATTGCGATCCTCCCGAGATCTGCGTCCGCCACGTAGACCTTCACCCAGAGCTCGTCCAGGTCACCCAGGGTGAGTATGGGAACGCCAACCAAGGCCACCTGCCCGGGCTCCAAGCTGCGGAGCAAGACGGTGCCCGAGATGGGGGAGGTGATTTCAGCGTATTGCCGGCGGACCCTGGCAACCTCCAGTGCCGCTTGGGTCTCTTCGACCCCGAGCCGGGCCACTTCGATCCGGTCCGGTCGTGTCCCTGCTCGCAGAAGGTCCAGCCCCTCCCGTGCCCGCTGTTGCCGCCCGGTAGCGTTCGCCAAATCCGCCTGGGCCGCATCCCGTACGCTTTCCGAGACCTCTCTTTCCCGGAACAGGGTTCGAACCCTCTCCCAATCCGCCGCCGACCTCTTGAGATCGGCCTCGGCCTGATCCAGCGCCGCCTCCGCATCCTTGAGCTCCTGTTCCCTGGCACCAGCCAGAAGATCCTGAAGCTGCCCCTGCGCCATCGCGACTCTGGTGTTGGCGACTTTCACCTGGAGGTCGAGCTCCAACGTCTCCAACCGGATGAGAAGGCCGCCGTTCTCGACGCGGTCACCCTCCCTGACGAAGACGGCTTCGATGCGCTCTGGAATCCTTGCCGCGACCTCTACCTCCGTCGCCTCGATCGTGCCACTGGCAAGGATCTCGGAAGCCTCTGGCCGCTCGCCCGTCCTGCAGACGGCAGTGAACAGCACCACACCCTGGACAACGAGAGCGACCTTCACGGCGGAGCGACGCATGCTTTCTCCTGCGGAGACTGACCGGAAGTGGCGCCACATCGGCGAGGTCGTCCTGTCAAAGAGTTCTTCTAGACTCTGTGCCAGGGGAGGCGGGCGTCGGGATTACTCCAAAAAATAGACAGATAAATCGAGGTCGCCACCACCCCCAGCCAGAAGGCGACTTTTTCAGGCATCTGCCAGGGGGATACCTGCAGCCAATGGAGAATCAACTCCCCGGCGCCAAAGTTGACGAGCCCCCAGACCACGTTGGTCACCGGCTTGGAGACCCGGTTGAACGGGGTCATGTGAGTCTTGCCGCAGATGCCCTGGATAAAATGAGGGATGCCATTCACGAGAAGAAGCCCGCTCGCGAAGAAACCTACAAGGCGCACGATACCTTTTTTCCCTCCCTTTGAACGATAGGAAAATTCATACCGGTCCGGCCCCGTTTCCGGACCCATTCTCACAGCGGATCGGACCGTATCGTCCGATTGAACCGTGGTGAGGGTAGCAGAGCGCAAGCGAACAGGGCAAGCCGGTTGAGACGTGTCTTCCGCCATTGGAAATGATCGCGGAGATCACGGGCCGCCGCCCGCCGCTCGATTTACCAATTCCTGTCCGCATCCGTTTCCTCTCCGTTTTTTCCGTTGCCTTCGCCAAAAGCGGCACGCTCATCCCGGAGAATGATGCCCTCGATTACAGAGCCGACATCCTTCCGATCCCGTTCTCCGGCATTCGCTCCGTCCGATCGGATTCCGTCGGCGGCGATTTCGAGAATCTCTGGGCGAGAGTCGAGTAGGCGAAACATGGCGAGACGACTCTGGCCTGCTTCAAGGATGGCGGACCTTCGTCCGCGCGACTCGTCGCTTTGGAAAACGCCCTGGCAACTCGTATGCGAAGCTCGGAGAGTGGGAGCGACCTATCGGGGCCTACCGTCGTTCGCTCGAGCTCGACCCGACGCAGGACGAAGTCCAGAGACTGCTCGAGAGCGTGACCGGCGAGGCGCGCCAGCGCCTGATGAAGTGGACCGGCGGCCCCCGCCGGCCGCGCTGGCGGAAACGTCAACCTGGGTTTATCGCAATCCGTGAGACCGTCTGTGGAGTGGAATCCGAGGCTCGAATGGGCAAAACGGAAGCGGTTTCTATAGCAGTCTAGTCGCGGCGTCCGCGCGAAAATCCCCCACCGCCACCACCGCCGCCGCGACCGCCGCCGCCGCCGCCGCCGCCACCGCCGCGGTTCTCTTTCGGCCGGGCTTCGCTGACGTTCAGGGTGCGGCCCTCGAACTCGCGCCGGTTGAGGGCGTCGATCGCGGCGATCGCCTCACCCCGATCGGGCATCGAGACGAACGCGAAACCTCGCGGCCGCCCGGTGTCGCGATCGGTGACGATGTGCACGTCCTCGACCGCGCCGTGCTCCGCGAACAGGTCTCGAAGCGCCTGCTCGTTGGTGTTGTAGCTCAGATTTCCCACGTAAATCTTCAAGGAAGCAACCTCCAGACAGTGAGGCTCACGAAGTCTGGAAGCATCGTGGGCACACACGGTCGCATAGCCAGAACCATTCCAGCGCCAATAAGTATAACTCGTCTTGCAAGGGGAGTGCTACCAGCGAGAACCACTCGACTAGCTCTTCCAGGCGACTTCGTAGTGCGCTACCTGCTCGTCGAACCGGGTCAGGATGGCGCCCGCCTCGCGGGTCACGACCGCGACGTCGGGGTCGTCGCCCGCGAACTTGCGGACCGCTTCCATCGACTCCCAGAGGGTGATGATCACGATCTCCACCCCCTCCCCGAGACTTCGCTTCAGAACGTAGGCCCCGCGGTGTCCCTCGATGCTCGCGAGGACGGGAAGAACTTTCTGGCGGAAATGCAGGATGTATTCCTCGGCCCTCGCGGGCGTCGCCTCCGCGGTCCAGGATCGGGCGATCATGAGCCCTCTCCACCGACGACCACGTTCCAGGCTCGCACCCGCCAGTTCCGCACCAGGCCGTTCACGACGTAGGGGTCGCTGCGGGCGAAGCGCTCCGCGACCGAGGGGTCCTCGCCCTTGAACACCAGCGCCGCCCCGTCCACCGGGTCGGCGAAGGCGCCTCCGAGGACGAGCTCGCCGCGATCGAAGGCCTCGCGGGCGCGATCGAAATGGGCATCCCGGAGCGGTTTCCGTTTTTCGACATAGTTCTCGACGACGTCGTAGAGGAGCAGGTAGTACATCGCGGTTTCATTTTGACCCCGCTCCCTCCTTCGAGCAAGTATGGAAGGCATCGGAGGAGGAACATGAAGCCATTCGTCCTGGTGCTCACACTCGGGATCGCCCCGACGTTCGCTCACGCACAATCCATCGAGCGCATCAACCCCGACGGACTGACCAAGCCCGCGACCTACAGCCACGTGGTGAAGGTGGGGAACCTGCTGTTCATCGCCGGCCAGGTGGCGTTCGACTCCGCGGGAAACCTCGTGGGCGAGAACGACATGAAAGCCCAGGTGCGTCAGGTGCTCGAGAACTTGAAGACGGCGTTGGCCTCTCAGAAGGCGGACTTCTCGAACGTCGTCAAGATCAACATCTTCACCACCGATGTCGAAGCGTTCCTGGGATCGGCCGAAGTGCGCGCCGAGTATTTCAAGGGCCACCCCCCGGCGAGCACCCTGGTCCAGATCGTAAAGCTCGCGCGCCCGGGCTTGCTCGTCGAGATCGAAGCGATCGCGGCTCTGCCCTGAGGAAGAGGGAAGACCGCGAAGACGCCTTCGGCGCCCTTGCGGTCTGCTCAGTAAGCGTTGACGAGACGCTGCCACCCGGTTCCGCGGAGCACGGGCGGCTCCCTGAGGGCCCGCGCGGCCTGCTGCGCCGTGGAGCTGCATCTCCCGTTCCCGAGGAAGTACAGCGCTTCCGCGAGGGAGGATTCGGCCGGATCGCCCAGTGCGCGGTCGAGGTTGTCGCTCGCCGCGCAGTCGGCGGGGATTCCGTCGAAATAGTCCGACTCCCCCGCAGCGTTCCGGCTCCGGAAGGAGACGGGAAACAGGATTTTGTCGCAGAACTCGAAGCCGTACTGACCTACGGGCTTGCCGTAGGTTCGGTCTCCGATCACCGTCACCGGGATGAAAGGCCTGAGCCCGGCGATGACCAGCTCGCTCGCGGAAGCCGAGGCGCGGGTCGCGATCACCACGAGTCTCGGAACGTCGATAGCCTGCGCCGGGTCGTCGAACCGAAACGTGCGGTTGCGGAACGAGTTCTTGTCGTTGTGGGCGAGCTCCACGAAGGGCTGGGTGTTCGTGCGGGAGCCGCCGATCAGGCTTCCCAGGTGGCGGGCGACGTCGATGAGCCCACCGCCGTTGTAGCGGAGATCGAGCACGACGTCCGTCACCCCCCGGGCCTGGAACTCGGCGAAGGCGGCGTCGAGCGCTCCGATCGAAGGCTCGACGAAGTTCCGCAGGTGCACGTATCCCACGGGCAGCCCGTTGACGTCGAACACCTCTCTCTGCGAGACGGTGGGGATGGTCACCGGCCGCTTGGTGAGGACCGCGCTCCGCTCTTCCCCGAACTGACTGCGCCAGCGGATGTCGACCTCGACTCCGATCTCCGAAGGTCCGAGCGCCGCATCGAATTCTCCCGAGGCCACCAGCTCCTCGATCGACCTCCCGCCGATCGCGACCAGGTAGTCGCCTCGGGACATGCCGGCGTCGGCCCCCGGGCTCTCGGGGAACACCTGGGCGAGGCGTGCCCGGTCCGCGCGTACCCAGGATATGGAGATGCCGAGTCCGATGTACTGGCTCTCGGAATAGAAAGAGCTCGACGCTTCTGCGGAGTTGATGTAGCTGAACGTCTCGTCCACGGGCCGGTACCGCACCGCGTCGAGGTACGCCTCGGGCGAGGGAAAGAGCGCGGGGTCGAGATCGGGGAGCTCCTGGTACCAGAGGTAGATGTCGCGAAGCGTGTCCCGGACGAAGACGTTCTGGTCGAGGACCGTGCACTGACCCTGGGCCTCGACGCGGGCGGCAATCCCGGAGGCGATGCACAGGAAGAACGGAAGCCACCTTCGATTTCCCATGATCATTTTTTACGCCTCGATTCCCCGGATTGGCAAGTGAATCCCTGTACGTCTCCGCGACCGCGGCTGATGGCGACGATCTCGCGCTTCGAATAGAGGCGGCCCTTTCCGATCCCCGGGCAGAACTTCTTCTCGTAGCGCCAGGTGAACTCCGACTCGACGGGGGTGAAGCCGTCGAGCGGCAGAAACGGGTACGCCCGGCACTGAAGCGGCTTCGCCTCGTGCACGGTGCAACTCCGGTCCGAAAGGAAGACACAGTGGCCTTCGACGGTTTTCTTGAGCTCGAGATCGCACCCTTCCTCCTTGGTGGTATAGGCGAGGGCGAAGCGCTTCGGAGTCAGGGAAAGCCTCTTCGCCAGGGCCTCGATGTCCGCTGGCTCCACGAAAACGCTTCCCTCCCGGTCGTTGGTGCAGCATTTCCCGCAGTCGGGCTGGCACTCGAAACGAAGGCCTCTGTTGATCCAGTCCACGTCTCGGCTATGATCGCATATTCCGCGGGAGGTGAGGGTGGCAGGGATTTCGCTCGCATGGATTCTGGGGGCGCTTTTCGCCTCCGCGGACAGCCCGCCCATTCCCTCCTCGTCCCGCCAGCTCGTCCTGGTGGTGACGCCGAACGAGACGTCGACCGCCGGAATCCTCCAACGCTTCGAACGCGACTCCGGAGAGTCGCCCTGGAAGGAGAGCTCGCCTCCCGTGAACATCGTCGTCGGGAAGACCGGTCTCGCCGCAGGAGCCGGCCTGAATCGCGCCCCAGTTCCAGGTCTGCATTCGAAGAAAGAGGGAGACGGGAAGAGCCCCGCCGGAGTTTTCGCGCTCACTTCGGCGTTCGGTTTCGAGGAGGCTCCATCGGCTCGGCTTCCCTACATCCGGCTTACCGACGGCGTCGAGTGCGTGGACGATCCGGGCTCGCGCCACTACAACCGCCTCGTGGACCGGACGGAAGCCTCTAGCCCCGACTGGACATTCTTCGGAGAAGATGCGTCGAGATCGATGGCTACGTCTTTGGAGTCGTCGTCGCTCACAATTCCGCCCCGGTCGAGGCCGGCGCGGGCTCCTGCATCTTTCTCCACGCATGGTCCGGTCCCCAGAGCCCGACCGTCGGCTGCACGGCCATGTCGATGGAGATCATCCGGGACATCGTCCACTGGCTCGATGCGGACGCCCACCCCGTTCTGGTGCAGCTCACCGAATCGGCGTACGAAGCCCTGCGGCGTCCTTGGCAGCTCCCTTCTCGCGGTTCGACATCAGAGCGATAGGACAGCGGCGCAACTTGGTCGAAGCGGCGCGGCGCGTCGGGATCGATCGAACGACGCTCTGGCGGAAAATGCGCGCTAGATCCGCCAGAGATAATCGTTGAGCAGGTTCTCGAGCGCTTCCTGTCTGCCGCTCACGCGCTCGGGCTCTCCCACCGACTCCGCCCAGGCCTCGAGCTCGGGAAGGGACGTGTTCCGCGCGAGGATCTTCCGCCCCATCTCCATTTCCCGAAAGCCGCGATAGCGGTCGGCGAGAACCCGGGCAAACACGCCGTCCCGGATGAGCGCGTCGGCGACGAGAAGACCCCGGGCGAAGGTATCCATTCCGCCGACGTGCGCGTGGAAGAGATCGACGGTATCGAACGAGCCGCGCCGCAATTTGGCGTCGAAGTTGAGTCCTCCTCCGCCGAGACCTCCCTGGTTCAGAATCACCAGCATCGCCATCGTGGCCGCATGGAGGTCGGTCGGGAACTGATCGGTGTCCCAGCCGAGGTTGGGATCTCCACGATTGATGTCGAGGCTCCCGAGCCTTCCCGCGATCGAGGCCACCATCAGATCGTGCTCCCAGGTGTGGGTCGCGAGGGTCGCGTGGTTGCACTCGATGTTGAGCTGGAAGCGGTCGATGAGGCCGAACTCCCGGAGGAAGCCGAGCGTGGTGGCGGCGTCGAAGTCGTACTGGTGCGCCGTCGGTTCCATGGGCTTGGGCTCGATGAGAAGGGTTCCGGTGAATCCGATGCTCTTCGCGTAGTCCGAAGCCAGGTGCAGGAACGACGCCATCTGCTCCCGCTCCTGCTTCAGGTCGGTGTTCAGAAGAGTCGAGTAGCCCTCCCGTCCTCCCCAGAAGACGTAGCCGCTGCCGCCGAGCTCGATCGTGGCGTCGAGCGCCCGCCGCACCTGGGCCGCGGCATGGGCGAACACCCTGGGATCGGGATTGGTCGCGGCGCCGTGGGTATAGCGCGGATGGCTGAACAGGTTCGCCGTTCCCCAGAGAAGCCGCACCCCGGTCTCCCGCTGGAGTCTTCCCGCCCTCTCCACCATGCGGGGAAGGGACGCGGCATCGGGCGCGATGTCGCGGTCGTGGAAACAGTAGTAGGGAACGCCGAGTTTTCGGAAGAGCTCGAACGCGGCCTCCATGGTGGACTCCGCCGCGGCTACCGGGTCGGACTCCGTTCCCCAGGGACGCTCGTAGCTGGCGCCGCCGAAGGCATCCGCCCCCGTTCCTTTGAGCGTGTGCCAGTAGCAGACCGCGAACCTCAAGTGGTCTGCCATCGTCCTTCCCCCGACGACCCGGCCGCGGTCGTAGTAGCGAAAGGCCAGCGGGTTCTTCGAATCGGGTCCTTCGTAGGGGATCGACTCCCGGACTTCGGGAAAGTAGGTCTTCATGTTCTTGCCTCCCGCGCCACCGTCATCACCCGCTTCGGGCTCAGGAGAAACGGTGGTAGATAAGCAGGGATGTTGGAGAAGGGGAGCACTTCGGGCTTGAGGTCGATCCCGAGGACGTCCTTCATGAAGCTCCGGCGCGCCTCGATCCGGCCCCAGGCTTCGGGGAACTTCTGCTGGATCTCGCGCCTCAGCCCTTCGTCCGCGAGAGCGATCCCGTCCTCGATGTTCGTCGTGAAATAGTCCGTCCCCGTCGCCGGGATGACGTCCACCTGGAACGCCATGCCCGAGCGAAGCTCGACCTTCGAGCCGGCGAAGATGGGAGAGTTCACCCACTCGTCGAGATGGATCTGGTGTCCCGGATTCAGCTTCACCCCGAAGAACGGATCGCCGAGACGGCTGTGGATGACTTCGTAGAGCTCACCGCCCGTGACGCCGATGCCGATGGTCCGATACCACTCGACGATCGCACGGTAGTAGGGCGCGACGAGCTTCCCCACGTAGTCGCGGATCGCCGCCGGCAATCCGCCCTCGTCCCGGACGACGAAGCCGGCGCGGCAGTTGAGGGCTCCCCAGACGCCGTAGGCGGTGGTGAACCGGTCGCCTTCCTCGATCCGCCGGGAGCTCGGACTCGGAAGTCCCATCCGTGCGCGGGGACCGCTCGAGAGCATGAGATGGCAGGAGAGGGGAATCCCGTTCACCTTCATCAGGCGCACGGCCTCGTGCTCCGTCATTCCCGGCGTGAGGCCGAAGAGAACGCGGCGGAGGGCGGCCGACGTATGGGTCGCCGCGTACTCGAACCAGGCGAGCTGCTCCGCTTCGTTCACCACGCGGAGGCCGTCTTCGGCGTTCATGAAGATCGCCGTCTCGTTGGTGACCCTTTCGGACGCGCCCGCCACTTCCCGGAGAGCGTCGGCGAGATAGCTCGGGATCTCGAGCGTGGTCTGTGGCCGTTCTACTTCGCCGTCCATGAAGTACTTCCACCCGACGACTCCCACCCGGCTTCCGATGCCGATGCCTCGCGCGCGGAAGAGGTCCCGCGCCGAGGGGCTATCGCTTCGCGGCTGAGACAGGAGGCTGAAGCTTTGAAAGAGGACTCTCTCGAGATCGAGGGGGCTGATTCCGACGTACCCCCAGCCCTCGTTGCCCACTACCAGCGCCGGGTCCTTCCCGGGCGCGATGAGAAGCATCGCCTCTTCGAACCTCGGCTCGAACCCGGTGAGATAGGCGATGTTGGCGCTGTGCTCCCGGTCGCCGTAGACGACGAGGTGGTCGCAGCCGCGATCCCGGGCCCGCGCGAGCGCCCGCTCGATGCGAGCCTCGTAGACGGCCGCGGGAATCGACGGCTCTACCGTGGGCTCCCCGAAATCGGGAAGCTCGACCTCCCGAAGCGCGACCTCGGTCATGGTGCGGAGAATATCAGCGGGGCCCGACGAGAGCGAGGACCGCTCCCGCGGGGTCACGGATGACGCAAAAACGAAGAGAGCCCATTCCGCGGGGTCCGTCGACGACGGCGCCACCGAGCTCCCGAGCCCTCGCGGCGCTCGCCGCGACGTCTTCCACCTGAACGTAGACCAGCCACTGCGCGGGCAAGTTCGAGTTCGCTCCCCGCGCGTGGCAGATGCCGGCGACCGGAGACTCCGTTCCCGGCGCCGTCATGTTGAAGTCGTCGTACTCCCCCATGCTCTGGGGCGCCGACCCCCAACCGACGACCTCGCGGTAGAAGTCGCGAACTCCCCCGGCGTCTTCGACGGTGAGATCCGTCCAGACGACTGCACCCGGCGGTTTTTCGTCTGCCATGGCTGTTAGGATATCTTGATCCGGAGGCGGCTCATGAAGAAACTCGACGTATTCAATCACGTCTTCCCGCGGCGGTTCTACGACCTCCTGATGAAAGTGAGCCCCGCCCTCGAGGACATGGGAAAGCGCGTCCGCGCGATCCCCATGCTCTACGATCTCGACGAGCGATTCCGGATCATGGACCGCTTCGAGGACTACCATCAGGTCCTCTCTCTCGCGTCCCCTCCGATCGAGGTGATGGGCCCTCCGGGCGTCGCTCTCGATCTCGCCCGCGCCGCGAACGACGGCATGGCGGAGCTCGTCCGGCTGCACCCCGATCGATTTCCCGCTTTCGCCGCGTCACTGCCGATGGCCGTTCCCGACGCCGCCTGGGAGGAGCTGCGCCGGGCCGTCGAGGATCTCGGCGCGCGCGCCGTACAGATTTTCACCAACGTCACGGGAAAACCTCTCGACCTTCCCGAGTTCGAGCCCCTCTTCGAGCTCATGGCGGGATACGACCTTCCGATCTTCCTTCACCCGGCGCGCGGCGCGAGGTTCCCCGACTACCCGACCGAGGACAAGTCGAAATACGAGATCTGGTGGACGTTCGGCTGGCCCTATGAGACCAGCGTGGCCATGGCGCGCATCGTCTTCGCGGGTCTCTTCGATCGCTATCCGAACCTGAAGATCCTCTCTCATCACCTCGGGGCGATGATTCCGTTCTTCGAGGGACGCGTCGGACCGGGCTGGGACCAGCTCGGCACCAGGACCTCGGATGAGGATCTGACGAAAGTTCTCAAGCGGCTGAAGAAGCGCCCTCTCGAATATTTCCGCATGTTCTACGGCGACACCGCGGTCTTCGGCTCTCGCCCGGCCACCGAGTGCGGACTCTCGTTCTTCGGCGCGGACCGGGTCCTCTTCGCCTCCGACGCCCCCTTCGACCCCGAACGGGGTCCGATGTACATCCGCGAGACTCTTCGAGTTCTCGACGAGCTCGAGCTCTCCGAGGCCGACCGGCGGAAGATCTACTTCGAGAACGCCGAGAAGCTCCTCGGTCTTTCGTGACTACGGCGTGTGCGCCACCCGGTTGCCGGGGACGGTTTGCGGCTGATAGCTGAAGACCTCGCGGCTGTCGGCATCGACGAGCACCTTCAACCAGTGCACGTCGTTGTTCCCGTTCGGGGCATTGTCGCCAAAGGTCTCGACGCGCGTGAAATTCTCGAGGCGGCGCCCGAGAGAGTCCAGGAAAGGCTTGTCGATGCGGAGGTAGTGGGAATCGCCGTGCACGTAGGCGACCGGCCTGGCGAAAGCGATCACCTCGGAGCGCAGGGCCAGGAGAAATTCCTGGAAGCCGTCGGGGGCTCCGTCGGTCTGCTCGAGGGTCCTCGGGTTGCGCGCAGGACTGCGGGTGGGGTCACTCTGATCGAACCCCGGATTGGCCTGCGAGATCAGCATGACCGCCGCCGAACCGCGGGCCTTGGCTTCGCCGAAGGTCTGAAGCAGCCAGGCGATGTTGGCCTCGTTGCGGGCGGCCCACTCGGCATCGTCCGGAAGGACGTCGCAGCGGTTGTTGCACGAGCCCTGAACGTTGAGGGTAGCGTAGGTGACGTCGCCCAGAGTCCAGCGGCGGTTCTCGACGCAGGGGACCATGCCGTTCACACCGAGACAAAGCGGCTCTTGCTGAACCCTCTGCCGGAAACGGCGCTGTCCGAGGGTGAAGGACGTGTTGAAGAACAGCGCGCGCTCCTTTTCGAGCTGCGCGAGCGAGGAGTATCCCGCGATACGGTCGCAGTCCGTCCAGTCGTTGTCGCCGGGAGTGAAGACGGCGGCGGCGCGGAGCGAGTTGAAATAGGTGAGAGCCTGAGTGTAGACGGCATCGGTGCATTCCCCACCGCCGGCCTTTAGATCTCCGTTGTGAGCGCTGAAAGCCAGACGCTGCGAGTTCATGTCGGCGATCAGGTTGGGTACCCCGACGGTGGCCTGCTCTACCGAGTACGGAAGATCTCCCCAGAGGCCGATGGCGTAAGTTTCGTCATCGTCGTGATCGTCATGGTCGTTCCGGTCCCCCTTGTTGTCGCCGGATGCGAGCGCGGCGGCCATCATCACGGTAAGAGCGGCCAGAAGCGGTCTGCGAACGGCAATGGACATGAGCGTTCCTCCTCCCAGGAAATCTCCTCGAGCGGACGTGGCCTCCGCGTTGGAGCTCGGTTTGTCCACGAAATCTAGGGGAGCCGGTTTACGGGAGGATTACGGGGACATGAACAGGATAGGAAATCTCGGGGCGCTCCCTCCGGCAAGGCCGGTCCGGTCGGACAACGCACAGGAGATCGGCTAGGATGGCCAGCTCGAGAAGTTGAAGGGAAGAAGACCATGAGTCGATGCCTCTCCGCCTGCCTCCTCACACTCGCCGCCTGCGCGCCCCCGAGCCCGGTCGACGAAGCTCCCCTCGTTTCCTCCGAGCGGTTGATGGAGCACGTCAAGGTTCTCTCGTCCGACGAGTTCGGCGGACGAGCCCCCGGCTCCGAGGGCGAGAACAAGACAGTCTCCTATCTCACGGAGAAGTTCCAGGAGCTCGGGCTCGCCCCCGGAAACCCCGACGGCACCTATGTGCAGAACGTGCCTCTCGTGGGGATCACCTCGACCGAGGACAGCAGCCTGTTTCTCGTCGACGACGGCGCCGAGGAGGAGCTCGCCCCCGGGGTGGCTTACGTGGCCTGGACCAAGCGCGTCGTCGAGGACGTCACCTCGGAAGGGGACCTGGTCTTCGTCGGCTACGGAGTGGTGGCGCCGGAGTACGGATGGGACGACTACAAGGACGTCGACGTGCGCGGCAAGGTGCTGGTGATGCTGGTGAACGATCCTCCGGCGGAGGGGAAGTTCGGCGGCGAGGCGATGACCTACTACGGGCGCTGGACGTACAAGTACGAGATCGCTTCTCAGAAGGGAGCGGCCGGCGCCTTCATCGTTCACGAGACCGTTCCCGCGGGCTACCCCTGGGAGGTCGTCACCGGAAGCTGGGCGGGCGAGCAGTTCGACCTGGTGACCGGGGACAAGAACCAGGGCCGGGTCGCGGTCGAAGGCTGGTTCTCCCTCGATGCGACCCGGTCGCTCTTCCAGCGCGCGGGCCTCGATTTCGCCGCGGAGAGGGAGAAGGCGAAGAGAGCCGATTTCCGGCCCTTGCCTCTCGGAGCCGGGGTCCGGGCGAACATACGGAACCAGCTGCGAACGGTCGAGTCCAGAAACGTCGTGGCGCGCCTCGAGGGGACCGAAGCCGCGGACGAAGTGGTCCTCTACATGGGCCACTGGGACCATCTGGGAACGCAAGAGGGTGAGGGAGACGCGATATTCAACGGGGCCTACGACAACGCCACGGGAACGGCCGGGCTCATCGAGCTCGCCCGCGCCTTCTCCGCGCTCGACCCCAAGCCCCGGCGCTCGGTGCTGTTTCTCGCGGTCACTGCCGAAGAGCAGGGGCTCCTCGGCTCACGCTTCTACGCGCAGAACCCGCTGTACCCGGCCGCGAAGACCGTCGCCGCGATCAATATGGACGGCCTCAACGTCTGGGGGCGCACGCGGGACATCACTGTCGTCGGCATGGGCCAGTCGAACCTCGACGATCTGGCGCGTGGACTCGCCGCCGCACAGGAGCGTGTCCTCGTTCCAGATACCGAGCCCGAGAAGGGCTACTACTATCGCTCGGACCATTTCGAGCTCGCCAAGGTCGGAATTCCCTCGTTCTACGCCGATTCCGGGATCGATTTCATAGGCAAGCCCGAGGGCTGGGGCAAGAAGCAGCGCGAGCGCTACGTCGCCGAGGACTACCACAAGCCGTCGGACGAAGTGAAAGAGTGGTGGGACCTGTCGGGGGCGGTCGAAGATCTCGAGTTCTTCTTCGCGATGGGCCGGCAGCTCGCGACGAGCGACGAATGGCCCGAGTGGAGCGAGACCAGCGAGTTCCGCGCCGCCCGGGACTCGTCGAGGGAATAACCCCGATCGGAAGCAACCTTTCCCGCTCGCGGCTCGTCTTATTTCTTGATTTTGTCAATAATATGACTCCATGACTCGGGAAACGCTGGGACAACTGGAGCACCTTCTAATGCTTGCGGTCGCGCGCCTTGGTGACGAGGCCTACGGCGGAGGCATCCAGAAAATGCTGGAGGAGACCGCGGGACGAAGCGCGAGCATCGCCACCATCTACGTGACCCTCGTCCGCCTCGAGAAGAAGGGTTACGTGCGCTCCCGCAGGGAGGGGGCGACTCCCGTCCGCGGCGGCAAGGCAAAGAGATATTTTCGATTGACGCCCGAAGGAGTCGAGACGCTCAAGGAGTCCCACGCCGCCCTCGAAAGGATGTGGCGCTCCGTCTCCCGCCTCGGGGAGTTCAAGGTCCGCTGATGGCCCCCTGGCTCCTTCGGAAGCTCCTCTCGGCGCTCGCGCCCGAGGCGCTCCGCGAGGAGCTGCTCGAAGATCTGGACGTCGGATATCCGGGAGCGGCTCGAAGCACGGGGCCGGGTGAATGCTCTCACCTGGGGCCTGCGTCAGGTCTTTTCCTTCGACTGGGTCCGGCTCCACCGGGAGCTTCGGGAGGATCTCATGAGTCTGTTCCTGCAGGACGTGCGCTACGCCCTTCGCTCCTTGTGGAGGAGCCCCGGCTTCACCGCGGTCGTGGTCGCGACCCTCGGTCTGGGCATCGGAGTCAACGTCGCTCTCATGAGCGTGGTGCGCGCGGTGCTTTTGAGGCCGCTCCCCTACGGCGGCGAGGAGCGCATCGTCTCCATCTGGAGTCAGTGGGACCGGTTCCCCAAGACCTGGGTCTCGATTCCCGAGTACCGGACCTACCGGGACACCATCGGGAGCTTCGACCAGGTCGCGCTCTACGGCACCGGCAGCGGAAACCTCACCGAGGACGAGCCGGAGCGCGTGGGGGTCGCGCAGGTCACGCCGAACCTCTTCGAAGTCTTCGGAGTCGAGGCCGCGCTCGGTCGCACGTTCACTTCGGAGGAGGCGCAGATCACCCCCATGGATTCGGACGCGGACCCCGCCGTCGTGCTCCTGTCGCACCGTCTCTGGCAGCGGCGATACGGATCCGATCCTCGCGTCGTCGGCCGTCGGATCGAGCTCGACGGGGCGCCGGTGACGGTGATCGGAGTTCTGCCCGAGGGATTCCAGCTCCCCGTCGACTTCGGCGCGTCGACCCGCACCGATCTGTACTTCCCGGGCGCGGTTCCCGAGGGGTTGGAACCGATTCCGAACGGCGGTGGCAGCCATGGGTATTTCGCGGCAGCGAGGCTTCGCGACGGAGCTTCCGTCGAAGACGCGTCGTCCGAGGTTCTATTGTTCAACCAGCGCGCGACCGCCGACGACACTTACTCGGAACAAATGCGGTTCCGGACCCTTTCAATCCCCGTCGCCGAGGACGTCGCCGGAGACGCGCGGAGCGCGCTCTGGATCCTCGCCGGCGCCGTCGGGTTCGTTCTCCTCATGGCCTGCGGGAACGTTGCCAATCTCCTGCTGTCGCGCGCGCAGGAGCGCCGCCGGGAGATCGCTCTCCGGAGCTCGCTGGGTGCGGGATCGCTCCGGATTTTTCGCCAGCTCATGACCGAGAGCCTGGTCCTCGCGGCTCTCGGCGGGCTCCTCGCCCTTCTTCTCGCCCACCTGGGTCTCGCCGCTCTGAAGGCGCTCGAGCCGGGAAGCATTCCCCGCCTGTCCGAGGCGCGGCTGGATCTCGCGGCGCTCGGTTTCGCGCTCGCCGTCACCCTTTTGACGTCCATCCTCTTCGGCCTCGTCCCCGCCCATGCCGCGACGCGGATCCGAAGCGCCCTCTCCGAGGCCTCTCGCGGGTCGAGCTCGAGCCGGAGCTCGCAGCGGTTCCGGTTCGTCCTTCTGGGCCTGCAGATGGCGATGGCGGTCGTTCTGGTGGCGGGCGCGGGGCTCATGATCCGGACGTTCGCGAACCTCATGGCGATCGATCCCGGTTTCCGCTCCGAAGGGGTCCTCACGCTGCGCTTGTCTACCCCGGAGGCTTCCTATCCCGATGCGGGCGCCGTCGTTTCCTTCTGGGATCGCCTGTTCGACGAGGTGAACCAGATGAGCGCCGTCGAGAGCACGGGGGCGGCGCGCATCCTTCCACTCGCGACCCAGATCGGCGATTGGGGGATTCAGGTCGAAGGCTACGTCCCCGCGCCCGATGAGAATCCAGCGGGAGACTGGCAGATCGTGACCCCGGGCTACATCGAGACGATTGGTATGTCCCTTCTCGAGGGGCGCAGCTTTGCGGATACCGACAGGGCCGACTCGGAACCCGTGGTCATCGTGAACGAGGCCCTCGCGAGGAAGTACTTGTCCGGAGGGAGCGCGCTCGGAAGAAGCGTCGGGATCGGCGGCGGGGACGGCTCCCGGCCGACCCGAGTCGTCGGCGTGGTCAGAAACGTGCGTCACAACGGGGTCACCGCCGAGGTCAAGCCCGGCTTTTTCGTCCCCCTGGCTCAGGCGGAGTATGCGCACGGATTCACGCCCCGGTCGATGACGCTCGCCATCCGAACTTCGGCGGCGCCGGAGACGCTCCTGCCCGAAGTCCGGCGGATCGTCACCGCGCTCGACCCCAAGATGCCCATCGCCGAGGTCCGCACTCTCGAGGACGTGCTCGCGGGCGCGGTCGCTCCCTCGCGCTTCACGATGGCGCTTCTCGTCGCCTTCTCCGCGCTCGCGCTCCTTCTCGCGTGCGTCGGGGTCTACGGCGTCGTCTCCTACGTCGTGAGCCAGCGCCGGTCCGAGATCGGAATCCGGATGGCCCTCGGCGCGAGCCGCACGTCGGTCTTCGCGATTGTCGGCAGGCAGGTCGCTATCGCCACGGGGGCGGGAGTTCTCCTGGGATGCGCAGCCGCGCTCGTCCTGACCTCCTCCATGCAGACGGTCCTCCACGGAGTTCAGGCTTCGGATCCGCTGACCTTCGCAGCCGTACCCCTGGTGCTGTTCGCGACCGCCCTCGCCGGATCCCTGGTCCCCGCGCTCAGGGCGACGCGGGTCGATCCGGTGTCGACGCTGCGCTCCGAGTAGGAGCTAGTTCGTCTCCGGCGCGACTTTCGTGCGTCCGGCGACCAGCTGCCAGGCGTCGCCCTGCTTGGCCACGACGACGGTGTAGAAACCCTTGGTAGGTACACCCTCGGCCGGCTGGGCGCCCGTGATTTCCCAGGTTCCATCCGAAACCGCGACGTCGGCGGAAACCGGATGGATTCCGGTTCGCACCAGCTGGATGGAGCTTCCGGGAAAGGTCCCGAGAGTCTTGGCGATGCTTTCCTGGATGGCCGCCTTTCCCTTGGCGCTCATCCCCATGAAGTCGATGACGTCCGCATCGTCGCTGTAGATCGAGGCACAACCCGCAGCGTCGCCCGCTTTCCAGGCTTCGGTGTATTTTTGCGCGAGCGCGTCGAGGGCCTGCTCGACCGTGGCGTCCTGGGCGGAGAGAGAAGCGGCGGTCAGGGCGGCGAAACCAATCGTTGCGAGCGTTTTCATGATCTCCTCCATCACCTCAGGTCCCGGGAGCTTTCACCGGAAGCATCGGCCTCGAGCAGTGGAGCATCCACTCGCCGTTCTGCTTCACCAAAACGTTGGTGAACATCCCTTTCACGATTCCGAGCGGCAGTCCGTCCGCGGACTTCATCCCGTTGAGCTCGTAGGTCCCGTCGACGATCGCGATTTCGGGACGGACCAGCCGGATCGAAATGATCTCCAGGTTGGCCTGAGCCCCCTTGTAGGGCCCTTCGAACAGCTTCTGATAACGCTCTTCGATCGCCGCTCGCCCGTGGTGCATGGCGCCGGCTTGATCGACCAGGTCGCTCTCTTCCACGAAGAGCTCTCCGATTGCCTTCGCATCCGCCTTGCTGACGGCCTGCTCGAACTCCTCGGTAAACGACCGAATCAAATCCTCGTCGCTCATCGGCGGAGTCTCGGCGGTTTTTTCCTCGGGGGGTGGCGCCGCGGGTTGGCAGCCCGGGACGGCGAGCGCGCTCAGCAGCAACAGAATTCTTCGCATGCTTCAACCTCCATGGAGTTGCCCGGGGAATCTATTCCCCTGGAAAGGGGTTGTCAATCCGTGGAGGAGCTATTTCCCGACGATCTCGATCTCGAAGAGCTTCGGCCAGAGCTTCCCGGTCACGAACAGGCGCTTCGTCGCCGAGTCGTAGGCGATCCCGTTCAGAACGTCTTCGCCGCCGTGGCGATCCTTCGGCTGCAAAAGTCCCTTCAGGTCGATCCAGCCGAGGACTTTACCCGTCTGGGGCGAGATGCGAGCGATCCGGTCCTGCTGCCAGATGTTGGCGTAGATCTCGCCCTCGACGATCTCGAGCTCGTTGAGGTTCGCGACCGGCCCGCCTCCGTCGGTCACCGGGAGCTGCTTCACCTCGCGAAGGGTCCCGGGATCCCAGAAGTAGAGCGTCGAGGATCCGTCGCTCACGATCAGCGACTTTCCGTCGTGGGTCATGCCCCAGCCCTCGATCCCGTAGCGAAACTCCTGGAGGAGCGCGAGCGTCTTCTTGTCGTAGACGAACCCGACGCCGGTGGTCCAGGTCAGCTGATAGATGCGATCCCCGAGGACCGCGATTCCCTCGCCGAAGAACTCGGGGAGGAGGCTCGTCTGGCTCAGGATGCTCCCCGTCTCCAGCGCGACCCTCCTCAGGCTCGAGCGGCCTCGAAGCCCGGTGCTCTCGTAGAGGATTCCGTCGCCATAGACCAGCCCCTGGGTGAAGGCCGAGCTGTCGTGAGGATAGACGTTCTTGATCTTGTAAGTTTGCACGGGCGTTGCCGCGAGCAGCAGTACCAGAGGTACAATCATTCCAGAGCCATGATAACCCAGCTGTTTCACGAGCACATTCTCGAGCGACGGAAGAAAGCGGCCGACGCGCTGTCGAAGTCCGGCTTCGACGCGCTCGTGATCTCGAGCGGGGCGCCTCACACGTACTTCGCCGACGACAATGACGCGCCGTTCCACGCCGTGCCTCACTTCGCCCACTGGTGTCCCATGCCCGGGCCGCACCATCTGCTTTCGATCGAGCCCGGGAAGAAGCCGCGCGTAGTCCGCTATGCCCCGGAGGACTACTGGTACGAGCAGAAAGGACTGGGAGACCCCTTCTGGGCGTCCGAGCTCGAGATCGTGGAGGCGGGAACGCTCGACGCGGCGTGGAAGGCCTTAGGGCCGGTGAAGAACGCCGCCTATATCGGGAACGAGGTCGATCGCGCGCGAGCCGCCGGGCTGGCGCTCAACCCCGCGGACCTCGTCTCTCGACTGGACTGGGACCGCGCTTACAAGACCGACTACGAGATTCAGTGCCTCGACGAGGCGACCGCCAAGGCTGCGAAAGGACATCGGGCAGCGGCCAGGGCTTTCGAGGCCGGAGCCTCGGAGCTCGAGATCCACTACGCCTTCGTGCAGGCGATGGAAGCGACCGAGGACGAGCTCCCGTACCCGACGATCGTCGCCCTGAACGAAAAGGCCGCGTTCCTGCACTACCACAACAAGCGGGCCGTGAGGAACGGCCGGTCGTTTCTCATCGACGCCGGGGCGACGGCGCGAGGCTACGCCTCCGACATCACCCGCACGCACGTCTCGAAGAGCTGCGATCCGAGGTTCACAGCGCTTCGCGACGGCGTCGAAAAGCTCCAGCAGGAGCTCTGTCGGGACGTCCGTCCGGGAATTCCGTTCGGCGACCTCCACCAGGCGGCGCACGGGAAAGTCGCGAAGCTCCTGACGGAGAGCGGTATCCTCCGGGCGGATCCCGAGGAGGCGGAGCGGAAGGGCTGGACCCGACCGTTTCTTCCTCATGGTCTCGGCCATCACCTGGGTCTGCAGGTGCACGACGTCGGCGGCCATCAGAAGAGTCCCGAAGGCGGAAAGATGCCTCCGCCGCCCGAGCACCCGTATCTGAGGAACACCCGCGCCATCGAGCCGCGCCAGGTCTTCACCGTGGAGCCCGGCCTGTACTTCATCGAGATGCTCCTCCGGGAGTTCCGTGAGGGGGAGGCGTCGAGCCGATTCCACTGGAAGCTCATCGACGAGCTCGCGCCTTTCGGTGGAATCCGCGTCGAGGACAACGTGGTCGTGACCGAGGACGGCCACCGGAACCTGACGCGCGGACATCTCTAGTTCATCAATGCCGCGGGTGACTCTCTCGAAGGCCCCGCGGCCTGAAGATTTCGGCGGCCCATTCGGGCCGGGCTCGCTCCGCTCGCGCAGGTTGCAGATCCATCTTTCCGCAACCTGTTGGGATAAGATCCGCCGAACGGGAGGTCCCATGATCGGCTTGATGATCCTCTTGAGTGGAGTCGCGGCGCCCGACGCGGTGCGGGTGGTGAAGGACGTCGACTACGTCGACGGTCAGGAGTACCAGAACGGGAAGGATCGCCTCGATCTCTATCTTCCCGAGGGCGCCCGGGACGTTCCCGTAGTGGTGTTCTTCCACGGCGGCGGCCTCCGGCAGGGCGACAAGAGCGAGTGCGAGCACGTGGGCCGGGCTCTCGCGGCGCAGGGAGTCGGCGCCGCCATCGCGAACTACCGCCTCTCACCCGGGGTCTCTCATCCCGCGCATGCCGAGGACGGCGCCCGTTCCGTCGCCTGGGTCCGCAACCACATAAAAGAGTACGGTGGGAACCCGGACAAGATCTTTCTCGCGGGTCACTCCGCGGGAGCGTACCTGGCGTCGCTGCTCTCGACGGACGCCCGGTACCTGAAAGCTCAGGGGCTCTCGCCGAAGAACCTCGCGGGGGTCGTCCCCATCAGCGGCTTCTTCTGGGTGGAGAAGGTCGCCCCTGACCGGCCCAAGGACACCTGGGGAGCCGATCCGAAAGCCTGGCCGGAAGCCTCTCCCGCGAAGTACGTCTCTTCCGAAGCGCCCCCCACGCTTCTTCTATACGCAGACGGTGACGATCCATGGCGCCGCGAGCAGAACGAGCAGATGGCGAAGGCGATGAAGGCGGAGGCGGTCCAGATCGAAGGCCGGGACCACCTGGGCATCTTCCAGAAGCTCGGCTCCGGCGATCCCGCGTTCGACCGGATGGTCGCGTTCGTGACGAAGCGATAGATCCGGATGCGTGCGCCGCTCTTCGCGACACTCATGTTCTTGTCTGGAACGGCCGCAGGCGACGAGCTCGACGATCTCTCGCGGGACTTCTGGGAGTGGCGGCGCGTCAGTCAGCCGCTCACCGGCGACGACATTCCCCGAATCGAAAGGCCGAAGGACTGGGTTCCCGACTGGTCAGAGGAGAGCGTCGCCGCCCGCGTCGCGGCTCTGACCGAATTCGAAGTGCGCTACCTGCGGCTCGATCCGGGATCGTGGCCGGTCTCGCGGCAGGTGGATTACCGCCTCATCGGATCCGCACTCGCGAGAGCGCGATGGGAGCTCGACGTTCTACGCGACTGGAAGAGAAATCCGCTCTTCTACCGTCAGCAGACGCTCGGCTCGCTCTTCGAGGTCCTGCTTCCGCCGCCGCCCGTCGACGAGGAGCGCCGGAATCAACTACGCCTGCGAATCCGCCAGATTCCGAAGACGGTCGAGGCCGCGAAGCGCAACCTCGACGAGGCGGTGGCGCCGTTCGCGCGGCTCACCATCGCGAGCCTCGACGGGGTCCGGGAGCGTCTTTCGACGCTCTCGAAGGAGCTCTCGCTCGACGTCGAAGAGGCGGTCGTCGCCCTGGAGTCGTACCGGGCCTGGCTCCAGGAGCGCGTCTCCGGCATGCCCGAGGCGACGGCGGTAGGGCGGGACACGTACCAGTACTTCCTCCATCACGTTGCCCTGCTCCCTTACACTCCCGAAGATCTGGTGATCCTCGCGCGCCAGGAATGGGAACGGTCGGTCGCTTTCGAGGGCTACGAGTCGCTTTCGAATCGCGAGCTCCCCGAGCTTTCCCCCTTTCCGACGCAGCAGGCGCAGATCGACGCCGAGGCCCGGGACGAGGAATCGATTCGCCGTTTTCTCGAAGACAAGGACCTCCTCACCGTTCCCGACTCGATGAAGCGCTACCGCAACCTGCCCCTGCCCCCGTACCTTCATCCGCTCTCCGATCTCGGGGTCACCGACGACCTCACGTCCGATACCCGCCTCGGCGAGAACGGAACGTCCTATATCCCCGAGCCCTCTCCCGATCTCGGGTACTTCTACCGGGCAATCGCCCGCGACCCGCGGCCCATCATCGTGCACGAGGGCGTCCCTGGACACTACTTCCAGATGGCGCTTTCGTGGGCCCACGAGAACCCGATACGGCGCCGCTACTACGATTCCGGCGCGAACGAAGGGATCGGGTTCTATGCCGAAGAGATGATGCTGCAGATGGGTCTCTTCGACGACCGCCCCCGGGTGCGCGAGATCCTCTACAACTTCATGCGCCTCCGGGCTCTGCGGGTGGAGGTCGACGTCAAGCTCGGCCTCGGGGAGTTCACCATCGACCAGGCCGCTTCCTACCTCGAGACCCGCGTCCCGATGGACCGGAAGACGGCGCTCGAGGAGGCGGCGTTCTTCGCGTCGAGTCCGGGGCAGGCCATCTCCTACCAGATAGGAAAAATCCAGATCATCAAGCTCCTCGCCGACGCCAGGACGCGCGAGGGTGACGCGTTCCGCCTCAGACGGTTCCACGACTTCCTGTGGATGAACGGGAACGTTCCCATCGCTCTCCAGCGCTGGGAGTATCTCGGCGATCCCTCGGACGTCGAGAAGCTCGACTCCTTCCAGCATTGATCCTCGAGGCACCCCGATGACAAGGAACCTGATTCTCATTGGTGTCGCTTTCCTCGCCGCTCTCCCCGCCCTCGCCGAGGACGAGGTTCTCGCGCGGATCCGTGAAGAGGGCTTTCAACGCTCCCAGGTGATGGACATCGCGTTCTACATGACGGACGTTCTCGGGCCCCGCGTTACCAGCTCACGGGGTGAGAAGAAGGCGCAGGACTGGGCGCGCTCGAAGATGCAGGAGATGGGGCTTTCGAACGTCGTCGCCGAGCCCTTCGGCGCGCACGAGGCGAGCTGGGACAACCTCTATACGTCGCTGCATCTGCTGGAGCCCGACTACCAGCCGCTCATCGGATATCCCCAGGCCTTCACGCCGGGCACCGACGGCAAGCTGACCGCGGAAGCGAAGATCGCCGTCGTCCGCTCCCGCGAGGACTTCGACCGCCACCGGGGGAAGCTCAAGGGGACGGTGGTGCTCTCGGCGCCGCCGAGAAGCGTCCCGCCGCGCTTCGAGGCCGATGCCTCGCGTTTCTCGAGCGATGAGCTCCGCGCGCTCGAGGAGTCGACCATCGCCTCCCGCTTCGGGGTGGGACAGGACGACTACGTCTGGGACGACCGCAGCATGACCTTCGTCCTCCGCGACGAGCACCGCCCTCTACTCGGTCCCTCTCCCCGGGAAATCGACGACTTCCGCAACGAGGTGCAGAGCTTCTACAAGTCCGAGGGCGTGGCCGCGGTCTTCGACCCGGCGCCCGGCCGCGACGGGACGGTCTTCGTCGACGGCCGGCCGGGGAGCCGCTACGACCGGTCTCTCAAAGGCGCCCTCGACGCGCCGGTGCGGATCGCCCTCGCCGCCGAGCACTACAACCGGATTTATCGCCTCGTCGATCGAGGAATCCCGGTGAAGCTCGAGATCGAGGTGCGAAACCAGCTCGACGCCGACGACCCTCAGGCCAGAAACGTGCTCGGCGATCTTCCGGGCAGCGACCTCGCGAAAGATCTCGTCATGGTGGGAGGCCACTTCGACTCCTGGCACGCGGGGACGGGCGCGACCGACGACGCTTCGGGTTGCGCCGTCGCTCTCGAGGCGGTACGCATCCTGAAGGCCGTCGGCGTCGCCCCCCGCCGCACGATCCGCGTCGCCCTCTGGAGCTGGGAGGAGGGGGGGAAAGTCGGCTCGCGCCGCTACGTCCAGGAGCACTTCGGACCCAACGTGGCGAGCGCGGGAGGCGAGACGTTATCCGTGTACTTCAACATGGACAACGGCACCGGCCGGTTTCGGGGCCTGTACCTTCATGGAAACGAACGAGCGCGCGATCTCTTCGCGGGCTGGATGGCGCCGCTCCACGATCTGAAGATGGACACGCTCACCATCGACCACACGTTCGGGATCGACGTGGAGGGGTTCGATATGGCGGGGCTTCCCGCGTTCCAGTTCATCCAGGACGCGATCGACTACGACACCCGGACGCACCACTCGAACATGGACGTCTACGACCGGCTCGTCCCCGAGGACCTGAGGACGAACGCGGTGATCCTCGCGACGTTCCTCTACCGCGCGGCGATGAGCGACGAGAGCGTCCCCCGGGAATGGAACTGAGCTCCGGCTTCAGCTCTTCTCGTAGACCACCTCTATGCGGGAGGAACGGGCCGCGGCTTGCGGTCCTCGTCGATGGCGACGAACGTGAACAATCCTTCCGTTACCTTGACTTTCTCGCCCACGCGGTCGCGGAGCGCCCAGGCCTCTACGTGGATCTTCATCGACGTCGTTCCGATGCCGAGGATATCGGTATAGACACAGAGGATATCTCCGACGAACACCGGCAGCCGGAACGACATCGCGTCGATGGCGACCGTCGCCACCCTGCCGTGGGAGCGCTGGGAGGCGGTCATCCCCGCGGCGATGTCCATCTGCGAGAGCACCCATCCGCCGAAGATGTCTCCGCTCGGGTTCGCGTCCCTGGGCATGGCGAGCGTACGAAGGGAGAGCTGGCCTCTGGGCTTCTCGATCACCTTGTCAACCCAGCTCGTCCAGAGTGAGGCGGAAGCTCGGGATGAAGACCTCGAGGAAGTAGCGCACTTCGGGTAGGTCGATGCTCCGGACGGAGCGTTCGAGGGCCTGCTCCGCCCTGGTGAACTCCTTGTTTCCCGCCGCCATCTCCTCCAGGCACTTGATGTACGCGCAGAGCTTGTCGGCGGCCTTGACGATCTCCTTGTGATCGGTGTCCGGGGAATCAGGGACGAGAACCTGCCGGTAGTCGTCGGCGAGCTCTTTCGGAAGCATCTCGACCAGCCGAACGGCGGCGGAGGCCTCGATATCTCGATAGGCCTTCTGGATCTCGGGATTGAAGTACTTGATGGGGGAGGGGAGATCGCCCGTCAGCACTTCGCCCGCGTCGTGGTAGAGCGCCAGGACCGCGACCCGCTCGGGGCTTACCGTTCCTCCGAACATCCGGTTGCGGATGAGGGCCAGGGCGTGAGCGATCTGCGCCACCCGGAGGCTGTGCTCCTGGACGTTCTCCGCATAGGTGTTGTGCATCAAGCCCCAGCGCTTGATGAACTTCATGCGGGAGAGATAGGCGAAGAAATGGCTGCGGCTCACCGCGGGTGATTCTACAGCGGCCGACTCGCGAATTGAATCGCCTGGCCGCGCCCTCGAGAGGCGGTCAGCGTTTTCCCGATTTCTTTCTCGAGCTCTTCTTCCGCGCCTTCGTCGCGGTTTTGCGGGGGGCTTTCTTCGCGGGCTTCTTCGCCCTTTTCGCAGCGCGCTTCGCGTCCGGCCGCGCGTGAAGGGGCTGATAGACGCCGAGCTTTCCGCCGCCCGGCAGAGTGACGTGGGTCAGGATGCCCCAGCCCAGGTTCTGCGCCGGAGCGCAGGGGACGCTCCGCTTCTCCATGTCGGCGACGAAAGCCTCGGCGTCGTCGCACATCAGGTAGAACTCGTGCACGTCGTTCTCTTCGGACGGATGCACGGCGACCTCCGCCGGCGGCAGCCCAAAAATCAGCCATTCGTCGCCGACGTCGACGCTCGGAAGTCCGAGCACGTCCCGCAGGAACGCGCGGTCGGCCTCGGGCCTCGCACTGTAGAGGATCGAATGAGCGCCGATGATCATGAGAGCTCCTTTTCCCCCAGCCTGGTGGGCGTCGGCGGACGATGTTACACGACTTCGGTTGCCTGTGGAAGAATCGGCCGCTCTCGCCTACCATTCGATCTTCGAGGAGCGTGGTTCCTTGAGCACGGAACGGTGGGAGCGGGTGAAGAAGCTCGTCGACGAGGCGCTCGGGAAGAGCGTCGCCGAGCGGGTCCGCTTCGTTCGCGAGGCTTGCGCGGGGGACGAGAGCCTCCGGGAGGAAGTGGTCTCGCTCCTGCGCTACGAGCACGAGGGGTTCCTCGAGCGGCCTGCGGCCTCCGTCGAGCCCACCCGGGAAGTTCCCTCCGGTCCCCCAGAGACGCCCCGGGCGGTCGACATCTCCTACGGGCGGTTCCGCCCCGGCGCCATCCTTCTGAGCCGTTACCGGATCATCGAGCGCGTCGGGAAGGGCGGAATGGGTGAGGTTTACCGAGCCGATGACCTCACCCTGGATCAATCGGTCGCCCTGAAGTTCCTGCCGGAAGAGGTCTCCCGGAATCCCAAAGCCCTCCAGCAGTTTCGCGGGGAGGTGCGCATCGCCCGGCAGATCTCGCATCCGAACCTCTGCCGCGTCTATGACATCGGCGAGGCGGACGGCCTTCACTTCCTATCGATGGAGTACATCCGGGGCGAGGACCTCCGGTCGCTCTTGAGCCGCATCGGCCGGCTCCCCGCCGACAAGGCCGTCGAGGTAGCGGCCCAGATCGCTTCGGGGCTGGCCGCAGCGCACGACAAAGGCGTGCTGCATCGGGATCTCAAGCCCGCGAACGTGATGCTCGACGAGCGCGGCCAGGCCCGCATCACCGACTTCGGTCTCGCCGCCGTCGCCGGAACCGTCGAGAGCCGCGACATCCGGAGCGGGACTCCGGGCTACATGGCCCCCGAGCAGTGGGCCGGCGAAGAGGTCACCGAGCGGAGCGATATCTACAGCCTGGGCCTCGTTCTCTACGAGCTCTTCACCGGTTCACGGGCCCTCGCGGATCCCTCGCAAGACGAGATCACGCCGCCGTCCTCGATCGTCTCGGACATGGACTCCAGGGTGGAGAAGCTCATCCTGAAATGCCTCTCCAAGGAACCGGCGGGCCGGCCCCCGTCGGCGAACGCCGTTCGGATGGCGCTTCCGGGACGCGACCAGCTCGCCGCCGCGGTCGCCCGCGGCGAGACGCCCGCCCCGGCGCTCGTGGCCGAGGCAGGGGATTACGACGGCCTCTCGCCTTCGATCGCCTGGACGTGCCTCGGGGCGATCGTCGTCGCCCTCGCGAGCACGGTCTGGATGGCCGGGCAGTCTCGACTTGCGGGAATCATCCCACTCCCCAAGTCCCCCGACGTGCTGGTCGCGGACGCGCGGGACATCCTTCGCTCTCTCGGCTACCCGACGCCGGAGCGGGACAGCACTTTCGGTTTCACCCGGGACACCGGCTACATCGAGGAGCTCATGAGAGAGGACCGTTCCCGCGATTGGTGGCGGCTCCTCGCCCGTGGCGAGCCCAACGTCATTCGATTCTGGTACCGCGAGAGCCCGCGGTATCTCGTGCCGCATCGAATCACGGAGTTCTTTCCCGAGCTGCACGACCCGCCGCTCGCCGTGCCCGGGATGGTGAGCCTCGAGCTCGACACCCAAGGGCGCCTGCGTCGGCTGGCCGCAGCCCCTCCCGAGCTCGACGATGCGAATGCCGGCCCCGAAGATCTCGATTGGGGCCCGCTTCTCACGGCGGCCGCGTTCGACCTGTCGGCCCTGAGGCCGGTCGAGCCCCGATGGCTGCCTCCCAGTCACGCCGACCGGCGAGCGGCCTGGGAGGGCGTGTACTCCGAAGCTCCGGAGATCCCGATTCGAATCGAAGCCGCGGCTTATCGCGGTCGCCCCGTCGCCTTTCGCATCGTGGAGCCCTGGTCGGAGCCCGAGGGTATGACCTCGGACGGATGGGTGCGCGCGTCGGACGTGGTCCCTTCGGCGTCGGGCCGGATCGCGCACGTGAGCCTGCATCTTCTCTTCATGCTCACCCTGGCGGTGTTGGCTCATCGCAACTGGAAGCTCGGTCGAAGCGACCGCAAGCATGCGTTCCGCTTGGCGACGATTCTCGCCGTACTGATGATGGTCCACTGGCTCCTCGCGGCCCACCACGTGCCCGATGGATTCTCAGCTCCAGATTTTCTTCGGGGGGCTCTACCGGGCGTTCTTCGTCTTCGGGCTCGGGGGCCTCCTGTACCTCGCGCTCGAGCCCTACGCTCGAAAGCTCTGGCCGCGCTCGCTCGTCTCCTGGGTTCGCTTGCTCGACGGCCGCTTCCGCGACCCCATCGTGGGCAGGGACGTGCTGGTGGGCACGGTCCAGGGGGTGGGCGTCGCCTGGATGTTCTACCTTGCGCGCATGGTTCCCATCTGGCTCGGCGGGACGCCGCCGAGGCCGGATCTGCCGCGCCACCCCGCGGAGCTCCTCGCGCTTCGCGGCGTCCGGGAGTCGGTGGCCGAGCTCATCGCCGTCCAGATCAATATCGCGACGCATATCCTTTTTCTCTTCATCGCGCTCCTGCTCCTGCGCCTCATCTTTCGCAGGACGTGGATCGCGGTCGGCCTCCACTGGATTCTCTACGTCTTCGTCTACGGCTCGGGGTTCGGTTACGTGCCTATCGCGCTGGTGATCACCGTCTGGCACGTCGTTTTCTTCCGCTTCGGCTGGGTCCCGATCTTCGTATCCACGATGGTGGGCGATCTGCTCGGCGGCTTTCCACTCACCGCCGACCCTTCGGCGTGGCACGCTCACGCGTCGTTTCTCCTCATCGGATTCTGTCTGGCGCTGGCGATTTACGGGTTCAAGACCTCCCTGGGGAAGAGGCCCGTGTTCCAGGATCTCCTCGGCGAAGGATGAGCGGCCGCGAACGTCCCAAGTCGCCCGCTCCCATCACCGAGGTCCTGGCGCGATGGGGAGAGGGCCACCGCGACGCCCTCGAAGATCTCGTGCCTGCCGTCTACTCCGACCTGCGCCGGCTGGCGAGAGCGCAGCTCGCGAAAGAGCGCCTCGGGCACACGCTGCAGCCGACGGCGCTCGTCAACGAGGTGTTCCTGCGGCTCGGGGGCTACCAACGGATCTCCTGGCAGAACCGGGCTCATTTCTTCGCCGTCGCCGCCCGCATCATGCGACGGGTGCTCGTCGATCACGCCCGCAGGCGGCGAGCCGCGAAGCGCGGGGGCCCGGCCGATCCGGTGACGCTCTCCGAGTCGCACATCCCCGGCGAGCCCCTGAACGTCGACCTCCTCGCTCTCGACGAAGTCCTCGACCGCCTGGAGAAGAAGGACCAGCGGCAGTCGTCGATCGTCGAGATGCGCTACTTCGCGGGCCTCAGCGACGAGGAGATTGCCGAGGTTCTCGGAATCTCGGCCTCGGAAGTCAAGCGGGACTGGCGGGTGGCGAAGCTGTGGCTCCGGCGCGCGCTTTCCCCGAGGCGGCGGTAGGCTCAGTACTCGACGAAGACGTCGTCCGGATAGCAGTAGAGCCACCGTTCACCCGGCTCCGCCGAGGCGACTCCCGGTGTTTGGGATGGGTGAGGCCGTCCACCAGGCAAGGAGGCTTTCGAAACGGATTTCGTCTTCTTAACGAGAGGACGACCGGATGGGACAGGACCAGCTCTTCAAGACCGTCCTGGAGGGACTCCTCCAGAGTTTCCTGGAACTGTTCTTTCCTGAAGTCGCAGCGCGGCTCGATTTCGAAACGCTGCGCTTTCTCGGCAAGGAGGTCTTCGCGAACGTCCCCGAGGGAGACGTCCGGCGGGCCGATGTTGTCGCTCGGTTGGAGACCCGGGAAGGCAAGCCGGAAATCCTCCTGGTCCACGTGGAAGTCCAGGCGAGAACCGAGCCGGAGTTCGCCCGGAGGATGTTCGAATACTACGCAATCCTGAGGATCCGCTACCGGCTCCCGGTCCTTCCCATCGTCTTGTACCTGCGCGGCGGAGCGGAGTCGACGGTGGCGGAATACGTCGATGAGCTCTTCGGGCAGGAGCAGCTTCGGTTTCGCTTCCGAAGCGTTGCGCTGGCACGTTTATCGGCGGAAGAGTATGTTGGAACGAGCCCGCTGGGAGCCGCTCTCTCGGCGCTGATGCATCGAGGGAAGTCGCGCAAACTGGAACTGCGGCGCGAGATGCTGGTGCGGGTGCTTCAAAGCGAGCTGAGCCGCGCTCTCAAGTTCCTCCTGTTGAACATCATTGAGACGTACTTCAGGCTTTCGACGGAAGAGGCGAGGCGGTTCCGTCGCCTTCTTTCAGGAGAGGAGTAGCGGAAAATGCAGGAATTGGAGCTCACCTACTTCGACGAGCTCGAATTGAAGGGTGTTCTCAAGGGGAAGCGCGAGACCCTTCTGCGCCAGCTGACCGTGAAGTTCGGATCGCTGCCCGAATCCGTGGTCGGGAAAGTCGAGGCGTTGTCGTCCGTTTCCGATCTCGACGTCTACCTCGAACGTCTCGTCACGGCGAACTCGCTCGAGGATATCGGGCTCGGCGCCTAGAGTGTCGACGAGGTCCTCGCCCCGTTCGCCCGGATCCGCACGATATTCCAAGTCGAGATCGACGATGTATCGTGGGCGACGCTGCTTGCCACTCTCGATCCTGGCGGGCTTTTCCCGGTAGCGTTCCTGCCCTACTTCACCGAGAGCGGGCGCCCGAGGGGCGCGAGGAGTTCCTGAAGATCTACCGCGTGATTGCTCCCTCTTAGCCCTCGGGCGGTCTCTGCACACTCAGCTACGTTCGCGGGATGGATCCGATCCACGCCGTCGCCCGGCGCAGAACGGCGGGACCCCGCAATCCCCCAGCGAGGCATGCCATGCGGACGCCATGTCCGATCTCGCCGCGTCTTTGCGTTCTTCTGGGAAAGGGCAACTCGACTCGCGCAATGAGAGCTCCGCCTTTCCTGATTCGGCGGGACTCTCGCGGGTACGCGTCCTTGATTAAGTGAAGATAAGGAGGAAAGCATGGCTACCGTTCACGTCGACCTGGATACTGTCAAGGTGCTCGACGGGCAGGGAATCGGAGAGGGCAATTTCGAGCTGAACATCAAGGCGCAGGAGGGAGGCAACGTCGTCCACTGGCCCGACCCCTATCCTGCATCCAACAAGGTGGATCAGGGAGGTGGTGTGAAATCGATCGGCAAACGCGTCGCCGCGTACGACATCGACAACGGGACGCTGAGCAAGAAATTCACCATCACGGTTCGAGAGATCGACAAGGGCACCCTCGGCCAGGACGACGAAGGTGTCGGCTGGGTGACTTTCGACCTGACCGGGACGATGGCGCCCGATACCAGGTCGGTAACGATTCCGCTGAAGCGGCCCAACATGAAAAGCGAGCTCGGAAAGGTCAAGGTGACTCTGACCGCACAACGCGAGTAAGGGCGGCTCGGGCCTTCGCCCCGCGTGCCTGGCACCCGCTTCGTTCCGCACCGCGACCACCTGCCGCGGTGTCAGGCACGCGAACCGCGAACCAGGGACGAGGCCGCTGATAGGCAATCCGTGGGTGGCCGGTTCGGCGGCGGTAGCGCGGGGGTCAGTACTCGACGAATACGTCGTCCGGATAGCAGTACAGCCACCGCTCACCGGGCTCCGCCGAGGCGACGACCGGATGCCCGCTCTCCTGGGCGTGTCGGGTCGCGTGCCGATTGGGGGAGCTGTCGCAGCAGCGCGTCGTGCCGCATTCCTGGCAGGTGCGCAGGTGGACCCACCGGTCTCCGCTCTTCACACACTCGTCGCATTCCCGGCGCCTGGGGTGGGTGATGCCGTCGATGGCCTCGATGTGGGAACAGGTCTCTTCCGACATGGAGAAAGAATACTCTTGACCGGCGGGATTTATATTGTCAGAATTGTTGACTAAATGACCGCGAACGCCGACCTGCTGGGTGAGTTCGAGCTCGTGGTGCTCCTCGCGGTCCTTCGACTGGGAGACGAAGCTTACGGAGCCTCGATCCTGGAGGAGATCGCCCGGAAGACCCGGCGGCCGGTCGCCCGGGGCTCGGTCTACATCACCCTCGATCGGCTGCAGGCCAAGGGGCTCCTGGGCTCGGAGCAGGGCGAGCCCACGCCGATCCGGGGCGGAAGGGCGAAGCGCTACTTCAAGCTCAAGCCTCGCGGAAAGCGCGCGCTGAAGCGGACGCTCGCCGACCTGGGTCGCCTTCAAGAGGGGCTCCAGCCGCTGCTCGAGGGCGCATGAAGAGAAGACCACCTCCACTCGCGCTCGCTCTTCTGAATCTCGCGATTCCCGAAGGCGGGCGCGAGGAGATCGAAGGCGACCTGATCGAGGAGTTCGAGCGGCATCGCCGAACGCGCCTGTGGTTCTGGAGGCAGGCGGTCTCGATCTCCTGGTCCTATCGCCCTCGAGGGCTGATGTCGGGAAAGAGCATCCCGAGCCTCTTCCACGACGCCCGGTCCGGAGCCCGATCGCTTGGGAGGCGCCCGGCCTTCGCTCTCGCCGCGGGCGCGCTCCTCGCCCTCGGGATCGGCGTGAACGCGGCGATGTTCCAATGGATCGACGCGCTCTGGAATCGATCTCTCCCGTACGCCGACGCGGATAGCCTGGTCCGGGTGTTCCACTCCAGAGAGGGCGGCCGCGAGAGTCTGTCGCCTCCCAACTACTTCGATCTGGCCGAAGAAAGCGGCGTCTTCGAGCGAGTCGCGGGCTACTGGAGCCCGAGCCTGACGCTCACCGGGGATGCGGAGCCCGAGAAGCTGCTCGCGGCGACCGTGTCCCACGGCTTTTTCGAAGTCCTCGGCGTCGCGCCGCTCCTCGGCCGGACGTTCTCGCCCGACGACGACCGCCCGGGGGCTTCTCTCGTCGCGGTGCTGGGACACGGGCTCTTCCATCGACGATTCGCCGGCGACCGCGCGGTGGTCGGCCGCGACATCCTGATCGACGGCAATGCGGTTACCGTCGTCGGCGTCGCCCCCGAGGGGTTCTCGTATCCAGCGCCCGGCACGGAGCTCTGGGTTCCGCTCCGGCTCCCCCGCGACCGTCCCGACCAGGGGGGAAGCCCTTATCGAAGTTTCCGCATCCTGAACGTGGTCGGGCGGCTCCGACAGGAATCGACTCTTGCGCAGGCGAGAGCCCGCCTCGCCCCTCTCTCCGATCGCCTCGCCCGGGATTACCCGGGCTCGAATCAGGGGTTCCAGCTGGAAGTCGAGAATTTGAGGGAGGTTTCGAGAGGCCCGCTCCGCGCTCCGCTCTTTCTCCTGGGCGGTTCGCTCTTGCTGCTGCTCCTCCTCGTCTGCGCCAACGTCTCCGGTCTCTGGATAGCGCGCCTCCTGGCGCGGGAGAGAGAGCTCGCGGTCCGGGTCGCGATGGGCGCTTCGAGAGCGCGTCTTCTCCGAGAGCTCCTGGCCGAAGGGCTGTTCGTCTCTCTCCTCGGTACCGGGGGAGGGAGCCTTCTCGGGACCTGGATCGCGTCGGGGGTCCGGGCGGCGGCGCCAGCGGGCCTTCCCCTTCCCGACGCGCTCGGGAACGGCTTCCGGTACCCCATCGTGTTTCTCGCGATTCTCCTCCCGATCTTCCTCGCGCTCGCCTCCGCTCCCGCGATTTTCGGACGCCGAAGGAATCTCGCGAATTCGCTTCGATCGGGTGGCCGGGTCGAAGGCGCAAGCGCCCGGGCCGGCGCGAGAAGGGTGCTGGTCGTATTCGAGGTGGCCCTCGCCTCGACTCTCCTGATCGGCGCCATGCTCCTCCTCAAGAGCTTCCGCGCCCTCGAGAGCGTGGATCGGGGGTTTGAAGGCGAGAGAGTCTACTACACGAGCGTCGAGCTTCCCTTCACGCGGTATCGAGAAAGCCATCGACGAGCGAGGTTCTTCGAAGATCTGCAGGCGCGGCTGCGGCAGGCGCCGGGGGTGGAGCGCGCGAGCATCTCTCTCGGCCTTCCCCTCGATCCCCGGGCGGAGTTCTTCGTTACCCGAAGCCCGTATTCCGTCGAGGGCCGGCCGGAGCCCGAGGCGGGCCGGAAACCCGAGGCCGCGCTCCACGTCGTCGGGCCGGAGCTCTTCGAGACGCTGGGGGTCTCGATCCGACGCGGGCGGGACTTCGACGCCCGCGATCACCGCGACGCCGCCCCGGTGGTCATCGTGAACGAGTCCTTCGCGAAGGCGGCATGGCCCGGCGAAGATCCGCTCGGAAAAGAGATCCATCACGACCTGGTCCTCCTTCCCGACGACGCCGATCGCCGCCGCGTGGTCGGCGTGGTGTCCGACTTCCGTTACTACGCCCTCGAGCGCGAGCCCGAGCCCCAGATGTACGTTCCCCACGGCCAGTCGCCGTGGCCCTCGATGCACCTTCTCGTCCGCGCATCGGGCGATCCCGCTTCGATCCACTCGGAGGTACGGGAAATTCTCCGCGGGCTCGACGCGGACGTTCCACTGGCGCCCCTCGCCCCGGTCGCCGAGGTGGGCGAGGGCGTCGTCGCCGCGCCTCGTCTTCGCGCGCGTCTTCTGACCGGCTTCGCCGCCGCCGCCGCCTTTCTCGCGGCGATCGGACTCTACGGCGTCATCTCGTTCTCCGTCGCCTCGAGGACGCGCGAGATCGGCCTGCGGGTGGCGCTGGGCGCGCGGCGGAAAGAGATCGTGTCGCTCGTCGTCGGTCAGGCGCTCGAGCTGGCTCTCGTCGGCGGTGGACTCGGTTTTCTCGGCGCGGCTCTTTCCACGCGCTGGATCTCGAGCCTTCTCTATGGGGTCGGGCCTTTCGACCCCTGGAGCTACGGGTCGACGGCGGGAACGCTCCTCCTGGTCGCAGTCCTCGCGAGCTATCTTCCGGCGCGGCGCGCACTCGCGGTCGACCCCACGACGGCGCTCCGAGCCGAATAGCCGGCCCACACCGAGGCAAGAGGGGAAGCGACGCGTTCTTTTCCGGGTCTGCCCTATCTCGAAGCTCCGTGGCCCCTGCTATAATCCCCGCCCACGTTTCCTTCCGTTAGGAGATCGCCATGAAACGCATCCTCGGGGCCTTGCTCGTGACGTTCCTCGCGGCTTCCGTCGTCGCCCAACCGGTCGATGAACCGTATTTGAAGCTTCTCTCCTGGCGCTCCATAGGACCGACGCGCGGCGGAAGGGTGGTGGCCGTCTCCGGCGACCCGGTGAACAAGCTCGTCTTCTACCAGGGCACCACCGGAGGCGGCGTCTGGAAGACGGAGGACGGCGGGCTCCAGTGGAAGAACGTGTCCGACGGCTATTTCGGGACCGGCTCGGTCGGCGCCGTCGCCGTGGCTCCCTCGGATCCGAACGTAGTGTTCGTGGGCATGGGGGAGGCGTGCTTTCGCGGCAACGCCACGCACGGCGACGGAGTGTACAAGTCCGCCGATGCGGGAAAGACTTGGACCCGCGTCGGTCTCGAAGCGACGCGGCAGATCGGCCGCATCCGGATCCATCCGCACAACCCCGACGTGGTCTGGGTCGCCGCTCTCGGAGATTCCTTCGGACCGAGCGAGCATCGCGGCGTCTATCGTACGGAAGACGGCGGCCGTACCTGGCAGAAGGTCCTGTACCGGGACGAGGACGCGGGGGCCATCGACCTCACGATCGATCCCGCGAATCCCGACGTGCTCTACGCCTCGCTTCTCGAGATGAGACGCTTTCCCTGGGGCTTCCGCAGCGCCGGGCCGGGAACCGGGATCTTCAAGACGACGGACGGCGGCGACCACTGGACCGAGCTGACCGAGAACCCCGGTCTTCCTTCCGGGCCGAAGGGCCGAATCGGTATCGCGCTCTCTCCCGCGCGCCCCGAGCGGGTCTGGGCGATTCTGGATGCCGACATCGGGAAGAAGGGGGTCTATCGCTCCGACGACGCCGGAGCCACCTGGACGCGTCTCGCCGACAACGCGAACCTCACCCAGCGGCCCTGGTACTATCACCACATCATCGCCCATCCGAAGGATCCGGAGACGGTCTACGTCCTCAACGTCGACATGTGGAAGTCGACCGACGGAGGCAAGACCTACACCGAGATGAAGCCGCCTCACGGCGACAACCACGACCTGTGGATCGACCCCGCGGATCCGAACCGCATGGTGCAGGGAAACGACGGCGGCGCGACCGTGAGCTACAACGGCGGCGAGTCCTGGTCGACGATCCTGAACCAGCCGACGGCACAGCTCTACCACGTCGCCGCCGACAACCAGGTGCCCTACAGGGTCTATGCCTCGCAGCAGGACAACACCAGCATCTCGCTTCCGAGCCGCTCGGACTACGGAAAAATCACCCTCGAGGACTGGTACACCGTCGGCGGAGGCGAGGACGGATACATAGCGCCCCATCCGACGAACGCCAACGTGGTATACGCGGGAGACCACCACTGGATCTACCGCTACGACCACAAAACGAAACAGATCCGGGATATCTCGCCGAACCCCGAGACGCACTACGGTTGGGGCTCCGCGGACATCAACTACCGATTCTGGTGGACGTATCCCGTCGCCGTCTCTCCCCACGATCCGAACGTCGTCTACGTGACCTCGCAGTTCGTGCACAAGTCGACGAATCAGGGCGAGAGCTGGGAGGTGATCAGCCCCGATCTGAGCCGCGCCGATCCCAAGACCCTCGAGAAAACGCCGTCCTATCTCGATCCCGAGACGGGACCGTACTGGGGGCCGATCACCCGGGAGGCCTACGGCCCGGAATGGTACGCGACGATTTTCGCGTTCGCGGAGTCGCCGGCGAAAGCCGGAGTCCTCTGGGCGGGCTCCGACGACGGCTACGTCCAGGTCTCGCGGGACGGAGGCAAGAGCTGGAAGAACAAGACTCCACGCGACCTTCCCGAGTTCGCGCTCATCAGCATCATCGATCCATCGCCGCACGACCCGGCGACCGCCTACGTCGCCGCGACCCGCTACAAGCTCTCCGACCACACCCCGTACCTCTACAGGACGAAAGACTACGGGGAGAGTTGGACGCGCATCACGAACGGAATCCCGGCGACGGACTTCACCCGGGTGATCCGGGAGGACCCGGGACGCCGCGGTGTCCTCTACGCGGGAACGGAGACCTCGGTCTACGTGTCGTTCGATGACGGCGCCAATTGGCAGCCGCTTCGGCTGAACCTTCCGGTGGTTCCGATCCACGACCTCCTGGTGAAAGACGGAGACCTCGTCGCCGCGACCCACGGGCGCTCGTTCTGGATCCTCGACAACGTGGCGCTCCTGCACCAGCTCGACCCCGCGGCGCTGAGCGCCGCGGCGCATCTCTTCGCGCCCAGACGGACGATCCGCTACCGGGACGGAGCCGACCTTGCCGGAGCCTTCTCTGGAGACGCAGGTGTCTCCGGGGAGAACCCTCCGTCGGGGGTCGTGGTGCCCTACTTCTTCAAAGAGAAGCCGGCGGGCGAGGTCAAGCTCTCCTTCTATAAGGATGGAGCGCTGGTCCGTAGCTTCACGAGCGCTGGGGAAAAACCCGCGTTGAAAGCGGAAGCCGGTGCGAACCGCTTCGTCTGGGACATGCGCTACCCCGGGGCCGAGGTCCTCGAAGGCGCGATCTTTCAAGGAAGCGCCCGCGGGCCGGTCGGGGCTCCGGGAACGTACGAAGTCGAGCTCGCGGCGGGAGGCGGGACCTTCCGCCGGTCCTTCGAGATTGCCCGCGACCCTCGGCTCGAGTTCACGGACGCCGATCTTCAAGAGCAGTTCGAATTCCTCATCGCCGTCCGCGACAAGCTGAGCGAGACCATGCGTGTCGTCTCCCGCATCCGTGAGATGAGGAAGAGGGCGGAGCAGGCAGTCGAGCGCGCCGGCGGAATCGGAAGCGCTGAAGGACGCTCTCCGCGAGCTCAACGACAAGCTGTATCCCCTCGAGGAGAGGCTCGTGCAGTACCGCGCAAGAGCGGGACAGGACCTCATCAACTACCCGACGGGCATCGACAGCAAGCTCGCGCGTCTCTCCTCGTTCGCCTCCATGGGAGACGGTCCGCCCACCCAGGGCGCCCGGTCCCTCTTCGCGCGGCTCTCCGAGGGAGTCGCCGAGAGGAGTCGGGCCCTCGATGAAATCGAAAGAGGCGAGCTCCAGTACGTGCTGAGACTCGCGGGAGAGAACCGATAAACACTCAACAGGACCTTCGTTTCGCAATCGAGGCGGCGAAAGCCGCGGGAGAGCGCCTCGAGTCCCTTCGCCTTTCGGATCGCTGGGAAGGAAGCCTCCTCGGTGACGTCGGCGATCAGGCGGCCGATGGGTACCTCCAGGGAATCCTCGCCGGCCGCTATCCCGACGACGGCGTCCTGAGCGAGGAGACGGCGAGCGACGGGAGGCGGCTCACGAAATCGCGGGTCTGGATCGTCGACCCCCTCGACGGCACCAAGGAGTACAGCGAGCGCCGGGAGGATTGGGCGGTGCACCTCGCTCTCGCAATCGACGGCGCCGCGGCCGTCGGGGTGGTGGCGCTTCCCGCGACGGGGGAGATCCTCTGGGGGCACCGCGAGGGCGCGCGCCTCGAGGGCGGCGACCGGGCGCTGGTGCGCGGCGAAAGCGTTGGCCGCCCGCGTCCGGTCGTCGCGGTGAGCCGGAGCCATACGCCCGACTGGGTCGCGAGCTTCACCCGCGAGATGGATGGAGAGATGAAGGCCTTCGGGAGCGTAGGCTACAAGGTCAGCCGGCTGTTCTTCGGGGAGGCGGACATCTACGTCCACCAGAAAGGCCTCAAGGAGTGGGATACCTGTGCTCCCGAGGCTCTGGCCCGGGCGCTCGGTTGGTCGGTCACGACGCTCTCCGGGGAAGAGCATCGGTACAACCGGGAGAACCCGCGGAATGAAGAAATCGTGGTGTGCCGTCCCGCCTGGCGCGCCCGGGTGCTCGAATCGCTGAAGGCGCTCGGGGTTTCGCGGTGACGCATTGAGGCAAGGTTTCGAACCCAGCCCGGCCCGGAAACGTAGTTCGAAGTCATGCCCACTGGTGGCAGGACGTCCGGAGCTCGCTCCGGGGGCTTCTCTAAGGATTATCGGACCACGGGAGCGGCGGCGCCTCCGCGCGCCTCGCCTTCGAGCGCCGGCTGAACGTCGGGGACGAGCGGGACTTCGAGAACCACAGCGAGCGGTGCAAGTCCTATTTGATCTCGAGCGTAGACCTGTGGGTTGATTCCCCGGTTCATTTGCCAGCCCCTGGTGAGCGTCGCCTCCACAGTGCACGCGCCGAGAGGATGACAGACAACATCCCGCTTGCGCCAAGCGCGATGTTCGTCCAGACCCAGAAGAGGGCGCCGCTGGAGTTGGCGGCGATCCGGCCGCCGATAAGTCCCCGACCCTGCATGTGGAGGACAGGGACCCCAGATGCAAGGATCGCCCCGAGCAGAATGAGGACCAGCCCCGATCTCCGCTCGGCGAGCACCAGCGTTCCGCAAAGCCAGACCGCCAGGATGAGCAGGCCCCCAAAGGCGGACATGGTTCCCGGCTCGATGCCGCGGGAGAGTTCGTCCGCCCAGTGCAGTGAGAAGAAGAGGATCGAGAGCAGAGACGTGATGGTCAAGAGGACGTTGTGTTTCATGCGCGCCAGTATCGCGGCACGCGTGCCGCGCCAACAACCAGCTTGCGACGAAGGGCGGATCCGCGCGGACGAACGGCGGCTACATCTGCCGGAACAGGTGCACGTAGTTGCGGCTCACGGGCAGCACCTCGTCGCGACCCTTCAAGTGAATCTCCGCGGTTTCATTGTCGTGTCGCCTCACGTGGCGAATCGCGCTCAGATTCACGACGATCGACCGATGGACCTGCGCGAACTGCTCCGCGTCGAGCTGCTCGAGCAGGTCCTTGAGCGGCGTCCGGACCACCGCCGCGGCGGGTTTGCCTCCATCGCGCCAAGCGACGAGCGTGTACTTCGCGTCCGACCGCAGATAGTCGACCTCGTCGATCGCGATGAGGCGCACGGTTTTCCCCGCTTGTGCCCGAATCCAGCGCAGCGGCTCGCCCTTGCCGCCGCCCTGCAGCTTCGCGAGCTGGGCGCTGAGTTGCTGCAATAGCTGCTCGGTGTTGATCGCCGGCCGCGATGACTGCAGACGTTCCTGGAGGCGGCTCACGGTTTCCGCCAGCCGCGCCGGTTCGACCGGCTTCAGAAGGTAGTCGAGTGCGCCCTGCGCAAAGGCCTGCACCGCGTAGTGATCGTACGCCGTGACGAACACGAGATGCGCTCGGCGCCCGATGTGGTTCGCGGCATCGACGCCGGAGAGGCCGGGCATGTGAACGTCGAGGAAACAGACGTCTGGATGCCGCTCGTCGAACAACCGCACCGCCTCCCGCCCGTTGCGCGCCTCGGCCACGATCTCGAGCTCCGGCCAGACGTTCGCGAGCTGGCGCCGCAGCGCATCGCGCAGCAGCGGTTCATCGTCGGCGATCAACGCTGTCGCATGAGCGTTCATGTGTGTGCCGGCATATCGACTTCGACGGCGACGCCGCGGGGGGCGCCGGCTGTCAGGCGCAGCTGCGCCGCATCGCCGAAGATCAGCCGCAGCCGCTCGCGCAGAGTCGTCAGCCCGGTCCCGAGACCATTCGCCGATCGACGGAGTCCGACGCCTGTGTCGGTGACGCGGACCACGCAGCGTTCACCAAGCCGTTCGACGTCGATGTCGATCCGCCCTCCTTCTTCACTGGGGTCGATCCCGTGGCGCACGGCATTCTCGACCAGCGTCAACAGTGTGGTCGGAGGACAACGAACTTCCAGCGCCGATGGGTCGACGTTCATCGCGTACTGCAGGCGATCGGGCATGCGCATCTGCATCAGCTCGAGATAAGGCCGAACGAGCTGCAGCTCAAGCTCGATGGTCGCGGCGGGCTCGTGGAGCAGCGGCACCGCCGCCCGCAGGTACGCGATGAGGCTCCGCAGCACGGTCGACGCATGCGGCGAGCCGGCATCGACGAGCGCCTGCACGTTCGCGAGCGTGTTGAAGAGGAAATGGGGGGCGACCTGGCCCTGCAGCAGATGCAAACGCGCGTCGAGCGCCTGCCGCTCGAGCTCACTGCGCTCGAGCGCGAACGCGAGCTTCTGATGACGGGCGAAGGCTTCCTTCTGCCGGACGATCGCCGCGAGCGCCGTCCACGGCGCGAGCAGGATAGCGGCGAACGCGAGGAGCAACCAGTCGTGGTTCTCACCCGTGACAAGACGGTGCATCACGAATATCGTGACCGGCATGGCAACGCCGACCGCAACGACTTGAAGCACCCACCGCTCGATCCAGCGCGGCAGCCTCCGCGGCCACACTTCGAAGAGTGCGAACGCAGTCGTCGCCGACAGGCCGAGGATGATGGCGCTGAGGAAGAGTGAGGACGGAGAACCCTTCCATAGCTTCACGATCAGGAGGCCGGCGCCGATGGAGACTGCCAGCGCGACGGCAACGCGCCGCGCTATGGTCAGGCGTTTCCGATTCATCGAGGTTTGGGTGGTTGGGTAACCTTCTCTTGAGGGTGAACTTTCTTGAGATCGTAGTGAAACATCGAATTGCTTTCAAAACTTTGAGGCGACTCTTCTTGAGGTCGTAACGACGACCCGGTTGAGGTAAGGAACTGGCGACGAGACCGACGAGGTCTTCGAGCTCTCCTCGCCTGCTTGCCGAGGATTACCAATAGCGCCTCACGCCGGCGTTGTCGAAGAAATTCTCGTTGCTCGCGAGCCAGACTTCATCGGTCAGCGCCTGGGCGATGAGCATGCGATCGAATGGGTCGCGGTGCTGGATCTTTAGCTGTCCGGCTCGTTCCGCGTGTTCCAGCGATATCGGAAGCGCGCGAAATCCCTGCTCGAGCACGTAAGCGTTCACGGTTCCTGCAGTGGCCGGCCAATCGAGCTTTCCGATGCGGACCTTGGTCGCAATCTCCCACGCGGTGGCTGCGCTCACGAAGACTTCGTTGTCTTTGTCCGCGATGGCCCTCCTGACCTTGGACGACAGTTTCGCATCGGAGGTAGACCACCAGAGGAGCGCGTGCGTGTCCAGCATGAGCTTCAAGACGTCTTCCCCTCCCACGCGTCGAGTTCCTCCTCGGGCAGAGGCTCGAAAAATGCGTCAGGAATCTTTACGATTCCTCGCAGCGTCCCTGGTTTGCGTCGGGGAGGTCGGAGGGCGATCGGCACGAGCTGCGCCACGGGCACGTCGCCTCGCGAGATGACGATCTCTTCGCCGGCATGCGCTCGCTCGATCAACTTGGAGAGCGTCGTTTTCGCGGTATGTATCGTGACCTTCATTTCCCGACGTTAGCTAAGTAAGCTAGCTAAAGCAAGCGGGGCAAGGGTGAGTGGAAGTCGTGGCGACCTTAGAGGCAACGAATGGGGTGCTCGGCGGTTGAGATGGGGCGGTCGAGAGGCGGGGCTATCGAGAACGACGCTCGTCTCCAGGATGCAGCGCCTCGGCATCTCGGCTGGGAGCGGTCTCCGCAAGCCAGCGAGTGAGCCGGCATTCTCGCGGGTTCTCAAGCGCACGCAGAGGACAACCGCAGGTCGTTGGCTGATCGAACCCCAGGTCCAGTCACGATTGCCGTTCCGACAAGTGCCACTGCCGATCGTGTTCTTCAACGGGCACGGCGACATTCCTTCATCGGTAAACGCGCGCGCCCGGGTGCTCGAATCGCTGAAGGCGCTCGGGGTTTCGCGTTGACGCATTGAGGCAAGGTTTTTCGAACCCAGCCCGGCCCGGAAACGTAGTTCGAAGTCATGACCCACTGGTGGCAGGACGTCCGGAGCTCGCTCCGGGGGCTTCTCAAGGATTATCGGACTTCGGGAGCGGCGGTCCTCACCCTGGCCGTGGGGATCGGCGCGTCCACGGCGATCTTCAGCGTCGTCTACGGCGTGCTCCTCCGGCCCCTTCCGTATCCCGATCCCGACCGTATCGTGCAGGTCTGGCAGGTCTTCGAGGAGGGAAAGCGCGGGCAGATCTCCGACCCCAATTTCGCCGATCTGAAGGAGCGGAACCGGAGCTTCGACTCCTTTGCCGAGTACGCGAGCGGAGTGACTTCGGTCGTAGGCGGAGACGAGCCGGTCCGCGTCCGGACCGCGAGCATATCCCGGGAGTTCTTCGACGTCCTCGGCGTCTCGCCTCAGCTCGGGCGTACGTTCGTTGCGGAAGAGCTCCGGGAAGGAGGATCCCCCGCGGTCCTCGTGAGCCACGGTTTCTGGCAGCGCCGTCTGGGCGGCCGAGCGGATCTCTCGTCCCAGAAGCTCACGTTCCACGGACGGGTCCACGCGGTGGTGGGGGTCATGCCCCCGAGCTTCGCCTTTCCGCCCGATACCGACGTCTGGGTTCCGCGCGAGCTCGACCCCGTTCTTCCGAGCCGCACCGCCCACAACTGGCTCGCCATAGCGCGGCTCCGGGACGTTCCCCTCGAGCGGGCGCAGGCCGACGTGAGCGCCATCGCCCGGGATCTTCGGGCGACGCACGGAGAGGACACCTGGATGATCGATGCCGCGGTGGTTCCGGTCCACGAACAGCTCGTGGGCCACGTCCGTCCGGCGCTCGAGGTGCTGCTCGCGGCGGTCTCCTTCCTGCTCCTCGTCGCGGGCGCGAACGTGGTGAACCTTCTTCTCGCCCGGGCGGCCCGCCGCCAGAGAGAGGTGGCGGTGAAAGCCGCGCTCGGCGCGAGCCGCCTCCTGCTGGTGCGTTCGTTCCTCACGGAGTCCATGCTTCTCACCCTCGCCGGAGGAAGTCTCGGCGTGCTGCTCGCGGCCTGGGGAGTGCCCCTGCTTCTCGCCGTGGAGCCCGGCAAGATTCCGCGCTCGGGTGAAGTGGGGGTCAGCTTTCCGGTGCTGTCGTTCGCGCTCGGGCTCGCGGTCCTCGTTTCGGTCGTCCTCGGCCTCACGACCGCGCTCCGGTCGACGAGGCGCGGCGCCTCCGCCTACATCGGAGATTGGTCGCGCGCGGGCTCCGCCTCCACGACCCTCCGAAGCGGGCTGGTGATCTCCCAGGTGGCCTTGACCCTCGTTCTCCTCGTCGGCGCCGGCCTTCTCGCGCGGAGCCTCTTCCGGCTCCTCGATGTGGATCGGGGTTTCGCCGATCGAGCGCCCTGGTCGTCGACCTCGCGCAGCCCTCACAGCCTTTCGCCGAGACCGAGGCCGACAAGGCGGCGCTCCGGCGGACCCAGGGAGAGATCCTCGAGCGGATTCGCGCGCTTCCCGGAGCGCGAAGCGCGGGAATCGTCGATATGCTTCCTCTCTCGTCCGGCAGTCGCAACGGAGCCTTCCTGATTCAGACCTCCCCCGACGAAGTGAAGAGCTACGAGGACTTCGGACGCCTGATGCAGGATCCCGCCCGGACGGGGATGGCGGAGTATCGCGCGGCGAGCGAAGGTTACTTCGAGACGATGGGGATTCCGCTGGTTCGCGGCCGCCTGTTCGAGGCGACGGACGACGCCGAAGCGCCGCACGTGGCGCTGGTGAGCCAGGGTCTCGTCCACGAGAAGTGGCCCGAGGAGGATCCCATCGGAAAGCTCATCCAGTTCGGCAACATGGACGGTGACCTGCGCCTCCTGCGGGTCGTGGGAATCGTCGGCGACGTACTTCACGCAGGTCTCGACGCGCCCTCGAGAGCGACGATCTATACCAACATCCGTCAGCGTCCTCCAACGGACTATTCGGTGGTGATCGGCTTCGTCGAGGGCGGTGCCTCCCTGGCGGCTTCGACTCGCGCCGTACTGCGGGAGGTCGTTCCCGAGATCCCTCCCCGGTTCCGCGCGATCGAGGAAGTCGTCTCCGAATCGCTCGCCGACCGAAGGTTCAACGCCGTCCTCCTCGGCGCTTTCGGCGGCGCAGCACTTCTCCTCGCGGTTCTGGGAATCTACGGAGTCGTCTCCTACGGCGTCACCGAGCGCACGCGCGAGATCGGCCTCCGGATGGCGCTCGGGGCCCGCCCCCAGGACGTTCTCGGGCTGGTCGTGGGACAGGGGTCGCGTCTCGTCGCCGCGGGCCTCGCCGCCGGGCTCGTTCTCGCTTTCGCGCTCACCCGGCTTCTCTCGAGCCTTCTCTTTCAGGTCGGTGCCGCGGACCCCGTGACCTATGTCGCGCTCGTTCTCGGACTCGGGGGGATCGCGCTCCTCGCCTGCTATCTTCCGGCCCGGCAGGCGAGCCGGGTCGATCCGATGATCTCGCTTCGCTACGAGTAGCTACTTGTCCTCGAGGCCGGCGGGGGCGAGGCCCGCCAGCCGAACGTCGATCGATCGCGCGCGTCTTCCCTGGAGCTCCGCCGTCTCCTTGCGGACCACCGCCCCTCGCACCAGGCTCGCGGCGAGAAAGCAGAAGGGCTCTCTGGGGAAGCGCTCGAAGCGCTGCTCGACGAGAGGGCTCTCGCTCCACTCGTCGCGCAGGCCCAGCGCCAGGCTTCTCAGAACCTTTCCGCCGACGAGAGAAGGACCGACGCCGTTTCCACTGAAGCCGACGCCGTAGAGGATCTCCTCGCGTCCACCGAGCCGCCCGAAGAGGGGAATCCCGCTCATCGTCTTGTCGATGGGTCCGGACCATTGATGGGTAACGGTGGCGCCATCGAGGGACGGGTAGTAAGCGCGCAGGTCGGCCTCGGCGTCTCTACCGGCTCGGGGGTTCCGCTCGAACTCGGGCCCCATCCGTCCAGCGAGGGCTATCGCCCCCGCGCCCTTCCCGAATGCGATCCGTCCGTCCCGGGTGGTGCGGTAGTAATCGACGCGGAGCTGCGAGTCGGTGATGGCTTCCCCGCGGGTCCAGCCGATTTTCTCGAGCGAGTCGGGGATTGGGTTGGTCGCGATGATGTCGCTCGAGAGCACGACCAGCGCCCGCCGGAGCTCGCGGAACCGCGCCGCCCAGGCGTTCATGGCAATCACCACCTTCCCGGCGCGGAGCTTTCCGCGCGCGCTCACCAGGGCCGGAGGCGACCCTCGGTCCACGTCGACGACAGGACTCCGCTCGTAGATGCGGACTCCGGCATCGATCGCGGCGCGCCTCAGGCCGAGGACCAGGGCCCCGGGCTGAACGGTGGCCGCCGAGGTGTCGAGGACTCCGCCGAGGTGCGCTCGCGAGCCCGCCCGCGCGGCCACCTCGTCGGCATGAAGCCTCCGCCACGGGCCCACTCCCAGCTGTTCCGCGAGAGCGACGCACGCTTCCCAGGAGCCCATCTGGCTCTCGGTCGTCGCCGTCCAGAGCCAGCCTCCCCGGGTGAAGTGGGCATCGATGCCGTGGGACCGGCAGAACGAGTCGATCTCCGAGAGCGCGGCCTCCGAGGCTTTCGCCAGGCGAACCGCGTCCTCCTGCCCGCAGAGGCGGGTGAGGGTCTTGAGCTTGGCCCACCAGGAGAGAGCGAACCCTCCGTTTCGCCCCGAAGCCCCGCTCCCGCAGAAGTCCTGCTCCACGATCGCGACTTCGCAGGCGGGGTCCCGTTCCTTGAGCAGGAGAGCGGTCCACAGGCCGACGTATCCGCCGCCGGCGATGGCGACATCCGCGCGCGCCTCGCCTTCGAGCGCCGGCTGGACGTCGGGGACGAGTGGGACTTCGGAAAGCCAGAGCGAGCGGAACATCTTCAGTGCGCGCTCGCCTCCCGGCTCGCTCGCTCCCCTCGCTCTTCGCTCGGGGAGGACGGCCGGATTCCCGCGGTTCGCGCCGAAGGCAGCAACCGCTTCCTCCCGGCCGGGCTCGCTCCGCTCGCGCACTACTTGATCTCGACGATGATTCCGCGGGGCGACCCGCTCGCTACTTCCTCGCGGTGGAAGCGGCCGCGGGGGGCGAAGCGCGCCCGCATGCCTTGCCACTCCGTCACCTGGGGATCTCCTTCGCGCGGAATGCTCCGGGTCGCCCCGGGCTCTAGCTCCACCACGACCGTGTCCTTGTCGTGGAAATGGAACGGGATCGGCCGGTCCTTCTGGAATCGGTAGTCCCACACCACGACCTCGTCGTTCTCGAGAACCTTCGTCGCACCCTCCCGAGGCCACGCGGGCTCGGCGCCCTCGGGTGGAGTGAGCGGTTCCTTCCCGGCTCCCTTGATCTCGATCAGAATCGCCCGTCTCGGGGTGTCGCTGGTTCCCTCCTCGCTGTGGGTCATTCCTTTGCCGCCCGCGCTGACCGAGCCCACGCTGTCGGGCTCGCTCTCGCGAGTGCTGCCGTCCGGAAGTCTCACCCGGACGGTTCCGGGAACCAGGGTCACTCCGACGACGCCGACGACGTGCCGGTGCATCGGGGTCGGCTTCCCCTTCTCCCAGGTCACGTCCCAGACGACGACGCTCTCGTTCTCGAGCACCTTCGTGGCCCCATCTCGGGGAAACGGCGGGGGATAGGTTTGGGCTGCGAGGAGGAGGACGAAACCGAGACTCGACAGGGTCATGAGGGGCCTGGACCTCCGGCGGGGGATTCTAGCAGAATGGAAGGAGAAGTCTTCCTCATGGCGGCCGCGTTCTATCTCCTCCTCGCGATCGGCCACCTCGGATTCTTCGACGTGCTCTACTACCACACGTACCGGTGCGGTCTTCACCGGCGCGTGGCGTGTCAGAGGGAAGTCCTCTGGCACACCATGCGGCACCTCGTCTACGGGTGCCAGTTCCTGGTCATAGCCAATCTCCGCTTCCATGGCGAGGCACTCCTCGTGCTGGCCGGGCTCTACGCCGCGGACGTCTGCGTCGCCTGGGCCGACGTGTGGGAGGAGACGGAGAGCCGGCGCGCTCTCGGCGGGCTTCCTCGAGGGGAGTACTTCATGCACATCGTGCTCTCGGTACTCGTGGGCTGCTATCTCGCGACCGTCGCTCACGCGGTGCTCCCGGACCTCGGGCTCCCCGCGGCGGTGGTACTCGAGCCTCCGCCGGTTCCCATCGGGCTGCGCTTCTACATGACGTTCATGGGAATCTCCGCGTTGGGCATGTTCGCATTCGACTTGAGGCGGTGGTACGCGTTCCGGACGGCGCCGTCGGTGTCGTGAACGTGCCCGCGAACGCCAGGATCGTCGTCGAAGCCACCATCCCGGCCCCGGTCGAGGTGGTCTGGGAGCGCACGCAGGAGCCTGCGCAGCACCTCTGCTGGGACATCCGCTTCACCCACATCGCGTACCGGGACGAGGTCGACGCGCGCGGGTTCCGACTTCTCGACTACCGCACCGACGTCGCCTTCGGAATCGCCGTTGCCGGAATCGGACGGTATCTCCACTCGACGCCTCTCGAGCACTCGAGCTTCGAGTTCGACTCCGACGACTGGAAGTCCATCATCCGGAACGGACGGGGCATCTGGCTGTACGAGAGCCGGCCCGAGGGGACGTACTTCAAGACGGTCTACGACTACGAGCGCCGCTACGGTATGCTCGGTCGGGTGCTCGACGGGCTCCTGTTCCGCCGGCTCCTTCAGCTCGCGACCGAGTGGAGCTTCGAGACCCTGAGGCTCTGGTGCTCGGGGAAGCCCGAGGCGGTCGAGGCGCGACGCAGCCGTGCGCGCTTCCTGCTCTTCTGTATGAAGCGCCGGTTCTTCGCGAAGCCCGCTCCCGGCGCGGCGAGGAGCTGGCTCGGAAGCGGGCGCGAATCCGGGTGAACGATGGCTGGAATCGACCGACGACGATTTCTGAAAGCGCTTTCCTCGCTTCCGGTCTTTCTCACTGGCGGCTTGCCCAGCCGTTCGCTCCTGCCATCGTATTCGACGGAATGGAAGAGCTTCTTCCGCCGGGAGTCCTCCGTCGCCGCCGCGCTGAGGTCGGGTCGGAGCCTTCCGTCGGGCACCCCCGCTCCGCCGGCCCGGAGCCCCTCGGCTACGACACTCGCCGAGCGGTTCCGCGATCTCGACCGGCGCTTCGTCTTCGAATACTACCCGTGGTACGGCCGCGACCCGTGGCGCCACTGGAACGAGGGAGGCCGAAACCCGCCTCACGACCTCGCGAGCGGGTACGTGCCTCGCCTCGGCGCGTACGATTCGCGTTCGCTCGAAGCGATCGAGCGGCACGCGCGGTGGATCTCCGCATCCGGCGCCGGCGCGATCTCGCTCTCCTGGTGGGGGCGGGGGAGCTACGAAGACGGTGTCGTCCACGACGTCATGGACGTGATGAAGGACCACGGTCTCGCCGTCACGTTCGGGCTCGAGCCCTACGCCGACGACCGCGGCGCACGCTTCTTCGACGACGTGATCTATCTGCTGACGGAGTACGGCGAGAAGCGCGGTTGGGACGCGTTCTTGATCCTGCGAAACGAGGACGGGAGCGAGAGCCCGGTGTTCAAGGGGTTCCGCACGATCCTCCCGGAGACCATCGTGGATTGCCACGGGATTCTCCGGAGAGTATCCGACTACACGCCCGACCCTCTGTGGAGCCGGCAGATCGACCGCATCCGGCGCGAGCTCCGCTGGGACTTCGACCGGGTACTGCTCCTCGCGGATTCGCTGGACTTCGGGAGGGCCCCCGCCTCGGGCTTCGACGGCATCGCCGTCTACGACAACTTCATCGGTCCCGATCGGTACGAGCCGCTCGCCCGCGACGCTTCCGCCGCCGGGCTGCTGTTCGCGTTCAACGTGAACCCGGGCTACGACGAGATCCCGCTCGAGGATGTTCCTCCCGGGAGCTGCTACCAGCCCCGGCCGTTCGCGCCCGAGGCGGGCCCCCTGGATTTCTCGGTTTCGGACCACCGCGAGCTCGCGGCGGCGCTCTCCGTCGCCCGCATCCGCTCCTCTCTCGCGGCCACGGTCGAGGTACAGAACGACACCCGCCTCTCGAACTACGAGAGCGGCTTCTTCCTCGTCTACATCAACTCGTTCAACGAATGGCACGAGGGGCACGCCTTCGAGCCCATGAAGGACGATCTGGACCTCACGGCCGGGGAACGAGCCCACGGCTATCACAACCCGGCTTACGGCGACTATCGAATCACGGCGCTGTCGGAGGCGATCCGCCCGCTTCTGACCGGGCGACGGATCGAGACCGGGCAAAGAGCGTAGATCAACCGGGGAGCGGGCCGACGCGGTAGTGAATGGCGCCGAGCGCCTCCGGGCGTCGAAGGAGCGAGCGCGCGACGAACCTTCCCCAGCGGCTTCGGGGCTTCATCGAGAGCGTTCCCTCGATGGCCAGGGAATCCCGTTCCTCGACCCGACTCCGGAACTCCACCACGATTCCGAAGCAGGGGACGGGAAGGCCGCGGACGCGCACTCGCTCGCCGCGGATCGCGAGACCCCCTCCCGGAAGGGGCTCGACCGCCATCTGGATCTCGATGCCGTTGTCCACGAAGACCTCGAACAGCCGGGGACGCCCGTCCACGATCCGCACCAGGAAGTCGGAATCGAAGACGCGAAGCCGGTCGCCCAGGTACAGTTCGCGGACGAAGTGCATCGAGCCGTCGCCCCGGCGATAGACGCGGAAGCGAGCGTCGACTTCTCCCTCGGGGGTCTCGTAGAGGCCCTGACCGATGAGAATCGTCGCCGCCCGAGACCAGAATCGTGCGGGGAGCGTGCGAAGCTCGAGCCGCGCGCGCACCGGGAACCGGGAAGGGTTTCCGTAGAAGCGAACGATCGCCGGGTGGACCTCGCCCACGCGGTCGCCGAGGACCTCGGAAAGAAGCGGCCAGGCGTCGTCATCGGCCACGAGGCCGCGATCGCGAAGGCGAATTCCGCGGCGGTAGACCGCGGAAGCCGTCCAGGCTCGACAGGCGTAGAGCGCGAGGAGCAGCGCGGTTCTCCGGTAGCTCGGGAAGTCCCGCGCCGGCTCGCGCGAGGGAAGGAGGAGCGCCTTCATCGCCTCGGCCGCGTAGCGATGGAGGAGCTTCGATCCGGCGCGGGCGATGCGCGAGAGCGCCGTCGCCATCCCCTGCGCCATGGCGGTCTCGTAGGCGATCGCTCCTTCCAGCGCGGAGCGATCCAGGAGCCGTGCTCCGAGCGTCATCTCCATGTGCTGTTTCAGGAGGCGCCACGTCGGATCGTCGCGGTGGGCCTCGCTCTCCAGATAGAACGAGCGGTCCACTCCCCTTCGCTTCACCGCCTCCATGTCCCGAATGTGGGCGATCATCCAGAGCTCGTCGCGCACCTCGAGCGGCCGGGAAGCGCGGCACGCGTCTTCGTAAGCGCACCACGCCGAGCTCCGAGGCCTGCCGTCTCCTCCCACGGGCATGAGCGCTTCTCCGATGGCATCGAACGCCGGAGAGAAACCACAGAAACGGCCGAGGGTCACGGCGGCTGAGGTCAGGAGGTGAATCCGCGCCATGCGGCAGGGGCTCGTCCGATGAAAATAGACGAGGGCGGCGAGCCGTCGCCGCGCTCGGAGCTGGCGTGCTGCGAACGCCTCGAGGGCGTCGGGCGAGGCGCCGGGAAGGTACCGGCGGGCGTCCGCCAGATCGGAAGCGTCGAGCACGATCTCATGGTCTCACGAGACCCCGCGGGCGTCCGTTTCCGGGACCGCGGGCGCGAAACCGGACAGGCGGTCGTTCTCGGATGCCGAGTTTGCGCGCTTCCGCGCTGGCACCGTCTTTGCTTTTTCCTCCGATATGGAAACTCTGATCGCAGACGTGCGTTTCGGACTACGGCTCCTCGTTCAGAAGCCGGGCATCACTCTGACCGCGGTTCTGACGCTCGCTCTCGGCGTCGGCGCCAACACCGCCATCTTCAGCGTGGTGAACGGGGTGCTCCTTCGCCCCCTCCCTTACGCCGAGCCGCAGAATCTCGTGATGGTCTGGCAGGACCACAGCCGCCTCGAGGGATCCCCGACGGAGTGGGCGTCGTTCGAGAACTTCTCCGACTGGCGGCAACAGTCCGTGGTCTTCGACGGCGTTTTCGCGTTCGGGAGCTACACCGCGACTCTCCGGATGCCGGACCCGGAACAGATCCAGGGTGCTTCCGTCTCCCACGACGCCCTTTCGATTCTCGGCATCACCCCGCTCCTGGGGCGGGGCTTCCGTCCGGAGGAAGACAGTCCGAAGGCGGAGCTCGTCGCTTTGCTGTCGCACTCTCTCTGGCAGCGGCGTTTCGGCGGCGAGCGCGGCGTCCTCGGCCGGCGTATCACGCTCGGCGACGCGCCCGCCACGGTCATCGGAGTGCTTCCGCCGGATACGCTCTTCCCCCTGATCTCCGATCCGGAGATCTTCGTTCCGCTGCGGGTGGACAGGTCGAGCTCCTGCGGCCGCGACTGCGTCAATCTCAGAGTGATCGCGCGACTCGCGCCCGGGGTCTCTCTGGAGCGCGCGAGCGCCGATATGGAGGCGATCGCCCTTCGCCTCGAGAAGGATTACCCCGAGGAGAATCGCGGCGTCGGGGTGAACCTGGTGCCGCTGCACGAGCAGCTGGTCGGAGCCATCCGTCCGGCGCTTCTCGCGCTCCTGGGAGCGGTCTCCTTCGTGCTCCTCATCGCCTGCGCGAACGTGGCGAGTCTCATGCTCGCGCGGGCGGTCGAGCGCGAGAAGGAAGTAGCGACCCGTGTGGCCATGGGCGCCTCCAGAGCGCGGCTGCTCCGCCAGCTCCTCACCGAGAGCTTGCTCCTCGCCGTAGCCGGTGCGTCCCTGGGTGTCGTCATCGCCCTCTGGGGAGTCGACGTTCTTCTCGCTCTCGTTCCCGACGGCTTTCCCCGCCTCGAGGAGGTGACGGTCGACAGGCGCGTCCTCGGTTTCACCCTCGCCCTGGCCGCGGCTTCGGCGTTCCTCTTCGGTCTCGTTCCTGCGCTTCGCGGCTCGAAGCCCGACCTCCATCGAAGCCTGAAGGAAGGGGCGCGAGGCTCGACGGGTGGGGGCGCTCATCGCTTCCGGAGCGCACTCGTGGTCCTCGAAGTCGCTCTCGCGCTCTCCCTCCTGGTGGGAGCGAGCCTTCTCCTCGAGAGCTTCCGAACGCTGATCCGGGTGGATCCCGGCTTCGATCCGAGGAACCTCCTCACCGCGGGCATCGATTTTTCGAGCTCGACCTATGACGAGCCCTCGCGGCGGATCGCATTCCTCGACTCGCTCCAGCAGCGGGCGAGCGGCCTCGCCGGGGCCGAGTCGGCGGGAGCGGTATTCGCGCTTCCCATGGGAGGCGCGGACGCGGACTCGGGTTTTCTCATCGAGGGGAAGACTCCTCCCGAGCCTCGCGGCGTGTGGATCGCCTGGTATCGTCCCGCGACCCCTTCGTATTTCTCCACGATGCGGATGCGCCTCTCCCGCGGCCGATTCCTTCGCGAGAGCGACGATGCGGAAGCGCCTCCGGTCGTTCTCGTCAACGAGCTCGCCGCCCGGAGCTACTGGCCGAACGACGATCCGCTCCTGTCGCGGGTGCGCATCGGAGGCGCCTGGCGCCAGGTGGTCGGAGTCGTCGAGGACACGCGGCACTTCGGTCTCGACCGCTCCGACCGGCCCGCGATGTATTTTCCGTACGCGCAGCTACCGCTTCGCTCGATGAACCTCGTCGTACGGGCGGCGTCCGATCCCGAGTCTCTCGCCGCCCCTCTTCGCGGCGCCGTGGCCGAGATCGATCCCCGGATGGCAATCTCCGACTTGCGCCCCCTCGAAGAGGTGATCTCCGGCACGGTCGCGACGCCTCGAGTCACCTCGGTCCTCTTCGCCGTCTTCGCCCTCTCGGCCCTCGCGCTCGCCGCGATCGGCCTGTACGGAGTCCTGAGCTACAGCGTCGGGTCGAGGATTCGCGAGATCGGGATACGAATGGCGCTCGGCGCGAAGAGAGGAGACGTGCTCCGCCAGACGGTTTCCGAGGGCGTTCTGCTCCTCGGACTCGGGACCGCCATCGGTCTCGGCGTGGCCTTCGTCCTTTCCCGCCTTCTCGCCAGCATTTTGTTCGGCGTCTCTCCGACGGATCCCTGGTTATTCCTCACAGCCTTCGCCCTGCTCGCTATGGTGACGGTCCTCGCCTGTTACCTCCCGGCCCGTCGAGCGGCACGGGTCGACCCGATCGTGGTCCTGAGGTACGAGTAAGGCTGAGTTTCTTTGTCAGGTTATCCGACATGCCAACCTCGTACCCATAAGTAATTCTACGGTCGTGATTTGTTCTATCGTCAGTCACTCCGACGCGTCGGAACTGGTTACAGCGAGGGTCATCCTCTGCATAGGTGGGCGTTCTTTCTTAAAGTGCTACTTCTAAGACACTTATACCGTTTAACGTCGCTTCGAAACGCCTTGGCACGGAACCGGCTAGGGTAAAGACGGGTTGGGGAGAGAAACGCAATGAAGCGATACCTTTTTACGGTTCTTGGTGTGGCTCTTGTCGCCTCGAGTGCACAGGCGACCACCATCGATTACACGACGGGTGTTCCGATTCCCCCAGGTGTATATGGGAATTCGGTGACGAAAACCGGGGACGGGGTGACCGTAGTTCTCACGGGATGGTCAGCCAACGGCGGGAACTTCAGCGCCTCTCAAGTCCGCGTCTTCAATACCGGAATCGGAAGCTGCGCTTCGAGCGAGGGAATTAACTGCCCGAGCGGCCCCCACACCGTGGATAACGATGGGCGAGACGAAGTCTTGCTCCTTCTCTTCAGCCAGCCGGTGCTTCTTACAGAAGCGATCATTGCCGCGTGGGCGAACGACTACGATGCGTCGTTCTGGGGCGGAACCGGCACGATCAACATGGGCTCGATCGGTTTCGCGGGTCTCGGAACCCAGCACGACAGCCCGTTTCTACCGAATAACGCCCCCGCCAACGGAACGCAGACCCGAGCTGTCTCCCTCACCTCGATTGCAACGCCGGTGGACTGGCTGGTCTTCGGAGTAACACCAGGGCAGTCCAACGACAAGTTCAAGTTCAAGAGCCTCAGTTTCATCGTTCCTGAGGAAGATACTCCCGAGCCGGGGACTCTTCTCCTTCTGGGGATTGGAACCGCTCTTCTCGCTGCCCGCTCGCGCAAGGTCCGCGAGGGGTAAAGCCAGGGCATCAAGCTCTACCGGGGCTGGAGCATCCGGAAACGAAACACCGGATGCTCCCCCGGATAGAATTTGCTCACGACATCCGCCGCCAGGCGTAGTCCGTTCTCCGAGTTCGTAATCAGCAGCACTCCGCTTCGATCCCGGAGCGAGACTCCATCGCCATGGTCTCGAACCCGAGCCGCGCCGCCACGTCCGATGCCGCGGCGACGTCGGCGGGAAACGGCGATTCGCCGAGAACGAGACGGGCGCTCACGAAATCCGTGAGTCCGTCGCCGTTGCGGTCTTCGCCGAGGAGGCCTCGAGAGAACAAGTCCTCGAGCCCTCGGGCCTCCTGGGCGCGCGAGGCCGAAGCCGCCATCCAGCAGAGAAGCGATAGAGCGAGGGGTCTCATGAGCGCGCATCATGAACTGCTATAGTTCCCAAATGAACTCGCCCGCGCGGGCGGCGGCGATGGTCCTCGTCCTCGCTCTCGTCTCCTGCGGTCCCCCGCCCTCTCCCTGGGAGCCAGAAGACGCTCGACGGACGAAAGGAGAGCTCCATCGCCTGGCGAAGGAGCGGGTCCTCGCCGGCAGACTGGCGCGCGCCGATGGATGGACCTACGCCATCGATATTTCTCTACTGATGATCTTCTCGGCCCTCGAGGGGGATCGGGAGCTCTACTCGAGTCTCGAGGCCTTCGCGTCGGAGCACCTGGTGCTCGATATCGCCGACGATCCCTACACACGCGGGTTCGTGCTCTGGAGATACCGCGAGGGAGTTCCCCCCGATGCCTCCGGGACCACCGAGGCGCTTCGACTCGCCGAAGGCTTCTGGAGGGGAAGCCTCGCCTTCGATCGCGCGGGCGATCGCGAGCGCGCGCTCGCGATCCTCGAAGGCTACGCGCGGCATCAGGCGGAAGAGCAGGGCATCTGGATGATCCGCAACTATTTCAACCTCGGCACCCGGAGCTTTGCCACAAATTCGTTCCTGGTGGACTACGCTCCCGATTTCGTCGCCGAGGCGGCGGAGGCGACGGGGAGCGCCGCTCTTCGGGAGATCGCCCGAAAGTCCTATGACCTCATCGAGCGGGCTCAGTCGAAGTCCGGGCTCCTCTACGACATCGTTCAGCCCGAGGTGAAGACGCTCCTCGACGACGACCGCATGGTCGTCTTCTCGCCGAACGACGCCATCCAGATCTCGAACGCCGCGACCGTCGCCGCCTGGTCGGTGCGGGGAAGGCCCGGCGTCGCCCGACGGGTCCTCGACTTCTGCCATGAGCGCATGCCGGAGCTCAAGGGGACGTACTACGGCCGCACCGGAGAGATCGCCCGGGACAAACGTCCGGGCATCGAGGCCTGGGCCTCTCTCGTGCGTCTTGCGGTCGCCCTCGAGAACGGCGAAGCTCTCGAGGCCTTCTATCCGTTCCTCGTCTCGAACGCGGGACGGAAATGGCGTATCCCCGACGACGCCTGGCTGTACGTCGTGGCCGAGCTTCTCCTCGGACTTCAGGCGGTGGCGCCGGCCCGATGAAGCTGCGCCCGCGTCAGCGGCCGAGGCTCGAGAGCAACCCGCCGAGAGCGCCTTCGAGCGAGTTGGTCTCCGGAATCTTACCGTTGGGGGTCAGCTGATTGACCAGCTCCGGCCAGCGAAGCGAGAACGGATCCGGCTTCGCTCGACCCGATTCCCGCCTTCTTCGCGAACTGACCCATGGTGTCGCTTCCCAGGATGCTCTCGAGCTGACTCGGCGAGATCGACTTGTTCGCGCCGGTCGAGACCCACGAGGAGAGCACGTCTTCCAGACCCTTGCCCTGAAACGCGCTCGCCAGGCCGGAAAGGCCGCCGGAGCCGCCGACGGAGGAGTCTCTCGTGCTGAGAAGCGCCACCGCCGCCGCGAGAAGCTGGGGATTCTTCGCGACCATGCCGGCGATACCGCCGAGGTTCTTGGAGCCGAGGATTTCGTCGAGTAGTCCCATGATTCCTCCCCGCGTTGAATCATGATTTTCTCCTCCTCACGGTCATTTGAACTGTGCGGTGATCGTGGACATGTCCGTCGAGAGGAGGCGGTACGTCGAGCCCACGGCATTCGTGAGCCCGTGTTTCTCGAGAAAAACCCGGGTCTCCTCGTTCGCCGCTCGCAAGAGTCCGAGCTCGCCCGAGGCGTCCTTGCCCTCCTCGGCGGCATCCTTCAGGTCGTCCGCCGAGCTCTCGAGGCGATCGACCGCGGACATCACCGCCTTCCGGTCGGCGCTCGCGATGCCGTTCACGTGCTCCAGCGCCGATTCGAGGCTCTTCTCGAACGACTTGACGCCGTTCTTGAATTTCTCGATGGCCTCCCCGAGCTCCCGATCGTTCATCCGCCGCGCGGCCCAGCTCTGCGGGTCGGTATTCCAGTCGACGCCGTACACCTGGGACAAACGCCCCAGGGTGCCCCGAAGCCTCGGCCATTCCTTCTCGGCGCCGAAGAGCGCGCCTCCCCCGGCCGCCCGCTTCTCGATGGCGCTTGCCTGGCGCAGGAACGACAACACCTCGTTTCCCGCAGCGTAGTCGTCCTTGAAGCGATCGCGCATCGCCTCCGCGCCTTTCTTCAGGTCCTTTAGGTACCCGTCGATCGAGACCTCCGATGTCGCCGTTCGAATCGTGGATTTGCGGTACTGCGAATCGACCGCGTCGGTGAAGCGCTCGACGTCCTTCTTCGCTTCCTCCATCAGCTTTCGAACGTCCTCGTCCTTGAGCCGCCGGCTCTGGGCCGAGGCGGGAGCGGAGAAGCCGCCGATGGAAGATACCGAGATGAGAACCAGGATCGGAAGCCGGTAGATCATGATCTCCTCCTGCCCGTGGAACCCGCGAAGCGGCTTTCGAAGGAGCCGCATTATAAGCCGATTGCCCGGCTTTGGCTCGTACGACTTTGGTATTACCTTTCGGGTGTCGGAGCGGCGTCCTGCTAGACTGCGACGGTGCCGGATGGAACGGACGCCGTAGCGCGGTACTACGACGTCAACACCCGTGTCTTCCTCGCCCGCGGCGAAGGCGGAGGGGAGGGCATGCTTCACCGCGCGGTATGGGGTGAAGGCGTTCGGGATCGGTCCTCGGCGTTCCACTTCGTCCACGAGCTCGTCCTGAAAGAGATCGAAGCTCTCGGCTCCCCACGGCCCAGAGTCCTGGATCTCGGGTGCGGCGTCGGAGCGAGCCTCCTCTACCTCCTCGGACGCTGTCGGGCCGCGGGGTTCGGGATCACGTTGAGCGGCGAGCAGTACGAGCTCGCCCGCGAGGGCGGGAGCGCCGCGGTGTGGCTTCGGGGGGACTTCTGCCGCGATCCGCTTCCGCCGGCGATCGAGCTCGCCTATGGCATCGAGTCCTTCGTCCATGCGGGCGATGGACGCGCCTTTTTTCGAAACGTCGGCGCGGCGCTCCGGCCACGGGGACGCCTCGTGCTCGTCGACGACTTCCTCGTCCGCGGCGCGGCGGAGAAGCCGCCGGTCCGCGATTTTGCCTGGGGGTGGCACGCGGCGTCGCTTCTGCCTGCGGACGAGGTCGACTCGATGGCGGCGGAGTCGGGGTTGGCGCTCCTCTCCGACCGCGATCTCACCCCCTGTCTCGATCTCGACCGTCCCCGCGATCGGGCGTTGGCCCTGTTCGAGCCTCTCTTGCGGCCGTTTCTCTCAGACAGTCCAAGGACCCGCTCGCTCGTCGGGGGAAACGCGCTCCGGAAGTGCCTGAAGCAGGGCCTCATCCAGTATCGTTTCCGGGTTTGGGAGAAAAGCGGGGCCCGGGTCCGGTAGAATCCTCCACCATGTCCAGACGCGGCTTCCTGAAGAAACTGGGTATCGGCGGCTCCCTCGGGTTACTGGCGCCGGTGTCGTCCGAAGAACGGTCGGAGCAATCTCTCGCTTCCGGGTCGCTCGATCTCTCGCAGATGGAGATCATCGACGTGCACGTTCATCCCCCCGAGAGGATGACGCTCTCTCAGTCCCACGCGCAGTGGAACGGGTCATTCGTGGACGCTCTCCTCCCGGCGTACGACTATCCCGGGAAGGAGGAGGCTCGCGCGGGCCTCTCGGTCACCTTCAAGGAACACCTCTACCGGCTCCCCCGAGAGATCGGAACCAAGAACTACATGGCCCGGGTGTACGGGGTCGAGCCCACCATCGAAGGCGTCGACTCGATTCAAACCCGGCACATGGGCGGCGACTACAGCGCGTACGTTCGATCGATTCTGGACCGGGAGAAGATCGCGGCCATCGTCCTGCAATCGAGAGAGACCGAGCCGGTGCGGCCGCAGGCCCTCGTCCCCGAAGATCGTTTCGTCTGGACCTATTCCGTCAACCACCTGCTCCAGCCCGACTGGGCCAAGGAGAAGGGCCTTCAGGAAATCGACGAGGTCACCCAGGCGATCGAGGCGATCCTGGAACGGGCGAAGTCGAACGAATGTGTGGGTCTCAAGATTCCCATCGCCTACTATCGTCCGCTCACCGTCGAGAGGGTGGAGAAAGCCCAGGCCGACCGCGACCTGAAGGCGCTCGTCACTCACGAGGCCTCGGCCTATCGCAACCACCCGACGCGCAATCCGCTCTACGACGACCCGGCGCTGACCGCGGCCCTGCGCTCGTACCAGGACTACCTGCTCAAGCGCATCTATGTCCGGGCGGGGGAGCTTTCCCTTCGCATCATCATTCACTCCGCTGTCGCGCTCCATCCGGCCCTGCGGTTCGACTACAACAGCCCGCTCGGTCTCTATCAGGTTTTCCAGGACGACGACGTCAAGCGCGCGGGGACCGAGTTCGTGCTCATCCATGCGGCCTACCCTTACCATCATCACGTGGCCGCGTTCCTGAGCCAGTTCCCGAACGTCTACGCGGACGTTTCGTTCTACGCCAACTTCCCGGGGACGCTCGAGGAGATTCTCCGGGCGTTTCTCGGTCTGGCGCCCTCCGAAAAGGTGATGCACGGAAGCGACTCCGGGAGCGTTCCCGAGACCATCGGCTATTGCGCGTTCAACATCCGGAGCACCCTGGCGAAGGTGCTGACCGACTACCGCTCCCACTACGGCTGGAGCGACAAGGATTGCGAGAAAATGGCGAGGAACGTGCTGAGCGAGAACGCCCGAAGAGTCTACGGCATCGACCTCTGAGCGACCGCCGCCGGCCTCGAGAGTGCGTCGGGCGCCGGCCCGAGCTCGTTGCCGGATTGACCCACCTGCGACGAATGCCTCGCCGCGGCCCAGGCCGGTAACTGGATAAGGCCGCGTTATCATAGGCCTCGTGCCTTCGATTCTTGCCCGGCTATTCCTCACCCCGATGCTGCTCTGCGCCGCCCGTCCGAGCGGCGCGGAGCCGAGGCTCTACGAGATCGACCCCCAGCACCTCACTCTGGGATTTCTGGTGGAGCACGTGGGCTTCGCCAGGGTCCTCGGCCGGTTCTCCGAGGCGGAGGGGTCGTTCACTTTCGACGAATCGACGGGGGAGGTTTCGAACGTCCGGGTGGTGGTGAAGACCGCGAGCGTCGATACCACGGTCGAGGCCCGCGACCGTCATCTGAGGAGCGCGGATTTCCTGAACGTAGAACGGTTCCCCGAGATGGTCTTCGAATCGAAAGGGACGACGAAGCTCGAGGGGAGGAAGGGCGAGATCCGGGGAAACCTCACCCTCGTCGGCATCACCCGGCCGCTCTCGCTTACCGTCTCCTGGAACAGGAGCGCGACTTCGCCGCTTCCGGGAAAGCCCTACGTCGCGGGGATGTCGGCGCGGGGCAGCTTTCGCCGGAGCGACTTCGGAATGAGCTACGGGGTCGCGGATTCTCTGGTGGGGGACGACGTCGATCTCCTCGTCGAGCTCGAAGCCCACCGTCGATGAAGCGGTTCGTCCTCGCTCTCGTCTTCCTCTTCTACTGGAACGGGCTCTTCACCTTCGAGAACGTCCCCTCGACGCCGGCGATGCGGTTCGTGCCCAAGCTCTCGATCGAGCTCCTCGTCCTGGTCCTCGCCCTCGCGGCCGCGAAGGAGATGGGGTACTCGCTCTCCGGGCTCGTCCGCGCCGGCCTCGCTTTCCTCCTCCTCCTCGCCTCCGCCGTGCGCTACGTCGACGTGACCGCGTACGGAGTGCTGGGGCGAGAGTTCGATCTCTACGGAGACTTCCCTCATCTCCATCGCGTCTTTGCGATGTTCCTCGAAGTGATGACCGAAACCCTCGGTCTCCTGGTCGCTTCGGTCCTCCTCCTCGGGGCGGGTCTCGCGTTCTTCCTCAACTGGGTGGGGCTGGGCGCCGTGGATCGCGCGCTCGAGAGCTCTTCTCCGCGCCGCGGTGTCGGCGCCGCCTGCGCCGCCGGCATCGGCGTCTTCTTCGTCTGGGGAGGGGCGTTCGCCCAACCGGTTTCCGCGATCGCGGCCCGGCAGGTGGGACACCTGCGGGAAGGCCTGTCGGCGGAGCCCGCGCTCGTGAAGGTCGATTTTCCCGAGCTGTCCCTGGACTCGAGCCTTTCCCGCCTCGCGGGCGCCGACGTATTCCTGATCTTCGTCGAGTCCTACGGAATCACTCTTTTCGAGGACGCGCACCACTTCCGGGTCATCGAGCCGCGCTACCGCGAGCTCGAGTCGCGGCTGCGGAAATCCGGCTACTTCTTCTCCTCCAGCCAGATCCAATCGTCCACGTTCGGCGGCGGGTCCTGGCGAGCGCACGCGACGCTTCTCTCCGGCGTCGACGTCGGATCCGAGCACCGATACGACGCTCTCCTTGCGTCGAAACGGACGACCCTGGTTCGAATTCTGAAGGAAAAGGGGTATCGCACGGTCGCTGCCGAGCCCGGTATCAAGTGGTACTGGCCGGACGGCCAGTTCTACGGCTTCGACCGCATCTACGATTTCGAGGCCCTCGACTACCGCGGACCGCCAATGGGCTGGTGGAAGATTCCCGACCAGTTCACGCTGTACCGCCTGTACAAGGACGAGATCGCGCGCGCCGAGAAGCCGCTGTTCGTGAAAGCCTCGCTCATCATGACCCACATCCCCTACTACCCGGTCCCGGCTTACGTCCCCGACTGGAGCCGGTTCGACGACGGCACGGCATATCCGGAGGGTTTGAAGTCCGTGGCCCATGACGCTTATCGGGACTTGATGGAGCTTTCGACCTGGTACCTGGCGGCGGTCGGCTACGAGCTCGACGTTCTCGAGGGTTTTCTCCAGAGCTACGTCCCCGACGACGCGCTCGTCATCATCGTGGGAGATCACCAGCCGCCGAAGCTCGCGACCCACGACAACGACAGCTGGGCCGTCCCGATGCACGTGCTCAGCAAGCGCGAGGACCTGGTGCGCGCCTTCGATGCCCTCGGGTTCGAGGAGGGGCTGGTGCCGCTTCAGAAGAGCTCGCTCCACATGGCGGACTTTCTCGAGGGCTTCCTCGAGATCTTCGACGGGGCGGCGAAGGATTGAACGGCGCGCTTCGCCGGGAGTGGGCGCTCCTCACCGGAGCTGGGCTCGCGGCGATCTCGGCGGCGGCGTACTTCCTCCCGTCTTCTCTGGCTGGCGCCCTTCCCGTGTGGGCCTGGTGCTCCTGGCTTCTCTACCGGGGGCTGCCCGACAATCGCAGGCAGGGCGATCCGGAGCTTCTGCTGGGACTGGGCGCTCCCACGCGCATCACCATGTTCCGTGGCCTTCTCGTCGCGATTACGTCGGGATTTCTCGCGCTCCCGGGAGTCGCCGCGCCAGCCTACACCGCCGCCGCGATCCTCGACGGGATCGATGGGCGGTTGGCGCGGCGTTCGAAGCGCGAGACGCACCTGGGGTCGATGCTCGACGTCAGCGTGGACGCCCTCGGTATCCTCATCGCGAGCCTGGGAGGGATTCTCCTGGGAAAGCTGCCACTCGGGTACGCCGCCGTCGGGCTCGCTCGTTACGTCTTCATCCTCGCGATCGCCGCGAGGAAACGCGCGGGAAAGCCCGTTCGAGGCCTCGACGCCTCCGCCCTGCGGAGGTTTCTTGCCGGTTCGCAGATGGGATTTCTCGCGGTCGCTCTCTGGCCGCAGGTGCCCCCGGAGGTCTCTCTGGCCGCCGCCTATCCGTTCGGAGCCGCGACTCTCGCGATGTTCGTGAGGGATTGGCTCTTCGTCTCTCACCGCCTTCGAGGATCGCGATGAAGCTCCACGAGGAAGCGCTCGATTCTCCGCATCGAGTCCTCCCATCCGGGATGATCCTCGAACGCTTCGTAAGCGGCGAGGCTCATCTGGGTCAGTAGTGCCCGGTCCTCGAGGAGCGACTCGATTCGACGGGCGAGGCAGAAGACGTCTCCCGTCGGCACCAGGAATCCCGTGGACTCGTGCCGCACGATCTCGTCGGTCGCGCCGGCGGCGGAAGCGATGACGGGAAGTCCGAAGCTCATGCCCTCGAGGTAGACGATGCCGAAGCCCTCGTAGCTCGACGGAACCGCGAGGAGCTGCGCGGTCCGAAACCGCTCCCCGAGAGCCTCTCCCGCGAGCGCCCCGTGAAAGTGGACGCGGCTTTCGAGGCCGAGCTCCCGAACCTGTCCCCGAACGGTGGCGGCGTAGTCTCGATCGTGCTCTTCGCTTCCCACGACGTCGAGTCGGAACGGGCGCCCCCCGAGTGAGTGAAGCGCTTTCAGGAGGTGGTGCAGACCCTTTCGAGGGATGAGGTTCGCGACGAACAGGATCCGGAGCTCACCCTCCTCCGCGGCGCGCGCAGCGACCTCGGCCGCGGTGATGGCTCTCGCGAGTCGATCTCCGCCCGGAGTCGCGACGACGCTCCTCGTTTTCTTTTCCAGGAGGCTTTCGACCGTCTGCCGCGTCGTCTCGCTGTTGAATACGAAAGCGTCTACGGAAAGGAGGTAGCGCTTCTCGACGGCGCGGTAGAGATCGTTCTGCCACTCGGCTCTCTCCTCGCTCGACCGCAGGTGGTGGACGATGCTCACCAGAGGCGCTTCGCTGCGGCGTCGCAGGTCCCGGTTGAGTTGAAAGAGCGACGGGTGGGTGAGCTCGTCCTCGAGGAGGACGTCGAACGAAGACCCCGAAAGGCGGCGGCGGAGGCCGGGCGAGAAGTTCTGCGCCAGGTTCAGCGCGTAGGAACGGAGCGGAAGGGAAACGACGTCGACGGAATGTCCCCCGCTCGTCAGGCGGGAAACCAGCATCCGGTCGTAGAAGTTCCCGCCGGAGACGACCTCGAGATTCCCGTAGACGACGAGACCGACGCGCACGCGGCGGTCATTCTATCAATCGATCTTGCCCCCGCGCGCGCCCTTGCTCTTCTGGTGAAGGTGAGCGGACTTGAGAGCGGTGGGGGCATGCTCGGCTACGAGCTCGAGGAGCTGATGGTCGACCGGGGTGAATCCCTTCTTGTGGGGAAGCAGCTGCCAGATGGCGATGATCCCGATGCTCTCCGATTCGCTCCGAAGCGGAATGACCGCGAGCGGGAGGTCGGACGAACGCTCCCGCTCCCCGAGGGTCTCGAGGTAGAACGGTCTTCCCACCGCTGCCACCCGCCCCAGGTGGCCATCTCCGAGGGCGACGGTCTCGGGATGCTTCACCGTCCCGCCCCCGGTCACCCGCCGGAGCATCTTCTGGCGGGGATCGAGGAGATAGATGGCGAACTCCTTCCCCCCCACGAGCTCGACCATGATGTCGCGCACGATGCGCATGACCTCGGCGGCGTCGAGCGAGGCGTGGAGCCGGTGCTTCGCCACGTACAGGTTCGAGATCGCTTCGTTCTGCTCCTGGAGCTGGCTGCAGCGCTCGTTCAACGAGCGGTTCTCGGTCTCGAGCTGCCTCAAGCGGTGCTCGAGCTCGACCACCTGCGCCAGTATCTCGGCGTCCACCGGGGGAGTGCCTGAGGTCCCGTGATTCCCGTCAGCCCGAGTCTCGAGCTTCCCGAGCCGGCTGTCGAGGTCGGTCAACTTCTGATAGATAGTGCGGATGTGGTCGGAGACGCTCTTGGTGGTTTTCGTGGGCTGACTCATCCGCGGAGACCGGTCGATTGGTTGGAAGTGGCTCTTCCATCATTGTGAAGAACCGCCGCGGGGAGGTCAATCCCCGCGGATCGCCTGTACCGGATGGATCGATGCCGCCCGGGCGGCGGGGACGACGGAGGCCAGGAGGGCCACAGCCGCCAGAAGGCCGGAAACGGCCGCGAGAACGGACGGGTCCGTAGCCTTGACCCCATAGAGCTGCTGCTCGAGAACCCCCCCGAGCAGGAGCGCCCCTCCGAATCCCAGGGCGAGGCCGAGCCCGATGATGATCGCCCCCTCCCGAAGCACCAGCTCGAAGGCCGACCGGGTGGTGCCGCCGAGCGCCATCCGGATTCCAATCTCGCGGGTCCGCTGGGTTACGAGATAAGCGAGAACGCCGTAGATTCCGACGGCCGCGAGAAACAGGGCGACGACCCCGAAGCTCGCCGAGAGCAGGATCGAAGTCCTGCGGGCCACGAGAGATTGGTCGACTCTCTCCTCCATCGTCAGCAGGTCGTAGAGCGGAAGCTCGGGATCGACCGTGCGGACGACTTCCCGCACTTCCGAGATCACGCTCTCGGGCGCCCGTTCCGTCCGGATGACGAACGTCATGTAGCGCCACGGGGTCTGCCGATAGGGGAAGTAGTAGGCTCCGATCCGATCGTCGGTGCCGACGAGGCCGCGCTGCCGGATCGAGCCCACGACTCCGATGACGCGGTGCCAGGTCACGTTCTCGCCAGGGCTCACCAGGTCTTCGGCGCTCGCGGCCTCGTACATTCTCTTGCCCACGGGGTCCGAGTCGGGCCAGAATTTTTTCGCCAGCCGCTCGTCGACCAGGATCACGTTCCCCGCCGTTCCGTCGTCGCTCTCCTCGAAGAAGCGGCCGCTCAAGAGCGGAATGCCCATCGTCTCGAAATACCCCGGGGTCACGTCGGTCTTGGAGGGAGAGATCAGGGACTCGCCGGGCGCCATCTGGTAGCCCTCGGCCATGATCACGCTGTCGTTGTAGCTTCCGCCGAAGGGGATTACGGTGGTCGCTCCCGCACGTTCCACTCCGGGAAGGGATCGAATGCCGGCGAGGGCGCGCTCGTGAAACGCGATGAAATCCTGCTTTTTCTCGTACCGCCCCGGCGGAAGTGTCACCGACGCCGTCACGACGGACTCCGGACGAAATCCCGGATCGATGGCGAGGACGCGCCGGAAGCTCGCGAGAAGGAGCCCGGCTCCAATGAGGAGCACGAGGGCGAAGGCGACCTGGGCGACGACGAGCGTTTTTCGAAGGAGGGCGGCGCCTCTTCCACCCGTCGAGGTGCGGCCCTCCTGATGCACGATGTCGCTCAGGTTCATGCGCACCATCCGGGCGATGGGGATGAGGGAAACAAGGATTCCCACCCCGATCGCCGCCGCCACCGCGGCGGAGAGAGAAACGACGTCGAGACGGATCTCCGTCCCTCGCGGGAGCTCGTCGATTCCGAACGACCGAAGCGCCTGGATCAGGAGAACCCCGATGCCGACGCCGAGAGCGGCTCCCGCGAGCGCCAGGAGGACCATTTCGGTCACGAGCTGCCGGGCGATGCGAAGGCGGCCGCCCCCGATCGAGCTCCGTATGGCGAGCTCCTTGAGGCGGGTCTGGGATCGGACGAGGACGAGGTTCGCGACGTTCACGATCGCGATGAGAAGAACGGCGGCGACTCCGCCCCAGAGAAGATGGAGCGTGCCGCGCAGGTCGCGCACCACGTCTTCCTGCAGCGGAAGAACCGTCGTGTGGAAGCCGGCGTTGATCACGATCTCCCGCATCGCCGGGAATCGCTCGAGGTTCAGGGCGTTGAGGGCGTCGATCTGTGCCTGGGCCTGCTCCAGGGTCGCCCCGGGCGCGAGCCGTCCGACCATCTCCCAGTTGTTGCTGTGTCGGGAGTCGTCGGACTTCTCCTCCTCGCTGAAGGCCGTGGGGATGATGAGACGGGTCTCGGGGGAGAGAAACAAGAACTCCTCGGGAAGCACTCCGACGATCTGGTGAGGCTTGCCGTTCACCCGGATCTCCTGGCCGACGACGTTCTCCGCGCCGCCGTAGAGCTCCTGCCACAGTGGGTAAGTCAGTATCGCCCTGGCCTCGTTCCCGACCTCGCCTTCCCCCTCCAGGAATACCCGACCCCGTGCCGGCGCCGCCCGCAGGAGCAGGAGGAGCGAGGGAGTAGCCCGCATCGCCCGGACGCGCCTGGTCGCGCCGGGCTCGCCGACCGTCAACCCCTGGAAACGGAAGATCGCGAGCTCTTCGAATGCCGGGACCTCGCGCTTGCGGTCGTAGTAGTCCGGCACCGCGTTGTCGGTCCGGATCACGCCGGCGTTGGGGTAGCTGTTGTGTACCGCCATCACCCTGTGGGAATCGGGGAAGGGAAGTGGCTTCTGGAGAACCGACCTCACGATGCTGAAGACGGCCAGGTTCGCTCCGAGCGCGATCGCGAGGGTGAGGACCGCCGTCAGGGTGAAGCCTTTGTCGCGAACGAGGAGCTTCAGCCCGAACTTCAGGTCTTTCGTCCAGCTTTCCATGATGACCTCCGAGCGCGGCAGTCCCGCACAGGGTAACGGAAACTCCCGAAGAAAGGTTCCTGTTATAGAATCCCCGGCCTGTGATCCCCGGAACTCTGATAGCCGCTTCGGTCGTTCTTCTCTCGATTGACGGGCTCAGGCCCGACTACGTCCTTCAGGCGGACGCGCATGGACTGAAGGTTCCGAACCTGCGCCTTCTGGTTTCGGAGGGCACCCATGCCACCGCGGTGACGGGCGTCTTTCCCACCGTCACCTACCCGAGCCATGCGACGATGCTGACCGGGGTCGCGCCGGCGCGCCACGGGATCTACTCGAATCACCCCTTCGACCCCTTCGCGCGAAACCTGGACGGCTGGTACTGGTACGCTTCCGACTTGAGAGCGACGACGCTCTGGGAGGCCGCGGAGAACGCGGGGCTGCGCGCCGCGAGCGTGGACTGGCCGGTCAGTGTCGGAGCCCGCGTGTCCTTCAACATCGCACAGTACTGGCGGGCGGGTAACGCCGAGGACCTCAAGGTCATCCGGGCGCTGTCGACGAAAGGACTTCTCGAGGAAGCCGAAGCGGTGCTCGGGTCCTATCCGGAGGGCAACGACTACTCGATCGCCGCCGACCGGCGGAGGACGGAGTTCATCGGCTACGTGCTCGATAAGAAGGCGCCGGCGTTCCTGACCGCGTACTTCTCCGGCCTCGACTCCGTGCAGCACGATAGCGGACCGGGAAGCCGGGAGACGTTCGAGGCGCTCGAGGTTCTGGACGAGCTGGTGGGGAAGCTCCGTTCGAAGGCCCGCGTATTGTGCGTCGTCTCCGACCACGGTTTTCTTCCGTCCGATCGGGAGCTCCACCTCAACGCGGCGCTTCGCGAGGCGGGTCTCATCGATGTGGATCCATCGGGCGCGGTGATCGGTTGGAAGGCCTTCGCCTGGGATCAGGGTGGATCCGCGATTGTCGTTCTCCGGGAGGAGGGCGACCGGTCCAGCCGGACGGCGGTACGCGAGGTGCTGCGAGGGCTTTCCGGGATCGACGCGATCCTCGAGGGAGAAGAGGCTCGGGCTCTCGGAGGCTACCCGAACGCGGCCTTTCTCGTGGGGCTCGCGAAAGGTTTCCGCGGCGGCGGGGGTCTCGCCCCTCCCGTCGTGCGTCCGGCGAGGAGGGGTGGAACGCACGGTTATCTTCCGACCGTTCCTGATATGGACTCCTCTTTCTTCCTCGCGGGCGAAGGCGTTCCCCGCGGCCTCGACCTGGGCCGCATCGATATGCGCGACATCGCGCCCACGCTCGCGGCCGTTCTCGGCGTCGCCCTCGAAGGCGCCGAAGGCCGCAATCTTCTGAAAGCTCATGGCAAAGACGATTCCGCAGTTCATCGGCGCTAGCGTCAAGCGGCGGGAAGATCCGGCGCTCGTCACCGGCGCGGGCAACTACACGGCCGACATCCCTCTCGAGGGCGCGGTTACGATGAGTTTCGTGAGGAGCCCCTACGCCCACGCCCGGGTCGCGCGAATCGACCGAGCCCCCGCGCTCACGGTCCCGGGTGTGGTCGCCGTCTTCACTCTGGAGGATCTGCTCCCGCTTCTGAAACTTCCCCTTCCGGTGATCGCGGAGGCGGACGGCGGCAAGTTCGAGGAAGTGTTCTCGACCGAGAGATACCCTCTCGCGGGAGAGCGAGTCCGCCATGTGGGCGATCCGGTCGCCGTGGTGGTGGCGAGCGACCCCTACGCCGCCGCCGACGGCGCGGGCCGGGTCGAAGTCCTCTACGAACCGCTCGAACCGATCTCGACTCCCGATCGGGCGCTCGCGAAGGACGCACCCTCGCTCCACGACTCTCCGAACGGCAATCGCGCGTTCCTATGGACGCTCGATGGAGGTGATGTCGAGAGCGCCTTCGCGCGGGCGGCCAGGGTCGTCGAGCTCGACGCGTCGATCCAGCGGCTCGTTCCCAACGCCATGGAGCCGCGCGCGGTGGCGGCCCGCTTCGACCGGACGAAGGGATTCACTCTCTGGTCGGCGACACAGATCCCGCATCTGCTGCGCGACCACCTGGCCGAGATTCTCGGCGTCGAAGCCAGATCGGTCCGGGTCATCGCCCCCGAGGTGGGCGGCGGCTTCGGGGCGAAGTGCAACGTGTACGGTGAAGAGGTACTCGCCCTCGTCCTCGCGCGACATCTGATGCGGCCCGTCCGCTGGGCGGCGACCCGGAGCGAGGATTACTTCGCCACGACACACGGGCGCGACCAGAGGGGAGTCCTGAAGCTCGCGGCCGACGCGGAAGGGAAGGTGACGGCGGCCGACCTCTCGCTGGTGATGGACTGCGGCGCGTATCACAGCCGCGCGACTCCCGGCATCCCACCTCTCACCGGACTCATGATGACCGGCTGCTATGACATCCGGAGCGCGCGCGCCCGGGCGGTCGGCGTCTTCACCAACAAGGTCTGGAGCGAGCCCTATCGGGGCGCCGGTCGCCCCGAGGCCGCGTACCTCATCGAGCGGGGGATGGACGTCCTCGCCGCCGCGCTCGGAAAGGACCCGATCGAGATCCGGAGACGGAACTTCATCCAGCCCGATCGATTTCCCTATCGAACGGCGACCGGCCTCACCTATGACAGCGGCGCCTACGAGCAGGCGCTCGACGAGGCTCTGAAGCGGGTCGACTACGCGCGTTGTCGCGACGAGCAGCGGAGGCGCCGTGAGGAAGGCGGAAACCTCCTGGGCATCGGCATCGCCTGCTACGTCGAGATCTGCGGCTTCGGCCCGTGGGAGCTCGGCTCCGTCCGCGTCGGAGCCGATGGGAAGACCACCGTCCTCACGGGAACCTCGCCGCACGGTCAGGGGCACGAGACGAGCTGGGCGCAGATAGCCGCCGATACTCTCCAGATTCCCCTCGAGGACATCGTCGTCCTCCACGGCGACACGGGCGTAGTACCGCGTGGAATCGGGACGTTCGGAAGCCGGAGCGCTCCCGTCGGGGGGGCGGCGGTGCTCGAGAGCTCGGTCTCCGTTCGCGAGGGCGCGAAGGAGATAGCGGCCCACCTGCTGGAAGCCGCTGCCGCGGACGTCGCTCTCGAAGAGGGGCGGTTTCACGTGGTGGGCTTCCCCGCGCGCAGCGTCACCTGGAAGGAGGTCGCCTCTTTCGGGAACTCGGAGAATGCTCCCGAGGCGCTTCGCACGAAGCTCGCCGCGGAAACCGATTTTCGTCCCAAGGGGGAGACCTATCCGTTCGGCGTCCACGTGGCGGTCGTCGAGATCGACGTGGAAACGGGCGAGATCCGGATCCTGCGTTTCCTCACCGTGGACGATTGCGGGCGGGTCATCAACCCGCTCCTGGTCGAAGGTCAGATCCACGGCGGTATCGCCCAGGGAATCGGCCAGGCGCTCTTCGAGTCCGCTCTCCACGACGAGCAAGGCAACCTCTTGACCGGCAACCTGATGGAGTACGCGGTTCCGAGAGCGGAATCGCTCCCTTCGTTCGAATGCCATCGCACCGAAACGCCAACGCCGCTCAACCCTCTCGGGGCGAAGGGTGTGGGAGAGGCGGCGACGATCGGCTCGACCCCCGCAGTGGTGAACGCGGTGGTCGACGCGCTGGCCGGGAAGGGCGTCCGGCACATCGACACCCCGATCACTCCGGAGAAGGTCTGGAAGCTGCTGCGCTCTACTTGAGAAGCCTCTGGTAGCGCGACCAATCGGCGTCCGACAGGGGCGTTTCCAGATCGAACCGGTACCGCTTGTTCTTTCCCAGGCTCAGAGTGTCCTTCTCGAACGTCTCGACGATGACCGCCGACGGATCGGGCCGCTCCATCACCCGGATGTCCTCCGGCCGGAAGGCCCAGTCGTGATCGGGCGATTGGAAGCGGACTCCCAGGGACGCGAGGCTCAGCTCCCCCTGGCATCCTCCGAGGCGGTGTTTGTGCCTCGCTCCCAGTAACAGCGGAAGGCGCGTTTCCCAGATCTGATCCGTGACCTCGGTATAGAGGTCGCCCGCGCCGGTGAAGGACGGGTTCCGGGACAGGAGAGTCTCCAGGGTCGCCCGGCTGCGCTCGAGCTCTCCTCGCTCGAGTGCGAGGCGGGCTTCGTAGAAGAGCTCGGCTTCCGTGGGGTCGCTCTCCTTGTCTTGCAGCGCCCTTTGGGTCGGACGGGGCTCCGCGCGCTCTTCCGTCCGCTCCTTCGCGGGCGCCGCGGGTTTCGGCGGCTCGGCCTGCGCCGAAGGGGGCCTGGCCGGGATCGAAGTCGGAGTCGGCGCCTCCTGCGGCTTTCCAGGGGGCGGCTCCGGCGCGGCCTCGCTCGGGAGCGGCGGAGGAAGCGGTGTTTCCATGGGCTCGATGGGTTTCCAGGTCTCACTCGGCGCAGCGCGCGGTTGGGGCGCATGAAATCGGAGAGCGGCGAGGGTTACCAGGAGGAGAGCGAGCGAAAGCCCGAGCATCCGCCGGCGGCTCGGCTTGAGCGGCGCCGGAATGTCGACCTGACCGGATTCCGCGGCGGCGAGCGCCCGAAGCACTTCCGGCGCGCTCCCCGCCCGCTCCTCGGGAGACTTCTCCAGGCAGTGAAGGACGAGATTCGAGAGCGCCCTCGGAATTCCCGGATCGAGTCGGTCCGGCGGAACCGGTTTCTCGTGGAGGATGGCGTGGGCGACGGCGGCGAAGGAGTCTCCGGTGAAGGGAAGAACACCCGTCAACATTCGATAGAGGACGACGGCGAAGGAGAACAGATCGGTGCGCGCGGTGATCGGGCCCTTCGCCAGCTGCTCCGGCGCCATGTAGTAGGGGCTTCCCAGGAGGTCCCCCCCGGCGGTGAGCTCCGAGCCCATGACATGGGCGATTCCGAAGTCCATGATCTTGCCGCGGCGCTCCGAGGTGACCATGATGTTCGACGGCTTGACGTCCCGGTGCACGATCCCCTGGGAGTGGGCGAAGCTGAGCGCCTCGAGGACGTCGCGCGCGATCCGGAGCGACTCGGCGAGAGTCGGCTTTCCGCTCTCGAGGAGCTCGCGAAGGGTCTCTCCTTTCACGTACTCCATCACCAGAAACGGCGTCCCATCGTCGGTATGGCCCACGTCGAAAACCGTGGCTATTGCGGGATGGAGGAGCTGACCCGCGGCGCTCGCCTCGCGGTAGAAGCGCTCGCGGTACTTGTCGCGCTGCGCGACCGAGAGGTGCGCGGCCGTCTGGACGAGCTTGATCGCGACCACGCGATCGATCGCCGGGTCCTTGGCGAGGAGCACCGCCCCCATGGACCCTCGTCCGAGCATTCGGTCCACCTCGAAACGCCCCAGCTTCTTCGGCAGAGGCGTCGCGCCGAAAGACGGTGCGTCGAGGGCTTCGGATGAGGCTTCCTCCGCCGAGACGCGGTCCCGAAGCTCGAGAACCCCGGTGGCGATGAGGCTCGAGAGAACGTGCAGCGTATCCACGTCGCTCAGGGGCGATCGCGAAACGATTTCCGAAGGGGTGAGCTCCTGGTTCGCCTCCGCGCGCAGGAAGTCGAGAAGCGCGGTCTCCCGCGTGGAGAGAGTCGTTTCTCCGATGTGTATCGGAGGGTTGCTCACCCAGCGGATCACGCGGTCGCTCGACTGGAGGTCGTCCTCCGACGGCCCGTCCGGTCGTTTCGGAGCGTTCGGAACGTTCATCCGCGGCTCTCGATGATGGATCTCGACATGACTTCGTCGCCGCTTGCCGCCCGTCGGGGCAAGCCAAGCGGAATCTCGAGTGCGGCGAGCGCACTCATCTCGTCTTTATGGAGCTAGTTCCAGGGTACGTGGAATATCGGCCGGAGTCAACGAGGCCAGGTAACCGTCACGACCCGTAGCGCTTCCGGATGTTGGGAACCAGGTACTCGGCGAACGCCCGCTCGGCGTCGTACTCCGGCTCCCATTTCCAATCGCGGTGGGCCGCCGTGTCGTCGAGGTCCGCGGGCCAGGTATCCACGATCGCCTGGCGCTTCTTGTCGGGCGCGAACTCGATCCGGGCTTCGGGAAACGCCGCGAGCACGAGGTCGCGCACTTCGGCGGCGGTGAGGCTGAACGATGTGACGTTGTATACCAGCCGGGTGAGCGACGCCTTGGGCGCGGCCGCGAGCCTCAGGAGCGCGCGGATGGCGTCGGGCATCGCCATGAACGGAATCTGCACCTCGGGCGACACGAAACAGCGATAGGGCTCCCCCTTGGCGGCGGCGTGGACCATTTCGGGGGCGTAGTCGCTGGTGCCTCCGCTCGGAAGAGTGAAGGCGCTGATGAGACCCGGAAAGCGCAGCGAGCGGAAGTCGATCATCACCGGCTTTTCCGCCGAGAGCTGCTTGTAGTGCTGGCTCAGGTAGCTTCCGAGGAGCTCGCAGTAAAGCTTGTTGCAGCCGTACATCGTCGTGGGGTTGGTCCACTCCCACTCCCGTACGCGTGAATAGCGGGACTTGGCCTCGAGGGTCGGAAGGCCGTAGACCGCTATCGAGCTCGGGAAGATGAACTGGACCGGCTCACCCCGCCACTGGGACTGATCGGAAGCGAGCCTCAGGAGCTCGAGCGTTCCTTCCACGTTGACCCGATGAGCCTGCTCCGGCGTGAATTCCGAACGGGTCGAGAGCAACGCCGCGAGGTGGAAGATGCACTCGATCTCGTACTCCGCGACCAGGCGGGAGAGCAGACTCGGGTCGAGGATGTCGCCCTGCACGTGTACCCGGCCCGCGGGAAGCGCCACGGGGAGAGGGCTCAGATCGAGCGTCAGGACCGTCCGCGGCGAACTCTCCGTCAGTTTCTGAACGAGGGAGGTCCCCACCTCGCCCGCGGCTCCGGTGACGAGCGTGGCCTTCTTGCGCATGCGCCGGGATGGTATTCCGTTTTCTCAGCGAAGTCGATCCGCGAGGAAGCGCCCGATGTCTCTGACCTCCTCGGCGGAAACGCTGTGGGGCATGGGGTAGGTGCGCCACTCGGGCTCGTACCCGTGCTGCCGCAGCGTTGCGACCGTCGCCTGCGCGAGCGGAAGGGGCACGACGGGATCGAAGGTGCCATGCGCCATGAAGATGGGAACCTCGGCGTTCGCCTTCGAGCCGCGTTCGCCGATGAGGTGGGGCAGGGGGTGATAGCACGAAAGGGCGACGATCGCCGCGAGCCGCTTCTCGAACTGCAGGCCGCCGTAGAGGGCGATGGCGCCGCCCTGAGAGAAGCCCGCGACCACGATCCTCTCGGACGGGACACCCGAGGCTTCCTCGTGGCGAATCCACGCTTCGAGCTGGCGCCGGGAGATCTCGAGATCCTCCTCCTCGACCATGCGGTCGAGGTTCGGGGTCTTGATGTCGTACCAGGCGCGCATGACGTAGCCGCCGTTGATCGTGACCGGTCGCATCGGCGCGTGGGGGAAGACGAAGCGCACCCGCGCTTCGCGAGGCAAGCCGAGCTCGGGGACGATCGGCTCGAAGTCGTGGCCGTCGGCGCCGAGGCCGTGGAGCCAGAGGACGGAGGCCAAAGGCGTTCCGTTCGGGTCGATCTCGACGGCGGGGAGAAGATCGTCGCTCATATCTGAAACCGGTCCTCTTCCAGGATTTCTTCCAGACGGGTGAGAAAGAAATCCGCGTCGGCGCTGGAGAACACGAGCGGTGGCTTGATCTTGATGACGTTATGGAGAGGACCGTCGGTGCTCAAGAGAGCTCCTTCCTGCTTCATGCGGTTGACGAGGGCGCTCGCTTCCGCGGCGGCGGGGGCGAGGGTCCCGGGATCCGTCACCATCTCGAATCCGAGGAACAGCCCCCGGCCGCGTACGTCGCCCAGAATCGGGTGGCGGCTCTTCAGGGAGCGCAGTCCCTCGAGGAGAAGCTCGCCCATGGCGCGGGCGTTCTCCTGCAATCTCTCGCTTTCGAGGACCTCGAGGACGGAGAGACCGACGGCGCAGGAGACGGGGTTTCCGCCGAACGTATTGAAGTACTCCATTCCCGTCTGGAAAGCCTGCGCCACCTCGCGGGTGGTGACGACGCAGCCGAGAGGATGACCGTTCCCGAAAGGCTTTCCCATGGTGACGATATCGGGGACCGCCTCTTCCGCGCCGAATCCCCAGAAGTGCGAGCCCACGCGCCCGAAGCCTACCTGGACCTCGTCGGCGATCGCGACCCCGCCCGCTTCGCGCACCGCCCGGAAGAGAGCCGCGAGGTAGCCGGGGGGGAGGACGATCTGACCACCGCAGCTCAGGATGCCCTCCGCGATCACCGCTCCTGCCGGCGTTCCCCGGGCCGCCAGGGATCGAAGGACGGCCCGGGCGTCTTCGACGTAGCGTTCTCCATGAGCGGGGTCCGAGCGGCGATACCGGCCGCGATAGCCGTCGGGCATGTCGAGCTTGTGCACGTGTGGCGGCGCGCCTTCGCCTCCCGGCCCGTCGAACTTGTAAGGACTCACTTCGATGAGCGAAGTCAGGTTCCCATGGTAGGCGCCGTCGAGAACGAGCGTGTCCTTTCTGCCGGTGCGGGCGCGAGCGAGCCTCAGGGCGAGGTCGTTGGCTTCGCTTCCCGAGTTCACGAAGAACGCTACTTCGAGGGGCGGCGGAAAGCGTGAGATGAGCCTCTCGGCGAGCGCCACGATGTTCCGATGGAGGTAGCGGGTGTTGGTGTTGAGGACCGCCGCCTGCCGGGCGAGCGCCCCTACCACGCGGGGATGGGAGTGCCCGACGTGGCAGACGTTGTTCACCATGTCGAGGTAGGGTCGACCCTCGGAATCGTAGAGAAACACGCCGAAGCCGCGCACGATGTGGAGAGGCTCCTCGTAGGAAAGACTGAGGTTTCCGGAGAGCCGTTCGCGGCGCTGGAATCGAAGGCTTTCTTTGTCCTCCCGCGGCGCCCGCGCGGTTTCGGGGAGACCGAGGAGACGACTCGGATCCGGCGACAGCCCGAGCCACAGCTCCCGGTCGGAAGGGGCGGCGACCCCCGGGAAGTCCCCTTCCTTGTCGAGGAGATCCAGGACGATCTGAAAGTGGAGGTGCGGGGGCCAGTTCCCGTTGACCGGAAAGGGGCCCACGCGTCCGATCGTCTCCCCGCGGGAAACGGGCGCTCCTCGGTTCAGCCCTTCGAGAGAGTCGAGGGACAGGTGGCCGTAGAGCGTGTGGAAGCGATCTCCCTCTTTCGTCTCGTGCTCGAGGAGGATGGTGGGGCCATAGTCGAGGGGAGCGGCGTTCAAAGCGAAGCTGTGAACGCGCCCCGCCAGAGGAGCGCGGATCTCGGTGCCCGCCTCGACGAAGAGATCGATCCCGAGATGCACGGTACGGGGCTCTCCGTTGCTCGGGCGGAAGGCCTCGGTGGTGTAGAGGACGCGCGCCTCGTCGTAGCGGCCGATGCCGAGCCGGGCGCCTTCGCGCTCCATCCGGGAAAAGAGGTGGTCGGTCAGCCGCGAGACGTCCTCGACGACGTCGAGTCCCGGAATCTCCGTCGAGCCGACCGCGAGGTCGAAGACGTGGATCTTCTCCGACGCGGGGTCCCAGGGGAGAACGCTCCCGGGCGACGCCCCTTTCAGATGAGCGGCGATGGCCGCGGCCCGCGGATGAGCCGCGAGCCCGCAGGCCGCGCGGAATCCATAGTGCGCGAGACGCGGCGATTCGGCGCGAAGCCGCGAGAGAAGTCTCCAGGCGGACTCCTCGCTCACCCGGAGGTATTCCTTTTCCGGCTCGTCCCGGAACTGCCGGGCGGAGATGGCGACGCTCATCGCGAGCCGGCTGACGATGAGTGGAAAAAGGAGACGGATCTCGTACTCGCGAAGGGGCCGCTGCCGGTGATATCCGGTGGCGACCGCGCGCGCCGCCCGGAGCGGATCGGCCTTCCCGAACATGACGTAGGCGCAGGCGTTCGCGAGCTCGCAGACGACGGCGCTCTCGATCATGTCACCGAAGTCGAGGATTCCGGAGATCTCGCCCCCGTTTACCAGGAGGTTGTAGTCGTTCGCGTCGTTATGGATGACTCCCGTCGGAAGCGATGGAAGTCCAGGCGCCACCTCGTCAACGATGAGCTTCAAGTAGTGCCGGAGCAGATCGCGCCGTTCGTCGGTCGAGACGAGCGCCAGCGCGCCTTCGACGACCTCCGGCGCGTTCGCGGAGCTCCATTTCAAGAACCGCTTCTGCTCGGGATGGGTGAAGCCCTCGAGGGCCCGGTCGAGCCGGCCCATCGATCCCCCGAGCGACCGGAGCATCCACTCCGACTGCGGCCGCGCGGCGGCGAGCGGCTTTCCCGGCAGCCGGTCGAAGAGGCGGCAGAGGAACGAGGAGCCGTTTTCGTCGGACATCGCCGCGATCCGGTCGCCTCCGGAAGTTCGCCGCAGGCGGGGGATGGGAAGCCCGGGGTCGCGCTCACCGATCCGCTCGAGCGCCTGATTCTGAAAGTCCAGGATGGAGCGCGATTCCGCCGCGCTCGCGATCTTGAGTACCAGCTCCCTTCCAGGCGCCTCGCGGAGGTGGAAGTTCTGGTCGCGCTCGCTCGGTAGCTCCGAAACAACAGCGGCCTCGAGCCCGTAGGCTTCCCGCACGAGCCGCTCGGCTTCGTCGGGGCGAAATCGCGGACGCGATCGGCTCAACACGTTTGGATTCTAGCATTTGGTAAACTGAAGGTATGCGTTTTGTCCTCTTCGGGCTCTTCGTCTGCCTGCTCGAGCCGGGAGTCGGGAGAGCCCAGGAGGAGTCGGATGTCGTTCTCGCGCAATACGACTTCGAGGAGGACGACATCGAGACCGGCCCCTATACGCTCTGGATCTTCGAAGGGGCGAACGGCAACGTTTCGCTCAGCTCGGCCTTTCGGCACGGCGGATTCCGCAGCGTCGAGATCCGGGACGTGCGCGGCGACGGCGAGTTCGCCGAGCTCCAGGGCTTCTTCTCCGACAAGAATCATGGACGGCTCTATATCCATTTCGCGATCCTGACCGCCCGGCCGATGGAGACGATGAACGTCGCCTTTGCCGGCATCTCGCACTTCTCCATGCAGGAGCACGGGCTCGCCATCTGGTTCAAGACGGAGGGCGGAACTCTCTACCAGGTGACCGGGGGGAGGGAGGAGGCTCTCTTCCGGGTGGAAGCGTTTACCTGGTACGTCTTCGACGTCATTTACGACGTGGATCGCGGAACGTACGACGTCTCGATCTCCGCCGAAGGCGAAGAGGCGCCGGTGGTCGCGCTCCGCGGCCAGGCGAACGTTCTGGGGATTCCGGGCTCTCAAGTCCGAAAGTTCTCGTTCATAGGCGACATCCCCGGTCGGGACCAGTCGGAAGCGTGGTTCTACGTCGACGACATCGTGATTCTGAACGACGTTCCCGTCTCCGAGGCCCCGTTCGTCGCTCCCGGCCGCCGGATGCTCTTCGTCGACATCGAGAACCACTACCAGCAGCAGCTTCGCGAGCGACCGGGGTGCGTTCCCGCTCTCCGTTACGACGACTTCGATCTGTCCGCGGCGGACCTGGCGGAGCTCGGCCGCTCCGGGTTTTTGGAAGCTCTCGACGGAGCCGAGCCGCTTCCAGAGACGATCTCGCCCTTCCTGCGCGAACGTCTCCTGGCCATGCGGGAGTGGAGCGAGGGCTGCGGCGGCGGAAGCGAGGCGGTCGAGGGTTTGCGGCGCGCCTCGCGAGCGGTGCCGGGGGCGAAGATCTACACCATGTCGCTCGTACTCGCCCTCGTCGAGGCCAAGCGGTGGAAAGAGGCCGACGCTCTATTCCTTTCTATCCATCCTCTCTGGCGAGACGATCCTCGCTTTCCCGCGATCTCCGCTTCGATCGGTCTCGCCCGCGGCGATCTCGAGTACGCCGAGGAGTGGCTCTTCTCCACGGCGGAAGTCGTTCCTCGTCGGCTCCGGCATCCGCTCGTCAAGAGACTCTGGTCGGGCGACGTCGGGCCGGGGCTCGCGGAGGAGCTCGAGGCGGAGTTTCCCGCGGAGTGGCCGGACCTCGTGAGCACGGCCCTCTCCGCCGAGCTCCGGTTCTACGTCCTCCTGTGGCAGAAACGATTCGCGGAAGCGCGGGACTACGCTTCGCGCATGACGCTTCTCTTCCGCCGGATGGAGCTTCCCGAGGGGCGGTGGGTCGAGAGAGCCGGCGACGCGGCCTTCTATGACGGCGAGTACCTCGAGGCGAGGAGTCGCTACGAAGAGAGCCTTCGGCTCGTCGAAGACCCGGCTTCAACCTACCTGAAGCTCTCCGATACCCACTTCCTGCTGGGCGACCTCGAGCTCGAAAGACTCTACCGCGAGAAAATCTACGGAAGCCTGCGTCCCGACTAGCGGTGCTTCCTGCCGCTGCAGCTCCTTAATAAAAATGAGTTGAAAGTAAATAAAATCTATATTAGAATTGAGGTTGCAATCAACAAAATTGCACTTGAGTGAACAATAAACGAAAGTGGATAGAAGATCTGGACGAGGAGGACCTTTCCTTCATTCGGCGCTTCGTTCTCGCATCGGGCTCGCTCAAGGAAATCGCAGGAATTTATGGGATCAGTTATCCAACGGTTCGGCTGCGTCTGGACCGGCTCATCGCGAAGATCCAGATCCTCAGTGACTCGGCCACGAGCGAGTTCGAGCGTGCGCTGCGCATCGAGTACTCCCAGGGAAAAGTCGACCTGGACACGATGAACCGCATTCTCGAGGCTCACCGAAGGGAAGTGGAGGGAGAACCATGAAACGGATACTCGTCCTTCTGGTCCTGTCGTTCGTCGCGCGGAGGGAGGGCGCGGCCGCGGAAAAGCCGCTCCGGGAAATTTCCTGGGCCGCTCTGCGGGATCAGCACAGCCTCGCCGAAGGTCTGAAGGTCCAGTCCGACGGCAGCGTTTCCGTCCTGTCCAAACCGGGGGAGGGGCTCAGCGTAACGCTGGTCGAGCTCGCGAATCCCGGAATTACCGGAGACCGATACGTGGTTCGGGGCCGGGTTCGCTACCGGGGCGTGATCGGAAACGGTTATCTCGAAATGTGGAATCTGTTCGGAGATGGCGGCCGCTACTTCACCCGCACGCTCGGCGATGCCGGGCCCCTCCAGAAGATCACGGGGAGCTCGGAGTGGCGCGACTTCGGTCTCTACTTCGACGCCACCGGCGCAGCGGCGCCGCCCGAGAGGCTCATCATCGGTCTGGTCCTCCCCGGAGCGGGAGAGGTGTCCATCTCGAACATGACGCTCGCGGAGCTCGAGTCCACGACTCCTCTCGAGAACGCGGGACGCTGGGGTGGCATCGCCGGGGGAATCCTGGGGGTGGTCGGCGCAGTCCTGGGATCTCTCGCGGGGGCGGGCCGCGCCAGGACTTTCGTGCTCGGGGCCCTGAAGGTCCTGATGGTTTTCGGGGTCTCTGGACTCGCGCTCGGGATCCTCGCCCTGATTCGAAACCATCCCTACCCGATCTACTACCCGCTTCTCCTCGTTTCCACCATCGCGCTCGCGGTTCCCGCGTTCTCGCTTCCGGGTGTGCGCAAACGCTACGAGGAGATGGAGCTTCGAAGGATGCGCGCTCTGGACGCGTGACGTCGGGGACGGTGAGCTTCTTCGCCTAGCGAAGCAGCTTCTTCAGCCACCGCAGCTTCCCCCGGTACGGGGGATAACGAATCGGGACGTCCAGAAGCCGCGAGCCCTGGACGACGGCTTTCTTGTGGGAGAAGAGCTCGAAGCCGAAGCGGCCGTGGTACTCGCCGACCCCGCTCCTCCCGCGTCCGCCGAAGGGGAGGCGGGGGTTCATGAACTGCATCACGAGATCGTTCACCGCGGCGCTTCCCGAAGGGACGTCGCGGAGGACGCGGCTCTGCACGTCCTTGCGGTTCGAGAACACGTAGAGAGCGAGCGGATCCGGATGCCGATTCGCGATCTCGATCGCCTGGTCGAGGTCCCGATAGGGGACGACGGGCAGGATCGGGCCGAAGATCTCCTCTTCGAGCGGCGGCGAGCCCGCCTTCGCGTCCTCGAGCAGCGTCGGGGCGAAGTACAGGTCCTCGCGCTCGCGGTCTCCGCCGAGCGTGACCCGGCCGTGCTCCAGGTACGAGGACAGACGGTCGAAGTGGCGCGGGCTCACGATGCGCCCGTAGTCCTTGCTCCGGCGCGGGTCCTCACCGAAGAATCGGGCCACGTTCGAAACGATCCCGGAGATCAGATCCTGCTTTCGCCGCTCGGCGACGAGAACGTAGTCGGGCGCGATGCAGGTCTGACCGGCGTTCATGAACTTCCCCCAGGCGATGCGCCGGGCCGCGATCGTAGTGTCCGAGTCTTCGTCGACGATGACCGGATTCTTCCCTCCGAGCTCCAGAGTCAGAGGGGTCAGGGTCTTCGCCGCGGCCGCCGCGACCTCGCGCGCCACGGCGACGCCTCCGGTGAACAGAACGTGATCGAAGCGGAGGCGCAGGAGCGCCTGGCTCGTCTCGGGGCCGCCGGTCGCGACGCTCACCAGCTCCCCGGGAAAGTTCTCTCCCAGGATCTCGGCGATGAGAGCCGACGACTGAGGCGCGAGCTCCGACGGCTTGAGGATGGCGCAGTTCCCGGCGGCGAGGGCGCCTACCCAGGGGCCGAGAGCGAGCTGAAAGGGGAAGTTCCAGGGCGCGATGATGAGCACCACTCCCCTGGGCTCGCGCTCGACGCGGCTCCTCGCGGGAAAGAGAGTGATCGGCGAGGGCACCCGCTCGGGCCGCATCCAGCTCGCGAGATGCTTCAAGGCGAAGCCCGTCTCCGACCTCAAGAATCCGGTCTCCGAAGCATAGGCTTCGAAGGCTGGCTTTCCCAGGTCGGCGGCGAGGGCTTCTCCGATCCGCCGCTCGTTCTCGCGCAACAGCCGCGCGAGCTTCCGTAGCTGCGCGCGCCGGAAGTCGAAGGAGAGCGTCGCACCGCTCCGGAAGAACCGCCTCTGCGCCTCGAGAACCGCCGCCCAATCCATCAATCGATCTCGATCTCCGCCACCAGCGGGAGATGATCCGATGCCCGTCTCGCGAGCCCCAGGCGGGCTCGGTAGACGTGGAGGAGGCGAATGTTGCCCCGCACGTAGACGGAGTCGAGCGCCCGGATCGGTCCCCAGGCGGGGAAGGTGCGGACCGGCGGCCCGAGGCCGCGGAAGCCCGCGGGGACGAGGAGCTTCCTCCCGAGCGTGCCCCAGAAGTCGTTGAAATCCCCGGCGACGAGGATGGGGGTCTGGTGGTGCAGCCCCACGAACGGATGACTCTCGAGGAACTTCCGCAGCTGGATCTTTCTCTCGAAGCCCGAGAGCCCCAGGTGGAGGTTGTAGGCGTGGATGGTGCGCGTGGGATTCCCCGACACTCCACCGAGGCGGACCCGGTAGCGGGCGTGGAGAACGCTTCGCCTCTTCTTGGGAGGGACCGTCAAATCGATGTTGGAGGTCTCGGTCATCGGAAATCGGCTGAGCATGGCGTTTCCATACTCCCCCCCGCCGAGAACTTTCACGTTGGCGAAGTAGGTGCGGTGCCTCAGGCCGAGAAAGTCGCCGAGAAGATCGACCTGGCGATCGGCGTTCGAACGCCGCGCGTGCTGATCGACCTCCTGCAGCAGAACAAGGTCCGGCTCGTAGCGCGCGATGACCTGCGCGACTCTCAGCGGGTCGTATCGCCTGTCGATACCCCCGATGCACTTGTGGATGTTGTAGGTGACGACTCGAAGGCGCACGAGTACGTTTCGACGAGATCGAAACGGGTCATGATAACACGGGGCGGGCGGGGCCAGGACGCGGCTCGGAATTTCACGACGCGCGGAGCCCCTTGTGATCCCGCCTCTCTGATACAATCCGCGCCAACGAACCTTGGTTGAGGCGCATCTCCCAACGGCGACGGGAGCTGGAACATGGCATTATCCGGGAACACGCGGGAGCTTTCTCTTGCGGATCTCATCTTGGTGAAGGCTCACGATCCCGGGAGTTACCGGCTGAGACTCTCCGGACCCGCAGGCGACGGGCTTCTTCTCATCCGCGGCGGCCGTGTGGTGCACGCGGCCTACGGTGAGCTTCCCGCGGCCGACGCCGCCTATCTGCTCGTGACCGAGGAGGCCGTCGACTTCAAGGTCGAAGCCGACGTCGACATTCCGGCTCAGACGGTGAACTTCAGCGCCCAGGAGCTCCTGATGGAGGCCATGCGCCGGTTCGACGAAGGGGTGCTGAAGCGCCCGAAGACCGTCGCCGTCAGCATGGGAACGGGAGTCGCGAGCCGCAGGGAGCCGCCGAGGCCGCGCTCCCACGAAACGCGGAAGAGTCCGGAAGCCGCGGCCCTGCGGCGGGCCACGGGACACTTCCTCTTCGCCGAGCCCGAGACGCCGATTTCGACGATGAGGAGGCGCTCGACGCTCCTCTGGGCGCTGCCCGTCGGAGTCGCCCTGGTCGCGGGAATCGTCTTCGCCGCCTTTCGAACGGGCACCCTCTCGTCGAGCACGCACCGGGAGGTTGTGCGTCTCTCGGATCTGGGAGGTCCTCGCGATGCCCTGCCGATTCTCCTCTCCGGTGGTCCGGCCATCGCTCCCGCCGACGCCGATTCGACCCTCCATCCCACGGTCCTCTACCGCATCCGAATCGACCGCGAGGGCAACGTCTATCCGCAGCGCCCCCGGGAGACGCACGAGGGGCTGGCCGCGTTCGAAGCCGCGGCCTCGGACGCGCTGAAGTCCTATCATTTCGCCCCCGCGATCCGCGAGGGCGTTCCGGTTCCCATCGAGATCAACTGGCCCGTCGACTTCGTTCGGCGGAGGCAATCGAGCCCGACGCCCCTTCCGGTGGACGAGGACTTCTTCACCGATCCTCTGCTCGACAAGAGGCCGACGCTCCTTCAGGGAGACCCTCCCGAGTCGCCGATTCCCACGAGCCCCCGCCGACCCAAGATCGACTGCCGCGTCCTCGTCGATCCGCAGGGGAACGTGGCCGAGGCCTCGATCGCGGAGCCCCGTCCGGGATACGAGCTCTACGAAAAAGCGGTCCTCGACGCGGTGCGGACCTACCGGTTCGAGCCCGGAAGGCGCGAAGGGCAGGTCGTGCCCACGTGGACGAGCTTGACCGTCGAATTCCGTTGACCATGCGTCCTCTCGCCGCGGCTCTGGTCCTGTCGGCGCTCCTCTCGCGCGTCGAAGCTCGGGAGCGGATCTCGGTCCTCGGTCCCGCGGAAGTTCTCGATCGCTTCGCCGGCCTCTCGGAAGCGGTCGCGCGCTGGCATCCCGACCTCGATATCGCCTGGGTGGCTTCCGAGACGGGAGTCAGCTTCGACCCGCTCTTCGACGGCTCCGCCGATCTGCTCGTCAGCACCCGAGCCATCGAGCCGTGGGAGCAGGCGCTGGCGGCGCGGCTTTCCCTCGAGATCCACGAGCAGTTTGCCGCCCTCGACGCGGTCTCGGTCGTCGTTCATCCGGACAATCGCGTGGAGAACCTGTCGCTCGAGCAAATGCAGGAGCTCTTCAGCGGGAAGATTCGCGGATGGTACGGCTTCGGTGGAAGCGACCGCCCGGTTCGGCTGCTCGCCCCTCTGCCATCCTCGGGTGAGTATCAGGCGTTGACGCGGATTTCCCGCGAGCGCGGTTTTCGACTCCCGCCCGCGGCCGAAGTCGTCCCCGATTCCGCCGCGGTGATCGCGGCCGTGGCCTCCGATCCACGAGCCGTGGGACTGGTCTCGATGAGTCTCGACCGCTCCCGGGTGAGAACCGTGCCGCTCCGAGCCGCGCCCGATGCGCCCGCGGCCCCTTCCGTCGATACCGTGGAGCATGGCGACTATCCTTTGAGCCGCGCCCTCCGGCTCTACACCCGGGGAAACGCCGTGGAAGGGCTTCAGCGCCTTGTCTCCTGTCTTCTATCGAGTGAAGGGCAGGCGGAGATCGCGAAAGCGGGGTTCGTGGCTTTGACCGCCGACCGGCCGTTTCGTCGAACGCTTCCGGCTCGGGAGCGGTCCCGCGCGGCCACGGTATCGAGGGTGAGCTTCGCGCCGGGCTTCGACGGCCTCGATCGCCCGGCCCGCGACCTCCTGACCGGGCTCGCCGCGCTCGCCGCGGAGGTCTGGATCACGGGCCACTCGGAGCTCGAGGAGGATCGGTCGGAAGCCGGAGTCCTTTCCGAGCGCCGGGCGCGCGCCGTAGAAGAGTTCCTGAAAGGTCTCGGCGTCGCGGTCGCCGGAACCGAAGGGGTGGGCGCCTTCAGTGGCGATCTCCGCGTCGCCGACGTATGGTGGATTTCGCGGCGCTGAATCTTGGAGACCACGACCGAGAACGCCTTCCTTCTCACCCGCCAGTGGCGCGACGGGCCTTCCGGGATCGAGATCGTCTTCTGGGCCCGGGGTGAATCCGGGCCGATCCGCGTCCGGCTCGATCGCCAGGAGGCGGTCGCCTTCGCGGAACGGGGACGCGTCCGTCGGGAGGCGCTCGGCTGCCGCGTCCGGCCGGTCGAGCTGCGCACGTTCGACGGAGCTCTCGTCGACGCGCTCTACTTCAAGAGCCAGCGCGCCCTGGTCGACGCCCGGAGGACACTTCGGGAGCGCGGCTCTCGGCTCTATGAGTCAGACTTGAAGCCCGCGGATCGCTTCCTCATGGAGCGCTTCGTCACCGGGGCGTTTCGCGTCGAAGGTCCGTTCCTCCAGCACGATTCCTACCGCGAGTATCGAAACCCGAAGATCTCGCCGGCGGAATACCGTCCCCGGCTGAAGGTCCTTTCCCTCGACATCGAGACCGATGGACGGGACGAGACTCTCTATTCCGTCGGCGCCTCCATCGGGTCGGAGGCGAGGGTCTTTCTCCTTCGCCATCCGGAGTGGGGCCGCGCTCATGGCGAGCGTCTCCAGGATCAGGAGCACGTCGCCGTCTCGGTGCACCATGACGAAGCCACTCTCCTCGAGGAGTTCTTCTCGTTCCTCGCGGCCGCCGACCCCGACGTCGTTCTCGGCTGGAACGTAGTGGACTTCGACCTCGACACGCTCGAGCGCGCCTGCGAGCGGCTCAATCTGTCCTTCGCCGTGGGCCGCGGGCGAGACCGGGCGGCGGTGCTCGGGCCGGGGTCTCCTGGAGGCAAGCGAACGGCCCGCATTCCCGGGCGGGCCATCCTGGACGGCATCGATACCCTCAAGACGGCGACCTGGAGCTTCGAGGACTTCGGCCTCGAGGCGGTGGCGCGCGCGCTGCTGGGGCGGGGAAAGCGCATCGCGAACACCGAGGACCGGATCCTCGAGATACGCCGCCTCTACCGCGAGGAGCCCTGGGAGCTCGCCCGTTACAACGCCGAGGACTGCCGCCTGGTGGAAGCGATCTTCGAGAGAACGCATCTGCTCGATTTCGTCCTGGAGCGAGCCCAGCTCACCGGGCTCGCGCTCGATCGCGTCGGAGGCTCCGTCGCCGCCTTCGACAACCTGTACCTCCCGCGCCTCCATCGCCGGGGCCGGGTTGCCCGGGACGTGGAGGAAGTCGAGGGCGAGGTGATGAGCCCCGGAGGGTACGTCCTCGATTCGGAGCCGGGCATCTTCGAGAACGTCCTGGTCCTCGACTTCAAGAGCTTGTATCCGAGCATAATTCTCACCTTTCGCGTGGACCCGTTGGGTCTGGTGGAAGCGGGAGACGACGCGATCGAGGGTTTCGACGGGGCTCGTTTCGCGCGCGATCGAAGCATCCTCCCGGGACTCATCGAGGATCTATGGCGGGCGCGCGATCGCGCGAAGGCGGCGGGCGAGGAGGCGACGTCGCGCGCCATCAAGATCATGATGAACTCGTTCTACGGCGTGCTGGGAACGCCCGGATGCCGGTTCTTCGAGCCACGGCTCGTCGCCTCCATCACTCGTCGAGGGCACGAGATCATCGGAAGGAGCAAGGAGTGGATCGAGGCCGAGCACCTTCGCGTCATCTACGGGGACACGGATTCTCTCTTCGTGCTGATGGGCCCGGGCCCGGGCGAAGAGGATTGCCGCGAGGCCGGAGAGGGCCTCGTGCAGCGCCTGAACCGCCGATGGGCCGAGGAGCTGAAAGACCGCTACCAGGCCGAATCGCGTCTGGAGCTCGAGTTCGACAGCCACTTCCTTCGCTTCTTCATGCCCACCATCCGCGGCTCGGAGCTAGGGAGCAAGAAACGCTATGCCGGGCTCGCGCGCCGCGGAGGCGAGCTGGTCCTCGAGTTCACCGGTCTCGAAGCCGTTCGCTCCGACTGGACTCCGCTCGCGCGCGAGTTCCAGCGTGAGCTCTACCGGCGGGTGTTCTTCGACGAGCCCTTCGAGGACTACGTGCGGGGGACGGTCGCGGACCTCCTGGCGGGAAAGCGCGACTCCGACCTGGTCTATCGGAAGCGCCTGAGGCGAAGGCTCCAGGATTACGAGAAGAACGTTCCGCCGCACGTGCAGGCGGCTCTGAAGCGGTCGAAGTCGACCCCGGGCGCGCGGAACAATCGCTGGGTGCGCTACGTCGTCACCACCCGGGGGCCGGAGCCGCTCGAGAACCACCCGAGGTCGCTCGACTATCAGCACTACCTCGAACGCCAGCTCGCTCCGGCGGCGGACGCCCTGCTGCGGTTGAAGGGGACTTCGGTAGGGGAGATCGTGGACGCTCAGCTGCGGCTGTTCTGACCCCATGCGGCCAAGAATCCTCGCGCTCGCCGGTGCCATCGCCGTCTCTTCGGTTTTCTTCGTCGACGCCTGCGGCCTCGTCTTCGGCTGCGGCTGCCGCTCGCTCTGGGCGGGAGCTTCCGACGCCTGCAACGTTCATCACCCCTCCGGGCCCCACTGTCCCTGGTGCGCTCATCCCGCGGCGGCGGGCGGCGTCGCCTTCGCCGCGATGGCGCTGGTACAGGGGTGGATCGTGTTGCGTCGGGGCCGGGCCGGACTCCCGCTTCGCTTCTCGCTCGCGCTCCTCTCGTTTCCGTTGGTGACCGGACTCGTGGGGACGATCCAGGGATTTCTATGGGACTATTGGAGCCGATGAGCGAGATCCGCTCCGCAGCCGAGGTCCGGGGCCTTCTCCGAAAGAGGGCGAGTCGGGAGAAGGCCGAATTCCTTCCCCGATTCTTCAAGACCGGCCCGGGCGAGTACGGCGAGGGGGATCGATTCTACGGCGTCGTCGTCCCCGAATGCCGCCGCATCGCGAAGGCCGGGCGCTCTCTTCCCGAAAGCGATCTCGAGGATCTTCTCTCGTCCCCCCTGCACGAGGAGCGGACCGTCGCCCTCCTGGTCATGGTGGAGCGCTTCGAGCGGGGGAGCGAGCGGGATCGTTCGCGGGTCTACCGCCTGTACCGCCGGAACCTCGGGCGGGTGAACAACTGGGACCTCGTCGACGGGAGCGCTCCCGCGATCGTGGGAGGCTACTTCGAGGAGCGCGATCGGGCTCCGCTCTACCGCTGGGCGCGGTCGAGGAAGCTCTGGGAGCGGCGCATCGCGATGCTCGCGACCTACCGGTACATCAAGAACGGCGATTTCAAGGACGCCCTCGCCATCGCCCGCATCCTCCGCGACGACGAGGAGGACTTGATCAGAAAAGCCGTCGGCTGGATGCTGCGCGAGATTGGAAACCGCGACCGGGAATCCGAGGAGCGCTTCCTGCGAGCGCATCACCGGAAGATGCCGCGGACCATGCTCCGCTACGCCATCGAAAAGTTCGAACCGCCCCTTCGGAAGGCTTACTTGAACGGGAGGCCGAAGTGAATCTCAAGACCTGGACCATCGTTCTCTTCGCCGCCATCGCCTGCGAGACCGCTCCTCCTCCCGAGGAGCGCCGGGAGGAGACGCCCGCGGACGCGGCCGCCCGGCTGAGCCGCTACACCACGGTGAGGCTTTCGACCGACGTCGGAGCGCTGACCGATTCCGAAAGGAAGATGATTCCGCACCTCGTTCGGGCCGCGGAGGCGATGGATCGGACTTACTGGGAGCAGGCTTACGGCGACAAGGAGAAGCTCCTGTCCTCGCTCGAGAGCGAGGCCGCCCGACGCTACGCCGAGATCAACTACGGGCCCTGGGACCGTCTGGACGAGAACGCGCCCTTCGTCGACGGCTTCGAGGAGAAGCCCGAGGGCGCCGCCTTCTATCCGGAGGACATGACCAAGGAGGAGCTGGAGACGGCGGCGGCGGAGTCGGAGGAGCGGTCGAAGGCGCTCCGCGGCCTCTACACCATGGTCCGCCGGGACGAAGGGGGAGACCTTCGGACCATCCCCTACTCGGTGTTCTTCGAGGAATCGTTCGGCGCCGCCGCGCAAGAGCTGAGGCAGGCGGCGGAGCTCGCGGAAGACCCGGGGCTGAAGCGATACCTCGAGCTTCGCGCCGAGGCGCTGCTCTCGGACGACTATCGGGCGAGCGACATGGCCTGGATGGACATGAAGGACAACAGGCTCGACATCGTCATCGGCCCCATCGAGACCTACGAGGACCAGCTGTTCGGATACAAGGCGGCGAACGAGGCCTTCGTGCTGGTGAAGGATCGCGAGTGGAGCGCTCGCCTGTCCCGCTACGCGGCGCTCCTCCCCGAGCTCCAGAAGGCGCTGCCCGTGCCCGACGAGTACAAGCGGGAGAGTCCCGGGCTCGACTCCGACCTCAACGCCTACGACGTCATCTACTACGCCGGGGACGGCAACGCCGGAGCGAAGGCGATCGCCGTCAACCTGCCCAACGACGAGGAGGTGCAGCTCCAGAAGGGCACGCGGCGGCTCCAGCTCAAGAACGCGATGCGCGCCAAGTTCGACGAGATCCTCGTTCCCATCGCCTCTGTCCTGATCGCGCTAGAAGAGCGGGACGCGATCGCCTTCGAGCCGTTCTTCGAGAACGTGATGTTCCACGAGGTGGCCCACGGCCTCGGAATCAAGAACACCCTCGACGGGAAGGGGACGGTACGGAGCGCCCTCAAGGAGCAGGCCTCGGCCATCGAGGAGGCGAAGGCGGACATCCTCGGCCTCTTCATGGTCGAAGAGCTCGCGAAGCGGGGCGAGCTCGAGGACGCCGGGATCCGCGACAACTACGTCACCTTCCTCGCCTCGATCTTCCGCTCGGTTCGATTCGGAAGCGCCGATGCCCACGGGCGGGCGAACCTGATGCAGCTCTCGTTTCTCGAGGAGAAGGGCGCCTTCCTCTACGACCCGGAGACCAAGACCTACCGCGTCCAGCTCGAGAAGATGCCGACCGCGGTGCGGGATCTCGCCGCGGTCATCCTGAAGCTCCAGGGCGACGGCGACTACGAGGGGCTGAAGCGCTTCCAGGAGAAGTACCAGGTGGTGAGCCCGCGGCTCCGGGAGAGCCTGGACCTCGTCGCGGAAAAGCGCATCCCCGTCGATATCGTCTTCGAGCAGGGCCTGGAGGTGCTGGGGCTGTAGCCGTTCGCTGGCCGTATAGAGAGGGAGGCTTGTTTCCAGCGATATCGTCTATCCACACCATGGGAGACGAGTCGAGGGTCCTGAAAAGGGTTAAGATAAACGTATGCTCGAAGTCATCGAGGGGCAGCGAGTCTTCTCGTTGGAGGAATACCACCGCATGGGGGAAGCCGGAATCTTCGCTCCCGACGAGCGGGTCGAGCTTATCAGCGGGGTGATTCGCCGGATGAGCCCCAAAGGAAGGCGGCATAGCATCGCCGTCGCGCTTGCGAATCGGCTATTCGTCACACGTCTGCAGGGGCGAGCAAGCGTCCAGGTTCAGGATTCTGTCACCCTCGAGGCCGTCCACTCGGAGCCGGAGCCGGACCTCGTCGTGAGCTCGAACCCGAACGTTCGGGAGCTCCGAAGCCACCTCTCGCCGCCCATTCTCGCGGTCGAGGTCTCCGAAAGCTCCCTGCGGTTCGACCGAAGCGTCAAGGCGGATCTGTACGCCGCCGCGGGAATCTCCGAGTACTGGATCGTGAATCTCGTCGAGGACGTCCTCGAGGTCTACCGCGATCCCAGGGAAGGCGCCTACGCAACGAAGTTCGTCCTCGGCCGTGGCGGGAGGATCGCTCCGCTCGCTTTTCCGGATCTCGAGGTCGCTGTCACCGATCTACTACCCTGACGCTCGAAGGACGCGCGAGTAGGTTCCCTTCGGCAGCACAGCTCCGTCCGTCCGCGCGAAACTTCGGGACTACGGAACTTGCAAGTCAGCCTCTCCCAGGGGGCGGAGAGAATCGAGCCCTCCCTCGGGCTCGGCGAAGATCTCCTCGAACTCTCTGAGCACGACTTTCTTCGCCGCCCGGGCGAGAAGGTCCTCGCGCCGCGACTCGGGGAGGGCTTCGAGGTTGAGCCTGTCCCCGAGCTCCGTGCTCACGTAGAAGCGGTGCTTCCGCTCCTCGTCCCGCTGGTCCTTTCGCCTTCGGATGAGGCAGCGAATCTCCCAGTGCGGGCGCTTCGAGACGTCGAGCGTCTCGATGTCGATGAACCAGCCGTCTCGCTCGACTTTCTGGAGGGCCTTGGCCATAGGGGTCGACTCGGACGCCATTCTGCACCGCGGGCGGCGCGGCTTGTCAAGGGGGCGCAGGTCTAGTAAAAAGGGCAGCCATGCAGCAATCCAAAGCGAAGCACTACCGGTGGGACGACCTCCCGAAGGAAAAGCTCACCGAATTCCTCGACCGCCGAATCATCACCGGCAACAAGGCGATGCTCACCCACGTCTACATGAAGAAAGGCTGCGTCGTTCCACTGCATCACCACGAGAACGAGCAGCTCACCTACGTGCTCGAGGGCGCGCTGAAGTTCTGGATCGGCTCGGAGGACGCCGAGCCGATCGTGGTGTACGCAGGCGAGGTGCTGGTCCTGCCGTCGAACGTGCCCCACAAGGCGGAGGCCCTGGAGGACACGCTCGACGTCGACTTCTTCACCCCGCCGCGTCAGGACTGGCTCGACGGCACGGACGACTACCTGAGGCGACAATAGAGTCCCCGTGAGCCTGGCCCCGAGCTTCTGGAGAGGAGCCGCGGTCGGAATCGCCGCGACCGCGATCGGCCTTTCGGCTCTCGTGGGCTCTTTCCTGGGAAGCGGCCTTCCGTTGGCCGTCGACGTCGCGGTGGGCGCCCTCGCCGGTGCTCTGGTCTTCCTCAGCGCTCTTCTTCTCGTCCGCGGGCTCGCGTCCCTCGGAAAACGGGTCTCCCCGCGCGTCCTGTTGTTCCTCGCGGCGGCTGCGGTCATCGTCGTGGCCTTCCAAGTACCTCTTTGGCTTGCCAGACCTTCTCTACTACCCCTCGATCGCGGGGTTGCTCCTGACGCAAGGCGACCCTTCTCGGAGCACTCCGGGCGCGGCGGTGGGGCCTCGTTCTCGCCGCTCTCGCCGTCGATGTTCTCGCCATCGGCTGGTCTCGCGAGCGAGGGGCACGACCCCTATCCCGTCGAAGAGGCAGTACGCAGACGCCGGCTCCTCCCGGCTCTCGAGCTTCGCGAATCCCGGAGAGAAGGGCGACTACGAAGTCGAGCGCCTCACGTATGGCAGCGGCACGGACCTCCGACGCGCGGAGTTCGGAAAGGAAGCCGACTGGACTTCGCGGACGCTCGACGCGACGAAGCTCCTTCCGGAATGGAAGGGATTCCGCGCCTGGGCGCGCGAACGGTACTGGGGCTTCTCCCTGAAGGAGGCACCCGTCAACGGAAGAGTATGGCTCCCGCGGGGAGGCGGCCCGTTTCCCCTGGTACTCGTGGTTCACGGCAACCACCGGATGGAGGAGCACTCCGACCCGGGTTACGCGTACCTGGGAGAGCTTCTCGCGAGCCGCGGGTTCGCTACCGTCTCGGTGGACGAGAACTTCGTGAACGGCACCTGGTCCGGAGATTTTCGCGGGAAGGAAATGCCGCTGCGCGCGTGGCTGCTCCTCGAGCACTTGAAACAGTGGCGCGAGTGGAACCGGACGAAGGACCACCCGGTCGAGGGAAAGGTGGACCTCGAGCGCGTGGCCCTCGTGGGGCATTCGCGCGGAGGCGAAGCCGTTGCCATCGCCGCCGCGTTCAACCGGCTGAAGCGTTTTCCCGACGACGCCACCGTCCTCTTCGACTATGGATTCGGAATCCGATCGCTCGTAGCCATTGCCCAGATCGATGGCCGATATCCGCGCCGGATGAAGCTCGAGAACGTGAGCTTCCTCGCGCTCCAGGGCTCGTACGACAGCGACGAGCCGAGCTTCCACGGCTTGCGGCAGTTCCGCCGCATCGACTTCGTGGACGACGGCTACCATTTCAAGGCCGGCCTGTACCTCCACCGGGGGAACCACGGACAGTTCAATACCGTCTGGGGACGCCGCGATGCCGGGCCGCCTTCCTCCTGGCTCCTGAACCTCGCGCCCATCGTGGACGGCGAGACGCAGCGCCAGGTCGCGCGCGTATCCATCTCCGCGTTTCTCGAAGCGACGCTTCACGAACGCCTCGGATATGTCCCGCTTTTCCGCGATCCCAGAGTCGGCCGCGCATGGCTCCCGGAGGAGAAGCTCGTGGCCCAGTTCTCCGACTCCCGAACGGTCCGCTCGCGACGTTCGAAGAGGACCTCGATGTCCTTACGGCCACCTTTCCCGGGGCTCGCGTCGAGACCTCGGGGCTCGCGGTATGGCGCGAGGAAGAGCTCCTGTTCCGCGACGATCAGAAGCAGGGAACCAGCGCCGTCGTTCTCGGTTGGACACCGGGTAGCCGCGGAGCGTCGAGCGCTGCTTACGCGATTCGATTCTCACCCGAGGGAGGTGAGTTCGATCCGACCTCCCGTCTCACGTTCCTCCTGAGCGGCTCGACCGAGCGCCCGGACCCCGAGGACGAGACGGAAGGGCCGCGGGAAGTCCCGTCGGTCGATATCGAGATCGAGGACCTCGCTGGACAAAAAGGCCGAATCGGCCTCAGCGAGATCGCGCCGGTGGCGATGCCGCTCGAGGTGCAGTTCCTGAAGTTGGCCTGGCTCAACCGCGAGGCTTACGAGCGTACCTGGGAGCCGACGCTCGGGAGCTACGAGATCCCCTTCGAGAAGTTTCTCGCGCGAAACCCCGAAATCGACGTCGCTCGGCTCGCGGCAATCCGATTTCTCTTCGCGAGCCAGGGAGGAAGCGTCGTGGTTCTCGACGATGTCTGCTGTCTCACGCGGCCCGGGGGATGTAACCGGATCGGTCGCTTCCCCGGTCCAGTAGGGCGAGAGGCAGCGCCGCCGCGAACGTGACGAGAGCGAGCGCCGGGACCGCCCATCCCAGGAGACCCTGGCCTTCGACGAGGTCGATGAAGAACGCCGCGACCATCGGGCCGACCAGGGACGCGTAGCCGAAGACCGTCGAGAATGCGGCGTTCGCCCGCGAGAGGAGCGCGGGCGGCGTTCTCTCGCCGAGCAGGGCGAGGCTCACCGGAAAGATCCCTCCGACGGCGGCTCCGACGAGAACGAACGCGATCGTCGCCGGCGTGAGAGCCTCGGGAAGCCAGAGCGACGAGATCGTCCCGGCTGCGGCCGAGGCCGCGAAGCCGAGTCCGGCGAGTCCCAGGAGAACCCGGCGCTTCCCGATGGCGTCCGCGAGCCACCCCGCGAACGGCTGGATGGCGACGGTTCCGAGAGCCATCCAGCCGACGACGTCCAGTGCCTGCACGCGGGAGAGCCCGAGCCTCTGCCCTTCGACGGGATAGGTTCCGATCATCGCGACGTCGAGGACGGCATAGACGACGGCGCCGTAGAGCGCGAAGAACACGCGCTTCAACGGGAGCGACGTCCGTTCGGTCTCGCGCGACGGCGGAGACTCGCGAGTCATCCCGCGCATTCCCCAGAAGGCGAGCGGACTGATGACCACCGCGACGGCCGCGAGGAACAGGAAGCCCGCGAGCCCGAAGCGGTCGTACGCGCGGTTGCCCAGGAACACACCGAGCATGAATCCGGACCCGAAGGCAGCGCCATAGGCGGCCATCACCCGGCCGCGGTGAGAGGGTCTCGTTCCTTTCAAGAGCGCGTACTCGGCGGCGACGAACGTGAGGGCGGCCGCCACTCCGAGCCAGAGGCGCGCGGGGAGCAGCAATCGGACGTCGGTCGCGAGGGCCGCCGCGAGAGCGGCGAAGCCCACTCCCTGCAGAAGGATTCCGGCGACGTTCACCGGGCGGGGCCCGATGCGATTGACGAGCCGCCCCGCCCAGGGGCTCGCGAGCGCGAGCCCGAGAGACAGCATCGCCACGACACCTCCGGTGAAGTACTCGCTCGCTCCCCGGCTCTCCAGAATGGACGAGACCAGAGGCGACGAGCCCCCGAAAGAGACGCCCACGAAGAAGAGCGACAGGATGAGAGCGCCGGTCTCCAAAAGGCTCAAGTAGCCCGTCATTCCCGTCATTCCCGTGAGGGCGACCTTCGCGCGAGGACGTCTACCTGGTGCGCGCAGTAGAACAGGTCGGCGTAGGCGAGCCGCCGTCGTCGTTCGGAGAGCCACGTCTCGAGCACGGCCGTTTCCACGCGTCCGCGGACCGCGCCCGCGATGGTCGTCAGGAGGAACTCCAGAAAGAACGCTTCGTCATCGGCGTACCCGTCGACCCCGGGATGAACGATCCAATCCGAGCTTCCGATTTCCACGACCTCGGCCGCCATCGAGCGAAGCGCGTGGAACAGACGGCGGCCGGTGCGGCTCGCGCCCCTCTCCTCCATCGTTTCGTGATACGCGGCAAGGACGGCGTCGTCCAGGCTCGAGGCGGGCTCGAAGACGGTCTCTCCGTCGAACGTGATGGGAAGATACACAAGCCCCTCGGGCCGGGCAAGGGCGACGAGGGCCTCGAGCGCAGGCACGAGCTCGACGACGTCCAGGAGAGCCTGGGCGACCACCAGATCGAATCGGCCGCGATGCTCGTCCCGGGAGGCGAACTCTTCGAGCGTCGCTCCGGCAAGCTCCGTCGAAAAGGGCAGTGAGCGTAGTCGGAGACGCGCCTCCGCGAGGAGCTCGCTCCGGGGCTCGACGCCGGTGTAGCGGACGGCGGAAAGGGGCTCGACGAGCCGCCACTCCGCGATTCTCTCGGCGCCGGTGCCGAGCCCGGCTCCGACGTCGACGATCCGAACGGGCTCCGCCTTCGATTCCCGGATTTCTCGCTCGAGGCGTCCCCACACCCGGCGATTCAGCGCACGGTCGTCGACGCTGCGCTTCGCGAGAAGGTACCGAGCGAAATCCTGCATCACCGTTTGCGCCATCTTACCGCGTGGGATATACGGATCTTGAAGTGCTGCGGAAATGACGGAACATGTCGTGAGCTCGATTCTCTCGGAGCTGCACGTGCGCCTCGAGAGGTCCGCAACGAAGGCGTCGCAGCAGGGACGCCCCTTCGTGACCCTCGCTTACGCCCAGAGCCTCGACGGAAGCATCGCGGGAGAGGGCAACCGGCCGTTGAAGCTCAGCTCGCCGAGCTCCCTGCAGCTCACGCACGAGCTCCGCGCCTCCCATGATGCCATCCTGGTCGGGATCGGCACCGTTCTCGCCGACAACCCTCGGCTGAACGTGCGCCTCGCGAGCGGAGAGGATCCACGGCCCATCGTAGTGGACAGCCGTCTCCGCATTCCGGAGGACGCGCACCTGCTCGAGAACGGGAGAGGAGCGTGGCTCGCGACGACGGAAGCGGCTCCTGCCACCGCCGAGGCGGAGCTGCAATCCCGGGGCGCCCGGGTCCTGCGGCTGCGCGCCCTCGAGAACGGATGGGTCGACCTCGAAGCGCTCCTGGAGCGCCTCGAACAGCGCGGAGTGCGGCACGTGCTCGTCGAGGGAGGAGCGCGGATTCTCACCAGCTTTCTCGAATCGAAGGTCGTGGACTATCTGGTGGTCACGGTCTCGCCCCGGTTCGTCGGCGGCGTTCGTCCTCTCGAGTCGCGGGAGCTTTCGTCGTTTCCGGGTCTCGTTTCGTGGCGCTCGGAGCGTGTGGGAGAGGACCTGGTGGTGGCGGGCCGGCTCGTCTGGCCCCCCGAATGAAGGCGCGGGTTCTCTACTTCGAAGCGCCGCGCCGCATCGAGATCCGGGACCAGGAGGTTCCGGAGCCGGGAGAGGGTGAGGTCCGGATCGAGACCGATTCTCTCGGGCATCAGCGCCGGAACCGAGCTCCTCCTTTACCGCGGCCAGGTCGCTCGCGGGGCGGCTCTCGACGAAAGCCTGCCGTCGCTCGCGGGAACGCTGGAGTACCCTCTCGCCTATGGCTACGCCGCCGTGGGTCGGGTCGTCGCCCGGGGCTCCGGCGCCGAAAGCCATCTCCTCGGCCGTCGGGTTTTCGCGTTCGAGACCCATCGGAGCTCGTTTGTCGCGCGACCGGAGGAGCTTCAGATCCTTCCCGAGGAGGTCCCTCCCGAGTCCGCCGTCCTTCTTCCCACCGTCGAGACCGCGGTAGGGCTGGTTCATGACGCGCGGCCCCTGATGGGCGAGCGGGTGCTCGTCGTCGGCCAGGGGGTCGTCGGGCTCGTGACCACGGGGCTTCTCTCTCGATTTCCGCTCGCGCGGCTGGTGACGGTGGACCGATGGGAGCCCCGCCGCCGGCTTTCGGTCGAGCTCGGCGCGGACCGCTCCCTGAGCCCGGAGGAGCTCGACGAGCGGGACTTCGATTTGACGATCGAGATCTCTGGAAATCCCGAAGGGCTCGACGTCGCGCTCGCCGCCGCCGGTTTCGAGGGACGGGTCATCGTGGGCTCCTGGTACGGCGACCAGCGCGCCCGAGTCGATCTCGGCACGCACTTCCACCGCGGACGCCTGAGCATCCGGTCGAGCCAGGTGAGCCGACTTGCTCCCCACCTGCTCGCGCGGTGGACGAAGGACCGCCGTATGCAGGTCGCGCTCCGGGCCGGCGCCCGGCTTCCGGTCGAGAAGCTGGTCAGCCACCGGTTCCCGATCGAGCGCGCCGCCGATGCCTATCGCCTTCTCGACGAGAGCCAGAAAGACTGCCTGCAGGTTCTCCTGACCTATAATTGATGTCCGCATGGCTAGGTTCAAGGTCGGAGTCCTGGCGGACTTCGTCGCGCAGCACTACCTGATCGGCGGGGACTTCGGTCCCGAAGGCGCTCTCCATTCCCATCACTACCGGGTGGAGCTCACGGTCGCGGGGACCGAGCTGGACCGGCACGGTTTTCTCGTCGACATCGTGAGGCTTCGCGAAGAGCTCGGCCGGTTGCTGGATCGTTATCGCGATCGGACGCTCAACGATCTTCCGGATTTCGCCGGCCTCAACCCGGGAGTGGAGGTGGTGGCGAAGGCGATGGCGGTCTCGCTCGAACGCGCTCTCGGGAGCGATACCCTGGACAGCCTCACCGTCAAGCTCTGGGAGAACGACACCGCCTGGGCCAGCTATCGCGTCGTTCGGGAGGGGAGTAGCAATCGATGACGAGCGAGACCTTTCCTTTCCGCGCCGAGGTGCAGCAGCTCCTCGATTTGATGATCCACTCCCTCTACTCGCACAAGGAGATCTTCCTGCGGGAGCTGATCTCGAACGCTTCCGACGCCCTCGACCGTCTGCGGTTCGAAGCCTTGACCCGACCGGATCTCCTGTCCGAGGGGGGGAAGCTCGAGATCCGGCTCGAGGTGGACGAAACGGCGCGCACGTTGACCGTTCACGACACCGGCATCGGGATGAGCCGCCAGGAGCTCGTCGACAACATCGGAACCATCGCGAAGTCGGGCACCCGGGAGCTCGCGGAGAAGATCCGCAAGAGCAAGGCCTCGGCGAAGGAAGGCGAAAAGGAGGAGGGCCTAACCGAGCTCATCGGACAGTTCGGCGTCGGGTTCTACTCGTCGTTCATGGTAGCGGACCGGGTCGTGGTTTCGACCCGCCGGGCGGGCGAGCAGGGAGGCACCCGGTGGGAATCGTCGGGGACGGGGGAGTTCACCATCGAGGACCAGGAGCGCGATTCCCAGGGAACGTCGGTCACGCTCCACTTGAAGCCCGCGGACGAGGACCAGGGGATCGAGGATTTCACCCGCGAGGACGTTCTCGCGAGAATCGTCCGGCGCTACTCGGATTTCATCGCCTATCCCGTCATTTTCGGCGACAAGACGCTCAACTCGATGAAGCCCATCTGGGAGCGGCCCGCATCCGATGTGACGCCCGAGGAGTATGCCGAGTTCTACAAGCACATCTCCCACGACTGGCGGGATCCGCTCCTGACCCTCTCGCAGCGAGCGGAGGGACTTCTCGAGTACCGGGCGCTTCTGTTCGTTCCCTCGGAAGCGCCGTTCGATTTGTTCTACGTCGGCTACGAGGCCGGGCTCAAGCTGTACGTTCGCAGGGTCCTGATCCTGGAGCGCAGCCCCGATCTCCTCCCTCGGTACCTCCGCTTCCTCTCGGGGGTGGTCGACTCTCCCGATCTCCCTCTCAACGTCTCGCGGGAGATGCTCCAGCACGATCGCCAGATTCGGCAGATCCGGAAAGGCCTGGTGAAGAAGGTCCTCGACAGCTTCGCGGAGCTGAAAGAGAAAGACCCCGGGAAGTACCTCTCCCTCTGGCGGGCGTTCGGACGGGTGTTGAAGGAAGGTCCTTCCGAGGACTTCGAGAACCGGGAGAAGATTGCCGACCTCCTGCTGTTCCAGAGCTCGCACGACCCGGAAAGGCTTTCGGCTCTGGCGGAGTACGTCTCCAGGATGAAGGAAGGTCAGGAGGCCATCTATTACCTCACGGGGGCTTCCCGGTCCGCGATCGAGAGCTCCCCTCACCTCGAGGCGTTCCGCGCCCGGGGAATCGAGGTCCTCTATCTGACGGATCCGGTGGACGAGCTCGTGGTCGAGTCGCTCGCGGAGTACCAGGGGAAGAAGCTGAAGTCGGCGGGAAAGGGGACGGTGGATCTGGGATCCGCCGAGGAGAAGGAAGAGAAGAAGAGGGAGCTCGACGAGAAGACCCGGACGTACCAGGGACTTCTCGAGCGAATCCAGAAGGCTCTCGAGGATCGGATCAAGGAAGTACGCCTCTCGTCGCGGCTCACGGCCTCACCCGCCTGTCTCGTGGGGGCGGAGCAGGACTTCAGCCCTCGGCTCGAGCAGCTGCTGAAGCGGGACACCGACCGGCCGCTCCAGAAAAGGATCCTCGAGCTCAATCCCGATCACGAGATCGTCAGGAAGCTCGAGGAGATGGTCGAATCCGATGCCCCGAGCGAGAAAATCCCCGAGTATGCGGAGCTTCTCTACGGGTACGCCGTGCTCGCGGAGGGCTCGGAGCTTCCGGATCCCGCGGCCTTCGCCCGCAGGATCGCGGAGCTGATGAGCCGGGGGCTCGATTAGCCTTCACAATCAACGCAGGGAATCCGGGAACCAACGCAAAGGCGCAAAGGCGCAAAGAAGAAACGGGCGGGAGCTCAGCCCCCGTTGCTGCGGTTGAGCCAGCTTACGACCCTACGCACCGCCCATCGCGGGGACAGCCGGACCACGAGCGACAATGCCTTGTTCGACATCCCCGGAATCACCACCGCTTTCCCGGCTTCCATTCCCCGGTAGCCGGCTTCGGCCACCGGGCGGGCGTCCGCCATTCCCATGCGAACGAGTCTCGAGCCGGACATTTCCGCGCGTGACTGGAACTCGGTGCGAGTGGGCCCCGGCAGGAGCGCCGTCGCCGTGACGCCGGTACCGCGAAGCTCCTCCGCGATCGCCTCGGTGAACGAAAGAACGTAGGCCTTGCTGGCGTAGTAGACGGCCATCGACGGTCCCGGCTGCAGCCCCGCCGTCGAGGCCACGTTCAGGATCCGCCCGCGGCGCCTCAAAAGCATCGCCGGGAGGAACAGGTGCGTCAGATGGGTGAGCGCCACGACGTTGAGCCGCAGCATCTCGAGCTGCCGCTCGATCGGGGTCTCGTGGAACCGGCCCAGGCTCCCGAACCCGGCGTTGTTGACGAGGACGTCGATTTCGATCTCCCGCCGCTTCGTCTCGCGGAACAGGGCGGCGGGCGCTTCCGGGTCGCTGAGATCCAGCGAAACCACCTCCGCGCGACCCGCGTGAGCTTCGCGGATCGATCGGGCCAGCGCCGATAGCTTGTCTTCGCTTCTCGCCACCAGGACGAGGGGCCGCCCCTTCGAGGCGGCGATGAGCGCGAGCTCGCGGCCGATCCCGGTGGAAGCGCCGGTGATCAGGGTGAAAGGCTCCGGCTCGCTCACGGGTCCCAGCATATCAAGATGAGCTTGTCATCCGGGACTGGGTTTCTTAAACTGATCTCAGTCCGCGACGTCCATGGTCATCCGATGCACGAGCTGCGACCACGAGATTGAGGAGGACGACCTTCCGCGACTCTCCGACGCCGCTCGAGTACTCTGTCCGGAGTGTCACGAGCCGCTCACCCTTCCCGAAATGACCCTCCCCCTTTCCCTCACCCAGGTGCACGGCCGCGTGTCCGCGGGAGAAGGCCTCGACCCGGAGAAGAAGTACGCGCTCCTCGTCCTCAGCGGAACCGAAACCGGGCGCGTCGTCGAGATCGACAAGGCGCTGGTGACGATTGGGCGCAGCGGCTGCGACGTCATTCTCGACGATCCCGAGCTCTCGCGCCGCCATGCGCGGATCCGAATCCGCGGCACGGAAGGAGAGCTCGACGACATGGGCAGCACCAACGGGACTTTCGTCGGGAAGGAACGCATCCAGGGAAGTGTCGTCATCGAGAACCGCTCCAAGTTTCGCGTCGGCGGAGTGGAGCTCGCGTTCGTCGTCACCGACCGCTCCTGAGCCGCGCTTTACTGGCCGCGCGCCCTCGGGTATAATGGGTCCCCCGCGCGGTGGGCGATGACGAGGGGCGATGCCTTATCCTTTTAGAAACAAGGAGATAAGCTGGCTGGCCTTCAATGCCCGCGTTCTCCAGGAAGCGAGCGACCGGAGCGTGCCCCTGATCGAGAGGATCCGCTTCCTCGGGATCTTCTCTTCGAATCAGGACGAGTTCTACCGAGTACGCGTCGCCACGCTCCACCGTCTCGCGCGTCTGGGCCGGAAGGGGAAAAAGCTCCTGGGTCACGACCCGAAGACCGTCCTTCGGGAGATCAAGGAGATCATCCTCAAGCAGCAGGCGGTGTTCCAGGGAGCCTACGCCCAGATATCTCGACGAGCTCGGAAAGCAGGGCATCCACCTCGTGGACGAGACCCAGCTGACTCCCGAGCAGGGGAGCTTCGTCCGGAGCTATTTTCGCCGCGAAGTCCGCTCCAAGCTGACGCCGCTCATGGTCCGCGACAAGGTCCGGTTTCCGGAGCTCCGTGACAAGTCCATCTATCTCGCCACGCGTCTCCGCACCAAAAGCGGGAAGAACGACCGGTTCGCGCTCATCGAAGTGCCGACGACGCGCTTCCGCGGTTCCTACCTCTGCCGCAAGTGGGCCGCGAGCAGTACGTCATCCTTCTGGAAGACGTGATTCGCTACAACTTGAAGGAGATTTTCTCCCTCTTCGAGTTCGAAAGCATCGAGTCCCACATCGCGAAGCTCACCAGGGACGCCGAGCTCGATATCGACGACGACGTCACCGAGAGCTACGTGCGGAAGGTGGTGAAGGGAATCAAGCTTCGCGAGGGGGGAAATCCGGTACGGCTCGTGTGCGACCGGGATATCTCCGAGGAATTCCGCAAGCTCCTGGTGCGAAAGCTCGGCCTGAAGACCGAGGACAGCTTCGTTCCCGGCGGCCGCACTCACAACCACAAGGACTTCATCGATTTCCCCCGGGTCGGGCGCCAGGCGCTGCTCTATCCGGCGACTGGAGCCGCATCCCCTTCCCCCTGATCGAGTCCCAGGGAAGCATTCTGGCCGCCATGAGGCGGCAGGAGTTCCTGCTCCACTTTCCCTACCAGCCGTTCGACTACGTGATCGATCTTCTGCGCGAAGCGGCGATCGATCCCAAAGTCACCGCGATCAAAGTCACGCTGTATCGCGTCGCCCGTCACTCCGGAGTCGCCAACGCCCTTCTCAACGCCGCGCGGAACGGCAAGCAGGTGACGGCGACGATCGAGCTCCAGGCGCGCTTCGACGAGGAAGCGAACGTCGCCCTCGCGAATCAGCTCCAGAAGGAAGGCGCCCAGGTCATTTTCGGCGTGCCGGGCCTCAAGGTGCACGCGAAAATCGGCCTCATCGTGAGGAAAGAGAAAGGCAAGCTGGTGCGCTACGCCTTTCTCGGCTCCGGCAACCTCAACGAGGATACCGCCAAGCTCTATACCGACCACTGCCTGTTCACCACCGATCGCCGTCTCACCCGGGAAGTCGAGGCGGTCTTCGACTTCCTGCAGGACAACTATCGCGTCTACGGCTTCAAACATCTGATGGTCTCCCCTTTCGGTTTTCGCGACAGCCTGAAGGAGCTCGTACAGAACGAGATCAAGAACGCCAGAAAGGGAAAGGAAGCCTACCTCCTGGTGAAGCTGAACAACATCGCCGATCCGGAGATCATCGGCCTCATCTACGAGGCCGCCGACGCCGGAGTGAAGGTGAAGCTCAACGTGAGGGGCATGTACTCCATTCTCCCGAGCGCGGTCGAGCACCCGGAGAACATCGAGGCCATCGGGATCGTCGATCGCTTCCTCGAGCACAGCCGCATCCTGGTGTTCGCGAACGGAGGAAACGAGAAAATGTTCCTCTCGTCCGCGGACTGGATGACCCGGAACCTCGATCGGCGGGTCGAGGTGACGTTCCCGGTATACGATCCCAAGCTCCAGAAGGACCTCAAGGAGTTCCTCGAGATTCAGTGGTCCGACAACGTCAAGGCCCGGCTCCTCGACGAGCAGCTCTCCAACCAGTACCGGCCGCGGAAAGGCGAGGCGATTCGCAGCCAGTCGGCGTTCTACGATCTGATCAAGGCGCGCACTCTCGGTGACGAGATCAAGGAAGCGAAGCCCCAGGCCAGCGCCTGAGTGCTCAAGAGCTCACGTAGGCGGTCTTGACCGTGGTAAAGAACTCCCGGGCATAGCGACCCTGCTCCCTCGGCCCGTAGCTCGAGCCCTTCGTGCCTCCGAAAGGCACGTGATAGTCGACGCCAGCGGTAGGCAGGTTCACCATCACCATTCCGGCGCGGGACCTCTTCTTGAAGTCATCGGCGTGCTTCAAGGAAGTCGTCACCACTCCCGCCGAGAGACCGAATTCGGTATCGTTCGCGATCTCGATCGCTTCCTCGTAGCCCTTCACTCGAACCACCGTCGCCACCGGACCGAAGATCTCCTCGCGGTTCACCCGCATGCGGTTATCGGTGTCGACGAAGAGCGCGGGGCTCAGGTAGTAGCCCCGGGTCTCTCGCGGGATCCGCTCGCCTCCGAAAGCGAGCCGGGCGCCTTCGCCGCGGCCGATCTCGATGTACGACAGATCCTGGTCGAGCTGGCTCTGGTCCACGACGGGACCGAGGTCGGTGTCGGGGGCGACGGCGTCGCCCACCCGTAACCCCTTCAGGCGGGAGATTGTCTTCTCGACGAAAGCGTCGTGGATCCCTTCGGTGACCACGAGTCGGGACGAGGCGGTGCAGCGCTGCCCGGTGGAGTAGAAAGCGCCCTGAACGGCGCAGTCGACGGCCACCTCCAGATCGGCATCGTCGAGCACCACCAGTGGATTCTTCCCGCCCATCTCGAGCTGCACTTTGGCGTGCCTTTTCGTCGCCGCGAGAAGGATGTGATGGCCGGTCGCAACGGACCCGGTGAAGCTCAAGGCGTCGACGTCGGGCGAGTTCACGAGGATCTCCCCGACGACTCTTCCCCGGCCGGTGACGAGATTGAACGCACCCGCGGGAATGCCGGAGCGGGAGATGATCTCGGAGATCGCCCAGGCGCATCCGGGAGTGAGCTCCGCGGGCTTGAAGACCACGGTGTTTCCGAAAGCGAGCGCCGGCGCGATCTTCCACGCGGGTATGGCGATGGGGAAGTTCCAGGGGGTGATGATGCCCACCACGCCGACGGGCTCTCGCGTCACTTCCACGTGGACTCCCGGACGGACCGAAGGCACGAGCTCCCCGCTGAGTCGGAGCGCTTCTCCGCCGAAGAACTTGAAGATGTTCCCCGCGCGCGCCACCTCTCCGATTCCTTCCTTCAGCGTTTTTCCCTCCTCTCTCGAGAGGAGCCGCCCGAGCTCTTCGCGGCGGGCGAGGATCTCGGTCCCGACTTTGTCCAGGGCGTCCGCGCGGGCCTGGATGTTGCTTCGAGACCACTGAGGAAACGCGGCGCGGGCGGCGGCGATGGCGCTTCGGGCGGCGGCCTCGTCCGCATGGGCGTACTCGCCCACGGTTTCGTCCAGGTTCGAGGGGTTGAGGTTCGGATGATAATCGGCGCCCTTCACCCAGGAGCCGCCGATGAACAAATCGTGCTGAGTCATGGGAGAGAAACCATAACCCACGTGCTGCTCTTTGCCAACTTTCTGCTACAGTTCGCGGATGCGAAAATCGATGGCGTTCACGGGCGCGCTCCTCGTGGTTCTCCGGAGTGCCGCGGCCGAGACTCCGAAGACGCTCGCGGACCTGGATGTCTACGTGGCGAAGGGGGTCGCCGAGTGGCGCATCCCCGCCCTCGCCGTCGCCGTGGTCAAGGACGGCGAGGTGGTCTTCGCCAAGGGCTACGGTGTTCTCGATCTCTCGAGACCCGACGCGGCGAACGCGGACACTCTCTTCGCCATCGGCTCGACGACCAAGGCGATGACCGCGGCGGCGCTGGGAATGCTCGTGGACGAGGGAAAGCTCGGCTGGGACGATCCGGTGACCCGGCATCTCCCCTGGTTCCAGCTCCGCGATCCCGTCGTCACCCGGGAGGTGACGGTGCGCGATCTGCTGACGCATCGGGCCGGCCTTCCGAATGCGGATTTTCTCTGGTACGGCCGCGACAACGCGCCGAGGGAAATACTCTTCCGGATGCGATACCTGCCTCAGGAGACCTCACTCCGCTCGCACTTCACCTACCAGAACGTCATGTACGCAGCCGCCGGGGCGGTGGTCGCCGAGGTGAGCGGGATGACCTGGGAGGAGTTCGTGCGCACCCGGCTCCTCGAGCCCCTCGGCATGAAGAGAACCGCGGTCACTCTGTCCGAGGCTTCGGCGAAGGGAAACGTCGCCTCCCCTCATTTCGAGCTCGACGGCGAGGTGCAGAGGATCGAGAACGCGAGCGTCGACCCGGTGGCGCCCGCCGGCTCCATCTGGTCGAGCGTCTCCGACATGGCGAAGTGGATGCGCTTCCTTCTCGAGGGGACGACCCCCGATGGAACGCGGCTCTTGAAGGAGGAGACTCTGGAGGAGCTGTTCCGTCCACAAACCCTCGTGGATGGAGACGAGTTCTACCCGACGCAGAGGCTCACCCGCCCGAAGTGGATGACGTACGGCCTCGGATGGTTCCAGCACGACTACCGGGGGCGGGCCGTCGACTTCCACACCGGGAGTATCGACGGGATGGTCGCCATCCACGGTCTCATCCGGAGCGAGCGCCTCGGGGTCTACGTCCTCGCGAACCTCGATCACGCCGAGCTGCGGCACGCCATCATGTATACCGTATTCGACCTCTACGCCCACGAGGGAGGAGCCGAGGGACCGCGGCGCGACTGGAGCGCGGACCTCCACGAGCTCTACCGCACTCTCTCGAAGGAAGCCGAGGAGAGGAAAGCCGAGCTTCTGGCGAAGCGCGTCCCCGGAACCCGTCCGTCGCTTCCACCGGAGGGCTACGTCGGCTCCTACACCGATCCGCTCGCGGGCAAGGCCTCGGTCACGAAGAGCGCGGAAGGGCTGCGCTTGAGCCTCGGCCCGACTCTCTCGGGAGACCTCGAACATTGGCACTACGACGTCTTCCGGGTCCAATGGGATCGGAAGTGGCAGGGCACCGGGTTCGTGAGCTTCCGCCTGGGAGTCGAGGGAGAGGTGGAAAGTCTCGAGATCGACGGGCTCACGTTCCGGCACGAGCGCGGTTTGAGCACGCGGCCGTAAAAGGAAGTCCTCATAGTAGGACCCTTGATCGAGACCCACCATTAGGATACCCTGAGTTCATGAAGGCGGTAACCATCCGGGAGGCCAAGGCGCGTCTCAACGCGCTTGTCGAGGCGGCGGAGCGCGGAGAGCAAATCGTGCTGATGCGGGGGTCGAAGCATGTAGCAGCCATCGTGCCCGTGTCCGCGGAGGACCTCGAGCTATTGCCGAGTCTCACGGATGCGCAGGCCGATCGCCTGTGGCGCCAGCTTCATGAAGAACGGGAGGCGGGGTCGTCCATGGTTTTCGACAGCCCTGAACGAGCCGTGACCTCCTTGAGAAACCTGCCGAAAGACGAGGAACTACCAGCGAAACGGGCCGCTGGAAAGCGGCTCCACCGCGCGCGTCATCGATGAGAATCGTACTGGCGGAGCGGTTCCAGCGCGACGTCAGAACTCTCCCCGAAGATCGACTCTCGGCGATTCTCCAGTCGATTCTTTCGCTACCCAAAGCCATGGGCGAGCCTCATATGCACTCCGGGCTCGGCATTCGGAAGATCCACCGGAGCGGAATCTGGGAGGCGCGGGTGGGTCTGGGCTTGAGGCTTGTATTCGCCGTCGAGGACCAAGCCATCACGCTCGTTCGGGTCGGAACCCACGACGAGATCCAGCGCTACCTTCGCGAGCTCTAACAAGCCTGTGCTAGCCTCCATCCTTTGAGAGGTACCATGGTGAAAAAGCTCCTCGTCATTCTCGCAGTGCTGGCCGTGGTGGCGGTAATCCTCGCGTCTCGAGACTGGGATTCTCCCGAGCTCGGCCAGGCGCTTCTCGACAAGGTCTCGGCCGCGACCGGAGTTCAAATGAAGGCGGAAGGGTTCCGGCTGAATCTCCTCGAGGGAGTGGTTCTCGAGAAGGTCGAGGCGAAGTCCTCGGGAGACGGTCGGGAGCTTATCTTCAATCTGGACCGGCTGGTCTTCGAGCATCGGCTGCTTCCGCTTCTTTCCGGCACCGTGGCCATCGAACGCATCCTCCTCGAGAAGCCGCAGTTCGACCTGGTGCAGTCGAAGGCGAAGGGGTCTGCTTCGGAGAAGGGCGACGCGCCGGGCGAGGCGGCCGGAGCCGGCGAAGGCGGGGCGGGCCTCGCGCTCGAAGTGAAAAGGATCCAGATCGAGGATGGAAGCCTGTCCGTGAGAAACGCGAAGGGCGAAGAGAAGACCCGGGTTTCGGGTCTCGACCTCGAGATGCGGAACGTGGGCTTCGACCCCAAGGCTGCGTCTCTCAGGGGACTCTCGGCCGAGGGAACCCTCGGAATCCGGGAGATGGTTTTCGATACGCTGAATCTCACCGAGACCCGGGGAGAGTTTCAGCTCGCGGACGCCGTCTTCGCCGTCCCGGAGCTCGCGTTCGCGATGCCCCATGCGAGATTCACCGCCGGCGCCAAGCTCGATTTCCAGCGCGCGCCCTTCAAGTACTCGATGAACGCCAAGGGAGACCCCCTGGATCTCAACGGAATGGTGGGAGCGAAGGAAGGCTTCGGCCCCGCGACGATCCATCTGGAGGTTCAAGGCGCCGGACCGGAAACGAAAGACCTGAGGGCCGAAGGACGCCTGGTGCTTCCGGAAGGTCGATTTCCCGACGCGCCGATGTTCTCCCGGATCGACGCCGCCCTCGGAAAGAAAGCGGTGGTGGACTCGCCCTACAAGGCGACCGAGGCGACCTTCCGTATAGAGAACGACCGGGTGATTCTCGCGCCCTTCCGATTCGAGAGCGGCGACGCGCGCCTGGACCTCCAGGGCACGATGGGTCTCGAGGGTTCCATCGACCTCGATCTGTCTCTCGCCACGCCCCGCGAAGGGCTCAAGATAGAGGGAATGGGATCGAGCGCCCTGGATCTCCTGGCCGACGTCCAGGGGTGGGTGCCGGTGCCCATCGACATCACGGGCACGCTGGAAGATCCCAGGGTGCGCCCCGACGTGAAGGCCCTCGCTTCCCAGGCGGGACGCGGCGTCAAGCGCGAGGCCACGGAGAAGGCGACGGACGCCCTCAAGGGTCTCCTGAAGAAGAAAAACGAGTAAAATCCAGACATGAGCACCACACCCACGGATACCCGCTCCGAGCGCAAGCCCGAGAATCGCGTCGACGTCCAGGAGCACGGAATGGCCCCGGACGGGAGCAGGAGCGCGACCGATCGGCGCCTCTTCCTGCAGCTCCAGGTGTTCACGGATTGCCGCGATTCCGAAGCGGTGGCGCGGAAGGTGGAATCGAGCGGCGTCGAGGCCGTGGTCTACCTGGACGTGAACGATCCCCGGGGCATCGGTGTCCTCACGATGTCGGAGGACCCGGCGCGGTTCGTGACCGTCGTCCGGCCGCTGGTCAACGAGGAGCCGTTCCGCTCGCTCCGGTACCGACCCGAGCTCGCGATGCTCGGGCGCACCTACGCCAGCGGCTACGAGCAGAACGTCGAGGATTGGCTTCTCGGCCGCCCGCGGCGAAACGTCCTGGATGCCGAGTGGCCCTGGGCGATCTGGTATCCGCTGCGGCGGATCGGGGCGTTCAACGCGCTTCCCGACGAGGAGCAGAAGAGCATCCTGCGCGAGCACGGCGGCATTGGCCGGCTCTACGGCGAACAGGGGCTCGCTCACGACATCCGCCTCGCGTGCTTCGGGATCGATACCAACGACAACGAGTTCGTGATCGGCCTCGTGGGGAAGGATCTCCATCCCCTTTCCCACCTGGTGCAGCGGATGCGCAGGACCCGGCAGACGTCGGAGTTCATGGAGAAGATGGGACCGTTCTTCGTGGGCCGCGCCCTCTGGCAGAGCCCAAGGCCATAACGCAAAGGCGCAGAGGCGCAAAGAAGAAATGGGAATTTCTTTGCGTCTTTGCGCCTTTGCGTTCGATTCCCCGTGTTCCGCGGCCTGGAGTCGTAGATGAAGCTTCCCGCGCACGAGTATCTCGACCGCAACGGCATTGCCTATGAGGCGAGGGCGTTTCCTCCGGAGACGGAGAAGGGCGCTCTCAACGTCGCGCGGGTACTCGGCTTTCGGGAGCACCAGATGGTGAAGACGCTCCTTTTCCAGACGGGCAGGGGAGAGCGGGTCCTGGTGATGGTCGGCGGCGACCGGACCGCCCTGTCCTCTCATCTCAAGAAGGCGCTCGGGGACCGGAACGTGCAGATGGCGTCGCCCGAGGCGGTGAAGCAGGCGACGGGTTACGAGATCGGTTCGGTGCCGCCTTTTCACTGGCAACCCGCGGACTTTCGCTCCTTTCTCGACGAGGCGCTCATCCGCGAGCCGGTCCTCGGCGTCGGCGCCGGCGTCTGGGGGAACGAAATTCTGATCTCTCCTCTCGACCTGGTGAGGGCCGCCCGGGCGATCGTCGTCAACCTGACCGAGCGGGATCTGCCGGTCGTTCCCGCGGGCGCGTTAGAATGATGCCGCGATGAGCATGGGAGCGATCGGGCTCGCCCTGTATCTGATCGCAGCTCGAGCCTCGGAGCGGGAGTCCTTTCCCGTCTACCTCTGTGCCGTCCATCCCGACGAGCAGGCGACGGGGCCGGGGCGTTGCGCCCGGTGCGGCCGGGCGCTGGTTCTCAGAACTCTCGTTTCGAGCTACTCCTGCCCCATGCATCCGGCGATCGACGAGCCCCGCGCGGGTTCCTGCCCCATCTGCCGCATGAGCCTGGTGCGAACCACTCGCGAGGTTCAGTGGTTCTGCGAGGGTAGGGCGGACATCGTGTCCTCGACGTCCGGGCTCTGTGCCGACGGCCGTCCGATGGAGACGAGGACGGTCGCGATGGCCCACGGCGACCACAACCCCCGGCACGGCGGGATTCTTTTCATGGCGCCGAACGGCTATCACCACCTCGAGGGCACTCTCGGAGAGGACGGAAAGTTCCGCCTGTACCTTTACGACGACTTCACGCGTCCGCTCGCCGTGGACGCCTTCGAGGCCCGCGCGGGCGATGTACGGATGGAGGCTTCCGCCGATGGAAGCCTTTTTTCGGTGGACGTCGACCGGTCGGTCGAACCGGTCGCGATCGTGCTTCATCTCCGGTTCCCGGAGCAGGCGGAGGAAGCCCGGTTCGATTTCATCTTCTCTCGCGCGGCGACCGCCCGTCCGGCTCTTCCGGAGTTCCGCATTCCGGAGAGCGCGGAGGAGGTCTATCGGGAGATCCTGCGCCGCAACGAGAGGATCCAGGATCTCATCGCCAGAGGCTCCTGGCCGGATCTCTACATACCCGCCCTCGAGGCGAAGGACCTGGTGCTCGCCCTGAGCACCAGAGAAGGCGAGAAAGTCGAGCGGCCGGCCAGGAAGCTGGTGCGCGCCGCCTGGCTTCTCGACACCCACGGCGATCGAGGCAACCGCCTCGAAGTGGAGGCTGCCTACCGCCTCTTCGAGGAGGCGGTCTCCGAGCTCTCGGCGGCGCATGCGAACTAGGGCCGCGCTCCTCTCGGTCGCGATGGCCGCGGCTTCCGCCGCCGACGCGCACGAGCCGACCCTCTCCCGCTTCAACTTTCGAGAGCACGTGCGGCCGCTCTTCCTCCGTCATTGCGGCGGATGCCATCGCGCGGGGGGCGTCGCGCCGATGTCGCTTCTCGACTATCAGGAGGCGGTGCCCTGGGCGAACGCCATCAAGCTCGCCCTTCTCGAAGGAAGGATGCCGCCGTTTCTTCCCGGCGACGAAGGGGGACCCTTCCGCGACGAGCGGATGCTCACCGCCCAGGAGCTCGATACTCTCGTGGACTGGGCCGTGGGAGCGACTCCGGAAGGTGAACCGCCGGGACGAGACGAGAGCCCCCCGGCTCCTGGGCTTCCGGAGCCCGATCTGCTCCTGAGGGCGCCCAGAGACGTCGTGGTCGGGGAAGACGATTCCGAGAAGACGGCCTGCCTGGTTCTCCCCACGGGACTTCAGGCCTCTCGCGTCGTCACCGCGGTCGCGGTCTTTCCCGGACAAGCCTCGATTCTCCGCCGCGCAACGATTCTCGTCGGCGACTCCTGCGAAGAAGCGGAGCCGCTCGCGACCTGGCTTCCCGATCGGGGGCGGATCTCCTTTCCCCAGGGCCTCGGCCGGCGGCTCCTCCCCTCGTCGAGCCTTCTCCTGGAGCTTCACTACGTGAAAGGCTGGGGGGCCGAGGGAAAGACGATCCTGGACCGCACCGCCCTCGGCCTCTGGTTCTCGAAGGACGCCGAGCCCGTACGCTCCGTCGCCATCGTCACGCCCCGGCTCGACCTGGACGAAGCCGTGCGGCTGGTGGCTCTGTTCGCGACCGCCGCGGACGGATCTCCTCTCCGTGTCGAGACCGTGGCGCCCGACGGCACCATCCGGCTTCTGCTCGCGATCGATCGCTTCGATCGCGCATGGAGTGAAAAGTATTTCTTCCGCACGCCGATTCTCCTTCCCGCCGGCTCGACCCTCCGCGCGTCGCACCCCGGCGTGTGGGCGGATCTGGCGGCAGAGACGGCGACGGCGAACCAGTGACGATCGAAGTCGAGATCGCGGCCGTACCCGCGGCGAACGCCATCCTGGACATGATGGAGCGGTTCTACGCCGAAGAACGCTATCCGTTCGACCTGGAGAAGGCGCGCGCCGCGCTCGAGCCGTTTCTCGCCGATCCCGCGCTCGGACGCGCGTGGCTGTTCCGCGACGGCGGCACCCCGGTCGGCTACTTCGTTCTCACCCTCGGCTGGAGTCTCGAGTACGGGGGAAGGGATGCTTTCGTGGACGAGCTCTTCGTTTCGCCCTCTCATCGCGGCGGCGGTCTCGGAAGGCGGGCGCTGGACGTGATCGGCGAAGCCTGCCGGGAGCTTCAGGTTCGGGCCCTGCACCTCGAGGTCGAAAAGGACAACCCGGCGGCGGAGCTCTACCGAAGGTGGGGCTTCGAAGACCACGACCGCCGAATGATGACGAGGAGGTTCAACAGGGGATAGACTTGGACCGCTTGCCGATCATGACATCGTCGCGGCTCTGGGACCTGGTCGAGCTGTTCATCGCGAATGCGGCGATTTTCGTTCTCGTCGCCCTCTATCGAATCTGGTTCGAGAGCTCGACTCCGGCCACCGTCTCGCTGTCGTTTCTGCTGGTGATCCTGGTGGTGGCCACCCGGGGCCCGCTGTGGGTCGCGGTGGTGACGGCGGTCATCGCGACGGGTGCGCTCAACTTCTTCTTCCTTCCACCCGTCGGGACCTTCACCGTCGCCGATCCCCACAACTGGATTGCGCTGCTGGTGTTTCTCATCGTGGCCATCGTCGCGAGCAACCTTTCGTCCGCGGCTCGCGCCCGGGCGAGAGAAGCGTTCGCCCGCCGCGACGAAGTGACGCGGTTGTTCGATCTCAGCCGCGACGTCCTTCTCACAACCGAAAGCACGTCCGCCCTCCCAACGCTCGCCCGGCACGCCGCGCGGCGATTCGAGCTCGATACCCTGGCGCTGTTCCTTCCTCGGGAGAAAGGCTGGGAGAGACACGAGGGCGGAATTCGCGCGAGCTCGCTCAAAGAAGGCGAGCTCGACCGTTTTCTCGCGAGGGCCGGAGGCGCCATCGAGTTCGATGCGCTGCGGCGGACGTACGGCGGCCATCAAACGCGCTCCGGAGAGGACGGAGTGATCGAGCAGGTGGTTCCGCTTCGAATCGGGACCCGTCCCATCGGGCTCCTGAGCGCCGCCGGTCCGACCGTGGATCCGGGAACGCTCGACGCGCTCGCGGGCCTGGCGGCGATCGCCGTCGAAAGAGCGCACTTCCTCGAGGAAAGGAAGTCGGCGGAGCTGGAGCGCCAACGGGCGGAGCTCGCCTCGGCGGTCCTGGCGTCGTTCAGCCACGACCTCCGGACGCCGCTCACCGCCATCCAGGTCGCGGTCGCGAACCTCGTCGACCCCGAGATTTCCAAGGAGGAACGAGAGGGGCAGGCGGAGGTGGCTCTCCGGGAGGTCCACCGGCTGAGACGGCTCTTTCAGTTCATTCTCGACATGGCGCAGGTGGACGCCGGCATCACCCCCGAGCGCGAATGGATCCTGCCGGGGGACGTGGTGGACGCCGGGGTGACATTGGTCGCCCAGGGACTCGCCGCCCATCGCGTCGAGATCGACGCCGATCTCGATCGGGAAGTCGAGGTCGATCCCCGTCTCACGTCGGGGGCGCTCGCCCACGTGCTGGAGAACGCCGCTCAGCATTCGCCCGAGGGCTCGGTCATCCGGGTGCGCGCCTGGCTCGACGAAGAGGGGCTCCATGTGAGCGTCCTCGATCAGGGGCCGGGGCTCGACCCCGCCGATCTGGAACGGCTCTTCGATCCCTTCTACCGCGGCGTAGGCTCTTCCCGTCACGCCACCGGCGTCGGGCTCGGGCTCTCCATCACCCGCGGGCTGCTCGCGGCCGAAGGCGGCCGGATCTGGGCGGAGAACGCGCCGCCCGACGGCGCCTGTTTCACGATCCTGGTGCCGGCGCGAAGCCGCGCGGCGGCGCTCGCGCCCGAGGGCCGGACGTGAACCGCCAGCCGCGTATCCTCATCGTGGACGACGAGCTCCCGATCCTCCGGGCGGTGACTCCGCTCCTGCGCTCCCGGGGCTACGAAGTCCAGAGCGTCGTCACCGGAGCCGGCGCGCTCACCGAGCTGGAAGCGGATCCCCCCGATCTACTGATCGTGGACCTCGGTCTACCGGACGTCGATGGATTCGAAGTCTGCCGCAGAGTACGAGAGCGATCGACCGTTCCCATCATCGTTCTTTCGGCGCGCCATTCGGAGAAGGACAAGGTCGCGGCGCTCGATCTCGGCGCCGACGACTACGTGACCAAACCCTTCGGCCCCGAAGAGCTCCTGGCGCGCGTGCGCGCCTGCCTCCGGCGCTCGCAAGCGTCCCTGGAGGAGGAGACGGGAACTCTCGTGCGGTCCGACCTGACCATCGACTTCGAGCGGCATCGGGTGATCCGGGGGGAAGAGGAGATACGCCTGACGCCGAAGGAATTCGAGCTCCTCTCGTTTCTCGCCCGCCACCCGGGCAAGGTCCTCACCCATCGGACGATTCTGAAGGCCATCTGGGGGCCGAGCGCGGTCTCCGAGCCGCAGTACCTTCGCGTCCTCATGGCGTCGCTGCGAAAGAAGATCGAGACCGACCCCGCGCACCCGAAGTACGTGCTCACCGAGCCCTGGGTGGGCTACCGGTTTCGGGAGTGCTGAGTCAGGAGGCCGAAAATGGAAGCCGATAGCGAAAGTCTTCTCTATGCGGGATTGGGTCCGCTCGCCGCGGTTCTTCTGGGGATGGCGCTGATACCCTTGCGCGACTTTACCACCGCCTCCAATCTGACGTTCGCGTTCCTGGCGCTCGTCATCGTCATCGCGGAGCTCGGCGGACGTTGGGCGGCGGTGGCTACCGCGGTTTCCTCGGCCCTGAGCCTCAACTTCTTTCTCACGCGGCCGTATCTCCGTTTGGCCATCCACAGCCAGGACGACATCCTCGCGTTCTTCGGCCTCGCGGTTTGCGGACTCATCGCCGCATCCTTCGGCTCGCGAAGCAGGAGGGTGGGCGCGCTTTCGGAAGCGCGAAAGCAGCTCGACGTCATCCATGCTGCCGCGAGCGAGCTCGAGCTCGCCGGGCCGATCGAGCCTCGGCTGACCCGGGTTCTCGAGGCGGCGCGCGCGGTCTTTCCCCTTTCAGCGGCCGTCGTGCGCGACCGCCAGGGGCGAATTCTCGCGGTGTCCGACCGCGGGCAGGGAACGGGACCCATCCCGCAACGGACTCTGGAGCTCGACGGAGGAATGCCGCTTCCCGAGGACGGAGCCAGGGTTCCGCTCGTCGCGGCGAACTCCACCGTTGGAGCCCTGGACATCTGGGGGAATGGAGAGCGCGCGAGCGCCTCCACCCGGCGCGCCATCGGCGACGTCGCGCGCCTGATCTCGGTCATGGTCGCGGAAGCGAGCGTAGCCATGGGTCCGGAGCCTGAGGCTCGCTGACCCGCTTTGCCGGATCCCTCCGGCCGCGATCGAGAAAGGCCCGCATTCAAATGCGGCTCAGGTCCATCTCTTTCACCGCGTAGTCGCAGGCCCGCGCGGTCAGCATCATGTATGTGATCGAGGGGTTCACGCAGGACGAAGACGTCATCGCCGAGCCGTCGGTCACGAACAGGTTGGCAACGTCGTGGGCCTGGTTGAACGCATTCAGGACCGAGGTCTTCGGATCGCGGCCCATGCGCGCCGTGCCCATCTCGTGGATGGTGAGTCCGGGAGGATTGTCCTCCCGGGTGAGCTCGATATCCGTCGCTCCGGCGGACTCGAGCATCTCTGCCGCGGTGACCGCCATGTCCTCGAGCAGCGCCCGCTCGTTCTCTCCCCACTTCATGTGGATCCGGAGCGCCGGGATACCCCAGCGATCGCGCACTTCGGGGTCGAGGGTGACGTAGTTCTCGCGGTTCGGAAGGCATTCGCCGAAGCCGTAGAACGACAGCCGCCAGGGACCCCAGTTCCGCAGCGAATGCTTGAACTCGGCGCCGAAACCGGGAGTGTCGAGTCCGTGCTCCCACCGTTCGCGGAATCCCGAGCCCTGGAACCCGTAGCCGCGGAGGAACCCGGGGTGCTTCGACTTCACGTTCCGGAATCGAGCAACGTAGATACCGGGATTTCTGCGGCCCCAGGGTACGCGGTCCTCGCTTCCCGGGATCCTTCCCTCGGCGCCCCAGCCCATGACGTGGTCCATGAGGTTCCTGCCGAGCTCTCCGCTCGAGTTCGCGAGGCCGTCGGGAAACCGCGAGCTCTTCGAGTTCAGGAGAATTCGCGCGGACTCCAGCGCCGAGGCGCAGAGGAACACGACGCGACCCTGTACTTCGAAGGACTCGTGGGTCTGAGCGTCGATTACGCGGATCCCGTCGACCCGATTCGTTTCCTCGTCGTAGAGGATGCTCTCGACGACGCTGTGCGGCCGCAGCGTGAGGCGCCCGGTCGCCAGGGCTTCCGGAAGCGTCGCGTTCAAGCTGCTGAAGTAGGACCGGGTCGCGCAGCCCCGCTCGCAGGGCCCGCAATAGTGGCAGGGCGCCCGGCCCCGGTGCTCCCGGGTGAGCATCGCCACCCGACCGTTGGTTAAGACCCTCTCTCCGCCGAAACTTCGGGAAAGCGCTTCTCGTACCGTGCGCTCGGCGCAGTTGAACTCCATCGGCGGAAGGAACTTTCCATCGGGAAGCTGCGGAAGGCCCTCTTCCCGTCCGCTGATGCCCACGAAGTCCTCGACGTAGTCGTACCACGGGGCCGCGTCGGCGTAGCGCAGCGGCCAGTCGACGCCGAGGCCGTCCTTGGCATTGGCTTCGAAGTCGAGATCGCTCCAGCGGTACGTGTGCCGGCCCCACATGATGGAGCGTCCGCCGACCTGGCGGCCCCGGATCCACGCGAAGGGCTTGTCCTTGTCGACGGTGTAGGGATTCTCGCGATCGTTCACGAAGAACTTGCTCGACCACTCGTCGCAAGCGTAGCAGGCCCTCTGGATCGGCTGGTCCCGGGCGAGCGCCTCTCGATCGCCGAGCCCGCGAAACCGCATCTGCCACGGGGGAACGTGCTCCACGTAGTCCCGTTCCGGAGAGATGGGCCGCCCGGCCTCGAGCACCAGGGTCTGGAGCCCCTTTTTCGTGAGCTCCATCGCCGCGTATCCTCCGGTGATTCCGGAGCCCACCACCACCGCGTCGTAGACTTTTCTCTGCGCGATTGCCGCCATGACTCACCTGCTCCGCAGAGGAGCGCAGCCGTCGTAGGTGCCCGGAAACTCGACGTACTCCAGCTCCTCGTTCATTCCCGCCGACGAGGTGTAGTAGCCGAACAGCGTGAGCCACTTGAGAACCGAGAAGAACGGCGCCCCCGGAGCGGTCTGCGAGGCACGACGGGCGACCCGCGTGGGGGCGACGCTTCCGAGCTCTCGAAGGGAATCGGCTTCCAGCTCCCGCAGGATTCGAACCCGAGTCGCGTCCGGGCAGGCTGAAAAACCAACCCCTTCCTCGGATCGCGCCCGCTCGTCGAGATCGCGAATCCCCCGGAGAAAACGCTTCCGTTCGTCGTCGCCGAACCAGCTCGTGAGGACGGCGTCGATGAACTCCGGCACCTTCGCCGAGCGGGCGCCGGGGGTATCGGTCTCGGGAAGGATGACCTCGGTCGCGACCGAGAGGATCTCGCTCTCGTCGGCGTCGAGGCTCAGAAAAATGTATCGGTCGTCGCTCGCGTCCGCCTGGATGTGCAGGTGGGTTCTCCGACCGAGGGCGAAGAGCTCGCTCGGCGAGAGCGGAAGCGCGGCCGCGACGCCGATGGATTTCAGTGCCTGCCGTCGGTTCATCGGACCTCCCGGAATGCGAGGCACGATAGCGGAGTCCGGGGGCGGATGTCGAATCGTTTCCGACGGGGAGGCGCGGTCGGCAGGCGCCCACCGCGACGAGCTCACGGGACTCGCCCGAGGTCGATCCGTTCGTAGCTGCGCGCCCCGTCGCTGACGAAGGTGAACGTGAGTCGAATCCGGTCCGGTCCCAGGAATCGGAGCTCGAGTCCGTCGACATGGGCTGCGCCCGGGGTCGGAAGATTCGTGATGTCGACGAAAGAGAACTCCAACAGCCCCTGTTCTTCGTCGATTCGGGATGCCTTGAGGCGCGGCTGGTTCTGCGCGGCGCAGAAGTGCGTCAGCCGCAGATCGGCTCCATCGGTATGGTACAGGGTGGTCATCACCGGGACGTCCTCCTGGATCAGGGTCTCCACCACCGCGGAGCCATTGCCGGTGAGGTGGTAGGTGGCGTTCATCCTTCCGGAATCGCTGCGGGCCCCGGACCACTGGAACGTTCCCTCCCAGTTGCCGGCGAGAGAGCGAAGCCGGTCGAAAGCGGCAGGGACGGGCGCTTCCCCTGCGCGCGCTACTCCGAAGGGGTTCAGGCAAAACAGGGTAACCATCGACAGGACGCGAGTCATGAGAGGATCCTCCATTCGGGTCATGGTCGATCGCAGGGCGTCCGCAGTCCAATAAGGATCCGTCAGAAAACATAAGGATTGGCGTCTTCGCGCCATCTGATACAATTCCCGGGCTGAAGCGCGCTCACCGAGTCCATTTCGAATCCACAAGGAGTGATGTATTCGTGAAGACAGCAAACCGTCTCTTCTCTCTTGCGTTCGTCGCCGCCGCGATGGGGATGGGCTGCAGTCAGCAGCCCGCTTCGGAACAGTCGGCTGGTCCCGCCGCTTCAAACACCATCGGCGTTGCCGAGTGTGACGACTACCTGAGCAAGGTCGAAGCTTGTATCGTCAACCACGTACCCGAGGATGCAAGAGCGATGCAGCGGCAGAGCATGGATCAGATGCGCGATCAGTGGCGGCAGGCCGCGGCAAACCCCACCGCCAAGGCGAGCCTCGCCGCCGGGTGCAAGGCCGCGCTCGATGCGGCCCGTTCCTCCTTTGCCTCCTACGGATGCGAGTGGTGAGCTAGACGGCGGCGCGGTTCCGCCGCTCCGCTGCAGTCTGCCCGCGGGCACGAGAGATCGATCCGACTGGCCGGCATAGTTGGGTCGCCTGCGCTTCGCCGGGGCGGTCACGGCAGTCCCGTCGATCGGCCGCTGAGCCCGGCCTTGCGTGGCCGGCCCGATCGCGGGAATGATGCGTTCATGGGGGACGCCTTTCCCGACTGGCTCGAGCCGATGGCGGCGACGCTCACCCAGGAACGGTTCACCGGGCCGGAGTGGATCTTCGAGCGCAAGCTCGACGGCATCCGCATGCTCGCCTTCAAGAACGGCCACGAGGTTCGTCTGCTGTCCCGGAACCGATTGCCGCAAAACGCGTCCTATCCATCCGTCGTCGAGGCGATCGCGAACCTGCCCCTTCGCGACGTGATCCTCGATGGCGAGGCCACCGGCGTATGGGGTAGAGCGGCCGAGGTGGGGTACCACGTGTTCGACGTCCTGTGGCTCGAGGGGAAGATCCTCACCTCGCTGCCGCTCGAGACCCGTCGAGCGGTCCTGGGCCGCTTGCCCTTTCGCTCCCCCCTGCGGCGGGTGGCGGCGGTGGAAGGCGCTGCCCCGTGGGAGCACGCCTGCAGCGAGGGCTGGGAAGGCGTCATCGCCAAGCGCCGCGACTCCCGGTACGAGCATCGGCGCTCCCCGCACTGGCTGAAGATGAAGTGCGAGGCGACGCAGGAGCTCGTGGTGGGCGGGTTCACCGATCCGCGCGGGGGACGGGTGGGTCTCGGGGCGCTTCTCGTCGGCTACTTCGACGGCCCGGACTTCGTCTTCGCCGGGAAAGTGGGCACGGGCTTCGACACGAAGCTGCTCCTTTCGCTTCGACGCCGGCTTTCGAGCCTGGAGATCCCGACGCCTCCCTTCACCCGGGCGATCGGACTTCCCCGCGCGGGCGCTCACTGGGCGCGTCCCGAGATCGTGGTGCAGGTCGGCGTTCATCGAGTGGACGGTGCACGGAAAGCTCCGCCATCCGCGGTTCCTCGGCGTTCGCGCCGACAAGTCGGCGCGCGAGGTCGTGCGGGAGAGTCCTTGATCACGCACCCCGAGAAGGTGCTGTTCCCCGAGGACGGGATAACCAAGGGTGAGCTCGCCTCGTACTACGAGACGATCGCACCGTTCATGCTGCCGCACATGCGCGGGCGTCCGATCACCATGGAGCGGTACCCGGCTGGCATCGGCGCGAAGGGTTTCTTCCAGAAAGACGTCAAAAGGGGCGCTCCCGGATGGCTCTCGCGGGTCGAGGTCCCGAAGAAGGACGGTATGGTTCGCCATCCGCTCGTCGGCGACGAGCGATCGCTTCTCTGGCTCGCCAACCAGAACTGCGTCACACCGCACGTGTGGGCATCCCGCGCGCCGAATCTCTTCCATCCCGATCTCTGCGTCTTCGACCTCGACCCGTCGGCAGAGGTCCCGGACATTCTCCGGAAGGCGGCGCTCGGACTTCGCGAGCTCCTCGACGAGCTCGGGCTTCCGAGCTGGGTGAAGACCTCGGGCTCCAAAGGCTTCCACATCGTCGTCCCGCTCGACAGGAGGGCGGACTTCGGCGAGGTGTCCCGCTTCGCGGTCGAAGTCGGAACCCTCCTCGTGGAGCGCCAGCCGGGCAACCTCACGCAGGAGTTCAGCAAGGCAGACCGCGAAGGGCGCATTTTCATCGACACCGGACGAAACGGATACAGCGCGACGTTCGCCGCGGCCTATGCCGTGCGGCCGAAGTCGGGCGCGCCCGTGTCCGCGCCCTGTACCTGGGAGGAAGTCGAGAGCGGCGAGGCCGGGCCCCGGACGTTCACCCTGCGGACTCTTCCGAGCCGCGTCGCCCGCGTCGGGGACCTGTGGTCGGCTCTATACCGGCGCGGACGCTCGCTGCGCCGTCCCATGGAGCGCTTGCGGAGGCTGGCCGGGCGACGCCAGTCGTAAGAAGTTCGTCTTCAGGAACATTGACGGAACGCCCCTGTGGAGCCGGGCGGACGTCCCGAACCGGCGCTCTCTCGAGCGAGATAGAGGGTAACTGCGCCGTTCGCCCCCGCTCGGTACGATCAGAACGATTCCGGCTCGGCCCGAACGCCCTCGATCCCGTCGACAAGCCAGGAGACGACATACTCGGCAAGAGACGGTCTGACGAGGAGCCGGTAGGTCGGGGCACCGTCCACGTTGCTCAGGAGCACCTGGGCTTTGGCCAGGAGGGTCTGGGCGCAGCTTCCGGGCTCGAAGACTCGCGGATGGAGGTCCAGGGCGCAGCAGCTGGCGAGAACGTCTCGCGCTTTCGGACCTTGGAGCTCGAAAAGGACACGGCTCGCCGACAGGTCGACGGCGGCCCCGTCTTCGGGCCCGACCGCTCGTTCCAGCGCCTCCAGGGTCTCCGCGCGCGAGGACGGGGGACCGACGACGAGCCACTCCTCGGGTCCGAGCCAGAAGCAGTCTCCCCGTGGGGTCGCGACGAAACGGTTGGGCGCGGGGAGGGCGGGGATCGAAAGATACTTCGCCACGCGCTCGACGGCGCCGCCTCGGGCGCGCAAGTCGATCTGAGAGCGCGGTCCGAGAGGGACGAGGGTCGGCTCATCCATCGCGGCGCGCTCCTTTCTTGTCGTAGTGAACCGGGTCGACCAGAAGGACCGGAACGACTCGGTCCTCGATGGGTGCGTAGAGCGTCTCCCCGTGCCGGGCGCGCCCTCCCTTCACCAGGGCGAGGCCGAACGACCGTCCGAGGGTCTCGCTCCAATGGCTGGTCGTGACGTGACCTTGAATCGCAATCGGCGGAGCCGAGACCGTCGACACCAGACCCGCCCCTTCGGGGAGCACGAAGCTCGTCTCCTCCGGAAGGAACCCCACGAGCTGCGGCCGATCCAGCGCCCGCAGAGCGGGCCGCGCGAAGGAGCGCTTTCCGACGAAGTCTTTCTCCCTCGCCACCAGCCACCCGAGGCCGGCGTCGAACGGGGTCGTGGTCGCCTCGGTGTCCTGTCCGACGATGATGTAGCCCTTCTCGCTTCGAAGCACCTGAAGGGCCTCGAGCCCATAGGGCTGGATTCCGAAGGGCTCGCCTGCGGCGAGGACCTTGCTCCAGAGCGCGGCACCGAGGTCCCAGGGAACGCTCACCTCGAAGGCCAGCTCCCCGGAGAAGCTCACGCGCGCGATCTGGGCGTCGGAAACGTCCGCGACCGTCGCCCTTCTGACGGCGAGAAACGGAAACGCTTCTTTCGACAGGTCGAGACCGGGGGAGAGCTCCCCGAGCACGTCTCGCGATTTCGGGCCGACGACGGCGAGGGTCGATAGCTGCTCCGTAAGCGACGTCACGAAGACGCGGCGGCCGGGCCATTCCGTCTGAAGCCACTCCTCCATCCAATCGACGACCGCGCCCGCATGACCGGTGGAGGCGGTAATGAAGAATCGGTCGTTTCCGGTGCGCATGACGACGCCGTCGTCGAGTATCGAGCCGTCCAGCCGGCACATCACGCCGTAGCGGGCCTTGCCCACGGGGATCGTCGCGATGGCGTTCGCATAGAGCTGCTCCAGGAACCACACGGCGTCGGGGCCGCGCACGTCGATCTTCCCGAGGGTGGAGACGTCCATGACCGCGACCGCGCCTCTGGCGGCCCGGCACTCTCGCCGGACCGCGTCTTCCATCGACTCGCCCATCTTCGGGTAATGGTTCGGACGGAGCCACTGGCCGGAGGGCTCGAAGACCGCGCCCCGGGCCAGGTGCGCGCCATGGATCGCGGTGGTGCGGACGGGCTCGAACCTCTCGCCCGTCGCGCGCCCGGCGAGGAGACGAAACGAAAGGGGCTCGACCGGCGGGCGGCTTCCCGACGTACCCACCGATGCGAGGGGACGCTCGGTAAGGAAAGCGGTCAGAGCCGCCGCGTTCGTCTTCGCGCTTCGACCCTGCTCGACTCCGGTGCCGATGACGGTGTACCGCTTGACGTGCTCGATGTGCCGGATGCCGGCTCCGACCGCGCGCTCGACCCCGAGGAGGGTGCCGTCGCGGAAGAGGTCGACGAACGACCGCGACTCGTCACCATCCGGCGCAGGCACGCGGAAGAGAAGAAACGGTTCATCCTCTTCGAGGCGCGCGGCGGGCGGTGAAGTCCAATCCTTAGCGGTGAAGCCCACCGCCGCGAGCGCCTCGCGACCGGCGCGTGCGCCGTCCTCGAGGCAGTCGGCGACGGTCGTCGCTCCGTTGGCGGCGCCCGCGATCCACTGGCCGGGGAGGGCCGAAGACGCCACGGGCGCGCCGAGCGTCGGGTCGTACCGGGTGGGTCCTCGTCTCTGCAGGTGGAGGTCGAGGAAAGGCTCGTACCCTCCCGAAACCGCGAGAAGGTCCGTCCGGATCTCCTCGCTGCCGGTGGGCGTCCGTACGCGTACGGCACGAAGGCGGCCGGTCTCGTCGCCGAACGTCGTCTCGACCACCGACTCGCGCGCCACGCGAATGCCTGCCGACACAGCCTTCTGCGGAAGCTCTCCTCGCCCCCGGGGGCGAGGATCGATGACGCCGGCCACCTCCACTCCGGCGGCGTGCCAATCGAGAGCGGTCCGGTAGCCGTCGTCGGTCGTGGTGAAGACAGTCCCGCGCCCGGGCGCGAGCGCGTGGCGGCGCAGATACACCCGCGCGGCCGAGGCGAGCATCACCCCCGGCCGGTCGTTGTCCTGAAAAACGATCGGCCGCTCGAGGGCGCCGGTGGCGATCACGATCGCCTTCGCGCGCACCTGCCAGAGCCGCTGCTCGCTCAGCCCCTGCCGCGCGCTCGCGGAAAGCCGGCAGCCGATTCGCTGGACGACGATCGCCCCGTTCTGATCGAGCATCATCGCCGCGGTCGCCGACGTGAGCACCCGCGTCTCGGGGGCGGCCGTCAGCCTGGCGAGCGATCGTTCCACCCACTCTGGAAGCTCGCCGTCTCTTAGCAACGCCCCGCCCGCCTCGTCGTCCGCCTCGACCAGCATCACCCTGGAACCGGCCGCGGAGGCGACGAGCGCCGCGGCGATTCCCGACGGGCCGGCGCCGACGACGAGAACGTCGCAGTGCGCGTATCGCTTGTCGAATCGGCCGGGGTCCGTGTCGCTCGAGAGAACGCCCTTCGAGCTCCGGCTCTCCGCCCCAAGACCCTCATAGAGCGTGACTGCCGTCATGCGGACGAGAGGCTCGCTCGCGCCTCCCGAGAGAATCTGGGCGAACCCGCTCGCTTCCTCGATTCCCGCGCTCGTCATTCCGCGGGGCCGGCCGTGCGAAGCGCTCGTTCCCACCGCGTCGACGCCGGACGCGAGCAGCGCCGAGGCCAGGGTGTCGCCTTCGTAGCCAGTGAGCTCGCGGCCGTCCCAGGTGAAGCGCAGCGGACGGTCCCGCCGGATGCGGCCGCCTTCGGCGAGTCGCCTCACCTCGGCTCCTCGTCGAGCTTGCCGGTGGCGGAGATCTCGTGGCTGAGTGTATCGCGCCGGACGTAGAACCACTGCCGGCAGCCATGGGTATGCACCCAGCGCTCGGTGAACGGACCGGCGGGGGAGTCCCGGTAATAGAGAAAACGCGCCCAGGTGCGGTCGTCGGCCTCGAACGGGATCGGAACCCCTTGGCCCCCGTAGCGGAACTCGTTCTCTTCCCGGGGCCCGCAATAGGGGCACGCGATCAGAAGCATGCTAGTGCGCCACCGCCGCGGCGCCGTGCTCGTCGATGAGGGCTCCGGTCTCGAACCGTTCCAGCGAGAACGCGGCATTCAGCGCATGAGGCTCGCCGTGAGCGAGAGTGTGGGCATATACGTATCCCGAAACCGGCGTCGCCTTGAAGCCCCCGGTGCCCCACCCGCAGTTGACGAACAGGTTCTCGACGGGAGTCCGGCCGATGATCGGCGACGCATCGGGGCTCACGTCGACGATCCCCGCCCAGGTGCGGAGCATGTGGGCACGGCTCATGATGGGGTAGAGCTCGAGCGCCGCCTGGATCTGCCACTCGAGGATGTTGAGCGAGCCGCGCTGGGCATAGGAGACGTAGTTGTCGCGCGCGGCCCCCATGACCAGCCCTCCGTTCTTCGCCTGGCTCACGTAGACGTGGAGGAGTCCGGACATGACGACGCAGTTCAAGACGGGCTCGAGGCCGTCGGACACCAGGGCCTGGAGCGGCGTGCTCTGGATGGGGAGGTCGAACCCCGCCATCCGCGCGAGAAGCGGCGTCCGTCCCGCGCCGGCGAGGGCGACCTTGCCGGCGGCGATGGTTCCGAACGAGGTCTCGACCCCCTGGATGCGGTTGTTCTCGATTCGGAAGCCCGTGACCTCGCAGCCCTGGAGGAGATCGATTCCTCTCGCGCTCGCGGCCCGCGCGAGCGCGAACATCACGAGGTCGTGGCGCGCGATGCCGCCCCGGCGCTGCAGCGAGGCGCCGACCACGGGATAGCGCACCTCCCGGGAGATGTTCAGGATCGGGCAGAACGCTTTGACCTCCCGGGGCTCGAGCCACTCCGCATCGATTCCGTGGAGCCGGTTGGCATAGACCGTCCGCCTCGCGTCGTTCGCCTCCGCCGTGGTGTGCGCGAGCGCGAGGACGCCCCGCTGGTCGAAGAGCATGTCGTAGTCGAGCTCCGCCGCGAGGGTCTCCCACAGCTTCAGGGAGAGCTCGTAGAGCGGCATGCTGTCGTCCCGCAGGTAGTTGGAACGGATGATCGTCGTGTTCCGGACCGCGTTCCCGTTCCCGAGCCAGCCGCGCTCGAGAACCGCGACGTTGCGAATACCGTGATTCTTCGCGAGGTAGTACGCGGTCGCGAGGCCGTGGAGCCCGCCACCGACGATCACGACGTCGTAGGCGGACTTCGGGCCGGGATTGCGCCAGAGAAGGGAGGGATTCTGAAACGCCGGCTCCATGAGGACGGCGCGATTCTACTCTACGGAGCGCGTCAGAAGTCGAGGCTCTCGAGGTACCGGAAGCTCTCTCGTGCGCTCTCGATGGCGGGACCCGGCGTTTCGTCCTGCTCCACGAAGTAGTGGCGGATTCCCCCGAGCTTCGCCTGGGCGAAAACCCGCTTGAAGTCCACCACCCCTTTTCCCGCCTCGGTGAAATTCTTCTGTGGAGTGCGGTCCATGTCCTTGACGTGCACCAGCGGGAAGCGACCCGGGTACTCCTGGAAGTAGTGCAGGGGATCGGCTCCGGCCTTGGTGATCCAGTAGAGATCCATCTCCATCTGGACCAGAGACGCCTCCGTCTCCTTCAGAAGAAGGTCATAGGGGACGACGCCTTCGAGAGGGACGAACTCGAAGTCGTGGCAGTGAAAGCCGAACTGTATGCCCGCTTTCTTCGCTTCTTCTCCCGCGCGGTTGAACGTCTCGATATGCCGCTTGTAGAGGTCGAGGCTCTCGCGCTCGCCGGGTGCGAGCCAGGCGCAGATTACGTAGCTGACCCCGAGCGTTTTCCCGGTCTCGAGAGTGCCGGCGAAGCCCTTCTCGATCTCCGGGAGATCGACGTGCATCGAGGACGCTTTCAGACCGTGGCGCTCCAGGGTCGCCCGAACGTCCGCGGGGCTGCGCCCGAAGAGCCCGGCGGTCTCCACCTCCCGGAACCCCACTTCCGCCACCTGGGAAAGCGTTCCCTCGAAGTCCTTCTCCAGGTCCCGTCTCACGGTATAGAGCTGGAGACCGATCGTCCGCAGCCTTTCGGCACGCGCCGGACGAATTCCGCCGAGCGCCATCGCCCCGAGGCCGCCAATCACCGTCCTTCGATGCACCATGTCGCCCTCCTATCATCCCGTCAAGCGAGCCCCACCGCCGTCAGAAGCAGGTCGATGGCCTTGATTCCCAAGAACGGGGCCACGATGCCGCCGAGGCCGTAGATCAGCATGTTCCGCCTCAGTATCGCAGCGGCGCCGAGAGGGCGGTAGCGGACTCCTCGCAGCGCCAGCGGGATGAGAGCGATGATGACGATCGCGTTGAAGATCACCGCCGAGAGGATGGCCGACTCCGGGGTCGCGAGCCCCATCACGTTCAACAATCCGAGCTGGGGGAACGCGAGGATGAACATCGCGGGGATGATCGCGAAGTACTTGGCGACGTCGTTGGCGATGGAGAACGTGGTGAGAGCGCCCCGGGTCATGAGGAGCTGCTTTCCGATCTCGACGATTTCGATGAGCTTCGTCGGGTTCGAGTCGAGGTCCACCATGTTGCCCGCTTCCTTGGCGGCCATGGTCCCGGTGTTCATCGCGACGCCGACATCGGCCTGGGCGAGCGCCGGAGCGTCGTTGGTGCCGTCTCCGGTCATCGCCACCATCCGCCCGGCGGCCTGCTCCTTCCGGATGAGCGCGAGCTTGTCCTCGGGAGAGGCTTCGGCCATGAAATCGTCCACCCCCGCCTCTGCGGCGATCGAGGCCGCGGTCAGCGGGTTGTCTCCGGTGATCATCACCGTACGGATCCCCATGGCGCGCAGATGGGAAAAGCGCTCCCGGATGCCTCCCTTGACGATGTCTTTGAGATGAACGATGCCGAGGGCGCGCCCGTTCTCGACGACCGCGAGGGGAGTGCCGCCGGAGCGGGCGATCCGGTCGGCGATGGCGCGAAGGTCGTCGGCGGTTTTCCTGTCCGATTCCGCGAGCAGCTGGATGACGGAGTCGACGGCGCCCTTACGAACCTGGCGGCCGTCGATGTTCACCCCCGACATGCGGGTCTGTGCGGAGAAGGGAATGAACGTGGCCTCGTGCGTTCGGAGCTCCCGGCCGCGGATCCCGTGCTTCTGCTTTGCCAGCACGACGATCGACCGGCCTTCCGGGGTTTCGTCCGAGAGCGACGCCAGCTGGGCCGCCTCCGCCAGCCGGTACTCGGCGACGCCATGGAGAGGAAGGAAAGCCGTCGCCTGGCGGTTGCCCAGGGTGATGGTTCCCGTCTTGTCCATGAGCAGCGTATTCACGTCTCCCGCCGCCTCGACGGAGCGGCCCGACATCGCGAGAACGTTGTGCTGGACGAGACGGTCCATCCCCGCGATGCCGATGGCGGAGAGGAGGGCGCCGATCGTCGTGGGTATGAGGCAAACGAGAAGGGCGACGAGCACCGGGAGAGAGATGGACTCGCCGCCGTAGAGAGCGAAGGGTTCGAGCGTCACCACCACGCACAGGAACACCAGCGTCAGCACCGCCAGGAGGATCGCCAGGGCGATCTCGTTCGGGGTCTTCTGGCGCTCTGCCCCTTCGACGAGGGCGATCATCCGGTCGAGGAACGTCTCACCGGGGTTCGACGTGACCCGGACCTTGATCCAGTCGGAGAGAACCCGGGTCCCGGCGGTGACCGCCGACCGGTCGCCGCCCGACTCGCGGATCACGGGCGCCGACTCGCCGGTGATCGCCGATTCGTCCACGCTGGCGACCCCCTCGATCACCTCCCCGTCGCCGGGGATGACCTGCCCGGCGCTGACGAGAACGAGGTCGTCTTTTCGCAGCGAGCTCGCGGGAACGTCCTCAGTGGTGCCGTCCTCGAGTATGCGGGTGGCCAGGGTCTCCGCCTTGGTGCGGCGCAGCGTCGCCGCCTGCGCCTTTCCCCTTCCTTCGGCCATGGCTTCGGCGAAGTTGGCGAACAGCACCGTGAACCACAGCCAGAAGCTGATTTGACCGGTGAACAGGGGATTGCCGGTTCCGGTCAGAAGCTCGTTGACGAAGACCACCGTGCTCAGAAGGCTCCCGATCTCGACGATGAACATCACCGGGTTCTTGACCTGGACGCGCGGGTCGAGCTTCAGGAACGAGTCTACGATCGCGCCCCGGAAAATCTCCGGATCCCAAGGTGAGATCTTGCGGGCAGGCAGTCATGGTTCTGGGTTCCTCCGAACTCGAGCGCCAGATTCAACCCGAGTACGTGGACCCGCGGCTTGCCGAGAAAGCCGAACGTGGGTCCTTCGGTGTGCGATTCGACGATCTCCCGAACTCGCTCGGCGGCAACGCCGCGCTCACGGGCGACGCGCTCGATCTGTATGAGAGCGGCTTCGGGAGAGATGTGGGGATCGAGCCCACCGCCCGACGCCGTGACCAGATCCGACGGAATCTCGTCGAGGGAAACACCTTCCCTCTCGACGATGGCCGCCACCCGTTCCTGGACGGCGGCCAGATGATCCGGATTCGACGGGCCGTAGTTCGTTCCTCCCGTCGAAGCGGCGTTGTAGTCGACCGCCGAGGGCCGCCCGTGAAAGTACTCGGGTCGGGTGAAGACCTGCCCGACGAGCTCCGAGCCGAGGATGGTGCCGTCGTCCTTTCGAACGAAGCTTCCTTCCGCTTTTCGAGAGAACACCACCTGCCCCACCCCCCAGACGAATAGCGGGTAGACCCCTCCGAACAGAACCAGAGTCACCAGCGTGAAGAGAAAGCCTTCTTTGATTTCCTTGAACATGACGTCACCTCGGCCCGGCCAACATGGAAAGATGCTCGGCGATGGGGCCGAGCACGGCCGCCGGCATGAACATGAGGACACCGAGAATCAGGACCACCGCCCAGAGCGTGAATCCGAAAGTGAAGGTGTCCACTCCTAGAGACCCCTCGGTCTCGGGCGCCGCGGTCTTCCGGCCCAGAGAAGCGGCGAGCGCGAGAGGCGCGATGATGGGGATGTAGCGCGCCAGCAGCATGACGAGCCCGGTCGAGATGTTCCAGAACGGAGTGTTGTCCCCGAGGCCTTCGAAGCCCGAGCCGTTGTTGGCCGAGGCGGAGCTGAACTCGTACAGCATTTCGGAGAAGCCGTGCGGTCCGGGATTCTTGAGCCAGGCGAGAGCGTTTCCGGGATCGGCGGTCGTGGCCCAGACGTAACAGGCGATGGCCGTCGCCCCGAGGATCAGAAGCGGATGGAGCAGAAGCGCGAGGCTCGCGAGCTTCATCTCGTAGGCCTCGACCTTCTTTCCCAGGAACTCGGGAGTGCGGCCCACCATCATTCCGGCGACGAACACCGTCACCACGATGTAAATCAGCATGTTGATGAAGCCGACGCCCACGCCGCCGAAGATGTTGTTGAGCCACATTCCGATCATCGGCATGAGCCCGGCGAGGGGGTCAGCGAATCGTGCATCGAGTTCACCGAGCCGTTCGAGGTCACGGTCGTGGTCACCGCCCAGAGAGCGCTGGCACCGGCGCCGAAGCGGACTTCCTTCCCCTCCATCGAGCCCGTGGATTGGTCGATTCCCATGGCGGCGATTGCCCGGGAGCCCGCGAGCTCCTGATGGACGGCGACGGCGACGAGCGGAATGTAGAGGCCAGCATGGTGAGGAAGATCGTGAGCGCGAACTGGCGTCCCGAATCATCGACGCCGAGAGTCACCACCATGGCCATGGGAATCGCCAGAATCGACCAGGTCTCGAACAGATTCGAGAGGGCGCGTGGGGTTCTCGTAGGGATGGGTGGAGTTCGGCCCGAAGTAGCCGCCGCCGTTCGTTCCCAGCTGCTTGATGGCGACCTCCGCGGCCACCGGGCCCCGGGCGATGGTCTGCTCGGCGCCTTCGAGAGTGGTCGCGTGCGCCGCCCCTTGGAACGTCATCGGCGTCCCCTGCGAGATCAGCACCAGCGCGACGAAGACCGCGAGCGGGAGCAGAACCCGCGCCGCGGCGCGGGTGAGATCCACGTAGAAGTTTCCGAGCTTCTCGATCCCGCTTCCGCCGAGCGCCCGAATGATGGCCACCAGCGCGGCCATTCCCGTCGCCGCGGTCACGACCTGGAGGAAGGTGATGGCGATCATCTGGGAGAGATAGGAAAGCCCGGTCTCTCCGCTGTAGTGCTGCAGGTTGGTGTTCGTGGTGAAGCTCGAAATCGTGTTGAACGCGAGCGTCGGCTCCATTCCCGCGATCCCGTCCGGGTTCAGAGGCAGGATCCTCTGGAGGGACACCACCAGGAACGTCACCACCCACATGCAGACGTTCGAGAACAGAAGCGCCCGGGAGTAGCGCTTCCAGTCCATCTCTTCGGCGGGGTCCACTCCCGCGAGCTTCAGGACCGCTTTCTCGACCGGTACCAGCACGGGATCGAGAAATGTCCGCTGCCCGCGGAATACCCGCGCCATGTAGACCCCGAGGGGGATGCTGGTCGCGATCGGGACCGCGATTAAGAAGATGACGGAAAAAATCTCGGTTGACATGACGTTCTCCTCAGAACCTCTCCGGCCGGAGCATGGCGTAGAGCAGGTACGCTCCGACCGCGAAACTCAGAACGAGCAGTAGCAGGTTCATGGCTTCACACCTTTTCACACAGGGAAACAAATCCCAAAAGCAGGGCGAACGTCGCGATCCCCAGAAGGAACATGAGCGCAGCGACCATCACCAGGCTCCTTTCTTTCCGCCGATCCACCAGACCACTCCGACGAGGGCCGTGGTCTGGCCCTCCTGCGGAGACGAGGGATCGGAACCCACGAAGAACGGAATATCCGACCAGTCGCGGCGGAGCTCCCCTCGGAGCAGGAAGCCTTCGTCGAACCGGTACTCGGCGCTAAAGGTGACTTCCTGGAGGAGCTGGGGCACGCCGCCGAAGAGCCCCCCCTCGTCATCCAGGCGCTCGTAGCGCACCGAGAGCGCGGTTTTGGGAGCGGCCTGATACCGCCCGTAGACCCCGAGCCCCGTCAGGGAGCCCTCGGGGTCGGAGGCCATCACCTCGCTCGTCGTGTAACTGAAATCGAGGCCGAGAGTGAAGGGACCCCCGGGCGCGGCCGCGAGGTTGGTATCGAAGACCCGGAATCGGCCGTCGGGTCCCTCGCCCGCCGAGCTATCCGGCTGCTCGTGGCCGAAATAGTAGTTGAGGGTCCAGGTGATGGGCGGCGCCGGCTTCAGGATCGCAGCCACGTGGCTGGACTTGAAGTCGTTGAAATCCTCCGTCTGCTGGACTCCGTTCGTCAGCATGTAGAGGATCGTGGCCCGGTCGTTGAGAGAGTACGTCATCCGGAGCCCGCTGTGGTAGAAGGGCAGGAAGTTGAAGAGGTAGGCCCTCGAGAAGTGATCGTTGTCTTTCGCGTAGTTCGTCTCGTAGCCGAGCATCGAGGCGAACTTCCCGAAGTCCGTGCGAAGGCCGTTTCCGACGGGAAAGACGTAGGAGCCGAAGGCCTGCCAGACGTTCTGGTAGACCTCGGGGCGGGGTTCGTTGGCCTCCGAGCCCTGCACCGTCGCCGTCGCCTGTCCGAACTGGAGATCGGCGCGAAGTCCGAAGCGGCGGCTCTTCTCCACCGCCGGTGCGATCTCGAAAACGAGCCCGAGCTGCTGGATGGAAAACGAGTTGGCCCTGGTGTCGTAGGCGCGAAGGAGGTTCACGCGGTTATAGGGCTCGTTGAAGTTGTACTCGTAGTAGCCCTCCAGGGTCCCGTTCAGGGTCCAGTCCTTCTCGTCGTCCCTCGTCGTTTGCTCCGCGGTTTCGCTTTCGGACTGCGCCACCGCGGGCGCACCGTACGTCAGGAAGAGGAGCGGGGTAAAGGTGACACCGAAGCAAAAGCGGCAAGAGTTTGTCGTGTTCATTGGATTCACCAGGGGCGAGTGTAGAGATTCACTCGAAAAAAAGGCCTTAAGAGTTCGCAAAAAATCCATAAACGGTGAACCCGGTGATAGCGAAGGGTTTGGGACTCATCGACCCATCAACGTCCCCTACGCGAACAGCAATCACGTGCCATTCGAAACGTCATGCGGATCGGGACCATCGCGACCCACGAGAGCCGTGGCGCGCATTCCCGCGCAGCCCCGGCGGGTTTTGGCGCGGATCGGTCCCGGAGTCCTGGAGGACGGAGTCACGGGGTATATCGTGAACAGCGTCGAGGAAGCGGTCGAGGCGGTGGCGAGAATCAATCTCCTGAGCCGCGCCACCTGCCGCCGGGTGTTCGAGGAGCGGTTCGAGGCCCCACGAATGGCGAGCGACTACCTCGGGGTCTACGGTGACGTCGTACGGAACCAAGCTGCGTGATCTGCACAATCGACACAACTCCCGTAGAATCGTCAGGTGGGAGAGAACCGCCGACCGTCCCCCGATGCCCTTCTCGCGCGGCTCGACGACGAGGATCGCGCCCGCCTGCGCATCTACATCGGGGCTGCTCCCGGGGTGGGGAAGACCTTCACCATGCTGGAGGACGCCCAGGTCCTGAAGCGAAGCGGTCTCGACGTGGTGATCGGGTTCGTCGAGACCTACGGACGAAAGGATACCGAGGAGCAGATAGGCGACCTCGAGGTCGTGCCCCGCCGGAAGGTTCAATATCGCGGGGTCGAGATGGAGGAAATGGACGTCGAGGCGATCCTCGCGCGCAAGCCGCAGGTCGCGATCGTGGACGAGCTCGCCCATACCAACGTCCCGGGCTCGAAGAACGAGAAGCGGTATCGGGACGTGGAGGAGCTCCTCGACGCCGGAATCCACGTGATGACCGCGGTGAACATCCAGCATCTGGAGACCTTGAACGACGCCGTCAGCCGGGTGACGGGAGTGCGGGTGAGGGAAACCGTTCCCGATACCTTCCTCCACCGCGCCGACGAGGTGGTGAACGTCGACGTCTCGGTCGAGGAGCTCAGGACGAGACTCCGCCAGGGGAAAATCTACCGCCCCGAGAAAGTGGAGCAGGCGCTCTCGAATTTCTTCCGCAAGGGAAATCTATCGACCCTCCGCGAGCTCGCGCTCCGGGCCGTCGCCGAGGAAGTCTCGGAGAAGGCGGCGGCCTACCGGGAGCGCGAAGGCCTCGAGCCCGCATTCATTCCCGAACGGGTGATGGTGGCGATGAGCTCGAACGTCGAGGCCCAGCGCGTCATCCGAACCGGCGCCCGGATCGCGGGAAGACTCGGCGCCCGCTGGTACGCGGTCTATGTCGAGACTCCGAAAGAGAGCGTGGGGCGCATCCGGTCGAAGAACCGAGACGCGCTGGGAAAGAACATCGAGCTCGCCGAGAGGCTCGGGGCCACGGTGGTTCGGGTGAAAGCCGATCGTGTCGCCGACGGGCTCATCGAGTTCGCCCGGCGTGAGGGGATCACCCACGTAATCTTCGGACAGACGGCACGCTCGCGCTGGGAGATCCTGTGGGGCGGATCGACCATCGACCGGTTCCTGAAGGAAGTTCGGGACGCGGCGGTGCAGGTCATTCCGCTCGCCGGGGAATAGCGGCGCGGCGCCAGAGAATCCAGCCGGTCGCCGGTATGGCGACGACGGCGGCGAGCGCCGGGAGGAGGCTCCGGGCATCGAGGGAGAAGGCCCCGGCATAAGCGTAGACGACGCATATGGGGAAGGTGCCGAGGATCGAGGCGAAAAGGAAAGCGCTCCGTTTCATGTGTCCGAGGCCGGCGACGACGCTCAACGTCTCCATCACCACCGGAACCGGCCTCGAGACCAGGACGGCGAAGGCGCCGTAGCGAGCGACCGTTCCTCGCATCCTCTCGAGGTCGGCCGCGCCAACAAGTCGAAGGGCGATCGAGGCGCCGTATCGCCGCGAAAGCTCGAAACCCAGCCAGTTCCCGGCGAGCGACCCGGCGAACGCGATCAAAGCCCCCCGGCTCACTCCGAACAACGTCCCACTGAGGACCATCACCAGGCTCGAGGGAACGGGAAGGAGAACGTCGACGAGAAGGAGTCCGAACACCGCGAGCGCGGCCTCCGGCCCCGGATCCGAAAGGACGCGCTCGATTCCGGAAGAGACGGACCCTCCCACCGTCCTTTCGACGATCTGCGCGGTGACGATGACGAAGAGGGCGATGCCGAGGACCAGAGCGCTAAAGCGTCTCACGTCGCCGATCCGTTTCTGCGCGCCACGTGGGCCAGGAAGGCGAGAAGCGCGAGACCGGTGAGCGGGCGCCAGGCGTCGAGCCTCGCGCTCTGCGTCTTCCGGGACCCCACGAGCTCCTCCGGTCCCTTCAGCACCCGGCCACCGACCCCGAGGGTCAGCTGAAGCGCGGCGATACTAATAAGGTAGGCGAGTCCAATCCGGCCCGCCGAGCTTCTCACGGCGGAAGCTCCCAACTCGCCGCCCGCGAGGACCGAATCTGCGGTGTCGCGGTTGGCCCCCGCCGCCAGAAGGCCCGCCAGAACGAGCATCGTGAGTGCGATCGCGCGTCGCTATTTGATCTCGACGAGCTTCGCCAGCGCGAGCACGGCGAGAGCGGTCGTCCGCCTCTTGTCTCCGTCCTCCTTTGGAGCCGGCAGCCAGAATCCCTCGAACGCCTGCCGCGACTGGAACTCCTGCGCCAGCGCGCCGGCGCAATCGGCCGGAACATCCGACGCCCGCGGGTCGGACGAGAGCGTTTCGAGCGTCGCGGCGAGGAAATAGCGGTCCTGATACGGCGCCGGGCCGGAGCGGATCTGGGCACAGCGGGACGCGACCGCGCGCGCGACCGTTTGCGGGTTTCCGTGGCCGCGCCTCGCCGCGAGGGCGAGCACGTAATCCGAAGCGGCGCTTCCTCCTTTGGGAACGACCCTCTGCCAGAACCGGTCGTCGAGGGTAGCGCCGGAAGCGAGCACGGCTTCGAGGGCGAACGCGAGAGCGGCAGCGTCGTTGAGCTTCGACGAAGGACCCAGCTCGGAAACGAGCTCCGCCGGCCACCCGGTCGGGTCGGGTTTCTTCGAGGATCGGGACAGGACGAGTCGCGAGACCCAGCGCCCCGGTCCGTCGCTGTCGCTCGACAGAACATCGAGGGCCTTGGTGATAAAAGGTCCATCCTCTTCGGTGTAGCGACGATGGCTCTCCAGGAAGGCGCGCACCGCGAGCGCCGTCGTGAGCTCGTCTCCGTAGGAGCCGTCGGTCATCGACTGGGAGAACCGAAGAGGCGTCAGCGCCACGTCGATCGCGGTCTTGACCTTGCCCGCGGTGGGGCCGTCGAGCTTGTCGAGCTTACCCGTGGCTTCCGCTCGCCAGGCGACCGCCAGAAGCGCCGCGCACAAGAAGCTACTGGATCTTGCCGTCACGGCTTCTCCCGGGATCGCCCAGCACGTGCTCCAGCGCGATCAGCGTGAACGAAGTGACCAGGACTTTGTTGTCCTGCCACCAGGCAGGGTCCTGGTTCACCCAGTAACCCTCCGGGTACTGCAGCGAGACGAGCTTTCGACCGAGCTCCTCCCTCCAGGCGTGGGACCGCCCCTCCCGATCCACGACGGTCTCCTCGCCGAACGCGTTCAACGCTTTCGCGAAGACCATGTAGTAGTAATAGAGCGTCTTCTGCCCCATTCCGGGGTTCTCGTCGAGGCTGTAGTTCTCCCGGATCCAACCCAGGGCCGCCTGCACTCTCGGGTCGTCCTTTTTCACGTTGGCGTAGGCGTAGCTCATGAGTCCGGCGTAGGTCATGCTTCCGTACGACTGCGTGCCCTTGGAATCGCCTCCGTAGCTGAAGCCGGGGTAGTAGACGAAGCCGCCGTCGTCTCCCGCCCACGCCTGGTCGTTCGACTCGCTGCGGTTCTGCGTCCGCTGAACGAAGAGGAGCGCTTTTTTCCAGAGCGGATCCTGCGAGGAAAGGTCCGCGTCGGCGAGAGCGCCCAGCGCGAACTCCAGGTTGGACAGATCGGGTCTGAGGTCGGAACCGTACCCGATACCGCCGTAGAACTTGTGATCCGGGGTGTAGCTCTCGCCCTCGTCCACCTGGAGACCCGCGAGAAACACTTTGGCCTTGTCGATGAGAGGGGAGTACTCCGGTTTCCCCGACGCAACGATCGCTTTGAGAGCGACCGCCGTGTAGTAGTTGGGGAGATCGCGCACGTAGATCCCTCCATCGGGCTTCACGAGCGAGACGATGTAGCTGAGAGCCCGCTCCACGTCCGCGGGAATGGCCCCTCCCGCCCCCTCGGGGTTGCGGAGGTAGGACAGGGCCGCGAGGCCGGTAATCCCGATATCACTCTCCCACGAGCCGTCCGGCTTCTGGTGCTCTTCCAGGTAGCGAAGGCCCTTTCGAATGCTTTCGAGAACGTCGGTTTTCGTAGCCGCGGAGAGCCCGGCGCCCGGAGGCGCCTGGGCGCGAGCGGACCTCGGCACGGCGAGCGCGAGCGAGCCGAGCATCAGGGCGAAGCCGATGAAGCGCATGATCGATGCTCCTTTGAAAAGAACGCTCCTCCGAAGAAGAGAGCGCAGAGAGCGGGGCCGAAGGTAACGACGGAGACCAACGCGGGTTTCTTCATTGGCCGGTTTGACCGAAGAGCGCGCGGACGGTGACCCACACTTCCGTCCCCGGCTCGAGTCCGCGCCGGGTAAGCCCCGGATTGAACTGGTAGAGGCCGTACTGGGCGTCGAGAGCCCGGGGACTGTCGATGATGGATTCGGGGCAGTGCATGAAGCCGATGAGAACGCCGTCCGCCTCGGCCATGTACTCTCCTCCCGGCAGGAACACCGACCCCGTATAGACCCAGCGCCCTTCCTCGAGCGTCCGCTCGGTTTGCGCATTGTAGACCAGCTCCTCGGCCCGCACCCGGACCGTCTCGCCCGTCTTCGCGTCCTTCCATTCGATCCAGATCTCGACCGGGTCGCCACGCGGCGCCTCGGGATCGAACTTCTGGCGCGAGGGCGTCGAACGGCTCGCGTCCATTCCGAGGAGGATCATCGCCACGTTGAAGCCGGTGGCCGTCGCGTCGAGCTCGAGCGCGCTCTCGTAGGACTTGTGTCCCTGGCGCGCGTTCGCGAGGTACTCCAGTACCGTCGCCGTGTTCCGGAATCCCGGCACTCTGAGCTCTCGTTTCGAGGGGTCGATGAGGATGCCTTCCACCCGCACGCGGCCGTCTTCGAGCCGCTCGACCGCGGGCTCGGAAGCCTGGCTCTGGGCCCCCCGGGGGGCGGAACTGAGAGCCAGTGCTCCGGAAAAAAGGGAAAGCAACGCAAAGGCGCAAAGGCGCAAAGGCGCAAAGAAGAAACGGGAATTTCTTTGCGTCTTTGCGCCCTTGCGTCTTTGCGTTGAAACTCCTCCCTTCCTCAAGCTCGCCTCGCCGCGACCACTAGCAGGGGTAAAAGGACGGCCAAAGGGGTCTCTTTCATCTGCGCTTTCCTCGCTCATCTCTGCGTTCCGAATTCATGAGACTCCTCCGCTCAGGATTGGGTCCCTGAGACGATCGAGTGCGGCATCGGCGGCGGAAGCGGCTTCACCTCGATGCCGCGGAACCCGGCGTCGGCGAGCCAACGGGAGACCTCCGTTTCCGCGTGCGCCGAGCCGTGGGCGCTGGTCAGAAGCATGTTGAGCGCGAACAGCGCAGTGAAGGGCGGCGAGACCTTGCGATCGTCTCTGAAGTGCACGTCCGCCACCACGATCCTCCCTCCGGGTGAGAGCGCCTCGAAGGCTTTCGCGAAGAGCGCTCGCGCCGACGCCTCGGTCTCCCTGTGGAGGATGCCCGACATCAGAACGACGTCCGCCGAAGGAAAATCGGTCTCGTGATAGTCGCCGGGCAGGACCTGGATGCGATCCGCCGCTTCGTGCCCCGCGAGGAGAACGCGGCAGATCCTGGTGACCGGCTCGAGGTCTAGGACCGTCGCGCGGAGTCCGGGAGTCTTTTCCACCAGGATGGCCGCGTAAGTTCCCGGTCCGCCGCCGACGTCGAGCAGGTGACGCCGGCCCGAGAGGTCCAGACAGGCCGCGAGCGAACGGGCGATGCCAAGCGCGCGGTTGTGCATTCCGAGGACGAAGTGGCGCGTCTTCTCCGGGTCGGCGCCGAGGAGAGTCTCCGGCGTCGTCGCGGGGCGGTTCTCGAGAACGCTGTCGGCCAGGCGGCCCCACAGAGGGTAGAGGTCCTCCGCGTAGCGGATGGCGTCCCCCAGATAGGCGGGCCCGCCTTCGACCAGGAACGTCCGCGCCGCGGCGCCATTTCGGTAGCGGGCTTCGTTCTCTTCGAGAAGCCCGAGCGCGACGAGGCTGTTCAGCAGGAGGCCGAGGGAGCGCGGATGGGCGCCGCAGCGTGCTCCGAGCTCGTCCGCCGTGAGGCTCTCGGAGCCCAGGCGCTGGAAGATCGAAAGACGGTTCGCGGCGAGAAGGGCCATCGAGCGCCAGTAGGCCGTGGCGAGCTCCGTGATTTGCGAGGGGTCGACGCGCGGGTCCACGCCGTCAGAACCCCACGATCCGGTCGGCATACCTGGCCTCGACTCGGGCGGCTGCCTCGACGAACGGAGAGGTGACCGCCGCGAAATCCGATCGCTCGAGGAGGGGCTGGTGTTTTCGAACCACCTGCGCGAGCCGGATGCCCAGGATCTTGCCCTCCCCTTCGTAAAGGTGCGTCGCGTGCTGGAGCCCGGCCTCGGTCTTCTCGAAGGATCCGCTCATCTCCTCGAGAATCCGCGCGCGCTCGAACTGGAATTCGCTGAAGCGCCCCACCTCTTCCAGGAACGCCGACAGCGGATGGGTGCAGGCGAGCGTTTCCCCGAGCGCGGCGCGTCTTTCACCGGCTGCCTCCGCTTCTCGCCGCGCTTGCGCGATCGCCGCGATCGCCTTCGCGCGAAACCCGGGGACGACCGGAGTGTTGCGAAGGAAGAGCGCGTTGTGGAAAGCGTAGTTGTAGTTGCGATCGAGAACGTAATAGGCGTCGAGAAGCTTCTCGAGAGCCACGCCGTAAGACGCCAGCACCGCTCTCGCCTCGGCGAGAGTCTCCGGGGAAAGAGGCGTCGCCTCACCCGACGGAAGCCGTACCAGGTCGAGAGAGTAGTCCTGGTCGGGGCGAGACGGGTCGTGAAAATGGTGCGGGCTTCCCTGGTAAGCGCCCGGACGGTGCTTGTACCCGAGGTAGAGCGCGAGGGAGAGAACGATCCCGACGAGCAGGAGCGAGAGCGCCGCTCTTCCGCCGGCGATCCCGGGAGCGCCGCCTTCCCGGGTGCGGCCTCTCGCGAGCGCCCACCCCAGATAGACGACGAGGGAAGCGGCGAGAAGCCCCACCAGGATCGCTCCGAGATAGCGATGAGCGATCCATATCTCCAGAAGGAGGAGTGCGGCGACCCCGGGCGGGCGGCGGAGAAACTTCGATCCTGCCGCGGCCACCGCGAGGGGCGCGAGGAACAGGATCAGAAGAACGGCATGGGCGAAGAGGCGCATTCCGCCGATGGTGAGGTTGTCGATGATCTGGTCGCCCTGGGTCACCACCGGGTACAGGAGCCAGGGAACGAAGAGGGGAAGCGAGGCGCCGAGTCGACCCGTTCGATGGAGGTGCACACCGGCTCCGAGGGCGAAGGCCAGTCCCCCGAGGCACAGGAACTCTCCTCGATCGATGAGGTAATGGGTCCAGAGGGAGGTCTCGGCGACGGCCATCACCAGGATCACCAGGGTGAAGACGGCGGTCACCGCAACGAACCAGGCGGGCGGCGTGTGGCGAGACATGGAGCCTTCCTGACCGTAGCAGCGGGAGAGTCGAGCCGTCAAGAGCGGCGGACGCCGACTTCCGTACGCGATCGCCGCGCGATTTGAGAGAATGGGTTTCGTGAGGCTCCTGCTCCTTGCGCTCGCGCTCGCCTCGGCTGCCGAGGGCCAGCAGACCCAGCCGCCTGCCTCGAGCGGCGAGGAGGAGCAGCTTCCCGCGTATCGAGAGGACGTCCTGGTGCGGGCTCGGGCGCCCGCTTCGAAAGCCGCGACCGTCACCGTGATCGACCGCGAAACGATCGAATCGTCGCAGGCCCGCACCGTGGACGAGCTTCTGGAGCAGGTCGCTGGAGTTCACATCGTGACCAGCGGGTCCCGCGGCGGATCGGCCTCCGCGCAGATCCGGGGAGGCGATCCCAATTTCACCCTCGTTCTCCTGGACGGCGTTCCTCTGAACGATTCGACCGACGTCGAAGGGGGCGCCGTCAACCTCAAGAGCCTTCCGACGAGCGCCATCGAGAGGATCGAGGTGGCCCGGGGACCTCTGTCGTACTTCTACGGATCGAGCGCGCTCGGGGGAGTCGTCCACATCGTGACCCGGCGGCGCGCGGGGGAGCGCGTCCGGATGAGCGCGGATGGCGGAGACGCGTCGTTCTTCCGGGCCACCGGGGCGGCGTCGGGTTCCGCGGGGCGTTCCGAGTTCTACGTCGGAGCGGGATGGGAACAGGAACGGGAGAGGGTCGCCGACGAATCGTTCGAGCAGCTCAACTTCCAGGGGACGATGAGCGTCCCCGTCGGAACCAAGGCCACTTTCCGGCTCGCGAGCCGCGCCGCCACCTGGGATGCGGACGATTACCCTGAAGCTTCGGGAGGGCCGATCTACGGGACTGGCGAGGTGCGACACTCCGAGCACCGCGAGTGGAGCCTCGGCGCGGACCTCGCTCTCCCGCTGGGCGAAAAGTGGAAGCACCGGGCATCGGCGACGTTCTACGGTCACGAACTCGATCGCGAGAGCCCTGGAGTGCTCCCGCTCGTGCCGCCTTCCCGCGAGGGAACGTCCTTTCTGCGCGCGCGATTCGGATGGCTCACGACGGTCGAGGTCTCCCGCGGCCTTCAATGGAGCGCCGGCGTCGACCTGGAGCAGGAGAACGGCTCGAACGAAAGCCTCCTGCTCCTTCCGCCGGAATTCGGCGGGGAGGTTCCGGGCGATTACGACCTCTCGCGGACGACGCCCGGCGCGTTCACCGAGTTGGTCGCCGAAAGAGGCCGCCTCCTCCTGGAGCTCGGGCTGCGGGCCGACGTTCCCGAGGACACGCCGGTCGAGTGGAGTCCTCGTGTGGGAGCGCGGTACCGAATCGGCGGCGGGGCGAGCTTCGTCCGCGGGTCGCTGAGCCGCGCCTTCAAGCTTCCGAGCTTCTTCGTGCTGGGAAGCCCGCCCGCTCTCGGGGGAAATCCGGGACTCAGCCCGGAGACGAGCCGGGGCTTGGACCTCGGCATCGAGCATCGAGGGGGATTGCGAGGCCTGCTCCTCTACCTCGGGGTGTTCTTCAATGAGTTCCAGAACCTCATCGACTTCGACTTCGACAGTTTCACCCACGTGAACCGCTCGCGCGTAGAGACGAAAGGCGTAGAGCTGAATGGCAGCATCCGTCCGGTCGAAGAGCTGGCTCTCGCGTCGAACCTCACGTGGCAGAAGATCGACGACCCCGAATCGACTTCGCCTCAGCTGCATCAGCCGGAGTGGACGGCCGGCATCCGGGCGACCTGGACCCCGCTCCCGCCGCTCACTCTTCGCGGCGAGGGCCGATTCGTGTCCTCGAGCTTCGATCGTCAGATCCCCGTGCCCGAGATCGACTTCGTGGAAGGCTACGCGGTCTGGGATGCCGCCGCCACCTGGCGGCTGTCGAGCCGATGGGAGATCCGGGGAAGGGTCGATAACCTCACGAACGAGAGCTACCAGAGCTTCATCGGGTTTCCCGAGCCCGGTCGGTCGTTCTGGGGCGGCGTCCAGTTATCGCTTCGATAACGTTGACTTTCGGCCTTTCTCTTTCTCGCCTTGACGCCGAAGGCCCTCTCGTCTTACAATCCCGAGCCGTTGGGGTGCCATGGGGGGGAGTTATGCACCTCTCGTCTTGTTGGTTCGCTGGAAAATTATCCGCGTGGTTCCTCGGCAGGATGAGTCCGGCCAGGCGCAGGACGGGTCTTTCCGTGCTAGCGCTCGCTCTGGCGTTTCTCTCGTTGCGCGCTTTCGCCCAGGAATCGCAAAGCCAGGAGCCTCCGCCCCAGGAACCTTCCTCCCCCTCCGATCCTGCCGTCGCGGATCCAGCCTCTGAAGAAGCGAGCGCCCCCGAAGACGAGAAGCTTTCCATCGAGGAGATGAAGGCGCTCTCGGACGCCGATCTGAGAGCGGTCTACCTGGAGGCTCCCTGGAAGCTTCCCGAGGACTTTGGAGACGACCCGGAACTACTCGACCGTGTCATGAGCCTCGCGCATCCGGAAATAGAGCCCGGGTCCGAATCCCTGGAACATCCCGAATCGACCGAACCACAAGAGACCGCCGAAACCACCCCCAAGCCCAAATCCAAACCCGATGCGCGTTGATCGCACAGGGACGCGGCCGCGAGGCCGGGCGGCTCTGGCCCTCGCCTGCGCGCTCGTCCTATCTGCGGGCGCTCTCGCGCTCGACGACGTCACGCTCCCGCCGTTTCTCGACGAAACCGACTCGCGGCTTCCGGCGAGGTCGGACGCGACCTATGACGTCGCTGTGGCCGACGTCGACGGCGACACCGACCTCGATGTTCTCGTCGCCAACGGTGGACAGAGCCGTCTCTGGATCAACGAGTCGGGCTTTTTCGCCGACGAGACGGGAACGAGGCTTCCCGTGCTTTCGGATACGACGCTCTCCGTCGTCACCGGAGACGTCGACGGCGACGACGATCCGGACCTCTTCCTGGCAAATGCCTCCGGAACCAACCGCCTGCTCATCAACGACGGCTCGGGCCGCTTCGCCGACGAGACGCCCGGGAGGCTTCCCGCGCTCGTCCAGGTCAGCATCGCGGCCGCTCTCGGGGATCTCGATTCCGACTCCGATCTGGACCTGGTCGTGGCCAACCGGGGAAGCCAGAACCGAATCCTCGTCAACAACGGGGCGGGAGTCTTCACCGACGAGACCTGGCTCCTCCTCCTCCCGGATTCCGACAGGACCTACGACGTCGAGCTCCTCGACGTGGATCGGAACGGGTCGCTCGACATCTTCTTCCTCAACCAGGGGGTCTCGAGCCGGCTTCTCGTCAACGACGGTCTCGGGTTCTTCGCCGACCTGACCACCACCCGCCTCCCCGCGCTGACCGTCGAGGGTATCGACTCGGAGCCTACCGACGTGGATGGGGACGGCGCTCTCGACCTGGTGCTCGCCGCCGGCGCGAACGGCCTGAAGATCCTGTTGAACGACGGGAACGGCGCCTTCAGCGACCAGACAGCGGCGCGCGCGCCGCCGCTCGACGCGTTCCCGATTCAGGTTCGCTCGGGCGACGTCGATTTCGACGGAGACCTCGACCTGGTAGCGGCCGCCGCGGGGCAGGACAGACTCCTCCTCAACGACGGCACCGGCCACTTCCTCGAGGCGGTGCCGGACAAGCTCCCCGACGACACCCGGAGGACCTTCGGGCTCGCGCTCTTCGACGCGGACGCGGACCTCGACCTCGACGTCCTGCTGGCGCGGCCCAGAGATCAGAATCGACTTCTCGTCAACGACATCCCCTTTCCCAGGCTCCTCCTCTCCGTAAGTCCGTCGATCATCGAGGTCGGCGATTCCGTCACCGTCGACATCACCGCCTTCGACGAAGATGGCCTGCTCTCGGCCACCCTGACCCTCACGAGCCCATCGGGAGACACGGACATCGACGTTCTCTCCGACCTCGCCGACGGAACGGCAACCCACGTCTTCACGCCCACGCTGGTGGGTCCTCACCTGGCCACCATCACGGCGTTCGACGCGCTCGGAAACCGAGGCACCCGGAGCGTCGCCTTCGATGTGCTCCCGGCCGACGTCGAGGCGCCTTCGATAACCCTCGAGCTCCAGGCCCCCGATCCCCTCCTGGTGGGACACGTCGTCACCATCCGCGTGATCGTCACCGACGACCGCGTGGTGATCTCGAAGACGCTGGCGGTAAACGGAGCGCCCGTCTCGCTGAATACGCAGGGTGTCGGCACCTACGCTCCCGGCGCGCCGGGAACCTACGCGGTCGCCGCGACCGCCACCGATGCCGCCGGCAACGTCGGGACGGCGTCGACTTCGTTCACCGTGGGCGCCGATGTCGTTCCGCCGGTGGTGAGCGTCACCGCGGCTCCACCCGTCGTCGACCTGGGGCAGATCGTAACCGCGACCGTGGTGGCCGCCGACAACGTCGCGGTAGTGGCGCGGTCGCTCGTCGTGAACGGCCCCGGAACCGCGGGCGACGTTCCGCTTCCTCTCGACGCCGCGGGGAAAGCCACCTACAAGCCGTTCCAGCCCGGGACGTACACTCTCACCGCCCGGGCCCTGGATGCATCCGGGAACGAGGGCGTCGGAACGACGACCTTCGAGGCCCAGGGCACCCCCGATTCGACCCCCCCGACGCTTTTGCTGAGCATCGTGCCCCACACCGTGTCGATCGGCGATCCGGTGACCATCAGCGTCATCGCCAGCGACAACGTCGGCGTCACCGAGAAACGGCTCGAGATCAACGGAACTCCGGTGGCGCTCGACGCGTCGGGGAGCGCGATCTTCACCCCGCCCGCCCTGGGGCAATACCTGGCGACCGCGCTGGCCCGCGATGCCACCGGGAACCAGACGACGGCAACCGATACCTTCCGCGCCGTCGACCCGGATGCGGACGATACGGCGCCCGTCGTCTCCTTCCTCGAGCCCGGGGACGCGGCCGTCATCGAGACTCTGACGGATATCGTCGGCACCGCCGAGGACGACACGCTCGTGCGGTACGAGCTCTCCGCGTCCTACGTGAACGAGAGCACGTTCGTCCCCTTCGCGACCGGAGACGTTTCCGTCACCGGCGGGGTGTTGGGCGTGTTCGATCCGACGCTTCGCGAGAACGGCCTCTATCGCGTCCGGCTCCTCGCCGAGGACGTCAACGGGCTCACCTCGGTCACCGAGCGCGTTTTCGAAGTCGCGGGCGAGCAGAAAGTCGGGAACTATCGGATCTCGTTCACCGACGTCACCTTCCCCTTCGCCGGTCTTCCCATCGACGTCATCCGCACCTACGACAGCCGGATCAAGAGCAAGCGGGACTTCGGGATCGGGTGGCTCGTCGAGACACGCCAGGGCTCCTTTCAGCACAACCGCACTCCCGGTGTGGGCTGGCAGATTCTCCCGGGTGGTGGACCATTCGGCCTTCCCTGCCAGCAAGTGGTGGAACTGGCCGAGCACGTCACCACCATAAAGCTGAGCGACACCGAGTCCTACCGGTTCGGCCTCGCTCTCGTCCCAGCAGGCGCCACGCTCGGAGGATGTTTCGCCTCCGCCCGCTACGTTTTCCTCGACGGAGAAACCCCGGGCGCAACCCTCAGCATCCTGGGGAACACCGAGGTGCTCTGGATTGCCGGCAGCACCGAGGTCGTCGAGATCGACGAGTTCCTTCCCTACGACGTGACCCAGGTTCGGCTCACGACCCGGGACCGCCGGGTCTTCGACTTCGACCGCACCGCCGGCATGACGCGTGCCGAGGATCGCAACGGCAACGTCATCACCTTCGGCCCCGGAGGCATCGCTTCGTCGACCGGGAAGTCGGTCACCTTCACCCGCGATGGATCGGGACGCATCCGCACCATCACCGATCCGAAAGGCAACGTCTATCTCTACGAGTACGACGCGACCGGCGATCTGACACGGACCGTCGACCCCACGCTCGCCGAGACGACCTATTCCTACGACGACCGGCATAACCTGCTCGAGATCGTAGACCCGCGGGGCAACCGCTCGGTGCGGAGCGAGTACGACGACGACGGCCGTCTGGTCGCGACCATAGACGCTCTCGGAAACCGCGTCGAGTTCGACCGCGACCTCGGAAACTCCGAGGTCATCCGCGATCGGCTCGGCCGGGTCACGGTGCTTGAGTACGACGAGCGCGGGAACGTCACGAGCGAAACCCACCCCGACGGGACGGTCACCACGCGATCGTTCGACGTCAATGGGAATCTCCTGACGATCACGGATCCCCTCGGCAACACCACCACCTATACCTACGACGCCGGGAACAACCGGACGAGCCAGACGGACGCTCTCGGCAACACCGAGACCTGGACGTACAACAACTTCAACCGGATGCTCGCCCACGTCGACGCGAAGGGCGCAACGGAAACCTTCACCTACGACGCCAACGGAAACCTTCTAACGGTGACGGATGCCAACGGAAACGTGACCACCCGCACCTACGACGCGAGGGGAAATGTCAGAAGCCTCACGGATGCGCGGGCGGCGACCACCCTGTACGCCTACGACTCCGCCTCGAATCTCATCTCGGTCACCGACCCTCTCGGAAGCGTGGAAAGCTTCACCTATGACGCGAACGGGAACGTCCTGACGGAGACTCGGACCCGCCTCGTCAACGGCACACCTCAGACTCTGGTGACGACCAATGGCTACGATGCTCTCGGCCGCCTGACGCAGACGACGCACCCCGACGGCGGAGTGACGCGGCAGGGCTTCGACGAGAACGGGAACCTCACGAGCGAGATCGACCCCCTCGCCCGCGAAACGCGCCACGAGTACGACGAGCTGAATCGCCGCATCCGGACGATATATCCCGACACGACGACGGAGGAGACGGTCTACGACGCCGAGGGACGAGTCCTCGGCCGGATCGACCGTCGGGGCGAGACCAAGACTTACGCCTACACTCTGCGCGGGTCGATACAGAGCATCACCGCACCCGACAGCTCTGTCATGAGCCGGGAGTACGACGACGCCAATCGCCTCGTCGCTACGCGGGACGAGAACGGCAACCGCACCGCGATCGAGCTCGACGACGCCGGGCGGACCCTCAAGGCCACGGACGCCCTGGGAAACGCCACCCGTTTCACCTATGACGCGAACGGGAATCGCGTTGCCGAGCAGAACGCGAAGGGACAGACGACAGCCTTCGCGCTCGATGCCCGGAAGCTGCTGGTAAAGACGACCTTCTCCGACGGGACGGAGGAGCGGATCGAGTACACGCCGAACTCGCCGCCGATGCCGGTGCGGATACGGGACCGCGCCGGGCGGGAGACCCTCTACGGCTACGACCCGAAGATGCAGCTCACCTCGGTGACCGATCCCATGGGGAATGTCTGGACGTTCACCTACGACGAGGTTGGAAATCGCACGAGCCAGACGGATCCCAACGGCCACACCACCCGTTTCGAATTCGACGAAATGGGCCGCGAGATCCGGCGCATTCTCCCCGGCGGCCTTGCGCAGCTCCGCCAGTACGACCTTGCGGGAAAGCTCGTCGAGCGAAGGGATTTCGGCGGCGCGGTCACCACCTACGCCTACGACGAGATGAACCGGCTGGTCGAGCGCCTACATCCCGACGGCTCCTCGGTTCAATGGAGCTACACGCCAACCGGCAAGATCTCCGCGGCTACCGACGTTCGGGGCACGACGAGCTACACCTACGACGTCCGCGACCGCCTGGCCTCGATCGCCCAGCCGGAGAACCTCGGTCTCACGTACGCCTACGACCCGGGCTCGAGACTGACAAACCTCACGGCGACCGTCGGCGGATTACCCAGGTCGCAGACCCAGACGTACGACGCGGGGAATCGGCTCGTGACGGTCACCGATCCCCTGGGTCGGCCCCACGTCCTCGTTCATGACGCCACGGGAATGCGGACGAGTCTGTCTCATCCGAACGGCATCACCACGAGCTACGGGTACAACCAGCTCGACCAGATGCTGAGTCTGGTCACCCGGAACGCCGCTTCGGCGGTCATGCAGTCCTACGGCTACACCATCGGCGCTGACAGCAATCGTTCGCAGATCGTGGAAGCGGACGGGACGACGCGCAGCTACGTCTACGATGCCGCGAACCGACTGACACGCGAGACGGTTACGAGCCCGTCGGGCCCGCTGTCGGACAGCTCGTACGCATACGATCCCGGCTCGAACCTGGTGCGGGTGGATTCGATCAGCTCGGCAGGCTCGTTCACCCGGCTCCTCACCTACGACGAGCGCGATCGGCTGCTCCTCGACAGCGCTACCTCCTACACGTGGGACGACGACGGGAGACTCCTGACGCGCTCTGGCCCCGACGGCATGCTGAATGCGTGGGACTCGGAGTCTCGGCTCGTCGAGACGATCCATGCCGACGGCACGGTGGAGCAGCACCGGTACGACCCGGCAGGCAATCGAGTCGAAACGTCGGTCACGCCGCCTGGCGGACCAACTTCCATCACTCGCTACCTGGTCGACACCCGCAGCGAGCTGAGCCACGTCGTTGCCGAGGTGTCCGGGGGAGGCGTTGTTCTCGCCCACTACATTCGGGCGGGGGACGAGCTGCTCGCGGTCGTCCGACCGACGGGAACCCGCTTCTATCATGCCGACGGGCTCGGCTCCGTGCGACGGCTGACCGACGAGACGGGCGCGGTCACCGACAGCTACACCTACGACGCTTTCGGCAGCCTGATCGAGCACACGGGGTCGGACCCCAATCCGTACCTCTTCGCGGGCGAGCCGCTCGGGGCGAAGGGAGAGCTCTATTACAACCGCGCGCGATGGATGGATCCGGCGACGGGGCGTTTCCTGAGCCTGGATCCAGTCGATGGAGAGGTCGATAGCCCCGCGTCGCTGCACCGGTACAGCTACGCCTTCGACAATCCCGTCAACTACCGCGACCCGACTGGGCTTTTCGGTGACTTCAGCATCGGGGGCCTCGCGACGTCGATGGCGATCGGCGCCTCGCTCAATGCGGTCGCCAGCATCAACGCGCAAACCACGCTCGAGAGCTTTGCCATCGCCGCACTGGAGGGTGCGGTGCACGGCGCGGCCTTCTACGTGACCGGGGCGCTCGCCGCGAAGCTGGCGTGGCGAATCGCCGCAGCGAGGAACACACTTCAGGTCGGCCGGCACGCACTGGTGGGACCAACCAGTCCGATCGCCCCGTACAACGTGCTGCAATCAGTGACCAAAGGCCACGCTGGCGCCATACAGGCGCATCATATTCTCGAGGCGCGGCACCTCCGCGCCTGGGGCTACACCACTGCGGAGATTGCGTCCGCGCCGGCGCAGGTTCTGTCGCAGGCCGAGCACAACGCAATCTCGCGGGCGTTGGCTCAGCAGTTGCCGACCGGCGTCCGCTACACGCGAGAGCAGGTGTGGAACGCGTATCAGATCGTTTACCGGAACTACCCCGAGTACCTGAACGCCATCGCGAGGTACATGTTCTGATGCCATCGCCCACGCTCTACCGGCTCGTGGTGAAAAAGACCGTGAACGTGTGCGGCGGCCCCTCGAGCGGCACCGAGTACTCGATGGAAGGAGCGTGCCCCGTCTGCGGGACGGGTGCGGTCCAGGTAGGTCCGCTGAAGCTGCCCCGGTTCAAGGCGCCGGCTGCGGATTCTGTTCTCCACCCTGGACGACGAGATCCTCGTCTCAGGGAGCCTCGGCGAGCTCCTTCTCGAACGTGGGGTGAAGTGCCTGGGGCCCGTGGTTCGCGGGGACAGCGCCGAGCCCCTTCCGTTTTGGCAGCTCGTACCGGAGGCGGTCCTGCCGCGCTTCTCCGTGGCGCAGACCGGGTTCGTGCGGGAGCGGCCCTGTCCGAACTGCGATCGGGACGGCTATTTCGGGATCCCGGGCGTGTCCGCGCCACTTACGTACGAGCACTTACCGCCAGCTATGTTGGAGCACGACCTCCTGGCGACATTCGAACGTTTCGGCAACTCGCGCCTGCGCACGCCGTTCCGCGACAGTGTCTTCGCCGCGCCGCTGTATGTCGCAGGCGCCCGCCTCGCGGAGGCGCTGCGTGCGGCGCGGGTCCGTACGGTGGAGCTCGAGTCGGTGCATGCGGGCATCCTGTCCGGGCATGCCGGGTTGAGAGGGGGACGTCCATGAAGGACGTAAACAGGAGGACGACGCTCGCGCTACTCTCCGTCTGCGGTCTTCTGCTTCTCTCGAGCAGCGCGCGCACCGCGACCTCCGGCATCGGCGGCGCCGATGGAAGCTTCGAATCCGGTCTTACCGGCATGATCGTCGGAGGGGACGCCGCCATCGTTTCCTCGTTCGGCACGCTCTTCCCGACGGAGGGAGCGAACGCGCTCCTGATGACGACCGAGCCCGACGCCGGGCCGGACCCGGGGGACGCCGACCGCAGCTTCCTGCGCATCGAGGGGGTCACCGTTCCCGCGGGGACGAACCAGCTCCGTCTCGACTACGACTTCCTGACCGACGAGATGGCCCCGAGCTTCACCAACGACCGGTTCGTGGTGAAGCTCGTTCGCGAAGCCACGGGAGTCGAACAGGTCCTGCTGGAGGTTTCGACCTTCGACCGGTTCTCGGCGGCTCCCTGGACGGGGTACGAGCTGCAGACGGGCTTCCGAAGGCTCGTTGCGGACGTCGCCGCGTTCTCGGGGACGGGTGAGCTCCTCACTCTCGAGCTGAGCGTGAGCGACTCGGGAGACGGGCGCGGCGACTCGGCGGCGTTCGTCGACAACATCCAGCTTGCCGCATCCGACGAGCCGATCGCGGTGGTCAATTTCGATTACGTCGCCATCGGAGCCGGCGAGAGCGTGAGCTTCGACGCATCGGCTTCGAGCGGCAACATCGTCGACTACAGCTGGGACTTCGGCGATGGGTTCACCGGGTTCGGACGGCTTCTCACGAAGCCGTATCCGGCCGAAGGGATCTTCCAGGGACTTCTCACCGTCACCGATGATCTCGGCCGGAAGAGCACCGATTCCTTCACCGTCGCCGTAGGGAACATCAATCACGCGCCCTCCATCATCTCGAGCCCGGTCACCTACGCCGTCGAGAACCAGCCCTATTCCTACGACGTCCAGGCGAACGACCCCGAGCTCGCGTTCGGCGACGTCCTGACGTTCTCGCTCGAGGAGCGCCCCGCGGGAATGATCCTCGACCCCGCGACGGGTCTCATCAGCTGGACGCCGAGCCCGACCTCTGCGCGGCGGAACCCGGTGACGGTGAGGGTCACCGACAGCTTCGGGCTTTCCGCGATTCAGTCCTTCACCGTGACCCTCGACGTCGAGGTCTATATCGTCGCTACCGACGACGGCGGGCGCATCTACTCCGCGCGAAGCAACGGCAACGGAACCTTCGGCCCCCTCCGGTTCGTGGAAGACACGGGAGCCAACACCCGCGGGGCGGCGATTGCCGACTTCGACCACGACGGGGACTTTGACTTCGTATCGGGGCACGCGGTGAATCCGACCGTTCACCTGTACTACTACGAGAAGAACGGAGCCAACTTCGAATCGCCCGTGTTCCTCGGGACCGTGGGGGACTCCACCAGGCCCGCGGCCGACTACTTGATGGACATGGCGGCCGCGGACTTCACCAATGACGGCGATATGGACTTCGTCGTCAACGGGAACAGCGCCAACTCCTGGCTCTTCACCCGCGCCGGAGGCCTCGTTTTCGGAGAAGCGGTCTTCTCCAGCTCGAGCTTCGAGAGCGGAAACGACGGCTGGGGGAACGCGACCTGCGCGACCAGCTTCGCCCGGGACAACACCACGGCCGCGAGCGGAAGCTGGTCGATGCGGGTCTTCGCGACGGGAAGCTCGTGCCTCTCCATCGACGTTCGTCCCTCGAATTGGCAGCTCTCGCAAGGGCCGAATCTCGAGTTCTCCTACCGGATTCCGCCGGGAACTCCCGTCGGCCTGGTATTCAACGTGCAGAGCTTCGGCCGGATCTTCCTCGGCGGGAGCCCGGGGGCGACCCCGGGGGCCATCCCGTCCGTGCCCGTCGCGAGTCTGGTCGCGGACGGCGCCTGGCACACCGCGACGGTGGATGTCTACCACGCCATTCGCCAGCAGTGGCCGGAGGCGGCGCTCATCACCGAGTTCGAGTGGTTCACGGGAACGAATGCGCCGACCGGTTCCCAGTTCTGGTTCGATGATTTCACGGTCACCCGAAGGACCTACGTCTCGGGCTTCGCGGTCTCGAACCTGCCGGACGGTGGCGCGAACGGCCGAGGCACCGATGCAGCGGACGTGAACGGCGACGGGAACATCGATTTCGCCCGGGCACGCACTTCCGACGGTCAGGTTCACCTCTACCGCGGGAACGGCCTGGGAGGCTTCACGACTTCACTGATCGGCGATCCCGGCTCCGACCCCTATGGCGTCGCGCTCTCCGACTTCGACTCCGACGGGAAGGTCGATCTCTTCGCCAACGAGGGGAGTACCGGCAACCCCTTCTTCTTCAAAGGAAGTGGAAACGGAACCTTCGCCGCCGGGGTTGCGGCGCCGTCTCTCGACCCCAACAACTACGCCGCTTTCGCCCCGTTCGATTTCAACAACGACGGGAAGATGGATATGGCGGTGGTGGACTACTCGACCCGGCGGGTCCTGTTCTATCCGGGAAACGGAAACGCGACCTTCGCTGCCCCGGTGGTCATCGGGATCCCGACGGGGAGCGCGCTCGGGGTCGCGGCGCCCACGGGCCGCGTTCCCGGCCAGCCGTTCAGCTCCGCCACCCTGGATGTGGACGAGGTGAACGAGGGCGGAACCGTCAACTTCGACGCCGGAGAGTCCTTCGACGACGGCACCATCGTGAGCTACGAATGGAATTTCGGAGACGGATCGACGGGAAGCGGACAGACCGTCTCCCACGTCTACGCTTCGGAAGGAAGCTTCGACGTCGTGCTCACGGTCACCGACGATCAGGGCAAGAAAGATCGCGTGCGTCTGCACGTCACGGTATTCGGCTCGCCGCCGGTCGCGAATCCCGGCGGGCCCTACACCCTCGGCGAGGCCGCGGCCATCGAGGGGCGCTGGTCCGTCCTTGTCGACGGAAGCGCATCGACGGACCCGGACACCATGGTGGTCCGCTGGGACTGGGACTTCGACGCCAGCAATGGAATCGGAGTCGACGCCTCCGGCGCTCGCGCCAGGCGCGTCTATACCGCTCCCGGGGTCTATACCGTGACGCTCACGGTCTACGACGTCGTTGGGCTTTCGTCGAGCGCGACCACCACGGTCACGGTTTCGGCCGGTGCAGCGCCCAATGCGGGGCTGACGGGCCCGGCGTTCCTCGAAGAATCTTCCGCCTCTCTCGTTTCCTGGACCGGGCGCTACGATCTCACCGGATCGGCCGACGACGTGGGAATCCGGAGCTATGCCCTCGACTGGGGCGATGGCACGTCCACGTTGCAGCGGGTGACGAGAGATTCGTTCGAGGACGGAGACTTCACCACCGGGCCGACGTGGACTCCGACCGGAGGCAACTGGTCGGTGGTCGACGGCCAGGTGCAGCAGACGGACACCGCCGCGACCTGGCGTTACCTTCAGGACCTCGCGGCTTCCTATCGCGATTTCCAGCTCGAGGTGGATTTCAAGGGCGTCGCTGCGGGCGGCTACATGGGGATCCTCTTCCGCGCCGCCAATGCGGCCGGAACCTCGAACGCCTTCCTGCTCTACTCTCAGGACCCCTGGAACTACTGGCGTTTCTACGACTGGCAGACCGGCGCCACCTTGAAGGACGCGGGCACGGGATGGAACCCGGGAATCTGGTATCACCTGCGTCTGGTGGTGGTCGGCAACAACATGAAGCTCTACGTGACCCCCGAAGGGGGGGGCGAGACGCTTCAAGTGGAAGCCACCGACGCGAGCCATCCCACGGGCGGAATCGGCCTCCTGTCGAACACCCAGAGCGTGATCTACGACAACGTGAAAGTCACGCTCCTCGAGGACAGCCTCGAGCCGCTCCACGTCTTCAATGCGCCCGGGGTCTTTCCGGTGACGCTCACCGTGACCGACCACGCGGGGCAGACCGGCGCCGCACTCGTCACCACGAGCGTCGTCGCCAATGCGCCTCCCGTCGCCGACGCCGGCGGCCCCTACGTTCTCACCGAGGCCGACGCGCTCCAGACGAAGTGGGAGTTCGCTCTCGATGCGGGCGCTTCGTCGGACGACTTCGGAATCCAGCGATATACGATCAACTTCGGCGACGGTACGACCTACACCACGGGCCTGGATGCTTCCGCCGGAACTTATTTCGCGACCGGAACCGACCTGTACCTCCAGGACGTCGTCAACGGGCGCATGAGGATCGTCGCCACCGCCGACGCCACCCTGGTCGAGATCGTCGACCTCGCCGCGCGCACGGTCCTCGACTCGCGGACTCTGAACCGGTTCGCGTTCTGGGACTACACGCCGCCCGAGGGGCAGATCCTCAAGGTCCGGGCAACGAAGCCGGTGGTCGCGGTCGAGAGCTCCTTCAACGATAACTCGGCGTTCCTGCCTTCGATGGACGCTTCGCCCGTCGGCAACGAGTTCATCTTCGACTATCGGCCTGCCGCGGGATTCTTCGTGTTCGCGCACGAGGACTCCGTCGTCCGCTTCCTGAACACCGGAAACGCGCTCGTCGTCGAGAACGCGATGCGCGCCGGGACGTACTGGAAGCCGGTGGGGCTCTCCGCGGGAACGATCTACCGCGCCGTCGCGAGCGGCAAGGTGGCCATGCAAACGACCGCCGGCAACGGCTACACCACGGTGCCCTCTGCCGGAGGCGGCGCCGTCGGGCGCCAATTCTGGTTCGCCACCACCGCGGCGACGACGGGCGCGATCCTCGTCTTCGCTTACGAGGACGCTCAGATCTCGGTCTTCGACCTCGATACCGGAGAGCTTCGGCACAATCGCTCCCTCGGCGCGGGACAGTCCTGGTTCCAGACGGGAGTGGGCACCAGGAGGCTGCGCCTCGAGAGCACCGGCGACGTGGAGCTGTGGGCGGGAGACACGGAGGGGGGAACGGACGTTCTGTCTCTCGGCGACGATATCTCCTTCACCGGCGGGCGGGGCGGAGAAGAGTTCTACCTCCACAATCTACGGGACGGCGTCGTCCTCTTCGCCCCCAACAACGATACGTCGGTCTCGATCGACGGCGGGTCGCTCTCGAGGACGCTCGCCCGCGATCAGTTCTGGAAGCTCCTCCCGACCGACTTCCCGTCGGGCTCGGGAGTGCACCGCATCGTGGCCACCGAGCCCATCGTCATCCAGACGCTGGGCCGCGCCAACACGTTCAACGACCTGGCCACTTACCTCGGGGGTGTTTCGGCAAGGCATCGCTACACCGCCCCGGGCCAGTACACCGTGACCCTCACCGTCTTCGATCGGGCGGGGCAGACCGACGTCGCGACCTCGACCGTCGACGTGCGGACCAATGACCCGCCGGTCGCGGTCATCGCCGGTCCTTCGGTCGCGGGCGAGAGCTACGCGACGGGCGGCTCGTGGAACGTCTCGTTCGATGCCGCGGGCTCGACCGACGACTACGGAATCGCGTCCTACCAGTGGAACTTCGGAGACGGAACCACGGGCACGGGTCGGAACGTGAACCATTCCTACACCGCGGTCGGAACCTACACGGTGACGCTGACGGTCACCGATCACGCCGGCCAGCCGACGGTGACGACGTTCATCGTCAACGTTCAGGCGGGGGCGCCTCCGGTGGCGCGGACCGGCGGCCCCTACGTTCTCGACGAGGAGAACGCGACCTACGGCGTCTGGACCGCCAACCTCGACGGGCGGGCTTCCACCGACGACGTGGCCATCTACGATTACCAGTGGACCTTTCCGCCCGCGTTCGCCGACGACTTCACCGGGACGGTTCTCGACTCGACGCGGTGGCTCGCGAGCACCGGAGTCACGCAGAACGGCAAGGCGACCATCGTCGGGGTGAACGCCTGGGGGAATCGATATCTCTTCAGCGCGGGAAACCTCAGCCGCGAGAACCTGGTGTTCCGGGCCCGGGTCACGCCGGTCAATACCACCGGAAACCAGAACGCCATGTTCGGGTTCAAGGACGTGGGCACCTCCAGCTTCAGCTACACGGAAATGCCCTACGCGATCTACTTCAACGGCGGGACGCTGAACGTCTACGAGGATGGAGCCAACCGGGGAAGTTTCGGAACCTACGTGCGCGGCATCCCCTACGACATACGGATCACGCTGAAGTCCGCCGGCGCCCGCTACGAGATCAAGACCTGGGATTCGCCTTCGTGGACGCTCATCTACGACTCGTCGTACGCCTCCGAATCGCCGTTGAAGCCCGGCGGGACCGTGAACGCGGGCACGTTCGACGTGGACGACGTGAGCGCCGGAGTCGTGCTCGAGGGACCCGTGGTGAGCACGACCTTCACCGCCCCGGGCACGACCAACGTGACTCTCCGGGTTCGCGACAATGCGCTCCAGGCAGGTTTCGAGACGACGCCGATCGAGATCCGGGACGGAGCGCTGCCGAGCGCGGACGCCGGCGGCCCCTACGTCGTGGAGAAAGGCTGGTTGCTGACGTTCAACTCCACGGGCTCCAGCGACGACGTCAACATCGAGCAGTACCACTGGGACTTCGGGGACGGCGCCACCAGCCGGATCGGAAACCCCGAGCACTTCTACGACGTCGAGGGAAACTACAACGCGACGCTCACCGTCACCGACAATACGCTCAAGAGCGACACCGCGACCGCCGCGGTCACGGTGATTACGGGAGCCCCTCCCGTAGCCGAGGCGGGAGGACCCTATCAGGCCGCGGTGAACGGTCCCGCCGTGTTCTTCGACGGATCCGCTTCGACCGACGACTACGGCGTCGCGAACTTCTTCTGGGACTTCGACGCCAACGTGGACGCGGACGCCGACGGGAACCCGACCAACGATCGCCAGGCGTTCGGCGTGAAGGTGACGAACCTGTACGCCGCCCAGGGGGTCTTCACCGCCACTCTGACGGTCATCGACGGCGCCGGCCAGCAGGACACGGACACCGCCTCGGTGAGCGTAGTGGCAAACCTCGCTCCCCGGGTGGTGACCGTCCCCTGGGTGAGCTCCGACGTGTCGATCCCCCACGAGACGTACAACGGAAAGCAGATCACCTTGAAGGGTGTGGTCCATGACGCCAATCCCACGAGCTACGAGTGGGATTTCGGAGACGGGACGAAGTCGGGGCCCATCGCGGTTACCGCCGCCAACAGGCACATGCTCGAGGCGAAGCACATCTATCCGAACGTGCCGGCGGGTACCCCCTTCGTCGCGACGCTCACCGTCACCGACGCGCTCGGCCAGAAAGGGTCGGACACCTACAACCTCATCGTGAAGTCGAGGTCTCTGAACACCGAGGTGAACGTCGCTATCGACGAGGGTCTCTGGTACCAGCACAAGCAGCAGACCCGCACCACGGGCAAGTGGGAGCTGGTCACCCAGGCGGCGACGACCGCCTCCTCGGTGAACGCGTTCGAAGCCAACGCCCATTTTCCTACGGGCGATCCGGGCGAAGACCCGTACGTCGAGACCGTGCGCCTCGGGATGAGCTTCCTCCTGAGCCGCCTCACCACCGAGGCCATTACCGCCCAGCCCGCGGGAAATCCGGACACCAATGGAAACGCTCTGGGAATCCGCGTGAACGAGGGGGACTATCCTTATCAGGGCGGCATGGTGATGGATGCCCTCATCGCCTCGGGCTCGCCGCTCCTCGTCGCGAGCACCGGATCGGCAGGCATCAAGGGGCGTCGCTTCTTCGACATCGTCCAGGACATGGTGGACTCCTACGCCTTCGGACAGTACGACACCGCGAGCGGTCGCGGCGGGTGGCGCTACACCTGGAACTCCTTCCCCGACAACTCCGCCGCACAGTGGGGAGCGATCGGGCTCATTCCCGCGGAGAGAAACTTCGGGGTCCGGATCCCGGCGTTCGTGAAGCCGGAGAACCTGATGTGGCTCGCCTCGAGCCAGGACTCCGGGACCGGTCAGTTCGGCTACACCAGCACCAGCGGCGCCTGGGGTACGGCCTCCACCACGGCATCCGGCATGGTTCAACTCGCGCTCGACGACGTCCGACGCGAGGATCCGCGATGGGTCAGGGCCGAGGGGTACATGCGGACTCTCTGGGAGACCCCCAGCGGGAACGACGCGGTCCGTGAGAACTTCTACGCGATGTTCGCCTTCACCAAGGCGATGCGCCTGGCGAATCCGGAAGAGATCACGATCTTCTGCGGCCAGTGCGCGAGCCCCCTGGACTGGTACGGCGACCCGCAGCGAGGTCTCGCTCCCAACCTGATAGCCAAGCAGCAGGCGACGGGCGGATGGGTGCAGCCCTCCGGGCTTTCCGGCGCGGGCTCGTGGCAGCAGAACCTGGTTTCCGCGTGGTCCATCCTGATTCTCACCAAGGCGCTCTTCGAAGTGGCGCCCGAAGCGGATGCGGGCCCGGATCGAGTGTGGGGCGTCGACATCCCGCTGACGTTCAACGGCTCCGGCTCCTTCCACCCGGATCCGTTCCGGCAGATCGTGCTCTACGAGTGGGACTTCGACGGGGACGGCGTCTACGACTCCGCCGAGAGCATTCCGACCGCTCAATTCACCTACTCCCGGACGGATTACCCCGAAGACACCCTGCCCCGTGACGTGACCGTGACGCTCCGGGTCACCGACGACAAGGGGAAGACCGATACCGACACCGCCATCATCACCATCGCGGTGCCCCCGCACCCGCCGGTCGCCGATGCGGGCGGCCCCTACGTCTGCACCGCCGGCCTGCCCTGCCGCCTCGATGCGAGCGGATCGTTCGACATCGATCCCACGGACTTCATCTCCGAGTACGGCTGGGAGCTCGACGGCACGGGCGTCCCCGACTTCAACGAGGCCCTCGGGGCGATCGTCACGCCGATCTTCCCGACGTCCGGGGTCCTCAATATCGGAGTCCGGGTGAAGGACAACGGCGTCCTGAACGATCTCGACGGCGACGGGGAGATCGACGAGAACGAGAAACTGAGCGACCAGCAGTTCACCTCGCTCCGCGTCGAGGAGAACCAGGCCCCGGTCGCGAGCGCCGGCGGGCCGTACGCCATCTTCGAGGGCTCGTCCGTGCAGCTCGACGGCACGGGCTCCTCCGATCCGAACGGCGACCCGCTCACGTACGCCTGGGACCTCGACAACGACGGCCTCTTCGACGATGCGTTCGTAGCGAGGCCTTCGGTCTCGTTCAACGACAACGGGAGCTACCCGGTGAGGCTGAGGGTGAGCGATTCGCTCCTCACGAGCACCGCGTCGGCGACGGTGGTGGTGGCGAACGTCGCGCCGAGCGTCGAAGCCGGACCGAATCAGACGAAGAACAACGGCGATTCGGTGAGCTTCGCGGGCTCGTTCACGGATCCAGGCACGGGGGATACCCACACGATCGAGTGGGATTTCGGAGACGGCGGGACGGCTTCGGGGACGTTGACGCCGACCCACGTCTATCCCGCTCCCGGAAGTTACACGGTGACCCTGAGAGTCACCGATGACGATGGCGGTGTGGGCGTCGATACCCTCGTCGTGACCGTTTTGAACCGCCCGCCGGCGGCGGAAGCGGGAGGACCCTACACGGTGGCCGAAGGCTCGTTGGTGGTCTTGAACGGCACGGGCTCGACGGATCCCGATGGCGACACGCTGACGTACGCGTGGGACCTGGACAACGACGGTCAGTTCGACGACTCGACGGAGGCGATGCCTTCGGTGAGCTTCCCTGACAATGGGACGTACGCGGTGTCGCTGCGGGTATCGGACGGGGTTCTGTCGTCGACGGACAGCGCGGTGGTGACGGTGACGAACGTGGCGCCGACGGTGAATGCGGGCACGGACCAGAGTGCCGCCACCGGGGCGACGGTGAGCTTCTCGGGGTCGTTCACGGATCCAGGCACGGGGGATACCCACACGATCGAGTGGGATTTCGGAGACGGCGGGACGGCGTCGGGGACGCTGACGCCGACCCACGTGTACAGCGCGCCCGGAAACTACACGGTGACGCTGCGGGTCACGGATGACGACGGCGGTGTCGGAGTCGACACTCTCGTGGTCGCGGTCTCGCAGGACAACCGCCCGCCGGTGGCGGAAGCGGGAGGACCCTACACGGCGGCCGAAGGCTCGGCGGTGGTCCTGAACGGCGCGGGCTCGACGGATCCCGATGGCGACACGCTGACGTACGCGTGGGACCTGGACAACGACGGTCAGTTCGACGACTCGACGGAGGCGATGCCTTCCGTGAGCTTCCCGGACGATGGGACGTACGCGGTGTCGCTGCGGGTATCGGACGGGGTTCTGTCGTCGACGGACAGCGCGGTGGTGACGGTGACGAACGTGGCGCCGACGGTGAATGCGGGCACGGACCAGAGTGCCGCCACCGGGGCGACGGTGAGCTTCTCGGGGTCGTTCACGGATCCAGGCACGGGGGATACCCACACGATCGAGTGGGATTTCGGAGACGGCGGGACGGCGTCGGGGACGCTGACGCCGACCCACGTGTACAGCGCGCCCGGAAACTACACGGTGACGCTGCGGGTCACGGATGACGACGGCGGTGTCGGAGTCGACACCCTCGTGGTCGCGGTCTCGCAGGACAACCGCCCGCCGGTGGCGGAAGCGGGAGGACCCTACACGGTGGCCGAAGGCTCGTCGGTGGTCCTGAACGGCACGGGCTCGACGGATCCCGATGGCGACACGCTGACGTACGCGTGGGACCTGGACAACGACGGTCAGTTCGACGACTCGACGGAGGCGATGCCTTCGGTGAGCTTCCCGGACGATGGGACGTACGCGGTGTCGCTGCGGGTATCGGACGGGGTTCTGTCGTCGACGGACAGCGCGGTGGTGACGGTGACGAACGTGGCGCCGACGGTGAATGCGGGCACGGACCAGAGTGCCGCCACCGGGGCGACGGTGAGCTTCGCGGGGTCGTTCACGGATCCAGGCACGGGGGATACGCACACGATCGAGTGGGATTTCGGAGACGGCGGAACGGCGTCGGGGACACTGACGCCGACCCACGTGTACAGCGCGCCCGGAAACTACACGGTGACGCTGCGGGTCACGGATGACGACGGCGGCGTCGGAGTCGACACTCTCGTCGTCACCGTGAGCGCCCCGCCGTCGCCCATTCAGGATCTGCAAGCGCGGCCGAAGGACGCGAAGATCGATCTGGTCTGGACCCCGAAACCCGGCGCCACGGGGTACAACGTCTATCGCCGCGCGGGAGCTCAGGGGTCGTTCGTCCTCATCGCGCAGGGGCACGTCACCGACTACGCGACCTATGCGGACATGGGACTCACCAACGGAGTGACCTACTACTACTTCGTGCGATGGCTGGACGCCGCTGGAGTGGAATCACCGGACTCCAACATCGCGAGCGCGACGCCGAGTCGGCCGAGACGGTGATAAGCTTCTAGTATGTGGGGGGCGATTATGCAGCCGCGAAAAACCTTCCTGGGCGTTCTGGTCCTCGCGACGGGCGTTCTCACGAGCGCGCCGGCATCGGCGATCGTGATTACCTCGTTCGGTCCGTTCGGTGAAGCGGGGAGCTCCCTGGGACGGGACCTCGCAATCGGTTCCGGGGGCGAAGTCTTCGAGCTCGACAGCTTCGTGAGCTTCGGCGGTGCCGGCCTCCGGCTCTCGACCGACCCGCTTCCGGCCGGCCTGGACTTCGTTTTCGGCTACGGAGTCTCGGACGGCGACACCGATCTCACGCTCGCCTACACGTTCACCAACAACACCGGCGGGATTCTCGACGACTTCCGGTTCATTTCCTACCTCGACGCCGAGATCGACGAGCCGCTGAACACGTTCTTCAACGAGTACGGCGAGGTCGTGGGCTCTCCGGGTACGGGCCCCGGGGATCCGGACCCGGATTCCTGGGAGATCGACGAGCCAGGTTTCAGCCTCGATCCCGGCGATATCTACGGGCACGCATTCGACGGCGAGCTCGATGGCAGCGCCGATCTCCCTGGAGGTGCTCTGGACGACGTCGCCATGGCCCTCGGGTTCTTCCTGGGCCCCCTCGACCCCGGCGGCTCGGTGAGCATCCGTGTCCTGCTCTCGGAGGACTTGGACCACCTGGGAAGCCTGGCCCTCCTGCACCGGGATGCCAACTCGACGGACGAGGTCATCACCATGTCCGGCCGGGTTGCGGCGACGGCGGTGCCAGAGCCGGGGACGGTGGGTCTTCTGGGATTGGCGGCGGCGCTGGCCGTCGCCCTCGGGAAGAAGCTCCGAGCGGACTAGCGCTTCTTCTCTCGATCGAGCAGCCGCTTCTTCACGATCTCGTCGACGAGGAAGATGTCGGTGAGGAGCGTCCTCAGGTGGATCGACGCGTTCAGGTTGTCCACCAGCTGGGAGCTGATCGAGGGCTGGGCCAGGGTCAGCCGCAGTCCCGCGCTCGCCTTCCGTACGTCCTGGTCGAGGACGTCGATGAACCTGTCGAAGCTCTCTTTCGGGTCGAGCTCTTCGCTCACCACCACCCCGCGGAAGAGATCCGCGAGCCCGGTCATCGCCTCGTCGCATTTCGAAAGCAGCCGGCGGAGCTCGCCTCCGCTCTTCGCGCTCTCGTCGCCCTCGAGCCCCTGAGCGGCGTAGGCGAGCATGAACTCGTAGCTCTCTTCGATGGTATCGATTCGCTTCTTCAGGTCTTCGAGTGACATGTCCAGTCGGGCGGCAAAAGAAACCCCTCTCCACCGGGAGGTGGAGAGGGGAGCTCGATCTACGGGGTCTTCGCTTCCTGGGCTTCCCGGGTCACCACCCAGCGATCCGGGTCGTGGTGAGCGAGATAGTCTTTCTTGGTGATCCAGCCGGCGATCATCGACATCGTCATCCACCGCTTCTCGGGCAGGACGGCGAAGTAGACGTGGGCGATTATCATCGTGACCAGCCCGACGGCGGAGAGCCCGTGGAGCACGTAGACCCAGCCCCAGGTCGAATCCGCCAGCAGATACGGGTTGCGCGTGAATATAGGATTCTCGACGCGGACCAGCATCAGGAGACCCGTGAGGATCACGCCGAAGGATGCGAGCGACACCAGGTGGTGGAACAAGCGCTGTTCGACGGGGTACTTGCCCGGCTTCGGAGGAGCCGGCGCGCTTCCGAGCGCGTTCATGACCCCCTGCCGGAACTCCTTCCAGTCGGCGGACCCCACCCAGATGTTCTTGAGCCCCAGCCAGAAGGTCGCATGGAAGATGTGGAACACCACCGTCCCGATGAGGGCGATTCCGGCGATCCAGTGGATGGTGATCCAGTCGAACTGGATGCCCAACACCGGGAAGAAGCCCGTCACCAGGAGCACGAAGACGGCGAGAGACATCGACCAGTGGAAGAATCGGGATCCCGGGGAATGGCGCAGGATGCGCTCGGGGATTGCCGCGGCCCTGGCGGGGGAAACCTCCACGGCCGGGACCTCCTTGTGCTTCGAGCGCCAGATGAGATGTCCGATGACGAACAGGACCCCGCCGATCAGCGCGAGCCAGAAGAGATCCCAGGAAATCCGGACGAGGATCTCCTGGCCCCAGGGATTCTGCGCCCATTGAAAGAAGCTCATTCGGGTTACGCCTCCCCTCGGATCGCGCGGCGGACGAGGTTTCGCATGAGTGGAATCTTGTAGGCGTTGTGCTGCAGAGGCCGGGCGCCGAGGACGGCGAGCTCACCCGCCGCTTCGGCGACGTCCGGAGTCGCCGTCTGGCCCTTGAGCTGACGCTCGACGTCCCTCAGGCGAAGGGGCCTCGGGCCGACGGCGTTCACCACGATGCGCACGTCCTCGATGGTGTTCCCCGAGAGCTTCATCGCCGAGGCGACGTTCACCAGCGCGAAGTCCCACGACTGGCGGTCGCGGACCTTCTCGAAGTGGAAACGAGCGCCGGACCAGGTCCCCGGGATCCGGATGGCGGTGAGCAGGTCGGACGGCCCGAGGATCGTCATCCTCTGGATGTCGGTCGCGGGAGTGATGAAGAAGTCCTCCGCGTCCACCACCCGCTCGCCGCCGGGACCGTGGATCACGAGCTTCGCGTCGAGGGCGACGAGCGCGGGCGCGGTGTCCGAAGGGTTCACCGCGACGCAGCGCTTCGCCTCGAAGATCGCGTGCTCGCGGTTCACCGACGTCGGGGTGTCCGCGTAGCAGATGTTGCCGCCGGCGCGGTAGCAGGGCCAGCCGCCCCGGTAGTACCAGCAGCGGGTGTCCTGGGAAAGGTTTCCGCCGAGCGTGCTCTGGTTCCGGATCTGAGGCGTCGCCACCTGGGACGCGGCCGCGCTCAGGACCGAGTACTTCGAGCGAATCGCTTCGTTCGTCGCCACCTCGGTGAGGGTGGTGAGAGCGCCGATCTCGATTCCGTCGCCGCTCTCGCGCACGCCCTTGAGCTCGGCGACACCTCCGAGGTCGATGACGACCTCGGGCCGCTTGATGCGATCCTTGAACCAGTCGAGGCTGTCGAGGCCCCCGGCGTATGCCCAGGAGACCTTGCCGTACCGGCGCCGGAGCGCCAGCGCGTCTTCGAGGCTCGCCGGCTGGAAGAGCTCGAAGGCTTCTATCGTGTCGTGAATCACGGCCATCGTCATTTCTCCTTAAGCGAGTTCTACGCCTACACGTGGGTCGCGAGGACCTTGTACGGCTGCGGCAGATGCTCGAGCTGGTTCAGGATCAGATCGGTCATCATCGGAGAGCGCTTCAAGTCGAGCTCGCCGATGGCGTCCTGGATCGCGCAGAGCACGGCGGCGCAGCCCGCGCCGAAGGGTGCTTCGCCGATTCCCTTGGACCCGATGGGGTTCTGCGGATCGGGAATCCCGACGGTCCCGTGGTGCGTCACCAGGGGCACGTCGAGGATGGAGGGAGGCTTCGCGGTATAGAGGCGATGGGTCGCGGAAACGCCCCACTTGGGGTCGTAGATCCACTTCTGGCTCATCGCCAGCCCGAAACCCTGAATCGCGCCGCCGGACACCTGCGCCGCGAGTCCCCTCGGGTTCGCCACGACGCCGACCTCGGAGATGCCGGTGTAGTCCACGATCTGGATGTGGCCGGTCTCGTGATCGACCTCGACCTTGGCGAAGCCCACGACGAACGACCACAGGTCGCCCTCGCCGCCGTAGTTGTCCTTGGCGACTCCCATCGCCCCCTGGCCCTCGAGAATCTTTGCGGACTCCTTGGTGACGGCGTTGATGTCCTCGGGCACCTCGTGGCCGTCGAACTTCCCGGCGAGGGCGATGGCCCTCTCCGCCGCCTTCGCCAGCGTCATGCCGCTTCCGGGGCTTCCCTTGCGGAAGACCCGGCCGCTTCCGACGTCGTAGCCGTCGGGCGATCCGCCCATATCGGCGGCCGCAATCTCCTGGAGCTTCCGCTTCAGGTCCGTCGCCGCCGCGAGATTCGCGCGGGTGTGGGCGTGGATCGTCTGGCTTCCCGCCTGGACGCTCGAATAGGGAACTCCCTTCGAGGTGTCGCCCCAGACGACCACGGTGTCCTCCCACGGAACTCCGAGGTGGTCCGAGGCCACGCGGGCGGTATCGGCGAAGGAGCCGGTTCCCAGGTTTCCGATTCCCTGGTGAACGTAGAGCTTCCCGTCGGGTTTCACCAGCATGAGGCCGTCGAAGCCGCGGCTCCCGGCGACGTAGGCCGAGAGCGCGACGCCGACTCCGGTGATCTTTCCTCCGTTCCTCTGACCGCTCGCCTTCTTGAACTCCTCCCAGTTGACGAGCTCGGCGCCCTTGTCGAACGCCTCGCGCACGAAGGCCGAGGTGACGTTGTGCTGGTTCGAGCCGTACTTGGTGGTCGAATCGGGTGCGTTGAGCTTCCGGATGGCGATGCGATCCAGGTTCAGCTCCTTCGCCGCCTTGTCGATCATGGGCTCGAGCATCGCGGTGATCTGCACTCCGCCCGGCGCGCGCTGCGCTGCACGGGGCGGGGTGTTGGTGAGAACGGTGATTCCGCGGAACCGCATGTTCTCCGGCGTGTAATAGAGATGAGCGATGTTTCCTGCGGTCTCGTAGTCGCCCTGGCGTCCGTAAGGGCCGTTGTCCTGGACGATGTAGAGGTCGATGGCGGTGACCCGGCCGTCCTTGCGGAATCCCATCTTCACCCGACCCTGGAAGCCGGGACGGGCGCGGCCGAAAGCGTTCTCCTCCGCGCGGCTCACGCGGTGCATGACGGGGAGGTTGGACTTCTTCGAGAGAAGGGCCGGGATCGCCATGTTGATGGTCCCGGGGATCTTGCTCCCGAATCCACCGCCGCAGTACTCCGCGATGAGCACGACCTGCGAGGGATCGATCCCCACCATCCGGGCGACGTTGGGGACGGTCCGCTGCGTCGACTGGGTCGAGGGATGGATGTAGAGCTTGCCGCCCTGCCAGTACGCCATGCAGCTCCGGGACTCGAGCGGATGGTGCGTCTGCGACTGGTGGAAGAGCGTCTCGTCGAGGACGTAATCCGCCGCCGCGAGCCCCTTCTCCACGTCGCCGAGCGTCCACTCGGTGTCCGGGGTCCCCATCGGGAGGTGATCTCCGGCCTCACGGAAGACCTCGATGGGCCACTTGACCTCCTGCAGCGTCGTCCGGTCCTTGTAGTTGTTTCCTTCCTTGCGGGCGTTCGGCCCGCCGGGACGGAGGCTCTCCAGAGGATCGATCACGAACGGCAGAGGCTCGAGATCCAGCTTGATCTTCTCGATGGCGAGAGCGGCCGTGGGCTCGTCGACCGCGGCGACGGCGACGATGGGCTCGCCCTGATAGAGCGGCTCGTTGGTGAGGGAGCGCTCGTCCAGCGGATTTTCCGACGCCGGGAGATCGTCCGCGGTGAGAATGGCTTTCACCCCATCCATGGCGAGCGCGGCGCTGAGGTCCATGCTCCTCACCCGCGCATGCGGCATCGGGCTCAGCAGGAGCTTCGCGAAGAGCATGCCCTCGGCCCGAAAATCCTCGGCGTAGCGCGCCTTGCCCGTCATCTTGGCGACGAGGTCGGGCGTCGAGTAATCTTGTCCGAACAGCTTCTTCTCGATTGCCACGTCACACCCTCCGCGAGTACTCGGCCGCGCTCATGGCGCAGTCGAGAATCTTGTTGTAGTCGCAGCACCGGCAGAGGTTGCCCGAAAGAGCGTGGGCCGCCTCCGCGCGGGTGGGATTCGGGTTCTCTTTCACCATCGCCACCATGCTCATGATGAACCCCGGGGCGCAGAAGGCGCACTGGAATCCGGCACCGTCGACGATGGCCTGCTGCACCGGATGGAGCGTCCCGTCGGGAGCCGCGAGGCCTTCGATGGTGGTGACCTCCTTGCCTCGGGCCGTGTGCGTGAGCACCGAGCAGGAATACTGCGGGACTCCGTCGATGAGCACGGTGCAGCTCCCGCACTCGGCGCGGTCGCATCCCATCTTGGTGCCCGTGAGTCCGAGCTTGTAGCGGAGTGTCGTCGCGAGCGTCTCCTGTTTCAAGACGTCCACGGGCCAATCCTGGCCGTTCACCCGAAGGGTGATGAGCCGCTCGACCGCCCCTGCCGCACCCGGTTGAGCCATCAGACCCGAACCGCTGCGGAAGAGATAGCCAGCGGAGTACGTCGCGGCTCCTCCGGCGATCACCCCTTTGATGAAGTTGCGCCGGGAAATGCTTGGATCCTTATCGAGCATCTCTGAGTCTGACATCGGAAATCTCCACCTCTTATGCCCTTATGGAAGTGTTCGGTACCGGACGGCCCCCTGAAGGAGACGACGGCCGCCTGTCACCCCTCGATACAGGATGCAAGTATCACGAAACAGTGTGTTTTCGCAAATCCGGATTGCCTCTTCCCGGGCTCTCGAATAGACTCCACCGCAAACGTGTACTCTCTCTGCGCACTCCTGGGCGACAGCGCCTACTTGAAAAGCGGTCCCGCCGAGGTCCCCGGCACCCGGGTCATCGACCTCCACGGAAGTCTCGCCATGGTTCCTCTTTCCGAGGCCCTGCTGCGTGAGATTCAGCGCGAGTGGGGCGGCTCCCAGGGCTCGACCCGGATCCAGGGGGTGTTCGAGTTTCTGACCCCTCCGGTGGAGAGATGGGTGCGAGCCATCTCGGAGGGCTCCGCCCTCGCGTATATCGAGACGGAATACTTCGGGGGCGAGGGCTTCGAGCGCTCGGCGGTCTTTCGAGACTCGCAGGTGGTGCTCGGGCCGCTCGACGGGGCCGGCGCCATCAACGGCGCTCTTCGTGCCCTGGGTGTCGCCGCGAGACCGGGGCAGGAAGAATTCGACGTCGTCGGGCTCGGCCGCCACCGCAGTCTCGAGGAGTGGCTGTCCGAGGCTTAGTGCTTTCCAATTCGCCTTTGGGCCGGAGCCTGCGCGCTCCATTCCTGGAAATCGGGATCGCTCTGGTCGCGGCGTTCGCGGTGCGGGCGGCGCTCTCCCAGCCGTTCGAGATCTCTCCCGGGGAGAGCTCCTTCCGCCGTCTCGTGGCCGGAGCCACTCCCTCGGGACGAGTGCCCGAACGGGCGGTCCTGTCCATCCCCGGAGTCCGCCGCTCGGCGCGGGCCGAGGTTCGTCTCGACGTCGAGGGCGGTGTCTTCCTGCTCGGCGTCGACGGCGGCCGCGCCGTCGAGGTACGCCCGAGCCCCGACGGTGCCGTAGTGACCGAGCTCCCGCGCACGGGAAGCCGCGGAGCCCGGCTTCACGTTGCGCCTATCGGCCGCGAGCCGCCCCTCGTTCTCAAGAGGATCTCGGTTACGGAGAGCGGCCCCGCGATTTGGCCTTCGGTGCTCGCTCTTCTCGCGACTCTCGCGACTTCGATCGGGATCGGCCGGTTTCGAGAACGGCGCCTGGGCATCGCCTGCGGGCTCGCGATGTCGGGGTTCGCCGTTCTCGCCGCGGCTCCTCATCTGGCGGCGGCGGTTCTGCTCGCCGCGAGCGCCGTCGTAGGATTCCGTTCGCGCTCTTATTGGACGTCGGCGTCGCTCTTCGCCGCGCTGGTCTTCGGTGCATGGGTTCGCTTCTACTTCCTGCCCTCCGCCGGCTCCTGGGACACCGAGTACTGGAAGGCCTGCATGAGCCGCGCGGTCGAGGCCGGAGTCCCCCGGGTCTACGGAGACCCGGACGCGACCCCGAAAGGCCACTTCGTTTCCCACCTCCTGGGCCGCGAGGACCTCTTCCAGATCGAGTACAAGGGGCGCGCCTTCGTCGTCGACTACCCGCCTCTCGCGATAGCGCTGTGGCGGTGGTCGTGGAAGACGGTCGAGCTTCTCGCTCCCGGCCTCGATCGCGGCGAGGCGGAGAACGTCTCGGTGAAGCTCCCCGCGGTCCTGGGCGACGTTCTCTCTCTTTCCCTCCTCGTCTATTTGTTTCGCGCCCGGCCGCTCCGGGGTCTCACCCTCGGAGCCCTCTACTGGGCGCTTCCGGTCTCGTGGCTTCCCAGCGCCGTCCTCGGATTTCTCGATGGCGCCTACGCTCCTTTCGCGGTCCTGGGCCTTCTGGCCGCCGCCCGGGGGCGGGCCGCATTCGCCGGAGCGCTTTTTGCCCTCGCGGCATTGATCAAGCCGCAGGCACTCATCCTCGCGCCGGCCGCCTTCGTGGCGCTCGAATCCGGGAGGGCGCGGGCCGTCGCCTCGGGGCTCGGGGTCGTGGCCGCGGCGCTCGTCCCCTTCGCCATCGCGGGAACGCTCGAGGAAGCAGTGACCCACGTGTTCCGGATTCTCTTCCAGCAGCGTCTCTCGGGCGGGTTCGCGAACCTCTGGTGGATCGTGGGGCACGCCGCGAGCGGAGCGGGTCTCGCCGAGAAAGTCGACTATGCGCGCATCGATTCTCTCCCGTTTCCGGCCGGTCTCGTGGGGACGGCCCTGTTCCTTCTCGCAGCGGGGTACGTTCTATACGTTCTCTCGGGGGCTTCGAGAGCCGCTTGCCTCGCGGGCGCCGCCCTGGTCTTCGCCTATGGAACACTGGCGATGGGCGTTCACGAGAACCACCCGCATTCGATGTTCCTCTCGTTCACGGCCAGCGGTCTTTTCTCCCGGAGACTCCGCAGGTTGGTCGCGCTCCTGTCGTCGAGCTACGTGATCAACATGCTGTCGCTCTCGGGTCTCGGGAGGTTTTACGGTCTCCGCTACATGGCCATCGAGCCCCTCGCGGCGTCGATCGCATCGCTGCGGATGAGCCTCGGCTTCGACCTCACGCTTCTCCTCGGAGTCCTCAACACCGGGCTCTTCGTCTGGCTCCTCGCTTCTCTTCGAAGCGAGGTTGCCTCGGGAGCGGCTTTTCTCTATTCTTCGCCGCGGAAGTGCGAGTAAGGTCCTTCTTCCTCCTTCTGCTCCTTCCGGCGGGCTCCGCGCCGTCGGCGGGCCAGGATCCGATCCTTCGCTGGGGCGGCGACGCCGAGGGCGGGGCGCCGTTCATGGAGGCGAACCCCGAGGACCCGACGAAGCTCGTAGGCTTCGACGTCGAGGTCGCGGAGCTCATCGCCCGGGAGCTCGGGCGCACGCCGCAGTTCGTCCAGGTCGCCTTCGCGCAGCTCGACCAGTCGGCCATCCGCGGAGACTTCGACATCGGCCTCTGCGGCATCGAGGACACCCCGGCGCGCCGCTCGATGGTCGCCGCGAGCGTTCCCTACTACGAGTTTCGCGAAGTATTGACGGTGCGAGAGGCCGACAGGGAACGCTTCCGGAGCCTCGCGGACCTTCGCGGACGGAGGATCGCGACTCTCGGAGGTACCATCGCCTACGAGATCCTCCTGAAGGCCGAAGCGGAGCATGCCGTCACCGCCGTCTCCTACGACGACGACGTGCACCCCTACAGCGATCTTCTCCTCGGGCGGGTCGACGCGGTGCTCCTCGACAACGTGCTCGCCGAGCGCTCGATGCGCCGCAACACCGGACTCTTCACCCAGCCGGATGCGGTCGAGGTGGGTCATTACGTCGTCATCACCGCGCCCGGAAACCTCGAGCTGCGCGACCGGGTGGACGAGATCCTGCGCTCGGCGATGGCCGACGGCCGGCTCGAGGCCATCTTCCGAAAATGGAAGGTCTGGAACGACGACCAGCCGGCCCTCTATTCGCGGGTCCTCGCGGCGGCGGGGGACGTCGTCGCCGAGCGGCCGGCCGCGGCCCGACCGACGCGGACCGATCTGACGCTCCAGTACCTTCCGTCCCTGTTCGAGGCGGCGCTCATCACCCTGGCGCTTTCGTGTCTTTCGATGGCGCTCGCGGTGATTCTCGGAATCGCCATCGCCACCGGTCGCGTCTACGGCGGTCCCCTCACCCGGGCGGTTCTTACGGGCTACGTCGAGCTCATGCGGGGAACTCCGGTGCTGCTCCAGCTCTTCGTCATCTACTACGGGCTCGCAACCATGGTCCGGCTCCCCGCGTTCGTCGCCGCTCTCCTCGGGTTGGGTCTGAACTACGCAGCCTACGAGAGCGAGATCTACCGCAGCGCACTCGAAGCCGTGCCCAGAGGCCAGCTCGAGGCCTCGCGGATCCTCGGCTTCAGCAGGATGCAGATCCTTCGCCTCATCCGCGGCCCTCAGGCGTTCCGCCTCGCTCTCGCTCCGATGACCAACGACTTCGTCGCTCTCCTCAAGGACTCGTCCCTGGTGTCGGTGCTCACCGTCGTCGAGCTCACGAAGAGGACCCAGATTTTCGCCGCCAACATCGGGAGCTGGGTGATTCCCGGCATCCTCTGCGCGGCTCTCTATCTCGCGATGTCGCTTCCCCTCGGGCACCTGGCGCGGAGGCTGGAGATGCGGTGGAAGGCGTCCACGTCGTCATGAGCGCGGAAGGACCGGTCCTCGAGATCCGCGGGCTCCGCCTCAACCGCGGGCAGCGACAGGTGATTTGCGGCGTCGATCTCGAGGTGCGGCGCGGCGAGATGGTGGCGCTCATGGGCCTTTCGGGCTCGGGGAAGACCACCGTCCTCCGCGCGATTGCCGGCCTCGACGCCTACGGTGAGGGGTCCATCCGGGTCGAGAAGGTCGGTATGGTCTTCCAGTTCCACTATCTCTTCGAGCATCTGTCGGCGCTCGCGAACGTCTGGCTCGCCCCGGTGCACGTGCTGGGAGTGCCGCGCGCGGAAGCCGAGGCCCGCGCTCAATCCCTTCTCGACGAGATCGGAGTGGGCCATCGAGCCCATGCTCTTCCCCGCGAGCTCTCGGGCGGCGAGGCGCAGCGGGTAGCCATCGCCAGGGCGCTGGCGGTGGACCCGCCGCTCCTGCTCCTCGACGAGCCCACGGCATCCCTCGATCCCGCGCGCCAGAACGAGCTCGGAAAAGCCCTCCGGGAGCTTTCGGGACAGGGCCGCACGCTCCTCTTCACCTCCCACGACGACGACTTCGTGCGGGACTACGCGACGCGGGTGGTGGTGCTCGCGGAGGGAAGAGTGGTCGAGGAAGGGGAGCCCCGCCAGGTGCTGACCCGGCCCAGGCACGAAGCGACGCGGCAGCTCCTGCAGGTCGAGCCGGCAAAGCGCCGCGCGAAGCGCTAGCCTCGGTTTCGACTCTCGGCTGCCTGATCCGTGCCCTGGACGGAGACAAACTGGCCTCGATTACTGCCGCCGAGAACTCCAAGGTCCCTCGCCCGCGAAGCGCCGAGGCGTGATGCGGGTCACGAATCCCGGTCGGTCGCGGAGTGCAGCGGGAGGGAAATCAGCGTCCGGTCCGATGTAGATGCGGGCGAGACGCTGGAGCAGCGGCACTGCACCGCCTTCCGTGACTCGAGCCTCGCCGTAGACCACCAGGTACTCTCGCAGCCCGATCGCGTTCTTGCCTGGGCCGAGGAGCGAGACAGCGACTCGCGGGTCGCGACGGATGTTCTTGATCTTATGGTGGAGATGAAGGTGTGCGCTGACGATCTCATCTCCTTCGATGGCAACCCAGACGACCGTCACCTGTGGACTCCCATCGCTGTTCAGCGTCGTCAGATGGGCCAGCGGACCGGTGGCAAGGAGGTTTCGGACCGACTCCGGAATAGTCATGGTTCTTCGTCCTCAAATAGTGGTCGTCCCTTTCATTACCGAGCTTCGACGGCTCTGCTTCCGCCGATACGTTCGGATATCGCGGCTCGCTCCTCGTCCGTAATGGGTCGAGCGGGGTCCGAGGTCACCCGTTCATGAATTGCGCGAAACTGTTCGACCAGCTCGGGGCGGTCCATGAAGAATACGACCCGCAGTGGCTCGTCGCTTGTCAGGTTCCCGACGCGATGGACTGCGTTTCGTGGAATGAAGATCACGTCACCGGGGCCGATCTCGTCCGTGAGCTCACCCAGCGTCGCGGTGCCGCGGCCCGAAACGACGTAAAACAGCTCGTCGCCCTGCTCGTGAAGGTGCAAATTCGTCGTTCCGCCTCTCGGGAAGGTCTGCTCCACGAGAATGGAGCCCTCCGTGCCGGTCGCAGGTGACGCCTTCACGACGATGCCGTTCTGGAGAAACTCCCCTTCCCCGGTCCGAAGGATGAAGCCCTCTACGGCTGGCTCCGGCGCCTCGTGGGGCGACGGGCCCGATTCGCCACCGGCCGACGGAGACGGGTCACGACCGCACTCCATGCTCAGAATCATCGCAAGTGCCATGAGCGCCGTTGACGTCACTGCAGTTGATTTCATTGGATCACGACTTTCCTGGGCGCCTACGGGTAGGCATCACCCCATTCCGTGCCCCTGGGTCCCGCGTTCGTGTCCGATCCGCTCTGCCTCACGTTTCAAGTCGCTGGCGTAGGCCTGAAATATTGGACGGAAGTCGGGCAGCATGCGTTTCGTCAAGGCAAACAAGATACCGGAGAAGCGTTCCTCCATCACGAAATCAGTCGACCCGTCATCGCGCGACTCCAGCTCGAAGGTGCGAACGCCTTTGAAGAGGGGGACAAAACCGTCGCTCCAGATCATGCGCCGAGGTGGAACCACACCGGAAACCCTGGGACTGAATGTGCGCCCAGTACCCGGAACGTGCAGACGGAGGCGTTCGCCTTCGCGGATCTGCCCCTCGATCCCGGTGACCGTGGAGTTCCAGCGCGGGAACCCCTTGGCGTCGGTCAAGAGGCTCCATACGACTTCCGTATTCGCCTGAATATTGACCGCGACGCTGCAAGACATCGCAAAGGTGGTGTTGGTCTGCGTGAATCTGGTGTCATTCATTTGTGCCGTCTGCAGACTCATCTCAGGCACCTTTGTTCTTGTCGTCCCAGATCTTCGGCTCCCAGAGCTCGACCTTGTTCCCGTCCGGATCCATGATCCACGCGAACTTGCCGTTCTCGTGCGACTCGGGTCCGCTGACGATTTCCACACCCCCCGCACGGAGCTGCGTCAGCAGCTCGCCGAGGTTGTCGACCCGGTAGTTGATCATGAAGGAAGAATTGCTTGGGCTGAACCACTCGCTGTCTCTCTCCGCGGTATGCCACACTGTCAGGCCTCGGTCCTCGGCCTTGTCGTCCGGCCATTTGAGAATAGCGCCGCCGAAGTCTTCCAGCGGCATGCCCAAGTGCTTCTGATACCACGCAGCCAGCGCGGCGCGGTCGCTCTTACTCTTGAAGAAGACGCCGCCGACTCCAGTAATCCTCGCCATGGTTTGCCCTCCTGCGTATCCAGCCACCTAAACCACGCACGGCCCGACAGCTCTACACCCATATTCGTTCCAGTCCAGCGGCCCGCCGCGCATCAGCCAATTGTCCGCGATGCATATACCAGTGGTCCGCCACATACTGCAGGCAAAGTCGGTAGGTGCCGAAGGCGCCTTCGAAGCCCGCGGGCACATTCGCGCTCGCTTTGTCGAGATCGTCCTCGGAAAGTGAGTCAAGGAGCGCGACCGTCGACTCGCGCACCTCACGACATTTCGCAAGGACTTGGTCGAACCGAGGGAACTGGCTGATGTCCCCGCTCGTGTCGGCACCGTCGAAGACCTCCTCCCATTCAGCCAACGGGTTTCTTTCCCCGAGCATGAACCCACGGACAACCAACGCCTCGATGTAGGCCAGGTGCCCAAGCACCCATAGAGTGTGGCACCCGCCGTTCGGCGTCGGGAATACTACGCAGTGCTCCCGCATTTCCTCGACGCGGGCCAGGACCCGATCCCTGCTCTTCTTCAAGTTGTCGCGTATCAGATCAATGGACTCCACGATCTTTTCCAGTCGCAGGAAGCGGATTGCGAATCAGAGAACACCCGGGCAGCACTCTTCGCTCTGCCAAAGCGTTCAAACCTCTGCGCTTCAGCGGCGTGGCGAGCGTTCGGAAGCAGCGCCGCGGTGCCGAAGCGCCCGCCGGTGACGCCAGCAACAATGCTACTAGAAATCGAACGCCACGACCGCTGCAAGCCCAAGTCATGCCGCCCTGTGGGAAGCGCGAGTTCAGGATCTGGTTGGGTTCTCATTTGCCCCTGGTCTTGTGGCTCAAATCCGCAGATTGGACACGCCACGAGAGTCATGAACCAGTGCAGTCCCCGTGGAACGAATCGTTGTTCCCCGGCCATCCGGGTGCCGATACTGCTTGTGGGAGCCGCGCTGGCGAATCTCCGCGAAACCGAGACTTTCAAGCCGCGCCGCCACCTCGCGAGGCTTCAAGACGGGGCAGCTTGCCCACTACCCTACCCGAAGTGTCTGTACTCCGACGAACTCAGACTCCATTGTTGGTTCGCCGTCCTCGAGCAGCATCCCAACAACTTCCTGTAAGTTGCGCTGCAGCTCGTCGAGACTATTGCCTTGGCTGTGCGCTCCCGGCCAACCGGGAACGTAGCCAACGAACAGTCCCGTGTCAGGGTCACGCTCAACGACGAAGTTGAAGGTCCGCATACCCTGCCTTGTTCTTAAGGATGCGCCGCGCCTACCTCGGAGTCCACCTCGCGACGCCCCCGTACCCAAACATAGTACGAGGCTGGGGCCATCACCGTTGTTTCGTGACCCGAAATGTAGTGGTGACGACGCCAACAATCGGAACCGGAATACCGTTTCTCTTCGCGGGTTCAAAACGCCATTTCTTAACTGCCTTGATCGCATTCGCTTCAAAAAGAGGTGCCCGGTCCAAGACATACGCTTTTGCCACCTGACCCCGAGAGTCAACCAGGATCCGCAGGCGCACATCAGCATTCAGTAACCTTTCTCTGGCAGCAGTCGGATAGTCAGGATTGACCGTCTTGGTCGCAACGGGTAGTTCACTGTAAACCTGAGACATCACCCTGCAATCGGCGTGGTTGTCTTCAGCAAAACACCCATCGAGTCTGGCTAGCGCGTAGATCGTATCCGCCGCCGCGTATTGGACCGCCTCGCTCTCATGCGACAACAGAGTTCCAACCCGAGGGAGAAGTGTGGGTTCGTAATCCGTCATTTCTCCAACCTCTGCCAGCCCGTTCAAAATCCTCTGTTGCTCTGATGAAGTAAGAAGGCCCATCAGTCGCTCAACCATGGCATCTTGCGACGTTTGGGACACTGGGAGACGGGTCGCGATAAGGAGAAGCAGACTCGGTAGCGTGGTTGCGCTCATTACCACCTCTGGGCGTCTGGGCGTCTACACCGCGTTCAGCTGCGGAACGCGCTGAATAACGAAAAGAATACCTCCGAGTGCGTTCCTACAAGGCCACGCGTTCCGTCAGCTGCAACGCGTGTTCGGCGGTGTGCCCCAGGTCACTTCGAAGGCTCATCGAGCCAAGCGCCATCCTTACCGCGGGCGAAGACAAAGTTGAAGGACTGTCCACGCTTGATGAGGCCACCGGTCGGGACCTCGTTAGCCATGATGATGGCGTCATTCAGCTTCGCCTTATCGACCTCCTGTCGGAAGTCCCGCCAGATCTCCGCCACCTCCTTCCGAAGGGCGTCGCTCTCGCTGATCTTCAGATCCGTTTGATAAGAGAGCACGAGCGCAGGCGCCGATGCGGAGAAGTGCATTGGGCCAACCGAGATCACCTTGATTGTTCGCCCCGTACTGAGGGTATGCGGTCGAGTCTGCGGTCCACCACCCGAGCACGCGGCCGACCCAAGCGCCACAATCACGGCCACAAAGACATGAGGGCTACGCATACGGTTCCGCTCGCTCCTCCCGAGCATCCGCCGAACGCCCGGGATGAGCTGGCGAACGGCGTCCTCCGGTCGCAGCCCGCCGTCTCGTACGCTTCCATCCCGTTGTTCGGCGGCGTTTCACGTTGAGATGACCACGTCCACTCATCACTTGTCGGCGCTCACCGCTCCGTTCCAAGCTGGCCGTCGGACTCTCGGTTGACAACCGTTCGCGGCCTGCTCGTAAGCCAGGATGTCCGAATCCTCGAGGACTACTCGGTTGCAGCTATCGCGATGCCACATCAGCACTGCCGACCTGGAGTGCCTCTCGGCCGACCGCGTACACGCGAGCCTTGCCATAGAACTACGCGTCTCCCCTCGCCATTCGACTCGCCACTCGGCGGCTGAGTTGACCGGAATGACGTGGCCAGGCGCGGTGAAAGCGCCTGCAGACTGCTACCCCGACATGCCCGCTGTCCGTTGGTCACGCCGACAGCTGCGCGACTCACCTCCTCGCCAACGGCGTTTATCCACACCACCTCTGCGTGCCACAATCGGCTGAGTCGCCCTCATCGATCACGCAACCCGGTTCGGCAGGTCCCATGCTCGAACCGGGAGACTCAATGTCTCGCCTGGAATCCGCGTCGGCAAGCAAGCTCTGACGTCCGCCCTGCGACGTGATCCCACCGTCAGCCTCACGCCGCCTTCTCGTTGTCCGCCGAACCTCTTGATCTCAAGATCCCCAGAGCGATTTGAGAGAGCGAGGCTGGTGCTGATAAGAAATATCAGACAGGGCCCAGTGTTGGGATGTCGTTGATTGCGGTCGGGTTCGGCGTCTGGGATTTGGCCTGATATCGAATACCGTGTTTGGCGATGCTCGGTAGCATGCTAAAAAGAGCTGGAGCGGACGAGGGCTGGCTCGCTCGCTTTTCATGACCTCATCATAGAGAAGGGGTGCTGGGCTTTTCAAATCGTCTCATGAGCGGCGTGCCGGCGCGCAGGCCATCCCATGGGCGCGCGGGAGCTAGGCGGGCGGCTCGTCGTCCTCGTCGAGCGACGTTTGGCCGTCGTCCGCGGGGGCGCTCTTGACATCCGCCAGCAGCTCGCGCGCCTCCTCGGCGCGGTCGGGCTCGACATAGACCACCGGCGGGCCCGCGATCAGGCTGAATCCGACGGCGAGGCGCCCCCAGCCGAAGAAATCCTGGACCCCTTCTCCCTTGATGAAGTGTCGGATGCCCGCCGACGTCAGCAGGGATTCCACGAAGGGAACGAGCGCGGCGTTCGTGATCTCGAAAACCGGAACGAGCTCCTCCGGTTCCGATCGCTCCATTTCCGGGCGATCCTCCACCAACGAGGCGTGGCAGTCCTCACACTCGGTGATGCCCTTCCGGTACTCGGCGGGCTCGCCGGTGCTCCGGACATGTGGACAGTCCGGATTGGGGCAGTACATGAGTGAGCGTAGCACCTTTCATGTCGGGTGGCGTCGATCGAGGTTCCACGTTATAGTCCGCGGCGGTTCGGGTTCGATGGAGGTTTGATGCACAAGAAGTTCCTGGTCGCAGCGGGGCTGGTTTCGCTTTCGATCGCGGGCAAAGCGGGAGCCGAGGGAGAGATCACGTTCCTCTTCGGCGCGAGCATTTCCGGGGACATCTCGGTCCTGAACGATCTCGATATCGACCAGGTCGAGACCGCGGTCCAGAACAGCCCGCTCTTCGGCCTCCGTCTGGGAACCTACGGCTTTCCCTTCGGGATCGAGGGCTCGTTCATCTACAGCCCGTCGGGTCTGACCGGGGGGGCTCTCAATGATCTCGTCGATGCGAACGCCAGCATCCTCTACACCGAGGCGAACGTGCTCGTCATCATCCTCCCCGGGCCGGTGCAGCCGTTCGTGACCGGCGGATTCGGGCTTCACTACCTGAACTTCAACATCGCGGACCTGCTCAGCTTCGACCGATCGAAACTGGGCTACAACTACGGCGGCGGGATAAAGTTCAGCGCGTCCCGGGTCTCCTTCCGCGTCGATCTGAAGGATCACGTGACCAAGTTCGGCGTCGACGACCTCGGGCTCGGCATCATCGGAGACCTCATCGGCCTCAGTGATAGCGATGCCACGCTCCACAACGTGGAGCTCTCGTTCGGGCTCGGGATCCGGTTCTAGTCTCTCCAGCGCGGCCGGCTAGTCGCGCTCGGGCTTCAGCTCGATCACGATGTTCCGGAGAGGTTTGCCGCCCACGTTCTTCACCACGTGGATCACCGGCCCGTTGAACTTGATGGTGTCCGGGACCTGGTCCTTGAATATCTCGGGTGAGCCTTCGGGCCACTGCTGCAGGCGGGTTTCGTTGAGGACCACGACCACGCGCTGGCTGTGGCTGTGCCGCACCCGGGTGTCGCCCGGCTCGAGCTTCTCCTCGAAGATGAAGAGCCGCTCTCCGTCATAGAGGACGGCGTTCTTCTCCGGAAGAATGAGCTCATCGGGTGACTGGACTCGGGGCCGGTCGGTCTTGAAGGCGACCTCGGCGTAGTCTCCCTTCGACGGAGGAGCATACTTGCGGCCGGCCTCGAAGACGGCAATCTCCCCGCGGGAAAGCCGAAGGCGGCTCCCATCCTTCTCGATCTCCGTCGGGCCGAGGGCGACGAGGACCCGGTCGCCGCATCCCGGACCGGCAGCGGCGCAGGGGGCGCCGCCCCGAACGACGCGGACGTACTCGTTGTCGAGGACGGTGGCATCGAGAGTGAGCATCGCTCCGAGCAGGAGAAGGGTCATGGACTACTCCGCGTTCCGGTGAGGATGTCGATGGTGCGGGCTCGTCGCGTAGTGGTCCGCGAGCACGTCGACCCCGCCGAAATCATCCTCGAGGTCCCGCCAGACGGTGTGGATGTGGTTCGCGTCGTTCTGAGTGTTGTCGTACTCGATGAGAAACGTCGGCCCGTGGATCCGGTAGTAGTGCGGCTCTCCGACGGAAACCCCTCCCGCCCACGCGAAATGAATCCCGTCGTAGCCCGCCTCTTCGATGCGCCGCATCTCGACCTGCGCGATTTCCGGACGCATCCGGTCGGCGTAGAACGAGACGACCTGGACCACGGCCTTCCGCTGGTCCGGGGTCATCTCTGTATAGGAGACGCCCGCGGGCTTTCCGATCTCGGCCCTGCGGGAAGCCTCGGTCACGATGTCGCTGGGCGCCGTCGATAGAATGATGACCCGGGCGCGGTCTTTTTCGGCGAAGGCGAGAAGAAGCTCGCGCCCGAGTATCTCCTCCTCCGCGAGCACCCGCATTCCGTCCTGCGCTCCGCCTTTGACTATTGCCGGGTTCGCGCCGTAAAACGCGGGGGAGGCGGAGACCACTCGGCCGTCCTCGAGGGTGAAGTTGAGCGACAGATGGTGGCCCTCGACCCTCCATCCCCAGTGGCCCGACTTTCCCGGCTCGCCGAAGACCGAGATGTAGTAGAGCTCGGGGTCGCGGATGGCTCGCTGCTCGCGCTCGAAGAGAATCTGGTCGAGGTACATGATGTCGAGCGCTTTCCTCATGCCCCGGTGGCTCAGACCCGTCGTGAGGAGCGAGTCCGCGAGCCGGCGCTGGGCGGGGGTCATCGCCTTGAAGGGAACTCCCTTGCGGTCGCGCGGGATGTAGTGCCAGTTGAGGCGCTCGTCGGAGCCGAAGGGGAGGCTGACCTGGCTCTTCAGCTCCGGTGTGAGCGAGCGCAGGAGCTGCGCCGCCCCCTCCGCCATATCGTCCCCGGCCTCGTCTTTGTCGTGAGCCGAGGCCGCGAGCGCCAACGAAGCCGCGACGGCGAGAGCCACAGAGAAGACCCGGAGCTTCATGTTCACCCTCCCGGGGGAAGAGCTATCCGTTTACTTGTCTTCGGTCGACGCGTGGTACCCGCGCACTTCCGCGAGGAACGCGACGTCGGGATTGGCGTCGACCAGAAATCTCTGGAGCGTCTCGTAGGCGCGGGTCGCGGTCTCCCGGTCGCCTACCGCGACCGACGAACGGGCAAGCCCGAGAAGCGAGGCGGTCCGGTTGGGAGTTCTCTTGAGGCCCGTCTGGAACTCCGCGATGGCCTCCTTATGCCGCCCGGCCGCCGCGAGGATCTCGCCGTAGAGCTCGTGCGACGGCTTCAAGGGAAAGACCGGACCGGACGGAGGATCGAGGGTCTCTTCGACCTTCGTTGCTTCGTCGAGCTCCCGGAGAGCGGCTTCCGTCTCTCCCTTCGCCATCGCCGCCAGGCCCCGGAGCTCGTGCTCCATGATCGAGTACGTCTTCTTGGTGTAGGGGTCGTCGCTCTTCTCTTCGAGTCCGGCGACGATCGCCGCCGCCTGCTCGGTCTTCGCCGCGTTCTTCGCCTGAGCCGCGCCCATTCCGAGTGCCAGTACCAGATTCGCCGTCGAGCTGTAGCGGCTGGTATCGGGCTCGCCTTCGGGAAGAGGCAGGTCTTCGTATCGGCCGGTCTCGATCATGTGCGTGGCCAGCATCGACGTCTTGATGCGCTCGAGCCGCGGGGACTGGACTTCCTTCGCCGCTTCGCCCACGATGCGAATGGCGTCCAGCGAGTCGGTGTAGATTCCTCGCTGCAGGTTCGCGTAGGCCCTCCACTGCAGGCTGTGGTAGTCGCGCTTGTCGATCGACAGGCCCTTCCGCTCGACCCATTTCGCGGACGCATCGTAGGACAGCTGGTTCGAGCGGGCGACTCGATCCCACATCCCGTGCTGCAGGAAGATGTGAGACGGCATGTGAAGGGCGTGGTGAGCCTCGGGGGCGATCTCTGCGTACCTGTTGGCGGCGGGGAGAGCCAGGGGCGCATGCTCCGGGTCGTCGAAGGAGTGGATCACGTAGTGCGCGGCGCCCGGATGATCGGGATGCTTCTGGAGAAGGTCGAGGGCGATCGCCCCCGCCCTCATCTGGCGGGAAAACCCCTTCTCTCCGGGCCGCACCGTGCCCAGAAGCGAAAGCGCGTAGAAGGCCGCAGCTTCGACGTCCTCGGGAAAGCGCTCGTGGAGACGGGCCATCGCCTTCTCGTAGGCGATGTCCCGGGCGAGCTTGTCGCCCTCCCCGTAGAGCTCCTCGATCGCATCCATGTAGAGTCGCTCGCGCTCCGTCGGCGCCTTCGCGGCCCTTTCCTTCCGGGTGGCGCCCAGCCGGAGCAGCACCGCGCGGGCGGCGGCGATGTCCTGCTCGGCCCAGAGCGGATGGTTGTAGCTCATCGCTTCGCCCCAGTAGGCGAGAGCGAAACTGGGATCGGTCTCCTGGGCGTTCTTGAACGCCTCTCCCGCCTCCTCGAACCAGAAGCTATGCAGGGCGGCCACCCCTCGGAGGAACGCATCCTGGGCTTGCTTCGAGCCCGAGTTCGGAAAATCGATGGCGCCCAGGTTGCTCGACGAGGAGCCGAACGAAAGCGCCGGTACCGCCAGAAGACAGAGCAGAAGCCGGGTTCTCATTAGAAAAGTCCTTTCCTCGCGGCGCGTGCGCCGCGTGACACTCAAAATTACTCCCTTCCCGTGCCGGGGGTCAAACCGTTGCTATAATCCGGGCGCTTTCGCGGTGTCCGAACAGCGGGGCCCGGCCGCCTTCGCAAGAAGCTTCGGCGGGCCACGCCGTAGCCCGAAGGGCGTAGGCGGGAGGGCCCCATCCTCCCCGCGCTGGGGAGCGGTGGGGGTGGGGCCCCACCGCACTAAGTGAAGAGCGAGCGAGCATTAAGCATGGAAACCGGAATTCAGGCCATTCACGAGAAAGTTCAGCAGGAGGCGGTCTTCGTCGAGTCCCTGCTCGCCGAGCTCCGGAAGGTGATCGTCGGGCAGAAGGACATGCTCGACCGGCTCCTCATCGGTCTTCTGAGCCGGGGGCACGTGCTCCTGGAGGGTGTCCCCGGGCTCGCGAAGACCCTCGCGGTTCGGAGCCTCGCGGACGCCATCCATGGACAGTTCCAGAGAATCCAATTCACTCCCGATCTCCTTCCCGCGGATCTCGTGGGGACCCTCATCTACAACCAGAAGGAAGGAACCTTCGTCCCCAAGAAGGGGCCGATCTTCACGAACTTCCTCCTCGCCGACGAGATCAACCGCGCGCCCGCCAAGGTGCAGAGCGCTCTGCTCGAGGCGATGCAGGAGCGCCAGGTCACCATCGGGGACACCACCTATCCGCTGAAGGAGCCTTTCCTGGTGCTCGCGACCCAGAACCCGATCGAGCAGGAAGGCACCTACCCTCTTCCCGAAGCCCAGGTGGACCGCTTCATGCTGAAGCTCAAGGTCGTCTATCCCGACCGCAAAGAGGAGCGGGAGATTCTCGAGCGCATGTCGAAGGAAGACCAGCCCCGCGCCTCGCGAGTGGTCGAGATAGAGTCCATCCTCCGGGCCCGCAAGGTGGTGGAGGAGGTCTACATGGACGATCGCGTCAAGGAGTACATCCTGTCGATCGTCTTCGCCACCCGAAAGCCGTCGGAGTTCGGGCTCGATATCGGGCCGCTCATCGAGTTCGGCGCGTCGCCCCGGGCGACGCTGTTCCTCGCCCAGGCCGCGCGGGCCCACGCCTTCATCCGCTTCCGCGGGTATGTGACCCCGGAGGACGTCAAGTCCGTCGGCCCCGACGTGCTGCGGCACCGGGTCATCCTCTCGTTCGAGGCCGAAGCCGAGAACGTGAAGCCCGAGGAGATCGTGCAGCGAATCTTCGACACGGTGGAGGTGCCGTAGAGCCTCTCGAGCCTCGACCCATGCTCTCTCGTGAAGTCCTCGAGAAAGTCCGGCGCGTCGAGATCCAGACCCGGCGTCTCGTCACCGACGCCCTCGCCGGCGAGTACCACAGCATCTTCAAGGGCCGCGGCATGGAGTTCTCCGAGGTTCGCGAGTACCAGGTCGGCGACGACATCCGCACCATCGACTGGAACGTGACCTCCCGCACGGGAGTGCTCCACGTCAAGAAGTTCACCGAGGAGCGGGAGCTCACGGTGCTCCTGATGCTCGACGCCAGCGGCTCCGCCGACTTCGGGACCCGCTCCCGCTTCAAGCGCGAGCTCGCCGCCGAAATGGGGGCGCTCCTCGCTTTCAGCGCCATCCGGAACAACGACCGCGTCGGCGCCCTCGTATTCACCGAGGACGTCGAGATGTACGTGCCCCCGCGGAAAGGCAGGTCTCACGTCCTGCGGGTGATCCGCGATCTCTTGTATTTCGAGCCCCGGGGACGCGGTACCAACCTCGCGCGCGCCTGCGAGTACCTGAATCGCATCACCCGGAAGCGGGCGGTGGTCTTCGTCCTTTCGGATTTCTTCGATACCGGCTTCGAGAAGCCGCTGCGGGTGGCGGCGAAGAAGCACGATCTCATCTCCATCTTCCTCTCGGATCCGGCGGAGAAGGAGATCCCCGGCATCGGCCTCCTGGAGCTCGAGGATGCGGAGAGCGGCCGAAGGCTTCTGGTCGATACCTCGGATCGGAAGGCGATGGCCGCGTATCACCGCTCGAGCCTCGAACGGGGGCGGAAGACCCGGGAGGGGCTCGCGGCCATGGGGATCGACGTCATCGACGTCGAGACGGGGATTCCTTACGACCGGCCTCTCCTGCGGTTCTTCCAGATGCGATCGAGGCGGCTCCGGCGATGAGGCGCTGGCTCGTGCTCGCGCTCGCCCTCACCGGCTGCGGCCGCGACGAGGCGCCCGTCGTTCCCAGTGGGCCTTCCGAGTGGTCGGTTTCCGCCAGCGTCGACAAACACAAAGTTCAGGTCGGCGAGGACTTGACGCTCACGCTCGTCCTTCGCCATCCGCCGGACGGGCGCTACGTCGCTCCTCCGGACACCGCGTTTTCGCCCTTCGACGTCATCGGGAAGTCCGAGGAAAAGGTGAGTCCGGTCGAGACGCGCCTCCAGGTTCGTCTCGCGGCCTATCGGCTTCCCGAGAAGGTCGAGATTCCCGCCCTCCAGATTCAGCACCAGAAGGACGGCAAGATCGAGTCGCTCACGACCGATCCCATTCCCATCGAGATCGTGACCTCGCTGACTCCCGAGGTGACGGAGATCCACGACATCAAAGACCCCCTGGACCTCTCGGTTCCGCGGGACTTCCGACTGTTGTGGTGGCTCCTTCTGGCCCTCGCCGCCGCCGTCCTCGCCTACCTTATATATAGGAAGCTCCGGAAGGAGCCCGAGGCGGTGAAAGCACCCGCCTGGATCCCGCCTCTCCCGCCGGCCGACGTGGAGGCCGAAGCCGCCCTCCGGCGGCTGGCCGAGAAGGATCTCGTCCGAAAGGGGGAGCTGAAGGCGTTCTACACGGAGCTCTCCGACGTGATGAAGCGTTATGCGGGAAGGCGCTTCGAGAGTACCGTACCTGGAGCGAACGACCTCCGAGGTGCTATCGGACCTCGAAGCCGCGCAAGGTGGCCCAGGGAGCGCTCTCCGATCTGCGCGCGATCCTGGAGGTCTCGGATCTGGTGAAGTTCGCGAAGCTGGTGCCCGAGGCGCCCGAAGCCGACGCTTCGATCGGGCTCGCTTTCTCCTGGATCGAGAAGACCAGGCCGCTGCCGGTGTCTTCCCCCGAGAGGGCGATCGCATGAGCCGTTTCGCCTATCCCTGGTGTCTTATGGCGCTCGTGGTGATTCCGCTTCTCGTTTCCATCCGAATCCGCCGCCGGGGCAGGGAGCCCGCGCTTCGGTTCCCCGATCTCCAGCCGCTCGCCGCCTTGACCCCATCTCTCTGGGCGAGGCTCGCCTGGCTTCCGTTCGCCCTCCGTATGCTGGCGATAGCTCTTCTCGTCTTCGCCCTCGCCCGCCCCCAGAAAGGCGCGGCGGGGGAGGAGATCGTGGCCGAGGGCGTCGACATCATGCTGATCATCGACGTCTCCAGCAGCATGCTGGCGGAGGACTTCCGGCCCAGCAACCGCCTCCACGTGGCGAAGGAGGTCGTCGCCGACTTCATAAAGAAGCGCGACAACGATCGGCTGGGGATGGTGGTTTTCGCGCGCCAAGCCCTCACCAAGACTCCTCTCACGCTCGACCACGACATCCTGTTGACGCAGCTCGAGGACGTCGCCATCGGAATCGTTCCCGACGGGACGGCGATCGGAAACGCCATCGCCTCGGGAGTCAATCGGATCAAGGACTCGGACGCCAAGTCCAAGCTGATGATCCTCCTCACCGACGGCGAGAACACCGCGGGGGAGATCGATCCTCTCACCGCGGCGCGCCTGGCAAAGACCTTCGGCATCAAGATCTACACGGTGGGGGTGGGCCGCGGAGGGCTGGTCCCCTATCCGTTCCGCGATCCGCTCTATGGAGTCGTCTATCAGAACGTGGAGATCCCGATCGACGAAGAGAACCTCACACGGATCGCGGACACCACTGGAGGACGGTTCTTTCGCGCCCGAGATACCGAGTCGTTGAAGGCGGTGTACTCCGAGATCGACACTCTCGAACGGACGGAGATCGAGCAGGTGCAGTACGTCCGGTACACGGAGCTCGCCCCCCGGTTCATGACCGCCGCGCTCCTGTTCCTGGTGATCGAGCTGGGGCTCTCCCGGACACGCCTCCGGAGGTTCCCCTGATGCAGTTCGCGACGCCTTCAGCCTTCTATGGGCTGCTGCTCCTGCCGGCGCTGGTCGTGTTGCTCGTGTGGTCGGGTCGGCGGAGATGGAAGGCGGCGGAGCGGCTCGCCGAGCCCTCGCTCCTGGGAAGGCTGTCTCTCGGAGTCAGCCGCGGCCGCGATCGATGGAAGGCTTCGCTTCTCCTCGTCGGGGTGTTCTTCCTCGTCCTCGCCATAGCCCGGCCGCAGTGGGGACAGGGGACGGATCAGGTCGTGGCCCGGGGCGTCGATGTGTTCCTCGTTCTCGACACTTCCTTCAGCATGGACGCGACCGACGTCGCGCCTTCCCGCATGGAGCGGGCTCGTTATATCGCCTCCGCCCTCATCGACCGGCTCCAGGGCAACCGTATCGGCCTCATCGTCTTCTCCGGCAACGCCTTCGTGCAGTGTCCGCTCACTCTCGACTACGGGGCGGCGAAGATCTTTCTCGACACGGTGGGAACGGGAGTGGTCCCGGAGCCGGGGACCAACATCCTCCAGGCGCTCGAGGCCGCGAGCCGCGGCTTCGTGGCGCGGGACTCCAAGTTCAAGGTGGTGGTCCTCCTCACGGACGGCGAAGAGACCGAAGGAAGCGTGCTCCGAGTCGCGGCGAAGGCGAAAGAAGATGGTATCGTGATCCATACCATCGGCGTCGGGACTCCGGGAGGCGAGCCCATTCCCGTGAGGAACGAGAACGGGGACGTCACCGATTACATCCGCGACGATTCGGGCCAGCCGGTCTTGAGCCGGCTCGGCGAGGAGACGCTCTCGCGGATCGCGCTCGAGACCGGGGGGAAGTACTTCCGGATCTCGGAACAGGACCAGGAGATCGACGAGATTGCCGGACTGGTCGCGGGGATGGAAGGAGAAGAGCTGCAGTCGCAGCTCTTCCGCCGGTTCCAGGAGCGGTACTACTGGCCGCTGGGATTTGCCCTTTTGTTCCTGCTGGCGGAGGCTCTGGTTCCGCGGGAGCGGAGAGCGAGAACAACGACATGAGAATCTTCATGACCGCGCTCGTGCTCGGACAGCTTCTCGGACCCGTCAAGGAACGGGAGACCCGCGAAGGCAACGAGCGATACCACGAGGGGAAGCTCGACGAAGCCCTTCAGAGCTATACCCGGGCCCAGGTGGATCACCCGGAAGCCCCCGAGCTCCACTACGACATCGGGAACGTGCAGTACCGGAAGGGGGACAAGGAGAAGGCGCTCGAGGAATACAAGGCCGCCCTCGGAGACAAATCGGAGACCGCGAGGCGCGCGAGCTTCAACTCGGGTAACGTTCACTACACCGGGGAAAAGTGGCAGGAGGCGGTGAAGGCCTACAGTGATGCCCTCCGCATCGATCCGTCGGACGGCGACGCGAGGCAGAATCTGGAGCTCGCTCTCCAGAAGCTGAAGCAGGAGGAAGACAAGAAACAGCAGCAGCAACCCCAGGGCGGAGGGGGAGGCGAGGCCGAGAACAAGGAGGGGGGCGAGGACCAGACGCAAAAGAGCCAGGACCCGGAGAAGGATCCCACCCCCACTCCGAAACCGGATCCGTCGACGGCCGACGAAGCGGGCGCCGACTCGCAGTCGGTCTCTATGAGCCCGGAGGAAGCGGAGCGGATTCTCGAGGCGCTCGCCCAGATGGAGCAGGCGCAGCAGATGGAACAGCAGAAGAAGCAGAAGGCGCGGGCTCGAGGGAAGGGCAAGACTTGGTAGCTGTGGCCTTTCTCTGCGCGCTTTTGGCCGCCGCGGGGGCGAGCGCCGAGGACGTGCGCGTCGAAGCCACGGTGAACGCGGAGCGCATCGGCCTCGAAGACGTCCTCGAGCTCACCGTCTCGATCTCCGGGGGCGACGCCGACGGCGAGCCGGTGCTTCCGCGAATGGATGCCTTCCGGGCCGCTTCCCGGTCGACGTCGAGCCAGATCCAGATCGTCAACGGACGCATGTCCTCGACGCGCTCGTACATCTATCAGCTTCTTCCCCAGAAGGAGGGAACTTTCGAGATCGGTCCGGTCGAGGTCGAAGTCGAAGGGACCGTTCATCGCACCAGTCCCATCCAGGTCGAGGTAGCTCCCGGCTCCCTCGTGGCCCGGAGGCCCCGTGGGCTCGGAAGCCCGTTCGATCCTTTCGAAGGCTTCGGCGGGACCCGCAGGCGCGACCTCGCGCTCAAGGAGGACGACGTCTTCGTTCGGGCCGAGGTCTCGAAGCGCTCCGTGTTCCAGGGCGAGCAAGTGGTGGTGACGTACCGGCTCTACAGCCGCTACGTGCCGCTCGGCCCGGAGATCGCGGACGATCCACCTCTCAGCGGTTTCTGGGTGGAGGAGGTGGATCTCGGGCGGGAGCCCGCGGTCGAGCGGCGGACGGTCGGGGGGAAGCAGTACATCACCTTTCCCCTCAAGCAGCGCGTCGTCTTCCCCACCCAGAGCGGGAAGCTCGAGATCCCGCCGCTGACGTTCTCGATGGCCTTCCGGCTCACCTCGGGAGATCCCTTCGACGCGTTCTTCGCGCGAGCTTCGACCCCGATCACCCTGCGGTCGGAGCCGATCTCGATCGACGCGGCGCCGCTGCCGTCATCGGGGCGATCGGCGGACTTCAAGGGCGCGGTGGGCCGGTTCGAGCTCCATGCGAAAGTGAGTCAGGAGGAGGTCACCGCCGGAAATCCCGTGACTCTCACTCTCGCGATCGCGGGCAAGGGGAACCTGCGCTCGGTGACCCCTCCCGACCTTCCCGAGCTCAAGGGGTTCCGCGCGTTCGCTCCCAAGACCGAGGAGAAGGCGCGTGCGGGAGCGTCGGGCCTCGAGGGAGAGAAGGCCTGGGAGTACGTGCTGGTGCCGGAATCCTCGGGATTGAAAGAGGTCGGACCGTGGCGATTTCAGTACTTCGACCCCGAGGAGAAGAAGTACGTCACCGCGTCGGTCGGCCCGCTTCAGATGAAAGTCGTGGGTGACGCAACCGCCGCATCCTCCGGGCTAGGAGGCAACGTTTCGCCCGGGAGGCCAGGTGGGGAAGTCACTCTTCTTCGCGAGGACATCCGCTTCCTGAAGCCCGCGCCTTCGCGGCTCGGAGCCGCGAGTCGGCCTTTCCACCAAACCCCGTGGTTCTACGGCGCTCTCGTCCTTCCCGTCCTCTGGAATCTCGGCTTGCTCGTCTACCTCAAGCAGCAGGAAAAGGAGAGGACCCACTCGCGCCTCTTCCGCAGCCGCCGCGCCCACCGGATGGCCCGCGAGCGGCTGAAGAGGGCGGCAAAGCTCGCGTCCGAAGGCTCGAGGGATTTCTACGACGAGATCGCGGCGGCCCTGTACCGCTACGTGGGCGACAAGTCCGCCGTCAGCTCCTCGGGGCTGACTTCCTCGATCATCGCCGCACTCCTTCTGGAGCACTCCGTCCCCGAGGAGCGCAGACGGGAGTTCGAGGAAGTTCTGGGCGAGTGCGAGGAGGCGCGATTCACGCCGGGTACGAGAAGCCGCGAGGACATGGAATCCCTGCGGCGGCGAACGGAAGGGCTCATCGTCGAAGTCGAAAGGCACTGGACGAAATGAACCTGGTTCCGTGGATTCTCCTGCAGGCGGCGTTCACGACGCCGGCCGACGCGTTTCAACGGGCGGAAGCCTTCTACCAGGAAGAGCGCTACCCGGAGGCGATCGAGATCTACGAGTCGATTCGCGCGAGCGGCGTCGAGGACGGCGTTCTCTACTACAACCTCGGGAATGCCTACTTCAAGGCGGGACGTCTCGGCTTCGCCGTCCTCAGCTACGAACGGGCGCTGAAGCTCATGCCGGGAGACGACGACGTCCGCGCCAACCTCGCGTTCGCCGACGAGCTCGTCTCCGGCGGGCTCGAGCCGCCGCCCCTGCCGCTCGCGATCGGCTGGGTCGTCGATCTCTACCGCAGATCGGCCCCCGGCATTCTCGCGCAGATTCTGAGCCTCGCGTTCCTCGTCGGGGGAAGCGCTATCACCGTTCTGCTCCTGGACCGCCTGCCGAATCTCCGGACCGCGACATTCGTCGTTCTCGCGGGCTCCGGCGCGATCGCCGCTCTCGCGGGCGCGAGCCTCTTCGCCAAAGTGCGCGCGGAGTCGAGCCGCGTCGTGGCGGTGGTGGTCACCGAGAACGCCTACGTGAGGAGCGGTCCCGGAGAGTCGAGCCCGCGCCTCGCGGAGATTCACGAAGGTCTCAAGGTGCGAATCCTGGGAGAGCGCGAGGGTTTCCTCCATGTCTCGCTCGCGAACGGCCTCACGGGCTGGGTGCCGCGGGAGCAGGTCGAGAGAATCTGAGCCCCGGCCCATAGAATCTTCAGTGGGGGCAACTGAAACAAATATCCGCTCGAGAGCGAGGTCCTGACGGGCCGCTGGTCCGAAGCGGATTCGACTCATCCCGCGGGCAACTCACCGTGACGACGTAAGGAACCGTCGACGTCGCGCATTTCAAGCGCCGGCTGACCGCCGCAAGAATGGCTACCATCCTTCGAAGCACCACGTATAGAGGATCAGCACCCCCAGGCTGACGAGGATGGCTGCGATGACTCGCGCGTTCCTCCAAACCGACGCGGCTCGCCGTCGGATTCTGAGGTGCTCCTCGGGCCCGAAGCGGTCCATTACGTAGTGCATGACGGATACAGAGCCCACCCGCCATTCGCAGTTCGGCATCGATTCACCAAGAGGCCCCGGCTCTTCGCGCATCGGGTTCCCGAACTGCTGCACCAGCTTTTCGTGAAACAGCCGATAGGACCTCTCGATCTCGCGCTCACCGTTGTCGAAGAGCTCGAGCTCTTGGAGTACGCCCGCGTCGCTCTCAGGCTCGAAATGAAAGCCGACCTGGACCTTCAGGCCGCCCAGTGCCCGACATGAACTGGTGTAATAACCGGCCGTTACCCGCTGCGGTTCGCTGAGTCCGCTGTGGGTGAGCGCGTTGAGGACCTCGGTCACAGAAGCACCCCAACGAATCCAGACGTCCGGCTCCTCGAGCCGCAGGCCGTCCTCCAGGGTGCCGCCGTTCCGAGTCATGGAATCATCATCAAGTAGTTCATCGCTATCGGATTCGAGACGTAGATCTGGGTGGCACCGCCGAGCCTACCCCAGAGCCCTGCCGCCGGGCCTACTAGGACCCGTGTCCCCGCTGGAATCACTCCAGAGTAGACGTACTGGGCAGTGTTGCTCACCGGCAATGCGAGCTCCTGGATCGCTTGGGAGGCAGTCGGGTAGAGAGTCGTTGTCCACCACTGCCCGGATGTGGCGCCTGCATACCCGGTGTATCGATACACCGTTGTCGTCCGATCAAGGGTCACGTAATACGCATGGCCGGCACGATACGCGTTGTAGATCTGGGGAGAAAAGGTCACGCCACCGGTAGCGACGCCGATGTATGCGATGACCCCTCCCCAGATCACCGCATAGACGGTCGCGCCGACGGCGGCGCCGACGAGAAACCCCTCCGCTTCAGCCTTTGCGACCTGAGCACGGGTACCGCCTGCCAAAGCAGTCGACAATCCGCGGTATGCGGAGTAGAGCAACCCCACAACCAACGCGACCATCCCCATTTCGGGGAGACTGAACTTGCCCGAGGGATCACGACCGTTTACGGGGTTGTCCGCTACGTACAGGTACCGATGGAGGCTCGGGGGATCGAATACGTTTCCTTCCCACGGGTCCATGCCGACGAAGCTTCCAACCTTCGGATCCATCCACCTCGCCCGGTGGTACTGGAATCCGGAGTTCGGATCGAGCGGCTCGCCGGTGAAGGCGTGGGGCTGTGGGTCGGTGCCGGTGTGGACGAGGAGTTCGCCGAAGGCGGTGTAGGTATAGGTGTCGGTGACGTTCCCCGACTCGTCCGTCAGCTTCCGTATGGATCCGACGCCGTCGGCGTGGAAGAAGCGGGTGGACCAGTTGCTCGGCCCGGTGGGTCGAATCACGGAGAGGAGATCGTCGCCGCGCAGGTAGTAAGCCGTCAGATTCCCCGCGGAGTCCGTCTCGGCGACGACGTGGGATAGGGGGGTCGAGGTATCGACGAGGAATTCGGTCACCCGGGGAGGACCGGTGGGCGGGGTCACCTCGGTGCGGACTCGATTCCCATCCGCGTCGTAGGCGTGCTCCACGACGGTGCCGTTCGCCATCACCACACCGATGAGCCGGTTCTCGAAGTCCCAGCTGTAAGCGGCCTCCGCGTCCTTCGTGAGCAGATTCCCGTTGGCGTCCCAGCCATGGGCCTGTCCGCCCTCCGTGAGGAGCCGATCGCGGGAATCGTACGAATAGTCGACGCTCGCGGCTCCGGCGCCGGTCGTAACCTGGGTCAGTCGGTTGCCCACGGGGTCGTAGGTGAAGGCCTTCTGATAGACCAGGCTCCCGAGGTTGCTCACCTTCTCCCCGGTCAGGCGATAGAGCGCGTCATAGCCGTACTCGCGGACCATCCCGCCCGCCTCGTCGATCCGTAGGCGATTTCCAGCCGGGCCGAGCGTGAAGCCGTACGACTGGATCGTCCCCACGACCGGATGGGTCGTCGAAAGGATCGTGAGCCGGTTGAGGTCGTCGTACTGGTACAGGGTCGAAGTCCCGTTCGGTTGCGAGAGGAGCGTCCGATTGCCGGCCTCATCGTAGCCGTGGCCGTAGACTCGCCCGAGAGGGTCGGTGACCGTCTCCAGTCGATTCAGCTCGTCGTAGGCGAACGTCGAGGTCAGGGTCCGCGCCCCGATCTCCGTAGAAAGCGACGTTCGATTCCCCTGTCCGTCGTAGCCGTACGAGAGGCTTCGTCCCTCCGGGTCGGTGAGCGTCGTCGGTCGCTCCCGCGAATCGTAGGCGTATGTCGTGACGCCGCCGCGCTCGTCGGTGACCGTGTCCCGGCGGCCGCTCGCGGTATAGGTGAAACGGACGTCGGTTCCATCCGGATGGTTTTTCTCCAGCAGGCGGTCCGCGTCGTCATAGGCGAAAGTCGTCGAGGCTCCGTTGAAATCGGTCCGGGTCAGGAGGCGGCCGGCCCCGTCGTAGAACATCGACTCGGAAGCGCCGCCGGGAAGGGTCCGTTTCGTCTCCCGGCCCCGCCGATCCTGCTCGAACGTCGTGGTATGGCCGTTGGCATCCGTCTGGCGGACGCGGTTTCCCACCTCGTCATAACCGTAGGTGGTCTCCTGGAGCTGCGCGTCGACGACCTTCGTGAGCCGTCCGAGCGCGTCGTACTCGAATCGGGTCTCCCGTCCGGCCGGGTCCGTCTCGCGGATGCGCTTTCCGAGCGAGTCGTACTCCGTGAGCCTTGAAGTCCCGTCGGGGAAGAGGGTCTCGCGCCTCCGGTCGAGGGCGTCGTATCGGAACTCGGTGGTATTGGTCCGCGCGTCGGTCACGGAGAGCGGGTTGCCATTGGCGTCGTAGGTGAAGACCGTCTCCTGCTCGAGAGCGTCGATGGCCTTCGTGCGCCTTCCCGCCCCGTCGTACTCGAGCCGTGTCCGGTTGCCGTTCGCGTCGGTCGTCGCGACGACGCGGCCGGCGGCGTCGTACTCGTCGAGCGTGAAGGCGCCGTCCTCGAACGACGTTCGAGCGACGCGGCCGAGCGCGTCGTACTCGAAGCTCGTGACCCGGCCGCCCCGGTCGGTCGACGTCAGCCGGCGTCCTTCCGCGTCGTAGGTGGATTCTTCGAACGTCGTGTCGGGGTACGTCGTCTTGATCAGCCGGCTCAACGCGTCGTACTCGTACGTCGTCACCCGCCCGAGCTCGTCCGTCGCGCTCTCCAGGTTTCCCAGGGGGTCGTACGACGAGCGGGTCTCGGTTCCGTCCGGGTAGCGGGTCGAAAGGAGCCTTCCCGCCTTGTCGTAGGTGTGAGACGGTCACCAGCGTCTGCGTCGCTCCCTGGAAAGTCCGGGTCCGCGTCTCGGTGAGACGGTTTCCGTTGGCGTCGTACGTGAACGCGCTCACGTTCCCCAGGGCGTCCGTTTCCTTCAGGAGGTTCCCGAAGCCGTCGTACTCGAACGTCGTGAGACCGCCCTCGGAATCGAGCTGGCTCAGAAGGCTCCCGCGGGAGTCGTAGGTGTACTTCTGTACCGCCCCTCCCGCGTCCCGGGTCTCGAGCCGGTTGCCTTTGGCGTCGTAGAGGTTGGTGGTGACGTTCCCGTTGGGGTCTCTCTTCGTCAAGACCTGGTTTCGCGGGTTGTAGGTATAGGTGGTCAGGTTCCCCGCGGGGTCCCTGCTGGTCAGAAGGTTGTCGCGCGCGTCATAGGTGAAGAGCGATGTCGGGGGATCGAGGGTGCCGGGCTCGTGCGGGAGGGTCTCGGACAGCCGGTTGCTCCTGGCATCGAACGTTCTCTCGACGACGTTCCCCGCAGCGTCGATCTCGGTGACGACGTTGCCCCTCTCGTCGTAGTAGAGGACGCGGAGATTCCCCAGGCGATCCTTGATGATTTCCTGCCGGCCTTCGATGTCGTGGGTGTACTCGATGGTGTTTCCGTTCGCATCGGTATGAGACAGCAGGCGCCCCTGGTCGTCGTACAGGTTCTTTACCGGCGTGATTCCGCGGGGGTCCCGGATCTCGAGGAGCCCGTGCGCACTGTTGTAGACGTACTCGGTCCTGTTCAGCTCGGCATCCGTGAACCCGACGAGATCTCCCCTTCCATCGTACGCGTAGACCAGGGCGTTCCCGCTGGGGTCGGTGATCCTGGTGATCCGCCCGCTGGCATCGCGGGTGAAGGTGATGCTCTTGCCCGCCGAATGAATGACCCCGTTGCTCGAAAAAGTCACGGTGTTGCCGTTGGGATCGGTGAGCTTGCGCACTCCGAAACCCTGGTCGAGCTCGAAAACGTTCCCGTCGGCGGTGGTCAGCTGGTACCGAGCGGGATCGTACAGGTCGAGCCCGCTGAGATCGAAGAGCTCTCCGCCGATGAAAAGAACGTCGCTTCCGTCGAGAGGGGAAAGACTCGACGACGTTCCCGGCCTCGCCCGGAAAACGACGTTCGCGAACTGGAAGACGAACTGGCACCGGGGGCTCACCGCCATGTCGAACTCTTCCGCGCGGCCGTTGGGAAGGGTTACCGACACGTAATGCTCTCCCACCGGGTCCACGCACTCGCTCGGAATCGGCCCGGGGGCGACGGTCTTCGCCCAGCCCACGCCGAGCAGCCGGTTCTCGGTGACCTTCGTCGTCTGGAGATCGAGGCTCCAGCCGACGCCGAAATCTCCCCTCGACTTGTTGCGGCTGTCGTACGTCCGGGTGACGGTGATGGGCATGCCCGCGACCGGAATGGCGAGATCCTGGAAGGCGACGGTGAAGTTGCCTACCTTGAGGTTCTCCTTCACGCTGTAGACCACCTGGGTAGCGGTGCTCAGGCCGTTGATGTCCGTGGCGGTGAGGCGGACGTCGTACAGGTCGTTCAGGAGGAGCGTGGGGTCGAACGCTCCCAGTACGCCGGAGTCGACCTCGGAGGCGCCCTCCGCGAAGAGGGTGAACTGGTTCTGACCGCGCGGCGAGTATTCGAGCTTGTAGCTCACGAGCGTTTCGTCCTGCACCGTTCCGACGATCTCGACGGGAGCTGTGATGTCGGAGTCGGTGGCCGGAGTGGTGATGCCGACCACGGGAGGCTCGTCGTCGCCCGCCGGGTCGACGGCGCGGAACGTCTTGCTGACGCTCGACACGTTCCCGGTTCCGTCGCTCGCGGTGGCTACCGCCGTGTACTGGCCTAGAACCGGCGGCGTGAACACGGAGCTTCCGGAGGCATCGAGGCTCACCGGCGTGCCGTTGATCTCGAGGGTGATCTCGGTGACCTGAACGTCGTCGGTGGCGGCGACGATCAGGGTGACCGAGCCTCCGATGGCGACGGTCTGAGGCAGGATGATCACGCTGAGTTGGGGCGGCGTGACGTCGGGAACTCCCTGCGCCTCGAACGTGGTGGTGGCGGTGCCCGAAAGGGCGGACGGGTCGGTTGCGGTGGCGACGAGGGTGAACGTTCCCGGACGGTAGGGCGTGAAGGTGGCTCTCCCCGCGGAATCGAGCGGCAGCGGCAGATCCCCGGTGATGCCCGGCCCGCGAACGACCAGCGAGCGAGCCACGACCGCGACGTTGTCGGCAGCCGTCACCACGATGGTTACCGGCCGCGCGAGATCGACGGGATTCGGGGTCGCCGTCACGCTGACCACGGGAGGCTCGACGTCGGCTCCCACGGTGAAAGTGGTGGTGGCGGTGCCCACGTTCCCCGCGGCGTCGGTGGCGGTGGCCACCACGGGATGCTCCCCGGGCGCCGATGTCACGTAGGTGGCGACCCCCTGGCTGTTCAGGGGGACGGGAGCGCCCCGGACCGTCAAGGTCTTCGCGACCACCGCCCGGTCGTCGGTCGCCGTAACGCGAAGGGTGACGGTGTTGCCGACCAGGAGAGGAACGGGAGCCTCGACGCTCACGCTGACCGCGGGTCCGCTGACGTCTTTCGGGAGGACCTCGAAGTCGAGGCTTCGCGTCCCGATCTCTCCGAGCGCGTCCAGGGCCGTGACCGTGGCCCGGTGCGCTCCAATGACGCTCGAGGTGAACGTCCGAAGGGCGCTCCCGCCGGCGAGGTCGGGAAGCAGATCCAGATTCTGGGTGACGTTATTCGGGTCGGTGATCGAAAGGCTCGCCGAGACGATGCCGTCCTCGTCGAACGCGGTCACCCGGAACGTCACCGGGTCGCCCACCTCGACGACCGTCGGGCTCGCCGTAAGGAGAATCCTCGGGTAGGAAATGGTGTTGACCAGAAACCGGTTCTGGTCGCGCGGAGTCGCGAACAGAACGTCGAGATCGAGGTCGGAATCGGCGTCGAGGAGAGCGAGCCCGAAGCTCCGATGCGGGTCCAGGGGAAGCAACCCGGGCTCGCCGACGGCGAAGACCCCGGCATCCTCGTTGCGGAGCAGGTGGTCCTGCCCCGCCGCAGCTACCACGAGGTCCGGATCGGAGTCGAAGTCGACGTCGCCGGCGCGTACCTTGATCGCGAACAGGTCGAGGGCCGGAAGCTGAGTAGCGCTGACGTCGTCGAATCTCCCCGTTCCGTCGTTTCGCAGCAGCCGTATGCCTTTCTCGCTTTCAGCCAGAGCGAGATCGGCGTCGCCGTCGAGGTCGACGTCCACCGCCGCGGCGTCGAGGGTGCTCGACGGAGCGGCGGGAGACGGAAGGCGGAACGAGACGTCGGCGAAGAATCCGAGTCCGTCGTTGGCGAAGAGTCGATCAGGACTTCCCTGGTTGGCGACGAAGAGATCGAGCGCTCCGTCACCGTCCGCGTCGAAGAGCTCGATTTCGTAAGTGAGATCTGAATCGGGCGCGAACCGCGTCGCCGTCTCGTCGGCGAAGACTCCCGAGCCGTCGTTGATCAGGATGCGGTTCTGCGAGCCCCGGTTGGCCACCACCATGTCCAGGTCGCCATCGCCGTCGAGATCGCCGAGCCTCACCGACATGCTGACCTGGAAATGGCCCGGCAGTCGCGACGGCGATTCGTCCGTGAAACGTCCCGAGCCGTCGTTGATGAGGAGGCGATTCACCCCCGAGGCGTTCGCGAGTGCGAGGTCCGGATCGCCGTCGCCGTCGACGTCGCCCAGGTCGGCGGCGAGGGTGGTGTCCGTGAGAGCGGGCAGGCGCCCCGCGGTCTCGTCGGCGTAGAACCCCGCTTCGTTGACGAGAAGGCGGCTCTGGCCCCCGTTTGCCACGAACAGGTCGGGGTCGCCGTCGCCGTCGACGTCGCCCGCCGCGAGCTCGTAACTGGAGTCTCTCGCCGCCGGCAGCCTGGCGTCGGTCTCGTCCGAGAAAGGCGGGAGCTGAGGCTCGGCGGCGAAAACCACGGTGGGAACGCCGGCGCCTGGAAAGACGATGGTGAGGACGAGGGTATAGACGAGAAAAGAGCGGAAGACCGATATGCGCTCGTCCTTCCACGGCTTGCGGAACAAAGGATATCGTCCCGTGCCCGCGGGCTAGCTAGCGGAAGGCAGTCCAGGAAGGCAGTCGGCCACGTCGATCCCCCCAACCAACCCGGAGGATACTATGACGATCGTTTCAGCGATTCAAGAGTCGTACCCCCCGGAATGAAGCTCGGCGTCCACGGCCCGCGCGCCGGTTCAGGCCTCGACTGCGGCTCGAGTCTTTTTCGGGTAAGCTGCGAAAGGCATGCGCGGCGACAGAGTTCCGGGGCCCATCCGCTGGAAGGTTCACGTTCCGGCGCCTCCCGAGTCCGTTTATCGAGCGCTCGCGAGCGACGAGGGCCGCGCCTCGTTCTGGGCGGAGCGAGCCGTCGAGAAGGATGGAGTCATCCTGTTCGAGTTCGGAAACGGCGTCACCTTCGAGGCCCGCATCCTCGAACGAGAGCCGCCTCACCGGTTCTCGCTCGATTATTTCGGAGGCCCGGCGAGCTTCGTGCTCGAGCCCGACGGCAGGGGAGGGACGGACCTGACGCTGGTCCATGACGGAGTCCGTCCGGAAGAGTGGATCGAGACGCACGCCGGCTGGCTCAACGTGCTCTTTCCCTTGAAGGCCTACTTGGCGTTCGCCGTCGATCTCAGGAACCACGATCGCGAGCGCCACTGGGACCACGGGTACGCGGATGGCTGACGGGGCGATGCTGGAGCGCCTGCCTCCGCTGGATCTCGCCATCGTCGCCCTGTACCTCCTCGTCATCGTGGGCATGTCGCTCGCGTTCGCCTGGCGACAGCGCACGGGCGACGACTACTTCCTCGCCGGCCGTTCCATGGGAAGCGTCCCCCTGGCGATGTCCATCACGGCGAACCAGGCGAGCGCGGTGAGCCTGGTCGGAGCGCCGGCTTTCGTCGCGCTCCGGGATGGGGGCGGGCTGCGGTGGCTCCAGTACGAGCTCGCGGTTCCTCTGGCGATGCTGCTCCTGTCCGCGATCCTGCTTCCGGCGCTTCGGTCCGTCCCCGGGGCGTCGATCTACGCCTACGCCGAGACGAGGTTCGGACGCGCCACACGGCGCGCTCTCGCCGGGAGCTTCCTGATCCCGCGAGGGCTCGCGCTCGGCGTGATTCTCTACGCCTCCGCGCTGGTGGTCGCGGAAGCTCTCGGCTGCTCGGTCGACACGGCGCTCCTCGCGGTCGGCGTCTTTTCCGTCGCTTACACGAGCCTCGGAGGCATCGTCGCCGACATCTGGAGCGACGTCCTGCAGCTCGTGCTCCTCTGGGGAGGGACGTTCGTCTCGGCGTTCTACCTCCTCGAGCGCACGGGGCTCGAGCTTCTCTCGGCGATTCCGGATGAGCGCGCCGAAACCTTCGTCCTGGGAGCTCCTGCGGAGGATCCGTTCTCCCTGTGGCCCATGCTCTTCGGAGGGCTTTTCCTCTATCTGTCGTACTACGGCTGCGATCAGAGCCAGGCCCAGCGCCTCCTGACGGCGAAGAGCGACTCCCACGCGCGGCGCGCACTCCTGCTGAACGGCCTTCTTCGCTTTCCTCTGGTGCTGACCTACTGTGCGCTCGGGCTCCTCCTTGCCGCTCTGCTTTCGACCGACGCCACGTTTGCGTCCGCCATGGAGGGACGACCCGCGGACAGTCTGGTTCCGGTCTTCATGATGAACTATCTCCCGCCCGGCCTGCGCGGTCTGCTCCTCGCGGCGATCCTCGCCGCCGCCATGTCCTCCATCGACTCCGCTCTCAATTCCCTTGCGGCCGTGACCCTAGACGACGTCTTCGGGATCGACCCCTCACGGCAATCCGTGTGGTCCGGCAGAGCGACCTCTCTCGCGTGGGGGCTGCTCGCCGTCGTCTCGGGGATGGCTTTCGCCCGAAGCGGAGCGGGAATCCTGGAGCTCGTGAACATGGTGGGCTCGGCCTTCTATGGACCCGTTCTTGCGGTCTTTGTTCTTGGCGTGCTCGCGCCGGGAGTGGGCGGGGCCGCGGCCCTCGTCGGCCTCGCCGCCGGCCTCGCGGGGAATTTCGCGCTCGCTTCGTTAGCGCCAGCCGTCCCCTGGTTATGGTGGAATCCCGCAGGCTTTCTCGTCGCCATGGCGGCGGCTCTCGCCACGGGAAAGGCTCGCTTTCGCTGGGAAGTCCGGTGGGAACGCCGGGAGAGCGCTCTCCTCGTGGGGGCGTTCGTGCTCATGGTTGCGGTCCTCGCCCTTCTCCCGACGGGGGTTGCCCTCCTCGACTGAGGAAGGTATCCTCCGGAAGCGGACCCGCTGCCAGCCCATTAACACAGACTCCGCGAACCGGAGGTCCGCTGACGTGTTCCTTCGCGGGCGATACGGAGGTGCAGCGTGTCTGACTTCTTTCAAACGGGCTTGATCGCGACCCTTCACCGACTGGTGGAAGTAAATCCCGAACCCCTCGAGCGGGAGCTGGAGCAGTTCGCCGCGTATGCGCCGCTCGCGCTGGTTCTCCCCGCGCTCCATCACGATTTCGTGAGCTCGGCGATGGATGGAATCCTCCAGGAGCTCAAACAGGTGCGCTATGTCGATCAGTTCGTGCTCGCCCTGTCGCGCACCAGCCGTGAGCAGTTTCGCGAAGCCCGCGACCGTCTCCGCTCGCTTCCGGGAGACGTTCGCATCGTCTGGATGGACGGACCGAGGATGGTGAAGCTGTTCCAGAGTCTCGAGGAGCAGGGCTTGTTCATCGGACCGGACGGCAAGGGCCGGTCCTGCTGGATGGCCTACGGGTACGTGCTCGCCGTCGGCCGGGCGCGGGTCATGGCGCTCCACGACTGCGACATCGTGAACTACCAGCGCTACATGCTCGCCCGGCTCTGCTATCCGGTGATGAATCCGAACCTGCCGTTCGAGTTCTGCAAGGGCTACTACGCCCGATTGAGCGACCGCATGCACGGACGGGTGACCCGCCTCCTGCTCACGCCCCTGATCCGCTCGCTGAGCGAGCTCTGCGGAAGCATCCGGTTCCTCCGCTACATCGACAGCTTCCGCTACGCTCTCGCGGGGGAGTTCGCGATGCACGCCGACCTGGCGCGGGTGAACCGCATCCCCTCCGACTGGGGACTCGAGGTCGGCGTTCTCGCGGAGATCTACCGCAACTGCTCGCTGAAGCGGATCTGCCAGGTGGACATCGCCGACAACTATGAGCACAAGCATCAGGATCTCTCCACGGGCAATCCGGGAACCGGACTCATGAAGATGGCCGTCGACATTTCCAAGGCCATGTTCCGCATACTCGCCGCCGAGGGCGCGAGGTTCGACGGGGGGACCATGCGGACTCTCCGGATCAATTACGTGCGCACCGCGGAAGACACCATCGCCGGCTACGGAGCGGACGCCATGATCAACGGTTTGCACTTCGACCGCCATGAGGAAGAGACCGCGGTCGAGACCTTCGCCGAGGCGTTGAAGCTCGCGGCCGAGGAGTTCTTCGCCGATCCCCTGGGAAAACCCCCGCTCCCGAACTGGAACCGGGTGAGCGCAGCCCTCCCTTCCTTCCTGCACGCGCTGAAGGAGGCAGTCGAGGCGGACAACGCGGAGTGACCCTTCTCAACGATCACCTGAGCGCGCGCCTCGACGAGGCGGGAGAGGTCGATATCGTCGTGGGGATTCCGAGCTTCAACAACGCGCGCACCATCGCCCACGTGGTGAGGGCAGTGGCAGGAGGGCTCGCGAAATACTTCCCCGACCGGAAATCCATCATCGTCAACTCCGACGGGGGCTCGACCGACGGAACCCGAGACGCGGTGATGGCCGCCGATATCGACCGCGACTCGCTGCTCCTCGTGTCTCACGAAGTTCCGACGATCCAGCGCATCACCACCCCGTATCTGGGGATTCCCGGCAAGGGAAGCGCCTTCCGCACGATCTTCGCGGTGACCGAGCGGCTGAAGGCCAAGGCCTGCGTGGTCGTGGATTCCGATCTGCGCAGCATCACTCCCCACTGGGTGGAGCTCCTGGCGGCGCCCGTCCTGTATCGCGGCTTCGACTACATCGCGCCTTTCTACTTGCGCCACAAATACGACGGCACGATCACCAACAGCATCATTTATCCGATGACCCGGATGCTCTTCGGGCGCAAGATTCGGCAGCCCATCGGTGGCGACTTCGGCCTCTCGGGAACCGTCGCCTCCCGCTTCCTGACGAAGGACGTCTGGGAGACGGACGTGGCGCGCTTCGGGATCGACATCTGGATGACGCTCACCGCGATGGCCGAAGGCTTCCGCGTGGGCCAGTCGTATCTGGGCGCCAAGCTCCACGACGCGAAGGACCCTGGCGTCGATCTCACGGCGATGTTCCGGCAGGTGGTGAGCGCCCTCTTCGGGCTCATGGAGACCTATGAACCGGTGTGGCAGAACGTGAATTCTTCCGAGCCCGTTCCGATGTTCGGGCTTCCGTTCGACGTCGGGCTCGAGCCGATTCCCGTCGACGTGGAGCGCCTGAAGCGGGCCTATCAGCAGGGTCTTCGCGACCTGGACGGAATCTACCGCTCCTTTCTGTCTCCGGCCACGCTCGAAGGGCTGGCAGCTGCCGCGGCCCGGACCGGGGACGACTTCCGGGTGGAAGACGGCCTCTGGGTGCGGCTGGTCTACGAGGTCGCCGCTGCGTACCACGGAAAGAGGCTGGATCGGGAGCACTTGCTGCAATCACTCATCCCGCTCTATCTCGGGCGCACCGGCTCGTTCGTGCTGGACGTCCGCGAGGCGGACGCGGTGATGGTGGAAGCGAAGATCGAGACCCTGGCCCAGGAGTTCGAGGCCCGGAAGCCCTACCTCCTGGAAAACTGGAACTCCGCGACCAAGAGGAGGTGAGACGTGCACGGAATCCTGCAAACCGCGATCCTCGAGCCTTTCGCGCGGCTCGCGCGGCAGCTCGCTCAGGTGGTGCCCGTCCTGGTGACCGTCTTCGTCATTCTGATCGTGGGAGGAGCTCTCGCATACCTCGTGCGCCGGCTGACCCAGGGAACCCTGGTGCTCCTGAAGTTCGACCGTCTCGTCGCCGGCACCGGGCTGTCGGGGACCATAGAACGGACGGCGCTCTTTCGCTCGCCGAGCGAGTTCGGAGGCCGCGTCGCACAGGGGACTGTCTGGGTGTTCATCATCCTGTTCGCTCTGTCCGCCGCGGGCACTGAGGTGACCGACAACCTCGTCGCGAGGTTCGTGAACTACATCCCCGACTTCGTCACCGCGATGCTGGTGCTGCTCCTGGGCTCGGCGGTGAGTCAGTTCCTGTCGAGAAGCGCTCTCCTCGCGGCGGTGAACGCGCAGTGGGCGGGAGCGCGTTTCATCGCGGGAGGGGTTCGGGTGCTGCTCCTGAGCCTCACGGTGGTCGTGGCGCTCGAGCAGCTTCGCATCGGCCGGACGGCTCTTCTGGTGAGCTTCGCAATCCTGTTCGCGGGAATCGTCATCGCCGGCGCCATCGCATTCGGACTCGGGGGGCGCGACCTCGCGCGAGAGCTCCTCGAGTCGCGGGTCAAGGCTCGGCCTCGCGCGGACGAGGATCCGCTCCAGCATCTGTGAGCCGCCTGGTCGTCTTCACCGACCTCGACGGGACGCTTCTCGATCACGACTCCTATTCGTTCGCGCCCGCGCGACCGGCGCTTGGCGAGTTGAGAAGGCTCTCGGTGCCACTCGTCTTCTGTACCTCCAAGACCAGAGCCGAGGTCGCGGCGCTGCGGCGCCGCTCGAGGAACGTCCATCCCTACATCGTCGAGAACGGCGGAGGAGTCGTGATCCCGCGGGGCTACTTCGGCCGCGGGACGCGGCGGCGAATCGAATCTCGGGCGGCCGTACATCGAGGTCGCGGCCGCCCTCGGCGATCTCGCCCGGAGGGCCCGGGTGCGGGTACGAGGCTTTCACCAAATGACGGCGAGGGAGGTCGCGGCGGCGACCGGCCTCGCGCTCGGGGAAGCCCTTCTCGCGAAGAAGCGCGAGTACGACGAGCCTTTCTGTTTTCTCGGCGCCAACGAGGCCGCGCGCGCGAGGTTTCTTCGTCTCGCGAGACGGAGCGGACTCGAGGTATCGCGCGGGGGCCGCTTCTGGCATCTGTTCGGAGGATGCGACAAGGGGCTTGCCGTGCGCCGCCTTACCGCGCTCTTCCGTCGCGCGGGCTCTCGGCCCGTCCGGACCCTGGCGCTCGGCGATGCCGAGAACGACCTCCCGATGCTCGGGGCCGCGAACCGGGCCGTGCTCCTCCCGAGGCCCGACGGAACCTTCGACCGCACCGTGCTGCGAAGTCTTCCGAGGGTCGCTCGGGGGAGCGCCCCCGGACCGTTGGGATGGAACGAAGCCGTGCTCGAGGCGCTGGCTCACCGCGCCCGGTGAGACTCGGGGGAGAACTCCTCGGGCGCAAGCCCGGAGTCGATCTCTATCGTCCGGATCACGTTCTCTCCCGTCTTTCGCCCCTCTGCGTAGTACTCCAGCCGGTAGGGAATCGAAAGACCGGAAACCTGGCGGTAGTCGGTGTATCGGTACGTGATCTCGGTGGTGCCGGTCGCGGGCGGGCTCACCCAGGTCTGGTTCTCACGGTGATGGGTGAGACGGGCTTCCCACAGCAGGCGAGTCTCGTGCTCGATCGCGGCCACCCAAACGTCGTTCCAGGCTCTGCCGACGTTCTTCTCTGCCGTGATCCGGAGCAGATCGAGCTCTCGCCCAGAGGCGTTCTCGCGCCCGAGGTACTCGACGTGCACGCCCGGGTCCATCCACTTGAAGGGAAGAGAGCGCAGGTAGTATTCACCGTGAGCGCGATAGTAACCTTCTCCGGCGGCGCCCTCGTCGTCTCGAAGCCGGCCGTCTACGAGCGCGAACCCCCTGGTGCCGTCGTGACCGAATACCAGGACGGAGCCTCCGCGCTTCTTCACGAGCAGCGTCTTCTCGGCGGAGCCGTCGCGAAGGAGGTACTCCTCGTAGATCTCGTTCACCATGGAATCGCCCTCGAGCCTGCGGTCGGCGACGATGCTCCAGTCGCGGACCGCGCGAAACCGCTCGAGCCCGCCGTGGGCGGCGACGGTCTCCTCGAGTAGGCGTCCCCCCTCCGGGCCGGCGACGACGAGAGCGGCGAACGGGAATAAGATAGGTGCGCACTTCCAGGAGGACGACATGCGACGCTTCATCCTGCTCACTCTCGCGCTCGGCCTGTTGAAATCGTTTGCGACGTTCGCGGCCGCGGCGCAGGAACAAGATATCACCTCGATCGAGTCCGTGCTCGAGGCGCCGCCGCGCTCCGAGGGGGAAGGCCCGTTTGCGCGCCTCATCCTCCGCGGCGCGACCTTGATCGACGGCACGGGAGCGCCGCCGGTCGGGCCGGTGGACATCGTGGTCGAGGGCAACCGGATCCGGAGCGTGCAGAGCGTCGGCTATCCCGGAGTCGGAGTCGACCCCGCCCGCCGCCCGAAAGCCGGAGCAGGAGACAAGGAGCTGAACCTCGAGGGAATGTACGTTCTTCCCGGCTTCATCGACATGCACGGCCACATCGGCGGGGCGCCCCAGGGAACCCCGGCGGAGTACGTGTTCAAGCTGTGGATGGGCCACGGCATCACCACGGTTCGCGATCCCGGGAGCATGAACGGGCTGGAGTGGACGAAAACGCACCGGGCCAAGAGCGAGAAGAACGAGATTACCGCTCCGAGGCTCGCCGCGTACGTCGCCTTCGGGCAGGGAACCGAAACCGCGATCTCGACCCCGGAGGAAGCCAGGGCCTGGGTGCGGGAGATCGCCGCCGCGGGGGCGGACGGCATCAAGTTCCTCGGCGAACGCCCCGACGTCATGCAGGCCGCGCTCGACGAGGCGAAGAAACAGAACCTGAGGACCGCCTGCCACCACTCGCAGTTGAACGTGGCGTGGAACAACGTTCTCGACTCCGCCCGGTGGGGCCTCACCAGCATGGAGCACTGGTACGGTCTTCCCGAGGCGCTGTTCGTCGATCGCACGATCCAGAATTTTCCGCTCGACTACAACTACAACAACGAACAGGATCGGTTCGGAAACGCCGGCCGGCTCTGGGCCCAGGCGGCGCCCCCGTTCAGCGACCGGTGGAACGCGGTCATGAACGAGCTCATCTCCCTCGACTTCACCCTGGTCCCGACGTTCACCATCTACGAGGCGAGCCGCGACGTGATGCGGGCCTATCGTGCCGAGTGGCACGACGATTACACCCTTCCCTCGCTCTCCCAGTTCTATTCGCCCAACCGCAAGGCGCACGGCTCCTACTGGTTCTACTGGACGACCGAGGACGAGGTGGCGTGGAAGGAGAACTACCGCCTCTGGATGGCGTTCGTGAACGAGTACAAGAACCGCGGCGGGAGAGTGGCCACCGGTTCGGACTCGGGGTTCATCTACAAGCTCTACGGGTTCGACTATATCCGCGAGCTCGAGCTCCTGCGCGAGGCGGGATTCCATCCGCTCGAGGTCATCCGCGCCGCGACGCTGAAGGGCGCCGAGGCCCTCGGCCGCGCGGACACGATCGGAACGGTCGAGCCGGGAAAGCTCGCGGACTTCGTGGTGGTGGAGGAGAACCCGCTCCGGAACCTCAAGGTGCTCTACGGTACGGGCGCCATCAAGCTCGACGAGAACAACCAGCCGGCGCGCGTCGGGGGCGTCAAGTACACCATCAAGGATGGAATCGTCTACGACGCGAAGAAGCTTCTCGCGGACGTCCGCGCCATGGTGGCCGGGGCGAAATCGAAAGCGGTGACCAACCCCTGAAACCGATTGCCGCCGCTTCCGCCGGATGCTAGGATTACGGCCCCGTCGAGGAGGACGAACCAGTATGGCGTCGAGAAAGAAGGTTTCGAAGAAGAAGTCGAGCAAGAGGGCAAAGACCGCGGCGAAGAAGAAGGCCCAGGCGATTCCCGCCGGATACCGTACGGTGACCCCGTATCTGGTGTGCCGCGGGGCGGCGGGCGCCATCGACTTCTACAAGCGTGCTTTCGGAGCCAAGGAAAAGATGCGGATGCTGGGTCCGGGCGGCAAAGTCTCGCACGCCGAGCTTCAGATCGGCGACTCCCGCCTCATGCTCGGGGACGAGTGGCCGGAAATGGGAGCGAAGTCTCCCGAGACCCTCGGAGGCTCGGCGCAGAGTGTCTTTCTCTACGTCAAGAACGTGGACGCGTTCACCGGCAAGGCGGTGGCTGCGGGAGCTGCGGTGGTCATGCCGGTTCAGGACATGTTCTGGGGCGACCGCTACGGCAAGCTGAAGGATCCCTTCGGCCACGAGTGGTCCGTCGCGACCCACAAGGAAGACCTGACGCCGAAGCAGATGGCGAAGCGGGCTCAAGCCGCGATGGGCGGAGGAGCCTAGACCAGCTCCGTAATATATTTCTCCTTCACCAGTCTCAGCAGAGACGCGAGAAACGCGGTGAGGGGGATGGCGAAGATCATACCCATGATCCCGCCGAGCGCCTGTCCCCAGAAGAACACCGCGACGATGATCGCGAGCGGGTGGAGGCCCGTCCGCTCTCCCATGATGCGCGGCGTCAGGACATAGCCCTCGATCAGCTGGACCACGAGAAACACCAGGAGCACGAACGCGACCTTGGGCCATCCACCCCCGTCCTGAAACAGCGCGAGCGGGAGGGCAGCGCCGAGCCCGATGATGCTTCCGAGGTAGGGGACCACGTTCAAGAAGCCCAGCAGGAGCCCGATGACGAACCCGTAGCGCAGCCCGACGATGCTGAAGCCCACGGCGAACAGGAGGCCCTGCAGGAAAGCGATGATGAGCTGGCCCCGGAAGAACGCCACCACGATGTTCACGAACTCCTGGACGAGGTAGATCACGTCCTTGCGGGTATCGGGCTTGAGGAACGGAAGCAGGTGGTCCCCGTCCACCCGGGGCCGCTCGATCGTAAGGAAGAACACGAAGTAGACGGGGAGAACCACCCAGCCGAGAAAACCGCCGATACCGCGCACCACTCCGGCGCCGGCGGAAAGCGCCGTGCCTCCCACCCCCCCGAGACCGGAGACGATCTGATCCTGCATGCCCTCGACGGCCTCGCGGATTCGGGTTCCGATCGGGCTTTCGAGGAACTCCCGAAGCTCCGGCCATCGATCGCGAAGGCTCGTCGACGCGCTCCTCCACCACTCGGGAAAGTGCGAGACCAGCTCCACCACCTGTTGTACGAGGAGCGTCCCGAAGAACCCGAAGAAGGCACCGATGGGAAGGAGGAAGGAGAGCACGACGGCGATGAGCGCGAGCGCACGCGGGAGCCGGGCCTTCGTTCGAAGAAACTGGTAATACGGCTGGCAGACGAGCGCCGCGACAGCGCCCACCGCGAGCGGCAGGAAGACTCCGGAGAAGGTGCGAAGGAAATGCGCCAGGAGCCAGAACATCCCGACCGCGGCGAGAACGATGACCACTGTGGCGAGGATGGTGACCGCGGTCGCGACCGTCGTCGCCTGCCGCTCGGTGAGCTTCAAGGCCATCGGAGGTTTCGAGAGCATAGTAGACAGGGTCCATCCGTTCAAGACCCGTCCCAGGGACCGGGCCAGCAGGAACGACGTTTACGACATCCACACGAGGAACCGCGATGGGTCGAACGTGAGGCGTCTCACCCGTTGGACGAAGAACCCGTCGCCTGAAGAGGGATTCTCCCTACGCGGCGTAGGCGCAAGCCCACCAGACCCGGCAGCGGGAGAAGACTGGCCCTCGCAACCGCTTCGATTGAAAGCATTTATCAATCGGGTCGCCACGCTCTCTTTGGCACGGCAGTTGCAATCTCTCCTGGATTCCACCGAGGACCGAGGAGAAACCATGGCTACCATTATCGACAAGCTGCTCAACCGCCGAGAATCCGACCCGAAGCCCAGCCCGGAGGAGCTACGGCAGGTCGCCGAGCTGGCGCAGGAGGAATCGGCGCGACTGGCGGAGCTCATCGATCGGGCGCAGCGGGAGCTCCGCAGCGAAGCCGGCATCCGCGGGAGCCTCGAAGCGGTGGAAGGGAGGCTCCACGCCGCCGACGGCAGCCTGAGGGCGTTCGAGGACCGGGTGGCGGCGGCGAAGGAGATGACGCAGGCCGCGGCCGCGCTCGAGGAGCGCATCCAGTCCCTGAACGAGCTCGTGAACTCGGCCGACACGCGCGTCCGCCAGGTGGAGGCGCGCAACGGTAAGCTGAGCGAGGCGCGGGCGAGCATCGAGAAGCTCATCCAGTCGGGACTCGAGGCGGAGGCGAAAGTCGCCCGCTTCGCCGGCCAGGCGCGGGAGATGGCGGGAGTGGACTCCGAGGTCAAACGGGTGCGGGAGAGCCTCGACCAGCTCGATTCGCAGTTCGGCCTCATTCGCGACGATTACGAGCGGCTCCAGGATACGGTGACGGCGGTGCGCCGGGAGTCGAGCAACATCGACGACAAGGCGCGCTTCGTGAAGACCGAGCTCGATCGCGCCGAGGAGACGACCAAGCGCATCGAGGAGGTGGTGAAGAGCCTCTCGAACTCGCAGACGGTCTCGAAGCAAGCCCAGGAGAATCTCCGGCAGCTCAACGCGCTCGCCCAGCACGTCAGCCAGAAGCTGCGTTCCCTCGGCGCCACCAAGGACATCGTGGATCGGGCGTCCGTCCAGCTCAACCAGGTCAACGAGCTCGTCTGGGACGTGGACCGCAAGATCAAGAAGATCAACGAAGAGAGCCAGTGGATCAAGGAGATCGACGGCAACGTCGAGAGATTCCAGGAGCTCGCGAAAGATTTCGCCTCGGCCCTCGAGGCCGGAAAGCAGCAGAAGGGCCAGTTCCAGGAGGAAGGGGAGAAGCTCAAGGTAGCCATCGGAGCGACCCTCTCCCAGATTCAGCAGCGCCTCGAGAGCGCCATCCTCCTCAAGGAAGAGGTCGAGGTCGCGAACCAGAGGGCGCTCGAGGTCTATTCCAACATCGCCAAGCTCGAAGAGCACATGAAGGCCCTGACCGCGAGGGACGAAGACCTGAGGCGCGCCCTCCAGCAGGCGGAGGAGATCCAGGCGAAGATCCTGAAGCAGCAGAAAGAGCTCGAGGGCATCGAGTCCAAGGTCGAGAGCCTCAAGGTCTTCGAGAGCCGCCTCGACTCGATGAAAGCGGTCGCCGACCGCGTATCCGCTCAGGCGGAAGCGGTCGCCGCGAGCGAGGAGATGGTCAAGGAGACCCGGCGCCAGCTCACGGAGTTCGGCGAGGCCCGCGCCGACATTCAGAGCGAGCTCGAGAACCTTCGCCGGGCGCACGAGGACGCCGAGAAGGCACGGGTACTCCTGAGCGATTTTCGCCAGGCGAGCGTCGCCGCGGAGGCCGCCATTCGGGAGATGGCGCCGCGGCTCCAGATCGTGGACACGGTATCGACGCGAATCGGGACCCTGGACCACCTCGCCGCCCGGCTGCAGGAACGGGTGGAGGAGCTGAAGCCGCGGGTCGAGTTCGTGGAGAGCGTGGAGGCCCGGCTCAACCGCCTCAGCGAATCGAGCCGGGAAGTGGATCAGCGGATCGACGGGCAGCTCGCGAGGAAGGCCGAGCTCGAGGCGATGAAGGTCTCGCTCGACGGCCTGTCGTCCCAGGTGAAGGACGTGCAGGAGCTGGTGCGCTCCCTCAAGGAGAACAAGACTCTTCCGGAGATGGAGGGGAGGGCCCAGGTCCTCTCGTCGCAGCTCGAGCTCCTGCAGCGGAAGCTCGACGGCTTCGAGCTCATGGAAAAGGTCATGCAGGACCGGGAGAAGAGGGCGGAAGAGCTCGTGATTCGCCTGGAAGGCCTCTCGGTCGCGATCGGACAGCAGGGCGAGCGCGTCAGCGTCGTGAGCCGCGAGATCGGAGAGCTCAACCAGAGCCGCCGGGAGTGGCTACAGGAAGTGCACCGGGTCTCGGACCAGCAGAAGGGAATCCAGGAACAGGCGTCGGCCGCTGCCCGGAAGCTCGAGGAGCTCCGGGGGCTCACGGTGGCGCTCGAGGACAAGCGCGCGAAGCTCGCAGCCTCGGAGGGCCGCATCACTCAGCACGAAGGCCGGCTCGACAGGCTCGAGGCGCTGCTCTCGGGTCTGGATCACAAGATCGTGGAAGTGGAGACCCGGCAGCAGTCGGTGGAGCATGTGAAGCAGCAAGTCGAGATGCTGTTCGAGTCCACGGAGAAGACACGCAACGACGCCATGGCGGTGCTCGGCGCCCGGCAGGAGATCCTCGACACCCGCGGAAAACTCGAGCTTCTGCTCCGCGAGGCCTCCGTCCTGGGGACGAAGTACGACGGGCTCGACCGAAGGCGCGAGAGCGTCGACCAGGCGCAGGCGAAGATGGAGCACCTGGCGAACGTCATCGCCGACGTCGAGGCCAACCTCGAGAACCTCAAGGAGCAGAGAACGGTGGTGGAGCACGTCGCCGAGAAGCTGGCGCGGCTCGACTTCGCCCTCCAGCGGGCCGAGGCCGCGACCCGGGAGCTCCGCGAAGAGCGGGCCCTCGCGAGCCGCATCTACCGGAGCTTGCAGCAGCAGAAGGCGTCGAGCCCCGCTCCGGGACCGGGAAAACCCCCGACGAAGAGGCACTGACCGTCCTTCGATAGAGGTATCCTTCCCTCCACCCGGCTCGGGCCGGGAGGAGGGACCGATGACCGAAGAGCGCCGCCGTCCGCGAGGACCCATCGATCCCCTCGTGGTGCCCCGTTTCGCCGGACCCTCGACCTTCGCGCGCCTGCCGACTCTCGATGAAGTGGCGCGCGCCGACGTGGCGGTCGTGGGCGTTCCGTTCGACAGCGGCGTGACCTACCGGCCCGGCGCCCGCTTCGGGCCCATCGCCGTGCGCCAGGCATCGCGGCTGCTGAGAGGCTACCACCCCGGCCTCGAGGTTCGGCCTTTCGCTTCCATGCAGGTGGCGGACGCCGGCGATATCGCCTGCAATCCCTTCGATATCCAGGAGGCGATTCGCCAGATCGAAGGCGGCGCGAACGCTCTTTACGATCGCGCCGAGAGCTTCGTCGCCATCGGCGGCGATCACACCATCGCCTTGCCTCTCCTGCGCGCGGTGAGGAAACGCCACGGCGCCCTGGCGCTTCTTCATTTCGACGCCCACCTCGACACCTGGGACACTTACTTCGGCGCAGCCTATACCCACGGCACTCCGTTTCGACGCGCCTTCGAGGAGGGACTGCTGCTCGAGGACCGTTCCCTGCACGTCGGCATCCGGGGCCCGCTGTTCTCGCCCCAGGACCTGGTGGACGACGAGAGCTTCGGCTTCCGCATCATCACCGCCATGGATTTCGAGACTCACGGACTGTCCCAGATCGTCGACCGCGTGCGCGCTCGCATCGGAGACGCACCCCTTTACGTGTCCATCGACATCGACGTCCTCGACCCCGGCACGGCGCCGGGAACGGGGACTCCGGAAGCCGGGGGCCTCACCAGCCGCGAGCTTCTCGGCGTGCTGCGGGGACTGCGCGGGCTGCGTCTGGCCGCGGCGGATCTGGTCGAAGTGGCACCCGCGTACGACCACGCCGAGATCACCGCGATGGCCGCCTCCCATGTCGTCTACGAGCTGGTCTCGCTCTTCGCCGCCGATCGAGGTGATTCGAAGAGCGCCTGAGGACGTGCGGACCGAGGCGCTTCCCGCGAGCTAGAAGCTCACGCGGTAGCTCAACTGGAACAGCCATTCGACGGCCGCCGGGGGAAGTCCGATCGCGGCCCGGCCGTCGCGGTCGCTCGAGACCCGCAGCAGCTCGAGCGCGAGCCTCTGCCGGTCGGCGGTCCGGACAAGATAGGCGAGAGTGACCCCATTGCCGTCTTCGTCGTTGTCGTCGACCGCCTCGAATTCGTCGCGATCCACGGTCTCGAACCAGTCGTAGCGGAGCGAGAGCCGATGCCGGCCGAGGGGCACGGTGAGAAGCGAGTAGAACGATCGGTAGTCGAACGTCACCTTGGGAAGGCCCGGCGCCTGGCTTCCCATCCAGGTATCCCCGGAAAGATACTGGGTGAGAAGCTCGGGGCCGGTGGTTCCGTCGCCGAACGTCAGGAGAGCGCCCAGGTCGTAGAAGCGGGTGCGCCACCCGTACTGCTCGGAGTCGAAGGCGTCGGGGCGCGCGCGGTTGTCGTAGTAGACGGCATTCACCAGGAATCGGCGGTAGTTGTCCCAGGAGGCCGCGGCGTAGTAGCCGACGCGATCGTCGACCTCACGGATCGGCTCGGCCCAGGCCGCTTGGCCTGAGAAGACTCCCCCTTCGCCGATGGAGGGAAGTGGCGGCAGGGGAATCCTGTCGGCGAAACCGGTTTGCCGATCGTGGGCGGCCCATCCGCGGTAGGCGAGAAGGCTCGCGCTCGGGTCGTTCCAGCCGAAGCCGGCGGCGGTCAACGACAGCTCGTTCTCCATGCCCGTTCGGGCGAACGAAACCTCCGCGCCGAGACTCCGAATCTCCTCGCCCACCCAGCCATTGATGACGGATGGCGTGATCGTATAGAACGTGGTCCAGGCGTCTCCCGGGTGCTCCAGCGATATGGGAGGGAAGAAGAGGCCAACCTTGCCCCGCGCCTCGTTTTGACCTCCGAGCCCGAAGGAATAGCGGAAGAAGGCCTCGATCACGTCCAAGCGATCGGCCGCGCTCCCTCGATCGGGCTCGGCATCGACGTTCACCTGGAGATGAGCGTCCAGGCCTTCGAAGAGCCGGAGATCGGCGGTGACAGAGAGCTGCGACAGGCGGGCCAGCGCCCGCTCGTCTCCCTCCTCGTCGCCTCCGTATCGGGTCTTCCCCAGACCGCCGTCCAGAAAACCGAGCGTGTCGTCGGTGTAGGCGAATCGCAGGTCGAAGAGGAGACCGGCCTCGAAGCGCGGCTCCTCCTGCGAGAAAGGCTCGTCGCTTTCTTCCTCGGCCGTCTGCGTGTAACCCCTCTCGCCGAGGGCAAGAACCCAAAGCAACGCCGCGAGCGCTCTCATGGTTCCTGAACTGCAGCTCGCGGAATTGCTACCTCGCTCGCACCGACGACTAACGGATTCCCGCGGCACCGCGACTCGAGGAAGGATCCGGTTCACGCACAGGGCGGCAACGGGATTCGAGCAGTCATGCCCCGGGCCAGTCGGGGTGATAGGGGCCCGCGGTCACACGGTGGTGGTGCCCGTTCGCGTCGGTGAGGTCGGCGAGGATCTCCTGCGGCCTACCCGAGCTCGGGCAGCTGTAGTGCCGCCGGAACACGAGCGTGGTAGCGCCGGCAACGCGATTCGACCCGAGCTCGGCGACGAACGTGAAAGCGCCCCACTCCGAAGACGCGCGATTGTTGCAGGTCAAGCGCACGAAGTTGATGTCGAACGCTACTCCTTTCGTTTCCTCGAGGGTGATCTCGATGTCGCTCTCGTCGTCGTTCGCGGCCGAGCCGAGGATCCGGCCGGCGAGCTCGAACGAGGCGTATGGAAGCGCCGCGGGGGCGGTGGGGGTGGACTCGATGGCCTCGTCGGAACAGGCGGCCGCGAGCAGCAATGCGAGCCCCATGGTTGAATGCCGTATCGACATATCCCAGGATAGGAAACTCCGGCGCCGGCGTCGAGCGGGTGGATTCCTATTTGTTCGAGGCCACGTTTCTCGTCATGAGCTCCAGCGCCTCCGCCGACCGGGGCAGCGACGCTGTCAGATTCTCGTGGCCGTCCGCTGTTACCAGGACGACGTCCTCGATGAAGACCGCGAGCTCTTCCTCGTGGTTGTAGTACCAGGGCTCCACGGTGAAGATCATTCCCGGCTCGAGCGGCGCTTCGGGGAGAGCCGGATCCCCCGAAGACAGGCCGATCGGATGCCCGAAGAATCCGGCGGCCTGCATGTAGCCGCGCTCCTTCTCGGGAATCCTCGCGAGCGCGACCTCTTTCAGTTGGTCCAATGTGGCGCCGGGGCGAACCGCGGCGAGGATGGCGTCCGAGGCGGCGGTCACCATCTCGAGTCTCGCCCTCTGCTGCGAGGTGAAGCGGCCGGAGACGGGGAAGGTGCGCCCCACGTCGCTCACGTAGTAGTCGAGCTCGGTGCCGACGTCGAAGATGACGAGCTCACCCTGGCGAAGGACGCGATTGCGCCGATTGTAGTTGGCGGCGAGGATGCGCCAGGGCCAGAGGGAGTTGGGCCCCGACTTGATGATGGAAGCGAAGGCGAGCCGCTGAGATCCCCCTCGCTTGAACTCCGCCTCGAGCTCGCCCTCGAGAGTCCGCTCGTCGACGCCCTCCCGGACGAACCCCGCGGCGTGGCGGATGGCGCGCTCCGTCAGTGCGCACACCCGCCTCATGGCCTCGATTTCCTCCGGACCATGGATCATTCGAAGTCGGGCCACGTCCTCGTATGCGTTCTCGATCCTCGCGTCCGGGTGCTCCCGCTGTAGATGGAACGCGAGCGCTTCGGATGGCGTCCATCTGGCGATGAAATCCGACTCGACGGAGGGGATGACGCCGGGACGAGGGAAGCTCAACCGCAGGCGCCTGCCCTCGGAAACCCATCCCGCTACCGCTCGGGAGAGCTCGGAGACCGAGCGCACGTCGTCGATGCCCGACGCCTCCCGAAGGTCGGGATCCGCTCCCAGGAGCCGGCCGGGGAAATCGTTCGGGCGCGCCTCGTTCGCGTAGCGGGCATCCCGAGCCGGCGTGAACAGAACGACGGTTCCGGAGTCGGCGTCTAGCACCAGCATGGAATCCGGGAGCTCGAGCCCGGAGAAGTAGAGGAAGTCGTCCAGCTGCCGGAAGGTATGCCCATCCGAAACTCCGTGCCGGGAAGGGGTGAGATACACGCCGCCTCCGGAGCGTCGCAACCGCTCCCGCATCCTCTCCCGTCGAGCTCGATACACCTCCTTCGAGTGAGGCATCCGGGTCCACTCGAAGAACCGCTGCTCGGGCGTCGCCGGCGATGCCTGCGCCGAAACCGCTTCGCCGGCCGGTAGAAGCGCGAGAGAGACCATCAAGGATTCGAGCAATCTTCGACCTACGATGCCATTAGAGCACAGGAGCTCCCTCCGCCGAAGGGAAACCCCCACGGTCCGACAGGAGCCGCCCCGATATCCTCCGCCGTTACGAGACTTGGCGGCATGGGACCGCTGGCACGCGGCTTGCGAACGTGACGTCGAAGGAGAAGCCGGAATGAAAATACGAGGCCTGGGAGACATGACGTTCGACCAGCTCCGGTTCGAGATCGACCGGGGCGGGAAGTTCGTGGTTTTCGAATACTGCGTGTCGATCGTGATCCTGACGTTCAAGAACCCCACGGACATCTACTTCATCCGCGGCGGAGAGAGCGCCGCGGGGCGAAGCTTCGGCTACACTCTCGTCTCTCTGGTCGCTGGCTGGTGGGGGTTTCCCTGGGGGCCGATCTACACCATCTCTTCCCTGGTAACGAACCTGGGTGGAGGCAGAGACGTGACGGAAGGCGTCCTCGCCGCGCTCGCTTCCGTTCCGCCTCCGGCGTGACCGCGACCCGGTGATCGGCGGATTGCGTCGATTCACCGTTCGGGATAAAAAGCTCCCATGAGGACGGTGAGCGCCAAGCCACCCAAAGGACAGGAACGGGAGCGCACGCTCCTCGACGACCTGCGCCTCCTGATCTACATCGTTGGTGTCGGAATCAACTACGTCGCTGCCGGCTGGACCATTCGAAAGAAGTTTCGCGAGCTGCAGCGCGTCGGGGGAAAGTTCTACGTGGACGAGGCTCCCTCCCCGAAGCCGAGGGGCTGACTCGTTGGCATTCAAGATTCGCGACGACATTCCCCGCGGGACGACCTTCGCCTACCGCAACCCACCCCGGTCGGGAAACGAGATCAACGGGCTCGGCGAAACCAGCTTCCGGAGGGCGGACCACGTCTTTCACAACGACGGCAGCGACGCTCTTCCCTGGGACGCTCTCGACCGCCTGTTCTCGTACGTCAACAGCTGGAGGGCCGTCCTCTACATCATGAAGAACATCTGGAACCTTCGTAAGTCGACGGGGCCGGCCGCGCCGGTTCAACGAGCGGTTCCGGACCCGGCGGCGATGGCCCGGGAGGTGAAGGACCGCGCCCGGGCGCTGGGGGCCGATCTCGTCGGAATCACCACTCTCAAGCCAGGCCACGTCTACCAAGGCCATGAGCTCGAGTACCGCTTTGCAATCTCCATCGGCGTCCGCATGAACCGTGACCGGATGAGAGACGTCCCCGACGATACGTCGGCCGGGGAGGTGATGCGGGTCTACGCGCGGATCGGAGAGATCGCCTCACGCCTGTCGGAGGAGATCCGGGCGATGGGATGGCCCGCCCGGGCGTACGGAAACCCGAACAGCGGCGATCTGCTGCACATTCCCATCGCCATCGACTGCGGCTTCGGCGAGCTGGGAAAGCACGGCTCGCTCATCTCCCGCGATCACGGGTCGAACTTTCGCCTGGGCTGCGTGGTCACCGATCTTCCGCTCGCGGTCGAGGACGCCCCCGTCGATATCGGCGTCGATGATCTCTGCACTCGATGCACCGCCTGCGTGCGAGCGTGCCCGGTCGACGCGATCTTCGACCAGAAGCAGTGGGTTCGGGGGGTCGAGAAGTGGTACGTCGATTTCGACAAATGCATCTACTACTTCTGCGAGACCAGCGGCTGCGCCATCTGCATCGAGGTCTGTCCTTGGAGCGAGGGGGGTCGAGGGCCTTGGCTTTCGGAGAAACTCCTCTCCCGGAGACCACGGTCAAACCAGGCGGACCCCGTTTCAGGGTGAGTGCTTGCCCGGCGTCCAGCCTGCGCCGGAAATCGCGCGGGCGGCGACCTTCTGCGGCTGCTCTTCGAGATCCGTGGCCATGGTGTCGTTCCAGCGGTTCAGATAGCCGAAGAGGGAGATGGTCGCCACGATCTCCACGATTTGTCCCTCGTCGAAGTGCTTTCGCAGATCCTCGAAGTCCGCGGCCGCAGCCTGATTCGGGACCGTCGCCGCTTTCCATGCGATCCTCAGCGCCGAGCGCTCCCGGTCGCTGAAGAGCGGGCTCGACTCGAACTCCCAGACGGCTCGAATCTTCTCGTCTTCGGCGCGGTAGATGCTCGAGAGATTGGCCATGTGCGCCTGACAGTAGTGGCAGCCCGCGGCCTGGCTGGCGATGAGGCTCACCAGCATCTTCAACTGCTCTTCGACCGTGCCCTCGTAGAGCACCGCGCGGTTGAGCTCCATGAAGGCTTCGGCGATAGCGGGCCGGCGCGACATCGTGAGGATGCTGTTGGGAACGAACCCTCGGGTCTTCGCGTAATGCTCGAAGCGGTCCCGGAACTGTGGAGCCTCGTCGCGAGAAAGAGGCTTTACGTGCGCCACGATTACCTCCCGTAACTCTCGATCGTGGGAAAAAACGCGTACCCTCCGAACGAGGACCTCGATGCTAGCACACCGCGCTTTCCGGTTCCGCCGGGCGCGCTCCTGTGCTAAATTTTCAACAGTAACCAGGAGGGCTGCAGCCATGGAGCTGGTTCGCGATCTCGGCTTCGGGTTCCGACTGCTTCGAAAGCGTCCCGGATTCACCGTCGCGGCCGCGCTGGCCCTCGCTCTCGGGATTGGCGCCACCACCACCATCTTCAGCGCCGTGGACGCCCTGCTTCTCCGGCCCCTCCCGTACCCCGCCCCCGAGCGGCTGGTCACCCTCCGCGAGGTGAACCACGCTCAGGGGCAGGACGGCAGCGACGTCTCGCCCGTTCAGTTCGCGGACTTCCGCGATGAAATCTCGAGCTTCGACGACGTCGCCGGCTGGTGGTATCCGGACCTCAACCTCACCGGCCACGATCGGGAGCCCGAGCGGATTTCGACCGCCGACGTGACCGACAATTTCTTCTCCGTGCTCGGGGTCGATCCGATGGAAGGACGGGCGTTCGCGCCGGGCGAAGATCGTTATGGGGCCGAGCCGGTGGTGGTCGTCGGCTACGACCTGTGGAAGCGGCGATACGGCGCCGATCGAAGCCTCGTTGGCCGTCCCATACTCCTCGACGGCCGGGAGAACGTCGTCGTCGGCATCGCTCCCCCGGGGTTCCGCTATCCGAGGCAAACCGAGGTCTGGCGCCCTCTCGGATGGAACCCGACGCAGCACAACCGCGGAGCTCGGTTCTTTGGAGTCGTCGCCCGTCTCGCGGAGGGGAAGGGCCTCGAGGAAGCCCAGGCGGAAGTGGATGCTCTAACCGCGCGTCTCGCCCGGGAATTCCCCGCGACCAACGCCGGCTGGGGCGCGTCGGTGGTCCCGCTCCTCCATTCCGAGCTAGGCCGCACGCGGCAGGGGCTTCTCGTGCTTCTCGGGGCCGTCGGGTTCGTGCTGCTCCTCGCCTGCGCCAACGTGGCGAATCTCCTGATGGCTCAGGGCATGGGTCGAGGGGACGAGGTCGCCATACGAACCGCCCTCGGCGCGAACCGGAGGCGGCTCGCGACACAGTTTCTCGCCGAGAGCCTGGCGCTCGCGCTCCTCGGAGGCGCCGCCGGTCTCGCCCTCGCGATTTACGGCGTGGCGGCGCTCAAGCGGCTCGTGCCGGTCAGGGTTCCGCGGATCGAGCTCGTGGGGATCGATCTCCGGGTGCTGGGGTTCACGGTGGCGGTGGTCCTTCTGACCGCGTTCGTCTTCGGCACCATTCCCGCGTTCTCGACCTCGAAAGGAGCGCCGAGCGGCGGGCGTACGACGGGCCGGCGCACCCGCGATCTGTTCATCGTGACCCAGGTGGCGGTCGCTCTGATGATGCTCGTCGGCGCCGGCCTCCTGACGAGGAGCTTCGCGCGTCTCCTGCGCGAGGACCCGGGATTCACCGGGCACCGCTCCACCACCTTCAACCTCCAGGTGCCCTCCTCGAGCTACGGAGACTGGAGCGAAGTCACGGACTTCTACGCGCGCCTCGTCGAGAGGATCGGGGAGATGGAGGGCGTTCGCGGCGCGGCGGTCACCGCGTTCCTTCCTCTCGACCCCGGCTGGCCAATTCCCTTCACCATCAAGGGACGAACGCCCGTCCCGGACGGCGAAGAGCCGAAGGTCCAGTACCACTCCGTGAGTCCGGGGTATTTCCGGGTCTTGGGAATCCCGCTCCTTCGCGGACGGGACCTGTCCGAGCGCGATCTCGCCAACGGGCCGGGGGTCGTCGTGGTCAACGACGCTGCGCGAAGGCGCTACTGGCCGGACGAGGATCCGATCGGAGCCAGAGTCCTCACCGAAGCGCGCCAGTTCGGGCCCCTCGGCCGCGTGATGCCGGAGTCTCTCGAGCTCGAAGTCGTCGGAATCGTCGCCGACGTCAAGAACGCATCCCTCCAGAGCCCGCCCGAGCCCGCTTTCTTCTTCTCGTTCCGGCAGTTCGCCTACCGCAGCATGAACGTGGTCGTTCGCTCCGACGCGGAGCCGGCGGCGCTGGCGCCGGCGCTGAAAGAGGTCGTCTGGGACCTCGACGCGGATCTTCCCGTCTCCGCCATGCGGACGCTCGAGGCCGACCTCGAAGAGGCCGTTTCCTCGGAGAGGTTCGTTCTCGTGGCACTCGCCGCGTTCGCGCTCCTCGCCCTCGCCCTCGCGGCCGTCGGCACCTATGGAGTTCTCTCCTGCGCCGCCGGAGAGAGAAAGCGCGAGATCGCGATCCGGATGGCGCTCGGAGCGCGTCCGGCTGCCGTGAAGCACGACCTCCTTGGCCGCGCGCTCCTTCTCGCATCCGCGGGAATCGCGCTCGGAGGAGCCGCCGCCTGGCTTCTCGGAAGCTACCTCGAGAGCTTCCTCTTCGGAATCAGCGCTCGCGACCCGCTCGCTTTCGGGTTCTCCGCGCTGGTCTTGATCCTGACCGCGCTCGCCGCGAGCTACCTCCCCGCGCGCAGGGCTTCGAGAGCGGATCCCTGGTCGACGCTTCGAGCGGACTGACTTACAATGGATTCGAGCCCCAAAACCGACTCGAATCCTGCGGAGGTCCCCCATGACGCGAGCGTTCATGGTCCTTCTCGTGCTCGGCTTCCTCACGGTTCTCTCCCCGCCCGCGCTGGTTGAAGCGCAGGACGTGGAGAGTGGACGGCGCGTCCGGGTCACGACCACGGCGGGAGAGCGTCTGACGGGCCGCGTGGGAGGGAAGAGCACCGATGCGCTCGAGATCGAGCTCGATGACGGCCGCGGCTCGCGATCGATTCCTCTCGCCGAGGTGACGACTCTCGAGACCGGCCGCCCCCAGAGCCGGTGCGAGTCCGCCTGGTCCAAGGGGAAGTGGTGGGCTCTCATCGGAGCGGCTTCCGGCCTCACTCTCGGGTTTCAGCACGAGCAGGTAGGGGAAGACGGCTCGAGCTTCGCCGAAGCCGCGGCGCTCGGCGCCTGGTCAGGAGGTCTCATTGGCGGTCTCATCGGCGCCGGGATCGGAGCCGCGAATCCGGGGGAGGAGTGGGTGACGGTCAACCCCCGGGTTCACATCGGAGGACGAGACCCCGGCTTCTCGATTCAAGTCACGCTGGGGTTCTGAGCCCCGCCTCGGTCACGCCTTTCCCAGCACGAGGCAGGCGTTCGTTCCCCCGAACCCGAAGGAGTTCGAGAGAGCGAGCCGAATCGTGGCATCCATCGGTCGAATCACCGGCGGGAAATCCTCGAGCTCGGGGTCCAGGGGCTCGGCGTTGACCGAGGGCGCGATCCACCCGCCGTTCATCATCGATAGAGTCAAGATCGCCTCGATGGCTCCCGCCGCGGATACCGGGTGGCCGGTGTAGCCCTTGGTCGAGGAGTAGAGAAGCCTGCGCTCGCCGAAGAGGCGCCGCATCGCCCGGACTTCGGAGAGGTCCCCGAGCTGGGTCGAGGTCCCGTGGGTGTTCACGTAGTCGATGTCGTCGGGCGTGACTCCGGCATCCTTCAACGCGCGTCGCATCGCCGCTTCCGCTCCTTCCGGCGAAGGCGCGACCATCTCTCCCGCGCCGTCCGACGTCATGCCGAAGCCGCGGAGAACTCCGAGGATCGAAGCGCCTCTGTTCCTCGCGGACTCGCCCGACTCGAGGATGAGTATGCCGGCGCCCTCGGCGAACACGAACCCCGCGCGGTCGCGGGCGTAGGGGCGCGAGGCACGGTCGGGCCGGTCATTGTCCTGCCCGTTGTACGCGCGCATCGAATCGAAGCCCGCGAAGAAATGCGGGTCCTTGACCTCGACGCCGCCGGCGATCGCCCCATCGACGATTCCCGACTCGATCCAGCCGGCGGCGATGGCGATGTTGTAGTTTCCTCCTGCGCAGGCGGCGCTGGCGGTGAAGGAAGGGCCGGTGGTGCGCAGCACGTTCACCAGATTCGCGGAGACGGTCGAGGCCATGAGCTTGGGAATCACCGTCGCCGACACTCGCCTCATGCTGCCCGTCGTTCGCAGCTTCTCCGCGATCTCGATATGGGCGTCGACGTCTCCGGTGCCGCTCCCGATGGCGACGGCGAGCGGGGTCGGATCGAGTCCCGACTGGCCGATCGCGATTCGCGCTGCCCTGAGGACCATGAGGGACGCGCGACCCATGAAACGGGCCTCGTGCTTCGCCACCCCCAGCGCCTCGGGGTCGAGAGCTTCGGGATAGAGACCGATGATCTGGCAGCGGGCACCGTAGCGGACGGCCTCCTCGTACGGTTGAAACGGGGTATTCTTGCCCGCCCGGAGGTCGGCCAGGATCCGCTCGAGGTTCGAGCCCATGTTGCAGCAGACGCCGACTCCGGTGATCACGACCTCTCGTCGTTCTCGTTGCATAATGCGTTAGTTTATCTTACCGGCGATACAAGACCAGCGGAGGCCCGCATGACGATGCTCGCAGTCCTTCTCGCCGTTCTGGCTCAGGGCACCGGGGATCCGGCGCGATTCTTCGACTACGACCGCGACTCGCCCCTCGACTTCCGCGTCGCCTCCGAGGAGATGATCGACGGCATGACCGTGCAGGACGTCTCCTACCTCAGCGCCCGGAAGGGGCGGGTTCCCGGGTATCTGGTCCGGCCTGCGGGAGAGGGTCCCTTCGCGGGGATCCTGTACATGCATTGGGGGCAGGGGGACCGCACGGAGTTCCTGGCGGAAGGGGTGGTGCTCGCGAAGCGCGGCGTCGTCTCGCTCATGATCGACGCTCCGTACCACCGGCCGGACGTCGACTCTTACAGCTTCGTCGCCGACCCCGAGGCCGAACGGGAGGGCTACGTACAGCTGGTCGGCGATCTGAGACGAGGCTTCGATCTGCTCGCGGCCCGCGAAGACGTCGATTCGAAGCGCATCGGCTATGTGGGGCACAGCCTGGGAGCTACCTGGGGAGGTGCGCTCGCGGGAATCGATCCGAGGTTCGCGGGCTACGTGCTCATGGGCGGGCTTCCGCGCCTCACCGACGTCCTCGGCGACGACAGCTACGCCAAGCTGATGCAGCAGGCCTTCACCCGAGAGCAGCTGGAGCGCTACGTCGCCGTGCTCTCTCCCATCAACCCCGAGCTCTTCGTCGGCCGGGCGTCGCCTTCGAGCATTCTCTTCCAGTTCGCGCGGCACGATCGGTTCATCAGCGACGATTCCGCCCGGGCCTACGTGAAAGCCGCCGGGGACTCTCACGAAGTGCGCTGGTACTTCACCAGCCACGAGTTCGACGATCCGGACTCGCCGCACGACCGCATGGAGTTTCTGCGGAAGAAGCTCGCCCTCGCGCCCTGACGGCATGCGGCGCCGGGACTTCCTCAAGGAGACGAGCGCCGCTCTCGCCGCCGCGGCTCTCGGCTCCTGCGGCGGGCACGGGCACTGGCGACGGCTTCGCCTCCTGCAGGCCGCGGACGCGGGCGAGATCGAACGGACCGCGCTCGCCGACGCCGCGTCGCTCCTCGAGCGCGCGACCGGTTTTCCCGTCCCCGTCGTTTCGGATCCAGTGCCCGCGGGCGACCTCGACGTCCTCGTCTCGACCGGAGGCCCGGTTTCGAAACCCGGCGGATTTCGCATCTCGAAAGACGGCTCGCGTCTCGTCGTGGCGGGCTCCGACCCCGAAGGAGCCCGCAACGGCCTGTACCGTTTGCTCGAGCACCTGGGCTTCTCGTTCTTTCGCGACGGCGAGACGGTACCGGCGCTCGACGGGATCGCTCGTCTCGACTTCGAGGCGGAAGAAGAACCTTCGTTCGCCCTGCGCGGCGACATGATCTGGGACAACTATCTCGGTCCCCGCAGGTACTGCGCGGCGATGTGGGGCTATGAAGACTGGGAACGGGCGCTCCTGTATCTCGCGCGAAACCGGATGAACTTCCTCGAGTTCTATCCTCCGTTGGAGCGCTCCATGGCGCTCGCTTTTCCGGAGGCGCGAGGGCTCGAAGACGGCCCGGTCTTTCGAGCGGAGGTCAAGCACGAGCTCTCGCGAAGAGTCCTCGAGCGCGGCCGCGCGCTCGGAATCCGGTTCATGTACGTCCTGAGCTACGGAGCCTTCCCCGAGCCGGTACGCTCGCTCTTCCCGCACCTCGAGTGGCGAAACGGCTTTCTCTGCGCCCATCAGCCGGAGCTCCCGCAACTGACGGAAACGGTATGGCGGCGCTTGATCGAGGACCTGGGCACCGACGGCTGGTACGCGATCCGTCACCGCGGCGAGGAGGAGCAGTCCTACGGCGACCCCTGCCGTTCGGTCACGAAGAAGGAGGGATACCTACAGGCATTCGAAGTTCTTTCGCGGATCGACCCCGATGCTTCGGTGACGGTTTGGACCTGGGGGGAGAAGGTGCCGGACCTCTTCGACGGTTTTCCTTCGAACGTGAGGGCGGTCCACGTGCGCCACGGGATGGCGAACGTCTTCGGCGAGCGCGGGGAGGGGAGGGAGCAGAAAGATGGCGCCCCGCCGCTCGCGGGCGGCAGGCGCTGGCTCTCGTCGCAGTTCACCGTCTTCGGCGGAAACGAGACACGCCTCCAGACGGGCTGGAGCGACGCCCGCGCTCTCGCGCGAGACGCGGCCGCGGCGAGAAGCGACGGAGCCTGCGAGGGGTTCTTCCAATGGCCGGAGTGGAGCGATACGTCGCCCTGGCTCTCCCACGCCCTGGCGAGGATCGCGTGGGATCCCGACGCGCTGCGCGAGCTCGAGCCCGCGCTCGAGGACTACGCGAAAGCCCGTCATGGAGATCGCGCCCTGCCCTACCTCGCGGGTTTTCTCCGGCTGCTTTCGGACGGAAACGCCCGGTTCATGCATCCGCCGCGCAAGCGCCTTCTCGTTCCCTACTTTCTCGCTCCGGAAAGCCTGAGACTCCTTGCGGAAATTCGCGCGGGCGCGCGGACGATGGGCGATGCGCTCGAGGGCGCCCCGGCTCTCTTCCGTCGGGACTACCTGGACCTCCTCGCCTGGATCGGCCTCCGCCAGGCGCAGGTCTTCGAGGCCGCCTCCTACGTCGCTCACGTCGGCTCCGATCGCGAATCCGCCGCGAGAGCCTGCGGCGAAGCCGAGGCGACATGGAGCGGCCTCCGCGATCTCCTGGCGCAGAGTCCCGAGCTTTCCTTCCTGTCCTCGGTACGCGAGCTGTCGCGAATCGGTGCGCTTTCGGCTGCGGTCGTCGATTCTCTATGGACTCTCGGCTGCGATTTCTACGACGGCTATCCTCTCGTCCTCTCTCCGGAAGCGATCGACCTCGTCTACCTGCCTCAGCTGGGCGCGCTACGTTCGCGCATCGAGAGCGCCGCGGAGTCGGGCGTCGTCTGCGCTCTCGACGAGCCTGGTTGGTTCTGGCACGACTTTCCCGATCGGCGGTGGGCGGACTGCGTTCGACGCCTTCCCTCCGAGGACGCCTCCCGGTTCGAAGAGGAGATGCGCGCCCGGCTGCGCGCGGCCGTGGCCGATACCGCGACCGGGCCGGCTTCGCCGCCGTCGATGGACTGGCTCGCGGCGTCTCTCCCATCACCGCTGGCCGGGCCTCCGCTCTTTCCGGTTGACGCGCCCTCGAACGACTGAACGAGCTCTGCGGGTACGCCAGGCAGCCCTGGACGACTACTCCTCCCGGAGCGCCACGACCGGGTCCACTCGGCTCGCGCGGAGCGCGGGCACGGCGCAGGCCGAGAGCGCCGTCGCCAGAAGGAGCAGCGCCACTCCTCCGAAGGTCGCGCCGTCGGTCGCGCTCGTCTGAAACAGCACGCTCTCGACGACCTTCGTCGTGAGGAGAGCCCCGAGAAGCCCGAGCCCCGCGCCCACCAGACCGAGCACGAGACCCTTCGAGAGCACCTCGCGCATCACTGCGGCTCGGCTGGCTCCGAGCGCCATGCGCACCCCGATCTCGTGCGTGCGCCTCGCGACCCAGTACGAGAGAACTGCGAAGACTCCGGAGGCGGCGAGGGTGAGCGCGAGCGCGGAAAATGAAGAGAGAACGGCGGTGTAGAACCTTTCCGCCTTGACGGTGTCTTCGACGAGGTCCGTCATCGCCACCAGGCTGTGCGTCGGCTGCGAGGGGTCCTCCGCGAGCACCTGCCGCCGGAGCAGCGGGGCGAGGGAGGATGCGTCGTCCCGCGCCCGCACCACGAAGGTCATGTTGGCGCGCGGCACCTGGGCATGGGCCACGTAGATCTCCGGCCGCGGCTCGCTGCGAAGCCCCTGGGAGCGAGTATCGGATACGACGCCGACGACCTCGAACCAGTGCCAGCCCGTCGAAGGGGTCTCGAAGCGCCGGCCGAGCGCGCCGCCGGCGGGCCACACCTGACGGGCCATGGTCTCGTTCACCAGCGCGACCATCGGCCGGCCGGCGAGATCGAAGCGGTCGAACGTCCTCCCGGCGACGAGCGAGGCGCCGAGGGCTTCGAAGTAGCCGGGGGTCACCACGCGGAAGTCCGCCTGAGGGAGCTCGTTGTCGGCGAGCTCCTTCTGGTCCTCCAGCCTGAAGGGAAGGTCGTAGCGGATGCCGAGCGGGTCCATGGGAAGAGCGGTCGAAGCGCCGACGGCCAGAACCTGAGGAAGCTTAGACAGCCGCTCCGTCAACCGGAGATAGTACGCCGCGATCTCCTCGTTGGAATCGTAGCGCCGCGTGTCGAGAAAGATCCGGAGCGCCAGGCGGTCCTCGGCCCGAAATCCGGGGTCCACCCTCTCGAGCTCCCTCAAAGTCTTTACCAGGAGTCCCGCGCCGCAGAGAAGCACCGTCGCCATCGCGAGCTGGGTCGTGACCAGCACCGCCCGCGTCCGGGTGAACGCCCGCCCCTCGGTCGCGTTTCGTCCGCCGCCTTGCTGGAGGAACTTCTGGACGTGGAGCCCGAGGGTCTGGAGGGCGGGGGCGAGGCCGAAGAACACTCCGGAGAGAGCGGTCACGGCGAAGGCGAATCCGAGCGCCCACTGGTCGAGAGACAGCTCCTCCGCTCGAGGAAGGATCCCGGGCTGGAACCGAAGGAGCGCCTGATGGGTCATGCGGGCGACGACGAGGCCCAGGGCGCCCCCGGCCGCTGCGAGGACCAGACTCTCGGTCAGGAGCAAGCCGATGACCCGACCTCGGGTGGCGCCGATCGCCGTGCGAAGCGCCATCTCGCGCCGTCTTCCCGCGCTCCGCGCGAGGAGCATGTTGGCGATGTTCACGCAGGCGATGAGGAGCACCACCGCCACCGCGGCGAGGGCGATGAGAAGCGTGGGGCGGGAGCCGCCCACGATCTCCTCGCGCAGGGGCACGAGGAGAGCGTCCCAGTGCTCGTAGATGTCCTTGAGCTCGCCCGATCGAAGCTCGGAGGCGAGTCGAGAAAAGTCCTCCTGCGCTCGCGCGAGCGAGGCTCCCTCGCGAAGCCGCCCGTAAACCAGGAAGCGGCGGACGTGTCTTTCCCATCGGGTCGGACTCTGGAACGCGTAAGGGATCCAGAGATCGGTCGAGGTGTCGGGGGCGGCCACCTCCGGCCTCATGACCGCGATGATGGTATGGGCCTCGCCGTCGATTCGAAGCGTCCTGCCCACGATCGAAGGGTCGCCACCCAGCCGATCGCGCCAGAGGGAATGACTCACGATGACGACTTTTCCCATCCCTCCCCGTGGCTTTCGATCCGCTCCGGGCTTTCCTTCTCCCGGCGCCGCGGCCGGCGGCGCGTCTTCCATGGCGAACCCGCGCCCGAAGAGGGGGTCGATCTCCAGAACCGAAAGGAAGTTGGGATAAACCAGGACCGCGTTCAGCGCCGTCGTCTCGGATTCGGTCTCGAGCACCACGCTGTCCCAGGTCCAGGCGGTGAGGTCCTTCAGGCTCCGGTTCCTTTCTCGCCAGTCGAGGAACAGGCCGGCAGACGTATCGCTCTTTTCGACACCCTCCCGGGAATTCGTCTCCCAGACGGCGACGAGCTCCTCCGGATGGCCGAAAGGAAGCGGCTCCAGGAGAACGTCATGGAGCACGCTGAAGATGGCGGTATTGGCGCCGATGGCGAGAGCGAAGGTCACGATGGTGATCGCGGTGAATCCCGGCGTCCGCGACAGCGTGCGCAGAGCGTAGAGCAGGTCCATTCGCAATGCGTCGATCATTCCGCTTCCTCTCTTTCCCGCCTTGCGGCGCCTGCGTTCGGCGGCGGTCCGCGCCCTCTCCGCCGCCGCCTCCAGAACCACGTCCGCGAAACATCGGATCCAGAACATCGCGCGGGCGCGGCGGGGACTCGCGCCGAGCTCGGCGCGGCGATCCCGGACGAGCTGCAACAGGTCCTCCCCGTACTCCTCCCGAAACGCGGCGGGAAACAGGAGCAGGAGAGAGCGGTAGGCGGTTTCGAAAAGCGGGACTCGGGGCTTCATGTCAGCTCTCGAGAGGCCTGAGCTTCTTCGCGGCGCGCACCAGCTTCGAAAGCCGCGCGGCTTCCGCGCGGGCGAGACGGGCTCCCTTCTCGGTGATCCGGAAGTACCGGCGCCGGGAGTCGTCGAGCTCCGGGTCGGGTCTCCGGCTGGATTCGGCGATGAGCCCCTCCTGCTTCATGGCGCGAAGCGTCCGGTAGAGGTTCGCCGGCTCGATTCGAGTTCCCGGGGCGTGGCTCTCGATGGCCTTCACCAGGCCGTATCCGTGACGCTCCCGCTCGCCGAGCGCAATCAGCACCAGGAGCACCGTGGGTTTCATCGGCGCTCCCGGGTTCTTCGGGGATCGGAACATCGGCACTCCTTCCGGCTTCGGGGCGTTCAGGCCTGTCGCCCACTCAGGTCAATCGACGAGCAATATAGTCATTTTGACAGCAGTGCGCAAGCGCGACCCGCAGGCGCTATAGTCGGCAAAGACGAGAGCAGGCCGATGGCTGTCGAGGAAACGATTCTCTGGGAAAGGCTCGACCGGCCGGGTCACGAATCCGCCCGGCTCCTGCGCGGCGACCTGGAGGTGGTCCTCGAGGGGAGCGCGGTTTTCGGCCACCAGGGAGCGCCTTGCCGCCTGGATTACGTCGTGGTCGCCGATGGCCGCTTCCGTACTTCGCGGGCGACGGTGAGAGGTTGGCTCGGGGAGCGGGCGGTCGAGATCGAGATCACCGCCGAAGCGGGACGATGGTCCGTGAACGGCGCCGCCTGCCCCGAAGTCGAGGGGACGGTCGACCTCGATCTCAACTTCAGCCCTTCGACGAACCTGCTCCCGATCCGGCGCCTCGGTCTCGACGTCGGTCAGGAATCTCCGGTGCGCGCCGCCTGGCTCCGCTTCCCGTCGTTCGACTTGAAGCCGCTCGAGCAGGAGTACCGGCGAATCGGGCCATCCCGCTACCGCTACCGGAGCGAAGGCGGCTTCGAGGCGGAGCTCGAGGTGCGCTCGTCGGGCTTCGTCACCCTCTATCCCGGGTTCGCCCGAGCCGCGGAGTCTCCCTGATGCGTCTCACGGGCGCCGCCCTCGATTCCGCCGACGAGGCGAACAAGGTCACCCACTTGAGCTGGATCCAGGAGGGAACCCGGGGGATGCAGGTCTTCTTCGACGACGAGCTGGTCGTCGTCGACTCCGGGTTCGCGACGGATACCTTCAACGTCGTCTGCCGGGCCCGTCTTTCCCGCGAAGCTTCCGGGGAACGCATCCGCTCCGTCCTGCGGCATTTCCGATCCAATCGCCGTCCCTTCGCCTGGTGGGTCGGCCCGGCCGATCGTCCTCGAGACCTGGGGTCGGTGCTGGTGGAGCACGGCTTCGCCGCCGCGGGCACCGAGCCGGGCATGGCGGCCGATCTCGGCGGACTTCAGTCCCTGGCTTCCGTGGACGTCGCGCCGGGCGGGCTCCGCATCGAGCGGGCGAGGACTGAAGCGCAGGTGCGGGAGTTCGCCGGGGCGCTCGCCGCCCTCGCGGAGCCTCCGGATCCCACCGTCGTGCGCTTCTACCAGTGCGCCGGCCCCGCTCTCCTTCGTCCGGACTCTCCCCTCTGGCTCTACCTGGGCTACCTGGGCGGCGAGCCGGTGGCCACGGCGGAGCTCACCGTCGGTGGCGGCATCGTCGGGCTCTACAACATCACCACCAGAACCGCGCGCAGAGGGAAGGGGATCGGCACCGCGATGACGGTACGGCCGCTTCTCGATGCCCGCGATGCGGGCTTCGGCACCGCCGTGCTCCAGGCTTCCGAGGAAGGATTCCCCATCTACTCGAGGCTCGGGTTCGAAGTCACCGGACGGTTCACCGAGTACCAGCCGCTCGACGTCGCGTCCTGGGCTTCGGGGGTCTGATGGCCCGATGGGCTTGACTGGGGTCCGAGCGGTGGTTAGCGTTCCCCTATGACGACGATCGCGGACAGATATCGACGCTGGTTCGCCTACGAAAAGGACGCGCACCAGAAGACTCTCGTGTCTCTCGGCTCCGTGGCCGCCGAGCGCCACTCCCACCCTTCCTTCCGCAAGGCGTTGGCCCTGGTCGGTCATCTCGTGGCTGCGAGGCAGCTCTGGCTCCATCGTCTCGGTTTTCGCGCGAGCGCGCCGACCCGTGCCGACTTCTTTCCGGAGAACGTCACCCTGGACGATCTCGCTTCCCGACTCGACGATATGCACCGGGAATGGGACGACTACCTCGCCGGTCTCGACGAGACCGAGCTCGCCCGGGTGTTCGAGTACCGCGCGCTCGAAGGAGACCGGTTCCGCAACCGGGTGGAAGACATCGTGACGCAACTCTTCGGGCATTCCTGGTATCACCGCGGTCAGGCGGCGGCGCTGGTGCGGGAGCTCGGGGGCGAGCCCGCGGCCACGGACTACGTGTTCTGGGTGCGGGAGCGCGTGGAGTAGAGAGCGCGGATCGTGGGGGCGGCTTCCACCGTACTGGACCCATGACGACGCGACTGGTGCGGCGCTCGACAGCGACCCGTGGCCACGGGGAGATCGTGGACGTCACCACGAGCGTCGCCGAGGCGGTCCGCGGCTCGGGGATCGCGAACGGGATCGCCACCGTTTTCGTGACCGGCTCGACCGCGGCCCTCACCACGCTCGAGTTCGAGCCCGGCCTGGTCCATGACCTGAAAGCGGCGTTCGAAAGACTCTATCCGCGCGAGATGGAGTATCGGCACCACGAGCGCTGGGGCGACGACAACGGCCACAGTCACGTCCGGGCCTCGATGCTCGGTCCTTCCCTCGTAGTTCCGGTGAGCGAGGGAGCCCTCACTCTCGGCACCTGGCAGCAGATCGTTCTCGTAGACTTCGACACCCGCCCGCGGACCCGGGAGTTCCTGGTTCAGATTCTGGGAGAGTGAGCCCTAGCGCCTAGACCTTGCTCAGGGCGCTCGCCATGTTGTCCAGCGCCAGCGCGATGAGCTTGCGGGAGGTCGCGAGGTTCATCCGCATGTGGCGCTCTCCGCTGGTCCCGTACTCGGCCCCGGGAGTCATCACCACCTTCGCGTGCTCGGCGAACCACTTCTGGGCGATCATCCCCGGAGTCACCGGCTTCTCCGACTTCTTGCTGGCCTCGGCGGCCTTCTCCACCGCTCCGATCCTGTCGATGACCTGGCCGACGTCGAGCCACGCCAGGTAGGTCCCCTGGGCTTTGGTGTACTTGACCAGCGGAATTTTCTCGCGGAGGTAAGCTTCGGCGAAATCGTGATTGCCGTCGAGATAGGGCAGCAACTGATTCAGCCAGGGCTCCCCTTCGGTGAGTGCGGCGTGGTTCGCCACCACGCCGAGCGTATTGATGTCCGCCCGGTGGTTGACCTTCACTCTTTCGAGCAGCTCGGGGTTGGTCGAGAAGAACCAGGCGTTCTTCATCGCCGCGAGGCTGAACGTCTTGCTCGCGGCCTTGAAGGTGAGGCTGTTGTCGACGATTTTCCTGTTCGGGAGGCTCGCGAACGGTGTGTACTTCTGCCCCTTCATCACGAAGTCGCAGTGAATCTCGTCGGCGAGCAGGATCACCCGGCGTTCGAGGCAGAGCTCTCCCAGCCTCGTCAGCTCCTCGGCGGACCAGCAGTTGCCCGTAGGGTTCTGGGGGTTGCACAGGATCAGGGTATGCGTGTCGTGGCTGATCCGCCGTTCGAGGTCGTCGAAATCGATCGAGTACCTGCCGTTGACCAACTTCATCGGACTGTCGTCCGGGGTCACCTTGCAGAACGTGAGGTCCGAGTAGAAACCGTTGTAGCTGGGGGTGGTGAGCAGGACCTTGCTGCCGGGAGGGGAGAATGTCTGGATGGCCGCGATCAGCGCGGGGTGAACTCCGGTCGAGATGACCACGCTGTCGGGGTCGATCTCCAGGCCGTAGCGCCTCTTGTTCCAGGCGACGATGGAGTCGACGTACCACGACGGCATCTTGAGGTACCCCCAGTTCTCGTGCCGGAGGCGCTCCGCGAGCGCCCGGCCGATGCAGGGGGCCGCCTTGAAATCCATGTCGGCGATGCCCATGCCGACGGAAACGTTCTCCTTGCCGAACTTCGCGATCTGGTCGTCCCATTTGATGCAGTCGGTGCCGACGCGGTTGTAAGGGGTGTCGAAATCGAACACGTCGTCGGCCGCACGACCGGCTGCGGTGGCGGCCCCCGCGATTTTCGGTGAGATGGCTCCTCCCGCGGCGCCGGCGATGGCGGTCATTCCCGCGTTCCTCAGGAACGCCCTGCGACTGAGCCCGTGATTTCTTGACATGGCGACTACACCCTCCTAAGTGATTTTCAGGCAGCCTCCCCGGACCGGTCAATCATATAACCGATCGAGTCCGAGGTGGAGATCACGACGGCGGCTCGCCGAGTCTCCGCATCGTTTCCGTGAACGCCCGCCGTCCCGCCCTGGCGTCGTAGACGATGACCGGCGTAAGCCGCCCCCGGATCCGGTCGGGGCTCTCGCGCGCATAGCCCATCATCGTCTTCGCGAGCGCCGTTCTCGATTCGCTCCTCTCCCCGCCGCGGGGGATCCCGGTGAGGAGATCGTTCAACGAAAGCTTCCACGGCTCGCCCCGAAGCAGGGCGTCGATGACGATTCCCTTGAGGAGGTTGTGGGGGAAGTTGAAGAAGAAGGCGACGGGGGAGTAGACCTCGTCCGAGGGACGATGCCGCTCGAACTCCTCGAGCAGCCCGGTCCGGTATCTCTGGAAGAGCGCGCGGAACCGCGCGCCCTCGTCTTCGAACGCCGCGAGAAAAGCGGGCCGCTCGCCGACGAACGCCCTCGGGTCCGGAGTGAGCCCGTTGAGAAGTCCCTCCACGATCCGGTCCCGGTCGGCACCCTGGGTGCCCTCCTCTACCCGGCGGGCGTAGACTTCGATGAGCGTCCCCAGCGCGGCGAGGAGCCACGGATAGTCCGGGGCGTTGTCCTTGCGCATCTCGAGGACGTCGCGCCCGTACGTCGCCTCGAAGCCGAACCGAAGGTGGCTCGCGAGAATCGCGGAGTGAGCCAGGGCGAGGTTCGTGCGGTGGGCCTGGTTCAGGGACTTCACCTTGGCGAGCAGCCGGTCGTAGGCGCCGATGTCCGGCTCGAAGTGGGAGACCGCGACGAGGATGAGGGTCTCGGCGTCTTCGACGAACCTCTGGCCGCTCCCCGAAGGTCCCTGGAGAGCCCCGAGGAGACGGCTGACCCGCGCGAGGTTCTCGTTGGCGTCGCCTTCGTCCCAGGCCCGGAGCGCGAGAAGCGCCAGCACGTACAGGAAATAGTAGTCGAGCAGGATCGCGAGGACGGTCCTCTGGGAAGGACCCGCGGCGCAATGCGCCAGGGCGTAGCTCGCGACCTCGACCGGGATCGTGTCTTCGTTGAGCCGTTCGGCTTTTCCGTCCCAGTCGTTGAGCACGTGAAAGCCGTCGTCGCGCGTCCGGGCGTCCAGCCGGTGGACTACCCGTTGCAGAGAGACCCCGGGCAGGGTATGGGATCGGAATCCGTCCCGAAGCGTTTTCAGCCGCTGACTCGCGACGATCCGCGCCCGCAGGCCGCCGTCGAGAACTGTCTCCAGGAGCTCGCAGCCGGTCTGGAAGGTGACCTCGAGCTTCAACGTCCGGACGCGCTCATGAAAAAGCGCTCTCTCCGATCATCCGAGCCCCAGCTTTCTCAGCGCTTCATCGGGGCAGCCCTTCCACTCGGTCACGAACTCGTTTCCCATGTAGCGGAGGTCGTCGAACCCCATCTTGCTGGTGAAGAATCCCGTGGCGGTGAGGTCGCGGAATCCCGTGAAGAAAGCGACTCCGTGCGAGAGCTCTTCGGGCGCGGTATCGGGCCAGGCGAGGAGGTCCAGAAGGGCGGCCTGCTGTTCCGCGCTCGAATCGACGAACGTTTTTTCGAAACGCTCCGCGCATTCCAGGTCCACCCACCTCAGGCCCCCGCGCATCGCGAGCTGCCGCTCCGGCTGATCGATCATCATGAAATCCATGAACTCGGGCACACCCGCGTCGGTCGCGCTCCCCGAGCGGTCGTCTCGCGGAAGAATCCGATCCACCAGGACCCGCACCGTCCGATACTCATGGTCGGTGAAGAACTGCGGCACGAAGCCCGAGCGCACCGCTTCCTGCGCGCGGGCGACTTCGGCCCCCTCGAGCGTGAAGACCGAGGCAAAGGGAATCGTAGCGAGGAGCTCGAGGGCCTGGCGTCGATCCATCGGAGCGCTCACAGGTTGCCTCTTCGGCGCTCTTCCACGATGTGCTCGCTGGTCCTCATGGCCAGCGCGAGGATCGTCCAGGTCACGTTCTTGTGGGGGTTCGAGACGAACGGACCCCCGTCGGCGACGAAGAGGTTCTTCACGTCGTGGGCCTGGCAGTAGCGATTCAGTACCGACGTACGAGCGGAGTCTCCCATGCGGGTAACACCGACCTCGTGAATGATCCGTCCACCGGCGAGGATTCCGTACTCTTCCTCGGCGGTAGGCATCGGCGTCAGAGGGGTTCCTCCGAGTTGATGGATGATCGAGTGGAAGGTCTCGTGCATGTGCTTCACCTGGAGCCGCTCGTGATCGCTCCACCGGAAGTGGAAACGAAGGACGGGAATCCCCCAACGGTCCACCGTGTCAGGGTCGATCTCGCAGTAGGAGTGCTCGTTCGGGATCATCTCTCCCCGGCCGGAGAAGCCGAGCGTGGCGCCGTAGTACTTGCGGTACGCGCTCTTCAGGGAAGCGCCCCAGCCGCCTCGATGCGGCGTCTTTTCGATCCCGTCGAGAAATCCGAACTGGGGCATGTCGCGGCCGCCCCAGGGCTCGATGTGGTAGCCCCGGGGGAAGTCGAGCTCCCCGTTGTCGATCCACCAGGGCATGTAGAGGTGCATGCCTCCCGCGCCGTCTTCGTTGTGAGCGATCATCTCTTCGAGCTGCGGAAAGTAGCCGACGCCATCGGTGCCCGTGGAATCCATGAGATAGCGGCCGACGGCGCCGCTCGAGTTCGCCAGGCCCTCGGGGAATCGCGACGAGCGGGAGTTCAGCAGAAGGCGCGCGGTCTCGCAGGCGCTGGCGGCGAGAACCACCACGCGAGCCCGAACGTGCCGGTCGCTCCCGTCGGATTTGTCGACGTAGGACACGCCGCTCGCGAGGCCGTAGTCATCCGTCGTCACTTCGCGCGCCATGGCTCCGGTCAGGATCGTGAGCCGCCCGGTGGCGAGCGCCGGGGGAAGGAGCGCCGTGGGCGTCGAGAAGTTCGAGCCGGTGGCGCATCCCCGGCCGCACTGGCCGCAGTAGTGGCAGGCGGGGCGACCGTTCAGCGGCTTCGTCAGGACGGATCGGCGTGCGGGAATGCAGGCGATGCCGAGCTCGTCGCATCCCTTCTTCACCAGGAGCTCCCAGCATCGGGGCGCGGGAGGTGGCTGGAAGATTCCGTCGGGCTCGTTCTCGATGCCCTCGTTCGTCCCGTGGATCCCGATCAGCCGATCGAGCTTGTCGTAGTACGGGGCGATATCGTCGTAGGAGATCGGCCAGTCATCGCCGAGGCCGTCATGGCTCCTCGGCTTGAAATCGCGCGGACCGAAGCGGAGGGAGATCCTCCCCCAGTGGTTCGTTCGTCCTCCGAGCACCCGCGAGCGGAACCAGTCGAACTTCGTGCCCGGGCCCTGGGTGTACGGCTCGCCCTCGAGAGACCAGCCGCCGTGGGTCGCCGTGAACTCGCCAAAGTCCCGATCCTTCGTTTTCGCCCCGCGCCGGGGGGAGTCGTAGCTCCAGGCGAACATGCGGGACTCGGTGGCGGTGTCCCACGAGGGGCCGGCTTCGAGGAGCGCCACTTCCGCTCCCGCTTCCGTGAGCACCTTGGCCGCCATGCCTCCACCGGCGCCGGAGCCTATGATCGCGACGTCATAGACCTTTGGTTTCGAGGTCGAGCTCTGATATTTTCTCATCCGCGGGCGACTCCAACCGGTTTTTTTCACCAAATCCGTTGAAAGTCAACGACCCCCGGGAGCGTGCGATATGCGTGCCATGAATCGGCGACAATTCCTGAAGACCACGGTGATGTCCGGGGCGGCGGCGAGCCTGGTGCCCGAGGCGTTCGGACGACAGGCGGCGGACGCCCGGATTCGGGTAGGAGTCCTGGGCTCGGGAGCGAGAGCCCAGGGGTTGATGAAGGAAGCGCTGGAGCTTCCGGGAGTCGAGTTCACCGCCGTCTGCGACGCCTACCGCGGCCGCGCCGAACGGGCGCGGGCGATGACCGAAGGGAGCGCGCGCATCGAAGACGATTACCGGCGGATCCTGGACGCGAACGACGTCGACGCGGTCCTCATTGGCTCTCCCGATCACTGGCATCGGCGGATGTCTCTCGACGCCCTGGCGGCGGGGAAAGACGTCTACATCGAAAAGCCGATGACCTACGCCATCGACGAGGGCAACGAGATCGCGGCGGCGGTGAAGAAGTCCTCGCGCATCTGCCAGGTGGGAAGCCAGGGGATGAGCTCCGCCACCGAGCGCAAGGCGAGAGAGCTCGTGTCCTCGGGCGCCCTCGGTCAGGTGACGCTCATCCGCGCGACCTATAACCGCAACACCGCCGGCGGGGCCTGGATCTATCCCATTCCGCCCGATGCCTCGCCCGAGACGGTGAACTGGGAGCGGTTCCTCGGTCCGGCGCCGAAGCACCCCTACAGCCTCGAGCGCTTCTTCCGCTGGCGCTGCTACAAGGATTACTCCGGCGGCATCGCCACGGACCTCTTCGTGCACCTGGTGACTACCATCCACTTCATCATGGGAGCGGCGATGCCCTCGAGCGTCATGGCCTCGGGTCAGCTCTATCGCTGGAAGGAGTCGCGCGACGTCCCCGATACGTTGAACGCCATCCTCGTCTACCCCGAAGGATTCACGGTGAACCTGAGCTCGACCTTCAACAACCAGTCGAGCCGCGAGTCGGGCTTCGAGATCCTGGGGACGAAAGGCGCGATCGCCTTTCGAGGCGGCTCCCTGGTGTTCACGCCCGAGAACCTGAGCGAGGACAACCGCTGGGTCGTCGAATCCTGGACGGAGTCTCTCTCCGAGGCGTATTACGAGGACCCGAATGTGAAGGAGCGGGAGACTCCGGAAACCTGGAAGCCGGAGATGAAAGCGGCGGCGCAGACCTGGGAGGAGTGGGGCAGGAACGCGACCTACGTCCACCTGGCGCACTTCTTCGATTCGGTGCGGTCGCGGAAGCCGCCGGTGGAGGATGCCGTCATGGGGCATCGCGCCGCCTCCTGCGCTCATCTCATCAACGAGTCGGCGAGAAGGGAGCAGACGGTATACTGGGACTTCGGGAAAGACTCCCTGAAGACCTAGCATGCCGGGCGATCGTCTCTGGACCGTCGTTGCCCTTCTCCTTCTTCTTCCGGCGTGCGATGACGACCAGACCGGGGCGAGCGAGGGAATCACGTTCTTCGAGCACCCCGACTACCAGGGCGACTCCGTCATTCTCGCCGGAGGCTTCTCCGACTTCGACGATCTCCGCGGCCCCTGCAACCGTCTGGTCGATGGAACGTCGGGCGACTGGGACGACTGTGCTTCGTCCGTCCTGGTCGACCCGGGATGGGAAGCTACGGTCTACGAGCATGACGACTACGAGGGCGACACTCTCGAGATTACCCGCAGCATCGCCGACCTCGACGACGTGCGAGGTCCCTGTGGCGACGACTGGGACGACTGCATTTCCTCGATCCGCGTGCGGCGGCGGTAGTCAAAGGGCCGGCGTCAGGACCAGGTTCCGGTAGAGAATCCGGCCGTGGTCGCCCTGGAGGAAGACGGGGCCCGGCTCGGCTTCCCGCGAGTCGAGCGCTCCCCCGGTGATTCCAGGAATCTCCTTGCGGTCGATGATGGTCCTCCCGTTGAGGACCACGGTGACCGTCCGGCCGAGGAGAATGATGTCGAAGCTCTGCCATTCGCCCGCGGGTAGCGCCGCGTTCTCGACGGGAGTGACCTGGCCGTAGATGCCTCCCATTCCCCGCGCGTGAGGCTCCTTCCCGTGGTCGTCCTGGACCTGCACTTCGTATCGGCCGCGGAGATAGATTCCGCTGTTGCTCCCGGGCGGGACCTGTACCTCGACGTGGAGCTGAAAGTCCTGGAACTCCGCCTCGGTCACGAGGTCCGACCCCGAGTCCTCGTTCACGAGCGCTCCGTCTTCCGCTTTCCAGCGGTTCGGCTGCGACGCGTGTCTCGGGACCCAGCCCGTGAGGTCGGCGCCGTTGAAGAGTTGAATGGGCTCGGCCCACGCGACCTCGGCCGGCGCCGGAAGCTCCGGTGCGCGCTCGGCGACCCACTCGAACGAGCTGCTCTCCGGGCCTTCGCCCGTTCCCTTCCATCCCGAGCCCTCGAGATTCCCGTGATAAGTAGTCCCCTCGACCTTCATCGTGAGATGGGTTCCCGTGGCCTCGACGCTCTCGAGATTGAGGGCGTGACCGAACCTCCCCTGGAGCCGACCCTTCAAACCGCCTCCGGCGTCCGCGAGCTCGAACCACAACGGGTAGCCGTCCTCTCCCTGGACGGTCACGTCCCAGCGACCGAGGATAGCGGGATCGAATCCCGCCTCCGGATCCCGCTCGCAGGCTGCGAGGAGTAGAACGGCGACGAGAACGAATCGAGGCATGGGAACCCTCCTACTGTTTTGGAATGGGCACGGCTTCCGGCAGAAGCTTCTCCGCCAGGAGCTCGCTCCAGAAGGCGGACGGGATCGGATGCGAGAACAGGCGATGGTTCTCCTCGACCTCCGTCGCGGTTCGCGCCCCGGGGATTACGGAGGCGACCGCGGGATGGGCGAGGGGGAACTGGAGCGCAGCCGCCTTCAACGGGACCCCGTGGCGGGCGGCGACCGCTTCGAGTCGCGCGACCTTCTCCAGGATGGCGGGCGCGGGCCTCTCGTAGTCGAAGTGCCCGGCGCCCCGGCTTCCCGCCGCCAGTACCCCGCTGTTGTAAGGACCGCCGATCAAGATCGAGATCCCGCGTTCGCCGCACTCCGTGAGCAGCCGGGGGAATGCGCTTTGATCCAGAAGGGTATAACGGCCGGCGAGGAGGAAGCAGTCGAAGTCCGCCTCCCGGGCGAAATCGAAGAGCATCTCCCACTGGTTCATTCCGGCGCCGATGGCGCCGATCCGGCCCTCGTCGCGCAGGCGCGCGAGCGCAGGGAAGGCCTCGTCGACGACCTCGCGATGATGCGCGTCGGGGTCGTGCACGTGCAGGATGTCGATGCGCTCGAGGCCGAGCCGCTCGAGGCTCGACTCGAAGGAGCGACGGATGCCGTCGGCGCTGAAATCGAAGACGGGGTTCAACGGAAGGACGTCTTTGTAATGAGTGTCCTCGATCGCGCCGTCCTTGGCCGGAACCAGGATCCGACCTACTTTCGTGGATAGAACGAACTCGTCGCGGGGCCGCTCCCGCAGGAACGATCCGAGCCGCATCTCGCCCCGTCCGTGTCCGTAGAACGGGGCGGTGTCGAAGTAGCGGATTCCGGCTCCCCAGGCCGCCGAGAGCGTCGCTCGCGCGTCCTCTTCCCGGACGCTCTCGAAAAGCCCGCCCAGGGGGGCCCCTCCGAATCCGAGCCTCGTGACCCGGAGACCGGTTTTCCCGATCTCGCTAACGGAAAGCGGAGACGATATCGGCAAGAGAGACCCCGAGGTTCTTCTTCGCCACCGCGTCGAGCTCCGCTTCGGCTCCGCGGAAATGGAAGGTGCGGTGGACGTGAGTGAGACTTTCTCCGGCCGAGAGCTCCGCCGCCGGCGAAGAGGATTCGAGCTCGTAGAACGGGCCGAGCGGCGGGGCGCCCGGGGCCGGCGGACCGTCGTTGTAGCTGTTGACGACGTCGCCCCGATAGGGCGCATCCGAGATCTCCCACATGCTGTTCACGTAGTCGGTGGCGTCGGGGGGAAGGGTGTACTCGACGAGGGTGAGCACCTTGCCGTCGGCGTCGTAGCTTCCCATTACCGGGCGCGCGCGTTTTCGCGGGATGCCGATCTTGCCGCGCTGCTGTCCGTCGCCCCGGAAGTAGAGGACTCCTTCGGACACCACGAGACGATCGGCAGGGACCTTGCCGAAGTAGGCGTCGTTCACGATCGGTCCGAGCTCTTCTTCGGGACCGGCGGCGAAGGGGATGACGACGGTGGTCGAGGGCGATGGGTTGAACATCCCCAGAACCCACACGGAGAGGAGCCCCGTCTCCCGGGTCCAGGCGTTCCCACCGGTGTTGGTGATGGTGTTCTCCGATTCGAAGCCGACGGCTTCGACTCCCGAGGCGGGAGGTTCCACCATTCGAACGACCCGGCTCGCTTCGAGTGAGAGCTTCGTTCCCGCGTAGTTGACGAGCTCGATCGCCCGTCGGAACCGGACCTCGGAGGCCGACCGATCGACGACCTCCCAGGCTCCCCAGTCGATGGGCTCGGGGGTCTGCCAGTGCTCGAGGTCGAACGGATCTCCCGGAGCGAAGAAGATGGCGTACTGGCCCCCCTCGGGTCCGAGCCAGAACCGGTCCTCGCCGCCGAAGGCGTTGATGTGGGGCCTGCGGGCTTTCGCGGCGATGGCTTCGCGGTTGAGCCAGCCGAAGCTCGGCCCGCCGGCTCCGCCCGAGGTCGAGGTCATCACTCGTCCCTGGTACCCGGCCACAACGGCCACCCGTGCCCTTCCCGAGGGATCGGAGAGCTCGATCACGTCCCCATGCTCGTCGAGAAACGAGAGATCGTCGCCGTAGGTCTTCATCGGAGTCGAGGTCCTTTCCGCCGGCGCGTCCCCTTCGGGCGGCTTCGGAGGCTCGGAACCGCAGGCGGCCATGAGGCCCAGGGCCAGAATCGCGTTTCGCATCGCGGGATTCTATATGATGTCGCCCGTCTCTCAGGAGGGTTCCCGATGACGATCGAACAGGCCGCCGCGTCTTGCCTCGTTCTCGCGTTCGCCCTGCCGGCGATCGGCCAGCCCCGGCTGGATCTCGCCCGGCTCCGCGACTACGAAAACCATCGCGTCTCGAGCTACGACCGGACGGGCGCGAACGACGACGGCAACTGGAAGAACGCCATCCAGCCTGGAGAAACCCGAACCCTCGCAGAGATCGGAGGCCCGGCGGTCATCTCCCACATCTGGATCACCATCGCGACGCCGGCGAAGTGGCACTTGAAGGAAATGGTCCTGCGCATGTACTGGGACTCCGAAACGCAGCCGAGCGTCGAGGCGCCCGTCGGAGACTTCTTCGGCCTGGGCCTCGGGGAGTACTTTCTCTATGAATCGGAAATGCTGTCGGTGGGCTCGCAGAAAGCTTTGAACAGCTTCTTTCCCATGCCGTTCCGGCGAGGGGCTCGGATCACGGTGACGAACGAAGGCCCGACGGCGGCGAGCGCCTTCTACTTCAACATCGACTACGAAAAGCACGAGAGCCTTCCCGAGGACCTCGGGTACTTCCACGCGCAGTACCGGCAGGAGGCGCCGACGAAGGGTTGGACCGCGGACTGGAAGGCGAACGGCGAGGACCGTGTCGACGACCGCCCGAACCTCGACGGGAAGGACAACTACGTGATCCTCGAGGCCGAAGGCCGAGGCCACTATGTCGGGGTCGCCCACAGCATCCAGCAGAACCAGGGGGACTGGTGGGGCGAGGGCGACGAGATGATCTTCGTCGACTCCGAAACGACGCCGGGGATCAACGGCACCGGCTCCGAGGACTACTACCTCGGGGCCTGGTGCTACGGTGGCTGCGGCCTCAACCCCTTCGGCGGCACGCGGCCGACGTTCGCCTACGCCCGCTACGGCAACCCCATGAACGGGGGCGACGATCGCGGAGCCAAGTGGATGGTGTACCGGCTCCACACCGAATCACCCATCGCGTTCCGGAAAGACATCAAGGTGACCATCGAGCATGGACACGCGAACCATCGCTCGGACAATTTCTTCACCACGGCCTACTGGTATCAGACGGAGCCGCACCGGACGTTTCCTCCGCTTCCGGCCGTCGCCGATCGGATTCCACGTCAGTTCGACACCGGAGGTCCGACGACGGGGCGCCCTTGAACGAGCGGTCTCCCTGTCCCACCGCTTTGCGCACTACGACTTTCGAGCGGAATCGCCGTGGGCTCCTGCGGAGATTTCGGCAACACAACATTGCAATTTGAAACGATATTCGCACGCCCCGGCGTGGGCAGATGGACCCCGGTTTCGAGCGAACCGGTGCCTTGTCAGGAGATAGAGCCCCGCTGCCAGGCCGGCGCCGATCGGGCACGGACCTTGCAGCCTGGGATCCGGAGCGGGGGGCTTTCCGAACAATGAGAAGCGGCTCTTGAGGCGAATTCTCATCGTCGACGACGAGCAGGCGGTCCTGGCGACGCTTCGCGACTTCTTCATCGAGTTGAAGCTGGAAGTGGATTGCGCGTCCGGGCTCGACGAGGCGCGCTCGAAGCTGAGCCGGAACCGCTACGCCGCGGTGCTCTCCGACATCCAGCTGACGAGAATCGGAGACACCGATGGCCTCGATCTCGCCGACTTCGTCGCCGAGCACTGCCCCGAGACGCCGCTCGTCGTGCTCACCGCTTACGGATCGAATCGGGTGGAGCGTGAGGCGCGCAGCAAAGGCGCCAGTTTCTTCCTCCACAAGCCGGTGCGGCTGGAGGACATCGGGCAGATCGTGGTCGGTCTTCTCGAGTCGAAATGACGGACCTCGCCGAGGATCCCACGACCGTCGAACGGCGGAGGATCGCGCACGACTTGAGCAACCAGATCATGGTCGTTCAGGGAAACCTCGAGCTACTCCGCATGAAGCTCTTGCGTGACGAACGTCCCTTGGGTCACTTGGACGTCGCCTCGGAGGCGGTCGAGCGATGCCGGATCCTCACGGAACGGCTTTCCGCGCTCTGTGGAGAGACTTCGTAGAAACCCGCGGCCCCGTGGGTTACGATCTTCCTGAAGTCTCTCGATGAAAATTCTCGGCATCTCGGCTCACTTCCACGAGTCCGCCGCCTGCCTCCTTGCCGACGGGCGCCTCGTGGCCGCGGCGGAAGAGGAGCGCTTCAGCCGGGTGAAGCACGATGCCGCTCTTCCGGTATCCGCGGTGCGCTTCTGCCTCGACGCGGGCGGAATCGACGTTCACGATCTCGACTGCGTCGCCTACTACGAGCGCCCCGAAACGAAGCTCGCGCGCCAACTGTGGTCGGGACGCCTGCCCCCGCGGCCGATCGGTCTCGACCCGATGCGCGCCCTCCGGGAGATTCGCGAAGCCCTCGGATACGACGGCCGCGTCGAGACCTTCGACCATCACCTCTCGCACGCGGGAGCGAGCTTCCTCTATTCCGGGTTCGAAGAGGCGGCGATCCTGACGGTCGATGGAGTCGGCGAGTGGACCACGACGGCTTACGGCAGGGGCAAGGGCGAAGCGATCGAGCTCTTCGAGACGGTGGAGTTCCCGCACTCGCTCGGTCTTCTCTACAGCACCATCACCAGTTACCTGGGCTTTCGCGTGAACGGCGGAGAGTACAAGGTCATGGGCCTCGCTCCCTACGGCAGGCCCCGATTCCTGCCGGAGATTCGAAAGCTCACGCGGAGCGGGAACGGGGGAGATTACGAGCTCTCCCTCGAGTACTTCGATTTCCTGAAAGGACGGCGGATGTACTCCGACAAGCTCTCCGAGCTCCTGGGAGAGCCGCCGAGGGAGCCGGAGTCGGCGATTTCCCCGTTTCACCAGGACGTCGCCCGCAGCCTGCAGCAGGCGCTCGAAGAGATTCTCCTCGAGAAGGTCTCTTACCTTCACCGGAGAGTGCCGTCGGAGAATCTCTGTCTCGGCGGGGGGGTCGCGCTCAACTGCGTCGCCAACGGGCGGATCCTCAGGGAGGGCCCGTTCGCACGCCTCTTCGTCCAGCCCGCGGCGGGGGACTCCGGAAGCTGCCTGGGGGCTGCGGCGCTCGCCCACGTCCGACTCACGGGCAAGCGCCACGGCGCGGCGCCTCTCGAGCACGTATACCTCGGTCCCCGGTTCCCCAGTGCGAGCGTCGGTGAAACGCTCGCCGCGGCCGGAGTGAACGCCGTCGACTACCGCGGCCGGGAAGCGGAGCTCCTCGAGGCGATCGTGGATCGCCTCGGTTCGGGAAACGTCGTCGGCTGGTTCCAGGGTGCGATGGAGCTCGGACCGCGCGCGCTCGGCGCTCGAAGCATCCTCGCGGACCCGAGGCGGCCGGAGATGCGCGAGCGCCTGAACGCGCTGATCAAGAAGCGCGAGGCGTTTCGGCCCTTCGCCCCGAGCATCCTCCAGAGCGAAGCCTCCGGCCACCTGGAGCTCGACCATCCCTCGCCGTTCATGCTCGAGACCTGTCGGGTGCGGTCGCCCCTCGAGCTTCCGGCGGTGACCCACGTCGACGGCTCCGCGCGGCCCCAGACGGTGGACCCGCGACACGCGCCGCGATACGCGAGGCTGCTCGAGGCCTTCCAGAAGCGCACCGGCTGTCCCATCCTCGTCAACACCTCGTTCAACGTCCGCGACGAGCCGATCGTCTGTACGCCCGAGGACGCAATTTCCTGCGCCGTTCGCGCGGAAATCGACGCTCTCGCCATCGAGGACTTCCTCGTGGACCGGAGCGGGTTCCCTCAGGAGCTCATCGAGCTCGTCCGGCAGCGCGACCGGATGGCGGCGCGCCAGAGCTCGATCCATGCCGCGCTCTATACCTTCATCTGAAGATCCATGACCCGGGACCCACGGAAGGACCTCTGCGACGAGCTGGCGGGGGAGCTCGTTTCCGAGCGCGGCTCGCGGATCTCCGCGTGGCTTCGTTTCACCGAGGCGTTCGGCGGCGCCCAGGAACCATCCCCCCTCGACCCTCGGGCGGCGCCGTCCGAGATGTCGCGGAGTCTGGTGCGGAAGTACCTCGAAGGCGACCCCGCGCCGATCGGGATCTGGAAGCCCTCTCCGAGTCGACGGTGGAGGGCGTCGCTTTCGAGCGGGAAGAGACGGCGCTGACCAACGACTGGTGGGCGCACACCGAACGGCTTCTGCCGAAGTCGTCGCTTCTGCCGCTGCGCGTGGTCCTGCTCGGAGAGTCCACGGCGGCGGGTTGGTTTTACGCACCCGAGACCACGCCGGCGCGGGTTCTCGAGGGGCAGCTTCGCGCGGCGCGGGGTCCGCGAAGCTTCGAGGTCATCGACCTCACCATGGTCAACCTGCAGCCGGGCGCCCTCCTCGACCTCCTGGGCTCGTCGCTCCAGCTCACCCCCGACGTCATCGTCGTCTTCGCGGGGAACAACTGGCCGCTCCGGCTCGCGAGCATCGATGCTCTGTCTCCGCTGGACGCGCGCGCCGCGGCGCTCGCGTTCCGCGAAGACGGAATCCGGGGTCTCGTCCGATTCGCCGACCAGCGCTCGCGCGACACCGCCTTTCGCGTCGCGGAGACGATCGGCCGGGTGAGCGATGCTTCCGGCGTCCCGGTGGTGGTCGTGGTTCCCGAAGCCAACCTCGTCGATTGGCAGCGGGATCGGCCCGTCCCGTGGCTTCCGGGAGACCGGACGGAGGAGTGGCATTGCGCTCACCGCGACGCGGTCCGGCACGCGGCATCCGGGGAGGGTGCCGCTCTCTGCGCGAGCGCGAGGCGGATGTTGGAGCTCGACTCCGAGGTCAGCTCCGCGTCATTCCGTCTTCTCGCCCGCGGGCTCGAGATACTGGGCAGGATCGAGGAGGCGCGGGACGCCTACCTCCGCGCACTCAATCTCAGGAGCTGGGACAACGTTCCCTCGACGCCGTCGGCCACGACCGGCGTGCGGGAAGCTCTCCGCGCATCGGCGAGCCACGGCTCCACCATCGTCGACCTTCCGGAGATATTCCGGCTCCACCTGGGCTCCCGTATCCCCGGACGGGAGCTGTTCCTCGACTATTGCCATCTCACGCTCGAAGGAATGAGAGTGGCCATGGCCGCCGTGGGAGCGGAAGTGCTGAAGCTCACCGACCCCGCGACCGCCGCCGAGGACTGGCGCTCGCTGATGGCGATCGACGGAACCGAGCCGCCGAAGGCGCGCTTGGATGGGGCGGCGAAGCTCATGACCGCGCTCTACAACGCGCACTACGGCTCGGGGCGCGACGTTCACTCCGGGCGGCAGTCGGAGGGCGAGAGGGGGCTCGTTCGCCATTGGCTGCGTGAAGCGGAAACCGCCTGGCCGGAAGCGCGCGATCTCATGAACGTCTACGCATCGACGCGCTTCGGAGGGCCGTTCACCAGAAACCAGCAGCGCTGGCACCGCCTCCTCGGGAGGCTTCAGCGAGAGGCCGCGATGAACGCGGGCCTCGATCCCGAGGTGCTCGAGATTCTGGAAGAGCATCTGGGGCGAAAGGCCTCGTTCGGCGACCTCCCGGAGGGTGGCGTCCTCGACATCTCCCAGCCGGGCTTTCACTGGAGCGTTTCCGATCGGCATCAGGAAGAGGCGAGGAGCCCTCAGAGTCTCTTCTACCGGGCGCGATGGCCCCGCTCTCATTTCTGTCTGCCGGCGAGCGGTGCCCGCGCCGTCTCGCTCGACCTGACGGCGCGGCTTCCGAAGATCGGGCGCGAACGCGATGGAGAGGCGGAGCTGCTCGTCAACGGCAAAGCGGTGGCGCGGCTCTCGCTGCGAACGTCGTGGGAGCGGCGGAGCGTCTCCGTCGCCGCGGGAGATCTGCGTGCCGGCTTCAATCAAGTGACCATCGCCTGGCCGCCTCTCCCCGACGAGGGAGACGAGGCCCTGGCCGAGATCGGCCGCCGCCTGGAAGAGGGCATCGGGGCGGATCTGCATCCCCGTTTCGGCGAGATCTATGCGCTCCGCACTCGGCGGTGATTCCCCCTCTTCCCTTGCTCAGGGGTTGAGGATCTCCTGCGCCTTCGCTCGGTGCGCGAGCGCTTTCTCGAGATCCAGGGCGCCGCTCTCGTAGAGGCGCGCCAGCCACAGGTGCGCCCCCGCGGCCTTGCCGTCGAGCGAGAGACAGGTATCGAACGCTTCGATGGCCCGTCCCCGCTCGCCGATTCTCGCGAGCGCCGCGCCCAGGTGAAAGTGGGCGGGAGCGAGATCGTGAGAGAGCCATACCGCATGGAGTGCTTCCTGCGCCGCCTCCACGGGGCGATCGAGCTCGAGGAGCGCCGCCGCGAGCCCGTCGCGCGTGCGCGCCTCCCCCCCGTCGATTTCGAGGGCGCGGCGAAAGGCGCGCGCGGCTTTCTCCCACTCCTCCATCTGCAGGTAGGCGCTTCCAATCTCGTGGTGGAGCCTCGGAAGCCGCACCCCGGATTCCTCGGCCCGCGCGAGTCTCTCGAGGGTTTCCTCCGTCCTCCCTTCGAGAAACGCGAGAAATCCGAGGAGCACGTCCGCCATCGGGGGCCGCGCGGAAGACCGATCGAAGGTCGAGAGGACGTCGCGGCACCGGTCGAGCTCGCCCATGGCGTAGAGTGCGTGCGCGTGCAGGAGCGCGAGGTGCCGGTCTCCGGGGAGGTCCTTCCGGAGTCCGTCCAGGACGGCGCTCGCGTCGTTCGCGCGCTCCGCTCCGAGAAGCGCGCGCGCGAAGTTGTACCGACAGCTCGCGCGCCGTGCCGCCGTCATCGTCGACCGGCAGGTCGTCGAACGGATCGAGACGCTCGCTCGGGAGTCCGCAGGAGCCTGGTTTCTCCTCCCAGCTCGCGGATGCGGGTAACGGACGGAGGCGCGGACCAGGATCTCGAGCAGCGGCCTCCCCTCGAGGTCCTCGCCCAACGGGATCCGTTCGAGCGCGAGAATCGACGGCGCCACGTCGAGGAGGGAAGCGCCGTAGATTCGCTCGTCCTCGCGGATGCCGGGACCCGCCGCGACCAGGAGCCCTCGCGCGCGGGGCACGACCCCCGGCGTCGCGGTGAGGGCCATTCCGTGATTGGAGACGAGCACCACGATGGTGTCGCCGCCGGCGAGCTCCAGGAGCCGGCCGAGCATCATGTCATGGAACCGATAGGCGCCGTCGACCACGTCCTTGTAGGCGAGTCGTTCGTCTTCGCGATGGTTTGCACCGGGCGCGGTGAACTGCAGGAAGGCGCTCGAGAGCGTCGCGATGGTTTCGTGGCGCACGGCGCAGAAATCCCAGGGCTCGTTCGCAACGAGCCAGGTAGCTACGGCATGCACCGTCGCGGTTTCCGCGAGCGTCTTCGCGATCGAGGCCAGCCTCTCGTCGTTCCCCTCCGGCCCGTCGGTGAGATCGCGGAGCCCGGGAACGAAGGGAGCGATGTGGGCTTCCGTGATCTCGTCGGGACGAAGCCTCAGTCCGTAGAGCGCGGCCTCGAGACCTTGGGGGTGCACCGTGCCCGCCGGCGGTGGCGAGCCGAGATTCCGTTGAAACCGATCGGAGACGTAGACTCCCTCGATGGGCTCCGCGGGATGGCTTGCGGGCCAGCCGATGACGAGCGAGCGGAGCCCCGAGTGGCTGAAGAGATTCCAGAGCGCTTTCGTTCGCCGGGTCGTGCTTCGCGCGAGATGAGCGGTCCCGTTCTCGCCCGGCTCGACGTCGCCGAGGATGCCGTGTTCGTAGGCACGCCGTCCGGTGACGAGCGAGGTCCAGAGCATGGAGCAGACGAGCGGCTCGGGCGTCGAGAGGTCGGCGACGACTCCTCGCTCGATCAGGCTCGAAAGGCTGGGAAGGAGTCCGGCCTCGAGAAGAGGAGACGCGAGGCTCCAGTCCGCGCCGTCCCAACCCACGAGGAGCACCCGACGCCGGGAGCTCGAGCTCATGAGGGGCGCGTTTAGCTCCGCGACCGCCGCTTTCGCAAGGCCGCGAGGCCCACCGCGCCGAGCGCCAGGAGGCCGAGGGAGCCGGGCTCGGGAATCGTTCCGGCGCCTGCCGCGATCGCCGTGTCGGGCTCGCTCTCGATGGCGAAGTCGTGGAGCACGACCCCGAGCTGGTCGTCGACGGAGAGCCGGACCCAGCCGAAATGGGGGCTGGAACCGGGAACGTCGACCATCATCCCGAGAAACGCGTTCGTCGCTCCCACCCACTCGCCGTCGCGGGGCCCGGAGTTGACTGTCGACTCCCAGGTTGAAGTTCTCCAGAAATTGTGTTGCTCGGACCAATCGCTCCGTTTCGAGTCACCGGATTCTCGATGGCGGCCGCCATGTTGTTCAGGCTGTTGAAGTTCAGGTTCAGTGCGTTACTCGTCGCGTCGAAGTTGTAGTTGATGACGGCGTCCGGCTTGTTGAGCGTCGGGTTCAGGAGGTTCGATAGATTGATGTTGATCGAGCCCTGTCCCGGCGAAATTGGCGAACGTCATCGGGATTGTTGTAGATGGGAACGGCATCCGACATCCTCGGCCGCCAACGCACCGCTCAGGGTCGCGCCGGTAATGGCCACGGTTTTCGTCGTCGCACGTCGTTTCATACGCACTTGAAATCGTCGTCCCATGGTGCACTCCATGCCCGTGACGGCCGCGGGCTCCACGGATATTTTGTTCTCTTGGGGGTGGCAGAACCATACCACGTCGAGCCCCTCCGGGCAAGGGCGATCGCTTCGAATGGCGCGCCGTGAGCTTCGCGCCCAGCGGGGAGAGATCCTGTCCTCGACGCCGGAGCGCGCTGTCCTCGAGCCGCCGATCCCGCCCTTGCGGGGGCCGAAGTTGAAATTCGGTTTCATTTTTATCTTGACTCCCTCCGCGGGGTCTCTTAGGATGCTCCCATCATGAAACGCGTTGTCATTTTCATGATGAGGGGCGGATCGATGCGTAGGAACTCGAAGCATTGGCTGGTAGCCGGGGCGCTCGTCGCCTCGGGGGCCGTCGGTGGCGAAACCGCCTCGGCCGCTGAGGACCCCAGGCCGTTCGAGCCCGCGAGGCTGGACCGGATCCTCGTGCGCCGTTTCGACGTCGCCTCGGAGGCGGTCGAAGCCGCGGTCCTCGCCGCGTTTCAGAAGCGCGAGTCCTTGGACGCGCTTCCCGCGAAGGCGAGCGCCGAGGGAGCGCAGCCAGTGAGCTTCCAGATCGAAGCCGGCCCGCTCGGAGCGGCTCTCGCGGCGTTCCAGGAGCAGTCGGGATACGCCGCCGAGGTCCGGAGCCCGCTGATGAACGAGATTTTCACGAAGGGCGTCTCCGGGCTCTACACCCCCGAGAAGGCGCTCGAGATCCTGCTCGAGGGAACGAGCGTGACTTACGAGCGGGTCGGCCCCCGCCGGGTGGCGCTCGAGCTCGGGATCGCGGAGTTCGTGGAGGTCACCGAGCGACGCGATGAGCGGCCCGCGTCTCCCAAGTACACCGAGCCCCTCCGGAACATCCCGCAGACGATCACCATCGTCCCCCGGACGGTGATCGAGGAGCAGAACGCGACGACCTTGAGGGACGTGCTCCGCAACGTCACCGGCATCAGCATCCAGGCGGGCGAGGGCGGCGTTCCCGCGGGCGACAACCTCACCATCCGCGGCTTCAGCGCCCGCACCGACATCTTCATCGACGGCTTCCGCGATTTCGGCGGCTACTCCCGCGATCCGTTCAACGTGGAGCAGGTGGAGGTGGCCAAGGGCCCCGCGTCGAGCGTCGCCGGACGCGGGTCGACCGGGGGTACGGTGAACCTCGCGAGCAAGGCGCCGACGCTGGAGTCTTTCCAGCAGGCGGCATTCGGCTTCGGAAACCCCGACTACATGCGCGGCACGCTCGACCTGAACCTCCCGTTCCAGGACTTCGCCGTGCAAGGCACCGCGCTGCGGTTGAACGCGATGTGGACCGACTCGGACGTCTCCGGCCGCGATCTCGTGACCAACCAGAGGTTCGGGTTCGCGCCGTCTCTCGCTCTCGGTCTCGGGACTCCGACCCGGCTCACGGTGAGCTACTCCCGCCTCGGACAGGACAACTTCCCCGACTACGGGATTCCGTGGGTCCCCGCGGACAACGTCCCTCTCGCCGAGTACGCGAACCAGGCGCCTCCCGTGGAGTTCACGAATTTCTACGGCCTCTCCGAGCGCGACTACGAGGACACGACCACCGACGTCGCCACCGCCGATTTCCGGAAGGACTTCAGTCCCGCGACGTCGTTGAGCAACGTCTTCCGGTACGGACGCACCGATCGCGACTCGATCATCACCGCGCCCCGGTTCCAGAGCGCGACCTCGACCGATATCCGCCGCACGGACTGGAAGTCGCGCGACCAGGTGGACGACATCGTGGGAAACCAGCTCAACCTCGTGAACCGCTTCTCCACCGGCTCGGCGCGCCACGCGGTCTCCTCCGGTGTCGAGGTGTCGCGCGAAGGCTCGATAAACCACGTTCGGGTGGAAACGGGAACCGAGCCCGGGCCCACCGATCTCTTCGAGCCCGATGCGTTCGACCCCTACCGCGGATTCGATCCAGCGCAACGGAGCGTTCAACGAGAGCGAAGCCCTCTCGACGGCGGTCTACGCGTTCGACACCGTCGAGCTCGACGAGCGGTGGCAGGTCACCGGCGGGCTTCGGTGGGAGAGGTTCGACCTCGACTACCAGACCGTCGACGCGGTCGGACAGGCGACCCCGAGCGGCCGGGTCGATGACATGCTCAGCTGGCGCGCCGGCCTCATCCATCGTCCCCGTTCGAACGCGAGCCTCTACTTCGGGGCGGGAACGTCGTTCAATCCGTCGAGCGAGGGACTCACGTTGAGCGCGGCGACGGTTGACGTGGAACCGGAGAAGAGCTTCAGCATCGAAGCGGGAACGAAGTGGGACCTCATGGAGGGAAGGCTCGGCCTTTCGGCGGCGGTGTTCCGCACCGAGAAGACGAACGCGCGCACTCCCGGCATCAACCCCGGCGATCCTCCGACGGTTCTCGACGGCAAGAACCGGGTGGACGGACTCGAGCTCGGCGCCACCGGGCTCGTGGCCGAAGGGTGGAGCCTGTTCGCCGGATACACGTTCATGGCGAGTGAGGTCACGGAGTCCAACAACCCGGCGGAGATCGGTAACGAGTTCGGCAACACTCCGAAGAACTCCCTCACCGTCTGGTCCAGCCACGCGCTCGGGTCCCGATTCGAGGCGGGCCTCGGCGTCCGCTACGTCGGTGATCGCTACAACAACAACAACGAAACGCGCCTCGCGCCCGGATACTGGCTCTTCGACGCCATGGCTTCCTATCGGGTCAACGAGCTTCTCACCCTGCGACTCAACGTCAACAACTTCGCGAACGCGACCTACATCGACCGGATCGGGGGAGGGCACTTCGTTCCCGGCGACGGACGGACGGCGGTGCTGAGCGCCGCCTTCGACTTCTGAGGCGATGCTGCTTCAGATCCGGAACGTCCTGACCGCGGAGCAGGTGGCTCGCGGACGGCGCGTCCTGGAAGAAGCGGAGTGGGTGGACGGTCGCGTGACCGCAGGCCATCAGTCGGCGAGGGCGAAGGACAACCTCCAGGTCCCGGAGAACCACCCCTTGGCTCGGGAGCTCGGCGAGACGATCGTCTCGGCGCTCGAGCGGCATCCGCTCTTCCTTTCCGCGGCGCTGCCGTTCCGAGTCTTTCCCCCGCTCTTCAACCGTTACGAAGGCGGGCAATCGTTCGGGAGCCACGTCGACAACGCCGTCCGGCAGGTTCCCGGCACCCCCCATCGCATCCGCACCGATTTGTCGGCGACGCTGTTCTTCACCGAGCCTCACGAGTACGAAGGGGGCGAGCTCGTGATCGAGGACCTTTTCGGAGTGCACCAGGTGAAGCTCCCCGCGGGGCACATGGTGCTGTATCCCGCGTCGAGCCTCCACCAGGTGCGCCCGGTCACTCGCGGCGCAAGGCTCGCGGCGTTCTTCTGGATTCAGAGCCTGGTGAGAGACGACGGGGAACGGACGCTCCTCTTCGATCTGGATCGCGCGATCCAGAGCATCGGCTCGGAGATACCCGACCATCCCGCGGTCCTCGAGCTCACGAACGTCTATCACAACCTGCTCCGCCGGTGGGCCGAGCTGTGATGCCGCTCCGGAAGGTCTTCTTCTGGCTCCACCTTGCCGCGGGCGTCACCGCAGGCATCGTCATCTTCGTCATGTCGGTGACGGGAGTGCTCCTGACCTACCAGCGCCAGATCGTCGCGTGGGCCGATCGCGACACCCGGTCGCTTCCACCCGAGGGCCTGTCCAGGCTCGAAACGACGGCGCTCCTCTCGAAGGCCTCCGAGGGCGGCGACCCGGAGGCGCCGTTCTCTCTCACGCTCCGATCGGATCCCGCAGCGCCGGCGTCCATCAACCTGGGGCGAGGACGGACGCTTTATCTGAACCCTTACACCGGCGAGCTCCTCGGAGAAGGAAATCAGGAGACGCGAGAGTTCTTCCGCGTCGTCACAGACTGGCACCGGTGGCTCGGGGCGAGCGGAGAGTCGCGCACGACCGGCCGGACGATCACCGGCGCGTCGAACCTCGCGTTCCTGTTCCTCGTGGCAAGCGGCTTCTACCTCTGGTGGCCCCGGAACTGGACGTGGCCCGGCTTGAGAGGCGTGGTCTTCTTTCGCCGCGGTCTGAGAGGCAAGGCGCGCGATTTCAACTGGCACAACGTCATCGGTCTCTGGTCCGCAGCCCCGCTCTTCCTCGTCGTTCTGTCCGGCGTGGTCATCTCCTATCCGTGGGCGACCGATCTGCTGTATCGCGCCACCGGAAGCGAGGCGCCTCGGCGGCGAGCGGAGGCCCCTCGCGAGCAGGAACGGGTGGCCGATTTTCAGGGGCTCGACGAGGCCTGGAAGGTCGCGGAGGCCCAGGTCCCGGGCTGGCGAAGCATAACCGTTCGATTCTCTCCATCTCCCGACGACTCATGGTCGTTCGCGATCGATCGGGGAAACGGCGCTCGACCCGACCTGCGGGCGCAGCTGACCGTCGATCGGAGGACGGGAGAGGTCGCGGGCTTCGAGCCCTATTCGGACCAGCCCCCCGCGCAGAAAATCCGGGGCTGGCTTCGCTTTCTGCACACCGGAGAGGCCCTCGGAATCGCGGGCCAGACGGTCGCGGGAGTCGTTTCCGCCGGGGCCGCCTTCCTCGTGTTCACCGGCCTCTCCCTGAGCTGGCGCCGATTCTTCGGACGCTAGGGCGCCTTTCTTTCCTTGACCCCCTCGACCGCGCCGCGGATCAGGTTGTAGGCGGCCTTGAGCGAGAGTCCGTCCTTGTCCCTGTCGCCATAGGGGGTCGAGGCGATTCCGAGCGCCGCGGCCTTCTGGTACCGGAACATCTCTTTCAGAGCGGCGCCGAGCTCCTCGCTCGTCGGTCCGTCGGGGACCGTGAGGGGGTGTCCCTGGACCTCGCGCGGATCGAGGACGTCCATGTCGATATGGATGTAGATGCGATCGACGAGCGACGATAGCCGCTCCATCTGGGCGTGGATTTTTTCGGATCGCTGGCGGATGTCGTCGACGGAGAACCTCTCGACCTCGGCGCGGTCGATGAGCTCCTGTTCCAGCGGGTCGGTGTCGCGCACTGCGCCGAGCACGATGTAAGGAACGGGGAGCGCCGGCTCGAGCCCCGAGGTCAGGCGCAGGTTCCGCAGGCACAGTCCGGCCGAGATCGCGACCGGCATCCCGCCCAGCATTCCCGACAGCGTCGTCTCCGGCGTATTGAAGTCTCCGTGGGCGTCGATGAACACCAGTCCCACTTTCAGCGGCCGCTTCGTCGGTCCCGAATCTCTGTAGCCCTCCGAGGACTCCGAGGACCGAGTTGCAGTTCGCTTCGAGGCCGACGTTGAAGAATCCCTCGCGCTCGTTCTCGGCGACGAAATCACCGAGGCGGCGGTTCGCGAGGCCCAGTCGGTGCCAGGTGCCGTAGTCTTTCTCCTCTTCCTCCGTGAGCTTCACGGTCGGGGTGGTCTTGAGCCTGGCACCGAGTCCCTCGAGCATCGGGAGAAGGCCGCCCTGCTCCAGGTAGTCCGGTCCGCCCGAGTACTCGGGAACGTTGCGCTCGCCCGAGAACGGCATCTTCAACAGGGCGATTCGAACCCTGCCGTCGGAATCCCGATACTTCTGTGCCGTGACCGGAGATCCGGACGCGACGACCGCCAGAACGACGAGCCATGAAACCTTCATTCCGTTTCCTCCACGAAGCTCACTTTGCACCCGACGGCGACCGTGCCGTCGTCCAGAACTTCTCCATAGGCGCCGCCGCGCCATTCGGGGGAGAGCGCGGATCTCAGCCCGGGATGGGCTTCGTCCATCCGTTCGCAGGGGCGGGTTTCGCCCACGAGGCGGATGCGCAAGCCTCCCAGCGAAAGGACCCGCCCGCGGCTCTCCCTGAGATCGATGCCGCTGAACATGAAGTTGGCGCGGCGCCACGCGGGGTCGATCTCCGCCCCGAGCTCCGCCGAGACCGCCGCGAACGCTTCCTTCGAGATCAGTGTGACCTGGCGCTTTCCCCCCTGGTTCGCGTTCGACTCGATTCCATGGCCGGCGCGGAGCTCGGCGGAGTCCTTCGGGTCCATGGGACCCCGGCGGAACCGCTTGATCCAGATCGCTTCCAGTTTTCCCACGCCGCTCATTGTAGTCGGGATCTGCGCTATGCTTCGAGGCTGAAAGGAGCCTCTTCATGAAGCTTACGTTTTTGGCCCTGGTCGCAGCCCTGGCGCTTCCGCCCCTGGCCTCGGGACAGCAGGACTTCAGCAAAGTTCAGATCCAGACGGTGGACGTGGCCCCCGGAATCCATATGCTCATCGGCTCCGGAGGCAACATCGGCGTTTCGTCCGGAAGCGACGGGGTTCTGATCATCGACGACCAGTACGCCCCGCTCACCGAGAAGATCCGGGCGGCGGTATCCGCGATCGACAAGGCCCCGATCCGCTTCGTGGTGAATACCCACTGGCACGGCGACCATACGGGCGGAAACGAGAACATGGGGGGCGCGGGCGCGGTCATCGTCGCGCACGAGAACGTTCGCCGGCGCATGTCGAGCGATCAGGTAAGCGAGTTCTTCAAGAGCACCACCCCCGCCTCTCCCAAGGTTGCGCTTCCGGTCATGACTTTCACCGAGAACGTCTCGTTTCACGTGAACGGGGACGAGCTCTACGTGTTCCACGTCGACCCGGCCCACACCGACGGGGACTCCGTAATCCAGTGGAAGAAGGCCAACGTTTTCCACATGGGAGACCTGTTCTTCTCGGCAGGCTTCCCGTTCATCGACCTCGAGTCGGGCGGCTCGCTCGACGGCGTCATCGCCGCCGCCGACAAGGTGCTGGCGCTCGCGAACGACGCCTCCAAGATCATCCCGGGTCACGGGCCTCTCTCCACCAGGAAGGACCTGACCGCGTATCGCGACATGCTGAAGACGATCCGCTCCCGCATCCATTCCCAGGTCACGTCGGGGAAGTCGCTCGACGAGGTAAAGGCGTCGCGGCCCACGAAGGAGTGGGACGAAACGCTGGGGAAGGGATTCATCAACGGCGACCAGTTCACGGAGTTCGCTTACCGGAGCCTCTCCAAGAAGTAGGCGGACCTCTCGCGAAACCCGACCTCCTGTGCGTGCCCACGGCGAAGCTCCAGGTGACGGTACTCGAGTAGCGCAGGAGTTCCTGGTGAGTGCCGCCCGCCGCGACCCCGTCCCGGGGGAAGAGCTCTACTCGTGCCTTAGCGCGATTAGAGGCTCGATCCGGGACGCGCGGCGGGCGGGAAGGTAGCTCGCCAGGAGGGCGACGGCTGCCAGGAGTCCGGAGACGAAGGCGAACGTGAACGGATCCTGGGCGCCTACCCCGAAGAGGAGGCTCCTCAGCACCGGGGCCGAGGCCAGCGCCGCGGCGAGGCCAATCGCGAGCCCGGCGAGCGTCAGGCGCATGCCCTGTCGCACCACCATCCGGACGACGTCCGCGGAGCGAGCTCCGAGCGCCATCCGGATTCCGATCTCGCTCGTCCTCTGGGCCACGGTCGTCGACAGGACACCATAGATGCCGAGGGCGGCGAGCGCGAGCGCCGAGGCTCCGAAGAACCCCAGGACCACGGAGGTGAAGCGCGGTTGGGCGAGAGCTTCCGAGAGCAGCCTCTCCATGGTGGTGATGTTGGAGAGCGGAATGTCGGGATCCACCGCCCAGACCTCTTCCCGCAGGCGCGCGGCGAAGGCCGCCGGGTCGCCCGCCACTTTGACCGCGACCATCATCTCCTGAACGGGGAATTGAGCCGCGGGAAGATAGAACGCCGGCTCGGGCGGGACCGCGGGACCGAGGAAGCGTACGTTCTCGACCACTCCAACGATCTCGAACAAACTCGGCAGCGACCCGCCCGAGTAACCGCTCGGCGTGGTGATCACAAGCCGCTTTCCCAGAGGACCGGAAGGCGCCAGGAACCGTTGAACGAACGCTTCGTCGACGATGACGGCGCCGGGATGGTCGGCATCGTCTAGGGCGGTGAACGGGCGGCCCAGAAGGATTTCGGTGCTCATCGTACGGAAGTAGTCGGGGCTCGCGATCCGGAGAGCGGCGCTGAGAGTCTCCTCCGTCTGCGGTGCGCCTTCGATGGCGAAGTCGTCGGTCCAGTTGGAATCGAGGGGATGGTCGTACGTGATACCGCTCGCCGTGACCGCGGAGACCGAGCTCAGGCGCTCCAGAAGCGCCCGGTGGAAGCGGGCCACGGATCGATAATCCTGGTACTTCGGGACAGGGAGATTGATCTCGGAGAGAAGAACGTTCTCCGCGCGAAATCCCATGTCGATCCGGCGGAGTCGTACGAAGCTCTGCAGAAGGAGCGAGGCGCCGACGACGAGAACCATCGCGAGCGCAAGCTCGGAGACCACGAGGATCCGCCTCAATCCCGCCCGAGGCGTGCGCTCCTTCAATCGAAGGTCCCGATCGGAGCGGGACATTTGAACGGCGGGGGCGAGGCCGAAGAGAACTCCGGTGACGAGCGAGATCGCAATCGCGAACGCGAGCACCGGCAGGCTCAGTCCGGAGTCCGAGAGGCGGGGAACGGCGGCGGGGCTGAGGCCGACGAGAACGCTCACGCCCGCATAGGCGAGCGCTATCCCCAGAGCGCCTCCGGTGACGCCGAGGAGAGTGCTTTCGCAGAGGAACTGTCGGAGCACCCGAGCCCGGCTGGCTCCGAGCGCGGTTCTCAACGCGACCTCCCTCTGGCGGCCCGCGGATCGCGCGAGCAGGAGACTCGCGATGTTGGCGCAGGCGATGAGGAGCACGAGCCCGACCGCACCCCAGAGGACGAGGAGCGCCTGCCGTGCGCTTCCCGTGACTTCATCGAGATAGGGGACGACGACGATCCCCTCCCCGTAGTTGTCCGGATTGGCGGCGGCGATCCGCCGCGCGATGGTGTCCATCTCCGCGCGCACGGTCTCGAGCGTGGCGCCGGGTGCGAGCCGTCCGATGGCTCCAAAGACGTGGCTGCCCCGATCCTGTCTCCGCTCTTGCGAGAGCGCCATCGGGATCCAGATCTGCTGGTAGAGCGGGAGAAAGGGAAGCCGGCCGGTCGCCTGAGGCCACGTCGGATAGACTCCCTCGGGCATGACGCCAATGACTTCGAACGGCTCCCCGTCGAGGGTCAGCTTCTTTCCCAGGACGTCGCGAGAGCCCCCGAATCGTCTCTGCCATAGCCCGTAACCCAGAACGAGGACTCGGCCCCTTCCGGTCTCGTTTTCTTCGGGGGCGAAGGTTCTGCCCAGAAGAGGGGCGATCCCCAGCACGTCGAAGTAGCTCGCGCTCACGCGGGCGCCCAGGAGCTCCTCCGGCTCTCCTTCACCCGTCCAGTTCATGCCCGCGGATCCGAAGATCGCCATGCGCTCGAGGGTCCGCGCCTGTTCCTCCCAGTCGAAGTAGTTCGCTGCGGTGGTTCGCCACCGGCGCGGAGCTCCCGTGTCGTCGGGGACGGATTCCCACAGCGTCACCAGGCGCTCGGGCTCGCGGAAGGGAAGAGGACGCAGCAGGACGCCGTGGACGATGCTGAAGATGGCGGTGTTGGCGCCGACCCCGAGGGCCACCGTCAGCAGCGTCACCGCCGTGAAGGCCTTCGTCCGCGCAAGGCCGCGCGCGGCGAATCTCAATTCGCGGGCGAGTTCGGACATGAGGCTACCTCGCGAAGTTAGACGTCGGGCGGGGGAAAAGGGTTGAGAGCGCGCGGTGGGATTCCGTCACGGAGCTACAATAATGCCTTATGTCATCCTCCTTCTGGACCTATCTTCCCTCCCGCCCGACGACCGCCCTCGAGGTCGACCGGGCTTTCTACGGGCGTCTCGGGCGAGATGCCGGGCGTCGGAGCCTCGTGGAGCGGTTCGTCGTTCCCATCCGCTCGGGGAAAGCCTGGCCCGTCAAGGCGGGCCAGATTTGCCGGATCGCGATCGTCGATGGGCCGCAGGTCGCCGACTTCAACTGCTGGAACCTCCACGACCCGAGAGAGCGCTTCTGGGCGGCGCGGACGAGGCAGCTCCACCGCGCCCACGTGACGACCTATGACCGGCTGTGGTCCACCCTCCCGTTCCTGAGGCCCATGGCGACGATCATCGGCGACACCATCGACTATGGCATCGACGACGACGGCGGGCGCTGCCACGATCTTCTGGGCACGCGGTGCGACCCTTACGTGAACAAGCTCCTGACGGGTCTCGAGCTCGACAACCACTGCCACTCGAACCTCACCCGCGCCATTCTCCCGTACCGCCTGACGGAGCTCGACGTTCACGACGTCCTGAACATCTTCCAGGTCACTGGCCTGGCCGACGATCGCTACTTCATGAAGGCGAGTCCCGCGAAGTTGGGCGACTATTTCGAGGTCTTCGCGGAAATCGATCTCCTATGCGCGATCTCGACCTGCCCCGGAGGAGACCTCTCGATCCCGCTCTGGGGACCGGATGCGCGCGATCCCCTCGAGGTCTGCCGCCCTCTCGGAGTCGAGGTGTACGACGCACCTGCCGAGCTTCTCGAAGGGTGGAAGCCTCCGCAGCGGTCGGACTACCGCGGTAACCACGGGTTGAAGGAATCGTGAAAATCGCGGCTCTGCTCTCGGGCGGGGTGGACAGCTCCGTCGCCCTGAGCCTGCTTCGCTCCGGGGGGCACGACGTGACCGCTTTCTACCTGAAGGTCTGGCTCGAGGACGAGCTCTCGCACCTCGGGACCTGCCCGTGGGAGGAAGACCTGCGGTTCGCGCGGGAAGTCTGCGCCCGGCTCGACGTTCCCCTGGAGGTGCGGTCCCTGCAGCGGCCCTACTGGGAGCGCGTCGTGCGCTACGCCGTCTCCGAGCTCGAAGCGGGCCGGACGCCGAGCCCCGACGTTCTCTGCAACCAGCACATCAAATTCGGAGCGTTCCTCGACGAGATCGACTCCAGCTTCGAGCGCGTCGCCTCGGGACACTACGCGAGGCGGGAGGAGTGCTCGGGGCGCGTCCTCCTCAAGCGGGGAATCGATCCCGTGAAGGACCAGACGTATTTCCTCGCGCGTCTGAGCCAGGAACAGGTGGCGCGGGCTCTTTTCCCGCTCGGCGGGCTTTCGAAGTCCGAGGTCCGCAGATTCGCGCGGGAGAGAGACCTTCCGAACCAGGACCGGCGCGACAGCCAGGGGATCTGCTTTCTGGGGAAGATCCCCTACCGCGATTTCGTCCGCCACCACCTGGGCGAGCGACCGGGGGAGATCGTGGATCTCGATTCCGGAAAGGTGCTGGGACGTCACAAGGGCTACTGGTTCCACACCATCGGGCAGCGCGAGGGCCTGGGCCTCTCTCACGGGCCCTGGTTCGTCCGTGGAAAGGACGTTTCTCGGAACGTGGTCTACGTCGCCCATGCGGACCGCGTCGCCGCGGCCTCGCGGGAATCGTTCGAGGTCGAGGCCATCCATTGGATTGGAGATCCGCCGGCGCGCCGGGATCTCCTGGTTCGGGTGCGGCACGGGCGCAGTCTTCATCACGCCACTCTCGACGTCGTGGGAGATCGAGGGCGCGTTGATCTCGAGACCCCCGATCGGGGGATCGCACCCGGTCAGTTCGCGGTCTTCTACGACGGAGACGTCTGTCTCGGAGTCGCCACCATCGCCGCCTGAAACTTTTCCAGCTTCCCTTGCGTTCTTAGGGGAGAGGCGCTACTCTCCCCTGAGACTTTTATGGGAAACGAGCCCGAGAATCTGGAGCTGGTCAAGGGAAGCCTCGACGTCCTCATCCTCAAGACGCTGAGCCGCGGTCCGGCGCACGGCTATGCCGTATCGCGCTGGATCCGTCAGGTCACGAAGGACGCCTTGCGCGTCGAGGAAGGAGCGCTGTACCCCGCGCTCCACCGCCTCGAGCAGCGAGGTTGGATCGGATCCGAGTGGGGGACGTCGGAGAACAACCGCCGGGCCCGCTTCTATCGACTGACGTCCAAAGGGGTGAAACAGCTCGAGCGGGAGTCCCGGGCGTGGCGGCGGTTCTCGCGGGCGATGGGGAGAGTCCTCGACGCGCCCGAGGAGATTGGATGAAGGACCCGGATTCCGATCTCGAGGACGAGCTCTCGTTCCACATCGAGATGAGGTTCCGGGAGCTCGTCGAGGAAGGATGGAGCGAGGCCGATGCCCGATCCGAGGCCCGCCGCCGGTTCGGAAACCTCGGCCGCATCCGCGCCCAGTGCCGGCGGATACGAACGGAAGGAGAAACGCACGTGAAACGAGCCGCCTACCTGGAGCAGCTTCGCCACGATCTGGCATATGGGGTCCGCCAGCTCCGGGTGAACCCCGGTTTCGCCGCCATCGCCGTTCTCACGCTCACCCTCGGAATCGGCGCCACCACGTCGATCTACAGCGTGCTGCGCGCGGTGGTGCTCCGCCCTCTCGCCTTCGAGCGGTCGGAGCGCATCGCTCTCGTGGGAGAGAACTACCAGAACCTCGGACCGATCAACGTGTCCATCGGGAATTTCGTCGACTGGAGGCGCGCGAGCTCCGACCTGTTCGAGCAGCTCGCGGCTCTCGACTACGAGAGCTTCAACCTGAGCGATGGTCCCGATCCCGAGAGAGTTCTCGGCGGGCGCGTGTCCCACGGGTACTTCGAGCTTCTCGGGATGCGGCCGCTTCACGGAAGGTGGTTCCTCGCCGACGAGGACCGTCCCGGCGGCGAGCGGGTCGCGATTCTCAGCCACCGCCTCTGGACCCGCCGCTACGGCGCCGACCCGGCCGTCGTGGGCCGCGAGATTCACTTGAACGGAATACCCCACGTCGTCGTGGGCGTGATGCCGAAGGAGCTCTCGTACCCGGCGTACGACCAGGAGCTCTGGACTCCGATCGCCTTCACCCCGGCTCAGGAGGCGATGCACGACGAGCACTATCTCGACGTGTTCGGACGCCTCCGTCCGGGAATCTCCTACGAGGCCGCCCAGGCGCGCCTGGATGTCATCGGCGAAGAACAGAAGAAGCTCTATCCCAACGAGTCCTCCGGGATCCGGATCGTTTCATACGGGGAGTGGCTCGTCGGCGACTATCGCGCCCGCCTTCTGATCCTGATGGGGGCGGTCTCGCTGGTGCTCCTCATCGCCTGCACCAACGTTCTCAACCTGCTCCTCGCCCGCGGTGCCGCCCGGTCGCGGGAGATGGCGGTGCGCGCAGCGCTCGGCGCGGGAACGGCACGCCTCGCGCGCCAGGTCCTCGCCGAGACCTTCGTCCTCGCCGGCGTCGCCGCCGTCCTGGGAACGGCGCTCGGATTCTGGATGACCGAGACTCTCATCGCCTGGGCGCCCGAAGGCGTCCCGCGCCTCGAAGAGACGCGCATCGACCCCGCGGTTCTCGGATTCACTCTCCTGGCGGCTGTAGCCGCGAGTCTCCTCTCCGGGCTGGTTCCCGCGCTCTCCGCGGCGAGGGCGGAGATTCCGGCGCTTCGAGGCGAGCACCGCGCGGGAGGAAGCCGCTCGCAGGGGCGGATTCGCTTCGCTCTGGTGTCCGCGGAGATCGCGCTCGCCCTCGCTCTACTGGCGGCCGCTGGACTTCTGGTCCGAAGCGCTCTCGAGATGGGCCGGGTCCAACCCGGTTTCGATCCCAAGGGTGTGCTCACCGCTCGAGTGACCCTCCCGCGTGACTCCTACGAGGAGGCGGTGCGAGTGGTGGGAACCTTCGAGCGGATCGTGCAGGAAGCGGAAGGGATTGCCGGAGTGCGCCGTGCCGCGGTGACCTCCCAGGTTCCCATGGGACCGGGCGGCGGTTCGAACGGTCTCCTCGCTGAAGGCATGACGCTCGAGGACCGCATCGACTCCAGGCTCCGCATGGTGAGCGACGATTACTTCGCCGCCATGGGAATTCCACTCCTCGAAGGCCGGCTCTTTCGGCCGTCCGATCGCCGCGAGTCCGAGCTCGTCATGGTGGTGAGCGAGACGCTGGCCAGAGCCGCCTTTCCCGGGGAGAGCCCGCTCGGAAAGCGCATCTCCTGCTGCGAGGGAGGCCCCGAAGATCCGAAATGGAAGACGGTCGTCGGAGTGGTGGGGGACGTTCGCTCGAGGGGCCTGGGAGCCGAGATCGAGCCCGAGTTCTACCTTCCGATCGCGCAGGCGCCTCCCGTAGCCTGGGACTGGATCCAGCGGACGATGACGCTCGCGGTGAGAGCGGAGGCGGCGCCCGAGAGCCTGGTGCCGGCGCTGCGGGAGAAAATGCGGGGAATCGACCCGGCATTACCGCTCCACGGCATCGCCACGATGGACGAGCGCGTGCTCGACTCCCTGGCCCAGCCGAGATTTCTCGCCGCGCTCCTTCTCACCATGAGCCTCCTGGGCCTCGCCCTCGCTTCGATCGGCGTCTATGGGGTCATCGCCTATCTCGCGAGCCGCCGGGCGCACGAGATCGGAGTGCGGATGGCTCTGGGAGCCCGCAGCCAGGATGTGGTGGCTCTCGTGGTGATGCAGGCGATGATCCCGGTTTCGGTCGGGTTGGCGCTCGGGGTCGTGGGCGCGCTCGCGGGGGCGGGTCTACTGTCGAGCCAGCTCTTCGGAATCCGCCCGAACGACCCGTGGACGTTTCTGACGGTCGCGGCGCTGCTGACCCTGGTGGCGCTCGCGGCGAGCTACATTCCGGCCCGCCGCATCTCCCGCGTGAACCCCAAGGAGTCGCTATACCACGCCTAGGTAGGAGAAGAGGGGAACGCAAAGGCGCAAAGACGCAAAGGCGCAAAGAAGAAAAAGACGGAGTCCCGTTCCCCCGTTGCGTCTTTGCGCCTTTGCGTCTTTGCGTTGAAAAAGATCTACCGCACGCAGTGGTAGACCACCGCGGGCGGGGTGTTGCGCCAGACGACGCGGCTTCGCTCGAGCTTGCGGAACCTTCGAGTAAGCTTCTTCCGGAATCGCCGCCCCGCAGGTAGGGCGAGGCCGTGCATGTAGGCGAACGTGACGAACTGCCCGCCCTCCTTCAGCACCTCGAACGTGGCGTCGAGGAGCTCGTCCTGGACCGAGTCCGAGAAGATGGCCCACGGAAGGCCGCTGATGACGCAGTCGACGGCTTCGACCCCGTGCTTCGCGGCGATGGATACGACGTTCGCCACCGAGTCGCGGTAGAGAGCGACGTCGGGGAAGTTCCGGCGGAAGCGATCAGCATAGGCTTCGTTCAGCTCGATGACGAAAAAGTCCTTCCCCTCGGTCCGGGTGAGGATCTCTCCGGTGATGGCGCCCAGGCCCGGTCCGTACTCGACCACGACCTCGACCTTGTCCCAGTCGACGGAGTGCACGACCTCTCTCGCGAGGGCGGGCGAGCTGGGCGCGATGGCCCCGATCTCCTGAGGTTTGCTGACGAACTCTTTGAGAAATCGAACCGCTTGGTCGGTCAATCGAACCTTCCGGTGCTGCCTGCTGGCCCGCTAGCCTGCAAGTACGTTCGCTTGGACCGGCAAAGAATATGGGGAGCACCCGCTTTTGTAAAGCGGTGCCCGAGGTCAGACGCGGGCGTCGCCCTTGAGCTCTCTCTCGGCCTGGAACCAGTCGGCGACGGGATCGCTCGGGTTCGCTCCGTTGCGGAAGATCTGATAGGCCCGGTCTCGAATCTGCTCGAGTGAGGGCGCCGCCTCCGCGACGGCGATCTCGTTCGGGCTCTCGGGAAGGGCCGCTTCCGCGGATTTGCTTCGCTTCGCGCGCGGCGAAGCCTTCTTGGGCTCGGCTTTCTGGGTCGCTTTCTTGGGCATGACTCTCCTCGGTTTCTCCTTTCGACGATCCGTGGTGACGAACGCGCTGGTTGCGGAAAAGCGAATCTAGATTAGCAACTCGACCGAGGGCTCGCAAGGCGGTGCTTACTGTAGGCCGCCGCGTACGGAAGTGATTCGATGGGTGTTGAATCCGAGCCAGTGCATGCGGCCGACGTAGCGGGCATGCTCCACCTTGATGCACCGATCCATCACGACCGAGAGCCCGCCTTCCTCGGCGATGCGGGCGCCCTCGGGGCTCACCACGGTGAACTGGGTCCAGAGGTTCGAGGCGCCGATGGCCACGGCCTCTCTCGCGAGCTCGGGCACCGCCGCCGGAGCTCGAAAGACGTTCACCACGTCCACGGGGACGGGGACGTCCTTCAGGCTCGCATAGCTCTTCTCCCCCAGAATCTCGCTCTCCCGGGGATTCACGGGGATGATTCGGTATCCGTGCCGCTTCAGGTAGAAGCCGACGAAGAAGCTGGCACGGAGGACGTTCGCGGAGAGCCCCACGACGGCGATGGTCTTCGAATTGTAGAGGACCTTCTGGATGGTTTCGGGATCCTGGTAGCGGGTGACGTCGAAATCCGCGCTCACGCCGACACCGCCTTCGCCGCGCCGCCGGGACGCTTCGCCGCGCGGAAACCCTGCTCCAGGTCCCAGATCAGGTCCTCCACGTCCTCGATTCCCACCGAGAGCCGGATGGTTCCCGGGCCTACTCCCGCGGCCGACAGCTCCTCATCCGAGAGCTGCCGGTGGGTGGTGCTCGCGGGATGGATGATGAGGCTCTTGGCGTCGCCCACGTTCGCGAGATGGGACCAGAGGCTCACCCCCCGGATGAAATTCTGCCCCGGCTCTCGCCCCCCGGCCACGTCGAAGGAGAAGACCGCTCCCGGGCCCTTCGGCAGGTACTTCTCGACCAGCGGCCGGTACCGGCTCGAGGCGAGCCCCGGATAGGTGACGCGCTCGACCATCGGATGCGCCTCGAGGAACTTCGCCACCTCGAGAGCGTTCGAGACGTGCCGGTCCATGCGCAGCGACAGCGTCTCCAGGCCCTGGAGGAACAGGAAGGCGTTGAACGGGCTCATCGCCGCGCCGAGGTCTCGGAGCGTTTCCGCCCGTAGCTTCATCAGGTATCCGTACATTCCGAACGTCTCGTGGAACGAGAGCCCATGATAGGCGGGCGATGGATCGGCGACGACGGCGAACCTCCCGTTCGACCAGTCGAAGACGCCGGACTCGACCACCACCCCTCCGATGGAAGTGCCGTGTCCGCCAATGAACTTGGTCGCGGAGTGCACCACGATGTCGGCGCCCCAATCGAAGGGCCGGCAGAGGTAGGGTGTGGGGAAAGTATTGTCGACCATGAGCGGACATCCGATGCTCGTGGGCGATCTTCGCCACCGCCTCGATATCGAGGACGTTCCCGCCGGGATTGCCGATGGTCTCGGCGTAGAGGAGCTTGGTCGTGTCTCTGAGCGCTCCTTTCCATGCGCCGAGATCGTCGGGGTCGACGAACGTAAGCTCCACCGCGAGCTTCCGGAAGTAGTGCTTGAACTGGTTCACGGTGCCGCCGTAGAGGGCGCTCGAGGCGACGACGTGATCGCCGGGCTGAAGGAGAGTGAACAGCGCTCCCGCCTGCGCCGCGATGCCGCTCGCGAAGGCGACCCCGCCCGAGCCGCCTTCCAGGTTCGCCATCCTCTCCTCGAACGCGGCCACCGTCGGGTTCATGATGCGGGAGTAGGTGTTGCCGTACTCCTTGAGGTTGAAATAGGCCGCCGCCGACTCCGGGTCCTCGAAGACGTAGCTCGTCGTCTGGAAGATGGGAACGGCACGTGCCCCGGTATTGGGGTCCGGCCTCTGGCCCGCGTGCACCTGCCGGGTATCGAAGCCGAAGGCGCGCGCGTCTTCCTGTCGAGGCAGTCCGGGGGTTCCAGGCATCTAAATCCTCCTGCTCCCTCGCCGCGCCTGGTAGACGCGGGAGAGGAAATCGCGAATCATCGGAGTCTGCCGCGCCTCCTCGACGAGGAACGAGTCGTGGCCGTAGGGCGCTTCGATGACGTGGAGCTCCACGTCCTTGCCGTTCGCCTCGAGAGCGTTCGCGAGGGCGCGCGAGTTCGCGGGCGGATAGAGCCAGTCGGAGCTGAAGCAGATGAGGAGCGTCGCCGCCTGGAAGCCCTCGACCGCCCGGTCGAGGCTTCCGCCGCCGTACTGGCGGGCGAGGTCGAAATAAGAGAGCGCCCTCGAGAAGTAGAGATAGGTGTTGGCATCGAACCGGCGGACGAACTTCTCGCCCTGATGGCGCAGGTAGCTTTCGACCTCGAAATCCGGCTCGGTCACGGTGTACGAGAGGTCGCTGCGGCCCTGGAGCCTCCGGCCGAATTTCTCCGCCATCGAATAGCCGGAGAGGTAGGTCACGTGCCCGACCATCCGCGCCACGGCCATTCCAGCGTTCGGCGCCCGTCCCGTCCCGTAGTACCGGCCGCCTTGCCAGTCGGGGTCCGCCATGATCGCGCTCCTCGCGATGGAGTTCCAGGCGACTCCCTGCGGATCGAGCGCCGCGGTCGAGGCGATGGGGATGATGCTGAAGACGGCGTCCGAAAAAAGCGCCGCCCATTCCATCGCCTGCATTCCACCGAGAGAACCTCCGGAGACGGCGAGGAGCTTCCCGATGCCGAGCTCCCGCAGCAGAGCGCGTTCCGCCCGAACCATGTCGGCGACGGTCACCGTGGGAAAATCGAGACCATAGGGCTTTCCGGTGGCGGGATTGAGCGAGGAGGGCCCCGTCGATCCGCGGCAGCCGCCGATGAGGTTGGTGGCGACCACGAAGTACCGATCCGTGTCGAACGCCTTCCCCGGGCCAATCATCCCGTCCCACCACCCGAGGCCGGACTTCTTCGCGATGTCGCGCTCGTCGGCGCGGAAGCCGTCGACGGCGCTCTCTTCCATGGGCGAAGCACTCCAGCCCGCGGCATGAGCGTCGCCGGAGAGCGCGTGGCAGACGAGGATGACGTTGTCTTTCTCGGGGGTCAGGGTTCCGTAGGTCTCGTAGGCAATCCGAACCGGGTGGAGCTCTCGACCGCAGTCGAGGGGGATGGGGTCGGGAAGGTCGATGTACTCGGTCGGCACCACGCCAACCGATCCCTCCTCCGTCTGAGGCCGGATCATGAGCGCCATGATAGCCAAAAACAGTGCTCAGTTCTCAGTTGCCAGTTGCCGGGTCTCGGTGTTCAAGTAGGGCGCCATGGCACGTCTGCCGTCGCTGGTTCTCGTCCTCGCATTCGCGTGCTCCGGACCCCGGAAGCCCGCTCCGCCGACGAACGCGCTCCTGGTCGTCGGCTACGACCGCGAGCCCGATACGCTCAACCGCTTTTCGACGCACATCCTCGAAGACACCATGATCTGCATCTCCGAGGGACTCACCGTCTGGAACGAGAAGATGGAGGCGGTGCCCGTTCTCGCGGAGGTCGTGCCCACCCCCGAGAACGGTCTCGTTCGCGTGCTCGACGACGGCCGGCTCGAAGTCACCTGGAAGCTCCGCTCCGGCGTGCGCTGGCAGGACGGTGAGCCGTTCACCTCTCGGGACGTCGCCTTCACCGTCGAGACCATCAACGATCCGGCCTACAACCCGGAATCGACCGAGGGGTTCGACCTCATCGAATCGGTGGCGACTCCCGATGATCTCACCGCGATCGTCACCTACCGCCGGATCTACGCGGCTTATCAGGACCAGTTCTGGCGGGGCGCCCTTCCTCGCCACGTCCTCGAAGGAAAGGACCTGAACGCCTTTCCCGAGTACGACCGCAGGCCCATCGGAACCGGCCCCTACAAGGTCGAGGAATGGAGGACCGGCGAGTACCTTCTCCTCGCGCGCAACGAGGATTACTGGCGGGGAGTCCCCGCGATCGAGAAGCTGCTCTTTCGCTTTCTTCCCTCCAGCAACACCCGCATGAACCAGCTGCGCTCGGGAGAGGTCCAGGTGGTGGACAACGTGCCTCTCGACAAGGTCGACGAGCTCGAGGGAATCCCGGGAGTCGAAGTTTCCCGCACGATGGGGAATTCCTACGCTCACGTGGCGCTCAATCTCCGCGAGGTCCCCGCCTTTCGTGACCTCAGGGTGCGGCAGGCGGTCGCCCACGCGATCGACCGGCGGGCAATCGCCGAGGACGTCCTCGAGGGCGTCGTGACCGTGGTGGACTCCGTCATTCAACCGATGTCCTGGGCATTCAACGCCGGGGTGACTTCCTACGGATACGATCCCGCCCGCGCGCGGGAGCTCCTGCGCGAGGCGGGCTACGAAGATCGGGACGGTGACGGCATCGTGGAGAAAGAAGGAGTCCCGCTCTCTTTTCCCGGGACCACCCGCTCCGGCCACGCCGAGTGGGAGATGGTCCTCCAGGTCCTCCAGGCCCAGCTGAAAGCCGTCGGGATCGGCATGGAGATCCGGAACTACGAGCCCACGATGCTGGGAGAGCTCTGGTTCGGCGGCAAGCTCCCGTTCTTCCTCTCCGCCTGGACCCTGCCCGCGGACCCGGAAATCACCTTGTTCTACGCTTCGGACCGCACTCCGCCCCGGGGGCGCAACATCTATTATTACGAGAACGAGGAGCTGACCCGGCTCCTGTACGCCTCCGACCAGACCGTGGACCGCGACAAGCGGAAGGCTCTCCTGTTCCGGGCGCAGGAGATCCTCGCCCGCGAAGTCCCCGAGATCCCCCTGTACAACCGGACGATCGTGAGCGCGTTTCCCGATACCCTCCGGAACGTGAAGCCCAATCCAACGAACGCCGGTCTCTTCTGGAACGTCTACGAGTGGGAGCTCGAGGCTCCTTCCGCCGATCCCTGAAGCCGCATGGCCGCCTACGTCGCCGGTAGGCTGCTGCGCGCCATCCCTCTGCTCTTCGGTCTCTCGATTCTAATCTTCGCCCTGGTGCATGCCGCCCCCGGCGGGCCGCTCACGGTGTATCTCAGCAATCCCAACGTGCGGCCCGAGGACATCGCGAGGCTCGAGCGACTCCTCGGGCTCGACCGCCCGCTCCACGAGCAGTACCTCGGCTGGCTTTCCGCTTTCGCAACGGGGGACTGGGGCTTCAGCTACGTGGACGGCCGGCCGGTCCTCCTGCGCGTGCTCGAGAGGGCGGGGGCCACGCTCGAGCTCATGGGGAGCGCCTTCATGCTGGCCCTTGCGGCGGCCATCGTTCTGGGAAGCCTCGCCGCCCTTCGTCCCCGAGGCGTCCTCGATTCCCTGGTCTCCGGCGCTTCGATCGTCGGCATCTCGCTTCCGACGTTCTGGCTGGGGCTCGTCCTTCAGCTCGTCTTCGCCGTCGAGCTCCGCCTCCTTCCGACGGCCGGCCGCATGGGGATCGATGGGGAAGGGCGTCTCGCGCACCTCGCTCTGCCGGCGGCGACTCTGGCGTCGTTCTACGCGTCCTCCTGGATCCGATACGTCCGCGCGTCGCTCGCGGCGACCCTCTCGCGCGACTTCGTCCGCGCGGGCCGGGCCCGCGGGCTCTCGGAGACGGCGCTCCTCGTCCGCCACTCTCTCCCGAACGCGCTCTTCCCGATGGTGACCGTGCTCGCGCTCGATTTCGCGCTCCTTTTCAGCGGCGCCGTCGTTACCGAGACCGTCTTCGCCTGGCCGGGAATGGGAACGCTCCTCGTCGATTCCGTCTACCGGCGAGACTACTCGGTTCTCATGGCGATTCTGATGGTGGGATCGATCGCGGTCGTGGTCTCGAACCTCGCGGCCGATGTCGTCTACGGGTGGCTCGACCCCCGGGTGCGCATCGCGAGAAAGGATGCCGCGTGAAGGCCGGCCTCAGCGCCCTCGCCGCGGCGATCCTTCTCGCTGCTCTGGTGCCGGCACTCTCGCCCTATCGCCACGACGAGATCGATCTCGCCTCCATCAAGGCCGGCCCCGGTCCGTCGCACTGGATGGGAACGGACGAGCTCGGGCGCGACTTCGGGACTCGGGTTTTCACGGGAGCGAGGCTCTCTCTCGCCATCGGACTCGCGGGCGCCCTCGTAGCGAGCTTTCTCGGAGCCGGGCTGGGCTCCGTGGCCGCGTACTTCGGCGGTTTCGTGGACTCGGCCCTGATGCGGCTCGTCGATCTCCAGCTCTCGATTCCAGTGCTCCCGGTCCTCATCGTGATCTCCGCGGTCTTCCGGCCCTCGGTCGCGGTGCTGATCCTGCTGGTGTCGGCGTTCGCCTGGATGGAGCCGGCGCGGATCGCCCGCGGGGAAGTGCTGAGGTTGAAGGAGGTTCCGTTCACCGAGGCGGCGAAAGCGCTCGGAGCCTCGAGCCCCCGGGTCATCGGGCGCCACCTTCTCCCGAACGCCGCTGCACCCTTGATCGTGGCGGCGGCGATCCTCGTAGGTAGGGTGATCGTGATGGAATCGGTTCTGAGCTTTCTCGGGCTTGGAGTCCAGCCTCCGGACCCGAGCCTCGGAAACCTCCTCTACGGCGCCCAGGCCTCGCTCGCGACCGAGCCCTGGCTCGCGATCTTCCCCGGCCTTCTCATCTTCTGGATCGTGCTCTCGGTGAACCTGGTGGGAGACGGTCTTACGTTCCGCGGACGCCCGTAGAGAGTCATCACGGCAAACTCGCGAGAGCGTCGGTATAGGCGCCGCGGTACTTCGGTGTCTCCGGGGAGAGGTCGATTCCAGAGTTCCTCGGCGGCCTTTGACTCTTCGAGGCGTCGCGGATACTCTTCCGCGCCATCGTGACCCCCTGGCATCAGAACTACGACCCACTGGGCTTCTGGCCGGCGTCGACGCTCCTCGCGAGCCTTCCCATCGTGGTCCTGTTCTACCTTCTCGCGTTTCGGCGAGTGGGCGCGGCCTGGTCCGCCGCGGGCGGGGCCGCCGCCGCGCTCGCCATCGCGATCCTCGCATTCGGTATGCCCCTGCCGCTCGCCGGGGCGAGCTTTCTCTACGGGGTCGCGTTCGGCCTGGTGAAGATCGCCTGGATCGTATTCTCCGCGGTCTTTCTCTACGACATCGCCGTCGCCAGCGGTGCCTTCGAGATCATGAAGGACTCGATCGCCGCAATCTCCGCCGACCGCCGGCTTCAGGCGCTCATCATCGCCTTCTCGTTCGGCGCGTTCATCGAAGGCGCCGCCGGCTTCGGCGCCCCGGTCGCGATCTCCGCGGCCTTCATGGTCGGTCTCGGATTCCAGCCGTTCTACGCCGCGGCCCTCTGTCTCATCGCCAATACGGCGCCCGTGGCCTGGGGAGCGCTGGGAACGCCGGTGCATACGCTCGCGGCGGTGACGGCGCTTCCCGAAGCGGACTTGAACGCGATGATCGGGCGCATCCTTCCGTTCACGTCGATCATCGTGCCCTTCTGGCTGGTGCGCACCATGGTGTCCTGGAAGGAGACGTTCGCGGTCCTTCCGGCGATCCTGGTCACCGGAGTCTTCTTCGCCGTCCCCCAGTTCTACTGGTCGAACTACCAGGACAGCAATCTGGTGGACATCATCGCCGCCCTGGTCTCCCTGGTCGCGATGGTGACCCTGCTGCGCTTCTGGAAGCCCCCTTCGATCTGGCGGTTCCCCGAGGAGAAGGCGGCTCCGGCGAAGAGCACGGCGACGAAGGGAGCGGTTTTCCGCGCGTGGATGCCGTTCGTGATCCTCTCGGTCTTCGTGTTCCTTTGGGGCCTTCCGTCGGTGAAGAAGGTCCTGAACGTGGTTACCCCGGTGTTCCCCGTGCCCGGGCTCCATCAGGGCGTCGCCCGGGTCGCGCCCGTGGTCTCCGGAGTGGTCCCCGAGGCGGCGCTCTTCGACTTCAACTGGCTCGCCGCCACCGGGACGGGAGTCTTTCTCGCGGCGGTGGTGTCGGGGCTCGCCCTCGGCCTCTCCCCGCGGGAGCTCGGGCGGACGTTCCTCCTGACGGCTCACCGCATGCGGATGCCTCTCGTCGCCATTGCCTGCATGCTGGGGCTCGGCTTCGTCACTCGATACTCGGGAGTCGACGCCGTTCTGGGGCTCGCCTGCACCAGGACCGGGATCCTCTACCCGTTCTTCGGAACGTTCCTCGGATGGCTCGGGGTCGCGCTCACCGGAAGCGACACCTCCTCGAACGCCCTCTTCGGAAGCCTGCAGCGCATCACCGCCGAGCAGCTCGGTTTCGACCCCGTGCTCATGGCGGCGGCGAACAGCAGCGGCGGAGTCATGGGGAAGATGGTGGACGCGCAGAGCATCGTGGTCGCGACGGCGGCCACGCATCAGGTGGGAAACGAAGGCCGCATCTTCCGCTTCGTGCTCTGGCACTCGATCGCGCTCGGCGCCATCGTCGGTCTCATCGTGATGGCCTACGCGTTCGTGTTCCCGCACCTGGTTCCGCACGGGTTGACGTTTCCCCAGTAGAAGCACCGCCTCCCCTCGGCATCCGTCGAGCGGTCCCCCTTCTAGTGCACGTCGAAACGACAGGCGTTCCGTCGCTTGGAGTCGACGACGTCGCTCATCTGATACTGGGCGAATCGGGCGAGGAGCGCGTCGGCTCCGTGACGGAGCGCGAAGCGGATCTCCTCGAGATAGAGAGGGACGACCTGGTAGAAATGTATCGATCGATCCGGAAGCCTCCGCCGAGCGAGCCCGGCTCCCAGGGACACCGGATGGGTGATGAGGGACCCGCAGAACGGGACGTCGGGTTTGAAAGGACCGGGGGGCTCTCCGTTCGAAACCGAGTGCCCGCAGCCGAGCCAGGTCTCCCACTCGTGCGGATAGCGCGCGAGCTCACGCAACAGGTCGATCGGCCAGACGACGGAGACGTCCCAATCCGGCGGAAGAACGAGGAAGAGCTCGGCGAAAGCGTGGTCCTCGGAGCCCGACGGAACCGTCATCGCCCGCTCCGACATACCGCTGGTCACCAGGGCGTGGAACCGCCGGCGGCCCGCGGGAGGAATGTGGTGGACGTCGATGTGCACGAGATGAGACCGCCGTTCGTGGAATACGAAATCGATCGGTCCGATGTGCCGCTCGATGTGCTCGACCACGGCCTCGATGACGCGAAGGTCGCCCTCGGGGTGCCCCGGTACCCGCACGGGCCGCTCGCGGCGGCTGGGAAATCGTTTCATGCTCGCCTCCTTGGAACTCCGCTCCTGGGAGACGATTTTTCTTCGAGGAATCCGCCTTCGTTCAGAACCTTCCCGAAGAACGCAATGGCGTCGGGGGGCGCCGGGGCGCAATGAAGGAAGGATCGATCGAAGGGGGATTCGGCTCCTTGTCCCCACATTCTCTTTCCGCCCTTTGCGTTCGTTCCCCGATGTGCCCTACCGTTCTCCCCCTATGCCTCGATTCAAGCTCGTTCTCGAGTACGCCGGGACCCGCTACAGCGGGTGGCAGATCCAGAAGAACGCCCGAACGGTCCAGGGCGAGCTTCGCCGCGTCGTGACCGAGGTCACGAAGAAGAGCGACTTCGAGATCTATGGATCGGGCCGAACCGACGCCGGAGTCCACGCCCTCGGCCAGGTGGCCCATCTCGACGTCGAGACCCGAATGGCTCCGGAATCCCTGCGCCTCGCCGTCAACGAGCTGCTGCCCGCCGACATCCACGTGCTCACGCTCGCGCGGGCACACCCTCGCTTCCACGCGCGCCACGATGCCGTCGGAAGGAGCTACCTCTATCAGATCTCCCGCCGGCGCACCGCCTTTGGAAAGCCCTACGTGTGGTGGGTCAAGGACGAGCTCTCGCTCCCGAGGATGCGCGCCGCCGCGCGCCTCCTTCGCGGCATGCACGATTTCGGTTCCTTCACCGATCCGAAGGTCGAGGAAGGCTCGACGAAAGTCCTGCTCGAGGAAGTGGCGGTCGTGGAATCCGGGGCGCTGATCCTGATCCGGGTCGTCGGCTCCCACTTCCTCTGGAAGATGGTTCGCCGGATCGTGGGCGTTCTCGCCGAGGTGGGACGCGGGGCCATGGGAGAATCCGACATCCGAGGTTTGTTGACCGCGAAGTCCAGGGCCCCGGCCGCTCTCACCGCGCCTCCCTCGGGACTGTTCCTGGAGCGGGTGTTCTACGAGGCCGACGAGACGGAGTATCCGATCGAGCCTCTATTCGCCGTGCGGCGAGGCTGACGCGCTCCTTTCGAGGAACGGCCGGAACGCGGGATCCTGGGGAACGAGCGCCAACCAGGGATCGGAATCCCGCCTGGCCTCCTCGAGCCAACGCTCCGCCTCGCGCCGCTCGCCGAGCGCGTAATGAAGGAGCGCGAGAGAGGATCTCGGGACCCACTCGATCTCGGCCCGATCTTCCCAGAGCGCCAGGGTCTGTCGGGCTCTCGCCGTCCGTCCCGCTGCGGCGAAGATGTAGCCGGGAACCGCGTCGAAGCGATTGAGGCGTGAACCCTCTTCCGGCTCGCTGCGCTCGGCGAGGTCGAGCGCGGCCTCGGCGTCCCCCGCCATCCAGTAGGCGAGGGCCAGAATCTGCATCGCCGGCCGGAAGTCGGGGTAGAGCTCGAGAGTCGCCCGAAGCTGCTCGATGGCCTCGGGATTCTGTCCGGCGAAGTAGAGAACCCCCCCCATCGCCCAGTTCTCTCCCAGGTCGACCGGAAGCTCCGCGAGAGCGCGCCGGGCCTCGCCGACGGCCTCCTCGTTCCGCCTCGAGGCGATGAGGGCCATCGCATAGCTCAGGTCGGAGGCCTCGCCTCCGGCCTCGAACCGCCTCAGAGCTCCGTCGACGTCGCGGTCGCGCCAGAAGGCGAGCGCGCCCGCCCCCGCCTCGTACCGCGCCGGATCGAGGCCGTTCTCCCGGGCGCGCGCGAGGAGCGCCTCGAATCTCGTCGAACAGCGGACCCGGAGGCTGGCAACCGAGGACCGCGGTCGCGACGAGCGCCTCCAGCAGCCTGGGGTAGGTCGGAAGGAACCGCGCGTCCTCCGTAATCGCCTCGCGGTACGCTGCGAGGGACCAATCGAACGAGCCGCAGTCGATGCGGTTCTCGTAGAGGTCGCCTTTGAGAAACGCCGCGTAGGCCTCCGGGGAAGCGGGACCAGAGCCCGTTCGCGACGAGACGACCGCGACGGAAACGGCGAGGGCGGAGAGCGAGACGAGAACCGCGGCCCGGGAAAGGCGTCTGGAAATTCGCGGGCTCTCTTCTCGCGCCGGAGACAGTGAGGCCACGAGGCGATAGCCCTTCTTGGGAATCGTGGCAACGTATCGAGGCCGACTTCGATCGTCGCCGAGAAGCCGCCGCAGCTCGGAAACGTGGCGGAAGAGCGAGCTCTCGGAGACGAAGGTCCCGGGCCAGAGCCGCTCCGAGATCTCCTCCTTGGTGAAGACGTCGCCCGGACGGCTGGCGAGAAGAACGAGGAGCTCCATGACTTTCGGCTCGAGGTGCCGCGACTCGACCCCCTTCGAGATTCGATGAAGCGACGGCTCCACGAGGAAATCGCCCAGGGTGAAGCTCACGGCGGAGAGTATACCCTCGTGGGTCTGTTGCCCTTCAGCGAGCTCACGGATCCGCCGACCCGGAGCGGGTGCGGCTCGGCCGGTGGCTCTATTGCGACACGCGTCTCTCCGCCGACACACCATCGCCTGCGCCACCTGCCACAAGCCGGAGAACGCTTTCTCCGAGCCCACGCCCGTCTCCACCGGCATCAAGGGCCAGAAGGAGAACTGCAAGGCGCCGGCCGCGGCGGTGAGGCGAACCCCTACCCCTGAGGAGGTCGATGCCCTGGTGGCGATGATGGAAGCACTTTCGGGCGAGGGCTACATGGACAGGGCCGCGTCGTCATTTCCCCGGTGATCCCTTGGATCGAAATGCCAAGACCTCGTACACGATAGCGTCCTCGGTCCGGTGGGTCTCCTCGAGGGCGGGCTCCGCATCGAGACGCCGTTCGATCTGAAGCGCTCGTGACCGAAGAAAGCGGTCCTTGTGGAAGATGACGTAGCGAAACCCGAACTCGGTGAGCTTCGCGACTCCCGAAGCGCTGGGGAAATCCTCGAGCGCCGCGGCGATCTCGGCGTACACCGGAGGCACCACCGTGCCGTAGCCGTTCGCCAGCGGCTGAAAGTGCATGGTGGACCAGAAGAGGTAGACGGCATTGTCGCGCTGGAGCTTGACCCCGGGTAAGGGAAGCTCGACGAGCGGGGTCTTCTCCGGGAGCCGGGCCACCCACTCGTAGACCGCGGGGATAGGGGGCGCCCGGGTATAGCCGATCGGACCCGAGAACGATTCGACGAGCGGGATCGACGCGAGCATCGCCACGACCCATCCGCGAGCGCGTGCCGGCGCGCGCCGGAGGACGAGGGCGGCCCCCTGGGCGGCGAGGATCGCCACCGACATCAGGACGTAGATCGCCATCCGCGGCGGAACGCGCACTCCGCTGAGCCCGGGAACGGAAGCGTAGAGGAAGCGATAGAGTCCCCATGCGGGTCCGAGACTCGCCCAGAACGCGGTGATGCCGACGACGACGAAGAGGCCGATGCTGCGATTCCTCCGGAGGAGCGCGAGAGCGGCGAGGCCGACCGCCAGGATTCCAGGAAAGAGACTCCGCTCCGGCGAGGGCGGTCGGAATCCCAGCGCCTCATGGAGGTGCGATCCCGAGCGAAAGTAGTCGCCGGGTCGGGCCGAGGCGCGCTGGACCGTCGTGAGCGGCCGTTCGAGGCCAAAGTCGCTCCGCAGGCGCATGAACGGCAGGGCCAGGGGGAGGTACGCGAGACCGGAGACGGTCAGCGCGAGCAAAAGCCCCAGGACTCTCCTGGGTCGTCGGATCGAGCCGGTGCGCCAGAGCTCGTAGGGAACGGCGACCGCCAGCAGAATCCAGGTGAACATTCCGTAGTAGGCGGACGAGGCCGACGTCAGCCAGAGGAACACCGCGACCCCGACCGCATGCGCGATGCGGCCGTCCTCGAGGAAACGTCGGAGGCAAAGGTAGAGGAGCGGGATGAAGCCCGTCGACTGGAGCTGCATGTGGGCGAGGTGATCCATGCGGTAGGCGTTGAACGCGAAGACGCTTCCCCCGACGGCTCCCGCACCCCTCGAGCCGGTAACGCTGGCGCCGAGTCGATAGGCGCCGTATCCGGAAAGCGCCAGCGAGAGCAGCATCCCGAGGTTCAGAGTCAGGACGGGCTCGCCGGAAATCCACTGGACCGGTGCGAGCAGGGCGCCGAGAGCGACCATGGGATCGTGGAAAGCGAAGGTGCCCTTCTCGGGATAGAAGCGATTGGCGTCGTAGAGGTGGACCGGATCCCGAGGCAGTTGGTGCGCGGTCCAGGCGAGCGTCCAGGCGTCCAGCAGAGGATCCACGTGGTCGGTGACGGCGGTCCGGAGGTTCGCAACCAGCGGATAGGTGAAGGCCATCGCTCCCGCGAGAAAGAGGGCGAAGACCAGCGGCTCGCGCAGCTTGGCGCCGTCCTCTCCCATCAGGCGCTCGGTGGGTGCGCGGATTCCAGATCGAGCGCGTGGTCGAGCATCCGATCTCCGTCGAAGACGTATCTTCCGGAGAACGAGACGCCCTCGAGAACCAGCGGAATCCACAGCCGATCGTCCTCCCACATCTCCTCGTAGGGGATGGCGTCGACCGGCGCCCAGAGAGGGGTCGCTTCATCCGTCTCTTTCGGCTCTCCTTCGAAATCGCGCGCTTTGAAGACGTGGACGTGGATGGAATAGCCGTCGACGAACTGGAACAGATTCACACCGGCATAGGTCAAATCCAGGGGCGTGATGCAGACCTCCTCGCGGGTCTCGCGAATCGCGGCTTCGAGGGGTGTCTCTCCCGGCTCGAGGCGCCCCCCGGGGGCGTTGATCTTCCCTGCGCCGAGGCCGCGCTTCTTGCGGATGAGAAGGACCGAAGCGTCCTTGACCACGAACACCAGGGTCGCCGGATCCTTGGCCCGCCAGGTCTCCCAATCGATGTCGCGAACGCGCACGTCGCGTATACTCTATCGCCGTTCGGAGTCGTCTCATGAATCCACTTTTCCTGCTCCTCGCGATCCCGCAGCCGCCTTCGGGAGGAATCGACTTCGCGCGCGACGTGAGGCCGATCCTCGAGCGGTCCTGCTTCGAATGTCACGGACCGGCGCTGGAAGAGGCGGGGCTTCGGCTCGACCGCCGCGAGCGATTCCTTTCCGGAGGTGCTTCGGGAAATGTGGTCGTCCCCGCCAACGCCGGCGCGAGCCTCCTGTATCAGCGAATCGTATCTTCCGACCCCGAGCTGCGCATGCCCTGGTACCGGGAGCCGCTGACCGCCGCGGAGATCGACGTCCTCCGCCGGTGGATCGACGAGGGCGCGTCCTGGCCGGAGAGCTCTCCTCCGGCGCAGCCAGCGGCGGCGGCCACGAACGGCTGGCGCTTCAATCGCGACGTGCGTCCGATCCTCGCCGAGTGCTACTCCTGCCATGGTCCCGATCGAAACCAGCGTCAAGCCGGTCTCCGGCTCGACCGCGAGGAGGCGGCGAAGGCGACGCTTCCTTCGGGGAACGTGGCCATCGTTCCCGGCGCTCCCGAACGGAGCGCTCTTCTCTCGCGCGTGACCCACCCCGACGACAGCCAGCGCATGCCGGCGCTCGCGAGCGGAAAGCCCCGATTGCCCGCCGCTTCGATCGATACGCTCCGGCGGTGGATCGAGGATGGGGCCCCGTGGGAGCCGCACTGGTCCTACGTCCCACCGTCCAGGGCGGTCGAAAGCTCCGTGGACGGTTTCCTCGAAGCCGCGATCGCGCGCGAGGGCCTGGTCGCGGCGCCCGAGGCGAAGAGGTACGAGCTCCTCCGGAGGCTGAGCTTCGACCTCACGGGTCTTCCGCCGACTCCGGAAGAGGTGCGGGCTTTCGAGTCCGACGAGAGCTCCGACGCCTACGAGAAGCAGGTCGACCGTCTTCTCGCCTCGAAGCACTACGGCGAGCGCATGGCCGCCTACTGGCTCGACCTCGTCCGCTACGCCGACAGCGTCGGCTATCACAGCGACAACTCCCGTCCGCTCTGGCGGTATCGGGATTGGGTGGTCTCGGAGTTCAATCGGAACGTTCCCTTCGATCGCTTCACCCTCGAGCAGATCGCGGGCGATCTGCTCGAGGCGCCGACGTTCGAGCAGAAGATCGCCTCCGGATACAACCGCCTCCTGCAGACCACCGAGGAAGGGGGCGCTCAGCCGAAGGAGTATCGCGCCATCTATCTCGCGGACCGGGTGCGGAACGTCTCAACCGTGTGGCTCGGGGCCACCCTCGGCTGCGCCCAGTGTCACGACCACAAGTTCGATCCCTACCTCGCGAAGGACTTCTACAGCTTCGGCGCGTTCTTCGCCGACGTCGTCGAAGATCCCGTCGGGCGCCGGAAGCCGACGGCGCTTCCGGGCGATGCGGAGCGTCCGCTCTTCGAAGCGCTCGAGGCGGAAGTCGAGCGCATCTGGGACGAGCTGAAGGTGAAGACGCCGGACGCGGCCTGGGAAGAGACGATCCGAAAGACGCCGGTCTGCTGGACGACGCTCGAGCCGGTGTCGGTCTCATCGAAGAACGGGACCCGGGTCCTCATCCAGGGGAACGACTTCTCCCTCATCGCCACGACCGCGAACGGACCGAAGCTCCCTGCGGATACCTACACCGTCCGCTTCACGACCGCGCTTCGGGATATCACCGCGTTCCGCTTCGAGGCGGTTCCATTCGAGGAGCTTCCCAGAGGCGGGCCGGGCCGAGACCCCGCGGGCGGATTCTTGGTCTCTGGCATCGAGATTCTCGACGAAGGGAATTCCCCGATCCGCCTTCGCTCGGAGGCCGGTCCCTGGGTCCTCGCCGAGGCGGACGGAGAAACTCATCGCCTCATCCTCGAGACGGTTTCACCTGCAGGCACGAAACCAGAGACGACGTTCACCCTCGTGCTTCGCCAGGATGCGGGCGAAGAGCGGACCCTGGGACGGTTCCGGGTATCCGCCACCTCCAGCAGCGAGCCCGTCTGCCGCGATCTCGGTCCCGGAGTCTCACGCGACCTCAAGGCGATCGCGGAGACACCTCGCTCTGAGCGAACACCGCTGCAGCAGGAAGAGCTCGAGATGTACTACCGGGGGACAGCGCCCGAGCTCGCGCAGCTCCGCACGCGGCTTCGTTCGGCGGAGCTCCAGCGGAACGAGCTCCTCGCGGCCATTCCCCGGTCCTACATCACCACCACCCGCGAGCCCGAGCCCGTGCGCGTTCTTCCCCGGGGCAACTGGCTCGACGATACCGGTCCCGTGGTCGAGCCCGCGGTTCCTCACTTCCTTCCACAGATCGAGACCGGGGGGCGCCGGGCCACGCGGCTCGACCTCGCCAGGTGGCTGGTCTCCTCCGAGAATCCCCTTACCGCGCGCGTACTGGCCAACCGTCTCTGGAAGCTCTTCTTCGGCCAGGGACTCTCGCGAACTCTCGAGGACCTGGGAACGCAGGGGGAGTGGCCCACGCATCCGGAGCTTCTCGACGCGCTCGCCGTCGAGCTCGTCGATAGCGGGTGGGACGTGAAGCATCTCGTCCGCACCCTCGTCATCTCGAAAGCCTATCGACGCTCGTCGATCGCTTCGAAGGAGCTTCTGGAGCGCGATCCCTACGATCGTCTCTACGCCCGCCAGTCGAGGATCCGCCTCGACGCCGAGACGGTGCGCGACAACGCGCTCGCCGTCTCCGGCCTGCTCTCGCTGAAGGTGGGCGGGCCGAGCGTCTATCCTCACCAGCCGCCGGGCTACTGGTCGTTTCTCAACTTTCCTCCGCGGGAGTGGGACGACTCCAGCGGCGAGGACCAGTATCGCCGCGGTCTCTACACCTGGTGGCAGCGGTCGTTCCTGCACCCGAGCCTTCTCGCCTTCGACGCTCCCACGAGGGAGGAGTGCGTCGCGGAACGCACGCGCTCCAACGTGCCGCAGCAGGCGCTGGCGCTTCTCAACGATCCCACGTACGTCGAAGCCGCCCGGGCTTTCGCCCGAAGAATCCAGGACGAGGGCGGGGAGTCCTTCGAGGCGCGAATCGACTGGGCCTTCCGGCGCGCTCTCTCGCGCCCGCCGGGGGAAGAAGAGGTCCTGGTTCTGCGCGGGCTCTACGAGAAGCGTCGGGACTGGTTCACAGTGGCGCGGGCGATCCTGAACCTTCCCGAGCTCATCACTCGGCCGTGAGCCGCGGAGAGACGAGATGGAGATACTGACCGACGACGTCACCGAGTTTCGAAGGCGCTGGACGCGGCGGGCGTTCCTGTCCCGCTCGGGGATGGGGCTCGGGGCCCTCGCGTTCTCGTCTCTTTCCGCGCGCGGGCAGCAGCGAGCGGAGGGAGTGGTTCGTCCGCTTCATTTCCCTCCGAGAGCAAAAAGGGTGATCCAGCTCTACCAGGCGGGGGGGCCATCCCACCTCGAGCTCTTCGACTACAAGCCGAAGCTCGCGGCGATGGATGGACAGCCCATGCCCCTCTCGTTCACCGAGGGACAGCCGATCGCCCAGCTCCAGGGGCAGCCTCTCAAGTGCTTCGGACCGCAGCACCCGTTCCAGCGCTACGGAGATTCGGGCCAGGAGATCTCGACGCTCCTGCCCCAAATCGGCGGAATCTCCGACGAGATCGCGATCGTACGGTCCCTGCAGACGGAGCAGATCAACCACGATCCCGCCCATACCTTCATGAACACCGGGACCCAGATTTCCGGACGGCCCTCCGCGGGTTCCTGGATCTGGTACGGTCTCGGCTCCGAAGCCGAGGATCTGCCCGGATTCGTGGTCCTGGTGTCCCAGGGACGGGGCGGACAGATGCAGCCCATCGCCGCCCGGCAGTGGCACAGCGGTTTCCTCCCGAGCCGATTTCAGGGAGTGCAGTTCCGATCGAAGGGCGATGCCGTCCTGTACCTCCGAAACCCAGAGGGAGTGACGGCGTCGGACCAGCGCGACGTCATCGACGCGGTTTCCGCCCTCACCCGCTCGAGCCCGGACTGGATAGACGACCCGGAGATCGCCGCCCGACTCAGCCAGTACGAGATGGCGTTCCGGATGCAGTCGAGCGTCCCCGCGCTCACCGACTTCTCGAACGAGCCGGCCTCGGTGCGCGAGGCTTACGGAGTCTCGGAGATGGACGGCTCGTTCGCGTCGAACTGTCTCCTGGCGCGCCGGCTCGCGGAGCGCGGGGTGCGCTTCATCCAGCTCTACCATCGCGACTGGGACCACCACAGCCGGATCCGGCCCGACATCGTGATGAAGGCGAACGAGACCGACCGGGCGTCGGCGGCGCTGGTGAAGGACTTGAAGGAGCGGGGCATGCTCGACGAGACCCTGGTCCTCTGGGGAGGGGAGTTCGGACGGACGCCGATGGCCCAGAGCGACGGACGGGACCACCATATCAAAGGCTTCTCGATGTGGCTCGCGGGAGGCGGGGTCAGAGGCGGTGTGAGCCATGGTGCGACGGACGATCTCGGCTATCACGCGGTCGAAGACGTGGTCTCGGTCCACGACCTGCACGCGACGATGCTGTATCTCCTCGGCATCGATCACACGCGGCTCACCTTCAAGTTCCTTGGGAGGGACTTCCGGCTGACGGACGTGAAGGGGGAGGTCGTGCGAAAGATCCTCACCTGAGGGTGCGCTAGACTCGTCCGATGATCTCCGGCAAACGATTCAAGAAGAGCGTCATCGCCGGCCTCCTGGTGGTGCTTCCCCTCCTGGTGAGCGGCATGACGCTGGTGTGGGTCGCGCGCCTCATCGAAGGAACGATGAGCCCGCTCCTCGACTGGCTTCCGGGAGAAAGCCTCCCGGGCCTCGGGTTCGCCTCGGCGCTGGTCCTGGTGACCACCGTGGGGCTCATCGCCACCACCGTCGTCGGGTCCCGGATCCTCCGGCGGGGTGAGCAGGTCGTGGCGAGGATTCCTCTTTTCAAAGACATCTACGTTCCCGTGAGGCAGCTCGTGACCGCTTTCTCTCCCGAGAACGCGTCCGGATTCAAGCGAGTGGTGCTGGTGCCCTACGCCGGACCGACGGGCGTCGCGCTGGGATTCCTGACGCGCGAGTTCCAGATTCAAAACGTGAACGGAGAACGGGAAGCATGGGGGGCGGTCTACGTCCCGACGAATCACCTCCATCTGGGGACGGTCCTCTGCTATCCGCGCGCCGAGATCCGCTTCTCCGATCTGACGGTGGAGGAAGCCGTGCGCATCACGCTGACCGGCGGAACGGCCTTCCCCGAAACCATCCGGGAGCAGAGCGCTTCCAAGGAGCTTGCTCCGGTGGCCGCCGCCCCACGAGAATGAGGCGCGTCGCCCCCCTTGCCGTCGTCGGAATTCTTTTCGCGAGCCCGGGAAGCGCCGCCGAGGTCTTTCCACCGCCTCTCCAAAGCTATGCCGGAGAGGATGGGCTTTCGCTCTTCCAGGTGCTCGTCTCCCGCGTGCGGGAAGAGCCCCTGAACCTCGTCGCGAGCCTGATCTTCGCTTTCGCGATCCTCCATACGCTCCTCGCGGCGCGGATCACCCGGCTCGCGCACGAGCTCCACTCCAAGGACACCGAGCACAGCTTCAAGGCGGAGGCGGCGCATCTGCTCGGCGAGGTGGAAGCGGTCTTCGGCATCTGGGTCGTGCCCCTTCTCGCCGTCATCGCCCTGGTCAAGGGTTGGCCCGCGGCGGAGTCCTTCGTGGAGCACGTGAACTTCACCGAGCCGGCGTTCGTGGTGGTGATCATGGCCATCGCCTCGACCCGCCCGGTGATGTCCTTCGCGGAACGGACGACGGGGATGGTCGCCGGCCTCTTCGGCGGAACGCCGTTCGCCTGGTGGATCTCGATCCTCACGCTCGGCCCGCTCCTCGGCTCTCTCATCACCGAACCGGCGGCCATGACCATCTGCGCTCTCCTCCTCGCGCGCTACGTCTACTCGCTCGGAGTGTCGCGACGGCTGGCCTATGGAACGCTGGGGCTTCTCTTCGTCGATGTGTCCGTCGGCGGGACCTTGACGCACTTCGCTGCTCCGCCGGTTCTGATCGTGGCCGAGAAGTTCGGGTGGGACACGGCCTACATGCTGCGGCACTTCGGCTGGAAGGCGATCGTGGGAATCGCCGCGGCGAACGCCCTCTATGCCGTGGTGTTCCGGTCCGAGCTCCGGAAGCTCGCGGAGAAAGCACCGGCCCCGGCCGGAGGAGACGAAGGCCCGAGCGTGCCTCTTCCGGTGACGGCCGTGCACCTCTCGCTTCTCGGCTGGACCGTCCTCACCGCGCACACTCCGGTGCTGTTCATCGGCGGTCTCCTGTTCCTCATCGCGTTCATGCAGGCGACCGCGCCGTACCAGAGCGAGCTCCGTCTGGGTCCACCGGTTCTCGTGGGATTCTTCCTCGCCGGGCTCGTGATCCACGGCTCGCTCCAGTCGTGGTGGATCGAGCCGATTCTCAGCCGGCTCACGGCCCTGCCGATGTTCGCGGGTGCCATGGTGCTGACCGCGTTCAACGACAACGCAGCCATCACCTATCTCGCCTCGCTCGTGCCGAATCTCACCGAGGAGCTCAAGTATGCGGTGGTCTCGGGCGCCATGGTCGCCGGCGGGCTCACGGTCATCGCCAACGCGCCCAATCCCGCGGGGCAGGCGATTCTCGGACGGTTCTTCCCCTCGGGCGTGTTCCCCCTGATGCTCGCGCTCGGCGCGATCGTCCCGACGCTCATCCTCGCCGCCTGCTTCCTGTTCCTGCCCTGATCGCCCGCGCGGAGAATCGGGACTATGATAGCGGCGGGGAGGTGGACCATGGTGCGGAAGGGCATGGAGGAGTGCGCGCAGACGTATGATGGGTTGTTCGCCAAGGGCGATCCCAACGCCCTCGACAAGAGCCAGGAGATGCGCAACGTCGCGGCGGTGAGAGCGATGGTCGAGGCGATCGCCCGCGACGACTACGACGCGATCGCCAGGGTCGTCGAGGACGGCGTGAGCCTTCAGATCCTGGCGCCTCCCGACGTGCCCTTCATTCGGAGCGCGGAGGGAGCGCCCGCTTTCGTGGACGCCCTCCGGCGCAACTTCGCGATGCTCGAAGAGCAGAAGCCCGTCGTTCTGTCGATCGTGGCCCAAGGGGAGGCCGTGGTTTGTATCGTGCGCGAGCAGGGGCGCTACGCCGAGGACGGGCGGGGCTACGACATGCACGCCGTCCAGGAGTTCGTGTTTCGCGAGGGAAAGCTCGCGCGGGTCTTCGAGATTTGCGCTCGATCGTGATGGCGCGGCTCCTGTCGTACGTCCTCTGCCTTTCGTTCGCGGGCGCGGCCTGGGCTCAAAGCGACGAGGAAGCCAGGCGGTGGGCGGCGGAGACGCGGGCTTCGATGTCTCTCCGCGAGAAAGCCGGGCAGATGGTCTGCGAGCAGATCCGCGGCGGCTACGTCGCCGAGGATACCGACGACTTCCGCTACTGGAGCCGGCTCGCCGAGGACTACGGCATCGGCGGGTTCGTGGTCTATGGAGGGGCGCCGTACGAGACGGCGCATCTGCTGAACCGTCTCCAGAAGCGCGCCCGGATCCCGATTCTCGTCTCCGCGGACTTCGAAGGCGGTCCGGGCCAGCAGTTCCAGGGCGCCTCGGAGTTTCCCGCGAACATGGCTCTTTCGGCCGTCGGCGACGAGCGTCTCGCCTATGAGGTGGGAAGAGTCGGCGCTCTCGAGGGGCGCGCGATCGGAATCCACCTCACCTATTCTCCGGTGGTGGACGTCCAGACCCTTCCCGACAATCCCGTCCTCGGCGTGCGCTCTTTTGGATCGGACCTGGATCTCCTCGGGCGCATGGCCGGGGCCTACATCCGCGGGTACCAGGAGAACGGCATGCTCGCGACCGCGAAGCATTACCCTGGCCGAGGGGACGTCGAGATCCTGGAAGACGAGTTCCTCCGGAACTCCAAGCCGGCAGCGCGGGTCGAGGCGGAGGATCTTCGCGCCTTTGGGTCGGCGATCGATTCCGGCGTCGCTTTCGTCATGAGCGAGCACATCACCATTCCCGCTTTGACCGGAGGCTCGGATCTGCCGGCGAGCGTCGAGCCGAAGCTCGCCTCCTACTGGCTCCGGGAGCGCCTCGGGTTCCAGGGTGTTCTCACCACCGACGACCTCTGGTATCCCAAGGTGGTGAAGCGCTTCGGCGCCGAGAGAGCGGGGGTGATGGCGGTACAGGCCGGGCACGACGTGCTGCTGAAGCCCGCGAATGCCGTCGCCACCATCGAGGCCCTGGTCCGGGCGGTCGAGTCCGGGGACATCCCGCTCGCGCGCATCGACGCCTCCGTCGAGAAGATCCTCTACTCGAAGGCGCGGCTCGGGCTTCATCGAGATCGTTTCGTCGACCCGGAGCGCATCGGATCGGTCGTGGGCGCGAAAGCTCACCGGGATCTGGTTCGCGAGGTCGCGGAGCGATCGCTCACCGCCCTCGTCGATCGCGGCGTGTTCCCCGCGAAGCGCGAAGCCCTGGGAACGATCGTCTACGTCTCGAGCCAGAAGAACGAGGGGGATCCCGCACCGCTCTCGGCGGCCCAGAAGATGCGCGAGGGGCTCTCGCTTCGGGAGTCGTTCCTTCTCGGTCCCGGGGTCGACCCCGCGCGGTACGATGCCGCCCGGAGGGCGGGGCTTTCGGCGGATACCGTCGTCGTCTCGCTCTTTCACCAGAGAACCGTCTACCGGGATCGCGGCGTCCTTCCCTCGAGAGACCTCGAGCTCATCCGGGGCTTCGCCGCCGCGGGCGTCCGAACCCTGGTGCTCTCGTTCGGAAACCCGTACCTCGCCGAGGATCTTCCCGGCGTATCGGCTTTCGTCGTCGGGTACGGCGAGGGCGGCTTCTACGGGAACCAGCTCGTCTACGCCGACGCATTCGTTCGGCTTCTCAAAGGCGAGATCACGCCTTCGGGAAAACTCCCCGTTGCCGGTCTCGAGCTTCCACGTTGAAGGTCCACTATGGATCCCGGCTCGCGCGCTGGGCGCTCCCCCGGAAGTACGTGGCGGTGACCCTCTGGGACCACGTCTTCACCCGCCTCGAGAACCTGGAAGAGTCGATCCTGCGGCACGAGCAGGTGCACGTGCGGCAATGGAAGGAGCATGGGCCGGTGCGGTTCGCCTTCCTCTACGCCTGGTTTCACATCCGTTACGGCTACTGGCGGAATCCGTTCGAGGTGGAGGCCCGGTCGGAAGAAAACTGGCGCTAACGCCCTTCGTGCCGGATGCCGTGGTGGCGCTCGTGCTCCTCGCGATGCAAAGCCAGCGGTGACGACGAGAAAGCCTCTCCACCCATCTCGACCCAGACCTTCTCGACCTGGGCCGCGAAGCCGTCGCCGACGTAGCGGGTGATCGACGCTTTCTTCACGATCTCCTCCCGCAGCGCCGGAACCCGGGCTTCCATTTCGGCCGCGTTCTTGACCTGGCTCTTCGCCGCGGCGACGACGCGGGAGAGCTCTTCGAAGTAGGCCTGCTGGTCGGCGAGGACGCTTCCGTCGGAGAGCGGCCCGTGGCCGGGACCGACGGTTCTGGGGTCGAGCTTTCTGGCCTTCGCCAGGGTCGCGATCCATTCTTGAATGTCTCCATCGCCGACGAAATTGTGGGGCCCGTTCACGCAGGCATCGCCGCTGAACAGGATCCTCTCCCGCGGAAGCCAGGCCCAGCCGTCCCCGTGGGTGTGGGCGACACCGAAGTGGAGGAGCTCCACCCTCATCGTCCCGTCGTCGAAGACCATGCGGTCGGGATAGCGGATCACGGGCAGCACCAGCTCGCTCTCGCGCACGTCCTTGCGCTCCTTCGCGGCTTCCTCCCAGCGTCCGGGCGCCCCGCCGAAGTGTCCCGTCTCGTACTTCTTCGCCTCCTCGACCACTCCCTCGTGGGCCACGGGAACGGCGCCGGCGTCGACCCATACCTTGTTCCCGTACATGTGATCGCCGTGGTGGTGGGTGTCGAATGCGAAGCGGATGGGTTTGTCGGTCATGCTGCGGATCTTGGCGATGACCTCCTCGGCGCCTTCGGGAAAGTTTCCGTCGATTACGAGGACGAAGTTCCTGAAGACCACGAAGCCCTGGTTGCAGTGCCCCTTGTCGAGGTTTCCCTGGTGGAAGTACACGCCGGGGGCGAGCTCCTGCGCCACCCCCACGCGGTCGCGGGCTTGAGCGAGCATGAGGAGCATGGGAAGCGGCCAGGTCATCCAGGTCTTCATCGGGGTCCCTCCTGAGTGGCGGATGCTATCATCTCCCCGCTCCGACAGAGGAGGTCTCATGCTGATTCCCATCGCGCTCGCGCTCTCCGTCGCTTCCGCGGCCGAGGTCGCCTGGATCCGCGTCATCCCGTACGAAGAGTCGGAGGGCGAGCTCCGGCGAATCTACGACGTGGTGAAGGGCGCGAGCGGGAACCTCGACAACGTGGTGAAGGTTCATTCCCTGCGGCCGCACACCCTCGAAGGCCACTACGCGCTCTATCGCTCCGTTCTCCATCACCCGGGAAACGAGATGCCGGCGTGGCTTCTGGAATCTCTCGGGGTCTATACCAGCCTCCTCAACGGATGTCAGTACAGCGCCGCCCACCACTCCGAAGGCCTGAGGCTCGCCCTCGCGGACGACGCCCGCTTCGAGAAGATACGCGGGGCGCTCGCGTCCGACCGACCCGAACGCGCCTTCTCGGGGAAGGAGCTCGAGCTTCTACGCTACGCGAAGACTCTGACCCTCGCCCCGAGTCTCGTGAACCGGGGCCATATCGAGGCGCTGAAAACGGCAGGCGCGAGCGACGGCGAGATCCTCGAAGCCAACCAGGTGGTGAGCTACTTCAACTACGCGAACCGCGTTCTCAACGGCCTTGGAGTCACGACCGAAGGGGACGTCCTCGGAACGTCGCCGCGCACCAAGAAGTAAAATCGATTCCCGGGTTGACTCTACGCGGGTCGGCTCATAGGATCGCCGGGCCGTGCCCAACCCACCCGTCGGTCTTCCCGCGACCGACCTGAAGCGCGCCATCGGTTTCTGGGCGGGAGCCGCCATCGTCATCGGGAGCATCGTCGGAAGCGGCATCTTTCGCACTCCGGCGGAGATCGTGCGGGTGCTCCCGAACCCCGGGGTCGTCCTCGCGCTCTGGGTGATCTTCGGTCTCGTGAGTCTCTGCGGCGCCCTCACTCTCGCCGAGCTGTCCTCTCTCATTCCCAGAACCGGCGGGACCTACGTCATCCTGCAGAAAGCCTATGGAGACGGGGCGGCGTTCACTTTCGGCTGGATGTATCTCGTGGGAGCCATCCCTGCGTCCCTGGGCGCGGTCGCGATGGTCTTCGCCGAGCAGCTCGTCGAGCTCTCGGGGGCGCCGCCTTCGACCTCCTCTCCTTTTCTCGTGAAAGGGATCGCGGTCGGAATCATCGTCGTGCTCACGGTAATCAACGTTCTCGGAGTGGCGCTCGCGACGACGGTGCAGAGCCTGTTCACCGCCGTCAAGATGGCGGCCCTCGCGGCGCTGTTCTTCCTAGCTCTCGCCGCCGGAGGGGCGGATTGGACTCGTCTATCGACCGGCGGCGACGTTCCGATGGGAGGGCTCGCTCAGGCGGCGGCTTTCATCATCTTCACCTACAACGGCTGGGCTTACCTCGGTCTGGTGGCGGGCGAGGTCAAGGACCCCGAAAGGCAGATCAGCCGCATCATCCTGAGCGGCATGTTCATCGTCATCGTGTTCTACCTGGCGACGAACTTCATGTACCACCTGACGCTGCCGATCTCGGAGATGGCGAAGGAGACGGTGGTCGCGCGCCGCGTGGCCTTCGATCTCTTCGGCCCCGCCGGCGGAGCGGCGATGAACGCGGTGATCCTGGCGAGTGTCTTCGGGACGCTCTGCGCCATCGTCCTCACCAACTCCCGCGTACCTTACGCGATGGCGCGCGACGGCCTCGGCTTCGCGATCCTCGGGCGCTGCCACCCGACGTTCGCCACCCCGCACGTGGCTCTCCTCGTCCAGGGCGCGATCACCGTGTGCCTCATCCTCTGGCTCGGAAGCTTCGGCCGGCTTTCGACCTACTTCGTTCTCGTGGAGTGGACGGCGCTGGTGTTCGCCATCGCGGCGATCTTCGTCCTCAGGCGAAAGATGCCGGATGCTCCGCGGCCCTACCGGACTCCCGGCTACCCTTTGGTTCCGCTGGTTTTCGTTCTCGTGGTGAGCCTGTTTCTCGTGGGGATCGCCTGGAGCAATGCGGCCCGCGGGGATTGGGCTCCAGTTCTGGGGCTCGCGATCTCGCTCGCGGGCTTTCCCGCCTTCACCCTGTGGCGCGGCCTCACCCGGAGCGCGCCCGAAGCGGCTCGATGAAGTGAACCGAGCCAAGGCCGGCGCCATCGTCGGGCTCGCCGCGGCGCTCCTCCTGGGGTACGTGGCCTGGGATCGCTACCTCTCGCCGGAGGCGCGGGTGAGGCGAACGCTCGAAGGCGCGGCCGCGGCCGCCGAGGCCGTGGACGTCGAAGCGCTCCTGTCGTACTTCTCCTCCGACTACGCAGACTTCATGCATGCGAACCGCGCGGCCTTCGAGGCGATGGTGCGGGAGAGCTTCGGCCGCGTCGATCGGTTGAACGCGACCGTGGATACTCTCGAGGTCGACGTCGAGGGGACGGAGGCCCGCGTCACCTTCGACGCGGTCGTGGTCGCCATCCGGGGCGAGGAACGCTATGTCGTGCTCGGGACTCCCTTCCAGCCCGAACGGCTGAAGGCCCACTTGAGGCGTGACGGCGGAGGGTGGAAGGTCCACCGAATCGAGCTTCCGTCTCCATGAACGCGATTCTGGTCCTCGAGATGCAATCGGTGGAGCTCACCGGGGACCGAGATGGAGGCTGCGCGCTGCCGGCTCCCGGCCGGCGCTTCGAGGGAGTTCGCTTCGCCAGCTCCCGCTCAACAGCTAGGATTCATCCGGATCGCTCGGGTAAACGACCAGCTCGAACGCGCGGCCGTCGCTGAGCCGGACTGCCGCGAAATGGCGTGCGTCTCGCGTCGCGATGCGTCGGAGGGAGAGGGCATCGGCGAGAGCGACCACCGATGAATCGACGAGGCCGAGGCCCAGGTCGGCGTATCGCCGATCGATCTCCATGGCCCGAGAGAGCTCGTCCAGTGTCGGCGGGGCGTAAGTGAACGCGCCGCGTGCGAAATCGTCCATGAGCGCGTTCATCGCGTGCCGCTCATCGCGAAGGAAGTAATCAACCTCCGCCAACACCAAACCGGGGACGTAGCGAGTACGCGCCCGGTCGATGGCTTCGCGAAAACGCTCGTGGTCGGGCGCGCTCTCGACGAGGTAATCGAGCAGCGCGCCGGTATCGCAGATCAACGCCGCCGTGTCAGCGACGTCCACCGAACAGCTCGTTCTCGTCGCCGCGCTCGGCCAAGGAGCGGACGATTCCAGCGCTTCTCGGTTTGGGATGGCGGCGGTACTGTTCGAGAACGAGATTGAGCTGCTGCCGGATGAACTCCGAACGCGAGACGCCGCGCTCACGCGCGGCGCGCGTGAGCAGCCGGTCTGCCTCCGGATCGAGCGCGATGGTCGTTGCCTTCTTCCTGGAGAGTGCCATTGAAGTAATATGACTCCATCGACGCTGGCCGTCAAGCGGCTGAACACCCACTTGAAGCGCGGTGGCGGAGGGTGAAAGATGCACCGAATCGAATTTCCGTCTCCATGACCGCGCTTCTAATCCTCCTCGCGATCGCGTCGGCCGAGGCGAAGCGCATCAACAAGGCCATCGAGCTTCTCGAGCAGGGCCAGCCCGTGTACTACGAGACGAGCCGCGGAGGCTACGAGGAAGGAAAGGAGCTCGCCGGCACCTGGGCGGATTACATCAACTACGAGCTCGAGCACGGCGCGTTCGACGTGACCCGGCTCCGGGAGTTCATGCGAGGTCTGGTCGACGGCGGGCCCACGGCGAGCGGACACCGGACGCCGGCGGTCGTGGTCTCGCTTCCGGTGCTCGGTCTGGACGAGGCGTCGATGCGCGCCAACTTCTGGGTGGTGCAGCAGGTGCTCGCTTCCGGAGTCCACGGGGTGATCCTCTGCCATGCCCGCTCCGAAGCCGCGGTGCGGGTCTTCGTCGCTGCCACCCGGTACCCCTTTCATCAACAGAAGGTAGGGGAGGGACTCGAGGAGGGACTCCGCGGGAGCGGAAGCCAGGATTATGCCGCCTCCATCTGGGGGATCTCCGCGAAGGAGTATCTGCGGGTCGCCGACGCCTGGCCCCTGAATCCGGAAGGAGAGCTTCTCCTCGGGATCAAGATTGAAGATCGCCACGCGCTCGAGAGCGCGGAAGCGACGACGCGGGTCCCTGGCATCGCTTTCGCTGAGTGGGGACCCGGAGACATGGGGTTCTCCTACGGTCTCCTGGAAAGACCTCCCGGCCCCTATCCCGAGTTGATGCAGCGGGCGCGTTCGCGGGTGCTCGCGGCGACGAAGGCGGCGGGGATCTTCTTCCTGAACTCCGTCACCGAGGAGGACGTCGAGGCGATGATCGACGAAGGCGTCCGCATCGGCGCCGCGAACCGCGAGGCCGCGGAGAAGGGACGACGACACACCGGCCGCCGGATGCCATGGTGAGGCATCGCGGATCCGTCCTTTTCTTCCCGGCGCCCCGACTGCGATGACTCGCCCCCCGGACGAAGGTTGACGCATCGCTCCAAGCGATGCCAGGCTCTCACCGCGCTGGAGGCGTCGAATGACGGATATCGTTGACCGTGCGGCGGTGGTGCTCTTGGGGTTGGTGGCGGGATCCCTGGCGGAGGCCCAGGACCGTCTCACTCTCGTCGATGCGGTGACCCGGGCTCTCTCGTACTACCCCAGCCTCCAGGCGTCGGCGGCGCAGGTCGAGGCGGCGGACGCCACGCTCGACGAGGCGGAGTCGGCTCGATTCCCGACGGTGAGCGTCGGCCTGAACGCGAACCATTACCAGGAGCCGATGCTGGCTCATCCCATCCACGCCTTCACTCCGGCGCTCATTCCTCCCTTCGACCAGAACCTCATCCAGGCCTTCGCGGACGTTCATTACCAGCTGTTCGATGGGGGCGGCCGGTCCTCGCGCATCGATGAAAGCAAGGCCCGCCGGCAGAGCGCCGAATCGACGCTTCTCGAAGCGCGCCAGCGGCTCCTTTCGCAGATCATCCAGCAATACCTGTCGGCCCTCTCCCGGGCGCGTACCCTCGAAGCCCAGGACCGCTCGATCCAGGCTCTCGAGGCCGAGCTCTCCCGCGTCAAGCAAGTTTTCGATGTGGGCCGCGCGGCGACGGTCGACGTCCTGCGCGTCGAAGCCTCGATCGCCGCGGCGCGGGCCGAGCGGGTTCGCCTATCCTCTTCCCTCGACCTGGCCCAGAGGAACCTCGCGCGCCTCGTCGGTGCCGAGGAGGACGAGACGCGGGTGGCGAACCTCGTTCCTGTCGCTCTCGCCGGGGCGCCGCTTCCCCCCCGGGAGGAGATCCTGCGAAACGCTCTCGAGTCGAGCCCGAGCACGCGCCTTGCCCGAGACGAGCTGGCGGTGGCGGAGGCGACGCGCGATGGGAGCCGTTCCCGGCGGCTTCCCTCGATCCGTCTCGACGGGCGGTACATCAACTACGGGAGCGCCTCGGGAGCGAACTCTCTCGAATGGAACGTGGGCGTCTCCCTCGCCTACACGGTATTCAACGGGGGAGAAGTATCGAGCGCGGTCGCGCGGTCGGAGTCGGCGGCGCGAGGTGCTTCGGAAAGACTGAGGTGGACGGAGCTCGAGGTCGCGGGCGAAATCGACCGCGGCCTTTCGGCGGTGGAGGAATCCGAAGCGCGGATCCAGAGCCTGAAGACGGCAGTGGCCCGTTTCGACGAGGTGAGCCGCATCGAGAAGCTCCGGCTCGAGACCGGAGTCGGAACCGAGACCGACTACGTTCGCGCGGAGGCGGATCGACTCGCGGCGGAGGCCGGGCTCATCGAGGCCCGCTACGCGGAGATTGCCGCCCGCGCCGAGCTCGCGCGCATTGCGGGAAGCCTGAGCCCGGAGTGGGTCGCCGAGCACTTGAGGAGCGAGCCATGAAAGCGCGGATCGTCGTCGTCGTCCTCGTTCTCGCCGCGGCCATCGGAGCGGCGTTCGCGTTCCGGGATCGCCTCCCCGGTCATTTCGGCGCCTCCCCGCCTCCGTCCGGTCTCGCGGCTTCCGGGACGGTCGAGGCCACCGAAGCGCAGCTCGGCTTCGCCATCGCCGGACGCATCGAGGAGATATCGGTCCGGGAGGGAGACCCGGTCAAAGCGGGGCGCGAGCTCGCACGGCTCGACCGGAGCGAAGTTCTTGCCCGGAGAGACGAAGCGCAGTCGAGGATCGATTCCGCCCGCGCCCTCCTCAGGGAGCTGGAGCGCGGCTCGAGAACCGAGGAGGTCGCCCAGGCGCGAGCGGCGCGGGACGCCGCGGCCAATCGTCTCGAGGACGCGCTGAGGGACCTCGAGCGCAGCCGCACCCTCCAGCAGGGAGGAGCGATTCCGAAGGAAGCCCTGGACAAGGCCGAGCTCGCGGTCGAGCTCGCGCGAAAAGAGCTGGAGCGCGCGGAAGAGCAGCTCCGGCTCCTCGAGGCCGGACCGAGGCGCGAGCGTATCGACGCCCAAAGGGCCGCACTCGCTCAGGTCGAGGCATCCCTTCGAGCCATCGACGCGGCACTCGACTTCATGACCCTCGAAGCGCCTTTCGACGGCGTCATCACCGTACGCCATCGCGAGCCGGGCGAGACCGTCTCCCCGGGCGCCGCCGTCCTGACGCTCATGAATCCGAGCGACCGCTGGGTGCGCATCTACATACGCGAAGATCGCATCGGAGCCGTCCGGGTGGGCGCTTCGGCCGAGATCCGATGCGACACGTTTCCGGACAAGACGTACGCGGGAGAGGTTCGTTTCATCGCGTCGGAGGCCGAGTTCACGCCCAAGAACGTGCAGACCACCGAGGAGCGGGTGAGGCTGGTCTACGCCGTCAAGGTGCGGATCACCGGCGATCCCACGGGCGATCTGAAGCCGGGAATGCCCGCCGACGTCCGCCTCGACGCGGAGTCCCGGTGACGCCGGCGGTTCGTGTCGCGGGCCTCTCGAAGGCGTTCGGCGGTGAGAACGCGGTGGACGGCCTCTCTTTCGAAGCCATGCCGGGCGAGCTCTTCGGCCTCGTCGGTCCCGACGGCGCCGGCAAGACGACGACGCTGCGGATGCTGGCGGGCGTGCTGCGTCCGACGTCGGGAGACGCCGAGGTCTTCGGAGTCAGCGTCGTCCGCGATCCCGAGGGCGTGAAGACGGAGATCGCCTACATGTCGCAGCGCTTCGGCCTCTACGCCGACCTCACCGTGCTCGAGAACCTGAGCTTCTACGCCGATCTCTACCGCGGTGCCGCGGGCGGAGCGGCCGGCGCGGCTCGAGCGGCTCTTCCACTTCTCGAGCCTGGAGCCGTTCTCCGACCGGCTCGCGGGCAAGCTCTCCGGCGGCATGAAGCAGAAGCTCGGGCTCTCCTGCGCCCTCATCCACCAGCCCCGGCTCCTGCTCCTCGACGAGCCCACCTTCGGCGTCGACCCGATCTCGCGCCGCGACCTGTGGCTCATCGTGCACGAGATGGTCGCGCGCGGCAGTCACCGCGGTCGTCAGCACCGCCTACATGGACGAGGCCGAGCGCTTCGACCGGCTGGCCTGCTCCACCGGGGACGGGTCCTCGACTCGGGGACGCCCGAGGATCTTCTGCGCGCCGCTCGAGGGCGAGATCCTGGATCGTCTGGGCGACGCCTCGCCGCGAAGCGCGAGCGGTTCTGCAGCGGCATCCCTGCCGTCCGGCGCGTGGCGATCTTCGGCGACCGGCTGCACGTGAGCGTTCGATCCGCGGCCCGCGACCGGTCGGCGCTGGAGGCCGCGCTGCGCGGAGCGGGCTCGCGGTTCGCGAGATCGCGGCCGATCGCTCCCACGCTCGAGGACGTCTTCATCGAGCGCGGTCGCAGAAAGCGGAGGCGGCGTGAGCGCGGCGCGTGCGTGGCACGGCGAGCCTGACCCGCCGCTTCGGCGACTTCGTCGCCGTCGACCACGTCTCCTTCGAGGTCGCTCGGGGCGAGATCTTCGGCTTCCTCGGCCCGAACGGCGCGGGCAAGACCACGACGATCAAGATGCTCACCGGGCCTCGCTCCGGCCGACGCTCGGGCCGCGGGATGGGTCGCGGGCCTCGACATCCGGACGCGAGACGGAGGCGATCAAGCGCGCATCGGCTACATGTCGCAGCTCTTTTCGCTCTACGGCGACCTCACCGTCGAGGAGAACATCGCCTTCTTCGCCGGGCTCTACGGTGTCGCCGCGCGCGCGCCGGGGAGCGGCGCGACTGGGTGCTCGAGATGGCGGGACTCGCCGGAGCGCCGCGGACGGCTCACGGCGGAGCTGCCGCTCGGCTGGAAGCAGCGCCTGGCGCTCGGCTGCGCGGTGCTGCACGAGCCGCCGATCCTCTTCCTCGACGAGCCGACCTCGGGCGTCGATCCCGTCTCGCGCCGCGAGCTTCTGGGACCTGATCTACGCCCTGGCCGCGGACGGGACCACGGTCTTCGTGACCACGCACTACATGGAGGAGGCGGAGTACTGCCACCGCCTGGCGCTCATGAACCGCGGCCGGCTCATCGCGCTCGACACGCCCGGGCGCGCTGCGGGCCGAGATGGCGGCGCCGCTGCTCGAGGTCAGGACCGCCGACGGGCCCGCGCGCGGTCGAGGCGCTGCAGGGCGCGCCGGAGGTGCTCGAGGCCGGCCTGTTCGGCCGCGCCGTGCACGTCACCGTCGCGCGACGCGGAGCGGCGCGTGGCAGCGGCTGCCGGGCGCGGCTCGCCGCGCGAGAACGTCGATGTCGCCGGCGATCGGGCGATCGCGCCGGCGCTCGAGGACGTGTTCGTCGCCCTGGTGCGCGAGGCGGGCGGAGCGGTGGTGGATTGAGCCGTCGACCGGATGCGTCTGCTGCGCCGTCGCGCGCAAGGAGGCGCTCCAGCTCCGCCGCGACCCGCGCAGCCTGATCCTCGCCTTCCTGCTGCCGGTGCTGCTGCTCGATCCTCTTCGGCTACGCCATCACCTGGGACGTGGACGACATCCGCGATCGCGGTGCTCGACCAGGACCGCATCGCGCGCAGCCGCGAGCTGGTCGACGCCTTCCGGGCCTCGGGCTACTTCCGGCTCGTCGACGGTCCTCGAGGACCCGCCGACGATCGCGCGGCTGCTCGACCGCGGCGACGTCCGGCTGGTGCTCGTCATCCCGCCCGGATTTCGCCGCGCGACCTCGGTGCGGCCGCGGACGCACCGCGCGGTGCAGGCGATCGTCGACGGCAGCGACGCCAACACCGCCACCATCGCGCATGGGCTACGCGCGAGGCATCGTGCAGACCTACTCGCTCGCGCGTCGCCTTCGCCGGACGGCGGCGTGCGTCCGCCGATCCGGCGCGGAGATCCGGGTCTGGTACAACGAGGAGCTCTCGAGCCGCAACATGATCGTGCCCGGTCTGGTCGCGGTGATCATGATGATCATCGCGGCCATGCTCACCTCGCTCACCATCGCGCGGGAGTGGGAGCGCGGCACGATGGAGCAGCTCGCCGCGACGCCGGTGACCCGCGCCGAGGTGGTCCTCGGCAAGCTGCTGCCCTACCTCGGCATCGGCCTCGTCGACGTCGTCGCGGTCGAGCGCCTCGGGGTGCTTTCTGTTCCGACGTGCCGTTCCGCGGCAGCCCGCTCCTGCTGATGGCGCTCTCGTTCGCGTTCCTCGTCGGGGCGCTGGGGCTCGGGATGTTCATCTCCGCCGTGGCCCGCTCGCAGCTGCTGGCGACGCAGATCGCGATGGTCGCGACCTTCCTGCCCGCCTTTCTGCTCTCGGGCTTCATGTTCGCGATCGAAGGTCATGCCGCTCGTGCTGCGAGTGGCTCACCTACCTCGTGCCGGCGCGGTACTTCCTGGTGGTGACGCGCGGGATCTTCCTCAAGGGCGTGGGCCCGGAGGTGCTCTGGAGTCAGGGGCTCCTGATGATCGCCTTCGGCGTCGCCGGCTTCGTGGCTCGCGGTCCGCGTGTTCCGGAAGGAGCTCGCGTGAGAGCGCACGAGCGCGGAGACGGGTGCGCGGGGCTGGTGCGCAAGGAGTTCCGGCAGATCTTCCGCGATCCGCGGCTGGCGCGCGGTGATCTTCGTCGCGCCGGTCATCCAGCTCCTGGTCTTCGGCTACGCGGTCTCGACCGACGTCGCCGACACCGAGACCTTTCGTCGTCGACCACGATCGCAGCCGGTCCGCGCGAGATCTGGTCGATGCGCTCACCGCCTCCGGCTACTTCCGAATCGTCGGCCGCTCCGACCGGCCGGAGGACCTGGTGCGGGCGCTCGAGCACGGCGACGCGGTCGTCGGGCTTGACATTCCCGTGACTTCGCGCGCGACCTCGCCGGGGGAAGCCCGGGTCCAGATCCTCCTCGACGGCACCAACTCCAACACCGCCACGGTGGCGCAGGGCTACGCCGAGCGCATCGTCGCCGACTTCGCCCGCCGCCGGAATCGCCCTGGCTCCAGCGCCCATCGACCTCGCCGAGCGGCCTGGTTCAACCCCGACCTGGAGAGCCGCGACTACAACGTGCCCGCGGTGGTGGGCGCGCTGATCATGCTGGTATGTCTCCTCCTCACCTCGCTCGCGGTGGTGCGGGAGCGGGAGATCGGGACGCTGGAGCAGCTCATGGTGAGCCCGCTGACCGCGGGGGAGCTGATCGCCGGCAAGACCATCCCCTTCGCCCTCATCGGCCTCGTGGACCTTGCCATCGTCACCGCCGTCGCCCTGTGGTGGTTCGAGGTGCCGTTCCGCGGGAGCTTCCTCCTGCTGCTGGCCGCGAGCGTGCTCTACCTGCTCTCGGCGCTCGGCGTGGGTCTCCTCATCTCGACCATCTCCGCGACCCAGCAGGAGGCCTTCATGGCGAGCTTCCTGGTCTTCATGCCCGCGATCCTGCTCTCGGGGTTCATGTTTCCGGTCACCAGCATGCCGGAGGTCTTCCAGTGGGTGACGCTCGCGAACCCGGTGCGCCACTACCTCGAGATCGTGCGCGCGATCTTCCTCAAGGGCGCCGGCCTCGACGCGCTCTGGCGCCAGTTCGCGGCGCTCGCGATCATCGGAACGACGGTGCTCCTGTTCGCGACGAGCCGCTTCCGGAAGAACTGACGGCGAACGACGTCAGAGGCCGAGAAGGATCCTGAGTCGGTCTTCCACCGCCGCGAGTGCTGCGGTGGAAACGGTTCCGAGACGTCGTTCCAGGCGCCGGACGGAGATGGAGCGAATGTCCTCACATTTGATGAAACTCCTGATGGTGAGACCGCCGTCGCCCTCGTCAACCGGAACGTGCGAGCGCACCTGTTTGTAGCGGCTGGTGATAGGAAGTACGACGACCAGTTCCGCTGCGCTCTGATTGAGCTCGTTCACGGACATCACGAGGGCGGGCCGCTTTCCCGCCTGCTCTCGGCCCGTCGCGGGGTCGAGATTTACGAACCAGACTTCGCCTCTTGCGGGCTTCACCGCGCTATTCGCTCTCGATATCGTCACCAAGGACTCCGTCCCAGGCGCGACGCTCTTCGATCTCGTCTTCCCAATCCCCGTCGCGGACTCGAAGCGCGGCAAAGTCTTCGGCAAGGCCGTACAAGAAGTGCTTCCGACGATACTCCTCGAGCGCACGACTGACCACTTCGGAAATCGACATCCCTGCTCTGTCCGCGAGCTCCTTTACCATCTCGTGATCCTCGTCCCGGATTCGAACCATTGCGCTCAAAGTCCCCCCTGTTGATTACTTGTAAGTATACAAAATCGTGTACTCTGATGTCAACACTAGCGTGCTTACTCGAAGTAGCACGCCCAATCCACGCCCGATCGGTGAGCTTGCCGACCGGGGCCGTGGGTTCCAACCCCGACCTAAAGAGCAGGGACGACACTTTCCCGCGGTGGTCGGTGCTTGCCTCCTCCTCACCTCGCTCGCGGTGGTGCGGGAGCGGTGTCAATCTGCTGTTTCATCGACACGCGAAACGTTTAGGGAGGACGTCAATGCAAACAATGAACCCTCTTGAACCTCCCTTCAAGGACTTCAACTCAAAGGAGTGGATTCTCCGGGCGGTTCTGATTTTTGTCCGAACTCGGCCTTGGCCTTCGTGCCGCATCCCTCTAAGGGATTCTCTCTAAGGAGAGTTCTCAAGTAGGATGCCAGGCGCCCCGAGGTCCCTCGGGGAACTTCCACGTGACGTACAACCAGAGGGAGGCGACGCAGCCCTCGACGTTCACGTTCTCGAACCTGGGAGCGCGGTGGACGTTCGGTGACGAAACTAAAGTAGTTCGGTTGGTCGGGACGGGGTTCAGGGGGCGCGCAGAACTCTCTTACTTCCGGAAAATCTTCCCGCCCTTCATGACGAAGGCGATCCTGCGCAGGGCGGTCGCGTCCGAGAGGGGATTCCCCTCGACGGCGATGATATCCGCCTGCATCCCTGGAGCGATAGTGCCGACCTCGTCTCCGAGCCCGAGGGACTCCGCCGCGAGGGAGGTCGCCCCCGCGATCGCGTCGAGCGGTTTCTGCCCCGCCTTCTCGATACGGTAGACGATCTCCTCGGCGTTTCGGCCGTGGGCCCCGGCGGTGGCATCCGTTCCCATCAGGAGCTTCAGCTTCTCGTGCTCCATCGCCCGCTGGTACATGTCGAGCTTTCTCGGGATGTTCGCCTCCATGAAAGCGAACCCCTCCTCGGTGTAGTTCCCGATGCCGAAGTATTGCGGCTTGTGCGCGAGGTAGTTCTGCGACACGAGCCCGATGTTGGGCTCGAAGTAGGTGCCGCGCTCCGCCATGAGCGCGAAGACCTCGTCCGTCCCCTGGCTTCCGTGGGTGACTGCCGTGCATCCCGCGAGGGTCGCGGCCTTCATCGCGCTCGCCGCGTGGGCGTGAACCCAGCTCCGGAGGCCGAGCTTTCTCGCCTCGTCGCAGGCGGCCTGGATCTGCTCGTCGGTCATGGTCTGGGCTCCGCCCTCGCGGATGCTCTTGGAGGCGAAGAGCTTGATGAGGTCCGCGCCCTCCTGAGCCACGGTCCTCACGAACGCGCGGATTTGCTCGGGTGTGCCGGTGTTCTCGTTCGCGGGGCGGATGGAGGTGAGGATGCGCGGGCCGGGAACGATGCCGCGCGCGATCGCGTCCCGGAGATCGAGGTCCTGGGGGGCGCCGATGCTCTGCACCGTGGTGAAGCCCGCCATCAGCGTCCGGTATGCGTTCTCGACGGCGTAGAGGATGAATTGCGAAGGCGTCTCGCCCTCGTTGGTATAGCGTCCGTCCTTCCCGAAGTGGGAGGAGATGTGGACGTGGGTATCGATGAGCCCGGGAAGTACGGTGAGCCGCGAGAGATCGTGGACCTTCCCCTTGGGCTCGCCCCCGACGCGGGCGATGCGCGAGCCTTCGATGACGATGACGGCGTCCCGGGTCACCCCGCCTTTTCCGTCGATGAGCGTCCCCGCGCGAAGAGTCACGGCGTCGTCCTGCGCTGCGGCGAGGCTTGCGGCGAAAAGAAAGCTCGCCAGGATCGCTTTCGTCATCGGCCTTCCCCTCCTACTCGCGTCGCCTCCCGCGCCTTCGTCCCCGCCTACGGCCTTGACCCGGACCCTGGCCTTGACCCTCACCTGGACCCGGTTTCGACTCCGAAGAGGGAGCGGGCTCCGCCGGGACCTCGGGCTCTTCTTCCGGCGGCTCGACGGCGGCGACGTCGCGTTGTATCAGATGGGCGATTAGACGGTGGCGCTCGGGGTGGGCGCAGATCGCGTCGGCGACCTTGCGGAGATCCTCGACGTCGTCCGCGGAGACCCCGCTCGCTTCCTGGGCGAGAAGAGCGACCAGACGCTCGGTCTTCCGCGCCTCGACCTCTTCCTCGGTCGGGACCGACCGCTCCTCGAGTTGCAGGTGGTAGCGGTTCGCGAGGCGATTGAAGCTCATGAGGTCGGTCGCGGAGACCAGCGATACCACGACGCCGCCCCGCCCGATGCGGCCGGTGCGGCCCGCCCGATGGATGTAGGCCTCGGGAGAATCGGGAGTGGAATAGACGAAGACGTGGGACAGCTCCTCGATGTCGATCCCGCGGGCGGCGACGTCCGTCGCCACCAGGTGGCGGATGTGGCCGGAGCGGAAGCGGGCCATCACCTGCTCGCGCTTCTTCTGGGGGAGATCGCTCGAGATCATCGCCGCCGGGAGCCCGCGCCGCACGAGAAAGTTCGCGACCGAGCGCACTTCCTCGCGGGTGTTGCAGAAGATCATCGAGGAAGTGGGCTGATCGTACTCGATGAGCTTCTCGAGGACCGCTTCCTTCTGCATCCTCGGGGTGATGAGGTACGTGTGGCGGACTTCCTTGACGTAGGCGAAGTCCTCGGAGAGAAGGACCCAGCGGGGCTCCTTCAGGTAGTTATAGATGATTCCGCGAATCCCCAGAGGAACGGTGGCGGAGAACAGGAGCGTCTGGCGCTCCTTGGGGACGAACGACATGATCTGGCCCATCTCCACGGCGAAGCCCATGTCGAGCATCCGATCGGCCTCGTCGAGCACGAGGTACCGGGCCGCGTCCAGGCGCAGGGAGCCTCGCCTCAGGAGGTCGAGCACCCGGCCGGGAGTCCCCACCGCGACGTGGGCCCCTGCCTCGATACCGCGGACCTGATCGGCCATCGAGTCGCCGCCGTAGATGGACTGAACCCGTACGCCTTTCGCCGCTCCGATCTGCGCGATCTCTTCCCGCACCTGGACCGTCAGCTCGCGGGTGGGCGTCAGGACCAGGGCCTGGATCTCACCCTTTCCGACGTCGACCCGTTCGACGATCGGGATCCCGAAGGCGGCGGTCTTCCCCGTTCCCGTTCGGGACTGCACCACGAGGTCGTGCCCCTCGAGAAAGGCGGGGATGGTATCGAGCTGAACCGGTGTGGGCTTTTCGTAGCCCATCTGGGTCAGCCCCTGGAGGGTCGAAGGCGACAAACCGAGAGCGTGGAAACTATCTTTTTGTGACGTCATTCATTCTACTGGCTGGACCAACCCGGCTATTGTACTCGTTTCCTCCGCGCTCTACGAGGGACGCTCTCTCCGTTCCTTCTCTCTTTCCTCCGCCTTGTCCCGCAGCGGGCGCCCGAGATGGGGTGTCGGGTCGGGGACGAGGCCGTGGATCCCGCGGCCCTCGTGATCCGCGGGCAGGTGCTCGGTGATGGGCTGTCCGTTCGCGTTCACGAACAGGAGGCAGTGGCAATACTTGTAGATCTGCATGTCGTCGCAGGGACAGATCCACGTACGGTGCTTCACCTCCTCGTTCTTGTCGGGGTAGAACCGGCAGGGGCAGAGCGGTTTTCCGAGCTCGTCCATGTGGCGCGCGAGACCCAGCACCACCAGCTCCGTCACTTCCTTTTCGGGATGCGTGGTGGTTCCGGATTTCTTGCAGTAGCCCTCCACCAGTTTTCGCGCCCGGGAGACGCTCTCTTCGCTCGGGGGGAGCTTCGCCACTTCGAGACCTCCTTTCGAGGAAGCTACTCGGATCGAAACGCCGCCGCAGGATCGATCCGAACGGCCGGCCGCACTGCGAGGTAGGACGCTGTCATCGACAGGACGAACAAAAGAAGCGGGGCCGCGATGAAGGTGAGTGGATCTCGAATGCCCACGCCGAACAGGAGCTCCGAGAGGACGCCGGCGGCAGCCAACGACACCGCCAGACCGACGCCGATCCCGGCGAGGGTCAGGACCGCGCCCTGTCTCAACGCCCATTTCAGAATTCCTCCGGGCGCGGCTCCGAGGGCCATGCGGATTCCAATCTCTCGAGTCCGTCGCCTCGTGGTGAACGAGAGCACGGCGTAGACGCCGACCAGCGCCAGGAGGACCGCCGCCGCCGAAAGGAGACCCAGGAGCCGCGCGGCGAGGTTCTCGCGAGCCATCGTGGCCGACACGAGCGCGGGGAGCGGGAGGGTCGCGATGACGGGCTCGTCGGGATCGAGGCTCCGCGCGACCGAGTGCACGGCCTCCGCGAGAGGCTCGGACGTTCCCGAGCTCGCCACGACGACGTTCATGACCAGGTACGGGTTCTGGGAATGGGGGACGAAGAGCTCCGGGAGCGGCTCGTCCGCGGCGCGGTAGGTTCGTGTGTCCTCCACGACGCCGACGATCTCGTAGGTCTGCCAGTCCGCCCAGAAGAATCGGAGTCGGCTCCCGACGGCGCTCTCCGGGCGTCCGAGCCGGCGCGCGAGCGTTCGGTTCACGATGACCACGCGCGGTCTATCCATCCGATCCTCCCGGGTGAAGTCCCGACCGAAGAGAAGAGGAGTCGAGAGCGTTCGGAAGTATTCGGGAGTGGCCGCGCGGAACCGCGCCTTGGGGGCCGAGGCCCGTTCGGGCTCGGGGCTTCCGGGGAGGTAATAGGGAACGTCGAAATCGATTCCGAATCGGTTCATCGGCACGATGGTCGAAGCGCCGACGGAGGTGACGGAAGGAAGCACCCGGAGTCGGTCGAGAAGCTCTTCGATGTAGGCGATTCGGCGCGCCTCCTCTGCGTATGAATCGCCGAGGGCGACGCGGGCGACGAGGACGTTCTCCGCCTCGAAGCCCAGAGGCACGCGGCTCAGTCGAAGCAGGCTTCTCGCGAGAAGCCCGCTCCCGACGAGGAGCACGCAGGCGAGAGCGATCTGGGCGACCACCAGCGCGCGGCGCAGGCGCCGACCGGCGGGATCCTCGGTCTCCGCCCCTCGACCGGCCCGGCTCCGTTGCAGAGTGACCCGGGAAGCGTAGAACGCCACCGGTGCTCCGAACGCGAGCGCCGTCGCCGCCGCGGCGACTACGGTGAACGCGAGCGTCGCGCCGTCGGGCCTTCCCTCGAGAACGCGGGGAAGCCGGTCGCCGAGGAGCGAAGACAGGAAGGGGAACCCGACCCGGATAGCCACGAGGGCTGCTCCGGCACCTCCGGCCCAGACCCACATTGCCTCGAGCAGCGTCGAGGCGAAGACCCGGAGCCTCGAGGCTCCGAGCGAGAGGCGGATTGCGATCTCGCCCTCGCGCGACACGATTCTCGCGAGATGCAGGTTGGAGACGTTGGCGCAGGCGACGGCGAGAAGGAACAGGACCCCTCCGAACAGAGTCAGGATCACGGGCCGCACCGGCCCGAGAACGTGGTCGGACAGAGGAACGAGACGCGGCCTCACGCCGTCGTTCGTCGCCGGGTACTCGCGCTCGAGCGTGCTCCCGAGCCTGTCCATCTCGGACTGCGCCGCTTCGAGCGCGACCTCCGGCCTCAACCGCCCAATCACCGAAAGATAGTTCTGTCCTCGGTCAATGGCATTGGGTGCGAACGCCATCGGGACGAAAGATCTCGCTCTCTCCGGCCGGGCTCTCGAATTCGGGCGGAGCGACGCCGACGACGGCGTAGGGAGCGCCGTCGAGGACGACGGTCGAGCCCAGGACCTCCGCGGAAGCTCCGAAGCGTCGCAGCCAGAGCCCATCGCTCAGAACGACGGCGCCGGGCCCCCCAGGCACACCCTCCTCCGGGAGGAAGCCGCGTCCCAGGACGGGCTCGACTCCGACGACGGCGAAGAAGCTCGACGTGACGACGCTCGCGTGGATCTCCTCCGCGCCCTCGGTGCTCTTCAGGGTCATCGACGTCGGCCGCTGCCACGCGGCCGTCCCTTCGAAGACTTCGTTCAGCGCCGCGTAGTCGACGAAGTTCGAGTAGGAGGTCATCTCGAGATCTCGCGGCCGGTCGCGGTTCGTGTCCCAGACGAGAACGAGTCGCTCGGGATCGTGAAATGGAAAGGGGCGGAGGAGAACCCCGCTCACCACGCCGAATACCAGGCCCGTCGCGGCGAGGCCGAGGGCGAGGGTCGCGACCCCGAACCCGATCCCGCCGAACGTGGTCTTTGATACTCTCATGGCGTTCCGATGCTGTTCATCGTTCTCCTTCTCCTCACCCCGCCCGAATATCGAAGATGGGAGTCGTACGGGGGCGGCCCCGAACAGATTCGTTATTCTAGCCTGCGTCAGATCGACCGCGGGAACGTGAAAAACCTGGAGGTCGCCTGGACCTACGACACCGGGGAGGCCGGGGGCCTGCAGACCCAGCCCATCGTCGTCGACGGCGTCCTTTATGCGCTGACGCCGTCGCACAAGACTTTTGCTCTTCGCGCCGCGACGGGAGAGCTCCTGTGGACGTTCGATTCGGGAGTCGAGAGTCGAGGGCCGAATCGCGGTCTGATGTACTGGGCGGACGGCGCCGACCGGCGGGTGTTCGCGGCAGTGCTGCATTTCCTCTACGCCCTCGACGCCGAGACCGGGAAGCCGATTGCCACCTTCGGGGAAGGCGGACGCATCGACCTCCGCGCGAATCTGGGCCGGGATCCCGAGAAGCAGTCGGTTCAATTGACGTCGCCGGGAGTCGTCTATCGGGACACCCTCATCGTCGGCGGCCGCGTGGGAGAAGAGCTGCCTTCTTCTCCGGGCGACGTGCGCGCGTACGATGCGAGGACCGGAGCGCTGCGCTGGACGTTCCACACCATTCCGCATCCCGGAGAGCCGGGCTACGAGAGCTGGTCCGGCGACTCGTGGACCGCGAGCGGCGGCGCGAACAACTGGGCGGGCATGGCTCTCGACGTGGCGCGCGGGATCGTCTACGTCCCGACCGGCTCGGCGGCCGCGGATTTCTACGGCGGCGATCGCATCGGAGACAACCTTTTCGCGAACTCGCTCCTCGCGCTCGATGCCGGAACCGGCAAGCGCCTCTGGCATTTCCAGGTGGTTCGTCACGACATCCTGGACCGCGACCTCCCGTCGCCGCCGAGCCTGGTCACCGTGAACCGGAACGGGAAGTCGGTCGACGCCGTCGCCCAGCTGACCAAGCACGGCCTGGTCTTCGTCTTCGATCGCTCGACGGGAGAGCCGATCTTTCCCATCGAGTACCAGCCCGTTCCCGCGAGCGACGTGCCGGGCGAAGCAGCCTCCGCCACGCAGCCCGTGCCGGTGCTTCCGAAGCCTTTCGCGCGGCAGCGGCTCACGGCGGAAATGATGACCACGCGAACGCCCGAGGCGCATGCGTGGGCGCTCGCCGAGCTCTCGAAGCTTTCGAGCGAGGGTCCGTTCGCGCCTCTCTCCCTCGAGCGCGGGACGGTGGTGTTTCCCGGCTTCGACGGCGGCGCGGAGTGGGGCGGAGCGGCGTTCGATCCCGAGACCGGCCTTCTGTACGTGAACGCGAACGACATGGCCTGGACGGGGCGCCTGGTTCCGAGCGATGCCGGCCTCGGCGGACGAGCGCTCTACCTGCGCGAGTGCGCGTCCTGCCACGGCGACGACGGGGCGGGAGCGCCGCCTTCGATTCCCTCGCTTGTCGGGCTGGGCGCGCGGCGCTTGCGGCCGGAGCTCGTCGCGGTCCTTCGAGAGGGGGCAGGAAGGATGCCCGGGTTCCCGGATCTGGCGGACGAATCGGTGAACGCCATCGTCGAATACGTGGTCACGGGCGAGGACGTGATCTCGACGGAGGCGGTATCCGCGAAGCAACCGTACCGATTCACGGGTTACAAGAGATTCCGGGACCCGGACGGTTATCCCGCGGTCGCGCCGCCCTGGGGAACGCTGAGCGCCATCGATCTGAACACCGGCGAGTATGCCTGGCGGATTCCCTTCGGCGAGTATCCGGAGCTCGTCGCCCGCGGCCTCGAGGACACGGGAAGCGAGAACTACGGAGGGCCGATCGTGACGGCGGGCGGTCTCCTGTTCATCGGGGCCACGAGCTACGACAAGAAGCTCCGCGCCTTCGACAAACGGACCGGCGAGCTGCTCTGGGAAACGATATTGCCGTTCGCGGGGAACGCGACGCCTGCGACCTTCGAGGCGGAAGGGCGTCAGTTCGTAGTCATCGCGGCCGGAGGCGGAAGGGCCGGCGATGCGCCGACGGGTGGAGCGTACGTGGCGTTCGCCCTGCCGGCGAAAGCGGAGCCGGAATAGCCCCTCAGCCGGTTTCGAGCGCCATCGCGCGCCCGATCGAAGCGACCGGAAGGGAGCCGTGGGCGAGAAAACGATCGTGGAAGCCTCGTAGCCCGAGGCGACCCTCGTGCTCCCGCCGCAGGTCGCGGATCGCGGTCGAGCCGACGAAGTAGATGAGGGCGGCGGCGGGAAACATACTGTTCTTCGTCACCTCGGAGCGGGCCGCGGCCTCGCTCATGTTGGTGTGCTCTCGATAGAATCGCTCCGCTTCTTCGAGGCTCATGCGGCCATGGTGCAGCTCGACGTCCACGACGGCGCGGGCCGCGGCTCGGGCTCGCGCGTGGTGCTCGGCGTACGACTCGAGCGGGGTCAGGTACCCCGCCTCGTCCATCAGATCGGTCGCGTAAGACGCCCATCCTTCCGCCATCGTGCCTCCGCAAAGCATGGCGATGCGATACGCGCAGTCGACAGCGGCGACGCGGCCGATTCGCGAGGGAGCGCGCGAGGCGTGCCAGTTTTGAACGTGGTGTCCGAGACCCGCATGGTGGATGACGTGGTTCAGCTTGAGGACCGCCTCCGCGATCCCGGACTCGGCCGGCGGCAACAGATGGTCCACGCGCGGAAGGGCGTCGAAGGGCGCCGGCGATCGGTAGAAGAGAAAGTACAACTTGGGAGCGGCCTCCCGCGCCCACGCCGGCTGGGGAACGAAATCGAGGGGATAGTCCGGCCAGGTGATGAGACCGCGGTCGACCGCGAAGGCCCGACTCTCCTCCCATAGATCCCGGCACCTCTTTCGAGTCTGCTCCGGCGGCGGACCTGTCTCCTCGAGACGGGCGAGCACGTCCCGATAGTCGCTCGACCCGAATCTGGGAGCTCCCACGGCGAGCTCCGCCTCCGACCGACGAAGCCCCTCGCGTGCGCGGGCGGATATCTCCGATGCGGACTCATCGAGGAAGTGCGCCTTGCGCAGGAGAAGATCGAAACCTTCGGCCCCGCAGGCGTGGGCCGCCGCTCCGAGACCGCGCTCCAGGTGGTGGTGGAAGGACGCGAACGCGCGGCGAGCCTCAGCGGCCGGGACCGCGAGGACCCCGGAGTCTTCGAGTCGGGCCATGCCCGTGTCCAAGAAATCGATCGCTCCCTCACACTCGCGCAGGGCTCGCGCCGTCCAGAGGGGCGGCGCCGCGCGGAGGTTCTTCTTTCCCCGGTCGAGGAAGGCGGGAATGGCGGCGAGCCTTTCCCCCGCCTTTCGATATCGCTCCTTGCGCGGGGCGAACTCGCGGAGCAGGAGAGAGAACACACCGAAGACGGCCTCACCCGTGTAGCAGGCGGGATTGAGCTCATGGAAGCGGCCCGAGGCACGCTCCCAGCGCTCGATCTCGAGCTGTCCCGCGGCGAGATCCAGGTCGATCTTCTCGAGGGGAGTCAGCGCCTCCGCGGTCAGGGTGTCGACTTCCGCGAGCAGAACGTCCGCGTCCCCATCGGAGAAATCGGGAAGCCGGTGGTCGTGCTCGTGGAAACCGATGAAGGTGGCGTTCACCGGGTGTCGCCGGTAGTACCCGTCGAAGAAGCGGTCCAGCCAGTTCGGGAGGCGCGTCATCACATCAGGGGCTAAGGAGGGGGAGCGAGACCCAGCGGCGCTCGTGGTACGAGACCTCGACGGCGTTGATGGTCTCCTGGACCCACGCGCCGTCCTCGAAGCCTCCCTGATTCCGCGTGCCGCCCTCTAGAATCTCGTCGATGAAGTCCCGGATGAGGTTGGCGTAGAACAGGCTCCGCCAGGACTCGCGCGCATGGCCTCCCGCCGGGTAGAAGCGCTCGGGAATCGCGAGCTCGCGAAACTCGACCTCGTCTTTGGTCGCGACGCGGATGGTCTCGGCGACGCCCCGCTCCTCGACGAGACGGCAGATGATGGCCCCTCGATCCCCGTAGACCCGTGCTTCGACTCCCGGGTAGTTGCCGATGGTGACGAAGCTCGTCTGGATCGAGGTCAGGGCGCCGTTCACGTGCTCCCCGATGAAGATGTCGCCGTCGTCGATGTTCATGCGCCTCATCCCTTCGAGCCCGCGCACCCGTCTCTCGGGGATGAAGTTGGTCATGACCCCGACTACCCGCGCGAGGTCGGCACCGACCCACCAGTGGCCGATGTCGATGATCGGAGCCCCGTAGCCCTCGAGAGACGACGTCTGGAGGACGCTCGGGTCGGCCTCGGGGTCCGACTGGCGGAGAGGCTCCTCCGGATCGAGCCATTGAGAGTTCTGCTCGTATCCGTTGAAGAAGAAAACCCGGCCGACGAAGCCCTCGTCGAGAAGCGATCTCGCGTACTGGACCCCGGGGCTGTAGCGGAACGTGAACCCGAGCTTCGTCTTGAGACCCTTCTTGCGGGCGAGCTCAGAAGCTCCGCGAGTCTCGCGGTAATCGTAGGCGACAGGCTTCTCGCAGAGAACGTGCTTGCCGGACTCGAGCGCGGCGATGGCGAGCTCGAAGTGCGTGGAAGACGGCGTCACCACGTCGACGACGTCGACGTCCGGCCGCGAAACGGCGGACTGCCAGTCGGTGGTCACCTCCGGGATCGAAAGCTGCCTTCCGAGCTCTTCTGCGCGCTCCCGCACCACGTCCGCGAGGACCACGACTTCGACTCGCGGGTCTCTCTTCCATCCCGGAATGTGAGCGTGCTCGGCCCACTTGCCCGCGCCCAGAACCGCGACCCGCAGCTTTCGAGTTTGCATGGCACGGCAATGGTACCGGCTCGCCGCGGGAAAATCCAAGAAAGGGGAGCCTGGCGCTGACGAATCAGCGGAAGACTTTGTTGAAGAGCTTCTGCATCGGCGTGGGGTCGCGAAGCGAGGCCAGGAGCCGCTGGGCTTCTGCGTTTCCCGGGTCCATCCCGAGGACCGCCTGGATCTCGCCGCGCGCCCGGGATCGGTTGGAGCCGGTCAAGTAGTAGCGGGCGAGCTCGAGCCGCATCGAAATGTCCTGGGGAGCGAGCATCACCGCTTCGAGCAGATGCTGCTCGGCGTTCTTCCTCATGGAAGGACTATGTTGCATCGTTTTCCCGAGAAGGGCCTGGAACTCGGCCCGTTGAGGCTCGAGCGCCACCAGCTCGATGAGGAGCGGGACGGCGCCGCTCCAGTCCCTGACCTGGACGTGAAGCCGGGCGTCGCGCGCGAGCTGCTCGATGCGCTCGCGGCGGCCGAAGTCCCGGGGCTCGGGCTCCGGTTTCAGCTTCCGGTTGTCGAGCTCCAGCCGGACCCGTGCGTACGCCGTCGCCAGCTGGAGCTGGATGGCGTCGACCTTGTCCAGGAGCACCTCGTCCTGGGTCTGCTGGCGGACCTCGGCCCACTCGGCTTTGAGCGCCTCGTAGGCTTCGGAAGCTTGCTCGTGGTTCGCGTCCGTCCGGATGCCGAGGAGGTCGCGCTCGCTCACCATCGAGAGCTTGTCGAACTGCGCCACGATGAGGTCGCGGCAGGGCTCGAGGATTTCCATTGGCTCCGGGGGCTCGAGGGGCGCGGACGGCTCGGGGTCGAGAGACGGCGAGACGTCGTCGCGAATCGCCTCGAGCAGACCCAGCGAGAGCAGAATGAAGCAGCTTCGGAACGCCGCGCTCCGGCCGAGCTCGCTCCGTAGAACGATGTCTCCAATCTCGGTTCCCTCGCCCGCGATCTCGAGAACGGACCGCTCCCCGTCCGAAAGCTTCTTGAGGGGCGCTCCTTTCGGGGGGGCCGCGGCGGCGCGGACGCGGGTGGTGGATGGAGGCAGCACGGAAAGAATCAACTTTCCGTCTTCGATCGCCCGCAGACCCTTGAGCATGAGCGGGGGGACCGGAAGCCCGAAGGGCAGAGCGGTGGCGATCGCCGCGTCATCGGAAGAGTCGTCATAGCTGTACGTGCCCGCGGCAGTTCGAAACAAGGAGAGCACGATCCGCTGCACCTGGATTGCGACCTCCCGGTGCACCTCGTCCTCGGTGAGGCGGCCGAGAGAGACCAGGGCCTCGCCGAATCGGCATCGGTCGTTCTTCATCCTCTCGACCGCGCGCTCGTAATCCTGTCTGGAGATGAACTCGTGGGCGAGCATGCTCTCGCCGAGGCGGTCCGTTCGAACGTTGCTGGCCGCGAACCGGACCGCGCCCCGATCGAAATGGATGGTCTTGAGGGAAGGGCCCGAGACCACCTGGAGCGCGCCCGAGCGCGCCTCGTCCGCCGTGCGTTTCAGAATTCGACTGAGGACGACGGGGGAGTAGGTCCCGACCCGGTCGGCGCCGGCGTGAGCCCCGAACATGGAAGCAAGGATAGAGGGCTTGCCGTCACTCACCTGTGACCTGGGGTGAGGGATTTTCCCATCGGTCTCCGGGGGGGAATCCACGGGGCGGGTCCTCGAGTGTTTCCGTCTCCTTCCAGGCGACGAAACCCGTCATGCCTCCCCGAGGCTGCAACGCGGATTGAAGCGAGGAGCCAGAGGACGGCGGGAGCCAGGGCGCGCATGCCGCTTCAGAATATCAAAGCGCGGGGGGCGCGAACGATCGTCGCTCCCTTGACTTCCGGCAAGATAACATACGGCGCATGTCGCCGTACGTCGTCGGCCAGCGCTTCGTGAGCGAGGCGGAGCCGGAGCTCGGTCTCGGGAGAGTCGAGAGCATCGAGAAGCGGAGCCTGGTTCTGAGGTTTCCCGCGAGCGACACCCTTCGCCGGTACGCTTCGGGCGCGGCGCCGATCCGCCGCGTCGCGTTCCGCGTGGGCGACGAAGTCCAGGACCAGCGCGGCCGGAGGCTCCGAATCGAGAAGGTGGTCGAGTGCTCCGGGCTCTTCGTCTACGAGGACCGCTCCCGCCGCCTTCCCGAGAGCGAGCTCTCGGGAACCCTGACCTTCAGCAAGCCCGAGGACCGGTTGCTCGCCGGGCTCTGGGACCGGAGTCGAGGCTTCGACATCCGTCGCCGCGCTCTCGTGCACCGCCACGCCGTCCTGAGATCGGAAGCCCGCGGGTTTCTCGGGGGTCGCATCCAGCTCATTCCCCACCAGCTCGGGATCGCGCGCGAGGTGGCGTTCCGAGCGCGGCCGCGCGCACTTCTCGCGGACGAAGTCGGTCTCGGGAAGACGATCGAGGCGGGGCTCGTCATCCATCGCCTCCTCCGGTGCGGCCAGGCGTCACGCGTCCTCATCCTGGTTCCCGAGCCGCTGGTGAACCAATGGTTCGTCGAGATGTTCCGGCGATTCCATCTCTCGTTCACCATCGCCGACGAAACTTTCTTCGATGCCGTTCCCGACGACGGGGGAAATCCCTTCCTTCTCGTCCAGACGGCGATCGCCGCTACGCCGTTTCTCGCGCGCGATCCGAAGCGGCGGAAGCAGGCGGAGGCCGCGGCGTGGGACCTGGTCGTCGCCGACGAAGCCCACCACCTGACCCGGCCCGGACCCGAGTACCTTCTCGTCGAGTCGCTCGCCGCCCGAACCCGGGGGGTGCTCCTCCTCACCGCGACCCCCGAGCAGCTCGGGGAGGAGAGTCATTTCGAGCGGCTCCGGCTCCTCGACCCCGAACGCTACCCGAGCTTCGGAAGCTACCGCAAGGATCGCAGGCGTTACCGCGCCGTCGCCGCGATTGCGACCCGGATTCTCGAGGGGAACGAGCTCACCGCGAAGGAAGCGAAAGACCTGGCCGCGATTCTTCCGAGAGCGGCCAAGAGCCTGAGAGGCCTCGTAAGAAGGCTTCGATCGGGCGACGAAAACGCCCGCGGGCCGCTTCTCGACGCGCTCGTCGACCAGCATGGCCCGGGCCGCGTCATGTTCCGGAACACCCGCTCGGTTCTGGCGCAGTTCCCGGAGAGGAAGCTCGAGCCGTGGAAGCTCGAATGGCCCCGGGGCCGGGAGAGCTCGCAGCGTAGCCAGCTCGCGAAGGAGTTCGTCTCCGACGCGGGCCAACAGCCGCTCGCCGACTACCCGTACTTTTTCGACGCCCGGGCTCTCTGGCTTTCCGACTTCCTGCGCGAGGTGGCGCCCGAGAAAGTGCTCGTCATCTGCCGCTTCAAGGACAAGGTGACGGCGCTCGGAGAAGCGCTTCGGAGGGTGAGCCCGGCATCCGTGGCGCTCTTTCACGAAGGACTCTCCCTTCTTTCGCGGGACCGCAACGCCGCATGGTTCGCCGAGGACCGCGACTCCGCGCAGGTCCTTCTGTCGTCGGAGATCGGAAGCGAGGGCCGGAACTTCCAGTTCGCCCATCACCTCGTGCTCTTCGACCTCCCGCTCGGCGGCGAGCTTCTCGAGCAGCGCATCGGACGTCTCTACCGAATCGGACAGGAGCACGAAGTCTCGATCCACGTTCCCTATCTTCCCGGCTCCGCCCAGGAGATGCTCTTCCGGTTCCATCACGAGGGGCTCGGCGCCTTCGAGACCAGCCTCCCGGGAGCGGCCGCCTTCGACGAGCTCGGGTCGAAGCTCCTTCGCCTGGCCGCGGCTCACGGCGAGGACCGGGACGTGGACGAAGCCCCGGCGCCGCCTCCGGATCTCGACGCGTTTCTCGCCGAGACCCGTCGGGTCAAGGAACGGGTCCTGAGAGAGCTCGCCTCCGGGCGGGACCGTCTCCTGGAGCTCGGCTCCTACCGTCCTCGAGCGTCGGAATCGCTGATGGCCGAGATCCAAAAATGGGACTCGGACGAGACTCTCGATTCCTTCGTCGTCGATGCCCTCGACTACCTGGGGGTGGATCTGGAGAGGATCTCGCCCCGAACCTTCGTCTTCCGCCAGGGTAAGAAGCTCCGGGTATCGACGCTTCCCGGGCTCCGGTCGGATGAGGTGGCGATGACCTCCGACCGCGTCCGGGCGACGCGCGAGGGGGAGCTCGACTTTCTGACATGGGACCATCCCATGGTGGTGGGAATCCTCGACCTCCTTCTCGGGGATCCGTCGTCGAGCGCGAGCGTCGCCCTGCTCCCCGGAAACGGGCGAGGAATACTTCTCGAGGCGACCTTCGTGCTCGAGGCCGTCGCGCCGCCGGGTCTCGACGTCACCCGGTTCCTCCCTCCGACTCCGCTCCGGGCCGTGATCGATCAACGGCTCGCGGACGTGACCGAGGCGTTTCCGCCATCCCTGCTCGAGGGCCGCCTCCGGGATGGAAGGAAAGAACTGCGGTTCCGCGACCTCGGGTTTCTGGAGGCTCTCGTGCCCCGAATGCTGGGAAAGGCGCGTTCTCTCGCGAAAAAGGAGGGTAAGCGGAGGACGGGAGCGAGCCTCCGGGAAACGCGGGAGCGCCTCGAGGTCGAGGTCGGTCGGCTTCGATCGCTCGCCGAAGTGAACGATCACGTGGACCGGAAAGAGGTCGCGGAGGCGGAGGCGCTTCGGAAACGAACGGAGAAGGCGGTCTCCGCCGCCGAGCTCCGTCTCGATTCCCTGCGGCTCATCTGGCTCGGGCTCGAGCCTTCCCGGCTCTGAACCATGCTGCGAATCAGGAACATCGCCGTGCTGGTGGTCCTCATCGCCGTCGTCTACGCGCTCGCGCCGGCGGAGAAGAAGCGGCGGTGGCTCGACCGGCTGCGCGAGTTCGGCCGGGCGCTCACTCTGTCTCTCGTGATTTACTGGATCTACATGCTGGTGCGCTACCTCTACCAGCATCGTTAGCGAAGGGGAGCGAAGGCCTCGAGCCACGACGGCTTGCCGGATCGAAATCCGTCCTTTACGATTAGAGAAAGGCCGTGAAAACTCTCCTCGATCTCATTCAGGAATACGCGACGCTGAACGAAGCCAAGACCCTGGCGCGGGGGGTCCTCTCGAAGGCGCAGGAAACCAGGTGGCAGGAGCTGAAGCGTTTCTACGACATGCTGATGGCCCAGGACGGACTCGCGCGGCAGCCGGCCGGCCGCTTCAGCCCCGAGGAGATTCGGCAGCGTGTGGCCGCCCGCGGACGGCTGCGGGTCCAGACCGATCTGGAGATCGTGGTGGCGCAGGAGTCGGAGTACCACCGGGCCCGGGTGGGGAACTTGAGCCGCGGCGGCGTGCTCCTGCACTGCGACCACGGATTCGAAGTCGATACCCGCCTCACGCTTCACATGGCGAACCTCACCCGGGACGAGAGCGTCATTCCGACGGAAGGCCGCGTCGCCTGGCGCTCCGAGGGAAGCCGAACGAACGAATCCTTCCGCTACCGGCTGGGAGTGGAGTTCCAGGGTCTCGGGCCCGAGGAGGAGCGCAGTCTCGACTCCTTCGTCGTCGACAGCCTGGAGACGAAGCTCCTCTGTCTGGGGCGGGAGTCCCTCGACCCGGACTTCCTGCGCAAGGAACGACTGGCGCTCTAGACTCTAGACTTCGCGCAGCTTCTTGTAGGCTTCCGTCGCCGACTGCGGGTGGGCGTAGTCGATCTTCCATTCCCGCTCTTCCATAGGCTTCTTCCCCAGCGCCCGGGCCATCTGGCGCAGGTGCGCGCCCTGACAGCCGCAGCAGCCGCCGAGGTAGCTCACACCGAGATCGCGGGCGCGCGCCGCGAAGTCGCCGAGCTCGTACCGGGTGAGCTGATAGGGGTCGAGCCGATCCGGGAACCCTTTCTGCCCGGGGAAGAACGGGACGTCGTCGGTGCAGCGATAGCCGACGGGCTGGGCGGCGACGTGGCACTTCACCGCCTTCCGCATCTCTTCGACGACCGGCAGCATGTGGGCGGGATCCATGAAACAGTTGGTGCCGACGATGTCCGCCCCCGCCCCTTCGAGAGCCCGAGCGACCTCGGCCGGCTTCTTCCCGTCGCGGGTCTTTTGTCCTTCGAAGGCGAGCGTCACCATGACCGGTAGGCCGGTCCTCTTCATCCTCTCGAGCGCCAGGAGCGCCTCGCCCAGGTGCAGGAACGTCTCGCCGATGAAGAAGTCGACGCCCTCCTCCATCTGGAACCGGATCTGATCGTCGAACAAGCGGCGGCACTCGTCGGCCGCCGCCGGGCTGCCTTCCTCGTACTTCCAGGTGAGCGACAGGTTCCCGGCCACGGGGATCTCGCTTCCCGCGACCTCACGGGCGACGCGCACCGCGGCGCGGTTGATCTCGCCCAATCGATTCGCGTACCCGATCTGCGCCAGCTTGTTCTCGCTGGCGTAGAACGTCAGAACCTGGAGGACCTCGGCGCCGGCGTGAACGAACTCCTGATGGAGCGCCCGGAGAGCGTTGGGATGCTCGATCACGACTTCGGGAGTGAACGGTCCGGCCTGCACGTACCCGCGGCTCTCGAGAGCCAGGAGATACCCTCCGTCTCCGAGTACGATGCCCTTCTTCAGCTTTTCGAGAATCGACTGTGGCATGCGGGAACCCCCTTCGAAGGCGGCGCGCATCATAACATACGCGCGCCGAGGCTCAGGAGAGCGGCAGCCGCACCGCGAGCTCGGTCCGTCCCGGGCGGGAATCGACCGTCAACTGCCCGCGATGCTGGGTCACGATGCGATGGGCGATGTCGAGCCCGAGCCCGCTTCCCTCGCCGACGGGCTTGGTGGTGAAGAACGGATCGAAGATCCGCGGCAGCACGTCCTCCGGAATTCCCGGTCCATCGTCGATGACGCGCACCACGACGTAGTCCCCCTCGCGGGCGGTCTCGATACGAAGCTCACCGCCCTCGCTCATGGCGTCGATGGCGTTGTCGATGAGGTTGGTCCAGACCTGGTTGAGCTCGCCGGCGTGCGCGGGAACCGGGGGAAGCTCGGGCGCGTCGACCCGGACGACGCGGATGGACTTCGTCTTGACTTCGTGCGCCATCATGACCAGAGTGCTCTCGATCCCGCTGCGCAGGTCGGTCGGCTCGGGCGCGGGAGCGCGGTCCATGTGGGAGTAGGACTTCACCGAGGCCACGATCTCCGAGATCCTTCCTGAGGCGCCCCGGATCTCCGCGAGGAGATGGTCCGCTGCGAGGCTCGCTTCGATCCAGGCCAGAACGTCTCCGAGCGCTTCGGCACTGACGGACGCCTTCGCCTGCTCCAGGTCGTCGAGGTCGACTCCCGCCTCGACGAGGGTCGCCGCGCGCTGGTAGGCGTCGGAGACGGCGTGATCCTCGAGCCAATCGGCGAGAGCACCCTCCCGCTCGCTCCGCTCGAGGGCGGTCAAGGGCTCGTCCTCTCGCTCGAGAGTCGTCTCCCGCATGCGGCACGCGGAGCGCATCTGCTCCTCGTCGATGCCGCGCGAGGCGAGGCAGGAGACGAGCCTCGGGAGGCGCTCGAGAACTTCCGAAAGACTCGCCGTGGCGCGACGTATGGCCGCGGCAGGGTTGTTCAGCTCGTGGGCCAGTCCCGCGGACAGTTTTCCGAGAGCCGCCATCTTCTCCCGGTGCTGCTGGCCGCGCGTCTGCTCGCGCACCCGGTCGGACATGATGCCCACCAGTCGCTGGCCGACGTCGGGCGCGAGCGCCAGCACCTCGTTGAAACGATCGCGGTGCAGGCGGTAGGCGAGCGTCGGCTCCGCCGCCACCACCCGGGCGCTGGAGTGGGTCATGCGCGAGAACGGAAGAAGCCCGGTCACCCGGCCCCGGCCCATGGTGTCGTAGAGCGTCTCGTGCCCTCCGACGTCGAAGAGGATCTGGACCGTGCCCGAGAGGACGATGAACATGTGCTCCACCGGGTCTCCGTCGCGGATGATTCTCGGCGCCCCGCGGGAAGGCGAGGATGTCGCCCAGGGAGGCGATGCGCTCCAGCACCTCGTCGGAAATCCCCTCGAAGACCTCGAGGCCTCGAAGCTCGCTATCGCTCACCTGCGCCTCCCGTCACAAGCTCGCCAGGTAGCGGTGGATGAAGTGCACGGCGACCGACCCCTCGCCGACCGCCGAGGCTACCCGCTTCACCGACTGGTGGCGGACGTCGCCGGCGGCGAAGACGCCGGGAACGCTCGCTTCGAGGAGGTACGGCGGCCGCGGGAACGGCCATTGGCCGAGATGAGCTTCCCGATCGAGATCGGGCCCGGTGAAGATGAATCCCTGCGCGTCGAGCGCCACCACGCCTTCGAGCCATTGCGTTCGCGGAAAGGCTCCGATGAACGCGAAGAGATAGCGCGCCTCGACCCTCTCGATCTCCTCCGTTTCGCAGTTCCGGAGGGTCAAGCCCTCGAGTCTCTCGGAGCCGTGGCAGGCCTGGACCTCGATCGGCGTCCGGATCTCGATGTTCGGCGTCGATCGCAGGCGATCGACGAGGTAGCGCGAGGTCTTCGCCTCGAGGGAGCCGCGGACGAGCATCGTGACCCGCCGGGCGTACTGGGAGAAGTAAAGGGCGGCCTGGCCCGCGGAATTTCCCGCGCCGACGGTGTAGACGTCCTCGTTCCGGCAGCTCACCGCTTCCGAGATCGCGGCGCCGTAGAACAAGCCGCGCCCGGTGAGCTCGTCCGCGTTCTCGGCGGGAAGCCTCCTCCAGGAGACTCCCGTCGCGAGCATGAGCGCGTGGCAGGCGATCTCGGTTCCGTCCCCGAGCCGCAAGTGCTTGTAAGGACCCTCGACCCGGAGCGAGGTCACTTCCTGAGGGGCCAGGATCTCGACTTCGAACCGCCGGGCCTGGGTGACGGCGCGCCGCGCGAGATCGCTTCCCGAAAGACCCGACGGAAACCCGAGGTAGTTCTCGATCCGGCTGCTCGTTCCCGCCTGCCCTCCGGGAGCCTCGCGCTCCACCAGCACCGTGCGAAGACCTTCAGAGCCGCCGTAGACGGCGGCCGCCAGACCCGCGGGTCCCGCGCCCACGATGGCGAGATCGTAGAACGGCGCCCGGGCGTGCGTCGTGAGTCCGACGCGATCCGCCAGCTCGGCGACGGTAGGCGCCCGGAGACTGTCCCCGCCTTCGAACACCACCAGTGGAAGCTCGCTCGGCTCGGGTCTGGGCGGCGCGAGCGTCTCGACGTCCTGAAACCGATAGGGAACCTGGTTTCGCGCGAGGAAGTCCCGGATCTCGTGCGACGGCCTCGACCACCGATCTCCGATCACGCGGAGTCCCTCGTACCCCGGCCGGTAGGAGGCCCGCCAGTCGTCGAGGAGATCGTCGAGGACGGGGTAGAGCCTCTCCTCGGGCGGATCCCAGGGCTTGAGGAGGTAGTAGTCCACCTGGGATTGATTGATGGCGCCGATGGCGGCGTCGGTATCGGCGTAGGCCGTGAGCAGGGCCCGCTTCGCGTTCGGCGCCGCCGTCCGGGCTTCGCTCAGGAAGCTCACGCCGTCCATGCGCGGCATCCTCTGATCGGAGAGGAGGAGCGCCACCGGCTCGTCGCGTGCCGTGAGCTCCTTGAGGGCGTCGAGCGCGAGCGCCCCCGATTCCGCTCGGACGATGCGGTATTCCTTTCCGTAGTGCTGGCGAAGGTCGCGCGCGATGGCGCGCAGCACGTCGGGGTCGTCGTCCACGGCGAGAATGATCGGCTTCGCCACCGAGGCAGTGTAGCAACGCCCTGGAGGAGGTCCAAGCGGCCCTGCGTCCGCCGAAGTAAAATGACCGGCCATGAGACTACGATTGGCGGCTCTTTCTGCGGCATTGGTCGCCGCGCGGTTGGGCTTCGCGGCGGAAGCGGAGCCCGTGTCGGGAATCTACAAAGAGGGTCTCTCGACCTCCGTGCGGCCTCAGGACGACTTCAACGGCTACGTGAACGGCACCTGGATCCGCGAGACGGAGATTCCCGCCGACAAGCAAACCTGGGGAAGCTTCGCCATCCTGGACGAGGAAAGCGAGAAGAACCAAAGGGCCATCATCGAGGAGCTCTCCGGAGCCCCGGAGCGGGCGGCTGGATCGGACGAGCAGCGCGTCGGCGATTTCTACCGAAGCTACATGAGCACCGACAAGCTCGAGTCGCTCGGGACGCGGCCGGTGGACGAGGACCTGAAGGGCGTTCTCTCGGCGCCCTCCGCCGCGGCCCTCCTTCGACTGAGCGCCGAGAATCGCGCCTCCGGCATCGACTCTCCGCTCTCTCTCCAGGTTTTCCCCGACCTGGGAGACTCGACCCGCTACGTCGTCTACCTGTCGCAATCCGGGCTCACGCTTCCGGACCGCGACTACTACTTCGAGCAGGGCGAGAAATACGAGGCCCTGCGGGCGGCCCTTCCAGGCTATGCGGCGAAGCTCTTTCAGCTCGCCGGCGTCGCCGACGGAGAAGCCCGCGGGCGGGCGGTGCTCGAGGTCGAAATGAGACTCGCGGAGCCTCAGTGGAAGGCCGAGGAGACGCGAAACGTCCAGAAGATCTACAACCTCTACGCCAGGGCCGATCTTCGCAACGCCTCCGAGCGGATCGACTGGGACGGATACCTCGAGAGCTCTGGATTGCCCGAGCTGGGTCAGCTCGTCATCGCCCAGCCCTCCTACGTGACCGCGCTCGGAGGCCTCCTCGAGCAGATCCCGCTTTCCGACTGGAAGAGCTACTTCGGGTTTCGCCTCCTGGACGCCGCGGCGCCGTACCTCGGAGACGCGTTCGTGCAGGCGCGGTTCGATTTCGCGGGCCGATTGGTCGGCGGGCTCGAGGAGCTCCCGCCCCGATGGCAGCGCGGGGTGCGCAACGTGAACGCCTTGATGGGAGAGGCGGTGGGGAAGCTCTATGTTGAACGTCACTTTCCTCCGGAAGCGAAAGCCCGAATGGAGGCGCTGGTGAAAAACCTCATCGATACCTACGGCGAGGCCATCGAGGAGCTTCCCTGGATGACGGCGGAGACCAAGGCGCGCGCCCAGGAGAAGCGGAAGAAGTTCACCTACAAGATCGGCTACCCCGAGCGCTTCCGCGACTATTCCAGGCTGAGAATCGACGGCGACGACCTTCTGGGGAACGTGAGCCGGGCGAACGAGTTCGAGTATCAAAGAAACCTCGACAAGCTCGGCCAGCCGATCGATCGTAACGAATGGCAGATCCCCCCCCAGACGGTGAACGCCTATTACGACCCGACGAAGAACCAGATCGTCTTTCCCGCGGCGATCCTCCAGCCGCCGTTCTTCAACATGGCGGCGGACGATGCCGTGAACTACGGCGCCATCGGCGTCGTCATCGGCCACGAGATGGGCCATGCCTTCGACGATCAGGGGCGGCAGTTCGACGGGGACGGGAACCTGCGGGATTGGTGGAGCGAGTACGACGCCGCCGCCTACGAGGAGAGCGCTTCGACTCTGGTGAAGCAGTTCGAGGCTTTCGAAGCGCTTCCGGGTCTCCACGTGAACGGAAAGCTGACCCTCGGAGAGAACATCGGAGACCTCACCGGGATCGCCGTTGCCTACCGCGCTTACCTGAAGTCACTCGGCGGCGAGCAAGCGCCGGCGCTCGACGGATTCACCGGAGCTCAGCGATTCTTCATCGGCTACGCCCAGATCTGGCGCTCCCGGTTTCGGGAGGAAGCGATGCGGCAGCTCGTGCTCTCGAACCCGCACGCTCCGCCGGAGTTCCGCGTGAACGGACCGCTTCGGAACTCGCCGGAGTTCTTCGAGGCGTTCGTAGTGAAGGAGGGCGACGGCATGTGGCTGCCCCCGGGAGAGCGCGTCAAGATCTGGTAGCGCCCGCTACATCAGTCTCGGTCGACGTCGAGGGGGCGGGGAGGGGCTCCTCCGCCGCGAACCGCCGGAGCACGTTCTCGGTGATTCGCGAGACGTTGTTGTTGTAGTTGTTGAACGAGAGGCTCCCGCACCAGGCGATGGAGCTCGTCGAGAAAACCCCTCCTCCGTTCGGGTACTCGAGGTAGACCATGTCCGCCCTCACCAGCGGGTTCTCGGTCCCCCCGGTCTCGGCCCAGTTGGCGGTGTTCGTCTGCTCGACCACGTGCCGGTACTCGTCGGAGTGGCCGAAGGAAGAGGCGAGGACCAGCGTATGGGCCGGCGTTCCCAGCGCGAAGTCGGCTCGATCCAGCTCGGAGCCGGCCGCGCCGAAGCTCAGAACCAGGGAGGGGAAGTTGCCGATGAGCTCGTCCGCTCCCACTCCGTCGAAGATGAACCGGGCGCGGGGATCGAAGCTCCCCGGCAACCTGCGGAAGGGGGAGTTCCGATCGAATCCCTGCGCGGTGAACCCCACTCCGAAGAACTGCTGCGGCGCCATTCCGCGGAACCGCCAGAGACCTCCGGGCTCTCCCGTGAGGCTGTGGTGGTGCTCGCCAGGGGCCCCCTGCCAATGCTCGGTCCCGTCGCGGCGCCGCACCTCGATGAAGCGCCCGGAGGGATCCATCGGGGTCACCCAGTAGAAGCCGTTTCCTCCCATGTACATCAGGCGCCCGCCTCGATCCAGGTACGAGCGGACCCCGTCGAGCATCTGGAGCGAGTAGTACTCGGGATGAGTTCCCGTCAGCACGACGCGGTAGGGCTCGAGAGCGGAGGCGCCCCCGAAGTGGAGGTCCTCGTCCGTGAGGAAGTCGACGTCGAACCCTTTCACCTCGAGCCAGTCGACGAGATGGGTGTCCGCCATGAACTGCCAGGGATTTCGACTGTCGATCTTCGGGCGCATGTTGGTGATGGGGCGGAGGCGCGAGGAGTAACAGACACCGCTCCCGTCGCTGTGGCGCGAGTAGAGGCTCAGCGGCCGAATGGCGCTCGTCCCGGTTCCGGCGTAGGCGAGGTAGCTGAACGTGGGAATGAGGAGTGCGACCTTCGACGTGGGCCTCCCCTTCTTCGGCCTCACCACGAAGGGAACGTAGTCTTCGCTCGTGCCCGTTCGCAGACGGGCGGCGTAGAGGCCGCTCCGGGTGTCCTCGGGAATCGAGAGCTCGAAGGCAACTTCCCAGAGCGCGTCTTCCAGGTCGTCGTCGTGGAAGTAGATGGCGCCGTACTGATCTCCGGCGCGGCGATAGTCGAGCTCCGAAGAATCCCAGTTGTGGCCGGTGACGGCCCGCATCGGAAGATTCACAACGCGTCCGTGAGACTTCCCGGACGAGGTATCCGAGATCCGGTCCGATTCGATGTCGAGCGAGAAGTCCCACGAGGCGAGCGCGTCCGAGGGGCCGCTGCCGCTCTCGATCGCCTCGATCTCTTCGCGGGTGAGTGCGCGCCCATAGAGCCGCGGGTTGTCGATCTTGCCGTTGTAGTGGCCGGCGACGCGGCCTTCCCCCGCGGAGAACGCCGCGATGACAAGCGGCGCCTCGTTCGTCGAGACCGATGTGGCGGCGGTTTCCCGTTCCACGGCGCTCCGGGTGATGTCGAAGGGGAACTTGTTCTGCGGCTGCTGGTAGAGGAGAACCTTCCGGCTTCCAGCGTCGAACGCCGCCGCCACGAAGTACCACGACGTCGCCACCCCCTGCGGCCGCTCGTTCATTCCGGGAATCGCCGGCACCCAGGGACGCAACGGCGCTCCGGCGCGGAGGGTCTCGTCGCCGAGCCTCAGTGCGAGCGTTCCGTCCTCCTCGATGAACAGCCCGTAGCCGCTCCGGCTCTCTCCGGACCACTTGGTGAGAATCCCTTCGGCGGGTCGAGGATGCACCGTCGTCGGAGCGATCCAGGCGGTGAGAGTGAAGCTCCCGCGAAGCCTCAGATCCGCGCGATCGGAAACTACGGCGTAGGAGCCCAGGGGCAGGTCCTGATGCTTGCCGGAGTATTCGCCGTTGACCGTCGTCTCGATCTCGATTTCCTTGATGCCGGGTCCCTGGGGGTTGGGATCGCCGTGGATCAGGCGCACGATATGGGCCCGATAGCTCGGCGCCTCGCTGCTCACCATGAACCGGATGGTCTCGCCCGGCGCGGCCCCCAGCCGGTCCGCGTAGCCGACGATCCCCCTCTTTCTGAGGTTCTCCCCGACCTCCCGGGGGATGGGGCTGTAGCTCGCGCCCCCGTCCGGAGGAGGCGCTTTCGCCTGCCTCGCCGCCTGGGCCTCGGCATCGGCGCGGCTGAGGACGCTCGTCGCGAGCGTGGTGACGCCGACGGTCTTCAGGAAATCCCTACGGTTGACGGAGCCGCTCTCGCGGCGGCCCTTCTCGAGGTCGTCCTTGGAAGTCATGTCGTCCCTCCCGGGCAGGCGGACATGTTAATACGTCACGAAGGCGACGGCGACGGGCGACCCGACGCCGACGGCTTGCCCGGTTGGAGTCAGCCGTCCCGTTTCGGGATCGATGCGGAAGACGACGACGCTGTCCGAGTCCTGGTTCGCGGCAAGAAGGAACATCCCGGACGGGTCGATGCCGAATCCGCGCGGCGTCTTTCCCTTCGTCGACACGTGCTCGAGGAGCCGAAGAGTGCCCTGGGTCTGGTCGATGGCAAAGACGGCGATGGTGTCGTGTCCGCGGTTCGAGGCGTAGAGGAACCTCCCGCCGGGATGGGACAGGACCTCCGCGCCGCTGAAGTTTTCGGAGACGCCGATCCCTTCGGGAAGCGACGAGACGCTCTGAATCGTATCGAGGGCGCCTCGCTCGGCGTCGTAGCGCATCGCGGTCAGAGTCATCGAGAGCTCGTTCAGGACGTAGGCGAAGCGCCCGCCGGGATGAAGCGCGACGTGCCGCGGCCCGTCTTTCGGCCCGAGCGCGACGAAAGGCGGATCGTTGGCGGTGAGGAGGCCCCGAGCGGAATCGAAGCGATAGACGAAAACCCGATCGAGACCCAGATCGGCGGCGATGGCGAACCGATTCGCGGCGTCGGTGTCGATCGAGTGGCCGCGGGCCTCGCCCGCGTGGCGAACGAACGCCGTCGCCGGACCGAGGGCACCGTCGGTGCCTACCGGAAGGACGGCGACGCTTCCGCCGCCATAGTTCGCGACGAGCAGGTGACGGCCGGTGCGATCCAGGGAGAGGTAGCAGGGGCCGGGACCTTTCGAGGACGATCGATTCAAGAAGCGAAGCCGGCCGGACGCGCGCTCGATCGCGAACGCGCTCGCGGAGCCCGCGGCCTCGCCCTCGAGCTCGTCCACCTCGTTCACCGCGAAGAGATAACGTCCCGAAGGATGAATGGCGAGAAACGACGGGTTCACGGTCTCCGCCGCGAGATCGGGCTCGGTGAGCCGCCCGCTCGCCGTATCCAGGCTGGAGACGTAGATGCCCTTGCTCTTCGCGTCCGTGTAGGTGCCGAAGTAGACCCGCGTCTGTCCCTGAGCCCGGGAGGACACGATTACCAGAGCGGCGATGACGCCGAGCCGGCGATGGAAACGCATGGAGTCTACCTTTCGAACCGAGCAGGGAGGACTCTGGCCAGGCGCCGGGATCCGGCCCCCAGGCGCGCGAAGGTCGCGATCAGGGAAGAGCCTTCGAGCAGCGATCGCTGTCGCATTTCGACTACAACGCGCGAGCGACCTTGTGGCCTTCCAGGATCGCCTGCTGCAGTGTCCGAGGAGCGTAACAGTCGCCGACGAGCTCCAGCCGCGGCACTCGTCCCTCGAGAGACGCTTCGAGATCGGTCACCGCCTCACCGCCGTAGGCGTAGACGAAAGAGTCGAACGGGGAGAGCGTTTCCTCGCGCCCGCTCCACGCGTTCCGGAGGAGGGCGCGTCCTTCTTCGAGTCTGACGACTCGCAGATGGCAGTGGAGCGTAACGCCCTTGGTGAAGAGCCTCTCGAACACCGGCGGCGCCGAAGTCGCGCCGAGAAAACTCCCGATCGTCCGCTCCGAGGTCACCATCGCCACCTGCTTGCCTCGATCCAGAAGAAGCTCCGCGACGGAGGGCCCCTGGTATCCATACTCCTCGTCGATCACCAGAACACGGGAGCCCGAGGGGATCCGTCCCGCGAGAACGTCCCAGGCGCTGACCCCGTGGGCTTCGATACCGGGGATGTCGGGCCGGAGGGCGCGAGCGCCGGTGGCGAGGACGACGACGTCGGGAGATTCGCGAAGCACCGCGTCGGCGTCCGCGTCCACTCCCAGGCGGATATCGACTCCGAGCTTCTCGCACTGCCGCGACGTGTAGCGGCAAGCGCCGTCGAAGTCCCCGCGCGCGGGGGCCCTCTTCGCGATCAGGGTCTGACCGCCGAGCTCCCCGTTCCTCTCGAAGAGCACCACGGAGTGCCCTCGACGCCGCGCGACCAGGGCGCACTCGAGCCCTGCCGGACCACCGCCCACGACGACCACCTTGAGCGGCCGCACCGCCTTCGGAAGCTCCGACCATTCGCGCTCCCGTCCGACGACGGCGTTCTGAACGCAGGTGACGCCCCTTCCGGTGTAGATGCGGTCGATGCAGCCGGAGTTGTACCCGTGGCAGATGCGGATGTCGTCGAGGCGGCCCTCCAGAGCTTTCCGCGGGAGGTCCGGATCGGCGATGAGGGCCCGCGTCATGACGCAGAGATCCGCCTGTCCGTCTCGCAGTACGCGCTCGGCGATCGCCGGGTCGTTGATTCGTCCGGCCGCGATCACCGGCACTCCGACCACCGCCTTGATCGAGGCCGCGAGACCCGTGAACAGGGCCGGGGGGAAGCTCATGTCGGGTACGGTCAACGCCTCCGTCCCGTACGTCTCACAGCTCGCGCCCACGACGTTGAAATAGTCGAGAACCCGGAGCTGGTCGAGCTTCCCGGCGATCTCCTGGGCGGCCTCCCGATCGATGCCGCCCTCGAGCATCTCGTCGCCGGTCATTCGGATGCCGATCACGAAGTCCGGGCCGACTCTCTCTCGAATCGATTGCAGCACCTCGACCGCGAATCGCATGCGGGAGGGGAGATCGCCTCCGTACTCGTCCGTGCGGCGGTTCACCCGCAGGGTCCAGAACTGATCGACGAGGTGGCAGGCGCTCGCCATCACCTCACAACCGTCGAATCCGCCCTGCTTCAGCCGGAAGGCGGCGTCGGCGAAGGCCCGGACGATCTCGGCGATGGTTTTCCGGTCGAGCTCGTGCGGCGTTTCGCGGTGGTTCGGCTCGCGCACGGGAGAGGGACCCACGAGCGGGCGAAAGTCGTTGCCCTCGCTATGGCCGCGTCGACCTTTGTGGGTGATCTGGGCGACGCAGGGGACCCCGTGCCTGTGGATCGCCTCCGCGAAGGTCGAAAGGTAGGGGATCACCCGATCGTCGAAGAGCTCGACGCCGTTCCATACGCGCGCGGAGCTGCCGGGGTGAACGCTCGCGGAGCCGAAGCACATCAGGAAACCGGCGCCCCCTCGCACCCGGGCTTCGTAGTAGCGGACGGCGCGCTCCGTGGGAACTCCCTGCTCACCGAGGCTGTCGGCATGGGCGCTCACACAGATGCGGTTCTTCAGCTTGTGCGAGCCGAGCTTCAGCGGGGAGAAGAGGAGGGGGAAGGCGGTGGTCATGGATCGAGCTCCCTGCAACCGCCGCATTCTGCATCGTCGGCCGGGAGAAGTCACGCGCCAGGATGACTGCTATGATTCGAGGATGAGACTCTTCGTACTGGCGATGGTTCTCGCGCAGCCGATTCGGGACCCCGCATCGGTCGACGTCTGCAAGCGTGTTCCGGGCGCGGAGGTCGCCAAGCTCTTCGGGAAAGAGCTGAAGCAGGCGAAGCCGTTCACCTCCAAGGACGAGTTCAGTCGCTGCACCTATCTCGTCACGAACCCCGGCTCCTCGGGAACCGTCGTGGGCTATTCCCTCTGGCTCTATCCGCCCGAGGACTACGACGAGCTCCTCGAGTACACCGAGGGAATCGTCGAGAATCCGTCCGGGTTCGGAGACGCGGCCGTCCTGTTCAAGGACGAGGACGGGTTCTCGAAGTTGAGGCTCGTGGTCCGCGGGGAATTCAGCCTCGAGGCCGTGGCCTCCGACGCGGAGTCGGTGAAGAAGCTCGCGAAGCTCGCGCTCGATCGCTTCTCGCGTTAGGTCTCGGCTCGAGTGAGCCGTGAGACCAGCAGGATCGAGATCGCCGAGACGGCCATCGCCGGCAGCACCTCGTAGGCGACGCTCGAAAGCGCCGGGACGTTGCGCCACACCAGCACCGTCAGCGCTCCCGAGACCATCCCCACCAGGCAGCCGGAGCGGGTCATTCCTCGATAGAAGAGCGCGAGGGTTACCGGTGCGGAGAAGCACCCGGCGAGCCCACCCCAGCCATAGAGCACGAGCTTGTACACGGTCGATTGCGGGTCCAGGGGATTGGTGCCGAGCGCCAGGGCCAGAGCGCAAGCGCCCAGCGCCACGGTCACCGCGCGAGAGACGAGAACCAGCTCTTTCTGACCGGCGGCGGGACGGAAAAGCCGGTGATACACGTCCTCGGTCATGGAGCTCGTGACCGACAGCAGGAAACCGGAGGCCGTGGACATGATGGCCGCCATGATGGCGGAGATCGTCAGGCCCGCGAGCCAGGGAGGCAGCACCGCCATCGCCAGGCGAGGCAGGACCTCCTCGGCATCGTGGAGCGGCTTTCTCGGATCGGCGACACCAGGGAGGTCGCCGAAGTGAAAAGTTCCGTGTCCGGCGAGTCCGGCGGCCACGGCGCCGGCGCACACCAGGATCGCGAAGAGAATCGAGAGCACGAACGCCGGCTTCAATGCCCGCGAGTCGCGGATCGCCATGAAGCGCACCGAAATATGCGGCTGGCCGAGGTAACCGGCGCCGAGGCCCGCGTCTTCGAACAGGAACGAGAAGAGCGACAGGCCGACGAGCCCCCCGAACCACGAGCCCAGGTGCGAGCTCGTCGACGACAAGTGGGCTCCCGAAGCGGCTGCTTCCTGTGAGGCGCGCGAGAGAGCTGCGGAGGCTCCGGCCCAACCGCCCATCTTCAGGAAACAGGCGACGGGCAGGATGACGAGGGCCGTGAGCATCATGACCGCCTGGAAGGCATCCGTCCAGACGACGGCGCGGTATCCGCCCTGGAACGTGTAGAGGATGATCACGACCGCCGCCAGCAGAACCGCGGGGAGGTAGCCCCAGTCCAGCATCGTCATCATGGCCTTCCCCGCCGCGACGAACTGGGCCCAGAGGTAGATGAGCATGAAGAGCGCGAGCGCGAGCGAGGCGACGAGCTGAACGGCGTGCCCGCCGGGCTTGGGGAAGCGCCGCTCGAGGTACTCGGGCACGGTGAGCGCGCGGAGCCGGGCGGTCTCCTCCCGCAATCGGCGCGAGACCAGGAGCCAGTTGAGAGAATCGCCGATGACGCAGGCGACTCCCGCCCAGATCGCCACCAGTCCACGGCTGAAGGCGCGGCCGGGAAAGCCCAGCATCAGCCAGCCGCTGTAGGCCGTGGCCTCGTACGAGAGCGCCGTCAGCCAGGGACCCATCTTCCGGTCCCCGAGAAGGAAACTCTCGAGGCTCTTGTTGTAGCGCTCGGCGAAGAAGCCCAGCGCGAGAAGGATCCCGAGGTAGACGAGGAAGACCCAGAGCATGTGGACGAGCCCGGGAGACGATATGCGGAACCCTCACGCCGGGCAAACGAGACCGCCCTCCACGAAACGAGGTATAGGATGTCCCGAAGACGAGGGGTGACCATGAACCGAATCGCATTCTCTACGGCAGGAGCGATCCTGCTCGCGCTCGGAGTCCGCGCCCAGACGGCACCGGATAGCGGCGAGCTCACCCGCCTGTTGAACGAGTTCCTGAGCGGGGCCTCCCGGAACGACGCGGCGATGCACGATCGCTTCTGGGCCGAGGACCTGATCTACACCGGCTCGTCCGGGAGGAGGATCGGCAAGGCGGATATCCTCCAGGGCCTGCGCTCGCAGCCGGTGCCCGAGCCCGGAGAGCCGAAGACGACGTTCACCGCCGAGGACGTCCGGATCCAGCAGTACGGCGACGTCGCGATCGTCGCGTTCCGTCTGATGGGCGCCACGGAGCGGAAGGGGACTACCGAGGTGTCGACGTTCCTGAACAGCGGGACCTTCCTCAAGCGGAACGGCGAATGGAGGGCCGTGAGCTGGCAGGCGACCCGAGCTCCGCGCCCGGATGGCGAGGCGAGAGAAAGCGCGGCCGCGGCTCAAGCGCTCTTTCATCAGGCTCTGCTCGCGGGTGATGTCGAGGCTCTGAAATCGGTCGTGGACGAAGGGTTCACCTGGACGCGCCTCGACGGAACACAGGTGACCCGCGCGCAACTGATCGAGGAGTTGGGTGCCGGACGACTCAGGTACTCGAAGCTTCAGACCAGCGACGTCACCGTTGCCGCGTACGGAGACACCGCGGTCGTCCGCGGAATCACCGCAGGAGAGCGGAGCGGAGCCGCAGGGTCCGGTGATGCCGGCCCGTTCACCGCCTTCTACACGTTGACGTTGGTCGGTCAGGGCGGTGGTTGGAAAGCGGTGGCGCTGCATACGAGCCGTCCCTGATCGACTCGATCCTCCCGAGTCCTCTGGTCAGCGTGGGGACGAGGGCGGTTCCCTACATCGCTCCCCTCTTTCATTCAATCTCGAAACGCGTCTCCCCTCGAGTTCCCGGCACTCTTTGACGCTTTCCGGCATCGAAATCCCTCGAACTTCAACACCCGCATCACCGACCCGTGAGCCGGGATTGCCTGGCGCGATTCTTGCTCACCGGAACACCAGGAATTCTGTTTGGAGGCGCCCACCGTGCGAACCCCCTTGACGATCCTCGCCGCCATCTTCACGCTCGCGTCCACGGGCTCGGCCGTCAGCAGCGAAAGACCCGGACGGCCCGAGCCCTATCGGTCCTATCTCGAGAGCTACCGCCGGCCAAAGGCGATCGAGTTTCCCGACGGGAATCGTTTCACCCGGGAGCGCGAGCTTCTCGGAAGGACGCTGTTCTTCGATCCACGCCTGTCCGGCTCGAATTTCCTCAGCTGCGCGACCTGCCACAACCCCGGCCTTTCCTGGGGAGACGGGCTCCCGCGCGCGATGGGCGACGGCATGAAGGTGCTGGGACGCCGCACCCCCACGATCCTCAACCTGGCTTGGGCGGGCGCGCTGTTCTGGGACGGACGATCGGAGACGATGGAGGATCAATGTCTCGGCCCCATACGCTCTCCGGCCGAGATGAATCAGTCGGGAGCCGAACTGGTGCAGGAGCTCGGATCGCTCCAGGGATATCGTGAGCTCTTCGAGAGAGCCTATCCCGGCGAGGGGATCTCGGAGGCGACGGTCGCCAAGGCGATCTCGACGTTCGAGAGGACCGTCGTTTCCGGCGAGGCGCCCTTCGACCGCTGGGTGGACGGAGAGGACGACGCAGTGTCCGAATCGGCGAAGCGGGGGTTTCTCCTGTTCAACACCAAGGCCGCCTGCGCCGAGTGTCACAGCGGCTGGCGGTTCACCGACGACAGCTTCTACGACGTCGGACTCGCCGGGGACGACATCGGACGAGGCGCCGCCTTCCCCGGCGTCACCTTGATGCAGTACGCCTTCAAGACGCCCACACTCCGCGACATCGATCGCCGGTACCCCTACATGCACGACGGCTCCGAGAAGACCCTGGAGGAAGTCGTCGAGCTCTACGACCTCGGCGGCCGGGTGAAGCGGCCGAGCCTTTCGAGCTTGATCAAGCCCCTCGGTCTGGCCGAGAGCGAGAAGCGGGACCTGATTGCTTTCCTGAGGACGCTCACCAGCCCGAACGAGCCGATCGAGATTCCTGCCATGCCGCGTTGAGGACATCCATTCCTCACGGACCGCGGCCATCCAAGGACATCAACCGCAAGGAGAGTAATCGTCATGGCGAAGCGATACCTTTCGACCGTCGGCCTCCTGGGCCTTCTCGTCTCCGGAGCCTCCGCCGCATCCGAGCACGTCGTGACCCAGAAGGACAAGCAGTTCTCCGAAGACGCTCTGACCGTCAAGGCGGAGGACACCATCGTGTTCAAGAACGCCGATCCGGTCGTGCACAACATCTTCTCGACCTCCGAGGCCCTGACGTTCAACGTGACGCAGGATCCGGGAGAGGAAACGAAGGTGACCGCCGCCACCAAGGGTGAAATCGTGGTTCGATGCGCGATTCACCCGAAGATGAAGCTCACGGTTCGGGTGGAGTAGGCCGGCTCGCGAGCCCGTTCGGGGTCCCGGTCACTGCAGCAAGTCCCAATGAACCAAGAAACCCAACCTTCGGTTCCCCGGGAAGCGGGGCTCGTTCGCGGGAATGCGGGCTCCTCGTTCCGGAATCTTTCCCTCGTCGCCAAACTGTATTGGCTCATCCTGTCCTGCGTTCTGATCCCGCTCGCGGGAGTCGCCGTCCTCGTGGGGAGTCGGATCCAGGCGGGATCGAAAGCCGGGCACGTCGCCGAGCTCACCCGGGCCCTTCACGTCAAGGAGCTCGCGGTCAAGTCCCTCTCGCTCGTGCTCCTGCAGGACGACTTGTCCAAGTCGATCCTGCTCGACCCGGCCCGTCTGGCGCCCCTGGCCGAGCGCAAGATCCAGGCGTTCGACGACAACCTCTCGACCCGCAGAGAAATGTCTTCGACCACCGATTCCGAGGAGCTGAAGAACATCATCGAGAGACTCGAGAGCATGGAGGAGAAGGAGCTTCGGCCTCTCGATACGAGAATCCTCGAGCTGCTGCTGTCGGGCGACGCCGACGAGGCGAAACGCGTCTATTTCTCCGAGTACGCGCCGGTGCAGGACGAGTACAGCAAGCTCATCGAGACTCTGACGGAGGTCGCGGAGCGCGAGGCGAAGGCCGCGGTCACCCGATTGGACCAGACCGACAGGAGAGTGCTCCTCGAGGCGTCGGGCATCCTCGGAGGCGCGATCGTCGTCGTGGGCCTGGCGCTCCTGCTCGCGACCCACCGCGTCAGCTCCAAGCTGAAGGGAATGGCGGCGGCGGCGGGAAGAATCGCGGACCGGGAGATGACCGTCCTCGCGGCCGAAGCCCAGCTCATCTCCGAGGGAGACCTCACCCGCGTCGTGCGCCTGGAGCGGCTTCGCCTCGAGGTGCGGGGCGGCGACGAGGTGGACCAGATGGCCACCTCTTTCAACCACATGATGGACAAGCTGGGCGAGATTGCCGACGCCCTCAACTCGATCTCGGACAGGTTCCGGGACGTCGTCGTGCACGTTCAAGGGCACGCCACCGACGTCGCCTCCGGGAGCAGCTCCGTCGCTCAATCCGCCGAGTTCGTCGCCCGGGGCAGCGAGTCGGCGGTCGAAGCGGTCGAAGGGATCACCGCGGCGATTCACGAGCTGGACGCGGCCATCCAGACCGTCACCCGCAGCTCGGAATCCCAGGAGGTCTCGAGCTCGGAGAACAAGGGCTCGGCGGAGCGGATGCTTCTGTCGGTCGGCACGGTGGCCCGCGCGGCGGAGTCGCTCATGACCATCGCCGAAGGGGCCGACCGGGACGTGACCGACGGACGAAGGGCGATGGCATCCAGCAGCGACGTCATGGCCGAGATCAAGCGCGTGATCGATACCTCCGCCGAGTCGGCGCGGGCCCTCGGGCGAATGGCCGCCGAGATCAGCAAGATCGTGAAGGTCATCGACGAGATCGCCGAGCAGACCAACCTCCTCGCGCTCAACGCGACCATCGAAGCCGCTCGGGCGGGCGAGTACGGACTGGGCTTCGCCGTGGTCGCCGACGAGGTCCGCAAGCTCGCCGAGCGGAGCGCGGCGTCGACCCGGGAGATATCGGATCTGGTCCGAGGGATCGAAGGCCACGTGGCGACGGCGGTGCGCCACGCCGAGGATTCGACGAGCATCGTCGAGGACGGAATGAACCGAACCCACGAGCTCAAAAGGAGCTTCGAGAGCATCGGCGCCTCGGTCTCCGAGCTCTTTCGTTGCTCTCGCGAGATCGGTCAGGCCATAACCCAGCAGACCGCGGGCGCCCGGCGTATCGAGGAGGTCTCGGCGAAGCTCTCGGACCTCACCCGGCAGATCAACGCGGCCACGCAGGAGCAGTCGAACGGCACCGAGCAGGTGGTGAGCGCCATCGAGCAGATCCGGGGCATGGCGCATACCAACGTCAAGAGCGCGAACGATCTCGCCGCTTCCGCCGATCAGCTCTCGCGGCAGGCCGGGATCATGCGGGACATGGTCTCGCGGTTTCAGGTGAGAAACGGACCTCGAAGCTCCGCCGGCGGGGAGAATTGGAATTGAGGCGGACGCATGCCGCGCGCCCGGCCACCGGAGTCGTTTCCGGCGCTACGGCGAGGCCGCCCAGCCTGCGAGCTCGGTAGCGCGGACGAGCTCCCTGTTCGGCGCGGCCGTCGCGTAGACCCCGACGCGCCCGTCCCCGAGTGGCAGGAGAGCCGGGCGGTACCGGACCGCCTGGCGCGGCAGCGCGTTCCAGCCGTCCCAGACCTTGCCCGGCCGGCGCCGATTCCAGTGGAGCTCGCCTCCGGCGTCGGCCACGACGAGCCGCAACTCTCCGTTCCCATCGACGATGGCCGCGGGCGCGAAGGTGAGTGTGGCCGGCCCGTCGAGCACCGTCTCCGAGAACACGTCGGCGTCCACGTCGCCGCTCGCGACCCAGATGCGCTGGGTGACGGCATCGCGCGCGAACACGTCGAGCGTCGTGCCGACGACGACCGCGGCGACCTCGCTCGAGATGTCGTGATCGCCGATCTTCGACCAGCCGGACCAGGCGCCGTACTCCGTGAGCTGGCGGTTGAGGTGCGCGAATCCATCGCTGCCCCGCGCGAGTACGGCAACACGCCCGTCGCCGAGCGTCACGAGCGAGGGGTTGCCCACGACGCCCGCGCCCGCGACCGGCCCGCCGAGCGCCTGCCAAGGTTCCCAGCGGTCGCCGGCAAGGCTGCGCGTGCGATACACGACTCCGCCGGCGCGCACCGCATGAACCTCGATCCCGCCGTCCCGCAGGATCACGGATTGGGGAGCCGACAGGAAAACGTCGTTGGCGGTCCCGATCCGCTGCCAGGGTGAGAGGGTTCCGTTCGGTTGCTGAAACGTCGCTTCGATGGCCCCGGTCGGTGCCAGGGCGAGGAGCAGCAGGCGGCCCCCGGCCACCGGAGTCGCGCCGATCGAAAGCGCTGGTCGGGCACCGAACGGCAGCCAGTCCGACAGGCTGCCGGAAGTGGACTCGTAGCGAACCTGGACGCTGCGATCGGTGTGAACGGCGAACATCGCGACCCGTCCGTCGCCGAGGACCAGCGGAACGGGGGGGTAGCGAGCCTCCCCCCGAGATGCTGCCACGCGCCGGGGCCGAGGTTCCGGAACGAGCCGGGCGCCTCCGTCGGGATGGGAAACGTCTGAGTGAAGTCGTAGCCGTTCTGCGCGTCCCGGATCTCGACGCCGGATGCGGCGTCGCGGCTCCAGGAGACGGTGGCGACGTCCATGAAGGAGCCGGCGGCGGTGCCGTCGTCGACGAGGCGAAACACCATGAAGGTGCCGGTACCCTGCGGCGGATTGCCGAAGTACCCGTTGCTGCCTTCGAAGTTGTAGAAGATGCCGTCTTCGCCGATGAAGTTCCGCAGCCCCGTGAGCTTCTTTCCCGCAGGGCAACCCACCGGAGTCTGGTCGGCGGGGAACGCGTGATGGGTGTGGCCGGACACGACCCCGAGCACGTTGTAGTCGCAGACCAGGTCGAGGAACGCGCTCCGGTCCGCGTCGGTCCACCACGCCGGCTGGCGGGAGAACCCGTCGAATCCATAGTGCTGGAAGAGCAGAAGCGGCGCCTCGGGTCCGACGCGGCGCAGGTCTTCACGCAGCCACTCGAGCCCGCCGGCGCTGCGGGCGCCGGCCCATTCGTTGAGCTGAACCAGGTGGAGTCTTCCCCAGTTCCACGAGTAGTTGCCCGAGGGCGCGTGGAAGTTCGTGACCCCGAAGCACCCGGGCATGACGCCGCGGATATACCGGAGCAAGGTCGCCTCGCCGCGTTGCAGAGAGCCCTTGTCCCAATCGTGATTTCCCAGTCCCGTGTAGACCGGGTAGGGGATTTCCTCGATGTCGCGGATGGTCGGATCCTCGAGCACGTCGAGAGGCGGAAGACCCCGCGAGCGACTCCACAACCATTCGAAGCGCAGCCGCTGGATCAACCAAGTCAACGGGTATTCGCCGCCGGGCCCGCCGAAGATATTGTCACCGGTGGTCACGATTCCCACCGGCGGGGCGATGATGGAGCCGGCGCTGCGAAACCCGGCGGGCCAGGGAGTCTGGCTCCGCGCGAACTCGACGAGCTCGCGCTGGTAGCGAATGTACTCCTCGACGGGGCGACCGCGGCCGATCTCGCTGTCGCTGGTGACGTAGAACGTGACATCCAGCGGGCCGCCGGACAGAATCCGGCGCCCACTCGCAGGAAGCGTTCGCGAGCGGAAGGCTCGCTGCGGCTAGCAGGGCGATGGGAAACGTGAAACACCCCCCGAAGAATGTCGGGACGATTATTGCTCAGAGAGCGAAAGTGTCAAGGAGGTAGGCGCCCGAAGGCGAGCTCTCTACCACCGCGTCAGGACGTTGACGAGAGCGCGGCGGCCCAGAAGGTCTCCGCCGAAGCTCTCCCAATGCTCCTCGTCGAAGAGGTTCGCCACGTTCACGCCCACACCGAAGTGCTCGGTGAAGTTGTAGTTTCCTCGTACATCCGCCGTGGCATAGGCGAGGACGTTCCCTTTGAACGCGCCGACCGACCAGCGGAACTCGTCCACCCAGCGCACGTCGAATGCGGCGTCCCACTTCGCTGTGGAATAGGCGATTCCCGCCGCGAGCTTGTTCTCTGGAGTGTTGGGCAATAGCTGATCCGCGAGGGGGGAGTCGGGGTCCTTGCTCTCCCAGTCGAACCAGGAATAGGTGAAAGAGAACGATCCGCCGTCGAGAAAGTAGTACCTCAGCCCGACGTCGATCCCCTGGGTGTCGACCCGGCCGAAATTCGCGTAGGAGCGTGCGACGAAAAGGGGCGTAGCGTCCAGATTGTTGGAGAGGATCGCGAAGAGGCGTGGCGGCAGGCTCGCCCGGAGCGCCCCCAGGAGCACCTGTGGCGCGGGGTGATCCGCAGGCGGCTGGTAAGGTCCATAGTCGGGATTCGTCCGTGTCCCGGAGGCGTCGAGCTGAGGAATGAGGTCGGTGATGAAGTTGTAGTTTCGACCATTGTAGTAGTCCAGCGTCAGGTAGGCCTTCTCGGCGAGGATGCCGCTGTACCCGATCTCGAACATCCTGGTCGACTCGAGCGCGAGGTCATCGTTTCCCACGGACACGATGCGGGTGGGCGTTGCGAATCCGCAATCGACGCCGAAGGGCGCACAGGCCACCCGCTCGATCGCCGCCAGGTTCAGCGGCGCCGCCGCGTCGCCCTGGAGGAAAAACTCGGCGTAGTTCGCCACCTGGAACGCTTCGTTGTAGGTGAAGCGGAGGCTCGACTCCGGATTGGGACTGTAGACGAGAGACGCCTTGGGGGAGAACCTGGTCTCGTGGAGCGTGCTGGCGTCGACGCGCCCGGCGAAGACCGCCTTCCATTTCTCGTTGATCTTCCAGTCCACCTGGCCGAACCCCGCTCCGGAGTCCGACGTCACCGGCTCGAACATCAGCGTCTGGAGGCCGGTCTCCGGGTCCTCGGTGTCGATGCGGGTGTTGCGATAGGAGCCGCCCAGTATGACCCTGATCCTGTCTTCCGAGAAGTTCCAGTTGGTCTGTCCCTCGAAGTGCACCAGGCCGTCGTCGAGCGCCGCGTTCGAGCCGGAGTTCAGTGCGAGCTGTCGGGGAGCGTTGCGCCCGCTGTAGTACGAGAGGAAGTTGAACCGCTCGGCGCTCCAGTTGAAGCGCGCCCAGGCCGACCGCGCGTCGAGGACCTGAATCCGGCCGAGACCAGCCTGGAAAACGGGCCCGCCGATGTCGGAGTACCCGCCCTCGAAGGTGAGAGCCATGTCGTCTCGGAGATATTTGTCGAAGCGGACGCCGCCGAAGTAGATGTCGTCGTCGTTCACGCGGGCGAGGGGTACGACGTCCTGGGGAAGGCAATCGGTCTGGTCGACGGCGGTGCAGGGAACCGAGTACTCCGCGAAGCCCAGGCGCGAGACGGTAAAGTCTCCCGAATTGCGCATACCTCCCACCAGCTTGACGTACCAGTCGTCTCCCAGGCTCTCGGCGAGCCGGAAGTCCAGATTCAAGGTATCGAGCTGCCCTCCGGTCACGCGGAAGAGACCGCCCTGGCTGTAGCGCGGCTGTCTGCTCGTGAGGTTGAGAACGCCGCTGGAGGCGTTGGCGCCGTAGAGCGCGGCGCTCGGTCCGCGCAGGAGCTCGGCGGTCGCGAGGTCGTCGAGAGGAAACGAGAGGGCCGCCCATTCCTGCGCCCCGAGGAAGGACACCGAGGAGTCGCGGCCGTCGATGAGCATGGCCACCCGGCGGTTCAACGAGCTGTTGAATCCACGGGTGTTGAAGTTGAAGTCGTAGACTCCGCTCTGGGTCAGCTCGGCGCCTGGCGTGAACTCCAGGACCTTCGGCAGTTGACCATGTGCGGCATCGCGAGCAATCTCTTCGTGGTCGACGACCGTCACCGCGGCGGGAGCCTCCACGATCCTCTCCGCCCTCCGCGAGGCGGCATAAACCGTGAGCGTCTCCGCGAAACCCGCGCCCCGATCCATCCGCTGCTCCATGAGGGCTGGTTCGCCCTCGACGACCGTAACGGACGCCGTCGTCAGGTTCGCTCCCAGCACGAACGACAGTGTGTAGGGGCCGGCGGGAATGGAGGGGAAGGAGAACCGACCGTTCGCATCGGTGATGTCGGTCAGGGAGAGCTCGTTGACCACGACGCTCACGCCGCTCCACGGTGAGTCATCGGTGCGGAGGACACGGCCCTCGATGCTGCCGTTCGCGGTCTGGGCGAAAGACTCCCCCTGCGCAAGAGCCATGACGAGACCGAACCAGAGGTACGCCCGTCGATTTCGATTCAAGGTGGGTTCGTCTTCGGTGTGCGAACGACTTGCGGTATCGACGCTACGGACCTCGGGCCAGGGAGCCGAAACTTCATGGTGTATATCGCAGTCTGACACGCGACGTCAACGGCGCCCCGCGTTCCGCGATCCGGGGATGGTCGCAGCCGACAGCGGCGCGTCGCCGCTCGATCACCACGAGAGCGCGCACCCGAAACTGCCCACGAGCCTCGTGTCCCCGCCTCGATAAACCGCCGTCGTCGGATACCTGCGCAAGGGTCGGCTCAGTTGACCATCGGGACTGAAGGCGAGCATCGCGTCCGGTGGGGTGCCGTTCTCGACCCAGTCCACGATGGCATCGATTCCCGTCGAAGACCTGCGCCCCGGCCCGTAACCGCAATGAGCCATGCCCGGAATCATGAACAGGCGAACCGATCGATCCCGGTCTCCCGGTGTTTCTTCTCCGACGCTCTGCACGTACTGGATCGTGTCTTCAGGCGACAGAGCAGGATCGATCCAGCCGTGATCCAGGAGCATCTTGCCGCTGAGTCCCCGGAAGGCGTCAGCGTCGAAGGCGGGTCGAGAGCGCTCAGCAAGCGAGAGTCCTCACGAATCTGCGCAGGACTGCGTCGTCGTCAGATAAGTCGACATGTCGAAGTCAGGATCGTCGAAGACCATGAATCGCCGGGACGCGGTGTCGAAGAGCCATTGGAGGCTGACGCCCCCGAGGAGCGGTGTGCCCGTGACCCACGAGGCCCAGCCTTGCAGGAGCCGGGTGGAAACGGGCGCCCCGCCCTCGCTGCTGGGCATGAGTCCATGGGCGATGGACGGCGGGTTCTCGAACTGGATCTCGCCATGGACGAAGGCGATGAACTCCTTCTGCTCGGCGGTGAAGCATTCAGGGCCATCGACGTTCCCTGGGCAAGCTGGCAGGTCCTGGTGAGCGTCGAACTCGCATCGCCTTGGATCCGTGAGAATGCCGTCGGCCAGGCCGTCGTCGGCATCGCATTTCGCCAGCACCCGCGAAGTCACGCGCTCCAGCTTCGTAACCGTCAGTTGGTCGGAAATGGCCAGCCGCGCTTCCTGAGTCAGGGCGTACCGAGAAAAGACCTCGCCCGCCATGAGGGTGGGCGCGCCCGCGATAATGCCGTCGAAGTCGCGCGGAAACGCCGTCGCCGCGACCAGCGCCTGCCGGCCCCCGGTGGAGCAGCCGTGGAAGTAGGAGTACTTCACCGGGATTCGATAGAACGCCGCCGCGAGCTTCTTCGCCGTCATCACGGAGAGATGCGTGCTGTGGCCGGTGAAGTTCCGCTCCTTCTGACTGTCCATCCCGGGGGAGGGCGGGTCCTCGAGGGCCCATGAGGCGTCCATTCTGGATCCGGCGTGACCCGTATCGTTGACGACGGTCGCGAAGCCCCGTTGAAGAGCTGTTCCGTCGAGGCCGATGATGCCGGCGAGTTGCTCTTCGCCCAAATCGCCCCCGAAGCCGCCCGATCCACCCATGAAGAGACGACCATTCCAGATCTTTGGGAGGCGAATCAGGCTCTGGATCGTACTCCGGTCGATGGGCTGGGCCGGATTCACCGTCTCCGTTTCCGTCTGTACCCGGCAATGCACGACGGGCACCCCGGACTGGTTGGGGTCTACCGCTTCGACGATCGCGTTCACTACTTCCACGCGTTCGACGCCTCGAAGGTGAAGCTTCCTGCCGCGCAGGCCCCTGCAGCGTGTTTCGAAAGCGTCCTGGCTTCCGCTCGCTCCGATGGCACCTAGCAGGACGACGAGCACTATCGACGCTGTCGGTTTCATGGGACCTTCCTCCAGTAGACGCCAGGGTGGAGGAAGGGCTTCGGTGATACAATGCGGCGCAATCTTGTTTTTTTCTTAATGAAGCTAGCAATGCCGAAGACTCCTAGACTTTCGATCGGTGACCCGATGCGGGCCCTCGATCTCGACTTCGAGAGGGGAGTGGTCCGGCGGAACGGAGAGCGGGTCGAGATTGCGCCCCGATCCGCGGAGCTGCTCGCGCTCCTGGTGGCTCAACAGGGAAGGCTGGTGAGTCGAGAAGAGATCCGCAAGGCACTCTGGAAGGACGGCGTCTTCGTCGACTTCGACCGTAGCGTGAACATCTACGTGAACCAGCTACGGAAGGCATTCCGGGACGACGCCCGTCGGCCGCGGTACATCGAGACCGTGCCCCGGCAGGGATATCGCTTCATCGCCCCGGTCGAGCGAAAGACGCAGCCTGCGGTCGTGGTCCTCGTCCTTCCGTTCGAGGGGCTCGACGACGATCCGCCCCAGGCGGCTGTTGCCGACGGAGCAACCGAGGAGCTCATCCTGCACCTCGGTCGTCTGAACCCCGCGGAGCTTCGCGTGATCGCGCGGACCACGGCGCTCCGCTACCGCGGAACCGAGAAGAACCTGCGCAAGATCGCGGACGAGCTTTCGGTGGACTATATCGTCGAGGGTACCGTGCGCAGGATCGGCAGGCGCACCCGGATCGGCGTGCATCTCATCGACGCCGCGCGCCAGACGCAGCTCTGGGCCGACAGCTTCGAGGACGAGCTCTCGGAGGTCGTCTCGACGCAGAGCCAGGTCGCCCGAGCCATCGCGACTCAGATCGAGCTGCTGCACTGCCGGGTCGCCGAGGGCCCCGGCGCGAGCAAGACGGAGGGGGCCGCGCCGGATACACGACGACGGATCGCCGTCCTACCCTTCCTGGATCGGGATCGAAAGAAGGATCTGGATTATCTCTGCGTAGGCATCGCCGATGAGATCATCGGCGCCCTCGGTCGTCTGCCCGGGGTGCGGGTCGCGTCCCGCTCATCGAGCTTCCGGTTCAAAGGTGTGGCGATCGACCCGCGAGAGATCGGACGCCTTCTCGGGGTCGAGCTGATACTCGAGGGGAGCGTGCGGCGTGTGCGGAATCGACTCCGGATCACGGTCCAGCTCGTGAGCGCGCGAGACGGCTGCTGCGTCCGGTCTCAGCGCTACGACTGCGGAGAGGAGGATGTCTTCGATATCCAGGAAAATATCGCGAGGGATTTCGCCGCGGCATTGCGTGTAGAGCCGGTCGAGGGAGAGGGCGCCTTGGTATTGCGTGACACTCGCAACCCGGCTGCATACCACATGTATCTGCGCGCCCGGCACGCCTGGTACCACCGCTACGCCGGGGGAATCCAACGGGCGATCGACTACTTCCAGCGTGCCGCCGAGCTCGACCCGGCCTATACCTCGGCCCACGCGGGGCTCGCCGACTGCTATGTCGTACTCGGCACCTACGGCTTTCTACCGCCGGCGATCGGCCATCGGCAGGCACTCGCCGCCGCCGAGAAGGCGATGTCCCTGGACGCCGAGCACCCCGCGGCGTTGGGCAGCCGCGCGGCGGTTCACTTCTACTACGAGTGGAACTGGCAGGAAGCGGAACGGAAACTCCGCCGGGCGGTGGAACTGGCGCCGGAGATCGTGGAGCTTCGCACGACCTATGGCTTGCTGCTGACTTTCCTGAAGTGTCGGGAAGCGGGGATGAGCAACATGCGAAGCGCCCTCGGAATCGATCCGCTGTCGCCTTACGCAAACAGCACGGCGGCGCTGAACCACCTGTCGTGGGGCGAAGCCGAGCTCGCGAAAGTTCATTGCGATCGTGCCCTCGAAGTCGATGCGGATTTTCTGCTCGCCTGGATCATGAGAGCGGCGGCCATGGCCAAGAGCGGAGAGCACGGAGGGGCGATCGCGCTGTTGGATCGCCTCGCGGAACGATCGGATCGGGCGTCGTACGCTCTCGGATGGCTCGGTTGGGCGCTGGCCTGCGGCGGCGAGCGAGAAAGGGCGAAGAGCGTGCGACGGGAGTTGGTGGCGCGCCGCGCCGTCGCCTACGTGCCTTCGCTCTTCATTGCGTGGGTGGAAGCCGCGCTCGGCGAGCGCGAGGAAGCGCGGAAAAATCTCGCGCTCGCAGTCAAGGAGCGGCACCCGATGCTCCTCGCGCACACGCTGCCCGTCTTTGATCCGCTCTGGGCCGACCCGGACGTCGCTTCGCTGCTCGATCCTTGTTTCCCGAAATAAAGGTGTGGGCCGCATGATCGGCCGGAGGCTTGCGCACTACCGGATTACCGCCCCCCTCGGCGCCGGAGGTATGGGCGCCGTCTACCGCGCCACCGACACCAAGCTCGACCGCGAGGTAGCCCTCAAGGTGCTGCCAAACGAGATGGCCTCGCAACCGGTACGGCGGGAACGATTCCGGCGCGAGGCGAAGGCGCTCGCGGCGCTCGACCACCCGGGAATCGTCGGCGTCTACTCCGTAGAAGAGGCGGAAGGCGTCCACTTCCTGACGATGCAGTTGGTCGAGGGCCAACCCCTCGACCAGCTGATTCCTGCAGGTGGGCTCCCCGTCGAGCGCATCCTCGACGCCGCCACCGCGCTCGCCGACGCACTCGCCGCGGCTCATGAGAAGGGCGTCGTCCACCGCGACCTCAAGCCGGCCAACGTCATGTTGACGAAGGGCGGGCGTGTGAAGGTCCTCGACTTCGGCCTGGCCAAGATGAGCGGCATCGAGGCTTCGTCAAGCTCGGCGCTCTCGACCGAGGCTCATACTCGCGAGGGTGTCGTGATGGGCACGGTGCCTTACATGTCGCCCGAGCAGGTACAGGGGCGGGTGGTGGACCACCGGACGGACCTCTACTCGCTAGGGGTCATGCTCTACGAGATGGCCACCGGCCGTCGCCCGTTCCGGTCAGACAGCGCCGCCGGGCTGATGTCGGCCATTCTGCGAGACACACCCGAGTCGCCGGGCTCGCTTCGGGCCGATCTTCCCGAAGCTCTCCGCCGCGTAATCGAGCGCTGCCTCGCGAAGGATCCCGCGGAGCGCTTCCAGAGTGCCCGGGACGTTCACGCCGCTCTCACGGCCAAGCGGCCGACGGCCAGCCCTATCGTCGCTGCCGGTTCGCCTGCGGGCGGTCGAGACCGGCGCCCCGTCTCGAGCCCGGGCGGTGCCGAGATTTCCAGGATCGCCGCGCTGCCGCTCAAGAGCATCGCCGTCCTGCCCTTCCTGAGTCTCGATGAAAAGCAGCAGGTGGATTACCTTTGTGTAGGCATCGCCGACGAGATCATCAGCGCCCTCGGCCGTTTGCCGGGGGTGCGCGTCGTGTCCCGCACATCGAGCTTCCGGTTCAAAGGCGCGGCGCCCGACGCGCGAGAGCTCGGGCGCCTGCTCGGGGTCGAGCTGATCGTCGAAGGGAGCGTGCGGCGGGTGCAGAATCGCTTTCGTGTCACGGCCCAGCTCGTGAGCGCGCGAGATGGCTGTTGCATCCAGTCTCAGCGCTATGACTGCGGAGACGAAGATGTCTTCGATATGCAAGAAAGTATCGCGAGAGATTTCGCAGCGGCGCTGCAAGTCCAGCGGGTCGAGGGCGACGCCGCCTTCATATTGCGCGATACCCGGAACGCAGCCGCATACCATATGTATCTGCGCGCCCGGCATGCCTGGTACCACCGCCACGCCGGGGGAATCCAACGGGCGATCGACTATTTCCAGCGTGCCGCCGAGCTCGACCCCGCCTATATCTCGGCTCACGCGGGGCTCGCCGACTGTCATGTCATTCTGGGTACGTACGGTTTTCTTCCTCCCGCGGTCAGCCATCGACAGGCGCTCGCCGCCGCCGAGAAGGCGCTGTCCCTGGACGCCGAGCACCCCGCGGCGCTAGGCAGCCGCGCGGCGGTTCACTTCTACTACGAGTGGAACTGGCCGGAAGCGGAACGGAAACTCCGCCGGGCGGTGGAACTGGCGCCGGAGATCGTAGAGCTTCGCACGACGTACGGCTTGTTGCTCACCTTCCTGAAGCGTCGTGAGGCGGCGATGAGCAACATGCGAAGCGCCCTCGGAATCGATCCGCTGTCGCCCTACGCAAACAGCGCGGCCGCGCTGAACCACCTCCTCTGGGGCGAAGCCGAGCTCGCCAAGATTCATTGCGATCGTGCCCTCGAAGTCGAGGCGGATTTTCTACTCGCCTGGATCATCAGAGCGGCCGCGATGGCCAAGAGCGGAGAGCACGGAGGGGCGATCGCTCTGATGGAGCGCCTGGCCGATCGCTCGGAACGGGCGTCATACGTTCTCGGATGGCTCGGTTGGGCGTTGGCTTGCGGCGGCGAGCGAGAGAAGGCCGAGAGCGTGCGACGGGAGTTGGTGGCGCGCCGCGCCGTCGCCTACGTGCCTTCGGTCTTCATTGCGTGGGTGGAAGCCGCGCTCGGCGAGCGCGAGGAGGCGCGGAAGAATCTCGCGCTCGCAGTCAAGGAGCGCCATCCGATGCTCATCGCGCACGCGCTACCGGTCTTTGATCCGCTCTGGGCTGACCCCCTGGCCAGATCGCTGCTCGAACCGTATTTCCCGAAATAGCCTCGGGTTCCGCACGGACCGCACCGCCCGAAAGCTCGCAGACACGAGCACCGCCAACGGCGGGACGATCCTTGCCAGCTGGAAAGAGTCGAGGACCGGGGTTCGAGCGGGCCTACCCGACCCGGAATCGTCGACCCCACGTCTCTTGGCGCCGATGTGGAACGCGGGCCGAACCGGTGCTAGATTGCCTCAGGGGAGCTCCGAGCCGACCGAGGAGTCAGGTCTGTCTTATGCGCGAACGCCATCGGCCATGGAGAAGAAACCTGCCGCATCGACGGGGCGGCGCGGGTTGGGTGACGGTCTTTCTGGCTGGAATCGCCGCTTCTGCGAGCTCGTCCTGCACACGGGGGACGGCGGAAGATTCGAAGTCGGGCGCGAAAGCGGTTCCGGCGATCGTCGTGCCCGTCGAGCCGCGCGAAATCCGGCGCAACATCGAGGCGGTCGGCTCGCTGTTCCCCTACGAGGAAGTCACCGTCAGCGCGGAAGTCGAGGGGAAGGTCGAGCAAGTCCTGGTCGACGTCGGCGATCGCGTTGGCGCCGGTCAGCCGCTGGTTCGAGTCGCGCCGGTGGAGCTGGAGCTCGCGCTCGAGAGACAGCAGGCGGCCCTGCGGCAGGCTCAGGCGCGCCTCGGTCTCTCCGGCGATGATGCCGACGTCGTCGACCCGCACCAGTCTCCCGAGGTGACCCGGGCCGCCGCGGCTCTCACCGAGGCCGAGCACAAGTACGCCCGGGCGCAGTCGCTGGCCGAGCAAGGGCTCCTTCCGCGGCAGGACCTCGAGGACGCCGAAGTGAGGTTGAAGGCGGCAATCGCGGCCCACGATCTGGCCCTTCAGTCGATCGAGAACCTGCGGGCTCAGATGTCGGAGTACCGAGCGTCCCTCGCCCTCGCGAACAAGAAGCTGAGCGACTCCGTCATCCGCGCGCCCTTCGGAGGGCAGATCAAAGAGCGCGGCGTCACCCAGGGTCAGTACTTGCGGGTTCAGACCCCGGTGATGATCATCGTGAGTCTCGACCGACTCCGCGCCCGGTTGAAGGTGCCGGAGAAGGCGGCCGCCTCCGTGCACGTCGGTCAAAACGTGAGCATCTCCGTCGAGGCCTATCCCGAGCGACGGTTCGTGGGACAGGTCTCGCGCATCAATCCCGCCGTCGACCCCGAGACCCGCGCCTTCGAAGTGGAAGCGCTCCTCGAGAACCACGAAGGTGAGCTCAAGCCCGGGTTCTTCGCGAAGGCCACGATCGCCTCGGACAACGTGGAACGGGCCGTCTTCGTTCCCGCGGACGCGCTCCAGTACGTCTACGGCGTCTACAAGGTCTTCGCCGTCGAGGGCGGCAAGCTGCGCGAGACCGAGGTCAAGATAGGAGAGCGCGAGGGCGACCGGGTCGAGGTGGCCGAGGGGCTCGGCGCCGGCGAAAGCGTAGCCATCCCGATCCGGGGTCAGGAGCTGAGGGACGGAGCCCTGGTGGAAGCCGTACCGGAGGAAACCGGCACGGCCGGCGAGGGAGGTGACGGAGGCCCGGATAGATGACTCTCGCCGAGCTGTCGGTGAAACGGTCGGTCTTCGCGGTGATGCTCGTGGGCTTCCTCGTGGTGCTGGGGATCTTTTCCTTCCGCGAGCTCGGTGTGGATCTCTTTCCCCGGGCCGACCCCGCCACCGTCAACATCAACGTGCGCCTTCCCGGAGCGACTCCCGAGGAGATCACCACCCAGGTGGTGATGCCTCTCGAAGAGGCTTTGAGCACCATCAGCGGGCTCGACGAGCTGACGGCGATGACGTTCGACGGCAGCACCCGGATCACCTGCAAATTCGTCCTCGAGCGGGAGATCGAAAGCGCGGCCCAGGACGTGCGCGAAAAAGTCGCCGGAGCTCTGCGGAACCTTCCTCCCAACATTCTCCCGCCGGTCATCCAGAAGGCGGACCCGGACGCCGATGCCGTTCTCTCGGTCGTGGTGGCGAGCAGTCGCAGCCTTCGTGAGACCAGCGAAATCGCCGACAAGCAGATCAAGCGCGCCCTCGAGACCATCGACGGCGTCGGCGAGGTGACCTTGACGGGCTCTCGCGTGCGTCAGATCCGGATCCTGGTCGACGCCGATCGACTCAACGCCCAGGGTCTCACCGTCAATCAGTTTCAGCGCGCGATCCAGGAAGAGAACGTCGAGGTTCCCGGGGGCCGGATCATCCGGGGCGACGCCGAGCTGGGAGTGCGCACCCTCGGACGCATCGATGCCGTCAGCCAGTTCGGGGAGCTCATCGTCGCCAACGTCGGCGGAACCCCGATCCGGGTCAACGACCTCGGCCGGGTGGAGGACGGGTTCGCCCGGCCCGACACCTGGAACATGCTGGAAGGGAAGGAAGCGGTCACTCTCGAGGTGCGGCGGCAGTCGGGCACCAACACCGTCGAGATCATCGCCGACGTGAAGGAGCGTCTCGCGGAGATCGCCCCGACGCTTCCGCCCGGAGTGAGCCTGCGGATCATCCGCGATCAGTCGGTCTTCATCAACGCCTCCATCGCCTCGCTCCAGGAGCACCTCCTCTTCGGGAGCGTCCTCGCGAGCCTGGTGGTGCTCCTGTTCATCCGGAGCCTGCGCTCGGTTCTCATCGCCTCCGTCGCCATCCCCGCCTCGATCGTCGCCACCTTCACCCTGATCAAGATCATGGGGTTCACCCTGAACAACATGACGCTTCTCGCGCTGACGCTCGCGGTGGGTATCGTGATCGACGACGCCATCGTGGTGCTCGAGAACATCGTGCGCTTCATCGACGAGAAGGGGCTCCCGCCTCGGCGCGCCGCCATCGAGGCGACGCACGAGATCACCCTCGCGGTCCTGGCCACGACGATCTCGCTGGTGATCATCTTCCTCCCGATCGCCTTCATGCAGGGTTACGCTCGCCGCTACGTCAACGAGTTCGGCTGGACGATGGCGTTCTCGATACTGGTATCGATGCTGGTGAGCTTCACCCTCACCCCGATGCTCAGCTCGCGCCTCCTGCAGGCGCGCGGGCGGGAAGAGCGGAAGCGAGGCGAGGAACGAGGTCGAGGGCGGGCTCCTGGGGCGGGTGACGGCGTCCTACGGTCGGCTCCTGGCCTGGTCGCTCGACCACCGTGCGGCGGTGCTCGGGGTGGCATTCGGCGCCTTCCTGCTGACGTTTCCGCTCAACCTGCTCGTGGGTCGCGACTGGATTCCTCCCGACGATCAGAGCGAGCTCAGCCTGTCGCTCAATCTCCCCGAGGGCACTTCCCTCGACGCTACTTCCCGCTTGACGCGGGAGATCGGGGATCGCATCGCCAGGATCCCCGGCGTCGAGTTCACCAATCCTTACATCCACGCCGGGCTCTCGAGCCACTCGCACATCTACGTGAGACTCTCCGAAGTGGGCGAGCGAAGTCTCTCGAACCTGGAGATGGCCGACGAGTTCCGGAAGATCACCGCGGAATACCGCAACCTGAGGAGCAAGGTCATGATCCCCTCCGCGCTCGGCGGGGGGAGAACTGGTTCCCGATTCAGGTCCGGATCCTCGGCCCCGATTTCAATCAGGTGGTGCAGGTGGCGAAGGACGTGGCGGAGGGAGTGCGCGAGGTGCCGGGACTCCTCGACGTCGAGCCCGCGGTGAGCGTCAACAGCCCGGAGCTGCAGGTGAAGATCGACCGCCAGCGCGCCTCGGACCTCGGGGTGCGCGCCGGCGACGTTGCGAGGGCCGTCCGTTTGATGATCGCGGGTGAGGATCAGATCTCGATCTTCAAGGAGGGGGACGAGCAGTACGACGTCACCATGCAGCTGCTGCCGGAGCAGCAGAAGGACATCGAGGTGCTCCGCCGCCTGATGATTCCCTCGACGAAAGTCGGCCAGGTCCGTCTCGACAGCATCGCCAGCGTAGAGCGCGGCGTGGGCCCGGCGCGGATCGAGCGATTCAACCGGCAGTTCCAGATCTCGGTCAACGCCAACAACTCCGCCAGCCTTCCCCTGGACGTCGCCGCGCAGGCGGTGCGGCAGAAGATCCGTGAGGCCGCTCTTCCCCGGGGATTCGGCTACCGTTTCACCGGCTCGGTGAAAGTCCTGGACGAGACCACGACCAACCTGATTCTGGCCTTCCTCCTGGCCTCGATCTTCATGTACATGGTGCTCGCGGCGCAGTTCGACAGCTTCGTGCATCCCTTCACCATCATGCTGAGCCTGCCGCTCGCGATCCCCTTCGCGCTTCTCTCCCTCTGGCTCTCCGGCCGCACCCTGAATCTCTGGAGCGCCCTCGGCGTGCTGCTGCTCCTCGGGATCGTGAAGAAGAACGGGATCCTGCAGATCGACTACACCAACAAGCTGCGGGAGCAGGGACTCCCGGTGCGGGAGGCGATCCTCCAGGCGAACCGGGTTCGCTTGCGGCCCATCCTCATGACGACTTTCGCCATCGTCGCCGGCCTGGTTCCGACCGCGCTCGGTATCGGGGCGGGATCGGCGCAGCGGTCGGCGGTCGCGCTGACGATCATCGGAGGCCAGATGCTCTGCCTGTTGCCTACTCTCGTGGTCACGCCCGTGGCCTACTCTCTCTTCGCCGAGATGAACCTCCGCGAATCCGCCGGGCGGACGCGGGGGCTCCTCAGCTCTCTCCGGCCGATTCTCGCCCGCCGCTTCACCTTCCTCGGCTGAAGGCGTCCGTCGGGGATCGGAAGACGGAAAAGGGACGGTGAGCCCGCTCAGAGCTCGAAGAAGTGTGTGTACTTCACGATGAACGAGCGTCCGAGTGGCTCCGTGCCCGGGACGAAGACGTCGCGCCTCTCGTTGAAGACGATGAAGAGTCCCGTCCCGCTCCGGTTCAACCAGGCGAAACGGACGTTCGCCGAAACGAGCTCGGACTGGTTGTTGTACTGGACGAGGGCCTGGATGAGGGTATTGACGGTGAAGGAGTACGTGGCCTTCGCGCGGACGAGGTTCGAGACGAACGCACCGCCCGGGAGGTCGATGTCGTTGCGAAGGAACCCGAAGGCGGTGAGGAATCGGGCCCCGACGCGAAAGCCGCTATCGAGGCTGACGCGGTTGAAGGTTCCGTCGTAGAAGCTTCCGAATCCGTAGAGGGAGTCTATGAAGACCGGGGAGCTGGGGTTGCTCTGGAAATAGAGCAGCCACTCGTTCCAGGTGTAGAGCCCGGGAGGTATCACCACCTCGGTTCCCTCTCGATCGTGAAAGATGGTGAAGGGCTCCTCGGGCCGGTCCGAGCGTCGCTCGAGAAGGAAGCCCGTTTGACCGCCGTTCTCGAGCTGAACTTCGAAGTCGTAGTGGCCCAGGGCGGTCTGCAGCCGTCCGTCGAATCCGTAGAAGCGCTGCACCAGCGCGTGTGGTGAAAAGCGGCGGATCCAGGAGATGCCTTTCGGCTGGGGGGTGAGCTCGACGCGGAGCTCCGGGCGGCGGAAGCCCACGCGGGGAACGAAGCCCACCTCGGCGTTGAAGCGATCGCCGACCTGGGTGTAGCCGGCGCGGAGATTCCAGGCGTTGTTGCGGTAGTCGTAGAGCGCGCGGCCCGCGTAGTCCGAGCCGACCCCCTCGGGGGTGTCGCTCCTCGCGAGGAAGGCGAAGAATTTTCCGTTCTCGCTGAGCGCGAGGTTCGCGTCGGCTCCGTACGCGCGGTTCTCGCCTCCGCTCGACGAATAGTCACCGGTCGAAAGACGATTCACGAAGATCCCGCCGACGTCGGATCGGGGGTAGACCTGCCGCTTGACCCGAGCCACGGTGTAGTTGTTCGCCGGCGCCACGAGCGCACCGGAGGCGCCGCCGAAGGTGGTTTCCGTCTGCATGTTGAGGAGGCCGAGCTGGTAGCGGCCCACCTGGCCGCTCAAACGGGCGCCGGCGAGGATTCCGATGGGCTCGCCCGAGGACGTGAGCCCGATTCGCCGGGAGAAGAACAAGTCGACCGCTTGCGGCTCCCCGAACTGGAACGTCGCGGCGTTCTCGAGAAAGAAACTTCTCTTCTCGGGGAAGAACAGGTCGAACCGGGTGAGGTTCACCTGCTCTTCGTCGGCTTCGACCTGGGAGAAATCCGTATTGACGCTGAAATCGGCGGTCACGTTGGGGGTGACGCCCCATTTCACGTCCAATCCGGCGGTGAGGCTTTCGTCCCGCTTCGCCTCGCCCGAGCTGCGGTCTTCGTTGGCGGCCGCGACCCCGTAGGGGATGGCGCGCAGATCCCGCCGTGGCGGCGGTCGAAGTCCGGTGAGATCGGCGGCGAGCGACACTCGATAGATGTCGTAGACCCGGGGAACAGGCGCGAGAAACGACTGCTCGTTGGTCCGCCGGATGTTGCGCATCACGTTGAAACCCCATACCGGCTGGGGGTCGTTCCGGTAGCGAAGGGTCTTGAAGGGAATCGCGAGCTCGGCTTCCCAGCCGCGCTCGGTGATGCTCGCCGCGACGCTCCAGTCGCCGTCCCAGTTCCGGTTGAAGCCGGTGAGCTGACCGCGCTGCGAGCCGCCGCCGCCGAAGCCCGTCCCTACGCCGCCGAGGGCGCCTCCGGTCGCTCCTTCGGAGGCGATCTGTCCGTCGTACTCCAGACCGAGGGGGTTGGTCCCGAAGAGAAAGGCGCTCTGATCGTCGTTGTAGGTGTCGAGGACGATCTGAATGGAATCGGTGTCGGCGAGGTCGCCGTCGCGCCGGCTCTGGGTCACGACGATGCTTTCCGGGTCGTCGTCGAAACAGACGACCCCGAGGTAGAGAAACTCGTCGTCATAGAGAACGCGGATTTCGGTGAGCTCACTGGAAGGCTCGTTCTCGCGGGGTTGTTGCTGAGTGAATCCCGAGAAAACGGAGGCTCCCGCCCATTCCGCCGCGTCGACGCGTCCGTCGATGGAAGGCGAGGTCCCGGCTCGGTATGCCTCGACGGCAAGAGTTCCCGGCGCGGGACTCGTCGTCGCACCCGCGTCCCGAAGAGCGATGAGGCTCAGGCCGAGGCTCGCGCTCAGCGCCCGACAAGACCTCACCATCATCCGAGAGAGAGTAGGTATGACACGAAGGAAAGTCCAGCTTCGGATCGCGGATGAAGTGTCAAAGATGCGGCGATCGGAGCGACGCTATTTGACCCGGAATCCCACCGGGGCCGTCCATGTGGGCTCGTCGCCAGCCGACTTCCACACCCGCGCCTTCGCCACGTGCCGGCCGCGGCTCGGCGGCCAGAGCGAGCGTCCGCGCTCGTCCGTCGACTCCGCGAAGGGCTCGTCGTCGATCCACCATTCGACCCGGGCGCCCTTCGGGAGACCCTCGAGCTCGAGAGCGAACCTCTCGAGCGCGTCGGGAATCCTCGGGTCGAGGGCCAGGTGGAGCCCGGGTGAGGGCTTTCCGACTTTGATCTCTCCCCGGGAGGACTCGGCCGCGAGCGTCCCCGAGTGAAGAGGGCAGCTGGCCGTAGGCGTCGTCTCCGGCCGGAACCACTCCAGAGCGCGCGGGCAGGAGTCTCCGGGAAGGGCTCCGCTCTCGCGGCAGATCGCGACCTGACGAAGCTTCCGGCTCAGGTAGAGCGGCTTTCCCTCGCGGTTCCGATGAAGCTCGGCCAGAAGAGCGCGGAACACGAGCGCGGGGCCGATCGAGCCCGTGACTTCGTGCATCGGCCTCCGATCGGGGTTCCCCATCCAGACGCCCACGGTGTACCGGTGAGTGAACCCCACGGTCCAGGCGTCGCGATAGTCGTTGGACGTCCCGGTCTTGACCGCCGTCTGCAGAGGAAGGGTCAGGACGGAGCTCCGGCCGAACTCGAGAGCCCGGGCCTCCGGGTCCGAGAGAATGTCGGCGATGACAGAGCTCGTCTCCGCGCTCAGCACTCGACGTTCCTCGCGTCGGGCGCCGCCTTCGGTCTTCCACTTCAGGGGCCGTCGGACTCCGCCGCGAGCGAGGACCGCATAGGCCGAGACCAGCTCGAAGAGGCTGATCTCGCCGTTTCCGAGAGCGAGGCCGTCCCCGTAGAAGTCGGGATGCTCCCTCAAGCTGGTAACCCCGAGCTCCCCCAGGAGCTCGAAGAGGTCGACTCTCCCCGTGAACTGAATGGTTTTGATCGCCGGCACGTTCAGGGAGTTGCCGAGGGCCTCCCGCAGACGAACGGGCCCATAATAATGACGGCTGTAGTTGCGGAAGCTGTGGAGCCCGTTTCCGACGGCCTCGGCGATGGGCTCGTCCACGATGACGGTCGCCGCGGTCCAGCCTCGCTCGAGCGCGAGGGCGTAAGCGAAGGGCTTGAGGGTCGATCCCGGCTGCCGGGGGACGGTCACCATGTCGATCTGCCCGCCCTCTTCCTGGGTGAACCCGCCGCCGTTCGCCCAGACGAGGATCTCGTTGGTCTGGTGATCGACCACCAGGACGGCGCCGTCGGTTACGCCGCGATCGGCGAGGGACGCGATCTGCCGGTCGAGGAGCTGCTGCGCGCGCCTCTGTAGCGATCCGTCGAGCGTGGTCGCGATCTCGGCCGCCCGCGCTTCGGGAACCCGGGCGACGAAATGGGCGGCATCGATCCGGAGCTCCGCCGCCGTGACGCGCAGGGGCTCGGTTCGGATCTGCCCGAGCTCGAGGTCGGAGAGCGCGCCCAGCGCGTGAAGCCGCGCCGCGAGCCTCTCGACGGGCTTCTCGATGGCCGCGGTGCCCTTCCGGAGGTCGAGCCGCGAGGGGCTTCGAACCAGGACCGCGAGGGCGAGCGTTTCCTTTGGGGAGAGGGTGTCGAGGTCGCGGTCGAAGTATTCGCGGGCCGCCTGCTTCACCCCGCGCCGCATTCGGGCGTAGGGCACCTGGTTGAGGTAGAACTCCAGAATCTCGGCTTTCTCGAAACGTCGTTCGAGCCGCATCGCCTCGAACCCCTCCATCCACCGCGACCACAGGGTGCGCGGTCTCGGGTGGATCATCCGGACGGCCTGCTCGGTGATGGTGCTCGCGCCTCGCACCGCGCGAAAGGAGGTCACGTTCGTCCATGCGGCGTGAAGCCGCGCGGTCCAGTCGACGCCGTGGTGGGTGTAGAAGCGCTTGTCTTCGGCGGTCACGAACGCCTCTACGAGAATCGTCGGAACCTCGTGAAGGGGGACCCGGTCGTGGAGGTTCCAATGGTTCTCGTAGGTGACGGAGAGGAGCTCTCCGCGGCGATCGACGAATCGCGGCTCGCGCTCTTTCTCTCCGAGAGGAGGAAGTCCGTCGGGGAGAGGCGAGAGATCCGCGAGCGTGGCCCCGGCGAGGACGACGAGCCCCGCGACGGCGAGCGTCGCGAGGACGACGAGCCCGCGTTTCACCGCCTTGCCTCCACCACCAGCGTCTGGGGTATGCCCTGGCCGAAGACATCCGGGTCGTACATCTCCTCCGCTCTGACCGGCAGCACCTGGAACTCGCCGGGGGCGATCGCCTGGGCGGCGTAGGAGAGATGGTAGTTCCCCGCGGGAAGCCACTCGGAGTAGAACCGCGCCGACTCGTGGCGCAGCTCCTGATGATAGAAGCTCCAACGCGAATAACCGAAGGAGAACCAGTCGTCGCGAGTGAACCAGAAGGAGGTCGACGCGCCCTCGAACTCCGCCTGGTCGGCATCCACGGTCGAGGCGGTGGCGAGGTCCCGGTTCACGGGCTCGAGACCGCCGGGGACGGGATCGTCGACGACGAGGAAGTTCCGGGGCGCGGGAAGCGAGAGGAACAAGTCGACCTTCACCAGCTCTCCGCTCTGGATCCGCATGGGGTCCTGGAGCAGGGTCCAAACCCCCGCTCTCTGGACGCTGTACTCCCGTCGAATCTCGACACCGGCGTTGACCGGATCCGTCTTCAGCTCCTTCGGGGAGTAGAACAGCCGGGCGGCGTAATACAGGCGCCCCGGACCGAGCTTCGAGAGGCGAAGCTGTCCCGATTTGCCCGGGTCCGTCGCTCGAAGCGGACGCTGGTGATCGACGGGAGGGTCCCGCCGGTCGTCGAACGTGGCCTCCCCGAGAGCGTCCCCATCGAAGAACGTGCGCAAAGTGAAGCTCGGGGTCTCGCTCTCGTAGAGGCGGCTGTAGTCGATGAGGGCGTTCATGCAGAAGACGTTCTCCTGCGTGTTCTCCCACCGATCGCGCTTACCCCGGGACTGGGTGATGGTGCGGGTGAGCTCGAAAGGAAGGTCGCCTTCGGGCCGCGTCGATCTCCGGGTGAGCGCGCTCAGGACGGCGCACTGGGTTCGCTCGGGACTGTAGAGGATCCGGGCGTAGCCGTCGTCGACGCTTTCCGTGAAGACGATCTTGCCTCCGCTCCGGTTCGAATGGGCGAGGATCGAGTCTTCCACCTCGCGGGCATCGATGCCGAGGGCATTCGCCGCCATGAGGAAGTGGGCCTTGCCGAAGAGGTCCATCTCGCTCGCGTGGGAGCGGTAGCGCTCGAGGTCGGCGGTCTCGAGGGAGCCTCCGAGAGCCAGGGCCGCGAGCGCCACCGCCCGTACGCTCGACGACATCCCGCGGGTGTAGAACTCGGGGAAGACGTCCGTCCGCAGGAACTGGTTCAGATAATCGTGGAGCCGGGTCTCGACCGCCGAGGGGATGGTGTGTCCGCGCTCGCGAAGCCAGTGAAACGCGAGCGCGGTGTAGGCGCTGAGATAAGGACTGGCGTAGTCGTCCTCGGGGATGTAGTAGACCATGCCGCCGTTCGGCGCCTGGTAGTTCGCGGCGAGAGCGAGGGTCGCGTCGGGGAGGGTCTCGTGTCCCGACCAGTCGAAATCCTTCCTGACGTAGTCGCGCAGCGACGCGAAGTGGGAAGCCATGACCGCCTTCGTGAGCTTCTGCTCCCAGCAGACGTAGGGGTAGTCGCGAAGGTACTCGAAGGCCCCCTCGAGGTTTCCGAGCACCGTCGGACTCGAGACCACGCTCACGCGGCCGACGTCGGTCCTCATGTTCTCGGGGAACAGGAACGACTCGAGGGTGTTGGGGTCGAGGGTCGTGCCGTAGGTGGCCGCGACCTCGAGCGCCTGGCGTCTTCCCACGTCGAGCGGAAGGCGGAGAGCGTCGCCGTCCACGAGATCGGAGGCACGGACGGTAAAGATCACTTCCCCGACTCCAGTGGCGCGCACGGGGAAGCTCACGTCGTACCGCTTGTAGGGCTCGGCCTCGATCGACTTCGCCGCGAGACCGGAAGACTCCGCCGCTCCCGTGACCTCGGCGGTCACCGTCAGCGTGCGAATCTCCTCGGTTCGATTCATCACCGTGAAGCGCGCGTCGAAGCGATCGCCTTCGGTGACCTGGTTCGGAAGGGCGGGCCGGATCTCCGTGGGCCGGTTCACGACGAAGTGCCCCTGGCCGAGTCCCATGCGGTCTTCCGCGGTCACCGCCATGGTGAGGATGCGCCACCCCGTGAGGTTGTCGGGGACCTCGAACTCGATCGTCGCCCGGCCTTCCGCGTCGAGAACGAGAGCCGGGTTCCAGTAGCTCACGAACTTGAAGAGCGTCCTGAGGTCGGGCCCACCGCCCCCGTCGCCGCCGGGATTCGCCCCCTTCTTTTCGAACTTCTGGATGCCGATGAGCCTCGTCAGGAGGTTGAAGTTCTCGACGTCCAGGGGCTCGAGCGAGTAGAACCCGCGATAGGGATCGAAGTAGGCATCCCCGCCTCCGATGAGGTCGAACACCGCCTCGTCGAGAACCGCGACCGCGAGCTCCATCGGTGGAGGCGAGGCCCCCGCCCAGAGCCGCGGCCGTGCCTTCAGTTCCACCTTCACCTTGTCCCGGGGCTTGTAGAGATCCTTCTCCGGCTTGACCTCGACCACGATCTCCTTTGCGGGATCGACCACCGGCACCTGCACGTAGCCCATGCGGAACGCGGGCTTTCCCAGGTCGAGATCGTCCTCGCTCGGGGGCGCCTCGACGCGCGGCGACGTCACTACGGCGGAGAGATAGAAGCCGGGGACATGGTCCTCTCCCACCGGCACCTCGATGACCTCCGTCGATTCCTCGAACGTCTCGAGCCAGTGGCGCTGGACCCCGTACCGCTCGATGGTCACGAGCGCTTTCGCTCCCGGAAAGGGGTTGCGCACCAGGAATCGAGCCGTCTCTCCCACCCGGTACTCCTTCTTCTCCGGCTCGATGTCGAGCCGGTGTCCGGGCGATTCTTCCCAGAGCACCTGGCCTTTACCCGCGGCCCACCGGTCGGTCGAGACCTCGTAGGCGCGGCCCTTGGAGTCCACGATCGCCGCCGAGAGCTGGTAGAGACCCGGCTTCTCCGGAGTGAACCCGCAGCGCGAGGGCTCGGGACCCGAGACCGCCGTGCAGGTCGCGACGTCGACCCACTGGTGGTTGTACTGGGTGATGTACGCATTGCCCGCGCCCTTCACCCGCGATGCCGTGGTCTCGCGATACTGGACGCGGAAGGTGACGTCGGTGCCGGTCGCCACCTCGTCCGCGGTGTCGACGACGATGGCCTGGAACTCTGAGGCCTCGCCCGCGTTCAAGAGCCATCCCTCCTGCCGAATTCCGACGAATCGATCCCGGCCCAGGTACTCCGCGGTGGCGCGGCCGGCGATGTACTTCCCGCGGTCGTCCCGAACGGCGCTCTCGACGAGCATCCGTCCCCGCGGAAACGTCTGGTCCAGGACGGGAACCGTGGTCTCGAGCTCTCCCTCGACATCGACCGGGGCTTCGCTCTGATGGACGGTCACCGTCTCTCCGTATCCGCTTCCGAACCAGAAGCCTGCGGCTTTCGGATTCTCCGACGTCACGGTGACGGGCGTGATGTTCACCGTGATCCGGGAGTCGGCGTCGGGGTAGGGGCCGCCGGAGTGAAGCTTGGCGCTGGTCGCGACCTGGATTTCGTCCCCCGGCTCGTAGCGTTCGCCGTCGAGGTCCGTGGTGACGCGAAACGGCGCCGGCGCGAAGTCGGCGACGAGGACCCGGAGAGGCTCCCAGGTTTCGTTGTGAAAGCTCGACTGGAGCTGGAACCGGTACCAGCCGACCGCGCCCGACTCCGCAACCCGGAGCTCGCCGTCGAGAGCGCCGAAGGAGTTGAGCTCGAGCTCCGTCTCTTCGTGGACCATCTTCTCCATCGGGTCGAAGACCTGGAGGTGGTACGTTTCCTCCGGAGCCTTCACGAAGCGGTCGTTGTTCTGATCCCGCACGTAGAGCTTGTACTGGATGGTGTCGCCGAGGCGGTAGACTCCCTGGGCGGTGGTCCCCCAGGCGCGCACGTGCCCGTAGCGGGTTCGGGTGTACGAGGGGATCCAGGTGTTGTTGGCGCCCTCGATGTAGACCCAGAACTCGGAGGAGAGCGGTGCGAGCGCGAGCTCCCCGTCCTTTTCCACGGACACGAAGAAGGTTTCGTCCGCGCTCCGGTTGGCGAGGCTCTCCCAGCGCGGCGTCTGGAGGAGCGGATTCAGCTCCGCCTGGCCGGCGAGGAAAGCGACTCCGGCGGCGTCGGTCGTCGCCCGGGAGAGCGGCTCGCGCTCCCGAAGCGCCGACGCCGGCGCGGCTCGGTAGAGGAACACCGAGGCTCCTTCGACGGGAAGCCCGGTCGAGAGATCGGTCACCCAGACCATGGTGTTCTGGTGGCCGAGCTTCGTATGGACGGCGAACGGGGTGACCTGCGAGAAGATCCGGTCCTCTTCGTAGGTGTTCACGGTCTCGGGACGCGTGCGGACGTTGGCGAAGAGAGCTCCGCTCCTTCCCCCGAGCCATTCGCGCGTGGGGAGCGGATAGCGAAAGGCGACGTTCGGGGCCTTGGGAAGCGGCAGCGTCTCGGTCCGGGTGGCGAGGCCCTCGGCGGTCAGCGCTTCGATCTCGATGTCGAGAGCGTCGAGGTTGGTGACGACGATGGGGACGCGGGTCTCGACGTTCTTCTCCAGTGTCGAGACCGGGTGCGTGAGCGCCGCGCGGGGCGGTCGATCCGAGGTCATGAACACGAAGTCGATGTCCCGTGGCAGCGGCCGCCCGAACTCGTCCAGGAGCGACGAACCCTCGGCTCTGAGCCGGTACGTCGTCCGCGCGCGGAGCAGCTCGGGAAACTGCGTGGAGTAGGTCTCGTCTTCCGATCGCGCCCACTCGAGCCGCGAGTAGCTGTAGATGCGATCCCAGGGGTCGTAGTCCTCCCGACCTCCCGCGAGGTCCGGCTCGAGCTTCAGGTGCTCCCGCAGGACCTCCTTCACCACCGGGGCCGCGAAGAGGACTTCGACCGGCGCCATCGGGTTGCAGGGCCGAGGGGGAAGGCTCTCCGAAGGCCGGAGGGTGATGGCGTTGCCCGCGTTGTCCGAGCACCGAATCCCGAGAAAGCCGTGCGAGGGAAAAGTGAACAGGCTGACCACGCGGTTATCCTCCGCGCTCGGGAGAGGACCATCGAGCGATACGAGGCCTTTAGCGGCGACGAGGTGGGCCGTGATGTCCGGTGGGAGCTCTCTTTGCGGTCGTACGCGCCAGTAGCGCTCGGGCTCCGGCACCTGCGGGCCCGCCGGCTCGATCACCGCGGGGACACGGGCGCCGGCTTCCGTCTGGAAGAAGAGGCGGCTTCGCAACGCGTCCAGGGACATCCTCTGGTTGAAGGTCACGGTGAACTGCGGGCTCCCCGGCCCGATCCACTGCTCGAAGTCGGCGCTCGTCACCTTGGGCCGTTCCGTCTCGAACTCGTGAGTGACGGCCTCTGCCAGGGTAGCTCCCGCCTCGGTGCGGATCCCCGGCCGCACCGTGAGTCGATACTTCGTCGCCGGGCGGAACGAATCGTCCTCCTGAAGCTGGCAGGCCAGGGACGAAGTATCGAGCCAGCGCCACTCGCAGGCGATAGAGGGCTCGATGTCGATGGGAATCTCCTCCGCCCGCCGCTCCATCCGTCCCACGGGCACGACCTTTCGATCGAACTGGACGACGATCTGCCGGCCCGGCGGAACCTCCGCCCCCCGCGGGGTTATGGAAAGGATGCGAAGGGGCGACCCCGACTCGCTCTGGCCGCTTCCTCGAGAGGGCGCTCCCGCGGTGAACGCGGCGACGACGGAGTAGACGAGCAGCAACCTTCCTCTCGAGCCCGGCTCTTTGATCGTAGGCATCATGGTCGTAATCGCTCCTGAAACGAGGGTACGGGGACTTTGTGTCGAAATTACGGCGCGCGTCGTTCGCGCTTGAGGGCCGACCGGCGCTTCTTTTCCTCGAGCCGCCGCTCTTTCGCCGCCCGGGACGGCGCGGTCTTCTTTCGCTTCTTGGGCTTCGCCTTCGCCCGGCGGATGAGCTCGGCTAGCCGCTCGAGGGCATCCTCGCGATTCTGCTTCTGCGAACGGAAGCGGCTCGCCTGGATGACGAGAACCCCCTCGTCCGAGATCCGCGTCTTCGCGATCTGTCGCAGCCTCCACTTGACCTCCGGGTCGAGAGAACGGGAGCGCTCCAGGTGGAAGCGGAGCTCGACCGCGGTCGACGCCTTGTTGACGTGCTGGCCGCCGGGACCTCCGGCGCGCACGAATCTCAGCTCGATTTCGTCATCGATCGCGGGCATAGAGGGATGGATACCTTCTAGTATAATCCCCCGTCCCGTTGATGGAAGCGTCCCGGCCGCTTCGAACCCCGTGGAGGGAAGATGCCTGACATCCTGATCGCCGGAACCACGGTTCCAGCCGGCGCGCGACGGAGTGTGGTGATACCCGTGACCCGGGACGTCGCCATGCCCATCGACATTCACACCCATGTCCTCGCGGGGAAGAAGGACGGGCCGACGCTTCTCCTTCTCTCCATGCTTCACGGCAACGAATGGTTCTCGGTGCTGATCCTGAGGGAGCTTCTCTCGAGGCTGGACCCGGGAACGCTCTCCGGAAACGTCGTCGCCGTTCCCGTCGCGAACGTCGCTGCTTTCGCCACCGGCACCCGGGTCATCGTCGACGACTCCGACGAGCCCGACGCGAACCGCACGTTCGGGGGCATCTATCACTGGATGACCAATCAGATCACCCGCGTACTCGAGCAGGAGCTCCTGACCCGTTCGACGCACCTCGTCGACTACCACGTGAGCGACTGGGGCTCGACCATGGCGGACGTGAGCTACACCGAGGACTACACCGATCCCGAGGTGAGCGAGAAGAGCCGCCGGATGGCGCTCGCGTACGGGTTTCCGGTGCTGCACGCGCTCCGGATTCACACCGGGCTCCGGGGACCGCGCACGTCGGTCGGCTACGCCGGCGAGCGCTACAAGATCCCGGGAATCGTCGCCGAAGTAGGGGGACTCGGCTTCGGCGAGGCCCGGGAGAACGCCTGGCTCGAGACCAACGTCCGGGGAACGATGGGAGTGATGCGGCACCTCGGCATGATTCCCGGCGAGCCCGAGCGGGTGAGTCGGGTGCTGCGCATCGGCGACTACTGGCGGGTGAGCCCGAGGGTGGGCGGCTACCTCGAGCCCACGATCGGACTCGACCGCCAGTTCACGGAGCTCGCGCCCTTCGAGCTCATGGCGCGCGTCTTCAGCCCTCTGACTTTCGAGATCGTGGACGAGCTGAAGTCCCCGGGACGCGGCACTCTCTTCTATTCCTGCCGTTCCCACATGGCGAGGCCCGGCGGCTGGGCCTTCGGCGTCGCCGACATGGAGAAGAGCGCATGGGTCGACGTCGACTGACGCCGCTCGCGGGCGTCCTGGCGGTGGTGCTGGCCTCCTGCGCCGAGCGGGAAGCGAAGAACTCCCTGGTCTTCGCCCCGAGCGCGGACGCGACGACCCTCGACCCCCATAACACCACCGACAGCCAGTCCGACCAGGTCATCTGGATGATCTACAACGCCCTCATCCGGTACGACGAGAACATGAAATTCGTTCCCGACCTCGCGCTCGCGTGGAGAGTCGCGGACGACCAACTGACCTGGACGTTCGAGCTCCGCAAGGGGGTTCGATTCCACGACGGCGCCCGCTTCGACGCTCATGCGGTCAAGGCCAACTTCGAGCGCGTTCTCGATCCCGAGCAGGGTCACAACCGCCGCGACCTCTTCGCCCCCATCGAGCGCGTCGACGTCGTGGACGACTTCACCGTGAACGTCGTCACCCGGTATCCCTTCGGAGCCTTCGAGCCGATGATGGCCCACGTCTCCGCCGCCATCGTGAGCCCCGCGAAGGAGAATTCCGGCACCGGTCCCTACAAGCTCCGGAGCTGGCGGAAGGATCTGGAGCTGGTTCTCGAGAGAAACGAGGACTACTGGGGAGAGAAGGGGAGGCTCGAAACCATCGTCTATCGTCCGATTCCCGAGGCCTCCTCCCGGGTCATCGCGCTCGAGTCCGGCGACGTGGACGTCATCACCCAGATCCCGCCCGCGGACCTGAAGAGGCTCGAGAGCGACCCCGACGTCGTCGTTAGAAAGACGGTCTCCATCGGATCGCAGCAGTTCCGGTTCCACTGCAAGAGGAAGCCGTTCACCGACCCGCGCGTCCGACAGGCGATCTCCTATGCCATCGACCGAAGGTCGATTCTCGAGAACCTCATGCCCGGTATGGCGGAGCCCTCGACCGGACCGCTGACCCCGAGAATCCGCGGCCGCGCCGACCTCGGAGAGATTCCCTACGACCCGGAGAAGGCGAAGAGGCTCCTCGCCGAAGCCGGCTATCCCGCGGGCTTCGAGACTCGAATCACCACCACTCCCCGCTACAACATGGGGGTCGAGCTGGCGCAGGCGATGGCGGCGCAGCTCGACAAAGTGGGAATCAAGGCCGAGATCGAGGTCCTGGAGTGGGGGACGATCCGCCAGTATTGGGGCGGCCTGCTTCCCGAGGACTGCCCGCTCGACATCTTCATCATGGGTGCCGGGGCTTCCTCCGCCGACGCCGATTGGGGCCTCCGGCCGATATTCCGCACCCAGGAGCGGAACGAGAACAACTACGGCTACTACGGGAACGCCGAGTTCGACGACGTCATCGAGCGCGCGATGCGCGAAATCGACGCCGAGGCGAGAAACGCGCTCTACCGAAGGGCGCAGGAGATCGTCTACCTCGAGGACCCCGGAGCCGTCTGGCTCTACGACAACCTCCACGTGGTCGCGACAAGGGCGAACGTGGCTTCGGTGACGATTTCCCCCCTCGGGCTCGTGACCTTCGAGCGCGCCAACGTAACCCCGCCCTAGACCGGTGCTCCGCTACCTCTCGCGAAGGCTCCTCGAGGCGCTTCTCGCCCTTCTGTTTACGTCCCTCCTCGTCTTCTCGATGATCCACATGATCCCCGGAGACCCGGCGCTTCTCGTCGGCGGGCTCGAGGCGGGGCCGGAGGTGCTGGAGAGGATCCGCCACGATCTCGGGCTCGATCGTCCGCTTCCCCTGCAGTACGGGAGTTTTCTCTGGAGCGCTCTCCAGGGAGACCTGGGGACCTCCATTCGCACCGGACTCCCGGTTCTGCGGGAGATCCTCGATCGGTTTCCGTACACCCTGGTCATCGCCCTGGGCGCCATCGTCCTGGCGACGGCGGTGGGAATCGGTAGCGGCATCCTGGCGGCGATGCGCAGAAGCCGTGTGGGCGACGCTCTGGTGATGGTCGCGGCTCTCCTCGCGGTCTCGACCCCGTCCTACTGGCTGGGGCTGATGTTGATGCTGGTCTTCTCGCTCTCCCTCGGAGTCCTTCCCTCGATCGGGATCGCGACCCCGGCTCACTACGTGCTTCCCATCCTCACTCTCGGGGCCCAATCCGGCGGGATCATCTCGAGGATGACCCGCTCCGCGATGCTGGACGTCGTGGGACAGGACTTCGTACGCGCGGCCCGCGCCCGCGGGGAGAAGGAATCGACGGTCATCCTCCGACACGCGCTGAAAAACGCCCTCATCCCCGTCCTCAGCATCGTGGGGCTGCGCTTCGGGAACCTGATCGCGGGCGCGGTTCTGGTCGAGAGCGTCTTCGCCATCCCCGGGGTCGGGCGGCTTCTCGTCGATGCCGTCCTCTGGCGCGACTATCCGATGATCCAGGGGACGATGCTCTTCGTCGCCGCGCTGTTCATCCTGGTGAACGCCGCGACCGATGTCCTCTACGCGGTGGTCGATCCGCGCATCCGGGTCGCGGCATGAGCAAAGCCGCATTGGCGAGCGCCCTGGTCATCGCGGTCATCGGCGTTCTCGCTCTTTTCGCTCCCGCCATCGCTCCCTTCGACCCGCTCGCGCAGGACCTCGCGAACAACTACGCCGCTCCGAGCCTCGAGCATCCGTTCGGCACGGACGACCTCGGCCGCGACGTCTGGAGCCGGCTGCTCTTCGGCGCGCGCATTTCGCTGGGAATCGCCTTCGCCAGCGTCGGCCTCGCTCTCCTCGTGGGAACCCTCGTCGGGCTTCTGTCGGCCTACCACGGGGGCATGGTCGACGCCGCGCTCATGAGAGCGATGGACGTTCTCCTGGCGTTTCCCGGAATCCTCCTGGGGATTGCCGTCGTCGTCGTTCTCGGAAACGGAGTCGAGAACACCGCGGTCGCCGTCGCCGTGATGTCGACCCCGACCTTCGCGCGGCTGGCCCGAGGCTCGGCGCTCTCCATCCTGGAGCGCGACCACGTCGCCGCAGCCCGGGCGCTGGGAGCCTCCGCCGTTCGCATCCTCTTCGGACAGGTCCTCCCGAACGCCCTCACCCCGCTGGTGGTGGCTTCGACCCTTCAGCTCGGCACCGCGATCCTCATCGCCTCGGGGCTCTCGTTCCTGGGCCTCGGCGTGCAGCCGCCGCATCCCGAATGGGGCGCGATGCTGAGCAAGGGGAGGGAACTGGTTCGGGCGACTCCGGTGGCGGCGTTCGCGCCCGGGTTCTTCCTCACCGTTCTCGTCTCGAGCTTCAGTCTGCTGGGAGACGGTCTCCGCGACGCGCTGGATCCGAAGCGCCGAGGTTCCGGGCGGTCACGCTGAGCACTCGCTTCCGGGTTCCCTACGGTGAAACCCGGATAGAGATTTCCGCGGAAAAGGCCACAAATGGATCGCTCGGCATTTGTCCTTTGTTCGAAGTAACATACGGCCGACCGCCGGAACGTCGAATGGTGAAGATGCAACGTCCAAGCCCGCTCGAATTGCAGGAGGCCGAGGAGCACCGCGCTCGGCTCGCGGCAATCGTCGAGACCTCCGACGATGCGATTGCGAGCAAGACCCTCGACGGGATCGTCACCTCCTGGAACCGGGCCGCCGAGAGGATCTTCGGCTATACCGCCGCCGAAATGATGGGCACGCCGATCACCGTCATCATTCCACCCGACCGTCAGTTCGAGGAAGCGGAGGTCCTGAAGCGCATCACGCGCGGAGAAAGCGTACAGCACTTCGAGACCGTGCGGGTGCGGAAGGACGGGACCCGGGTCGACATCTCGCTCACCGTGTCGCCGATCAAGGACGGCACGGGACGGATCATCGGCGCATCGAAGATCGCCCGAGATATCACGGCCCAGAAGCGAGCCGCGCGGGAGCTCAAAGCGCTCTACATGGAGATGGAGCACGCCAATCGCGCCAAGGACGAATTCCTGGCGATGCTGGGGCACGAGCTGCGAAACCCTCTGGGGGCGATCAGCAACTCCGTTCAAATCCTCGAAAAGGACGCCGGCGAGGAAGCGTCCCAGTTCGCGCGCGACGTGATTTCACGCCAGGTGCGGAATCTCACTCGACTCATCGACGATCTGCTGAGCATGGGTCGGATAGTGACCGGGAAGATTCTTCTACACAAGGCGCCTCTCGACCTGAGCGGATCCGTGGCTCGAGCCGTCGGCTCGATGCGCGCCAGCGGACGACTGGAACACCACGATGTCGCGCTGGCGCTCGAGCCGGTTTGGGTGGAAGCCGACGACGTGAGAATCGAGCAAATCGTATCCAATCTGACGGGAAACGCCGTGAAGTACACCCCCGCGGGCGGACGCATCCAGGTTTCCGTCGGGACCGAGGGAGGCGATGCCGTGATACGAGTCGAGGACAGCGGCATCGGCATCCCCGAGCAGCTGCTTCCTCGAATATTCGACCTCTTCGTGCAGGGAGACCGCAGCCTCGACCGGACAGAGGGGGGTTTGGGAATCGGCCTCACGTTGGTGCGACGATTGGCCGAGCTCCACGGCGGCTCGGTTGAAGCGGTCAGCCTCGGTCCGAATCGGGGGAGTCGATTTTCCGTACGCATGCCGGCGATTCCGGCTCCGCCGATGGTAAACGACTTGGAGGACACGGCACCGAGTCCGTCGGATGAGGCGTTCAAGCGGCGGCGGATTCTGATCGTGGAAGACAACTCCGACGCGCTCGAAACGCTGCGAATGTCCCTTTCGGCGGCGGGTCACGAGGTGCACCAGGCGAAGCATGCGCGAGAGGCGCTGGGCGCCTTGTCCCGCATCCATCCCGACGTGGCCATCGTCGACCTGGGCTTGCCCGAGATCGACGGGTACGAGATTGCGAGGAGACTCCGCCAGGAGGAGGGGGGCGGCGACCTCCGTCTCATCGCCCTGACCGGTTACGGATCGCCGGAGGATCGAAAACGCACGAAAGAGGCGGGTTTCGACGCCCACCTGTTGAAGCCCCTCGATTACGAGAAGCTCACGTCTTTGCTCCAGGATTGAACGACTCGCCGGACCTCCCCCGACCGTTTCTTCAAAGCAAGTGCCATGGCTGCGTCCACCTTCGCTTCGTGGAAACGAAGCGACAAACAGTGTTCCTGATGTGCGAGGAGCCCACGCGGCCGAAGTACCCGCCTCAGCCGGTGGTGGTGTGTCCGGTCTTTGCTCCAAGGCCGGGCGGAAGCCCTCGTTGAAGGACGCCGCGCCGGGGGATACTGTGTCCCCCATGATGAGAAAGCGATCCGTGACTCGGTTCGGAGCGGCGACGACCGTTTTCGGATGTCTCGTCGGGCCCGCAGCGAGCGGCGCCCCGGGAATCGAGAAGAGCGTCGAAGCTCCCTCGTTCGCCGTTGACCCGATGTGGCCGAAGCCGCTTCCGAACCGCTGGCTCGTGGGTGCGGTCGTCGGGGTGGCCGTCGACTCCAGGGATCACGTCTTCATCGTCCACCGTCCGGGGACGCTGCAGCCGAACGAAACGCGCTCGATCTGGGGCGCCGCGCCTCCCGTTCTCGAGTTCGACCCCGAGGGGAATGTCGTCCATGCGTGGGGAGGGCCCGGTCCCGGATACGAGTGGCCGGACCTGGAGCACGGCATCCACGTCGACGACGAGGACAACGTCTGGCTCGCGGGGGGCGGACCCAAGGACTCGCAGATTCTGAAGTTCACCCGGCAAGGCGAGTTCCTGATGCAGATTGGCCGCAAAGGGCGGAACCTCGGGAGCAACGATACCGGGAATCTCGGCGGGGCCGCGCACATGATCGTGGACCGCCCGGCGAACGAGCTCTTCGTGGCCGATGGATACGTGAATCATCGGGTCATCGTATTCGACGCGGGAACCGGCGCCTACAAACGGCACTGGGGCGCCTACGGAAACAGGCCCGACGACTCCTATTTCGAGGAGGCGGGCGAGCACCTTCCCAGCCCTTTCAGCGGCGTGGTGCAGCACGAGAACCGCCCGAGCCAGTACGACCCGGAGGGGCCGCCGGCGCCGCAATTCCGCATAGTGCACGCCGTTCGGATCTCGAGGGACGACCTTCTCTATGTCTGCGATCGAACGAACGATCGGATCCAGGTGTTTCGCAAGGACGGCACGTTCGTGAAGGAAGCTTTCGTCGCGAGGCGAACGCTCGGGAGCGGCTCGGTCTGGGACATCGCGTTCTCCACCGACCCGGCACAGACCTATCTGTTCGTTCCCGACGGAACCAATCAACAGGTCTGGATCGTCCTCCGACAAACGCTCGAGGTGGTGACCGCGTTCGGGGGCGCCGGCCGCTGGGCGGGTCAGTTCTACGGCTCTCACAACATCGCGGCGGACTCCAAGGGCAACCTCTACGTCACCGAGACGTACGAAGGAAAGCGCGTGCAGAAGTTCGTCTATCGCGGCATGGCGCCCGCGTCGCCACCCCTGATCCAGTGAGCCTCCTCGGCGTGATGCGTCGAATCCGAGGCATCGAGGAACCTGGCCCGCGCGGCGCCGAGAGGGTTTTGCCGCGTATACAGGACGACGTAGAGCTTACCCGCGAGAAGCGCCTCGAGATCCTCGTTCCTCACGGCGAGCTCCCCCCGCCGGTCGCTCCCGAGAAGCGCGACCACCGGACCCGCGGAGTCCGTCTCCTGTTTGTGCAGCTTGATGTCGAGGATCTCGTCGCCGAGAACCCCGGACCACTGGAGCTCGTAGCGAAGCGTCTGCGTGGGTACGTCGAGCAGAGCATGGCCCTCGAGGTCACCCGACAGCGTGAACGGCCGCGAGAGCTCGCCGCTCACGAGCGACGGCGTCCGCGACGGAGGCTTTCGCGGCCGCGCCGCCTGCTCGTAGGCGTACGCCATGGCGATGAGCTCGCCTTCCTCGAACGCCCTTCCCAGGAGCTCGATGCCCACGGGGACGCCGTCTTTTGTGAACCCCGCGGGAAGGCTGAACGCGGGAAGGCCCGAGTGCGCGCTCACGGTGCAGGAGCTTCCCGGCTGGGGATCGCCGACGCGCGCCGGCTTCACCCGAAGCGTGGGGTAGACGATGGCGTCGAGGCGATGCTTCTTCATCGCGCCCAGCAGCTCCTTCTGAACGTCCTTTCTCCGGGAGAGCGCCTTCCGATACTCCTCCGAGTTCTCCTTGGCGTCGTTCGAAGTCCGGAAGATCGGCCCGAGAGCATCGTGGTACAGACCTCGGTCGAGGATCTCACCCAGGTTCTTCACCGGGGCTCCGCCCGCGGCTTCGAGGTAGTCCTCGAGGTCGAACTTGAACTCCATGCCGATTACCCCCGCGCTTTCCAGGAGCTCCGAGAGCTCTTCGATCTCGATCTCGACCGCCTCCGCCCCTTCCTTCTTCATCGCCTCGACGGCGGCGAGGACCACGTCCGTCATCTCCTTCTCCGGTGGGCTCGTCTCGAGATAGCTCTTCAAGAGTCCCAGCCTCCTGCCCTTCAGTCCGTCGCGTTTCAGGAACTGGCGGTAGCTCTCCGGGATCCGGCCGGCCGCGGCCGCGGTCTGCGGATCCGCGGGATCGGGCCCGACGGTGGCGTCGAGGACGAGAACCAGATCGATGACGCTGCGGGCGAGCGGCCCACCGACGTCCTGGGTGTGGGAAAGGGGAATGATGCCGTCCCGGCTCGAAAGGCCCTGCGTCACCCGGAGGCCGAAGAGGTTGTTGTTCGCCGCGGGAATCCGAATCGAGCCGCAGGTGTCGCTTCCCATTCCCACCGCGGCGAGGTTCGCGGCGATGGCGGCTGCGGTGCCGCCGCTCGAGCCGCCGGGATTGCGGCTGGGATCGTAGGGATTCAGCGTCTGTCCGCCGAGCGAGCTCACGGTGGTGATGCCCCGGGCGAGCTCGTGAAGGTTCGATTTCGCGAGAAGCACCGCTCCCGGCCTCGCGGAGCTTCCGGACCTGGAACGCGTCGTCCTTGGGAACGAAGCCGGTGAGGGCGACGGAGCTCGCCGTGGTCGGCATATCGCGGGTGTCGTAGTTGTCCTTGAGGATGATCGGAATCCCGTGGAGAGGTCCCCGAGGGCCTGCGATCCCGCCGCTCCCGATCGAGAGCTTCCGCTTCCTCGAGGGCTCTCGGATTCACGAACAAGAGCGCGTTCAGGGCCGGGCCTCCGCGGTCGAAGGACTCGATGCGCTCCAGATACTGCCGGACGAGCTCCTCCGAGGTCACGTCGCCCCGCTCCATCGCCTCCTGGAGCTCGGGGATGGTTTTCTCGAACGCGTCGTAGCTCGGGGTCCGAGCGGCCGCGGGTGATCGCGAGGGCGAGAACGAGGGCGAATCTCCGCGAATTTCATCACGGCGAAACATTATACTAGCAGCATGCCGGTCGTCGCTTTCACCCCGAACCTCGACGCGCCATCTGGACTGCCCCGAGGTCGTCGTTCCCGCGGGCACCGTGGCCGAGGCGCTCGACAAGGTGTTCCGGGAGAACCCGCGGCTCCGGAGCTACATCGTCGACGAGCAGGGGCGGCTGCGCCAGCACGTGGCGGTCTTCGTCGGTGGGGAGATGGTTTCCGACCGAGTACACCTGACCGACAGAGTCCAGGACCACCAGGACGTGTTCGTGATGCAGGCGCTGTCAGGCGGCTGAACGATCAGGGGGTGAAAATGACCGACAGACTGTACGTCGGGACCCGAAAGGGGCTCTTCCAATTCGAACGAAGCGGCCGGGGCGAGTGGAAGATCGAGAGAACCGCGTTCCTCGGGGATCCCGTCACCTACGTCCTTCCCGACGAACGGGACGGGACGATCTACGCGGCGCTGAATCTCGGTCACTTCGGAGTGAAGCTCCACCGGTCCTTCGATTCCGGCGCGACGTTTCACGAAGTCCAGGCGCCGGCGTACCCCAAAGCGGAAGAGGGCGCAACGGAAGATGCGCCCGCGGTGAAGCTCCTCTGGTGCCTCGAGGCCGGCGGCGCCGACCGGCCGGGCGTGCTCTGGGCGGGAACCATCCCCGGCGGGCTCTTCCGCAGCGAGGATCGAGGGGAGAGCTGGCGGCTCAACGACCCCCTCTGGAACCTGCCCGAACGAGCAAGGTGGTTCGGAGGAGGCTACGACCATCCGGGGATCCACTCGGTGATCGTGGACCCTCAGGACAGCCGGCGGGTGCTTCTCGGAGTTTCCTGCGGAGGCGTCTGGATCACGGACGACGACGGCGCTTCCTGGCGCGTGAGCACCGAGGGAATGTACGCGGAGTACATGCCTCCGGAGAGCCGCGAGGATCCAGCGATCCAGGATCCCCATCGCATGGTCATGTGCCCATCCGACGCGAACGTTCTCTGGGTGCAGCATCACAACGGGGTCTTTCGCTCGTCGGACGGCGGGAAGAGCTGGCAATCGATCTCTTCTCGGCCGAGCTCCTTCGGGTTCGCCGCGGCGATCCACCCGCGCGATCCCAGGACCTCCTGGCTCGTGCCGCTGGTGAAGGACGAGCACCGCGTCCCCGTCGACGGCAAGGTCGTCGTGGCGCGCACCCGCGACGGAGGGGAGAGCTTCGACGTGCTCCGCGAGGGACTGCCGCAGGAGCACGCCTACGACGTCGTCTACCGCCACGGGATGGACGTCGACAAGTCGGGAGATCGCCTGGCGATGGGCTCGACGACGGGGTCGCTCTGGCTCAGCGAGGACCAGGGGGACTCGTTCCGGACGCTCTCGACGCAGCTTCCGCCGATCTACAGCGTGCGGTTCGCCTGAGATCGAAACAAAGCGCTCCTCATCGAGAGCGAGCCCCAGTCGAAGCCTTCGATGGGGAACGACACTTCGTCGCCCTCGTCCGCTGCCGCCGCGACGTACAGAATCGGAAGGTAATGATCCGGGCTGGGCTGCGACATACGCCCGTCTTCGGTCTCGAAGAAGCCGCGCGAGCGCGTCGCCGTCGCGATCGACCGAGGCGCGCTTCACGGCTTCGTCGAATCGGGCGGCCCAGTCCGGAGTCGAGTCGTCTCCTTCCGAGTGCCGCCGCATCGCGTAGCCGAGGTTATGGGTGACGTTGCCGCTCCCGAGAAGAAGAACCCCCTCGTCGCGCAAGCGGCGAAGGGGCCGCGCGAGCTCGTAATGCTCCCGCGGCGTGAGCCTCTCGTCGAGGTCGAGTTGAACCACGGGAACGTCGGCTCGCGGAAAGAGATGCATCAGCACCGACCAGACGCCGTGGTCGAGACCACGGCGGTGGTCGAGAGCGACCCGGTCTTCTCCCAGGAGCGAGCGCACTCGCTCCGCGAGCTGCGGCTCTCCGGGCGCGGGGTACTCGACCTCGTGCAGCGCCCGGGGGAAACCGCCGAAATCGTGGATCGTCGGCGGATGAGGATTGGCCGTGACCCGGGTGCCCTCGACGAACCAGTGGGCCGAGACCGCGAGCACCGATCGAGGTCTGGGGAGGAGGGGTGCGAGCTCGCGGAGAGCGCGGCTCCAGCGGTTGTCCTCGATGGCGTTCATCGGCGAGCCGTGGCCGACGAAGAGCGCCGGCATCCGGGCATCCCGATCAGGCGTGGAGGGCATGTTTTCGCGGGGCCCGGGCGTCGAGACGGCGTGATTCCCTCCTCGATGGCCGCCTCGTAGGCGGCCAGGTATTCTTCTTCCGTGATCCGCCGGTGGATCTCGGGATACCGATCGGTCTTGAACGCGGGATAGTACTGGTCCATCAGGTTCACGTAGACGTTCGGAGAGATACAGCGAGCGAGGAAGCGCATCACTTCCCGGGTCTCCGCGACTCCACCGGGCATGACGAGATGCCGCACGAGGAGGCCCCGCTTCGCGAGCCCGTCGATGTCGAGGACTAGATCCCCCACCTGCCGCTGCATCTCGCCAGGCCTTCCTTGACCGCCCGCGCGTAGTTCTCCGCCTTGGAGTAGCGCTTCGACGCCTCGGCGCTCCAGTACTTGAAGTCCGGCATGTAGACGTCGACGATGCCGTCGAGAAGCTTCAGGCTCTCGAGGGAGTCGTAACCGCTGGTGTTGTAGACGATGGGGAGCCGAAATCCGGCTTCGATCGCGAAAGGCAGCGCCTCCACGATCTGCGGCACCACGTGCTCCGGGGTCACGAAGTTGACGTTGTGGCAGCCCAGCCCCTGAAGCTCCAGCATCATCCACGCGAGCTCCTCGGGGGTGACTTCCTTCCCGGCGGGCTTCTGGCTGATGTCGTAGTTCTGGCAGAAGACGCACTTCAGGTTACAGTTCGCGAAGAAGATGGTGCCCGAGCCTCGATGGCCGCGGAGGCAGTCTTCCTCTCCGAAGTGGGGAAAGTAGCTCGCGACGACGGCGTGACGGCCGGTGAGGCACATGGCCTTCTCATCTTCCAGGCGATTGACGTCGCAATCCCGCGGGCAGACCCGGCAGGAGCGGAGCATGTCGAGCCCGCGCCCGACCCGCTCCCGAAGCTCTCCGGTCGCATGAAGACGAAGATAGGCGGGTATGGCGCTCACGTCGGAATCCTTCAGCGAATGCCAACCTTGCCGCTGCGCCGTTCGGTCAAGACCGTGTCCCGCCAGACGCCGTCCATCCGGGCTATCCGCTCGCGTCGTCCCACGACGCGAAAGCCGCATCGCTCCTGAAGGCGGAGGCTCGCGGTGTTCTCGGGGAAGGTCGCCCCTTGAAGCGTCCAGATCCCCTGTGCCTCCGAAAACGCGATCAACTCCTCCAGCAGAGCCCGCCCGATCCCTCGACCGCGCGCCGATTCGTCCACGTACACACTGGCTTCCGCGACGCCGGCGTAGCATAGCCTCCGGGATACGGGGCTCAACGCCCCCCAACCGACGACGGAATCGCCGTCACGCGCCACGAGTCGACCGTTCGGAAGGTGAGCCGAATCCCATTGCTCCCACGAGGGCGCCTCGGTCTCGAACGTGGCTTGCCGGGTGGCGATGCCCTCTTCGTAGATCGCGCGCACTCGAGGCCAGTCCTCGGCGGTCATGGGCTCGATTCGCACGGCGTAGATGCGCAGGATACGACGCAGGGGGCCGTGTCGCAAAGGCGCGGAGTTGGTAGATGAGTGGAGGCGAGGTGAGCAGCTCTGGAGCTCGCACCTGCGTTTGCCAGGCTCGTCCCCGCGTCTCTTGACGGGCCTCGGCCAATCGCAAGGTTCGAGGCCGGCCAAGTGAAACCCGACATTTCAGTTGGATCATCGTACGGGCCACGGACAGGGGCTTTCGGATTCGAGTCGTCAGATGTGGTATACTCGCACATATAAGGGTCGGCGTGGCGCAATTAACCTTGTATTTGGATAGAGATACGGAGTCGAAGGTGAAGAGAGCCGCCAAAGCCGCTGGAGTCTCCGTAAGCCGGTGGGTCTCGAATCTGATTCGGGAGAGGACGGCGGAGGCGTGGCCGGACAGCGTTCGAGAAATGGCAGGCTCCTGGCCGGAGACCCCGACCGCGGAAGAGCTCCGAGAAAAACTTCCCGACGATATCCCGCGGGAGCCGTTTTGATGTACGCGCTCGACACGAACAGCTTGATTTACTTCTTCAAGGGAATGGGGAGCGTGTCGGAGCACCTGCTCGCCTCGGAACCGCGGGAAGTGGCCGTGCCCGCGATTTCCGTGTACGAGCTCGAGGTCGGAATCGCAAAGTCGACCTCACCGCAGAAACGGCGCCAGCAACTCGACGAGCTCCTGCGATGGGCCCGGATACTGCACTTCACGCGGTTGGAAGCCCGGGCGTCCGCCCGAATCCGAGCGGAGCTCGAGAAAAAGGGAGCTGCCATCGGCCCGCTGGACACGCTCATCGCGGGAACCGCAATGGCGCATGGGGCTACTCTCGTCACTCGAAACATCGACGAGTTCGGTCGTATCGACGGACTGAAACTGGAGAACTGGTACTGATCCCGCAGCCTACCGGCGGCGTATCCCTTTCAGCTTTGCCCTCAAGTAATCCCGGTTCATCCTCGCGATCCAGTCGATGCTGATGCCCTTCGGGCACACGGCCTCGCACTCGCGGAAGTTCGAGCAGCTCCCGAAGATCTCCGCCTCCATCTGCTCGACCATGGCGACGGCGCGCCGGTCTTTCTCGGGGGCGCCCTGGGGGAGGATGTTGAGGTGTCCCACCTTCGCGCTGGTGAAGAGCTGGGCGGCGCCGTTCGGGCACTGGGCGACGCAGGCTCCGCAGCCGATGCAGCTCGCGGCGTCGAAGGCGAGCTCCGCCGTCGGCTTGGGAACGGGCAGGATGTTGGCCTCGGGAGCGCTTCCCGTTCCCACGGAGACGTAGCCTCCGGCCTGGATGATGCGGTCGAAGGCCGACCGGTCGACCATCAGGTCCTGGAGCACGGGAAACGCGCGCGCGCGGAACGGCTCGATGAGGATCTCGTCGCCGTCCTTGAACGCGCGCATGTGAAGCTGGCAGGTGGTCGATCGATCCCAGGGGCCGTGGGCTTCGCCGTTGATCACCATGCCGCAGGTGCCGCAGATCCCTTCCCGGCAGTCGTGGTCGAACGCGATCGGCCGCTCGCCCTTTTCCTCCAGCCTCTCGTTGAGAATGTCGAGCATCTCGAGAAACGAGAAGTCGGGGCTGATGTCCTCGACTTCGTAGCTCTCGAAGCGGCCGGGAGAGTCGCGCTTCTCCTGTCGCCAGATCTTGAGATGGAGGCGCACTATTTGTAGCTCCTCTGCGTCAGCCGGACCTCTTCGAACTCGAGGGGCTCGACGTGAAGCCGGGGCTCCGAAAGGTCGCCGGTGTACTCCCAGGCGGAGACGTGGGTGTAGCGCTCGTCGTCGCGCTTCGCCTCGCCCTCTTCCGTCTGGTGCTCGAGCCGGAAGTGGCCGCCGCAGGACTCGCTGCGCTCGAGGGCGTCGATGCACATGAGCTCCGCGAGCTCGAAGAAGTCCAGAAGCCGCCCGGCTTTCTCGAGCGACACGTGGACCCCCTCGCCGTTCCCCGCGAGCTTGAGGTTCCGTCTGGAACTCCTCGCGCAGCTCCGGGAATCCTCGCGAGTGCCTTCGAAAGCCCCGCCTTGCTCCGCGACATCCCGCACTCGTCCCAGACGATCTTTCCGAGCTCCCGGTGAAAGGAGTCGACGGTGCGGGTTCCCCGAGAGTCGAGAAAACCCTGGATTCGGGTGCGGACTTCCGCCTCGGTGCTGCGAAACGCGTCGGAGTCGGTCGAGGTCTTCTCTCCGAGGTGCCCCGCGAGATAGCTCGGGAGGGTGTAGGGAAGAACGAAGTAGCCGTCGGCGAGCCCCTGCATGAGCGCGCTCGCTCCCAGACGGTTCGCGCCGTGGTCGGAGAAGTTCGCCTCTCCGATGACGAACAGACCGTCGATTGTGGACATCAGGTTGTAGTCGACCCAGAGCCCGCCCATGGTGTAGTGCGGCGCGGGATAGATGCGCATCGGCGTTTCGTAGGGATTCTCGCCGGTGATGAGCTGGTACATCTCGAAGAGGTTTCCGTACTTCTCTTCGATGGCTTCGCGCCCCAGCCTGGAGGTGGCGTCGGCGAAATCCAGGTAGACGCCGTTTCGGAGCGGACCCACTCCGCGGCCCTCGTCGACGACCGCTTTGGCGTTCCTCGAGGCGACGTCTCGGGGAACGAGATTTCCGAAGCTCGGATAACGCGTCTCCAGGTAGTAGTCGCGCTCGCTTTCCGGGATGTCCCGGGCGGCGCGGGTGTCGCCCGCCTTCTTCGGGACCCAGATGCGTCCGTCGTTGCGCAGAGACTCGCTCATCAGGGTGAGCTTCGACTGATGCTCGCCCGACTGGGGGATGCAGGTGGGGTGGATCTGGGTGAAGCAGGGATTCGCGAAGAAAGCGCCCCGGCGATGCGCACGCCAGATCGCGGTGGTGTTGCATCCCTTGGCGTTGGTCGAGAGGTAGTAGGCGTTGCTGTAGCCGCCCGTCGCCAGCACCACCGCGTGCCCGGCATAGGAGCGGACCTCGCCCGTGACCATGTCGCGAACGACGATCCCTCTCGCCCGGTCCTGGTCGACGACCAGATCCAGCATCTCGGTGCGGGGGAACATCTCGACGGTCTTCGCTTCGATCTGACGACAGAGCGCCTGGTAGGCCCCCAGCAGAAGCTGCTGGCCGGTCTGGCCCCGTGCGTAGAACGTGCGCGCCACCTGGGCGCCTCCGAAAGAGCGGTTGTCGAGCTGACCTCCGTACTCGCGGGCGAAAGGCACTCCCTGGGCGACCGCTTGATCGATGATCTCGAGGCTGACTTCGGCGAGGCGGTAGACGTTCGCCTCGCGCGATCGGAAGTCTCCTCCCTTGACGGTGTCATAGAAGAGGCGAAAGATGCTGTCGCCGTCGTTGCGATAGTTCTTCGCCGCGTTGATACCCCCTTGAGCGGCGATCGAATGCGCCCGCCTCGCGCTGTCCTGGTAGCAGAAACACTTGACCCGATAGCCCGCCTCTCCCAGAGTCGCGGCGGCGGAGGCGCCGGCGAGCCCGGAGCCGACCACCAGGATCTCGAACTTCCTTCGATTGTTGGGCGCCACCAGCTTCAAATGGTCGCGATGGATGCGCCACTTCGTCTCGAGCGCGCCCGTGGGAACCTTGGATTCGAGCATGTCAGGACACGAATCCCGCGAGCACGGCCAGCGGGACGCTGATGAAGCCCCCCGCGACCACGAGCGCGAACGTGACCGCGAACCAGCGACGCCACGGGTTGTACGTCGGGTGGCTCCATCCGAGGGATTGAAAGAGACTCCAGAGGCCGTGATAGAGGTGAAGCCCCAGGAGGAGGTTCGCGAAGATGTAGACAAAGGCGATCGGCGGGACCTGGAAAGCCTTCACCACGTTCGAATAGGGATCCGTGGGCACGAACTGCGAGTGGAGGCTGCCGAAGGTCAGGTGCATCAAGTGATAGACCACGTAGACGGCGATGAGGTAGCCGCTCACTCTCATGGTGCGCGCGGCGTAGTCCAGCTGGACGCCGCGGAGCTCGCGATAGGCGATCGGCCGCGCGCGCCGGTTCTGGAGAGTCAGGGAAGTCGCTGCCCAGATGTGGAGGCCGAAGGCGGCGAGCAGAACGAATCGAGTGACCCACAGAAGCCACGTCGGCGGGATCAGCGGGCTTCCCATTTCGCGCAGGAACTCCGCGTAGTGGTTGAACGATTCGGGACCGAAGAAGATCTTCAGGTTCCCGAACATGTGGGCGAAGATCCAACCGAACAGGAAGATCCCCGTCGCGGCCATGATCGCCTTCTTCAGGACGGCGCTCTGCATCGTCAAAACACCCATACTATGCAGAGACGAGGGGATCAGCGCAAGTCTTCCCGCAAACCCAGGTTGCGGATCAGGCGGTGAAGGTAGTTCGGATGCAGGTCCAGGATCCTCGCGGCCTCGGTGATGCTGCCGCCGGCGCGGGAAACGGCCTCGAGAATGAGCTCTTTCTTCTTCTCGGCCACCGCCTCGTGATAGCTCCCGGCCGCGGCGCCGGGTGCGGACCTGGACTCGAGCATCGATTCGGGGAGGTCCTCGGGGAGGATGAGCTCCGTCGTCCCCAGGACTACCGCCCTCTCGATGACGTTCGCGAGCTCGCGGATGTTTCCCGGCCAGTCGTAGCGCTTCAGGATCGCGAGCGCCGCCGGAGAGACTCCGGCGATGCGCCGCTTCACCCGCTTTCCATGCTCGGAAGCGTAGTATTGCGCCAGGAGCTCGATGTCCTCGGGACGCTCGCGAAGGGGCGGGAGTGACAGCCGTACCACGTTGAGCCGGTAGAACAGATCCTCGCGGAAGCTTCCTTTCTTGACCTCCTGCGCGAGGTCGCGGTTCGTCGCCGCCACGAGCCGGATGTCGACCGCGATGGGCCTGGTTCCACCCACGCGCTCGAACTCGCGATCCTGCAGCACGCGGAGGAGGTGGGCCTGGAGCGCGAGGGGAAGCTCGCCGATCTCGTCGAGGAAGACCGTGCCACCATGGGCGATCTCGAGCTTTCCTTTTTTCTGCTGGATCGCCCCGGTGAAGGCACCCCGCTCGTGTCCGAAGAGCTCGCTCGCGAGAAGGTTCTCGTTCAGGCCCGTGCAGTCGACCTTCACGAGAGGAGCGTCCCGGCGCGGGCTGTTGAAGTGGATGGCGCGGGCGGCGAGCTCTTTTCCCGTCCCGCTCTCGCCTTCGATGAGCACCGTCGAGTGCGTGGGAGCGGCGCGCGCGAGGATCTTCTGGGCTTCCTTCAGTTTCGGACTCTCGCCGACCATCTCGTGAACCAGGTGAAGCTCTTCCTGGACCCTGCGGTTCAGGGCCCGGAGACGCCCGAGCTGGCGCGATCTCTCGATTCCTCCAGCGGCGATGCTCGCGAGTCCCATGAGAAGCTCCAGCTGGCTCGGAGCAAACTCCGTCCCCGGCGTCGACCGATCGAGGTAGAGCGCGCCGACGAGGCGACCCTCGGTCACGAGCGGCAGGCACAGGAGATTCGTAACCTTCGATGCCGCGAGGCTCTTCGCCGAGAGCTCGCTCCCGACGTGGTTGCTCAGGACGGAGGTCCTCTCCGCGAAGACCTTCGCCAGCACCGTTCGACTCAGCGGAAACCGCCCGCGCGGTCCACGGCCTCCCCTCGTCGCCAGCGGCTCGAGCTCCTCGGGAGAGGAGCCGACGACGATGGCGCCGCGCTCCGCGGGGACGACTTCGAAGAACCGGTCGAGCACGTTTTCCGCGAGCGATTCATCGGCGGTTCCGCCGACCGTTTGAATGAACGAAAGCACCGTCGAAAGCGGCGGGCTCTCGATCCGCTCGGGATGAAGGTACAGGGCCTCCTCCGAACCCAGCTCCACGGTATCCCGCCTCGGAAACGGAGCGTCGTGGAGCTCGAGGTCAGGGGAGGGGTCGGAGTCTCGATCGAGGAACAGAAAGCTCGCGCCTCCGAGAGCGACCCGGTCTCCGGCCCGAAGAACCCGCTCCTTGACGGGAACGCCGTTCACCAGCGTTCCGTTGTGGCTCCCCCGATCCGCGACTACGAAACCGTCGCCGATCCTCCGGATCTCGCAATGCCTCCGGGATACCCACTGGGCGTCGATGACGATGTCGTTGTCGGGCTCCCGGCCGACGGTGGTGAGCTCCCGATCGAGAGAGAAAGTGTCTCCGGCGCGCGGGCCTTCCATGGCGATGAGCTTCGCGGGCATTCTCAAGGACTCCCGGCCCGCTCCTTCAGCTCCTCGAACCAGTTCAGGACCACGTGGATTTCAGAAGCCGTGCTTTCTTTCTCCGTGCGGATCATAACGAAGGACGTCCCGTCCGGGCCACTGTCATACCCGGCGTGGAGCACTCCCGCGCTGTCGAATGGAGTCTCGAAGAGGACCCGGGGCTTCGATGCCTCGAACTCGGGTTGGAGCCGCACGTCGGCGACCATGAGAGAGCCCCCGCTGCGAAAGAACAGGCGCGAACCGTCGCGGGACCAGACGGGCTCGGTCCCGGTGTCGGTCGAGACCTGCCAGCGGCCCGAAGGGCCGGGAAATCGACGGACGTAGACCTGTTCCCTGCCCGATTCGTCGGAGGTGTAAGCCAGGAAATTTCCATCGGGAGAAAAGACGGCGCCGGCTTCCGCGCGATCGGTCTGGAGAAACGGCCGCGCCGTCTGGTCGTCGAAGGACAGGACGAAGATGTCGAGGTTCGACTCGGGATGGAGCTCGGTATAGGCGAGGTGCTTTCCATCGGGAGAGACGCTCGTCGGGAACTGCGGGTTTCGGCCTCTCGTGATCCGGGTGGCCTCGCCGCTTCCGTCGGCGAGAGTCCGGTAGATCGAGAACGCGCCGTCCCTGTCGGAAGCGAAGGCGACGCTCCGGCCGTCGGGAAAGAAGACGCAGGCGGCGCTGTTGCCTCCGGACGTGAGACGGGTGAGCGTGTCCCGCAGGAGATCGTAGGACCAGAGGTCGGTGCGATCGTCCTCGACGAGCGTCATCACGACCGAGCGGCCGTCGGGCGCGAATCGAGGGACTTGGAGCCCCGCCTTCGGCTCTCCCAGAGGTTTGGCCTCGCCGCTCTCGGTGACGAGGAACGCTCTGGCCATGCGGTCTCCGACGGTTCCCGTTCCCCGAACGTAGAACAGGTCCCCAGCGCTCGAAAAATCGTAAAAAGCGGCTCCTGTGCGCGGGTCGTAGGCGACGTCCTCGACCAGCACGGCCGGCTCCGACAGCAGACGACCGGAGGAGGGATCGATCCGGGCGCCCTGGAGATCTCCGCCCCGCGTGAAAATGAGATGGCCCGTGGGAGCGTAGCGAGGGGACGAGGCGTTCTCGACGACCCGGGTTCGCTTTCCGGAAGACAGGTCCACCAGCACGACTTCGAATCCGCTCTCGCTCCATGCCGTGAAGAGCGCTCTGTCCAAGGAGAGCGCCGCCGGCCACCGATGGCCTCGCTCTTCGTTCTCGAGCTCGGTCACCGGGGTCGCGGGTCCTCCCGACGCCGAGACCCGCGCCAGGCCGCTCGATCCCGAGGGCGCGAAGACGATGAGGTCGCTTGCGGACCAGAAGCCCCCTCTCGGCTCGTCCGCCTCGGCCAGAGAGAGGGCGTTGTCCCCGCGGAGTGACCCGAGCGAGAGCTTCGAGAGTCTTCCCGACGCGAAGAAGGCGAGCCAGTCCCCGGTGGGGGAGAAGAACGGCGACTCGCCGCCGTCGGTTCCGGGAACCGGCGCGGCTGCGAGCTGGCCCGCCGACCGCAGATAGATCGCCCTGCGATCGCCGACCCGTGCCGCGTAGGCGAGGCGCCTGCCGTCCGGGGATACAGCGAGCGCCCCTCCATTCTCGAGAGAGAGGGGCGCGGTCGCGGGGAGATCGATGACGAAGCGACGGACGATCGGCTCCGGCTCCGCCGTCGGGAACGCCCGCGAGACGATCCATGCGAGCGCCGCCGCCCCCGCTGCCGCAGCCGCGATCGAAGCCAGGCGTCGTCGGGGTTTCTCCTCCGCGGCCGCTTCCTCGATCTCGATTCGGGCGTCGGCGATGTCGTGGAGACGGTGGCGCTCGTCCTTGCGCAGGCATCGCTCGAGGAGCACGACGATCCCTCGAGGAACTCCGCGGGGAAGGGCGCTCCAGGAGGGCTCGTGGCTGAGGATTGCCGATAGCGTGTCCGCGAGGGTGTCCCGCTGGAACGGGCTCTTTCCCGAAAGGGCTTCGAAGAGCGTGACCCCGAAGGACCAGATGTCCGTCGCCTTTCCGAGAGCTCGTCGCCGCACCTGCTCGGGGCTCATATAGGCGGGGGTTCCGATGAGGATGCCTTCGCTCAGCCCCGCTCCGGGGTAGGTGTCGGTGTCCTTCGAGCGGTTCGACTGCGGGCGCAGGTCCTTTCCGAGACCGAAATCGAGGAGCTTCACCGTACCGTCGGGCTGGATCTGCGCGTTCGCCGGCTTCAGATCGCGATGGATGATGCCCTTCTCGTGCGCCGCCTCGAGCGCCTGCGCGATCTGGAGAAAAATGGGGCGCGCTTCGGAAAAGGGAAGCGGCCCTCGCGCGAGCCGGTCCGCGAGGCTTTCCCCGGGGATGAGCTCGAGAACGAGGAAGGACTTCGTTCCGTCGCGTTCGAGCCCGTGGATGACGGCGATGTTCGGGTGGCGGAGAGCGGCGAGGAGCTGGGCCTCCCGCTCGAACCGCTCGACCCGCTCGGGATCCTCTCCCCAGGCTTCGGGGAGCCCTTTGACCGCGACCTCGCGCCCGAGCTCGAGATCGCGGGCGCGGTACACCTCGCTCATCCCTCCGACGCCGAGCCTGTCGAGAATCTCGTACCTCCCGACGCGGGTGCCGGCTGCGAGAGGCATCGAGCGAGTTTATCAAGTTTCCCCGTGGGTTCCGGGGCAGGCGGGCCTGGGATTCACTCCACCGGAAACGATTCGAGAAGGAATCGGAAGAGATCGAAGGCAGGCTTAGTCTACGGCGCGAAGTCAGCAGCCTCCCAGAACCACAGATTCGCCTATCCCCCTGTTCGCGTTTCCGCAAAAGGATCAGCAATGACCTGAAGGTCGTCTCGTAAACGAGGTAGCTGAGCGCGCTCCGTCTCGCAGTCATCGCACAACCGCATGACCGTTGGCCTCAAGAATCCGCTCGGGTTCCCAATGCAGACTGCGATGCGCTCGTCGCGCTGTCGCGAAACCATGCGATGCAGCGCGTCTTACGCCGATAATATCGCTTCGACCTGGACTCCGATTGAATCGACCCGGTCTGGGCAGCTGTGGCTCAAACCGCTCCAAATTGTCCCGGAGTTCTCGCGCTGTTCCAGAACCACATCGACCCGATCGCGAGGACGTACGCCAACTCGATGAGCCCGACCTCGACACCGCGACTCCGCGATATCGCTTCCCGAGGACGAATCTTACGCAGAGCGGCTACTCATGGGATGTCGGGCTAGGCCGTTGAATCGGACTGATCCGAACTCCACAGGGAAAGCGATCCTGTCGACTCCGCTCCCTGAACCAATCCACGTTGCGGCCAGCTTCTCGAGTGGCTAGCGTCCTCCTGCCTAGCTACTGGCGTCGGGTGTCATGGCCAGTTCGGGACAATAGACCGAAGTCGTCGCCGTCGTCTCCAGCTCCGGGGATGACGGACTGGACAAGGTCCACTCCGACGACAGGATTGCCGTTCAAGCGCTTTTCGACTTTACAACCAGCTCAACGTCGCATTCGAGAACGTGCAATAGATTGAGAACCTGGTCCACTGACTTGCGATAGTTCGTCTGATCCAGCAGGCGATAGAGCTGAGCCGGTGAAGTGCCCAGACGGCGAATGATCTCTCTCTTGGACAGCGAGCTCTCCTCGACCCTTTTTTGAGCCTCTAGCGTCAATCTATAAAGCAGGAGGTCCCTCAGATACCCCGGGTCTTGGTTGTACTCCAGCACCTGGTCGACGTGAATCGTCCCCTCTGCTCCCGATTCGAGAGTGTAGACGAACGCTTCTCGACCGAGTTCCTTGTCTACGCGCACCACGTTGCACGGCGTCATCGGCTGTCGGACGCGGCTCCGCCTTGATGTACGGGAAGGACAACGTTCTCGATTGCAGTTTCACCTCGAACGCCCTTCGTCGATTGTTCGGCTTGACCGCTCGGATCTTCATAGGCCGCGAACGGTGTAGCGCCAGCGGGCCGTCACGCGCTCCAGCCCCAGCGCGTCGAGTAGCTGGTTCGTCTCGTACAGCGTGAACTCCACGTTGGGATGCCGGGCCTCGAGGATCTCGAAGCGGAACCGGGAACGCGCCGCGGCGTCGAACTCGCGAAGCCGCCGTTCGAACTCCCAGTCGATCGCGTGCCGTTCGCCACTCCACAAGGCGACGGCGGACTCGTCGTAGCACCGCCGGGCCGCATCGGCGTCGTACGCGTTCCAGGCCGCGATGACGCAGCCGACGGCGGCATCGAGCTCACCAGTCGCCTGCGGTTGAGCCGTGGGCGCGACGCTCAGCAGGCATCCGAGAGCGATCAAAGAAAGCAGCGGGCGACGATGGGTCTCATCCTTCTCGTCAAGCATGTCATGTGCTTCGCAGCAGGAAACTCTCTGATTGAATACACAAAGCCAACAAGGGCAACCCGCCGACCCGTCCGCCTCACGGCTAGCGGTCTCGAATTGGCGCCCGTCGCCTCGCATTGCTCTCCTAACCTGGAGCGCGCCTCCCGAGAATCGCCAAACGTGCGGCGAGGGCCATCACGAATACGCCGACGAACGGGCCAATGTCGATCAGTCCGCGGTCTCCTGGTGGCCAGGGGAAAGTCGCGGCGTTGAGGACGATCAGGGCCACGCCAAGTATCACCGAGGGAATCGCCCATGCAGGCCCGAGCCCGCTGCGTCGCCGCATCGCTGTGCCCGAGAGGATCAGGGCGGTCCCGATCAGCATGTCCCAAGCCACATCGAGCCCCATGTCAATCATGCGCAGCCCCCGCCGCAGCGCCTTGGTCGTCGACTCGTCGAGTCCCGTGGTGATCTCGCCGATCCCAGCACCGACAGCCAGCTGAACGACGATCATTCCCAGGACCGTGCTGAACGCTGTGACCGCAAACACGAAGGCGAGGCGGTTGGCGGCGCCATCACTCTCCGCCGCGACGAAGCTATAGAGACCGTAGCTGTAAACGATGCTCAGGATGGGCCACGCGCTGACAACGACCAGCGCGGTCGACGTACCCAGCTGCGTCTCGGGCCAGGGGACCGCAATGGCAAGAATGTAGCAGGCCACGGCCACCACCCCCGCGATCCCACTCCCTACCCAGAGGCCACGATTCGGCGTTGGTCGCTCCTCCTGTTAGTCCGCGGCTCGAGCAGCGGCACGGCCAGGCCGCTCACGAAGACCATGCTCTTGTTCCAAGTGTCTCATGTCTTATCGAAGGCGATGAGCCATCTGCTCCAGGCTGATGGGATGGTCTCCTCCGCTGAAGTCAGGCGGCAGCAGACCAACGTTCTTCATCCGCCGAGCAATCATTGCCAGAAGCTCTTGGGCGCTGGCTCTGCGATCGGGATCCGGGAGAGGTCGCCAAGTCGCACTCGTTGCCCCTCGCGTAAGAGGCAGGCTGCTGGCACGACGACCGCGCCCGCAGGCAACGCGACCGGAGGCGAACTGATTCCTTTGACGATGAATGTCCCGGCTCCTGCGCGCTTGCGCGGAAGTTCGAGCTGCACCGAAACGACGCCCCGACCGGTATCGGCAAAGGCCGGCAGACCGCCGGCGATTGATCTGGTCTCCGTGACGACGTCGCCCGTCGAAGGGTCGTACGCCCACGCCGTCGTCCCGGCACCGAGGTATCCGAAGAATCCCCAGTCGAGTCCTTGATCCCACTGCAGCATGAAGCCGATGCCAAGCTGGCCGCGCGCCAGTTCGTCGACGGTGAAATCCCAGGTGAAGAGCCCGCTGTGCAAATGGGCCTCGCTCCTGATTGGAACCCACGCGGGCGGGTAAAGGCCTTCGTATGTGTCCTTGCGCGGTCCCCATTCCACGCAGCGTCGATCAGCAGCGACCGACAGCAGGTCGGAGTTGTGAGTCGGATCCCAGGTGAGGCTGCCGATGTCTTCTTCCGCGAGCTCGACGGCTCTGCGTAGCGCAGGTTTGGTCATGGTGGACTCGCGGCGTGAACTGCTCTTTCCGTCCGCCTACTTCTTATCGTGCGGGGCCCTCAAAGCGGGATAATGCGGTCAGGCGCCGTCTTTGTAAAGCTCGATGGCGACGGAACGTAAAGTCGCAACGCAGGCGGAGTATTCGGATCCATAGTGAAGAAGGTCACGTGTCATTCCCGGCTGGGAGGGCGTGGGCGATGTGACGAAACAGGATAGGCGGAACGCCGCTCGAATCAACGGATCCTTCTCCTAGACTCGGATTTCTCGGAATTCTCGGACTCTCAATCGTCGGGCCTCGAAGAGTCAGGCTTGAATCTTCAAGCTCTTCTGCGTTCTGTAGTAACTTCTGGATATGCTTGGTCTAGGCCTCCTCCCGGCCTTCCTCGCGCTCGCCGCATCCGAGGTGGATCCCGACGGCCTGAGAGCGTGGGACCACTACGTCGCTCTCACCGAGTCCCGAATCGAATCCGAGCTGGAGGGGGGCTCGAAGTTCCTGCTGCTCGACTTCCTCGAGGCGTCGGTCAGAGCCCGCTGCGAAGAGAGGATCCGCAAGGGAGAGATCTGCATCCTCGAGCGCAAGACCCTGAGCGAAGAGTCGAAGCCGATCCAGACACCGGGAGTCTTGATCCATCACTGGTACGGAGTGATCTCCCTTCCTGGCGTGAACCTGGACTCCGTCCTCTCCTGGGTCAAGAACTACGAAGGCCGCGAGAAGTTCTACCCTGACGTCGAGGCCTCGCGCCTCATCGAGCGGAGCGGCGAGACCTATCGTGTCTTCCTGCGACTGAAACGAACGAAGATCCAGACCGTTCACTACAACACCGAGCACGAGGTGACGTACCGCAGCCACGGCGAGAAACGTGCCTCTTCCCGCAGCGTCGCGACCCGGATCCGTCAGATCGACGAGGCGGGGAGCGCGAAAGAGAGGGAACTGCCCCCGGACGAGGACAGTGGCTACCTCTATCGGCTCCACTCCTACTGGCGCTTCGAGGAGCGCAAGGGTGGAACTTTCGTCGAGTGCGAGTCGGTGAGCTTGAGCCGGGACCTGCCGCCCGGGGTGGAGGGGCTCGTCCGCCGGATCATCAATTCGGTGCCGCGGGAGTCGCTCGAGAGCGCCTTGGCGCCCATCCGGGAGCACGTGAAGCCTATCCAAAGCGATAGGTCCGAACCGAAGCGATAGTCTCGCCCCTCGTTTCCCTTCCGAATTCGCGGTAAATTTTTCCGATCGCGCCTGGAACGGGAGTTGCAGTAACCGCCAGGCATGGACGAGCTCGTATTTGCCAATCTCCGGGCGCGACCCGTGCGGAGCGCCTCGAGCATCTTCGGGACGGCACTCGGGGTCGTGCTCATTCTCGTGACCGTCGGACTCGCGCGAGGAATGCTCGCGAGCTCCGGGAAGAGAGAGGGTAACCTCGCCGCGGAGCTTCTCTTCCTTCCGCCGAGCGGGCTCGGCGCCGGCGTCACCACGGCGCCTCTCACCCTTCCCGTCGCCTACGCCCGCGCCATCGTCGAAATGCCCGGGTGTGGCGGCAGCAACCCCCGTCGCGCGCTACGTGAGGAGCGGCGCGCGCGGGATCGGCTTCGAGCTCATCGAGGGGGTTGCCTTCGAGCCCGACGGGTCCCTGGCGAGCTACCCCGACGTGACCGGGATTCGAGTCGTCCGCGGCCGCGTTCCAAAAGGCGACGGAGAGATCCTCGTGGACGCGCAGAGGGCCCGCGATCCCGAGACCCGGCTGGGGGCGCAGTTCGAGCTCCTCGGAGCGAAATTCGAAGTGGTGGGGGTCTACGAGCCCGAGGTCGGAGCGCGGGTGAAGATGCCGCTCGCCTCGATGCAGTCTCTTCTCGGAGCTCCCGAACGCTGCTCCTGGATTCTGGTGAAGGTCGCCTCCGGCGCCTCCCCAGAAGAGATCGCGAAGGCGATCGACTTCAGGTTTCCCGGAAATCAGATCGTGTTCACCCGCGACATTCCGGGGATGTGGGCCCAGGGCATCCCGAGCCTCGAGGTATTCCTGAACCTGGTGATCGCCCTTTCGATCACCATCAGCGGGCTCACGATCTTCCTCTCTCTCTATACCGCCGTCACCGAGAGGACGCGGGAAATCGGCATTCTGAAATCGATGGGCGGCTCGAAGCCTTTCATCCTCTGGATGATCGAGGGCGAGGCCCTGCTGCTTTCTCTTCTGGGGATCGCCCTCGGAGGGGCGGTCACGCTCATCCTCAAGTGGGCGATCATGTCCCGGACGTCGCTCATCGTGGAGCTTGCTCCTTCGTGGGTGGCCGCGACCGCCGCGCTCGCGATTCTGGGCGGAATGGCAGGGGCGCTCTATCCCGCGCTGAAGGCGGCCCAGCAGGATCCTGTGGAGGCGCTGTCGTATGAGTAGCCTCGCGCCGCAGCTCGAGGCGGAAGCCGTGAGAAAAACCTACCGTGTCGGAAAGACCGAAGTTCACGCCCTCCGGGGCGCGAGCTTGAGGATCGACAAGGGGGAGTTCGTCGCCATCATGGGTCCTTCGGGATGCGGGAAATCGACCCTGCTCCACGCGCTCGGAGGGCTTCTGGCGCCGACCTCGGGAAGCATCCGGATCGAGGGAAGGGAGCTCCGGACGCTCTCGGACGCGGAGCGCACCGAGATCCGGCGGCGAAAGATCGGCTTCGTCTTCCAGAGGTTCAACCTGTTCGCGGCATTGACCGTCGATGGAAACCTGAGGCTCCAGGAGAGGATCTCGTCCGCCGGCAACGGGCACTCGAAAAGCGGCTCGCGGCGACTCGAGCTCCTCGACCTGCTCGGCATCTCGACGAAGCTCCTTCACCGGCCGACGGAGCTCTCGGGAGGGGAGCAGCAGCGGGTCGCGCTCGCGAGAGCCCTGGTCCACGGGCCGTCGATACTCCTCGCGGACGAGCCCACCGGGAACCTCGATTCGGAGAACTCCGCGAACGTTCTCTCGATGATGCAGACCATTCACCGGGAGCTGTCGCAGACCATCGTCCTCATCACGCACGACCACGACGTGGCGGCGGCTGCGGAGAGGACGGTCTTCATGAAGGACGGCGTCGTCCTCGGGGAAAAGGAGGCTTGATGCTGCTGTCGTCCGCCCTTTCCATAGCGCTCCTCATCCATTCGCCCCAGGAAATCCTCGAGCGGATGCGCGCCGCCCAGTCCGGGCTCGAATCGCTGAAAGCCCGGGTCGAACAGGTGAAGTCCTATCCTCAGCTCGGCATCGAGGATCCCATCGAGAAGGGGTTCCTCTATTTCGCGCCGGGAAAGATGCGCCTCGAGATCCGGGAGCCCGAGGTGCGAATCCTGCTGGTGAAGGACGGGAAGTACGTTCTGTACCAGCCTCGCATCCGGCAGGCGATCTCGGGAAAAGTAGACGGTCAGGGAACCAAGGGACTGTTTCCTGGTCTTCTCACCGGCTCGTCCGAGTCGTTTCGCGAGCTCGAGAAGAGCTACGACCCCTCCGACCTCGGGGAAGAGGATCTCAGCGGGCCGGAAGGTCCACCATCTGACGTTCCGCGCGAAATCGGGAGTCCCGGTCTACTGTCAGGAGATCGATCTGTTCATCGACGTTGCGCTCCTCCTTCCGGTGCGGCAGAAATGCGTCGAAGCGAACCGCAGCGAGATCACCCTGACGCTCGCGGACATCGAGCGCGACGCTCCCCTCGGGAGAAGCGTCTTCGAGGTGGACATTCCCGAAGGCGTCGAGAGAATCGAGCGGGGGAGGGACGAATGAAGATGCTCGCGATCGCGCTGCTTCTCGCTGCCCCTGAGGCAGGGACCGTCGCCGGCTGGAACCGCGTGGTCGATCTCACGGAGGCCCGCATCGCTCGAGAGCTTTCCTCGACGACCGGGTTCCTCGCGAGTGATTTTCTTCCCCCCGCCGAGAGAGATCGCGTTTCCCGCGCCTTCGAGGCGGGAGAGGTCTTCACCACGAGGCTCCCGGTCGAAGTCGAGATTCCCGGAGGCATGGCGCATCACTGGCTGGGCGCGGTGCTCGTCCCCGACGGCGAGGTCCAGGATCTCGTTCGCTGGCTGCAGGAGTACGACGAGCACGACGAGCGTTTCGACGACGTCGAAGACTCGCGGCTGCTCTCGCGCGATGGGGACCGGTTCGAGATCTTCCTGAAGCTTCGACGAAAGAAGATCGTGACCGTTCACTACGCGACGAAGCACGAGGTCGTGTATCGGAGTCATGGTCCGGGGCGCTACTCGAGCGCGAGCCGGGCCACGCGGATCGCGGAGCTGGAGGACGCCGGGACCCGCGACGAAAGAGAGAAGCCTCCGGGAGAGGATCGCGGGTTTCTCTGGCGCCTCAACTCCTACTGGAGGTTCCAGCAGGTCCGAGGAGGCGTCGTCGTCGAGTGCGAGTCGCTGAGCCTCAGCCGCGGAGTGCCCACGGCCGTACGGTGGATCGTGGCGCCCTATCTGAATTCGGTCCCGAGGGAATCGCTTCTTTCGACGCTCCTCCCGATTCGAGAGCACGGTCTATCAGCGAAGAAGCACCTTCGTACATCCCTCGAGCTTTCGCTCGAACAGGGAGTACCCGCGGACGGCCTCGGCAAGCGGAAGCCGGTGGGAGACGATCGAAGCGAAGTCGTACTTTTTCTCCCTCACGAGAGGTAGGAGGCGCTCGATGTATCGGCGCGCGGGACACCGGCCGGCGCGGTAGGTGAGGTTCTTGTCGTAGGCCTCGACCGGCGAGAACGCGAACTGCGCCTCCGTATGAACACCGACGGCGGAGACGATGCCGCCGGGACGGACGAGGTCGAACGCCAGGCGCGTCGCCTCCGGGCTTCCGACCACCTCGAGGACCGCGTCCGCTCCCCGGCCTTCCGTTGCCGCTCGAAGTACCTCGCGAGGATCGGTCTCGCGAGCGTCGATGGGTGCCGCTCCAAATCTCCCGGCGAGGGCGAGCCGCTCCGGGACGACATCGACGGCGAAGACCCGCTCCGCTCCCCGGTCGAGGGCCCCGAGAACGGCGAAGAGACCCACGGGACCGCAGCCGACAACGGCGTAGACGCCCTCGGGCCCCGCCTCCGCCATGTCGGCGCAGAAGAAACCGGTCGCGAGGATGTCCCCGAGGAACAGAGCCGTCTCCACGTCCACGTCGGGAGGGAGCTTCACCAGAGTCGAATCGGCGAGAGGGACCCGCACGTACTCCGCCTGGGCGCCCTCGAGGCCGCGGCCCTTCTCGACCCACCCGAAGAGCTGGCCTTTCTCGCATCGGCAGGTGAGGTCCTTTCGGCAGTAGAAGCAGGCTCCGCAGCTGGTCGTGAACGGCGAGACCACGAGGTCGCCCGCTTTCAGCCCCCGGACTCCCTTTCCGACCTCGACGACCTCGCCGAGAAACTCGTGGCCCATGACCGTTCCCGGCTCGATCCCCGTCTCCCGCCCGAGATAGACATGGAGGTCCGACCCGCAGATCGAGCTCACCCGGTTCCGGACGACGACGTCGTCCGAATTGCGCAGCTCGGGATCGGGCAGGGTCGAGATCTCGACTCGGGCCTTTCCCTGAAACGTGACCGCTTTCATGTTCGGGCGTGTCCCGCGCTAGGATGGATGTTTGGGGATATTAGCAGAGGGTTGATATAGAATGCGCCCCGGCCCGGAGGCCCTTCGCTCCATCGATGAACGACAGCACCAACACGACTGACCGGAACCTGATTCTCGGCTTCCTGGCAAGCGTCGATCGGAGGCTCCGGGTCAATGAGGCGCTCCAGGGTCTCGCTCTCGGACTCTGGGCCCTTTCGGGGCTCCTCCTGGCGTCGTGGCTCTTCGGAGTCTGGGAGCGTCCCGGGATTCGGGCGGCCCTCCTCCTTATTTATGGAGCGGCGCTCGCCGGTTTCATCGCCTGGAGCTTCACCCGCCGGAAGGGTCTGAAAGCGCCCGCGGGGGTGGCCGACGCGCGGTCGGACTCCAAGGACGCCCTCAAGAGCTCCCTCGATTTCATCGGGCTTCCGGACCGGACCCGCTGGATGGATTTCCAGATCCACCGGACGGCGGACCTGGCGCAGGGTCTCTCCGCGACCGAGATCGCACCCACGGTTCTTCCGAGACGTTTCTATTACGCCGCCGGCGTCGCCTTCGGGCTCGCGGCTCTGCTCTCGTGGAATCCGGCGTGGCTCCAGGAAGTCGATGCGACCACCTGGTTCACCGCGAGCGTTCCCCTGACCGCGGACACGGCGGTCGCGGAGGAAGACAGCGCCCTTCCCGAAGAAGAGGAGCTCCAGCAGCTCGACGAGGCGCTCGAGGCTCTCCGCCAGAGGGAGCTCGAGATGCCGGAGTCGCTTCGGGATCTCCAGGCTGCGAAGGACGCTCTCGCCGCGAGTCGCCTCGAGATGGAGCAGCTCGAGATGGATCTCGAGAACCTGGGCACGGAGCTCGAATCGACGGCGGCCCTCGGCGAGCTCGCGGAGGCGATGAAGTCGAAGGACGCCGAGAAGGCGGCGGAGCTCCTTCGCTCCCTCGCCGAGAAGCTCAAGAACGCTCAGACTTCAGAAGAGCTCCAGGCCCTCATGGAATCCCTCAAGGACGCGAACGTCCAGCAGGCCGATCTCGCGGAGCTCCTGGAAAAGCTCGAGAAGGCGCAGGGCAACATGAGCCAGGAGAGCCTCGCGGAGATGGCCCAGGCCCTGCAGGATGCCGCGAATCAGCTCGAGTCGATGAGCGAACAGATGGCTGCGGACGCCGAGGCCATGGGCGAGGAGATGCAGTCCCTCCAGGCCGCGATGGGTCAGCAGCAATCGGCCGGGCAACAGCAGCCGGGACAACAGCAGCAGCAGGCGGGGGGCCAGGCGACCCAGAGCGCCGGCATGATGTCGAGCCAGCTCCAGATGGCGCAGTTCCAGGGGGATCCGTCGAGCGCCGTCCCCGTCGACGCCGGCCCCGCGGGCGACGCGACCGGTCCGGGTGGAGGCCAGGAGCCGGTGCTCGGTGAGGCGACGACTCTCGACGTTCAGCTCGAGATGGAGCTCCTGAAGACCGAGGAGCGCGAGGAGCCCATCCCCGAGGAGATCTTCGAGAGGCTCTCCCGTCAGGAAAAATCCACGTTGAACTACGAAGCCCTTTCTCAACGGGGCTCCTACGCCGAGGACAGCGCTCTCGGTCACGAGAGCATTCCCTGGCTCTATCGTTCTCTCATCAAGCAGTACTTCCTGTCCATCGTTTCCAAATCCGAGGCGAAGTCGGAGTCAGGTTCGGAGAAATGATCGAGATCGAAAAAGAAATCGACCGGTTCCACAAGCAGTACCAGAGCGTCCAATCGGAAATGGGCCGGGTCATCGTGGGAAACACGGAGATCGTGGGCGGGATCCTGTCCTGCCTCCTCACCAAGGGCCACGTGCTTCTCGAAGGCATTCCCGGCCTGGGGAAGACCAAGATCGTCCAGACGCTCGCGAACGTGTTGAATCTGAAGTTCAACCGGATCCAGTTCACCCCCGACCTGATGCCCGGAGACATCATCGGCACGAACGTGGTACGCGAGACCGAGGACGGCGAGAAGTACCTCGACTTCCAGCCGGGACCGATCTTCTGCAACCTGATGCTCGCGGACGAGGTCAACCGGGCGACTCCCAAGTCGCAGTCGGCGCTTCTCGAGGCGATGCAGGAGAAAAGCGTCTCCGTCGGGAAGATCACCCACAAGCTCGAGGAGCCTTTCTTCGTCATGGCGACCCAGAACCCCATCGAGCTCGAGGGAACCTACCCGCTCCCCGAGGCGCAGATGGACCGGTTCCTGTTCAAGCTGAAGATCGTCTACCCCACGAGCGACGAGATGCACGAGATCATGAACCGCACCACCCAGGTGGAGGAGCCCCAGGCCCGGGCGGTGCTCGAGCGGGGCGAGGTCCTCGATATGCGGAAGACCGTGCTCTCGGTTCCGATTGCGAGGGCGGTCCAGGACTACGCCATCCGCCTCACGCTCGCGACCCATCCGAACGCTCCGCAGTCGCATCCTCTGACCAACAAGTACGTTCGATTCGGCGCGAGCCCGCGCGGCACCCAGGCGCTGGTCCTCGGGGGAAAGGTGCAGGCGCTCCTCAACGATCGCGCCCACGTCTCCGCCGACGACATCCGCGCCGTCGCCTATCCGGCGCTCCGCCACCGCATGCTCCTGAACTTCGAGGGAGAGGCGGAGCACGTCGATACCGACGTCATCCTCAAAGAGATCCTGAAGGACATCGCCGGGCCCAGGGAGTAGGAGCACTCTGGGCTTCGCGGCGCTTCTCCTCGCTGCGCTGCCGGTCCTTCGCCAGGACTGCTTTCCCGTGGAACGGCTGTCTCCGGACGTCCGCGCCCGGTCGGAGAGTCTCCTTCTGAGCGCTCTCGACAACGAGGCCCTCTACACCATCGCCACGGACCTCAAGCCGATGTCGGGGTTCGTCGAGTTTCGAGTTCCGATCGAGACCCTCGACCTCTCGGAGATCGAGAGAACGCGCCAGGCCCTCCGCTCCTGGACGTGCGGCGACTACTTCTTCGCCGATGTCCGCCGCTTCCGCGAGCCTCACGGCGAGAGGCTTTACGCGGAGGGAGCGGTCTGGAACCGCCCGGCGCTGGAGCGGCTTCTCGAGGAGCGCGCGCCGTTCTTCGCCCCCTTCGGAGTGACGCCGTCCGCCCATCCTCTCGAGGTGACGCTCGCGGTGGAGTACGACGAGACCTTCGCCCGCTATCGAGGGTACGGCTACCTCTACGGGTATCCGGAGTACGCGGTCGAGTACTTCGCGGCGGCGGAGGTCACAAGGGAGAGAACCGAGGAGAGGGTCGCGCGGGACTTCTACTCGATACCGACCTTCGCCCGGCCGGAGGGTGCCTATGCCTGGGCGGTGCCGAAGGGCCACGTGGAGAACGAGGCCGATCGAAGGATTCTCGATGAGGCCAGGGCGGTTCTCGAGGAGTACCGCCGCCGCCGCGAGCGCTTCATCGGGGAAGGGAAGCCGGGAGTGGTAGAGCTGCTTCGCGATTGGTTCGACGATGGCAACGGGCGATGCGACCCGGCGAGAGCACGGTAGCGGCTACTCCGATAGATTGCGGTACAGCACCCGGATGAGCTGGTAGGCCTTCAGGTAATCGTCCGATTGGAACCGCACCGAGTATCTCGACGTGCGCTCGACCGTGGGGACCACGGCTGCGATGTCGGCGAGGTCGGGATTCTTGTAGGTGATGTCGACCGTCGTCGGACGGCCGGGACGGGTGGGCCGGAAAGAGCCGAGCCTCTCTATCGCGCGCTTGGCGCCCTCGCGGATGAGTCGCCGGCACTCCTCGGGATGGAGGAGCTCCGCGGTCTGAAGGCGAATCGTCCGCTTCACCGCCACCGTCTCGAGGTCGGAGTCGACCAGGGTTCGGATCTCCTTTACGAAGTCCTCGTCTCCGGTCGCGAGGGCTACGGGAACCCCGAAGCTTCCCGCCGCCCGCGCGTTCATGCCGCCTTCGCTCATCGGCCGGCCGTCCACCTGGATTCTGCCGACGACTCCACCCGATCCGGTATGGGCCATGACGCCGGGCTCGCCTTCCATCGAGTGGTAGCCGATGAAGAACACGGCGTCGAAATCCGAGCTGATCCCTTGCATCATTCCGAGCGGCTTGGAGTTGTTGGTGATGAGCCTCGCGGGCGAGAGGAGATCTTCCACTTTGACGTTCCGCATGCTCCCGTGGGAGTCATTGACGAGAAAGTCGGTGGCGCCCGCCTCGCGGGCTCCCTCGATGGCGGCGTTCACCTCCGCCACCATCAGCGCCCGTCCGCGCTCGTACTCGCTCCCCTCGGCCGAGGTCATCTCCCCGTGGGCGATGCCGCCGATCCCCTCCATGTCGACGGAGATGAAGACGCGAATCGGATCCTGAGCGAGGGCGGTTCGGGAGACGAACAACGCGAGAACGAGGATGGATTTCATGGCATGGAGATGTACCACCGGGGGGCCCGGTGGATCAACGGGGTTGACGCGAGCCGCCGCTTGCGGCAATGTGCGCCTCATGAAAAAAGCGTTCCCTTGCCTGTTCCTCGCCGCCGTCGGCTGCGCCGCGCCGCCCGAGAAGTCGGAGGCGCCCGCTATGGGATTCGACCTCGCCACGGCTCGGCTCGTGGATCTCTCCTACGCCTACGACGAGACGACGATTTACTGGCCGACGTCGCCCACGAGCTTCCTTCTGACCGAGCTCGCCCGCGGCACGAGTGAGGGCGGGTACTTCTACTCCGCCTACTCCTTCTCCACGCCCGAGCACGGCGGAACGCACCTCGACGCGCCCATTCATTTCTCGGAGACGGGCAGAACCGCGGGCGAAGTGCCCATCCGGCAGCTCGTCGCGCCCGCTGTGGTGATCGACATGTCGGACGCCGCCAGCAAGGATCCGGACGCTCTGCTCGATCTCACGACCGTTCACGAATGGGAGACTCGAAACGGACCGGTCGCCGAGGGAACGATCGTGATCCTCCGCACGGGCTGGGGACGCCGCTGGGCCGAAGGTGCCAAAGCCTACCTTGGGGACGACACGCCGGGAGACGCCTCGAACCTTCACTTTCCCGGCTACGGGGAAGAGGCCGCGCGATATCTCGTGGAGGAGCGAAAGGTCGGCGCTCTCGGCGTCGACACCGCGAGCATCGACCACGGTCCTTCGAAAGACTTCAAAGTCCATCGCGTCGCTGCCGCGAAGAACGTCATTGGACTCGAGAACGTCGCCCGGGCCGAGGAGTTGCCCGAGAAGGACTTCTGGATCGTGGCGCTGCCGGTGAAGATCGGCAAGGGCTCGGGGGGGCCGGTGAGAATCGTCGCTCTGTTGCCCGGAGGAGGTCGCCCATGAGAAGAAAGTGCGCTGCCTTCGCAATCCTGCTGGCCTCGCTCTCCTGCACCGAGGTGCAGGCGCCGACCGATGACGCGGCCCAATCCGTCACCGCCTTCGTCGGGGTGAACGTGGTTCCCATGGACCGCGAACGCCTCCTGGAGAACCAGACCGTGCTCGTCGAGAACGGACACGTCGCCGCGTTGGGGCCGGCCGGCGAGGTGGAGGTTCCGGAAGGCGCCACCCGAATCGATGGAGCCGGCAAGTACCTGATGCCCGGGCTCGCCGAGATGCACGGTCATCTCCCGAATCCCGACCTCCCCGCGGCGGTCACCGAGAACGTCCTCTTCCTCTACGTCGCGAACGGCGTCACTACCGTTCGCGGGATGCAGGGACACATCTCCCAGATCCCGCTCCGAGCGCGCATCGAGAGCGGCGAGCTCGTAGGTCCGAGGCTCGTCCTCGGAAGCCCCTCGATGTCGGGCGGAAGCGTCACGACGGTCGAGGACGGAGAGCGCCTGGTGCGGGAATACAAGGCCGCGGGGTTCGATTTGCTCAAGGTCCACGAAGACCTCTCCCCCGAGGTCTACGATGCCATCGCGGCGACGGCGAAGGAGATCGGCATACCGTTTGGCGGTCATGTCTCCGATACCGTCGGTCTGTTCCACGCTCTTTCGGCGGGACAGACGACGATCGACCATCTGGACAACTACGTCGAGGCCCTCGTTCCGGAGGGTCAGGCGCCTTCGGATGCCCCGGGACTTCTCGGAGCCGAACAGCTCCTCTCCCGGATCGACGAGTCGCGGATGCCGCAGGTGGTCCAGGCCACGCTCGACGCCGACGCTTCCGTAGTCCCCACGATGGTCCTCTGGGAGAGCGGCATCTACGCCACGCGACCGAGCGCCGATCTCCTCGCGGAGCGCACCGAGGTCCGCTACATGCCGAAGGACATGGTGGAGCGCTGGGTCCAGGCGGTGGACGAGCGGGTTTCGTCGAGCGATCCCGAGATGCTCCGGCGTCTCGCCGAGCTCCGCCGCCGGATCCTCATCGCTCTCTACCAGGGCGGCGTGCGTATCCTCCTCGGCACCGACTCGCCCCAGATCTTCAGCGTTCCCGGGTTCTCCATCCACCGGGAGATGCGGTTCTACGTGGATTCCGGAATGTCTCCCTACGATGTTCTCTCGTCGGGCACCCGCGTGGTCGGCGACTATTTCGGGGAGAATTTCGGCACGATCTCGGTCGGAGAGAGCGCGGACCTGATTCTCGTGGACGGCAATCCCCTCGAAGACGTGGGCAACGTCTCTCGAATCTCGGGAGTCATGGCCCGGGGCAGGTACGTCTCGCGCGAAGAGATCGAAAAGAGGCTCGAAGCCATGGCGAGAAGCTACGGGTCCTGATTGTCCCGTTACATGCGGGGCTCGGCGCCGGCCTGTACTAGAGTCCTCGTCAGGAGGCCGACATGAAGCTTCGAACGTTCCTTCTCGACGAGTGGCTCGAGCGCTACGAAGGCCAAGGAAAGAAGCTCCGGTACAACCTCGCCGCCAGCACCGGACCCGGTTGGACGCTCGATGATCTGCGCCGCCTCATGACCGCGGAGGAGAACGAGAAGCTCCTCAAGACGTCGCTCTCGTATCAACCCGGCCACGGCACGGAAGCGCTGCGAAGCGCGCTCGCCTCCATGTACGGGGCGAAGGCCGACGAGATCCAGGTCCTCACCGGAGCGGCGGAAGCGCTCCTGGTCCTGTTCTTTCTCGCCGCCGAGCCCGGAGCCAACGTGGTGCTTCCGTACCCCGCGTTCCCTCCGTTTCTCTCGATTCCGGAGTCCTTCGGCCTCGAAGTGCGTCGATACGCTCTCGACGCCCGACAGGGATTCCGCCTGGACGTGGAACGAGTCGCCTCGTTGGTCGACGACCGCACGAAGATCGTCCTCGTCAACTCGCCGCACAACCCGACCGGCGCCGTGATTCCCGAGTCCGACATCCGCGCTCTCGAGGAGGTGACGTCGAAGCGGGGAGCACAGCTCGTGGTCGACGAGGTGTACCATCCGATTTACCGGGGGAGCGCCCCGCGCTCCGCGGGCGAGTACACCCGGGCCACGATCCTCGGCGACTTCTCCAAGGCGTTCAGCCTGAGCGGCATCCGCGTCGGCTGGATCCTCGAGCGCGACCCGAAGCGCCGCGAGGAGTACTGGAACGCCCGCGCTCACTTCAGCATCTCGAATAACTTTCCCGGCGAGCTCCTCGCCGAAGTCGCCGTGCGGAACCGTGCGAAGATCTTCGACCGCGCGCGCGAGGTCGTGGCCGCGAACCTGACCATCCTCGACCGGTTGTTCCACGAGCATCGGGAGATCCTGGGCTGGGTTCGCCCCGAGGGCGGGATGACCGCGTTCCCCTGGCTCGTCGAAGGCGGGAACGCGCGCCCGTTCTGCGAGGCGGCGGCGGCCAAGGGGGTTCTCCTGGTTCCCGGGGATTGCTTCGGCTTCCCGTCGCATTTCCGCCTGGGCTTCGGCGCTTGCGCGGACGGATACGAGAAGGCCGCAGAAATCCTGTCGGGAACCGTGGCCGCCGTATCTTGACAAAACCGAATCCCTCCTTCCTAATAGATCCATACGAACAACTGAGCCGCTGACGCATTTCTGAACTCCGGTCGGGGCGCGCTCGCGCAAATCGGGGGGGGAGTGAGTGCGCCGCTTTGGATTGAAAGCGACGGCGATCGCCGCCGTCTCCGTCGGAATTCTGTTCGCAACGAGCACGGGTTGCGCGCGTCGAGAACGAAGCACGGTGAACGCCTCCGACACCTATCAGAGAGCCTGCGCCCGCTGCCACGGTGAGCGGGGCCAGGGCGGCTCCGCGACCGTGGAAGGGGCGGTCCCCCGGGATTTCACCGACGCCGTCTGGCAGGAATCACGCTCGGCGTCTCAGATTGCCGACGTCGTGCGCGCCGGAAAGGGACCGATGCCTTCGTTCGAGGGAGTCTTGAGCCCGGAAGAGATCGAGGCCGTGGCCGAGGTCGTGCGGTCGTTCGGCGGGAGTCGCTGAGTTGGTCAGGAAGATCCTTGGACTCGTCGGTATCGCGGCGCTCCTTCTCGCGGCGGCGGGTCTCGTGAACTTCTACGTCCTTCACCCGAAGGCCCGCGCGGCCCCGAACTTCCAGGCGGCCGCCTCCCCGGAAGCCGTCGAGCGGGGACGCTACCTCGCGCACCACGTGCTCGGCTGCGTCCCCTGCCACTCGCCCATCGACGAGGAGCGACCCGGGGATTTCATCGTCGAAGGGGAGCTTCTTTCGGGACGCGAGTTTCCCGTCGTACCGGAGATGCTCCCGGGAAAGCTGGTGGCCTCGAACCTCACCCCCGACCGGGACACCGGCCTCGGGGCCTGGACCGACGGCGAGATCGCCCGAGCGATCCGCGAGGGCGTCTCCCGCGACGGGCGGCCGCTCTTCCCGATGATGAACTACGGCCAGTTCCGGCACCTGACGGACGACGACACCCTCGCGGTCATCGCCTACCTTCGCTCCGTCTCTCCGATTCGAAAGGCGCTCCCGCCGAGCTCCATCGACTTCCCGGTCTCGATGTTCGTCCGTCTCGCCCCCCGGCCTCTCGAGGCCTCGCCTCCGGCGTGGCCGGACGAGCCTCTGGCGAGGGGGAAGCTCCTTCTGAAAGTGATGGGATGCGTCGACTGCCACACGCCGATGGAGAGGGGGCAGCCCGTCGAGGGAATGGACCTCGCCGGCGGAAACGCGTTCCGTGGACCGTTCGGCGTCGTCTACTCGCCGAACATCACTTCTCATCCCGCGTCCGGAATCGGAGCCTACACCGACCAGGACCTGAAGCGGGTGTTCCTGGAGGGCCGGTCGAAGGCCGGACACTCTCTGTGGGTCATGCCGTGGAGCGCGACCATGGGCCTCCACGAGGACGATCTCCTCGCCCTGATCGCCGCCCTCCGCGAGGTCGCCCCGAATCCGAACCTGGTGCCCGCGCGGAAGCTCCTTCCCGCTTATCAGGACGCGGAGACGCCGTGAAGAGGTTCCGCGACTTCTCCATTCAGCGAAAGCTGATGCTCGTCCTCATGCTCACGAGCGGGGTAGTGCTGGTGCTCGCGAGCGCGGGGTTTCTCGCCTACGACTACGTCACCTTCCGCGAGAAGATGGTCTCGGACCTCGTCGGCCTCGGGGAGATGATCCAGGTGAACGCCTCGACGGCGATGGTGTTCAACGACCGCGACACCGGCGAGAAGCTGATGCAGGCGCTGAGAGCGCGGCCGCGGATCGTGCGCGCCTACCTCCTGAACCCCGAGGGCCAGGGGTTCGCCCAGTACGCCCGGGACGGCGAGAGCCCGGGATCTCCTCCCTCGGTATCGGGGAAAGGGCACCGGTTCGAGGGCGACCGGCTCCTGCTGTTCGAGCCCGTGACGTTCAACCAGAACACCGTCGGGACGATCTACCTCGAATCGGATACCGAAGAGATCCGGGCCCGCGTCCGGGACTACGCGACCATCCTCGCGGTCCTGCTCCCGAGTCTCTTCGTCGTCGGCTTCATCCTGTCGTCCCTCGCGCAGCGAGTCGTCTCGAGGCCCATCGTCGATCTCGACCGGGTGGCGCGCACGGTCTCGGGACGCCGCGACTTCTCGGTGAGAGCCAAGAAATACGCCAACGACGAGATCGGGGTCCTGGTCGATGCCTTCAACGAGATGCTGTCCCAGATCCAGGCGCGGGACGTCGAGCTCACGGTCGCCAAGGAGGACGCGGAGAGCGCCAACAAGGCGAAGAGCCATTTCCTGGCGAACATGAGCCACGAGCTCAGGACTCCACTGAACGCCATCATCGGCTACAGCGAGATGCTCCAGGAAGACGCCGAGGACGTGGGGCAGGAGGACTTCATCCCCGACCTCCGGAAGATCCACGCCGCGGGAAAGCACCTCCTGGCGCTCATCAACGACGTCCTCGACCTCTCCAAGGTCGAGGCGGGGAAGCTGGAGCTGGTCATCGAGAACGTCGACATCGTGGAGCTGGTGAACGACGTTTCGACGACGGTCGTTCCCCTGGTCGAGCGCAACGCCAACGCCTTCGAGGTGAAGTGCCCGGCGGCGGTGGGCAACATGCTCGGAGACGTCACCCGCCTGCGGCAGATCCTCTTCAACCTCTTGAGCAACGCCTGCAAGTTCACGGAGAACGGCACCATCACTCTCGAAGTGGACCGAAGGCAGGTCCAGGGCCGGGACTGGATCCAGTTCCGGGTGCGCGACACCGGGATCGGCATGACCCCGGAACAGACGGGAAAGCTCTTCCAGGCCTTCCAGCAGGCGGACACCACCACCAGCCGGAAGTACGGCGGGACCGGTCTCGGGCTCGTCATCTGCCGGAAGTTCTGCCAGCTCTCGGGCGGCGACGTCGACGTGAAGAGCGAGTACGGGAAGGGGACGGTCTTCACCGTGCGTCTCCCCGCGGACGCCGGAAGAGATCCGGAGGCGGCGCCCAAGGCCGGGAAGCCCAAGGAGGGCCGACAGCCTGCCACGAGCGCGAACGGCAAAGGCACGGTTCTGGTCATCGACGACGAGACCAACGCCCGCGATCTGCTGTCGCGGATGCTGAGCAAGGAAGGATTCAGCGTCGTCGCCGCGTCCGGCGGCGACGAGGGGCTGAGGCTCGCGCGCGAGCTACGGCCCCGCGCCATCACCCTCGACGCCCTCATGCCGGGAATGGACGGATGGACGGTGCTGGCGAAGCTCAAAGCCGACAAGGATCTCCAGGAGATCCCGGTCATCATGATCTCGATCGAGGATCGAAAGGAGATGGGCTTCGCCCTCGGCGCGGCCGATTACCTGACGAAGCCCATCGACGCCGAAAGGCTCGTGACCGTGCTCGAGAAGCACCGGGAGGGGAAGTCCGCGGGACCGGTTCTGGTGGTCGAGGACGACGCGGCGACGCGGGAGATCATCCGGCGCACCCTGGAGAAGGCGGGCTACAAGGTCTTCGAGGCGGAGAACGGCCGCGTCGGCCTCCAGCGCATGGCCCAGCTGAAGCCGAAGATCATCGTTCTCGACCTGATGATGCCTGAGAAGGACGGCTTCGAGTTCATCGAAGACCTGAGAAAGAGCGACTCCTTCCGCGGTATCACCACCATCGTGGTGACGGCGAAAGACCTCACCGACGAGGATCGGCTGCGCCTCAACGGCCACGTGCAGAAGGTCCTCCAGAAAGGGGCGTTCCCGCTCGACCGCCTTGCCCAGGAGATTGGCGCGGTAGTCCGCGCCTCGTGAGAACCATGACCGTGACGAAGCTAACTTTCAAGGAGTAGAACATGGGACCGAGAATCCTCTTCTTCGCTCTCGTTGCTTCCATCGCTTTACCCCTCCGCGCGCAGGAGCCCGGGGAGGTCAAGCTCTTCGAGGAAGACGAGAGCGAGATCCGAATCAAGGCCGCCACCAAGACCGACATCCCCCTTTCGAAAGCCCCCGGCTCGGTTACAGTCATCACCCACGCGCAGATCAAGGAGTCCGGCGCGCGCACCATCCCCGACGTGGTGGCGCTCGTCGCCGGGCTCAATATCCGCTGGAACCCGATGGTCCAGACGATGGACATCCGCGGCTTCGGGTCGAACCCGTTCACCAGCCGTCTCCTTCTCATGATCGACGGCGTTCCGTTCAACGCCGGCGACAAGGGAGGTTTTCCCCAGCAGCCGGCGCTCGACTTCTTCGTTCTCCAGAACGTGAAGCGCATCGAGATCGTGCGCGGACCGGGGTCGGCACTCTACGGTGAGAACGCGTTCTGGGGCGTCCTCAACATCGTGACCCTCTCGGGAGAGGACCTCCAGGGCGTCGAGGTCGAGGTCTACGGCGGCGATCGGGAGACGGGCTCCGTCGGCGCCAGCTTCGGGAGCAAGTTGGGCGAGTCGGGGTCGGTCTTCGTCTCGGCGAAGTACCTCGAGAGCAAGTTCCCCATGGTGTTCTGGGCCGAGGAACAGGACTCGCAGGTGCAGGGGTCCGACGTGTTCCTCAAGGCCGGCTACAAGGGCCTCCAGATGTCCTACTACCGCCACCAGGATACGGTCGACGGCTTCCGCGAGGAGCTGCCGGAGCCCGGCCTGCCGCCAGGCGCGGCGTTCTTCAGCGCTCCGAATCTCGAGCAGACCGTCGACATCTTCGCCACCAACTACAACTACACCAAGAGCGGAAAGTGGTCCGTCGGCGGTGATTTCTCCTACTCGCGGCGGTTTGGAATGCACTGCGCCGGCTGCCACGCGCCCATCGAGGAGCCCGGGTTCGCGGAGGCGGCGAACCACGGAGGACAGATCATCGGCGACTTCCGCGTCGGACTCCAGATGGTGAAGGGACACGATCTCCTGTTCGGCGTCGAAGGACGCAAAGTGACGACCCACGACCACGCCGACGAGCTCGGCCTCGGCTTCGGAAACCCGGGTGCGGCGCCCGACTACTACTCGAAGCAGGCGTTCTACATGCAGGACCAGGTGTCCTTCGCCGATGACCGCGTGCGGCTCGTCGGGGGTTTCCGCTACGACGGAAAGAGCAACCTCTTCGACGATAAGCTCTCGCCGCGCCTTTCGGGAGTGGTCGACGTGACCGACCGCTTCGTCCTGCGCGCCGGCTGGAGCACAGCGTTCCGCTTCCCCAACTTCAGCGAGCTCTACCAGGACAGCTGGTTCATCTTCGCCGCGAACGACTTCTTCGCCGCGCCCCTCGGGGTCTTCTCGCCCAACCCGGGACTCGAGCCGGAGCAGATCGAGACCTTCGAGCTCGGAGGCGAGTACCGCTTCAACCCGAATCTCTCGGCGAAGGTCGACTTCTATCGCTCGCATCTCACCGATTTCATCGTCTTGACATACGGGCTCCAGCCGCCTCCCAACCCCGCCTTCATCCACTTCGAGAACCATCCGGACGAGGCCAACATCTGGGGGACGGACGTGGAGTTCCGCTTCCGCGCGGGTAAGGGATTCCGAGGGTTCGCCAACTACTCCTTCCAGACCCAGGATCAGGTGGGTGAGCTGCGGGACTCCGTCGGGAACTTGATGGAGATGACCTACGCTCCCCGGAACAAGTTCAACGTGGGAGGCTATTGGGGACCCTTCGAGGGCGTGAGCGGAAACGTGGAGCTTCATTGGGTGGACGAGTACATCGGTCCATCCTTCTACTACCTGCTTCGGTCCAACTTCACCGATCCGACCGTACGTCCGCTTCCCTCGTACGGGCTTCTCGACTTCCGCGTCAACTACGACCTCCCCATCGGATGGAACGGCAAGGACCGGCCCTGGCGGATCAGCTTCTACGGAAAGAACCTCCTCGACGAGATGCCGACGCAGACCCTGATCGGGGTCGACACCCGTCTCGTGGGGCGGGAGTTCTTCTTCGGAACGACGTTCCAGTTCTAGCGGGCTTCCGAAAAATGCGAACGCGGGACGTCCTCCTGACCCTCCTCCTTGCCGGCGGCGGCTTCGCGGCCGCCGCCCAGGAGGACGTCCCCGAGGTCGCTCAGCGAAAGCTCGACGAGGCGAACCGCCATCGGGAGGGGGGACGCTCGGAGGAGGCGATCGCCCGCTACCAGGATGTCATCGCTTCGGCGCCCAGCGTCCTCGAGGCCTACATCGGACTCGGCGCTCTCTACCACGAGAGCGAACAGTACGAGAAAGCGCTCGAGGTGTTTCGCTCCGGCCTGAAGAGGTACCCGACCGACGCCACGCTCCTTTTCAACATCGCCGCCACCGAGGCGAAGCTCGAGCGATTCGACGACGCGCTCGCCCATGCCGACAGCTCCATCAAAGCCGGAGGAGAGGACGCCGCGATTTATTCGCTCCGCGGGACCATCCTGCGCCGGCTGGGCCGCCAGGCGGAGGCGGTCGAGGCTTTCCGCAAGGTCGCCGCGCTCGATTCGAAGAGCGCGCGGGCGCATTACAACCTGGGAAACGTTCTCTACGAGCTCGCCCGGAAGGAGGAAGCGCTGGCCTCCTTCGCCCAAGCCATCAAGCTCGACAAGGATTTCCAGCCTGCGCACTACAACCTGGGGGCGGTGCTGTTCGACCTCGCGCGCTTCGACGAGGCGCTGAAGGCCTACGAGGTGGCCCTGGCTCCGGTGGAGAAAGACTTCGCGAAGGGCAAGGAAGTGCCCCCGGCGCACGCCCGGGCCTACCTCAATCTCGGAGCGATCTATCTCCAGCGGCAGAGCTGGGACCGGGCTCTCGACGCCTATAGCAAGGCAGCGCGCCTCGACCCGTCCCTCGCCGCCGCTCACTACAACGTGGGCTTCATCCTCTACCACCTGGGGCGCAACCCGGAAGCCTACCAGGCGTACGAGCGCGCGGTGAAGCTCGACCCCTCGCTTCCCCTGTCGTACCTCCACCTGGGACTCATCGACTTCGGCGCCGGGCGAATGGAGAACGCCGCCCGGTGGCTCGAGGCAGGTCTTCCCAAGCTCAGCGGTGAAGATCGGAAGAAAGCGCTCCTTGCCCTCGGGCCGTCCTACCGGGCCCTCGGCGATATGCCGCGCGCGGTCGAAAGCTATCGCGCCGCGCTCGCGGAAGCCCCTCAGGACGTCGGCGCTCTCGTGGGGCTCGGCCGCCTGCTCCGCGAGCAGGGAAAGCTCGAGGAGGCGCGGCCGCTCCTGGAAAAGGCGGGTGAGATCGTTCTCGACGGCTCCGGAGTCGCCCTCGAGCTGGCAGCACTCGCGAGGGCGGAGGGGGACTCGGCGAGAGAGCGGGCGATGTACGAGGAAGCTCTTCGCCGCGACGGCGACCGCCCGGAGATGTGGCCGGTGCGGGTCAATCTGGCGGCCTCCCTGGTGCGAAGCGGAGACGTGAAGGACGCTCGCCTCCAGATGGAGATTCTGATGAAGCAGACGGACTCCATCCGGGCGAGCTCGCCCGAGGTGGTGAAGGAGCTTCGCACCGCTTACGCGCTTCTCGCCGCGCGCGAGGGGAATCTGCCGGTCGCCCGCCGGGAGCTCGCGGCCGTCCTCGAGGGCGACCCGGCGTTCGCGCCCGCGGTCAACGCCGGCGCCGCGATCGATGCGATCGAAGGCAACATGGACAAGGCGTCCAGCTCCTTCCGCGGCATCCTCGGCCGGTCCGGGGGTCTTCGATCGACTCTCTGGTGCGCGCGAATCTCGGGCAGGCGCTCTGGTTATCGGGCCGCTACGACGAAGCGCGCGAGCACCTGCTCGCGGCCGCCGAGGAGTTTCCGGAGAACGCCGTCGTGCGATCGGCACTCGGCGAGATTGCCCTCCGAAAAGGGGACCACGCCGGCGCGGTGCGCGAGCTCAGCGCCGCGGTCGAGGCCTGCAAGAGCGGCGCTTCCCCGGATACGAAGAGGCCCTCGACCCGTCTCGAGCTCGTCCTCTCCGGGCCGGCTGCCTCCGACGCGCCCTGCGCGCGGGCGCGGCGTGCCCTCGCCATAGCCTTCGTCGGATCCGCGGGGGAGAAGCTCGGAGACCCGCAGGGACGACGGGAGGCGCATCGACTCGCGTCCGAGGCGATCACGCTGGGCGTCGATGGAGCAGCGCTCGCTCAAGCCCACTTCCTGAGGGGGACGGTCGAGCTCCTCGACGGCCAGGACGCACGAGCACGCTCCGATCTGGAGAAAGCGTTGGCCTCCGGCCTCGCCGAGAGCCTGAAGGCCACCGCCCGCAACAACCTGGGCGTCGCTCTCTATCGAATGGGGTCGACGGCCGAGGCGCAGCGCCAGTTCGAACAGGCCCGGGCGGCGTCGCCGAAGACGGCTCCGTCGGTCTTGAATCTCGCCATCGCCTACCACGACGCGAGGGAGCCGGAGAAAGCGCTCGCACTCTACGACGAGTACGTCGAGCTCGGCGGCCGGCGCGGCGCCGATGCGCGGAGCTGGGCGGAGGGCATCCGGAGGGTTTATCGATGAGAGTCCTTCGGCATTCGGCTCTGACGGTGGCTTTGATCGCAGCCGGGGCATCCGCCGCGAGGGGCGAAAAACGCGCCATGGTGGTGCACCTGCCGGAAGCGCCCATCGAGTCCATGAGCCGGCTCGCCGAGGGCGTGACGGCGCTCGCCGAGTACATTCAGGGCTCGGTCCCCGATCTCACTCTCGATGTGAAGGCGTTTCGCAAGTCGGACGATGCCGTCCAGTTTCTCGCGAGCCAGGGCGAAGCGACCGCCCTCGTGGTATGCGATGCCGCATTCCTTCTCGATTTGCCGGAAGGCTACGAGGTGGATCATCGCTTCGTGCGCCGGGGCCGCGAGACCGGACGCAAGATGGTGATCGTCAAGAAAGGCAGCGGCCTCGAGTCGCTCGCGAGCCTGAAGGGGCGATCGCTCACCATGACCCTCGGAACCAGCGAGCCGGTGATGCGGTTTCTCGCCGAGAGCGTCTTCCGCAGCGAGATCGACCCAAAGCACTGGTTCGGCGGGATCGTCCAGGAGACGGACGACTTCACCGCGATCGCCGCCGTTCTCTACGGTCGCACCGACGCGGCGTTGGTGGCCGAGGACAACCCTCTCTTGGCGAGCCATCTCGAGAAGGACCTGGCGTCGATCTATGCGAGCCCTCCGCTTTCGCTCCCGGTCATCGCCGTTCGCCCTGGGGCGTTTGCCCCGGAGCAGCTTGCGTCGCTCGCTTCGGCGCTCGACGCGCTCGCGAGCCGGGCCGAGGCCGAGCCCATTCGAGCCGTCCTCGCCATCGACGGATTCCGCCGGGTCGAGGACGGCTCGCGCCGCGCGGCCGACCTGCTCGCGGCCTCGAGCGTGCGACGGGAGCTCGAAGTGGCGATCCCCTCGGTCCCGCTTCCGCCACTCCCAGCGGAGTTTCAACCCCTGCCGCCGGGTGCGGTGCCGTTTGTCGTCGGGGTCGAGCTGGGCGAGGTCGCCATTCCGCCCGAGCTCGTTGACTCCGCGCTGGAATCGAAAACCGAGCCGCCCCCGCCGGCAAAGAAGAGCGGTCGCCAGCCATGACACCGGAAGAACGCCAGCTCCTCGTCGTCGACGACAACGAAGTCAACCGCGACATGCTCTCGCGGCGCCTCTCGCGGAAGGGGTATCAGGTGAAGACGGCCTCGAACGGCCACGAAGCCCTCAAGATGATCGAGAACGGATCGTTCGACCTCGTTCTGCTCGACATCATGATGCCGGGGCTGAACGGAATCGAAGTGCTCAAGATCCTCCGCCAGAAGTACTCCACCGCGGAGCTTCCGATCATCATGGCCACCGCCAAGGACCGGAGCGAAGACGTCGTCGAGGCGCTCGAGCTCGGAGCCAACGATTACGTGACCAAACCCATCGACTTTCCGGTGGTGCTCGCCCGGGTCACGGCGCACCTGCGGCAGAAGATCGCCGCGGCGCCGAAGAAGGACCCGACCCCGACCCCGCAGGAAATCGGGCCGGGGGTGGTGCTGGCCGAAAAGTACCTCCTCGAGGACAAGCTCGGCACCGGAAGCTTCGGAACCGTCTATCGCGGGAAGCACCTCAGCTTGCAGCAGGCGGTCGCGATCAAGGTGCTGCAGACGAGCCTCGCCCCCGCCTCCGAGGCGCTCGCGCGGTTTCGCCGCGAAGGGATTCTCCGCCTGCCGGGTGCGTCATCCGAACGCCGTCTCGGTCCTCGACTTCGGAATCACGGCGACGGGCGTCGCCTACCTGGTGATGGAGCTCCTCGAAGGACGATCTCTCGCCGAAGAGCTGAAGGAGAAGGGAACCCTCACCCCCCTCCGGTGCTCGGCGATCCTCGAGCCCATCTGCAACGTGCTCTCCGAGGTCCACGCCCAGGGGATGGTCCACCGCGACATCAAGCCGGCGAACATCTTCATCCATCACGGACACGCGGGGGAGATCATCAAGGTGCTCGACTTCGGAATCGCGAAGCTGGTCGGGGACGTGACCAGCGAGGAGCACCTCACCGTCGAGGGCAGCATCCTGGGAACGCCGACGTACATGGCGCCGGAGCGTTTCAGCAACGAGAACTACGACGGCCGGGCCGACGTCTACAGCCTGGGCGTGCTCCTGTATCGCATGCTCGGCGGGAGGACTCCGTTCCAGTCGAAGGACCTCATGGCGGTCGCGATGCAGCACATGCGGGAGACGCCGCGCTCCCTCCGGGAGCTGAACCCCATGGTGACCCGGGAGCTCGAATCGGTGGTCATGGCGGCGATGAGCAAGAGCATGCACGACCGCCCGTCCGCCTCGGAGCTCGCGCGCCGGTTCGGCCAGGCGGTGGGGCGAAGGGCCACGGACCTTCGCTCGGTGCAGGTGGTTCCGCCGGTGTTCGACCCTCCATTGCCGCCGCTTCCCGAGCCCGAGGACCGCGAGTCCGAGGACGCCGCGGGTTCGTCTGAGCCGACGCATATCATCGACAGCGACGACGTTCGGCACGAATCCCCGCTCTCGGAGGAAGATCGGAATCCCATGCGCCGTCTCCTCGACAAGATCTTCGACTCGGAAAACTAGTATCCTGGGCGGCATGACGCCAAACATGCCGACTCCCGAGCGAATCTTCGAGACCATGAACGCCTTCCAGCGCACGCAGGCGCTGGGCGCGGCGATCGATCTGGACCTCTTCTCCGCCATTGGCGAAGGAGTCACGACCGCCAAGTCTCTGGGCGAGAGGCTGGGGGCGGCCGAAAGAGGGCGTTCGCATCCTCTGCGACTACCTGGTCGTGATCGGGCTGCTGTCGAAGAACGACGGCCAGTACTCCCTCGCTCCCGATGCGGCGGTCTTTCTCGACCGGCGCTCTCCCGCCTACATGGGAACTGCCGCGCGGTTCCTGATGTCCCCGGGCCTGAAGGAAGCGTTCCGCGACGTCGCCGGGAACGGTGCGTCGGGGCGGAACCAGTCTCGACGGCCAGGGCACGGTCGAGCCGAACAACCCTATATGGGTCGAGTTCGCGCGCGGAATGGCGCCCCTGGTGCGGCCGGCGGCGGAGTTCATGGCGGAGCTCGCGGGCGGCGTGTCCAAGGTGCTCGACATCGCGGCGGGCCACGGCCTCTTCGGGATTCACGTCGCGAAGAAGAGCCCTTCGGCGGAGATCTACGCCGTCGACTGGCCCGCGGTCCTCGAAGTCGCCCGCGAGAACGCGGAGAGCGCTGGAGTGTCGAAGCGGCTGAACCTCATTCCCGGGAAGCGCGTTCGAGGTCGAGTTCGGCGACGGCTACGACGTGGCTCTCCTGACGAACTTCTTTCATCACTTCGACCAGCCGACCTGCGTCGGCTTGATGAAGAAAGTCCATCGCGCCCTCCGCCCGGGCGGACGCGCCCTCACGCTGGAGTTCGTGCCCAACGACGACCGCGTCACTCCGCCCCAGCCGGGTGCGTTCGCCTTCATCATGCTCAACACCACGCCTTCGGGGGACGCCTACACGTTCACCGAGTACCAGGAGATGTTCCGGGAGGCGGGCTTCCAGAAGAACGAGATCCACCAGCCGCCGGGCTTGCCGCAGTCGGTGATTCAGTCGTTCAAGTGAGGCTGGCCTGAGGGATTGGCTCGCGAGTCCGCGACTGACTAGACTCCGTGTCTGACGATGCACTTCGATATACTGGGAGACGTAGGTGAGATTGAAACGATCGCAATCGGACGCGGAATTCGAGATCGTGATCGACTCCAGAAGCTATACGGTAAGGGAAACTGGAGAAAGATGAAGGGCGTAGCGCTGATTCGCCTTCGCAGCGGCCGGGTTCGTAGGGCGGAACTCCATTGGTATGAGGCTCACGGCATCGGCAAGAAGGAATTCAAGCGCAAACGGTATCTGGACTGACGTCATGACAGATCAAGTACCTCGGTTTGCAGTCTGTGTGCGGAATGAAGGGTACGAGGCCTCCCTCGAACTGCACAAGATCTATCGTATCGTTCCCGACCCTGGGGCGGACGAGGAGGGTGACGTCCGCGTTGTTGACGAAAGTGGGGAGGACTACCTCTATCCTGCGGAGTGGTTCGTTCCGATCGAAGTGCCCGAGGCGGTTCAACACTCCCTGCTGGAAGCGTCCTGACTCTAGGTTCATCGCCGACTAACGAGGGTATCGGGAGTCCCAATGGCGCAGGAGGACGAGAGGAAAATCCGCCAGTTCCCCAACCCCGGAACCCGGGTTTTCCCAGTCGACTCGGCGAGTGTGCCGTGCCCTCGGTGCGGCGAGTCCGTAGATTGCGATGCTAGGCGGTGCCGAAGCTGCGGAGTGCATTTCGATGGACCGGCTTTCCAGTTTGCTCCGCGGGAAGAGTGGCGGACGCGGGCGCCATTTCCTTCCTTGGATCGTGCTCTTCATCTTGGTGGTGTTCCTCGGATTGGCCATCGCGATCCTTGTGCCCGTTTAGCACCATCGTCGCTCCGGCGCTGTATGAATAAGGCGGCTGCAGCATTGTCAAGCAATGGCTCCGCCGAAGCAAAACGGCGCAGCCGAATACCGCGGTGAAGCAGACGGCCGGCGTAGCCGACTCCTCACAGAAGGAAGTGTATACTTCAATTTCAGCAGCGGCCCGCGGCGTGGCTTTTCGTTAACCGGACGAAGGAGCGGCCGACGAAGCTGCCCGAAAGGCAGATTCATAAGGCCAAATTGGCCGAGCCTACGCTGCTGACCTTCTTCGTCGAGGAAGTCGATGCCGAGGACGCGGCTGGCGTACATGAGGCGGCACTGAGTTCGCGGTCCTCGCGGTAACGCACTTGTGGGTGTTGACGGCCATCATGACCACTGCGGAGAATCCCTTGGGACGTCGTTGGCACAGCTACCGCTGTTCAACCCCGCGCCGATAAACAGCACTGCTCGACGAGTCGACGGTCGCGCCCGCCGCGAATCTGCCGTTTAGCGAGATGGCCGGTTCGCGGTACAATACGAGGAAAGGAAAATGTCGGGGCCCGACCACTCTATTCTGGACCGCGTTCTCGAGCCGATCACGGACTGCCTGACGCCAGACGTGGCGGCGAAGCTCGTGGCCCTGCGCGCCGACGCTGAGACGCAAGCGCGGGTGGACGAACTGGCGGACAAGGCCAACGAAGGTACGCTGTCGACCGAGGAACGGGCGGAGTACGACCGATACCGTGAGGCCTTCCATTTCGTCACGATCCTTCAGGCAAAGGCTCGTAAGCTCCTTACCGAACAGCCCACCTAATAGATGGAGGCGTCGCTCCGAGAGCTGGTGCGACGCCGCGCGGCGCACCGTTGTGAGTATTGCCGCTTGCCCCAAGGGGCCGCCCCTTTCCTGACTTTCCACATCGAACACGTCAGGGCTCGACAGCACGGTGGCGACGACGATTCATCGAACCTCGCGTTGGCTTGCCCTGATTGCAACGCGTACAAAGGACCGAATCTCACGAGTGTCGATCCGGAAAGTGGGCGGGTCGTCGCACTCTTCCATCCGCGCCGAGACATTTGGTCCGATCATTTCTCCTTCGATCGTTCGATGATCGTTGCGCGGACGCCGAGAGGGCGGGCAACGGTGCGACTGCTCTCCATGAACGAACACTCACGGGTCGAGATGCGTTTGCGGTTGCAGGAAGCAGGCGCAATGTGACCGAACACAAGCGCGCGTTTTCTCGAGGAGCGGGACGCCTGAGCACTGTCTCTCTAGTGCGAGCCGCAATGAGAGGAGTGGGTGCTCTACTCCTTGTCATCGGTGTTCTCCTGGTCGGACTCCGGGTGGTCGAGCGCCTCACCGGCGGTTTCATCGGCACGATCTTCATAGCGGGGCTTACCCTTGTGCCGGTCTACATGCCGCTCTTCACGGTCGGCGTCGTTGCGCTCGCACTCGGCACGAGCATTCTTTGGGCACAAAGAAGGCGAGAGACCAAGGGTGCCGGCTCGCGTTGACACGGGGTGGCGATCCAATTCCCGTTGAAACCCATGGCTCGCGCCCCCCGTACCCCGTGTTGTCCCCGTCGACTCCGGGACCGTACGATGCCCTCGGTGCGGCGAGTTCGTAGACGGCGAGGCCAGGCGGTGCCGAAGCTGCGGAGTGCATTTCGATGGACCGGCTTTCCAGTTTGCTCCACGGGAAGAAGGGCGGACACGGCGCCATTTCCTTCCTTGGATCGTGCTCTTCATCTTGGTGGTGCTTCTCGGGCTCGCCATCGCGATTCTTGTTCCCGTTTAGCATCATCGTTGCTCCGGCGCTGTATGAATAACGCCTTAATGCAGGGGAGCTCGGGCGAACAGGGGCGAACCGATGAGATTCTTGAGCGCGATGCTGGCGGGCTACTTGGCCATCGTCCCCAGCGCGACGGCGAGCAACTGCGATGAATCAACGGACAAGTGCTGCGTTCGCGTTCGTCATTCTCGTCCCGATCTCGCACGCCTGTCGTTCGTCGGAAGAGACTCCGCCTTGCGCGGGGATTCAGTCGACACTCGACGCGGTACGTGGTTTGTCACGACTCGATTGGCGCGAACTCGATGAGGCTACCTTGGAGTCCGTATGGCCTATTTCGAGAGATTTGCGGCCGTTCTGCAAGAATTGTTCGACAGACGAAGGCTTTCGAGCAGTCCTGAACTGCTGTCAGAGTTGCGAGATATGTCCTTCCCTGGCGTTCGACCGGCCAAATGAAGCGCGTACGCTTATGGCCGTCAGTGTCGCTACGTGCCCGAAAGTGATCGATGAGGCGTTTCGAGACCGCAACATGGTCATCGAGGCGATGGAGCCAGCGGAGACTGTGACCCACGAGTTCTCTGTGGAGGATGTTCGAGTGCAGTCCTTCGCATGGGAACGCGACGGGTACCAACGAGCCCTTGACGCGTCGATAGGACTTCAGGACGGCCAATGGGTGGCCTACGTTACCTTGTGGCAGTGCACCCTCGAACCGGCTGTTCGAGATTTGCCCGGGCCGGACGGTAAGCGACTGCGTGCAACGCATATCGAGGTCGACAGTTCCGACTCTAGCAGCGCAGAGCTTCACATTGAGTACGATACAGACTGTGACCCACGGGACCGCCGCTGCATCGAGGCCGAGACGCAAGCGATGCTGCCGACCGTTCGAGATATGGCCGAAACGGGAGGGTGTTTCGGAGATTGTTCTCTGGGTCGAACGCTGTGCAATGAGCACGTCAGTTTCTTACCGAAGAAGCGAGAACGGCACTTGGCTCCACGACTAAGCTGACGTCAGGGAGAAGCATGCAGCTCCTGGGCTCACACCTCACGGCCTTTTTTATGGCGACTCTGAGCACAGCCCCATCGTTGCCTGAAGGCTATCGGTATCCGACGGACGCCGACCGCAGCGGCGACTGGGAGACGTTCCAATCCGAGATCCCGATACCCTTCCGCACCGAAGCAGACTTCAACGGTGACGGACTTCCTGACGAGGCATGGATCCTCCTTCGTGAGTCTGCGAAGGGCTGGGGCTTATTCGTCTTCCTGGGCCAGCGTGATGGCGAGCTCGTGGTCCACAAGCTCGAGGAGGGCCGTGGTGATTCACCGGCTCAGCGCTTTGGTTTGGGTGTCGTCGAACCCGGGCAGTACGAGACCGCTTGCGGCAAGGGGTACTGGGACTGTAAACCGGATGAGCCGGAGAAGCTCACGCTGGTTCTTCCGGGGCTCGACTTCTTCGCCTTCGAGAGCGCCAATTCGTTCTTCTGGTGGAACGCGAAATCCAATGCCTTCGAGCGAACCTGGATGAGTGACTGACGCGCAGTCACAGAATGGTACTCCTGCTGAGAGATCTCATCGGAAGGTGAGTGGTGAAGAAACGGCTCCTCATCCTTTTCTCCGTCTTACTCGCCGCGCTGATCATGACCGGCGGGGTCGCGCTGGTGGCGCTGCGCCTGTTCTTCGTGGATGTGCACTTCATCCCGCAGACCGGCATGTATCCCACTTTCCCGAAGGGGTCCTATTTGGTCACGGCAAGGCGACCGTACGGCCGAGTGGAGGAGGTTTCCCGCGGAGACGTCGTCGTCTTCGTCCAGATTCAAAATGGAGCCCGGTACCTGTACATATGGCGCGTCGTCGGTCTGCCCGGGGATCGTGTCGTTACCGCCGGGGACTCGCTCGTCGTGAACGACGAGAGCGTGACGCGGGAGCTGGTCCGAGAAGAGGATGGAATGTCGATCCATATCGAACGAGCGGGCGGAGTTTCGTTCATGGTGGCGATGGCAAGAGCGCCCGAGCACGTTCCGCCGGCGCAAGCCGTCGAGGTGGGAGGTGATCAGCTCTTCGTGATGGGGGACAACCGCTTCAACGCCTACGACAGCCGTTTTGTCGGCCCCATTCCGTTTTCCGCGGTCGTCGGAAAGGTCATCTGGCCCCGTCCGCCGGTCACCGATTGACGTTGATGTTCGTGAAAGCCAGTCTTGTCCAGAAGGTGCGCGTGCGTCGCCGTCAGCATACCTGCTCCTTGTCGGGGCTGCTCCCGCGGACGACGTCATCGTCATGACATCCGGTGCCTTCACGGCGGCCTACCTCGAGCTCATCCCCGAGCTGGAACGCGTCACCGAAACCGACATCGTGACGGCCGCGACGTCGATGGGTACGGGACCCGATTCCATTCCGAATCGCATTCAGCGTGGGGAGCCCGTGGATGTCGTCATCGTGGCGGACGCCTCTCTGGAGCAGATGATCGAGGACGGCTGGGTGATGGCCGACAGCCGGGTCGCCCTCGCGCGATCGGGTATCGGGATGGCCGTACGGGCGGGTGCGCCCAAGCCGGACATCAGCTCGGTCGAGGCTCTGCGGCGCACTCTCCTCGAGGCCGAATCCATCGCGTACTCCGCCAGCGTCAGCGGGCGGTATCTGTCAACGGAGCTCTTTCAGCGCCTTGGGATCGCGGATCAGGTGATGGGAAAGAGTCGGAGGATCGTAGCGGGAGCGCGTCGGCGCCGTCGTTGCGCGTGGAGACGCGGAGATCGGGTTCCAACAGATCAGCGAGCTCTTGCCGGTGCCTGGTATCGACTACGTCGGGCCGCTGCCGCCGGAGGTGCAGAGGGTGACGGTGTTCTCCGCCGGCGTTGCGGCCGGCTTCCAGGAGCCCGGATGCCGCGCGCTCGCTCATAAGGTTGCTGGGGTCGCCGGAAGCCGCTGGCACCGTCGCGAAGAGTGGGTTGGAGCCCATAGCCCGGTGAAGCCCTGCGTTCGTGGATAGATGTCGTGAAGCTATTGACGCTCCTCATCGCTACAGCGCTGATCGTGGGCGTGACGGTCGATTACTTCCGCAGTCTGCGCCGCAATGAGAGAAGTGCTGCGCGCAAGACGTGGGACTGGATAACGAACCTGCTCGACATCCTGTGGGGGCTGGGTTGAATGCACGCCAGGCCTTCTCATGAGCGGACACCACGATGAGCCGTCGCCGTGGCGGCTACGCCTCGATATCGGGTCCACCCTTGCACTCGTCTGGATCGCCAACCCGACCGGGCGAAGGCTGCTGAATCCCGAGGTGCACCTCTACCTTGCCGACCGGTACGGCCGGTTGGCGCGCCACCACCGCCTCCGCGGGAACACTCGCCGTGCCGAATGGCTCGAGAGGAAGGCGGAACGTCACTTCGATCTCGGGGGCGGCGATCCACCACGACGAGCGGCGGCCATGGCGATGCCGGTTCCCAGACCGCCAACCTTCGTGGATGCCGTGGCGCACCATCGGCCCGATGACTCCGACGACGCGGCGTAATGTGCCCTGTGGTTAAGCAAGAATCGCTTCTCCCAGCCCTTCTCCTGGAGTCGGCACGCGTCGAGCTTTCCGACGAGCAGGGCGCGAACGGTGTCGACGCCCCCGGCGGGAGGCTTCGAACAGCGGGAACGGTTGCTGACGATCGCGACGACTGCGAAGAAGCCGAGGAACCAAAGCGCCGCCGCCAACAGCTGAGGACAGGAATGGTGCGGGTTCGAAGGAAGCTGTCGGAACGGCTCATATCCATGGTCCGACTCCATTTGACCACGTCTCTTGAAGCGCCCCCACACGAGGTCGGATCGCTCCGATCGCGATTGCGCGGCTCCGCGGCGCGTCAAGGGAGGATCGAACCGTCGAGGACCGCGTGGGGACGAAGCGGATAGCCGAGCAGTACCTCCCCCTCGGCGTACCCTCCCTGGTCGTCCCGGAACGAGCAGAAGCTGGTGGCGAAGCACGTTCCGTTTCGATAGAAGAACTTGAGCAGCTGGAGCTCTCCCGTGAAGCTCCCGGCGGAGATAGGTACCTTGAAGCGTGTCGACGTCTTGAGGATGAGCATCGAGGCCAGCTGGTGTCTCCGGAAGTCGTCGAAGGTCAGCTTCGAGAGTTGGTCGCGCGCCGCCGGGCTCACGTTCACGAGACCCTCCTCCTCGAGCATTCTCGCGCGGACGATATGGCCGAAGGCGACGTAGGCGAGCTGGTTGTAGCAGATCAGGAACTCGACGGCGTTGAAGTGGCCCGTGTTCCGGATGTAGCAGCTCGTGGGAATGCTGTACCGGCCGCTGAGGGTGAGAACCGGCCGTTGGTCTGCGCCGTCGTCCCAGAGGCACGACTGGATCACCGAGGCGCTCCGGAGATAGTCGGTGCCGGTGGGGCGATAGGGCTCGAGTACCTGCGCGATGAAGACCGGGTCCAGGGAATCGACTGGGACGAGGCTATGGGTCGCGAGCAAGGGCGGTCTCCTTTCTTTCGTCGTCGGCGTCGGCCCGGGTAGACGGCGCGTTGAGATAGATCGGGTGGCCGTCGTCGATGAGGATCCGGTAGACCAGGGTGTCTTCCTCGCGAACGGACGCGGCGGCAACGTTCCCGTTCGCCGAGTCGTTCCGCGAGGCACGGTGGGCCAGCAGGCGGTTGTCCCAGAGGATGATGTCTCCCGGCTCCCAGGTGAAGGCAGTGATGAAACGGTCCTGTTCGACGAAGTCGAAGAGCTCCGAAAGGAGCTCATCGCCGTCTCGAGCGTGAAGTCCCTCGACTCCGACGGTGAAGCCGCGGGTCGCGTAGATCCCCCTCTCCGCCGTCACCGGGTGCACGATGATTGCGGGGTGCCTCGCGGGCGGCTGCACCCGGTCGATCATCGCCAGGATCTCGCTGATATCGAAGCCCGCATCCTGCTCGCGGACTTTGTATCGCAATCGGCCGCTGTGGAGGAAGACGCTCCCTTCGACGCGCTCTTTCAAGCGCGGCGGGAGCTCACGATACGCCCGCTCGAGATCGATGAACAGCGTCGATCTCGCCGTCCTCTTCGGCACGATCTGCGGGTAGAGCAGGGTGAGCGGCACGGGCTTCTGCTGAAACGCGGTGTCCGAATGCCAGTAGCCGCCGGTGCGAGCGACGCCGATCTTCCTGCCTCCGACTCGCACGTTCGAAGAAACGAAGATGAGGGGGTGATCCGGATGATGGTAGTTCTCCTGGAGATAGGGTACGGGGGTCCCCAGCCTCTTCGAGAAATCGACGAACTGGCTCGTGGTCAGGCGCTGGTCCTTCAGGACGACGACCCGGCGTTGGTAGACGAGCTGGCGCAAGTCCTGGAGACTGCCGTCGGTCGCCGCCTCGGCGGCGAAGCCGGGAACGGCCACGCCCAGGCCTTTCGCCGCTCGGTCGTCCAACACGTACATGACGCTCTTCCGTCCCCTGTAACTGCGAGTCTCGTGCCAGAGGCTCGGACACCGTCTCGGCGGCGGGAACCCGTTGCAAAAGCGTCACCTCCACAAGGTCCCCCCGGTGTCGAGGGTGAAGCGCGAGCGAATACAAACGCCATCGGCCGGGCCCTCGAACGGCGCGCTGTAGACGAGCGCGCTACACCGTCTTCGTCATCGCCGTGAATCGGTAGCACCGGGGATGAGTACTGGCGGTCGGAAGCTCGGCGTCTGGCGCCCGGTCAGGGCAAGAATCTCTGCTCGGAACCTTTCTCCGGGAGCCGGCACGCGTCTAGCTTTCCGAACCAGCGATAGCGGTGCGCCGCGATCCAGTCGTAGGCGGCGTCGCGCAAGAAGCGAGGGAGCACGCGAACAAGAGCGAGCAACCGATACCGACCGCCCAGGTCTCGGAGGATGGCTGCCGCTGCGTCGGAGCGCAGGTGCAGGGTCTCGCCAGGGCCATCGAAGTTCCGCACGTAGACCACGCTCGAAAGATCGCCGGTCACCTCCGGATGGCGGGCGAATACCGACCTGGCGGTCTCGCCCTGAAGGGGAGCGAAGCTCAAGCGCCCGCTGCGATCCGCGTCGACGAGCCATCGCATGGAGGAGTCGCAGAGCACGCACACACCGTCGAAGAGAACCAGGTTCCGGGGCTCCAAAGGCTAGTGCGTCATCGCGTAGATCGCGATGTTGACTCCCAGGGGGTAGGCGCGGATCGAGAATCGGTAGAAAAACTCCTCGTCCTCTCCCTCGCGCTCCCAGCCGTCGGCGATGTCGGTGTTGTGGGTCATGATCACCATGAGCCGGCCGCGCTCGTCGAAGATGCCGCGGAAGTGCACCTCCTCCGATTCGCTCCCGCGCTCCGACGTGCCGACGCCGCCGGAGCGGCGCCAGAACTGGATCGACGGTACCTGGGGAACCTGGCGAACGGTGAAGAACGTCTGGAAGATCGGATCGTCGAACGGGATGTCGACGATGGGGTACTGGTCGGGCGGGAGGACCCGGCCCATCTCCTCGGCCCAGTGCTCCCAGGCGGCCTCCCCCCAGAAGTCGTCGACGTAGAGGATGCCTCCGCGGAGGAGATACTCCCGCAGCCGCTCCGCCTCGGGCTCGGTGAAGCCCGCGGTGCCCACGTCCGACATGAAGATGAAAGGGTAGTTGAAGAGAGCGTCGTCGGTGAGAGTCACGACCACGTGTTTCGGGCTTCCGTCTCCGTCCCGGTTGATGCCCGTGGTGGTGAGCTCGGACAGACGGATCATGTAGTTGGCATCGGCGTCGGGGTAGTCCGTGTTCCAGCCGTGGCCCAGGGCCTCGTCGCGGACGCTTTGATAGAGGATGCGGCAGAAGGAGAACGACCGATCGCGGAGATCCTCGGGATCGGGAAAGCGGGGCGGCACGCGGTTCCACCACCCCCGCCAGTTGGAGTTGGCCCCGAAAGACCAGCCGGGAGTCTCTTGCGCCGAAGCGAGGGCGAGCGAGAAACCCACGGCCGATAGGCCGATGAGCGTGCCCGCAAGCCACCGACGCGGGCGGCCTGTAACTGCCACGGCGATTCGATGGTAAGTCGAATCCCGATGGGGAGCAAGTCAGTACACGAGAGCCGCGGCGCGCATAGGGGCGCCGTTTCCATCCTGGATCTTCAGCGGGAAGCCCACGAACACGATCTCCTCCTCACCCACAAGGCTCTCGAGATTTACGAGGCCCTCGATGTTCGGGATATCGCGCGAAAGGAACGCGATGTGCTCGGGCAAGACATTCTCGGATCCGGTGAGTCCCTGCTCCAGAAGCTTCATGTAGCCCTTCATGCTCCCGAGACTCGGCATGTCGGAGGCGAACGCCTTGATGGGAATCTGGGCGAGATACTCGGCGGCCTCGCCGGAGAGGTAGGCGTAGGAGGGGAGCTCCTCCGGGCTCGTGGGGGCTCGATAGCCGACCACGACCAGCAGGATGTCCCCGGGCGCGATGCCCCGGTTCTCGAAGTCCGCGCGCACCAGGGGCTCGTCCTTCGGCTTCGAGCGGAAGTCGAGAAGCTTCGCCTTTCCGAAGAACCGATCCAGAGGGGCCTGATCGCTCGATTTACCTCCCTTGATGAGATGGCTTGGCGGGTCGTAATGGGGCCCGACGTGGTTCGATAGACTGTAGACCGCCTCTCCGAGGTAGAACGGCTCTTCGATAACCTTGACCTCGAACTCCGTCCGGGGAGACATGCCGAACGCCGCAATCGCCTTCTCCCCGACGGCCACGGTGGGAAAGTCCTCGCCGATCGTGGGAGAGAGGTCCACGACCGCCTTCGGCATCTTCAGCGCGGGCGCGGGAGCCTCCGGCTGCGCGCAGCGCATGAGCGCGAACGAGCCGATGAGAGCCGCGGCCGATGGAGACGAAAGACGCATGGGTCACCTCGCATGAAAGAAAGCACAACCTTCCTGAACCGGACAGATCTCGCAGGCGGGAGCCGACCTGCGGCAAGTCTCCTGACCGTGGCGCCTCAGGAGCAGGTGAGCGCGGATGAGCCAGTCGCAGTCGGAGACGATCTCCTTCGAGACGGCCTCTCGAACCGATCGATAGGAGGCAGCGTAGCTCTTGCTCTCCTTTCCGTAGCCGAGCCGCAGGAGCGCGCGCAGACCGTTCGACTCCAGCGCGAACACCGGATGGGTGCGGGTGAAGAGCAGTATCTTCTCCGCTCCCGGCTCTCCGATGGACGGGAACTTCCGGAGCTTGCGCATCGCGTCTTTCGGGGGAAGCGCGAGCGCGGCGCGGACATCGGCGCCGAACTCCCTGACCGCGATTTCGGCGCACGTTCGAAGCGTCCCCACTCGAAGCTCGGGCTTGATTCCGTGAGAGGCGACGGCAAAGAGCGCGTCCTCCCGCGCCGCCAGCACGTTCTCGGGCCGGAGGCCGACCGTCTTCTTCAATTGAGCGAAGGCGCGCGCGCGTCTGTCGTCGTCTGCGAGGTAGGCGACGTTCTCCCAGAGGACCAGCTCGAATGGATCCCGCGTCCTCGGCGGCGTCGGGCGCCCGTACTTCTTCTCGAGAGCGTCGATTCGCCGCGCGAGCGGGCTCTTCACGGCTCTACTGGTTGTCGGTGGTCGGTCTCGGCTTGTTCCCCCAGGCCCGCTTGGGAAAGGCTTTCAAGACTTCGCGCGTCAGGTCCCACTCGGGAAAGGAATGGTCGCCGGGAAGCCAGTCCAGCCCCCTCCGCACGATGACGACATCATAGGAGGGTACGACGACCGCGTGCTGTCCGCGGTTTCCCGCCGTGGTGTACGTATCGGAGGGGATGTCCTTCCGGTCGTCGGGAACGAGCCACCACTGGCCGCCGTAGAACCCGCCGCGGCCGAGGGTCGAGGGCGCAGGCGTGCGGGAGAAGTCGATCCAGGACTCGGGGATGATGGTCTCTCCGTTCGCGTTCGGCCACTTACCACGGTTCAAGTACAGGAGCGCGAATCGGGCGAGGTCGCGCGCGTTGGTGTATACCTGGCTGCTCAGGATGTAGTCGCCGAAGCGGTCGACTCCGGGAACGGTGCTGCGCATCCCGATCCGGTCGAGGAGCGCCTTTCGAGGAAACTCCAGGTACTCCTTTTCGCCGAGCGCCGTCTTCAGCGAATGAACGGCGATGAGCGTATCGTAGTTCTCGTAATCCCATGTCGTCCCCGGACGAGTAACGAGTCCGCGCCCGAGCGCGCCCTCGACCGAGCTCGCGCCCGCCCAGTAGCTCAGGCAGGATCCGACGACGGCGCATTTCGCGTTGTCCACGGGCTCGAGTCCGCTCGACATGTGGAGGACGTTCCGGAGGGTGATGCTTCGCCGCGGGTCACCTTCGTCGTAGGGAATGGGGGATTCGAGCGAGAGCTTCCCCTGCGAGATGGCGATTCCGATGAGGGCGCTCGCGATGCTCTTCGCCGTCGACCAAGTGCGAGTCCGGGTCGTGCGGTCGACCCCCGGAGCGTAGCGCTCGAAGACGATGTCGCCCTTGTGGACTACGAGGAGGCTGAGCGTGATCTGCGAGGGATGGCCGTGGGTCGCGCGATCGAACGTCCAGTCCCAGGCAGCCTCGAGAGCCTTGGCATCGACGCCGGCGGGAAGAGGCTTCTCGGCGACCAGGTCGCCCTCGGGCCAGGGGATCTTTGCGGCATCCCCGGTGGGCGGCGGAAGCCGCAGCTCAGGGAGAGAATCGACGTCGTCGAAGTCCTGGTCGGGCGCCAGCCCGATGCATCCCAGTCCCTCGCGATGAGCAGCCCTCATGACCGGGGCGGGGAAGTTGCCGCCGACGCCGACGGCGACGGTGCGCGCCGCCTCGTCGATCGCGACTTGATTGGGCGGGACGACGGGCATCCGGTCGAGCTTCAGCTCCTGCTCGTAGATCAGGTCCAGGGGCCGGTTCGACACGAATCGGCCGTTGCAGATCATGAGCGCCTGGGTCCCGAGGGTCACCAGAAGCTCGGTCGGCCGGTGGTAGTTGTACTGCGCCCAGGACGGAGCGGCTGCAAGAAGGCTCAGAACGCAGACGGCAAACTTGTGCATGGCAACCTCCCGCGGGGAAGGTACCACAAGCGCTAACGAGATTGCCGGCGCGCGAGCGAGACGAAAAGCAATCCGGAGGCGAGGAGCAGAAGCGAAGTCGGCTCCGGTGCGGTCGCCGCCGTTCCCAGATTATCGAATACGGCCAGGTTGGGAGTGGTCCCGGTGAGCTCTCCATCGAAGATGGAAATCGCGTCGAGAGGGACGCCGTCGGTAGTCCAGTCGTTGACTCCGTCGCTGAGGACGTCGAACCGATCCACGAGCACCGTTCCGGAGAGGATATCGCGGATGACGGAATGCGTCAGCCCGGTGAGGGCGTTGAAGTCGATGTCCACGCGATACCACTGCCCGAGATTCACCGGGATGCCCAGGCTGAGGTCCACGCTCAGAGCCGTGCCGCCGATGGCGAAGAGGCGCCAGTCCTGGGTCAAGCTGGAGGCATAGATACCGACCTGAGGCGCTCCGGAGAAACTGAAGACGTTCTGAACGAACCCCATCTGAGCCGCCCAGTCGGAAGCGGAAGACTGGGCGTTCTGGGCGAACTGGTCGACGCGAATATCGACGCCGAAGCTGTAGTTGGTGCTCACCGGTACGGCGCGATAAATCCCCCCGGCGGCACCGAGCGCATCGACGAACGCCACCGCCTGCGTCGAGATCCCGAAAGCATCCGTCGTGCTCACGACTGTGGCCGACGGTATGGGGGTTATCGGTGCGATGGGGTCCACGGCTCCCACGTCGGACCAGGTGGGAGACGGAAACGCCCCGAGGGCATAGCTCTCGAAGTCGTCGAAAACGACCGTGGCGTTCGCGGGGATCGCGATTGCCAGCACCCCGGACAATAGAAGAAGGAAACGAGCGCGCGATGGAGTCTTCATCAGCACTTCTCCTTCCGGCTTGGGGAACCGGATGAAACGTGTCTACTCAACCGCGCTGGCGCGAAGTATAGGAGGACGACTCCAAATCTGTCAACGATCTACGGAGAGCGGCCGATCGCCACTCCCCAGGGCGCCTCGCCCACGGGCACGCGCGCGAGAACCCGTAGGGTCGCCGGTGTCCACCACCGAGACGTCGTTCGAGGGACCGTTCGCCGTGTAGAGCCGGCTCCCGTCGGAGGAGAGAGCGATTCCCCAGGGACGCTCCCCGACTTCGACCTCTCCCGTGACCTCCAGGGTCTGAAGGTCGACCACCGATACCGTCTTCGAGCGTCCGTTGCTCACGTAGAGCCTCTGGTCGTCGGGAGAGACGGCGACTCCCATCGAGCGCGAGCCCTTCGGAAGGGAGATGGTCGCGACGACCCGGTGGGAATCGACATCGATCACCGAAACCGTTCCGTCGATCTCCGAGCTCACGAAAGCTCTCTTTCCATCTGAGGTGAAGCACGCGTCGCGGGGACGGCTGCCTACGGGAATCCTGGCCGCTACCTCTCCCGTCGCCGTCTCGATCACCGTCACGTCGTGGTCGGTCTCGCCGGTGACGTAGACGTAGCGCCCGTCGGGGCTGGTGCGCACGCCCTCCGGCTCGCGTCCGACGGGGAGCGTCTTCACGATCTCCCCGGAATCGACGTCGACGATGCTCGCGACGTCCGCGTCCTCGTTCGAGACGTAAAGACGCTTTCCGTCGAGGCTCAGGTCGAACGTCTCGGGGTCGGAGCCTCCCGGAAGCACTTCCAGCACTCGCCGGGCGGCGACGTCGACCACGGCGATGCCGTCGAGTGACTTGTCGACGATCTGTTTCTCGCATTCCTCGTCGCTCATCCACGGAGGGCACTTGGGGGAGCCGCTCAGGGCGACGTAGACACGGGCGCCGTCTCTCGCCGCGCGCACCCCGCGCGGGCGCTTTCCGACTTCGATCGTCGCCACCACCTCGTGGGTGTCGGTCGAGATCACGGACAGGCTTCCGGAGTCTTCGTTCGAGACATAGACCCACTCACCAGCTGTTCTCTGGCAGCCGGCCGTACCTGCGAGGATCCAGAGGAAGCAGCAAGGCCGATACAACTTGATGCGCATGGGCGGCAATGTTAGGCTCGCCGGCGCTGGAAAAACCACCGGGGTCCGTATGATTCATCGAAGTCTGCTCGCTTCAGGTCTGCTCCTCGCCGCCCTGACTTCGTCGGCACAGGAGGAGGACCTCCTCCGCGGACGAAAGCTCTTCGACAGCCACTGCTCGCGCTGCCACAACATGGGCGGGACGGGGGGAGAGGGGCCGAGTCTCGCGCGGCCGACGCTGCGGCATGCCGCGGACGAAGAGGCCCTGGTGAAGGTGATCCAGGAGGGGATCGAGGGCACGGACATGCCGTCCACCTGGCAGATCTCCGAGAACGAAGTACGGCAGATCGCGGCCTACGTTCGATCGCTGGGCAGGGTGGATTCGACGCCTCTCCCTGGAGATCGCGAGCGAGGACGCGCCCTGTTCGAGGGCGCGGGCGCGTGCCAGGGCTGTCACATGGTCGAGGGCGAGGGCGGCATCCTCGGTCCGGACCTGAGCGACGTGGGTCTCCGCCGGGGCGCCGACTATCTTCGCGAGTCGCTGCTCTCGCCCGGAGCGGCGATTTCCCCGCAGTTTCTGCAGGTGCGGGCGCGGACCCGCGCGGGGCAGGAAGTCGCCGGTGTGCGGGTGAACGAGGACTCGTTCACCATCCAGCTCCGGGATCAGGCGGGCCGAGTCCACTCGCTGTCGAAGCTCGATCTCGAGGAGCTGGAAAAGGCTTTCGGCGAGAGCTGGATGCCGAGCTACTCCTCGGAGCTGAGCGCGTCCGAGCTCGAAGATCTGGTCGCCTACCTTGCCAGCCTGAGAGGTGAGCCTTGAAGAGTTCCGGCTTCGTCCTCGTCCTGCTGACCCTGGCGCCGGCCGCCACGGCCCAGGTGAGCTACGACCGCATCAGGAAGGCCGCGGGCGAGCCCGAGAGCTGGCTCACCTACTCGGGGAACTACGCTTCTCACCGGTTCTCCGCTCTCGACGAGATCGACAAAACGAACGTGGCGCGGCTCCGTCCGGTGTGGCTCTACCAGACCTCGAGCGGAGGCGAGCTCGAGACCTCGCCCCTCGTCGTCGACGGGCTCCTGTACGTGAGCGAGCCTCCTGCGACCGTGACCGCGCTCGACGTGAAGACCGGCCGCCCCGTGTGGAGCTGGTCCCGTCCCATGCCGAAGGAATTGCGGACGCTCGGATTTCCCCGCACCAACCGCGGGCTCGCGGTCCTCGGCGACAACGTCTACGTGGGGACGCTCGACAACCATGTCGTCGCTCTCGATGCGGTCTCGGGGGCGGTCCGCTGGGACGTTCAGATCGCGGAGAACTCTCTCGGTTACTGCATCACCGCCGCCCCCCTGGCGATCGAAGGAAAGATCATCGTCGGGGTGAGCGGGGGCGAGGCCGGAGTCCGCGGGTTTCTCGACGCCCTGGACGCCGACACCGGAGAGCGTCTCTGGCGGTTCTGGACCATTCCCGCTCCGGGGGAGCCGGGCCACGAAACCTGGAGCGGCGACGCCTGGAAGACGGGTGGAGGCGCCACCTGGCTCACGGGCTCCTACGATCCGGAGCTGGACGTTCTTTACTGGGGCGTGGGAAACCCCGCTCCCGACTGGAACGGGGACGTTCGCCCCGGCGACAACCTCTACACCTGCTCCCTCGTCGCTCTCGATGCCAGGACGGGAACGCTGAAATGGCACTTCCAGTTCACCCCCCACGACGTGCACGACTGGGATGCGAACCAGATTCCGGTCCTGGTCGACGCGGAGCTCGATGGCCGGCCGCGGAAGCTGGTGGTCCTGGCGAGCCGCAACGCCTTCTACTACGTTCTCGATCGCGAGGTGGGAACGTTCCTGCTCGCGACTCAATACTCGAAGCAGACGTGGGCGAAGGAGATCGACGAGAGGGGAAGGCCGGTGGTGCTTCCGAACACCGAGCCGACCCTGGAGGGAACTCTCGTCTGGCCGAGCCTCCAGGGAGCGACGAACTGGTTCAGTCCGTCCTATAGCCCGAGGACCGGCCTTCTCTACGTCGCGGTGCGCGAGATGGGCTCGTACTATTACAAGGCCGAGGCCGAGTACAAGCCCGGCGACTACTTCATGGGCGGGGGCGAAAGAGCTCTCGACGGCGACGAGGCCTCCGGAGCGATCCGCGCGATCGACATCAAGACCGGCAAAACGGTCTGGAACTTCCAGCAGCACTCGCCCCCCTGGGCGGGAGTGCTCTCTACCGGCGGAGGTCTGGTCTTCGCCGGAGCAGAGGAAGGGAACTTCTTCGCCCTCGACGCCGCGACGGGCGAGCCGCGCTGGCAGTTCCAGACGGGCGGAGGCGTGCGCGCGAACCCCATCGCTTTCGAGATCGAAGGCAGGCAGCACATCGCCGTCGCCGCCGGCAAAGCGATCCTGGTCTTCGGGCTCTAGCTCTTCTTCTTCGACGCGGTCTTCTTCTTCGGCCGGCCCGCGGCCGCCTTCTTGAGTTTCGCGACTTCCCTCCGGAGGGATTCCAGCTCGTCCCGCGAGGCGAGCCCCATCGTCTTCATCGCCGTCGCGATTTTCTTGTCCACGATACCTTCGAGGTCGTGAAGCGCCGAAGAGGCTTTCGACTGCGCCGTGGAGACCGACTCCCGGAAGGCGCCGCTCGCCTTGCCGAGGGGCTCCTTGAGCGTCTTCTCGTAGCTCTCGCCGCTTTCGACGAGCGACTCGAAGATCTCGTCCCCCCGCTGCTCCGCCTCCGCGATGGCGCCCAACCCCGCCAGCCAGATCCTGCGGGCCGAGGCGCTCAGCCGTTCGAACGCATCCGTCTTTTCTTTTTTCGTCATGGTTCTCGTTTCTTTCTACGGATCCTGGTTGGTGGTCGGCCGCATCCGGTCCTGTTTCTGCTTCTCCACCATGCGGGCGACGTCCGCGAGGAGCTCCCGCGCGTCGTAGAGGATCCCGTCCTTGATCGTGTATTTGATTCCGCCCACTCGCTCCGCTTTACCCGTACGATCGTTCAGCCGGACGGCGCCGGTCCCGTAGAGAACCTTGAAGTTCTCGAGGGGGTTCTCGTCGACCAGCACCAGGTCGGCGAGACGACCGGGGCGGATGATTCCGAAATCGACGGGAATGCCCTTGGGCTCGTGGAGGGTCTCGGCGCCGTTGAGCGTCGCCGAGCGCACGACTTCGAGAGGGTGGAATCCCGCTTCCTGCAGGAGCTCGAACTCCTCGATGTAGGCGAAGCCGTAGAGCTTGTAGATGAAACCCGAATCGGAGCCCGTGGTCACCCGGCCGCCGGCGTTCTTGAAGTCGTTCAAGAAATCCATCCACACCCGGTAGAAGTTCCTCCAGGCGACTTCGTCGTGGGTCGTCCAGTAGTACCAGTAGGCGCCGTGGTTCGCGCGGCTCGGCTCGAAGAAGTCCCACTGGGAGGGGAGCGTGTACTTCTCATGCCAGTCGGCGTTGCGCGCGGCCATCACATTCCTGCTGGCGGCGTAGATGGTCATCGTGGGGTCGATGGTCAGGTGGAGATCGACGAGCTCCTTGATGAGAGCGTTCCACTCCTCGCTTCCCCGGGGATGAATCTGGTTCCAGAGCCGTCCGACCTGACCGAAGCGATGCTGCTCGTCGCTCTGATTCTGATCGGCCGGCCAGTCCTGGACGTAATGGTCCTTGAGAAGGGCTTCGAAGAGGCCGTAGAAGTGTGTCTGGGTGCCGAGCCCGAGTCTCGCGGCGTCGAGCACGTTCATGCGGGCGACTCCGTTCTGGCCGAGATGGGCCATGGTGCCGAGTCCGTTCTTCTTCGCCTCGTCGATGAGAGCCGCCATGATCTCGGGGTCGAAGGCCCCGAGCTTCAGCCCGTCGATGCCTTTCTTGGCGCCCCAGCGCACCCACTCCCGCGCTTTCTCCGGAGTCTGGATCGGCCCGCCCTCCCAGCCCTCGCCGGTTCCGGGACGAGCGTAGGCGAAGATTCTCGGGGCGACGATCTCGTTCGCGGCGCTCCGCGCCTTCTCGCGCAGGATGAAGTCGCTCGCGCCGGACCCCGCGTCGCGGGTGGTGGTGACGCCGTGAGCGAGCCAGAGCTTGTACACGTACTCGGCCTCCGGGGCCTTGGGCACGCCTCCCGTGTGGGTGTGCAGATCGACGAATCCCGGGAGGACGTACATCGACGAGGCGTCGATCTCCCGGCTCGCGTTCTTGGGACGCTTCGATTCGTCGATGGGAACCCCGGGCGCTCCCACCCCCTTCACCTCGGCGATGCGGTTTCCCTGGATGACGATGTCCGTCGGTCCCTGGGGCGCGGCCCCCGTCCCATCGATGACCATCGCACCCCGGAGGATCAGTCGGTCGAACGGACCCTCTCCCTGGTTTCCGCGATCGGGCGCGGGCTTGACCTGTTCCTCGTCTTCCTGGGCGATCGCGAAGCTCGCGAGCGCCGCGAAGAGCGCCAAGGTCGCTGCCGACTCTGACTGTCCTGGTCATGGATGGGTCGCCTCCCGCCGTGCTTTATAGCAGCTTGAGTGCGATAACGGCAACGCCTACAATCACGGCGACTCATGTTCCTCCCCGTAGGCGATCAACCGAATCCGCCGGGCACGCCGATCGCGAACTACGCCATCCTCGCGGCGAACGTCGCCGTCTATCTGCTGCTGAGTCTCCCGCTCTCGCTCCGGCCCGCGGACGCCTCCGATCCGCGGCTCGCCGAGTACGTGGAGATCATTCGCCAGAACCTTCCGCCCGGAGTCTCGATCCAGGAGGTGCTGCAGCAGGTCTCGGAGTACGACCTCTTCGTGTTCTCCTGGGGCTACCGGCCGGCGGAGCCGTCGGTTCTCGCGCTCTTCGCCTCGATGTTCCTCCACGGCGGATTCGCCCACCTCTTCGGGAACATGTTGTTCCTCTGGATCTACGGCGACAACGTGGAGCACCGCCTCGGAAGCGCGCGCTACGTCTTCTGGTACCTCCTGACCGGGGCCTGCGCCACTCTGTTCCACGCGGTCTTCGACAGCGGCTCCCGCCTCCCTCTCGTCGGAGCCTCGGGCGCGATTTCCGGGGTCCTCGGGTTCTACTTCCTCTGGTTTCCCCGCAACTCCGTGCGCATCTGGGTGCTGCTCTTTCCGTTCTTCATGAACGTGATCCTGCTCCCCGCGCGGCTGGTTCTCGGCTTCTACCTGATTCTCGACAACGTCCTGCCGTTCCTCCTGACGCGGGGGACCCCGGGCGCGGGTGTCGCCTACGGGGCCCACATCGGAGGCTTTCTCGCGGGGCTCGCCGTCGCTTGGTTCAAGGATCGAAGAGAGGTCACGGAGCGTCCCGCGGAATACCGCGATTTCCCTCGCGCCTCGGGCTCCTCTCCCCGCGACGCTGTCCAGGAAGCGCTACGCCGCGGCGACATGGCCAAGGCGGCGGAGCTCTACTTCGAGCTCCCGCCGGGGGAGACGCGCGGCCTTCTTTCCCCCGACGACTCCATCGCTCTCGCGAACTGGCTCGCGAAGAACGGGCATTCGCGGGCGGCCCTCGCGCTCTACCAGCGTCACCTTCGGGACTATCCCCGGGGACCGGGCGCCGCGGAGGCCCACGCCTACGCGGGGCTCATTCAGCTGCACGCCCTGCGCGAGCCCACCGCCGCGTATCAGCATCTGGTCGAGGCACTCGACTACGATCCGCCGCCCGAGCTCGAATCCATGATCCGCCGGGCGATCGCCGAGATCGCCGCTCGCCAGAAGTTCCAGGTTCCGCGCGTTCACTGAGATTTACGGAGGAGAAGCATGCTGGCATCCGCGATCGCGATCGTGGGAGGGTTCCTCATCGATGGATTCGGCGGCCCCCCGCTTCCGAACGCGGTCGTCCTCATCGAGGACGAGAGGATCGTCGCGGTGGGGCGGGAGGGCGAGGTCGATATTCCTCCGGGGGCGTCGATCGTCGACGCCGACGGCCTCACCATCCTCCCCGGTCTCATCGACACCCACGTGCACCTGGACATCCTGGGACACGGCGACTACCCGACGTGGCACGAGATGGCGAGAGCCGACTACGCGGAGGTGATGGCGCTCTCGGCCGGCCAGCTCCTCCGCCACGGCGTCACCACGGCGCGCGACGCGGGAGGCGAGATCGAAGCCTCGGTGCGGACGAAGAAGCGCATCGAGTCGGGCGAGATCCCCGGGCCGCGGCTTGTGGTGAGCGGCGGCTGGATCCAGAACTGGCCCGACGAGACCGCGCGGAAGCACCATCGCCGGTTCAACTACAACGTGCATACCGCGGAAGAGGCCCGGGCGACGACCGCGGCCCTCATCGAGAAGGGCGCGGACGCGATCAAGGCCTATACCGGCCTCACTCTCGAGCAGATGCGCGCCATCACCGACGAGGCGCATCGGCGGGGGAAGATCGTCGGCGCGCACGTTTACACCGACGAGGAGATCCTGACGGCGGTCGAGGGCGGCGCCGACTTCCTCGACCACGCCGGCTCGGGTCACCAGAACCCGCTCTACGCCGAGGAGACCCTCCGTCTCATGGCGCTGCGGCAGATTCCCGTGGGCCAGTCGATCTCCCACCGCGTCACCCTATACCCGGCGCACCTCTCCTGGCCCGAGCGCATCGACGATCCCGGTCTCGCGCGCGAGCTCGGCCGCTTCGCCGAGCCCATCCGGGAGTCGCTCCGGGATTTTCCCGCGCTCTCGTACTTCGGGCGGATTCATCTCGAGATGCGGATCGCTCCCGAGGCGGGGCGCCAGCTCTTCGCCTCCGGAGTCAAGATCATCATGGGCACGGATTCGGGAACGCCCGGATTTTTCCATCGCGATTCCGTGTGGCGCGAGGCGGACGCGCTGGTGCGCGTCGCGGGGATGAGTCCGAACGAAGTGATTCTCGCCGCGACCAAGCACGCCGCGGAGACTCTGCGAGTCGACGCCGGGGTGATCTCGCCGGGAAAGCTCGCGGACGTGATCTTGGTAAAGGGCAACCCTCTCGACAGCGTCCTCTATCTGCAGAACGTCGAGGTGGTGATCAAGGGCGGGATGTTGCAGAAGTTCTGACGCGAAAGGAGGTGATCGAAGTGGCGTTGAGGAGACGGAAGAGCTCGGCGGTCGCCGCCGCAGCGAAGGCGCTGAAGGCGGCCCGCAAGAAGATTTCCGAAATGGAGCGGAAGGGCCGGAAGCAAGCGGCGGCAATCCTGAAGCAGGCCAGGAAGGACGTTCAGAAGATCAAGAAGGAGGTTCGAGCCGCGCGGAAGGAGATCCTCGCCGACGTTGCCAAGAAAGCGAAGCGGGCGAGGAAGAGGCTGGCGATCTAGAACGGTTCCGATTCAAGGAGGGCCGGTTCGAATCGGCCCTCCGTGTTTCCACAACTGCTATCTGTCGCGAGGGAGAGAGAACGATGAAGACTCAGCTCGATCGACGTGGATTTCTGCAGCGCACGTTTGCCGGGAGCGCCGGAGTCGCGCTCGCGGGCACGCCCTATTGGGCGGCCGCGGCTCAAATGCTCGAGGCGCCGCCCTTGCGCGACATCCGGGGAGTGGGCGTCGCCGATCCCGAGCTCGTGGAGCTCTCGATCAACGAGAACCCGCTCGGACCGCCCCGCCGCGCCATCGAGGAAGTCGCGAAGCGGATGTTCGGGATGAACCGCTACATCATGGACACTCCGCTCGAGGAGGCGCTCGCGAAGCACCACGACGTCCCCGTGGATATGGTCCTCACCGGTGTGGGCTCGACGGAGATCCTGCGGCTCGTGACCCTCTCTTCGTTCTACGAACGGCAGGGGAACACGGTGACCGGCTTCCCCTCGTATCCTCAGATCCCGCGGGAGACGGAGGATCTCGGCCGCGAGGTCCGGCGCGTGAAGCTTCGTCCCGACTGGAGCCTGGACCTCGAGGCCATGGCGGCCGCCATCGACTCCGAGACCCGCATCGTCACCCTCTGCAATCCCAATAACCCCACGGGCCAGGTCCTCGACCCGGCGGAGCTGCGGCGGTTTCTCGCGAAGGTACCCAAGGACGTGATCGTCCCGATCGACGAAGCCTACATCCACTTCGCCGACGATCCGAGCTACCCCTCGGCGGTGCCCCTGGCGAAGGAGTATCCGAACGTGCTCGTCGCCCGTACGTTCTCCAAGGCCTACGGCCTCGGCGGAGCGCGCGTCGGCTACGGAATCGCGAACCCGGAGCTCCTGAAGAAGCTCCAGCGTTTCGGTATCGGCGCTCTGAACAAGAACACGCTCTCCATCGCGGCCGCGCTCGGAGCGCTCGACGACCCCGATCACGTAAGTCGGACGGTCGAGACGGTGCGCGAAGGAAAGAGGTACCTCTATGCCCAGCTCGAGCAGATGGGCTACAAGCCGATCCGAACGCAGACGATCTTCGTGACGGTCGAAGTGGGCTCGGGGGTGAAAGCGCTCATCGAGGCGCTTCGAGAACGGAAGGTCAAGGTGCGCGAGGCCTTCGACATGGAGGGCTACATGCGCATCTCCGTCGGGCTTCCCCGGGAGAACGAGACCTTCATCGAGGAGCTCCGGAGGATGCCCCGGCCGTCGGGCAATTAGGACCGGGTCGTTCCGCGCGACAGACGTGGTCGTCAGGCCACCCGCCCGCGGGAATCTCCCCACGATGAGGGGGATTGTCCCGAATCGTATCGGCCTTGTGCATCAAAGATTTGAACGGTTTGGGAAGTGGCACGTCGCTTGCTGATCCTCGTCGGAATGTTCTACTCCACGAGTCCGCTCCGCGTTCGCTCGTCCGCGCCGCTTGGATCGCTTTGGTCGGCCTGCTCTCGCTCGGAGGCCTCGACCTCGCTCGAAGCCGCCCAGCTCCGCTCTCTCCAGTCGGGATCGGCCACGATTGCCGACCTCAGCAGCGCCACCACGGTGGCGCTCTCGCCGTCCGTGACGGCGACTCAGGCCTTCCTCGTCTTCAGCGTGTCGCTTTCCGCCAACACGCCGTTGAACGGCGACGTCAGCGGTCGGCTCGCGGCGGCGGGGAACCAGGTCGTGTTCGAGCGAGCGGGCACGAGCGGAGCGATCACCGTCGAGTGGTACGTTGCCGAGTTCGCGAGCGGCGTCTCCGTCCAGAGGGGAACCGCCGATCTCACCGTGGGAGTGCCTTTCAACCAGGCGCTCACGCCGGTGAACCCCGCGAGGAGCTTCCCCATCCTCAGCTATCGCGCCGACGGCTCGAACATCAACCCCAACGACTTCGTCAAGGCGAAGATCACGGGCGGCGGCGCCAACCTCGAGCTGGCGTACCTTCCCGGCGCGAGCTCCACCGTCGAGGTGGTCGAATGGCAGGTGGTGGAATATCAGCAGGCCACCGTTCAGACCGGCGACCTCGTTTTCACCGACGTCACAGACCGTGCGGACCGCCCCGCTGGCGCCGCGGTCAACCCGGGCAAGTCCTGGCTTCTCTTCACCTACAAGTGCGACACCGATTGCCCGGACGACACCAACATCGGCGCCAAAGCTGGTGCGTGGAGTCGTGACCAACGGAACCACGCTGACGTTCGACCGCAGTGTCACCGGGCCCGGCGAGAATCGTCAGCTTGACCTGGTATCTGGTCGAGTTCACCGACCAGACCGTCGTACGGAGCGGCTCGACGGCCTTCGGCGCCGCTGACACCCTGCAGGCGGCCCTCTTCGCCCCGGTAACCCAGGAGGCCTCGATCGTCACCGCCGGCGGGCGCGTACCATCGCGGTGGCCGCTCGTCGCTTACGACCGACGACGAAATCGGCGTCGGCTCGGTGACGCTGGACCTGACGAGCCCCACCAACCTGATTCTGCGTCGGGGCGCTACCGGAGCGACGGCGGACATCGGCTGGTCGGTGGTCTCGTTCATCCAGACGAACTATCGCTCGATCGGCACACTGGCCAACACCTACGCGGTCAATACCGTCGCGGTTACCCAGGGGTCCAACGTCGTCACCGGCTCGGGCGCCTGGCGAACCGCCAACCGCGGACGAGGGGATCGAATCAACATCAATGGCGTCAACTACACCGTCTACGCGGTGGACACCGACACCGTCGCTGCGGCTCACGGAGCCCTACGCCGGCGCGACCAACGGCAGCCGCCCCTACACGATCTTCCGCCAGTTCGGAACGCTCGCGACCTGGGAAGACTGCGTCGACGCCGGCGGCACCGCCTGCGGAGCGTTTCCCGCTCAGCCCAGCAACAGCCTGGTCGCCGATGGGCGCTCCGAGGTGGGGATCGCTTACGAGGACGCCGCGCTCGCGGGTGGCCTCCTGATCAACGGGTCCATCACCGATTCGCTGCACACCATCACGCTCACCGCCGACGACGGCAACCGTCACTACGGAAGGTCCGGTCAGGGTGTACTCGATCAACAACGGTGCCGCGGCGCCCGCGATACGCGTCCAGGACGACTTCGTCACCCTGGAATGGATGGAGATCACGGGAGGGAATGGCGCCGACGGCGACGGAATCGAAGTCAGCTTGCTCGCGGCCGCCTCCCAGGTGGTTCTCCGAAACAACCTTATCCAGACCGTAACCGGAACCGGGATCGACGTGATCGAAGGCGATAGCCGCATCGACATCTACAACAATTTCATCTACGACGCGCGCATGGGCATTCGCTTCTCTACGGGAGTGCTGGTCGGCAGGGAGCCGGTTCCGTGTTCTGAACAACACGGTATACAGCAGCACTCAGGAAGGAATCTCCAAAGCGAACGGCGCGTCGTGCCGCGACCCTTCTTCTGCAGAACAACATCTCGCACGGCAACGGAACCGACTACACCGCCGACCCTGCGGATTCCCTCAACCCGGCGAGCAGCGGAAACCTCTCGGGGACGCGACCGCTGCGGCACACAGCCCGGCCGACCTCGGCCATCCGAACATCCCGCTGACCGGGGCCGCCGGCCTTGCGGTGAACTTCGTGTCGACCGCGGCGCCCATCGACCTGCACCTCCAGGCAACGAGCTACGCCATCGACAAGGAAACCGCGTTGAGCTCGATCTTCACCGACGACATCGACAACGGGACGCGCACCGCGCCATGGGACATCGGAGCCGATGAGCTCGTGGCCGTGACCGCGGTCGAGCTTTCGTCGTTCGAGGCGCGCGGGTGGGACTCTTCGGTCGAGCTTTCCTGGGAGACGGCCTCCGAGCTGGACAACCTGGGTTTCCACGTCTACCGCGCCCTGTCGGAGCGCGGGCCTTACGAGCGGATCACGAGATTCGCGATACCGGGGCTCGGCTCCTCACCCGCCGGCGCTCGCTACGGCTACACCGACCGCGATGTCGCGAACGGCACGACCTACTTCTACCAGCTCGAAGACATCGAGACCACGGGCAAGACCGAGCGGCATGGCCCCGTTTCGGCGACGCCCGTCTCCGGAGCGAGCCCGGAGCATCCTTCGTCCGCGGGCGCCATAGAGTACGGGACATCCTCCGAGAGCGTGCTGAAAGTGCTCCGCCGCACGGAGAAGGAAATCGTTCTCGAGCTTACGACCGAAGGGTTCGACGCGCGGGTGGGGGAGGACGGAACGGTGTCGCTTTCCGTTCCTGGATTCGAGATTTCGGGAGAGCCCGGTTCGCCGGCGGTTCCGGTGAAGCGGAGCTGGGTGGACGTGGTGGCGGGCCTCGGCGTTCGGCTCGGCGCGGTTCGAGCGGAGGACGTGGAAGTGTTCTCCTCCATGCCTGTATCCGCCGCGGATGCCTTCGAAGTCGAAGCCTCACGGGACGGGACCGTGCGGGCCGGCCGGAGGATCCGCGGGAAGAGCGCCGCATTCCGCCGCTCCCGCCTCTATCCGGAGCAAGCGGCTCGCATCCTGGAGCAGGGGTATCAAGGAGAGACGGCGAGGGCTCTCCTCGAGCTGGCCCCGCTGAGATGGGATCGCAACACGGGACGGATCCTTCTCGCGCGTCGTTTGACCGTGCGGCTGTTGCTCGCGGGGCCTGAACCGTCGCATCACCGCGAGACGGCGAGTCACCGGAAGATCACAGGCGTCCATGCGCCTGAGCGCGCGGGAGAGGGGGCTCTATCAGGTCCGATTCGAGGACGTGCTGGGAGGCCGTCCCGTGCCCGCGAGCGGTTTGCGCCTGAGCCGACAAGGAGAGTCGACAGCGTTTCACCTCGAGCCGGATAACGGTGTGTTCGGACCGGGCTCGGTGCTCTTCTTCTGGAGCGAGGGGCCGGCGCTGAACCCTCACGGCGACGAGCTGGTGTACGAGCTGGAGCGAGGCTCCGGAGGCCTCGAGATGGAGCGCGTTTCGTCAGCACCGACGGCCGGCCGACCCCTGGGTATCTATCTTCACGCTCTGGAACGCGAGGAGAACCATCTGTACCAGTCGGCGCTCCTTTCGGCGGAGGATCCGTGGCTCTGGGACGGACTGTTCGCGCCGGTGGAGAAGGAGTACAGCTTTTACGCGAGCGCCCTCGCGGCGTCGGCGGAACCGGTTCGGCTGACTCTCCGGCTCCAGGGGCAAAGCGATTTTCCCGTCTCGCCGGACCACCATGTGAGGGTCGCGGTGAACGGAGTGCCGGTAGCCGAGGAATGGTTCGAGGGCAAGGAGCCGTTCCGCATCGATGCACAGGTCCCGGCCGGCGCGCTCCGAGAGGGAGAGAACTTCCTTTCCGTCGAGAACGTGGGGGACACCGGCGCCGGGTACTCGATGGTGATGCTGGAGCGGTTCGCGGTTACGTACCCGCGGCGCACCCTGGCGGAGAACGGACGCCTGGAAGGGGTATTCGGCGCGTCGGGTCGCGCGGAGATCGCGGGAGTCTCGGGAGCGCGCATGCTCGACTTGACGGACGCGCAGCCGAGGTGGCTCGGAGGGGCGGAGGCGACCGGGTCCGGGACGAGCCTTTCCGTCGAGGCGGGACGCCGCTATCTCGTGGTGAGCCGCCAGGCGGTACTGAAGCCCGAGATTCGCGTGCCGCTTCGAACCGACCTGAAAAGGGAGAGTAACGAAGCGGAATACCTGCTGATCGGTCCACGGGACTTTCTCGGGGCAGCCGCACCTTTGCTCGACCTGAGGCGCCGCCAGGGGCTTTCCGTCCGGGCGGTGGCGCTCGAGGAGATCGATTCCGAGTTCGGCTTCGGCGAATCCCACCCTCGAGCCATCCGGGATTTCCTCACCTACGCCTACCATCACTGGCGGAAGCCTGCCCCCCGGTTCGTTCTGCTCGCGGGTGACGGCACCTACGACTTCAAGGACTACCTTGGGACCGGTGTTACGAATCGGGTCCCCCCGATGATCGAGAAGACGTCGTATCTGTGGACGGCGTCGGATGCGGCCTTCGGCGCGGTGAACGGAGACGACCTGCTTCCCGACGTCGCCATCGGACGGCTGCCCGCGGCGAGCGTCGGAGAGCTTCGAGTCATGGTGTCGAAGATTCTCGCGTACGAGGAGGGCGGAGGCTCCGGTCCCGGTGCGACGGTGCTGATTGCGGACAACGCCGACAGCGCGGGCGATTTCGAGCGCGACGCCGACGAGATCGCGGAAACTCTTCTCGCATCTCACGACCCTCGCCGGATCTACCTGCGCAGTCTGGGCACCGAGGGAACTCGACAGGCCATCGTCGGTGCTTTCGACAGCGGTGCGGCGATCCTGAGCTATGTAGGGCATGGAGGAATCCACCTCTGGGCCTCCGAAGACGTCTTCGACAGCTCCCGGGTGAGCGCGCTCGCCTCGCAGTCCGAGCAGCCTCTGGTCCTGACGATGAACTGCCTCAACGGCTACTTTCACTTCCCCTACTTCAATTCCCTGGCGGAAGAGCTGGTGAAGGCGGAGGGGAAAGGCGCGATCGCGGCGATCGCGCCGTCGGGATTGAGCCTGAACGATCCGGCCCATCAGTACCATATGGCGCTCGTGCGCGAGCTCGTCTCCGGCCGACACCGGAGACTCGGCGACGCGTTCCTCGCCGCGCAGTCCAGCTACGCGGCGACGGGCGCCTTCCCCGAGCTTTTGCGGATCTACCACCTCTTCGGCGACCCCGCGCTGTCCTTGAGGTGAGGCGGCCGGCCAGGGCCGGTTTCCAGAATGGCCGGCCCACTCGGGACGTGCTATCGTCTGCCGCCGGAGGTTGACGATGAGCCGCGTCGCCCGATTCCTCGCCTGCTCGATGGCGCTCTGGCCGTTGCCGCTGCTCGCGGAGACGTTCCGCACCCCTTGGGGCGATCCCGACCTCTCCGGCACGTGGGTCAACAACACCGCGACGCCTCTCGAACGCCCGGATAGCTATCAGGGAAAGGCGACGCTCACCGAGGAAGAGCTCGAGGAGCTCAAGCGGAAGGCGGCCGAAGTCCTCGACGGCGGAGATGCGTTTTTCGCCGATGACCTCGCCACGGCCGCGGTCGAGGACGCCGGCTTCCGCTCGTTCGATCAAAAGACCGGAAACTACAACCAGTTCTGGATCGTGGAGCGGGAGTTCGACAACCGGACGTCGCTCATCGTCGATCCGCCGGACGGCAAGATCCCCGAGCTCACGCCGGAGGGGCGGAAGAGACAGGCGAAGGCGGGTAAGGGTTTTCTCGGGATCGATCCCGCCGGCCCCGAGGATCTCAGCAACGGCGTCCGGTGCATCACCTGGGGCGTGCCCTATATTCTCGCGGGCTACAACAGCCTCTACCAGATCGTGCAGACCCCCGACCACGTGGTGATCCTCCAGGAGATCATCCACGACGCGCGCATCATCCCCATGGATGGGCGGCCTCACCTCCCCGAAAGCGTTCGTCAGTGGAACGGGGACCCGCGGGGACGGTGGGATGGCGAGACCCTCGTCGTCGAGACCACGAACTTCTCCCCCAAGAGCCACTTTCAGGGCGCGGCGGAGAACCTGCACCTCGTCGAACGGTTCACCCGCGTCGACGCCGGGACCATCCGCTACCAGATCGAGGTCTCGGACCCGACGACGTTCGCGAGGCCCTGGACCATCGAGATCCCGCTCAAGAGCAGCTCCGACCCGATCTTCGAGTACGCCTGCCACGAGGGGAACCTCGCGATGGAGGGCATCCTCAGCGGCGCCCGCGCCAAGGAGAGGAACGAGCCCCGGTGATTCCGCTCGCGGCGTTGCTTTTCTCGAGCGCGACCGCGGCGCAGGAGCCGGTCTCGACCGTCCGGCAGATCATGGAGGCCATGATCGTTCCGGCTTCCGATACCTTGTTCGCGGCGGGTTCGAGGGAGCCTTCCTCGGACGCCGACTGGCGGGCCATCGAGAGCGCTTCGATTCTCCTGGCGGAATCGGGAAACCTGCTCCTCGTCGAGGGCCGGGCCCGGGAAACGGACGCTTGGAAGAGCTCCTCCCGGATCCTGGTCGATGCCGGTAAGCGCGCTCTCGAAGCGGCGGCGAGCCGGAACGTGGAGGGACTCCTCGAAGCGGGGGATCGGCTCATGAGCTCGTGCGAGACGTGCCATGAGTCGCACCTCGACCCGAGCCGCTCGACCGAAGTGCGGAAACCGGATCTCAACGGCATCTGGCAGGCGATCGGAACCGCGCACTGGGACCTCGAGGCCCACGAGGCGCGGCAGGGTCCTCTTCCCGCGCTCGGGGCCCTCGGCGCCGTTCCGGCGGGAATCGGAGTCGTGGAAGGCGGCACGATTCCCTACAGGCCCGACGCCGAGGCGCAGCGGAAGGAAAACCAGGAGAGCTGGCTCTCCCGGGACCCCGCCGTCAAGTGCTTCCTGCCCGGCGTCCCTCGCGCGACCTATATGCCCTTTCCGTTCCAGATCGTCCAATCGAAGGACGTGGTGCTCATCGCCTACGAGTTCGCGAGCGCTGCCCGCATCATCTATATGGATCGCCCCGATTTCGAGAGCCCCATCGACACCTGGATGGGGCACTCCATCGGCCGCTGGGAGGGGGAGACCCTCGTCGTCGACGTGACCAGCCAGGTTCCCGATACCTGGCTCGATAGCTCCGGGAACTTTCACAGCGAGGCCCTGCGGGTCCAGGAGCGCTACACCCCGTCGGGGCGCGACGTCCTGATGTACGAAGCCACGATCGAGGATCCCAACCTGTTCACCCGCCCGTGGACGATTCGACTCCCTCTCTACCGGCGACTGGAGAAGAACGCGCAGCTCCTGGAGTTCAAGTGCGTCGAGTTCGCCGAGGAGATGATGTACGGACACCTGCGGCGGAAACGGACCGAGGAGAGCAAGAAATGAGAAGATCGGCGATCGTCGCGATTCTCTTCCTGAGCGCGGGAGCGGCTCCTCTTTCCGCCCATCACGCGTTCTCGGCGGAGTTCGACGCCGACAAGCCCGTGCTCCTGAAGGGCAAGGTCACGAAGATGCTCTGGATCAACCCGCACGCCTGGGTACAGGTCGACGTCTTGAAAGACGACGGGACCATCGAGAACTGGATGGTCGAGGGCGGGACCCCGAACGCGCTCCTCCGCCGCGGTTTCACCAAGAACTCTCTCGTCCCCGGAACGGAGATCGTGGTCCACGGCTATCAAGCGAAAGACGGATCTTTGAAGGCGAATGGGCGCGACCTCACCCTTCCCGACGGACGGAAGCTGTTCCTGGGGTCCTCGGGCACGGGCGCGCCGAGCGACGGTGCCGACCCTACCGAAGTAAAACCGAAGAAGCCGAAGATCTGACGGGGATCCCCGCGCCGTCCTCGAGGTGATGCGAACGGCTGGCGTATCTCGGTAAGGCGGAGCGGGCAATCCACACGGAGGCGGAATCGTCCTCGCGCGACCTTCTCGATGCGGATGGGGGCATGAGGTCGGTCAGCCGGCGCTCGAGAAGCACCAGCCCGCGCCTCGAGGTTGTCGGCGATTTCCGGGTGCTTGGCGGAGCAATTCGTCTACGGTGACGCTCATCAGATCATGCTACCGCGCGGCATGCGCTGGAGCGTTGGCACTTGATTCGTGTGGAGCGGCACGGGCGGCCACAAGCCCTCTAACGTCCCCGCATAAGCTGCAGGACGAGGCTCGGGAAGGCCAGCCCTGCCACAATCCGTCGGCCGAGCCCTGTCAGCCTCATGCGGTGGTTAGCCCGCACACTAAGCATCCTTGAACTCTCCGAGCACGTAGATAGTCCATGGGGCAACCGTTGTCTCGCTGATCCAGGCGTGGGGTCCGCCCGCGCGGCCAAGGGGATGGTATGCCCCGATCACAGATAGGCCCGCCTGGACGAAGATCTTCCGATAAGTCTCATCGGTGCAGAGAATGTCCTCGACCGGGCGGCGGTCGGGAACATCGAGCATCACGATACGGACAACGTCACCGCTCCGCGCCGCATGATTCTCTGGAAAGGCTCGCGTGGAGAACGAGGCCCATTCGTGAAGATAGATCTCTGGAGCGGAGACGATGATGACGATACGGCCGTCTTGGGCCAGCGAGGTTGTGAGGGCTCGCAAGAGCTCGACCTTCTTGTCGAATGTCGGAACGTTGTCGAACGTGAAAGCCGCAAGCACGAGGTCATAGACGCCTGCAGCCAAGGGGGGTGGCGTCTCGGCCGGAACTAGGCGGTACTCGCCCATGCGGGTCACGCTCGCGAGCCTGGGCGAGCATGGGCTCCGAAATGTCGATGCCGACGGTGTGGAAGCCGAGGTCTCTTACGAATCGGGTGGAGCGCCCGGTGCCGCACCCGAAGTCCAGGGCCCGATCTCCACGGACGTGGTCACGGATGATGGTGGGAAGATCGCGAAAGGCCAGGTAGTAGGTGCCTGGATACTCCAAGCCGGCATAGGCCTCAGCCCGGGCAGTATCGCCATAGACATTGGTGAACTCGTCGGACATTCCTCTCCTCAGAAGGCCGGCTAACGCGGGGCTTCAGCCGCGGCGGCTCAGGATCACCGGCCGCCGTCGGCTGCAAGCCGATGACCGTTCGAACAGGAATTGGCGGCCTCGTCGCGGCACGACCTGGACACGGCTACTACAACGAGGCTCAGGTGCGCGCGGACACCGTGACAATCGACGCGGGCACGTTCACGGTCTTGCCGTCATAGTACTTGGCGTAGCCCGCGACCGACTCGCCGATCGCAGCCGAGCGCTCGTCGCCGGACAGTCCGTCGAAAAGCGGCCGGAGCGGAATCGCGATGTCATAAAGGTGCTGCCAGAGCTCGTTCGGCGAGCCCGGCCATGGCAGCACCATGGTGCGGCGATCCTCGCGCGTGTCGCGGAAGCCAGCGGCGGTGAGCGCATCGACGAGTTTCCCGGGAGGCGCGAAGCGCAGGGGGGTCGGCGCGTCGGCAGGCGGTGGAGGCGGAGAGAGCCGCCGCGCAAAGGGACCCACAGCATTCATGAAGTACGGGCTCTCGTCGGGCGGGCCCCAGACCTGCAATGTGACGATTCCTTCTGGTACCAGCACGCGCTTGATCTCGACTAACGCGCGCTGCACATCGACAAAGTACATCACGCCAAGGCGTGAGGTCACACGATCAAAGCTCTTCGGATCAAACTGCAGATTCTCGGCATCCGCGACGGCAAAGTCCATGTTGGCGATTCCCGCTGCAGACGCGTTCTTTCTGCACTCGTCCAGCATCTGGGGGCTGAGATCCGTGGCGGTGACGCGCCCGTTGGGCCCGACCCTGCGGGCAATCTCGAGAGCGGGGTCGCCCGTTCCGCACGCCAGGTCGAGCACACGCATTCCGGGCTCGAGACGCGCAGACTGAATGAGCGCCTCGCGCATGTTGACCTGCTGCGCTGTGATCTTCGCATGCCAGCGCGCCCATGCGGCGACAGTGTCACCATTGGTCCATTCATCACGGACTACTTTCCGGTACTGTTCGAGTTCATGGTCCATGTTGTTCACCGCCTGGCGAGGGTAACGAAAGATCCGTGTCGGTCTAACAATTGAGCGGCGTGGCCAGGCCCATGGCGCCACTGCCTTGAACGGAGGCGCCGCCGCTTCATGCAGCTACGCGCCGCCGCTTCATGCAGCTACTATGTTAACCGAAAAGGGAGGCCACGGCCGCCGCAACGCCTTGTTGGGCGGCACCCCGCTTAAAAAGCTGACCGTATCGACTTATCGGGGCGGTTACCCCCGCAGTGCGCAACGCCTGCCAGAAGGTGACCTGGTTAGCCGTGAGAACAGGTCTGCCGAGGGCTGCTTCAAGCGCTTGAATAACACCAACCGCCCGAAGGCCGTTGCCGGCTATGAGCGCAGCCTCCGCTTGTCGCGGAACATTGGCCTTAACCCAGTCATGCACCTCGGCGGCTGGCACCTCCGCAAATGTGCGAAGAGGTGTTAAGCGCGCGCAAGAGACGACTTCAAAGCCTCGACTTCGAAAGTAATCCTCTCCCTTGCGGTTTACCTCCTCCGTAAACCACGGGGGATGCACGACTGCAACTCGCCGTATGTTGAGCGCGCGAAGAGCCTCGGAGGCTGCAATGGCGGCTAGTACGATCGGAATTCCCGGCACGACAGCTTCGAGACGATTCAGCAGAGCCTCCTCTGCCTCCGCTCCTAGAACGTAGCTGCTGCTCGTGTACGCGTAGAGAATCGCCGTCGGTTTCACGTCAGCGAGCAGTTCGATTGCTGCATCAACATGTGGAGGTTCCGCGAAGGAACTCGCGTCACCTCGCTTGATCGATACGCGCGAGGCATGGATTGATACGCCCTGCGGAGCCATGGCCCACGCTTCTGACTCGGGAACAGGATCGAAAGCGGGCGTCAACACGCCCATCCGGGCGAGCGAGCCCGTGCCGTCTGGCTGCCACGGCACCTCGGGGGCTGCGAACGTGGGAGGTGCGGACTTAATCAACGCACCGGTTGCCGTGACACTCGCCAGACGCATGAATTGCCTGCGCTTCATGATTCACCCCTATCGACGCGAGTCCGCCCAACACTGAGATCAGCGGCGAAGCTCCATCCTAGCCGTGCTTCGTCCGCTGCATCTCATTGTTGGCCTGCCCTCGGACGGCCGCCGAAGCAGATGATGTAGCCGTCAGGATCCTCAACGTAGAAATCCTTCGTGCCCCACGCGGTCGCAGCAAGAGGCTTGAGGATTGTCGCGTCGTTTGCGACGCAGCGCTCGTAGAACGCTTCGATCCCGTCGACGCCTGCGGAAGCATCGAGATGTTCATTGTCGCGTCGGTACTGGCGCTCCGCTTGGTTCTTGGGCGCTTCCTTCAGGTGGAGCTCCAGCCCGTCCAAATCGCCGATGGCGTAGAAACCGTCCCACGGTTCGCCAAACGTGAACCCGAGCTTTTGGTAGTACGCAATCGAGCGGTCAAGGTCGTCTACGAGGAACTGCGGAGCGAAGGATGTCACACGTGGCTTCATCGCCACGGTAGTCATCGGAGCCTCCTTTCGTCAAGCTAAACATTGCGATTGAGTGGCGTGGCCAGCCTTGAAAAAACAGCAGCAGTTAACGAAGGTGACTCTCGCCGTTTGAACTCTCCTGCTTTCGAAGTGGGCCACGTCCACTCCAACTGTTTATGCGGGGACTCGCACGCGACCGTGCAGGAACTCCGGTGCGAAGTCGGCGCCATTTTCCCAGACAACGGTGTGGAGTTCCGGGTGGAGCTCAAACGCTCGGAATAGCGTCACATCTCGCAACGGCTCGAACACCGGACCATGGAGTTCGTCTCGCAGATCCACTTCTCCTGCGAGCCCGTCGCTGAAACGGAGATGAAGGACAAAGTCTCGAACCCACCTGGCTTCAGTAACCTGAAACATTGGCTACTCCAACGGCTGGATGCGCTTCAAGGGTTTGCTCTCTTTGGCATGCTTCCAATTTTCCGCCAGCTCCACCTTGTGCAGCTCATACCACTCTAGAACGTGCCGGAGCGCCCGTCGAGGGAACTCGCCCTTCACGATTCCATCATCTATCCCCACCGTGATGTGATACTCCCCGTATACCGCGTGGAAATGCGCCGGCTCGTGATCCCGATAGAACATGGCGATCACGATGCCGAGAAACCGGCTCAGCTCTGGCACATGCTCATTGTACCGTCGGCGCTCCGTCGAGCGCGCCCCGCATAACCACTCTGCTCGAGTGGCTTCGCTCGCTGTAGTACGGCTGAGGTCACGGCTGCGAACTTGCCGGTGGAGGACTTCCGCGCCCGCGTCGGAAATTATGCTGAGTCGCGGCCTTCGAATACCTGCTTGATCAGCTCGATGCGGGCGCCACTGCACATAACAACTGACTTTCCACAATAGATCATCGTTGTCTCGAGGTCGGCGTGGCCGAGGAGCTTCTGGACCGAGCGGACGTCGTAGCCGTTCTCGATCAGGTGCGTAGCGAACGAATGTCTCATGGAGTGGCAGCCGGCGGGTTTCGCGATTCCGGCGGCGCGGCGCGCGGTCAGGACGGCGCGTTGGAGGACGGTTTCGTGGAGGTGGTGGCGGCGCCGTTCGCCGCTCGCGCGATCGACGTAGGTCCTGGTCGCGGGGAACACCCATTGCCAGCCCCACTCCCGGGATGCCCGGGGGTATTTCCGGGCGAGGGCGTAGGGAAGCTCCACGTGGCCGGCGCCGTCTCGCAGGTCCCGGTCGAACTGCTTGCGGACCTCCTCCAGGTGCTGCCTGAGGGGCTGGACCAACCGGGCGGGGAGGATAGTCGTGCGGTCCTTCTGGCCCTTCGAGTCCCGGACCACGATCTCCCGGCGTTCGAGCTCGATGTCCTTCACCCGGAGGCGGCAGCACTCCAGCCGGCGGAGCCCCGACCCGTAGAGTAGCGACGCCATGAGCCAGGTGGGACCGGTCATCTTCGAAAGAAGCAACCGGACCTCGGAAACGGTGAGTACCACGGGAAGCCGGGTTGGACGCTGAGCCCTTTCGATATCGGAGAGCCAGCCGATCTCCTTCCCCAGAATGCGCCGGTAGAGGAACAGAAGCGCGCTCAGGGCCTGGTTCTGGGTCGAGGCGCTCACCTTTCTCTTCGTCGCGAGATGGGTCAGGAACGCGGTGATCTCCATTTCTCCCATCGTGTCGGGGTGGCGCTTCCCGTGAAAAAGGATGTACTGCCGGATCCAGCTCACGTAGGCTCTTTCGGTTCGGGAGCTGTAGTGAAGCCGCCGAATCTCGTCCCGCACGCGGTCGAGGAGCTTCGGCCGCGGCCTCGCGGCATGCGGTGCTGCCTCATGCGTCGTCTCCATAGGACGTACCTCCTTGCTTTGCAGAGACGACGAAAATGGGTTGGCACCCCCCTGCCGGGAAGAAGAGACTCCGTACGAGGGCGCAGGTGCGGAGTCGGGCCGACGGGACGTTGAGGTTTCATCGAGCGCGCACGTTAGAATCCGGGTGGCCATGGGGGCTTCTATCCTGCTCGTGAACCTCGGCACCACGCGGGCGCCGGAGCCCGAGGCCGTTCGCGAGTTCCTCAGGGAGTTTCTCTCCGACCCCATGGTGGTCGACTATCCCGAATGGCTGTGGCGACCGATTTTGGGGAAGATCCTTCGATCCCGCCCTCACAAAGTGGCGGAGATGTACCGGTCGATCTGGACCGAGGAGGGCAACCCTCTGGAGAAGGGGACGGAGCGCCTGGCGACGGCTCTCGGCCATCACTTCGGGGGCAAGGTCCGCCATGCCTATCGCTACGGAACTCCCTCGCTTCGCGATCGGCTCGCCCGGCAGGTGGAGCGGATCACTCTCGTGCCGCTCTTCCCGCAAAGGACGGGCTCGACGACGGGCTCGATCGAGTCGGCGATCGAGAGCGGGAGCGGGATCGAGGTCCGACATATCGCGCCGGACGATCCCGGCTACATCGAAGCGGCGGCCGACCTCTTTCATCGTTCGGTGGGGAACGCCCCGCCGGAGCACTTCGTCGTCTCCTTTCACGGCATCCCGCTGCGCTACGATCGCCGGGAAGGCGGTATGTATCGCGCGGACTGCGAGCGGACGTTTCGAGCGTTGTTGAAGGCCGTCGACTGGCCCGAGGAGAAAGCGACGCTCTCCTACCAGTCGCGGTTCGGCCCGGAGCCCTGGCTCCGGCCAGCGACGGCCTCGGTCCTCGCGCGCCTGGGCAGCTCGGGTGTGAGGAGCATCGCCGTGGCGACTCCGGGCTTCCTCACCGAGGGGCTCGAGACCCTGGAGGAGATCGGAATCCGCGGCAGGAAAACGTTTCTGGAGGCGGGAGGGAAGCGGTTCCTCCGAGTACCGGTGGTCGAGGCCCATCCTCGCTTCGTCGCGTCTTTGGCGAAGCTGGTCGAGGGGGCGAGATCATGAGCGGCGGGATTCCGGCGGATCGGGAGACCATCCGGGAACTGATCGCCAGGCACGATCGACCCGGCCCGCGATACACGAGCTACCCGACAGCGGTCGAGTTCCAGGATCTCGAGGCAGGACTCTACGAGAAGCACCTCGCCGCGGCAGACGCTCTCGGAGAAGCGCCGCTCTCGCTCTACGTCCACCTTCCGTTCTGCCAGGAGCGATGTCTTTTCTGCGGCTGCCACGTGATCATCACCAGGCACCGGGGACGGGCGGAGCCGTACCTCGATCTCCTGGCGAAGGAGATAGCCATCGTCGCGGAGAGAACCAGAAACCGGCGCAGGTTCGCTCAGCTCCACCTCGGAGGCGGGACGCCGACCTACCACTCCCCCGAGGGACTTCGGTTCCTCGTCGGCGCGCTTCTCGAGCACTACGCGCCGATTGCCGGGGCGGAGCTCGCGATCGAGGTCGATCCCCGGGTCACGACGAGCGAGCATATCGACACCCTGGCGGACCTCGGGTTCAACCGAGTGTCTATGGGGGTCCAGGACTTCGCCCCCGACGTCCAGGAGCGGGTCCACCGAATCCAGACGCCGGAGCAGACGAAGGCCGTCATCGATCGGGCCCGGGGGCGGGGATTCAGCGGCATCAACGTGGATCTGATCTATGGCCTTCCCCTCCAGAGTCCGGAGACGTTCGAAGAGACGGTGAAACGGGTCATCGACATGGGTCCCGACCGCGTCGCCTGCTACTCTTTCGCGTTCGTGCCCTGGATCCGCGGCCACCAGAAGAAGCTCGACGAGAGCGAGCTCCCTTCGAGGGAAACGAAAATGGAGCTCTTCGCCATTGCGCGGGAGAAGCTCCTCGAGGCCGGCTACGAATCCATCGGCATGGACCACTTCGCGAAGCCCGAGGACGAGCTCGCTCGCGCGAAGAAGGAGGGACGCCTCCGCCGGAACTTCCAGGGCTACGCGGTGATTCCGGGAGACGACGTTCTCGGCTTCGGAATCTCGGCGATCGGGGACGTCCGCGGAGCGATGTTCCAGAACGAGAAGAAGCTGAACCGCTACCGCGACCTGGTGGACGAGGGGCGCCTCCCCGCGGTTCGGGGAATCGTCCGCAGTCGGGACGACGAGATGCGCGCCGACGTCATCCATCGCCTCATGTGCAACTTCGTCATCGATGTCGGCGCCGTCGAAAAGCAATGGAGCGTCGATTTCCGGGGCTACTTCGCTCCCGATCTCGAGCTTCTGGACGCCTACCGTGAGGAAGGTCTGGTTCTCGTCGATGATGCGTCCATCCGCGCGACCCCGGTCGGCGAGCTCTTCGTCCGCAACCTCGCGATGTGCTTCGATCGGTACATGCGCGAGAAACACGCGGGCGAGAAGGCGCCCGTCTTCAGCCGGACCGTCTGATCAGAGCCGTGAAGCGCCTCGTCGTCGTCGGTGGCGGGATCTCCGGAACGGCGGCCGCCTTCACCGCGAGAAAACGCGCGCGCGAGTTGTCGCGCGATCTCGACGTGGTGCTTCTCGAGAAAGAGCCCGACGTCGGAGGAAAGGCCCTGAGCCAGATCGAGGACGGGTGGCTCTTCGAGACCGGTCCCCTCGGCTATCTGAACAGCGACCCGATCGTTGACGAGCTCGCCCGGGACGCGGGCCTGGAAGGGGACGTCCTTCGGGCGGGGACAGCCCAGTCCCATCGATTCGTCTTCGCAGGCGGGAAACCCCGCGAGGTCAAGGCGAGTCCCCTCGGTTTCGCCGCGAGCGGGATCCTCAGCTTCCGGGGTCTCGCGCGTGCCGCGCGAGAGCCGTGGGTTCCGGCGAGAAGAGATGAGGGCGACGAGTCGGTCTGGGACTTCGCCGCCCGGCGGCTGGGCGCGGAGTTCGCCGATCGACTCATCCACCCCATGGTCCTCGGCATCTTCGCCGGAGACGCGAAGCGTCTTTCGCTGTCCGCCGCGTTTCCCGTCATGGCCGAGCTGGAGCGGGAGCATGGCTCGCTCATCCGTGCGCAGATTGCTCGGGCTCGGCGAAGACGAGGCCCCCGCGGCTCGGTGCTGTCGTCCTTCCGGGAGGGAATGCAGTCGCTTCCGCGTGCCCTCGCCGCTCGCGGCGGGTTCACCGTGCGCACGAGCTGCGCGGTAAGTTCGGTCGAGAGAAACGGCGGTTATCGGATAACGCTCGATAAGGATGGAGAAACTCTCCCCGCCGACGCGGTCGTTCTCGCCTGCGAGGGATTCCAGGCGGCGGTCCTCCTCTCCAAGAGCGCGCCGGAGATCTCTCGAAAACTCCTCGAGATCCCGACTCCTCCCATCTACGTCGTCGCTCTCGGTTTTGACCCCGAGGCCCTCGCCTCGATCCCCGAGGGTTTCGGGGTCCTGATCCCGCGGGGCGCGGGCTATCGCGCGCTGGGGGTGACCTGCGACGGATTCCTGTTTCCGGGACGAAACCCCGCCGGACACCTGCTGGTCCGGATGCTCTTCGGAGGAACCTTCGATACGGGAGTCGGCGAAGTCGAACCTCCGGAGATCGTACGGACGGCGATCGAGGAATCGAAACGCCTCTTCTCGCACGACGCCGAGCCCCGTTTCACGCGAGCCCGGCTCTGGCCGAGGGCGATTCCCCAGTACGAGATCGGGCACCTCGCGCGGCTGGCCCATATCGAACGAGAGCTCCTGGCCTTCCCCCATCTGCATCTCGCGGGCAACGCCCTCCATGGGCCGTCTTTCGGCAAAGCGGCGGCCAGGGGAGCTGACTGCGGAAGAGCAGCGGTCGATTCCCTCTACGCGGAAGCACCGCGTTGATCTCGTGTTAGCATGGCGCCCGCCAGGCCATGCCCAAAGCCCTCACTCTCATCCTGGGCGCAATGCCGTCGGAGATCGTCTCGATCGTTCCCGCCCTCTCCTCGAGGGGCGAGGGTGAGGTCGAGGGGTATCCGTTTCATCGAGGCAAGCTCGGGAGTCGCTCGGTCGTCGTCGCCGTGACCGGCGTCGGCATCACCAACGCGGCGATGACCTCGGCGCTCTTCCTGCAGCGGTTTCGGCCGGCGGAGCTGGTATTCACCGGCTCCGGCGCGCGCCTCGACCCGACGCTTCGCACCGGCGACATCATCGTTTCGAAGAAGACCGCGCACCACAACGCCGGCAACTGGACCGCGTCCGGGATGATCTACCGGAAGGTTCGAGGGCCGCTCCCGGGGGAAATGACGCCCTACGAGTACGCGGCGGACCCGAGGCTCTTGAGGCTCGCTCGGTCCGCCATCCGCACGTTCCCCGAGAAGACGGTGACCGCGAACGGCGAGACCTACCTGGCCGTCGTGAAAACCGGCAAGGTCTGCTCGGGCGACGTCTTCGGTCTGACCCGGCAGAAGATCGACGACATCCGGAAAAAGCTCGGGAGCGACCTCATCGAGATGGAGGGCTCCGCCGCCGCGCAGGTGTGCTGGCAACTCGGGGTTCCACACCTCGTCATCCGAAGCGGCAGCAACCTCGCGCAGCCGAGCCCCGGGAAGGACTACCGGCGGCTCGGACAGATCGCGGCGCATCAGGCGGCGCGGTTCACGATGCACTTCGTCCGGTCGCTTGAAGCGCGATGAAACTCTTCGTCAAAGGGGACTGGGAGGGTTTCTTCTCGGTCTTCATCAACCACCTCGTCCAGTTCCTCATTCTCGTGGCGCTCTGCCAGGACGTGCTCGGGTTTTCGCCGGGGCTCGTTTACGGGCGAATACTTCCCGGAGTCGCGATCTCGTTTCTCATCGGAAACATCTTCTACGCATGGCAAGCGCTTCGGCTCGGCAGGGCCGAAAGTCGCGACGACGTCTGCGCACTCCCCTACGGCATCAACACTCCCAGTCTCATCGCCTTCGTATTTCTCGTGATGCTGCCGGCGAAGCAGCTCGCGATAGCCCAGGGCGCTCCCGACCCGGAGCGTATCGCCTGGCAAGCGGGGCTCCTGGCAACGCTCGCGGCGGGCGTTCTCGAAATGATCACGGCTTTCTTCGCGCGGCGCGTTCTCGAAGTCACTCCACGGGCGGCCATGCTGGCGACGCTCTCGGGAATCGGAATGGGGTTTCTCGCTCTGGGCTTCGTATTTCAAACCTATGCGAGACCCATCGTCGGATTGACCACACTCCTCGCGGTGTTCATCCTCTTCTTCGGTCGTCGTCAGGTCGTGGGGCAGCTGCCGGGAAGTCTCTCTGTCCTGGTTCTCGGCGGCCTTCTCGCGTGGATGACGGGACTCGCGCCCATCGGAGACGATCCCCTGGGGCCGCTCGGCGTCTACCTCCCGAAGACCGCTCTCGGAGAGACCTGGGCGGCGCTCGAGGCGGGTCAGCTCTTTCCTTACCTTTCGATCATCGTCCCCATGGGGCTTCTGAGCGCGATCGCGTCGCTCCAGAATCTGGAGTCGGCGGCGGCGGCGGGGGACACGTTCCCGGCGAAGTCGAGTCTCATCGCGAACGGCCTGGGGACAATGGGAGCCGCTCTGTTCGGTTCGCCGTTTCCGATGTCGATCTATATCGGCCACCCCGCGTTGAAGGCCGTTGGCGCTCGAGCCGGTTATTCGGCCGTGAACGGCGCGGCGGTCGCGCTCATTTGCCTGAGCGGAACGTTCGCGCTCGTGGCCTGGGCGGTTCCGCCCGATGCCGGAATCGCCATCATCGTCTGGATCGGTCTGGTCATCACTGCCCAGGCGTTCGAGGTCACACCGACCCGGCACATGGCCGCGGTCGCCGTGGGAATGGTGCCGGCTCTCGTGGCCTGGGCGACGCTCATCGCGAAGACGGCCCTGCGCTCCGCCGGGTTCGGCGCGGTGGACGGCATGGCCCTGTCGCCGGCGCTGGTCGAGGCTGCGCATGCCAACAACTTCTTCATCGACGGCGGCTTCGCTCTCGAGCAGGGGTTCATCTACTCCGCGATGATTCTCGCCGCCATGACCGTCCTCATCATCGACGGCAGATTCGTCGCGGCGGCGGCCTGGAGTCTCTCGGCCGCGGTTCTCTCGCTCCTCGGCTTGATGCATTCCTGGCAGTTCACTCCGGGGGACACCGTTGTGAACATCCCACTCCTGGAGGCCCTGGTGAACCGGCGTCCCGAAGTCCTCGCCCCGGCCTGGGAATACGCCGTCGCCTATCTTCTCGTCGCCGCGATGCTCGTCGCCGCTCGCTGGCTGACGCGGCCCGCGAGCCCGTGATGGCCGACGTCCTCGCCCGGATGCTGGAAGTGCTCGAGCGGGACGTCGTGCCCTTGACTCGCGAGAGCGTCAACCGGGGGAACAAGATCTTCGGCGCGGCGGTGCTGCGGAAATCCGACCTTTCGCTCGTCGTCGCCGGAACCAACCTCGAGGCCGAATGTCCTCTCTGGCACGGGGAGGTCGCTGCCATCAAAGCGTTTTACGAGCTTCCGAAGGCCGCGCGGCCTCCCGCTCGGGAGTGTCTCTTCCTCTCGACCCACGAGCCCTGCTCGATGTGCCTCTCGGCGATCACCTGGGCGGGGTTCGATAATTTCTATTACCTCTTCGGGTACGAGGACACGCGCGATGCCTTCCAGATACCCCACGACCTTCGGATCCTGAACGAGGTCTTTCGGTGTGAGGACGGAGGCTACTCTCGCGAGAACGCGTACTTCAAGGCGCACGACATCGTCGAATCCATCGAAGAAAAAGCGGAGCCGGATCGAGCCGCGCTTCGGATGCGGGTGGAAGAGCTGAGGCGCCTCTATGGAGAGTTGTCGGCGCGGTATCAGAGCGTCAAAGGCGAGAGCGAGATCCCGTTGCGCTGAGAGGAAGAGAGTCATGAAGGTAGTTTTTCTCGCCGTCTGGTCGGTCGCGGTACTCAGCGCTCAACCTTCCGACGAAGGGCTGATTCGCACCGCTCGCGCGGCTTCCAACGAGGCGATCCGGGCGCACGATGCGGACGCCGTCGCATCGTTCTTCACGGAAGACTACAGCCTCGTCTCCTCGGCGAACCTTCAGGTCGCCGGAAGAGACGAGAACCGCGTGAGCCTGGCGAATCAATTCAGAGAGCGACCGGACGTCGTCTATGTCCGCACGCCGCGGGAGATCGGTTTCTATACACCCTGGGGGATGGCGTACGAGATTGGCACCTGGGAAGGCTCCTGGACCGAGTCCTCCCGCGTCGAGATCGGCGGGACGTACCTGGCCAAGTGGCAGAAGGTCTCCGATCGATGGCGGATTCGGGCGGAAGTCTTCGTTCCCACCCACTGCCAGGGCTCGAGCTACTGCGACGCGCGGCCCTGATCAGCGCTGCCCCGATGGACCTTCGCGCAGGCTTTGCGCGATTCCCTTCACGTTCTCCGCGAGCGATCGAAGGCGAGCCTGGTCTCGTCCGACCGCGCCCGAGGCGCTCCCCTCGACATCGGCCGCGAGAACGTCCAGCCGCCCGGCGACTTCTTCGTTCGCGCGGTTCTCGCTCGAGAGGGCTTCCTCGGCCCGGTCCAGGCCTGCCGAGATCGCCCGGGCTCGCTCCGGGGAGAGGGCCCCGTTCCTCCCGAGCTGATCGACGTACGCGCGCGCCACCGCGGAGCTCGCCGGCCAGTCGATGCGACGCTGGTGCTGCGGATTGAACAGCTCGGGCGTAACGAGCGACGCGGCGTCGATCTCGTTCTGCGACAGGTACTCGCTCGGCAGTCAGCTTGAACACGTCGAGGCCGCGGGCGATCTCGGTGCCGTAGATGTAGCCGTTGTACCAGTAGGTCGACCAGTAGCCGCCGGTGATCAGCTGCTTCGGCGTCGATGCGGGCCGCGGTCGAAGTACGCGATCTCGACGGGCTTCGCCGAATCGGTGAAGTCGAACACCGAGACGCCGCCCTGGTACCACGCCTGCACCATGATGTCGCGGCCGGGCACGGGAATGAGCGACCCGTTGTGCGCGACGCAGTTCTCCTGCTCGGTCTGCGCCGCCGGCATCTTGTAGTAGCCGCGGAACTTCAGCTTCCGATCGACGATGTCGAAGATCGCGTCGGCGCCCCAGTTCGGCGGGTCGGTCGCGCGGCAGCGCGGACGGCTGCCGCCGCCCCACTCGTCGGTGAAGATCACCTTCGTGCCGTCGTTGTTGAACGTCGCCGAGTGCCAGTAGGCGAAGTTCTTGTCGACCGCCTGGTCGAGCCGGACGGGATTCGCCGGGTCGGAGATGTCGAGCAGGATGCCGTTGCCCGAGCAGGCGCCCGCGGCGAGCCCGAGCTCCGGGTAGCACGGTGATGTCGTGGCACTGGTTGGTCTCGCGAGGTCTTCTGCGTGCCCGGGCCCGTGGTCGCCGCCCTGCCACAGCCCGGCGATCGCGCCCGTCTTCGGATCGGCGAAGATGCGCGGCCGGCTCACGATCGCGCGCCTCCTCCGGCGCGGCCAGCGGGACCTGGATCACGTCGATGCTGAAGAGCGACGGTGTTCGGATCGTCCTTCGGGTTCGCGTCCGAGCAGTCCGGCAGCTCCTCCGCCGAGCGCACGGAGCTCGTGCCCGAGCCGTAGACGTAGATGTTTCCCTTGTCGTTCGGGTCGGTCACCAGCGTGTGCGTGTGCGAGCCGCGGCACGTCTGCACCGCCGCCACCTGTCTCGGCTTCCGGATGTCGCTGATGTCGAAGATGCGAACGCCGCGGAAGCGGGCTTTGCTCTACCGGTTCGGCGACGCCCTGCAGACCGCAGTCGAGCCGGCCGCGCGTCTGCTCGACCGACATGAACAGCAGGTTGCCGTAGACCGAAACGTCGCCCTGGCCGCCGGGGCACACCACCGAGGCCAGCAGCTGCGGCGTCATCGGGTCCTCGATGTTGTACGTGTTGAACCCGTGATAGTTGCCTTCGATCACCAGCTCCTTGGAGAAAGCGAGATCGGTGTTCGCGAAGTTCAAGATGCCGCCTCGCGACTTGTCCTCCTCTTCCTCTTCTTCCTCCTCCTCGGCGGTCTTCTTCCCGGTCTCCACGCTCGGCTTGGGCGCCTTCTTCTTGTTCTCTCCCTTCTTCTTTTCCGGGGGGCTGGGCCGGCCCGCCGGTGCTACGGGGTCGAAGAAGCCGTCCGGCTTGGGAAGAGTCGCCACGCGCTCCAGATTCAACGCCGCTTCGCCGGCGTCGCGGAAGCCGGCCTTGAGATGGACCCGAGGATCGGGCGAGAGATCCCTCAGCATGAGGTCCATCCGGTCGATCTCCATGGTCTGATCGGAGGTGATATCGGACGTGAACGTGAAGAGCTGCGAGTCCTGAGCCGCGCCAGGCTGGGCGAGGAGCTCCTCGACCATGGTGAGCGCCCCGCGGTGATGCTGGATCATGAGCTCGAGAAACAGCCGATCGAACTCGAGCCCCCGCGCCTGCCCGAGAAGGGTCATCTGGTCGGCCGTCAGCATGCCGGCCGTGAGCTGCGCGCCGTGCGCGTGATGGGCGTCGAGCGCGGTGACCTGCTGGCCGCGAGCGCGCAGCCACTCCTGCATCATGCGGATTTCGTCCCGTTGGGAAAGCTCGATGCGTTGGGCGAGCTCCCGCATGACCTCGCGCTCGGTGCGGCTTCCGAGGAGCGCGGTCATCTCCAGGGCCTGAGCGTGGTGGGAGATCATCCCCTGCATGAAGCGGACGTCGGCTTCGCTGTACTGGATGCCGGCGAGATTGGAGGCTTCCTCCGCCGAGATTCGCCGGCCCGCGTCGCCAGGAGGTCCCGGCTGGACAATCGGAGGAGGCGGAGGAGGCTGGGTCTGGCTCACTGCGGTTCCGAGCGGCATGAAAGCCGCGAGAATGGCGATGATCGCCGCGAGTTGCCCGAAAGAGGGTTGCTGCAGTCTCATGCGAGGACCTCCATCTGCTCCCGCGCGCCCTGGGCGCCGGGGAGCGATATCTTAGTCGAACCGTCGACGCCGCGCAGCCGAGATAGCCAGTGAAGACAGGAGGCCCTTACTCTCTTCCGACAGCGCGCGGGAACACCCGTAACTGGGTGACGTGACCCTGGGTGGGAATCCGTGCGCTCCGTTATCTCTTTCAGCGGAAGGACTTTCCGGAAGCAAGTCGTTGGCATGCCCGATGCAAAGGCAGAGGTCATGAGAGATACGAATCCAATGAAGAGCATCGAATCGTTCTTGCAGGGCAAGAGGATCGCTCTCGTCGGAGCATCGCGGAACCCGAAAGATTTCAGCCGGATGGTCCTTCGCGAGCTCGTCGCTCACGGCTACGACATGGTTCCGGTCAACCCTTCCGGGGAAACCGCGGAGATGGAAGGCCGGACGGTCTACCGTCGCCTGAGCGACGTTCCTGGACCCCTGGACGGCGCTCTCCTCATGACTCCGGCCTCGGTGACCGCTTCGATAACGAAGGAGATTCTCGCCTCCGGAGTCTCGCGCGTTTGGCTTCACCATGGCGTGGGGCCGGGCGCGGTCGATGCCAAGGCCGTCGAGCTCCTGCGGGGGCGCGGAGTCGACGTCGTTGTGGGCGAGTGCCCGATGATGTTCCTCGGCGAACAAAAAGGGGTACACCGGGTCCACGCGTGGATCCGGCGGATCCTCGGAACCTACCCGCGCGCCGCGTGACGCGCGGGCGTCGCTGCAACGGGCGCCGTCCGGCCTGTGGCGGCGGTCAAGCCAAGAGGGCCTTTCTTTCTTCCGCCGACAGGAACGCGGTCGCCACCGCGTTACGCTGCGCCTTCTGGACGTCGCTCTCGGTGAGTCCCGCCGCCTTGGCGGCTATGGTGAGCTCGTGGCCGAGGTCGATTCCGCTGATCGCCGGGTCGTCGGTGTTGATGGATGCCAGAAGACCCCGTTCGAGGAAAGAAGAGAGCGGGTGCTTCTCGTAGCTGGGAACGGTTCGCGTCTGGACATTGCTCGTGAGGCAGGACTCGATTCCAATCTCGTGCCTGGCGATGTAGTCGAGGAGCGCCGGATCTTCAGCGGCGCGCACCGCGTGGCCGAGCCGCTCCGCCCCGAGCTCGCGAATGGCCTGCCATACGCTGCCGGCACCGGCGGCTTCGCCCGCATGGACGGTGATGCGAAATCCGGCATCCCGACCGCGCCGGAAATGCGGAACGAAGTGCTCTCCCGGCCACTTCGCCTCATCGCCCGCGAGGTCGAGCCCGGTGATGTGCTCCCGGTGCGCGAGAATCGCTTCGAGCTCCACGGTAGCGGCTTCGGGCCCGAACGTACGGCTGAGAATTCCGATGAGCTTCATGGAGGTGCCGAACGCGCGCGCGCCCTCCGTCGCTCCCTCGACGACCGCGGCCACCACGCGCTCCGGCTCGAGCCCGTGGGCTTGGGCCATGAACAGGGGACTGAAACGAAGCTCCACGTGGGCGAGCCCTTCCCGGGAGGCGTCTTCGACGTTCTCGTAGGCGACCCGGCGGCAGGCCTCCTCGTCGCCGAGGACGCTCACCATCAGCTCGACCTTGGCGATGAACGCCGGAAGATCCGGCTCCGGCTCCCCGATCTGAAGGTGAGGGCGCAACCCTTCGACGTCGTCGGCGGGAAGCCTCACCCGATGCCTGCGGGCGAGATCGAGCACGGTCTCGAGACGGAGGTTCCCGTCGAGGTGGCGGTGCAGATCCAGCAGGGGATTTCTTTCGTGAATCATCTCCTTGAGCTGACGGCAGAAGTTTCGCCTCTACGCCGAGAGGGCTCCAATCCAGACTTCGATCAAGGCTAGTGCACCGAACCAGCGGGTCCCTGGGGTGCCACGGATGGGTGGACGCCGGCAGCCGGGTACTCGGTAAGTCGACCGGACTTCTTCAGGAAGCGGGCGAAGAGGTACAGCATCAGGATTGGCCAGAGCAACCACAGGAGGCGGCGGACATCGGGCCAGGCCGCCGCGCCGAGATTCACGGTCAACGTGTACGCGCGGATGCCGATGATCCAAAGCGCCAGCGCGAAGGGCGTGCCGTACTCACGGATGACCAGACGCCTCCAGTTGAAGCGCATCCCTTCGATCGAGGTTCGGAGTCCCTTCCAGTTCGGCCAGATGCGGTTCACGCGCCGGCAGTAGTCGTCGTACTGCGCGCCGAACTTCGCGCGCAGGAAGTTCTCCTCGGCGGCAATGATCGCGGCGTATACCAGCACGAAGAATGGGATGCCGATCAGATAGAAGAGCGCCGAATGGACCATGACCGCGATGCCGATGACCATCAGCAGATTGCCCAGATAGAGTGGATTGCGGCAATGAGCGAAGACTCCGCCCTGCACCAGCCGTTCGGCATACACCTTGCCCTGCCGCCCGCCGCGGATGACGTACTCGTAGCCGATGGTGACGGCACGCAAACCTTGCCCGGCGATCGCGACGGCTGCCCCGAGCAGGTCCAGGTAAGCGTCGATGGTGCGGTCGCCGAAGGCGAACCGGGGTGGACTGAGGAGGAGCGCGGTCAACCCGATCACCGGGAACACCGCGTTGCGGTAGCGAAAGAAGAAGTTGCCCGCCGCGATGAGCTGCGAGTCCGCTCGAGCCATTGCTCAAACGCGCTTCAGGCCCAGGAATCCGCAGAAGTTGTACCAGCGGTAGAAGGTTTCCACCTCCTGGCATCCGCAACGCTTGAGGAGCTCGATGTTCTCGTCCACGCGGTAGGGGATGAGCACGTTTTCCAGCGCTTCGCGCTTCTGCGCGATCTCCATGTCGTCGTAGTCGTTGCGCCGTTTCAAGTCGTAATAGAACTTGATGAAGAGGCGGTTTATCGTCGAATCTTCCGCCAGCACCTTCTCTACCAGGATCAGCACGCCGTTGTCGTTGAGGCCGGATACGACCTGCCGGACCAGGCTGTCGCGGTACAGGGGGCGGACGAACTGCAGCGTCAGGTTGAGCACGACGACCGACGCGTTCCCGATCGCGCAGCCGTGGTTCAGATCGGCGTGGTCGAGCCGTATCCGGCCGGATTCGATCAGCGGGAGGAAGCGCTGCCTCGCCCGTTCCAGCATCGCCTCCGAATAGTCGACACCCACCAGGGTCACCGTCGGCGCGGTGCTCCGGTGAAGCGTTTCCAGCGTAATTCCCGTCGAGCACCCGAGGTCGTAGACGCAGGTGCCTGGAGCCGAAAATTCGCCGGCTATTTCGCCGATCATCCGCTGCAGCTCGCGGTAGAGGGGGACGCTGCGGTCGAGCATGTCGTCGAACACCTCGGCGGTCTGCTCGCCGAAGTTGAAGTCGCCGATGCCCTGGCTCTGCTCGGAGAAGAGCCTGTCTTTCTTGGCTCTCGTATACGTCCGACCTTTTCTCCGATCTCGGGATCGTTGGCGAACGATAGCAGAACGCCTGATCCGCAGCAAGGCTGCGCGACCGGGATCGGTGGGGCAGGTCGTGAAACTGGTGGGTTCGTCAGGGAGGGGTTACTGCGAGGCGAGAGGGGAGGGGACGCGTGTTCCGAACAGTACACTGTCGCTGCGTTCGGCAAAACACGGCGCGCGAGGTCCGCCTTTCCGAGCGAGCGGCGGGTCACACCTGGCGCCGCCTGCTGGTGGGGAGCGACAGATCGGGCGCCGCGGCCACGACCGCGCCGATGTTGACTGCGCGGTTCGCCCACGGACAGCGGCCGAGCGGCGAGCCCTATCCCAGCTCCCGACAGCCGCTCCGTGCCGGAAGCTGCAGCCCCGCTCGTCTCAGGCGCGACGAGACATAGACCTCGCCCGCGGCAGCGGCCCGAACCGCATCCCGGAGCTCCGACGCCTCCGCGGTCTTGAGAACGTACCCAGAAACGTCGATGCGCAGGGCCGCGGTGACATAGGCGGGGTCAGCGTGCATGGTCACGAACACGATTCCTATCGCCGGGCTCGTGCGCTTGAGCTCGCGAGCGACTTCGAAGCCAGTCCTTCCCGGCATCGAGATGTCGCAGACGACGACGTCCGGCGCGAGCCTCGCCGCTTCCGCCACAGCTCGTTCTCCGTCCGTGACCGCGGCGATGACGTCGAAATCGGGCTCGAGAATACTGCGCAGCCCTTCCAGGAACGCCGGGTGGTCGTCGGCGAGCAGCAGGCGCAGTCTGGTGGATGGGTTCATATATCCAGCCCTTTCCTGGGGGGAACGACCGAACATGTTACGGCGAGATGAATCCGTTGTGAACTAGGGTATTTCCTGGGTGTCCCTCATGCCAGGGGACAGCTCACCTGGACGACCGTGCCCTTTCCCGGCGCCGAACGAATGGCGAGCGTCCCTCCGATCAGGTGCGCCCGCTCCTCCATGCTGATGAGACCGAGCGTCTCGGCCCCGCCCCGCGTCTTCTGCACGTCGAAGCCCTCGCCGTAGTCGCGCACCGACATCCGAACGCAGCGGGCGCCGCCGATGAGCCGCAGCGTCGCGCGGGGGCTCTTCGAGTGCCGGGCGACGTTGGCGAGAGCCTCCTGCGCTATCCGGTAAAGGCAGGAGGAAGTCGCCGGGTCGAGCCTTCCTGGAAAGCCGCGCTCCCTCAGAACGACTTCGATCCCCTGATGGACCGCGAGCTCGTCCGCGTGTCTCGCGAGCGCGGCCGCGAGTCCCAGATGATCGAGAACGGATGGGTGCAAGCTGTAGGCCAGGCGATGACAGTCGTCGGCTATCTCCGCCACCGCCTTCCCCATCGACTGCAGCCGTTTCGATGTTTCCGGAGCGAGGCTCTCCGCCCTCTTGAGAGACTCGATGTCGACGAAGAGCATGGCGAGGCGCTGACTGAAGTCGTCGTGGAGCTCCCGCGAGATACGCCGCCTTTCGGACTCCTCCGCCCGGAGAAGGCGGGCGGAAAGCGAGCGCAGAGCTTCGATTGCCGCCGCCAATTCGGCCGTTCTCCCCGCGACGCGCTCTTCGAGCTCCTCATTCAGTGTCTGGATCGCCTCTTCCGCTCGTTTGCGCTTGCTGATGTCGCGCAGCAGTCCGTCGTAGGCGACGAGACGGCCCCGGCTGTCCCGCTGGAGGGAAATCGTATTCAGGACCCAGCGGGTCGTGCCGTCCTTGCACCGGATTTTGTGCTCGATGGGCGTGGCGTCCCGGCCGGAAAGAATCCGGGCTCTTTGCTCCTCGACGGCGGCGCGGTCTTCCGGCGGCACCATCGCGCTCCAAAGCTCGGGATTGGCCGCGAGCTCTTCCGCGGTATAGCCGGTCACCGCCTCACAGCTCCCGCCATGCTGGGTCTCGACTGGCCGGCCCCTCTCGATACGAACGCGATAGATGTGGTCGGTCAAGGCGTTGGTCAAACGCCGATACCGCTCTTCGCTTTCCTCGCGGTCCCGCTGAGCGTTTCTCGCCGCGGTGACATCGATGAGAGCCGTTCGGCACAGGCGCGCGCCCGGAGGTCCGAAGGCGATGCTCTCCCACCTCACGACCAGGGGCGTGCCGTCCGCCTCGCGCATCTCGAGCTCGCAAGTCTTCTTCGTCTCGCTCCCGAAGACTTCCGTTCGGTGCAGGTAGCAGTCGTCCCGAGCATCGCCGTCAACGAAGCTCGAGATGTTCGCCCTCAGCAGCGCCTGCCGGTCGACGCCGAGCATCCGGGCGGCCCCGAGGTTGGCTTCGAGAATCCGGCCGTCGGGTCTCAAAGTGACGTAGCCCACGGGAGCGAACTCGTACAAGTCGGCATAACGATCGCGCGTCTGGGCGAGCTCCACCTGGGCCTCGCGAAGCTCCTGGTTCTGCAGCTCCAGTTCGACCTGATGGATCGAGAGCTCGTGGACGAGGCGCCGCACGTCTTCGGCCGACATCTTCGTGACGTCGATCTCCGCCTGGCGCAGCTCTTCCTCGGCGCGCTCGCGGAGCGTCCTCGGCTTCCGATGGGCGTTGCGACTCTTTCGCGCCATGGTCGGGCCTTCTTCGGCTACGTGCTCGTCATGTCCTCGAGCGCCAGAAGGACCAAGTCGCCCGCGCCCTCGAGCGGAAGCCGCCGGGCGTTGAGCACGAAAACGCGGCGCCCGACCTTTGGAATCTCGACCTCCACTTCGTAATCCTCGAAGACGCTGTTCCGGGGAAGGATCTCCTCGAGGAGCTTGCGGAGTCTCGGGATGTCCCAGCGGCCCGCCGCGAGGTCGAAGATCGCTTCCCCTTCGGTCTGCCGCGCGGTGGTGCGGAACACGCGATAGAACGAGCGATTGGCGGACACTACCTTGAGGTCCCGGTCGAGCACCAACAGCGGCTCGCGCACCGTATCGACGATGCTCTCGAAGTAGAGGCGCGCTTTCTCGTCCGCCTCCCCCGCCTTCTTGACCTGCCCGACGTTGACGAACGTAACCACCAGCCCGTCGATCACGTTCTCGGCCGTCCGGTAGGGCATGATCCGCATCAAGTACCACCGGCCGTCATGGGTGCGGACTTCGCCCTGTTTGAAGACCAGCGTCTTCAGCACCTCGCGGCAATCGGCCGCGAGCGTATCCGGCAGCAGATTCGAGGTCAACTCGGAAATCGGCCGTCCGACGTCCGTCTTGCGGATCGTCACCAGCGCCTTCGCTTCCTCGGTGAACCGCTTGATGTTCAGATCGTTGTCCAGGAACATCGTGGCGATGTCGGTGCTGTTGAGGAGATTCTGCATGTCGTCGTTGGCCTGAGACAGCTCGTCCACCTTCGATTGCAGCTCGGTATTCACCGTCGTCAGCTCCTCGTTGAGCGACTGCATCTCCTCTTTCGAGGTCTCCAGCTCCTCGTTCGTGCTCTGGAGCTCCTCGTTGGTCGATTCCAGCTCCTCGTTGGTAGACTTCAGCTCCTCGTTGGATGTTTCCAGCTCCTCCAGCGTCGACTGGTGGGCTTCCTTCATGTATTTGATCGCGTGTTCCAGCCGCGCGGCGCGCTGATCTTCCGCGGTCTTCTTCCGCGGTCGCCTCGCTTTCAGGGCCTCGAGCAAGGCGGAGGGGGTGGGGCGGAACGTGACCAGGAGCAGGCCGCGGACCGCCTCCGGTTCACGGATGGGCGCGACAGAAAGACTGACGCTGGCCATGCCGCCGTTGGCCTTCACCCGGATGCCCTCCCGCGTGATCTCCTCGCCCTTGGCGCCGCATTCGCGGATGGCAGACGCGAGCTCGATCTGAAGCCCTTCGCGGGCCATGTCGAGGATGTTGTTCCGGGGCTGACCCTGCGCGGGCTCCAGATAGGCCCCGGTGCGGCCGTGGATGTAGACGATGTCGCCGTTCGTCGTTCAACACCGCGGTCGCGGGAGCGAATCGAGCTAGCAGCAGTTTCTCGATCACCGTCGAAATACGGGCGTCTTTCGCGCGCGCTCGGGCTTCCGCCGGGAACGCCTCGTCCTCGGCCTCCATCGCCGGCTGGGCGGGAATCTCCGGAAGCCGCAGAAGCGCCGCGGGGCTCTCCTTGCGTTCGAAGATCTTCCAGCGCTTGTCCAGAGGCTCGAACAGGTCGGTGAGCGAGCCGACGGTCTCCGAGGTCCCGAGAAACAGAAGACCGCCGGGTTTGAGGGCGTAATGAAATATCGGCAGAAGCCTCTTCTGGAGATTCGCGTTGAGGTAGATCAGCAGATTGCGGCAGGAGAGGAGGTCGAGCTTGGTGAACGGGGGATCCTTGATCACGTTCTGGGACGCGAAGACGACCATCTCCCGGATTTCCTTGCGAACACGGTAACGGCCGTCGTCGCGCAAGAAGTAGCGCTCGAGCCGTTTCGGCGAGACGTCCGCCTCGATGCCATCCGGGTACTGGCCCGCTCGAGCCGCTTCGATCGCCTCCGCGTCCAGATCGGTGCCGAAGATCTGCACGTCGAGGTGCCGGTTCGTCTCGTCCATCGCTTCCCGCAGCGCGATCGCCAAGCTGAAGGCTTCCTCCCCGGTGGCGCAGGCCGGGACCCAGACGCGAAGCGCGTGGTTCTCCGGCCGCGCCAGGATCAGAGCCTCGAGGTGGGGGCGGAGCGCGTCCCAGGCCTCCGGGTCGCGAAAGAAGCTGGTAACGCCGATCAGCAGCTCCTTGAACAAAACGTCGATCTCGTGCGGGTTCTCGTGCAGGTAGCGGACGTACTGGTTGGGCTTCTGGATTTGATGCAGGTTCATCCGCCGTTCGATGCGCCGGCGCAGGGTGTTGGTCTTGTAGGCCGAAAAGTCGTGGCCGGTGCGGCTTCGGAGCAGCACGAAAATCTTCTGTATCGGCTCTTCGGGCAACGCGGGCAGCTCGGCGGCGACGGTGGCGCCCGTGAGATAAGGATACGGACCGCTGGCGTAAGCCATCAGCTGGCTCGGCATCGCGGCTGGCGGGAGCACGTAATCAGCGAGCCCCGTCGCGATGGCGCTCGAAGGCATGCCGGCGTATTTGGCCGACTGCGGCTGCTGTACCATGGCCATTCCGTACTCGCTCTTGATGGCTTTCAGTCCCAGCGTGCCGTCCGTCCCCGTTCCCGAAAGCACGATCCCGATCGCCCGCTCCTTCTGGTCGTCGGCGAGAGAGCGAAAGAAGTGGTCGATGGGAAGCTTCGGCGCTTCCTTCATCCCGGTTTCCAAGCGATGGAGCCTGCCGTTGTGGATCGACAGATGCCCGCCGGGCGGCCCGACGTAGACGTGGTTCGGCTCGAGCTTCGTTTCGTTCGCCGCCTCGACGACCGCTATCGAAGTCCCCTTGCTCAGAAGCTCGGGCAGCATACTGGTATGGCCCGGATGCTGATGGGTGACGATCACGAACGCCATCCCGATGTCCGCCGGCATATGATCGAAGAGCTCTTCGAGAGCTTCGAGACCGCCGGCGGAAGCGCCGACGCCGACGACGGGAAAGGAAGCCCGTCGCTTCGCCGCGACGATCGGGGCGGGCTTCTCGGCCGCATCGACGCCGCCCGAGGAGGGCTTCGCCTTTGGTCTCTTCCTGGTTTTCTTCTTGACGGACCTGGCTGCCATGACCGCGGTTCAGCTGCTCGGGCAGATAGTACCCCGCACGGTTGTCGTTGGTCGACCACGGAACGCTTTGGGTCGGCGATAGCCTTTTGGAGGCGGCCTTCCGGCCGAGCTGCCCCGAAATCCCATTCCCGCTGGACCTGGGAAATTCCCTAGTATCGGTTCTCATCGAGGTCCGCTACGATTCCTGCCTACGGGGGTGCACCCATGGGACGTCGCGAATCGCGGTGGAGCGAGGAAGCTCCTGCCGCCTTCGAGATACCGGGATATCGAGCTTCCGCGCTCGTTGAGCGCGCCTCCGTGTTCATGGGGCTCGTCTCGCGTGAAGGCGTTCTGATCTACGTGAACCGAAGGGGCCGCAGGGTCCTGGGAGTAGAGGATCTCGAGCCTGACGGACTCCTGCTCTCCAACCTGGTATTCGTCAAATCCGAACGGGAAATCCTGTCACGGGTGACCGCCGTCGGCGAATGGCGCGGCGAGCTCGCGTTCCGTCACCAGCGATCCGGCGCCGCCATCCCCATGGATGCGGTTTTCTGGGCTCTGGCCGACGGCGGCGCTCCGTCGGAGCCGGCAATCGCACTCGAAGCCTGGCTGAAGGGCGATAGCCGCCTCGAGGAGGATCCCCGCTCGCGCGAGGCGCTGCTTCGCTCCGCCAAAATGGAAGCCGTGGCGAGACTGGCGGGCGGGATCTCCGATCAGTTCGAGAATCTGCTCTCGGCCATCTCCACGTTCAGCGAGGTCGTTCTCGATCGGCTCGAGCCCAAGGACGCGCGTCGCCCCGAGGCCGAGCGCACGGTGAAGGCCTGTCATCGCACCGCCGGCCTGATCCGGCAGCTGCTGGCGGTGGGCCGCCGCCAGGCGCTGGCGCCCGCGGTCACGAGCTCCAACGATAAGGTTCGGGAGATGCAGATGCTCCTGAGCGCCGTCCTGCGAGACGACGTCGTCATCGAGACGGAGCTTTCCTCGGATCCAGCATTCGTCCGCGCCGATCCCTACCAGCTCGAGCAGGTGCTCCTCCACCTGATGGTGAACGCGAGGGACGCGATGCCCGACGGTGGAATACTGACGATCCGCACGGAGAGTATGGATCCAGACGAGCTTCCCCGATCGTTCCGCGGCGCCCGCGGCCCCCATGTCCGGATCTCCGTGACCGATACCGGTCACGGAATGGACTCCGAGAAGCTGGCCCTGCTGTTCGAGCCTTTTTTCACGTCGAAGGAGAACGGAGTCGGCCTCGGCCTCGCCACCGTTTACGGAATCGTGAGCCAGTGCGGAGGTCACGTCGAAGTAGACAGCTGGCCAGGCGCCGGAGCGACGTTCGCCGTCTACCTGCCGGCCGCTGAAAATCCTCGACAATCTCGCGCTCTTCAATCCGAAGCCCCAGGGGCCGTTACGACCCGCCGTTCCGCCCAACTGCCCCTCCGCTGATGTAACATTCGCTTCGTAAGCGATTCCGGAGGCATGTTTTGAAGAGGGCGCGTGTCATTCTGGCGGATGACCATACGCTCGTCGTCCAGGGCATCGGAAAGCTTCTCGAGAGCCACTTCGACCTCGTCGGCACCGCTGGGGACGGTCGGGCGGCGCTCGACGCCGCCCGCACGCTCAGACCCGACGTGATTCTGCTGGACATCGCCATGCCGCTCCTGAACGGTGTCGAAGCCGCGCGGCAGATTCGAGAGCTCGTGCCCGATACCAAGATCGTCATGCTGAGCATGCACGCCGACAAGATGTACGTGATCGCGGCCTTCCGCGCCGGCTGCTCGGGGTATCTCCTGAAGCGATCGGCCGCTTCGGAGCTCGTCTTCGCGATCGAAGAAGTGCTCGAGGGCCGCTACTACGTAACTCCCGCGGTGGCGAAAAACGTGAACCCGTGGTCCGAGGCGCCCGACGCAAGCCGGCCGAACTCGCCCTTGGGCGCGCCTCAGCTCACGCCCCGGCAGCGTGAGGTGCTGCAGCTCGTCGCGGAAGGAAAGTCGATCAAAGAGATCGGAAACCTCCTCGGGATCTCGGTGAAGACCGTGGAATTCCACAAGTCCCGCATCATGTCCGAGCTCGATCTCCACACCACCGCGGATCTCACCAAATTCGCCGTCGCTCACGGCATCGCGTCCCTCGAAAGCTAGACGGAATCAGACCCGCGCCTGAGGAAGTTTTCATCCGGGTGAGAAGCCGCGCACGGACCTTCCACCGGTCGTCGGGTGAAGTGACGAGTGCGCTCTTTGCAGTCCGACCGGCAAACTTTCCTTGGTTCTAGAGCGAGGTTGCACCTTGCGCGAGAGATGCTCGAATTCGGGAGAGCCGCGTTGATGCAGGAGAGACCGGAGTCGGACTCGACTCGTGTTGGCATGTCGTGCGACGAGGCAGTGGCCGCCTGCGGCGATCGGTGCCCGGGATAGGGATGCACCCTCCGAAGGTCTCCGGTACACTGTCGCTGCGTTCCGCAAGGTCGCCGCAAGCAAAGACAATCTTCCGAGGGACGCGGAGGCGGATGGGCTGCGGTAGCCCGACGCCGGAAAGCTACCTGACGGCATGATCCTGTTCGACGCCCCCGGCGTGCTCTTCGGAGCGATGCGCGATTTCCTGCGCATCTGGCGCCCTATGCTCGCGACCGACCTGGCCTTCAAGCTTCTGGCCTTCGCCTTGCTCACTCCGCTCATCGGGCTCGCCTTTCACCTCTTCCTTTCGCTCTCGGGGAAGAGCCTTCTGGCCGACCAGGACATTCTCCTTTTCCTCGTCAGTCCCGTGGGAATCGTGGCGCTGGTGGTGGTCGCCGCCGGCGTCATCGCCGTCTCCGCTTTCGAGCAGGCGGCCCTGATGACCCTCGCCCGTGCGGCGATTCGCGGGAGGCATATTCCTGTTGGTCGCGCCCTCTGGTCTACCGTGCGGCATGGACTGTCGATTCCCATCCTCGCGGCGGTCCTGGTTGCTGAGGGTGCTGCTCGTGGCGGCTCCGTTTCTCGCGGCCGCGGGTGTCGTGTACTGGGTGTTCCTCTCGGAGTTCGACATCAATTACTACCTGACCGAGCGTCCGATGTCTTTCTGGGTCGCGGGGATTCTGATCGGCGGGCTCCTCGCAGCGATGTCCGCCCTGGTCATTCCTCGCCTGGTGGGATGGGTCTATGCGCTCCCGCTCCACCTGTTCGAGAACGTCGGTGCCCTGAAGGCGCTGGGCGCGAGTGAGGAACGCGCCCGGGGACACCGCTCCGCGATTACCGTGATTCTCGTGGGCTGGGCAACGTTCGCCGTTCTACTGTCGACCCTCGGCCTCGCACTGGTTCGCGGACTTGGTTCTTACCTGGTTCCCCGCTTTCAGGATTCCCTGGGAGCCATGCTGTTCCTGCTCGGAGGAGTCATTCTCCTCTGGAGCCTGGTCAATCTTCTCGCGACCCTGTTCCAGGCCGTGACGTTCGCCCTCCTGATCGTTCGCCTTTACGAGAGGGTGGGAGGGGGGCAAGCGGCGGAAGCGCCAGCAGTGTCGGTAGAGTCGCCGGTCGAGTCCGCGGGCTCGCTGCTCTCGCGCTTGTCCCTGAGCACCCTCCTCGGTGTTCTGTTGATTGCCGCCGCGGTTTGCGGCGGGATCGGGTACTTCTTGCTGGACAGGGTGAAGATCGACCATGAAGTAATCGCGATCGGGCATCGCGGGGCCGCTGGGCGCGCTCCCGAGAACACACTCGCCGCCGTCGACGCCGCCATCGAAGGCGGCGCGGATCTGGTGGAGATCGACGTCCAGGAGACGAGGGACGGGCGCGTCGTCGTGATTCACGACAGCGATTTCATGAAGCTCGGGGGGGTGGCAACCAAGATCTGGGACGCGAGCTACGAGGAAGCCCACGCCATCGACATCGGGAGCTGGTTCGGACCGGAGTTCGGGGGAGAGCGCATCGCGACGCTCGAAGAGGTCCTGTACCGGTGCAAGGGAAAGGCGCGGGTCGACATCGAGCTCAAGTACTACGGTCACGACCAGCGACTCGAAGAGCGAGTGGTCGAGATCGTCGAACGGGCGGGCATGGCGTCGGATGTCGTGATCATGTCGCTGAAGCAGGATGGAATCCGCAAGATACGCGAGCTTCGGCCGAACTGGACCCTAGGACTCCTTCTGGCCAAGGCGGCCGGTGACCCGACCCAGGTCGACGCGGACTTCCTCGCGGTGCATACCGGCCTCGCTTCACGACGATTCATCCGGGCGGCACACCGGGCGGGGAAAGAGGTCTACGTCTGGACGGTGAACGACCCCATCCACATGTCGATGATGATCGGTCGCGGAGTCGACGGCGTAATTACCGACGATCCGGCGCTCCTGAACGAAGTAATGGAGCGAAGGGCTGAGCTGAGCTCCCCGGAGCGACTGCTCCTCGAAGTGGCGTTCTGGATGGGCATGGTGCCGAAGGATCCGAGAGGCGGAAGTCGACGTCGACTCCGGCTTGAATCCCGAAATTGAGGCGGTGAGGGACTCCCCAGGCCGGGAGTGCAAGGATGCTGAAGGCGCTTCTGCTTGCGGCCTTGACGGCGTCATTGCCCAAGCTGAAAGAGGGGAATGTACCTTCGGCGCATGTGTCCGGACGCGAAGGCGCCTTCGCGATTCTCGAAGTCCAGATCTCCGCGGCCGGACGAGTCACCGATGCGATCCAGCTTGCCGGAGCCGCTCCCATCGGCGATCTCGTGCGCCAACACGTCGTCGGCTGGCGGTTCGAGCCGGCGAGGAACGAACGGGATGAGCCCGTTTCCTCGACGGTGCTGGTCGCGCTCGTCAATCGGGCACCCGCTCTCGGAGGCTCGATTCCGCCGCTCCCGAAAACGCCCAGGCCGGTCGAAGCCTCTTCGGCAATTGCCTACCCGGAGAGAATTGCGATGCCGCCCGTGCCTCCTCAGGCCAGCCAGTCCGCCGTCGTCCTTCTCGAGGTCGAGGTGGGAAAAGACGGCGACGTGGCGTCGGCGGATGTCGTCGGTTCGTCCGACGGCTTCGATGGGATCGCACTCGACACCATCAGGAGCTGGAAGTTCGCGCCCGCGACCCGGAACGGCGCGACCGTGGCCGCACGTGCCTACGTTCTCTTCGCCTTTCGTCCTCGCGCCGCCTGCCGTAGTCGGCGAAGACATCCTTTCGTTCCGCTTCAGGAAGCTTTCGCGCGGCAAGTCGAAGCAACGGAAGGGTCCGAGGTCAGTTGAGGACGCAGGTGCCCGAGCCGCGCTTCTGGATGGCCTCGGTGTATATGGTCGATGCGACTGGTCATGAAAGGCCTCCCGTGTCTCGAAGGCACACCAGCCCGCCCTCCGAATCGATGCAAGGAGCGTGCCCGGCAAGAGTAAGTACTTACTCACTTAGATCGAGGTTCTTGGATTCCCGGGGACAGCTTGGGAGCGTGGGATTCCGCAGGGGCTGGGGGAATTGACCTTGCGCCGAAGCAAAAAAAATACCGGACCAGGCGGTCCGGTATTTCAAGCGGGATCCCGCGCGGGCGAAACTACTGAACGTGGTGGGCGAAAGCGTCGCCGGCGAATTGAATGTACCCGAACTCTCTCACGTTGTCTCGACGAACGTTCCCCCAGACGATTTTGTCGCGCTCCGTCACTGCTTGGTCTCTCCGCAGGCAGTGAATCGCCATAAGTGGCTCGTCGAGATTGCTTTCGCCGTAGACGTACAGGCAGGGCTCACCCATCGCGCTCTTTTCGTCGTCATGGACGAACAGATAGTTGCCAACGGGCAGCAGGCGATCGGCGAACTTGACGGGGAATCTGAACTGGGCCCAGAGGCGGTCCTGGCTCAGCGAGGCGTCGAAGGCCAGAAGGACCGGAGCGGCGAGCGCCACCACGAGGCCCAAGGCGATCCAAGTGGACTTAGATAATCTCATCGGTCACCTCCATGAAGCGCGAAGATTTGCAAGTCCCGTGCCACGGCCGCGAACGGCGGATGGGGGTGCCGGTCTTGATCGCGCAAGCGTGGCCCCGTCGCTTCGTGGCCTACGAGTACCGGACGTTCTGGTGCTCCGGCAAGTAGAACGCCGGTAGCCAGCGGTCGACGCGCACCAGGCCTTCGCGCGTCACCGTGACCGCCTCATCGCCGATCTGAATCCACCCTCGGCGGCAGGCTTCGGCGAGGGGCTCGGCGAACGACTCGAGCAGGTCGGTTTGGAACTTCTCCCCGAAGTAGCGTCTCTCCGCGTAGCCGAGCTTGAGTTGCAGGACGAACTCCCGCACGAGCCGCTCGCGCTCCGAAAGCGCGTACGCCCGTCCGAAGGGAGGAACGTCGCGCCGGGCCGCGTCGAGATAGGCGGCGAGCGACGCCAGGTTCTGCTGGTTGACGCCGCCCAGATGCGAGAACGCCGACGCGCCGATCCCGACGAGGTCCGCGCCATGGTACTGCGCGTCCTGGTAGACGAACGGGTGGCGCGCCGGGTCGAGCACGGCGGAATAGGCGCTGCGGAACGTGTACCCGGCGGCCTCGAGGCGCGCCATCGCGGCGCCGAGCCGCGAATGCTTGACGTCCCATGAGGCTGGCGGCGCCGCCGGTACGGCCGCCTGCAGCGACCGGTAGAGCGGCGTGTTCAGGGGGATCTCGAGCTGGTAGATCGTGACGCTTTCGGGCCGGAGGCCGATGACCCGCTCCAGGCTGGTGAAGAACGACTCCTCGGTTTCGCCCACGAGCCCGACCATCAGATCCAGGTTGACGATGTCGAATCCTCCACGCCGGATTTGCTCGTACGCGCGCTCGACATCGGCGGTGAGGTGGACCCGTCCGTTGCGGCGAGGACCGTGTCGTCGAGCTGCTGCACGCCGAGGCTCAGGCGCGTGACGCCGAGATCGCGGAGTGCCCGGGCCTTGTCGGCGGTTACGCTCTTGGGGGCGCATTCGAAGGTGATCTCGCGGGCGTCGGTCCAGGACGAGGATCGCTGGAGCGCCCGGGCGAGCGACCGCAGCCGCGCAACCGACAGGATCGAAGGAGTGCCCCCGCCGAAGTAGACGAACCCGAGCGGCCGCCCCGCCACGGCGGGCGCACTGGCGTAGCGCGCCCACTCCGCCGCCAGCGCCGCCAGGTAGGAGTCGATCTCGCCGGATTGGTCGTCGTGGGAAAGGTAATAGCAGTACTGACAGCGCTCCACACAGAACGGAATGTGCACGTACAAGCCCAGCGGCACGTCGGCAGACGCGGGGGGCTGAGTCAGGCGGCGCCGGTAAGAGTCGACGGCAGCTTTGCTCCAGCAGGAGAACGGGGGATAGGTCGAGACGAAGTAGTTGCCGACCTCCGGTTCCGCTCGGTCGAGGAGCCCCGCACAGGCGGCGACGCGCGTCGCTCCGCTTTCGTCATCTCCCATGACTCGACTCCAGTCAAGATCAGTATAGCGGAGGAATCGACACACCTTGTTGCGGAGTTCGGTCGCTCAACGTGCTCGGATTCGTGGAAGCAATGAGCACGAAGATTGCAGGTCCGATGGAGGACAAGAGAGGGTGCCATGACTCCTGGCCTCGTGACGCTCGTAATAGTTCTCGGCGTCGGACTGACGTACTGGATTCCGATCCGACGCTGGTATCGACACTGGGGCGCGACCGACGCGGAGATCGAGCGGGCCATGCTAGGAGACGCGGAGGTCCCGCGTGCGACCTACGAAACGACGCTGGCGGTGACCGTCGACGCGCCGGCTGCCGATATCTGGCCGTGGCTCCTGCAAATGGGGTATCGGCGCGGCGGGTTGTACAGCTACGACTGGCTCGACCGCTTGTTCGGTTTTCTCGATGCCCCGAGCGCGGAGCGCGTCCTTCCGGAATTTCAGCGACTCGAGGTCGGTGACGTCATTCCGGTCGGCCGTGGCGCCGGCTTTCCGGTGAAGGCCTTCGAACCATTCCGTACGCTCGTTCTGGCCGGCGAGAGCGACGGATTTCAGTGGATGTGGCAGTTCGGGCTGTATCCGGTCGACGAACGGCGGACCCGTCTCGTATCGCGCAACCGCGCTCATGTCCCAAGAACGGTCGGTTCGACGCTCTTCATGAGCGTCCTCGAACCCGCCGCATTCATCATGACGCGCAAAATGCTTCTCGGTCTCAAGCGCCGGGCGGAAGCCCGCGCGGCGCTGAAGCACGACGCCACGACGCCAGCAGCGTGATGCGAGCTTCGCTCGGCCCGGGTGGTCCAGCGGATTGGTTCGACGGTCCTGATCTTGAAGGGCTCGATGACGGTCCGGACGGGCACGCGGCGTCTCCTTCCTTGACACGCAAGTAAGTAATTACTTACAATACTACCACCATGGCAGTACGAATGCGAAGGCCCGCCGCCGAGAGGCGCCAGCAGATCGGAGAGGCGGCTTTGCGGATCGTGGGTCGGCAGGGGGTGACCGCCCTGACCACGGCGAACCTCGCTCAGGAGGTGGCTCTCACCACCGGAGCGCTGTTCCGCCACTTCGCGACGCTCGACGACGTTCTCCGGGAAGCGGTCCGGCAGGGACTGGAGAAGATGGAATCCACGTTTCCCGACGGCGCGCTCTCTCCTCTCGACCGGATCTCGGCGCTTGCCCGGAATCGCGTGAAGGCTCTCAGCTGGGATCCAGGGCTCGCCTGGCTCGTGCGCTCGGAGCAGGCGCTCCTGGTGCTGCCGGGCGATGCCGTGGACTCGCTGCAGGAGTTCGTGTCGCGGTCGCGTCGATTTCTGCTGGATGCCATTCAGGAGGGAGCCCGCCAGGGCAGCATTCGAAAAGACATCGAGCCGGAGGCTCTTCTGGTCGCGGTCGCGGGAACGATCCACGCGCTCGTGGGAATGCCGGGGATTCACCGGCTGGCGAGGGGCTCCCGGAAGGTCGGACCGGAACGCGTTCTGGAGGGTCTGATGCGCATGCTCGCGCCACCCGGACGGGGAACGGGACAAAGACTGAAACTGATTTCGAAGGAGAGAAAGAAATGAACATCGATGGAACCAGTCAGGTCGGTCGCATCGCGACCGAGCACCCGATTTCGACGCGTGTCTTCGCCCGCTACGGCATCGATTATTGCTGCGGCGGAGGTGTTCCGCTCGCCGAGGCCTGCGAGAGCCGAGGACTGGACGCGGAGAGCGTGGCCGAGGAGATACAGCGTGAATTGGATCCCGTGGCCGGCGCCGGGGAGTGCTGGAGCGTGGCGCCTCTTCCGGACCTGGTGACGCACATTCTCGTGGCCTATCACCAGCCGCTCAAGGAAGAGCTTCCGAGGCTCGAGGCAATGGCTCGCAAAGTCCTCCAGGTTCATGCAGACAAGGAGCCCGAGATGCTGACGGAACTCCTCGCCGTTTACCTTGGAATCAGGGCAGACCTCGAGCCGCACATGGAGAAGGAGGAGCAGATTCTCTTTCCCATGATTCAGCGGGGACAGGGATTTCTTGCGGACGGCCCGGTTGCGGTCATGAAGGAGGAGCACGAGCAGGTGGGTGCGGCGCTGAAGCGGCTCCGCGAGATCACCAACGACTACGAGGTGCCGCCTCGAGCCTGCAACACCTGGCGAGCCCTGTGGCACGGCCTTGCCGCGCTGGAGAAGGAGCTTCACCAGCACATCCACCTGGAGAACAACATCCTCTTTCCTCGCGCGCTCGGGAGCTGAACTGCGCCTTTCGGCCCAGGGCTTGAGAGAAATGACGCTGGGTTTTGCCCGGGGAGCTCGAGCGGCCGGTTGAAGTCGCGGATTCGCGCGGATTGCGGTTTGGTCCTGCTTTTGCAAATCGGGCTTTCAGGAGCTCGCACCCATGCGCGTGGTTTCGTGGATGGTTCACCGGCAGGGTGAGCCGATGGTCCGAACGGAGCGCGAGGAGGCCGCGGGACCCGGCGAAGTTCTCATCCGCGTCGCCGGTTGCGGCGTCTGTCACACCGATCTCGGTTTCTTCTACGACGGCGTGCCGACCAAGCACGGTTTCCCCCTTTGTCTCGGCCACGAGATCAGCGGCCGGGTGGTTGAGGCCGGAGCCGGGGCGGAATCGTGGGTGGGCCGGAACGTCGTCGTCCCCGCGGTGATTCCCTGCGGAACCTGCGAGGCCTGCCGTGCCGGGCGCGGTTCGATCTGCCCGCGCCAGATCTTTCCCGGAAACGACGTGCACGGCGGATTCGGCTCCCACGTGCGGGTGCCGGCGCGCGGCCTCTGCACGGTGCCGGATCTCGCGGACGCGCGCCTCAATCCCGCCGGCGTGGACCTCGCCTCGCTCTCGGTCGTCGCCGACGCCGTATCGACGCCGTACCAGGCGATCGCGCGCAGCGGTCTCGGAGGCGGCCGACCTCGCGGTCTTCGTGGGCGTCGGCGGCGTCGGGCGGCTTCGGCGTCCAGATCGCGGCGGCCCTCGGTGCGCACGTCGTCGCCATCGACGTCGACCCCGCGCGGCTCGAGGCGATCTCGACGATACGGAGCCGCGCTCACGCTGCGAGCCGACGTTCTCGACGCCAAGGAGCTGAAGGCCGCCGTGCGGGACCTGCGCGAAGAAGCACGGCGTCCCGACCTGGCGCCAGAAGATCTTCGAGACCTCGGGGACGGCCGCGGGCCAGGCGACGGCGTTCGCGCTGCTCGGCCACGGAGGCTACCTCGGGGTCGTCGGCTTCACGCCGGAGACCGTGGAAGTCCGGCTCTCGAACCTGATGGCGTTCGACGCCGACGGCCGAAGGCAACTGGGGCTGCCTGCCCGAGCACTATCCGGGCGCTGGACCTGGTTCTCTCGGGAAGGGTCCGGATTGCCCCGTTCATCGAGAAGCGGCCTCTCGCCTCCATCAACGACACGTTCGAAGACGCTGCAAGCGCGGAGGCTGTCCGCGCCGCCTCGTTCTCGTTCCGGAGAGCTGACATGGAACTCAAGAACCACGATCTGACGAGGGCGCCGCCCATGCCGGGCGTCCTCTACGACGAGTCGCCGTTGAAGCGATCCCGAGGGCCGCCGGGTCGAAGGGCTGCACGTCGTGCGCATCACGCTCGACAACCGCATCGCAGCTCAACTCCTACACCACCGAGATGGTGAAGGGCGTGATCCTGGGCATGCGCCGCGCCTCGAACGACCGCGCGCGCCGTGGCCGTGGTCTTCACCGGCGCCGGCGACCGCGCCTTCTGCACCGGCGGCAACACCAGCGGAGTACGCCGAGTACTACGCCGGCCGGCCGGAGGAGTACCGGCAGTACATGCGGCTCTTCAACGACATGGTGAGCGCGATCCTCGACCTGCGACAAGCCGGTGATCTGCCGCGTCAACGGCATGCGCATCGGCGGCGGCCAGGAGATCGGCATGGCCTGCGACTTCTCCGTCGCCCAGGACCTGGCGATCTTCGGCCAGGCCGGCCCGCGGCACGGCTCGGCGCCCGACGGCGGCAGCACGGACTTCCTGCCGCTCTTCGTCGGCAGTCGAGGCGGCGATGGAGAGCTGCACGCTCTGCGAGCAGTGGAGCGCGCACAAGGCGCTACCGGCTCGGCCTGCTGACGCGGATCGTGCCCGGCGCTGAAGGTCGACGGCGCTTTCGTGCCGAACCCGCTGGTCGTGACCGACCGCTGGCTCGACGACACGGGCGAGCTCGTCTACGGCGAGCCCAAGAAGGGCGAGGCCCGCACGAGGCGAAGAAGAGTCGCTGGCGCGCGGGACCGGTCGACCTGTCGCGGCTCGACCGCGAGGTCGACGCGCCTCGTCTACCAGCTCGCCATGACCATGCCGGGCTGTCTCACCAAGACCATCGAGAGCGTGCGCAAGCACAAGCTCGAGCACTGGGACCGCAACCGCGAGACCAACCGGGCCTGGCTCGGCCTCAACATGATGACCGAGGGCCGCGCGGGCTTCCGCGCGTTCCACGAGGGAACGAAAGACCTGCCGCGAGGTCGATTTCCTGCTGCTGCGCCGGCGGCTCGCCGAAGGCGCGGTCTGGTCCGACGAGCTCATCGAGGAGAGCCTGCACGAAAGCGCACGGAATGGAAGGAGTGGGTCCCCGATGACGCCAGGTCGAGACCGGGCCGGTGCGGGTCGAGCGGCTGGAAGACGGGGCGGTGCTGGCGACGTGGTGCTGTCGGGCTCGAAGGGCAACGTCCTCGACTCGGCGCTCATCGATGCGCTGGTCGCCCTCTTCGAGAAAGCCGCGAACGCTCGCGAGGTCAAGGCGATCTTGCCTGGAGGGCAAGGGCAGGGACTTTCTCCTTCGGAGCCAGCGTGCAGGAGCACCTGCCCGGAGAGGTGGCGGGCGATGCTTCCGCGATTCCACGGGCTGTTCCGCGCCATGGTCGCGGCTCGCGTGCCGACGCTCGCCGCCGTGCGCGGGCAGTGCCTCGGCGGCGGCCTCGAGCTGGTGAGCTTCTGCCACCGCGTCTTCGCCGCGCCCGACGCGCGCCTCGGCCAGCCCGAGATCGCGCTGGGTGTGTTCGCGCCGGTCGCCTCGCTCGATCCTGGCGGAGCGCGTGGGCCGCGCGCACGCGGAGGACCTGCTGCCTCAGCGGACGGATCGCTCGGCGCGGAGGAGGCGCTGCGCCTGGGCCTGGTGGACGACGTCGCCGACGATCCCGAGCGAGGCGGCGCTCGGCCTGGGCGCGAGAGCACCTCCTGCCGCGCTCGGCCTCGAGCCTGCGCTTCGCGGTGCGCGCCGCTGCGGCTTCCGCTCTCGACGAGCGGCTCGCAGACGGACCTCGCGCGTCTCGAGCGTCTCTACCTGCGACGAGCTGATGGCGACGCGACGATGCCGTCGAGGGCCTCCGGGCGTTCCTCGAGAAGCGCCCGCCGGAGTGGAGGAACCGTTGAGCTGGGAGCGACTGCAGGAGCGCCCCGGACCTCGCGGCGCGCGCCGAGGCGCTCTACCGGGACTACCGGCTGGGCGCGGTGCGCGAGTGGAAGAGCGAGCACCGGCGGCCTGGCGATCGGCTACATGCCGATCTACGTGCCGCGCGAGCTGCTGCACGCGCAGGGCGTGCTGCCGGTCGGGCTCATGGGCGGCGGCGACGACCTCGAGATCATCCGCGGCGACGCCTACTACCAGTCCTACATCTGCCACATCCCGCGCAGCACGCATCGAGCTCGGGCTGAACGGCAGCCTCGACTGCCTCGACGGCATGCTGTTCCCGGCCATCTGCGACGTGATCCGCAACCTCTCCGGCATGTGGCAGATGCAGTTTCCCGGGCAAGCTCGTCCGCTACCTCGACGTGCCGCAGAACTTCGACCGCGAGATCGGCGGGCGTCTTCTACCGGCGACGAGCTCGAGGAGCTCTCGCGCGGAGCTCGTCGACGCGCGGCGCGCGGCCCTACGACGCCGAGGCGCTGCGGCGCTCGATCGGCGACCTACAACGAGAACCGCGCGCTCGTGCGCGATCTCTACGCGCTGCGCCGGCGACGGAGCCCTGGAAGGTCCCGACCCACGAGCTGTACCTGCGTGCTGCGCGCCGGCCTGGTGCTTCCGGTCGAGGAGTCGACCGCGATGCTCCGCGGCTACCGCCGGCTCGCCGACGGCGCGCCGGACCGCAAGCCCGTGGACCAGGCCCGCGTGGTGCTCACCGGCTCCTTCTGCGAGCAGCCGCCGCTCGGGCTCATCAAGACGCTCGAGCGCGCCGGCTGCTACATCGTGGACGACGACTTCGTGCAGGTGCACCGCTTCCTGCGCCGCGACGTGCCGCTCGGACGGCGACCCGCTCGACGAACCTGGTGCGTGGCGTTCCTCGACGACGCGATCGCCAGCCCGACGCGCTACATCGACCGGGGCGAGAAGGGCGCGGACCTGGTCGAGCGCGTGCGCGAAGCGCGGCGCCGAGGGCGTGCTCTTCTGCGCGCCGAGCTTCTGCGACCCGGCGCTGCTCGACCAGCCGATGGCGGTCAAGGCGCTCGGAGCGGCGAGGGCATCCCCTGGACGGCGTTCAAGTACGCCGAGAACAACGGCCAGTTCCAGGTCATCCGCGAGCAGGCGGGCACCTTCGCCGACTCGATCAAGCTGTGGAGCGAGGCATGACATGCCCGACAGGCGCCAGCCCGAGCGTCCGGCAAGGACGAGAGCCAGGTCCGCCAGAAGGAGATGATCGCGCGGCACTTCGACCGCCTGGCCGCGCGCCCGAGACGCGGCGAGAAGACCGTCTACACGTTCGTGCCCGGCAACCTCACCGAGCTGCTGCCGCAGCTTCGACCTGCTGCCGGTGCTGCCCGAGATCAACGCGCTGCAGTCGGCAATGCGCGGCAAGTCGCGCGAGTACATCGCGCGTCGCCGAGAAGCTCGGCCACTCCGAGGACGTCTGCACCTACGTCAAGAGCGACATCGGCATGATGAAGTCCGGGCAACGTCGGCCCCACCGGCGAGCGCCTGCCGAAGCCCGACCTGCTGCTGCTCTCCTACACCGGCTGCTTCACCTTCATGAAGTGGTTCGAGCTCCTGCGCGAGGAGTACCACTGCCCGGTGGTGATGCTGCACGTGCCCTATCAGGCCGACGGGCGGATCACGGACTCGATGCGCGACTACGTCGTCGAGCAGCTCCGGCGCAAGGTCATCCCGACGCTCGAGCGGATCTCCGGGCGAGCCTACGACGAGGACCGGCTGAAGCGAGCACCTGCGCTCGTCGGCGCGGGCCGAGGACGACCTCGTCTGGGTGCTGCAGTCCGCGCAAGCACCGGCCCTCGCCGATCGACGCCTACTTCGGCGCGGTCTACTACATCGGCCCGATCTTCAGCGCCTTCCGCGGCACCGAGGAGGCCGTCGACTACTACCGGGACGCTGCGCGCGCGAGATCGAGGAGCGGATCGCCGAGGGGCGCGGGCCCGGTCACGCCCGACGGCGAGCATGGAGCGCGAGCGCTTCCGCGTCGTGGTCGAGGGCCCGCCCAACTGGACGAGCTTCCGCCAGTTCTGGAAGATGTTCGCCGACGAGGGCGCGGTGGTCGTGGCCTCGACCTACACCAAGGTCGGCGGCGTCTACGACACCGGCTTCCGCCACGATCCCGACCCGGCCGCTCGAGAGCCTGGCCGACTACTGCCTGGGCTGCTACACGAACCTGAGCCTGCCGCACGCGCATCGAGATGCTCGCGCGCTACGTGCGAGGAGTACCGACGCCGACGGCTTCCTGATCAACTCCGTCAAGAGCTGCAACTCCTTCAGCGCCGGACAGCTCCACATCCTGCGCGAGGTCGAGAGCGCGCGTCGGGCCGGCCCGGCGGCTTCATCGAGAGCGATCTCGTCGACCCGCGCTACTTCTCGGCGGCCAACATCAAGAACCGCCTCGAGTCCTACTTCCAGATGATCGAGCAGAAGCGCCGGCGCGGGAGCCGGCGCATGAAGTACATCGTCGGCATCGACCTCGGCTCCACCACCACCAAGGCGCGTCGTGCTCGGCGAGGACGGCGACGTCCTCGGCCGCGGCATCACCAACAGCCGCAGCAACTACGACGTGGCCTGCCAGGTGGCGCTCGCGCGAGGCGCTGATCAACACGCGCTTCTCGCTGATCGGCCGCCGAGCTCGGAGCGGACGGCGTGGCGGCGAGCGCCGCAGAGCGCCGCCTGGTCGAGGACGCTCGAGCGCGCTTCCGCCGCAGCAGTACCGCGCGCAGCTCCGGTGCTGCGCGAGGTCGAGCTGCAGCGGCTGCTCGGCGAGCGCTCGGCCGAAGGCCTCGCGTGCGCGAGGCCGTGGATCGCATCCTCGCGCAGATGGACGCCGGAGGTGGCCGCGCTCTACGCCGAGCGGCGCGCGCCGCAAGAGCGACTTCTTCCGCGACCTGGCCGGCAGCCGCTACCTGCGCCTGGCCGAGGACGAGTCGCGCCGGGACCGCCGGAGTCGCCTTCGACGCGCTGGTGGGGCTGTTCGACAAGGCGATCCTCGACGTCGAGAACCTCCGCGACGGCGGCGGGCCGCTTCGAGGACCACGCGGCGGCCGCCGCTGGCCGCGATGGCCGGCCGCCGCCGGCGCTGGCGCGGGCGGTGCGCGCGCGTGGTCGGCGATGCGAGCTCGAGCAGGTCGGGAGCGTCGGCACCGGCTACGGGCGCGCGCGCCTGCCGTTCCCCGAAGGCGCAGATCCGCTCCGAGATCCTCTGCCACGGCCTGCGGCGCGCACGCGATGTTCCCGGGCACGCGCACGGTGCTCGACATCGGCGGCCAGGACACCAAGGCGATCCAGGTGGACGAGCACGGGCATCGTCACGTCGTTCCAGATGAACGACCGCTGCGCGGCCGGCTGCGGCCGCTACCTCGGCTACATCGCCGACGAGATGAACCTCGGCCTGCACGAGCTGGGGCCGCTGGCCTGCGAGCTCGGAGCGGCCGGTGCGCATCAACTCCACCTGCACGGTGTTCGCCGGCGCCGAGCTGCGCGAGCGGCTCTCGCTCGGCGAGAAGCGCGAGGACATCCTGGCCGGCCTGCACCGCGCCATCATCCTGCGGGCCATGTCGCTCCTGGCCCGCTCGGGCGGCGTCGCCGACGAGTTCACCTTCACCGGCGGCGTCGCCAAGAACCCGGCGGCCGTCGACGCGCTGCGGAAGCTGGTCCTCGAGAACTACGGCGAGAGTCGCCATCAACATCTCGCCCGGACTCGATCTACACCGGCGCGCTCGGCGCGGCGCTGTTCGCGCTGCGCGACGGGCGCGGCGGAACGAAGCCGCGGAGGCGGTTCGATGGCCTGGAAGCCGTCGAGCGCGATGCGAAGCCGCGGGCATCGACGTGGGCTCCGCCGCCATCAAGGTCGCCGTGATCGAGGACGCGAGGCGAGCGGCGACGCGCCAGCTCGTGGCCGGCGGCCGGAGCGCATCCGGCGGCGCGACCCGCATGCGGTGACCGAGGAGCTCTTCCACGAAGATGCTGGACCGAGGCGGGCGTCGCGCGCGCGGGACCTCGACTACGTCGCCACCACCGGCGAGGGCGAGCTCGTCCCGTTCCGCACCGGCCACTTCTACGGCATGACGACGCACGCGCGCGGCGGGCTGTTCCTCGAGCCCGAGGCGCGCGCCGTCATCGACATCGGCGCGCTGCACACGCGCGCCGTCCTCATGGACGAGCGCGGCAAGGTGCTCGGCTACCGGATGACCAGCCAGTGCGCCTCCGGCTCGGGCCAGTTCCTCGAGAACATCGCGCGCTACCTCGGCGTCACGCTCGAGGAGATCGGCCCGCTCTCGCTCCAGGCCGACGACCCCGAGGCCTGCTCCTCGATCTGCGCCGTGCTGGCCGAGACCGACGTCATCAACATGGTCTCGCGCGGCATCAGCGTCGCGAACATCCTGAAGGGCATCCACCAGTCGATGGCCGGCCGCTACCTGCGCCTGCTGACCTCGGCGGGCGCGATGGGCGTCGTGCTCGTGACCGGCGGGCTGGCCGCCGACGTGGGGCTTCTCGCGGCGCTGCGCGAGGCGGCGAAGGAGCAGGGCGCGGATCGACGTTCGCGCCCACGAGCAGTCGGTTCTCGCGGGCGCTCTGGGCGCCGCGATCTGGGGAGCGTTCCGGGCGCAGGAAGCTGCGGGAGAAGGGCGTCTCTCTCTCGGCATGAGGAGGCGCAGCGATGAGAATCGAGCCCGCGCCGCGAGACGGTGAATGCGCCGTCGTCCGGCAACTGCGACCGCAGGACCTGGATGCGGTCATCGCCCTGGACGCGAAGGCAATCGGCCGGAGGCGGGAGGAGTACTTCAAGCTCAAGCTGAAGCAGGCGCTTTCCGACACCGGAATTCAGGTGTCGCTCGGCGCCGAGCTCGATGGAATCTTCGTCGGGTTCCTGCTCGCGCGCGTCTACTACGGCGAGTTCGGAGCGCCCGAGCCGGTCGCGGTTTTGGATACGATGGGGGTTCATCCGGACTTTCGAGGGCGAGGCGTTGCAAGCGATCTAATCGACCAGCTCAGGACCAACCTGCTCGGGCTCGGGATCCGTACCCTTCAGACCGAAGTGAGCTGGCAGAATCCGGCGCTTCTCGCTTTCTTCCAGCACGAAGGGTTCCAGCCGGCACCCCGTTTCTGCCTCGATCTGGATCTCGAGAGGACCCGACGGGATTGATGATGCGCTCCCGGTGTCGCTCTTGGGGCCGCGGCTCTCGTCGCCGCCACTTCGATGTTCGTTTGACAGGATCTCGCTCCAAACTCTTCCGCTCTTTGACCCTGGCGATCCAGTCGGCCGAAGCGCGGGAGAACGGCCGTTGCGTGGTTTCGCCCGCTTGAGCTCCGCGGACGCGGGATTTGACCCCCTTCGCTGGACCGCCTTCCTGCTATCCGTCGTCGCGCCATCGGGTCAAACACGCTTCCTCGATGGCAAGGAGCTTGCAGCTCCACGGTCGAGGTTCAACCAACGTGAGCATCAAAAATGCGATGAAGGGGAGTCTCGCGCTACTGACAATGTCTCTTGCGGCTTGCTCCGACTCGTCCTCGATGCCTATGGGACCGTCATCTTCGATGTCGGGAGGACCCGTGGTGACGAATCCGCAGGTCCTCGTGGGAGGCGTGCCGGTTCAAGGCATCGTGTCGCCAGGCACGAACCAGCCCAGTCTCTTCCGCATCCATGTCCAGGCACCCGGCGGGCCCGCCACCATCCGCCGAGTCGTTCTCCAGTATGCGCAGCCTGGACCGAACCACCACGGCGGGTCCATGATGGGAGGGTTTTCCGGCACGGTACTTTGTTACGACGACGGAACTCATGGAGACGATGTTCCCGGTGATGGGATCTACCATTACATGGACCCCGAGAATCAGATCGGCTGCCATGGACAGAACGCGCCCCCAGGAAACTACGATTATGCTTTCTGGTGTGAGGACGGGATCGGTCAGAGGAGCAACACCGCGAGGGTGACCATCATCCGTCAGTAGGTCGCGGGAAGAGGAAGGAGTCGGAGACTGCCCCTGGTTCGCTACGCTCCATGTCCTGGACGGGGACGTCTCAGCGGCTATCCTCGGCGAGGACCTCGTCGGAATCGCTGATCGCCAGCCTGTTCCGGAATGCTACGCTTCCTTCCGAAGCCACCCATCCGCGATAGAGTTGCCAGCAGCTAAAGGAGCGCATCGATGAAATCGACATGCTGCTTGGCATTCGTAAGCCCGATTCTTGCGATCTCTCTCGCCTGCACGGCTCCTCAAACCACGCCACCGAAGCCTGATATCGAGGTGGAAGAGAGTCAGGAAGCGAGCTCGACGACGCTTTCTCCGGAGGCTCAACTCGAGCAGATCGAGACCCGGCTCGAGGCCGTCAAGACGCAGCTTTTCGACCAGGGGAAGTACAACTGTTGCGTTCAACCCTCGTGCGACTGGTGCGCTCTTCACGACGGAGCCTGCGACTGCTTTACGAACGTCCAGGCCGGCGATGCCGTTTGCCCTGGATGCGGTTTGGGATGGCACAACGGCCAGGGTGTCGTGGAGGGAGTCGACGCCGGCGAGGTGAAGTGGAACATCACCCACGAGCACCCGACCGGCGGGCATCAGCACTAGAGGGCCGGCTTCCTGGAGCGGAGGTCGCACCGTAGTCGTCGGCGTACCGCGACCGAGTTCACGACCTCGCTGAAATCGATGTAGCGCCCGGCAATCTCGGAGAGCTGGAGTCTCTGGAGTCCACTCCCGGCTCCGCGGTCAGCAGGGAAACCCGCCCTCTCGCATTGCCCCTCGAGTGCACTCGCTGCCGCTTCCTTTCGTCTGAACGGAGGTCTCTGCGTGCTCGCGCGCAGTGAGTGCGCGTCCGTGCGCAGTGTTGGTCGTTCTCCGCAACAAAGGGCGCCTGTGGGAGGGGTCCGGGCTCTGGCACATTTCGTGAAGCCGTACCGGGTATGGGTATCGAAACCGCCAGCCGGTACGGTATTCGCGAGGGAGAGGGCATGCAAGAGGACACTCGGGACAAAGCACAGGGACGGCTCAAGCGGATCGCCGGGCAGGTGGCGGGCGTCCAGCGGATGCTCGATGAGGACCGGTACTGCGTGGACGTGCTCCTTCAGATAACGGCGGTCCAGGCGGCTCTGATGGAGACAGGAAGAGTGATCCTGGCCGGGCACATCGAGACCTGCCTCACTCAGGCGCTCAGAAGCCGAGACCAACAACAGCGGCGCAAGAAGATCGACGAGCTCATGAATGTGTTCACTCGTTTCTGCCGCGTCGAGGGAAGCTCTGATGCCGGCGCTGCCGCCGACCACACTGCAGATCCAACGTCCAGAGGGAAAGACCGATGACGAAGCCATCGAGGAATCATCGTCTTGGTGCCCGGCCCGCACGTCTGGCGCTCGCGGTGCTCGCGGTGCTCGGAATCCGGGCTCCTCTAGAAGCGCGCGCGCAGGGCCCCGAACCTTTGCCGGATCCTCTGCGGCTCGAACTGGTCATTCAGATCGCGGGGGAGCATCGAGCGGAGATCGCAGCGGCCCGCGCGCGCGCCCGCGCAGCGGCCGAGCGTCCGGCCATCGTCTCGGCGCTCGAGGATCCAGTCATCTTCCCCTCGATTGACCATCTGCCATTCAACTTCGAGGGTGTCGATTACAGCATCAGCGTGGAACAGAGGTTCCCGCTTTCGGGAGTTCGGGGGCACCGGCGAACCTCAGCCGAGGCGGAGTGGCAGCGCTTTCGCGCCGAGACGGACCGGATCGCCCTCGACGTGGAGCTCCAGGCGGTCACGGCTTTCTATATGCTCCAGGAGCGCCGCCGTATCGCCGACATCCTTCGAGAACAGCGCCAGCTTTCCCAGGAGTTCGTCGGCGCCGCCGTCGCCCGGTACTCGGCGGGCACCGGTACCCAGGCCGACGTTCTCCGGGCCGAGATCGAGGTGTCTCGGTTGGAAGCGGCTCTGCGCTCGATTGGCGCCGAACTGCGGGCCGCGGAGGCCATGCTCAACACCAGTCTGGGCCGCTCCGCCGACCTGTCCGTGCCAGGGCTCGAGGACACGACGCCGACCGCTCTTCCTCCGTCGATGGAAGCGGTCCGGGAATCCGCCCTCGTGAGGCGGCCCGAGCCGCGAGCGGGGGAAGCCGAAGTCGGGCGCTCTCTCGCGGAAGTCTCGGTGATGAAGACGATGTACTCGCCGATGGCGATGGTCCGGACTGGACCGTCTTACACCATGACCGACGGCGCGGGCTGGATGGTCATGGTGGGGGTGAGCGTGCCCCTCTGGCGCGAGCGCCTGAGCGCCGGGGTGGCGGAGGCGGAGGCCATGGTCGATATGGCCCGTGCCGATCTCGAAGCGATGCGGCGAATGGTGGAAGGCGATGCCGTGGCCGCGCGCGAGCAGACCATCGCTTCGCGGGAACGGTTTCTCGCCCTTCGCGACGAAGTCGTTCCGCGCGCGCGGCAGGCGATCGACCCGACCCTCGGTGGATATGCGGCGGGACAGCTCCCTCTCGTCAGCGTCATCGACGCCGCGCAGACCTTGTGGTCGGCTGAAGCCGAGCTCGCGGCCGCGGAATTCGGCCTCGGCATTTCCTGGGCCCGTCTCAAGCGCGCGACGGGAGACTGGGGATTGTCGCCATGAGCAGCCTCGATCAGCGGCTCCGTGACTGGATTTCAGTAGGCTCCGGGGTCGTCGTCACCTTCGTTGTTCTCGTGTCTCTCCTCGTGATCCAGCACTATCGTCACAGCTGGCCTTTTTCTTTGCACCACGGTCTTCCTCCGATCACGGAAGAGAAGCCGGCCGGAAGCATGGCCATGCCGGCCGCGGGATCCGAGCACGCCGCTCACGCGCGTGTGCCGGTCGAGCTCGATCCATCGCGGCTCGATTCGATGGACGTGCGCACCGAGTCGGCGCGATGGGAGACCGTATCCAAACCCGTGCGCACGGTGGCGACGGTAGTCACCGACGAGTCGCGCGTCTCCCACGTTCACACGCGGGTGGCCGGCTGGATCGAGGAACTCTACGTGAGCACCACGGGGCAGCAGGTCCGCGCCGGAGAGCCTCTGGCCGGCATCTTCTCGCAGGAGCTCTTGTCATCACAGACGGAGTATCTGTCGGCGCTCCGGGCGGCGAGCTCGGGCGGCCCCCGCAGCGCGGTCGCCGAGGCCGCCCGCGCCCGGCTGAAGGTCTTTGGCATGACGGAAGCGGGAATTCTCGAGCTCGAGCAGCGTGGGGAGCCGATGCGGCTCACGACCGTCGTTGCGCCTCGGTCGGGAGTGGTGTTTCATCAAGGGATATCGGTCGGAACCGCCGTCGACCCCTCGACGGAGATCGTCATCGTCGCCGACCTCTCTCGGGTGTGGGTGCTCGCCGAAGTGCCGGAAGCCGATATCCCGGAAGTCCATCGGGGGGACCGTGCGCGGCTCGAGTTCTCGTCTTCCGGAAGGGCTCCGTTCGAGGCGCGGGTCGAGTTTCTCTACCCGACGCTGACCGAGCGGACGCGAACGCTTCGCGTGCGCTTCGTCGTGGACAACTCCGACGGTGCGCTGCGTCCGGGGCTGTACGGAACGGCGGAGTTCGACGCCGGGCCGCGCCGCGTGCTTACCGTGCCGCGGGACGCGGTCGTCGATACCGGCCTCGAGCAGCATGTGTTCGTCGCCTCGGGTCCCGGCGGGTTCGAGCCGCGGACGGTCGAGCTCGGTGTGAGACTCGCGGAGCGGGTCGAGGTCCGCCAGGGTCTCATCGAGGGCGAGGAGGTCGTTTCCTCCGGCGTGTTCCTCATCGACTCGGAGAGCCGCCTCCGGGCTTCCGGTGCCGGCCCGGCGCACGCCGGTCACGGGGCGGGCCAGACTCAGCAGCCGGCGGCGACCACGAGCGAGCACGAGATGCACCGAGACTGACCATGGTCGAGCGAACCATCGAATTTTGCGCGAACCACCGATGGATCGTGTTCGGCGCCGTGGCCGTCCTCGCGGCCTGGGCTATCGACTCGATACGCAAGACCCCGCTCGACGCCGTTCCGGATCTCTCCGATCCACAGGTCATCGTGTTCACCGAGTGGATGGGGCGCAGCCCGGACCTCGTGGAGGATCAGATCACCTATCCCCTGGTGCGCGCTCTCCAGAGCACGCCTTCCGTTGACACCGTCCGCGGCTACTCGATGTTCGGGATGAGCTTCATCTATGCCATCTTCGGCGAAGGCACGGACATCTACTGGGCGCGGACACGGGTGCTGGAGCAGCTCGGCCGAGTCCAGCAGATCCTGCCGCCGGGCGTATCGCCGGTCCTGGGTCCCGACGCCACCGGGGTCGGATGGGTCTATCAGTACGTGCTGGAGGACGCCTCTTTGCGGCTCGACCTCGCGAAGTTGAGAGAGCTCCAGGACTTCACCGTCCGTCCGGCCCTCCAGGCCGTCTCCGGTGTCGCCGAGGTGGCCTCTCTCGGCGGGTTCGAGCGGCAGTTTCAGATCGTTCTGGACCCGACGAAGCTCGCCGCCTACGGGATCACCCTCGGCGACGTGACGCGGGCGGTGCGCGACGCGAACTCCGAGGTCGGAGCACGGGTGCTGGAGCTCGCCGGGCGCGAGTACGTTCTGCGCGGCCGCGGCTACGTGAAGTCGCTCGAGGACCTCGAGGAGAGCGTCGTGGCCCTCGGGGCCGGAGGTAATCCCATCCAGGTGCGCGACATCGCCACGGTGCGCTACGGCCCGGAGATCCGGCGGGGTGCCGCCGACTGGAACGCGCGCGGCGAGGCCGTCGGCGGAATCGTCGTGATGCGCATCGGCTCGAACGCACTCGAGGTCATCGAAGCGCTCAAACGCGAGATCGCCGAGCTGTCGCTTCCGGAGGGCGTTCGCATCGTCCCTACGTACGATCGCTCGGATCTCATTCTCGGTTCGATTGAGACTCTCAAGAACACGCTCGTCGAGGAAGGGATCATTGTCGCCATCGTATGCCTGGTCTTCCTCTTTCACGCGCGGTCCGCCCTGGTCGCGATGATCGTTCTCCCGCTGTCGGTCCTGTTGTCGTTCATCGCCATCCGGTACCTCGGCCTCACCTCCAACATCATGTCGCTCGGCGGAATCGCCATCGCCATCGGCGAGCTCGCGGATGCCGCCATCGTCCTGATCGAGAACGCGCACGTCCGGCTGGCTGCGGCTCCCGAGGACTCCGACCGCAAGCGCGTCATAGTTGAGGCATGCAAGGAGGTGGGCCGTCCCATCTTCTTCTCCCTGCTGCTCATCACCGTCAGCTTTCTTCCCATCTTCACCCTTGCCGGTCAAGCGGGACGGCTCTTCCGGCCGCTCGCCTTCACCAAGACGTTTGCGATGCTCGCCGCGTCCATCCTCTCGATCACCCTCGCGCCTCCCTTGATGGTGCTGCTTCTTCGCGGCCGCTTCCGCAGGGAGGAAGAGAACCCGGTAAATCGTCTCCTCGGCCGGATCTATCGACCGGCGGTGCGATTCATGGTGCGATCCCGTCTTCTGGTCGTGGCCGCGGCGGCGGCAATCCTGGTGCTGACGGTTCCCGTCTTTCTCGGCCTGGGCTCGGAGTTCATGCCGCCGCTCGATGAGGGGTCGCTCCTGGTGATGCCCACGACCTTTCCGGGAATCGCCATCGAAGAGGCCCGGCGAGCGCTTGCTTATCAGAATCGGACGATCATGGGCTTTCCCGAGGTCGCGTCCGTACATGGCAAAGCGGGCCGGGCCGAGACGGCGACCGATCCGGCGCAGCTCGACATGATCGAGTCGGTGGTGACCCTGAGGCCGCGCGGTCAGTGGCCCACCTACCCGGCGGAGCGCTGGTACAGCACCATTTCGCCCGAGTGGCTGAGGGCGCCGCTCTCGCGCCTCTGGCCGGATGAGCGCAGGCGAACCCTCGAGGAGCTCGCGCGCGATATGGACCGGGCGCTCCGCATGCCGGGCTACCAGATGGCGATAGCACCCCCGATCCGCACGCGAATCGACATGCTCACGACCGGCGTACGGACTCCCGTCGGCATCAAAGTGTTCGGGTCCGATCTCGCGGAAATCGAGAGGCTATCGATCGCGCTCGAGGGGCTCTTGAGGGGCGTACCCGGAACGAGGAGCACGTTCGCGGAGCGACAGACCGGCCGTGAATACATCGACATCACGCCGGACCGCCGCGCGATCGCGCGCTACGGCCTCACCGTCCGCGACGTGAACGACGTGGTCGAAGCGGCGATCGGAGGGATGCCCGTCTCGACGGTCATTGCCGGACGATCGCGGTTCTCGGTGAACCTTCGCTACGCCGCGGACTATCGAGCCGACCCCGAAGCCCTTCGCGACATCCTCGTGCCCGTTCCCTCGAGCGAGCCGGTGGCGGAGCCCGAGCCCGGGAACGCGGGGGCCGGCGCCACCCGCGAGACCGGCGGGGCGGGGGCCATGGGCGGACGCGGGGAAGCTTTGACTTCGATGGGCTCGATGAGCGGGCGAGAAGGACGCTCGTCGATGCCGACGCCGGGGGGCTTCGATCGCGGCTCGATGCTCGGCGGCAGCCCTATGGCGGGTCGCTCCCAGGCGGATCCAAGCGATCGCTGGCGCCAGCCGGGCGCGGCCGTACCCCTCGGGACCCTCGCCGACATCCAGGTCGTGACCGGCCCGCCGATGATCAAGGACGAGAACGGCGTGCTCGTCGGCTACGTTTTCGCCGACATCGATCTCGCCGAGCGGGATCTCGGCGGCTGGGTGAGAGACGCCAAAGAGCTCGTGGCGCGGGACCTGGTGGTTCCGCCAGGCTACCGACTCCAGTGGACCGGACAATACGAGTTCCTGGCCGAGATGGAGTCCCGTATGCGAATCGTGCTGCCGATGACCCTGGTTCTCATCGTGGCGCTGCTCTATATGGCCCTGCGCGGTCTGGCCCAGACGCTTCTGGTCCTCCTCTCCTTGCCGTTCGCAGTCGCCGGAAGTGTGTGGCTCCTCGCGGCGCTCGACTATCATCTCTCGACGGCGGTTTGGGTGGGCCTAATCGCCGTGGGCGGTGTCGCGGCGGAAACCGGTATCCTGATGATCGTCTACCTCGACGAGGCCTTCGAGCGCTTCCGGCTCCAGGGCTTGATCCGGACGCCCGAGGAGGTGGACGAGGCGGTCGTCGAGGGGGCTTCGGCGCGCGTCCGGCCCCTCGTTATGACGGTGGCCACGACGGTACTCGGCCTCATGCCCCTTCTGTGGGAAAGCGGTGTCGGCGCGGACGTCTCCGCGCGCACGGCCGCCCCGGTCGTCGGCGGGCTCTGGTCTTGCATGTTCCTGACGCTCCTGGTACTGCCCGCGGCATATTCCATCTGGCGCCGGGGGCAGGTTCGACGGGGCGGATTTCCGGAGATTGCGCCGGAGGAATTTGTGGATGGAGCGGTCGCAGGTGCGCCATGAAACCAACGCCTCCGGGCGCGTCTCCCGGGTGTTTCGCGGACCCTGATGAAAGCGAAGAGGGCCGCGACCCGAGTTGATCTCCACTCGAAAGAGCTATCCGACCGATAGACCACGCGGCCGTCGAAGATCGTGAGGGTGGCCTCGACCTCGTGAATCTTCGCGGGGTCGATCGAGAAGACGTCCTCGGAGAGAACCACCAGGTCCGCGAGCTTGCCCGGACGAATGGAGCCGAGCTCGTCCTCGCTGTAGCTGGCGTAGGCGGCGTCGATCGTATACGCGCGGAGGGCGCGGTAGGGGTCGAGCTTCTGGTCCTTCCGCGCGGTCGCGTTGCGGAGGCCGACGAGCGGGTTCAGGGTCGCGACCGGCCAGTCGCTCCCGAAGGTCAGCCGTCCTCCGGTGTCGGCAATGGCCTGCCAGTTGAAAGCGAGAGGAAGCCTCGCGCGCCCCACGTTGCGCGCCCAGACGCCGTCCTCCGACTGAGGCGTCGGGAACCAGTGGGTGGCCTGCATTCCCGCGAGGGTTCCCGAGCTCCCGAATCTCGGAATGTCATCCCTGGAGATCATCTCGATGTGCTCGATTCGGTGGCGTCGGTCCCACTCCGGATTCTCTTTCCGGGCGCGATCGAAGGCGTCGAGCGTGATCCGGACGCCGCGGTCGCCGATCGCGTGGACGTAGATCTGGAATTTCCGGCGGTCGAACTCGAGCACCAGCCTCTCGAGCTCTTCGACGGGCATCGTGGTCTCGCCGACCTGCGAGGGATCGTCGGCGTAGGGCTCGAGCATCGCCGCCGTGTGGGTCTCGACCACCCCGTCGATGTAGGCCTTGACCGTCCCCGCACGGACGTTCCCGCTCGAATAGCGACGGCGCAGGCGTTCGTAGCTCTCGAAGTCGTTTGCCGTGAGATCGGGGGTCATCCGAAGAGCGGAGATCGTTCGAAGGGTGAGGAGGCCCTCGCGGTCGAGCTCCTCGTAGAGGCCGAGCTCCTCCTCGTTTCCGGACGCGTTCTGAATTCCGGTGAGGCCGAGACGACGTGCCTCGGCGAGTCCCCGCAGGAGCGCACGGCGCTTGTCGTCGCGGGTGATCTCGGGAATCCGGGAGCGGACCAGGCTCATCGCCCCGCCTTCCTTCAGAAGGCCGCTCGGCTGCCCGGTCTCGTCATGGACGATTTCCCCGAACTCGGGCTGCGGCGTCGCCGCGGTGATGCCCGCGAGCTCGAGAGCATTGCTGTTCGCCCAGGCGGTATGTCCGTCATAGGCGACGAGGAACACGGGCTTGTCCCGGGAAACGGCGTCGAGGTCGGCGCGGTTCGGAAGCCTTCCGGGGATGGCCGCGTAGCTCCAACCGCGCCCGACCACCCAGGCTTCGTCGGGCCGCGATCGAATCCGATCGGCGAGCCGCTTCTGGATCTCCGGAAGGTCGGCGCGGGAGACGTCGAGCTGGTCGAGGGAGAGGCTTCCGCTGAGGAAGTGCACGTGGCTGTCGACGAGACCGGGGAGGACCAGCTTTCCCCCGAGAGAGAGGACCCGGGTCCCGGGACCGACCAGGGCGCGGACTTCTTCGGTCGTTCCCACGCGCACGATGCGCTGTCCGCGCACCGCGACCGCCTGGGCGAATTCGCCCGCCTTTTCCATCGTCGCCACCTTGCCGTCGACGAGGACCAGGTCGGCCGGAAGCTCGAGGGGGTCTTGGCCCGGAGCGTGGAGCGCGAGAAGGAGCGTGAGAAGGCGAAGCATCGGTCCTCCCTGAGTGTGAACCAGTGAAGGTAATGCGCCGTCGAGGGGGATGTCAACGCGCGCTTCAACGGCGGCGTCGAAAACGATAGACTTCGCCCGGTGTCGAGCCCGCTGACGGCGTTGCTTCTGCTGCAGGTTGGCGCAGGCGACTACTTGTACGTCTCCGGGCAGGGTGCTCGCGCATCCGATGGGAGATCGCCCTCCGCATTCGAAGAGCAGGTGGAACAGGCGCTCGAGAACGTCAAAGCCGTCGTCGAAGCCGATGGACTGACGCTGGCGCACGTCGTCTATACGCACGTCTACCTGGAGGACATCGAGAGGCTTCCGGCAGTGAACGGGATCTATGCGCGGTACTTTCCCGAATCACCGCCAGCAAGAGCCGTTCTGGGCGTGGCCAAGCTGGATGGGACCCCAATCGTGATCGATGCCGTGGCGGTTCGGAGTCTTTCGCACCGGAAAGTCGTCTCCGTCCCTGGCTATCCTTCCGGCTGGCCCGAGTCTCCCGGGATTCTCACGAACGACCGACTGTTCGTCTCCGCCGCGCGAGGAAATCAAAACGACCCCGCCGCCGCGGTCGATTCGGCGCTCGATGGGATGCAGGCAGTTCTCGAGGCGGCTGGACTTACGATGGGGCATCTGGTCTTCGTGAATCCTTACGTGACGGGGAGAATCCCGCTCGAGATCATGAACGAGCGCTACGCCAGGCGTTTCGAGTTCGGCAACACGCCCGCGCGCGCGACGATCTGGGTCGAGAGCCTTCCCGATGGCGCTTCGATCCAGTACACGGGCGTGGCCGTGCGGGATCTCGGAAAGCGCCGAGCGGTGAGGCCGAAGAACATGGCGCCGAGTCCGACCGCGAGCCCCTGTGTTTTCGCCGCGGATACGCTTTATTGCTCCGCCAAGAGCGGCTTCATTCCGGGACCCGGAAGCGGAATCTACGCGGCGACGGTGGAGCATCAGCTGCGGCAGACGATGCGCAATCTGCTGGACGGGCTCGAAGAAGCGGAAATGAATTTCAGCCACGTGGTGAGCGCGCATGTTTATCTGGACGATCTGGCGGATCGCGAAGCGGTGGAGAAGGTCTATTCCGAGTACTTCGGGGCGGCGCCGCCGGCCCGCACCACGATTCAACAGGTGAAGCCGGCGGAACGAGGGCCGGATGAAAAGGGCCGCTACCCCACACTCGAGCAGATTTCTCTCATTGCGGTCAAGCGGGCGCCCCGGTGAAGTCTTGTAGGAAGCTCAAGGGGCAGCAACGCAGAAAACGGGGAAAGAAACGCAAAGGCGCAAAGACGCAAAGGAAAATTCCGGATCGCTCTTCTTTGCGCCCTTGCGTCTTTGCGTCTTTGCGTTAAAACTCTTCCCTAGGCTTGAGTCTGGCGCGGATAGACCCGCGCTTCGATGAGCAGGCCATCCGGGTCCCGGAAGTAAATCGCGCGGCCATATCCCCGCGCGCCGTAGTTGTGGTTGTCCTCACGGACAATCGCCACCTTCCGCCGCCTCAGCCGCATCCGTAGCGCCTTCATTCCCGCGCTGCCGTAGGCGAGGCAGAAGTGGTTCTGGTTGGCGCGCAGACGCCCACGCCACATGCGCGGGGGAAACATGTCCAGGAGGGTCCCCGGGGATACCCTCACCGACGGGAAAGGCGCTTCTCCTTCGAGAAACTCCCGGAGCCTCACCGGCTCGAGGCCCAGCACTTCGCTGTAGAACTGAACCGAGCGCGCGGGGTCCTTCACTTCGAGAACCAGATGATCGAATGCCGGTCTCCGGGGACGTCCACGTTTCAACGGTCGGCTCCTCTCGTTCTCGGATTGCGATCGCCCGAGGACATCGTAATCCAGAACTGCGCCTGCGGCCCCGCGTACTCGCTCGTGCCATCATGGTAGGATTTCCGAATCATGCCTACCGTAATCATCCGCAAGAATCCCACGGAGAACCGGATCGAGGTCGAGCCTGAGGTCGCGGTCCTCAGACCGAGCGAAAAGCTCACGTTCAAGGTGTCGGGGGAGAATGGGTTCGCTCCCGGGACCCGGGTGACGGTGAAGTTCCAGAGGGCCTATCGGGTCCTGCCCGGGCTCTCGATGACCCGATCGGCCGCGCGATGCGGTCCGTTCGCGCATCGCGGCCAGGATCCGCGCAACCCCGAAGAGGGGAAGTTCGTGTACGACGGCGCGGGAGACTATGAAACCGGAGCCGTCGAGGACCGGCCCTGGGCGATGCTGCCCCACACCTGGAAGTACGACGTCTCGTGGACCGGACTTCCGGATCTGGATCCGATGATCAAGATCGAGGGCGGAGGATAATCACCGCAGCAGCGTCGCGAGCGGCTCTCGCTCCAGCAGGTACTTCAAATCAGGATTCGTCCTGACGTCCGCGACGACGCCACCGCGGACCGCGCTCGTCGCGGCCTCCAGCGCTCTGGCTTCGTTCCCACAGACCGAGTGCGCGATCGCAGCGTAGTAGTGGACCATCGGGTCGTTCTGCGCTCCGATCAATGCCTGCTCGGTCTCGCTTTCTGCCTCGATGCAACGGCCGGCGCCCGCAAGGAACATGCCGAGCCCGGCGCGCGCTTCGGTGTCTTCCGGATTTACGGCGAGTGCGGCTCTCTCTCGCTCGATGGCGCTCTTGTACTGTCGCTCGGCATCTTCGCGCCGGCCGAGCTGCCGATAGGCGTCGCCGAGGTTTCCGTGGTACATCGCGTCTTCCGGCGACAGCTGGATCGCTTTCTCGTATTGCTCCGCCGCTTCCTCGTATCGCCCCGTGGAGTAGTAGACGAAACCCAGGTTGTTGTGGGCGCTGTCCGAGGGGCGGATACGAATCGTCGCCTGGAGAAGCGGCTCCGCCTGCTCGATCTCTCCCGCTAGGAGATGCGCGCCCGCGAGGTTGGCGTAGCCGGTGTGGCGCTCGGGACTCAGGTGGATCGCCTCCCGGAATTGCGCCTTGGCCTCCTCGATGCGGCCCCGGTGCAGGTAGAAGGCTCCGAGGTCGTTCACGGGGCGCCAGTAGGATGGACGCAGGGCCGCCGCCCTCTTGTACATCGCCTCCGCTTCCTCCTCGCGCCCGAGGGCGTCGTACGCGGCGGCGATGCGGCGGGTCACGTCGTCGTTGCCGGGTGCGAGCTCCTGCGCCTTCGCGAGCGACGCCGCGGCTTCCGCCGACCGGCCCTGGCCGAGAGCGACCACTCCCAGCGCCAGGTGGGCTTCCGGAAGGGAAGGAGACGATTCGACGGCGCTTCGCGCCAGGCGCTCCGCCTCGCTCACCAACGAGGGCTCCCGGGTCTCGAGATAGGCTGCCCAGAGCGCCATCGAGAGCCCCGCCTTCGCTTCCGCGAAGTCCGGGTCCTCGCTCAAAGCCTCTCGAAAGGCGCGCGCGGCGCCGTCGTAGTTCCGATCCACGTCCCAGCCTTCGAGAAGGATCATGCCCTGGGTGTAGCGGGCAAGGGCCGCGGCGCCGCGCTTCCTCTCGAGGCGGCTCGGCTCGGGCCGAACTCCGATGGCGCCCCGAAGCTCGGCGGCGATGCGAACGAGCTCCTCTTGAACGTTTCCGACGTCGCCTTCGAGCTTTCCCTGCCATTCTTTTTCGCCGTCGAGCCCCTCGAGATGGATCGAGCTCTTCAAGCGCCCGGAGGAGTACGAGAGCTCGCCGCGGACGACGTAGTCGACTCCGAGCTCCGCTCCAACGGACCTCGCGGACTCACCGGGAGGAAACGTCCGGCTCGAAGCGAAAGGCGCCACCTCGAGCGAGCGGCTCTCGCGGAGCTCGTCGCCGAGGAAGAGGGGAACGAGGCTCGCCAGATAGTCCATGTCCTCCGGCCCTTCGTAGGTCAGAGGAAGGATGGCGAGCGTCGCCGAGCGGGACGAGTCCGGCTTGAGAGCGAAGAGCCCCAGGACGAACGCCAGGCCCAAAGCGGCGAGGCCGGCCACCACCCACTTTCCGGAGCGCGAGGGCACGGATTGGGTCACGACGCCGCTGGAGCTGAAGTCGGAGACCCTCTCGAGATCGGCGTCGAGCTCTCGCGCCGAGGGATAACGGCCGAGCGGGGAGGGATCGAGGCATCGGAGAACGATCGCGTCGAGCTCCTTCGGCACCTCCGGCGTCAGGGCGCTCGGAGGGGGGCAGGACGGGTTCTTCCGTAGGGCGAGCGGAACCCGTTCGCCGTCGCCCGGGGGGCGCAGGCCGGTCAGCATTTCGAAAAGGATGAGGCCGAAAGAATAGAGGTCGCTCCGGGCATCGACGGCGCTTCCGTGGGCCTGCTCCGGCGAGAGGTACGAAAGCGTTCCCAGCACCTCTCCCTCGCTGGTGATCTTGTCTCCCCCTTCGGCGAGAGCCAGCCCGAAGTCCATCAACACCGCGCGCCCCGAGCGATCGAGCATGATGTTGGTCGGCTTGAGGTCGCGGTGGACTATGCCGTTCTTGTGGATGGCTTCGAGACCCGCCGCGATCTGGCGGGCGAGCCCGACCGTCTGCCGGGGGGACAACCTCCCCATGGACTGGATGAGGTCGTGCAGGGTCTGGCCGTCGACGTGCTCCATCGAGATGTACCGGAGACCGTCGATCTCGCCGATGTCGTGCATGCGGCAGACGTTGAGGTGCGTGACCTGGCGGGCGAGGTGGATCTCCCGCTTGAAGCGCTCGACGCCGATTCCCCCGGCGGCGATCTCGGGACGGAGGAGCTTCAGGGCCACCGAGTGCCCCAGCACCCGGTCCTTCGCCTTGTAGACTTCCCCCATTCCGCCGGCGCCGATGTCCTCGACGATGAGGTAGCGATCGGCGAAGAGATCCCCGGCGGAGAAGCGCGGAAGACGCCTTGTCACGATTCCACAGTTTACCCCGACCGTCGGCCGAGAGATGATGTGCGATCAGGAGACGCCTGAATGGAGAACATCGCCCGCCCGCGGCTCACCTTGCTGACCGACGACCAGATCGAAGCAGTCCACGAAGCCTCGCTCACGATCCTCGCGGAGTCCGGTCTGCGGGTCGATTCGGAGCGGGCGCGCAAGGTCTATGCCGCCGGGGGCGCGCGGATCGAGGGCGACCGCGTGTACTTCGACCGCGAGCTCGTCGACGCTGCCATCGAGACGGCGCCCGCGACCATCGATATCTTCGACCGCGCCGGCCAGCCGGCGTTCCGGCTCGGCGACGGAGAGACGCGGTTCGGCGTCGGAGTCACCAACCTGTTCTACCAGGACCCCGCGACCGACGAGCTCGCGCCCTTCGCCCGGTCGCACATGGAGCGGGGCGTTCGCCTCTGCCAGGCTCTGCCGAGCTACGACGTGATCTCGACCCTCGGCGTCCTGCGCGATCTTCCGCCGCAGGTGGCGGACCTCTACGCGGTCCTCGAGATGGTCGCGAACTCGACCAAGCCGCTGGTGCTCCTGATCTCCGACGAGAAGCTTTACCCGCAGGTCCTGAAGCTTCTCGACGCCGTGCGAGGCGATCTCGGCGAGAAGCCGTTCGCGATACCGTACTTGAACCCGATCACGCCGCTCGTGGTGAACGAGGGGACCACGGACAAGCTCCTGGACTCCGTCGAGCGGTCGATTCCTGCCATCTATTCGAACTACGGAATGGCCGGCATGACCACCCCTCTCACCTGCGCCGGCGCGCTCGCGTTCCTGAACGCCGAGCTCCTCGGAGGCCTCACGCTCTCGCAGCTGGCGAAGCCGGGAGCCCCCATCATCCTCGGAAGCCTTCCCATGTTCTTCGACATGAAGACCATGATCGACTTCTACGATCCCCAGACGATTCTCATCAACCTCGCCTGCGCCGAAATGATGGCTCATTACAAGATTCCCCATGCGGGCACGTCAGGAAGCGGCGACGGCTGGGGCCCGGATCTACTCTCCGCGGGCTCTTCCTGGATGAACCAGATCACGAGCGTCATCGGGAAAGTGGGGTTGGCGCCCTTCGTGGGGAGCACTCTGAACTCCAAAGCCTATTCGCCGGCGATGACGGTCTACGGCGACGAAGTGATCGGAGCATCGCGGCTCTTCGGCAAGGGTTTCGTCGTCGACGAGGCAACCCTGGGCGCCGCCGAGGCGGTGGAGCAGTTCGCGGACGAGGGTCACTTCCTGATGGCGCCCTCGACCCTGGAGCGGTACAAGAACGCTTACTACCCGAGCCTATTTCCGAAGATCGGTCTCGAGAAATGGGTGGAGATCGGGAGCCCCCGAGCGGACTCGCTGGTCCGCGAGCGCGCCCTCGACCTCCTCGCGAACGCGCCGGCGCCCGACGATCACGACGAGATTCTCCGGATTGGCGAGGAGCGCATCGCGGTTCTTTGAACGGATGGGCGAGGGGCGGACGCCCCCCGCCCCGAGTAGAAGCTAGGTTGCTTTTGCTTTGACGATCTTGGTCACGGCCTTGTGGGCGCCGCTCGAGTCGTCGCGGCAGCTCGCTGTGACCTTGTCCCCTGCCTTGACATCCTTGAGCTGAGCGACGGCGTCACCCTCTACCGGGAGGGTCATTTCCTTGCCGGTGACGCTCAAGGTAATCGTCTTGGCCGTTGCATCGGTCTTGACGACCTGACCCATGACCTCGTGCGTCTTGTCCCCCTGGGCAAGCGCTAAGCCCGAGGAGAACGCAAGCACCAGGAAGGCGATCATTACCCGCTTCATGAGGACCTCCTCCGGCGCGCGTTTGGACACCGTCCCGACACCGTGTCGGGTGGATTCCCGAATTGTAGCAACCCCGGTTCAGTCGTCAAACGAAATACGCACCCTCGGGTGTGAACCCTACGTCCGTTACCGTAGGTGCCCGTCTAGATTGCGCCCTTCCCGCGCTGGCGGGAGAGCACCCGGCCGGGTCTCGCCCCGGTGGGCTTCCCGCCGTCGACGACGAGCGTTCCGTTGACCCAGACCTCCTCGATGCCCTCGCTGAACTGAAACGGCTCGAAGTACGTCGCCTTGTCGCGGAGGGTATCGGGATCGAGGACCACCACATCGGCGCGGGCGCCTTCGACGAGCCGGCCCCGGTCCCGAAGGCCGAGGATGGAGGCCGGGAGCGAGGTGAGGGAGCGAATCGCGAACGGGAGGGTGATGACCTTCTTCTCGAAGACGAACTGACGGAGAAGACGGGTGGTGGTGGCGAAAGTGCCGGGATGGACGAATGCGTTCTGTCGCAGCTCGGGGGTGTCTCCCTGCCGGTCGGTGCAGACGCCGGTGTAGTCCTTCTTCATGAACTCCTCGAGATCGAGGAGCGAGACCGCGAAAGCCCGGAGCTGGATCCCGCCGGGCCTTTCGAATCCATTCATCTGGATGTGAATCGCGGTGTCCACCGGATCCTCGCCCCGCTCCTTGGCGACCTGGCCCACCGTCTTTCCGATCCACGACTTGTCGACGTAGTCCATGATCAGGAGACCCTCCGGTCCTCCCTGGCGATCGAGCTCGTAGGCGATGTCCCTGCGGATGACGCGGTTGAGCTCGGGGTCGGCGAGCCGGCGCTTCAGGTTCTCGCGCAGGTTGGTGTAATCGGCCTCGGGATGGTTGGAGTCGTACTGGCCGAGGCCCGCCACGGGCTTCACCACGAGCGCCCAGCGAGGCACGAGGATGATGTTCTCGTCGTAGGCCTCGTAGGAGTGCATGTTGATGTAGACCTGATGCCCTTCCTGCCAGGCCCGGTCCACGAGCTGGGTGATGATCTTGCCCGAACCCCATTCACGAGGTCCTTTGGGATGGAGGTGGTCCATCATCACCGGAATCCCCGCGAGCTTCGCGATCTGGAGGGTCTCCATGACGGCGTCGATCTGGGTGACGGGCTTCTCTTCGTAGCTCGGGAGCTGCCACTTGGCGTACTGTCCCTGGCTGCGGAGATGCGCCTGGTAGTGGCCGCCGAAGGGGGCGACTTCCTTCGCGAGCTCAAGAACCTCTTCCTCGGAGCTGTAACGCATCGGAACGTACTCGAGGCCGGTCGACAGGCCGAAAGCGCCTTCTTCCATTCCCTGGCGAACCAGGGCCTTCATCTCCGCGATCTCGGCCGCGGTGGCTGGACGCCGGAAATCGTCGCCCATCACACGCGAGCGAACCGTTCCATGTCCGACCATCATCACCACGTTCAGCGCCGAGCCCGCTTTCTCCATCGCCGCGCGCTGCTGGGAGACGGGCCAGAGGGCGGTGCGGCCGTCCGCGTTCAGCACCGCGGTCGTGAATCCCTGCGTGGTGAAGTTCGGCAGATTTCCGTTTCCTTCGAGAATGTCGTGATCGATGTGCTCGTGGAGCGCGATGAAACCCGGGACGACGTACTTTCCCGAGGCGTCGATGGTTCTCGCAGCCGATGCCTCGGAGAGGTCCCCGATCGCGGCCACGGTGTCGCCGCTGAGGCCGACGTCGGCCTTGATGAAGGGATTTCCCGAACCGTCGAGGACCCTTCCTCCGCGAATCAGGACGTCGTAGACCTCCTGCGCGGAGGTGGAGGACGCGAACGAAACCACGACGAACAAGGACCACAAACCCCTCATGCGCCACCTCTTGCGGTCGAGGATGTCACAGAAGAAGAGTCCGCCACAATCCCGCTTCATTTCTCCTTCGAGTTGCCACGCTCCTGCCATCGGAAACCGGTTTTCTTGCGGTTCGATCGGCGTGAAGGAGAGATCGATGCTCGAAGAAATCAACTCCTGGGTTCACTCGCCCATAGCGCGGGCGGTGGTGATCGGCGTTCTCATCCTGATTCTCCTGATTCCCCTCGCTGCCGTGGGCGTGCTGGTGAGAGAGCGGGAGGCTACCCGATTCGACGTCGAGCGCGAGGTCGCCGAAAAATGGGGCGGAGAGCAATCGCTGATCGGACCGATCCTGTCGGTCCCGTATCGCTATCGGAGCGTGGGAGCGAACGGCGAGGTCCTCACTCACGTGGGTCAAACCAGGTTTCTTCCCTCGGTTCTCGAGATCGAGGGCGTCGTGAGCCCGGAGATCCGCTACCGGGGCATCTACGAGGTCGCGCTCTATGACGTCGCTCTACGGTGGAGAGGAGAGTTCGAACGGCCGGATCTGGAGAACTGGAACATTCCCCCCGCGGACGTAATGTGGAACGAGGCGGTTCTCGTGGTCGGGATCCCGGATCTCCGGGGTATCCAACGTGCCGTGGTCGCTCGCTGGGGCGACGACGCTTTGACCTTCGAGCCCGGTCCGGGAGCGGTCGCGCTCTGCGGAAGCGGAATCCATGCAAGGGTGCCTCCGCTCGACGAGGCCGCCCCCGGCGCCCGCGTGCCCTTCTCCTTCGAGCTCGATCTCAACGGGAGCCGCGAGCTCCTGTTCGCCCCGCTGGGGAAGGAGACGCGCGTTTCGCTCTCCTCGACTTGGTCGAGTCCGAGCTTCACCGGAAAGTTTCTCCCGGATTCCCGCGAAGTGAGACCCGACGGTTTCACCGCCGAGTGGAACATCTCATACCTCACCCGCCCTTTTCCACAGGAATGGAAGGACGCCGAGGTGACGGCGGATCTCCTCGCACAGTGGATGGGAGGAGTCACTCTGTTCCAGCCCGTCGACTCCTACACCAAGACCAGCCGCACCATCAAGTACGGCATCCTCTTCCTCTTCATGACCTTCGGCGTCTACTTTCTCTTCGAGATCCTGGCCGCGCTGAGAATTCACCCGTTTCAGTACCTGCTGGTGGGATTCGCGCTCTGTCTGTTCTATCTCATGCTGCTGTCGCTCTCTGAGCACGTCGGTTTTGGATATTCGTATCTCCTTGCAAGCGCGGCAACGGTGGGCCTCGTCGCCGCGTACAGCGGAAGCGTTCTCGGAAACCTCGGGCGCGCCACGGCCATCGGCGCCGGCCTTTCCGGGCTCTACGCCTACCTCTACGTCCTCCTGCAGCTCGAGGACTACGCGCTCGTTCTCGGCTCGCTCGGCCTTTTCGCGCTCCTGGCCGCGGCGATGGCGCTCACCCGGCGGGTGGACTGGTATACGGTGGGCCGTTGACGCCAGAAGTGCCTCAGGTGCTCAATTGCATCAAAGAATGATATCATTGCTATCGTGAGAATCAAGAAGGTAACGCAGCTCATCGTTCGGAATATCGACGAAAGCCTGGTCAGGCTCTTGAAGATCCGAGCCGCGAAGCACGGGCGGTCCGCGGAGGCTGAGCATCGGGAGATTCTGAGAGGTGCTTTGCAAGGGGGAGGCGACGCCGCCTCGTTCGACGCGTTCCTCCTGAAGATGCCCAACGTGGGTGACGATGGTGACTTCGCGCGACCGCGGGACACCGGGCGGAAGGTAGCCCTCTGAGCTACCTCATCGATACAAACGTTCTCTCGGAGTTGCGCAAGGGTAGGCGATGCGACTCTCGGGTATCGGCCTGGTTCAGGGCCGCTGCGGGAGAAGAGAAGTTCCTGAGCGTTCTCTCGATAGGAGAGATACGCCGAGGAATCGACACCATCCGGCGGCGGGACGAACGTTCCGCGCAGAAGTTGGAAGTCTGGCTCGCCAGACTTCGAGCCGAGTTCGCTGCGCGAATTCTCATTGTGGACGAACAAATCGCTGAAACGTGGGGTCGTTTGATGGTCCCCGATCCGTTGCCGGTGATTGATTCGATGCTCGCGGCGACCGCGATCGTGCACGGGCTGATTCTGGTTACGCGCAACGTGGACGACGTGAAGCGGACGGGAGTTCCGTTCCTCAATCCGTTCGAGGATCCGGCAGGCTGAGAGCCACCCGCTACTTCGCGACCGCGCCGCCCAGGAACTTGCCGTCGACGCACTGATCCGAGCGGCAGTTGTTCTGGAACGGCGAGCCGAGCTTCACCAGGAGCTCCACCGTCGAAGGGCTCGGGATGAAGAAGCGCGAGGGACCGAAGGCCATGTCCGCGGGGGAGTTCCCGTCCTTGTTGACGACGTCCACCGAAGCCCCCTGGTCGACGAGATACTGGACCATCTCGTCGTCGCCCCTCGACGCCGCGCCGTGCAGAGCGGTGAATCCCTTGCGCTTTTCGACCGCGTTCACGTCGGCTCCGAGCTGGAGGCAGTACTTCAGCGCCTCCATCCACGAATCGGGCGCGTTCTGGGTGAAGTTCCCCGACCAGCCGATTCCCGCGGCGACCATGAGGGGTGTTACTCCGGAGTCGGTGGCGAGGTTGGGATCGGCGCCTCCGGCGACGAGGATGCGCATCGCTTCGACGTCGCTCGACATCGCGGCGCGCCAGAACGCCGTCGCCCCCTTGTGGTCCACCCAGCTCCGGTCGTGGGACGTCGGACTGAACCAGAGCTTTCCCTTGACCCGGGCGTTGGGGTTCGCGCCCCCTTCGAGGAGCGCCTGGAGGAGCTCGGTTGCGCCTATGCTCTGCTGGTCGGTGCGCGGATTCGGCGCCCAGGAAACCGGTGCGTAGCGCATGTTCACCGTGGCGTAGAGCGGCGTGAGCCCGTCGAGGTTCGGAAGATTCGGGTCGGCGCCATGGTCGAGCAGGTATTTCCCGACGGTGTAGTGGCCGTTCGCGATGGCGATGTTGATCGGCGTGGACCCGTCTCCGCCGCTCACTTGATTCACGTCGGCGCCGGACTCGACGAGGGCCCGGACGGCGTCCAGGTTTCCGTCGCGCGCCGCGAACAGCAGCGCGGTCATGCCTCCCATGACGGAGTTCCCCAGCGACTGCTCGCCCTTGCGTTTCGGGATCGGGAGCCCGTCGTCGTCGAAACGGGGCTCGTCGAGGAGCGCCACGAACGAGGTGAGTCCCGGATGGGCGCCGCGCTCGACGAGAAGGCGAATCGCGTCCGCGCGGTTCTCCCAGGCGGCGAACATCAGCGCCGTCTGACCGTTCGTCTTCTCCCGGGCGTTCAAGTCCGCGCCGGAGTCGACGAGCGCCTGCACCGCCTCGACGCTCCCCGAAGCCGCCGCGGACATCAGCGGTGTCGCTCCGGTAGAAGCGGCCCTGCCCGGGTCGGAGCCGGCCTTCAACAGGGTCGCGATCATCGCTCCGCTTCCGTTCCGGGCCGCGAGGACGAGAGGCGTGACGCCGCCGACGCGAGTCTCGGCCTCGGGGTTGGCCTTGGCCTCGATGAGGAGCTCCGCCAGCGGGAGATCGTCCCGATAGGCCGCCCAGTGGAGGGCCGTCATTCCATCGCCCTCGGGTGAGTTCACGTCTACTTCCTGGCTCAGGAGCGAGCGCACTCCCTCGAGGTTTCCCTCCTTCGCCTGTTCGGCGAGGCGGATGTCCACGGCCGCGGACGACACCATCAAGAGGCTCCAAATCAGCGCTGGACTCATGGTCATGCTCCTCTAGATCGAGACCTCTCCCGTGCTGTCCCCGATGCGATCGATGTCGACTCCGAGCTTGTGCAGGAGCGTGAGGAGCACGTTCGCCATGGGGGTTCCATCGGGGCAGAGGAGATGCCAGTTCCCCTTGAGCTCCCCGTTCGCGCGTCCCGCGAGGAAGAGCGGGACTCTCAGGTGATTGTGCACGCTGCCGTCGCCCATGGGGCTTCCGTAGAGCACCATGGAGTGATCGAGGAGGTTTCCGTCCCCGTCCGGCGTCGCCTTCAGCTTCTCCAGGAAGTACGCGACGTGATTCACGTGGAACTCGTTGAGCTTCGCGAACTCCGCGAGCTTGTCGGGCTTGTTCTGGTGGTGTGAGAGCGTGTGAAAGGGCGTCTTGACGCCGCTCTCCGGCCAGACCCGCGCGCTCACGTCGCGCCCCATCTTGAAGGCGGAGACCCTGGTCACTTCCGTCGCGAACGCCAGGACCTGCAGGTCGAACATCAGCTTCACGTGCTCCGCCCAGGAGTCGGGGACTCCGACGGGGGCGGACGGCAGCTCCTCCGGCGGACGGCTCTGGTTGTGCTCTTCCGACTTCTGGATCCGCCGTTCGATCTCGCGAACGTCCTCCAGGTAGTCGGTGAGCCGGGCCCGGTCGCTCGGGCCCAGGTCCCGCTCGAGGTCCCTCACCTTGTCGAGAATGCCGTCGAGGATGCTCCCGTTCGTGTGCCGGCGCCGGAGCCGCTCTTCGGGAGTGGCGCCGTCGCCGAAGAGACGCTCGAACACCACCCGGGGGTCCCTCTCCATTGGAAGGGGAGTGGTGGGCGAGGACCAGGAGATGGTGTTGGCGTACACGCAGCTGTATCCGTAGCCGCAGGCGCCGGTGAGCGATCCTACGTCCTCGATGCAGAGCTGGATCGAGGGAAGCGGCGTGTCCTGGCCGAGCTGCTGCGCGTAGATCTGGTCCATCGACGTCGCGTTGTCGATGTCCGCGCCTTCGGTCATCTTCGCGTGGGCGCAGGTGAGAAACGCCGCCGAGGATCTCGTGTGATCGGCGCCGGCCTCAGCTTGCGTCTGCGCGGTGGCGAGCGCGATATCGGTGTGGCTCACGATCGTGAGGTAGTCCCGGTATGGGGCGAGGGAGCGAAGGATGGGGGTCATCTCGAAGTCGCGGCCCTCGGTAGGCGGCGACCAGTAGTTGAGCCGCGTGCCCTCCCCGGTGCTGCCGGCGGAGCCGTGCACCATCTCGATCGCCGTGAGGCGCGTCCTCGAGGCCGCCGCGGTCCTTCGGAGAGGCGTCAGCGCCGGCACCATCGCTTCCATGAACGGAAGCGCCATGGTGACTCCCATGCCGCGAAGCGCCGTTCGGCGGGTGATGTGCTTGCGGGTAATGAACATCGATCCAGTCTCCATTACTTGTATTAGTGCCGTGGGGCCCCACCCCCACGGCCTCGGTGTTCTCGGCGCTTCGCGCCGGGCTCGCTCCGCTCGCGCAGGCTGCGGACGTTCTCGAGCGCAGCCTGCTCGTCCTGGTTGACTGCATCCGTCGTTGCTTCGAACGACTCCGCCCTTCGCATCTGAAACGGCGCGCTGTTCACGATACCGAGGACGATGGACGAGAAGCGATGGTCGTTCCCGGCCGCCTCCCGGGCGATCGCGCGAACGCTCGGCATGTCGTAGTGCTGCACCACTCGCCCGAGCGCGTACATCAAGAGGTGCTTCGTGAAGTTCCGAAGGTACAGCGTCTCCGACCGGAGGAGATAGCTCCGGAGGCCGTCGGGGCCGTTCACCTCGGTGCCGTCGAAAAGGCTCCCCGCGGGCTCGATTTCGAACCCGCTGTCCTTGAAGCGCCACGCGCCGACGGCGTCGAAGTTCTCGAGCGAGTAGCCGAGAGGATCCATGATCGCGTGGCACGCGGAGCACGCGGGGTTCGCCCGGTGCTCCTCGAGCCGCTCCCTCACCGAGAGGTGCTTGCCCCCGGTCTCGTTCTCCTTCAACGGGGGAACGTTCGCGGGCGGCCGCGGCGCCGGAGTCCCCAGGAGGACGTCCAGGATCCAGGCGCCCCGGATCACCGGCGACGTCCGGTTCGCGAGAGAGGTCAGGGTCAAGATGCTTCCCTGGCCGAGCAGCCCGCGCCGGTTCTCGTCGGGAACGGGCACGCGGCGAAAACGGTTGCCGAGGATGTTCGGAATCCCGTAGTGCTTCGCCAGGCGCTCGTCGACGAACGTGTAGTCCGCGGTGAGGAGGTCGAGGACGCTCCGGTCCTCGCGCACCATGCTGTCGAAGAGGAGCTCCGTCTCCCGCCGCATCGAGACCGTGAGGTTGTAGTCCCAGTCGGGAAAGAGATAGACGTCGGGATGCGCGTCCTCGAGGTTCTGGAGGTGGAGCCAATGGGTGGCGAAGCTCGTCGAGAGCGCCTCGGCGCGCGGGTCATCGAGCATGCGGCGGACCTGCGCCTCGAGCACCGCGGCGTCTCCGAGCTTTCCCTCGCTCGCGAGGTTGATGAGCTCGTCGTCGGGGCCGCTCGACCACAGGAAGAACGAAAGGCGAGAGGCGAGCTCCAGGTCGCTCACCCGGTAGTTTTCTCCCGGCGCCGCTTCCTTCGGGGTGCGCTCGAACCGGAACAGGAACTCGGGGTCGGAGAGAATCGCCTGGAGCCCCGCGGTGATTCCCGCGTCGAAGTCCGAAGACCCTCTCGCGGATTCGTAGAGGGGCAACAGGCGCTCGACGTCCCGGTCCGTTCGAGGGGCGGCGGAACGCCCGGCGCGCAAGATTCGCGAAGATCTCCCGCGCGCAGGGGATCTCCTCGGCGGAGCTCGCCGGGCGGCAGGTGAAGATCCTTCGGCGGCTTTCCGTTTCGCTGACCCCCGTGGCGTTGTAGGGGCCGTCGACTCCGAGCGTCTTCAAGTGCGGGAGACCGGTCAGCCCGGCGACGTTTCCCGTGGAGAGATCGGCGAGGGCGCGCTCGAACGGCATCACGAAGTCCTGGACCGGCCCCTCGACTCGCTGGACGAAGGCTGCGGAGATCGTCTGCGGCCCCGCGTGGACGCGGATGGGCGGAGTGCGGAGGGAGTCCGTCTCCCTCATCTTCCGGTCGATGTCGAAAAGCGCGATCCGTTGGCCGTTCAGCGAGACCTCGACCTGCTCGCCCTCGGCGGGCTTGTTGTCCCCGAAAATCTCTCCGAGACTCCGGTGATAGAAGGCCACGACGATCACGTACTCCCCGTCCGCGGGGAAGTGGTGCCGCACCACGAGACCCCCGCGGGTCCCGAAGGGCGCTCCTTCCACGTGGCGGAGCTGCGAGATCGCCTGGGGAACGACGTAGGTCTCGACCGCGGGTGATGCCCCGGGATCGCCGACGGCGAGGCGGCTCAGCTTCCCCGCGGCGCGGATGTAGCCGTCGAGAAGCGTCGGCGATACCGTGAGAACGTCCGACATGTTGTCGTAGCCCTGGCTCATGTCGTCCGGGGGCAGGAGCGATTGCACGTTCACGTCGAGTGCGAGGAGATCGCGTATGGAGTTCTTGTACTCGGTTCGATTCAGCCGGTGGAGGACGGGTCGGCCCGGATTCGGCTTTTTCGCGGCGTCCGCATCGATGGCCGACTCGACGTCGGCGATGAACGCCTCGAGCTCGGCCGGTTCCGGTCGAGGCATTCCGGATGGAGGCATCATGCCCGAGCGCAGCTTCAACGCGACCTTCTCGAGGGGCTCGGCGAAGCTGCCGGGTGCGCTCAGGTCGACGGTCTCCAGAGAGAAATTCCCGACCCGGGTGTCGTCGTTGTGGCAGGTGACGCAGTAGTCGTCGACCAGCGCCTTGTGAGCGGCGGCGGAAGTCGAAGGGGTGGACCGCTTTGCGAGCGCGGATGCCGCCGGCCAGACGACCAGCGCCAATAGAAAGCCGATTCTCCCCATACTGCCTCGACAATTGTATAGTGGATATGTCTCACATTTGCAACGACATGACCCGGTTGGTTCTCGGCGGCGCGGCGGTTCTCGGAGCGTCGCTCGCCGCGGCCCAGGTCTACGAGGAGAACCTTCCCCTCGATCATCCCGCGATCCAGTACCGGCAGGAGCCGACGGACGACCCTGTGTTCCGACTCGCGCGAGAGCTCGAGAGCGGAAGGGCGTCTCTGGAGTTCGAGACCGCGAGCTCGTATCTTCCGAGCCTCCTCGATCGGCTCGGCGTGAGTCCCGATTCGCAGACGCTCGTATTCTCGAAGACCAGCGTACAGGAGTCGCTCATCTCTCCGCGGACGCCGCGAGCGATCTATTTCGGCGACGACGTCGCGATTGCTTACGTGCCCGGGGCAGAGGCCATCGAGATCGCTGCCGTGGATCCGTCGAAAGGTGTCGTCTTCTACAGCCTCGACGCGCGGAAGTCGGAGCATCCCCGCTTCGTCCGATCCGCGGGATGTCTCCACTGCCATCAGGGACCGGCGACCCTCGGCGTTCCCGGGATCTACGTCGGGTCCGTCCACACCAGTCCATCGGGGCGGGCGGACTTCCGCCTGGGCTCGATCGTGACCGATCATCGAACCGCGTTCGCCGACCGCTGGGGCGGGTGGTATGTCGACGGTGCAGCGCCGGGAGCCCATCGCGGGAACGCGGTGTCCACCGATCCCGAGTTCACCTCGGCGACGGCGGTGTCCCGGTCGGACGCGAAGCGCTACCTCGTGCCCACGAGCGACATCGTGGCGTTGATGACCCTCGAGCACCAGACGCAGATGACCAACCTCTTCACGCGTCTTTCGTGGGAGGCGCGCATCGATCCTGTCGGGCCTCTTCGGCCTCCAGGGCCTCTCGATCCGGGGCTCGCGTCGCGCATCGAGGAGGTGGCCCGGTACATGCTGTTCCTGGATGAGGTCCCTCTGCGGGAGACGATCCACGGGGTCTCGGCGTTCACCGAGATATTTCCGAAGCGGGGGCCGCGCGACCGCAGCGGCCGCTCGCTCCGCGATTTCGATCTGGAGCGGCGTCTCTTCCGGTATCCGCTCAGCTACATGGTATACAGTCGGCACTTCGACGGATTGCCGACAGCGGTTCGGGAGCGCCTCTGCCGTCGTCTCTACGAACTGCTGCCCGGGGAAGAGCGCCAGGCGATTCTGGAGATTCTGCGGGACACGAAGCCCGGGCTCCCGGGTTGGAGGACCGAATGACGACGTTCGTCACCCTGATTCTCGCGGCCGCGGTCGGGTCCGCGGCACAGTCGTCCGAGGACGAGCTCCGAGCCCGCGCCGAGCGCCTCCATAGGGAAGCGATCGTCCTCGATACCCACGCGGACCTCACTCCGTTCATCGAGAAAGACACCAGGCTGGTCGAGATCACCGACGACGGGCTCGCCGGCGCGGCTTACGACCCGGCGACGGATCCGCTGCATGCGAAGATCGAAGGCCCCTGGGTCGCGAGCTTTCCACCCGGCCCCTGGCAGTTCACCGAGCGTCACCGGGACGGCTATATGGACCTGCCGCGCATCCGCGAGGGCGGGCTCGATGCCGAGTTCTTCGCCATCTACATGGAGGAGGAGCCGCGGCCCGGGATGGCGGTGAAGCGCGCCTTCGGGCAGATCGAGGCGGTCCTCGCGCTCTGCGACAAGTACCCGGGGGAAATCGCGCTCGCGACCACCGCCGAGGACGTCCGCCGGATCGCGGCCTCCGGTCGTCTCGCCGCCCTCATGGGGGTCGAAGGCGGCTACATGATCGAGGACGACCTCCGGGTGCTGCGGCTGTTCCATCGTCTCGGCGTCCGCTACATGAGCCTGACCCATTCCTTCAACACGCACTGGGCGGACTCGTCGGGGACGGGCGAGCCGGTGCCTCCGCGGCACGGCGGACTCTCGCCCTTCGGGGTCGAAGTGGTGAAGGAGATGAACCGACTGGGGATGATCGTCGACGTCTCGCACACCGCCGATTCCACGTTCTACGACGCACTCGACGCGACGGAAGCGCCGGTCATCGCCTCCCATTCCTCGGTCGACGGCGTGAAGGAGCACGCCCGAAACCTGTCGGACGACATGCTGCGGGCGCTCGCCAAGAACGGGGGAGTCATCCACATCGATACCGTCATCAAGTACATCGATCCCGTCGAGCGCGCGAGGACCCCGCTCTCGGTTTTCATCGATCACATCGCCCACGCCATCGAGGTCGCGGGGCCGGATCACGTCGGGCTCGGTCTCGACTACGGCTACGACGCTCCCGCGCCCGAGGGACTCGAGCACGTCGGAAAGCTCGGCGCCGTCACCTACGAGCTTCTCAAGCGAGGCTACGACGAGGCGACGGTGCGGAAGGTCCTCGGCGAGAACACCCTACGGGTGATGGCGGAGGTGGAGGCGGTCGCGAAGAGGCTCAGCTCGCGGCGCTGACGTCCTCGATGGCCCGGTCGGCGCGGATGAATAGCCACAGCACCGCTCCGATGACGGCGAAGACCGAGCCGCTCGCGAGCGCGACGAACCAGCCGAACTCGTCTTTCAGGAGGGGGACCATGGGCGTTGCCACGATGCCCGCGAGGTTCCCCCCGGTGTTCAGGACGCCGCAGGCAGCGGTCGCGTAGCGACCTCCGACGTAAGTCGTTCCCTCCCAGTACGCCCCTTCCGTGAACTGGTTTCCCGCGAAGCACAAGGAGAGGAGCGCAATCGCGAGAACGGCATTCGGGGCGGCGGCGCCGAAGAACAGAAGGACGGCGACTGCGAGGAGACCTCCGATCCCGGGAATCCGGCAGCCCCAGCGGGGGCCGAGGCGCTTGCAGAGCCGGTCGCAGACCTCGCCGCCCGCGGTGGCCCCGACGGCGCCGACGATCCAGGGAAGCGCCGCGACGAACCCTCCCGCGAGCGCGTCGAACCCGCGGACGTCGACGAGATAGATGAAAAACCAGGAAAAGAAGATGTAGAACACCATGTTCATGCACATGTAGCTGAGCGTGAGGAGCAGCACGTCTCGGTTCTTCAGGAGGCGGGCGCAGGTCCCCTTGGGAAGCTCCGCCGACTGCCGCGGGCGATCGGCGCGGATGAGAGCGAGCTCCGACGGCTCCACCCGCGGATGGTCCGAGGGATCGTCGCGCGCGTACCACCACCAGAGCGCCGCGAGCACGAGTCCGAAGGGTGCGGTCAGATAGAACGATTCGCGCCAGCCGAGAGTCACCATGAGCCAGGCGATGAGAGGCCCGGTCACGGCCGATCCGATGTTCAGGGCCGCGCTCGAAAGCGCGTTCGGGAATGCCCAGCGGGAAACGGGAAACCACGCGGCGACGGTTCCGCCCACGATTGGAAACAGCGGACCCTGCGACGCTCCCAGGAGAAACCGCAGCGCCAGGAGGGCGAAGAAGATCGACGTCGCGGACGTGAAGATCGTGCCCGGGAGGACGCCGCTCAGCATCGTCAATATCGACCACAGGACCAGAATGGCGGTGAGAGCGAGCCTCGGTCCGACCACCTGCCCGAAGAGTCCCCCGGGGAGCTGAAAGAGGGCATAGCCCCAGATGGCGCTCGAGATCACCCAGCTCAGCTGAAAGTCGTTGAGCCCGAGCTCCGTTCGAATCGCGAGTCCCGCAATCGAGACGTTCTGGCGGTAGACGTACGCGAGAAGGGAGATGAGGCACAGAAACGCGAGGATCTGCCAGCGAACGGCGGAGCGAAGGACTTCGGATCGCGGGGTGGCGATGGCGCGCGTGCTCACGGGCGATAACATACTGGATCGCCGCGGGAAAGGGGAGCCGGGGCACGCGGGAAGTCCTTCTCACGCGGGGTTTACCGGATTTTAACGAGGGTCTCTTCGTTCTCTTCCGGCGTTCGCGCTACTATATCCGTACCAATTTCAGCAACGCCGTGGCTTTGTCGGCCCGGCCCCTCGCGGTCCGGGTCAAGGGGAGATCCGTTGAAACCAGCCGTCAGAGACGCTCTCGAGCTCGCGAGCGAGCTCGAGAACTTGCACGACATCGCGAGCTATCTGAAACCGACGCCGGGAGACGTTCCCAGGGTCGCCGGGTTCGACATCCATGGAGTAACCATTCCCTACAACGGGATCCTCGGCGGCGATCACATCATCTACCTGGACTACAAGAAACGCTACGATCTCGAAGCGAGAATCGCCCAGGCAGAAGCCCAGGGTCGGGAAGACGTCGCCTCCAACCTCTCGCAGTGCCGGACGAGGGCCGGGATCGTCCTGGCGGACGTGTCGGGGCATCGGGCGACCGATGCCATGCTCGCAGCCATGCTCCATCAAGCGTTCCTGCTCGGCTCGCTCTATGAGCTCGACCTCTTCGGAGAAGTCACCAAGCACCTGTTCGAGAACCTCAACACCCGTTTCTACAACTCCTCGGGCGTCCACAAGTTCATCACGATGATCTACGGGGAGATCACCGAGGACGCCCGCTTCCGGTTCATCTCCGCCGCACACCCGGCGCCCGCAGTCTTCTCTCGGCTGCACGATCGGTTCATGGAAGTGAGCCGGGAGCACTACATCACCTGTCCTCCCCTCGGGACCATGCCCTCGAAGAGCACCATCGACCGCGGAACTACGGAGAGCGTCCTCGGCTACAAGGACGACTACCAGCTGAACGAATGGAAGCTGATGGGCTCGGGGGACATTCTGCTGCTCTATACCGACGGCCTTCTCGAGCACGCTCGAGACGGCGAGCACTACTTCCCGGACCGTCTGGAGAGGAAACTGCGGGAGCTGAAGGACCGATCGGCCCGGGACATCGTCGACGCGGTGAAAGCGGACCTCCTGTCGTTCGCGCCGCTCGCCGACGACATCAGCCTCATCGGGATCCGCCGTTCCTGATTGCTCATGACAAGGTTCGCGCCCCAGCAGTTCCAGCGATTCTCCCCTCGGCACTGAGGTTAAGATATCGGCTCGTCGCCGGAAAGGGGGCTGGGCCATGCCTGAGGGGAAGCTTCGCTGGGGAATCCTGAGCACCGCGAACATCGGCCGAGCGGCGGTCATTCCCGCGATCCGGGCGTCGCGGAACGGCGACGTGCGCGCGGTCGCGAGCCGCAGTCGGGAGCGCGCGTACGCTTTCGCCTCCGACCTCGGCATCCCGCAGTCCTACGGAAGCTATGACGCGCTCCTCGATTCCGACGACATCGACGCGGTCTACATCGGTCTCCCCAACAGCCTCCACTGCGAATGGACGGTCAAAGCGGCGGAAGCGGGAAAGCACGTCCTCTGCGAGAAGCCGCTCGGGGCGACGGCCGCGGAGTGCGACCAGATGGATCGGGCGGCGAGGGAGAGAGGCGTCGTTCTCATGGAGGCGTTCATGTACCGCTTCCATCCGCGTACCGAAAGAGTGGTCAAGCTCGTCCGCGACCGGGTCATCGGACCGCTCCGTGCCATCCAATCCACCTTCACCTTCCGTTTGCGTCGAAGCGACGACATCCGCCTTCAGAAAGAGCTCGCCGGCGGCGCTCTCATGGACGTCGGCTGCTACTGCGTGAACGTCTCGCGCACCCTGGCCGGTGCCGAGCCTCTAGAGGTCCAGGCGTTCGCCATCTGGGCTTCGAGCGGCGTCGACGCGCAGATGGCGGGGACGCTGCGCTTCGAGAGCGGGCTCCTCGCGCAGTTCGACTGCGCTCTCACTCTCGAGAGGCGCGAGTCCTATCAAGCGGTGGGACCGGACGGCCACCTGGCCGTGAGCTCCGCGTTTGTTCCCGGAGCGGGCGAGGCGGCGATCGAAGAGCACCACGGACGAACGGGCCGATCGATACACGTTCTGCCCGGCGCCGACGAGTATCAGTTGATGGTCGAGCACTTCGCCGACTCGGTCCTGGAGCGAAGGGAGCCGCGGTATCCCGCTTCCGAGGCCGCGGCGAACCTGCGGTGCCTCGAGGCGCTCTACCGCTCGGCGAGGAACGAAGGGCGCCCCGAGCTCGTGCGATAGGCCGAGGCTAAGGACGAGGGCCTTCGGGAAGGAGGAGCTCGTTGCCTTTGACGGGCTCCGGGAGCGACGCGGCCGCGTCCCAGGGTGGAGGCGGCGTTTTTCCGTCGGGATACATCGCTTCCATGGACGTGAAAACGCCGTCGACGCGATCGGTGAACAGATCTCCGATGAGGAGATCGGTCACCCGCCCCGTGAGATGGGGATAGGCGCGGACGAACTGGCCGAAGCTGAAGCCCTCGTAGTATTCGCAGACGAGGCGCCGCATCCGGTCGACCCCCTGGTTGAAGAGCGGGCCCCAGTGCCCCAGCTTCTCGCCCGAGAGGTCGCCCGTTCGAAGACCGTCGACGACCGCGTCCGCCGCCATTTCCCCCGAGCGCAGTGCCAGGAGCACGCCCGAGGAATAGAGCGGATCGAGAAAGCCGAACGCGTCTCCCACCAGCACCCATCCGTTGCCCGCGACCTCTCTCGATCGATACGAGTAGTCGCGGGTCGCGAAGTACCCGGTCACGCGGCGGCCCGATGCCAGCCGCTTCTGGACGGCCGGACAGGCCGCCACTTCCTCTTCGTAAGTCTTCTCGTGGTCGGACCGTCCCTTCATCAGGTAGTCGAACGGGGCCACGACGCCGACGCTCACCCGATCGTCGTGAAGCGGGATGTACCAGAACCAGCCCTTCCGGTTCGCGGTCTGAAGGACCATGGTCGCGCCTTCGTCCTTGCCGGTGTCGCGATAGGCGCCCTGCCAGTAGGTCCAGATGGCGCTCTTGTTGAGGACCGGATCCCAGACCCGGAGCTTGAACTTCTTCTGCAGGAGACCGCTCTGCCCGCTGGCGTCCACCACCACCCGAGCCCTCACGCCGGCCGCCGTTCCATCCGGTAACTCCACCTGGACGCCCACGGCGCGGCCTTCCTCGAACAGGACGTCGAGAACCCGGGCTCCCTCGTGCGCCACCACTCCGTGCTCCCGCGCGTTCTCGAGCATCATCTGATCGAACTCGCTTCGAACCACCTGCCAGGTCTGAGAGCACTCGTGCGGCTTGTTGTCCCAGAAGTAGAACGGCGCCGACTCCCTGCCCGCGGCGTTGACGAACTGCACGCTGTGCTTCCTGACGAAGCGGCTGCTCCTCATCTTCTCGAGCATCCCGAGCCGCTTCAGGACCCAGTAAGTCTCGGGGATGAGGGACTCCCCGATGTGGAACCGGGGAAATCGCTCGCGCTCGAAGAGCTGGACGCGGAAGCCTTCCCTGGCGATGAGCGCGGAGGCGGTCGACCCCGCGGGCCCGCCGCCGATCACGACGACGTCGGATTCGAGGTCGAGTTGGGACATCCCGTTATTGATGTCTCAAGGGGCAACTTGGGACAAGGGAATTTTCTGAATTTGTCAGCTGGATAGAAGAGGATGCTCCACGATTCGATCGGCCGTTGGGTGGGGGCGGAATCTGGATCGTTGGGTTTTCCCCCCACGTCGACCCCGCGGAAACCCCATGATGTCGCGCACCTTCCTTCGCTCGCCCCGGGCCTAGACTGTTCCCAAGGACATTCCCGACGCAGGAGGTGCCGCCGTGCAGGGAAGCTTGAATCAGGATCAACTTCCGGAGATCCTCCATTCGCTCGCCTGGTCGGAAGAAAGCGGAGTCCTCCAGCTCACCAGGGATTTCACCAGCAAGCACATCTACTTCGGACAAGGGTCGATCGTCTTCGCCCGCTCCAACCAGCACGGCGACCGCCTCGGCGAGCTCCTGGTGCGACACGATCGGATCACGCGGTCACAGCTCGCGGACGCGTCCAACAAAGTCCGGGCGACGGGGCGAAAGCTCGGGGCGGTCCTGGTTCAGATGGGCTTGATGAGCGAGGTCGACGTCCGCACCTGGGTCGCCGATCAGATGCGGGGCATCATCCACCCGCTCTTCGCCTGGAGCTCGGGGGAGTACTGCTTTCGCGAGAAGTCGAATCCGGTCGCGGAAGATCTCGCGGTCGAGCTTCCGACGATTCCCACGATCCTCGAAGGCACGCGCCACGTCGATAGCCCGGAGAAAGTCCGCCTTGCCCTCGGAGACCTGAGCCGCATCGTGAGCTACTCGACCGACCCCTGGATGCACTCCCACCAGGTGAGCCTCACGCCCCACGAGGGATTCGTTCTCTCGCGCGTGGACGGCCAGTCCTCCATCAGCGACGTGATCTCCGTGACCCCGCTCCCCGAAGAAGAGACGCTGCGATGCCTGTACGCCCTGATCTCCGCCGGATTCCTGGAGTTCGGCGCGAAAGGGCGCAACCTGACGCCCTCGAAGCCGCTGCGCCGGGTCTTCGAGATGCCTCTGCTTCTCTCCTCGCGAGAATCCGCGCCATCGCGACCGCCCGACGCGGAATCCTCCGCCTCCGCCGACGAGAGAAAGACCCGCGAAGAGATCCTCGCGAAGCACGCCGCTCTCGAGGGATGCACTTTCTACGACTGCCTCGACGTGCGGCCGATGGCGAAAGATGCCGAGATCCGCAAGGCGTACCTCGCGCTGGTGAAGAAGTACCATCCCGACCGTCATCGATCGGAGCACCTTCGCGATCTCCAGCTGCTCCTTCACGAGATCCTCGCGAAGGCGACCGAGGCCTACGAGGCTCTGTACAATCCCGCGTCGCGCCGCTGCTACGACCAGTCGCTTCGCTCGGAAGCGCCTCGGGGAGAGGCGATGGCGGCGCCCATCGAAGCTCCGGTCGCCGCGCCTCCCACTCCCGCAGAGACCATCGCCGCCAGGTACTATCGGGAGGCTACGCCCTTTCTCGCCCGCAAGGACTGGCACGAGGCGGTGAGGCTCCTCGAGGAGGTGGTGCAGCTCGATCCCTCGCGAGCCGAGTACCACCGCGCTCTGGCTCAGGCCCTCGAGAACAATCCCAAGTGGCGCAAGGAAGCGGAAGCGCACTACCGCGCGGCGATAAAGATCGATCCTTTCGATGAGGAGTCGATCCTCGGACTCGCGACCCTCTACGAGACCCTCGGCATGAAACGCCGGGCGAAGCCGCTCTTCGCCCTGGCCCTCGATCTCGACCCGGACAACCATCTTGTCCGAGCCAAGCTGCGTCGCTTGTGAGGCGTTCCCGAAACGGAACGTTGGGGTGATGCGGTCGACAGGAGCCGGGCGCCCCCCCCGCGCCCGGCTCCGAATTCTTCCTGACCTTGCCTTCTCTACCCGAAAACCCTCGTCCCGGGAATCGATGCTCTCGGTGTGGTAGGAGTCCGTGGGAGCGCATGGCCCTCACTTCGTTCCGGAGGCGAGCAACCGGGTCGCTTCGGCGGTGAAGAATCGCTTGGCCTCGTCCCAGTCGAAAGGGAGCAGCATATCGGGCATCGGCTCTCGCTCGGCGTCGCCGAAGTACGCGAGAGCTCGCAGGCGGTGATAGCGGTCCGTTCGCTGAGTGCCGTACTTGTGGTCGAACAGATCGAATGCGGCGTCGAGGGTCAAGCCCGCGCGGCAGAGCACACGCAAGTCGACGAAGTCCTTGCGGGACCCTCGCCCGGCAATCGCCTCGATCTTCATCGCCGCGATGTCACTGTCCGAAGCGAGACCGAAACCCCAGGGCGTTGGTTCCAGATCACGGAGCAGGCGATACGGGTATTGGAAGAACGTCGTGGTCACGTCGGACAAACGCACGTACAGGGTCTGCTCGCCCGTCGGAAGCCGCTCGAGCCTGGCGAACGCGCGCTCCAGCGCAAGCAGGAGCTCCTGTTCGTCGAACGAGGTCTCCCGGAAGAAGTCGAAGTCGACCGAGCGACGATGGCGATGGCGTAAGGCGAGTGCCGTGCCGCCCGCGAGGTAGAACTCGCGAACCGCCGGAACGGCCGTCAGGCCGTCCAGAACGGCGAGCTGCGCAGCGGTGAGGACTTCGGTATGCACTCGTCAGGAGCGATCTGGAGGAAGGCCGCCCAAAGCGGCACGGTCCGTTTCGAGACGCGTTCGGTCCCGCCCTCGAGCAAGAAGCTGCGGATGCGATCCCGCCCATAGTATCGAAGAAGTGCGCCGACGCTGCGCAACGTGCCGCGGTCCAGCACCCGCTCGATCACGAACGCCGCGTGCGCCTCCGGATCGATGTCCTGGGCGCGCGTATCGTGAAACAGCGCGGACGACTCGGCCAGGATCTCATCAGGCAACGGCATATTTGAAATCTTATCACGCGCGACGAGCGTAAGCCGCCCTGGACGCTGGCCGTCGAGGGCCTTCTCGTCGGGCTACCGCCCGCTCGAAGAGACTTTTGCTTTCAGCTCCTCGGCCCAGTTGCGAACGACGCGGATCCGGGTGGGCGCCGGTTCTTCCTCGGTCCGGATCATGAGAAAGCGCTGGCCGTCGGAAGTGACGTCGTAGCCGGCGTAGCCAAACCATCCGTCGGCGCCCGCGTAACTTCCTTGGAAAAGCATTTTGGGCTTCGACAGGTGGAAGGACGGCTCGGTCTCGACCTCCACCGCCATCATCTTATCGCCGTTGCGGTAGAAGATCTCTCGCCCGTTTCGCGCCCAGACCGCCTGGTTGCCGCCCTCCGTCGAGACTTGCCACTTTCCGCCCGGTCCGGGAAAGGGCTGAACGTACACCTCCATTCGGCCCGACTCGTTCGCGTCATAGGCGATCCATCGTCCGTCCGGTGAGAAGATCCCGCCCGCTTCGCGGGCCGGCGTCTGAAGGAAAGGGCGTGCATTACGATCGCCCTCGAGAGACAGAAGCCAGATATCCTCCTGGCTCGTGGGATGAACGTCGGTGAACGCAAGCCACTTTCCGTCCGGAGACCAGGAGTCCGGGTTGGAAGTCCCGGATGTGGTGAGGGAGGTGAGTCTCTCGGGCGGGGAGCTCCCATCCGCCGCCTGCCAGACGATCTCGAAGGGTGCTGTTCCCGAACCAAAGGTGACCCTCTCGCCGTCCGGCGTCCAGATAGGATACTCCGCGTCCGGACCACTCAAACGGGTGAGAGCGTCGCGCTCCAGATCATCGATCCAAATGTGGGCTCTTTCGTCCTCGATCCTCAGGGCGAGACGCTTTCCATCGGGCGAAAGGCGAGGATAGTGATAATCGCGCCTCGCTTCGGTAAGGGGCCGTATCCATCCGTTTCGATCCACCCACAGCAAAGTCCTTTCGGAGGGACCACTCGGAAGAACGTAGGCGAGAGATCCTTCTCTGGAGAGCGTGAAATGCGCGATTCCGAAACCACTGAGAGTCCGGACCTCCAAGGAGAGCGGTACCGGCTGTCCCGTCACCTCGAGCCTCCCGAGATCGAAGGGAGCAGCTTCCAACTTTCCTCCGCGCGTGTAGACGATGTGTCCGGTAGGCGAGTACCGTGCAAAGGATGCCGCTTCGATCAAGATTCGCCGCTGGCGGGTCTCTAGCGAGAGCACGGCGATGCGCGTCGTATCGGTAGAACCCGTCCAGATCGTAAAAAGCGCCGCCTTCGCACCTGGTAGAAACTCCGGCCACCGGTGCGAGATCTCTCCCTGACTCGAATCTGGTGTGGTCACGACCGAAGGAACGCCGCCCGACGCTGAGACCCGTGAGAGTCCCGAGCCAAACGTCGGGGCAACGAGGACCGTGCCGTCGTCGCCCCAACTCGCGCCCCAGGCATTGGGGGCGTCGCAAAGTGGGATGACCGTTCCAGTCGCGAGCTGCACTTTCTTCAACTGGCCAAAAGTGTAGAACCCGGCCCACTCACCATCGGGGGAAAAGAAAGCAGTAATTGCGCCTTCAGTACCGGGGATGGCGGTGGATTCCACTTGCTCGATGGCGCGGACGTACAGCTTTCTCGGTGATCCCCCCACGTAGATAACGCGCGTTTCGTCGGGAGACCAGGCCACGACGGGATCGTTCAAGTGGGTGAGAGCTTCCTCGGGCGGGAGACTGAGGTCGAAGCGAGAGGGAGCGAGCGGTACGGGCCGTAATACGCTCCAGGCGCCGATACTGGCCACGAAGGCCGCCACGAGACCGGCGACGACCAGAGGTAGGACCCGCCTGGGTCGGGAAGCGACGCGGACTGCCGCAGGCTCGGCCAGAGATTCTTCGATCTCGATTCGCGCGTCAGCGATATCGTGAAGGCGCCGATGCGGTTCCCTCCGAAGACACCGGCGCAGAAGATCCCGGATCTTGACCGGTGTGCGCTCCGGAAGCGCATCCCAATCCGGATCGCGGGCCAGGATCGAGGCGATGATGTCCGAGACCGTCTCGCCGGGGAAGGCCTTCCGTCCCGTGAGGACTTCGTACAGGACGCAGCCGAAAGACCAGATGTCGGTCTTCCGATCGAGAACTTGGCCCCGCGCCTGCTCCGGGCTCATGTAGGAAGCCGTCCCCAGGATGACGCCGTGCTCCGTGCCTTCCCGGGTCAGAGTGGGGGAGTGCGACAGATCCGTGGGAGATCTCTCCTCCGCGATCGCCTTCGCGAGACCGAAATCCAGGAGCTTCACCTTTCCGTCAGAGGTGACCTTGACGTTCGCGGGTTTCAGGTCCCGATGGATGATCCCTTTGTCATGGGCGGCCTCGAGGGCCTCTCCGATCTGCCGCATGACAGAAAGCGATTCCTCGATGCTCAGCCGTCCTCGGGCGAGCCTCTCGGCAAGGGTCTCGCCGGGCACCAGCTCCATGACGAGAAACCGGAGCCCCTCGGACTCCTCGAGGCCATGGAGGGTCGCGATGTTGGGATGATTCAGGGACGCGAGAAGGTGCGCTTCCCGCTCGAGGCGTGCCAGCTTCTCCTCGTCTCGCGCGAGAGATTCCGGGAGAAGCTTGAGAGCCACCTCCCGGCCGAGCTTCGCGTCGCGAGCCCGGTAGACTTCGCCCATCCCACCCACACCAAGAAGGGACGAGACCTCGAAGGCTCCGAGCCTCGTTCCCGCCGGGATGGTCATGGCGCCTAAGCCTCCACTCGCCAGGCGAAGGCTACCACCGCGAGGCAGCGTAGCGATATCCTCGTCCCCGAAGGGGGAGGACGGCATGCACTCAATGACGTTGGCGCTCTGGATGGCTCTCGCAGCTCTCGACTGGCCCACCCGAGGATGGAAGACTTCGACCCCGGAGGCGGAGAACGTCGATGCCGCCGTTCTCGAGGCGTTTCACCAGGAGCTCGCCTCGGGAAAACACGGCTACGTCGACTCCATGCTGGTCATCCGGAACGGCCGCATCGTCTTCGAGAAAACGTACACCCACGACTACGACCGTCTCTTCGAGGGCAAAGGCGAGCGCGGCCCCTATAACTATTACGACCCCGATTGGCACCCCTACTACCGCAAAGGCCCGTTCCATACCATGCAGTCGGTGAGCAAGAGCGTGACCTCGGCCCTCATCGGTATCGCGAAGCACAACGGCGCGCCACTCGATCTGGACGCCGCCGTCCTGCCGCTCTTCGAGGGGTTCCGCACGCAAGGTGATGACCCGCGATGGAGCGCGCTCACGCTCCGCCACCTCCTCACGATGACTTCCGGGAATCGAATGGGACGAGACCACCGTCGATTACACCGATCCCAAGAACAGCTGCGCCGCGATGGAGGGGAGCGAGAACTGGGTGCAGTTCGTTCTCGATCAGAAGATGGCCGCCGAGCCGGGAAAGGTCTTCGTCTACAACAGCGGTGTCACCGAGCTCCTGGGGCAGATTCTGAAGAACGCGACGGGAGACGATCCCGATGCGTACGGCGGGAAGCACCTCTTCGGGCTGCTCGGGATCGAAGGCTGGTACTGGAAGAAAACTCCGACCGGACTCTCGGACACCGAGGGCGGTCTATATTTCGACGGCGCGGGATCTCGCCAAAATCGGATACCTGTATCTGAAGGACGGGGTGTGGGAGGGGAAGCGCATTCTGCCCGAGGGCTGGGTTTCGGAGTCCACGGCCCCTGCCATCGTTTCGGGGCGAGAGCGGAAATACGGATTCCAGTGGTGGCTCCTCCCCTACGAGGGACGTCAGCGCTCCTGGGCACAGGCGGCTCTCGGCTATGGAGGGCAGTTTCTCTTCGTGGTGCCCGAGTACGAGATCGTCGCCGTCTTCACGGCGTGGAACATCTACGATGGACCCTCTCTCGCCGCTCCGCTTGCACTGGAACGAGTGATCGATTCGGTTCGTTGAGCCTCGACGCCCCGTAGGCACTTTCTCAAGCTGAGGTAGGGCTCGGCTTCTGCCGGAGTCGCCGGGAGGTGGCTGCCGCTGGCCTCGATCCTCAGCACCACGTCGTCGGAGACGCCGGCTAGATGGAGGGCGATGCCTTACTTCGACAGGTCGGAGGCGAAGCGTTCGAGGGCCACCAGGGCGGTGAAGCGCATCACAGCCCTCCCGCATCGTGCTTCCGATGATCCATACGCTGACCGGAGACCCCGGCGATCCGGGCGAATGCGCGTCGAGATCCATTGCTTTTTCGGATACCCGTTCGATTCGCACTTCGTATCAAAGGGCACGAGCCGATACAATCCCGGCCCATTGGAGACGCTCATGTCATCTCGCTTGATGCTCCTTCCGCTCGCGACTGGCCTACTCTGCATGGTCTCGAGGACCGAAGCCCAGGAGACGCAACCCGCACCGACGGTCGTCCTCGATCGAGCCACGTTATTCGACGGCAACGGGGGTCCCCCGCTACCCGGGAGTCGCGTCGTGGTCACCGGGGAGACCATCGCTTGCGCAGGAACCGCTGAACGCTGTCCGATTCCGCGCGGCGCCGAGATCATCGAGCTAGAGGACACCGCCTGGATCTTGCCTGGGCTCATAGATTCCCACGTCCACTTTGGTCAGACCGGCTGGTTCGACGGAAGGCCGAGCAGCCTGGACCTCCAGGATCTCGTTCCCCTACGAGGAGGTCATGGCGCGCCTGAAGGCGGAGCCCGAACGGTACTACCGCTCCTATCTTTGTTCCGGAGTCACGGCGGTCTTCGACACAGGCGGATACCCCTGGTCCCTGGACCTGAGGGCGGACGCCGAGCACAACCCCCTGGCACCCCACGTCGCCGTCGCGGGCCCGCGCATCACACACGCTCCGCCGGCGGCCTTGAATCTTCCGGCCGCCCAGCAGTACGTCATGCTTTCTGACGAAGAGGCGGGGCGCACGGCCGTACGCTTCCTGGCAGCCTTCGGCGCCGATTCGGTCAAAATCTGGCTCTTGCCCGTGCCCGAGGGACAAGAAGACGCAATCGACGCCAGAGTCGCCGCAACCGCGGACGAAGCAGCCGCGAGAGGTCTACCGCTGATCGTGCACGCAACAACCCTTCGGGAAGCCAAGGTCGGGCTACGAGCGGGAGCGTATCGACTCGTCCACGGTGTCGAGGATCAGCGGGTGGACGAGGAGTTTCTTTCCCTGGCCAGGGAAAAACGCACGATCTACACGCCGACCCTTCTGACGAGCGACGGCTATCGACGGATGTACGCCGCCGTAAAAGGAGTCGCGCCGCCTGCGATCGATGATCCGAACCGGTGTGTCGACGAACAAACGTGGCAAATGATTGCGAACAGCCCCGGGCTCGTCGACCACCCGAGCGTCCGCGCCTACGACCGGGACCTGAACGCGTATCGGGCGGAACTCGAATCGGCCTTTGAGAGAAAGGTCGCGAACCTGCGCCGCGTTCATGAAGCCGGCATTCCGATCGCTATGGGAACGGACGCGGGAAATCCCGGCACGCTTCATGGCCCCTCGATCTACGCCGAGCTCGAGGCCATGCAGGGGGCAGGCATCGAAGCGGCGGAGGTCGTCTTGATGGCGACACGAAACGGCGCGCTCGCGATGGGTCGTGACGACATTGGCACGATCGCAGCCGGAAAAGTTGCCGACCTCATCATTGTTTCCAGGAACCCGCTCGATGACGTGAAGAACCTGCGCTACATCACGCACGTGATGCGCGCAGGAAGGCTTCATCGCGGGAATGCCTTGGGTCGACCGTAAAGGCCCGGCGCACCTGAGAGCGCGGCAGGCCCGCTGCCGTCGAGTACGAGATCATCGCCGTCTTCACGGCGTGGAACATCTACGACGGACCCTCGCTCGGCCCTCAGCTCGCGCCAGAACGGGTGATCGATTCCGATCGTTGAGCCTCGACCCCCCGGAGGCACTTCCGGAGGCTGAGGTAGGGCTCCGCCTCCGCCGGGGTCGCCGGGAGGCTGCTGCCGCTCGCCGCGATCATCCGCATCACTTCGTCGGAGACCCCCGCGAGATGGAGAGCGATGCCTTTCTTCGCCAGATCGGAGGCGAAGCGCTCGAGCGCCACGAGCGCGGTGAAGCGCATTTCGTGCGCGTGCGTCAGGTCCATCGCCACGATCTTCGCCGAGGGCGGGATCCGATGCTCCAGCTCCGCGAGAAACGGCTCGACGGCGGCGTAATGGAGATGGCCGCTCACCTCGACGACCACGATCTCGGGCTTGTCTTCCGGCTTCAGAGGAACCATGCGATCGTAGTCGTCACCGATGGGGACGAGGAGCCGGAGCCGGGGGACGCTGGTGCGGGCGAGGTGGATCGCGAGGCCCAGGCCCGCGCCCAGCAGGATGGCCCACTCGAGCGGCAGAAGCAGCGTCGAGGAAAGCGTGACCAGAAGCAGCAGGCGGGTCGCCCTCGTCGCCCGCCACATCCGTGATACCGACTGCCAGTCGATCATGTCGTGGGCGGTGACGAACAGGATCCCGGCGAGAGCGGCCTGGGGGACGTAGGAGATCGAGCGCCCGGTGAAGAGAAGGATCGGAACCATGAAGGCCGCGGCGGCGGCCGGCGCGAGCCGCGTTCGCGCGCCGGCGAGCCGCAAAAGGGCGGAGCGCGTCAAGCTCGCCGATGCGGGAAAGGCCCCGGTGAAGGCTCCAACGACGTTCGCCCAGCCCTGGGCGAGGATCTCGCGCCTCATGTCCGGGCGGGCGCCACGGGCGCGCGCGCTCACTGCGAGCTCCAGAGTTCCGAGAAGGGTGATGGCGAGCGCGGGGACGAAGAACTGTTCCAGGAGGCCGGGACTCAAATGGGGAAGAGCCGCGTCGGGCCATCTCCCAGTGGGCACGGGAGCGCGGTCGGAGACGAGAGCGAGCCCGCTCTCGCCGTTCCATCCGAACGCCCAGGCGCCCAGACTCAAGACAATCAGCATCGCCAGAGCCATCGGGCCTTTCGGGGAGAGCTTCCGTCCAAGCGAGAGCGCGAGGACCACGGCGGCGGTCACCAGGAGGGAGGGGAACTCGGGGTACGTTCCGCTTCGAAGGTAGTCCAGGACCGCGCTCATCTCGCCGAAGAGCCGCGCTCTGCTCACCGGAGGGAGTCCGAGCGCCTCGTCGAGCTGCATCGACGCGATGAGGACCCCCGCGCCCGCGGTGAAGCCGACGAGCACCGATTCGGGCAGGAATCGAACGAGCGCGGCGCCGCCGGTGAGGGCGAGAACCAGCCGGGTTACTCCCGCGAGGAGAGTCAGAGTCGCCACGGCGGACAGCCCGTCGGAAGAGATGATGCCGTTCGTCCCCAGAAACGGAAGGAGCGCGCTCAGGATTAGGAGCCCGGTGGTATTCGTGGGCCCGGTTATCACCTGGGCGCTCCTGCCGACGAGCGCGGCGACGAGCCCCGGCACCGCCGCCGTCGCGATCCCGTAGGCCGGGGGAAGACCCGACATCATCGCGTAAGCGAGGCACTGAGGAAGCCCGATGAGGGCGACTACCAGGCCGGCGAAAAGGTCGGTGCGGACATCGGCCCAGCGGGTCATTCTCGAGGCAGCCGATAAGCGTCCAGCGAAGGCTTCAAGGGCCGAAGGAGCCAGTAAGGCCGCCTCGTTCCATCGGGAGAGACGCGGCCCGCCGGCCGAGTCATCTCGAGCCACCGACGGTAGTGCCGGTGCGTCTTGTCGGTATCGACCACGACGTCGCCGTAGGCATCGCCCGCAAGCGCCCGTCGAATACGGACCGCCTGGTGCCAGCAATGCATCCCCGAAACGGGGTCGGGCTGCACCGGAAACGTGAGGTTCTGATGGACGCCGGAGTCGGTCCACCAGATCCGCCGCGTGTCCTGGTCTTTCGACTCGTAGGGGACGACGCCGATCTCCCGCGCCAGCGCCCAGCTCGATTGGTCGTGGCGGATCGCGACTGTCGCCATCAACTGGCGCTGGCCGGCATCGGAGAGCTTCCAGCGGCCCATGTGATGGCTGCAAGCGACGACGCCGGGCCGGATTCCCTCGGTCACCCAGGCCTTGACCACGAAGTGGCCCGCGCGGGTCTCGACGCGCACGAGATCTCCCGTCCTCACGCCGATCCGGGCCGCGTCGCGCGGATGAATCCAGAGCGGATTGGTATGCGCGATCTCGTCGAGCCACTTGGAGTTCGCGCTCCGGGTATGAATCTGGACGGGGAGACGGAAGGTGGGGATGAGGGGAATCTCTCCGTTCTCGAGATTCTCGGGGTGAATCTGGCTCTTGATATAGCCGGGAAGGGCGTGCTCCGGCCAGCCCCATTTCGCGAGCGTTGCGGAGTAGAACTCGAGCTTTCCGCTCGGCGTGGGAAAGCCGCGGAGGATCCGGGAGTCGACCTCGACCCCGACCGGCCTCCGGCCGTCGGCGTCTCCGGCGGGGGTCGGCTGCGGCACGATGTTGACCGGAGGCGGCTTCAGCGCCCGGGTGAACGCGCGGCCCCGCGAATCCACGCGGACGTCCTCGAGCTCCTCGGCCGGCACCTCCTGCTCGTGCATCGCGCCGCCGCTCCTCGGCACTTCGAAGGCGCCGTAGCGGCGCATGTAGGCGAGAGGGGCAAGACCTTCGGCGGCGGCTCTCTGAGGAAGACCGGGGACGGAGTTCTCGAAAATGAAGCGGTAGTACTCGTCGACTCCGAGCTTCTCGCCCGGTCGCTCGCGCGACTCGAAGAACTTGCGGATTCCCATGGCGCCGTCGGGGTCGATTCGCCAGGAGAGCTCGATCCAGAACTCGTTCTCCTCCCAGACCTCGCCGGGATTCGTCTCCCGGCTGTCCAAAACCGTCTCTCCCAGACGCTCGCGAGCGGCGCGGAGCACGGGCTGTCGGAAGCCGATCCACTGGGCGTCGTGGGTCTCGTAGGAGTGGATGTCGTGGCGCTCGCTTCCGATTCCCATGGGCAGAACGTAGTCGGCGAAGTAAGCGGTCTCGCTCCACGTGGGAGTGAGCGCGATATGGAGACCGACTTTCTCCTCGTCGGTCAACATCTCGACCCAGGTGAACCCATCGGGGTTGGTCCAGACGGGGTTGTAGACCCTGGTGAAGTAGACGTCGAGCCGACCGCGTCCCTCCTTGACGAGATGGGGGAGGAGGAACGACATCTCGTGAAGCGAGAGCGGATAGTCGGCGGGCCAGCTCATCTCGTTCCACACGTCGGGGTGCGGCGGGAGGTGGATGGGCCTCGCGACGAACTTGTTCCATCCGTTCGGATAGACGGAGCCTGGCTTGGCGACGGCGCCGAGGAGCGCGTTCAGGAGGAAGAGGGTTCGCGAGACCTGCCAGCCTCCGAGGTTCCCCGCCGCGGCGCTCCGCCAGTTGTGGGTCGAAAGGCGCGCGCCCGCTTTCGCCACGATCCCCGCCACCTCCTCGAGGATCGAAGCGTCGATTCCCGATTCCTTCTCCGCGTACTCGAAAGTGAACTCCCGGTAGAGGCCGTCGAGGAGCTCTTCGAAGCTCTCGAACGTCTGCGGGAGGTCGGACCTCGCAGCCTCCAGGTACTCGCGCCAGTTCCACCAGCGCCGCACGAACTCACGGTCGTAGAGCTTCGTCTGGATGAGGTGGCGAGCGATGGCGAGGAAGATCGCCGCTTCGCTCCCGGGATAGGGAGCGAGCCAGTGATCGGCGTGAGTCGCGGTGTTCGAGAGGCGCACGTCGAGGACGATGAGCTTCGCTCCCTCCCGCTTCGCTTCCATGATGCGCTGGGCGTGGGGGTTGAAGTAGTGGCCGGACTCGAGATGGGCGCTCACCAGGAGGATCACGTCGGCGTTGGCGTGGTCCGGGCTCGGCCGGTCGAACCCCATCCAGTAGTGATAACCCGCCCGGGCGCCCGAGGAGCAGATGTTCGTGTGGGAGTTGTGGCCGTCGAGACCCCAGGCGGCCATCACCCGTTCGGCGTAACCGTCCTCGCCCGGACGCCCCACGTGATAGACCACCTCGTTCCGGCGCTCTTCCTGAATCGCTCTCCGGATCCGGGCGGCGATGTCGTCGAGCGCCTCGTCCCAGGACACGCGCTGCCAACGACCCTCGCCGCGCTTACCCGCCCGTTTGAGAGGGTGGAGGATTCGCTCGGGGTCCTGCGACTGATTCAACGTGGCCGGTCCCTTGGCGCAGTTCTTTCCTCTCGATCCCGGATGCTCGGGGTTTCCCTCGAGCTTGCGAACCTCTTTCGTGTCGAGGTCGACGTAGGCGAGGAGTCCACAGGCGGACTCGCAGTTGAAGCAGGTGGTGGGAACCAGCATGTAGCGGCGCTCGACCCGTCGGGGCCATGCGGTGGAATCGAGCTCTTTCCATTCGTCCCACCGCTCCTTCGGGGGGAAAGCCGCCAGGTGAATCCGGCTCGGGCCCGGGTAAGGAGGATAGCGAGTCTCGCTCATGCGAGGGGCACCGACTGGGCCGCCTGGACGTGCGCGTGCTCGTACGCCAGCAGGCCGAAGAGGGCGGCGAGCGCTCCGAGGCTCCCGACGCGAGGGGCGAAAAGGCCGAAGCAGACGAGCGCGACCGAACTCCAGAAGAAGCTGCGGAGCTTTCCCCGCGTCATTTCCCAGGAGGCGAGCCGTGCGTGGGCGGTCACGTGGGCGAGCGTCGACTCTCCCCAGATGAGGAAGAGGTGAAGGAAGCTCGCGAGGGCCACGATGCGAAGAATGGGCGCCTCGGCGCGGGCCTCGAGCACCGCGGCTACGGGGGCCAGCGCCGCGGCCCCGGCGAGGACGGAGTGCACGACGAATTGAGGTGGCAGCAGGGGGTTCTGCCACAGGTCCCGCGCCTTGGACTGGGCGAAGAGATAGGCGGTGTAGATAGCGGTCAGGGCCGCGAGCGGGATGCCGGCGATCATCAGCGACGATTGAAGTCGCGAGCCTCCGCCGAGGCTCGAAAGAAAGTGGGCCGCGAGCACCGCGCTGAACCCGCCGATGATGTAGGCCCCTTTCACCAGCCAGCTCTGCCACCGGCCCCGGGTGAAGATCATGTAGAAACGCCCGGGATGCTCGAGGTCCCAGACCAGGAGCGCTCCGGTCAACGCGAGAAACGAGCCGCCGAGAATCGGGACGGCCCACAGCCACAGGGGGCTGGCCTCGGAGACGAGCCTCATCAGAACGAGCAGCGCGACCACGAGGTACACCCCCGAGGCGATGCCCTTGGTCCAGGTGTAGAGGCTCACCCGCCAGTCCCAGGGAGCGCGGTGAGGGACGTCGTAGGAGAGAAGAGCGGCTGCGGCGCTGCCGAACCCCTCGGGGTGTCCGGAGGTGACCTGATGCGAGAGGCTGCCTTGCTCGCTCCAGAGGAAGAGCCCGCCCTCGGGCCTGCGGGCGGCGATGGGATCGAGCGTCGCCTGGTGAACTCCCTTGTAGAAGAGCTTGGGCCGGGTGTCCTTCTCGGGACGGCGCACGAGGACGGGCTCGCGGTTCACCGTTCTCGCCACCCGGGAGGACGGGTCGTTCAGGTCCCCGATGAAAATCGCCTCCGTCGGGCAGACCACGACGCAGGCCGGCTCGAGCCCGACGTCGAGCCGGTGGGCGCAGAAGTTGCACTTCTCGGCGGAGTGGTCCTCGGGATTGATGAAGATCGCGTCGTAGGGACAGGCCGCGATGCAGGCCTTGCAGCCGATGCAGATCGACTTGTCGAAGTCCACGATCCCGTCGAGGCGCGCATACATCGCTCCCGTGGGACAGGCGTCGGCGCAGGGTGGCGCTTCGCACTGGTTGCAGCGCGTGACCTGCATCGCCCGCCGGGCCTGGGGAAAGACGCCGACGTCGGCGTACTTCACGTACGTCCGGTTGACGGAGAGCGGGACCAGGTTCTCGGACTTGCAGGCGGTGCTGCAGGCGTGGCAGCCGATGCAGCGGGTCTGGTCGATGACCTTCGCCCACCGCACGGGATCCGAAGCGACGGCCGTCGGCATGGGGGCTATGCGGATCTCTCCACTACGTGAACGTAGACGTCCTTGCCGGTCTCGTCCTTTTCCGTTCGCTGCTCCTTGAGCGTCGCGAGCTTCGACACTTTCGCCCATCCCTGGAAGTCCGCGATCGACCCGGGGTCGGTCGCGAGGACCTCGAGAATCTCGCCCACCTGCATGGTGTCGATCATCTTCTTGGCCTTGACGATGGGCACCGGGCACTTGGCGCCCCGCACATCGAGCTTCTTATTCTCCATGGATTCCTCATTCAGCACGAAGGCGCAACAAAATCACTCACCCCTAGGCCACACGGAGGGAGAGGGGAGAGAACGCAAAGACGCCAAGGCGCAAAGACGCAAAGAAATACTCCATTTCTGCTTTGCGCCTTTGCGTCTTTGCGCCTTTGCGTTCTTCTCCGTTATTGGATTCAATGCCTCGTCTCAATGCTTACGGCCCTTGGCCGCACATTCGTTCTTTCCCAGCTCCCATTCCGAGATCTTCTCCGGGGAGGCTTCGGCGGTCCCCAGGTTCACGCGGATGATGTCGGCATAGGCGGCGGGAGGCTCGCCCACCTCCCGGCGCATTGCTTCCACGAACTCCTCTTCGGTCGCGATCTGGAGCTCGGGAACGGTCGCTCTCAAGTCGCCGAGCCGGCCGGAGACGACGCCCCCGGGTCCGATCTCCGAGACGTCCGCGTAGTGCGCGGGAAGAACCACGGTATCGTCGGGCAGCGAGGTGATGCGCTCCTTCAGGGTGTGGAAGAGCGACCTGCCCCAGGGAACGACCTGTCCCCCGAGGTCGGGGCGTCCCACGCTCCGGATGAAGAGCGTGTCGCCGGAGAACAGATACTTTCCTCCGACGAGGTACGAGGTCGAGCCGGGGGTATGACCGGGGGTCTTGACGGCCTGGACCTGGACGCTCACGCCCCGTTCTCCTCCCAGTCGGATCTCGGCTCGGTCGGCGAGCGGAGTGACGTCCTTCCGAAGCTCGAACTCGTCGCCCGCGGCGACGAAGTAGGGTGCGCCCCGTTTCTTCGCGAGCGCGGGTCCTCCGCTCACGTGGTCGGCGTGCACGTGGGTGTCCAGGACCTGCACCAGACGGGCTCCGAGCTCGTCGAGGAACCCTTCGTACCGCGCGATGTCTCGCGAGGGGTCCACCACGATCGCCTCGTCGCCCGCGCGGACCACGTAGGAAAGACAGCCCTTGCCTCGACGGTTGAGCTGCCAGATCTCGAATCGGCCCTTATCGACCGGTGCGAGGGGAACCGCGACCGGGTCCAGATAGGCCCCGTAGGCCGCCATGCCTCCGGAGACGTTTCTCGCGGGGAGACCCTTCTCGCTCAGGAGCTCGGAGACCATCGCCGAGGAGTCTCCGGAGGCGCAGACCACGACGATCTCCCGGCCGCGAGGAAGCGTCGAGGCGGCCCGCTCCTCGTCCTCGAGGAAGTCGAAGTAGGGAACGTGGACGGTCTCGAGGGGCATTCTCCCCTCGAGCTTCCATCGGTCGAAGTCCTCGTCGTTGCGCACGTCGAGGAGAACGAGCGGCTCTCCTCCGTCGGCCCGCTTCAAGAGCTCGCCGATGGTTACCGCCCCGGCAGCGGAAGTCCCGTCCGTTTCCATCAGCGCGGTCAGATGAAGAGCGTGACCCGGGAGCGCGCGGCGTCCGCCATGTAAGCGGCCACGCCGCCGTACGAAAGCCCGGACACCAGCTCTTCTTTCTCGATCCCCATCGCATCCATCGACATGGTGCAGGCGATCATCTTCACTTCCAGATCACGCGCCATGCCCATGAGCTCTTCGAGGCTCGAGATGTTCTTGTCCTTCATCATCGACCGGAGCATCTTCGAGCCCATCCCGAAGTAGTTCATCTTGGAGACTCCGAGAGTCTCCGAGCTCGACGGCGTCATGAGCGCGAACATCTTCTCCTTGATGCCCGGTTTCGGGCGAGCCCCGCCCTTCTTCTTCAGGATCGAGAGTCCCCAGAAAGTGAAGAACATGGAGGTCTCGAGCCCGGCGGCCGCCGCTCCGGTGGCGATCACCATGGCAGCGATGGCCTTGTCGAGCTCTCCGCTGAAGACGACGATCGTCGCCCGATCGTCGACCGTCCGCTCCCGGACCTCGGCGATGGACTGGTCGATCTCCCTGCGAGCCTCGACGAGCTGGCGCCTCACTTCCGACTCCACGAGAGCCCTGAGCTCCGCCGTCTCTTTCACGTCCTCCATGAGGTTACCTCGTGGTTTACTTATACTCCATCCGCCCCCTCGTTCCCACCGCGACGCTTTGACCGATTCTCCGCCCCTTTGCTAGCCTGAACGTAGATGAGGACCTCGAGAGCTGTTCTCCTGCTGCTCGCGGCCGCCGGGGGCGTTCAGCTCGTCTGGTCCTATCCCACCCTTCCGGAGACGATGGCGTCCCACTTCGATGGGACGGGGCGGCCGGACGGTTTTCAATCCAGGGACGGGTTCGTCGCGCTCGCCGCGTCGATGCTGGGAATCGCCGTGCTCATCCCCGTCGGTCTGGGAGCTCTTTTCCGGAGGATCCCTCCGGCGTGGTTCAACCTCCCGAACCGGGACTACTGGCTCGCTCCGGAGCAACGGGAGGAAACTCTCGACGCCATTTCCACGCAGCTGGACTGGTTCGGCGCCGCCTCGCTCGCGCTCTACCTCATCGTCATCCAGATGGTGGTGGCGACCAACCGGTCTTCCGCGCCGAGGCTCGATTCCAAGTCGATGTTCATCGTCCTCGGGCTCTACCTGCTCTTCACGGGAGTCTGGCTCGCCCGCTTCCTTCTGCGTTTCAAGAAGCCGCAGGGAGTAGGCATCTCGTAGCGCCGGATCGTCGAGTCCTCGAAGATCAACGAGAGGTCTGCGCCGCTCCCGGGGGCGGCTCGAAGACCGCGTCATCGATGGGGACGTTCGCTTCGATGGCCTCGAAGACGTACTCACGGGAGAAGAGCGGTTCTTCGACGTATACCCAGTAGGGCATCAGGACCCCGTTCACCGGGCGATAGTCGTCGTAGTACCACGCGCGGGGCCGCTCCAGATCCCTCTCCCCCTCCTCGCCCGCCATCTCCTTTCGAAGAAGGAGGAACGAATCGACGTCGAGGAACCAGAATCTGCTCGAAGCCGGAGCTGAACGCGACTTTCAGTCGATGGGCGGGCTTGCCCTCCACATCGCCCGGCTCGAGAAGCTCGATGCGGTGGCCTTTCTTCTCGGCCTCGAAGAGAGCGCCCGCCAGGTCCGCTTCCTCGAGAGCGATGGCCGCCCTGAGGGCGGGGATTCTCGACCACTCGGCGCCTCGCGACTCGTCGAGATTCCACGCGACGGCGCCGTTCGTGCCGCGCAGCACCACGCGGCCTTCGCGCCGGCCGGTGCCCCAGATTTGGAGCCCGTCGATCTCCTCGCGGGACCGAAGGCCCGACTTGTGGTAGGTGACGATCGGGTGCTCGATGCCGTTGTAGACGTAGGTGCCGGTCCGGCGGAGCGTCTCGATCGCCCGAAGGGCTCGCTCGCCCCCGATCGCCTCGATATGGCGGGACACGATCTGAGAGACCGTCGTCTCCGGAGGAGCGGACGCGGCGAGCGCGAGCAAGAGGAAGGTGGCCGCGGCCCTCATGATCTCAAATCGAGGGCCACGAGCTCCGAGTGATTGCGGAGATAGAGTCTTCCCTCGGAGAGCGACGGGGGTGTCCAGCATCGTCCCTCGAGGACCTGGTGCGAGGCGAGCTCTCGATAGGCCTCGGGGGTGGCTTCGATAAGGACGAGCATCCCGCGCTCGCTCAGGACGAGGAACATGCCGTCGGCGTAAATGAGCGAGCCCTTCCCGAGGCCCCGCTTCGCCCAGCAGCTCTCGCCGGTCGCGGCCTCGAGGCATCGCAAGGTCGCGGTGTCGAATCCGTAGATTCTCCCTTCGAGAGCGACGGCGCTGTTGAAATGGCTCCGCATCTGCCGGCCGGACCAGAGCTCCTCGGCCGTGACCGCCCCGCCGTCGGTCTTCAGGCGAACGACCTTGGCGCCCACGTCGTAGGAGGCCGAAATCAGAACGAGGTCGGGGGCGACGAAGACCGGAGAGGCGGGCTTGATGTCCAGCTGGGGCGCGAAGGGAACGCTCCAGAGCTCCCGCCCGTCGCGGTCGAGAGAGACGAGCTTCTCCTGGAGAAGGAACAGGAACTGCTTGGTCCCGCCGTGCTCGAGCGGAATGGGGGAGGAGTAGGCCAGCTTCGCCTCCTGGCTCGTCCAGATCACGGCCCCGGTTCTCTTGTCGAGGGCGGCGATGGCCCTCGGACCGCTTCCGCCGACCTCGACCAGCAGGCGGTCTCCGTCGACGAGAGGGGCGGTCGCGAACGCCCAGGTGGGGAGCTCTCCCTCGAAGGCGTCGGTGATGGAAGTCTCCCATGCCGTCTCTCCCGTCGAAGCGCGAAGGGCGGCGAGACGACCCCGCGATCCCAGGACGAATACCAGGTCCGCGTCGACGGTAGGCGTGGAGCGGGGTCCGTCCCCGTTGACGTCGCGGAAGATGGGCCCGACGGGCACCCTCCAGAGGGGGAGACCGGTAGCGGCGTCGAGCGCGAGCGCGAACTCCGTCTCTCCGTCGGCGTCCATCGTGAAGAGACGGCCCGACACCGCGGAAACCGAGGAAAAACCGGCACCGATGGGAACGCGCCAGAGCTCTTTCGGGCCCGTCGGACCCCAGCTTCGAGCGAGCCCCGTCTCCGCCGACTTCCCGTCGCGCAGCGGCCCGCGGAACTGATACCAGCCGGAGGGCGCGGTCTCGTCTCCTGCGGCCGAGATCAGAACGGTCAGGATTGCGACGCCGATCACGGCGGTCATTCTAGCTCGCGGCGGACGTCCTCCGGAGGCTTGTCGAAACGGAGACCCTTGAAGGACGGGTGACGGAGCCTTCCATCGGAAGTCCACTCCGTGAACTCCACCTCGGCCACCAGCTCCGGCCGGACCCAGTGCGCCGCGCGGAGCTCCCGCGGAGTCTCCGCGAGCGGCGATTCCCGTTCGTCTCTTTCCTTCAAGCGTCGCATCAGATCCTGGAGAGTCTCCTCGCTGAAGCCCGTCCCCACCTGGCCGCTGAAGATCAGGCGCCCCTCGTCGTCATAAACCCCGAGGAGCAGTGCACCGAAACCGGTCCGCGAGCCCTCGGGATCGGTGTAGCCCACGACGACGAACTCCTGACGACGAGAGCACTTGATCTTCAACCAGGTCCGCGTCCGCCGCGGCTCGTAGATGCTCGTTCGCAGCTTGGAGAGGATGCCTTCCGCTCCCAGGGCGCAGGCCCTCTCGAGGACCGCCGCCCCGTGGCCTCGCACGTGCTCGCTGTAGCGCAGCGGACCCTCGGCGGGCCCATCGAGGAGCGACCGCAGCAGATCCTTCCGCTCGTGCAGAGGCGCGAGTCGCAGGTCGTGGCCGTCGCCGTAGACCACGTCGAAGAGGTAGTAGGTGAGCCCCGTCGGGTGGGCGCCGCCAATCGTCTTCTGAAGCGCCTGGAAATCGGACCTGCCGTCGGGACGGAGAACGACGATCTCTCCGTCGAGGACCGCTTCGCGCGCGGGAAGCTCCTTCGCGCTCGACGCGAGGCGGGAGAGCTTGTCCGTCCAGTCCAGACCTCCCCGGGTGAGAAGGCGCACGCGTCCGTTCCGGAGGGTGCACAAGAGGCGGTAGCCGTCGTGCTTGATCTCGTGAAGCCAGTCGTCGCCGGCGGGAACGTCTTTCACCAGCGTCGCGAGCTGGGGCCTCGGAGACGCGGGGAAAGGGGCTGCGACCGCGCGCGACAACCGACCCGGCTCCCAGGGAGCTCCCATGCCACCCGGCGGAGAAGCTGTCTAGCCCGACGTCTTCGCCGGAGGGGCGGCGTCCAGGAGCTCTTTCATCGGCACCATGCGTCCGTGGATGGGCAGGAGGTTCTGGATCTCGAGGCCGCGCGCGGTGCAGTTCTCGATCAGGTTCGCGGCGAATGGATAGGACGCGGGCGGTGGTGCTCCCGGCGCCGGCGGCGAGTAGAGGTCCGCCTGCACGAGGAATCCCTGTCTGGGAAAGTGGACCATGAGCAGGGTGTCGGCGTGGGGGCTCCCGTCGACGGGGTAGATCGCAATCGACATCGCTTCATCCTCGAGAACCATCTGCCCCTCGACCGTCTGGAGGATGAGCGGCTTCGGGCTCTTCGCCAGCGCGTCGGGCTCGATTCCATGCTCCCGCCGGACGACGTCCTCGACGAACTTCTCCGCTCCGGCGTGGGTGATGAGCGTGAGACCCTCGGCGACCGCGGCGCGCATACCTCCCGAATGATCGAAGTGATGATGGGTCACGACCGCGTGGGTCAAGGGCTTGCCCGGGACCAGCTCCCGCGCTTTCGCGATGACCGCGAGCGTGCGCGCCTCACTCGGGACCTCGATGAGCACCAGATGGTCCTGGAACTCCGCGACGACGCTGTGGTGGGACTGCCCGGTGAGATACCAGATGCCCTTCGCCACCTCGGTCGCCTCGATCGCGACCGGCGGCTCGGCGGGCGCCGACGCCGCATCCGCGGGGGCTCCGAGATCTCCGGCATCTGCGTTGAGGGCGGCGGAGCTCACCCGGGTGACGGCGACGGTATCCCCGTCGAGCCGCGAGGTGATGACCGAGGGAAGCTTGAGACCGTCGTTGTCCACGTAGTCCGAGAACTCCGTCTCCATGAGGACATCGCCGAGCACGGGATTCGACGTCTTGGAGACGACCTTCACCGGGAGCTTCGTGGTCTCGTCGATGTAGAGGGAGTAAGTCCCGCCCGAGGGGGTGGCGACGTCGACGACGTCCCGGCCGTCTTCCTTCCGCGCGTTCGTCAGATTCGCCTCGGTGCCGAGCGCCTCCCGAAGGATCCCCACGGGATGGTGGTAGAGCTCCGCCGACCGATCCAGGGCGGTGCGCGCCGATGCTCTCGTCGCCGTGCCGGTGGGAGAGAGGTTGTAGGCCACGTCTCCGGCGACCCCCAGGATCTGGCGAGCCGGAGGGTTCGCAGTCACGTACATCGGCGTCCGCAGGGATTCCTGCCGCCAGCGACCACCGGGAAAATCGATGACTCGGCGGAGCTCGGTGACGGTGAACCTGGGAAGCTCCCCGTCCGGACTCTTGCTCTGCCCGAAGTTGAAGGCCTCGCCGCTCCCTTCGAGGATCAGCCTTTCTACCGACGCAATCTTCGAGGAGCCTCCCATGGCCTCGGCCGCGTCTCGAACGAGCGCGGTCTCCGGTGAGCGCATGCATCCGGTCGCAAGACCCAGTGCGATCGTAACCAACCACCGGTGACGCATTCGAATCTCCCTCCTTCGATCCCGCAGCCCGAGGATTAGAGTCCACGCGAGTCCGCGGCGCAACTCCGTGGGCGGGGGTGGCCCGTATTCGGCCGACGCGATATGTTTGTCGGGCACGAAAGGAGCCCCAATGCGCCGCCTGAAGAACCTGTCCGCGAGTCTCCTCCTCGCCCCCCTGGCCCTCCTGGGAACGGCTGCGAGCGCCCAGGACGACTGGGAGAGCGTCCAGATCGAGACCGTTTCCGTCCGGGACGGGCTCTACATGCTCGTCGGCCGCGGCGGGAACATCGGCCTCTCCGTCGGAGGCGACGGGACGTTCCTCGTCGACGATCAATACGCACCCCTCACCGACAAGATCGAGACCGCGATTCGAAAGGTGACGGAGGACCCGGTGCGTTTCCTCGTAAACACCCACTGGCATGGAGACCATACGGGCGGGAACGAGAACTTCGGGAAGAAGGGAAGCATCGTCGTCGCTCACGAGAACGTGCGCAAGCGGATGAGCGTCGAGCAGGTCCGCGAGATCCTGAGGACCGACCCCATTCCCGCCGCACCATCGGCCGCTCTGCCTCGCATCACCTTCACCGAGGAAGTGACGTTCCACTGGAACGGCGACGCCATCCGCGCCTTTCACGTGCCAGCGGCCCACACCGACGGCGACGTCATCCTGCATTTCGAAAACGCGGACGTGTTCCACACCGGCGACGCCATCGTGAACGGACGCTATCCCTTCATCGACGTAGACAGCGGCGGCAACCTGAACGGCATCATCGCCGCTGCGGACAAGGTGCTATCTCTCGCGAAGCCCACGACGAAGATCATCCCCGGCCACGGCGCGCTCGCTTCCCCGGACGACGTTCGGGCCTATCGGGACATGCTGGTGACGGCGCGGGACCGAATCCAGAAGCTCGTCGATCAGGGCAAGAGCGCCGACGAGGTGGTGGCGGCGAAGCCGACCGCGGATCTCGACACGAAATGGGGGGCGCAGCCGGAGAGGTTCGTGCGCGGCGCTTACCACAGCCTGCGCCGGCGCTGAGGCGTGCTTCGCCGGAAAGCCGAGCTACGGTAAGCCCAAAGCGGTTTTGAGCTCGAGCAGCTTCTTCTGAATGCGCCGGGTGTTCTCCGGCCCCGTCCGGAGGAGGTGTTTTTGCGCGGGCGAGAGCTTCTCCAGGGCGGGATCCTCGAAGGCGTAGTTGACGTTGATCGAGCGGAGCCGGACCGGTCCTTCGACGACCGGAGCGGCCAGGAGGACCGCGATGGCGCGCGCCAGCGTGTCCTTGAATCCGCTTCGCTCGGAGAGACCGAGCTCCGCATGGGCTTCCTCGAGAAGAGGCTCGAGCGTGCGGTAGAGTCCCGCCACCGCGCCGGCGTCGAGCGAGGCGAAGAGCTCCGCCGCGGCGTCGTAGCGACGGTAGCTTTCGGGATCGACGACGATGCGCTCCGTCGTCTCGATCGCCGCGAACCGCTCCTCGGGCCGGAGGTGAAGGAGCTGCTTCGCCGGGCTCGCGCCTTCCGCCACGTTCGCGACGCTCACCACGATCTTTCGAACGAGATCGTCGGCCTCGAGAAACGATGCGAGAAACGCGTGGCTCGAGAGCCGGCCCAGGATCTCCCGGAGGAAGGGGTCGCTCTCCGCGAGCGGGGGGAGCTTCACGACCTCCTCGACGTCGGCTGCCTCCTCCGGCGGAGAACCCGAAGGAGGCGCTGCTTCCGTGTGGACCGCGGACCCCGAAGGGGTGGGCGCCGGCTCGTCGCTCCGGAGAGAGAACCACAGCAGACCGAGACCGACGGGAATGAGCGCCCAGAGCGCCCAGGGGAGCCAGTTGCGGGAGCCCTCCTCCCAGGACGACGAGGACTCGGAGTCCTCTCCGCTCAGCTCCCGGTCATCCCAGTCGTTCTGCTGCATGAGCCATGCTATTTCGGAGAGCGGTCCCTCGCCAGTTGCTCCTCATAGGCGGCTTTCGCTCGCGAAAGCCACCTTCCGTACTCGTCGCCTCCGACGAAGGGATTTGGCGCCGCGCCCTCCCGCAGCCGCTTCGCTTTCTCGCGCAGTCCGAAGAAGCCTCCGTGGGCGGCGAGGAACACGTCGGGCTTCAACGACACCAGGAGGTCGATCGAGCGGCGGAAGTCCTCCGCGATTCCCTGGTACGAGGGCGGGTCCGCGAGTCGGACTCCGTCGTTCACCGTGAGGCTCCCCGCGAACACCACCTGGTAGCGCCGGCCGCCCTCCTCGACGGTGGTGAGGTAGGTCGAAGCGCCTCGGGTGTGCCCGGGGGTGAGGCGCACCGTCAGCGTGACGCCCCCGAGAGCGATCTCGTCCCCGTCCCCGAGCGCGCGGTCCACGGTCACTTCGGGAAAAGGGAAGCGATCGCCGAACGCGAAATCGCCGCGGCCGCCCCGGCCGAGAAGCTCGCGGTCGCGGGCCCCCGCCATCATCCGCGCTCCCGAGAGCTCGCGGATCGCGCGAAGACCTCCCGTGTGGTCGTAGTGCGCCTGGCTGTTCAGCAGGATCTTGATGTCTTTGGGATCGAATCCGAGCCTGCGGATGGATTCGAGGACGAGGGGCGTTTCGCCCTCGCAGGGGGTATCGAGAAGGATGTGCCCCTCCCCGGTGGTTATGAGATAGGAAGCGAGCTCGGCGGTTCCGACGTAGTGGATGGAGCCGATGATGCGGAAGGGCTCGATGGGCTCCTTCCACTCGGGGGGGATGTCGAAGGATTGGACCGAAGACAGGAGAAGCGCGAGCGCCAGATTCATCGGAGCACCCACCCGTACTGGAGGTTCGACCGCTCGGCCAAGCCCGCTTCCGCGGCCAGCCGCTTCAGTCGATCGACGTAGTCCATTTTCCGAATCCAACGCTTCATCCACGACCTCCGTTCCGGCAGCATAGCACCGCGGCGGATGTAAGAAAGGGCGATTGCGCGCGATTCTCCGGTTGAGTGAGACTGATCACGCAGGAGACGGGACTTGACCAGAGCCTTGCTGACGACGGAGGACCTGGAGCTCCGGCCCTGCGAGGCCGGGGATCTCGAGGCTCTCTTCCGTCTCTGGACCGATCCCGCGGTGAGGCGATTTCTCTTCGACGACCGGGAGGTCTCCCGCGAGGAGGCGCTTCACTTCATCGACCGGAGCGACAGCTCCTTCCGTGAGGAAGGCTACGGGCTCTGGCTCTTCTTCGAAAGGGGAGCGCGGTCCCTCGCCGGCTTCTCCGGGCTCCTTCGCTCGCCCGAGGGCGAGAGCCTCATCTTCGGGACGAGGCCCGATCTCTGGGGACGAGGCTATGCGTTTGAGGCGTCCTCGGCCGTCGTCGCCTACGCCTTCGAGACATTGGGCCTTGCGCGGGTGCGAGCGGACGTCGACGAGCCGAACACCGTGTCCATCCGCGTCCTCGAGAAGCTCGGGATGCGCAGAACGGGGCGGAGGATCGTGAACGAACATCCCCTCCTCGACTACGAGATCGAGAATCCTCGCCGCGTCCTTACGTGGCCTTGACAGAATAACCTAATATTGGTACAACTGAATAACCTAATACAGGTACAGCTTAATTCCCTGGAATGGCTGCGACCGAATAACCTAATAGAAGTACGACCGAGTCTCCCAATGGCCAGCCCGTCTCAAAAGCTTGCCGACTCTCTCGAAGCACTGAGAGAGCTTCAAAGTCGGGGCGTCGTCGCGATCCGGTCCGCCGATCTGAGCCGGACGCGCCGTGAGCGGCTGCTGAAGAACGGCTTCCTGCGGGAAGTCATGAAAGGTTGGTATCTCCCGCGTCAACCGGAGGAGGCCGCCGGCGACAGCACGTCCTGGTTTGCCTCCTTCTGGGATTTTTGCGCCGCTTATCTCAGTGAGCGATTCGGCGCCGACTGGTGTCTGTCGCCGGAGCAGTCCTTGTGCCTCCATGCCGGGAATTGGACCGTCCCGCGTCAACTTCTCGTCCGCACTCCCAAAGGGGGCAACAAGCCCACGGCGCTGCCCCATGACACCTCGCTCTTCGACCTCCGAGCGGCACTGCCCGATACCCGGGCGCGACAGGGACTCCGAGGACTGCGCGTCTACTCACTGCCGGCCGGGCTGGTGTTTGCCGGGCCCGCTTTGTTCCGCGCCAACGCAATCGACGCCCGCGCCGCGCTCGCAATGGTTCGGAGCGCGAGCGAGGTCCTCCCGATACTCCTCGAGGGCGGACGGAGCGTCGTGGCCGGTCGGCTGGTGGGTGCGTTCCGCAACATCGGCAGACAGAGCATTGCCGATGAGATCGCAGAAAGCATGAGCGCGGCCGGATACGTCGTGCGGCCAGAAGATCCGTTTGAGCGGCCGACTCCTTTTGCTCTGGCGAGGCATGAGCTGTCCCCCTACGTGACCCGCGTCCGCCTGATGTGGCACGAAATGCGGGAGCAGGTCCTCAAACACTTCCCTCGTCCGCCGAGGGGACGCGTCGCCGCCGCGGCGTACTTGAAACGCGTGGAGGAAGTCTACGTTACCGATGCGTACCATTCCCTTTCGATCGAGGGCTACCGGGTGAGCGCCGATCTCATCGAACGAGTGCGCAGCGGCGGGTGGAGCCCCGACCAGAACGAGGACGATGCCAGGCGTCGGGACGCCCTCGCCGCGCGCGGGTACTTCGATGCATTCCGGGCCGTCAAGGAAAGCATCCGGAAAGTCCTCGGGGGCGAGAATCCCGGCGACGTCGCCGAGCGCGCCCACTCCGTATGGTACCGAGAACTCTTCGCGCCGAGCGTCACTGCGGGCATTCTTGGACCCGGAGACCTCGCCGGATACCGAAACGGGCCCGTCTACATCCGCAGATCGAAGCATGTGCCGCCGCCACCCGAGGCCGTGCGCGACCTGATGCCTGCGCTCTTCGACCTGCTCAGGGAAGAGAGCGAACCCGCTGTACGGGTCGTTCTAGGCCACTTCGTTCTCGTCTACGTCCATCCCTATTTCGACGGCAATGGTCGTATGGGGCGCTTCCTGATGAACGTGATGCTCGCCGCCGGCGGCTACCCGTGGACCGTCATCCCGGTGGAGCGCCGTAGCGATTACATGGAGGCGCTCGAAGACGCCAGCGTCCGCCAGGACATCGAGCCGTTCGCGAAATTTCTCGGCCGCCTCGTCCGTGGCGGACTCGAGGGGAAACCAGGACCCAAGGTTCCGAAGGGCTGACTACTTCTTGCCAGCCTGAGCGATGAAGAGAGCGCGCTCGACGGCCGCCGGCGCGCGGTCGATCATCAGGAGGTACGCACGGGTCGGCCCCTCCGGCTGGCGCTTGCCTTGTTCCCGTGCGCGAGTGCCACGCGAATCGAGGCAGCCTCCGTGGCCGACTGCCTTCGGATCGCCGTAGTCGTAGCGACGAGATCGATCCCTCCTGGCGCCTCCCCTCGGAAGCTCGTGCCGTCCGGTTGCGGCGCTCGCCGCCGCTGTGCATTCGCTGGCCTCCGCTAGCCTCGACCAGGAGTCCGCACCTGCCGCGCCCCGATCCCGTCGGGACTGGGCTGAACTCGGATAGCAGGTCGACGAACGCGTGGCGGAAGGTCCTGTTGGGAAGCGTGCGCGCATCGATCCCGGCCGCGGTCATTAAGTGCGCAACGTTCCCCCCGCGCGTACAATATTTCTCCCTTGAGAACCCTCGAAGCACGCGACGACCGCCGGGGAGCCGGGCTGGGCTTCGGGCTCGACCGATCGCCGAAGGAAGGAGCGCCTCGAGGCGCCGGTCCGCGGATTCGCTGTCCGAAGTGCGGCTGGGAGCCCGAGCGCGAGAGCCGCTGGTGGTGCACCTGCCATCACACCTGGAACACCTTCGACACCGCGGGGCGCTGCCCGGCTTGCGGCCGCCAGTGGACCGACACCTGCTGCCTGCGCTGCCACCAATGGTCTCCGCACCTCGCCTGGTACGAGGACGAGCCCGAGGCTTGAGCTAGGATCGAGGCGCTTATGGCGAAGGTTGCCTGGTGGCGCCGCCCGGAGCTCGTCGCGCTCGCGCTCGCTATTCTGACCGTCCTGGTCTACCTCCCGGTCTTCCAGAACGAGCTCGTCGATTACGACGACGACTACTACATCACGCAGAACCCCAACCTGAAGCTCGGCCTGGGCGCCGAGGGTCTACGGTGGGCTTTCACCGAATCTTACGGGGCGAACTGGTATCCGCTGACGTGGCTTTCGCTCATGCTCGACTACGAGCTCTTCGGGTTCTCCGCGCGCGCGCTGCACGGAGTGAACCTCGCCCTGCACGTCGCGAGCGCTGTCCTCCTGTTCTCCGTGTTCCTGCGCATGACCGGGGAGTTGGGAGCGAGCGCCTTCGTCGCCTCGATCTTCGCCCTCCACCCGACTCACGTGGAATCCGTGGCCTGGGCGGCGGAGCGGAAGGACGTCTTGAGCGCGCTCTTCTGGATGCTCACACTCTGGGCCTACGTGCGCTACGCGGAAAAGCCCGGACCGCGGCGGCTCGCGCTCGTGGCCCTGTTTCTCGCTCTCGGCCTCATGTCGAAGCCGATGCTCGTCACTCTTCCTTTCGTGCTCCTGCTCCTGGACGTCTGGCCGCTCGGGCGATTCGGCAAGGCTCCCGCCGGACGACTCGTCCTCGAGAAAGCGCCTCTCTTCGCCCTGGTCGCCGTCTCGAGCGTCGTCACGTTCTTCGCACAGCGGGCCGAGGGCGCGGTTCAGTCGCTCGAGACCTATACCCTGGGGGTGCGGGTCGCGAACGCTCTCGTCGCCTACCTCGCCTACATCGGCAAATTCTTCTGGCCCGTCCGTCTCTCGCCCTACTATCCGCATCCCGGAGACGGCATTCCGGGTTGGCAGCCGGCGGCGGCTCTCGCGGCGCTCGCGGCCGCGACCCTGGCCACACTTGCGCTCGCCCGGCGAAACGATCGTCTCCGTTTCCTCCCCGTCGGCTGGCTCTGGTACCTGGGAACGCTCGTCCCCGTCATCGGCCTCGTCCAGGTGGGTCAGCATGCCATGGCAGACCGCTACACCTATCTGCCGTACATCGGCCTCAGCATCCTCGTCGCGTTCGGATTGGCCGAGGTCGCGAAACGCGTTTCGGTCCCGCGCCGCGCGCTCGTCGCCGCCGGAGTCGCCGCCCTTCTGTCGCTCTCGATCGTCGCCTCGGCACAGGTACGAGTGTGGCGCGACAGCGTGACTCTCTTCGAGCACGCTCTCAGCGTCACCGAAGAGAACGCGCTCGCTCGTATCAATCTGGGAGTCGCGTACCTCAACCACGGGCGGCTCGAGGACGCCGCGCGGGAGCTCGAGGAAGCGATTCGCATCCACCCCGGCGCCGCCGAAGCCCATGCGGCCCTCGCGGGCGTGCGCGGGAAGCAGGGCCGCCCCGAACAAGCGCTCGAGCTCTATCGAGCCGCGCTCCGCCTGGATCCGGGGTCGAGCGAGACTCATCGGGACATGGCCCGGCTGCTCCTCACCCTCGGGGATTCGAGCCAGGCGCTCGTTCATTTCCGGGAGGCCGCGGCTCTCGCCCCGGCCGACGGCGACGTACTCGTGGATCTCGCCGTCGCTCTGAGCCGCGAAGGAAGGCACGACGAGGCGGCGGCGAAGATCGACGAGGCGACCCGGCTCCCGCTCGACCAGGCGCGGCTCCACCAGAACTGGGGCGTGGTGCTGATGGAGCGCGGAGATCTCGAGGAGGCGGAGAAGCATTTCGATCGGGCTCTCGTCCTCCGCCCGGAGTACGCCGGCGCTCATTTCTCCGCGGGCCAGACGGCGATGCGCCAGGGGAGCTTCACCAAGGCGGTGGAGCATCTTCGAGAGGCGGTCCGCCTCGAGCCCGAGGACGAGGAGGCCCGGTACAACCTGGGACTCGCCCTCGCGAACGCGAACCAGCTCGACGAGGCCTACGCCGCGTTCGAGAAGGCGCGCTCGTTGAACCCCGGCCGGGCGGAGACCCACTTCAGCCTCGGATTGATCTTCGCGAGGCTCGGGGACCTGGACCGGGCCGCGGACAGTTTCCGTACGTCTTTACGTCTCGCTCCCGGGAATCCCCAGGCGCACTACAGCCTGGGGCTCGCCCTCGCGGCCAAGGGAAGCTACGAGGAGGCGGCCGAAAGCTACCGCCGCGCGGTCGAGCTCGCTCCGGGCTACGCCGAGGCGCAGAACAGCTGGGGGGTCGCCCTCGCTTCGACCGGGCACCTGCGGGAAGCGGTCGGGAAGTTCGAGGCCGCGCTCGCCCTCGACCCCGGGCTCGCCGAGGCGCACAACAACCTCGGACTCGCGCTGTCTCAAGCCGGCGCGACGGCGGCGGCGCTCGAGCACTTCCGCGCCGCGGTGGCGCTCGAGCCCATGAACCCCGACGCCCACAACAACCTCGGCGCCGCGCTCGCCCGCGAGGGCCGGTTCGGCGAGGCCGCCGACAGCTTCCGGAAGGCGATCGAGCTAGCCCCCAATCACGAGGGCGCCCGGCGGAACCTCGCGGCGCTCGACGGAAAACGCGGATCGTGAACCTCTCGCGCCGCGACCTTCTCCTCGCGGGGACGGCGCTCGCTCTCGGGCTTCCCCGGTGCCGGGCTCGCCTGGAGAGGCCCAACGTGCTGCTCATCACCCTCGACACCACCCGCCGAGACAGGCTCGGCTGCTACGGCTATTCCCGAAAGACGTCGCCGAACCTCGACGCGCTCGCGGAGCGCTCGCAGGTGTTCGACCGCGCCGTCGCCGCTTCGAGCTGGACTCTTCCCTCTCACGCATCCCTGTTCACCGGGAAGTTTTCCTCGAGCCACGGCGCCGACTACGATCCCGACGGCCCTCTTCGGCTGACGCAGGCGATCCCGGGGCCGGAAGAGTGGGCGGGGTATCGGGCCTCCGGACTCCCCCCGGGCGAGACCACGCTCGCGCTCCGCCTCCGCGAGCAGGGCTACGAAACGGCGGCGGTGGTCGGAGGGCCGTGGATGAAGCGGGTCTTCGGGCTCGATCGCGGGTTCGAGACCTATGACGACGAGGGCATCGGGGACGTCAACGGTCGGCTCGCGAGCGAGGTGACGACGGCGGCCCTGGAGCTCCTCGGGAGAGGAGGCGATCGGCCCCTCTTTCTCTTCCTCAACTACTTCGACCCGCACGGTCCTTACGAGGCTCCGTCCCCCTTCGGAGGGAGCCTGGGCGCGGAGCCGGGAGATCGCTACGATGAAGAGATCCTCTACATGGATCACCACCTCGGGCGTCTGCTCGACGGGATCGAAGACCGCGGGATCTTCGACGACAGCCTGATTGTCGTGACCGCGGATCACGGCGAGCTTCTCGGCGAGCACGGAAAGATGGGCCACGGCGCGACGCTGTTCGAGGAGGAGATCCACGTGCCGTTCGTGGTGAAGCATCCAGGGCACGAAGGCCCGTCCGGCCGGAGCGTCGAGCCCGTCCACCACGTGGACGTTCTGCCTCTGGTTCTGGAGCTCACGGGGCTCTCGACCTCGGCGCGCGCGCCCCGCCCTCTTCTCGCCGAGGCGAATCCGCTCACCTTCATGAGCTCCGAGGGCTCGTGGCGCGCGCTCTACCTGGGACGCCGGAAGCTCCTCTGGAACAGCCTCGGAAACCATCGGCTCTACGACCTCGAGACCGACCCGCGAGAGGAGAACGATCTCTCCGGGGCGGACCCGGCGCTCCTGGCGGAGACTCTCGGCCTTCTCCAAAAGGTTCTCGCATCGCTCCCTCCACCCGGAGCCGCGGGTCCTCCAGCGATCCTCGACGAAGAGACCCTGAAAGCTCTTCGCGGTCTTGGCTATGTTCCGTAGAATCCTGGTGGCGGCGGCCGTTGTCGCCTCTTCTTCCTGCGGCGGGCGGGGGGAAAGGCCGCGGCTCGTGGTGCTCGTTTCCATCGATACCCTGAGGGCCGATCATCTCGGCCTCTACGGCTACGGGAGGCCGACGTCGCCGGTCGTCGATGCGCTCGCCCGCGAGTCGGCGGTTTTCGAGCAAGCGCTGTCCACCTCCCCCTGGACGCTTCCGGCCCACGGCTCGCTCCTGACCGGGCTCTATCCCAGCCGCCATGGTCTCACGTCCCACGAGCGCTACCTGGCTTCGGGCCAGGCGACCCTGTCCCTGTTCTTCTCGCGGGCGGGCTATCGCACCGCCGCCGTCGTGAACTCGCACAACCTGGGACCGGATTTCGGACTGGACCGGGGGTTTCAGCAGTATCGGTACGTCGAGGAGTCGGCCGACCGGCGCGAGCCATCGAGGGAAATAACCGATCAGGCCATCCAGTGGGTGGGGGAGGCGGGGGAGAAACCCCTGTTTCTGTTCCTACATTATTATGACGTTCACAGCGACTACGCTTCCCTCCCCGAGTTCGAGAGCGATTTCCTCCGGCCCTACGACGGGATTGCCGATGGAACCACCGCCCAGCTGGCCGGCTACCGGGAGGGGACGGTCTCCCTTTCGGCGGCCGACGCGCCGAACCTCATCGACCGCTACGACGCGGGGATCCGCCAGATGGACGCCGAGATCGGGCGATTTCTCGATTTCCTGCGGAAAGGGGGCTACTGGGAAGACACGCTCTTCGTTCTCACCTCGGACCATGGTGAGGAGTTCTTCGAGCACGGGGGGGTCCTCCACGGGCAGACCCAGTACCAGGAAGTCCTCCATGTGCCTCTTCTGGTCAAAGGTCCGGGAATCCCCGGGGGCCGGCGCGTTAAAACCCCCGTCTCGCTGGTGGACATCGCTCCCACGCTTCTCGGGCGAGCGGGCATCGCGGTTGCCCCCGGGCTCGACGGCGTCGATATCGCCCGCCTCTGGTCCGAAGGCGATCGAGAGCTCGAGGCGCGGTACCTCTTCTCCGAGGCGGACCACAACAACGCGGAGCACGACATCACGCGCTCCGTTCGGTACAAGAGCTTCAAGCTTCATTTCAATCGGCTGAGCCGCGAGTACCGTCTCTACGATCTCGCGCGGGATCCCGCGGAGCGGACGGACCTCTCGGCCGACCGCAACGAGGCGTTCGCCGCGCTCTCGGAGCGGCTCGACCGGTTCGTGGCGAACGAAAGGGCAGAGGCTCCCGTCCGGTCGCTCTCTCAAGAGGAGATCGAGAAGCTCCGGAGCCTCGGCTATCTGCGGTAGGCTAGTGCCGATGCTACTCTCGATGGCGCTCGTGCTCGCGCTCTCCGGAGAGATGTCCGACGCCCACCGGAAGTGGATCGAAGAAGAGGTGGTCTACATCATCACCGACCGGGAGAAGGAGGTGTTCCTCGCCCTCCCGACGGTCGAGGAGCGCGATCGCTTCATCGAGGCCTTCTGGTCGAGGCGCGATCCCAACCCGGCGACCCCCGCGAACGAGTTCCGCGAGGAGCACTACAGGCGAGTCGACTACGCCAACGAGTTCCTCGGCCGGGACACGTTCCGGCCGGGCTGGCGAACGGATCGCGGGCGCTACTTCATCCTCCTCGGAGAGCCCAAGACCATCGAGCGTTTCAGCGGCGGAAACGAGATCGTCGACAGCGAGCTCTGGTTCTATCAGGGCGGTGGAGCGCGAGGCCTTCCCGGGGCGTTCTTTCTTCTGTTCTTCCAGCGCGACGGAGTGGGGGAGTTCGAGCTCTACCATCCCATCGCCGACGGCCCCACCAGCCTGTTTCGAGCCGCGGGCCTGCTTCCCGGTCAGGACGACCTTACGGCGGTTGAGAAGCTCGAGCAGCTTTCCGCGGATCTGGCGCACGCCTCACTGTCCTCCGATGCCGGCCTGCCCCCGGACTATTTGACCGGTCGCGCGTCTCTGGGAAGCGACGACGTTCTCGTTCGGATCGAGGAATCGCCCAAGAGAGCCATTCGCACCGACTATCTCGATGCCTGGCTCAAGTACGGAAACCGCGTCGCCGCGGAGTACTCCTTCAACTACGTCCCGAGCCGGAGCGCGTTCACGATTCTCGCGGGGCCATCGGGGACCGCCCTCGTCCACTACAGCCTCGAGCTCGACCCCGAGAGCTTCGGGTTCGCGACCGACGAGGAGCAGCGGAAGTTCTACACCACCCTCGACGTCACGCTCGAGGCCCGCGATCCCGAGGGGCGGCTGGTTCTGGCGAACGACCGCTCCGACTACGTCGAGCTCTCGCCGACTCAGGTGCGGGAGATCGAGCGCTATCCCATCGCCTATCAGGACTCGTTTCCCCTGGTGCCCGGCCGGTACAGGCTGTCCGTAGTCTTCCGCAATCGCGCGCTGAAGCGCTATACCGTGGCGGAGACCGAGCTCACGATTCCCGATTTCAGCGGGAGCGCTCCCGCGCTCGCGGGCTTGTTGCTGGGGTACAGGAACGAGCGGCTTCTTTCCTCGGCTTCGGACAGCGAGATGCGCACGTTCCAGCTGGGGTCCACGCGCATCGATCCCGCGTCCGATTCCGTCTTCGCGATTGGCGATACCATTTCCGCGTTCACTCAGTCGGTGAAGGCTCCCGAAGGCGCGCGCGTGCGGTTCGATCTCCTCCTCGGGGAACAGCCGATCGATGCGAAGGAGGTCTCGGTGGACGGCGCGTCGGGCGCCGCACTCGCGGAGCTCGGGACTCTGGGAACGACCGGGGGCAACTACGTCGTCCGCGCGCGGTTGACGGGACCCTCGGGCTCGACGCTCGCGGAGCGGACGGCTTCGCTGACCCTCTCGCCGAGGACCTCGGTGCCGCGGCCGAACTTCGTCTATCGCCGCGGCTTCAACGCCGGCATCCCCGGGCTGCTTCCCCTGGTTCTGGGAGACCAATGGTGGAGCCTGGGAAAGCCGGACGTCGCACTGTCCCTGTACGAGAAGGCGGTCGCTGCGGAGAACCCCGAGCTTCCTCAGGCCCGGTGGAAGCTCGCCCACGCCTACCTCTCCCGAGGCCACACGTCACGGGCGTTCGCGCTGCTCGCCCCGCTCGAGGCTTCCTATCCTCAGCAGTACGAGGTGGTCGCGGGGCTCGGCCTCGTCTTCTCGAGAGCTTCACAGGACGAGAACGCGGTCTCCTACCTCGAGCGCGCCCTCGCCCTCCGGCCTCCCGACTCACAGCTCCTCAACGCGCTGGGAGAGTCCTATCGAAGGCTGGGAAACCTGGAGAAGGCGAAAGAGCTCTTCCAGCGATCGCTCGACCTGGACCCGGAACAGCCCGCGGTCCGGGAGATTCTCGATCGGCCGCAAGCGAACGAGCGGGGAGCGGAGCTCGAGACCCGAGCGGTGCGCTTCGGCGAATCGTTCAGCCTTCGCGTGGGAGAGGCGGCGAGAGTCGAGGATGCGGGCATCACCGTCACCTTCCAGAAGGTTCTGAGCGACTCACGATGCCCCAAGGACGTTACCTGCATTCAAGCGGGAGAGGCCGTGGTCCTCCTGGCCCTCGATACGGAGGGGGGGCGAAGCTCCGTACTCGAGCTCGCAGTGCCGCCGGGAGGATCCAGTCCCGCAGCGACCGTCGAGTCCTTTCGGGTCACCGTCCTCGGGCTCCAACCCCAGAAGGAATCCAGAAAGCCCTTCGACCCGGCTGCTTACGTGGCTACGCTGCGCGTGGGCCAGGACTAGCCGGCCACTCCCGAAAAGCGATATGGCACACACTTCCCGCGCCGCGGGAAGTTGTAGAATCCCCGCCGGTCCAGTCCCATAACTCGCCTCAAGGAGGTCTTTCATGCCCCATGTGAAGGCTTTCCGAAAGCTGGCAGTGAGTCTTGGTCTCCTGGGATTCTTGGGGGCTCTTGCCCCCGCGGCCCCGGCTCAGGTTCCAAAGGAGCCAATCCGCACCTTGGACGTCCTCGAGTTCTTCCGGCCAGAGCTGGCCGTCAGCTCCTCGAACGTTCGCTTGGAGCAAGTCATGGAAACCTTGCCGAACCGCACGGCATGGCAGACGTTTCTCGACGATCGCGCGGCGGTGACCGGCACACGGATGGAGGTGCTCATCGACCCGCGCTCGGCGACTGCAGTCAACCTCCTGGCGTCCCAGCCCATCATCCCTGGAGACGGAGCGGCGAACCAGCTCACGATGGCCGATCTCGGTCGCAGCCTCGGCCGGCAGGTCTCGAGCGTCGACGCCGGAGTCGTCGGCGAGGCTCTTCGCCGTTATGCCCTGAGAAACCGGAATCTCCTCGGCATCGACGCGAGGCAGCTCGGGGCGGCCCGCGCCACGCAGGTGAACGGCAATCTATGGCAGGTGACGATTCCCCAGATCTACCGGGGCATCCCCGTCCGCGACGGGCGTGTCGCGGCCACCATCAGCCACGGAAACGTGGTGGTGATGGGAACCGAGTCCTGGGGGAACGTGCGGATCGCGACCGCCCCTTCGATCGACGCCGCCGGAGCCCTCGAGAACGGCTTCGCCTTCGCCGGCGGTCGCGCCGCGGAGGACGTCATGATCCGGGGCCCGCAGCTCGAGATCGTTCCCGTCGCCCCGCCGCAATATCAAGCAGGCGAGGCTTTCGCGGGCCCGATCGGCTCCGGGTACGATCACTGGCTCGTCTGGACCTTCGTCTTCCGGCGGTCGCCCGAAGTCGCGCACTGGGAAGTCATGGTCGACGCTACGAGCGGGGAGGTCGTGGCCTTCGTCGACAAGATCCAGCACCAGCAGCGGCAGGTGACGGGAGGTGTCTATCCCGTCACCAGCACGGGCGTCTGTCCGAACCCGGCGCAGTGCGGGATCCTGCAGAGCAACTGGCCGATGCCATTCACCGACACCGGACTCGCGTCGCCCAACAACTTCACCAACGGCGCCGGCATCTTCAACTTCACGAGCGGTACGGTGACCACGACCCTGACCGGAAGGTTCGTGGATATCGTGGACACCTGCGGGGCCGTGAGCGCGACCTCGACCACCGGGAACATCAACCTCGGGGGAACGAACGGACAGCACGACTGCACCACCGGGGGCTTTTCTGCGGGAAATACCGCTTCCAGCCGCTCCGCCTTCTACGAGGTCAACAGGATCGCGGAGCAGGCGAGAGGCTGGCTCCCCAACAACACCTGGCTCCAGAACCGGCTCACTACGAACGTGAACATCGTCGACACCTGTAACGCCTTCTGGAACGGGAGCAGCATCAACTTCTTCCGCTCCGGAGGAGGGTGCCGGAACACGGGCGAGCTCGCGGGTGTGTTCGATCACGAGTGGGGGCACGGCCTCGACGACAACGACGCCGCGGGCACCCTCAGCAACTCGAGCGAGGGCTACGCCGACATCGCGGCCATCTACCGTCTCCAGACTTCCTGCGTCGGGCACGGGTTCTTCGACGCTTCCAGCTCCGGGAGCTGCGGCCTGACGGCGGACGGAACGGGCAGGAACGCGAACGAGAACCAGGTGGGCGGCACTCACTGTAACCTCGACTGCTCGGGGGTGCGCGACGCGGATTGGAACAAGCATCAGGGCCAGCAGCCGGACACCCCGCTCGGGTTCGTCTGCGGTCAGTGCTCTACCGGACCCGGCCCCTGCGGCCGGCAGGTGCACTGCGCGGCGGCCCCCTCGCGCCAGGCGGCCTGGGACCTCGCGGCCCGCGATCTGCAGGCGTCGCCTTTCAACTACGACAGCCAGACTGCGTTCATCGTCGCGAACAAGCTGTTCTATCAGGGAAGCGGGAACATCGGCTCGTGGCATGCCTGCACCTGCGGAGCGTCCTCGAACGGATGCGGGGCAACGAACGGGTACATGCAGTGGCTCGCGGCCGACGACGACAACGGGAACCTGAACGACGGCACTCCTCACATGACCGCGATCTTCAATGCGTTCAACCGCCACGGGATCGCCTGCGCCACACCCGCGCCTTCGAACGGCGGGTGCAGCGCCGGTCCGACCGCGGCGCCCTCGACTTTGACCGCGACCCCCGGCAACCTGCAGGTCGGGCTCTCGTGGAGCTCGGTTTCGGGAGCCAGTCGCTACTGGGTCTTCCGCACCGAAGGACACGCGGGCTGCAATTTCGGAAAGACGCGGATCGCGGAGGTGACGGGCACGGCCTTCACCGACACGCAGGTGGCGAACGGCCGGCCTTATTTCTACAACGTGATGCCAGCGGGCGCCTCCTCCGCCTGTTTCGGCCGGGCGAGCACCTGTGTCAGTGCGACGCCCGATCTTCCCACGAGCCCGGATTTCACGCTCGCCTGCACTCCGACGAGCCTCAACATTCAACAGGGTGGGAGCGGCGCGAGCACCTGCACCGTTACTTCTCAGAACGGCTTCGCGAGCGCGGTCAGCCTTTCGTGCGCCGGTCTTCCGAGCGGAGCGGCCTGCAGCTTCAGCCCGAACCCGGTGACGCCGCCCGCCGGCGGGAGCGTGAACAGCACGGCAACGGTATCGGTGGCCGGCACGACCCAGACAGGAGCGTTTCCCTTCCAGGTACAGGGTGTAAGCGGTTCTCTCACCCGCACGGCGTCCATGAACTTGAACGTGACGGGAACGGGCGGCGGGGGCGCGCAGACGGCTATCTTCGACGCCGTTCTCCAGGCGCCGAAGTGCGGCGTCGTGGGAAGCTCCTGCGACTCCGGCGCAGCGCTCCTCCTGGGCCGCGACGGCACCGGACCGGAGCCCAACCAGCCGAACACCATCAACGACTCCTGCGCCGACGGGACCTCCGGGACTTTCCACGTCGACGAGTCGAACGATCGCATCCGGGTCTCGACCACCGACGGAACGAGCTTCGCTCCCGGAAAGACGGTCCGAATCGAGGCGACGGTCTGGGCCTGGACGACTCCGGGCCAGGATCATCTCGATCTCTACTACGCGGCGAACGCGTCGAGCCCGAGCTGGACGTTCCTCGCGACCCTCACACCTGCCGTTGCGGGTGCTTCGACCCTGAGCGCGACGTACTCCTTACCCTCAGGCGGGAATCAGGCGGTTCGCGCCCGCTTCCGTTACCAGGGGACCGCTACCCCTTGCGGCACGGGCTCCTTCATCGATCACGACGACCTCGTCTTCGCCGTCGAGACTCCGGCCACGAACCTGGTCTTCTCGGACGACTTCGAGACCGATCGGGGCTGGACGAGGAACCCGGGCGGAACGGACACGGCCACGACCGGACTCTGGGAGCGCGGCGATCCCGAGCCCACCAACTCGTCCGGACCGAAGCAGCTCGGCACGACGGTGAACGGTGTTTCCGACCTCGTCACGGGCCGCCTCGCCGGCGCCTCGGCCGGGGTTCACGACCTCGACGGCGGCGTCACTACAATCCATTCCCCGACGGTAGCGCTTCCCTCGACCGGCGCTCTGACTCTGAGCTTCAGCTACTACTTCGCCCACGGGTCCAATTCTTCGAACGCGGACTTCTTCCGGGTGAGAGTGGTGGGGACGACCACGTCGACCGTCTTCGAAAGGCTCGGCGCCGCGGCCGACGTGGATGCGGCCTGGGCGACGGCGAGCGTGAGCTTGAACGCCTTCGCGGGTCAGACGATCCGGATTTTGATCGAAGCCGCGGACGCGTCGACAGCGAGCCTGGTCGAAGCGGCGGTGGACGACCTGAGGATCGCGCAGCAGTAGAAAGCTTCCTGACGGCGGCTCCCGGAGAGCGCTTGCTCCGGGAGCCGCCAACTTCGTTCGCCAGGTGGGACGGCCGTCGTACGGGGCCTGCTCGCAGGCTCCGGGGGCGACATCGCGATCCGTCGAATCCGGGATTCGTTGACCTCATTGCCTCATTGCCTCATTGCCTCATTGCCTCATTGCCTCATTGCCTCATTGGAAGTCCCGCGGGATGGTGTCCGTCCAGGTCCTCTCCCGAACGAGCGCGCCGTTCTCGAAGAGACGCCGCGTGTACGTGTAGTAGAAGTTCTCGAGGTCGCTCCGGAAAAGGAGCTCTCCCTCCCAGATGAGCGTGCGCCCCTCGAGCTCGACCACCATGCGGTGGCTCCCGCGCATCGACGTCTCCGCCGGCTTCTTGTCGTTGGTCTCGTGGGTGATGGTCTCCTTGTAGCGCTCCGTTCCCCAGGGGTGGCGGACGCCGCCCTGATTCGTCGCGACGACCTTCGCGGCGCCGGTCTGGGGATTGCGCTCGACCGAGGAGACCTCGCCGTAGCCCGACGGGGTTTCTTCCTCGAGGCGATCGAATCCCGGAAGCCGCGGACCCGGAACCGGAGGAAGGAACTGCGGGCGCGGGCGTTCTTCGAAAGGAACCACCGGCAGGAGCACTCGCGAGCCGTTCTCCCCACCGAGATGGAGCGACGTCGTCATGAGGTACGGCGTGGGCCACATCATCGGCCACTGGGCGTTCGACACCGCGAAGCGGATGCGGTGGCCCTTCGGGAATACCCAGGACGTGAAGTGCATCTCGATCTCCAGAGGGAAGACGACTCCAGGCTCGATGGCCGAAGGCGTTCTCGCGGACTCACGGTGGGTTCCGTTGAACCCCGCGCCCGCGACCTGAGTCACGGTTCCGTCCGGGGCGACGTCGGAAAGCCGCACGAACCAGTTCGCCCGTGGCGCGTCCGCCGAGACCCGGAGGTGCGCTTTCGGAAGCCCGAGGATCTCGAGCTCTTCCGCGAGCGGCTCGGTGTCGTAGACGAGACTGAAAGCGTCCGTCGGCCTCTGATCGTGGGCGACGTCGCCCCACCACATGACGGGACCTCCGGCCTCGACGCCGCTCGAGGGCACGTAGCGGAGCTGGTGCGAAGAGACCTCGGGGTTTCCGTCCGAGAGCCCGTGATTCGGCTGAGGGTAGAGCGCGCGGTCCCGGATTCTCGCGATCGGCCAGCCTTCTTCCCAACGCCACTCGCCCTCGACGCGCTCGAGGTACGGCCCTGGAAGATGCCACTTCCTCACGAACACCGCGAAGCGCGGCTCCTCGAGAATCCCCGTGTCGCGTCCCTTGAGCCAGTGATCGAACCAGCGCACCGCCTCGTGCCGCCATTCCATGCCCGGCTCGGGGTAGGGATCGTGGGGAAACGCGTGGGACCAGGGCCCGATCATCGCCTTCACCGGAGCCTTCACGTTCTCGAGAATCCGGGGAATGCTGTCGCGGTAGCCGTCGTACCACCCCCCGATATGGAACGAAGGAACGCGGAGGGAGTCGTAGCGGGCCTTCAGGGCGGTTCGGTCCCAGAAGGGACCATCCCGCTGCTGCCTCTTGTACGTCATCATCCACGGCCGGGTATCGAACCGGTCGCGGAAGTTCGTCTCGTCGATCCGGTAGTCGGGCGCTCCCGGGCGGGCGTTGTCGAGGTCCTGGCTCATCTCCCAGGAGTCGACGTGAATGACGCCGTCCATGAAGTGCACGTCGTCCTGGTAGAGATCGTCCGTGGCATCGACGGCGATGATGGCCTTGAGCGCGGGAGGGTTGCGCATTCCCATATGGATCGAGTTGAACCCTCCCCAGGAGATCCCGAACATACCCACGTTTCCGTTGGACCAGGACTGTTTCGAGAGCCAGTCGATGGCGACCTCGCCGTCCTCCTGCTCGCGGTCCGTGTACTCGTAGTCGATGAGCTTCCCCTCGCTCGAGCCCGTTCCCCGGATATCGACGCGGGCGACGACGTAGCCCCGCTGGACGAAGTACGAGTAGAGCGAGTAGTTGCGTCTCCGGCCCTCGGTCTTCCGATAGGGGAGGTACTCCAGGAGGACGGGGAACTTCTCCCCGGGAGCGCCGCCCGAAGGCATGAAGAGGTCCGCCGCGAGCCGGACTCCGTCCGGCATCGGAATCCAGGCTTCGGACAGCGCGATCTCGTATTCGGGGGGAGAGGGCTCGACTGCGGTAAGCGCGACGGCGAAGAGAACGGCGATGCTCATGGCGGCGGAAGGATACATCGGAAACGGGACTCCACGTCCCGCGGCCAGGCTACCGCCCGGGAGCGACGCGGCGCAGGCGATTCTCCGTATACAGCTCGAAGTCCTTGCCCGGCTCCGCCAGCTCGAAGCGCTCCACGAGCTCGTCGTGGCCGGAGAGGACGTAGGTCTCGCGGGCCCGCCAGCCGGGAGGGATGTTCTCGATCGCTTCGGTGACGAAGACGATGGTCTTGCCGTCCTCGCTCGTCGACTCGTGGACGTACTGGTTCACGAAGCCCTCGACATGGAACTGGCGCAGCACGTGTTTTCCGCGCGCCCGAATCGAAGCTGAGGTAGCCGACGTCCCGGTGGTCTTCGCCAGGACTTCCCTCCTGCGGGGCGTAGAGCGACCGGTTGCGGACTTCGATGAACCGCCCATCGAGAACGAGCGTGTACTCGCGGCTCACCTGGCTCTTACCGGGCTTCCCTGCGCCCTCTCCCTCCCAGGCTCCGAGGAAGACGCGGAAAGGCTGAAAACGATCGGGCGCCGGCGCCGTGGTCTGAGCCGGGGCGAGAACGGCGAGCAGCAGCCAGACGCTGATTCCAGAGACGTTCACGAGGTCGAATCTAACCCAGATGCATCGGTCGGGAAAGCGGACAACTCCTGACAATTGGTCCGCCCCTTTCTTCTTATACTTCGGGCTTTCGACTACAAGGGGGAACCGATGATCGATGTGCTTCGAAAGCGGGCGGTCATAGCCGCTCTGGTTCTGTTTACGGGCGTGGCGGCCGCCGGCATGGCCCAGGAGAAAGGGGGAGGCGACGTTACCGGTCCCTACGAGCTGGTTCCGAACTGGCCCCAGAACCCTTGCGGTGCTGGCTATCAAGTGGGCTCGACCGGAGGTATTTTCGCGGAGAGTCCCAATCGCGTCTTCATCTTCCAGCGCGGATGTCTTCCCGAGCTGAAAGACGGGACGTGGGGTGAAGAGGACAGCCTGGTGCCGAGCCGGAACGCTTCGGGTTACGACCTGTCGCAGGAGGACCCGAAACGCCGGCCCCGATGGGACAACGTCCTATTCATCGTCGACAAGGACGGCAAGAAGATCGAATCCTGGGAACAGTACAACCACATGTTCGTCCGGCCGCACAAGGTCCTCATCAATCCCTACGATGCCGAGCGCCACGTCTGGCTGGTGGACGACGGGTCGCAACAGCTCTGGAAGATCACCAACGACGGAAAGAAGATCGTCATGACCCTCGGTGAGTTCAAGGTGCCGGGCAATGACGAGAAGCACTTCGCGCGGCCGACGGACATCGCCTGGCTTCCCGACGGAACGTTCTTCGTGAGCGACGGCTACGTCAATACACGGGTCGTCAAGTTCGACAAGAACGGGAAGTTCCTCCTGACCTGGGGCCAGAAGGGAAACCCGCCGCACGAGACGCGCCCCAGCTACATGAACACGGTTCATTCCATCGCCATCGACAGAGAGCGGCGGGTGTACGTCGCCGACCGCGCCAACTCGCGCATCCAGGTCTTCGACGAGAACGGGAAGTTCCTCGACGTCTGGCCGGGCGTGCCCCGTCCGTACTACATCTTCATGTCCGACGACCAGCACCTCTCGATCTCGGACGGCCGGACTTCGAAGTTCACCAAGTTCGACCTCAACGGGAAGCTCCTCTCGTCCTGGGGGACCTTCGGGGCGATGCCCGGCGGGTTCTGGGGGGTGCACCAGTTCAGCGTCGACAGCGAAGGCAACCTCTACACCGCCGACGTGCACGTCGGCCGGCCCCAGAAGTTCCGGCCGAAGAAGGGCGTGAACCCGGCGCTCCTGGTGGGAGTGCCGATGAAGGCCTCGACCACGAACTAGGAATCGCGAGTCCCGGAAAAACAAAACCCCCGGGGGACGGCCCCCGGGGGTTTTTTCGTCTAGCTCGAAAGAACTGCTCCGGACTCTAGAACTCCCAGCGAATTCCGAACCGGATCGTCCGCGGATCCAGAAGCGAGATGACCTCCAGATAACGGCTTCCCGAACGTGTCCGGGCGTTCGTGACCATCGGAGTTCGTCAGATTGAACATGTCCAGCATGCCGGTGATTCGTCCGGGCCGTCCGAGCGAGAAGGATTTCTCGACGCGAACGTCGAAGATCCCGACGTTGGGCGCGCGGTTTTCGTCGAAGGACTCGGCGGGAATCAGCTCCGCCCCCGCATTCGGGAGGTTCGACGCTGAGCTCGCGGGGGAAGTTGTAGCCGCTCTGGAGCTTGTAGGAGGCGCTGACGCCGATCTCGTACGGGAAGATGTATCGGCCGACGAGCTTGTAGTTCCAGAACTCGTTTCCCCATCGCCCAGGTATCGCATGTTGGGGCGCCACACCCAGTTGGTGAGAGCGGGTGTCGCCTGCACCGCGCGGAGGACGCCCAGGGTGCTGGTGGAGCTCGCCGCCCGCCGCCAGTCGGTGAGCCAGGTATGTTCGAAGGAGGTCAGAAGCAGCCACTTGTCGCTGAAGCGCTTGTTCACTCCCACCTCGAACGTGTGGTAGTCGCCCGCATTGTCCGGCATTCCCTCGACGTTGCCGGGATTGGTCAGCGTCCGGTCGCTGGGCAGCCCCGCCACGCGGTCGAAGAGGTCGATGACCTGCTCGTCTCCGCTCCCGGCGACGTTGTCGGCGCCGATGTCGTTGTACCGGAATGGAATCGAATACTCGTCATATCGAGCGAGGTCCACCTCTCCCCAGCCGTTGCGGCGGTTCTTGTAGACATACGAGCCGCGCAGCGAAAAATTCTGCTGCAGCTCGTGCTCCACGTGGAATGACAGCTCGTCGCCGTATGCGGGCTCGAGGTTCCGGTCCACGCGCACGAAACCCGCGCCTCCTCGGGTTCTCAGGAAGGCACCGAGCTCGGGGGACGTCGCGAGGGAGCCGTCCGCTCCCGGATCGAGCACGAGGTTTCCGTTCAGGTCGTTGAATCGATAAACCCGTTCCGCCTCCCCGACGGGGTTCTCGAGCGAACCGATGTCCGTCGACGGGTTGAAATAGAAGCGCCCCCAGAATCCCTTGACTACCGTCTTTCCCTCGCCCGTGAGGTCGTAGGCGAAGCCGAGCCGAGGTCCGAGTGAGGTGAGCGTCGAGATGTCCGTCTGCTCCGTGGTCACGGGGTTGAAGAAATCACTCTGCTCCGGAGTGAAGCTCTGCCCGGGATAGCTGATCGCATAGCGATCGAATCGCACTCCGAGGTTCAAGGTGAGTCGATTGTTGACCGTCCAGGAATCCTGCGCGTAGAACGCGGTTCCGAAGGTGTCGTCGATTCCCTCGTTGGGTGTGTTGTAGATCCAGACCTCTTCGGGAGCGCCGTTGCGATCGCGGTACCAGACGTTGCCCGGCTGGAACCGGAGGAACTGCCTGCGCTCGTTCTGGATCTCGGTTCCGAACTTGAAATTGTGGCTTCCGGCGAGGTCGTCCTTGAAGTAGGAGACGCTTCCCGAGAACTGAGGTTTGAGCGTCGTGCGGTCCTGATAGTACGACTGCGCACCCGAGTACTGATTGGTGCCGACGTCGATGCGGCCGATGGGCACGCCCTCCGTGGATTCGGACTTGCGTGGAGCTCGGGAACAGCGGGAAGTAGTTCCCCCAGTGAGCGAACTGGAAATCCAGGAAAAGCTCGTTCGATGGAGTGCCCGTCCACTCGACCTTCCAGGGCCGGTTCTTCGAGTCCTGAAACCAGGCGGTTTCTGCCGGGACCGCGAGCGACAGGTTCCGGAGCGGCTGGAGCTTCGACCTCTGGTTGAAGAACCCGATGATCTGGTTTCGAGAGTTGAGCTGGTAGGTGCCTTTCAACGTGTAGTTGACGAGCTGACTCTGCGCCGTATCGGGAAGCCCCAGGATGATCTTGTATTGGTTGTTGTCGCGGTAGCTTCCGAAGAACCAGGCCTTGCCCTTCACGATCGGGCCTCCGCCGTTCACGTTGAAGTCGTACTGCTTGGTGATGGGGTTTCCGGCGGAGAGACCACCCGCGGGCGCCCTGTACCCGTCCGAGTCGGTCCCTCCACCCGTCTGGAACTCGTCGGGGACGTTGTCTCCGACGGTATTGTCGTTCTCATAGTCGTAGTACACGCTCGCCGAGAACTGGTCGCCCCCGGATTTCACCGTGAGGTTCAGAAACGCGCCGGGACCGGTCTGCTCGCCCATGTTGCCGGCGCCGCCGACCGCGAACTCCTCGAAGCTCCCGAAGTCGAAGTAGCCGGCGTTCGCGTCCTGCCCTTCGGTGACGTTGATGCCCTCGAGGAGCGTCTTGTTCTGCCCCTCGAAACCGTATGTCTGGAAGCCGGTCTGCGTCCCGGTGTGTGAGCCTCCCACGTCATACGAGGTCATGTGAAAGCCGGGCGCTTGCGCCATCGCTGCCCAGATGTCGCGCGCGTTCGGGATGTCCTGCATCAGCTCCTTGGTGAAGCTGGTGCCGACGTTGGTGTTCTTCACGTCCACCACCGGCGATTCTCCCGTGATCGTCAGCGTCTCTTCGACGCCGGCGAGGGGCATCTGGGTGTTGATGGTGACGGTCGTGGCCAGACCGACTCGGATCTCCTCACGGCGAACCGTTTGAAACCCGGGAAGCTCGAACACCAGCGTGTAGACGCCCGTGGGAAGCGCCGGGAACCGGTAGCCGCCATCGGCCCCGGTTACGGTGACCTGAGGTTGGATGAGAGCCGGACCCGAGACGGTGACGGTTACACCGGGGAGAACTCCTCCCGTGTTGTCCGTCACCGCTCCGTCGATGCGGCCGCGAAGCTCCTGGGCACCGGCGGTGCCTGCGGCAACCGCCAGAGCGACGAACAGGCAAGTCAAAAACCTGCCGGACCTCTTCATAATACGGATCCCTCCTGCGGATCAGAGTACTGCCTACGGCTTAGCAATTGTCATGCCTCAATTTTCCAAAGGGTTTGCCGCCCTTCCAGGAGAATAAATCTATATTTCGTGTTGGGTTGCAAATGCGAGCGAGGCCCATGCATCCAAAGTTCATCCACCGGATCGGATCGCGAATCCATCGAGTTGGATTACTTCGTAAGGAACCGGATCATCGCCCTCGCTCTCTCGAGTCGAACCACGTCGCCGATGCGCTCCGCGGAATCCTCCAGACCCCGGTAGCCCTCCAGGTTCCGCGGATTCAGGTCCACCGAGCGCTCGAAGAGCTCCGCGGCCCGTCCCGGGTTTCCGGCGGCGAGCTCCAGCTTTCCGAGGTTTCCGAGCTGGATCCAGTCTTCCGGCTCCATCTCGAGAAGCTTCTCGAACGACTCTCGCGCGAGGTTGCGGTTGCCCAGCTCCGCATGTGCGACGGCATGCACCTGGAGCGCGCGGGTCTCGCCCGGATGGACCGCGAGGATCGATGCCGCTTCCCGCGCGGCCCGGTCGAGATCTCCCGCGCGAAGCCGGGCTTCCGCGAGAAGCGCCGCGCCCACCGCATCCGACGGGTCGACGGAAAGAAGGACGTCGGCGAACCGCGACATCCCCGCCGGATCTCCCCGATCGGCCGAGACTTCAGCGCCGAGAAGCGGGAAACCGCGGTTGCCCGGGAGGAGAAGCGTTCCCTCCTCCGCGATGCCCATAGCTTCGTCCAGCCGGCCGAGCCCACGGTACAGAGCGCCGAGCCCCAGGAGAGCGTTCGAGGAGTCCGCTCCCGACGCAATCTTCTGCAGAACCCTCTCGGCCGCCTCGACCCGGCGCGTCCTTAGAGCGCAGCGGACGAGCGCGTCCACGATCTCCCGCCGGGAATCCCGCTCGACCGCTTCTTCGAGGAGCTCGAGCGCCCACTCGAAGCTCTCGGCCTGCTCGAGCGCCAGGGCCCGTGCGAGGGAGTCGTCGGGGTAGAGAGCGAGCGCGGCGTCGAGGACCCTCTCGCCGATGCCGATTGCGGCGATCGCCTGGCGGTTCGTCCGGCTGGTGTCCTGATGGAGGGTTCGCGCGGCCCGGAGCTCCAGGACGGGCCGGTCGTCGGTGTGCCGCTCGGCCTCCCGCGCCCACTCGGAGAGGGGAGGGGTCGAGGCGAGGAGGAGCGCTCGCAGGCCATCGATTCGTTGGACGCCGGCCTCGAGTAAGTCCTCTCGCAGCCGATCGCCGCGGATTCTCGCCTCGACCTCGGACGCGCTCACCAGAGGCAACCGATCGCGGGCCCCGACCAGCAGAACGTCGCTCTCGCTCAGCAAGAAGAGGGCGGTGCTATCGAAGGCGTCCGTGAAGCTCGACACGATCGTCCGGAGGTCCCCCTCGCTCAGGTTGTAGATGTGGGCCCACTGGCAGAAGAGCCCCCCGGGCGCGAGCCGTTCCCGGGCGAGCTCGAAGAACTCCCGGGTGAAGAGTCCCGAGACTCCCGCCATCCAGGGATTCGAGGGCTCGGAGATGATGACGTCGTACGGCTCCCGGGAACCGAGCAGGTGGTTACGACCGTCGCCGACGACGAGACGAAACCTCGGATCGGCCGATGGCCGGTGGTTGACCTCGTCGAAGAAACTCGACGCTTCGGCGACGGCTTCCGAAATCTCGACGGCGACGAGCCGCTCGATGGGGTGGGTCAAGGCCGAGCCCGCGGTGACCCCGCTTCCGAGGCCGATGACGAGAACGTTCTTCGGCGCTTCGTGGAGCAGCAGGGGAACGTGCGCCAGGAGCCTCTGGGTCATCATGTCGGCCGCGTTCGTCGCGTCCACCTTGCCGTCGATGGCGAGAGAGAGTTTCGAGGCGACTTTCCTCACGGTGACGGTCGCTACCTCGTCCTCCCGGTAGAAGAGGAGATCCCCTTGACGTAGGAAGTCGAGAAACTCGCCGGGCTCGAGATAAGCGGCGTATTTGTAGAGCCCTCCGGTCAGGAGCTCCCGGTCCCATCGAGGAAGGACGGATGGGGCCGCGGCGGCGAGGCCGAGCGCCGCGAGCGCGGGAACGAGGGGCTTGGGGGAGAGAGCGAGTCCGGCCGCGAACAGGTGCACGCCGAAAGCCGCGTAGAGCGCTCCTTCCGCGCCGAGGTGAGGAATGAGGACGAATCCGGCGGCGAGCGAGCCGCTGAGAGCTCCCGCGGTATTCCAGGCGAGAGTCGCGCCGGTCGCTTCGGCCGGCGCGGCCCCGCCGCGCGCCACCATCCCGACGACGAGCGGAAACGTCGCTCCGAAGAAGAAGCTCGCGGGAAGAAGGAGGGCGGCTACGGCGGCGAGCTCGATTCCGAGAAGCGCGACCATGTCGTCCGCGTGCCGGTGCACCACATGGCCCACGGGAAGCGAGAGATGCCCGAGTATCGTGATGAGGGCGAGAGACGAAAGCGCCGCTCCCATCTGAGCCCAGGCGACGGGCCGAATCCACCTCGCTCCCGCGGCGCTTCCGAGCGCGAGCCCGAGAATGACCGAGCTCACGACGAAGGCGAACCCGTAGCTCGTGGGTCCGATCAGCAGAACGAGGCTCCTCGTCCAGGCCACTTCGCTCACCAGGGCTCCGAAACCGGAGAGGGCCGCGACGGCGAGGGCGATTCGGGCCGCGTTCGTGAATCGGGCGCGCGGGCTCGCGATATCCTGCGGGTCGACGAGTCCGCGGATGCCCACGGCCACCAACGTGCCCGCGAGGACGTTCAAGGATGCCGCGCCGAACGTGGTGAGCCTCATCCCGGCCCAGGGAAGGAGGAAGAGCCCGGTCGCGAGGCTCCCGGCGACGGCCCCGGCGGTATTGAATGCGTAGAGGACTCCAGCGGAGCGGCCGGCCCCGTTCGACGCGCGGTCCGAGCGCTGCCAGAGCGCGACCGCCGTCGGGAGCGTCGCCCCCATCAGGGTGGCGGGAACGACGAGAAGGATCGCGGGAACGAGGCGGAGGTGCGGTGTGAAACCGGAGACGAGGGACGGGAATCCGAGCGCGAACGCCGCGATTCCGATCTCCAGCCCCGCATAGGCGCGGGGAAGAACCGCCGCCCGCATCCGATCGATGAAGCGCGCGGCGACGGCCCCTCCGAGTCCGAGACCCAGCATGAAGACGCCGAGGACGATCGAGACCGCTTCGAGAGTCGTGCCGAGAACGGTCGTGAGCTGCCGGACCCAGACCACCTGGTAGACGAGCGCGGCGGCGCCCGAGAAAAGAAGCGAGAGCGCGAGGGAAAGGCGGCTTCGAGAAAGGCGTCGAGGCACCGGACTCGCTCCATCGTATCCCAAGCCGGGAGGAGGTAGACTTCACCCGCTGGAGGCACGAGATGAATCGACGGACCTTCCTCGAGACCGCCGGATGGACCGCCCTCGCCGGTACAGCCGCCGCCGCAACGCCGAAGCTGACCCTCGCCTGCGCCGACTACCTTCGGTTCACTCCGCTCGCGACCGGCGACTTCCGCCCGAAGGACCTCGACCTCACGTGGCTTCGGGGAGAACGAAACGAGATGCTGCGGCGCGCGGCGTCGGATCCCGAGGTCAGCGGCGGAGAGGCATCGATGCTGCAGCACCTCCTCCGCGTGGACCGGGGCGACCGCTCCCTGGTCGCGGTGCCGGTGTTCCCCCTGCGCAACTTCACCGCGCGCGACATCTACGTCAGGAAGAACGACTCTTTGACTCCCACGAACTTGAGCGGCCGGCGCGCGGGGATCTACAGCTGGGCGGCGAGCGGGGCGGTCTGGTATCGACACCTCCTGCGACATCTCGGTCAGGATCCCGCGAAGATGGCGTGGGTCGTGGGCGGCGCCGACGCGCCCGGAAGAGTCGGCTTCCTGGCGCCGTACCCCGCTTACGTGCAGGACGCTCCCGAAAGCCGGTCCCTTTCCGATCTCCTTCTCGCGGGGGAGATCGACGCCGTCTTCGCCCCCATTCCCCTGAAGAAGTACCACCCCGTCGACGGTCCAATCGCGCGGCTCGTTCCCGACTTTCGAACGGTGGAGAAGAGCTACTTCGAGCGGACGCGCTGCTACCCGCCGCAGCACGTGATCGTGCTGCGCAAGGAGGTATGGGAGCGGGACCCCTCCTTGGGTGGACGTCTCGTCGCCGCCTTCGACGAATGCGAAGCGAGATTCCAGGCGAACCAGCACCTCTTCCCCTACGCTTCTCCGTGGCTCATGGCCGAGGTCGAGGAGACGGACCTCGTCATGGGACGCGAGCACTTCGCCCATGGACTCGAGAAGAACCGCGCGCAGATCGACGTGTTCTGTCAGGCCGCCTTCGAGGACGGGCTGACGAAGCGGCGGGTTCCGGTCGACGAGTACTTCGCCGAGTTCGTTCGCGCCTGAGCGGGCGGGCTCACCACTTGCCGGAGTAGTCGAGCGAGACGCGTTTCGACCGGGTCTGGTCCTCGATCACGAGCTTTCCGCTCTCGAGCCGGACGTCGGTCACGCGGTCGAAGCCCGGCGGAACTCTCGCGGCGAACATCAGGAACCGGGACGCCAGCCGGGACTTCGCCTCGAGCCAGCGGAACGTGGGAGTATCGAACATCGGGCTCAGCGCGACGAGTTCGGCTTTCGTCGCGTCGTAGGGCTGCATCCCGAACTCGAGCCCCCAGGCGAAGGCGCCGTCTTCGGGGTAGTGCATCCAGTGCTGCACCCAGGGGAAGTCGCGGCGGGGGAAGAGGTAGCCGATCAGGAGGTTCCTCCCGGTGTCGATCGCAGTGATGAACTCGTCCTCGCGCGCCGTATCCATGAGGCAGCCGATGTGCTCGAACCTTCCCGCCCGCGCGGGCGCGACCCTCAGGTCTCCATGACCCGGGAGACTCGGCCATTCGAAATCGACACCGCCGGGGAACCTCGACGGGCCGGGATCCTCGTAGGTCTTCGTCCGGCATCTCGTCGCCGATTGATCGACCACGGTCGTTCCAAGCCCGAGAAACGGGGCCCCGATGGTCGCGTGCTCGGCCCAGAGGATCACCCGGTCGAAGGCCACTTCGCTCTCGAGCTCGGACTCGACGAGAACCACGTGCTCGTTCGGCGCCATCGTCATCGTCCGGGTGAGCGTCTCCTGGGCCAGAGGCAGCCTCACCCGGAAGGCGGCGGACGACGCGGTGGCGCGGACCACCTCCCAGGGAAGCTTGTTCGCTTCGCCGTGATCCGAAAGCCCGGCGGCCCGCTCGGCCGGCGTAACCGGGCCGAATCCGTCGACGCACAGGAAGTGGCCCAGGCTGGGGCCGAACGCCCGCGGAGAAAAGTGCGCCGGATCCCAGACGAGATTCGTGCGGGTCTCGTCGGAGCTCAGGGTGAAGCTCGCGAAAGACCCACCCTGCGTGAGCACGACCAGCTCCAGTGCGCCGTTCGCGAACCGGAGCCCGGGGCTGCCCTCATGGAGCGCTTTCTCCTGCCCATGGACCGTCGCGGCGACGAGGAAGGCGGGAAGCAGAGCTCGGAGGAGGACCACGTACGGGATCATACAACCGGGCCGCTTCCGGCGCGCTATAGTTTCGTTCCGTTGATGTCGCCCTGGGTGCTCTTTGCGATCGCCGTCGCCGTCCCTCCGCTCGGCATCGTTCTCCTCTGGACCCGCACGCGGGCGGGCGTCTTGTTCGAAAGCTCCTGGGCACTCTCGTCCTCGTGCTCCTGAGCTTCGCGCATCTGCACTACTTCTTCGGCCTGCGCGCCGAGCTCGACGGCACGGGAGCGCGGCCGATCCTCTCCTTCCAGGCGCAGGAGTCTCACTACGAAGACCTGGAGCAGAGCCGATCGGAACAGAAGGCGGCGGTGCCGCCTCCCGCCCCGGCCGCGGTCGTCGAGACGAAGACGACCGAGCCGGATGCGCCGGCCGTCGACATCACCCCGCTTCCCCCGGGCCTCGACTCGCCTCGATTCCGCGGTCCCGCCATGGATGGACGCTACGAAACGGAGATCGCGACCGAGTGGCCCGAAGGGGGCCTGCCTCTCCTCTGGAAGCAGCCGGTGGGCGGAGGGTATGCCTCGTTCGTGGTCGCGGGCGGACGCGCGTTCACCATCGAGCAGCGGCGGGATCGAGAAGTCGCGGCGGCCTACGAGCTCAACACCGGGCGCGAGATCTGGACTCGGAGCTGGACGGCGGAGTTTCGCGAGACCCTGGGAGGCGACGGCCCGCGGGCGACGCCGACGTGGGACGAGGGACGGGTCTACGCGCTCGGAGCGGCGGGCGATCTCAAAGCGCTCGAGGAAGCTTCCGGGGAGGTCCTGTGGGAGCGCAACATCCTCGACGACGCGGGCGCCGAAAATCTCCAATGGGGTATGTCGGCTTCGCCGCTGATCGTGGACGAAAGCGTCGTCGTGCTCCCTGGAGGCTCGAACGGAAGCTCCGTCATCGCCTACGACAAGCGCACGGGAGCCCCCCGGTGGAAGGCACTCGGCGACGCGCAGGCCTACACCTCGCCGATGCTGGTCACGCTCGCGGGAGGGCGGCAGATCCTCGTCGTCAGCGCGAGCCGCGCGATGGGACTCGACGCCGAAGACGGCTCGCTGCTCTGGGATTATCCCTGGGTTACCAGCCAGGGCATCAACGTCGCGCAGCCGCTCGTCGTGGGCGAGAACCGCGTATTCCTCTCCGCTGGTTATGGCCATGGGGCGGCGGTCGTGGAGGTGATCCGGGACGGCTCGAGCTTACGCGCCCGCCCCGTCTGGTCCAACACTCGAATGAAGAACAAGTTCACGAGCTCGGTGCTCCATCAAGGCCATATCTACGGCCTGGACGAGGCCATCCTGGCGTGCATCGACGCGTCGACCGGGGATCTGAAGTGGAAGGGCGGCAGATACGGCTACGGTCAACTCGTCTTCGCCGGCGGGCATCTCATCGTTCTCACGGAGCGAGGGGAGCTGGCGCTGGTCGAGGCGACGCCCGAGGAGCATCGGGAGCTCGCGGTGTTTCCCGCGATCGAGGGCAAGACCTGGAATCATCCGGCAATCGCCGACGGCGTCCTGCTGGTGCGAAACGCGAACGAGATGGCAGCCTTTCGAATCGCCCCTTAGCCTCGGGGCTCCTCCGTCTCGTGATACTTTTCTCCGATGCTGAGCCTTGTCCTGCTGCTGCTCGGCGGTGCTTCCTCCGCGGAAGCCGACGGCGCGGCCCGCTACGAGTCTCTGTGCGCCCGCTGCCATGGCGGCGACGGGACGGGCGGCGAGATGGCCCCGTCCATCGCCGAGAGGATAGAGACCCGGACCGACGAGGAGCTCTTCGAGATCGTGCGTGGCGGCGCCCCGGGCATGCCCGGGTTCCGCCTGGCGGACGACGCGATGCGGGATCTCGCGGGTTTCCTTAGAACCCTGCAGCGGGGCCGGGCGAGAGCCCCGGAGCGCGATCGGGCGGAGACCGTCGAAGGCCGAATCCTCGAAGGGGTCGTGCTCAACCGCAGCGCACTCGACCTGCAGCTGCGAGCGGACGACGAGCGGATCCATCTGCTGCGGAAGGCGGGCGAGCGCTACCGCGAGGTGACGTCGTCCGCCGACTGGCCCACCTACCACGGGGACTACCGGCGGCAACCGCTACTCGGCGCTCGACGGGATCGACGAAGCGAACGTGCCAGCGTCTGGCGTCCTGAAATGGATCTTCACCATTCCGGGCGCTCTCCCGCCTCCAGGTCACGCCGGTGGTCGTCGACGGCGTTCATGTACGTGACCAGCGTCCGAACGAGTGCTACGCGCTCGATGCGGGCAACGGCACGCGAGGCTCTGGCACTATCGAGCGGCCGCGCACGCAGGGCCTCGTCGGCGACGCCGTCGGCCGGGATCAACCGCGGAGTCGCGGTCGCCGGCGAGCGTCTGTTCATGGTCACCGATCACGCGCACCTCATCGCCCTCGACCGCTTCACGGGCGCGGCTGCTGTGGGAGACCGAGATGGCCGACTGGCGCGAGAACTACGGCGCGACGTCGGCGCCCGCTCGCCGTCGGCGACCTCGTCATCTCCGGCACCTCGGGCGGCGACGAGGGCGTTCGCGGCTTCGTCGCCGCGTTCGACCAGGCGACCGGCAAGGAGGTCTGGCGCTTCTGGACGGTGCCGAAGCGCGGCGAGCCCGGCTCCGAGACCTGGCAGGGCAAGGACATCGATCATCCCTGCGCGTCCGCGTGGCTGACCGGGCACCTACGACTCCGAGCTCGAGACTCTCTACTGGCCGACCGGCAACCCCTGCCCCGATTTCGACGGCGACGAGCGCCTCGGCGACAACCTGTACTCGGATTCGATCCTCGCTCTCGACGTGAAGACCGGCCGGCTGAAGTGGCACTACCAGTACACGCCGCACGACGTCTGGGACTGGGACGCGCAGCAGCCGCCGGTGCTCGTGGATGCTCGACTGGCAGGGCGCGCCGCGCAAGCTCCTGCTCCACGCGAACCGCAACGGCTTCTTCTACGTGCTCGATCGGACCACGGGCGCGCTGCTCCGCGCGACGCCGTTCGTGAAGAAGCTGACCTGGGCCCGCGAGATCGGCGCCGACGGGCGGCCCGTTCTGAATCCCGGCCAGGAGCCGACTCCCGAGGGGACCCGGGTCTGCCCGGCGGTCGAGGGCGCGACCAACTGGTTCTCGACCGCGTTCACCCCGAAACCGGCCTCTACTACGTGCAGACGCTCGAGAAGTGCAACGTCTTCACCAGGAAGCCGTCGGAGTGGCAGGCGGGCAAGCTCCTACTACGGCGGCTCGACGAGAACGCCGCCCGACGGAGGCGCCGCAGAAGATCCTCCGCGCCATCGACGTCCGGAGCGGTGCCAGCCGCCTGGGAGCTGCCGCAGATCGGGCCCGCGGACTCCTGGGGAGGCACGCTCGCGACGGCGGGCGGTCTCGTCTTCTTCGGCGAAGACAGCGGCGCCTTCACGGCCGCCGACGCCTCGAGCGGAGAGACTCTGTGGCGGTTCCAGACGAACCAGCTCTGGAAAGCGTCCCCGATGACCTACGCGTTCGACGGAACGCAAATACGTGGCCGTCGCCTCGGGGCCGAACATCCTGGCGTTCGCGTTGGCCGAGTAGCACCCCGGCGGACTATCCTCTGCTGCGATGCTCGGTCTGAACGCCGCATTCCTGCTCTCGATGGCGCAATCCCCGGGCCCGAGCGAGGTCTCGTACTCGCTCACCTACCGTGAGTCTCTTCCGAACGTGGTCTCGGTGCGAATCGATCTCCCGCCGGCGCCGCCCGGATCCCGGATTCTCGTCATCCCCCGGGCGATCCCGATGGGGTACGGCGAACAGCCTTTCGACCGCTTCGTCGCTTCCGTCAGCGCGTCCGCGCCCGATGGCTCGAAGCTCGCGGTCGAAAGAGGAGAAGGCCCGCGATGGCTCCTGGGAGCTCCGGAGTCAATCGTCGCCCGGGTCGACTACGACGTCGACATCGCGCGGATGGAGCAGGAGGTCCTTGCCGCCTCGGATACCTCGAAGGCGCGCCCCGGATACTTGAGCCTTCTCGGCTACTCGGTATTCGGTTACCTCGAGGGGCTCGAAGAAAGCGCGATCCGCCTCGACGTCGCATTGCCCGAGAGCTGGCCGCTTCTCACCACCCTCGCTCCGCGATTGCCGCTTCCCCGGGGACGAGACTCGGCGTCGGCGGAGAACTTCTACGCGCTCGCCGATTCCCAGCTCGTCGCCGGTCCAAGGCTCGAGGTCCGGGCCCTCGCCACCCGGCCTTCCGCCTACTTCGCCCTCTACGCCGAGGGGGAGACGGATATCGCGCTCCTGAGCGAGCTCGCGGAGCGGGCGATGGTGCGTACCATCGACTACTTCGGCGAGGCATCGTTTCGCCATTACACGGTTCTCCAGGAGCTCCTCGAGCCGCTCTCCGATCGCCACCGGTACGGATTCAGCATGGAGCACCTCGACAGCGCCACGTTCTACCTCGCGAGGGACGGCGGGCTCACCGCGGCCTCGTCCGCTTCCGATCGAGCTCGGGTGCTCTACAACTTCGCCCATCACTTCGCCCACGCCTGGATACCGAAGAGATCGTACGGTAAGGGTTATTATCCGTTCACCTGGGAGCTCGCCCCGGTTCTCGATACCATCTGGTTCAGCGAGGGGTTCGCGCAGTACGCGGCCATCGAAGCCGTCGCCGACGGTCTTCCGGAAGGCGAGGCCCGGACCTACCGGGAGAGTCTTCTCGATCGCCGTTTTCGCCAGAGCATCGCGGCCGCTCCCGCGTTCCTCCGCCGTATGCCTCTGGTCGAGCTCTCGCGCGTTGCCTCGACCCGGTACTCGGAAGACTTCCGCACCGGACGAACGGTCTTCTCCCGCGGCGGGCTCATGGCGGCGGAGATCGACGACCGCATCCGGCAGGAGTCTCGAGGAACCCACCGGCTGCGGGACGCCCTTCGGCACCTCGTCGCCTGGTCTCGGAAGAGCGACAGGGCTTTCGAGATCGACGAGCTCCCGACGATCTTCGACGAGGCCACCGGCGTCGATACCCGCCCGATCTTCGATTGGTGGCTGAAGCCTCTGGAGGCTCGTGAATGAGCAAATTCCTTCCGACCGTTGCCGTTCTGATTCTTTGTCTGGATGCCGCCGAGGCCCAGAGCGAAAAACCGCGGGCTCGAGATCTGGGGGTCCCTTTCGAAGGCACCCCGGGCCCTTTCAACGCCATCACCGACGTGTCCGGCGTCGAGGTGGGCGAGACGACTCTGATCTCGGGCGATTCCGTCCGCACCGGAGTCACCGTGGTCCTTCCCGAAGGAAAGCGGGCGAAGAACCAGGTCTTCGCCTCCTGGTTCACTTTGAACGCCGACGGCGAGATGACGGGAACCACCTGGATCGAGGAGTCGGGCATCCTCGAGGGGCCGATCGCGATCACCAACACCCACAGCGTCGGGACGGTCCACCAGGCGGTCATCGAGTGGTCGGTGAAGAACGTTCAGGGTCTGAGCTGGAGTCTTCCGGTCGTGGCCGAGACCTGGGACGGGGGTCTCAACGACATCAACGGTTTTCACGTGAAGCCCGAGCACGTCTTCGCGGCGATCGAGGGCGCCCGAAGCGGCCCCGTTCCCGAAGGGAACGTCGGGGGCGGCACGGGGATGCAGGTCTATCAGTTCAAGGGCGGGACCGGGACCTCGTCGCGCGTGCTCGAAACGCCGCACGGACGATTCACGGTCGGAGTCCTGGTGCAGGCGAACTACGGCCTGAGGCCCCAGCTCCGCGTCGCCGGAGCTCCCGTCGGGCTCGAGATTCCGGACCTCATGCCCGAGGGACGAAACGGCGGAGACGATGACGGTGCCGACAGGGACGGGTCGATCATCATCGTAGTCGCGACGGACGCTCCGGTGCTCCCTCACCAACTGAAGCGAATCGCGAAGCGCGCGAGCCTGGGTCTGGGGCGCAACGGAAGCATCGCGTCGAACGGCTCGGGGGACATCTTCATCGCGTTCTCCACGTTCCAGAAGAACATCGGAACCGAGGAGGGCGGTCTCCACGATCTGAAGATGCTGGGAAACTCCGACCTGAGCCCGATCTTCCGCGCCACCGTCGAGGCTTCGGAAGAAGCCGTCATCAACGCGATGGTGGCGGCCGAGACGATGACCGGGAAGAATGGCTTGAAGGTCTACGCTCTCCCGCACGATCGGCTTCGCGACGCCCTGCGGAAATACAACCGGCTCGCGCCATGAAGAACCTACTCCTGGTCGTCGCCGCCCTCGCCGCCGGCTGTTCTTCCGAGGCGCCGAGACCCGGACTGGTCTCGGGCGAGCGCTCGCCGGACTCGGGGACCCTCCTCGTCCGATGCGGCCGCTTCATCGACGGTCTCTCGGAGGGTGCAAGGACCGGAATCGAGATCTACGTCTCGAACGGGAGGATCGAGGCCGTCGGTGAGAAGCTCGACGTGCCTGCCGCAACCCCCGTTCTCGACCTCTCGCGCTTCACCGTCCTTCCCGGTCTCATCGACATGCACACTCACCTCGCGGACCGGCCGGGAAGCACCAAGGATCTGAGCGTCTACTTCCGCATTACGCCCGAGGAGCAGCTCACGCAGGCGCGGGAGAACGCCCGTGCGACTCTCGACGCCGGTTTCACTTCGGTGCGGGACGTGGGAACCTACATCGGCTTCCTCGACAAGACCCTTCGGGACGAGATTGCGTCGGGCGCCGTCGCCGGTCCCCGCATGCAAGTCGCGGGCTATTACCTCACGATCGCCGGGGGAGGGGGCGACCTCCTCATTCCCGGTTTCGAGGAGAAGGACATCCCCGCGCGCGTGCGCCAGGGCGTCGCGCGGGGTCCGGAGCAGTTTCGGCAGAAGGCCCAGGCGGCGATCGATGGGGGCGCCGATGTCCTGAAAGTCATCGCCTCGGGCGCGGTCCTCGCCTTCGGCGGCGTTCCCGGAGAGCCGGAGATGACGGAAGAGGAGATCCGCGCCGTCGCCGAGGTCGCGCACGCGTCGGGGAAGAAGCTCGCCGCCCACGCCCACGGAGCGCGCTCGATCAAGGAAGCGATTCTCGCCGGCGCCGACACCATCGAGCACGCGTCGCTCATCGACGACGACGCGATCGCCCTCGCCGCCGAGCGGCAGGTTGCGCTCTCCATGGACGTGTACAACGGGGACTACATCGCGACCGAGGGCAAGCGCCAGGGCTGGCCGGAGGAGTTCCTGCGGAAGAACGAAGAGACGACGGAGGCGCAGCGGCAGGGCTTCACCAAGGCCTACCGCGCGGGGGTGCCCATCGTCTTCGGAACCGACTCCGCCGTCTATCCGCACGGCGACAACGCGAAGCAGTTCCGCATCATGGTGGAGCGGGGGATGGAGCCCATGGACGCGATCCGCGCCGCGACCTCCGTCGCCGCCCGCTACATGGGCTGGGAGGACCGCGTCGGCGCTCTCGAGAAGGGCCGCTTCGGAGACCTCATCGCCGTCGAGGGCGATCCCCTGGAGGACATTACCGTGCTCGAGAGCGTCCGGGTCGTGGTCAAAGGCGGCCTGGTCTTTCACGCGCCCTCGGACGTCATTCGATAGGAGCCGTTTCATGATACGTCTCGCTCTCGCCGCGATCCTCGTCTCTTCCTACACCGTTCCTCAGAAGGCGCTTCCGAAGAACCTCGACCGCTACGTCGAAGACGTTCGGGGCGAATGGGGGGTCGTGGGGCTCGCCGTCGCCGTGGTGAAGGATGGACGGGTGGTCTACGCTCGGGGCTTCGGCGAAACCAAGCTCGGAAGCGGCGAGGGCGTCGACGAGAACACGCTCTTCGCCATCGGCTCCAACACCAAGGCCTTCACCGCGGCGGCGATCGGCATCCTGGTCGACGAGAAGAAGATGGGTTGGGACGACCGGGTCACCGCGCACCTTCCCTGGTTCGCCCTCTGGGACCCGTACGTGACCCGCGAGATCACGGTGCGCGACCTGCTGTCGCACCGGAGCGGTCTCGGACGGCGCGGCGACTTCAACTGGTACGCGAGCGATTTCGATCGCGAGGAGATCGTCCGCCGGGTCCGGTTCCTCGAGCCCAACTCCAGCTTCCGCTCCGAGGCGGGATACCAGAACACGATGTTCCTCGCGGCGGGCGAGGTCCTGGAGGAAGTGGGCGGGGAGAGCTGGGACGACTTCGTCCGCGCCCGCCTCCTCGGGCCTCTGGGGATGGCGAGAAGCCGGACGAGCGTCCGCGATCTCGAGGGCCTTTCGAACGTCGCCCAGCCCCACGAGAAGATCGACGGGAAAGTGGTGCCCGTGCCCCATCGAAACATCGATAACGTCGCTCCCGCGGGCTCGATTCTCTCGAGCGCTTCGGAGATGACCCGCTGGATGCTCCTGATGCTGGGAGAGGGCGAGCTCGAAGGAAAACGGATCTTGAGCAAGGAATCCGCGGCCGAGGTCTTCGAGCCGAACATCATGTATCCGATGTCGGCGGAGTCGAAGGCACTCTTTCCCTCGACTCACTTCTCGACGTACGGGCTCGGGTGGGGACTTCGGGATTATCGAGGCCGCCTCGTCGCGACGCACAGCGGCGGCATCGACGGGATGCTTTCACAGAATCCTCCTGGCGCCGGAGGAGGAGCTCGGAATCGTCGTCCTCACCAACACTTCCCCCGCGGGCTCTCTCGCCCATGCGGCGGTCACCTACCACATCCTGGATGCGTACCTCGGAGCCGAAGGAGCGACGGATTGGCGGGCACGTTTCCGGGAGCTCGGCACGAAGCAGGAGAAGCTGCAGGAGGAGCAGGAGAGAAAGCGCCTGGAATCGCGGGTCTCGGGCACCTCGCCCTCCCTTGCTCTCGATAGCTACGCCGGGACCTACCAGAACGAGATGTACGGGAAGCTCGTCCTGTCCCTCGAGGAGGGGCGCCTCGTAGTTCGTCGGCACACCGCCTGGGTGGGGGATCTCGAGCACTGGCACTACGACACGTTCCTCGTGCGCTGGCGCGACCCGGTGATGGGGAAGAGCCTGGTGACGTTCCGCCTTTCGCCCGAGGGGAAAGCGGCCTCGCTCGAGGCCGATATCGAGGACGGGGAAATCTTCGAGCGCGTTCCGGAGCCGTAGCGCATCCGCGCCGCGGGGCGTTCCCCACGCGGCAAGTAGCCGGCCAGACACTCTCCGACAATCTATTACCGAAAGCGACCTCAGCCCGGCTCGTGAGCCTTCAGAATGACGCCCTCTGCTCATGTGGACCCGGGCGACAGGGCTCGCGGCTTTCCCGTTCTCGACAACCGGACGTTCGTGGTGAAGCTCACCCGCCTGGTCCGATTCTGAGGGGTCCTTGCGAAGAAACGCCCTCTCGAATATTCTGCGGGCGAGTCTCGGAGGCTGGGCGAAAGTGTTCTCTGTCCGAAATCTTTCCTGGAAACGGCAGCTGGTTCCGGCGCTCGCCTTCGGCATCCCGCTCGCGGCCATCGCATTCACCCAGTACCGCTGGCTCGGGGAGATTCACAACCAGTCCCGGCTCATCGAATCGCAGAGCAATCGCGCCACCGCGAGAGCGGCCATCGAAGTGCTCCAGAGCGAGATGAACGCCGCTCGGATCGATTTTCTTCCAGGAGTGGTGCACGCCGACGTGGTGCGCATGAACCTCGAGGCGCTGGCGCGCGAGTTCGACGACGCCCATCGGCTCTATCCATACGTCGACCGGTTCTTCATCTGGGCGGCCCCGGCCCCGCGCGAGGAGACGCTCATCTATGACGTGAAGGATCAGCGCTTCGTGCGGGACCCCGAGCTCCTGTCCCGGTTCCCGAAGTGGGTCTGGACCCGAAACACGGATTCCCGGAGGTGGGCCGAGTACCGCGCCTCCGGGGAGGGCCCGCCGCTTCAGATCGTCGTCCACCGGATCGTGGATCTGGAAGACACGGGGGACGAGGGGGTGGTGGGCTTCACCGTCGACCTCGACCGGTTCGCGACGGAAACGCTGCCGGGTTTCTTTCACGCCCGCATCCAGCCCGTGCTGGAGCGCGAAGGCCCCATGAACGAATCCGTCGCGTTTCTCGGGACGAACGGGGAGTGTCTTCTCGGCGTCCCCGAGTGCTTCCAGCCCGAAGGACTGGGCGCTTCGCTCGAGCTTCCCGCGTCCTTCGGCCTTCCCATCGAGCGGCTCCCCGGCGTCGAGGGTCCGCCTCTCTGGCGCTTCGTGGTGGAAGAGCCGCAAGGCGGGCTTCACCAGGGACTGCAGGTGAGCGCTCTCGGGAACCTGGCGATCGTCGCCGCCGGTATCGTCGCGCTCGCGGTGGGAACGGGGCTCATCGCCCGATCCATGACCCGCGAGGCGGAGCTCTCCGACTTGAAGTCGCGGTTCATCTCCGGGATCTCCCACGAGCTCAAGACGCCGCTTTCTCTCATCCGGCTCTACTCGGAGATGCTCGAGCTGGGGCGCGTGAAACGGGAGGATCAACTGGATTTCTACCGCCGCCTGCGGCAGCAATCCGAGACCCTCGGCGACATGCTCGAGGAGATCCTGGATTTCTCCAGGCTGGAGGCGGAACAGCGCTCGCCCGAGCGGGAAAAGTGCTCGCCTCGCGAGATCCTCGAGGAGGCGATCGACATGCTCCCGGCGCACGACGCGGTGCCCCGCGACGTGTCGCTCGTCGTCGAGGAGAACCTTCCCGACATCGACGCCGATCGGCGTGGGCTGGTGAGGGCGGTGTACAACCTCATCGATAACGCCGTGAAATACAGCTCCGTGGACCAGCCGATCCGGGTCGCGGCGGAGCGCCGCAACGGCTCGATCGCCCTCGAAGTGCAGGATAGAGGCCCGGGGCTCGAAGAGGACGAGATTTCCCGCATCTTCGAGCGCTTCTACCGCGGCCGCTCCGCGAGGTCGACGGAAGTCAAGGGTGCGGGGCTGGGGCTCTCCATCGCCGAGACGGTGGTGAAGGCCCACGAGGGCCGCATCGAGGTCGAGAGCGCCCCCGGTCAGGGGAGCCGCTTCACCATTCTCCTCCCGGTGTCGGCGGCTTGAGGACGGGATGAACCATCTGCTCATCGTCGAGGACGACGAAGGCCTCAGGGAAGGTCTGCGACGGAACTTCGAGTACGAGGGCTACCGGGTCTCCACCGCTCCCGACGGGCAGGCCGGGCTGGACGCGGCAACGTCGCTCAAGCCCGACCTTCTCATCCTCGACATCATGCTCCCGCGACTGAACGGGTTCGACGTCTGCCGGAGGCTCCGGGCGACGGGCCTGGATTCTGCTGATCCTGATGCTGAGCGTTCGCAAGGAAGAGTCGGACCGGGTGCGGGGCTTCGATGTAGGCGCCGACGACTACGTGCTCAAGCCGTTCAGCGTCCAGGAGCTCTCGGGACGAGTCCGTGCGCTGTTGCGCCGCTCACAGCCGCAGCTCCCCGATGCCCAGCGGTTCCGGCTGGGAAGCCTGGAGATCGATTTCTCCCGCCAGCAGGCGACTCGCCGCGGGCGCACCGTGAAGCTATCGTTCCGAGAGTTCGAGCTGCTTCGTTACCTCGTGACCCGCCGCGGCGAGGTGGTCACCCGCGAAGAGCTGATGGAGCACGTGCTCGGTTATTCTCCTCAGGCGACCTCGAGGGCCGTCGACAACCTCATCGTCCACCTTCGAAAGAAGATCGAGGTCGACCCCCACAACCCCCGTCACATCCTCACCGCCTACGGGATCGGTTACAAACTGGTCGAATGAACGGGCCCGCGACAAGGCGATACAAGCAATTACATTCTGCGACATTAGAACCACTTAGCTGCCAGTAAGATTCGGCCGCGTTCGCAAATGCCGAGCAAACATCGTGATTGGCCTGAGCTCTCGGGCGGGGCTACGGACTTCCCAATTCCGTTGCGTGCATTGGGTCGAAGGAGAGCGCCCAGTTCTTACTCCCGAGTCTTTCCGCTAGGAGGTCCATGATGCGTAGTAACATGCCTTGGCTCGCCGCTCTCGTGGCTACCGCGATGATCCTGCCGGCCGCCGCACTGGGGCAAACCCAGAACGCCGAGCTCAACGGACGCGTTCGCGACCCGAGCGGGCTGCCGCTTCCCGGCGCGACCATTACCCTCGGTGAGCCGGCCACCGGCTTCTCGCGAACGACTATTTCCGGGGAAGACGGGGCCTACATCGTCGGCAACCTGCGCCCGGGTACCTATGACGTCACGGTCGAGATGCAGGGATTCAGCACCGTGAAACAGACGGGACTGGTCGTAGGCGCGGGTGCCGAGCTGACCGTCAACTTCGACCTCGAGCTGGCCACCATCGAAGAGGTGGTGACGGTCACCGGCGAAGCCCCTCTAATCGAGCTCACCAGCAGCCGCATCGGCGGGACGCTCGCCACTCAGGAGATCGACAACATTCCGACGAACTTCCGTCAGTTCGCCGATCTCACGAAGTACGTTCCCGGCATGACGCCGCAGCCCGGGAACTCCACCTTCGAAGGCGGCCAGGTGAATGCCAACGGATCGATGACCGCCAACAACATGTTCATGATCGACGGCGCCTACAACAACGACGACCTGCTGGGGGCGGGTCCTGGCTCGCAGGTGCGGGTCGTGCTCGACATCATCTCCGAGTATCAGGTGCTCTCGAACCAGTACGCGGCCGAGTTCGGGGGAGCGTCGGGAGCGGTGGTGAACGTGGTCACCCGCAGTGGGACCAACGAGTTCTCCGGCAGGGCCTACGGCTATTTCCGCAACGACTCGCTGTACTCCCGGAGCGCGTTTCTTCCCGAAGATGAGCCGAAGCCGGACGAGCAGACGCTCCAGGCCGGATTCGGGATCGGCGGCCCCATCGTCCGCGACAAGGCCCATTTCTATTTCAACTACGAGCGGGACGAGGAGAAAACGAGCGGCTTCAAGACGTTTTCTCCCGAAGGTTTCCCCATCGCCCAGGATCAGGTGGGTACGTTCGAGGTCACCGCCAACAACTTCTTCGCTCGAGGAGACGTCCAGCTCAACCCCAATCACGTCCTCTCGGCGCGAGTCGTCACCGAAAAGGCTCCTGCCATCGGCGAGGATTTCAACGAGAACGAGGCCGTGGGCGACGCCTACGACAGCGAGGTCGACCAGGACTTGAGCCTCGCCTTCTCGCTGACCTCGATCATGGGAGATTCGGCCTCGAACTCCCTGCGGGTACTCGTCATTCGCGAAGAGCGAGGGACGGGAAGCCAGTTCTTCTTCGACGACAGTACGCAGCTGGATCGGCATGCAGGGCAACCAGTTCGCGCTGGTCCCCGGGCAAGAGCACCCTGGATATCTCGCCGGTGGAGGCGAGGGATCGGGGCTCTTCCAGATCATCCGGACCCTCGACATCTCCGACACCTACAGCTATTTCGTTCCGGGCTGGAACGGCGATCACAACTTCAAGTTCGGGGCGGGCTACAGCCGGAACGGCGTCGATCCCCAGGGCCTCGCCAACTCGGGGCTGTTCGAGTTCGGCTCCGACCTTCCGTACGACCCCGCGAACGAGGATACCTATCCCGAGCAGTTCTCCATCACGGTAGGACCGCCGGGCCTCGATCAGTTCGACGCCGTGAGCAAGGACTGGCGCGCCAACTTCTTCGTCCAGGACAAGTGGCGCCTGAACGACCGGCTGACTCTGAACCTCGGCCTCCGGTGGGATTACCAGAACATCGTCCCGGACAGCGGAAACGATTTCGCGCCTCGTCTGGGCTTCGCCTGGGACCCCGTGGGGGACGGCAAGACCGTCGTTCGCGGCGGGTTCGGGCGGTTCTCCACCTGGACTCGCGGCCAGGTGGACATCGACGTCATCCGAAACGGCATCCTCACCGAGTTTCCCACGATCACCGTGGACGAAGAGGGCAGTGCGGTGCTCGTCCCCGACGTGACGACGGATTCGGCGGGAAATCTCGGCATCGCCGTGCTCAGTGCAGAGGGACAGGCCGAGCTGGAAGCCACCCGAGACCAGGTCCTCGCGGGCGACACCTACAACGGCGAGCCCCGCCTCGACTCTCCGGATCGGGCCATGCCCTACCAGTGGGGATGGAGCCTCGGGATGCAGCGCGAGCTCGTGCGGGACCTCGCCCTGACGTTCGACTACGTCGGCAACGCGACCCGCGATCAGCTCGGTCTCATCGACATCAACGAGCCGGTCAACGGTGTGCGGCCGGGTGTGGACGTCTTCGACCCCACGGGGGATTCTCATTCCCGGCGAGGCGCGCGACACCAGCTTCCGGCGCGTGCTGCAGTACCAGACCCGGAGCGAGCTGGATGGGGACTACAAGTCCCTGCAGGTCGCCCTGAACAAGCGCTTCTCCGACCGGTGGAGCTCGCGCATTGCCTACACGTGGCAGAGGTCGAACTACGTCGGCGTCGGCATCGAGAGAAGGGTGTGGCTCGACAACGACCTCCGCGCCGACTATGGCCGGTTCCAGTTCGACCGCGCTCACGTGCTGAACCTCAACGGCACGTTCAACCTGTTCGAGGGGCTGACCGTGTCCGCGGTGGTGAGCACCCAATCGGGCGCTCCGAGCAACGAGACGACGGGAGGGGACGACAACCGGGACAACGACCGCACCGACCGGCCGATCCAGGGCGTGACGGACAGCGGCGCTCCCATCGCCTCCGAGGTCGACTCTCAGGGGCGGGCGGTCCCCTACGGGATCGACGGGCCGAGCTACTTCGAGCTGAACTTCTCGGTGCGCTACAACTTCAACCTCGGAGAAGACCGATCGATCGGCCTCTTCTGGGACATGTTCAACGTCACCAACCGGACGAACCTGACGCCGGTCGTGTCCAACCGCGCGAGCGGGGCGTTTCTGACGTCGACCGCCGCTTACTTGCCCCGGCAGATGCAGCTCGGCCTCCGCTTCACTTTCTGACCGTTTCGCGGGGCCGGACTTCCGAAAGGGAGCCCGGCCCTGCGAATCTCCGCCTTGCGCCCCGCGGCGGGCTGTTGTAAGACAATGAACCTATGAGAGCGGGGCCCACCGCCGTCCTTCTCGGTCTATCGCTTTGCCTCCCCTCCGTCGGCGGCGCGCTCCAGAAGAGGTTCGAGAACCTCACCGAAGAGGAAGCCAGCGAGCTCTGGCTCGAAGAGATCGCCGCCTACATCATCACCAAGAACGAGCGGGAGGTTTTCGAGAGCCTCAGGAGCCCCGAGGAGCGCGTGCAGTTCATCGAAGGCTTCTGGAGGCGCCGCGATCCCACGCCGGAGACTCCGGAGAACGAGTACAAGATCGAGCACTACCGGCGCCTCGCCTACGTGAACAAGTTCTTCGGCTCCGGCCGGCCGGGCTTCCGGACGGACATGGGCCGCATGTACGTCCTCCTCGGCCCGCCCGACGAGATCGACTCGGATCCCATGGGCCGCCAGATGCATCAGTACCCTACGGAAGTCTGGATCTACCGCCGGCCCGCCCATCCCCGACTCCCGCCGAACATGGAGATCGCCTTCGTCGACAAGTACCTCACCGGCGAGTACGAGCTGTCGTTCAATCTCCTCAAGGATGCCGATGCCACACGGCAGCTGGAAGCGTTGATCGACGAGCCCTACCACGACGCCATCACCATTGCCGAGATGCGCGCCTGGAACTTCGGGCGAACGGGAACGGTGCACTACGGAGACGGCGGGCTGCCGGAGATCGAGAGGATCAACGAGCTCGCCCTCGTATCGCAGATTCCGGAGAGACAGCTCCAGCCGCTCGGAGCCGAAGTGCGAAGCAAGTTCAGCTTCGGAGGCGGCGCGCTCGAAGGCGAGCGGCGCATCGAATTCTACCGCGCGAACGACGGACGGGTCACGGTGCCGGTGACGATCCGGGTTCCCTACAAGGACTTCACGTTTCTCGAGAAACCGGACCAGGTCGAATCCCGCATCGACGTATTCGGCCGCATCCTGGGCGCGGATGGCAGCGTTATCGACGAGTTCGACCGCCAGGAGACCCTCAGCGTGCCCCGGGATCAAATCGAGAGGCTGTCGAAGGAGTTCCTCCTCTATCAGGTGATCCTCCACAGCCCGCCGGGAGAATATCAGCTCGAGCTCGCGGTGCGGGACAACGCCAGCAATACCGTCCGCACGGCGACGGAGAGCCTCCGCGTTCCCGACTTCTCTCGACCCTCGTTGTTCCTGAGCAGCGTCGTCCTGGCGGATCAGATCGTAAAGCTCGACCCGCCTCCTCCGGCGGGGAGGAAAGAGCCTTTCCGGTTCGGAGAGTTCGAAGCCGTCCCCAATTTCACCCGCACCTTCTCCGCGAAAGGCGCCCTGAACGTCTATTTCGAGGCGTACAACCTGGCACTGAATGACCAGGGCAAGAACGCGCTGAAGCTGAGCTACCGGTTCGAGCGGGACGGCGCCCGCTACCGGGAGGTTCCAGCCACGTACCTCTATCCGACCGACCAGCGGCAGAGAAGCATCATGTCGGCGATACCTCTGAAGGATTTCACGCCCGGAGGGTACGCGGTCCTCATCACGCTCACCGATGAGGTGGCGGCCCAGTCGGCCACCATTCGTGAAGACTTCCTGGTCAAGTAGTTCGGTCCGAGCGCAATCGACATTCTCGTACAAAAAGTTACCTTCGAAGACTTCCTGCGTCCCTTCCAAGCGCCTAGAATCGCGCTCTTGATGGAGAAACCCGAGGGGGTCCCCCTGTATCCTGCGGTTGCCACGCCACCGTCTCTCGGGCCCAATGACGAGGAGACGAAGGGATGAAAGGACGAAGCGACATGAGAAAGATGATTTCGAGCGCCGCTCCCGCGGTGCTGCTGCTGGCGGCGGTAGGCTTCGCAATGCAAGCGCCCCTGCCATTGCCGTCTCTCTCCGAGCCGTTCAAGCTCGGCACTTTCGAGATCGACGGGGAGCCGACGCTCGGTATCGTTCTGCGGGATCAGATCGTGGTCGAGCTGGTTGCGGCGAACCGCGAGCTCGAGCGCAAGCCGGAGTACGCGAAGCTTCCGATGCCGGAAGACATGAAGGGTCTCGCCGGCCTCTACCACATGGGCTACAACCGGCGGATCTACCAGATCGTGAACCACGTCGTGGGCGGCAGCCTCATCGATTCTGGAAAGCGCTCCTACGTGCACAAAGTTGCGGAGGTGCGCACCCTCCCTCCCATCGACCCGGGGAAAATCCTGAACGCCGCCGCGAACTACTTCGGGCACGTCGGGGAGATGAACACTCCCGAGGAGCAGCGGAAGGAGGCGGAAGAACGCCGGAAGAACCGGGGCATAGCTTACCTGTTCCTCAAGCCGCCGAGCGTCGTGATCGGAAACGGCGAGGATATCGTCATCCCCAAGGGCCGCGACAAGATCGACTGGGAGTGCGAGCTCGGGGTCATCATCGGCGAGCCGGCGAAGTACGTGAGCGCGGCGAACGCGAAGAACCACATTTTCGGCTACACCATCGAGCTCGATATGTCCGATCGAGGCGGACGGGGTGAAGAACAGCAGCGCTCCGACTGGCTCATCGGCAAGGGCCACGACACCTTCGCCCCCATGGGCCCGTTCGTAGTTCCGGCGGAGTTCGTCGAGAACCCGATGAACCTGAAGCAGACGCTCACCGTCAACGGAAAGCTGATGCAGGACTCGCACAGCTCGGACATGATCCATAACGTCTACGAGCTCATCGAGTACGGATCTTCGATCCTCACCCTCGAGACCGGCGACGTCATCGCCGCCGGGAGCCCCGCGGGCACGGGAATGTCGCGCTCGGTCCGTCCGGATCAGATCTTCCTGAAGCCGGGCGACAAAATCGTCGCCACCATCGAAGGCATCGGAGTCATGATCCATGACGTCAAGGCGGAAGCGAGCGCTTCCATGGGTCCGACCTCCTCGCGCTGAAGAATGGAGAGAGTCATGAAAAGAAGAATCAGCTTCGTCGCCTCGCTGCTCTTCCTCGGCGTAATGGGCCTCGGCTCCGCGACGGCGCAGCCGATCGAGCCCTTCAAGCTGGGGACGTTCGAGATCGACGGCGAGCCCAGGATCGGGATCGTGCTCCGCGACCGCATCGTGGTGGAGCTCGCCGCGGCGAATCGCGAGCTCGAGCGCCGGCCGGAGGTCGCCGACCTCCCGATGCCCGACGACATGCGGATCCTCGCCGGCCTCTACAACATGGGCTACGACCGCAGGATCTATCAGATCGTGAACCACCTGGTCGGCTCGAGCCTCCTCGAGGGCGCCGGCCGCCGAGGATACGTCCACGACCTTTCCCGGGTGCGGACGCTCGCGCCCATTCGTCCCCGCAAGATCCTCAATGCCGCCGGGAACTATTACGGCCATGTGGGAGAGTCGGGCACGCCCGAGGAGCAGCGGAAGGAAGCGGAAGAGCGCCGCAAGAACCGGGGCATGGCCTACCTGTTCTTGAAGCCTCCGAGCTCGGTCATCGCCAACGGCGAAGACATCGTGATCCCCAGGGGCCGCGACAAGATCGACTGGGAGTGCGAGATCGGCATCGTCATCGGGCAGCCCGCCAAGAACGTCCCCGCGAGCCAGGCGAAGAACCACATCTTCGGCTACACCATCGAGCTCGACATGTCGGATCGCGGGGGACGGGGCGAGGACCCGCCGCGATTCGGAGGCTCCGATTGGCTCATCGGCAAGGGGCACGACACCTTCGCGCCTCTCGGGCCGTTCATCGTGCCTGCGGAATTCGTGAAAGACCCGATGAACCTGAAGCAGACGCTGGCGGTGAACGGGAAGCTCATGCAGGATGCCCATAGCTCCGACATGATCCACAACGTCTACGAGCTCATCGAGTACGGCTCCTCGGTCCTCACGCTCGAGGCGGGCGACGTCGTCGCCGGCGGGAGCCCGGCGGGAACCGGGATGTCGAGGTCGGTCCGCGCGGAGCAGATCTTCCTGAAGCCCGGCGACAAGATCGTGGCCACCATCGAGGGGATCGGCACGATGACTCACGACGTCAAGGGCGAAGCGTCGAGCATGGGAGGGCCCACGTCGTCGCGTAAAGAGTAGTGTATTGATCTCCGGTAGCCTCGTTCTCACGACCCTCGTCGGTACGCTGGTCGTGGCCAACAAGAGCGGGGATAGCGTGTCGTTCATCGACCTCGACACCGGCCGCGAAGCGGCGCGGGTCGAGGTCGGAAGGGCTCCGCACGAGCTCGCGGTGTCGCCGGACGGCCGGACCGTCCTCGTCGGCGAGTACGGCCCCGAGGACGCCCACGGCCGCACGGTGGCGATCCTCGACCTCGCGAGCGCGACGGTCATCGGCAGGATTCGACGTGGGGCCGAATTCCCGGCCCCACAGCATCGCGTTTCTTCCTGGCGGCTCTCGAGCCATCGTCACTCTTCAGAATCAAGACACTCTCGCGGTCCTCGATATCGCAGCCCGCATGGTGGCGCGAACCATCCCGACGGGCGGGCGCGAGAGCCACATGGTCCGGCTGAGTCCCGACGCCCGCCGCGCCTACGTCACGAGCCGCCTCGAGGAGGGGACTCTCTCCATCATCGACCTCGAAGGAGATTCCCCGACGCGCGTTCTCGAGACCGGCGCAGGAGCCGAGGGCCTCGCCGTCACCCCCGACGGCAGGGAGGTCTGGGTCCTCGACCGGGAGGCGGGAACGATTTCCATCGTGGATACCGCGCGTTCGGTCGTCATCGAGCGGGTTTCTTCGCGGAAGCAGTCGAACCGAATCGCAATCTCCTCCGCCGGAGAGGCGGTCGTCACCAACGGCACGTCGGGCGAGTCGGTGGTCCAGTACGTCAACCTGCTCGACGTAAGGGCGCGGACCAGGAAAGGGAAGGAGGTTCCCCTCCGAGGCGGCCAGCCGGCGGAAGGAGCCTTCGGCATCTGGATTCAAGATCGAACGGCGTTCATCAGCGACACGAACGGCGGCCGCGTTCTCGCCTACGACCTCGACGAGCTGGATGGTGAGCCCCGGCTCCTGATCTCCGGGCTGGAGAAAGAACGGCCCGACGGAATGGGATGGTCCCCCGTTCGCGTCGAGGCCAAGGCGCCGACCCGGCCCTGACCGGCTGGGACTGGCAACCGCGGGGAGCTTCGAGTAATTTCTCTCCCATTGCCAGGAGGGGAACGTGGTCTCCATTACCGCCCTTTGGATTCCCGTCGTTCTGTCCGCGGTCTTCGTCTTCATCGTCAGCTCGATCGTCCATATGTTCCTGGGCTATCACCGGAACGATTTCAAGAAGCTACCCAACGAGGATCGGCTGCTCGAGGCGCTTCGCGCAGAGAATCTTTCCCCCGGGGACTACCTGTTCCCGCGCCCCGCGAGTCACAAGGACATGGGCTCGCCCGAAATGCTCGAGAAGTACAAGCGGGGGCCGATCGGGGTGATGACGGTGCTGCCGAGCGGTCCCCCGACCATGGGAAAGCAGCTCTCGCAGTGGTTCCTGTTCTGCCTGGCCGTGGGAATCTCCGTCGCCTATCTCACCGGGCGGGCCCTCGGCCCCGGAGCCGAATACCTCGCGGTCTTCCGGTTCGCGGGAACGGGGGCGTTTTACGCGCACGCCTTCGGCCGAGTCGTCGAATCCATCTGGATGGGGCGGGCCTGGAGCACGACCTTCAAGAACGTCTTCGACGGGTTGCTCTACGCGCTCGTGACCGCCGGGACGTTCGGCTGGCTCTGGCCGCGGTGACTATCGCAACGTCGGGCCGATCCCGTCCAGTTCCGCGCCGGTGCAGGCTGCCTCGAGAAGGTGGCGCGCGAGATCCCAGACCGCGGCGTCGCGGTCCATCCTCGCGTGGGGAATGCGAAAGGCCAGCTTCCACCACGGCACGGCCTCGAGGGAGATCTCGCTTCCAGGCGGCCGCGAGTAGTCGAAAGGCCAATTGCCGAGGATCCGCGTCCTCGTCGGATCCGAAGCCCGGATCGGATGCTCGCCGTCGAGGAACCATCCGTCGGTCTGGTAGAGGTTCGCGGCGTTCCGGACGTTCGGCGGGACGCTGCCGTCGTCACGTCCCACGCTGTCGATCTGAACCGTGAGCTCGACGGAAATCGCGAGCTCCTCGAGCTCCCGGGCGAAGTGCGCCACCGCGGCGCCGCCGAAGCTCTGACCGTAGAGGACGAGGCGGATCGCTCGGGCTTGTCGCACGAGCTCCAGCGCGATGTCGCGGCTACGATTCTCGAACGTCTCGGCGAAGAACCCTCGGCGGCGGAGTTCGAGCGCAAGCTGTCGGACACCTTTGGTCTCGTCGTCCCAGGCGTCGCGCCCGCCGAGGAAGCCCACGACCAGACACGAGCCTTCAGGAAGCGGTGTGGGGGTCGTGACGTCCTCGACACGGATCCCGGCGCAGCCGGAGGCGATCAGGATCGCCGGCGCCGCGAAGGGAATGAAACGGATGTGCACCAAGTAGAGTTGACCGCTCCTGGCGGCTTCGTTAGTGTACGCTCCTCGCACGATGGGCGCCCTTTCACCGTTCCGAGTCCTCATCGCCTGCGGGATCGTTTGTGCACCGCTCACGGCCAAGGCGCAGGTTCCGGAGGACGTTCGAAGGAAGCTTCTCGAGATCGGCTTCGGCTCCTCTCTAGAACCCTCGATGGCGATCTACGAGCCTCTCCTCGAGGCCGCGCCCAAGGGGGATCTTGTCATCGAGAAGAACGTCCGCTACGGGGAGCACGAGAGGAATCTCCTCGATATCTACCGGCCGCGCGGAATCGAAAGGGCGCCAGTGCTGGTGTACGTGCACGGGGGCGGTTATCGAAGCGGCGATCGGGACTTGAACCCCCTCGTCTATGCGAACATCCCCACGTACTTCGCCAGGCACGGGCTTCTCGCGATGAGCGCCACCTATCGGCTGGCTCCTCAAGCCAGCTGGCCCTCGGGCGCCGAAGACATGGGTGCCCTCGTTGCCTGGGTTCGGCAGAACGCGGCCGGTCTAGGCGGTGATCCGGAGCGCGTCTTCCTGGTGGGGCACTCGGCGGGAGCGACCCACGTGGCGACCTACGCGTTCGACGCGCGGTTCCAGCCGCCGGAAGGGCATGGGCTCGCGGGCATCGTTCTCGTGAGCGGGCGTTACCGGCTGCGATGGGATCCGGACGATCCGTCGCTCGACTCGATCCGCGAGTATTTCGGAAGCGAGCCGGCGCAGTACGAATCCCGCTCCGCGATCACCCATGTCCCCGGGAGCGAGGTGCCGGCTCTCCTGGTCGTCGCGGAGTACGATCAGCGCAATCTCGTGGAGACGACGGGAGAGCTCTTCGTCGCCCTTTGCCGCCGCGACGACGGCCGGTGCCCGCGGTTTCTGCAGCTCCGGCATCACAACCACCTCTCGGAGGTTATTCACATCAATACCGGGGACGAGCTCCTCGGGCGAGAGATTCTCGATTTCGTCGAAGGGGGCGCGGCGCGGCAGCGGGCGCAGGCTCGCGCGAGGTGATGAACAATATTTTGAGCATGTCGTCGGATTGTTGTCGTTTTCGTGCTGTGATTCGTGAATCCAGCCCGCTCGACGTCTCAATATATTGGTTGACTCCTCCGCGGAAACCGATTGTATACGACGCCATGAGACCTGTAGCCCTGGGGCTCGTCGCCCTCGTCGTCTCCCTTCCTGCTCACGCTCAAGTCTCGACTTCCGAATCGCGCCTCCTCGAATCGCTCGACGCCTCGCGTACGCTCGTTATGATGAAGCGGCTTTCCAGGGACGTCGTCTCGAATCGGTCCGGCGCGGGAGCCGGGACGGCGGTTGCGGGAAGCCGTGACGAGAGGCTCCTCGCCGATTTCATCGAGCGGGAGATGGCGGGACTCGGCTTCGAGGTTCGAAGGGAGAGTTTCCCCGTCCGAGCCTACGAATCCGGTGAAGTGACTCTTCTCGCCTCGGGCACGAGGATCCCCGCGGTGACGCTTCACACGTCTCCCGGAACCTGGGGAGCGGTGGACGGCGCTCCCTATCGACGGGGAAACGAGGATGACGGGCGGATGCTTCGGGCGACACTCGTTGCGGCCGGCGATGGTCTCGCCGCCGACTACGACCGCATCGGCGACGTCAGCGGCAAGGCGGTCCTCGTGCGGCGCACCCTCTGGCCGAGCTACGCCATCGTCGAGGCGGCCCATCGCGGCGCCGTCGCGATCCTCCTCCACGGCTACGGAGAGAATTCCCTCGATGACGCGTTGAAGCAGGACAGCGTCTGGTACCGGGACCAGATTCCCGCCTTCAGCATCCGGAACGCCGATGTGGTGAAGCTTGCGGCCGGAGCGTCGATCGAAGTCGAGGCGCGGGTCGACGTCTCCTACGGGGTCTCCGAGAACGTCGTCGGCGTCGTTCGGGGACGCGTCCATCCCGACGAGTGGATCCTGGTGTCCGCCCACCACGACCGATGGTTCGAGGGCGCTCAGGACGACAGCATCGGGGTCGCCTCCATGCTCGAGCTCGGCCGGGTGCTCTCGTCCGGCCATCGCCCGAGGCGAAGCTTGATGCTGGTCGCGTTCGGAAGCGAGGAAGCGGGGGCGCTCGACACGCGCTATGACTGGCTCGCGGGCTCCTATGCCTTCATCAAGTCCCATCCCGAGATCACCAATCGCCTGGCGTACGCCTTCAATCTCGACCTCGTCGGATGGCCCGGGGAGAAGGGCGAGGTGTTCGCGACGGTGGATCAGCTCGGGTTCCAGAAGAAGCTTCTCGACGACCTCGATCTCTCGTCCCGGGTGAGCGTGCGTCCCGGCCTCGCCGCGCTCGTAGACGCCTGGAACCTAGGCTCGGTGGGCGGGGGCGCGGTCTCGTATCTTTCCTGGGGCGGCACCGGGGGAGGCTACGACGCGTTCTATCACACCCAGCTCGACGTCGCCCGGAACGACCACTTCACGAATCTCGCGACCGATCTCCGCCTCGGGCTTCTCGGAATGCTGCGCGCGGACGACGCCGTCGTGCTCGCGATCCGGTTCAGTGAGATCGCGCGCTGGGTGGAGAGCGAGCTCCAGGGCGACGTCCCGATTGCCTTCGATGAGCCCCTCGCCGCGGCGAGAGCTCTCGGTGCCGAAGCGGCGAGGGTCGAGGAGGCGCTCGCGAGCGTCGGCGATCCAATGGTTGCGGCGCCGATCAACGCATGGCTCATGAAGACTCGCAAGGATTCTCGTTCCCTGGCTCCTTTCGACGAGCTACGCGGGATGGAGCTTGAAGAGCGCGCCGTACGCGCGGGACCTCGGCGCGCTGAGGCGGGCCCGCGCAGCCGCCGAGGGCGGAGACGCGGCCGGCGCCGCGTCGGCTCTCGAACGGGTCTCGACGCTCTCCTGGGGGAGGCGCCTTTCGAAGGAGGCGTATCTCACCGAGAGGCTCCTGAGCTACGAGCCGTCGGGCTGGGTCTGGGAGTACGGCCAGCAGCCACGGCCCCTCGACGTGGACCTCTACGACGTCTACCGGGAGACTTCGTCTGCGGACGCGCCCGCGCGCATCGCGAAGCTCGAGGCACAGGCGGAGGCTTACCTGCGGGAAGCGCTTTTCATCGTTACCGGACGGCTCGAGCAGGCGACTCGAGCGTTGTCGCGGACGCCAATCCCGCGAGGAGGAACGCAATGAGCCGAATGCGCGAGCTGGGATGCGACCGGGCCATTACCCGGCGGGACTTCCTGAACGGAATCGCGGTGGGCGTCGCGGGCGCCTCGCTTCTGGGAGCGCCGCGAAGGGCGTCGGCGTCACTTCCCGCGGACTACTATCCACCCGCGCTCACCGGCCTCCGCGGAAGCCACGAGGGCTCTTTCGAGGTGGCCCACCAGGTTCGGGATGGTGACTATCTCTCCTTTCCCCGGCTCGACACCGACACCGGCGAGGAGTACGACCTCGTCGTCGTAGGAGCGGGCATCTCGGGCCTCGCCGCGGCACATTTTTTCCGGAAGATGATGGGCGCCGACAAGCGAGTCCTCATTCTCGACAACCACGACGACTTCGGCGGGCACGCCAAGCGCAACGAGTTCACGTACCAAGGGCGGACGTTCATCGGCTACGGCGGCACGATGAGCATCGAGACTCCCTTTCCTTACAGCTACGTCGCCCTCGCCCTGGTTTCGGAGCTCGGAATCCGTGTCGACCGCTACCCGGAGTTCTACGACCGCGAGCTCTACCGCAAGCTGGGCTTGAAGAGTGCGATGTTCTTCGACCGCGAGAGCTTCGGTGAGGATCGCCTCGTCGCCGGAATGCCTTCGCGGAGCGGCGGCGGGTGGCGGGAGTTTCTCGCGAAGGCGCCACTTTCCGAGAAAGCCCGCGTCGATCTCGTCCGGCTCCACGACGGCGAGGGCGCGAAGGACTATCTTCCGGGGCTTGGAGCCGCGGAGAGGAATGAACGGCTCGCGCGGATGAGCTACCAGGACTACCTGCTGAAGCACGCGGGCGTCACGGAGGAGGCGCTGCCGTTCCTCCAGCACATGAGCTTCCGCAACAACAAGTATATCGACACCTGTCCCGCGCTCGAGGCCGCCCGGAGCGGCGCCCCGGGCTTCGACGGGCTCGGTCTCGAGGAGACGCCGCGGCTCGCGTGGGAGGACTACCACTTCCATTTCCCCGACGGGAACGCGACGATGACGCGGCTCCTCGTGAACCGGCTGATTCCGAAAGCCCTTCCCGGCGACCACGACATGGAGTCCGTCGTTCGGGCGCGCCTCCTCTATCCTCATCTGGACGAGGCCGATTGTCCCGTGAGGCTGCGGCTCAACAGCACGGTGGTGCGGGTTGCGCACGAGGGCCCGCCGGAGAAAGCCGACTGGGTCCGTCTTGCCTATGTCTCGGGAGGAAAGGTCTTCGGAGTCCGCGCACGCAACGCGGTCCTCGCCTGCTACAACTCGATCGTCCGGTTCCTGATGCCCGAGCTTCCCGAAAAGCAGAAGAAAGCGCTGGCGGAGTCGGCGAAAGTGCCGCTTCTGTACACGAACGTCTTCATTCGCAACTGGAAGGCCTTCGAGAAGCTCGGGGTCTCGCGCGCGAGCTGTCCGAACATGTACCACTCTTCGGTGGGCCTCGACCAGCCGGTCTCGATCGGGGGCTACGAGTGCCCGAAGAAACCGGAGGAGCCGATCGTTCTCCATCTCAGCCGGAGCCCCTCGGCACCCGGCCTCTTCCCGAGGCGCTTGCAGCTGCGGGCCGGAATGCAGGAGCTCTTCACCACGCCCTTCGAGACAATGGAGCTTTCGATCCGCGATCAGCTCGCGCGCATGCTCTCGGGCGGGGGATTCGACCCCGCGGAGGACATCCTGGGGATCACCGTGAATCGCTGGCCCCACGGGTACGCCTACACTCCGGACACGCTCTCCGACCCGGACGTTTCCGAGGCGGAGCGTCCCCACGTCCTCGGAAGGCAGCCCTTCGGCCGGGTCGTCATCGCCAACTCCGACGCGGGCGCCGCCGCCTTCACCAACACCGCGATCGACGAGGCCCATCGGGCGGTCTCGGAGCTCGCTCGAACGCGGGAGCCCTATTGAGCGGCAACGACCTCGGAATGAACCGCTCCATCACCCGGCGGGATTTTCTCGACGGGGTGAGAATCGCAGTCACCGGATCCATCGTCTCGTACCCCTGGCTCGAGGCGGCGGGGGCTCCCGCCGACTACTACCCCCCGGCCCTGACGGGACTTCGCGGAAGCCACCCGGGGTCCTTCGAGGTGGCGCACGAGATGCGCGACGGAAAGGTCTTCGAGGTCGGCCCGGACGGGGAGACGGGGGAGACCTACGATCTCATCGTGGTGGGCGGCGGCATCAGCGGCCTCGCGGCGGCGCTCTACTTCCGCCGCGCCGCCGGGCCGTCGGCCCGGATCCTCGTCCTCGACAACCACGACGACTTCGGGGGCCACGCCAAGCGCAACGAGTTCCGCGTCGGCGACCGCCTGATGCTCGGCTACGGAGGCACCCAGTCCCTCGACGGGCCGACGACCCGGTTCAGCTCCGTCGCCCAGGCCTTCGTGCGCGATCTCGGGATCGACGTCCAGCGCTTCTACACCGCCTTCGATCAGAAGCTGTACGAGTCCCTGGGACTCGGCCGCGGCGTTTTCTTCGACAGGGAGACGTTTGGAAGCGACCGGCTCATCGCTGGAGAGGGAACGATTTCCTGGAAAGAGTTCGCGGAGAAGAGTCCCCTGAACGAGCAGGCGAAGAAGGACCTCGTGCGGCTCTACGAGGATGAGAAAGACTACCTCCCCGGCCTGAGCGTCGAGGAAAAGCTCGAGCGTCTGGCGAAGATCAGCTATCACGACTTCCTGCGGGACCTGGTGAAGGTGGATCCCCAGATCCTCTCGTACTTCATGATGCGCGAGGGAGGATGGGCTCGAGGCATCGATTCCGTTCCCGCAGCCTACGCCCGGCGCTTTCCCGGGTTCCAGGGGATGGGGCTTCCGTCCCGCGATCCGCGGAAGGGGGAGCCTTACATCCACCACTTCCCGGACGGAAACGCATCGGTGGCCCGTCTCATCGTGCGCTCCCTGATTCCCGACGCCCTGCCGGGAAGCGACATGGAAGACGTCGTCACCGCGAAGCTCGATTACTCCCGGCTCGATCGAGCGGAATCCAAGGCGAGAATCCGCCTCAACAGCACGGCGATCCGGGTGAAGCACCGGGGCGAGGCTTCGAGCGCCTCGGAAGTCGACGTCACCTACGTGAGGGGCGGCAAGGCCTATCGCGTCTCGGGAAAGAACGTGGTCCTCGCCTGCTACAACGCGGTGATCCCGTTCCTCTGTCCCGAGATCCCGGAGACGCAGCGGAAGGCGCTCGCCTACGGGGTCAAGACGCCGCTGGTCTATACCAACGTCGCCATCCGGAACTGGACCGCGTTCCAGAAGCTCGGCGTCGAGCGCATCTACTATCCCGGAGGCTATCACTCGAGCGCGAGCCTGGATTTCCCGGTGAGTCTCGGAACCTACCGACATCCGCGCTCGCCCGAAGAGCCGATGGTGCTGCATCTGGTCCGCTTCTTCGTGACTCCGGGAAGGCCTCTGCGCGAGCAGCACCAGCTCGGAAAGTGGGACCTCCTCCAGACAACCTTCGAGACTTTCGAGCGTTCCATCCGCGATCAGCTGGGACGGTCGCTTTCCGGAGGGGGATTCGATCCGGCGCGGGACATCGAGGCGATCACCGTGAACCGCTGGCCTCACGGCTACGCCTACGGCTACACGGCGCTCACCGACCCCGAGTTCGCCGACGACGAGCGTCCGAACGTGGTCGGACGGCGGCCCTTCGGCCGGATCCACGTCGCGAACTCCGACGCCGCCGCGTCGGCCTACACCCATGCCGCGATCGACGAGGCCCATCGGGCGGTTTCCGAAATCGAGGGATTGCGGGAGACCGAGAACGCGAGCTAGGGCGCTTCTCGTCGCCGCGGGCCTTCTGGCCTACTTCGCCTGCTCGCGCCCGGAGAAGGAGGCGGCGTACGTCGTCGGCGCTTCCTCGAGCGGTGTGCCGTTCACCTTTCTCGATGTCGAGTCGAACGCTCCCCGCGGGATCATGGTCGACATCGTGCGCGCCGTCGGCGAGGACGCCGGTTTTCCCACCGACGTGCGGATGCTTCCTTTCAACGCCCTCATCCCCTCTCTGACCAGCGGCAGGATTCGCCTCATCGCGGCGGCGATGGTGATCACACCCGCGAGGAAGGAGATCGTCGACTTCAGCGACCCGGTGTACAGCTACGGCGAAGCGCTCATCGTCCCCGCGAGCGATGCCACCGAGTACCGGACTCTCGACGACCTCGAAGGAAAGGTGGTAGGCGCCCAGGTCGGGACGGTCTACATCGACGGGCTGCAGGCCTCGGACCTGTTTCCCGAAGTCAAGGTCTACGACTCGGTAGCGGACATCCTGCGCGACGTGGGCGTCGGACGTATCGAGGCGGGCTTCGGCGACCATCCGATCGTCGTCTACCAGCTCGGCCTGGGGGCTCACCCCCAGGCGCGCCTCGTCCGGAGCTACGAGCCCCGGATGGTGGGGTCGATCGGAATCGGCGTTCGCAAAGGAGACGAGGAGCTTCTCGCCCGGATCAACGAGTCTCTGGCCCGGCTGAGGCGGAACGGGAAGCTCGACCGGATTCTGGCCGACTGGAAGCTCTAATCCGCTCGAGAGCCTCGCCCAGGTCGGCTTTCATTCGCTCGACGTCCTCGAGGCCTACGCTCAGGCGGAAAATGGTGCGGTCCCGGTAGCGAAACGGGTGGACGCGATCGGTCACCTTCGTCGCCTTGATGAGGCTCTGGAAACCTCCCCAGCTGAGGCCGATTCGGAACACTCGCATCGAGTCGAGAAATGTCGAGATTTCCGCCCGTGAGGGATCCTTCCCCAAAATGAACCCGAAAACGCCCGAGGCGCCCGTCATGTCCCGGCGCCAGAGGTGGTGCTCCGGGTGGCTCTCGAGGCCGGGATGGATCACCGTCTCGACCGCCGGATGCTTCTCCAGCCATTTCGCGATCTCGAGACCGGCCGCCTGGTGGTGCGCGAGCCGGACCGGAAGCGATCGCAGTCCCTTCAGCGCGGTGTAGCAGGAATCCGGGGTAGCGAAGCGCTCGATGGTCTCGTAGAACGCCTCGAGCTCGCCGAAACGCTCCTCGTTGGTGGTGATGGTTCCGAGGAGAATGTCCGATTGGCCCGCGATGTACTTGCTCGCCGAATGGATCGAGACGTCCACCCCGAGCTCGAAGGGCCGGCAGAAGAGAGGGGTCGCCCAGGTGTTGTCGAGCGCCGTCACGATGTTCCTCGCCCGGGCGACTTCGACGACGGCGCGGATGTCCTGGAGCTCGAACGTATTGGATCCGGGAGACTCGAGGTACAGGAGCCGGGTGTTGGGCTTCAAGGAGCGCTCCACGTCGGAGCCGACGGTAGGCGGCAGGTACTCCACCTCGACCCCATATTTCGCGAGCACGCGGTCTCCGAAATCGCGCGTCGGTCCGTAGACGTTGTCGCAGACGAGGATATGGTCTCCGCTTCGAGTGAAGGCCATCAGCACCGTCTCGATTGCGTCCAGGCCCGAGTGGCAGACCCGACAGCCGTGGCCGCCCTCGAGATCGGCGAGCGCGTTCTCTAGCTCGAGCTGCACCGGTGAGCCGTAGGTCCCGTAGAGCTTCCCGTGATAGGGCTTTCGATCGGCCCTCAAGTAGTCCTCGTAAGTCGCGTAGAGAACGGTCGAGGCCCGATGGATCGGCGGGCTCACGGTCAGGAATGGCTCGGGCTCGCCCGGAGTGGGCTTCTTCATCGTGAAGGGATTCTACCGCATCGGAAAAATGCGATCGCCGCCGGGAAGGGAAGCCCTCCCGGCGGCGAAACTCACGCAGGCTCGAGCCGACCGAGCCGACTATGGAATGATGTCTCCCTCGTCGCCGGCATCCGAGACCCAGGTAGTGTAGTCTCCGAAGCTTCCTCCGAGAGACGGCCGCCCGTACCATCGGATGAGCGTGAGGCTCGGGGTTGCGGTAAGGCTCGTCATCCCCAGCGGGCGAGCGTAAAACAGGTCGAGCCGACCGTCGCCGGTGCCGTCGCCCAGGCGGAAGAAGTCTCCCGCGTCTCCCGCGTCGTCCTTCCAGGTCTGGAGATCCCCGAATTCGTCGCCCATGGATGGCCGGTAGTACCACCGCACCTGGAAGTCGGAGAGCGTTCGCGCGTAGAGGAGGTCGGCGTCGCCGTCGCCACCGGAGTCGCCGAGGAGGAACAGGTCGTCCCTGTCCCCCGCATCTTCCTTCCACACGCTCACGGAGCCGAAGCTCGATCCGTTCGACTTTCGCGCGTACCACTTCACCTGCGTGGCGGACAGCTCGCGGCCGTACACCAGGTCCGCGTCCCCGTCGGCGTCCACGTCGTCGATGAGGAAGATGTCGCCGATGTCGCCGGCATCGTCGACCCAGGTCGTGTAGGAGCCGAAGCTCGTGCCCGTGGAGAGCCGCACGTACCATCGCACGGTGGTCGAGGTGAGCGGGCGTCCGTAGACCAGATCGTCCCGGTTGTCGCCGTTCACGTCGGCGAGGCGGAAGATGTCCCCGGCGTCTCCGGCGTCGCTGCTCCAGGTGGTGTAGCTTCCGAGAGCGGATCCCGATGACAGTCGAACGTACCACGCGACCTGCGTCGCGGAGAGAAAGCGGCCGTAGACGAGATCGGCCCGGTTGTCGTTGTTCACGTCTCCGGTGAGAAAGATGTCGCCGGCGTCCCCGGCGTCGCCGTTCCAGGTGGTGTAGCTCCCGAAGGCCGTTCCGCTGGAGAGGCGCCCGTACCAGGTGGTGGTCGACGGAGACAGGGGTCGGCCGTACAGCAGATCCGCCCGGCTCCCGCCGTTGAGGTTGGGAAGATCGTTCCAGTGGCTCGCCTGCTGGAAGTTCCCCGCGAGGATGCGCCGGCTCGCGTGGATGCTGAAGAAGCGGTCGCGGGTGGCGCGCTGCGACATGGTAATGCCCCAGGAGCTGCCGCTCGCCATGATGTGCCAGTTCACGTTCTGGTCGTCGGTGTTCGATGTGATGTTGGAGCAGCCCAGAGTGACGGAATCATCGGCGGCGTTGCAGTGGGACAGGTCGAGAATGTGCCCGAGCTCGTGGCTCGCGGTGTGGGAGATCCCGTTGGCGATCCGGGCGGTCGTGGCGTTGGCGCCGGTGAAACTGCCGTCGGAGGAGAAGCTCCCCGAGTAGACCTCGGCGGTGCTCACCGTCATGTCGTTCCAGGAGCCGATGCCGGTGCAGGTCCCGCCTGGCGGACAGCAGTCCGGTCCGGCACAGCCGAAGAGACCTCCCTGGTTGGTGCCCAGGATCTTGACCCGGGTGTAGCGTCCGTTCGCCGGCTGAAACTCGGTGAAGTAGACGTCGAGGAGCGCATAGTCGCGGACCATGTTCGCGACGACCTGGGCCCGGACGGAGGCGATGTCGTTCGCAGTCGGCGGCGTGTTCCCGTTCACCGAGGACCAGCTGTTGAGGTTGAAGCTCCCGAAATCGAGCCAGATCACATGGTGAGCCGAAGCGGGAGCGCTCGACGCGAGAATCGATAGTCCCACGAGAAGCCAGAATCCGTAGCGTTTCATCGTACTCCTTCCTTTCGCAGCCGGTCGTAAGCTTCCTTCGCCTGCTGGCGCACCAGGGGATTCGGGTGCGACCGGGCGAGCGCGCGGAGCGGTCCCATCTTCGTCGAGCCGTCGCAGGCCGCGATGGCGTTCACCGCGGTCGAGTGAAGGGCGAAGTCGTCACCGAGCCGCGCCATCTTGACCAGGAACGGAATCGCCGACGGATCGCCGATCTTGCCGAGCGCGAGAACGCCGGCTTCGGCGAGACCGCCTCCGCTCAGCCTCTCACGGTCCGTGCTCACGGCGTCGTCCGGCTCCCGGTCTCCGTCGCCGTCGCTCTGCGGGGGATTCGCCGGCAGAAGCTCAATCGCTCCGGGATCCGAGTCCTCGCCGGGATCCGGTCTTGGGTCCTCGGCGTCCTCGGGGTCTTCCTTCCCGAGGACGGGATTGGAGTCGCCCCGCTTGGCCGCGCCGAGAAGCCTCTGGTCCGAAGGAAGCGACTGCAGGAGCGTGACGAGCGCCGGCACGCTTTCGGGGGCGCCCAGCTCTCCGAGCGCTTCGGAGGCCGCGACGGCTCTCGCATCGTTCTTCCGGTCGAAGAGAAAGTCCTCGAGACAGGGGAGCGCGTCGTGCGCCGCGAGGGGCCCCACCTGGTCTATCGCCCACAGCTGGACCGCGGGCAGGAAGGCGCCTTGCGGATCGCAGGCCAGCTCGGTGACGAGGGCTTCGTCCTTTTGCGTCACGCGACGTGACAGCTCCTGGGTGAGAGAGCCGAGGAGCGAAGGCGGAATCGAAGTTCCCGCTTTGAAGAGATCGTCGAAGTCCGAAAGCGCCATACCGTCTCCGAGCTTGAGTCCACGAAGAACGATTTCACGCGCCACGTCGGCCGAGGAGTCGCTCAGGACGACCACTCCCTGCTCGCCGCCGACGGGGTCGAAGCCTTTGGCCGCATCGACGTCGAGAAGCGCGAGTATCCGCGTTCCCTTCGGCAGGCGTGGGAACGAGTCGGAGTAGTGATCGTTTCCCTGCAGAACGAACTGGGACAGCGGACTTCCCTTGAGAGTCTCCTCCACGCCTACGACGAGAAGGAAGTCTCCGGGGAGCTGCCCGTTCCTCGCATCCACGACCGTGCCGAGCGCGATGACGTCGGGCGCACGGAAGAGGTCGCCCAACGGCTGGACCGCCTGGTCCGCGTCGCAGACCGCGGAAACGAGGAGGGACAGACCGAGCGCGAAACCACCGAGGCGATCACGGTTTCGAAACAAGCTCACGAGTTACCTCTCTTTCGATGCCACTGTGACGGGGGATGGACGACCGCGTGCTCTGCAAGGGCCGTGCCTGCTCCGATAGTGGAGTTTCCGAGGATCCCGGATGGCGGTTGCAATCGCAGGAGCTACAGAGGAACGGATCCGTGGCGCAGAACGCGGACCTGTATGACGGCCGCAACACCGGCCCCGGGCGGGTACAATCTCCGCCCGGAGGCGATTGCATGGAAGGGTTCTGGATCGATGCCCGCTCGTTCGTGCCTCTCTTGCTCCGGGGAGCGGTCCTGTCCGTTGCAGTGACCGTGGGGGCGCTCGCGCTCAGCACCGTCGTCGGGCTCGTCTGGGCGCTTCTGCGGGTCTCGCAGGTGCCGGTCCTGGTGTACTTCAGCAAGGCCGTCGTGAACACGATTCGCGGGATCCCGATCCTGGTCCAGCTCTTCTACATCTATTTCGTGCTCCCCGAGTTCGGGATCGAGCTCACCGCGCTACAGGCGGGAATCCTCGGCCTCGGCCTCGCCTACTCCGCCTATCAGGCGGAGAACTTTCGCGGCGGGATCGAGGCCGTCGACCCCGGACAGGTCGAGGCCGCGCAGTCCCTGGGGATGCCCCGGAGCCTCCTTCTCCGGCGCGTCGTTCTTCCTCAAGCGTTCCGGATCGCGCTCCCTCCGTACGGAAACACGATGATCATGATGCTGAAGGACTCTTCACAGGCTTCGGTCATCACCGTGGCGGAGCTGACGCAGCAGGGGAGGCTCATCGCGTCCTCGACGTTCAAGAACACCGAGGTGTTCACGCTGGTCGCCCTTCTCTACCTCTCGATGAGCGTGCCGTTGATTCTCTTCGCCGGGCGGCTCGAGAAGAGGTTCGGCCGTCGGTGATCGCGCTCGAGGACGTTCACAAGGCTTTCGGAGACACCGAGGTCCTCCGCGGGGTCTCCATGGGCGTGAGCCGGGGAGAGGTGGTATGCCTCATCGGCGCCTCGGGGTCGGGGAAGTCGACGCTCCTGCGCTGCATCAACGGACTCGAGACCTACGACCGCGGGAGCGTCGTCGTCGAAGGCCGGCGCGTCGATTCGAGAGCGCCCTCGATCCGCCAGATACGCGCCGAGGTGGCGATGGTCTTTCAGCGTTTCAACCTGTTCCCGCACCGGACGGCGCTCGAGAACGTGATGGAGGGGCCGCTCTACGTGAAGAAAGAGGCGCGTTCCGCCGTCGAAGAGCGCGCGAAGAGACTTCTCGCGCGCGTGGGACTCGAGGACAAGGAGGCGGCGCACCCGAGCCAGCTCTCCGGCGGCCAGCAGCAGCGGGTCGCCATCGCCCGGGCGCTGGCGATGGAACCGAAGGCGATTCTCTTCGACGAGCCCACGTCCGCCCTCGACCCCGAGCTGGTGGGCGAGGTCCTCGCGGTGATGCGGGCCCTCGCCGACGAGGGTATGACGATGCTCGTCGTGACCCACGAGATGGGCTTCGCCCGCGAAGTCGCGGACCGCGTGGTGTTTCTCGACCGCGGGGCCATTCTCGAGGAGGGGCCGGCGCGTGACGTCCTCACCAGCCCGCGCGAGGAGCGAACCCGTGACTTCTTGAGGAGGGTCACCCATCCATGAGCGTGAAGTCTCTCTGGGCCGCCACGGCAGAGCCGGCGCCTCCCGCTCCGCCTCTCGACGAGTCGAGAAGGGTCGACGTCGCCATCGTCGGAGGAGGCTACACGGGGCTCTCGGCGGCGCTTCATCTTGTCGAAGGCGGTGCTTCGGCGGCGGTTCTGGATGCGGGAGAGCCCGGAGGCGCGGCATCGGGGCTGAACGGCGGTCAGGTGAACCCGGGCCTCAAACAGGACCCCGACGAGATCCTCGCTCTCTACGGTCCCGAAGCCGGAGAGCGCCTGATTCAGTTCGCCGGCGGTACCGCGGACGTCGTCTTCGGGCTCATCGAGAAGCACCGGATCTCCTGCGATGCGACGCGCGTCGGATGGATTCAGCCGGCGCACTCAGAAGGGGCGCTCGAGACGGTGAAACGCCGCGTCGAGCAGTGGCAGCGCCGGGGCGCGCCGCTCGAAGTCCTGGATCGGACGACGACCGCGGAGTTTCTCGGGACCGACTGCTATCACGGCGCGAGCCTCGATCGCCGCGCCGGCGGGATCCAGCCCCTGAGCTACGCCCGGGGCCTGGCGCGGGCGGCGATGGCGAAGGGTGCTCAGGTCTTCGGGCAGACGAGAGCGGTCGCGATCGATCGCCGAAACGACGGCTTTCACATCACCACCGGTCGCGGGCCATCGATCGAGGCGCCGCGGGTTCTGCTCGCGACGAACGGCTACACCGACGAGCTCTGGAGGGGACTCCGCGAGACCGTGATTGCCGCGAACTCGTTTCAAACGGCGACGTCGCCGCTTCCCGAGGCTCTCGCCCGCTCGATTCTTCCGCGCGGGCATGTGGCCTCGGATACCCGCAAACTTCTGCGGTACTTCCGGCGCGACGCCACCGGAAGATTCCTCATGGGAGGTCGCGGCCCGTTCGCCGATCCGGACGGGCCCTCGGACTTCGACCACCTGGTCCGCGCGGTAGTGGATCTCTATCCGGCTCTACGGGGCGTCTCCTACGAGTTCCACTGGAGCGGGCGGGTGGCGCTGACCCGAGACTACCTTCCGCACTTGCACGAGCCCGTCCCGGGGCTCCTCGCCTTTCTCGGCTGCAACGGAAGAGGCGTCGGTCTCGGAACGGCGATGGGTATGGCGATTGGGAAGTATCTGCTCCAACGGGAGAGCGCCGCGCTGCCGTTGCCGATCACGAGGATACGGCCCATCCCATTCCATGGGCTGCAGCGGCTCTACGTGGCGGCGGTCATCGCGTACTACCAGCTGCTGGATTTGCGATGACGCCGCTCGGTGCCGCGGCCTCGAAGCTTTCCTCTTACCGCACGAACACCGCGGCTTCACCCTTCTCGGCGACGAGCTTGTCGATGTGGACCTGCATCATGTCCCGACGCGCGAGTATGCCCCGGATCATTCCCTTGTCCAACCATTTGTCGAGCGCCTGGGTGAGCTGTTCCTCGTTCAAAGCCTTCATCCGTTGCCAGAGCTCGCTGTCGACGCGCTGCAGGTCGTGGGCCATCTTCTTGTCCGCGGTGAACGAGCGGGTGTGGTCGATGAGGATCAAGTTCCAGGCCGGATCGACGAGCCAGTTTCCAAGGTTCGGGTCCTTGTTGTAGATGAGGCAGTCGAACATCTTGGCGCGGAGAATCTGCCGATTCCAGCGGGCCGAGTGGACCGAAGGCGGAGTCGGCGGTCCGCCCAGTTCCTTGAAGCTCTTGACCGGCTTCACCCACATGACGGCGGCGCCAAGGGAGCCCTTGACTCGCTTCTCGACGGTGGGAGGAATCATCTGCAGACCGAGGAGCTTGTCCAGCTCGTAGGCGGCGATCTCCGATCGATAGCTCTCCCAGAATCCCTTGTAGCGGCCGGGCTGAATCCCCTTGAACGACATGCTCTCGAGGATGCCTCCCGCGACGAAGTAGCCTTTCTGCGGCTTGGTCACGCCCACGGGAATTTCCTCCAGACGGTCGAGCTCCGCGCTCGCCAGGAAGTCCTCGAACTCCTGCGCGCGCCCAACCCAGATCTTGGCGCTCACCGGCTCTTCGGCGGTGGCTTGCGTTCCTGCCCAAGAAGCGGAGGCGATCAGGGCAAGGCTGAAGGCGAGTAGAAAGATCGACCGACGTTCTTTCATCGCAAGGTCCTTTCGCGGAAACAGAACCTGGATTCCGCGAGTATTCTACAGGAAGATCGTGCGCACGTCGCGCTCGACCCGAACGCGCCACCCGGCCGTTTACTGAAGGGTCTCTACGCAGCGGCGGTCATCGCGTACTAGCGTCTGCTGGATCTGCCTGGATCAGCCTCGCGACCAGCGCATCCCTGGTTTCCCTGCGGACCTCGAAGCTCGCGTGCGCGAGAAGATTCCCTCCCACGTGATCCATGAAGACCCCCTCCGCATCGTGAGGTCGTCCGGGAAGAAAGTAATGGAGGATCTCATGAACGACGACCCGGGTGACGCCGTTTTCGATCCGCTTGCCGGGCGCGCGCCAACCCTGGATCGGCTGCTTCGCGAAGGGCGAACGCACGTTCAACAGACGCTCCACTTCGGGGTAGAAGACGACGATCACCGCCTTCGAGTCCGGATCGCGACGGGTTGCGGCCAGAATTCCCGGGCTGAGCTGCCACTCCTCGCTCGACCGCGGAAGGATGATCACCTTGACGACGTTGGAGGCCGGTAGAGAGGGATCGCTGGGATCGAAGGACCACGTGACCGCGACCCCCATCTGCCCGAACCTCTCGGCCACGTTCTGAGCGATTCGGTTCGACTGGCCCTTCAACTGGTCGTTCCCGTCGGAGAGGACGAGATGAAACGAAGGCGCGAGCGCGAGGAGCGCGGCAATGAGGGTTTCGTAAGGCACGATCCACCTCCCGAAGCGACGGTAGGGAGTTGGGCGAAAGCCGTGAATGGCGGAACGGTGACGATTCGGGGATGAAACGGTGACTGCGGAAGCTACTGTGGAGACGCGACTTCGACTAGTCGCCGACGGATCCTTTGAGCGATTGGCCTCGTTCAGCCATGGACTCGGTTAGAATCGCCTGACCTGACCCCTTCGAATCGATGACTCGAGACGTGAGGAGCCGACGAATGAACTGGAAGACTTTCCGGAGAGTGGTTTCGCTCGGGGCGGTGTGCGTGACCGCCGCGGTCTCTCTCGTCCCGCGACCCTCAGCCGCGCAGACGCCCGGAAAGCCGGTGGAGACTCTGCCGAGCGAGACGCCTGCCCATTTCGAGCCGACATACTCCGGCTTCGACTACGAACGGCGGGACGTGATGATCCCGATGCGTGACGGAGTGAAGCTCCATACCGTCATCCTCGTGCCCAAGGGGGCGAGTCGGGCGCCCATTCTCCTCACCCGCACCCCCTACAACGCCACTGCGCTTACGAGCCATGCCCAAAGCTCTCACCTCGGGCCGATTCTCCAAGGTTACGACAACACCACCGACGTGATTCTCGAAGGGGGCTACATACGCGTCGTCCAGGACGTCCGTGGCAAGTACGGTTCCGAAGGGGACTACGTGATGAACCGGCCGCTCCGCGGTCCGCAGAATCCGACGGACGTCGACCACGCTACCGATACCTACGACACCGTCGACTGGCTGGTGAAGAACGTGCCGGAGAGCAACGGGAAGGTTGGGATTCTCGGAATCTCCTATGACGGCTTTCTGCCTCTGATGCCGCTCATCGACCCCCACCCGGCGCTCAAGGTCTCGGTGCCGATGAACCCGATGGTCGACGGATGGATGGGCGACGACTGGTTCCACAACGGCGCCTTTCGCCAGCCGAGTCTCGCCTACATCTACGACCAGGAAGCGACGCGCGCGAACGACATCAAGTGGTGGACGAGTCACTTCGATGAGTACGACATGTACATGGAGGCGGGCTCGGCGGGCGAGCTCGCGCGCCGCCGCGGGATGGGCGAGCTCGGCTTCTGGCAGAAGATTTCCGAGCATCCGACGTACGACTCCTTCTGGCGGGAGCAGGCCGTCGACAAGATCCTCGCTGCGCACCCTCCGAAAATTCCCGTGATGCTCGTCCACAGCCTGTGGGACCAGGAAGACATCTACGGCGCCATCGCGGTCTACAAGGCGATCGAGCCGAAGGATACGGGGAACGACCAGGTGTTCCTGGTCATGGGTCCCTGGCATCACGGTCAGGAGGTCCTCGAGGGAAGCTCTCTCGGGGCGGTGAAGTTCGGAAGCGATACAGCGGCTTACTTCCGGCAGAAGATGCTGCGCCCGTTCCTCGACCACTTCCTCAAAGACGACGCGCCCGAGATGGACTTGGCACCGGTGAACGCGTTCGAGACGGGTACGAACGAGTGGCTGCGGCTGCCCTCCTGGCCCGCGGGCTGCGCCGCCGGCTGCGAAGTCCGGCCGACGCCGCTCTACCTGAGGGCAGGATTGAGAACGAGCTTCGACCCGCCCGCGTCCGGCGATCGTGCCTACGACGAATACGTCTCCGATCCATCCAAGCCCGTCCCGTACCGTGCGCGTCCCATCGACGGATCGTCGTGGAATCGGTGGCTGGTCGACGACCAGCGCGAAGCTTCCGGCCGGCCCGACGTCCTCGCGTTCGTTTCCGACGTCTTGAAAGCCCCGGTCAAGATCAGCGGGCAGCCGGTCGTGAACCTCGTCGCATCGACGAGCGGCACCGATTCCGACTGGGTGGTGAAGGTCATCGACCTCTATCCCGACGAAGTCGCCGCCGAGCCGAACCTGGGCGGCTATCAGCTCATGATCTCCGCCGACATCTTCCGCGGCCGCTACCGTGAGAGCTTCGAGTCCGCGAGAGCCATCGCGTCCGACACGCCCTTGCTCTACCGCTGGGAGCTTCCGACGGCGAACCACGTCTTCCGGAGCGGTCACCGCATCATGGTCCAGATCCAGTCGAGCTGGTTTCCGCTCTACGACCGGAACCCGCAGACGTTCGTTCCCGACATCTTCGAAGCCAGGCGCGAGGATTATCGCAAGGCGACGCAGCGGATCTACCACACGCCGGGCGATCCGAAGCTCGGGAGCTTCATCGAGCTGCCGGTGGTGACGGGGAGATAAGCCGAGACCTGAAATTTCGTCTCGCGGTGGGCACGCGGGAGCCGTCCCGGGAAGAGCGGAGTCTTCCCCTTCAGAACACTGAGCTTCTTCTGCTTCTTGCGCGCTCGACAGGGCGCCTTTTGAGAGGCTCAATCCGAACATGCGCGCTTCATGGACGATGCGGTATCCTTGGATAGGTAGATATGATCGGTGAGGGTGTGCTGGGTCTTCGGGAGTTCGTGATGCGCGAGCCTCTGCCTCTGGCTAGGATCCAGGACGCGATTCTGGAGTTCCTGAAAGGACGAAACGACGCCGTTCTCTTCGGTGCCCAGGCCGTCAACGCCTACGTGGACGAGTACCGGATGAGCCAAGACGTGGACATCCTCTCCCCACGCGCGGAGCATTTGGCGGAAGAGCTGAGAACTCATCTTGCCGCGCTTTTTCATATAGCGATTCGCTCTCGGGAGGTCGGAGAGGGTCGTGGGTTTCGACTGTTTCAAGTGCGCAAGCCGAGGAATCGCCACCTTGTCGACGTGAGATCCGTGGAAGAGCTCCCGGCCGCGCAGCGGATCGGGGACTTGCTGGTTCTGATGCCGCCAGAACTCGTCGCGGGCAAGGTGGTCGCCTACTGCCGACGCCGCGGCAGGCCGAAGGCCGGAACGGATTGGCGCGACCTTGCGATGCTGCTCTTGAAATTCCCTGAGCTCAAGAGCGATCCCGGTCCGATCACGGACCGACTGCAAGTGCTCGCGGACCCGGAGGTATTGGCGGTTTGGGGGGAGATCGTCTCTCAAGAAATCGTCGCGGAAGAGGAGGACGAGGAGTTCCAATAGGAGGCAAGGGAAGTCGGGACGCCCGTGATTCGTCGGAACGCGCTCGCTCTCGCCAAATAGAATTGAAACGTTGAAGTAGTCCCGCTTCTCTGAGACGGTCTGTTCTTGAACTCCCGGGAGTCCCCGTGTACCTTGTCGCAAGCTCAGGAGCCCACGAATGGAAGGGCGAGTTCTCTACTTCGAGAAATTCCGTCTCGACCTGCGCACCGGGGACTTGTTCCAGAAAGACCGGAGGGTCCGTCTTCCGCCCCAGCCGACCAAACTTCTTCTGCTCTTGGCACGCTCTCCGGGAACGCTCGTAACCCACGATGAGATTCAGAAAGAGCTCTGGGGCGAGGACACGTTCGTCGACTTCGAGCAGGCAATCAAGAAGTGCGCGAAGCAGGTGAGGTCGGCGCTCGGGGACGACGTCGGAGAGCCGGTGTACGTGGAGACGGTTCCCCGGCGTGGGTATCGCTTCATTGGTCTTCTTCGACAAGCCGACGAGGTGTCGCCGTATCCGGGCCTCTCGGCATTCTCGGAGAGTGACGCTCGATTCTTCTTGGGCCGCGAGGGCGAGGCGGAAGCTCTCTGGAACAAGATCGCGAGGCGGCGTCTCCTCGCGCTCATTGGGCCATCGGGAGCGGGGAAGAGCTCGTTTCTGAGGGCGGGGCTCCTGCCGTCGCGTAGGGAACGGTGGCGGGTCGAGATCGTGACCCCGGGAAACTCCCCGCTGTCTTCGTTACCCAGCCGAGACGCCGAGAACGGTCCCTTTCTTCTGGTGGTGGACGCATTCGAGGAGCTGTTCACGAGAAATCCTTCGGAAGTGCAGAAGGAGTTCTCGGAGCGCCTGGGAAGCCTGTCGCGGGAGAAAGACACCCACGTTCTCCTTTCGATGCGGGATGATTTCCTCTTCCGGTGCCACGAGCAGGAGAGCCTGCACGAACTTTTCTTCGAATCTAACGCCTCTCGGACCGCTTTCGGGAGCGGCTCTGAGGGAGGCGCTGGAGAAGCCGGCGGCGGCGTGCGGGTATCGATTCGAGGAGGGGCTCGTCGAGGAGATGGTTCGGGAGGTGGAGAAACTCCCTCTGCTGGCGTTCGCGGCGGCGCAGCTCTGGGAGAAGCGGGATCGGGAGAAGAAGGTTCTGACCCGTGCGGCATACGAAGAGATAGGCCGCGCAGGAGGAGCACTGGCGCAGCACGCGGAGAGAACACTTCAGAACCTCGGAGCCGAGAGGCAATCGTTGGTTCGGGAGATCTTCCGAAACCTGACGACGTCGCACGGGACGCGAGTCTCGATGGGGAAGCACGAGCTTCTGTCGATCTTCCCGGACCGAGAAATGGCGGGGAGCGTTCTCACGCGGCTCATCGACGCCCGGCTACTGAGGTCGTCGGAGAGCGGGGTCGAGATCGTCCACGAGTCGCTCCTCACCGCTTGGCCGAGGCTCAGGCAGTGGCAGGCGCAGGACGCGGAAGGGACGGTTCTGCGGGATCAACTGCGTCAGGCGGCGAGGCTGTGGGACGAGCGAGGGCGTACGGACGATCTTCTCTGGACCGGGACAGAGTTCCGGGACTTAACGATCTGGAGAGAGCGGCACTCGGGCGGACTGACGGAAACGGAAGAACAGTTCGCCGAACGAGCATCGAGACTTGCGGCACGAAAACGGAGTGCCAGACGCTTCGCAAGGGCGATGCTCCTGGCCGCTGCCGTGGCCATTGCCGGGATCACGACCACACTCTGGCGACAGGCCGAAAAGGAAGCTCTCCGCGCGGAGGCCTCGAAACTTCTAGCCCTCGCCCAGATCGAGCTGGAGTCGAACGCGACCGCTGCCCTGGCTTATGCCATGAAGAGCATCGAGCTGTCCGATACCGAGCCAGCGCGGCTGTTCGCTCTTCGCGTTCTGCAGCGTGAGCCTGTCGCGACGAAGACGCCGCCGGGGGCGTCCGGTGCATATTGGCGACCAGCATTCAGTCCAGACGGCGAGTGGCTTGCGTTCGGCGGGTGGAACGACGTCGAGGTCTTCAACCGCGATGGACGAAGACGTCTCCGTCTCGGCGCCGAAAGCGTTGTAAGGGAAACGCCGTTCGCCGTTGACTTTGGACCGGCGGGCGACGTCGTTGCGGGAAATCGGGGAGGGGAAGTTCGAGTCTGGTCGCTTCCGGACGGACTCGAGCTCCGGCGGGGCAGCTTCGAGCTGGGTTCCTCCTGGCTCTTCCGAATCGATGGTGGGTTCGTGACCGCAACCATCGTGGGACCCGACGAGGTATATCGACTCTGGCCCTTCGGCTCCGGCGAGTCGCGCCGCATCGGGTCGATGGTGGAAGGGGGGCCGGGTGACGTCTCTTCGGGCTTGCTGGTATATGCCGGTAGCGGCCCCGAGACCGAGTTCACTTTCGCCTCGCGGAACCGACTTGCCCAAAATCAGCGTGCCCGAATCTACCGTCAATCGCTCGAGGACTGGAGCGCACCGCCGGAGCTCATTGCCGAGCACACGGCCGGTGTCAACGAGGTGGCACTCAGCCCCGACGGTCGGCGCTTCGCCGCATCCGACGACTCCGGGGAGATCCGGATCTGGTCGACGAAGGTGCAGACCGACCGCCCAATCCGCATCCTTCGAGGCAGAAAAGCCGTTCACCTCCGCTTCGATTCCTCGGGAACGAAGCTTGCGGGCGTTGTGCGCGAGGATGCGCGTACGAACATCGTGCTGTGGAACCTGACGGCTCCTCCGGCCGCCGAGCCGCTGGTTTTCGGCGGGTCCCCAACGAACGGCCTGGAGTTCGAGCCCTCGGGCGGATGGCTCGCCACGAATCAACCCAGGAATCAAGGAGGAGATGCTGCGCTCTGGCCTCTCCATGGATCTTTCCCGCATGTTCTCCTCGGGCATGAAGGTAACGTCGTGAAAGTCGTCTTCACCCCGGACGGAAAACAGCTGGTGTCCGCTTCCAACGACGGTACGGTACGCTCCTGGCCCCTCTCCGCAGAGGGAATCGAGGAGAGCCGGATTCTCTTGCGAACCGATTTGTTCTTCCCGTCGATTGCCGTGGACTCAACGTCGCGGAACGTTTTCGTGAGCACGGGGCGGGGACGCCTACTCATAGCAACTATCGCTTTTTAGGAAAGGAACTATCTCGGCCGGTGGACGTCGCGTCGCGTTTGTCCGGGATCGGTTCGATCATGACTTCCGCGACAACCCCCGGTCCTTCCCGGGATTCGAGTCTGCGCAGATTCTCAATGAGATTCCTCAGACCGCCCGCCTCTGCAAGGAGCTTGGCTCGGGTCTCGTGAATCTCTTCCAACAGGGGATCGCTGTTCATTCGGCGTCACCTCCCCCGGGAACGCGCATCAGTTCCTCGGGCGTAACGATGATCGGAGTCCCGCGGTTGATCGCTTCATTCAGCGCCCTGAGCCGACGCACGACTTCACCGTTGGCGATGTGAGCGCAATTCCATGTCAATAGGAAGTCCATTCGGTGTGCGACCGCGATCGCGATATGGAGCACGTCGACGGCGGCACCCTCAGGAAGACCCAGCTGGTTGCCGTACGTCACAGCCAACTCCGCGACGTCGTCGTTGAGTCCGAGAAGCGGCAGTGCAACCACAATCGCCAGCCGGCGCTGAGCTGCGTCGGGATCACCTTTGCGGACCTCCTCCAGTACCGCTTCCGATACGTGAAGCTCATATAGCTTCCGAGATTCCGCCCACCAACTGTGGGTAATCTGTTGATGGGCGGCGACGATGAGATCGCGACTGGGGCGTGCCGCGAGGTAGCTGACGATGCTCGTTTCCAGATAGACACTGGTCATGACTTCCGGTGCGCTTGCCACCATTCTAACAGTTTCAAAGTGCTCCCAAAGGAGCGAGGCTTCTCCCTCAGGCGCGCGGTACCAGAACGCACCGGACGCAGCCCTCTTGAACCGGACGATGTGCGTGTGTACCTTGTCGCAAGCTCTGGAGTCCACCGATGGAAGGGCGGTATCTCTACTTCGAGAAATTCCGCCTGGACCTGCGCACGGGGGAGTTGTTCCGGGAAGACCGGAGGGTGCGCCTTCCGCCCCAGCCGACGAAGCTTCTTCTGCTTCTGGCTCGCTCTCCGGGAACCCTCGTAACCCACGAGGAGATACGGAAAGAACTCTGGGTCGAGGACACGTTCGTCGATTTCCAGCAAGTGTTCTCGTTTTCGACGCGCTGGTATACTCCCGCTCCTCATCGAACGCTTGGGAGGGTGTGATGACGAAGTCCGGTCGCGAGTTAGGTATGGATCGCGCGATTACTCGCCGTGATTTTCTGAACGGTGTGAGTGTCGCGGTCGGTGGAGCTATCGCCCGCCCGACGATGAAAGGAAGCACAGCGGCGGGGCAGACATCGACCGCGGAGTACTACCCGCCGGAGCTCACCGGGATGCGGGGAAGCCATGCCGGCTCCTTCGAGGTGGCTCATTCCCTTCGGGACGGAAGGGACTGGGGATCGGGTGCCGAGGAGACTCGTGAGTCCTACGATCTCGTCGTCGTGGGCGGCGGGTTGAGTGGACTCGCTGCCGCGTACCATTTCCGCAAGTCGGCGGGCCCCGACGCGAAGATTCTCATCCTCGACAACCACGACGATTTCGGCGGACACGCGAAGCGCAACGAGTTCGAGCACGACGGGCGGACCATCATCGGCTACGGCGGCACGATGTACGTTCTCTCCTACAACACGTTTGCTCCCGAAGGGCTTCAGCTCTTCCAGGACATCGGGCTCGACCCGCAGCGGTTCTACAAAGCCATCGAGCCGGACTGGGACCTCTACCAGAAGATGGGACTCCGCCGGGGAGTGTTCTTCGACAAGGAGACTTTCGGCGCCGATCGGCTGGTGGTGGGCGAGCCTCCCGCCGGCGGAATCCGCGAAGAGGGCGCGTCGCTGAGCTGGGGGGAGTACCTGGCGAAGACGCCTCTCGAGGAGCAGGCGAAGAAGGACCTGTTGCGCGTCCACCAGGAGCCGTCCGACGTGATGCCCCGGTTATCGAAGGAGGAGAAGATCCAAAAGCTCCGGAGGATGAGCTACGAGAAGTACCTCCTGGAGCTCCTCAAGGTCCATCCGCAGGTGGTGAAGTACTACCAATCGCGGCAGGCGGCCGGACCCAATTCCGCGGGAGGTCCGGATTCCTACAGCGCCTGGGGCAGCTTCCGTTCCGGCCTTCCAGGATTCTCGGGCCTGGGTATCGGCGATCCGCCCCCGAGGACGTTCGTCAAGGACCCGGCTCTGATGATCCACTTTCCGGACGGCAACGCCGGAGTCGCCCGGCTCCTGGTGCGGTGGCTCATTCCCGAGTCGCTTCCGGGCAAGACCATGGAGGACTCCGTCACGACCCGCATCGACTACGGGAAGCTCGATCGGCCCGGCTCTCCCGTGCGGGTTCGGCTGAACAGCACCGTTGTCCGCGCGCAGCACCAGGGCGAGCCGAAGACGGCGAAGGAAGTCGCGGTGACGTACGTGAAGGACGGAAGAGCCTATCGGGTGACTGCGGCGACCGTGGTGATGGCCTGTTACAACTCCGTCGTTCCCTACCTCTGTCCCGAGCTCCCCGATCGGCAGAAGGAGGCGCTCCATCTCTCGGTGCGGAAGCCGCTGGTCTATACCAACGTACTCATCCGGAACTGGACGTCGTTCCAGAAGCTCGGCGTCTCGACCATCCACAGCCCGGGCGGCTACCACGACACCATCGCTCTCGACTTTCCCGTGAGTATCGGCGGCTATCGATGCCCGCGAACTCCCGAAGAGCCGATGGTCCTGCATCTCCAGCGGGTTCCTCTGGCCCCCGGCCTTCCGGCGCGCGACCAGTTCCGCGCGGGCCGTATGGAGCTCCAGACCACGACGTTCGAGACGTTCGAGCAACAAATCCGCGACCAGCTCGGCCGCGCTCTCGGAGGCGGCGGCTTCGATCCGGCGCTCGACATCCAGGCCATCACCGTGAACCGGTGGCCGCACGGCTACGCGGCGGGCTCGAACTCGCTCTACGACCCCGAGTGGACGGACGAGGAGCTCCCGTGGATCGTGGGACGAAAGCGCTTCGGACGCATCGCCATCGCGAACTCCGACGCCGGGGCGATCTGCCTGACGCAGGCCGCGTTCGAGCAGGCGCATCGTGCTGTGTCGGAGCTCGTAACCGATGTCATTCGCCGGCAGCACATGTACCCCTGGGTGGAGAGCGTTTGAGGCTTTTCGGCCACGATCTGATGAGTCTCACCGGAGTCGAGCTGGGCCGGGGAGCTGATCCCATCGCAGAATGAGCCGCATGCCCGACCGTCGTGAGTTTCTTTCCTGCTCCGCAGCGCTCGGTCTCTCGCTTCTGGCGCCTCGTCCCGCGCGGGTCCGGGGGCGTGTTGCCGCGAGAGGGAAAGGCATTCCCGGCGCCGTGGTTTCCGACGGCCTCTCCTCGACGCCGACGGACGCGAACGGAGATTTCGAGCTCGTCAGCGATCGCCGCGCTCGCTTCGCGTTCGTTTCGCTTCCTTCGGGGTATCGGATTCCGAAGGACGAGTTCGGTCTCGCGCGCATTTACCAGCGGTTGCAGTTCGACGGCCGGAGCGAAGCCGCTTTGGAGCTCGAGCTCCCGCCCACGGAGCTCGGCAGCGACCATCGATTCCTCGTCTTCGGAGACACCCAGATTGCGACCGAAGGCGAGGCCGACGAGCTCGACCGGGCGATGAAGGACGTGGACCGGAACGCTCTCTTCGGCGTGACCTTGGGCGATCTCGTGCACGATGCAATGGAGCTCTTTCCCCGATACCGTTCGGCCGTCGCGAGCCTCGGAGTGCCCTTTTTCCAGGTGGTGGGAAACCATGACCTCGACCCCGCGCGCGGCTCGGTGCGGACGGCAGCGACGTTCGAGGGCTACTTCGGTCCCGCCCACTACTCGTTCAACGTCTCTGGCGTTCACTACGTCGTTCTCTCCGACGTCTTCTGGCTCGGCGACGGCTACGTGGGGTTTCTCGACGAGGAGCAGCTCTCCTGGCTCGACTCCGACCTGGCGCTCGTGGAGCCGGGATCCGCGGTAGTGGTCTTCGCTCACATCCCGTTTCTGAGCACGGCCTCGGAGCGCACCGGAGGCAAGATCGCGAAACGAGAGGGGGAAGTGACGAACCGCGATCGCCTGTTCGAGATTCTTTCCCGATTTCGTGCCCACTTCGTGACCGCCCACACCCACGAGAGCGAGCACCTGTTTCACGGCGGCGTCCACGAGCACGTGGTCTCTACCGTGTGCGGGGCCTGGTGGAGCGGACCCATCTGCTGGGACGGCACTCCGAACGGCTACCACCTGTACGAGGTCCGCTCGGGGGAGCTCTCGTGGAGCTTTCACCCGACCGGCCTCGGTGACCGCCAGCTCCGGGTGCACCGGGCCGGGGCCGAGATCGTCGCCAACGTCTGGAACTGGGATGCGGAATGGAAAGTATTCTGGCACGAGGACGGCCTTCGAAGAGGCGAGATGACAAGGGCGCGGGGTCTCGATCCGACGGCCGTAGCGCTTTACCAGGGGAAGGACCGGCCACGGAAGAGCCCGGAGTGGGTGGAGCCGGTTCCAACCGATCACCTCTTCCACGCGCGTCCGTCCGGCGGCTCCGTCGCGGTCGAGGTCATCGACCGCTTCGGCCGGACCTTCGTGTCCAGGATCGAGGAGGGCTGAGCTCGTGGAGAGAATCGCCTGGGCGCGCGCGCACATGCCGCTTCTTCGGGAGCACGAGGCGGAGCTTGCGCGCACGAAGCCTTTCGAGGGAATGACCCTGGGCATCTGCCTCCACATCGAGCCCAAGACGGCCGTACTCGCGACCACCCTCGCTTCCGGCGGCGCCTCCATCGCCATCACCGGAAGTCCCGGGACGACGCAGAACGACGTCGCGGATTGGCTTGCTTCGCAGGGGTTCGAGGTCCACGGCCGGCGGGAGGACGGTCTCGCCGAGCACCGCCGGAACCTGGCCCGCGTGATGGAGCGCCGCCCCGAGCTTCTTCTCGACAACGGCGCCAATCTCGTGGCGCTTCTCCTCGAGCAGGGCCGAGATGCGATTGGCGCGACCGAGGAGACGACGACGGGCGCGAACCGCCTCCGCGAGCAGCTCGCGGGCCGCGTGGGTTTTCCGGTCATCGTCATCAACGACAGCCCGCTCAAGTCCATCGTCGAGAACCAGCACGGAGTAGGGCAGACGGTGGTGAGCGCTTTTCTGCAAGCGACCAATCTCGGCATTGCCGGCCGTCGTTTCGCCGTCCTCGGCTTTGGTTGGTGCGGAAGGGGGATCGCGAGGTATCTGTCCGCGCTCGGCGGCCGGGTGGCGGTCGTCGAGCCCGATTCGATTCGTGCGCTTGAGGCTGCTCTCGAGGGGTTCGAGGTTCTCGAGCTCGAAGACGCGATTCGGTGGAGCCAGGTGGTCGTTACCGCGACCGGGCGGCCCGGCGTCCTGAGGCGGGAGCATTTCGACCTCTTGCCCGACGGGGCCATTCTCGCGAACACGGGGCACTTCTCGACGGAGATCGAGCTCGACGCGCTGCGAGCGCTCTCCGGAGACGCCGTGCGGGTCGACGGTGGTATCGAGCGGTTCACTCTTCCATCGCGGAAGACGATCTACCTCCTCGCTCGCGGTGAGATGCTGAACCTGGCGGCAGGCGGCGGGAATCCCATCGAAGTGATGGACCTCGGGCTTTCGCTCCAGGCGGCTTCCCTCGCGCGGATTGCGCGCGATCCCTCGACTCTGGCGAGCGGACCCCAGCCTGTCCCTGCGGAGATCAACCAGGCCATCGCCCGGCGGATGCTGGCGACCCTGCGCTAACTGGCCGGTCCCGTAGGCATTTCACAGCGGTCAGAGCGAGAACAGGGATCGACGCGCACGCGGTGCGCGCGGCAGTTCGCCCCGCGCCGCGGCTTCGAGGTACTCGAGGTAGGCGATATAGGCCTCGACCGCTCGGTCCTCCTCCAGGATCCTGCCGAGGCGCCACTGTTCCCGGACGGCATCCCGGATGCGGGCCTGGTTCACGACGTCGTGGATCGTGAACCGACCCGCCTCGAGGATCGCCCGGAGACGCCAGGAACGACGTTCCCAATAGGCCGTCGCCTCGTCGCGAGCGCGCGCGACTTGTGCCGGTCTACGCCCTTCGAAAACGGACGGGAACATCCCTCGACGCCGGTTCAGTCGGTGGCGGCTTTGCGTGCTGCCTGGAGCTCCGGCCGGCCGGCTGCGTCTCCCCGTTCACAGATCTGAAGGAGCTGTTTATAGTACTGCTTCGCCTTCGCCTTGTCCGCGGACTTCTCGGCCGCGACCGCCGCCCCGTACACGCCGCGGAAGCGGTTCGGCTCTTTCTTCATCGTCGCCTCGAACTCCACGAGCGCTTCGGCCGGCTTTCCCGCCTCGAGAAGCATCTCGCCCAGGAGCTCGTGCGCGGGCTTGATGGGTCCCGGAGAAATGGCGCTCTTCTCCGTCAGGTCTTCCATGGTCGCGGCCTCTCGCATCAGAGCGATCCCTTCGTCTTTCTTCCCCTGGGCGAAAGCGATCCAGGCTGAGGCGCCTTTGGCCTGGATCTCGACCTGCCCGGTCCAGTACGCGTCCTTGGCTTCTTTCAGTTTCGCGGCGAGGGCGTTCAGCGTCTCGACGTCCTTGGTCGCGGCCGCGGGATTGCCGCTCCGCGCGGCGCCGAGAGCGCGGGCGAAGTGGGTGACGGCGTCAATCCAGGGGAAGCGCGATTCCTGTGGCTTGAGGCTCGCGGCCCCGGCCCAGTCGTTGCGCTCCAGAGCGTAGCGGGCGGGGATCGCGGCGAGGGCGAACCAGCCCGCGGGGGCAGGTGCGGCGGCGCCGGCGACGTTCAGCTGGATCTGCGCTCCGATCGCGGGAACCTGCTCCAGCACCTTCTTCGCCTCCTTGTCCTGTGCCGTCTGAAGGTAGGCGTAGGTCTCATAGTCGAGGGCATGGAGCTCCTCGGAGGGGTTCTTGTCCTTCCGGGCCGCCGCGGCCGAGGCGATGTTCGCCTCGATCGACTTCTCCCAGTAGCCGACACGAGTGAAGGTGTGGGACGGCATATGGAGCGCATGGGGCGCGTCGGGAGCGATCTTGGCGTACCGCTCGGCGGCGTCGAGCGCCTTCGGAGCCAGGGCCGGCACGTCGTAGCTATGAATGATGTAGTGGGCGATACCGGGATGATCGGGCTGGGTCTTGAACTCCTTCTCCAGGATCGCCGCGGCCTTCAGGAGGTTCGCGTAGGTCTTGTCGGACGGGAGATTGGTCTGGTCGAGCGAGAGCGCGTAGAAGATCCGGGCTTCGGTGTCATCGGTGTACTTCGCCGCGACCTTTTCCATCGCCTTCTCGTACGCCAGGGTGCGCGTCCTCTGGTCGACGGTGCCCGCGTCCTTGTAGAGTAGCTCCACCGCGCCGATGTAGTCCCGCTCCCGCTCCGTCTTGGCGTTCGCCGCCTTGGCTTTTTCCACGGCGGCGGTTCCGTCCTGGATCGCCTTCGGCGGCCGGAACCCGCCGAAGGGGTTCCCCCACCAGCTCATCGCGATCCCCCAGTTCGCCATGGCGCAAGAGGGATCCTTCGATAGCACGCCATCGAACGCCTTGATGGCCTCCGAGAACCAGAACGAATGGAGGAGAGCCACAGCGCGGTCGAAGTCCTTTTCGACCCCCGCACTGCAGGAGGTTGGGAAGTGCACGTTGCCCAGCCGGTCGGGCGGCTTCCCGCCCTCCGGGTGGTCGTGCTGAGCGAACGCCGGAACGCACACGAGCGAAGCCGTAAGACCCAGAATCAGGGAAAGTTTCATGGTCGTCTCCCTTGTGAGAATGAACTGGATTCTACCATTCTTCGGCCCTTGCGGGGCACTACCCGGTCGAGACCATGGCCCCCGTAGGAAACGATACGCCAACTTGCCGCTGGCGATGGCCGCACCCGCGTTGAGCCCCGGACGTTCGGGCGCGGCTAGAAACTACGCTTTGGGCGGGCTATCCTCATTTTTGTGCCCATGACCGGTGAGACACCGCGAATCCAGATCGAGATCGCGCGCGATGACGCCGGACTGGCGGCGCGCGTGCCCGAGTGGGATGCTCTCGCCGAGCAGGCTGTCGAGCCCAACATCTTTTTCGAGAGCGGAGCGGTGCGGGCCGCGCTCCGCCACCTCGGGGTGCCGGGGCCCCTGTGCGGCGTCTTCGTGTACCGGGAGACCGGCGGGGGACGGCGCCTCATCGCCTTCGCCCCCTTCGTCCGCTCGGTCAAGGGGCCGCGCGGCGTGATCCCGTACTACCGTCTCTTCACCCACCTCCACTGCTATCTCTCGACGCCGCTGATCCATCGCGAGCACGTGCACGAGGCTCTCGACGGGCTTCTGGACTGGATGGAAGGCGGCCCGGACGGCGTACACCTCTTCGGCTTCTACAAGGTGACGGGCGACGGCGTCATCGCGCGACGCCTGGCCGAGCGGTTGGCGGCGCGGCGGATGCCCCACTTCGGGGAGGCCAGTCACGAGCGCGCGTTCCTGTGCCTCGCCGCGGACGCGACGGCTTACGCCGCGCAGGCCATCCCCGCGAAGAAGCGCAAGGAGCTGGCGCGGCAGCGCCGGCGGCTGGCCGAGCTGGGCAAGCTCGAGGTGACCGAGGCCGAGGGGGAGGCGGACGCGAACGAGTGGGTGGAGCGGTTCCTGATCCTCGAGGCCAGCGGGTGGAAGGGGCGCTCGGGCGTCGCCCTCAACCGCACGCCGGCGGGACGTCAGTTCTTCATCGAGTTCATCGATTACTTTCGCCGGCGTGGGCGCGCGATGCTGCTCGCCCTCTGCCTGGACGATCGTGACGTCGCGATGAAGTGCAACGTGCTGGCCCCCGACCGCTTCGGCGCCTTCGCCTTCAAGATCGCGCACGACGAAGGCTACGCGCCCTACTCGCCGGGCGTGCTCCTCGAGCTCGACAACCTCGAGCGGCTGAAGGCGGTTGGAAGGCACATCGCCTGGATGGACTCGTGCGCGGATCCAAACCACCCGATGATCGACCACCTCTGGCGCGAGCGCCGGCGCATCCTGTTCCTCCTGTGCGGCCGGCGGGGCCTTTTGGGGCGCGCGCTCCTCGCGACGTTCCGCTGGCGCAATCGTCGCTTGCGGCGGAAGGGGCTCACATGGCCGTCGGGCGCCTGACCATCGACGAGCGCATCTTCCGCGAGCGGTTCCCCCTCCGGCACTTCTTGATCTCGCACGGCCTGGCCGAGCATCCTCTGTTCGCCTTGCCGCGGCTCCTGCGGCTGGCGAAGTCGCTGCCGCCATCGGCCCTCGAGTACTCCTCGGGGGCGGCGGCGGTCAGTCAGGATCCGAGCAGGACGCCGGTGACCGGCCTGAGCCTGGAGAATACCCTCCGGAACATCGAGGTCGCGGGCTCCTGGGTCGCCCTGAAGTACGTGGAGCGTGACGCGGAGTACCGGGATCTCCTCGTCGAGTGCGTGGACTGCGTGCGCGCGCTCGCCGAGGTGGCGCGGCCGGGCATCCATCAGCTGGAGGCGTACATCTTCATCTCGTCGCCCGGGTCCGTCACCCCCTACCACTTCGATCCCGAGCACAATTTCCTGCTGCAAATCCGCGGCTCGAAGCAGGTGCATACCTGGTCGCTCGAGCGCGCGGGGATCGACCCGCTCGCGGTGGAGCGGACCTATCATGGCGGCCACCGCAATCAGCCGTTCCCGGACGAGATCGCGCCACTGGCCGAGACGTTCGCGTTGAAGCCGGGGGATGGCCTCCACATCCCGGTGCACACGCCCCATTGGGTGAAGAACGGCGACCAGGTCTCGGTGTCGTTCAGCGTGACCTTCCGGTCTCGGCAGATCGCGCGCGACGCTGCGGTTCACTGGCTCAACGGCAAGCTGCGGGCCTTGGGCGTCTCTCCGAGGCCCCCGGGCGAGCAGGCAGCGCTCGACCTCGCGAAGTACTGGACGGCGCGGGCGGTGGTGCAGGGCTCGCGCGTGCTCCGGCGCGCCCGCCTGATCCGCTGATCCGCGGCGCCCCCGTGACGCCTCGCCCCCTATCGTTCGAGTGGTCTCGAATCCAGCACGCCTTCAATCCCGGCAAGGCACCACGCGGTCGAGCGCGTGTCCCCCGTAGGAAACGATGCGCCAGCCCTTGTCGGTCTTCCCGAAGATGTACGTCACCGCGTTCTCCGAGAGAACGCTCCCGTCTTTCTTGTAGCGGTAGAACTTGCCGCTGGCGATGGCAGCGCCGGCGTTGAGCACGCAGACGTTCGGGCTCGGAAACTCGGAGCGGTCCCAGCCACTCTCGAGAAGGCGCTTCAGGTTGGCTTCGGTTCGGGCGCTGACTTCCGAAGGAGTCGCATCCACCTCCGCGCCCTCGGGGCTGAGGTAGACGAGGGGAACGTGAAAGACCTCCTCGGGCAGGGCCTTCATGTTCCGTTCGGTGAAGAGGCGGTAGTAGTGGTGCACCGCCGCCGTGACTTCCTTCTTGATCTTCGCGATCTCGTCCGCGGAGAGAGCCGGCTGCGCCGAAGCCGCGGTCGCGGTCAATCCAAGAGCCACGAGAGTCGTCCAAAAGAGCTTGTTCATGCTGCCTCCTGCGAGCTCAACGCTCGAAAACGATTTCGCCGCCGAGGACCGTCGCGTCCACCTCGATTCCGAAGACTTCTTTTCCGGGCCGTCCGCGAGGATCGGCGGAGAGAACCGCGAAATCGCCCAGCTTGCCGGCGGCGATCGATCCCTTGTCCCGCTCCTCGAACCCTCCGTACGCCGCCCAGAGGGTGTGCATCTTCAGCGCCTGTTCGAACGAAAGCGACTCCTCGGCGCTCGGGGCGGCTCCGCCGTCGGCCTTGGGAGTCATCGCGCAGGCGATGTTGAAGAGGGGACCCGAGGCTTCGGGTACGGTGCCCGTGGTATCGGTGACGGCGATGGGCTCGAGGCCCTCCTCGATCATCGTGTGAAATCGAGGGACTCTCGACGCGGTTCCGGGACGGCGGGCGAAGTGGGGAGTGCAAACCACGCGAATCCCCGCCGTCTTCAGGCGTCTCATGTCCTCGAGAGCGTCGAGGCGGTCGCCGGCGTGCTCGACCCGGTGGCGGTGGGGCTTCGGATGTCTCTGGATCGTCTGCTCGACCGCGGCAGCGGCCATCAACATCGCGTCGCGCGACAGAACGTGCATGATGATCTGGATTCCGGCTTCGTGTGCGCGCGAGACGAACTCATCCAGCTCCTCCTGCGTCCACTTGAAGTCCTCGATGGCGTTTCCGAGGCCGTCGCTCGTGGTGCCATTGACGAAGATCTTGATTCCCCCGTACCGGAACATTTCGTCGCCGGCGCCCGAAAGAAGGCCGGTCGAGAGAAGCGACTCGAGGGAGATCACCCGCGGCACGTGGTAGTAGACCCGGAGCCGCAGAGGGAGCTCGCCTTCGGCCTGGAGCTCCTGGTCGGCGCGAACGTCGTCCGAGGAGAACGGGATGGTCGAGAGCGACGTCGTGCCCCTGGAGATGAAGATTTCCGTCGCGTGCGCGCGCACCGCTTCCCGCACGTCGGCGAGGGGATAGCCGGGAAGAAGATCCCAGACCTCCGTCGCGATGCCCGAGGGCCGGCCGGAGTCCTCCCGGAGCACCCGGACTCCGCGGGGAGGGTCTCGATCCCAGAGGCCGAGCTCCTGGAGCCCGCGGGTGTTCATCATCGCGACGTGAAGGCCCGAGAACAGGATGACCGGGTGCTCGGTAGTGACCGCATCGAGCTCGTGCCGGGTCGGAAGCGTCCGCTCCTCGAGCTTCTCGCGCATGCTGAACGAGCCTCGACCGATCACCCACTGCCCCTTGGGTGTGTCGGACGCCTTCGACCCGAGGACTTTCACGATCTCTCGAAGGCTCGCGTAGGGCGGCGTGTGGCAAGCGGCCTGGAACGAGGCGCCGAGGCAGGTGAGCTCGAAGTGGGCGTGGGCATCGACGAAGCCCGGCACCACGACCCGCCCCTGCGCGTCGAAGATCCGGGCGCTTCCCGCTTGCGCCCGCACCTCGCCGGTCGTCCCGACGAGAGAGATGCGGCCTCCGCGCACGAGCGCCGCCTCGGCCGAAGGCCTGGTCTCGTCCATGGTGACGAGTCGAGCGTTCACGATGGCGAGATCGCTCGAGGACGCCTGGACGCGGGCGAACGGAGGGAGGATGCCCGCCGCCACTCCGAGCTCGAGGAACTCGCGGCGATCGATAGGGCTCAATTCGAGCTCTTCCTCGCCGGCCGCTCGTACGCGATCTTTCCGTCGAGGACCACGAGGTCCGCATGGAGATCGGTGAGGCGTTCCGGAGAGACCGTCAAGGGATCGCCCGAGAGCACCACCAGGTCGGCGAGCTTTCCCGGCTCGATGCTTCCCTTGGACTTCTCTTCGAAGCCTCCGTAAGCCGCCCAGATGGTGAACATCTTGATCGCGTCCATGACGGAGATCGCCTCGTCCTTCTGAACCGGCGTTCCGTACTTCGTCTTCCGGTTCACCGCGACCGAGATCGAGAACATCGGGTCGGTCGCGAAGTTCTGCGTCCCGAGAGTGTCGGAGCCGCCGACGGGGTGAAAGCCCTCGTCGAGGAGCGTCTTCAGCGGGAAGAACTTCACGTTCGGCTCTTTCACCCCCTCGTCGGTCAGGCGCCAGAGAAACGCCACCTGGGGGGAGGGAAGGATGCCCGCCCGCTTCATTCGCGAAAGCCGCTCCGAGGTCCTCTCGGGATCCTGCACCAGGAAGTGCGCGAAGTGCTCGATGCGATGCCTCGGATCCGGCCGGGGAAACGCACTCTGGGCCCGCTCGTAGGCGGTGATCGCCATGTCCTGCGCGCGATCGCCGTTCGCGTGGGTCCACACCTGCCAGCCGCCCCGGTGAGCCTCGAGTACCCGGCGATCGAATTCCTCCTGCTCGAAGCGGACTCCGCCGTAGTTCTCCGGGACCCAGGTCGTCCCCGAGCCCTTCCACGCGGGGTGATAAGTGGCGGCGGTCGTTCCCCAGACGCCGTCCTGATGGAACTTGATCGCACCCACGCGGAGCCAGTCGTCTCCGAAGCCGGTGCGAATGCCGACGCGAAGCAGAGGCTCGACGTCTGTGTAGCGGTAGCTCAGGAGGAGACGGACGGGGAGTCGCCCTCCGCCCTTCAGCTCCTGGTAGATTCGGTAGGCGACCTCCGGCGACGACATGTCGTAGACGCTGGTGACTCCCTTCCCGAGATAGAAGTCGCGAAGGGTCTTGGGGATCCACTCGCGCATCTGCTCGTACGTCGAATGCGGAAGAGGAAGCTCGATTCCCGCGTCGCGCAGGATCGCGGGCTCGCCCGCGGGAGTGCGCTCGATCCGTCCGATGCCGTTCGTGGGGTCGGGAGCGTCCGAAAGGCCCGCGACCTCGACGGCCTTGTGGTTGAGGAGGAGATCGTGCGCGCTCCAGCGGAGGACGACGGGATGATCGGGCACCGCTCGATCCAGCTCCTCGCGGGTCGGCATGGGCTGGTTGTACGTGCCCTGGCCCACGATCCAGGTGCCGGCGGGGATCTCCGACGCCCGTTCGCGGAGCCTCGTCAGGATGTCGGCCGTCGTCTTCAGCGAGTGGGGGATATGGATCGGAAGCCTCGCGTGCTCCGATTCCGCCAGACCCTCGACGTGCGAGTGGCCGTCGATGAAGCCGGGAACGAGAGCGCGTCCTCCGAGGTCGACCACCCGCGTCCGAGGGCCGGTGAAGCGTGCGATCTCTTCGTCCGTCCCCACGGCCAGGATGCGGTTGCCCTCGACCGCGACCGCGCCCGCGATCCGCTCGGAAGGGTCGACGGTGATGACTTTGCCTCGGCGAAGGACCAGGTCGGCGGTCTGGAGAAAAAGGGCGAGGAGGAGAGCGCTCATGAGGGCGCAAGCTATCACAGCACCCCGGGTTGCGCTCGGCCGGCCGCGGCTGTAGATTCCCTCGCGCGTGTCAGAAGAACCGACTGCGGAATCGGTAGTCCGCAGAGTTTCCCGTCGCCTGATCCCGTTTCTCTTCCTTCTGTACGTCTTCGCGTACCTCGATCGCATCAACATCGGGTTCGCCGCGCTATCGATGAACCGGGAGCTCGGTCTCACGGCGACGATGTTCGGGATCGCGAACACCATCTTCTACGTCGGCTACATGTTCTTCGAGATCCCGAGCAATCTGATGCTGGCGAGGTACGGCGCCCGGATCTGGATTCCCCGGATCATGATCACCTGGGGCATCGCCTCGACGGCGACGATGTTCGCCTCGAGTCCCGCGAGCCTCTACGTCATCCGGTTCCTGGTCGGGGTCGCAGAGGCGGGATTCCTCCCGGGCGTCCTTCTGTACCTGACGTACTGGTTTCCACCGTCGCATCGGGCCCGCGCGAACGCGGTCTTCATGATCGCCATGCCCGTCACCATCGCCTTCGGGGCGTCGATCTCGGGGCTCATCCTGCAGTGGGGCGACGGGTTTCTCGGACTTTCCGGATGGCGATGGCTCTTCCTCGTCGAGGGCTTGCCCTCGGTTCTTCTGGGAGTGGCCGCGGCGTTGTTTCTCACGAGCCGGCCCGCGGACGCGAAATGGCTGACCGAGCCCGAAAAGGCGGTTCTCCAGGCGAGCCTCGCGGGCCCGGAGCGAAGTGCGGGGCGCGCGAGCGCCTGGAGAGAGCTCCTGGGGCGGGATGTGATCCTGCTCTCGCTCGCGTACTTCGGCCTCACGATGACCCTCAACACCAACGCCACCTGGACCCCCACGATCGCGCGCGAGGCGCTCGAAGGAAGAAGCCTCTCGTTCGTCGGAATCGTCGTGGCGATACCCGCGTTGCTGACGGCGCTGGTCATGCCTCTCTGGAGCGCCCGGTCCGATCGGAGGAAGGAACGGACGATGCACACCGTTCTCCCCATGGTCCTCGCCGCTCTCGGCTGGGTCCTGGTCGCGGCCTCGCCCGAGCCCTGGCTGCGTTTCGCCGGTCTGGTGGGCGTTTCCTTGGGGGCGTTCGCCGCGATGGCGGTCTTCTGGACGGTTCCCCCGGCGATCCTGTCCGCGGCCGCGCGCCCCGCGGGGATCGCCTTCATCAGCTCCTGCGGGATCTTCGCCTCGGCGACGAGCCCCCTCCTGGTGGGAAGGCTTCGGGATCTGACGGGGAGCTTCACCGCGAGTATCTTCTTCGTCGCCGCCGTCCTCGTCTCGGCCGCGGTGCTGGTCCTCGCGGCCCGGGGAGGTCACGATGCGCAATCGGCGAGAGTTTCTTAGGGCGGCGCTCTGCGGATGCGGCCTCCCGCGCGCGCGCCGTTCCGCAGCTCAGGGAGCGAAGAAACCCCCCACCGTGGACTTCCACGCTCATGCGTTCGTCGGAGACGACTGGCCGCTCCTCCGGAATCGGCCCGAGGCGAAGGACCTCGAGACCTTCGTGAAAGCGCCCTACTTCGAGAACCTGGTGAGCGTCGAGGCCCGCATCGCGGAGATGGATCGCGAGGGAGTCGACGTCCAGGCGGTGAGCCTCTACGTCGGGCAGTACCACTACTGGGCGGATCGCGAGCTATCGGCCGACGTGGTGCGCATCCAGAACCAGAAGCTGGCGGAGATGTGCTCGGGACACCCGAAGCGGCTCGTGGGCCTGGGGGCGGTCTCTTTCCATCTCCCGGAGCTCGCCGCGGAGCAGGTTGCGGAGGCAGTGAAGCTCCACGGCTTTCCCGGATTCATGGTCACCGGAAGCGTCCTCGGCGAGGAGATCTCCGCTCCGCGGTTCGATCCCTTCTGGGCGAAGGCCCAGGAGCTGGACTCCGTCGTCTTCATCCACCCGAGGAGCTTTGTCGAGGGGGCGAAGAGGTTCCAGGGCGCCGGCTCGCTCGGTAACACCGTGGGAAACCCTCTCGAGACCACCGTCGCGCTCTCCCATATGATCTTCGACGGCTTTCTCGATCGGTTCCCGCGCCTTACGATCGTGGCCGCCCACGGCGGCGGTTACCTGCCTTCTTACATCGGGCGCTCCGACAACTGCCACGCGGTCGACTCCCAGTGCCGGCAGATGCGCCGGAAGCCGAGCGAGTACCTCCGGCAGCTCTACTTCGACACGCTCGTGTACTCGCCCGCCGTTCTCCGGCATCTCATCGATCAAGTCGGCGCCGACCGCGTCGTCATGGGCACGGACTACCCGTTTCCGGTCGCGAGCCTCGATCCGCGCGGAGACGTCGCCGCGGTCTCCGGGCTCAGGGAGTCCGAGAGAGAGGCGATCCTCGGAGCGACCGCCGCCCGGCTTCTGAAGCTTCCTGCGACGTGACGCCATGGGTACGACGGATCGCTGGCTCGACTCGCGCAATCCGAGGCCGGAAGCCCGCCTCCGGCTCTTTTGTCTGCCTTACGCCGGCGGCGGCGCGGTGGAATATCGCTCCTGGTCGGACGAGCTGGGGGATAGCGTCGAGGTTCGCCCGGTGCACCTTCCCGGTCGCGAAATGCGGCTTCACGAGCCGGCCTTCGACCGGATCGAGCCCCTGGTGGAAGCGCTCGCTGCGGCGCTGGAGTCGCATTTCCGACGCCCCTACGCGCTCTTCGGACACAGCATGGGAGCGCTCGTCGCGTTCGAGCTGGCGCGCGAGCTGAGGCGGCGGTCCGCTCCCGCGCCGGAGCACCTGTTCCTCTCCGGACGACGCGCCCCGCGCCATCCCGACCCGGCGCGGGAGGTGCACTTGCTTCCGGACCCCGATTTCATCGAGTACCTCCGGACGTTGAACGGCACCCCCGAGATGATCCTCGCCGACCCCGAGATGCGGGAGCTCTTCTTTCCGACTCTGCGGGCGGATTTCGCGGTCTGCGCCGGGTATCGCTATCGCGAGGAACCGCCCCTCGACGTGCCCATCACGGTCTTCGGCGGATCGGGCGACTTCGAGCGATCGCCCGAGCTCCTCGAGGAGTGGAAACGGGATACGAGCGCGTCCTTCGCCCTGCACGTGCTTCCCGGGGACCACTTCTTCCTCCGGACGGCGAAACCGCTTCTCCTCTCGCTTCTCGGTCGAGATCTGGAGCGAATCGCGTCGCTGTAATTATCGCTCCGGGGCCTGGTGGTCTTTCGCATGGCGCGCGACCTGCTCGTGGGTCGCGAACCAGACGCCGGGGCGCGAACGCATGTACTGAACGAGCTTCTCCAGCATCGCCATCCGGGAGCGATGGCCGATGATCTGGGGGTGCATCGTCAGGAGGAACAGGCTTCCTTCCTCGTAGGCGACGTCGAACTCCGACGCCCAGATTTCGTAGACGGCGCTCGGCGGCGTATGGGGCCGGAGGCCGGCGAATCGATCCATGTTGAAGTAGGGATAGTCGTCGAGCAGCCACTCCACGGGAAGCTCGACGACCCCCGTGGGCCGGCCGTCGCTCAGTACCTCGTAGGGCATGTCGTCCGCCATGAGGCTGCTGTCGTAGAGAAGGCCGAGCTCCGCGATGAGCTCCGCGGTGTTCGCGCTGTACTCCCAGGATCCCGTCCGGATCCCGACGGGTTTTTTTCCCGTGAGCTCCTGGATCGTCGCGAGCGAGCGCTCCATGAGCATCCGCTCCTCGTCTCGGGCGAGGCTCGAGGTCCACTCGTGGATCCAGCCGTGGATCCCGATCTCGTGGCCGGCCTCGGCGATCCGCTTCACGTCCTCGGGATAGAGCTTGGCCGCGACTCCGGGGATGAAGAACGTCGATGGGATCTCGTATCTCTCGAGGAGCGCGAGCACTCTCGGGAGGGCGGCGCGGGATCCGTACTCACCCGTCGAGAGGAGCGACGGCAGCGTCTGGCCGTTTCGCAGGGCGAGGGTCTCGTTGTCGAAATCGAAGGAAAGAGCGACGGCGACCCGGGCGCCGCCCGGCCAGGACGGGGGAAGCAGGCGCTTTCCCGCCCGAACCTCGTCGACGGCGGCGCGCCAGCGGGACTCGGGCCATTTCCAGGACGGCTCGTCCTGGGGAGGCTGCTGCGCGAGAGCCGCGGTGGCGAGAAGGAGGAGCGAAGCGAGCGCGGTCGGAACGTACGGCATGGGATCCTCCCTGATTGGGACGCCAACATAATCAATGACGCGGGCAAATGCTAGAATTCCGTATGAAGCCGACAGCCGCGTTCCTCGTCCTCTCCCTCTCCTCTCTTTCCACCGCCTCCGATCGCCCCGCGCCCGACGCGAAGCTCGGAAGATCGCCCGTCCTCGCTACGCGCGGCATGGTCGCGACGAGTCAGCCGCTCGCGGCCGCCGCCGGTCTGCGCGTGCTCCAGGAAGGGGGGAACGCCGTCGACGCCGCGATCGCGACCGCGGCCACCCTCAACGTGGTCGAGCCCATGATGGCGGGGATCGGGGGCGACCTCTTCGCCCTCGTCTACGACGCGAAGTCGCAGAAGCTCTACGGCCTCAACGCGACCGGCCGCGCGGGGTCGCTCGCCTCGGCCGCGAAGCTTCGCGAGCGCGGCCTCGAGCGCGTTCCCTACGATGACATCCTCGCGGTGACCGTCCCGGGCGCCCTCGATGGCTGGGAGATGCTCAGGTCCCGCTTCGGGAGCCGGCCGCTCGGAGAGCTCCTGGGGTCCGCGATCTTCTACGCCGAGTCGGGCTTTCCGGTCTCGGAGATCATCGCGACCGACTGGGAGGTGAGCGTCCCCAAGCTCGCCCGGAACCCCGATTCCGCTTCGACCTATCTCGTGGGCGGAAGGGCTCCGAGACACGGTGAGATCTTCAAGAGCCCGGACCTGGGACGCACGTTCCGCCTCATCGCCGAGAAGGGACCGGACGTCTTCTATCGCGGAGAGCTCGCCCGCAGGATCGTGGATTTCGTCCAGGCCGAGGGAGGCTTCCTCACGCTCGAGGATCTCGCCAATCACCACGGCGACTGGGTCGAGCCCATCTCGACGACCTATCGCGGCGCCACCGTCTACCAGATCCCGCCGAACTCCCAGGGCTTCGTGGCCCTCGAGATGCTCAACATCCTCGAGGGCTTCGACGTGGCGAAGCTCGGGCACAACTCGGCCGAGTATCTGCACCGGCTCATCGAAGCCAAGAAGCTCGCGTACGCCGATCGCGACCGCTATCTCGCCGACCCGGAAAAGGCGCGGGTTCCGCTTTCGACGCTGATCTCCAAAGAGTACGCCGCGGAAAGGCGGCGCCTCATCGACCCCGAGCGCGCGGCGACCGAAGTCCCGCCGGGACTCATCGACACCACGGAGACGGTCTACCTCACCGTCGTCGACGAGAAGCGCAACGTCGTCTCCTTCATCTACAGCGTGTTCGACGACTTCGGCTCCGGCCGCGTCGTGCCGGGAACGGGAATCGCCCTCCAGAATCGAGGCGCCGGTTTTTCCCTCGAGTCGGGACATCCGAACGAGATGGCTCCGGGGAAGAGAGCTCTCCATACCAACATGCCGGGCATGGTCTTCAAGAACGGCAAGCCCTGGATCAGCTACGGAGTGATGGGGGGCGACATGCAGCCTCAGGGGCACACCCAGGTGCTCCTGAACCTCATCGACTTCGGGATGAACGTACAGCAGGCGGGGGAAGCGCCGAGGTTTCGGCACTTCTCCGAGGGCGCCGTCGCCTTCGAGTCGGGAATCGACATCGACGCTCTCCAGGCGCTGATCCGGAAGGGCCATCGCCCGATGACGCGCATGGGGGCCTACGGAGGCTACCAGGCGATCGAGATCGACTGGGAAAACGGCGTTCTGATGGGAGGCTCGGACCCCCGCAAGGACGGCTGCGCTCTCGGATACTGATCCCTACTGGCCGAAAACCGATCCAAAACTGACCCTCTCCCATTCCTTTCGCGCGGTACCCTCGATCCATCGCGCGCCAAAACCAAAGGAAGCGGGCAGCATGGGAATCCAAGAAAATTCCAACAACCAGACTCGCCGCGATTTTCTGACGCGGGTCGCAAGCGTCGCCGTGCTCTCCAAGAGCGAGGACCTATTGAGCTCCTCGGCGCCGGTAGCGGCTTTCTCCAAATCGGAGCTCGTCGCACGCCGCCGCGCCGCCTTCGAGCTGCGCGTCCGGCGCGCGAGCGCCTGGCTCGGCGCGCCGCTCAGCCTTCCGGTCGTGAACGGCGACGAGTCCCGGTACTCGAAGAAATTCGGGAACTTCTCGAAGGGTCTGCCCCACGACGCTCTGGGACACGTCGACCCCACGGCCTACTCGACCTTCGTTCGCGCGTGCCGGAGCGGGCGGGCCTCGGACTTCGACGCCATCCCCCTGGGCTCGAGCGGAGGACAGCCCCTCCGCAATCCGCAGGCGGGGCTCGCCTTCACCGTCTCCGGCGCCGACTCCCATCAGATTCGTGGTCCCTCCGCCGCCTCCGTTCGCGAGCGACGCGCTGGCGGCGGAGATGGCGGAGCTGTACTGGATGTCCCTCGCTCGCGACGTGCCTTTTTCCGACTACGGCGTAAGCCCCGTGGTCCAACAGGCGGCGGCCGCGCTCGGGGTCACTCCCCAGACGATCTTCCGGGCGACCTACCCGGGCGCGGCCGTTGGCCCTTACGTCTCGCAGTTCCTCCTCCAGCCGTTCGCCATGGGCGCCCAGCCCGTCGAACAGAGGATCCGGACGTTCGCGGGCGGCGTCGACTTCCTCACGTCCTTTCCCGACTGGCTCGCGCGCCAGAACGGGGCTCCGTTCGCGGCGCGGCAGTACGACTCGACCCTTCGCTACATCCGGAACGGGCGCGACCTCGCGGCCTGGGTCGACGCCGATCCCCCGTCCCAGGCGGGCCTCAACGCCGCTCTCCTGCTCCTGCGGATGAGATGCCCGGCCGACCCGGCGAATCCGTACGTTCAGCGAATCACGAATCAGGACGCGTTCACCACCTTCGGGCCGGTGGACCTCTTCGATATGGTGGAGAAGGCTCCCGCGCCGGCGCATCGCGCCGTCTGGTTCCAGAAGTGGCGGGTTCATCGATACCTGCGTCCGGAGGAGTACGGCGGGCGGGTGCACAACCAGCTCGTGGGCGCCGCATCCTATCCGCTCCCCGACGACATCCTCGGCTCGAGCGCCGTCCAGCAGGTCTTCTCGGCGACGGGGAGCTACCTCCTGCCACAGGCCTATCCCGACGGATGTCCTCTTCACCCCGCCTACCCGTCGGGGCATTCCGTCGGCGCCGGCTCCACCGCGACGATGCTGAAGGCTCTCTTCGACGAGACCTTCGTGATCCCGAATCCCGTCGAGGCCTCTGCCGACGGGTTGAGCCTCGTTCCTTACAGCGGACCGCCGCTCACCGTGGGAGGCGAGCTGAACAAGCTCGCGTTCAACATCGGCATGGGCCGGGTGTTCGCGGGGATCCACTGGAGGAGCGACGTCTTCTGGGGAAACTGGCTCGGCGAAGTCGTGAGCCTCGGCCTGCTCGCGGACGAGGACGGGTGCTACAACGAGCCGTTCTCCGGCTACACGCTCCGGAGGTTCGACGGAACGGCGGTCACGACCGGGGGCTGAGCCGTCCGAGTCGCGACAGGAGTCGGTCGACGAGAAACGGCCTCTCCGTCTTCCGGAGCGCGGTGCCGTAAGGAAGGTAGATCTCGCGCGCGGTGGCCAGCGGAAGGACACCCTGACGAAACGCCAGCGACCATCGAGCTGGGTCAGAACTCCCCGTCTGTCATCATGCGAGAGAACGTGGTCGCGAGCCCCTGTGACTCGGAGTGCTCCTCCGGGATTTTGCTCCACATCAGGGCGCGGCGCCTCTCGACCCTCGACAGCCAGTCCGGCACGTAGGTCGCGACGTCCTGGACGAGAGCGTTCAACGTGGAGGCGAGCTCGACCATCGTCCGGCACAGGGTCGCATGGCAGGTGAGCAGGTCCAGGACGTTCTGCTCGCGCGCATCGAAACTCGCGCCTCCAGCCGCCTTGAGCTCCTCGATGACGTCTCTTCCGACCCGACAGCAGGCCAGGAGCGCCACCGCGTCGCGGGAGATTCCCGTCGCGTAGCCTTCGAGGGCTTTCATGTCGTCGAAGCGAATGCCGCGCAGGCCGACCACCTCGTGGATCTTGGACGCGAGCTCGTCCCTCAGGGTCTCCAGGAGGTCTCGAGTCGTCTTCCAAGCGGTCTCGTGGGGGAGCATCCGCTCCGCCCTGAGCCGGGCGATCAACGTTCCCAGCTCCGCCGAGCAGACCTTCGCCAGACCGTCCAGGTAGTCGGAGAGGTCGTACACCGTGGAATAGAGCCACTCCGACTCCTCGATGTCCTGTGCGAAGCGTTTCGAGAGAAAGTAGTCCGCGTTGTGGCGGCTGCGCGGATCGTTGGCCACGATCTCGCCGAAGCTTTCCTGCAGGAAGCCATGGAGCCTTCCGATCCAGACGCACATGCGCTCGCGCAGTGGCGGCAGCTCCGCGGACGGTAGGTGCTCGGGGTGGCGCTCGATCTCGGACAGGACGGTGCGGAAGAGCTCGCGATAGGCCGATCGGGCGTTCCCGCGCGCGACCTCGAGATCGGGGACGACGGAAGGAAATTTGAGCGTGGGCGCGAGCTCCCTGCGAATCAGCTCGCAGACCTTCCGGACCTGACGCCAGATTTTCAGGAACCGCTCGGGCGAGCAGTGGAGTATGGCGTAGTTGCTGTCCAGGACCTCTTCGAGCAGCCGGATGCAGCCCAGGTAGGAGCGGATGCGGGGATTCTGGACCTGGGTCCGCTCCCTGGACCATTCCGACGGCGACACACCGGCAGGCAGCTCCACGCCCGCGTGGAGCGAAGGAGGGGTCCCTCTTCGCGTTCCGTTCATCCTCGATTTTCTGGTATAAGAAATTGTAGACCACTCGAGGCCTGGTTGTTAAGCAGGATCCCGGCGGGGAGAGGTCGATGATGAGCCCCCTCATCGATCCCCTCGAGCCGTCCTCGACCCCGCCCCGCGAATGTCAAACTCGAAAGCTGACGTTCCCGCGGTTCCGTGCGCTCGTCATAGAGCTTCTTCCGCGATGAGACCGGCGCGCCGAAAGAATTGAAGCAATGTGCAGTGTAGTGTACACTCAAATGTGCGGAAGAAGAAGCATGAAGACCATGACGCTGACCGAAGCGCGCAACCAGCTGTTGAAAGTCGCCGAGGAATTGGAGCGGAGTCCGGAAGAAGTGGTGGAGGTCACGAAACGAGGCAAGAGAGTCATGACCCTGCTGTCCGCGGACGTCTATGCGGCCATCGTCGAGACGCTGGAGGTCGTGGAAGACGAGAAGGCGTTTGCGAAACTGCGCCAGGCGATGAGTGAGATCGAGAAGGGTCGAGGCATTCCCTGGAGCACGGCGCGAAGGAAGCTAGGTTTGCCGGACTGATCCAGTGCCCCCCAGGTACAAGATAGAGATCTCCCCCACAGGTTATCGCTCCCTCGAGGCGCTCAAGAGCAAGAAAACTCTCCGCGAAGTCGCGAGGGTCATTGACGGCTTGGCGCGAGCGCCGGATCAACAGGGAAAGTCGCTCGTCGCGCCCCTCGAAGGGGTCAGAAGCATACGAGTCGCCCGGGAACGATTTCGAATTCTCTTCCAAGTGGACGTACCGAGGCGAGTCGTGTCCGTTCTTCTGGTCGGCGAGCGGGCGCCGGGCCGAGATACCGACGTCTATGCTTTGGCGAGGAAGCTCCTGGAAACGTTCAAGAGAAAAGGCGAACGAACCTGAAGTAGCTACGGCCTCGCGCCGATCGTTCTGCCGGTGGTACCGCGCTTCTTCGGGAAAGTTCCCTTGAGCTCGGACGCCTGAAAACCCAGGAGGCCTTTCGGACCAGGCTCCGAACTCGCGTTGTTCAATCCACCGCTTCGCTCCTCAACGCGCTCCTCGATGGCCGATTTCGTGTGGATCCGACAAGGGCAGCGTCTCTGCTCCCGCCGACTTGCCGCCGCCGGCCTTTCGCCTGCCCTTCGGCGTCGCCGTAGCGACCGCGCAATCGACGCGCCGCCAGTCGTGAGCTTGGCACTCCTCGCGCACGAAGCCGCGTGCTTCAACGAGCCGTTCCCCCGCTGCCCGCTTCGGCGGCTCGACGAAGCGACGGTCACCGTCTCGGCGCAGGGCCCAGGCGCGACACGAGCCAGGTGACGAAGAACGCCGCCGGCATGGAGAAGAGAGCGGGGTACTTGTAGGGAAACAGCGGGGCGGCGTTTCCCAGGATGTCGACCCAGATCGTCGGTCCGAGAAACATGAGCGCGACCGAGAGCACCAGGCCGACGGTTCCCCCGGCGATGGCGCCTCTGGAGGTCAGCCCGGGCCAGTAGACGGAGAGGATCAGGAGCGGGAAGTTGGCGCTCGCGGAGATCGCGAAGACCATGCTCGCCATGTACACGATGTTCTGGCCCTCGAAGAAGATCGCGAGCACGATCGCGACCAGGCCCAGGCCGACGGCGGCGATGCGGGTGACCCGGAGCTCCTCGGTCTCGGTGGCGCGGCCGCCGCGGATAGCTCTCGCGAAGAGGTCGTGGGAGAGGGCGGAGGCGCCGGCGAGCGTGAGGCCCGAGACGACCGCGAGGATGGTGGCGAAGACCACGGCGCCGATGAACCCGACGAAGACGTCGCCGGCGACGACCCGCGCGAGGTGGACGGCGACCATGTTGCTTCCACCCACGAGAGCCCCCGAGGGTCCGAAGAGCTCCGGATGCTCGTGGAGTCGGGGGATCGCGCCGTAGCCGATGACGAAGAACACCAGGATGAAGACGAATCCGATGAGGAAGCTCGCGTAGAGGACGGACCGGTACGCCGCCTTCTCGTCGGGCACGGTGTAGAGCCGCATCACGATGTGCGGAAGCCCGACGAAGCCGAAGACCAGGGCGAGCGAGAGCGAGATCGTGGACCAGGGATCCTCGAGGAGACCTCCGGGTACGAAGATGCCGGCCCCGAGCCGATGGACGTCGGCCGCCTCGCGGTACATCCGCGAGAGATCGAAATCGAAGGTGCTGGAGCGTCATCGCCGCGAGGGCGCTAATTCCGAAGACCATCAGCACCGCCTTGATGATCTGTACCCAGGTCGTCGCCATCATCCCGCCCACCGACACGTAGAAGACCATCAAGGCGCCGATCGAGATCACCGCCGGGACGTAGGGGATTCCGAACAGGAGCTGGACGAGCGCCCCGGCTCCCACCATCTGGGAGACGAGGTAGAGGAGAACCACGACGAGCGAGGTGAGCGCGGCATAGACCCGCACGGATTTCGTTTCGAAGCGGTGGGCGGCGACGTCCGACACCGTGAACCGCCCGAGCTTCCGGAACGGCTCGACCATCAGCATCAGCAGGAGACAGAAGCCGACCATGGGAGCGAGAACGTAGATCGTCGCGTCGAGCCCCGCGACGTAGGTGAGACCGGTGATCCCGAGGAACGTGGCCGCCGACATGAAGTCCCCCGCGATCGCGAGGCCGTTCTGAAATCCGGTGATGCGCCCTCCGGCGGCGTAGAAGTCCCTGGTTCCCCGGGTATGGCGTGCCGCCCACCAGGTGATGGCGAGCGTGACCGCGAGGAACAGGAGAAACGTCGATACCACGACGATGGAGGAGGCGGAGGCCGTCTCACTCATCGATACGGGTGATCCGCCACCAGGAGTAGCCCCCGATCACCGCGAGAGTGAGCAGGATGATTCCCAGGGAGGACCACAAGCCGCGCTCTCCGGTCACGACGAGCGGCCGGAAGGCCATGACCAGGACGAAGGCGAAGAAGATGCCGGTGACCGCGGCGGATAGCGCAAAGGCCAGTCGATTCCCGTGCTTCATGGGTAAACGGCGTAGTGTACTCGATGGCGGTCTTGCGCGGGTCCGGCGGGCGGCGTAGCATCTTCTCGGGTTCCAATCATGTGCAGAAACATAAAGACGCTTTTCAACTTCGAGCCCCCGGCGACGGAAGAGGAGATCCGGGCGGCCTCGCTCCAGTTCGTCCGCAAGCTGAGCGGGTTCAACAAGCCCTCGAAGGCGAACGAGGAGTGCTTCGACCGCGCGGTCGTCGAGGTTGCCGCGGTCGCGCGAAAGCTCATCGATCGCCTCGAGACCGCGGCTCCGCCCCGGGATCGGGAGGAGGAGGCTCTGAAAGCGCGCGCGAGAGCGCTCGAGCGATTCGGCCCCCGATGAGGCTTGCGGAGTCGCGTCTCCGCTGCCGTTAAGCGGCCTTCAACACCGCGCGCAGTGTGTCCGCGATCTGATCGATCTGCCCCTTCTCCACGATGAGCGGCGGGGAGAGGGCGATGATGTCGCCCGTGGTGCGGATGAGGACCCCCTTGTCGAAAGCCTGACGGAACGCGTTCACCGCCCGCTCCGTGGGCTTGCCCGGGACGGGCTCGAGCTCGACGGCTCCGACGAGACCGAGGTTCCGGACGTCGATGACATGAGGGAGGCCCTTCAGCTGGTGAAGCGCGTCCTCCCAGTAGGAGGCGAGCTCGGCGGCGCGGGTGAAGAGTCCCTCTTCCTCGTAGATGTCGAGAGCGGCGTTTCCCGCGGCGCAGGCCATGGGGTGGCCCGAGTAGGTGTAGCCGTGGAAGAGCTCGATGCCCTCGGGGCCCTTCATGAACGCCTCGTAGATCTCGTCCCGGACCAGGACCGCTCCCATGGGTACGGTGGCGTTGGTGAGCCCTTTCGCCAGCGTGATCATGTCGGGAACGACGTCGAAGTACTGGCTGGCGAAGGGCGCCCCGAGCCGTCCGAAGCCGGTGATCACCTCGTCGAAGATCAGAAGGAGCTGGTGCTTGTCGCAGATCTCGCGCAGTCTCTTGAGGTAGCCCTTGGGAGGAATGAGCACTCCGGTCGATCCGGCGACGGGCTCGACGATGACGGCGGCGATCGTCGACTTGTCGTGCAGCGCCACGATCGCTTCGAGACCGTCCGCGAGATGGGCGCCCCACGCCGGCTCTCCCCGGCTGAAGGCGTTGTGCGCGAGGTCATGGGTATGGGGCAGATGGTCGATGCCCGGGAGACCGACGCCGAAGAACTTCCGGTTGTTCGCGATTCCCGCCGACGGAGATCCCGCCGAATCCGACCCCGTGGTACCCGCGCTCGCGCCCGATGAGCCGCTGGCGGCCGCCCTCCCCGCGAACCCGGTGATAGGCGAGCGCGATCTTGAGCGCGGTGTCCACCGACTCCGAGCCCGAATTCGTGAAGAACACGTGCTTGAGCGGCGAGGGAGCGATCTCCGCGAGGCGATGCGCGAGGCGAAACGAGCCAGGATGGCCCATCTGGAAACCGGGAGCGAAGTCGAGCTCCGCGACCTGCTTCTGGATGGCTTCGATGATCCGTTTCCGACAGTGGCCGGCGTTCACGCACCAGAGACCCGAGATCGCGTCCAAAATCTTGCGTCCCGTCCGCGGCCGTATAGTGCATCCCCTCGGCCGAAACGAGAAGTCGAGGATTCGCCTTGAACTGGCGGTTGGCGGTAAACGGCATCCAGAACGCTTCGAGGTCGAGATCGAGTGCGGGCTTCGTGCTGGCCATGGAGTCTCCCTTCGATTGGAGAAGAAATCTAACTTGTCCAATAAATTGAGCGCAACGGTGCGTTCATTGCTCCTTGAGAGCGCGGGCTGGCTCGATCGCGCTTGCCCGAATCGACGGCAGCAGGCAGGCCAGAATGGCAACGATCGACAGGAGGAAGCCAGTGGCTCCGAGGGCGGTTGGGTCATATGGCGAAACTCCATAGAGAAGACCCGCAATAAACCTCGCGGAGGCTAAGGTTACACCGACACCGACGATTAGCCCCGTGAGGATCCAGCGGAGGGCAGGCACAGTAACCGTCGCCAAAACGCTTCCACGACTGGCGCCGAGTGCCATACGAATGCCGATCTCGCGCGTTCTCACCGACACAGATCTCGAGAGGAGCCCGTAGAGGCCGCTCGCGGCTAGTGCAAGAGAGACCAGCGCGTAGAAAACGAAAAGGCGAGTGCGAAGCCGCGGTGCCCGTAGAGACTCGGAGTCGAGGTCATCCATACTCGCGATCTCACTCAAGATGACGTCGCCATCTACGAACCGGACGCGATCTCTCAGCTCGTCGAACTTCCTGCTCGGCCTTTCTGCAGTTTCATGCAGAGCCTGGTGGTACCGCCGGCGGAGCACCGAGTGCTGCGTTCCGCTACCTCGACGTGCGGGAAGAGGACGGAGGTTCTTTGCCGTCGCCCGCACCGCTTTGCGCGTCGTCCGATTACCACGTAAATCCGGCAGCAGCTCGCCCATAGGGTTGCCTCGTGCACCAGCGGCTGCTTCGATCTGCTCGGATGGTCGCTCCAGGGAAGGCTTCTTCCGAGCGAAGACGTGGTTGGCGGGAGGGCTCCGTCCCGTCCATAGCCGCGGCCGAAGGGGACCTCGCAGGCCGGAAAAAATTGACGCGGTCAGGAGACTCGCGGACGCGCCCCTGTGCCGGCGGAGAATGAATCGGGAGTCGTCCTGTGAAAGTATTCAGCCCGCGGCCGACGGGGACTTCGCGGGCCGGAAAAAATTGACGCGGTCAGGAACTCGCGGCACGCGCCCCTGTGCCGGCGGAGAATGAATCGGGGTCGGCGTCGAAAGTCGGAGGCACCGCCATGACCTTCGAGCTTCGCCACGCCCTCCGCCGATTGCGCCAGCGGCCGGCCTTCTCGTTCGCCGCGATCGCCACCCTCGCTCTCGGAATCGGATTCAGCACCGTGGTCTTCAGCCTGGTGAACTTCCTGCTTCTTCGGCCTCTCCCGGTTTCCGATTCGGAGCGCCTCGTGAGCCTGCACACCGGCGAGGCGCCGGGGTTCTCGTTTCCGAACTACCTCGACATCCGGGAGGGGAACGAAGTCTTCCATGACGTCGCCGCTTTGCGCGTCATGCCGATTCACGTGAATCGCGGCGGCGAGAAAGCTCGCCTCTGGGGTTACCTCTTGACAGTCCGACCAGCTTCCGCGATGATACTGTGTAGATTGATAGGTTCTGTGGGGAAGCATGGCTCTAAACATCAGAAACGCCGAGGCAGAGAGGCTTGCAGCAGCGCTTGCCAAACTTACGGGTGAAACGAAAACTGAAGCTGTCGTTCGGGCGCTTCGCGACCGCCTCGATCGTTTGCGGCGCGAGCGGTCGAATCGCCGTCTCGCCGACGAACTCGACGAAATCGCCCTCCGCGCCTCTCGACGTCCGGTCCTTGATGCTCGACCGGCGGAGGAAATCCTCGGGTACGACGAGAACGGGCTCCCTCGTTGAATGGTGATTGACACCTCGGCAATTCTCGCAATCCTTCAGAACGAGCCGGAGCGGCGCCGATTCAACGAGGCAATCGAGGGATCCGACTCGCGGCTGATGTCGGTCGCGACTTGGGTCGAGGCGTCGATCGTTATGGAGGCGCGCGCCGACGCCGACGGGTTGTCCGACCTCGATCTCTTCGTCGGGCGCGCGGGAATTCGTCTCGTCCCTCTCGATCTCGAGCAAGCGACCGCTGCGCGGCGTGCCTTCACCCGATTCGGAAAGGGCCGTCATCGTGCCGGGCTCAATTACGGCGACTGCTTTTCCTACGCGCTCGCTATCGTGCTTGGAGAACCGCTCCTGTTCAAAGGGGATGACTTCGGCCACACGGACGTGACACTCTCGGCGGTCTAGCCGCAGCCGTTCCAATCCGAGCTCGTTCGTCCTCGTCTCGAGCACCCTGATGATGGTCCGGACGCTCCAGCAGGCACTGAGCTCGCGATACGGCTTCGACCCGCGGCGAACCCGGGAGATTGGAATTCGGGTGGTCCTGGGGGCGAGCCCGCGGGACGTGATCGGCGCCCTGCTGAAGCGCACGGCGCTCCTCGTCTGCGTGAGCTCGGCTCTCGGTCTCGCGCTCTCGTTCGTGGCGATGCGCGCTCTCGCGAGCGTTCTCTACGCGACCCCGGAGGGCGCGCTGAGCCTCGCGGCGGCGGCGTCCCTGGGGGTCGTTGCCGCCGTCGCCGCCTGGATACCGACCCGACGAGCTCTCCAGGTCGAGCCCCTCGCGGCGCTCCGGTACGAGTGACTCACGGCGAGTCGTTCCGTTCGATACCGTGCTTCGCGCAGGAAGAGAAAGAGCAGCCCGGGGCCGAAAGCCCAGATCATGACGGTGGCGCCGAGTACCAGGCCCGCGTACGAGCCCGCGGGCGCACCAACAGTCATCTTTGTCGGGCTTCCACGCGTACACGCCGGTCGCCACCACGAGCTCGAGGATGCTTCCCGCGATGAGGCCGTGGGCCAGACGCCGGAGCTGCTCGAACCGGGTTCCCTTTCGCCAGTACGCGTAGAACACGACCGCCCACACGAGCCAGACGACGACGCGAGGCCGAGGGAACGTACCATTCAGTCTCGAGGGCGCTGTTCCAGAGGTCGGCGAGCTCCAGCAGCGTAGCGATCCCTCCCACCGTCAGCATCATTGCCAGGAACGCCGCGGCGACGACCGCGGATCTCATCGGGCGCGCGGTCTCTCCGAGGCGCAGCCGAAAACCCCGGCGAGGGCGGAGGAACATCCATTGAGCAACCAGCAGGACGCCCAGAAAGCCCGCGACGTTCGCCGCGTACTCGGAAGATTCCGAATCGAGCTCGACGAAGATGTTCAAGAACGCTGTGGGTAGAAACCGCCACGGTACGATCCTCATCTTACCGTCTTCGATATCCCACACGAGCGGAGCCGCCAGCCACCACAGCGCGGCCGCCAGGCATATCAACGCCAGGACGAGGAGTATCCAGCGGAGCCGATAGGCGGTCATGGGTGCTACTGTACCTCCTCATGCGGTCGCTTTTCGCCCTCCTTCTGCTGGTTGGCGCAGTCGAGCCTGAGGCTTTGAACCTCCGCATCGTGGGACAGAGCGATCTCCGCGGGCGGGGTAACGGAGGAGAGGGGCTGGCGCTCCGTGAGTATGACGGGGGACGTCGGATCCTCTTCCTCGCGCACGAGAGCGCTCCGGTCTGCTTCAGCGTCGTCGACGTCACCGACGTGCGCGAGCCAGTGGTCCTGACTCAGGTCGAGACCGTGAGCCCCGACGTGCGATGCAACTCGCTCGGACTCTCGGGCTCGATCCTTGCCGTCGCCCATCAGACGGCGCGCGTCGGGCTCCCCCATGCGGGAATGCGCGTCTTCGACGTCTCCTCTCCCGAGTCTCCGAAGGAGCTCGCGTTCTTCGACACGTCCGGCCCGCACTCGCGAGGCGTTCACTTCCTCTGGTTCGTCGACGGAAAGTACGCGTACCTCGCGACCGGCGCTTCGGATTTCGTGCCGACGCATCCGAGCGACGATCAGTTCTTCATGGTCGTGGACCTGCGCGATCCGCGAAGCCCGCGAGAAGTGGGTCGATGGTGGATGCCCGGCACGCGCGAGGGCGACTCCGAGCCTCCGCCGCCGCGGCTTCCGATCGACGGCGGATACCGCATGCATTCGCCGTTCGTCTCCGAGGATCGGCCCGACCGTGCCTACGTCGGCTGGATCGACGGCGGCGTCGTCATTCTCGACATCGCGGACCCCACGCTGCCGAAGCTCGTCGCGCGCCGCGCCTGGTATCCGCCGGAAGTCGGCTATGCGCACACCGCGCTTCCGCTCTTCGATAGAAACCTACTGGTAGCTGCGGAAGAGGCGGTGCGGGATCGCTGCGAGGACTGGCCGAAGCGCATCTGGATGGTGGACATCGCCGACGAGAGGAACCCCAATCCATTCGCCGTGTTTCCGTCGCCTTCGAACCTCGAGGAGCTCTGCAAGCGCGGAGGTCGATTCGGGGCCCACAACATCCACGTGAACCGGCCGGGTCCGTACTCGAAGACTCTGAAGGAGACGGTGGTCGCCACGTTCTTTTCGGGAGGCGTACGCATCTATTCGATCGCCGACCCCGGCCATCCGGATGAGATCGCGTACCTGATCCCGGAGGCTCCTCCAGGGAACCGGACGGGCGCCATCCAGTTGAACGACCTGTACGTCGACGAGAAGGGATGGATCTACGCCAACGACCGCGACACCGGCGGTCTCTACATCCTCGAGTACACGGGAGCTACGCCTCTTCGTTGAGACGGCGGGTCGGGTCGATGAGGAGCCAGAGCAGCCCTCCCGCGGCGTAGATCGCGGCGGAAACCTGGAAGGCGACGTTCCAGGAGCCGAATCTCTGGACGACGTATCCGACCACCAGAGGCGCGAACATGCCGCCGAGGTTGCCGAAGGTGTTCATCGCCCCCGTGACCACACCCGCGTGGCGGCGGCCGACATCGAGGCATACCGCCCAGGCGGCGGCGAGTCCGAGATCCGCGGAAGCGAGCGCGAGCGCGATGAGAATCGCTTTCGAGAGCCGGTCGTCGACGGCCGTCGACCCGACGAGGAGGAAGGCCGACCCGAGAAAGGCGCAGCATCCGAGGGCCGAGCGGCCCACCTTGAGGCCGCGAAGGGACGAGAGGCGGTCGGTGAGGTAGCCCCCGAGAATGTCGGCTCCTCCCGCGAGCACGAACGGAAGTCCCGCGAGGGCGCCGCCGGCGAAGGCGGAGAATCCGAGGACCTGGATGAGGTACGTCGGGAGCCAGGTGAAATAGAAATAGAGACCGTAGCCGAAGGCGAAGTACATGCCGCAGATCGCGTAGAGGTTTCGGCTCGCGATGAGCTTCGCCCAGGGGACGACGGGGTGAGCCTTTTCTCTCGGTCCGTCCTGGCGGATCCATTCGATCTCGCTCGGGCTCGCCGCGGGATGGTCCTCCGGCTCGTCGCGGAAGAAACGGTACCAGAGAAATGCCCAGACGAGGCCGATGCTTCCGAAGGCGACGAAGCTGAACCTCCAGCCCCATTGGTGGATGGCGAGGAGCGAGAGCGCCGGCGCTATGGCACCTCCCACGCGAGAGCCGAGGAAGAGATACCCGTTCGCGCGACCGCGCTCGCGGAGGGGGAACCATCGGGAGAACGCGCGCGAGACTCCGGGAAACGCCCCGGCTTCCCCCGCGCCGAAGAGAAACCGCGTGGCGACGAGTGAAGCGTAGCTCCAGACGGCGCCGGTCAGCATGGTGAACGCGGACCACCAGAGAACGATGCGGGTGAGGACCGACCGCGCGCCGCGGGTATCCGCGAGCCAGCCGGAGGGGATCTCGAAGAGCGAGTAAGCGAGGGTGAAGGCGCTGAAGACCACGCTCATCTGGAGCATGGTGAGCCCGAGCTCTTTCGTGATGTAGGGCGCCGCCGTCGAGATGCAGACCCGGTCGAGGTAGGTGATGACCGAGAGCGCGAACGCGAAGCCGAGAACTCTGCTGCGGACGGGGCGACTCCTGCTCATGGGGGCGCAGGAGTATACCGCCGCCGCCCTACGAGGCCGATCTCGTCAGCCGGGCTGGCGTCCGCGTGACTCTCCCTCTCGGCGAATGGAAGAGTGGGGCGAGACCCTCCGTGTCGAGGATCCCGCCCCACCCGGCTCGATCGCCGTTACCGCCTGGCGGCTCCGGGTTTCGTACCTTCCGGCCGGAGAGCGCAGCGGAGGGAATGAGCGGGAGCGGTCCCGCGAAGTACGGCGTCGATGAGCAGCGAGTCGTCCCTCTCGAAGCGGCCGCTTCCGTTGGCGTCGCCCCGGGCGATTCCGAGTATGCAGCTCTGGATCCGTGCGGCAGCCGGATCGGTCGCGGCGCAGTCGGATGCGATCTTGACGTCCGCAGTCTCGTAGCTTCCCGAGCCGTTCCCATCTCCGCACTGGCACTCGTCCGGAAGCCCGTCCCGGTTGGTATCGACTAGCGGGAGCCGGTTCGGATAGAAGAGGCAGGGATCGACCGTGTCACAGATCCCGTCCCCGTCGGCGTCGCTCTCGCAGCGCTCGAGCGTTCGCCGAGCCTCCTGGAGCATCCGGTCATAGGATTCCGCATCCGGGGGCGCTCCATGGAGGAGCGCCGACGGGAGCTTTTCCACGAGCTCTTCGGGTGGCAAGGATTGCGCCCAGTCGAGCAGCATCTCGAGGTCTTCCTCGGGAATCGGCCCGCCGCTCCTCGGGTCCCTGAAAGACGCGCGCTGAGACTGTCCCTCGATCGACGCGAGGAAGCTCCGAACGCGCTTCGCCGCGTCCTCCCGCCGCGCGGCGTCATGCGGGTTCGGCTCGATGGTGATGCCCGGAGTCTCGGAAACGCCTCCCGGCCCGCAGCTCACGTCGCGACCGAGCGCCGCCAATCCCGGCCGATAGCTCTCACAGATCTGCTGATAGGTCGCGGGCTCTCCCGCGTTTCCGACCAGGAGGCGCGGCACCACCGGATCCATCAGCGCCTCGCGATCGACGATTCCGGAGAGCGTTCGCTGCGGCGATTTGAGGAGCGTCCCGCAGAACCGTCTCACCTTGAGCTCGAGCTCGGAAACCGAGCTCGTGGGGTTGTGGAGCGCGGTCCCGAACATCGCTTCGAGACCTTCGAGCTCCGTCTCGGCATCCAGGGGAGGGAGCGGTGCGAGGTCGCCGGGACCGTCGCCGCCACCGTCGGGGTTCGCGTAGTCGTCGGGCGGCTCGGGGGCGCAGCAGATTCCGCCGTCGTCGTTCTCGTAGTCATCGATGACGACGCCCGGCCCATTCGAGATACGCGCGTCTCCGATGAGCCGGTCCTTTACCGTCCTCACGACGTCCCGCACCGTGATCGGGTCGTCCGGATGGTCGTCGTCGAAATCCTCGACCGACTGCAGAAGACGATCGATCCAATCCGAGCCGTTGCCGGGGTTCTCGCAGGTCGCGACGGCGGCTTCCCAGGCGAGAAGGCTCTGAAAACCCCAGTCCCTCGCGCCCGCGGAGCTGTCGGACAGGTACTGCTCGAGATCGCGGTTCAGCTCGAGGCTCGGATAGGCGTCCTCGTCGGGGAAGGCGTTCCATTTCGGCCAGCCGAGGCTCCCGCGCAGCTGGGAGAAGAGCGAGTGGGGCGGATACCGGAAAACGAGATCTCCCTGGCCGTTCGCGGGTCCCGCGAACGCCTCGAAGATCGGGGCGAGGACGCTCGGCGAAGCTTGAGTGCTCTGAGCGGGAGCGCGCCGGTTCGCGTAGCCGGTCACCATGATCAGGGAAATGAGCTCCTTGAGCGACCAGTCGCTCCCGATGAAGCTCTCGGTGAGAAAGCGCTGCATGTCTCTCTGATCCTCGTTCTTGGCGAAATAGTGGGCTTCGGTGAGCGGGGAGCCGACCAGGTCCTCCCATACGTCTTCGACGATCTTCGCCGAGACCATGTACACCAGCGACTGGGCGGGAGGCAGCTCCTGGTTGCCGGGGATCGTCCCTCCCGAAAAGCTCAATCCGCCCGACCGGATCGATTCGACGCCCGCGCTGAACTGATCGACGAGATGCGTGAGGCCCATGAAGCCTCCATTGAGTCCCGCGAATACCGTCGGCTGAGAACCCTCGGTGAAGTCGGTGGCCACGGTGCCGCAGCTGGGATGAAGTCCCCAGGGACGAATCGTGGATTGCCCCGCGGGCGCGTCGTCTCCGGTGACGTCCTGGCGGAAGACGGACCAGATTTCGCTCTGGTCTATACCATTCCCGGCGCACTTGCCGCAGCCGAACACCTGAAGCTCCAGGTCGATCTGGATCGGCTTGATGAGGAGCTGGGTCTCGATGTTGTGACACTCGCTGCATTCGAGGTTCCGGTTGAGAAACGCGCGGTTGAAGGCCTTTCCCACCTCTTCGGCGCCGAGGAGACCATCGGCCACGATGAGAGGCACCATGTAGGCCTTGTAGACCACGGAGAGATCGTCGCTCCGCAGGGCCGATTCGACCACGTCCGTCATGTTGATGGGATCGTCGGCGATCGCCTCCGCGTCCGGATCGGCGAACACGTTCGTTCCCGGATAGTTGCTCGTGACGGGATTATCGCGAATGAAGGTGGCGAGCTCGCCCGAATCCCCGCCGCCCGCGAACCGCATGGGCTCGCCGAAACACTGAGCGCTTTGCCCGCGGTTTCCATCCCGCTGCAGCTGGAGGTCGCGGAGGAGATTGTTCTTCCAGGTCGCAACGTACTCGGGCTCTTCCATCAAGAGGTCCATGACGACCTGGCGTCCATAGAGCGCCTCGAGGTCGAGGAGGTAATTCCTTTCTTGAGCGTTTCGAACCCTTCGTCCCAGGACCAGGGGAAGGAATTGCTCGTAGAAGGCGGCGGCGCCGGCGTCGTCCGGCGGGGGAACGGGCCAGCAGCCCGTCAAAAGAAGCGCGGCAGCGACGGAGCACGAAAGAGCTTTGGTCAAGGTATGCATCGTTTTTCTCCCGATTCTCGAAAATTCAACCCAGGAACTTCTGTTGCAGCTTCGAGACGACGCCGTCCTCGGTCTCGTCGTCCTCTCGGAGCGCCGCACTCAGCTCCGTGGGTGCGAAGGTCTCGGTCTGGAAAGGCCAGATTCCCGCGAGGAGCATCTGGAGAGCGCAGATGTCCTGCGGAGCGTAGCCATGGCCTGGGGCCACGGAGTGGTCGACGAGCGCTCCCGTGATTCCGCGGTCCACGAGGCCGCCGATCGCGAGGGCCACGAAACCCGCGGCCCAATGGTCGCGCCCGCCGTTCGACTTCGTCGCGGCGGCGCGGCCGAACTCGGACGTGATGAAGACCGTGGTGTCGCCGAGATCGATTTTCGGGCCCGCGGGGCCGATCGAAAGGCCCAGCGCCCCCGGGGCTTTGATGACCTGCGCGAGGTGGGTCAGAACGTTCCACAGGTTCGACGAGGTGATGGCGACGTTCCAGTTGCCCCCGTCTTCGCCCGGCCCGTGCGTGTCGTACGGAGTTCCGGCTCCTCCGGGCGCATCCCGGAGCCCGCCGTCGACGACGGCGACATAGCGCATGCCTCCCTCGTTGTGCGGCAGGCTGAGAAGATGCGCGGCGAGCTTCAGGCCGGCCTTCGTGGTATTGGGCATCAGGGAGTTCGGGGGGTCCACGGCGCAGGGCGCGCCGGCGACGACCGAAAGCAGCTCGTCGCTCAGAACGTCGTCGAGGGAACCGGCCTTGAACAGGAGATGAGCGGCGTGGTCGAAGCTCTCGAACCCGGCGGAGGGAACGGGATCGCCTTCCCCCTGAAAGCGGAGGAGGTCACGGTATTGCGTTCGATACAGGTCCAACAGAAAGTCGGACGATGCGGTAACCCCCGCTCGCTGGAGCTGCTGCTTCAGGCTGCTCTCCCCGAGGCCGAGCTTGAGGAGGAGCGGCTTCGCCCAGGACGGGTGCATGCCGGAGCTCATCAGCAGGGATCGGAGGAGACTCGTCCCTCCCGTCTGAGGCGCGATGACGCAGGAGTAGGGGGTGTCTCGCGGAGCGGCCGATTGGTACCGGTGCTCGACCGCGGCCGCGACACTCGCGAGCTTCGGGTGGCCGACGCCCCGTCCCCCCACCATGTGCGGCAGCCCGATTTCGTGAGGAGGGTTGGGTTGAGAGAGCGCTTCGGTGATCATCCTCGTGTGGTCGAGGATGTGGTCCGACCATAGAGGTTTCGTCGCCGGTCCCCAGTAGATTTCCTGTCCCTCCTGGTCGTGCTCGAATCCCAGGAGCTGATCCGGCGGACTGGGAGAGCCCGCGCAGGACCAGTCGAGGTTGCTGACGTCCTCCGCGTATCCCGCGAAGTCGAAGTCGCTCGTGACCCAGAAGTTCTCCCAGATCGAGCACCCGCCCGGAAGGATCACGTGGAGGATCTTTCGCTCCGAGTGGTTCCAGGGGGAGCCGCCGGGAATCGCACCCCATTCGCTCGCGCCCACGAACGATGGAAGCGCCAGGCCGGCGCCGGCGGCGGCCGCGGCTCCCGCGGCCTTCAGGAAGGATCGTCGGTTCATGCTCATCTCGTTTCTCCTCTCGTCCGGAGGCAAAAGAGCCTCGCGGGTCAATTCCGTCCCGTGGCGGCGACTTGTCGTGCTTCGTGGGTAGTAACGAGGGGAGTGGTCCGAATCCCTCAGTTCCCCGGGGGGGAGAGGCTCGCCCCCGCGCTCGATTGAGAGTTACGATGGCGGCGCGGAGGTGCGGGGCGGTTGAACGACACTTCGGATAGGCGGGAATCTCGCTCCGGGCTGAGCGAAGAGGCCTATTCGAAGCTGCGGAACGCCATCGGCGCAGCGGTGTCGCGCGTCTGCCCCTCCTGGCTCGTCGATCGGCGCGACGATCTGGTGCAGGTCGCGATGATGCGGGTCATGGAAATTCACAGGAAAAGTGAGGGGAATCGAACGCTCTCGACGTCTTATCTGTACAAGGTCGCCCACTCCGCTCTGGTCGATGAGATCCGGAGGATTCGAAGGCGCCGAGAGGTCGCCCTGGAGGTGGACGGCGGGAACGAGGGACATGCTGTAGCCCATGAGAATCCCGAGCAAAGCGCCGCCGCCGGGGAGATCGGCCGCGGCATTCGCGACTGCCTGGCGGCGATGAAACGGGAACGCCGGCTCGCGGTCGCGCTGCATCTCCTGGGCCACAGGATTCCGGAGGCCGCGAGGCTCTTGAACTGCCGCCTGAAGCGCGCCGAGAACCTGGTGTATCGGGGGCTCGACGACCTGCGGCGGTGCCTCGCCTCGAAAGGGTTCGAGCCATGAGACGGGAATGGGACCAGGCCCGGCTGCGGGAGGCGTTTCTGGGGCTTTCCGAGTCGGAGGGTACGGGTGAGGGGCACGTGGATACGCTGCAGGTCTGGAAAGCGGTCGCCGGCGAGCTCGGCCCGGAGGAGCGGCTCGAGGTCATCGACAAAGTAGCGCTCGAGCCGGGCTACGCCGAAGCCTGGCGTCTCGCGACGGAGCTGTTCGAGGCATCCGGGGGCGCGATAGCGGACCCATCCAGGGAGACCGTGCTGCCGGAGCGCCGCCCCTACGCTCTCTGGAGGTCGCCCTACGTCCTCGCGGCGGCCGCGGTGCTCCTCGCCGGCTTCCTCGGTGCCATCGTCTCGCGGAGCCCCAGGTCCGAAGGGCCGGTCTATCGAGGGGAGGCGGTCGTCCCACTCACCGGCGCCGACGAGAGCTTGCCCAGGCAGGCTTTTCGATTGCGATGGCAGGCGCCCGAAGGCGCGCGATTCGACGTCCGCGTGACCGCCGAGGACCTTCGGATCCTCGACACGGCTTCGGGTCTTTCGTCACCGGAGTACACGGTTCCGGCGGAGCGGCTTCAGGGGCTTCCCGAGGGCGCGAAGGTTTTCTGGCAGGTGGAAGCGACGCTCCCCGACGGGAGCGTGGTTCAGAGTAGAACGTTCATTGCTGAAGTGAAGTAGGAAGGGAGAAGACATGAAAAACAGAATCCATTGGCTCCTCGCAGTGCTCGGCATTTCCTTCGCGCTCTATTCACCGAGCTCGAATGCGGCCCGGATCGCAGGGACCACGGCGTCGACCGGGCTCCTGAGCCTCACCCCCGGACACGTAGCGATACTGACGCTGGCGGACGTGGGCGATGCGAAAGATGCGGTGGCGCCGGCGCAGGTCGAGATCCTGGACGGCGCGAACCGAACACTCGCGACGGCTCGCGGAGAGCTGCGGCCGGGCCAGCCGCTCGTCCTGGAAGTGCGAGACGACGTGATGACCGGTCCGAGGCTGCCCGTGAGAGCGCGAGTCCTCGTCTTCGACGGGGGCCGGCGGCCTACGACGCGCCCCAGACCGCTGCGAGTCCTCACGTTCGAGATCATGAACAGCAGCACCGGGGACATCGCGCTCGTCACGCTGGGACCGATCTGCTTTCCCGGAGGCGGAGGTTTCGAATTCAACTGCGAGGGAGAACTGTTCCTCGCCGGAGAGCCGACGGCAGAGTAGCTCCCGGTGATGACGCTCGCCCCCTTCCTTTTCGCTTTGAGCGCGTTCGACGCTTGCGAGAAGGAGTTCGAGGAAGCTCGAGATCCGTCCGAGGCCTACATGTGCTTCTACTTCGCCGCGCAGAGCACGAAGCGCTGGGAGGAGGGCGAGGAGCGGGTGTCCCGCCTCATCGAGCGGCTGCCCGAGCGGCGCCACTGGCTCGAGCTGGTGAGGGGGAACATCCAGTCGGAGCGCGATGAAGGGGCCGCGGAAGCGAGCTACGCCGCGGCCGCCGAGGGATTCGCGGCGAGCGCGGTGGCGGCGGGAGAGGTGCTGGCCCGCAACAATCTCACCCGGATCCTTCAGCGGCAGCGGCGGCATGCCGAGGCCGAGCGCCAGATCGAGCTCGTGCTCGACGTCGCCGAGCGCAGCGGCGACCCGACGTTGATTGCGCGAGCGCGCATCTCGGAGGCCGACTACCTGACGGCGAACGGCCGCGAAGTCGCCCGAGCGTACCGCGCGCTGAAACGCGCGGAGGAGGTGGTTTTTCCCGACGGCTCTCCCGGGCTCAAACGCCGTTGTCTCGATGCGCTCGGCCAGGTTTCGTTCGCCATGGGGCGTCTCGACGAGTCCGTCGAGGCCTACCAGCGACTGCTTGCGCTCCTTCGAGAACAGAACGACGACGTCACGGCCGCGATGATCACTTACAACATCGCGGACGCGCGATACCGAAAGCTCGAGTACCTGCCCGACGCGCGTGGCCGAGAGGAGGTGCTGGAGCTGGCCGAGGAGGCGCTGAAGCTCGCGGTGTCCACGGAAAATCGCCGTGCGGAGGCTTTCGCGCGGCAGCTGCTCGTCGAGCTCCTCCCGCGCACTCCGGAGAACGCGGACGTCATTCGCTCTCACGCCGAAAAATGCGTTGCCGTTGCCAGAGAGCTCGGACATCCGGATCAGATCGTGAGCTGCACCTCGGCCCTGGGAGGTTATCTCGCGGACGTCGACCGCGAGGAGGCGGAGTCCGTCATGGCGGAAGCCGTTCGTCTCGCTCTCGAATCCGGCAGCAGCTGGTACATCGCCTATGCCTGGCGGAATCGGGCGAGGCTGAGCTGGAAGACGAAGGACTACGAGGCCGCGTCGGCGGACGCCCAGGCGACTCTCGAAGCGGTCGAATCGCTCCGCCGGCTTCAGGACGAGGAGCGCGGCCGGGTCGAGCTCTTCTCCGAGTGGACGCAGGACTACTACACGTTCTCCGGCCGCCTGCTCCAGGCGTCGGAGCTGAGCCGGGCGTTCTCGGTGATGGAGCGCATGCGCGCCCGCGCTCTTCTGGATTCGCTGAGCGCGTCCGCGATGCTTCCCGAGCCTCCCGACGACCCGGCGCGCGCTCGAGCGCTCGCCGCGATAGCCCGGGTACAGCGGCGCCTCCTCGACCCGGCCCTCTCGGCAGACGAGCGCACGCTCGCGCTCGACGAGCTTCGCCGGTTGGAGCTCGAGGAGGCGGAGCTCCACGCGAAGGACGGAGCCCATGGTTTGGAGGAGCCCGAATTCGCTTCGCTCGAGCAAGTGCGAGCAGGTCTCCGGGAGAACGAGGCCCTGGTCTCGTTTCAGATCGGCCTCTGGGAAGACGTGCATGGTGAGTTCGGCGGCGGCGCCTTCGCGCTCCTCGTGACCCGGGACGGCGCCGAGGCCTATCGCCTTCCGGACCGCGTCGCGCTCGAGCCGAAGATTCCGGTCTTCCTCGGTCTTCTCGCCCGGGGGGACGGGGCCGAAGCTCCCGCGGCGGCGCGGCTGTACGACGATCTGCTGGGTCAGGCGCTGAAAAACCTTCCACCGGAAGTCGACGAGCTCGTCCTGATCCCGGACGGTCCTCTGCACCACTTGCCGTTCTCCGCGCTCTCGACCGGCTCCGAAGCCCTCGGCGAAAGAATCGCTCTGACCTATGCTCCATCGGCCACGCTCTGGCTTCGCTGGAGCGAGTCGCCTCCCGGAGACGCGGAAGTTCCGGCGCTGGCAATCGTCGATCCCGCTCTCGGAGTCAGGGCCGATTCCGAGGAGAGAGACCTCGACTTTCGAAAAGGGATGGCCCTCGGCGCTCTACCCCACGCGCGCCGCGAAGGCAGGTCCGTGGTTCGGCGGCTCGGAGGCGGAAGCGAGCTGCTGTTCGGAGAGAACGCATCGGAGCGGGCCATGAAGGAGCGCGACCTGTCCCGCTACGGTATTCTCCACTTCGCCGCCCACGCCGTGGCGGATGAAGAGAACCCGGATCGAAGCGCGGTGGTTCTCAGTCCGGGGAACGAGACCGAGGATGGCCTCCTCCAGGTCAGAGAGATCGGTGAGCTCCAACTGGACGGGCGTATCGTGGTCCTGTCCGCATGCCGAACCGCTGCGGGGCGCACTCTCAACGGGGAAGGCGTCCAGAGTCTCGCTCGAGCATTCTTCCAGGCGGGGGCGCGTGCCGTGGTAGCGAGCCGCTGGCCTTTGCGGGACGACGAGGCGGCGGTGCTGTTCGACGATTTCTACAAGGCGCTCGGAAGCGGAGAAACCCTCACGCGATCGCTGCGCCTCGCGACCGAGCACGCGGTCGCTGCCGGCCTTCCGGTCTCCGCCTGGTCGGCCTTGACGTTGTACGGCGATGGCTCCCTCGCGCCAATCTCGAGCGTGTCCTGGCCCATCGCGCCGGCACTCGTGGCTCTTCTAGTGCTCCTCCTGCTTGCGTCGCTCGCCGTCCGTTTGTCTCGGCGCCACCCGGAGGAAATCTCGAAGCGCGACTAGTCGAGGGGGAAGGCGCTCGAGAAACGCTCCTCCGGAGCGTGCGAAGCCGAGCACTCCAAGGCGGACGGGGCGAGTCCTGCTCAAGGGGGGCCGCGAGGATATACTCCCGCCCGATGGTTGGCTCGAATCTGCTGTTTCTTTTCCTCGTCTCCTGGCTCCAACCCGAGTCGCCCGGAGCCGCCGATCTCGTCCTCCGCGGCGGAAAGGTCATCACCGTCGACGCCGGGGATACGATCGCCTCCGCGGTCGCGGTCCGAGCGAATCGGATCGTCGCTGTCGGCTCGAACGAAGAGATCTCCCGGTGGATCGGGCCAGGGACCGAGGTGGTGGAGCTATCCGGACGCGCGCTCCTTCCCGGGTTCATCGATGCGCATACCCATGTCGACGGCACAGCGGAGAACGAGCATTTTCGAGTGCAGATCCAGGCGCCGCCCCTTTCGGGGCCGGAAGAGATCCTGGCGAAGCTCGAGGCGCGGGCGAAAGAGCTTCCGAAGGGCGCCTGGATCGTGGGGCAGGGGACCTACGCCCAACCCATGCCGGCGCGCGCGGATCTCGATCGGGCCATTCCCGATCACCCGGTCCTCCTCCGCTGGAGCGCGCACGATTTCCTGATCAATAGGAAGGCGGCGGAGGTTTCGGGCATCACCAGGGACACGCCGAGCCCGGAGGGCGGGACGATCGACCACGGCGCCGACGGTGAGCCCACTATCCTGCGCGAGACCGCGACCCGACTCGCGAGAGTGCCCGCTCCCGCCTACGCCGAGATGAGGGAGGCGATCCGAAAGTCTCTGCACGACCTGTTCCTCGCGCAGGGGGTGACGACGGTCTACGAGATGCCTCACGCCGTCGAGCCCGTCCGCATCTATCAGGAGCTCCGCGACTCCGGCGAGCTTCCGGTGAGGCTCTCGATCAGCTACTTCATCGGTCCGGGCTACGCCTTCGAGCTCGACGACCTGCTGAAAACGGGACTCAAGACGGGCTTCGGGGACGACTGGCTGAAGGTCGGGGCCGTCAAGGTCATCCTCGACGGGGCGGGCGTCAGCGCCGCGACCTACGAACCTCACCCGGGAACGAGCGACAACCGCGGCACGCTGTCGCGGACTCCGGAGCTCCTCGCGAAGCAGGTCCTCGCCGCGCACGAGGCCGGCTGGCAGATCTGGATCCACGCCATCGGGGATCGGGCGCAGGACGTCGCCCTCGATGCCTTCGAGGCGGCGCAACGGGCGCTGCCGCGCCCCGACGCCCGGCATCGCATCGAGCATTTCGGAAACGCCGTGGTCCTGAAGGGCGCCGAGGAGAGATACCAAAGGATGGCCCGCGGGAAAATCATTCCCGTGCCGGAGGCGTCGTTTCTCTGGGCTTCGACGGGAGCCCGGCGCCCGAGGTCCGGAGTCACGTCCTACGCGATCAAGTCCCTCATCGAGCGCGGCTTTCATCCTCCCGGAAACTCCGACACCCTCGGAACGATGACGCTGGCCATCAACCCGTGGTTTCCCATCACCCGCGCGGTTCTCCGAACGTCGCGGGACGGGACGGAGGTCGATCGGAAGGAAGCCATCAGCGTGATGGACGGAATTCGGATGCACACTCTCTGGGCCGCGGAGTCGGGCTTCGAGGAGGACATCAAGGGAAGCATCGAAGTGGGGAAGCTCGCCGATCTGGTGGTGGTTTCCGGTGACCCGTTGAGCCTCCCTCCCGATCGGCTTCTGGACCTTCGTGCCGACATCACCATCGTGGACGGAAAGATCGCGTTTCGACGCTGAGTCCCCATGGCAAGCCCGGTCATCGACGTCCATACCCACATGCTCCACCGGGATTGGCTCGACCTCTTGAAGAGGAAAGGCGGACCCCGCTACAGCGTCGCGCCCGTCGGAGCGATTCCCGACGTGATCCACATGGACGGAGCGCCTTTCATGACACCCCTTCCCGCGATGTTCGACTACGATCTCCGCATTCGGAACATGGACCGCGCGGGAGTGGACGTGGCCGTTCTGTCGCTCACCTGTCCCAACGTCTACTGGGGGGATGCGGCGACGAGCCTCGAGGCGGCCCGGATCCTGAACGACGACATGTCGGCCGCCGAAAGGACGTACCCCGACCGCATCCGCTGGTTCGCGTCGCTTCCGTGGCAGCATCCGTCCCTCGCTCTCGAGGAGCTCGCTCGCGCCCTTCGAGAGGGCGCGGTCGGAGTGATGGTGCTCGCGAACGTCGACGGGCGATCTCTGACCGAGCCGGCGTTCGCCGATATCTGGCAGGCGATCGACGACGCCGCTCTTCCGGTGCTGGTGCACCCGACGGCGCCCCCGGGAGTCCGCGACATGGATATGTCGAAGCACAACCTCGTGCCTCCGGTGGGGTTCGTCTTCGACACCACGCTCGCGCTCGCCCGGATGTTCTACGACGGGTTCCTCGACCGCTATCCGAACGTGAAGCTCATCGCGTCCCACGGCGGCGGGGCGCTTCCGTACTTGATCGGGCGGCTCGACATCTGCCACGAGAGGATTCCCACATGCCGCGAACAGACCGACGTGGCACCCGGAGAGTACCTGCGCCGTATCTACGTCGACACGGTGGTCTTCCGGCAGGAAGCGCTCGAGCTCGCGGTCTCGGTCTGCGGTCCCGAGAACGTTCTCTACGGCTCGGACTATCCCCATAACATCGGGGATATGGCGGGCTGCCTCTCCCGGGTCGACGCCCTCACGGGCGAGGTCCGGGACCGTGTTCGGGGCGGGAACGCTCGGAAAGTTTTCGGGATCTAGCGCCCCGGAAGCTCGTGCGCGTGTCCGTGCGCCGGGTCGGTCCGGTGGGCCTCGTAGTGCTGCCGCAGGAGATCCTTCCCGTAGTCGTTTCCGTTGGGGGTCCGCACCAGAGAATGGACGTGGCGGCGCGAGGCGACCTTGGGGCCTTCGAGCGCTATCGGCCCCTGGTGGTCGAACTCGATGAGGATGACCGGACTGTGCACTCGATAGTAGAAGATGCTCTCGGGACCGGTATCGCCGATCCAGGCGAAGTAGGTCTCGTCGAGATGGGCTTCCACCTCCTGCATCTTGATTCGCGCGTGGCCTTCGTCCATGTTGAAGACGTACTCGCCGATCAGATCCAGAAGGAGCTTCTTCTGGGAGCTCGATAGCTCCCGTCCTGGTATTCCGGCGTAGGCCAGGACCAGGTTGTCCGAGAACGCCTGCGCCTTGGCGTCGTTCGTCGTTTTCTGCGCTTCCAGAATGGCCTTCTTGCGCTGCTGGTCGTCGAGCGACGACAGGAGGGCGAGCCCTTTGCCCTGCTCGTCCTGGAGCACGGCGGTTCCCTCGAATTTCCCCGAGAGCGCCACCACCGGCTCCGAGCCCATGAACGAGGGGGTCATGACCACCTGGTCGCGAAGTACGAAATAGTTGACGACGAGGTGGTGCCCGTCGAGCTGCCATCCCCAGGGTGCTACGGTGGACGGCTCCCCCATGACGGTGAGGTGGTAGAGGTACTCGCCGTACTCCTCGTGCTTCGAGACGAGCTCCGCGAGGTGCTCGTTGAGCCGCATGACGTTCCGTGACTTCTCGAATCCCCGGGCGCTGAGGCCGGCTCGAAGCAAGCCGAATGCCGCCTCGCGCTGCGGCTCGTCCATCTCCTTGAAGCTCACCCCCTGGCGAGTGTACCGGTGGACGTTGTTCCAGCGGCGCCACTCGACGTCGTCGACCGGATACTCCGTGCGCGAGCGCTGTTCGGAAGAGAGGGCGGAGAGAAACGCTTTCGCCGCCTCGACCACCGGAGCCGTCGAGACGCCAATGACGCGGATGGGGAACAGACCTTCGATGGGACGACCGTCGGTCGTCACCCCGCGAAAGGGCTCGGCCAGGGCCGCTTGCTCACGGGACTGCCCGCTTTGCGCGGACGCCACGTACCACCCGGCGAGAGTGGGCGGGACCAGAAGTAGGGCAGCGCGCCATGCTTTCCGCATGACGGCGATCTTATCACCGCATCGCGTCGACGAGCCGCTCCGGGGGCGCTGCACCGTCATTGTGCACGCCATAGATGGCGCGAGGCTCGAGCCTACCTGCGCTCCTGCAGGGGGCTCGCCACGTCGGCGACGAGCTTCCACTCGCCGTTTCCGTCGCGCTTCCACACGTGAGTGAAGTAGCCCTTCTCGGTCTCGCCGGCGTCCTGCTTCAGCTCGTAGCGGCCGTAGGCGTAGGCGAGCTCGCCCGAGGCGGCGACTCCGCCGTCGATGCCCTCCCAGGCGACCAGCGTCCGCTTTGAATTGGCGAAGAAGTCGCCGATGGCCTTCTTCCCGAGAACGGGGAAGTTCTTCACACGATGGACCCGCGCATGATCTCCCACGACCGCGAGGTACCCCTCGTGCACGCCCTCGCGCGTGAGGGTCTCGCGAAACCGGGACTCGAGCTCCAGAACCTCCGATCGCCCCTGGGCGGTGTCCTTCGGGGGGATGCCCTTCGAGGGTTCCTGCGGGGCGCGCTCGTAACGCAGCCGATCCTGGTGCGCGGGATCCGGGCCCGGCGAGTCCGCCCCCATGTCCACCGCCACCCGCCAGCTTCCGTCGGGCTGCTTCTTCCAGACCGAGAAGAAATAGCCGTGTCCCGAAGGACGATTCTTCGCGGTCAGGTCGGTGAAGAGCGTGGGGCCGGTGTTGTAGCCGAGGTCGCCGGACTCCGCGACGTCGCCGTAGACCGGCCACCATTCGAGCTTGAACTCCCGCGGCGGAGGCGGGTCGGGAAGCGGGTTCTTGCGCGCGAACTCCCGGAACTTCTGGGGGTTTGGATTGAACGTGATTCCTTCCTCGCCGAAGAACTCGAAGAAGGATTCACGGACCCCCTTCTCCGCGCCGAGCGCCGCGAACGCCCGCTCGGTCTCGACCATCTCGTTCAGAGCGGGTGGAGACAGCTTCTGCGGCGCGGCCGCCGCGGAAAGGAGACCCAGTAGAAGGAGCACAGGCATCGCGATCGACCTCCGGACCGCCATCCTAGCAAGAATGGCTAGGGGAACGGGTACGCGATCGCGCGGATCACTCCATCTTCGGTGCCGACATAGATCACGCGGTTGACGACGTCGAACGTCGGGACGCCCACGCTGGCCGAGCCATCGCCGAGCTGGAGCGGTACGGTCAACGGCGTGGAGGTGTCGATCCCGGTGATCAGGTACAGCCTTCCGTCGCCGCTTCCCACGAGCGCCGACGTCGTCCCCGGAAGGGCGATCGGAGTCGAGGGGGAGACGAAGGGCAGCTGCCAGTGCAATGTGGGATCCACGCCGTCGCCGTTGTGGCGGATGGAGGTCACCCGGCTGCTCGTCGAGAACATGAAATACCGAATCCCGGCGTGGGTGTGAGGGAACACGAAGCCCTTCACGGATCCGTCACCGGTGCTGTAAGGACTGAGCCACAACGAAGCTCCGAGAGCGTTGGCGTCGAGAAGCTCGACCGTGCCCCCGTTCGTCCCGACCGCGACCCGGGGAGTCGGTGAGCTCAGGAAGACAGGAGTTCCGTCGACCTCGCCGATGTTCTTGGACCAATCGAGACTGACCTGATCATCCTGGGAGATGTCCAGGGCCCAGATTGTCTGCAACGACGTTCCCTGCCGGCTTCCGAAGAACACGCGCTGCCCCGCGTAGTCGACGGAAGAGCCCCCCAGGATAGGCCCGATCGTGCCGCCCGGATTGTTGTCGAATACCCATTCCGGGGCTCCATCGTCCACGTTGTAGGCGAGGAACTCGCTGGAAGGCGAAATCGTGTTCCGGCTTCCCGCGAAGACGAGATGCTTCGCGCCGCCGAAGTTCGCGAAGATCCCGGAGGCGGCGCCCGTGACCATTTCGCCGACGGGAGCGTTCCAGATCTCGTTCATCGAGCTCGCGTTGATCGCGTAGACGTTGCCATCCTGGGAGGTGACGAAGAGCGCTCCTCCGGGCACGGCCCCCACCTGGAAGGGCACGACGGGAGGCTTCACCTGTGAGGGGAGCCCCAGCGGATAGGGCTTGGCGTTGTCGAGCCACCATCCGCCGTTCGCACCCCCACCTCCGTTGATTGCGTGGGCCAGGGTGTCGTTCGAGACGACGTAGACGGAGACCTGCCCTCCCGCGATGCGGAGTCCCGCTTCCGACATGGAAGTAGCTCCGGTACTGTACGCCCACTTGACCGGTCCCGTGGTGTTGTCGAAGGGAGCGGACTTCACGTTCTTCGCGATCGAGAAGCTCCCGCCCGCGTCCTTCACCCAGGCGGAGTACAAGTAATCCGTGCCGTTCGATACGGCGAGGTCGGTAAAGTCGGCCTCGTGGCTTCCCGGGCAGGGGAAGTCCGCCCCCCCGATCCAGACGTTCGGAGCGCCGGTAGCGTGGGGATCCGGGGGAAAGTCGATGCTGTTCCGAAGGATGCGGATTCCGGCGCAGAGCCCGGTCGCGGTCGTCGAGAACTCCAGACGCACCTGGTTGTTGGTCGCGAGCGCCGTGAAGGCTTCGAGGGGATCGAGCCCGGTGCTCGTCTGGACGTCGATCTCGACGTCGTTCGATGCCTGCGGAGATCCGCACGCGGGCGTGACGGTGAGCACGAGGTAGAAGGTTCCCACTCCGAAGTCCGCGCCCTCGACGGTGTACGTGGGGTTCGTCTCGCCCGCGAGTGGAGTGATGGAGCCCGTCACCGGGGTTGTCCGGTAGCCCCATTGATACGTGACCGCACCGCCGCCGGTGACGGTCGAGGTCGCGATCGGGCCCGTGCAACTGTCGCAGACCGTGAGCGGTCCCGCGGGAAGAATCGCGACGCTCGAGAGCTGCGCCGTCACGTCGATCGCAAGAAACGTGGAGCCGCTGCAGGTATCGCTGAAGACGAAGAGGTCCAGGTCGCGCAGGCCGGGGGTCAGGGCCCCGGTGAGGTCGATCGAGGGGGCCATGGAGACGGGTGACGTGTCCAGCCGCCAGTCGTAGTAGTCGTAGGTGGTGTCCGCCGTGTAGACCGCGGGGTCGCCCTCGCAGATTGCGGCCGGGCCCGAGATTACCGGGGCGAGCGCCTGGCTGAAGCGGCGGGAGAGCTTCGGACGCGCGTCCCCGAGAAGGAACTGAATCTGGAACCCGGCGCCTCCCTGGTCGACGCCGAGGCTCGTATAGCTGGCGATGCCAGAAGACGGCGTGACGCTGGTCGGCGGGAGGAGAGACGCCCCCGGGGAGCCGGTTCCAGGGCGAATCGACGCGACCACGTCCCGGTTCTCGCACTCGATGAGGTTCGCGCCGTCGTCTTCGATGCGCAGCTGCGGCTGCGCGGCGAACGGCTGGTTGGGAAGGTCGCAGGCGGAAACATCCTGGAGGAGTTGGAGGTGGCGCGACCGGCAGTTGGTGTTGCGGATGGCGGCCACACCCGCGGGGTCCCCGTCGAGGCCGGAATTCCCCACGACGGCGACGTCGGTGCGCCCGTCGAAGTCGAAGTCGGCGACCGTCATCCAGGTCGGCCGGCGCACGGGCGCCGGGCGGGTGTCGTCTTTGGCGAAGCCTCCGGTGCCGTTTCCGGAATAGAAGGAGAGGACGTGGTCGCTCTCGCTCGCGACGACGAAGTCCAGAAACCCGTCCCGGTTGTAGTCGAGCAGGCGAGCCACTTTCGGGGTCTTCGGGACGCTGCCCGCGGGTCCGGGAGTGAAGGTGCCAGAACCGTTCCCGAAGAGGATCCGCACCTCGTCGGTGCCCTCGAGGGGAACGGCGAGGTCGAGAAATCCGTCCAGGTTGACGTCGCCGGCGTCGAAGTCGAGGGGCCTCGAAAACGTGGTGACGCCCAAACCCGCCCCGAACGTTCCCGGACCCGTGCCGAGAAACCTCACGATGGAATGGTCGGCTATCTGGGCGCCGGCGAAGTCCATGAGCCCGTCCCGATTGAAGTCCCCGACGACGAGGCCGGAGCCAGGTCCACCGAGCCCGTGGTCGCTCACGTGGCTGAATCCGCCGCTTCCATCTCCCCGGAAGTACTGGACCCCGGTCCCGACAATGACAACGATATCGGGATTCCCGTCGAGGTCGAAGTCCGCGGACCTCGCGATGTAAGGGTTCCCCGAAACCGACGTCTTCACCGCGGGATCGAAGTTCCCGTCGCCTCGGCCCTTGTGGAATCCCAGCTCCCGGCTCCCTTCCGCCGAAACCACAACGTCGAGCTTCCCGTCGCTGTCGAAATCGTCCACGGTGACCCACACCGGCTTGCCGAGAGAGCCCGTTGGGATCCCGGAATCGAATCCGAACGTGTCCTGCCCGAGAAAGACGGAAATGCTGTCGTCGGCCGTGTTGGCGACGACGATGTCCAGACGGCCCTCGCCGTCGAAGTCGCCGTAGGCGACCCCTCGGCTGTCCGCGCTCGCCGACGGAGCGGGAAGGAAGTCGGGGGAGAAGCGACCCGCGCCGTTCCCCATCAGGGCGAAGACCTCGCTCGTCGACGGCACGCTCACGACGAGGTCGGGGAGTCCGTCCCGATCGAAGTCGCCGGCGGAAAGCGCGCCTGGAGCCGCGGGCAACATCTCGGTGAACGTCGTCGAAACAAATCCTCCGCTCCCCGTTCCCGAAAAGACGCGCACCCGGGGCGTGGCCGCGAGAGCGAGAGCGACGTCTTTCGTCCCGTTGCCGTCGAAGTCGAACACCTCGAGAGCCTGAGGCGAGGCCGCGGCGTCGTCCGTAAGTACGTTTGCGGCGGGTGCACCGAATCCGAACGCGCCGTTGCCCAGTCGCGTCTGGAGCCTGGCGGCGGGCGCCGCGCCCACGGTCACCACCAGGTCTTTGTTTCCATCCCCGTTCATGTCCACGGCCTTCAGGGCCGTCGGCGGTGCGGAAAGCGCGAGGGAGCCGTTCGGTGTGAACGCGCCGGCGCCCGAGTTCTTGAGGAAGAAGACCTGGCTGCCCGCTTCGGCGACGGCGAGGTCCTGGAGTCCGTCGTTGTCGAAGTCCGCGGCGGCGATGGCCCGCGGAGCCGCTCCGGCGGGGTAGTTGATTGGGGCGAGGAAGCCGCCGAACCCGTCGTTCAACACCACCGCCACGTTCGTCGTCCGGGCGACGACGATATCCGGCTTTCCGTCGGAGCTCACGTCGGCGGCGACGACATGTATGCCGTTCGAGACGGGAACGCTGAGGGTGGCACCCAGTGAGCCCGCGTTGTTGTTCTGGACGAAGACGTTCGAGGCGACCGCGACGGCGACGTCGATATCCCCATCGAAGTCGAAATCCGCCGGCGCGTTCGAGGAGGGAGCCGGCCAGGAGAAGCCTGACTCCGGTGAGCTGAAGTCTCCGTTCCCGAGACCGAGGTAGCGGGTATAGCCGTTCCCGGACAGGTTCGCCGTCACGAAGTCGAGGCTCCCGTCCCGGTCGAAGTCGGCGGCGGCGATCGGCTTCGGCGCGGAGCTCACCGGGAAGGATCGGGCGAGCCTCTCGAACGACGGCTTCGGGCAGCCGATTCCCAGGTCGTTCAGGAAGCTCTGGATCCGATCGCCGCTCCAGATGCTGAGAGCGACGTCGTCGCGGCCGTCCAGGTTGAAGTCCTCGACGACCACGTCCCCGCTGGGCCCGGCGGTGGGGAAGGAGGCGTTGCCGACGAAGTTCCCCTTCCCGTCGTTGATGAGGACGTGGACCGAGTCCAGGCCCTCGTCGGAGACCACGGCGTCCGGATCGCCGTCATTGTCCATGTCGGCGGAGGCGACCCGCGTCGGCGCGGCTGCCCCGAGGCCCTGCGGCGTCCCGGTAGAGAACCCGCCCCCGCCATCGCCTCGGAGGAACTCGATTTCGCGCGTCTGGGTCACCGTGACCACGTCGAGGGCCCCGTCTCGGTTGAAGTCCCCGAGGGTGAGGCCCTCGGGCCGCGAGGCCGAGGGGGTGAAGCTGGTGAGGGAGTCGAGCGAGCCATCGTCTTTGAGCAGAGCCACGTGAATCCGGTCGTTGTTCGGATCCGCGGCGACGATGTCGAGATTTCCGTCCTCGTCCACGTCCCCGGTCGCGAGCTGCGAGGCCCAGGGCAAGCCGAAGGGCGGAAGCTCCGTAAACGATCCGGAGCCGCTGCCGCGGAGAATGGAGAGGTTGGCGTCACCGCTGTTGAAGGCCGCGATGTCCAGGTGGCCGTCGTCGTCGTAGTCCCCGACGGAGAGCGCCGTGGGCTGACTCTGGACGCGGAACGCCACTGCGTCGTCGAACCCACCGGAGCGGTTCGAGAGGCGCACGTGGATCTCGTCCTTCGAAGTCACCGAGACCGCGACGTCGTCCCAGCCGTCGTGGTTGAAGTCCGCGGCAACGACGTCGGAAATGGCGTCGGAGAACGAGAGAACGATGTGCAGTTTGAACCCCGGCCCATCACCGTGAAGGATTCCCACCTCGTTCGAGGAGCGGTGCTGGACCGCGAGATCGGGGAACGGATCGAGGTTGAATCGGCCGAGGGCCATTTCGCGGGGCTCCCTGCCGCCGCTCGACTCGTTGTCCGTACTCAGATAATCGAGGCTCGCCTCCGAGCACACCTGGGCCGACGCGCTTCGAGCCAGCGCGAGAGCGGTAACGAACAGGCAGGCGAGACGACGCAAGCCCGCCACGCGGGTCGACCTCATAGACTTCCCTCGAATTTTTTAAGGTCCCGTCTGGGGTGGGTTACGACGGACACCTCTATCTCAACAAATGAATCCGGCGGGGTCAAACGGAACAGCCGGGCGGGCTATTCGAGCTCGACGGGATCGTGGGCCGAGGCGGGCTCGGGACGGATGTCGGGGGAGTGCATGAGGAGCCGCGCGCAGGCGTTCCAGCGAAGGAGGGCGTCGTCGTTTCCCGGCGGCCTCACCTTCTCCGCCCGCTCGTAGTGGGCCATCGCGGCCTTGATTCCCTCGTACGCCAGATGGCCCGCCCCGGGAATCCCTTGATGGTACTGGGTCTTCGCCCGCCGCTCGGCGATGATTCCCGCGTAATACTCCTGGTCGTACTCGCTTTGGAGGCGCTCCGCGAGCTCCTTCGCTTCGCGATAGCGGTTCTTGAGCCCGCGGGTGAACTGGTCGGTGAGGGCGAGGAGGAGCGCGGCGAGCGCCTCCTGGTTGTCGGGGTCGACATCGAGTACGTCGCGGCAGATGCTCTCCGCCTCGAGCGGCTCGTTCAAGGCGCGGTACCAGACGGCCTTGTCGAGCGCCGACCGGACCGCTTCTTTCTGGATCGCCTTCAGTTTGAACTCAGCCACGCTTGTCTTCCGCTATCTTCCGCCATCGGGCGTTATCGGGCGCCGAAGATTCGAAACAGCTTTTTCAGCGGATCGTAGAACTCGTCGACCACCCGCTCCTTCAACGGAATTATTGCATTATCCGTGATGGTAATGTGCTCGGGGCAAACCTTGGTGCAGCACTTGGTGATGTTGCAGTAGCCGACCCCCATCGCGTCTTTGAGCTCCCCGAGGCGGTTCTCGGTGTCCAGGGGATGCATCTCGAGAGCGGCCACGTACACCAGGAACCTCGGGCCGATGAACTCCTGGTGCTTTCCGTGGTCGCGGAGGACGTGGCAGACGTCCTGGCACAAGAAGCACTCGATGCACTTCCGGAACTCCTGCACGCGGTCGATGTCCTCCTGGGCCATCCGCCAGGTCCCGTCGGCGGCGTCCGGCGGCCGCGGCTTGAACTTCTTGATCCTCTTCTTGACCTCGAAGTTCCAGGAGACGTCCGTCACCAGGTCCTTGATCCGGGGAAAAGCGCGGATGGGCTCGATGACCACGGGCTCGTCGAGATCGATGTCGGAGAGCCGGGTCATGCACATGAGCCGAGGCATCCCGTTGATCTCCGCCGAGCAGGACCCGCACTTGCCCGCTTTGCAGTTCCAGCGCGCCGCGAGGTCGCTCGCCGACTCCGCCTGGATCTGGTGCACCGCGTCGAGGACCACCATTCCTTCGGTGACATCGGTCGTGTAATCCTTGAGCTCGCCGCTCTCCCGGCCCCCGCGCCAGATCCGGAACGTCGCCTGCGTCATTATTTATTCTCCTCGATGATCTGCTTCAACGCAGCCGGCATTTCCGGGATCGCCTCCCGCAGCAGCTCCATCTGGCCGTCCTTGCCCTTCCTCAGCACCAGTGTCGTCTTTCCCCAGGCTGCGTCCTTCGCGGGGTAGTCCTCGCGGAAGTGAGCGCCCCGGCTCTCCTTGCGCTCGACCGCCGCCCGGGCGATGGCTTCGGAAACGGTGAGGAGATTATCGAGGTCGAGAGCGGTATGCCACCCCGGGTTGTATTCCCGGTTCCCAGGCGCCGCGACCTTGGCACTCCGCTTTTTCAGTGCCGCGACCACCTCGAGGCCTTTCTTCATTTCGCTCTCGTTCCGGACGATGCCCACGAGCTCCTGCATCTTCTCCTGGAGCTCGTGCTGGATCGCGTAGGCCCCGTGGCCGTCGCTCGCGTCCTGCCGCTCGAGAGGTGCCAGCGCCCTCCGGGAGGCCTCCTCGACCTGCTCCTCCTGCTCTCGTCCGAAAGTCGCCTGGCTCCCCTGCTCGCGCGCGAAGCGGGCGGCGTACTCGCCGGCGCGCTTGCCGAAAACCACGAGATCCGAAAGCGAGTTCCCGCCGAGACGGTTCGCGCCGTGAAGTCCGGCGGCGCATTCGCCGGCGGCGAACAGGCCGGGGACGGTCGACATCTGGGTGTCGCCGTCGACGCGCACTCCGCCCATGGCGTAGTGCGTGGTCGGTCCCACCTCCATCGGCTCCCGGGTGATGTCGATCCCCGCGAGCTCCTTGAACTGATGGTACATGCTGGGGAGCTTTCGCCTGATGTGCTCCGGGCGCGTTCGAGATTCTCGTCCTTGATCCAGGAGATGTCGAGAAAGACGCCTCCGTGCGGGCTCCCGCGGCCCTCACGGATCTCGCGCACGATGCAGCGGGCGACGTGGTCGCGGGTGAGGAGCTCGGGCGGGCGGCGCGCGGTCTTGTCGCCCTGCGTGTACCGCCAGCCTTCCTCTTCGTTGTCGGCGGTCTGGCTCTTGTAGAGATCGGGGATGTCGTCGAACATGAACCGCCGGCCCTGGTTGTTGCGCAGGACCCCGCCCTCGCCTCGAACCCCCTCGGTCACCAGGATTCCGCGCACGCTCGGAGGCCAGACCATGCCCGTCGGATGGAACTGGAGGTACTCCATGTCGATGAGGTCGGCGCCCGCGTGGTACGCGAGGGCCTGTCCGTCCCCGGTGTACTCCCAGCTGTTGCTGGTGATCTTGTAGGCGCGGCCGACCCCTCCGGTCGCGAGCACGACGGCCTTCGCCTTGAAGACGCGGAAGTGCCCCCGCTCGCGGTCGTAGCCGAAGGCGCCGACGACCCGCTCGCCGCTCTTGAGGAGCCGCACCACCGTGCACTCCATGTGCACGTCGATTCCGAGGTGGATTCCGTGATCCTGGAGCGTGCGGATCATCTCGAGCCCGGTGCGATCGCCCACGTGGGCGAGCCGCGGGTACTTGTGCCCTCCGAAGTTCCGCTGGAGGATTTTCTGATCCGGAGTACGGTCGAAGACCGCGCCCCAGGCCTCGAGCTCCCTCACCCGATCCGGCGCCTCCCGGGCGTGGAGCTCCGCCATCCGCCAGTTGTTGACGTACTGGCCACCGCGCATGGTGTCGGCGAAATGGGTCTTCCAGTCGTCCCGCTCGTCCACGTTCGCGAGCGCGGCGGCGATGCCGCCCTCGGCCATCACCGTATGGGCTTTGCCCAGAAGAGACTTGCAGACGAGCCCTACCGTCGCTCCCTGGGCGGAGGCCTCGATCGCCGCCCGGAGCCCCGCTCCTCCGGCGCCGATGACGAGCACGTCGTGCTCGTGGGTCTTCGATGGGCCCGCCATCAGAAGATTCTCCAGTCCGAGATCACCCCCATCGAGCAAAGGCGAACGTAGACGTCCGAGAATGCCACCCACACGAGGCTCGTCCAGGCCCACTTCATGTGGCGCTGATTGAGCCAGCTCGAGCAGACGTAGGCGCGCTTCCGCACCGGAGCGCCCGAAAGCCTGTCCAGAAACCCGCCCACCAGGTGGCGGAGCGAGTGACACCCCAGGGTGTATCCGCCGAGAAAGACCACGTTCAATGTGAGGACCAGAGTTCCCACTCCGAGTCCGAGCTTCTCGGCTCCCGTCGCCGTGTCGAGAAACCACATCGCCTTCCAGGCGTCGTGTGCGAGGAAGACGAGGAACAGAAGCGCAAAGTACAGGAAGTACCGATGCACGTTCTGCAGAATGAGGGGAAGCGAATTCTCGCCGCAGTAGGACTTTCTCGGCTCTCCCACGGCACAGTTCGGCGGATCCGCCCAGAACGCCTTGTAGTAAGCGCCGCGGTAGTAGTAGCACGTGAGCCGGAAGCCCGCCGGCGCCCAGAGGATCAGGAGCGCGGGAGAGAACGGCAGGAACGCGGGCCAGAAGGCCGGCTTCGGTCCGAACCAGCTATGCGGCGAATCGCCGAAGAGCTCCGGAGAGTAGAACGGCGAGAGGTAGTTGCCATAAGTGTAGTGCTCGCCCTGGAACGCCGCCCAGTTGGCGTACGCGAGGAACGCGGATAGACCGAGGAAGACCAGGAGGGGTTGAACCCACCACCCGTCCCGCCTCGAGGTCTCTCCAAAGCCGCGCTGCGCCGTTGCCGAATTCGAAAGAGTGCTCATGGGTCGTTTTCGCTTCCCTCCGCAAGCCGGAGATCTTATCCCAAACCCTTCCGTTCACGAACCTTTCTGCGGGCGCGGCTTCGTCTATAATGCGGGCCGCCCATGGCCGCGGTCAGCACGCTGTTCGACGAGGAGTTCCTCAAGAAGCTCGAGTACCTGAAGCTGATCTCGAGCCGCATGCTTCCGGGCCACATGCGGGGCGAGCACCGGGCGCGAAAGAAGGGAACAGGGGTCGAGTTCGCCGACTACCGGCCCTACGTGAGCGGCGACGACACCAAGGACGTCGACTGGAAGGCGTATCTGCGGCTCGACAAGCTCATCCTCCGCATCTTCGACGAGGAGGCGGACCTTCCCATCTACCTCTTCGTCGATTCGAGCCTCTCCATGGACTTCGGCGAGCCGAAGAAGTTCGACTACGCCCGCCGGGTGGCGGCGGCGCTCGCCTACATCGGTCTTTTGAACCTCGACCGGGTGAGCGTGATCGGCTACTCCAGCGGAGTCTCGGAGCAGATCGCCTCGAAGCGGGGCCGGAACCAGATCTGGCGTATCTTCAGCTTTCTCGACCGCATGACCCTGACCGGGGAGACGTCGCTCCACCAGACGTTTCGAACCTACTTCGGCTCGAAGCGCCGCCGCGGTCTCGTGGTGGTGGCGTCCGACTTCATGGATCCCGCGGGGCTCGAGCCCGCGTTCGACTTCCTCCGGTTCCAGCGGCACGACGTTTTCAACGTTCAGATTCTGAGCCCCGAGGAGATGAATCCGCATTTCCCCGACGAGGCGATGCTGGTGGATTCCGAGAACGGCAGCGCCCATCGCCTTCACGTCTCGCCCTCGCTGCTCTCCGCCTACGACCAGGAGATGAAGAAGCACCGGGCGGGGATCGAAGCCTATTGCTCGAAGTACGGCTGGGGATACGTCCGGACGGAGACCTCGATCCCCTTCGAAGACCTGGTCATACAGATCTTCCGTCAGGATCGGTTCCTGCGATGAGCTTCTTCGGGCTCGCCGGGTGGACGGTGGCGTTTCTCCTCGCCCTCACGGCGGGAGCCATTCTGTTCCTGTACTGGCTCAGGCCGCCTCCGCAGCGCGTGGTGGTTCCCTCGACGTTCCTCTGGCAACGGGTGTTGAAGGACAGGCAGCGCCGCTCGGACTTCTGGCGTTGGCTCGTCTCGCTCCTGATCGCGCTCGCCGCGGGGCTCGCGCTCGCGGCGTCTCTCGGGAAGCCCGAGATCGAGGCCCTGTCGGGGAAGGCCCGCCGCATCGCCGTCGTGGTCGACGACTCGCCCACGATGGGAGCGTCGACGGCTTCGGGAGAGACGCGCTTCGATCGCGCGCTCGGGATCGCGCGCGAGCTGCTCACGGAAGGAAGCGCCTCGAGCGAGTACCTGGTGACGGACACCGCGGGGCGTCTGGTTGGGGCGGAGTTCGGAAGCCGCCGCAGCGCGCTCGAGAGGCTCGAGGGGCTTTCGGTCTCGCTCCAGGAGACCTCGGCATTCCCTTCGGCCGACCCTCTTCTGTTCTCGGATCCCGGAACCGAGATTTACTTCATCACCGACGGCGTCATGGTGAAGGAGGCGCCTGCCGGCGTCCAGGTGATCTCGGTATTCGAGCCCGTGGACAACGTAGGCGTGACCGCCTTCGATCTCCGTCCGGTTCCGGCGGAACCGAACCGATTCGAGGCTTTTCTCGAGCTGACGAACCACGCCGCCGCGCCGAAACGGGTCGCGCTTCGCATCGACGGAGCCGCGGGGCAAACGATGCAGCGGGCGGTTTCCCTGGCCGCGGGTCAGGTCCTGGGTGAGAGTCTGGATCTCGAGAGTTTCTCCGAAGGGCCGGTGCGAGTCCTCATCGATTCGCCCGACGACGGCTTCGAGCTCGACAACGTCGCCTACGCGTACCTCGGCTCACCTCGGAAGGCCCGGGTGTTGCTGGTGAGCGAGGGAAACGAAACCCTGGAGACGCTTCTCGGCCTCGATCCGCGGGTATCGCTGGAGCTCGCGAAGCCCGGCGACGCCGCTGCCGGACCGCCTCCCGACCTCTACATCTTCGACCGCTTCGCCCCGGACACGCCGCCTTCGGCTCCCGCGCTCCTCATTCGTCCGGGCGCCGCTTCGTGGCTTCCGGCGCCCACGGGGCAGGAGATCGAGAAGCTGTCGCTCGCGGGGACGGCGAGCAATCATCCCCTGATGGAGCACGTCTCTCTCGACGACGTCGTCGTGGAGAGGGCCGCTCTCGTCTCCCGCGGCGCCCATCAAGTCGTCGCCGGGAGCGATGAGGAGCCCTTGATTCTCGCCTCCGAGACGCCGTTACGATTCGTGATGCTCACGTTCGCGCTCGAGGACTCGAACCTTCCGTTCCAGTCGAGCTTTCCCGTCTTCCTTTCGAACGCGGTGAGCTGGCTCTCCGGCACCGAGGTCGTGGCCTCGAGCCTGGGGACGGTCGCCGTTTCCGTCCGGAGCGGAGTGGTGACCGACATCGAGGGACAGGACGTTCCCGCGCGGGCTTCCCGGGGGCGCACCTCGTTCTCTCCCGGCGGACCCGGCCTTTATTCGGTGAGGGGGGTCGAGGGGGAGCTCATGGTGTCAGCGAACCTCTTGAGCCCGCGCATCACCGCGGTGAACGCCTCTTCGTTCGCCGCCGGCTCGGAGTCCAGGAAACCCGCCGCGCAATCCAGGGAGACTCGAGGAGAGCTCTGGGTCGGGCTCGTTCTCTTCGCCCTCGCTCTCCTCCTCCTCGAGTGGTGGACGTACCACCGCCGGCTGACGGTCTGAGCGCCGCCTTCGCCAAGGCTCCGGCGGGCCGAGGGGCTACTCCTTGCCTCGAAGGTGGGACTCGAGGAACCAGAGCATCTTGTCGGAGGCCCGTGAGATCTCGGTGAAGATGTCCGCGGTATCGGCGTCTCCCGCGCGGGTCGCGGCCTCGATCCCTTCGCGCGCGCATCTGCCGTACGTTGCGACCGCGTCGCTCAGCGCTTCGAGGTGATCCTTGCCGCTGGTGAGCTCGACCTTGTAGGGGTTGAGCCGGGTCTTGGCGGTGACGCTCTGAAGCGTTCCTTCGGCGATGCCACCGAGCTGTACTCCGCGCTCGGCGACGAGGTCGTTCCACTCGGACGCTTCGTCGTAGAGCTTGTCGAAGAGCTCGTGCAACTGCAGGAAGTGCGGACCCTTGACGTTCCAATGGGCCTGCTTCGCCTGCAGCGCGAGGTCGATGCCGTCCGCCAGGTGAGCGTTCAAAAGGGGAATGACCTGCTTGCGCGCGCTTTCGGAAAGATCGTTGCGGGTGGGATGGATGGTCGTCATGATTTCGGCTCCTTTTTCAGATGTTAGCTCGGTCCGTTCCTCTGACCTTCTTCCATCGTCGACCCCGGAGGACAACTTGGTACTCCGTGATCTCGAACTCGGAGAGTCGCTCCAGGTTCTCGACCCGGAGTGAATCCCAGGGAACGTCATGAATCTTTCCCGTGTCGACCTCGATGAAATGGTGATGCTCGTTGACGTTCGAGTCGAAGACCACGCGTCCTCCGCTGAGAACGAACTGACGGAGAAGCCCCTTCGCGACCAGGAGGTTCAGGGTGTTGTACACCGTGGCCCGGGAGACCATCGGAAACTTCTTCCGGACGCGGTTCCAGACCTCGTCCGCCGTCGGGTGGTCGCAGGTCGTGAGGACGTAGCGGGAGACGGCCACTCTCTGGGCGGAGGGGCGGATGCCCTTCTCCCTCAGGATCGCGGCTTCGCTCGCTTCCATGCACCTAGACTATGTCTAAAGTTAGACTTTGTCAAATACAGTGGCCCCGGGGTCCTTTGGGGCTAGAATCTCCCTCCTATGGCTGAGCAGTCTCCACGGGCTTCACGGCCTCTCCGGGCGGTTCGGGTCCGCGTAGCACCGTCTCCTACGGGGGATCCCCACGTGGGAACCGCCTATCAGGCGCTATTCAACTATGCCTTCGCCCGGAAGAACGGAGGCCGGTTCCTCCTCCGGATCGAGGACACCGACCGCGCCCGTTCGACGCGGGAGTCCGAGCTCCTGATTCTCGAATCCCTGAGATGGCTCGGCCTCTCCTGGGACGAGGGGCCCGACGTGAGCGGTCCCCACGCTCCCTACCGCCAGAGCGAGAGGCTTCCCATCTACCGCGAGCACGTGGACGAGCTCCTCGAGAAGGGGCACGCCTACCGCTGCTTCTGCACCCGGGAACGGCTCGACGCGATGAGGGCCGAGCACATCGAATCGAAGGTCTTCCCCGGCTACGACCGTCTGTGCCGGGCGATTCCAGCCGAGGAGGCCGAGCGAAGGGCGCGAGCGGGTGAGCCTTACGTGGTCCGGATGAAGGTTCCGGTGGAAGGGGACTGCGTCTTTCAGGATCTCCTCCGCGGCGAGATCCGCAAGGACTGGGCGTCCGTCGACGACCAGGTGATCCTCAAGTCCGATGGCTTCCCCACCTATCATCTGGCCAACGTGGTCGACGACCATCTCATGGAGATCAGCCACGTGATTCGGGGTGAGGAGTGGATCAGCTCGGTGCCCAAGCACGTGAAGCTCTACGAGCACTTCGGCTGGGAGCCGCCGATCTTCTGCCACCTGCCCCTTCTCCGGAACAACGACGCGAACAAGACGAAGCTCTCGAAGCGCAAGAACCCGACCTCCATCCGCTATTACCGCCGCGCCGGCTTTCTCCCCGAGGCGATTCTGAACTTCATGGGCCTCTTCGGCTGGACCCGCGCCGAGGGGGACGAGAAGTTCACCCTCGACGAGTTCATCGAGCATTTCGAGCTCGAGAAGCTCTCGCTCGGCGGGCCCGTGTTCGACGTCGAGAAGCTGCGGTGGCTCAACGCCCGCTACGTCCGTGAGAACTACGACGCGCCGGCGCTCCTCGCGGAGCTTCGCAAGTGGGCGCTCGGAGACGACCACCTGCTCCGCATCGTTCCCCTGGCGCAGCCAAGGCTCGAGACGCTTTCCGACTGGGGCTTCCTCACCGCGTTCTTCTTCGCCGATGGCGTGCCCCTCGACGCTCAGAAGCTTCAGCTGAAGGGGAAGACATCGGAGGACCTCGCGGGGATCTTCCAGATGGCTCTCTTCCTGCTCGAGGCTCTCCCCGAGCTCACCCACGAAGCCATCGAGAACTGCTTCCGCGATCTCTCCGAGAAGCTCGACCTCAAGCTCCGCGACCTGAGCCGGCCGTTCTACGTGGCGCTCACCGGCGCCGAAGCTTCGACCCCGCTCTTCCGCTCCATGGAGATCCTCGGGCTCGACCTGGTGCGCGTCCGCCTTCGGCGCGCCATCGACGCCCTCGGCGGAATCTCATCGAAGAGGGGGAAGGCGCTGGAGAAAGAGTACCGGAGTCTTTTCGCCCACGAGCCGGAGGACTGACGTGAAAGAAACGAGGCGCATCCGCATCGAGCTCGCCGCGGCCTACCGGCTGGCGGCGAGGTTCGAGCTGAACGAGGGGATCTCGAACCACTTCACCGCCCGGGCGGGGGAGAACTTCCTCGTCATTCCTCACGGCCTGCACTTCCGCGAGGTGACCGCGAGCCGCCTCCTGCTGGTCGATCCCGAGTGCAAGGTCCAGAAAGGCAAGGGGGAGGTGGAGCCCTCGGCGTTCTTCATCCACTCGAGGATCCTGAAGGCGCGGCCCGACGCCCAGGCGGTGCTGCACACGCATCAACCCTACACGACCGCGCTCACTCTCCTCGAGAACGGCCGGCTTCTGCCCGCGAGCCAGAACGCGCTCCGGTTCCACGACCGCATCGCTTACGACGACCTCTATCAAGGCGCCGCGGACCACGCCCAGGAAGGAGAGCGCCTCGCCGCCGTGCTCGGGAAAAGGGACGTGCTGTTTCTCGCCCACCATGGAGTCGTCGTCGCCGGGACTACCGTCGCCAAGGCTTTCGACGACCTCTATTTTCTGGAGCGCGCGGCCAGGGTCCAGGTGCTCGCGCAATCGACGGGCGGGCGTCTTCGATCCATCGGAGACGAGGTCGCGCGCGGCTACGTGCGGGAGGATCGGCCCAACAACCTCGCGAAGCAGGCCCAGGAGCACTTCGAAGCGCTCCTGCGGATCCTCGAGCGCGAGGAGCCGGACTACCGGGACTGACGGCCGGGCCGGCTGGGCCGCCGACATCTTCAGCCGCGGGGGTGGGGCCCCGCGGCTCTGATGTACTGAAAAGAAAAGTCCAGCGCGAGCCGGGTCATCATCTCGACCCCGGGCGCGAACGTCTCCTCGTCCACCTGGAAGTAGGCCGAGTGATTGAAGGCGGCCTCCCTGGGGTCGCGGCCCGGAGCGGTCACCCCCATGAAGACGTACATGCCGGGGACCTGCATCGCAAAGTTCGCGAAGTCCTCCGTCGCGAGGATGAGCTCGCACTCGAAGACCCCGTCCCTCCCGGCTACCGCCTCCAGGGTCGGACGCATGCGGCGGACGAGCTCAGGGTCGTTCACCGTCGCGGGATTGACGGGGCGTATCTCGAGCTCGGCCGCGGCGCCGAAGCTCCCCGCGACCCCCTCGGCCGTTCGCTTCAGCCGCTCCTGGATGTCGGCGCGCATCCGGGGCTCGAACGAGCGGATGGTTCCCTCGAGGCGGACCTCGTCTCCGATGACGTTCGCGTGCGTCCCGCCGCGAATCAGTCCGAAGGTGATGACCGCAGGGGCGGCGGCGAGGTTCACCTGCCGGCTCACGATCGTCTGGACGGCGTTCAGGATCTGGGCGGAGACGGCGATCGGATCGATACCGTCCCACGGTCGCGATGCGTGGGTGCCCCGTCCGCGGACCGTCAGGATGACGTTGTCCTCGCTCGCCATGATCGGCCCTTCACGGGTCATGAAGTGGCCCGTCCGGAGCCGGGGCGTCGTGTGGAGCGCGAAGATGGCGTCTGGCTTCACGGCATCGAAGACCCCGTCCTCGAGCATGAGCTCGGCTCCGCTCCGCTCCCCGGGAAGGGCCGCTTCCTCCGCCGGCTGGAACAGGAGCATCACCGAGCCCGCGATCTCCTCCCGACGCGCGCTCAGAACTTCGGCCGCCCCCATCAGGATCGCGGTGTGGGAATCGTGGCCGCAGGCGTGCATGACACCCACTTCCTCCCCCCGATAGACGGTCCTCGCGGTCGAGGCATAGGGAAGACCGGTCTTCTCCGTGACGGGGAGAGCGTCCATGTCGGCGCGGAGCGCGACCGTGGGACCGGGCTTCGACCCCTTCAGCAGACCCACGACTCCCGTCTTTCCCACCCCGCTTCGAACCTCGAGCCCGAGCGAGCGCAGGTGGGCGGCGACGATTCCGGAAGTTCGCATCTCCTCGAGCCCGAGCTCGGGGTTCTTGTGGAAATCCCGGAACCATTCCCGGACCCTGGGTACAACGGCTTCGATCGATGACGACGGCATACGCGGATTCTAGTTTTTTCGAACCATTGAACAAAACCTTCGAGGGTGCCGTATCGTCTTAACAACAACGGGAAGGAGCCCATGATGTCGCTGCTCGGGAAGCTGTTCGGACAAAAGCCAGAGCCCAAGAAGAGGGTCCGGGTCTGCGTCGAATGCGGAATGCCCATCGAGGAGCACAAGGACTGGTGCGCTATCCTCAAAGGGCAGAAGGCGATGGCTGCGGCTGCCGCGAATCCCGCGGGCTCCACGAGCGGCTCGTGACCCCCTAGCCCTTTTTTCCTCTCCAAGCCTCGGAAAACGCTTCGGCTTCCGCCGGAGGCGCGCTCCCCCTGCTAGAATGGGGTGGTGAGTGACGCCGACCGAAGGCGAGAAGGCGGGGTCGCGGAAAAAACGCGGCCAAAGACCGAGGAGCCGAAGCTTTACAAAGTACTCCTCCACAACGACGACTACACCACCATGGAGTTCGTCATCGAAATCCTGGAGTCGGTCTTCGCGAAGTCGCCCGCCGAGGCCTATCGGGTCATGATGCACGTGCATACGCAGGGCACGGGAATCGCCGGCATCTATCCGTTCGAGGTCGCGGAGACCAAGGTGGTCATGGTGGACGAGCGGGCCAAAGACGCGGGCCACCCTTTGCGCTGCAGCATCGAACCGGAATGAGTTCAATCGAGGCAAACCCCTGATGTTCACGACGAATCTGGAGCTGGTTCTGAGCCTGGCGTACCGCGAGGCGGACTCGAGGCGGCATGCGCACCTCACTCTCGAGCACCTTCTGTTCGCGATCGCCCACGACGCCAAGGGCGAGGAGATTCTGGCCGCCTGCGGCGTCGATCTCGACCGACTGAGGAACGACCTCAAGAGGCACCTGGAGGAAGGGGTCGAGCTTCTCCCGAAGGAATCGGGCCAGGAGCCGATGCAGACCCTCGCCTTCCAACGGGTGCTCCAGAAGACGGTTCTTCACGTCCAGAGCTCGGGGAAAACCGACGCGGACGTGGGAGATGCCCTGGCGGCGCTCCTCCAGGAGCGGCGTTCCCAGGCGGCGAGGCTCCTCGAAGCCCAGAACGTCACCCGCCTCGACATCCTTAATTACATCTCTCACGGAATCTCCAAGGTCCCGCGGATTCCCGCCGGATCGCCGGCGACCGCGGGCGAGGGCGACGAGGACGGGCCGCGGGCGGGAGCGGACCCGCTCTCCAGCTTCGCCGTCAACCTGACCGAGCGCGCGCGCAAAGGGCTCCTCGACCCCCTCATCGGCAGGGCCCCCGAGATCCGGCGCGCCCTCGAGGTGCTGTGCCGGCGCCGCAAGAACAATCCCGTCTTCGTCGGCGACGCCGGCGTCGGAAAGACCGCGCTCGTCGAGGGGCTGGCCCAGAGGCTCATCTCCGACGACGTTCCCGAGATCCTCAAGGGCGCCGAGATCTTCGCTCTCGACTCGGGGGCGCTTCTCGCCGGGACCCGCTACCGCGGCGATTTCGAGGAGCGCTTCAAGGCGGTCATCTCCGCCCTCGAGAAGCGGGAGAAGCCCATCCTGTTCATCGACGAGCTCCACACCATGGTCGGCGCCGGCGCGACGACGGGCGGCACCATGGATCTCGCGAACCTGGTGAAGCCCATCCTGACCGAAGGCCGGGTGCGCCTCGTGGGGTCGACGACGTTCGAGGAGTTCAAGCACCTCGAGAAGGATCGGGCGCTCCACCGGAGGCTCCAGAAGATCGCGGTGGACGAGCCGACGTTCGAGGAGTCGGTGAAGATCCTCGAAGGACTCCAGTCCCGCTACGAGGATCATCACCGCGTGGTCTACACCAAGGGCGCACTCGAGACCGCGGTGCGCCTCGCGCAGCGCCACCTGCGAGAGTACCGGCTTCCCGACAGCGGCGTTGACGTCATCGACGAGGCGGGGTCGATGATGCGGCTTCAGTCCGGCGCGGACGACAAGCCCACGGTCGACGTTCCCGAGATCGAGCGGGTGGTGGCCCGCATCGCCCGCATTCCCGAAAAGCAGGCTTCGGCCTCGGACCGCGAGCGGCTGCGGACGCTCGAAGAGTCGCTGAACCGCGTGGTCTTCGGTCAGAAGCAAGCGGTCGCGCTCGTGTCGAGCGCCATCCGGCGCGCCCGGGCGGGTCTCGGCCATCCCGATCACCCCGCGGGCTGTTTCCTCTTCACCGGACCGACCGGGGTCGGAAAGACGGAGCTCGCCCGCCAGCTCGCGCGCCACCTCGGAAACGAGTTCCTGCGCTACGACATGAGCGAGTACATGGAGAAGCACTCGGTGGCCCGGCTCATCGGCGCCCCACCGGGTTACGTCGGGTTCGACCAGGGCGGTCTCCTGGTCGATGCCGTGCGGCAGCACCCGTACTGCGTCGTGCTTCTCGACGAGATCGAGAAGGCCCACCCCGACTTCTTCAACATCCTCCTCCAGGTGATGGATCACGCCACCCTGACCGACAACACCGGAAGGAAGGCGGACTTCCGTCAGGCGATCGTGATCATGACCTCGAACGCGGGCTCGCGGGAGATGAACGCGCTCGGAATCGGCTTCGCCAGCGATACAGCGAAGGACGCTCCCCAGCGGGGGAAGAAGGCCATCGAGCAGGTCTTCAGCCCGGAGTTCCGGAACCGGCTCGACGCTATCGTGAGCTTCGATCCCCTCACCCTGGAGGTCATGGAGACCATCGTCGAGAAGTTCGTACTCGAGCTCGAGGCGCAGCTCCGCGAGAGGCGCGTCGCCTTCACACTCACGGCCGAGGCGAGGGCCTACCTGGCGAAGAAGGGCTACGACCCCAGGTACGGCGCCCGGCCGCTCTCGAGGCTCATCCAGTCCGAGGTCCGGGATCCGTTGACCGACGAGATTCTTTTCGGGGAGCTCGAGAACGGGGGCACGGTGACCATCGGGCTCGAGTCCGACAAGCTCACGTTCGCCGTCGATCCCGCGAGCGCCCCTTCGAAGGAGCCCGAGCCCGCGGACGCCTGATTCCGCTTCATGCCGGTTTATCTTCTCGACGACGAGATCCTGTTCCCTCCCGCGGACCATGCCGAGAACGGCCTCCTCGCCGTCGGCGGAGACCTCAGTCCCGAGCGGCTCGTCGCCGCCTACTCCCAGGGCATCTTCCCCTGGTACTCGGAAGGCGAGCCCATCCTGTGGCACTCTCCCGACCCTCGCTTCGTGCTCACGACCGCCTGGTTCCGGGTTCCGCGGAGGCTCGCGAGAGCCCGGAGCACGAGCGGCCTTCGGCTCTCCCTCGACGAAGCGTTCGAGGACGTCATCGACGCCTGCGCGAGGGCGCCCCGCCCCGGCCAGCGCGGGACCTGGATCACGGACGACATGAGAGGGGCCTACGCGGAGCTTCACCGCCTCGGGTTCGCGCACTCCGCCGAGGCCTGGAGCGGAGGAGAGCTCGTCGGAGGGCTCTACGGGGTCTCGCTCGGCGGCGCGTTCTTCGGCGAGTCGATGTTCGCGAGAGCGAGCGACGCCTCCAAAATCGCTTTCGTGGCTCTGGTGGAGCAGCTCGCCCGGTGGAAGATCGATCTCATCGACAGTCAGGTCGAGACATCTCATCTCGCTCGGTTCGGCGCGCGCGCGATTCCCCGCGTGCGGTACCTCGAGGCCCTTCGTCGCGAGCTTTCGAAGCCCACCCGCCGCGGGCGCTGGAGCTTCGACCCTCAACCGACGTAGACCGGCGCATCGGGTCCATTTGCCGGCGATCGTTCGATGCGCGTAGGATGTAGTCCAGCGTGTGCGGAATCAGCGGGTTCAATCATCGCAGCGAAACGCTGATCGACGCGATGAACCGGTCCCTCGCCCACCGGGGACCCGACCACGCAAGCCGGTACGTCGACGACCACGTGAGCCTCGGTCATAGGCGGCTCAGCATCATCGACCTCTCCGAGCAGTCGAACCAGCCCATGTCCGACGAGGAGGGCCGATTCTGGCTGATTTACAACGGGGAGATCTACAACTTCAAGGAGCTTCGATCGGAGCTCGAGGCGAGGGGCCAACGTTTTCGCTCGCGCGGGGACGGCGAGGTCGTTCTTCACGGCTACCGCTGCTACGGCGTCGACGTACTGAGCCGCTTGAACGGCATGTTCGCTTTCGCGATCTACGATCGCGATCGGAAACGCCTGCTGCTGGCAAGGGACCCGTTCGGCATCAAGCCCCTGTACTACTACTGGGACGGAGAACGCTTCATCTTCGCTTCCGAGATCAAGGCCATCCTCGAGCACGGCATCCCCCGCGGCGTCGACCGGTCGGCGCTCTCGGAGTACTTCACCTTCCGCTTCACCCTCGGGCCAAAGACCCTGTTCGAGAACGTCTACAAGCTCCAGCCGGGAACGTACCTGGAGCTCGACCTCGAGAATCGGCGGATCGCCGCGACGGGAACGTTCTGGCGACCTCCGGAAGTCTCGGAGGACGATGCATCGCCCGAGGCACTGGCCTCGGAGCTCAAGGAGCTCTTCATCGACTCGACCCGGATACGGCTGGTGAGCGACGTTCCCCTGGGGTTCTTTCTCTCCGGCGGGATCGACTCCTCGATCGTGGTCGCGGCGGCGAAAGCTCTCGGAGCCGACGTCCGCGCGTTCTCCGCCGGCTTCGAAACGACGAACGAGCTCGGCTTCGCCCGGATGGCCGCCCGGCACTTCGGCGCCGATTTGCGCGAGGTGTTCATCGGCGCCGACGCCCTCGATCGGCTGGACTCGATGGTCTATCACATGGACGAGCCCGTCGGAGACGCCGCGTTCCTGGCGCTCATGATACTGAGCGCGGAGGCCTCGAAGCAGGTGAAGGTCGTCCTCGCCGGGGAGGGCGCCGACGAGCTCTTCGCCGGCTACGATCGCTACAAGGCGTTCCTGTTCGGAAACTGCATGGCGAAGGGTGTTCCCGACGCGCTCCGGGGATGCATCCCCCAAGGGCTCGGGAGCGAGAACTTCAAGAGAATGACGCGGGTGATGGGGGAGCAGGAGGTTCCGCGCCGCTATCTGGAGATCATCCGACTCTTCTCGAACGAGGAGCTCGACCGGCTCGGGGTGGCGGAGGCGGCCGACTGGTCGAGCAAGGTCGGGGTCAACGGGATGTTCCACGAGAACCCGCTCGCGGCGGCCCAGCTCTTCGATCTCCAGACGGTCCTCCCCAACGACTTCTTCGTGAAGGCCGACAAGATGACCTCGGCCTTCGGTCTGGAGATGCGCGTACCCTTTCTCGATCCGCGGCTGGTGGAGCTGAGCTTCCGAATCCCCTCTTCGCTGAAGCTTCACGGCTGGAACGAGAAGTATCTGCTCAAGAAGGCGTTCGCCATCGACCTTCCGGAGCCGATCCTGCGGCGTCGCAAGCACGGGTTCGACGTGCCGATGGATCGCTGGTTGAGGGGCCCGCTCTACGATCCGCTGATGAATTTCCTGCGCGAGCCCGCCCACGACTACTACGATCCGCGTCCTCTCGAAAGCCTGCTGCGGCGATTCCGGGGCGGGACGGGGAGCTACAAGGCGAACTTCTACGACGCGCAGAAGCTCTGGAGCATCCTGGTGTTCGAGCTCTGGTACCGGCGCTTCCTTTCCTGACAGACGCGGGCCGCGCTCACGGCTTCGGGCGGAGGCGGGCAGCGAAGGCGAGAGAGAAGACGGTCGGCCGTGACCGCCCCAGCAGCCGAAACGGCGGGGCGAACCACGGATGGTCGTACTTGAAGCTGTGGAAGCTCTCGGCCGAGATCGTAAGCCCCGCCGCCGACACGACCTCCCTGAGCCGACGGTAGTTGAACCAGTAGATATGCTGCTTGCGGGGCGTATTGTTCTCCGGCACCCGGCCGGCCAGAACCTGCAGCCGGGCCACGATGGAGTTGAAGTTGGGAACGACGATGACCACTTCCCGGGCGACCCGGGAGGCTTCGGTGAGGAGTCTCGCGGGCTGGAACGTGTGCTCGAGCACGTCGACGAGCGTCGCAGTGGCGAAGCTCTTCGTGGCGAAGGGAAGCGGCCGCTCCACGTCGCAGCGCAGTGCGCGCAGTCCTTTGGTAGAGAGAATCCTCATGCTGGTAGATGCGATGTCGCACCCGATGAGAGATCGGAATCCCTTGTCCCGAAGGAGCTCGAGAACATGTCCCGCTCCGCAGCCGACGTCCAGCACCGGCTCGGTCAGGGTGAGATCCGCCGCAGCGAAGTGCTTCCATTGACGTCCCACGTCGGGCTCGTCCCAGAACTGGTTCCAGTAGGCGGTTTCGGCGGATTTCATTTCGCCCCGAGTCGGAGGAGATCTTCGTAGAGCCCGGCGATGCGCTCGGCCACCCCGTCCCACGGATAGGACGCCTCCACCATCGCCTTTCCCCGGGCGGCGCATTCCCGCGCCAGCTCTCGATCCGACAGCAGGCGGTTCACCGCCTTCGCGATGCTCTCGGGTTTACCGGGCTCGCAGAACAGGCCGGTCTTTTCCTCCTCGAGGAAATCCGGAATGCCGCCGACGGGGGTGCCGACGATGGGAACCTCGCAGGCGAGCGCCTCGAGAAACGCGGTGCCGAGGCCCTCGCTCACGGAGGGGCGCACGAAGACTTCGGCAAGACATAGATGTCGGGCCACGTCCCTCGGCTCCATTCGCCCGAGGAAGCGCACGCGGTCGTCGACTCGCAGCTCTGCGGCCAGTTGCTCGAGGTGGCGGCGATCCTCGCCGTCCCCGATGAGCAGAAGGAAGGCACCCGGATGCTGCTTCGCGACGGCAGGCATCGCTTTGATCAGCTCCTCGATTCCGTTTTTCACCACGAGTCGGGACACCGAGAGGAGGATCCGGCGGTCTTCGAGCTCGAGCCGGCTTCGAAGCGCGTCCAGCTCTTCCCGAGAGTACGCGCCGCGGGAGAAGACCGACGTGTCGACCCCGTTGGGGATGACCGAGATGCGCGCGGGGTCGGCGCCGTAGCCCACCGCCTGATCGCGCAGGTGGCGGCTGATGGCGTGAATCCGATCGAAGGGCCGGTGCAGCCGCGGGTAGATCGGAAAGGCGGGCCCGAGATACCGCCGGACGTACTCCTCGCTGTCCCCGTTCTGGATGGTCAAGAGCGACGGTCGGTGCTTCACCAGCAGGTAGAAGTAAGAGGCGAGGGCCGACGCGTTCACCATGATCGCATGGACCAGGCTCACCGAGTCGAGGTCCAGGGCCCTGAACACGGCGGGCAGGGGATAGAGGAGCTTGTCCATGGGCCGCCCGAAGCCGACGCGGAGGATCTGGACTCCATCGCTGGTCTCGCGCGGGGGCAATGCCCGGTCGCCTCGAACCGTCACGATGACGAAGCGGTAACGGCCCGCGAGCCGGCTCACGATCTCCCGGACGAAAAGCTCTGCCCCGCCGATGTAAGGAAGATAGAACCAGCTGAAGATTAGAACCGTCTTCACTCGGCTTGTGACATTATCATGACGCGGCGGCTCGGATCGCTTCGCGCCGAACGCGACGAAGGGGAGATGGGATCCACTCAGATTGTCGTCCGTGAGAAGCACGGAAAGCACCTTCGACTCGTGAGCTACGCTCTGGGGAGCTCCGACGTCTGGGATCAGGAGTGGAGCCGCTACTCGCCGGAAGCGGTTCGATTCGTCAAGGAGTACTACCGGCGCTTCTCGAACGTCTACGAGATGCTCGTCCGCTACCTGCCCAGAGACGGTGAGCTGCTGGAGGCGGGCTCGGGCCTGGGTCACTGGGTGGCTCTCCTGAACGATGCCGGCTTCCGCGTTCGAGGCATGGACTGCAGCGAGGAGGCCCTGGTTCGCGCGCGGCGAACTTTTCCGGAACTATCCTTCGAGAGGGGCGACGTCCGTGAGCTTCCCTACGGCGACGCGTCGATGTCGGGCTACATTTCCTTCGGTGTCGCGGAGCACTTCCGCGAGGGCCCTTCGCTCGTGCTCCGGGAAGCCGCGCGCGTGCTGCGGCCCGGAGGCGTCCTGATTCTGACCGTGCCCCGGGTCTCGCCCTTGCGCCGCATCCAGCCCGTCGAATCCTCCCGGCCCGACGAGGGATCGTTCTATCAGTACTTCTTCGAGCGCAAGGAGCTCGAGGGGTTCGTCGAGGCGAGCGGGTTCCGGATCCTCTCCCATTCCAGCTATGGAACGATGAAAGCGCTTCGGGACTTCGCCCGGGCCGCGAGAAGGAAGTTGCTGACCTCGGGCGAGGAGAAGAGCCCGGGGGCCCCGCCGAATGGACACCCGGCCGGAGAGAGCCCCGAAAGGGCCGTCTCGACCCCGACGGTCTCTCGCGGGAGAAGGCTCTTCTGGTCGGTTCAGAACCTGGTATTCGAGAACCCCATTTGTCGCCGGCTCGCGGGACACATGCTGCTGCTGGTAGCGGAGCGCAAGTGATCCCGAAGAGCTCGGCTCAGGCCGTCGAGTCGCGATAGCCGAGGATGAGCAGCCCGTGCATCAACCGGTCGGGACGATAGCCGAGACGAAACGCCCGGCGGGCGATTCCGTAGGTGACGGATCGAGGAAGGTTGAGACGGTCGCCCCGGGCGTTGGTGGGCGGCGCCGGGAGCGTCGACGTCGACGGGAACCCGGAGCGCGTGAAAATCCGCGCGACGGCGGCATCGTCGTAGTGGACGACGTGCTCGAAGAGATCGAAGAACGGAGGAACCGTCGAGGTCTTCGCTTCCGCGGGAGGCTCGGCCAGATAGGTGGGATATCGCGGTAGCACGCCGATGGAGGCCAGAGCCATGACCAGCCGCCGCCAGGCGACGTAGAACCGGATGTGGGGGACCTTGCACATCAAAAGCCCACCGGGCGCGAGCCTCTGTCGCACGGCGCTCAGAAGTCTCACCGGCTCGGGGATATGCTCGAGCACGTCGAACATCGTGATCAGGTGAAACGTTTCTCCTTCGTAGCTTCGTTCGTCGAAGAGTCCCTGCTCTATCGTTTCCAGTGCGTTGATTTCCCTCGCGAAGCGCACCATCGGACCCGCCGGCTCGATGCCTTTCGCATCCCACCCGCGCTCGCGCGCGAAACGGACGAAGAACCCGCAGTGGGACCCTATGTCCAGGACCCGATAGGGGGGCGCGGCGCCGATTCGTCGGAGATGGCTCTCCGCGAGCTCCAGGTAGTATCGATAGTTGTCGTTCTTGTGGAAGCGGCCGGAGCGCGCCTCGGGCTCGTACTTCTTCTTCACCTGCTCGTACTCCGCCTCGCGAGTGCGGATGTTGTGGCGCGCGAGTCGCGGCCGGGTGAAGTACACCTGACACCGCGGGCAGCGGCTCAGCCCCACGGTGAATCCCTCGGAGTACACCGACGTTTCGTAGACCAGGGGCGTCGGGATTTCTTCGTTGCCGCATCCGGGACAGGGCGGATACTCGAGAGCGGTCGTTGCGGGTCGAGAGTCGGGCATCGGGGTTTCGTGCAAGGATTCGCGCCGCGGGATTCTAGACCGATTCCCTCAACGGGGACAGCGGGTGCCCCGCTCCAGCGTCTAGAATGAGAGTCCTTTTCGCGACCGGGATCTTCCCTCCGGACATCGGCGGCCCCGCGACATACGTCCAGAGTCTGGCGGGAGAGCTCCAGCGCCGGGGCGTCGAGGTGAGCGTCGTGACGTACGGCGACCGGGGCGGAGATTCGCAGTTTCCCGTCCGCCGCGTCCGCCGGGACAGAGCGCTGCCGCGCCGCTACTTCGACTTTCTCGCTTCCGTCTACCGCCGGGCCCGCGACGCGGACGTCGTCTACCTGCAAGACCCCTTGAGCTCCGGGCTGCCCGGCTGGCTCGGCGCCCGCCTCGCGCGCAAGCCGGTCTTGCTCAAGATCGTCGGCGACGCGGCCTGGGAGATCGCGCGAGATTCCGGCGCCGTCACCGACGACTTCGGGATTTTCCAGGAAAAGAGGTACTCGGCGGGGGTCGAGCGGATTCGGCGGGCGCAGCGTCTGGTCGCCCGCCGCGTCGATCGCATCGTGGTGCCGAGTCGTTTCCTGGAGAAGGTCGTGACCGGCTGGGGCGTCTCCGGGAGCAGGATCGAGGTCGTGCTCAACAGCATACCCGAGCCCGCCGGTTCCGAGGCGAGCCGGGAGGCGGCGAAGCAGTCTCTCGGACTCGAAGGCCGAACGGTGGTTTTCTCGGCCGGCCGACTGGTGCCCTGGAAAGGCTTCGACTCCCTCATCCGGCTGGCGGGGGGCATGAAGGGGGAGTTCCCCGGACTTCGGTGGCTCATCGCCGGCGGCGGTCCGGGTGAGGACGACCTGCGGCGTTCCATGAAGGAACTGGGCGCGGAGTCGGCGGTGACGCTCCTCGGCTCCGTGCCGCGCGAGCGCGTGGCCGAGTGCATGACAGCCTGCGATCTATTCGTGCTGTGGTCGGGCTACGAGGGGCTCTCCCACGTTCTTCTCGAAGCGATGCGGGCGGGGCGGGCCATCGTCGCGAGCGATGCCGGCGGCAATCCCGAGCTCATCGAGAACGGAAAGAGCGGCCGTCTCGTTCCCTGGCGGGACGACGGGGCGCTCGGACGAACGCTCGTGGAGCTGTGCCGGGACCCTGGCGAGCGAGCGCGTCTCGGGCGCGAAGCCGCGGCGGCTGCCAGCCGCTTCGCCTGGCCGGTGATGGTCGAGAGAACGCTCGACTTGCTCCGGAGGATGGCGGCCGGAGACTACGCCCGTCGTCAGGGAGCCGGGCCTCCGGGCGGCGGCTGAGTCGATTCGTAGACGTGAATCTCCGGGATGCTCCATCCAGGCGCTCCCTCCTCCTTCACCTGGATGAAGAGCCGTATCCGATCCACTTCCTCAGGCTCGAGGTCGTAGCGGAGCCTGGCGCCCCTGGGCTCGTCGATCAGCCGACGAACGAGCTCGACCGTGTGCCAAATGTCCTCGATTTGATTCAGCCTCGAGAACCTCTCTCCGCGGAAACCGTTCACCTCGAGGTTGCGCGCGAACTCGTCGTGGGGGAACGCCATCTCGATCTCGACCCGAACGGGGATCCGCGGCCGGTCGAACGCGATCTCGAAGAACGAGCCTTTGGGTTGCTCGCCTCCGGTGGTCCACTTCGTGAGCGGGCTCCCGTCGATGGCGAGAGATGGCTCGTAGGGACCGCTCGCGGCCACGACCAGGCTGCGGCGGTCGATCTCGCGGCAATCGCAGTCCCGGGCCTCGCCCCGTTCCCCGAGCGGGACGAGGTCGTGCAGCTGCTCCGCCCCGAGTTGATAGCGTTCCCATAGGGCGTCCCGCCGATCGGGAAACCGCTCCCGGAGCGGAAGCTCCTCGCTCCGCGCGAGGATCCTCAAGAGGTGGGTCCCGCGATCTCCCCAGCGTTTCGGATGGACGAGCACCTGCGTAATGCCCAGCGACTGCAGAAGGACGATGGACCTGCGGTCGGGGAACCCGCGCAGCTCCCAACGGAGGAGCTCGAAGGAGGGAGGGGGAAAGCTCGGCTTGCCGACGAGGATAGGCCGCTGGTGAAACGTGGAAAAGTAGGACTCGAGCGTGTTGAACCGGATGTAGCGGAACGGCAGCACCGGGAGCTCCGCCACCGCGCCCTTCGTCGGCTGCTTCGCGAGGGCGCGGTAGGCTTCCGGGATCGCGTCTCCCACCGGTATCTCGGTGCCGGTGGTGTGTCTCGACGACCACTGTTCGCCGAGGAGGAGAGCCGCAAGAAGCGAGGCCACGAGCCCGCGCCGCCGGCCGCTCTTCGCGACGAGCGCCGCGGCGCCTGCCGCAACGAACAGAGACAGCGCGAGCCGTACGAGGATCGAGAACCGGTGCGGGTCGCGAAGGTTCCCGAGCGGCTTGACGAGCTGGAGGAGCCGGTAAGGCCCGGGGAACCATCGCTCTCCGTTCACGAAGACGTCGGGTCCCGCCGCGAGTAGAAAGCTCGCGACCCCCAGAACCAGGTAGGCCAACGCCACCACGCGCTCCGATCGGGAGCGCTCGCGCCAGAGATTCCAGAGCCCCACTCCAGCCAGGGCGAGGGCGATGAATCCCAGAAACTGGTCGAGCGACGACGGTTGGGATTCGAATGCGCCGTACAGGAGACTCCCCGCGGGCGGCTCGAAGAAACGAATCAGGTCGTAGCTGTCCGCATGGCCGCTGAATCCGTAGCGATGGAAGAGCTCGAAGTACGGCAGGGCGACGAGATACAGCGGCGCCCCGATGACGGCGAGCGAGGCCGCGAGCCAGAGGACGACGCTCCCTCGCTGCCAGCTCCGATAAGCGAGGAGGTAGCCGGGCAGGAGGAAAGCGAGAGCCACGAGATAGAACTGCAGGTAGTAGAAGCACGCGAGCCCGAGGAGGATGGAAAAGACGATGAAGCCCAGGAGGTGGACTCTCCGGTCCTGGTCGAAGAATCGATGCAGACACAGGAGAGCGAGGGGCATCCACTGGAGACTCACGAGCTGCGAACGGGCCAGCTGCGAGAAACTGTATGCGCTGAACGCATAGACGACCGCTCCGACGAACGCCGCCCAGGTGCTTCCGACGATCTCGCGAAGCAGCAGATGGGCGGCGAAGGCGGACAGGCTTAGCGAAAGGGCGACCAGCAGGTTGTAGGACAGGACGCGGTTCTCGAGCCAGCGGAAGAGCGGCCAGCTCAGCATCGCCTGCGCGAACTGCGGTTCGGAATAGGCCAGCGGGCGCGGATTCGGGTAGTAGGCGTTCGCGTCGAAGATCTTCGGATAGCCCAGATCGAGGTGGGTCGCTCCCCACCAGACGATCCACAGGTTCTGGAGTGCGTCGGAATCGTCGGGGAGTCGCCGATCGAGCTCGAAGCTCATGGGCCAGAGGAGAAGGAACGTCAATAGCCCGTAGAAGGGAAGCCATGGCCAGGAGCGGCGGCGGTGGTCCTCTACTGCCGCCGCCGCCGAACGTTCACCCATTCGACGTTGGAGCTCCTTGAATTGTGCTATTCTCCAGCGTGATTGACGGCAGGCAAACCGCATGGCGGAAGGACTTCGTCGCTTTCCTTCCGAACGGGCTTCGCGAGTCTCCGAATGTCCAACCCTCGTAGGCTAGGGAAGGCCCCTTCCGGTATTTCCGGGGTTCCCGGTATTCGATGATGCGCGTCGACTTCATGAAAGCCGTCGATCGATGGGCGGGCGGCCTCGGCTGCATCGTCCTCGACCTGTTCGATCGCCCGCGGCGGTTCCTCTTTCCGCGCCCCTCGATCCCGGCCGAGGTAAAGACCCTCCTCGTGACCAAGTACCTCGGCATGGGAAGCATCGTGCTCGCGACGCCGATGGTGGCGGCGCTGCGCCGCCGTTTTCCCGGCGCGAGGATCGCGTTCCTGACGTTCGAAGAGAATCGGGAGATCGCCGATATTCTGGGCGTCTTCGACGAAGTCCTCACCATTCACTCCAAGCGGCTTCTGCCGATGGCCTGGGACACTCTCTGCGCGCTGATGAGACTCTGGAAGCTCGGAGTCGACGTGGTCTGCGACCTGGAGTTCTTCACCCGGTACTCCACCATGGTCGCCTATTTGAGCGGTGCGCCGATACGCGTCGGGTACTGGTCGCGCATCGCCTGGCGGGGCAACATCTTGACCCACCCAGTCTACTACAACGGAATGAGGCACATAACGCGCGTGTTCCTGGCGCAGGCGGAGGTCCTCGGCGCGGCCGTCGAGGATTTCCCTCCCGCGGCCGCGCTCCCGCGCCTTCAGCCCGACGGGGAAGCGTCGCGCGCTCTCGCCGAGAGGGTTCGCGCTGCCGGCCTCGATCCGGATTCGCCGTACATGGTGATCAATCCGAACGCGAGCGAGCTTTGCCTCGAGCGGCGCTGGATGTCCGACCGGTTCGCTCAGGTCGTGGACGCTCTGCTGAAGGAGAACGAAGGCCTCCAGGCAATCTTCGTCGGCGCCAGGAGCGAGAGGAGCTACACGGGAGAGGTCCTGGGGCTGTGCCGGGACAAGTCGCGTGCGGCGAACCTCGCGGGAGAGCTCTCGATCCGGTCGCTTCTCGAAGCGCTCGGGGCCGCGAAGCTCTTCCTCACCGTGGACTCCGGCCCGCTGCATCTCGCGGCGCTCACCGACACGCCGACCGTGGCGCTGTTCGGCCCGGAAACTCCGAGCTTGTACGGGAGCCTGGGCTCGCGCATCCGAACGCTCTATGCCGGGGTCTATTGCAGCCCCTGTCTCAACGTCTACAACACCAAGACCGCGCCCTGCAACGGAAACAACATCTGCATGCAGGGAATCGGCGCTTCCGACGTCCTTTCCGCCTCGCGGGAGTTGCTGCGGGGAAGCGTCGCGCCGCGGAAAGCCGGCCGGGATGACCGAGAGCAAGTGCCCAGCCTGTCGAGGTGATCGCTACCGCGAGTTTCGCGCCCGGGGCGGCCTCCGGATGCGCCGTTGCCTCGCCTGCGGGAGCTGCAAGCTGTCGCCCGGCAACGGCAACGGCTCCCATGCCTTCACTTACGACGCGGGGTACTTCGAGTCCTGGAACCTCGCCCCCGGAACTCCCGCGTGGAAGCTCCGCCAGGCCACGGCCGCGATGCGGCTCGAGACCCTCGAGCGGCTCGGAGTTCGCGGTGGAGCGCTCCTCGACGTGGGGGCCGCCGGAGGGTACCTGGTCGAGCACGCGAATCGCGCGGGGTTCGACGCCCGCGGAGTGGAGATCTCGGAGCACGCGGTCGCGATCGCGAGCCTCGTCGTGCCGGGAAAGGTGCATCAAGGCACGCTCGAGACCCTCGATCTCGAGCCGGCTTCCCTCGACATCGTCACCCTGTTCGACGTTCTCGAGCACGTTCCCGAGCCCGAGGATTCGCTGTCGCGTCTTTCGCGCTGGCTCAGGCCCGGAGGATGGATCGCGGTGACTACTCCCGACGTCGACAGCCTCTCCGCCCGTTTGATGGCGGGCTCCTGGCCGCACTACAAGGAGGAGCACCTGTTCTATCCGAGCCGGGCGGGCCTCCGGAGGTTGTTCGCCGCAACCGGGTTCGAGGTCGCGCACGAGGAACGGGCCATGAAGTATCTTTCGGTGGCGTTCACCGCGCCTCTGTTCAAGCGCTATCCCGTTCCCCTGGTGACGCCTGCCATGGAGCTCGTGCATCGGCTGCTGCCGGCCCGGCTCCGCGAGGCGTCGTTCAAATTCAGCATCGGCGAGCGCCTGCTGGTGGGACGGAAGCGATGACCGCGGGGAGTCTCGGCCGCGAGATCAAGAGAGTCCTGCTCCTCAATCCCCCCGCGCCCGAGCTCGTGATCCGTGACTACTACTGCAGCAAGACCACGAAGTCGAACTACATCTTCGAGCCCGTGGACCTCCTGATGCAGAGCGGCCGCCTGGCCGAGCGGTACGAGGTGGCGCTCATCGACGCGGTGGTCGACGGCATGAGCCCGGACGCCTGTCTCGGTGCGATCGAAGCTTTCGCGCCCGACGCCGTCTTCTTCCTGAGCGGCGCCATCAGCTGGACGTACGACTTTCCGTTCCTGGAGTCGGTCAAGAACAGGCTCGGCCCCGGGACGATTCTCGTCGGGAGCGGAGACATCTTCCAGGAGGACGCGGTCCGGTGGCTCGAGGAATTTCCTTTCATCGACGCCGTGGTCCGGGACTTCGCCAACGAGGACGTCCTGAACTTCCTCGAGGGGCGAGAGGGTGAGCTCGAGAACGTCGTCTTTCGCAGAGAAGGCGCAATCGTCACCGTCGATCAGAAGCGCGCGCGCCGCGCCTACTTCGACATCCCGATTCCACGGCGAGAGCTCTTCCGGAACCCCCGGTACCGCTTCAGCTTCACCCGTCGCAAGCCGTTCGCGACGGTGCTGACCGATTTCGGATGTCCCTACCCCTGCTCGTTCTGCATCATGAGCACGTTGGGGTCGAAGTTCCGGAGTGTCGACAGCGTCATGGAAGAGCTCCGTCTATTGAAGGCCCAGGGGGTGAAGGACATTTTCTTCATCGACCAGACCTGGGGTATCGAGCGGAAGCGCAACCTCGAGCTCTGCCGCCGCATGGTCGAAGAGAAACTGGACTTCGGCTTCGTGACCTACTCGCGGGTGGACGTCGTGGACGAGGAGGTTCTCGCCGCCTGGCGCGCCGCGGGCTGCCATACCCTCATTTTCGGAGTGGAGTTCGCTTCGGCGGAGATGCTCAAGCTCTACAAGAAGGGCTACAAGCCCAAGCAGATCGAAGAAGGTCTCGCTCTCACCCGCCGCATGGGAATTCGAACCGTCGGGACCTTCATCCTCGGTCTCCCCGAGGACACGGCGGAGACCATCGAGACGACGCTGCGCCTCGCCTGCGAGCTCCCTCTCGACTTCGCCTCGTTCAACGTGGCGGTTCCGAGGCACGGAACGCCGCTGCGGAAGGAGGCGAGGGAGCAGGGCCTCATCGGGGACCTGCGGGTGATGGATCAGGCGGGCCTCCAGGTGGCGATGCCTACCCAGCACCTCTCGCGCGAGGAGGTGATGCGGCTGAAGCGGCGGGCGATCTTCCGGTTCTATCTACGCCCCTCCTACCTGTGGCGAAGGCTCACCACCGTCGGCTCCGTGGACGAGCTCGTCTCCCAGATTCGCGAAGGGACCGCGCTTCTCTCCCGTACCCTCGGATCGGGCCGGAACCATGGGCCGGGCGAGCCGAATGAAAACCTGCCGATGAAGCCGTGACGTTCCCCGGGAAATGGCTCGTCGCCGCGGCGGCGCTTGGAAGTGCGGGCTGCAGTCCTCCGGCGGATCGCTTGGCCGTCGAGAAGAGATTCGTCGAGCGCATCGACGACGATGCGGAAGGCGTCGGCCGTCTCGACGGAGTCGCGCTCTCCAGCCGGGGAGGGTTCGAGGTCCGCGGCGTGGCCGTCCACGGTGATCGCCGGCCGGCGCTGACCCTGGAGACGCCGGGATCGGTCAGGCTCCGGAGCGAAGGCGTCGAAGCCCCCTCTCTCCATTTCGCTCTCGCGGTCCGCCCCGCGGAGGCCGCGATTGCGATCGAGATCTCCGTCAACGGCGAGACGCTCCATCGAGAGCCCTGGGTGGGGGAGCGCGGTTGGGTCGAGCGCCGGGTGGATCTGGCGCAGTTCTCCGGAGAGCCGATGAACCTCGAGCTCTCGTTCGCCGGGGACGATGCCGAGGTGATTCTCGCCCATCCGCGGATTCTCGGGAGAAGCCGCGTCCGCCGGCCGAACGTGGTCCTGTACGTCGTCGACTGTCTCCGCGCGGACCACGTGGGCGCCTACGGCTACCCGCTCGAAACCACGCCGAACCTCGACGCCCTCGCGGCCGACGGCGTTCTCCTCTCGAACCTCACTTCCTGCGCCCCCTGGACCAAGCCCTCGACGGCGTGCCTCTTCACCTCGCTTCTCCCGACGTTCCACCAGGCGCGGACGGTGGACGACGCCCTCGCCCGCGAGCGGACCACCGTCGCCGAGGTGCTCCGCGACGCCGGCTACGTGACCGCGGCCTGGGTGGCCAACCCCGTCATCGATCCCCGGGTCTTCTTCTTCAATCAGGGCTTCGATCGATGGGTCGACCTGCGGAGCTTCGAGGAGCGCTCGCGGCGCGAGAACATCCACGACATCGAGACCGACGCGGCGCAGATCACGAAGCAGGTGGTTCCCTGGCTCGAGGAGCATCGGAAGGAGACGTTCTTCCTCTATCTGCATTCCCTCGACCTTCACTTCGGGTACGAGCCGCGGCCTCCGTTCGACGCGAAGTTCGTCAGAAGGGACAGCACCGGGCTCGAGCGCGACCGGGAGCTCTATGACAACGAGCTCGCCTATAACGACGCCGAGATCGGAAAGCTCGTCGCCGAGCTGAAGCGGCTCGGTCTCTACGACGACACCCTTCTGTTCGTCACCGCCGATCACGGCGAAGAGTTCGGTGAGCACGGCGAGACCCGCCACGGCAAGACGCTGTATCAGCAGGCGCTCCATATTCCCGGGATCCTGAAGCTCCCGGGCTCCCGAAACAAAGGGCGGCGGCCCGAGGCGGTCGCGAGCAACATCGATATCCCGCCCACCCTCCTCGCGCTCGCCGGTGTTGCGGTGCCGGACGCATTCCAGGGGCGAAGCCTCGTGGACGTCATCGAGAAGAACTCCGCGCGGACCGACCGAAGGGTCTTCTCCGAAGTCGTAGCGCCCAACTTCGTGGGCTACGCGGTCCGGGATCAGCGTTTCAAGCACATCCGGACGCTTCTGCCCGGCCTCACCGCGGGCCTCTACGATCTCGAGGCCGACCCCGGAGAAACGAAGAATCTGCTGGCCGAAGCACCTCCCGAAGCCGGCCGTCTGGTGTCCGAGCTGGAGCGGTTCATCCAGCTCGGTCAGCACGGCTTGCACCTTCTGGTCGTGGGAGACGAGCCGGGAAGCCTCATGCAGGTAACGCTCTCTACCGATGCGAAAATCTCGAGCGCCATCCGGTTCTCCATCGTGACCGGCGACGTTTTCGAGCAGGGCTCGGGCGGACGGGAGGTCACTCTCCGCTTCGTCTCGGATGCCAAGCCCCGCCAGGTCGTCGTGCAGACGAGCCCACCGGGCTCGCCGCTCCGGCTCGAGGTCTCGTCCAATGACCGGCAGATTCCCGAGAGCGAGATTCGGCTGGGCGCCTCCGGCTCAAAGCCCACGGGACCGCGGCCCGTGGTCTTGAGCCCCGGCGGGCTCACGGTCACGGCGGGCGAGGCCCAGAGCCTTCTTCAGCAGAATCACTCCGGGGTCTGGGCCTGGTACGTCGATCCGGGGGGCGGGGATCAACGAGTCGAGCTCGACGAGGACATCCGAAGAGTCCTGAAGTCCCTCGGCTACATCGAGTAGCCGTCGAACGTGCTAGCCTAGCGCCTCGTTGGTCGAATGCTATCCGAACTGGTCGAGCTCCCATTCGGTCTTTCGCTGACCCTGGGGACCTTCCTTATTGTTTTCAAGTACGTCTATTGCGCCGTCTTTTGCCTCTGGGCGGTCGCGGCCCCGCGTTTCCGCAAGGCCGGGTTTCTGGCCGGCGGCATCGGGCTCTGCCTCTTCGGTCTTCTCTCCATGAAGCTTCCGCTGGGCCGGCCCTACGGGCTGGTAGACTCCTCGGAGCTCCTGCCGAGCCTGGCCGACTCCATGGTCACCGCAGCTCGAGGGACGCCGTTCGACGGATGGCGCCTTCAGAGCCCGAACCAGCATCCCGCCTGGAGCCTTCTGCTGGGTCTTTCGTCGGGGTTCGATCCCGCTCGCCTCCTGACCCTCGTGCCGTGGTTGGGAGTCTTCACCCTCGTTCTCTTCTCCGGCATCACGCTTCTCGGTCTGCGGCTGCTCGAAGACGCGTCGGCGCCCCAGGAGAGTCGAGACGATAGCCCGGTGGCCGCGCGCCATCTGGCCGTCCTGTCCGCTCTGCTCCTGAGCTCGGGCCAGCTCGATTTCCTGACGCAGCCGCACATCTTCTGGCCGCACGTGCTGCTCGTCGAGCCCCAGCGAGCGCTGTCGTTGCCGCTCGTCCTCCTCGCCTCTGGACTGTCGCTCTCGCCTTCGCGCTCCCGCGCCGCGCTCGGGGCCGCCGCACTCGGAGTCCTGGCCCACCTCGATCTCACGTACTTCTTTCTGACTGCCGGTGCGGTTGCGCTGACGATCCTCTGGTCCGGCAGTCGGAGCCGGGTCGCGGCGTCGCTCTCCCTCGCGGGAGGCGTCGTGCTTTCGCTCCCTCGGCTGGCCTCGCTCGCGGACGATCCCTGGGTTTCCACGATCGCCGGCGACGGCTTCGTTTCCTCGCTCGCGAGCACGGTATGGATTCCCTCGCCGCTGCCCTTTCTCGCCGTTTTGGCCGTCGCCGGAACGCTCCGGTGGCGGAGGCCGGCGGACCGTTTCGGGTCGTTCCTCGTGCTGGGTTGTCTCCTGGCATGGGCCGCCGGCCGCATCGGCACAGTGGCGTTCGAGACTTCAGGCTTTCCCCTCCTCATTCGCTACCTGGAGAGCTTGCTCGCCGGATACGGATTCCATCGGCTGCTTCGCTGGATGCAGTCTCTGCCCGGGGCGGCGGGCGAAGTCGGCAAACGGCGTCTCGGACTCACGCTCGGTCTCGTCGCGCTCCTGCCATGGACGTTCTTTTTCTGGTGGCAGCCGAGGACGATGGACCCCTTGTTCCGGGAAAGCCGCATTCCCCTCTCTCCGCGGATGGAGGGCCTCGCCGGATGGGTGCGCGAGAACACCGCGAAGGACTCGGTGCTGCTGGTCGGGAAGAGCCTTGGCCCCTGGGTTCCCGCTTTCACCGGCCGGCAGGTTCTGGTTTTGGGGGATTCGACGAACGCGCGCGCTCGAGAGGACCTCCGGACGGCGCTCGATGCGCTCGAAGGGGACGACCCATCGTCGTTCGAGGCGATGAGGAGGCTGGGGGTGACGCACGTCGTCGTCCTTCGGGGGGACCAGGACCGGGCGCCTCGACTGGCGGAGCTGGCGGCGGACTCGAGGCTCCTGCGGCACGTCCATTCGGTCGCGCGATGGGCGCGGGTCTACGCCGTCGCGGATGCGGAGTCGCATTCCTCCTCCGATCGTTGACCGGTGGACCTTGGGGCCCCGTCAAGGTAGGATGAGCGCTGTCGTCGGATTCGTGCGAAAGACCGGTTCCCTATTCGAAAAACATCATCGACAAGTGCCAGCGTGACCAACGCATTCGTCGTCGTTCCCGTTTACAACGAGGGAAGCGCGCTTCCGGCGCTCCTTTCGCGGGTGTCGCGCTACGTGCCCGGTACGAATATCATCGTCGTCGACGACGGTTCCACCCCCCGGGTCGACCCCGAGAGCGTCGCGCCGGCGAAGGTCCTTCGGCACCGGATCAACCTGGGAAAAGGGATGGCTCTCAAGACCGGCTGTGAGTACGCCGTTCAGGAGCGGGCCGAAGCCATCGTGCTCATGGACGGCGACGGGCAGCACGAGCCGGCGGAAATTCCCCGTCTGATCGAGGCCCTGCGCGAGGTCGATATCGTATTCGCCGCCCGCACCCTGGGGCAGGACATGCCGTCGGTGAGGCGAATGGGCAACCGGGTCCTGAATCGCTCGGCGAGGTGGCTCTACGATCTCGATCTCCAGGACATCTGGTGCGGGTACCGGGCGTTCCGCTCGGAATGCTTTCCCAAAATTACCTGGAACGCGCACGACTATGCCGTGGACGTGGAAATGGCGATCCGGGCGATGAGGCAACGGCTCTCGTACCGAGAGGTGGGGATCGAGACGATCTACCATGACGCGTACAAGGGAGTGACCGTGCTCGACGGCGTTCAACTGCTCTTCCGCCTCCTTCGATGGAAGTTCGTCCTCTGACGCGCGTTTCGTGAAGCCCAGCGGCTGTCTCGCGCCCGGCCCCCGGATTCGGCCCCACGCCCGCCACAGGGAGAGATCGGCATGATTCTGCTTCAAGTTGGATCGGTCCTGTTCGCCTTGACGATGTTCTACTGGAGCTATCTGAGCTACCGTCGGCGGACGATCCGGCTCCCCGAGCTCGCGTTCTGGTGGTGCGCCTGGGGCGCGTTCTCGGTGCTGGTCCTGTTCCCCGGCTCGGCTTCGATTTTCCTCGTGAAGCTCCAGATCAATCGGACGATGGATCTGATCACCATCGTCGGCTTCATGCTCATCTGGGTCGTGGTCTTCGCCGATCATCTGGAGACCCGCCGACTCCGGAAGAAGCTCCAGGACCTGGTGAGGGAGATCGCGCTCCGCGACGCCGAGAGACCGTGAAGATTCTCCTGGTCGCTCCCTATTTCTGGGACTCCTTCGCCCGCAAGATCTCCATGGGGAGCGCCGTCATGGCGGCGCGGCAGCTCTCGCGCCGGCACGAGATTCGAGTCATCACCACCGGACGCGAGAAGGAGGAAGAGATCTATTCGCCCAACCTCAAGGTGGTGAGCGCCCGAGGCTGGCTTCTTCCCGATCCCGTCAACTACGTCGTCTCCCCGCAGAGCCTTCTCCTGGTGCGCCGCCAGATCCGCGAGTTCCAGCCGGATCTGGTCCTGGTGAACAAATTCATGTTCTTCACGAGCTTCGCGGCCCCGATCGCGAAGCTCATGGGAAAGCCGACCATCCTCGTCACCGACACCTATCCCGGGCTCAACTGGTTTCCTCGAAACCGGTGGGTGGCCGCGGTCATGTGGCTATACGCGAGGCTCGTCGGAGTGCCGATCCTGAGGTCGGTCGATCGCGTCGTCCTGTTGCACGAAGGGCTGGTGGACATCGCCGAGCGGTACCGGCTCCGGTATACCGTCATCCACAACGGCACCGACCTCGCTCAAGCCGATTCCGCGGTTCCCGCGGCCGACCTGGCAAAGCCCGAGGGGGAGACGTGGATCGGGTACGTCGGAAGGCTCGAGAGCGTGAAGGGCTACGACATCCTCCTGAGAGCCGTCGAGCCGCTCCATCGGCAGTACGGGAATCTCAAGACGTTCTTCATCGGGGCGACGGGACCCGGGGGTTTCTCGTCTTCTTCGCAGGTTCGATTCCTCGGTTTTCGCGAGGACGTCTACAGCGTCCTGAAACGAATGGATGTCTTCTGTCTGCCCTCGCTCTCCGAGGGTCTCCCCAACGCGCTCATGGAAGCGATGTCGGTCGGATGCGCCTCGGTGGCGAGCGGCGTCGGTGGCGTCACCGCCCTCATCGAGCACCAGAAGAACGGTCTTCTCGTTCCCCCGGGAGACCCTGACCGGTTGAGAGAGAGCCTCGAGCGGCTGATTCGCGATCCGCGGTTGAGGAGGGACCTGGGCGCGGCCGCGCGCCGGACCATCGAAGACGGTTTCGACTGGCGCCGTATCCACGAGAAGTACGAGGATCTGTTCCGAGCCGTCCTCAGTCGATACTCCGGTGTCGACCTGGGTCTCGATCCGGAGCGGGCGAGCGAACGCGAATCCCGCCGGATCGGCTAGAGAATGAACCGAAGTGCTCGGGCTCCTCGCGGAGCCGCATCCAGGAGTCGATCGCGATCGGGAGCCTCCATGCCGCCGAAGATCTTGTAGGCGATCGCGAACACCACGCCGCCGGCGAGAACCGCCGCGAGGAAGGATACCCAGTCCGGGGTCACGGGTTCGGGAACGGCGGCGGAAACGAGCGCCGCGGCGCCGGTCGCCCCCAGTACTTTCGCCGTGAATGCGAGAGGAAACCGGAAGCGGAACTCCCGGAGGCCGGCGGCGAGCAGAATTCCCGCTGACGCGAGCCGTGTCAGTCCGAGCACCGCGGCGGCGCCCACGGCCCCCCAGGGGGGAATGGCGTAGACGATGAGCGGCAGTCCCAGGAGCACGGGAAGCTTCGAGGCGAGGACCGCGGCGTATCTCTTTCGCGTCATCAGCGCTGCCAGGAGCGCGGAGTAGACGGTGTACTCGAGGAACAGAAACGGCACGAGCACCGCGAGAACCGGAACCGCCTCCGCGTACCGGACCGAGTAGAGAAGCGGGACCACGGACGAGGACAGGGTCGTCAACAGTCCCGCGGCAGGAATGAAGATCAGGACCAGAACGATGATGTGGAGGCGCAGGGCCACCGCCGAATCCTCCCGGCGGCCGTCGGCCTCGAGAAACGAGAATACGGGAAGGGTGATGCCGGCGAAGGGAATCGTGAGCAGGCTCACGATGCGGAACGTGAAGTCTCCGGCGATGGTGAACATCGCCACCTCCTCGCTTCCCGACCCGAGACCGGCGAGAAGAAAGAGGACGAAGCTGGGGCTGTTGACGTAGCTCGAGAGCTTCTCCGCGAACGACGCCCCGGCGAAACGCACGGCGTCGCTCCTGAGCTCCGCGGGAATTCCGGGAGGGGCCTCGCGCTCCGGCGCCCCCGACTCCGCCTGGCGGCCGGCGTGGGTGCTGAGCAGGCCGAGCTCGATGAGACTCGAGAGAGCCATCCCTGCGAGGATCCCGGGAACGCCGAATCCGCCGGTCACCGCCAGGATCACCAGCGCCGGTTGAACGAGGCCCGCGACGAATTGGATGAACCCGATCGCCTTCCTGTCGAGGAGTCCGGTCAGGTAATACTGAATGACCCGGGACACGCTCTGGAACGCGGCCACCGCGAGAACGAGGACGAGGCTCGCGCCGTGGAACGGGAGCGCGTCTCTGAGCGGCGCGAAACCGCGAGCGGCGACGAGTCCCAGGACCACGAGTCCCATCGCCGCGATCCTCGACCAGGCCGCCATGCGCAGAAAGCGCCGGGTCGACTCCCGGCCCAACTTGCGGATTTCCGGAGTGAAGCGAGCGACCGCCGACGTGATCCCCAGGTCGCTGCACAGCAGGAGCGAGGTCACCGTCGCCATCGCCAGCCCGTAGATCGCGTAGTCGTCGATGCTGAGGCTGCGGGCGACGACGGCGGAGCTGAGGACGGTGAGCGCCAGAAGCGACGGGACGAAGAGCAGATTCCAGAGAACGGCCCGGGAAGCTTTCCCCGCCACCGAGGAGGAAACGCCGGATGGGCTCTGACGATGAGCGTTCATGCTGGGGGCGGTTCGACCACGCCTCACGCGCGCGAATTCGACGGAAGATGGACCCGAAGACGGAAGCGATAGAGCCTGACCTCCACCCGATGCATAATCTCTCGCATCGTATGCGCAACTCCGAGGCCGTGCAACGAAACCCGTCGGGCACGGAGGAGCCGAGGGTCTCCTCGCCCGCTCGGGAGCGTTTCGTCCTCTGCGCGGCGGCTCTCTTCTTCCTCTCCTATCAGCTCTATTTGAGCTGGTCGCTCTGGCAGCATACCGGCAACGTCCCTCCGGGGTTCGACGACAGTTATTCCTACATTTTCGACATCGGGAAGGTCATCGAGTACGAAAGCCTGCTTCCCCGAACCGTCTACCCGCCTCGGTACTCTCATCTCAAGGACCTCTCCTACAACTATCTGATGGCCTCCATGGCGAGCGTTCTCGACGTCCGGCCGGAGCGCGTCTACGAGCTGTCGTTCGTCGCCGGCAAGCTGGTGCTCCTGGCCTTTCTCCTGCGGCTCCTCGTGACCTTGGACAAGGATCTGCTGGTGGTCGCGGGATCCCTGGGGGCGCTCGCGGCTTTCTCCGGCACGCCGGAATTTCACGGCTTCTACTGGGTCGTCCCCTCGTTCTGGCTCCTGTGTCTCTTCTTCTTCTGGATCTCCGAGCTCGCGGGGCCGAGCCGAGGCAGCGGGCTCCTCCTTCTGGGCAGCGGATTCCTGGGCGGGACGATGCATGCGCTCGGACCGTACCTGGTAGCTCCGCTCGGGGTGTTCCTGCTCTTTTCGCGGGCCCTCGATCGAGGGGATCCGGCCTGGAGGACCCGGTGCCAATCGTTCTTCTGGATCGCGGCGGGCGCCCTCGCCGCGGCTCTCATACCGAACCTCCTCGCGATTCTTCCTCAGTACGGAGACATCCGCGCCGCTCCTCCGCACGCCGTCATCTGGCTCGGAGGCGGCTGGCCCGACCTCGACTCCGAGGGTTCGGCGGCGGCGGACGCGCGGACGATTTCGCTCCTTCCGGGCTACGCCGGCGTCTTTCGATCCTATCTTCGCTTCGTGCTCTTTCCCCCGCTGCTCGCTTTTCTCCTCGTGGCTCTCGGGCTGCTGGTTCACTCTCGCCGATTCAGGCTGCTCGCTCTGTTCCTCGCCACGCTGGCATTCACCCTCGCGACCATGGTCCATCCCTACGCGAGCCGCACCTGTCTCTTTCTCTGGCCTTCGACCCTCATGGTCCTGGGCGCCGCGCCCGCGCTCGGCTGGCGTCTTGTGTCGTCGACGACGCGGCGTCGGGGGATTCGGCGGGCTTTCGCGGGTTGCGCCGCCGGCGCTGCGGTCGTCTTCGTCATCGCATGGCATGCTTACAATCTCACTCTCATCGAGGCGCACCGGCGATTCGGCGCGCTCCAATGGGACGAGAGCTGCGCCGGGTATCTGCTCGCGCGGACCGAGGCGAATCGGCACCCGGTGTTCTATGGCAGCAAGTACGCGGTGAGCGCATTTCTTACCCAGGGCCTCCATCGCCGGCAGGCTCTTCCACTCTCCGAGCTCTCGTCCGCGGCGCAGGGGCTGGGATCCGCGGAGAAGATCTGGGCCGTCCTCGACGACCCGGGGAGCAGCGTGCCCCAGGCCGAGGACAAGTTCCGCGTGGTCGAAACGCTCCGGGAAAGCGGCCTCGACGTCGAGCGCCGGGAATGCGGCTTGTTCGTCGTCATGGGATTCTCGCGTCCGTGAGGTTCCTGGTGGCGTTCTCGAGGCTCCTGGCCGCGGCGTCCGCGTTCGCCTTCCTCATCGGCTTGGTTGGACTCCTCCTCGAGGTTCCGCTGACCAGATGGTTCTTCGCCTCGGCCTGGGCGGCGGCGATCGTCGTCGCCCCTCTCGCCGCCGGGCTCTACCCCAAGCGACCTCGGGATGGAGCGGCGCGCATCATTTCCGAGCGAGAACCATGAAGAGGTGAGTCGCTCCGAAGCGGAGGGTCATTCGATCGAGAGCGTTGACGAGAGGCGCGAGGAGACGGGAAGAGAGCGCCTTTCTCAACAAGAGAGGGGAGAACACCCGAAGAACGATGACGGCTCCGCCGGCTCTTCGTACCTCGACGCTGGTGAAGCCGGAGAACAGCTGGGCCGCACCCTCTTCGGTGAAGCGCCAGAAATCGGGGAGTCGCCCGCGGGTCCCGTGGTAGGGGTGCAGGAAAGGGATGGTGCACAACGCCGCGCCGCCCGGTTTGAGAACGCGGTGGATTTCGGCGACGGCCGCTCCGGGATCGGGTACGTGTTCCAGTACCTCTTTACAGAGAACCGCGTCGGCGGATGCGTCGGCGAACGGAAGCCGCAGGATGTCCCCCACGACGTCCGGGCCTTCGTTTCCCCCCTCGTGCGTCAGGTCCATCGAGTAATAGAGCTTCTGGAATGAGGAGCGATGGAACGACAGTTCCTTTCGAAACCCGGAATAGGTCCCCAGGTCCAGCACCAGGCCCGCTCGCGCGATCTCGGCGAGGAGCTCGACGAACAGCGGATAGAAGTGGTCGTGTGGGTAAAGCATCTTCGAATGTCGGTCGCCGCAATGATGAGGCCCGGGACGTCATGCCGCAAACTTCAGGCCGCGTAGGATGATAGTATCCTCGGCGTCGATGGCGGCCTTCTCGGTTTGTTTCTTCAGTAGCGTTCAGTACTCCCAGCCCCTCGACGCGACGAGCGCGAAGAAATACCGAGCCTTGAAAGAGCTGGGGGAGATCGTCGTCATCGGCTTTTCGACGACGCTGAGGCCGAGAGCTTTCGAGCAGGAGGTTCGGTTCTATCTCCTTCCCTGGCTCCCCACGCCGGTTCTGCGCTATCCGTTCCTATTTACCGTGGGCTCCGTCCTCGCCGTCCGTGCCGCGCTTCGAGGAGACCCGAGCGTGCTCGTCGCCCAGAGCCCCTATGAAGGGTTCGCCGCGGCGCTCGTCCGATCGGCCGCGCGCCTGCTGGGCAAGCGCGTGGCCCTCGTCGTGGAGAGCCATGGAGATTTCGAGGCCGCGCCTTTCCTTCAGCGGCGCCCTGCCTTTCCCTCCCTTTACCGGTATCTCGTCCGTCGCTTGTCGAGGTTCTCCCTCAATCGCTCGGACGCGCTCCGGGCGATCTCATCTTCCACCCGGAAGCAGCTCGAAGCCTGGGCCCCGGGAAAGCCTATCGTCCAGTTCCCCACCTGGACCGACATACAGCCTTTCATCGAAGCGGGGACGGCAAAGAAACCGAAGGGGAACGAGCGCACTCTCCTCTACGTCGGAGTGCTCACTCCGCTCAAAGCGGTCGACGTCCTCATCTCCGCCTTCGCCAGAATCCGGAACCGACCTCCGGATTCCCGGCTGGTCCTCATCGGTCGGGCGGAGGACCCCGACTACGCGAGACGCCTTTCCGACGAGGCTCGCGCTCTCGGCATCGCTTCGGACGTCCGGTTCCTGGGCGCGATGCCCCAGGAAGATCTCGCCCCGCACATGGCCGGGGCGCTCGCGCTGGTCCTGCCGTCGCTTTCCGAGGGGCTGGGAAGAGTGGTATTCGAGGCGATGGCCTGCGGAACGACGGTCGTGGCCAGCCGCGTCGGCGGGATCGTCGAGCTGGTGTCCGATGGACGAACGGGGTTTCTCGTACCGCCCGGAGACGTCTCGGCTCTGGCGGAAAAACTGGAGTGGGTCTTGCGCCATCCCGAGAAGGCCCGGGCGATGGGAGAGGAGGCCCGCGAGTTCGCCCGTCAGTTCTTCTCCGCGGAATCCTACGTTTCTGGTTACAAGCGCCTGCTCGAACAGGCGGCGGAATCCGCAGCGTCGACCGCTCCCCGGGCCGGTGCGCGGTGAACCTTCTCTGGTTCAACTTGTCCACGGACGTGGATGACCCCGCCCTGGGGTTCACCACCAGCTGGATTCGAGCGGTGGCCGAGAGGGTCACCCGAGTCCATGTGGTGACGATGCGCTCGGGTCGTTTCGAGCTTCCGGGGAACGTCCGCGTCTATTCCGTAGGCAAGGAGCGTGGCTACGGGATCCCCCGCCGCCTCGCGCTCTTCTACCGGCACCTCGTTCACATCCTCCGCACGGAACCGGTGGACGCCTGCTTCTCACACATGATGCCCGCCTTCACGGTGCTCTCCGCCCCGTTACTGAGGCCGCTCCGGGTACCCATCGTCACCTGGTACGCTCATCCGAGCGTGACACCGATGCTGCGCGCGGCACACCTTCTTTCCGATCGGATGGTCACGAGCCTTCCGGGAGCCTATCGGTACCGGAAGGACAAGCTCGCGGTCATCGGCCAGGGGATCGACGTCGACCATTTCTCGCCCCGCCCATCGGCAGGCGACGAGCCACCGATGATTCTTTGCGCCGGGAGGATATCCCCGGTGAAGGATCACCCCACGCTCCTGCGCGCCGTGGACCTTCTCCGGGAACGCTTCGACAGTTTTCAAGTGGTCATTCTGGGGAGCCCGGCGCGACCGTCGGATCGGGGTTATCTCGAGTCGCTCGAGACGCTGGTGAGAGAGCTTCGATTGGCGGATATCGTCCGCTTTCACCCGGCGGCCTCGCTCGAAGAAATGCCCGAATGGTACCGGCGGGCGGCGGTTCACGTGAATCTGACCGCCGAGGGTTTCGGAGACAAAGTGGCTCTCGAGGCGATGGCCTGCGGGATCCCGTCGATGGTCGCCAACCGGGACTTCGCGGAGACCCTGGGTGGGCTCGACGAAAATTTACTCTTTTCCTGGGGAGACGCCTCTGACCTCGGCAGACGCTTGGGCTCGGTATTGGCTCTACCGCCCGAGGCGCGCAAGCAGATGGGGAGGACCCTTCGAGAACAAGTTGTGCGTTTGCATAGCCTTGCAGCCCTCGCCGACAGGCTCGTCGAGCTTTTCGGGCAATTTCGGCGGTCCGGGCGCCCTGCGGCATGTCCAAACCCTGATCCCGAAAGTGATTCCGGTAACTGACGCAATGTTTGGATTACCGGTATGCTTGTTGGTAAAATCCCGAACCGGTCCAACTCAACAATGAAAGGTGCACGCATCCCAATGCTGGATTCATCATGGATTTCTCGGTGGCTCTTCGCCGCGGTCGCTCCACTTTTCTTCATTCCGTCACTCGGGAACGCGCAAACGTGCCCCGTCGTGCCTTACCCCGCGAACGAGCTGCCACCGGGTCGCGTTCGGAATCCACCGGGCCTCCAGTTCTTTCAGGCCATCGCCTACAACTCTGAGAACGACTTCTCTCTGGTCTCCTACAAGGCCGGGGACGCTCGAGCTCTCGGCGTCAACCCGGATGGGACGATCCGACCGGAAGTCAGTCTCGGTCCCAACATCAACGTGCAGGACGTGGCCCTCGCCTACAACCCGGACCGCAACGAGTTTCTGGCGACCTGGCGATACGACAACCCCACCAATCTCTATGGGCGCTATCTGGACGGAAACGGACAACCGCTGGGAACGCCGTTCTTCATCGGCTCCGCGCAGGAGTCCCGAGTCGCTTACAGCCCGAACAACGACAAGTACATGGTCGCCTATTCCGGGATCGGCATCGGAGTCAAATTCCGCATGGTGGGCGGTGACAGCACCGTGGGCGGCCTTTCCCCGGAGGTGGTCGTCGATTCGCTGGGCTTCAGCGGAAGAGTGGCATATTCCTCGGCCACCAATCGATTCCTCATCGTCTACGTCCGCGATTTCTCGGCGCCCACCCGAGCCGACGTGCGCGGGCGTCTAGTCGCCGGAGACGGCGGGAGTTTCGCCTCCGGCGTGCTCGGAATCGGAACGGGCGAGGATAACCAGCAGATTCCGGAGGTGGGCTGGGCGGCCTCTACGGACCAGTTCATGGTGACCTTCGAGGACTGGTCGGTCGGCGGATACCCGGACGTCCGGTACCATTTCGTGACGTCGGCCGGAGCGGTGAGCTCGCGATTCAACCTCACGAGCTCCGGACCCGCCTGGGACAATCCCGGTCCGATCACCTTCAGTTCTTCCACCGGGAAGCTGGTGGCCACGTACTTCGCCGGCGTCTCTGGCTACTTCAAGGAGGTCACTGCGGGCACAGGGGTGCTCACCCCGCCCTGCGTGTTCTCCTATCTGAACGCATTCCCCTTGGGAATCGCCGCCCGCCCGGACCCAGCGGATCCACAGGCGACGATCGTCTTCCGCAACGGCTACGGCGACGATGGGGTGCACGTGAGCATCATTCATCTCCCGCCGCCGCCGCCGTCGTTCTCGTCGACGGTGATGCCCGAGGGATACCTTCAGCAGGCCTATTCCAAGCAAGTGCCGGTCGTCGGCGGAACCTATCCGCTTTCGTTCCAGCTCCTGTCGGGCTCGCTTCCGCCGGGTCTCTCGGGTCCGAACGCTTCCTCGGGTATCGTGAGCGGTACGCCGACTTCCCTGGGCTCTTTCGGACCGTTCCGGGTCCGCGTCACCGACGACGACGGACGCTCCGCGGAAGCCGACCTCACGATGAACGTCCGGCTCGGGCCGCCGACTCCCTTGAGCCCGAACGCCGACATCTCCACTCTCGTTCCCACGTTCACCTGGACGGCGGTCGCCGGAGCTACGAGCTACAACATCGAAGTCGACAACCTGACCGACGGAGGGACGATCAGCATCCCCGGGCTCACCGGCACCTCGGGCAGTCCCCCTCGAATCTCGCGGCCAACAAGAATTTCCGCTGGCGGATCCAGGCAGCGAACGCCTCGAGCCAGGGGCCTTTCTCCTCCTATCTCGCGTTCCGCACCGACCTCACGTCGCCGAGCGGAATCGTCCTCTCCGGCTCCGTGCCCAACCTGTTCACGCCGTTGACGGGGGTGTCCGCGATCGCCTCCTCGGGGGAAATCAACGCCAGCAACAACAAGGAAAAAGCCGTCGATTTGAACGTATCGACCCTCTGGTCGAGCCCGGCGCGCGCCGCCCTCCAAACCGAGTTCATCACCCTGGATCTCGGCTCGTCCAGGACGTTCAATCACGTGAGGATGCTCAGCCGCGACGTCGTCCCCGAGCTGTTTCCCAAGGACTTCCAGATCCAGGTCAGCAACGACAACGTGAACTTCACCAACGCGGCCACGATCACCAACTTCTCGACCGCCGCCTCGACCTGGACCGACTTTCCCCTGGCAGGGACCACCCGGCGGTACGTGCGGATCTGGATCACCAAGCCGAGCCAGTACGCCGCGAACAACCTCTTCTACGCCCAGATCGCCGAGATCGAGGTGTCGTTGAGCAGTACCGCCACGGGATCGATCCAGGTTACCTGGGCGGCTCCCGGAGACGACGGCTCATCGGGAACCGCGGCGAGCTATGACCTCCGCTTTCAGCCGGGAATGGCGATCAACTTCTCCACCGCGACCCAGGCGACGGGCGAGCCGGTGCCGGGTGTCGCGGGAACGATCCAGTCCTTCACTCTGACCGGGCTCGCGTCCGAGACGTTCTACGCGGTCGCGATTCGTTCCCGGACGACGCGGGGAACCCATCTCCGGTATCGAACACCGTGGTCGTGGCCACCAGCGGAATCGCTCCCGAGCCCATCCTCGACCTGTCCACGAACACTCCCGGGTTGACCAGCATCGTCGTCGAATGGACGGCGCCCAACGAGGACGGTCCCGCGGGAGGCCCAGTAACGGGGTACGATCTTCGCTACTCCACAACTCCGATCACGGCGGCGAGCTTCGGCGCCGCGACCCCGGTCACCGGGATGCCTGCGCCGGCCGCTCCGGGTACCAACCAGTCGAAGACGGTCACTGGCCTCACGTCGAATACGCATTATTACTTCGCGATCCAGAGCACGGACGACGTCGGCAACGTCTCGGCCCTTTCGAACGTCGTGACCGGCGACACCCTGGACAACGTCGCCCCGGCGGCGATCTCCGATCTCACGGGAACGCCCGGGGCGGCCTCGTTCACCCAGCTCCTGGGAATCGGGGTGACGAGCTCCACCGGGGATCTCAGCCCGCACGTCAAGGAACGCACCGTGGACGGCGACCTCTCTACACTGTGGTCATCCCCTCCTCGAGCCGTGATGCAAAACGAGGCGATAACCCTCAACCTCGGCTCGATCCAGCCCGTGGGGCGCGTGCGCATGAGGTCCAGAAGCGACCTCGGTGAGCTGTTCCCCATCGACTTCAAGATCCAGGTGAGCCCCGACAACGTCACCTTCGTCGACGCTCTGAGCGTGACCGGCTACAGCACCCCCGCGGCGACCTGGAACACGTTTACATTCCCCAGCGTCAACGGACGCTACGTTAAGATATTCGTGACCAAGCCGGCGGCTTACTCCGGAAACGGGTTGTTCTACGTGCAGATCGCCGAGATCCAGGTCTACCGGTTCGATCTGGCGGCAGGCGGCGTGACCCTCCAGTGGACCGCGCCCGGTGACGACGGTACGACGGGGACGGCGGCGAGCTACGATTTCCGGTATTCGCCCACACAGATTCTCACCAACACCGACTTCGCCAACGCCACCCCGGTGAGCCCCGCCGTGGTTCCAGTGCCGCTCCCCGCGGGAACGATCCAGTCTCTCTCGGTCACCGGCCTCGGCACGGAGGCCGTGCTGTGGTGGGCGGTCAAGACTTCCGACGAGCGTCCCAACGTCTCTACGTTGTCCAACTCGGTGAAGGTGGCAACTCCGGGCACGGCGCCCGGGACGGTTACCAACCTGCAGGTAACGGGGAAGACCAACACTTCCATCTCGCTGTCCTGGACTGCCACCGGTGACGACGGAAACACGGGAACGGCGGCGGCGTACGACCTCCGCCGCTCCACGTCGCCGATCGTGAGCCTCGCCGACTTCAACGCCGCCACGTCGGTCCCGATTCCCGCGCCTCAGCCGCCGGGGAGCGCCGAGTCCCACACCGTCACCGGGCTCGCCAACGAAACGACGTACTATTTCGCCATTCGCGTGATCGACGACGCCGATCTCGCATCCCCGCCGTCGAACGTCGTGAGCGACAAGACGCTCGACGGACAGGCGCCTGCGTCCATAACCGATCTCGTTGCCGCGTTCCCTTCGACGGGCCTGGTGAAGCGAAACGCCGCCGCCGTGGCGGTGTCGGGAACCCTGGACGTGCACGTCAAGGAACGAGCGGTCGACAACGATCTGATGACTATCTGGTCGTCGCCCGCTCGAGACGTCCAGCAGGTCGAGTTCCTCACCTTCGACCTCCTCGGCTCCTTCAGCGTCGGCCGGGTTCGCCTGCGATCGCGGTCGGATCTGGGGACGCTCTTCCCCCGCGACTTCGAGATCCAGGTCAGCTCCGACGGACTGTCGTTCACGACCGCGCATATCGTGAACAATTTCACGGCCGCCGCGGCGACCTGGTACACCTTCGACTTCGTGCCGAAGGTCGGCCGCTACGTCCGCGTTCTCGTCACCGAGACCAACGCCTATCCCGGAAACGGGAAGTTCTACGCGCAGATCGCCGAGGCGGAGGTCTATGAAGGCGGTCTGTTGTTCGATCGGGTGAACCTCGGCTGGACGGCCCCCGGGGACAACGGAACCCAGGGCACCGCTGCCGCCTACGATATTCGCTACGCGAACACGCCGATCGTGACCAGCGGCGATTTCGCTTCGGCGATCCCGGTGACGGGAGAGCCGGCGCCCGCGGCTCCGGGTACGGCCCAGGCATTCACCCTCATGGGTGTTCCCGCCGAGGCCACGCTCTATTTCGCGATCAAGACCCAGGACGAAGTGCCGAACTTCTCGGGCCTCTCCAACGTGCCGTCTCTGGTCACTCCCCCGGTCACCCCGGCGGCCGTCACCACCCTGGCGGCGGGCACGACCACGGCCAACTCCGTCCAACTCAACTGGAACGCAACCGGGGACGACGGCCTCATCGGAGTGGCCACCGCGTACGACCTTCGTTATCGCACCTCGCCCATCGTGAGCGAAGCGGACTTCGCGGTGGCGACGCAGGTGGTGGGAGAGCCCGCGCCTCTATCCCCCGGAACGCCGCAGAGTTTCAACGTGACCGGGCTCTCGACGGATACCCTCTATTACTTTGCGTTGAAGGTTCTCGATGAGGCGGGCGGCACGTCGGGTCTGTCCAACGTCGTGAGCCGGTCGACCGCCGACAGCTCACCGCCGGCCGCGGTGACGAACCTCGCCGCGACGCCCGGAGGCTACGCCTACACCCTTCGCATGGCGAACGTCCTTGCTTCGTCCGGTTTCCTGGACGTCCACGTTCCCCAGAGAGCCGTCGACCTGGACCTCGCGACGCTCTGGTCGACTCCAGGGAGGAGCGTGGCGCAGCAGGAGTTCATCACCCTGGATCTAGGAACTGTCCACTCGATTGGCCGGGTGCGCCTGCGCTCGCGAAGCGACCTCGCCTCTCTCTTCCCGAAGGACTTTCATTTCCAGGTGAGCATGGACGGCGTCAACTTCGTCACCCTCGATTCCGAGAGCGACTTCGTGGCCTCGGTCGCCACCTGGTACACCTTCGACTTCACGCCGGGCTCCGGGCGTTACCTGAAGCTCCTGATCACCGAAGCCGCCGCGTACACCAACGGCCTGTTCTACGCCCAGCTCGCCGAGATGGAAGTCTATTCCGCCGTCGACTTGACGACGCAGGCGACCTTGACCTGGACGGCGCCGGGAGACAACGGAACGGTGGGGACGGCGGCGCTCTACGATCTGCGCTTCAGCATGTCTCCCATCACCGTCGGCAACTTCGACTCCGCCACGCCTCTCACCGGAGAGCCCGCGCCCCAACCTGCGGGTTCGGCCGAGACTTTCATCGCCTCCGGTCTCCCCGGGGAGACTCCGCTCTACTTCGCCTTGAAGACCGCGGACGACGGCGGACTGCTCTCGGGCCTCTCCAACGTGCCCCAGGTCACGATGCCGCCGATCCTGCCGGGAACGGTGACCAACCTGGCCGTCGGGACCTCGTCCGCCACCAGCGTCCAGCTCACCTGGACCGCCACTGGCGACGATGGGTCCGTAGGCACGGCGGACGTCTACGACGTCCGGTACCGAACCTCTCCCATCGTGAGCGACGCCGACTTCGCCGCAGCCACGCAGGCAACGGGAGAGCCGGCGCCGCTGCCGGCAGGCTCCCCGGAAGTGTTCACGGTGACTTCGCTGTCGCCGGACACGCTGTACTATTTCGCCCTGAAGGTGCGGGACGAGGTGGGAGGGACGTCGCTCCTGTCGAACGTCGTCAGCCGGAGCACGTCGGACGGCGCGAGTCCGGCCGCGATCACGGATCTCAGCGGGGTGCCCGGAGGGTACACGTACATGGTGCGGGGCGCGAGCGCGTTCGCCGCATCGAGCGAGCTCGACCCTCACGTCAAGGGGCGCGCCGTGGACCAGGACCCCAACACACTCTGGTCTTCTATCGGTCGGGCGGCGATGCAGCAGGAGTTCCTCACCCTGGACATCGGCGCTCCGCTGAACGTCGGGCGGGTGCGACTCCGCTCGCGGTCCGACCTCGGCACGCTGTTTCCGAAGGACTTCCAGATTCAGGTCAGCAGCGACAACGTGAACTTCACGACGCTCCATACCGTCAACGACTTCGTCGCCGCGGCCGCCACCTGGTACACGTTCAATTTCACACCGGCTCCCGGGCGATTCATCCGCTTGCTGGTCACCGAGTCGCAGGCATACTCGGGTAACGGGTTGTTCTACGTTCAGGTTTCGGACATGGAAGTGAGCCAAGCGACGGCCATCGCCGACCGCGTCACCTTGAGCTGGACGGCCACCGGAGACAACGGAACCACGGGAACGGCGGCGAGCTACGACCTCCGGTTCCGGACGACGAACATCGGAAACGACGCGGACTTCCTCGCCGCCAACCAAGCGGCGGGAGAGCCCGCTCCGAAGGTCGCGGGCTCGCCGGAATCGTTCGTTCTCACCGGCCTGTCTCCGAATACCACCTACTACATCGCTCTCAAGGTCACGGACGATTCGGGTAACACGTCACTGCTCTCGAACGTCATCTCGGTGACGACGCCGGCGCCTTAGCGACGAGGATTCTGGAGAAAGCGGCGAACGCGGCGCGGTGAGCAGGGGATGCGCGTGTCCGGCTGAAGCCTCGGGGCGGACGTCCTGATGGCCGGGACGAGCCTCTGGGCGGAGCTCCGAAAACATCAGAGCATCCTGCGGTCCGCGACGAACGCCTCGCTCACGAGGTTGCGTTTGCCGATTCCTCCGGGGCCGCGCATCCTGGATGCCGGCGGACCCACCACGACGTCATGGGAAGCGGTCGCGATCCCCGAGCCGCACTCCACGATCGCCGTCAACTTCGATCGTCGCCGGCGGCCTCAGGTGGTCGCCGACCTCGACCGGCCCTGGCCGTTGCTAGCGGAGTCTTTCGACGCCGTCGTCTCGTTCTGGGTGTTGGAGCACGTGAGGCGTCCGCACGCGTTCTTCGCGGAGAGCTATCGCTGCCTCCGGCCGGGAGGACTCCTGCTGCTGACGACGGTCCTTACCCATCCAAAACACGCGTCGCCCCACGACTACTTCCGTTTCACCGACGACGGCCTCCGTTCCCTCTCGCAGGATGCCCGGTTCGAAAGAGCCGAAACCGTGCCCCTCCTCGCGGGTCCGCTCCAGTGTCTCTGCGCTTCCGCCTCACCCTGGCTCTTGTTTCCACTGGTGAGGTATATCGCGGTGGCGTCGGCGCGCGGCGCCGACTTCCTGCTCGGGCGTCTCTTTCCCGGCTTGGCCGAGGGGTGGTGCGTCGGATACATCCTTCTCGCCGCGAAGAGCGGGATTGGCGCGCGGTGAGCGCGCTCGGCGATCGAGCTTGCCGCGGCGAGCGGCCGAGGGATAGCATCCGGCCGCGGCTCCTCTTCATGTCATGAAGAAGATCGACTTCCCCAGCTACGAGCGGTATCGCGAGGCGCAGGTCGAGGTCAACCGGAGCAAGCTCGCCGTCGTATGGGCGGAAAGAGCCGAGTTGGAGGGAATCGCGAGCTACGTGAGGAATCGCCTCCCGAATGCCTCGTTCGGCATCTGTCACGGCGCGCGGAACGGTTTCGAGGTCGCCGTGCTCCGCGAGCTTCTCGACATCGAGGTGATCGGGACCGAGATCTCGCCCACCGCGAGTGATTTCCCGCACCTCGTGCAGTGGGATTTTCACGAGAAGAACCCGGAATGGAATCACTCCGTGGACTTCGTCTACTCCAACTCCTGGGATCACTCCTACGACTTCGACCGGTGCTTCGGCGCATGGATGGAGAGCTTGCGCCCCGGGGGCAAGTGCTTCCTGCAATGGACGCGCCTGCACTCGAGCGAAGGGGTGCACGATGCCGATTGTCTAGGGCTCTCGCTTGCCGAGCTTCAGGACAGGATTCGGACGCTCGGCTATGTCATCGAGGATCGCTTCGTAACCTGGAAAAGATTGCTCGCGGGAAGTCTCGCCGGAATCGTCCGTGACTATCTCGAGTTCTCGTGGCAGGAGCGCAGGCTCGGCGCGCCCCGCCTGAAAGTGATTACCCTGGTCATCGCTTCGGGGGAACCGGACGAAATGCGGAACCCGCCGCCCGGCAGGCTCTCGCCGCGCTCGATTCCGAATCGGTCCAGCGTCGAGAGCGGAGACCCCTAGGAGCACCGCACGGGGATCGACCCCGGAAATTGCGAGGGTGCAACAGGTTACAGTAATATGCCCGGGTGGGCTCGTCGACTCTCATCGGCCTCGTCCGTCGAGCAGGCTACTCACCGTGGCTCCCGATGTTCTCCATGGCGTCGATCCTCCTCGCGCCCGCTTGCGGAGGCGGTCCCGCCACTTCGGACCGATACTCGGTCAAGCACGATCTGATCGCGATGCTGGGTGAAGCGACGATTTCCTTGCCTCGACTCGAATCCGTCGGAGGCATCGCGTTCGAGACCGGTGACTGGGATTTCGACTCCGAAGGCTACGTTCACCTGACTCGGACGGGCGAATTTCACAACCGCCTGACGTTCGAGCCCGGCGTTCGGGAGGCGCCCGCCGGCGCGGTGAGCTTTCGCTACCGGACTCGCTGGGCCGAAGCCGACGAGCAGAGGTTGACGGCTTTCTTCGGCGAGCGGCCGGAGGGACGATACGCGATCGAGCTCCGGTCCAACGGAGTGATAACGGTCGAGCGGCAACGCCTCGCCGCGAATCTCCATCCGGAAACTACATCCGTCATCGCGCAGGTCCGTGGCGAGCCGACCAATGAACTGTGGCGCACCTATCGAATCGAGGTCCGGGAGAGCCGCGTTCTCGTGGCCGTTGGCGAGAAAGCGATCATCGATGCGAGCCTGCTCGAGTACGAGAATCGACGGGCACGCAAGCGCGGAGGGCGCCTGGGGTGTCGAGCTCGGCAGGTCGGGTGGAGACAATCATCGGGTTCAGGCCGTCCTCGGCGGTCTCTTCCACCAGCGGTTCTCGAGTGCGGGAGATGCCGTGGCCACGGCCTTCCTCGCTCCGAATCGGAAGCCGACCCGAGACGAAGTACAGCTTCTCAACCTCGAGTACACGCCCGATCGGCCCTATCAGCCTCGGGCTTTCCGCTACCTCATCAAGACCGCGGAACGAAGACTGAGCGAGCAGGGACGAGAGCTGGTTCCCGGCCTGTTCGCTCCCGCCGGGTCCGCCTACCGGTATCGAGTGAACGCCGCGCCCGGCGACGTTCTGCAGGCGCGGTACGGGTTCGATCTCCGCCGAACCGAGGAGGACAGCTCGGCCGTCACGTTCTTCGCCGAGCTCGTTTCCGACGGTCGCTCCCGGCGGGTCTTCGAGAAGACGGTCTCGGCGGAGACACAGAAGAAGCTCGGTGACTTCTTCAGCCTCGACGTCGAGCTTCCCGTGCGCCGGGAGACGAAGGTCGAGCTGTTACTGGGCGTGTCCAATGCCGCGAGCGGCGCTCCCCAATCGAAATCGACCCCGAGGAAAACGGCGCTGACGCTTTGGGGATCTCCTCTCGTCCTCACGCGGGCGGGCGCCGTTGCGGCTCGACCCAACGTCATCCTCATATCGGTCGACACGCTCCGGCCGGATTTCATCGGCCCCTTCAACGAAAGTTCCGCCCGGCACACTCCGAACCTCTCGGCGTTCGCCCGCGCCGCCGTGAGGTTCGACGAGGCTTTCACCGTCTCGCCATGGACTCTGCCCGCTCATTTCTCTCTGCTCACCGGTCGCTACCCTTCGCGGCACGGCCTCAATCTCGCGTATGGCCACAACAGGACGCTCGCCGACGAGAGGGTGACGACGATGGCGGAGGTCCTCGGTCGCAACGGCTACCTCACGGCGGCGATCGCCAGCGATCATTCCTTCAATCCGGACTACGGCGTCGACAAGGGATTTCATTCCTTCGTCGATGAATCCGTGAGGGACGCGGCACCCCTGATTCCGACGTTCAAGGCGTTCGTCGAGAAGCACCGGCGACAGAGCTTCTTCCTCCTGTTCCACTCGTACGACGTCCACGCTCCCTTGTTTCGGCAGCCGGACGGCGAGGCCGCGAACGGAGACGCCGACAGGATTTCCTACGACACCTTCCTGCAAAGGCGGCCGTCGGAAAGCGAACGAGAGGACGTTCGCCGGCTCTACCAGAACCACGCCGGGTACTACGACGCCCGCTTCGGCGAGCTGATCTCGGTGTTGAAGCAGAACGATCTGTTCGAGAGCAGCCTCATCGTCGTGACCGCCGACCACGGCGAGGAGTTGTTCGAGCGCGGGGCCTATCTGCACGGCCATTCGCTGTACGATGAGCTGCTCAGGGTGCCGCTCCTGATCAAGTTTCCGTCGGACACCTCCTTTCCCCGAACCAACGGAAGCCTGACGGCGCTCATCGACGTCATGCCGAGCCTGCTCGACTATCTTGGCGTTCCCGTTCCGCCCGGGCTCGACGGAGCGAGCTTCATGCCGGTTCTGTCGGGTCGGGCCCGGGAACAGCGGCGTCATTTCTTCGCCGAAGCGACGGCATGGGGGCCGGAGGCCAAGGCGGTCAGGACGCGGGAGTACAAGTACATCCGCACGAGACCCGGCGTACCCGACTACGAGCCTCGCAACTCCCTCTACGACTCCATTCTCGAGACCGGTGAGAGCGAGAAGCTGTACCGGATCGCCGACGATCGTGGAGAGCGGCGCAACGAGCTGGTCGGGCATCCCGACCTCGCCGAGTCCTTTCGGAAGGCGCTCGACCCGCTCTGGGTTCTGGAGCGACGCGAAGGCGATCCGGTAGAGCTCGATCCCGAGCAGATCGAGAACCTCCGGTCGCTGGGATACGTCCGCGATTGATGCGCTCGGCGTCGCTCGACCGCGCTCGTCCGATCGCCCCCTTCCGCGCGAGACCCTGCGCGGCTGTCGAGGCCGGAGAATGAACTTCCTCGGGATCCCGGTCTTCGATCTGGACGTCGCGGGCTTCCTTTCGATGGGACGGGCGCTCTACGCCGCCCTCTATCTGACGTGGGTCGCTCTGCTCTTTCGCGCGAGGAAGGTGAGTAGCGTCTGGGTCGTGGTCCTCTTCGCCCTCGTTTGCTGGTTCTTCACGACCTACCCCCTTCAACGGCTCTATGGACTCGAGGCAGGCATGGATCGCCAGAGGAACCTGGGGTGGGCCGCGACCGCCGCGGCGGGAAGCGCGCCATGGGAGTCGGGTGTGGTCGGAGGCCGCAACCTCGAGCCGGCCTGGGCGCTCCTCGTCGCCGCGCTCTCCCTCTTCGATCCGGGCACGGTGATGACGATCTATCCTTTCCTGCCGGCAGTGGCGATCACCCTGGTAGGGATGAGCTTCTTCTACTCCTTCCGAGACCGACCCGACGTCGAATCCTCCGGGAGCGACGTCGAGCGCGTGCTGACGGGCTTTCTCGTGGTTTTCCTGGTCCTGCTCGCGCCCACGGGGCCGCTCGACTACTTGAGTCCTTACAGGAGTTTCTGGCAGCGCACCTTCCTCCTGAAGCCGAATCATGCCTTGGGATGGGCGCTCGTGCCTCTGTTCGCGACCCTGGCCGCCGGCCGTCCAACATTGCGGCGTTCCGCGGCGGCCGCGCTCGTCCTCGGCGCGCTCGGCTGGGCGTTCATCGTTCACTGGGCGCTTGCCTGCGCAGGGGTCGCTTGCTATGCCGTGATCGGCTGGTTGCGGCGCGAGGAACGCGGGAAGGCCGAGCTGGCGCGGTTGGCTGCGATCCTCCTCGTCTCTCTGGTACTGGTGGCTCCCTACCTCTGGTATCTGGTGCGGAGCTTCCCGGTCGTCAGTTTTCCCACGGGCGTGCACCCGGATAACCCCCTGATGAGCGTATGGGGGGACAGCCCCTCGAGCACTCACTCGCTCTTCTTTCTCGCGACCCTCGACCTGGGCCCCACGTTCCTGCTCGCGTGCTGGGGGATCTGGAGCTGCTGGAAGCGCGGAGGTCGATTCCGACTGCTGTGGGTGGGCCTCATCACCGGGGCGTACGCGGCCTGGGCGGCCAACGGCGTTCTGCTGGCCCTGGGGCAGGCCAGACAGTCCGACGAGATCTATTTCTTCCTGGTCGTGCTGACCGCTGTCCTGGCGGCCATGGGGTTGGTGGATTTGATGAGTCGTTTCCTATCGGCCGACAGAGAAAAGCGCGGCCTCGGGGTTCCAATGGACGTGGCCGAAGTTGACCTCGGTCGTTCTGCTGCTGTGGTTTCCTCTGACGCTCCCCTGGTGGTGGCGTCCCGACGCGATGGATCCACACTTCCGGCTCTCTCTGGAGCCTGTTCCGAAGCGACTGACGGCCCTCGGCGCCTGGATCCGCGAGCACTCGGACGAAAGGGACGTCTTCTTCGCCGGTGCAGACGTCGCGCAGTGGATCCCGGCGCTTACCGGGAGGCGCATAGTCCGCACGGGCTTGCCCTGGTTGGATACGGACGCCTATCGGCTCGAAAGGCGGCTGCTCGTCCCCGAGAGCGAGGACGAAGGGCGGGCCGCGCTCCGGCAGCTCGACGTCGACTACGTCGTCTTCGACCCTTCTCTGCGAATCGAGCATGGCCTTCCGCCCGACGGACTGGACCACCTTCCTTCGCTCGATCTGGTATTCCAGTCGGGTGACATCAAGGTCTATCGTTCCGCGCGGGAATAGAGGGGGAGAAACGCAAAGGCTCGCAGCCGACAGGGCGCGAGAATTCGCGTCCCTTCGGCCACGAGCCGGTTGCGGCCTCGTGGATCGGCACCCCGGTCGGTCGCAAGAACCGCGACGACGACCGGGCAGTTTCAGCTCGGAGTGGGCCTCCTCCGCGGGACAAGCTTTTCAACGCCTTCCCGCCCGATCCGACGAGCCAGATATGGCTTTGGCGGAATTCCTGAGAGCCGCTCGGTTCGTGCCCGGACTGCGCTTACGCGCGGCCGCGTGGGCGATTGGGATCACGGAATCCGTCAGAGCCCGGCTTTAGCGACCCTCGACGGCAGGAGGAGGTTCTTGTGGGAAGATCCTCAGGCCCTCGAGGGGCCCTGCTGGTCCGGCGGAGACGTCATTCATTGCCTCCTTCCCGACGATTACACTTCTCCTATAGACCTTCCTTGTCCTCTTGTCAATACGGTTTGTCTAAAAAGCCGGGGCGGTGAGAACGCCTCCATCCACCACGAGGTTCGCGCCGGTGATGAAACTCGCACGCGGAGACGCGAGGAACAGACAGGCCTCCGCGACTTCCTCCGGACGCCCGAGCCGCCGGAGGGGCGCGCGAGAACGGAACGAGGCGACGCCCTCCGGCCAGGCCTCCTCGATTCCCTCTCTCCAGATGAGGCCGGGGGAGACGGCGTTGACCCGGATGCCATGCGGACCGAGCTCGAGTGCGGCGGAGCGCGTGTACGCCAGGACTCCGCTCTTCGCCGCGACGTAGTGGCTGTGCGCTGGAGCGGGCTGAAGCCCTTCGATGGAGGCGACGTTCACCACGGCGCCCGGAGCACGTCTCGCGATGAGACGCCGAGCCGCGGCCTGGGTCGCGAGGTGCACGGAAAGGAGGTTCGTCTCGACGACGGTCTTCCACTCCTCGGGAGCGGCGTCGACGAGCGAGTGGAGAGGGTAGCTCCCCGCGTTGTTCACGAGGATGTCCGGATCGCCGACCTCGTCCGCGGCGGCGCGGAAGAGCGCGTCGATTTCAGCCGCCTCCCGGAGGTCCGCCCCGATCGCGACGGCGCGGGCGCCGTGCGCTTCGAGCGTCTTCGCGAGCTCCCGGGCTTCGGCTTCGCGCTCCCGGTAGTGGACGACGACCGCGGCACCCGCGGCGCCGAAGCGGAAAGCGATGGCGCTTCCGATACCGCGGGAGGCTCCGGTCACCAGGGCGACTTTTCCCGAGAGCTCGAGGGACTCGCTCACGCGTCTGACTCGCGATCTTCGTAGTGCCGCGGCTCGAATCGCGGGGTGCAGACGCACAGGAAAACGAGGTCCAAATCTCCCGGATTCCGAATGCGCTGCGTCGTGCCCCGCGGGATGAGCACCACGTCGCCCGGCCGTACTTCCGTTTCGATTCCGTCCACCTCGACCCTGCCCCAGCCTTTTTCGATGAGGTATCGCTCATCGACCGCGAGGCGATGTCTCGCGGTCGTGACTCCGGGAGGGACACGCGCCCGCGCGAGAGATACGCTGGAGTCGGAGGGATGGTTCCAGGTCTCGACGATGTAGCAGCGCTCCTCGGTCCAGACTCCTTCGCTGTCGGAGGTCGGGTTTGCCGACTTGACGACCTTCGGAGTCATCGGACGTCGCCGTGGATCTGCGGTAACGCGCCCCGGATGCTTCCTGCGTGAAACCGAATCTCCCCACTTTCGAGGGCCGCCTCGAGCTCACCGACTCCCCCACGGAAGAGCGCGCCCGAAGGAGCGAGCACACATCTACCGACATCCTCCGGCGGCAGGACGGCGATGAGCGCTTCGGAGGCATGGAGAATCGCGCGCCACCGCCGGGAAAGATCCGCTGCGTCCGGTGGGTCGGAGGAGAACGAAAGCTCCGCAACCTCTTCCACCGAGTAGCGGCCCGATCTACGTGCGTGCTCGAGAATGGCGGCCGGGCTGAAACCCGGGTCCTTGCCGCAGGCGGCCCACGCCAGGTAGCCGAGCGGTTGGATGCTCGAATCGCATTCGATCACATCCACCCAGTCGCGCACTTCGAGCCTTCCTACGAGTGCCAACACCTTGTTTGTGGCGAGGTCGAAGGGATGAAGCGCCAGCCCGAGCTCTTCGTGCTCTATGAGAGGGAAGAAGCGGTAGGCGCTGTCCCTCGTCCACTGGAGGAGCACCGAATCCTGCGCGTCCGCGATCCGAGCCTCGACGAACCCCGGCCGCTCGCGCAGCACGGCAACATCGTATTGCTTCTCGAGGAGTTGCCGATCCGAATCCCAGCTTGCGGCTACGGCTTCCTCCGAGTCGTGGAAGAGATCGATGTCGCGTGAAATCCTCGGTGCGGCGATGAGCTCGTTGAGCGCCGAGCCTCCAGCCACGTAACTCTCGCCGGATGCGATGCGGTTCCGGGCTAAGAGGCGGCAAACGCTTTTCTGGAAGGGTGTAAGAGCCATCTGCGAGCCTTGGCCGCCTTCTGAAAGCCGGAGCGGTCGCCGTAGCGCTCGATATATCCGAGCACCCGCAAACGCTCCTCGAGGGTTCTCGGATAGAAGTCCCCACGCAGAAACCAGAGACACTGGTCTCGATAGTCGTCGACGAGGCGATCGATGCCCTCTTCGGTGAATTCGGGCGAACTCATCTCGTGCCCAGAGTAACAAAGCCGCCGCTCGTAGGGTAATGAGAGGAGGGAAGTGCTTGGGATACGATACCGAGGGATGATGCTCGTTGGGCACGCTATCGTGTGGTCTGGCGCGGCGATCGTATCCGAAGCGGCGCCGATCCAGGCGAGTGAAGAGCTCATCTGGACCTGTCCGGTGCACCGCGAGGAGACCTCGGCCACTGAAGGTCACTGCGCCCAGTGCGGAAGACCATTGGTTCGCGCGCGCGTGACCGTCGTCTGGAGCTGTCCCCTTCATGCACTTTCCGAGCCCGAGCCGGGGAAGTGCCGCGTGTGCGGCCGGGATCTGCGATCCCGTGAGCCACGAAGTGTTCTTCGCCTGTCCCATGCACCCCGAGGTGAAGGAGCTCGAGCCCGGGTCCTGTCCGATCTGCCGCATGGCGCTGGTTTCGTCGACGAGCGCGAGGCCTCATCAGGATCACAACCCGAAGCACGGTGGGATCTTCTTCATGGCCCCCGACGCCTGGCACCATCTCGAGGGGACGTACCCCGAGGACGGAGTCTTCCGCGTGCACCTGTACGACAACTTCTCGCAGCCCCTTTCCTCCAAGTCGTTCAAGGGGAGAGTGGTCTTGAAGGAGAGCTTCGATCCGGCGACTCGCGAGACGAAAGAGCTCGTCGCGTACCCCCTTCTTCCATCCCGGGACGGGAGCTACCTCGAGGCGAGGATTCCTCAGGGACCTCTTCCGCTCGAGGTCGCGGCGAAGATCCAGTTCGAGAGAGACGGACCCTTCGAGCGGTTCGACTTCGTGTTCGCGAGTCTCTCCACGGACTCGGCGACCGTCGCGGCGGCGACCTCCGATCTCGTCGTGCCCGAGGCCCCTGTCGCCATCGCCGCGGCGATCGTCGAGCGCGATCGACGCGTCCAGGACCTTCTCGCGAGAGGCGCATACAACGAGATCTACCTTCCCGCCCTCGAGGCGAAGGATCTCGCCCTGGCCCTCGAGCCCCACGTTTCGAGCGCCCCGAATCCCGCCTGGCTCGCGTGGGCGCTCAAGGAGCTGGTGCGCGCCGCGTGGCTCCTCGACGACTACGGCGATCTCGGAAACAAGGAAAAGCTGCTTTTGGCCTACGGCCGGTTCGAGGAAGCGACAGGGCAGATAGCTTCTTCGTACGGGGTCGCGCGATGAAGCGTGCCCTCGTAGCGGCGGCGCTCGCTCTCGCCGCGGCGCCATCGCTTCTCGAAGCCCACAAACCGACGAAGACCCGGTTCACCTACCATCGCGACGTCCTTCCGATCTTCGAGACCCGTTGCGGGTCCTGCCACCGTCAAGGCGGGGTAGCGCCCATGTCGCTTCTCTCGTACAAGGACACGTTTCCCTGGGCGGTCTCGATCAAGAACCAGGTGCTCTCGCTGTCCATGCCACCCTGGTTCGCCGACGAACGTATCGGCGCTTTTCGACATTCCTCGGCGCTTACGGCGAGCGAGGTCGATACCATCGTCGACTGGTGCCTCGGCGGGACTCCCGAGGGGAATCCCGCCGACGCCCCGGCGCGGGAAACGAGCCTCGAGCGTCCGGAGAGCGAGCCCGACCTGGTCCTCGAGCTTCCCGAGCCGTTCGTCCTCGGTGCCCAATCGCGGCGAAGCGATCCACGAAGCGCGGCTCGATCCGGACCTTCGGCGCGAGCACTTCCTGCGATCCATCGAGTTCCGACCCGAGCGTCCGAACGTCGTTCGCTCCGCGCTCATCTTCGTGGTTCCGAAAGGCTCGAAGCCGGGAGCTCCCGCAACGTCCTGGGTTGCGGGGGAGGGAGCCGAGGTCTGGCCCGAGGGCCGGGGAGTGCGGCTACCCGCGGGCGCGTCGTTGCTCGTTCGGATTCATTACAAGAAGACGTGGCTCGATGAGGGGAAGGAGATTCGGGACCGGAGCGGCGTGGCACTCTACTTTTCGAAGGGGAAGGCGAAGCCAATCGAGAGCCTGGTCGTCGAGGCAAGAGACGGAGAGGCCGCCTACCCGCTGACGCGAGACGTCGAGGTGCTGTCGTTCCTTCCGATGGTCGAGGGTCCGTTCGAGTCCCTTCTCGCCGAAGCCTTACTCCCCGGCGGGGCGACCGTCGCTCTCATCCGCCTTCGCGGCTCCAACCCCGCTTGGCCGCGGACCTACCGGCTCGAAGAACCGATGGTGCTGCGCAAAGGCACTCGCTTGCGCCTCGCGGTGGCTTCACCGAACGGATCTTCGCTCAGGGCAGTTCACCAGGTCGTATTGAACGTCGCTTCGAACTGATCGGGAGATCGCACCCCGCGACAGACCGGCACATATGTGCCGGTTTTGTCCGCGGAGTCAGGCTGCGCCCGCTCCTCCACACTCCTTGGACCGGCGACTCGCGTGCCCCGATAGCTCCTGGGGGTAATCCAAGAGAGTAGTACCTATTACTCATCCGCTGCAGCGACCGAATTGCGCGTTCTCGACTCATCGGTATTTTCACCAATGGAAGTCCGATGAAAGTCGTTCATCTGATTTTTTCTTGACCTTCGTGGAATCGGTAACTCCCCAGAACTTGAGGATAGCTCTTGGTCCTCCCATCGGGCGGGTTAGCATACCGTTGGATCGATTCCGGCACGTAACGTGGCCTTGGGCGGCCATAGGCTGGTTTTACCGCATGCACGGAGGACCGCGGATCCACAGCCCTGGCCGATGACGGACTGGTGCTATCAGCATTCACGACGGACCGCGGCTTTGAAGTGTCGCAATCGTCGAGGAGACTGGAATGATTCTGCCCCTTACGCTGTTTGTGCTCCTCACTTACGGGTGCTCCCTCCAGCCGGGGGCCCCGGAGACTCTCGCACCCGAGCTCGAGGTCCCCTATAAAGGACCTGGAACTCTCGCAACTGTGTGGGTCCTGAAGGGTCCGACGAGCAAATCGACTCATCTCGTTGTTACCAAAGACGGAGCTAGTCGAGAGCTACCTCCCATCGAGAACGTGATGGGAGTACGGTGGCGCAATGAAGGAGAGCTTATTGTAGCTGCCTCGCCTGAGTCGGGGTGGAGAACTCTCCTGGTCTCCGTGGACACGGGCACCGTTTCGACACTCATAGATGATGAGGGATCTGGGGATGCCACTCCCTCACCCGATGGGAGATGGATTGCCATCATCGGCTCGGATCGTCCTACGAAGAGCCCCAGCACGAAGCTCGAGATTCGAGATCTCAACGCCGCTGGCAAACTGGTGGCGAGTCATGTTTTGCCGCCTGAGCTGCCTTACTCGAGGCTTGGGCCGCTCGTGTGGTTTGGTGCGTGGAGTCCAGACTCGGAGCAGATTGCGCTATCCGTCGATATCCGCAGCACCATTCAACGAACTTTCTGGCCGACGCTATGCGTCATTCGTCGCGCTTCCGTCGGGCCGGTGGAGTGTTTCGAGGAAGGAGCGTCTGAACCCGGCGGTGTCAGGCCGCTCTTTTGGAACTCACGGGGCATCTACGCTCGGAGCGCGCGGGGACTTCTCCGTTGTACTCCGTCTGCATCGTCGTGCACTTTGATCTACCCCTCGGAGAAATCTCGCTTCTTTGTTACCGGGACCTCGATCGGTGACGGAGCTTTGCTGCTGGCCCAAGATTCATGATCTCGACCCGTTCGAGACGCTGTCAAAGGAAATTCATTTCGTCGACCTGATATCCGGAGAAGGGCGCGTCATTCTGCGTGCGCCGGACGGCGCATTCATCAGGGACATCGACGGAATCGTCGCGAATCGCTAGAACTAAAGTATAGAGGAGTCGGGTACGTATACTCGAGGGAGTATCGAATACCAGGGCGAAGGGGAGGGTCCGTCTAGAGTCGCGGGTATCGGGTCGATTGCCAGAAGGGTTCGTTAAATCGGAACGGCGCCCAGTCCTCTAATCAACAATCATCCTCCGCCACCACGACCAAACAGTCGTCGCGGCCCAGGGTGACCGTCGCGTCCTTCGGGGGATTGATCTTGACGCCGTAATTCGCACCAGCGTCGGACTCGAGCTTCTTCAGCTTGTACCCGATCGCGATCTCGCCCTCCCTCTTCTGCGCCGCGCGCATGAGGTCACCGAAGCGGCAGGTCACCGGTAGCGTACTGAAATAGAGCCACGCCGGCTTCACGTAGATCTCCGACCCCTCTTCCCGGAACAGGTTCTCGTAGACCCCCTCGATCTCCGGCTCTTCGCTCATCTGGGCGAAGAGCATCGAGACCATGCGGTTGGAGATGATGAAGTCGTCGACGCCGGCGTGGGAGATGAGGTCGCGGTTCTCGGAGTCCAGGATCTCGGTGATGAGCTTGGTCGAGACCTTGGTCCCCGCGTCGGTGAGCGCCTTCAGCTGCTTTCTCAGATGGAGCAAGACCACGATGGTCTCGGAGTCGATGCGCTCGGGCTCGGCGTCGAGATGGGGTTTTTGCGGGAGGATGATCACGTGGTTGTACGAGAAGGGATTGATCGACTCGAGGTCCTCGCTCGTCAGCGGGTCCTTGTCGATGAGCCGGACTCGCACTCCCTCGCCGTCCAGGCTCGCGACCGTCGCCTGGAGCGCCTCGGGCGCGTCCTTGACCACCACGTCGACCTCCGACCCCTCGAGAACGTAGTCGGCGTACTCGCGGATGATGATCGGGGCCTTGTAGCTCCAGCCGAGAATGAGCTGGCGCTCGACCTCCCGCTCCACCCGGAGGGCGGGGACCTCACGCGCCTTGGGAATCATGACCGGATTCGGGCGGAACTCGATGGAGGAGTCGTCCTGGGCGATGATGATGATCTCGTCCTCGGCCTTGAGAGCGGTCTCTCCCGGCGGCCGGATCACGATCTCACCCCCCTTGGGGCGGATGCCGATGGGAAGCCCGTCGGGGAAGTGGTACTGGAGCCGATCGAACTTCAGGCCGTTCCAGCGCGGGTCGTTGAAGAAATACATCTCGCATCCCGAGAAGCCGAGTAGCTCGGAATAGACGATGGCGAGGCCGCTGGTGCGTGAGGTCTGCACCATGATCTTCGCGAGGATCTCCTCGACGTCGATGGCGCTGACTTTCCCGGGGGCGATGTCCTTCACCACCTGGCGGTTCCGATCGGTGAACACCTCGGCGACGATGGCGAACTCCTGGTCTTTGGAGATCAAGGACTCGAGGGCGAGGACCGCCTTGATGACGCGGGCGTCGCTCGCGAGCTTGACCTCGAGAGTGGCGGAGTGGGTGCAGGTCGCGAGAACGATGGCGGACTTGGCCCGATGGGAGTTCACCCGCCGGAGCGACTGGACCGATCCCGCGGAGCCGCTCCGGGTGACGATGCGGGTGTTCTTCCGCTCGGTGACGGTGAAATGCGCGCGGAGGTACTCGTCCATCTCCTCCTTTTCCTCTTCGGCGAGAATCACCACCACCGGGTCCTTCTCGCTCGCGTTCGCTTCGACGAGCTCGCGGAGCATCTCCACAACGCGCGGTCCCCAGCCGAGGATGAGCGTGTGTCCCGACTCCAGGACCTGGCTGTGTCCCTTCTTGAGATGGGCGATGGCTTGGTCGAGCGCCGTGGTCAGAAAAGCGATGAGGGCGGAGAAGATGACGACGCCGGTCAGGCCCGCGACCACGGCGGCGCTCTTGAGCACCGCGGGGTTCTCGCTGTCTTCCCCCATGTTTCCCGGGTCGGTGAGCTGGAGGAACACCACCCAGAGCTCGCGGGAGAAAGCGCTCGTGACTTCGGGAGCGAGCGCGTGAAGGAGGTAGCGCCCGAGGCCTATCGCGGCGATTGCGCCTAGAAAGCCAAAGAGCAGAGAGACGAAGAGAGCGCTGCTGCCCTTCGCGAGGAAGTTGTCGAGGCGGTATCGCCAGCGCTGGCGGAACGTGCCGTGGCTCGAGGATTGGGTGGACATGGGCGCGAAAACCGGTGAGGCCCGGTAACGGTCATCGATTGTCGGTTATGAAAGTTATTCTACCATCCGGCGTAGGGACCGAGCCACCGGTAGGCGTAGAGGACGAGCGCGGCATAGGCGCCGCTCACGAGGTCATCGAGAAGGATTCCCCAGGAGCCGTGCATGTTCCGATCGATCTGTCGGGCCGGCGGAATCTTGATGATGTCGAAGACGCGGAAGAGAAGGAACCCCCAGAACCCGATCTGCCAGAGCGATCCCTGGGGCAGGAGGAGCGGCACCATCAGGTATCCGGCGATCTCGTCGAGGACGAAGTGGCCCGGGTCCTCGTCCTTCCAGTAGGCGACCGCCCAGGGAGTGAGAAAATGATTCGCGGCCGACACGGCTGCGAGCCCGAGCGCGATGGCCAAGGGGCGCCATGCCGTGGGTAGGTAGAGGAAAACCGGCACGGCGTACACCACCCCGAGGAGAGCGCCGAAGCTTCCGGGGGCGATGGGCGAGAGCCCCAGCCCGAGAGCGCTCCCGATGGCGTTGAAGACGAAATCCCGCGCGCGGCTCATCGCCGCGCATTGTAGTGCGAATCCCCTCGTCCCCGAGAGCCTGGAGCTCAGCGATCCGTCGACAGCGGACGAAGCTCGTTCCACCTCTCGATGAACTTCACCGCGGCATCGACGAAGGCTTCGGCCTCGGATTTCCCCTGCTCCAGGGTGGCTTCCTTGGGATCGCGCTCGCTCCAGACGCCGGTGGTCGACATCTCCCGGGCGCTCGTGTGCTTGCCGGTCTCCTTTGCCTTCAGACTCTCGGCGAGGAACACCCGAAGGGCGGTCGCGTCTCCCGCCTCGATCGCGGGAACCATCGCTTCGAGGTGGTCGGGCAGGGTGAGCTTCGCCGCGACCGCGGCCTCGAGGTTGACGAGCGAAGGGGTGAGATAGAGGGAGCTCGCGGTCTCACCGACGCCGCCGTGCCGGTCGAAGTCCCTGGGCTCGGATTCGCTCCGGCGCGCCCGGAACGGGGCTGCCGCCTCTCCGAGCTCGACCGCGATTCCCGCGGTCTCGTGGTTGATGCGGTCGGCGATGAAACGGGAGACGACGGCGTTTCCGCCGTGGGAGTTGAGGATGAGAAACCGGCGGAACCCGTGCCGCAGAAGGCTCTGGGCCGCTTCGACGTAAACGCGCTGGATCGTCTCCAGCGAAAGGGTGATGGTCCCGGGAAACTCCATGTGATACGGGGAATTCCCGGGAAGGAGAATGGGCGCCACCAGCACGTCGGCGCGCTGTGCGATCAGTTTCGCGCGCTCGATTCCGTTGAGGCTGTCGGTGCCGATCGGCAACTGATAGCCGTGCTGCTCGAGCGAGCCGACGGGAATGATCACCATGTCGGTTTTCTTCGCCAGCGCCTCCACTTCGGGCCAGGTCATGTGGGGGAGGTAGTTCTTGACCTTTCCCTCGGTCCAGAGAGGATTGGGCTGGGCGGCGAGATGCGGTGCCCCGGTGAGCGCCAGCAGTGTTAGTCCGACGATCGTTCGTTCGATTGCTTGGTTCATGACAGTCCTTCTCCTTGGGCGCGACGGCCTCCAGGAGGACATCCGCGCGCGGCTCATCGCCGCGGATTGTAGTGTTCTTCAGCCCGCCGCGGGAGAGGGCGCGGCGTCGGCGGCGCGTTTTTTCGAGCGCTTGCGCCCGGATTCGCCGTTCGGCTGGTCGTCGTCTTCGGGGTGATGCCTCTTGACGCGCAGCACGGCCTTGGTCATTTCGATGTCCTTGCCGTGGGTGAGCTTGAGGCCGAGACTCACGAACGCGATCCCGGCGCCCAGGTAGACGAGATGGAGCGGCCCCTCGAACTTCGTCTCGATGGTAAGCCTGAGGAAGTTGATGATCAGGATCATCAGGACGACTTTCCCGAGAACGCTCTTGAGCTCGTCGAGGGAGCCGAACACCAGCCAGTCGGGCCGGATGTCGCCCTGCTCGAGCGCGGCGTCGATGCGGGAGATGAACAGATCGTAGGATCCGAGTCCGAAGATCAGGAGCACGATCCCGATGAGAAAGTCGTCCACCACGGTGATGAGGCCCATGATCATCCCGTTGTAGGTGAGAAGCCCGGCAGCCGGGTCGTGGGCGAGGTGCCCTCCCTCGAGCCACATGGTCTTCACGAAGCTCACCAGGAGGTGGCCGGTCTCGACGATTCCGTAGAAGAACACGATGCAGGAGCCGGTGACGAGCCCGATGACTCCGAGCACGATCACCACCCGGAAATGCCAGAGGCAGTGCTCGAACGCGGTCTCGGCGGCGGAGAGAAAGCCGCTTCGCCTGCGGATGGTCTCGTCCATGGCGGTACCTTTCCGACCCCAGAAAGGGGAACTCGACAGAAATTTAGGTGTGAATCCATTGTACGGAGCGCCCAAGCGGAAGCGCAATCGGGAATCGTTTTCTCTTCGGGTTCAGCCCGGCCAGGCTTCGGCGGCGACCCGGAGGTAGTTCTCGCCGAGGATCTTCCCCACGTCCTCGTTGGAGTATCCGCGCCGCGCGAGAGCCGCCGAGAACCCGACGACCTCCGCGTAGTCCGAGAAACCGTCGAGGTTCCGTCTCGGCGAGCGAGGATCGGCGGTGACCTTCTCACCGTACTCCGCGAAGGGTTTTCCGTAGTCGGGAGCTCCCCACGGGTCGTCCTCGCGAAGGGGGTAGCTTCCGAGGGACATGTCGGTCCCGATGCCGATCGCGTCCACGGACCCGGTGAGGTTCGCCACGTGGTCGATCATGTCGATGAAGTCGTCGACGGTGGGCTGGTGGCTCGTCCCGGGGCGCATCACCAGGGGACCCCAGGGAGCGAGGCAGACGACGCCGCCGCGCCGGGCGCAAGCCCGGATCTGCTCGTCGTCGATGTTTCGCGGATTGGGGGCCACCGCGCTCGGGTTCGAGTGGCTGAAGACGATAGGGAGGCTGCTGCGATCGATCAGCTCGAGCGTCGAGCGTTTGCCCGTGTGGGTGCCGTCGAGAAGGATACCGACGCGATTCGATTCCTCGACCACGCGCACCCCCAGCTTCGAAAGCCCTCCGTCGGTACGGTCGAGGCAGCCGTCCGCGAGCTGGTTGGTCGCGTTGTAGGCGAGAAGCAGCTGCCGCAGTCCGAGCCGCGAGGCGGCCTCGATCCGGTAAAGCTCCCGGCCCACGAAGTCGCCGCCCTGCGCCGCGAGAATGAGGGCCGCTTTGCCCTCCCGCCTCGCCCGCCGGACGTCGTCGACGCTCTCGGCCACCAGGAGGTTCTCGTGCTCTCGCGCGAGGCGATGCCACTCCATGAGGTCCTTGACGACGTCGTCGAACGCGTCGTGAGGACGGCAGGCGGTGACGGCATAGGCGGTGACGCCGTGGCGGTGGGCCTTGTCGAATTCCGCGTCGGGCCAGATCTGCATCGTGGCGTCGACGAAGAGGAAGGGAGGTTCGCGATCGAGAACGGTATGAAACCCGCCGTGCTCCATATCGGAAACGATACCACGGCCCGGTGATAGACTCCGCTCTCGAGGAACGAAGATGTTTGCGATACTGCTCCTGATGGTTCTGCCGCAGGCGAAGGCCGCCGAGCTTCAGTTCGTCGAAGCCGATCCGGCCGACGTCGCCTCGATCGACGCCGTGGTCCAGGCGTACTACCAGTCCCTCTCCGGCGAGCCCGGGGATCGCGTGGCCTACAAGAAGCGCTACGCGTCTCTCTTCACCAAGTGGGCATACGTCGTGACTCCGACGCTCGCGACCCCCGAGGGGAAGAACGTCGCCAACGCCAGGCGCATCGACGACTGGATGACGCGCTACCCGGACCACCGCGAGAAGCCGTTCTACGAGTGGGAGGTCGCGCGGCGGGTCGACGCCTTCGGCCATATGGCCCATGTGTACAGCACCTACGAGATCCGCGACCGGAAGACCGACGAGAAGCCCGTGAGCCATGGGCTCACCAGCTTCGACCTCGCCCTCATCGACGGCCGCTGGTGGATCGTCGGCCTCCAGTGGTCCGGCCTCGACGCCAAGGAGCCGCTTCCTCCGGACTACGCTCCGCGCAAGTAGCGATTAGCAGGGTGGCTACAGAAACATCCGCACCCTGCGCGAGCGGAGCGAGCCCGGCCCGAGTGGGCCGCCGACATCTTCAGGCCGCGGGGGTAGGGCCCCACCGCATTGAGTTAGAGCGAGGCGAGCAGTAATCAAAGAATCGGCTCGCCGTCGTCGGGCAGCGTGAGCGCAGGATCCAGACGCAGCGCCTCGGCCTTCTCGCTCGACGCTTCCCCGGCCGCGCCCTCTCGAGCGAGGGCGACGCTGAGGTTGAATCGGTAGACGGCGCGATCGGGCTCGGCCGCGACCGCGCGGCGGTAGGCGGCGACGGCCTCGGCCGACTTCGCCGCGCGCGAGGCGCACCGTCCCCAGGCTGTCGAGGAGATGAGGCGCGTCCGGCAGGAGCTCGAGCGCCTTTTCGATCGCCTCGAGCCCGCAATCTCCCTCGCGCGCGCGGGAGAGTCCGAGCGCGAGCCGGTTGTGGTGCTCGGGGTCGTTCGGCTCGAGAGCGACGGCCTTGCGAAAGGCCTCGAGTGCCTGGCGCGGTCTCCCCGCGCCGGAGCAGGACGAGACCCATCTGACTTTCGACGGGCGCAGACTCGGGCGCCCAGGTGCGGGCCTCCTCGAGCACGGAGATCGCTTCGTCCGTGCGTCCCGCATCGGTCAAGAGCTGGCTCGAGACGACGTACAGGCCGATCTCCGAGGGCTCCATCTGCCGCGCGATGCGGAAGGCTTCGCTCGCTTCCTCCTTCTTTCCCGCGACCGTGAGCGCGACCGCCAGGTTCTTGCTGCGGCTCGTAGAACTGCGGATCGAGCTCGACTGCGCGCCGGAAGCTCGCGATCGCTTCCTCGATTCGCCCGGAATCGAGGTAGAGGGTGCCGAGGTCGTTCGCCAGGGGCGCCGATTCCGGCGCGAGCGCGACCGCTTTCTGAAGCGCCTCGATCGACGCCTCCTTCTTTCCCTCGGAGGCGAGCTCTCTCGCCCGCGCGGCCAGGAGGTCCGGGTCGTCGACCCCCTCTTTCACCGCCATCCGGGCGACGGCGACGAAGAGAACGACGGCGAGGGGAACGATCAAGAAACGCTGCCAGGGACGTCGGCCGGAAGGGAGCGGCCGATGGAGCGCCGCCCCGAGGCCGAGCCCGACGACGAGCCCGCCGATGTGGCCCGCGTTGTCGATCCCTTCCAGCATGCTTCCCACCAGAAGGTTGAAGCCCACGAAGAACCCGAGGCTCGAGAGCAGCTGTCGCACCACCTGCCGGGGCACGCGAATCTCGCCGAAGTACAGCATCGACACCAGAGCGCCGGCGATCCCGAAAACGGCGCCCGAGGCGCCCGCGCTCAGGACCGAGGGGTGCCAGGCGAGGCTTGCGAGGCTTCCTCCGATTCCGGACAGAACATAGATGAGAAGGAACGTGAGGTTGCCGAACATTCGCTCGGCGGCGCTGCCCAGGCTCCAGAGACACCACATGTTGAAGAAGAGATGGAGGAAGCCGATGTGCACGAAGGTCGCGCTCGTGAGCCGCCACCACTCCCCGTCGAAGACGAGGGGCCCGTAGATCGCTCCGAGATCCAGGAGCTGCTGCCTCTCCGGCTGCATCGGGGAGACTCCGTGGAGCACCGCGATCACGAAGTAGGCGACGTTCGCGGTGATGAGAGCCGGGGTCACGAAGAATCGGGGCGTCGCCCGGACGAGGACGTCGTAGAAGCTCGCCCCCGGAATCTCGGGGCCGGCGGTTTCGGGAATCTCCTGCACGATACTGGTATTGTAGCTTGGCTCCGGACCTTGACCGGGAGCTCGTTTCGGGGTTTCATGGGCGATTCCTGGAGGGGGTTTCGATGAGCTTCAACCGCACCGTCGCATCGGTCTCGACCTTCTGCGTCGCCTTCGCCCTGGTTGCTGACGCCGCGGAAAAGCGCCCCGTCACCTTCGAGGACATCCTGTCGATTCGAGCCGTTTCCGAGCCCACGGTCTCGCCCGACGGCAGCGCGGTCCTCTTCACCTTGACCTCGTGGGAAGCCGCCGACTCGGGCGATCCGGGAAAGATGGAGTGGGTGGGTCACGTCTACCGGGTCGCGGTCGATGGCGGCGAGCCGTCGCAGCTCACCGTCGGAGAGAAGGGGGAGAGCGCTCCAGCGTGGTCGCCCGACGGCCAATGGATGAGTTTCCTTGGCGCGCGCGGCGACGGAGGTCCCCCGGGCCCTTCGAACCTATGGGCCCTATGGGCCCTATGGGCGAAGAACCGAAGCGGCAGATCTGGCTCCTGCGCGCATCCGGAGGCGAGGCCTTCCGGCTGACCGACGCGAAGGAGGGGATCGACAGCTACGAGTGGTCACCCGACGGATCCCGGATCTCGTTCGTTGCCAAGGATCCGGTCTCCGAAGAGGAAGAGCGGCAACGAAAGCGCCGGGACGATCCGAAAGTCTACGAGGGGGACTTTCGCATGAGCCACCTCTGGACGATCGACGTCGAGACCCGGGAGGCGGTGCAGCGAACCCGGGGCGCGGCGTTCACCGTCAAAGGAAGACCGAGCTTCTCTCCGGACGGATCGCGGATCGCGTTCACGGCGTCGCCAACCTCATGGCTGCGCGATGATCGGGATGACGTCTACCTGCTGACGCTCGAGGGTGACGGAATTGAGAAGATCACTTCCAACCTCGGTCCGGATCAGTCTCCGGCTTTTTCACCCGACGGCAGGTCGATCGCCTTTCTCACCGCGCCCAACGACTCCCAGCCGCTCCCCGACGGAACCCAGATTTCCGATCTGAGGAACGCCAGACTCGCGCTCTACGACGTCGAGACGAGAGCGATACGGGATCTCGGGGATGCGGCGTTCGATCGGATCGCGGGGGATCCGCAGTGGGCGCCCGGCGGCGATCGGCTTCTGTTCACCGTCGGCGACGGCGCCTACAACGAGGTCTATGCCTACGAGCTCGCGACCCGGCGCTACCTCAAGCTCACGAAAGGAGCCCTGGCGATTCTCGGCAATACCAGCCGCGACGGCTCCGTGGTCGCCCTCGTCCTGGAATCGTCGGAGCGGCCCGCGGACGTGCACGTCTCCGGTCCAGGATTCGAAAGCCCGAGACGGCTCACGTCGATGAACCCCCAAGCCGAAGGCCTGGCGCTCGGCGCCTCCGAGGTCGTCCGGTGGAAGAGCACCGAGGGTTACGAGGTCGAGGGGGTCCTGCTGAAGCCTGTCGGCTACGAGCCGGGAAAGCGGTATCCGATGCTGGTCGTTCCCCACGGCGGACCCACGGGCGCCCACGTCAATCAATTCCGCGTTCGCTACGGAGACGGCGGGCAGCACTGGGCGGGCCAGGGATGGGCCGTGCTCTATCCCAACCCGCGCGGAAGCACGAACTACGGCGAGGAGTTCATGCGCGGAAACCTCGCGGACTGGGGCGGGGGAGACTATCGCGACATCCTGACCGGCGTCGACGAGATGGTGGCCGCGGGAATCGCGGATCCGGAGAAGCTCGCGATCCAGGGGTGGAGCTATGGCGGGTACATGACCTGCTGGACGGTGTCTCAGACCACGCGGTTCAAGGCGGCGATGATTGGAGCGGGGCTGACGAACCTCGTGAGCATGTACGGCACCAACGACGTTCCCAACTACCTCGGAACGTTCTTCAACGGGACGCTCTCGCCGGAGACCGAGCACCTCTACCGCGAGCGCTCGGGATTGACGTACGCCTCCCGGGTCGTCACCCCGACTCTGATTCTGCACGGCGCCGCCGACGAGCGCGTTCCCATCGGCCAGCCGATGGAGTTCTTCCGCGCGCTCAAGGATCGCGGTGTTCCGACGGAGCTCGTGTTCTATCCTCGGGAGGGACACGGCTTCACGGAGTACTACCACCGACTCGATCGCATGAAGAGGCAGTACGAGTGGATCGTGCGCCACACCCTGGGAGCCGCCGCAACCGGGACGGCCCCGACTTCGAACTGAGTACGCTCGTTGCGGATCGCGGTCCTCACCAGCGGCGGCGACGCTCCGGGAATGAACGCCGCCATCCGGAGCGTGGTGCGCGTCGCCGCGAGTCGTGACTGGAGCGTGTCGGGGATCCGCCGCGGGTTCTCCGGTTTGATTCAGGGCGAGCTCGTCGAGCTCACTCCGCGCGCGGTCGCCAACGTGCTCCAGCGCGGGGGCACGATCCTGAAGACCTCGCGCTCGCCGGAGTTCCTCGAGCCCCAGCACCGGGAGCGGGCCCGCTCGGTGCTCGAGGAGAACGAGATTACCGGCCTCGTCGCCCTCGGCGGGGACGGCACGCTGCGCGGTGCCCACGAGCTCGCGAGGATCTGGAAGGGTAGAGTCGTGGGAGTGCCCGCGACCATCGACAACGACGTTTCCGGAAGCGACGACACTATCGGGTTCGACACCGCCCTCGATACGGCGCTCGACGCCATCGACAAGATCCGCGACACCGCGGCGTCACACGAGAGGCTGTTCCTGGTGGAGGTCATGGGGCGCCACTCGGGATTCATCGCGCTCTCGGTGTGCACCGCCGGAGGCGCGGAGGACATCTTCGTCCCCGAGGTGACGACGGACCTCGACGCCTGCTGCGAGCGTCTCGTAGCGGCGCGCAAGCGGGGCAAGGCGATGAGCATTCTCATCGTCGCCGAAGGAGAGCACGAGGGCGGTGCCTTCGCCGTCGCCGAGAAGCTGAAAGCCAAGACCGGTTTCGACTCGCGGGTGACGGTGCTCGGGCACATCCAGAGAGGCGGAAGCCCCACCGCGCGGGACCGGATCCTGGCGACGAAGCTGGGGGCCTATGCCGTCGAAATGATCTCCGAAGGGAAAACCGACGTCATGGTCGGAGAGGTCGCGGGCCGGCTCACGACGACTCCGCTCGAAGAGACCTGGACCCGGAAGAAACCGCTCGACCCCTTCCTGTTGAAGCTCATCCCCATCCTCGCGCGCTGAAGCTTCACAATACTTTACCTTCCCGAAACGGCGCGGAAATCGCCGCCATCGTACTGTCCTTAAGAATCTCGTCACGCGCTAGCAGCGGGGCCCGGAGGGCCCCTCCTCCCCGCGCGAGGAGCGCGGACGAGCCGAGCGAAGAGCGAGGCGAGCATCAAGTAAAGGAGGATGAAAATGACGGACAGTACCGAAGACAAGAACATAGAACAGCATGCGCTCCGGAGGAGCTCGCGCCATGGGTTCTGGTCGGGGCTCGCGGCCGGGGGAATTCTGGGCGTGGCTCTGTCGGGGGCGGTCGCCCTCGGAGCCGGGGCGCTCGCCGCCGGACACCTGGGAGGCGGGCACGCCGGGCGGGGCTTCTTCCGCCACCAGGATCCGGAAGCAGCGCGCGAGCACATCGAGTTTGCGACGGACTGGATTCTGAGCCGCGTCGATGCTACCGAAGACCAGAAAGGACAAGCGAAGCGGGTGGTGTCCCAGGCCTTCGACGACCTCCTGCCCCTCGTGCAGGAGCATCGGTCGAATCACGAGACTCTGGTTGCTGAGATGACCAAGGCGAACGTCGACCCGGCGGCGATCGAACGTTTACGGCAGAGTCAGGTGGAGCTCATCGACCGAGCATCGAAGGAGCTGACCGGGTCTCTCACCGAGCTCGCGCAGCTGCTGACTCCGGAGCAGAGAGTCGAGCTCGTGGAAATGGCGCGAACGTTTCAGCATTGATTAGTGCGCGCCCGCCTCTTCGGCGGGCGCGCTTCGCCGATGCTGTCGCTCGGCGAGGAGGGGGCCCTCCGGGCCCCGCTGTCTGGGATTCCGCGACCGCGACGCTAGAGTCCGGCCTGGAGCTGCGTGATCGCCGCCCTCACGCGCTCCAGGTCTTCCTCGGAGAAGCGAAACGCCCGGTCGCTCTTCCCCGCGAGGGAGCGATGAGAGAAGCTCGCTTTCATGAGACCGTTCTCGCGGTGACCGTTCAACCGGAGGAACAGATGACCGAGCTCGTGCGCGAGGACGCGGCCGAGGGCAGTTCCCAGGGCGCCGTCATCCACTCGGGGAGGCTCCTTCCGATCCCAGCTCCCTTTGACCGCGCGAGCCACCTGTTCCGTCCAGAGCGTCACCCGTCGGGCTCCGAGGTGGGTATGTCCCAGACGGTGGTCGTGAAGGTCGCGGCTGCATCCACTGATTACGGCCTCCCGGGGCCGTGAAAGGACCACGATCGTCGCCGGCGCGGACGCCAGGGGCTCGCCGGGCGACAGCCGCCACTGAAATCGAATTCCTCCCGCTTCGAACAGACCGTCGACTTCGGCGAGCGCCCGGTCGAGCGCCGCGGGGGGAAGGTCGATCCCGACGTAGATCGGAATCTCGACGGAGAGAGCCGAGCTCAGGAGCAGCGGAATCATCGCGGGCGGCATCCCGTGCGGATCTTATCCCCGGAGTCAACCGTGGGATCGCCACCCCTGGGCACGGGGGGTTCCCCACGCTCGCGGCCGACCCCGAATCGCGGGTTCGCATTCGAAGTGATTCATCCTCCAGGGAATGGCCGCGTGGCACGTGCTTTGCTCGTTGTTCCCACCATGAGCACCGTGGAGATGACGGCGGTCCTCGCCCCGAACCACGAGATGGTGCTGCAGCTCGCGACCGACAAGGAAGTTCACGCCTTCGATTTGAGCGAGACTTTCCGGGTCGCGGTCGGACGCCATCCCGGAAACGACATCCATCTTCGCTCCCGACGGGTCTCGAGCTACCACGCCGAGATCCTGAGCGAAGTCGAAGGCCTGTTCGTGCGCGACCTGGGGAGCACCAACGGGACCTATGTCAACGACGAGGCCGTCCGCCGGAAGAAGCTGAGCTCGGGAGATTGCATCCGGATCGGAGAGTTCACCCTCCTCGTGCAGCTCGTGCCGCGAAGCGACGGGGACGATTCCGCGGCCGAAAGCGACGAGCGCTTTTCCGTGGGAACGGTCGGGACCATCCTGCCGTTTCGCGGTCAGTCTTCGTCGGAGGCGCCGCAGCTACCGCGGGAACGACCGGACGCGACGCTTCCGGAGCTCCTGACCGAGCTTTCGCACCGGAGCGGCTCGGCGATGGTCGCGATCCGAATCCAGCAGGACGAAGCGAAGATCTACGTTCGCGAGGGAACGGTGATCCATTGCGAGCACGGCGCCGTCCGGAGTCACAAGGCCCTCTACCGCCTGCTGGCGCTTTCGAGGGGATCGTACGAGATCCACGAGCTCCCCTCCGCGACGATTCCTGAGACCATCCAGGAGGCGACCGACAACCTCTTGGTCGAGGGGATGCAGCAGGTCGAGGCCCTGGACAAGCTTTCGGGCAAGCTCCCCCCGATCCAGGACGAGTTGGCGCTCAACGAGAGCTGCGGCATCGCCGTCAACACTCTCACCGCGGACGAGCTCGAGATCTACCTGCAGCTCATTCGCTGTCAGACGGTGGCGCGGGTGCTCGAGGAGTCAGAGGTGACGGACTTCACGGTGCTGCTCCTGAGCCACGCGCTTCTGCAGAAAGGTTTCTTCCGTCCGACGAAGACGACGGGAGCTCTCCTGGAAGAAACGGTCATCAACCGGCCTCAGTCGGCCTGAGGCGTGCGGGCTTCGATCCGGGCCCAGGCGTCTTTCAAGGACACCGTCCGGTTGAACACCAGACTTCCCGGCGCGGAATCGGGATCGACGGCGAAGTAGCCCTGCCGCTCGAACTGGTAGAAGCTTCCCGGAGCGGCGCCCTCGAGTCCGGGCTCGACCCGGGCCCCCGAGACCACCTTCAGCGACTCGGGGTTGAGGGAGGCGGTGAAATCCTCGCCTTCCTCCACGTCGTCGGGGTTCTCGCGCGTGAACAGTCGATCGTACAGACGGACTTCGGCTTTGCGGGCGTGGCCCGCGGAGACCCAATGGAGCGTGGCCTTGACCTTGCGGCCGTCGGGAGGCGACCCGCCGCGGGTCGCGGGGTCGTAGGTGCAACGGAGCTCGACGACGTTTCCGGCCTCGTCCTTCACCGCCGACCTGCAGGTGACGAAGTAGGCGTATCGCAGGCGGACCTCGCGCCCGGGTGCGAGGCGAAAGAACTTCTTCGGCGGGTCCTCGCGAAAGTCCTCGCGCTCGATGTAGAGCACGCGGGAGAAGGGCACCATTCGAGTCCCCGCGGTCTCGTCCTCCGGGTTGTTCACCGCCTCGATCTCCTCGACCTCACCCTCGGGATAGTTCTCGATCACGACGCGCAGCGGATCGAGAACCGCCATCACCCTGGGAGCGCGCGCGTTCAGGTCCTCGCGCACCGCGTGCTCGAGCTGCGCCACGTCCACCAGGCTGTCCCTCTTGGCGAGGCCGATGCGATCGCAGAACGTCCGGATCGCCTCCGGGGTGTAGCCGCGACGCCTCATCCCGCTCAGCGTAGGCATACGCGGGTCGTCCCATCCGCGGACGAAGCCCTCGCGCACCAGCCGCAGGAGCTTCCTTTTGCTCAGCACCGTGTAGCTGAGCTTCAGGCGGGCGAACTCAATCTGACGGGGCCGGAAGGGCGTTTCCGCCTCCTCCACCACCCAGTCGTAGAGCGGCCGGTGATCCTCGTACTCCAGCGAGCAGAGGGAATGGGTGATTCCCTCGATCGCGTCCGAGAGCGGATGGGCGTAGTCGTACATGGGGTAGATGACCCAGGAGGCGCCGGTGCGATGGTGGGGCGCCTTGCGGATGCGGTACAGCGTCGGGTCGCGCAAGTTCAGGTTTCCGGAGGCCATGTCGATCCTGGCCCGAAGGACGTGCGCCCCTTCCTCGAACTCGCCCTCGCGCATCCGGCGGAAGAGGTCGAGGTTCTCTTCGACCGAACGGTTGCGATAGGGGCTTTCCCTGCCCGGCTCCGTCAGGGTGCCCCGGTACTCGCGCATCTCCTCGGCGCCGAGGCTGTCGACGTAGGCCTTGCCCTTCTCAATCAGCCTCACCGCGTATCGATAGAACTCTTCGAAGTAGTCGGAAGCGAAGAACAGGCGGTCGTCCCAGTCGTATCCGAGCCAGCGTACGTCCTCCTGGATGGACTCGACGTACTCCACGTCCTCCTTCACCGGGTTGGTGTCGTCGAACCTCAGGTTGCAGATCCCGTGGTACTCGTCGGCGATGCCGAAGTTCACCGAGATGGCCTTCGCGTGTCCGATGTGGAGGTAGCCGTTGGGCTCGGGGGGGAAGCGGGTCGCCACGCGCCCGCCGTTCTTGCCGCTCGCTACTTCGGCTTCGACGATCTCCCGGATGAAATCGCGCGCCACTACTTGAGCTCCGCGCCCCCGGCCCGGTCGTCGTAGACGAATTTCCCGCGGGCGGGCATCTCGAATCCTCGGCAGCGACTCGCGATCCAGGACTCCGTCCGCCGGCAGGAGCTCGTTCAGGTGCAGGACGAAGGCCGTCAGGCTGTAAACGTCGTCGGGAGGAAGGCTCCCGGGAACGGCCTGCGGCATGGCGCGGGAGATGTAGTCGTAGAGAGTCGTGGCGTAGGGCCAGAAATTCCCGACGGTATAGGCGCCCGCTCCCGCGAGGGCGTCGTAGTCGGCTCCCCGGCCGTCGGCCCCATGGCACTGCACGCACTGGTTCTTGTAGAGGGCGCGTCCTCTCTCGACGGTGCCCCTTCCTTCGGGCAGGCCGGTTCCGTCGGGCATCACGTCGATGTCGACCTTGGCTATCTCTTCCGCGGTAGCCGTGCGGCCGAAACCGAAGCGAGGAACGGATTCGAGCCGAGCGAGCGCCCGTTCTCGGAGCTCGGGTGTATCCGCCCAGCGCCGCCATTCCCCGTGCAGGTCGACTCTTTCTGAGGAGGCCGAGGAGGCCGAGGAGGCGGAGGAGGGGTCGGGCTCGGGCTCCGCCGAGCTCACGGCTTCGGGTCTCGATGCGGGCGCTTCGGAACAGGCGCAGGAGAGGAGCAGCAGCGCGAGGGCTCTACACAAGAGCGAACTCCACGCTTCCGTCGGGGCTCACCTTCCACGCGCGCAGGTGGTTGAAGTGGTAGCGGGTGTCCCGGCCCCGAACGGCGACGAAATCCTCCCTCGTGGGCTGGGTGTATCCCGTCTCGTCGGTCGCGCGGCTCACGAGCGTCGCCGCCTCCCCCTGCCAGCTCCAGAGCTTTCGAAATCGCGTGTGGCACTTCGGAAGCACCGGCTCCTGGAGCTCCGCGTCGCTCCAGCTCCTGCCTCCATCGACACTCAGCTCGACCCGGCTGATGCGCCCCCGCCCGCTCCAGGCGATTCCCGTCACCTCCCAGAAGCCTCGCGACGCGAGCTTCGCGGGATAGGCGGGAAAAGTGATGATGGACTTCGCATCCATCTCGAAGCTGAACATACGCATCTTCCCGCCAGGGAGGGGGTCGGTGTACTTGGCCGTCTCCTCGCGGGTGAAGAACGGCCGCTCCGCGAGCTCGAGCCTCCGGATCCATTTCACGTTGGCGTTCCCCTCCCAGCCGGGAAGGAGCAGCCGGGCCGGGTAGCCCGTCTCGGGCCGGAGCGCTTCCCCGTTCTGGGCGTAGGCGATCACCGCGTCCTCCCAGGCCTTTCCCATGGGAATGCTGCGGGTCATGACCGCGGCGTCCGACCCCTCCGCGAGAAACCATCGGGACTCGGGGAGGGCTCCCACTTCGCGGAACAGGAGCGCTAGCGGTACCCCGGTCCACTCGCTCACGCTCGTGAGGCCGTCGATGTCCTGCGGCGTGAGGTGCGCTTTCGGTTCCCGCAGGGCCTCGCCGCCGTTTCCCGAGCATTCGAGGAACAGAAGCCGTGACACCGAAGGAAATCGCTTCAGGTCGGCGAGAGTGAAGATCGTCGGGCGCTCGACGAGTCCGTGGATGAGGAGCGAATACCGTTCGGGATCGATGCGGGGGACCCCCGCATGGTGGCGCTCGAAATGGAGGTCCGAGGGCGTGACGATTCCCGTGAGATCCTGGAGGGGAGTTCGTGAAGACGACGCGGGCTCGTTCTTCATCACCGTCCGTCTCGGCGTTTCGAAGGGCGAGCGCTCGCCCACTTCCGTCGGCGGCGGGCCCTGGAGCTTGGTGGGATCGTCGGGAGCGAGCGGCCTCCGATCCCCCGCTCCGACGGCCCCGAGCCCGCCCGCCATGCCCGCGAGGAGCGCCCTGCGTTTTTTCGAAATTTCACCCATGGCGCGGATCTTAGCACCGGTAGGGGAATCGAGCGCAAAGGCGCACGGGCACGAAGTGGTAATTGTCAACGCCGGGCCAAAACCGGCGTCGAGCAGGGCGTCGCCTTTTCTAGATCGCCGCGCCTCGCTGCCTCTCGGAGCTCTTCCTCGCAGTCGAGCGCGAGAAGCGAACGCGAAGCGCGACGAGGATCATGACTCCCCGAAGCAGTACAGGGCGCTTCTGGTTCGCACGTAGATACGTCCGGAGTCGATCGCCGGGGTGGCGTAGATGAGATCCCCGAGGTCGTTCACGGCAAGGACCTCCAGGGTCCCGCCCGGCTTCAAGACCGCTATCTTTCCCAACTCGCTCGCCATGAAGATCTTCCCGTCGGCAGCGACGGGCGAAGCGTAGTAGTTGTCGACGGCGCCCTTGAGACGACCCTGCGACAGCATCTCGCCGGTCTTGGGATCGAGCGAGGTGACGATTCCGCCGTCGTTCACCATGTAAAGAACGCCCTCATACAGAAGCGGAGAGGGAAGCTGGGGAACCCGCTTGTGGTACGCCCACGCGACGTTTTTCTCCGTCATGTCCCCTTCACCTCCCACGCGAATGGCGAGCGTCCCGTTTTTCGTGGCGAGCCCGGCCTCGTAGTACCGCCATTCCGTCTCGTCGAGGTGCGAATCCCGGTTGAGATCGATGAACCGGAACCAGTTGAGCACGCGGCCCTGGAGCTCTTCGCCCGAGAGGAGCCCGTCCTGGTCCTTGTCCTGCGAAGCGAGCGCCTCCTTCCAGGTAGGGGCGTTCACGTCCTGCCCCGCCTCGCCCTCGGGGCCCCCGTACCCGTTGATGTAGAGGATCCCGTCCTCGAGTACCGGCGTCGATTTCATTTCCCAGGAGAGGCCCGTTACCCACCAGAGCCTTCGGCCGGTCGCCGCGGAGTAGGAGGTGAGCTGGAAGGAGCCCACCACGAGGATCTCGGAGATCACCCGAGGGCCCGCGGTAGAGAACCGGAGTGGAATGAGCACTCGTAGCCTCGGGCCGGTCGACGGTCCACGCGACGTCTCCAGTGTCTCGGTTCAGAGCGATGATGAACGAGTGCTGATTCTGGTCGCACACCAGGACGACGTTGCCGTCCGCAGCAACCGGCGATGCTCCCATGCCGTACACGTTGTTGAAAGGCTCGAGAGGATGCTTCCAGAGCTCATTTCCATCAAAGTCGTAGGCGAGAAGCCCGTAGTCGGGAAAGAAGACGTAGACCGCTTTCTCGTCGACGGCGGGGCTCGGAGAGGCGGCGTTGTTTCGTCTGTCGACCTCGCTCACCCGCGCTCTTGGAGCTTCTCGATACCACAGAATCCTGCCCGACTTCCGGTCCAGGCAGTAAGTGAAGAGCTTGTCTTCTTCGAAGGCACTGAGGAAAAGGCGGTCTTCGGTGAGAATCGGTGACGAGTGTCCCTGGGGAAGATCGGTCTTCCAGATGACGTTCTCAGTCGGACCGAACCGAAGCGGCAACGGACTCCCCGAGCGGTCGACTCCTGTGCCGTTGGGGCCTCGAAAGCGAGACCACTCGGAAGCCATTGCCGAGGAGGCAAGGGCCGCGGTGAGGAACAAGGATCGAACGACCAGGCCCGTGAAAAAAACATTCCTTCGGGAATTCATGGGCCATCTTACATTGTATGACTCAACGTATCGAGAGCACGTAGAGCAGCCCTCCGAGCGAACCGATTACGAGTGCCGCCGAGGATCTTGACGCGCGTGGTAAGTTTCCCCATGCCTCGCAAGCTCCGATTCAGTAGCGCGGACCGCGACCTCGGCCTCGACTTGCGCATCACCCGACGCGACTTTCTCGATGCGAGCCTGCTCGCCGCCGGAAGCGCGCTGCTGCGTGCAGCCGGCGCCGCTCGCTCGCTTCGCAAACCTCAGCAGCGAATCCCGATTGGGAGGGATACGGAGGCATCGGTGACTACGCGCGCTCGCACGGCAATACCTGGGAGGCGCTCACCGTCGCGCACGATCTCCGCGACGGCAAACTGGCCGACGCCAGGAGCCGTGCCACGGACACGACGGAACGCTACGACCTGATCGTGGTCGGGGGCGGGCTTTCGGGACTCGGCGCCGCCTGGTTCTTCCAGAAGGAGCGCGGTGGCCAATGCCTGGTGCTCGACAATCATCCGATGGCAGGCGGCGAGGCGAAGCGCAACGAGTTCGAAGTGGACGGCGTCCATCTCATCGGACCGCAGGGCTCCAACGATTTCGGGACCAGGCCGCGGTCCGGCTGGGTCGGCGAGTACTGGAGGGAGATCGGGTTGCCCTCCGGCGCCGATGCCTTCGAGCATCAGGCCTGGGCGGAAGGCGTCACGCCCCTCGAGATGGCGCGCGACCACTACTATTTCCAGCTCTGGGCGGATGAGTTCGCGAGCCACGGCTTCTACTTTGCCGAGGCGGACGGGTCGCTCCGCCTGGTGCGCGACGCCTTCGGTGCGGGACTCAAGGAGACACCCTGGTCCGAGCCGCTGCGGAACGATTTCCTGCGCTGGCGTTCGGACCCGAAGGTCCACGAGGGAGACGATCTGCCAAGGTGGTTCGACACGATGACCTACGAGCAGCTCCTGGTGCGGGAGCTCAAGCTCGACCCCGCCGTGGCCCGGTACGCGGACCCCATCCTGGCTGGGGCTGCGGGCGGGCTCGGAAGCGACGTCATCTCTGCACAGTGCGCGGCGCAGATCGGTCTTCCGGGCACCGGCAACGGGCGAAGCGGATCGCGCAAGCTCGCCGATATCCTTTCGACGGTGACCGCGTTTCCCGGCGGCAACGACGGCATCATGCGGCACGTGCTCAAGAAGCTCGTCGCCCAACTCCATCGAGGGCAACGGGTTCGCGGGCATTCTCGGGGGCAAGATACGATTCGAAGAGCTGGATCGGGCCGGAAACCCCACGCGAATACGTCTCGCGGCCACGGCCATCCGTGTCGCCAACCAGGCGGACGGTACGGTCGAGGTCATCTACACCCTCGGAGGCCGGCTGTACCGAGCCGCTGCGGGAGGTGTGGTGATGGCGGGCGGCGGCTGGTCTTCACAGTACATGGTCGCCGACATCGGCCAGGAGTATCGCGAAGCGTTCGAAGACTTCGTGCGGGCGCCGATGCTGGTGGTGAACGTGGCGCTCCGGCGGTGGCGCGCGCTCTACGACCTGGGCATCACCGCGGCGAGCTACCGCGATCGGTTCGGATTCTGCTGCAACCTGCGGCAGTCCATGGTGGTGGGCGACTACCGTCCGCCGCTTCATCCGGACAAACCGACCATTCTCACGTTCTATGTGCCGTTCGAGCGCCCGGGCGGGTCCATCCGCGAGCAGGCCGCATCGGCGCGGACCGAGCTCCTCGGGCACCAGCTACCGCGACTACGAGGTGACTGATTCGCGAACAGCTCATGCGCCTGTTCGGCCGGGGCGGATTCGATGCGCGCCAGGACATCGCCGGAATCATTCTGAATCGCTGGGGCCACGCGTACGTCTGTCCCGCTCCGGGCTTCTACTTCGGCCGCCACGGGCATCCCGCGGCGCCGGACGTCCTCCGTCGCCCGACGGGACGCATCACGTTCGCCAACTCCGACCTGCACGGCCATCAGAACTGGCACGACGCCACGGTGGAAGGAAGGCGAGCGGTGCAGCAGCTGTTCGGCTGAGTCCCGCGAAGCCGGTCGCTGCAACTTTCGACCGATCCCTCGCTACTGCTCCGCAGCCCGAACTCGAAGGACCGGCAGCACCACGGCCGATGGGTAGGCGCCGCCGTGATGGATGACGTTTCGAGCAACGAGTCCATCCTTTTCGTCGAAGTTGTTGCCGCCGGTATTGAGGTTTCGCTCGAATCGCGGGAAGTTGCTGCTCGACACCTCGACCCGGATCCTGTGGCCAGGGAGAAATGCGTTCGAGGTCACGAGCGGGCCGACGTCGACCCTGTACACTTTGTCCGGCTCCATGAACACCGGTTTCTCCCATCCCGCGCGCCAGCGGACCCGCTGGATGCTCTCGTCGAGGTTGTAGGCCCGGCCGTCCGGGTACACGTCCACGAGCTGAACGGTGAGGTCAGTGTCCTTCCGATCGGACGAGAGGTAGAGCGAAACCGAGATCGGACCCGCGATCTCGACCGCGCTGTCGAGGGGCGGCGTGGTGTAGACCAGCACGTCCGTACGCATCTCGATGTTCGAGCGGTCGAACGAGCCGCCCTGGAAGCTCGCGCTGAAGCAGCAGATGCTTCCGCCGAGAGAGGGCACGGGACGCACCGGGTCATACATGAAGGTGTCGAGGCCCGCTTTCACGGGCTTCGTCGTCGCCAGACGGCCGTTACCGAGCATGCTATTCGCGCCGCCGTCGCTCGCGAGGTAGTAGGTGACGTAGTCCGCGTCCGGAGGCGGCCAGCTCGGGTAGCTCCTCCACTCGTTGGCGCCCATCATGTAGGCGCGCACTTTGGGCTCATTGGTGACTCCGTTCTCCTCGCCCTTCAGAAACCGGTCGAACCAGCGCTGTACCAGTCCCACGTAATCGAACCGGGCGTCGCCCATGTCTCGCTGTCCGACGATGGTGTGCTCCGACTCCATGCGGCCCATCTGGCAGTGCGTGGTCGGGGCGATCACCATGAACATGTTGTTCCGGGCGTTCTCGTTCGCCGCGCTCTCCGTCTGGTATTCGTGGTACGCGACGTTCGGGCCGATCGAAAGGTCGTACCAGGAGTTGATCATCAGAATCGGCGAGCTCGCGCGGTCGCCCTCGCCGCCGAAGTCGACACCCTTCCAGCCCGGATCGTTGGGCAGCCAGTTGACGAATCGATCCATGTCGCTCGGCGCTCCTCCCATCTTCTGCATGACTTGATTGATGGGAAGCGTCCATACCAGGGAATCGATTTCCGAGGCCGGCTTCAGCTCCGGCTCCATATTCCAGAAGCGGCCGAGGCGGATGAGGGTCTCCCGCGGCAGGTCGGACGGAAACTGCGGGCGATAGGTGTAGCCCGAGCCGTAGTACCAGGAGAACCACCAGGGCTGCATGGCGCCTCCGCGGTAGAAGTTGCCCATCTCGTTATAGGGCCCCACCTTGCCGATACCGGCGCCCGAGCCCATCGGCACTCCGGCGCCGAGGCCGGGATGCTGCATTCCCTGCAGTTTGTGCTGCTCCTCTGCACTCGACGAGCAGCCGAGCAGGCCCACTTTGCCGTTCGACCATGCCTGCTTGGTGATCCACTCGATGGAGTCGTATCCGTCCTCGCCCGAGCCCACGAGGTAGGTGAACGTCCCTTCCGAGAAGTAGCGGCCCCTCTCGTTCTGGAACATCACGGCATAGCCGTTCTCGAGAAAGCTCCGTACGAACACCCCGAAGCTGTTGACCATCCCTTCCGTGAGGTACGGATTGCGGAGCAAGACGGTGGGCATATTGCGACGAGGCTGTTCTTTGGGGAAAAGGATCAGCGCCGAGAGCCGGACGCCGTCCCGCATCGGCATCATGACCTTCTCCTCTCGGTCGGCGTGCTTGGCGATGTAATCGGCGGCCGCGGCGTTGCGGGCGGCGTAGTCCTGGGCGGGAAGCGACGACGCGCCGAGGACGAGGATCGCCGCCGCCATAGACATGAGGCGCAGTCGGGGTCCCGTCCTGCGGAAGCCGTCGTCTCGGGAGCTCATGGGCGCGCTCGATAGTTGTTTCTTCACGAAATCCTCCTCCTCTTCCGTTGCCAACAGCGTTTCGATTTCAATCCGAGAGCGGTGTCTCATGGCGTCGGGGTATACGGCGGTCGCTTCTCGGCAAAGTGCTTCTCGTACCAGGCGACGCTGCGGTCGAACCAGTCCACGAGGTGTCTGGGCTCGCGGAGGCCGTGCCCCTCGCGCGGATAACGCACCATGACGGTTTCCACCCCCACGTCCTTGAGTGCGGTGTAATACATCTCGGCCTCGGCGATGGGAACGTCGTTGTCGTTCTCGCCATGGACAAGCATCGTCGGGGTCTTCGCCTTGGCGACGTGCTTGAGCGCCGACCACTCCCACATCAAGTCCATCATGTTGTCCTGGTGGGGGAAGGCTCCGTGCTCCACCGCCATGTAGTCGTTGTAGTAGGCCATGTAGTTGAAGCTGAGAAGGTTGTAGATGCCTGAGGCGGGTATGGCGGCGCTGAACTGAGGGGTCTGAGTGATGAGCCAGCCGCTCAACTGGCCGCCGCAGCTGAGCCCCTCGACGCCGAGCCGGTCGGGATCCAGAGAGAGGTTGCGCCGGAGCGCCGCACCGACCCCGAACAGAATGTCCTTGGGCTCGCCACAGTTGTTGCCGAGGACCCCAAAAATGGCGTCGCCGAAGGCCTGGCCATAGCCAGTGGAGCCGCGGTAATTGACCATGAGCGTCGCCCAGCCCTGGGCGGCGTAGACCTGGGCCTTCATGTCGAAAATGGGCCCCTGCTGCGTGTGAGGGCCCCCTTTGATGAGGGTAATCATCGGGTGTTTCGAGTCGTCGGTCTTTCCCAGGGGTTTGGTGAGGAAGGCTTCTACCTCTTTATGGTCGTGCCCCAGAAACGTGAACGACTCGATCTCGGCGATTGCCTTGTCGCCGAGAACCGCCGAGTTCAGATCGGTCAGCCGCACCCCGGGGGCGCCGCCCGCCTTGGAGTAAAGCTGAGGCATGTCCTTGGGGGAGTGAAACGAGTACAGAAGCCCGCCTCCCAGGGCGACGGAAAAGAACCCCACCTGGCCGGGCTCGCTCACCACCGCTTCGGGCTCGCCTCCGAGCGTGGCCAGGCGGTACAAGCGCACGCTGCCCCGCTCCTCCACCGTGGTGTAGACCGACTTTCCATCTCGGGCCCACACCGGAGGGCCCTGGCGGTTGTCGATCGAAGCTCCCAACTCGCTAGGCTCGGTTCCGTCGGCGTCGACCAGCCAGATGTGGGTGTCCTCCATGAAACTTTCGGAGGAGGCGAGACCTCGCTTCGTGCCCTGGTAGGCGATCGTTTTTCCGTCCGGCGACCAGCGGGGCATGTACTCGACGCTCTCCGTCGAGAGCACTCGCCTCAATGCTCCGTCGTCCGCCCCCACGGTAAAGATGTCGTAATTGAAGAAACGATCCGGGTCCGGCTCTCGATTGGAAACGAAGACGATCTCCTTGCCGTCCGGCGACCAGTCGATGGAGTGCTCGTGGTAGCGGCCGTCGGTGAGCTGGCGGACGTTTTTCGACCCGGTGTCGACGACGAATACATGCAGGCGGCGATTGTCGGTGAACCGCGTTCGGCCTTCGGACCAGCTTGGCTTGTAGTGGTAGCGGGTGATGACCCGCGGGTCGCCGCTCGCCTGGTCCGTTTCAGGACCGGGGGTCGCGGAGAGAAACGCGATCCGCTTCCCGTCGGGCGCCCAGGCCAAGCCGCTCGTATCCGCCCGTGGCAGGTCGTGGTTGGTGGCGCGGGCCGTTGCCAGGAGCGTTTGTCCGCTCCCGTCGGCGCGCGCGACCATCAGATTGGAGATGGGGTCGCGAAAAAGCTCGTGCTCCACCACCGGCTCGTGCGCTTCGGGCTCCTTTTCGCTCAGAGCGCCGCCGTCCCAGTACGCGATCCACTGGCCATCCGGGGACCATCGAGGCCCGGAAGCCGCGAGGTTCTCGTCGGTCCATCGGGAAGACCGTCCGGAGGCGATATCCAGAATCCAGATTTGGGTGTAGGGCCGGCCGGGACGGTCGTAGCTCACCACGGTGTAGACAGCTTTCTGGCCGTCCGGCGAAACCTCGACTTCTTCCACCGATCGCAGCCGGAGCAGATCGGCGCTCTGCAGCCTCTGCGTTTGAGCAGTGGCTCCAGAACACAAGCTGACGGAAGCGGCGAGAAGCGCAATCGAACCTCGAGAAACGCGGGTGATCATCCGACCCTCCATGACTGACTGCGTTGGCTCCGCCTCGATCCGCAAACGCGAGCTCAAAGTGGGCGGCTCACCGTGAGCATGCGGATACGACCATCGGTATCCTGTGAAACTCAGAAACGCGAGCGACCGGACTCTCACGACAATTCGTGGGGCGGCTTCGGACGCCCCGAGCTGCGGTCGAAGAAAAGGTACCCTTCGCCGAGCGGACAGTAGAAAACGTCGAGCACGGTGGCGCTGGTCTGAGAGTAAGGGTTCTTCGTCTGGCCGCGCAGGAGGTGAGGGACACTGGACTCCAGAAAACAGGAATCTCCTGGACGCAGGATCTCCGTCACCAGTTCGTCCTCGGCGTAAGTGGTCAGCTCGATCTGACCCTCGAGCACGTAGACGAACTCCTCACCGTGATGCTCGCTGAGAGTCACCTCTTCACCGCCGGCCGGGATCTCCACGAGACAAGGGAACATGTAACGGGCGGGAAAATCCGACCAAAGCGGAAAGTAGACGTTGGCGATCGACTCACCCTCTCGACCGGAATGAGCTCTCCTTTTGCGCGGCGACATGGCGCGAATCTCGGCCGCGCGGCGGAGTACGTAGCAGGGCTCGTTCGCCCGAAGGCCTCCGAAAAACGGGCGCAGCGGTTCTCCAAATGCCCGAGCGAAAGCGACGAGAGCATCGAGGGGAACGGAGCGTTTTCCCGCCTCGATCCGCAAGAGCTGTTTCTCTTTCAGGCCGGCGATGGCGGCGGCCTCTTTGGGGCTCCAGCCACAGGCTTCGCGAAGGACGCGCAGCCGCCGCCCAACGGCCGAGGAAGCCTCGTCGTTCGTGTCCGCGATGAAGCCCCGCGGGTGGGGCGAGAACCAATCCCAGGCGGTCCGGGTCGGCGGCGAAGGCCCCGAGAATACGTGCAGGCTCTCGGCTGGTTGTGGGCCCGGCGACCGAACGACGTGAGGAAAATCGGAGCGGAAGAGTACGCAGTCCCCTTGGGTGAGCTCCTCCCGGATTTCTGCCTCGGGGGTACGCATGCGGAATTCCATCGTTCCCTTCAGAACGAATGCGAACTCCAGCTCGTCGTGGTAATAGAATTCGAGATCGGCCTCGGGGATGTGTCGAATGCTGCCGACCAGGGGCTCGATGTGCCTGCCCACGAAGAGGTCTGCGAGCGGCCAGAAGTCGTGGGACAAGTAGTGCCGATTGCTGGCTGGGTGAGCCATCGCCGCGCGCCGAGGCCTCATCGAGCGGATCTCGGACTCACGCCGTACTTGATGCGAGAGCGCGCGTTCTTCGGGAAAAAGAGAATCGGCCGCTATCCCCAGGGCCTCGCTGATTCGGAGCACGAGAGATAGATCGGGAATGACGAGCTGGTTTTCGATCTGGGAGAGGCGAGCCGCGGAAAGACCTGCTTTCTCAGCGAGCTCGCCCAGCGTCAACTGCCGGCGTTGTCGCTCCTCGCGCAGACGAGAACCGATCTCGAGGATTGGATAGTCCGTCAGGTGGGAGCTAAAGACCGGCAAGTTCCCCGCCTCTCAGTCGCTTGAGTAAGGCTTCGCGATTCTCGTTGGTGGCTTATTATTTCAGGGCGCTTCTCGAACTGAATTCCTACGTTCTTTCCTGAATTTTTCTCTTGGTGCAGTTTACATGATTTCTTCAGAAAACATCGTGCTGATGTGCATTTCTGTAAAAATCTATTGACTTTCGGCAAGGCGAGGCGATATTACGGGTCCAGCGGACGTGGTTACGATTTTGCGCTCGCTTCTTTCGTCATAGCGTGACGAGTCGAGAAGGGCGCGGCTGAGTGCTCTAGCCTGATAAGTTCCTTGTAATGAGGAGTTGCGCAAAAAAATGGTGGGTAAGAACAAAACATCGACTTCTCGGGGGTCATCGGCCCATGTCTTCTTGATTGGGATTGCGCTTCTGGCCGGGGCGGCCTCGCCGCTCGTGGCGCAGGGCACCGCTGCCATCAGTGGTCTCGCCACGGACGAGCAGGGAGCGGCGATCCCGGGGGTGAGCGTCACCCTGCGAAACGCAGAGACGGGGGCGACTCGAGTCTCGACCACGGACGCCAACGGACGCTATGCCTTTCCCGCGCTCGCGCCCGGGCGGTATTCCGTGCTAGCGGAGCTCACGGGATTCCAGACTGTGGAAGTGCAAGACTTGATCCTCACGATCGGGTTTCAGCTCACGCAACCTCTCAACCTCAAGATCGCTGCGGTAGCCGAATCGGTCACCGTCACGGCGGAGACACCTCTCGTGGAGGCGAAGGACACCGAGGTCTCGTTCGTCATCACCAAGGAGCAGATCGCCCAGCTGCCGATCAACTCGCGCAGTTATCTCTCGCTCTCTCTGTTAGTGCCCGGCGTGAGCCCGGACGTCAATCGGGGCTTCTTCGAGAGCGTTCAGGTCGGCGGGGGCGTGACCTTCAACAGTACCCGCAATATGGTCGACGGCGTAACCAACAACTGGATCGAGGATGGCGAGCCGCGTCAGGACGTTCCCGAGGACGCGGTCGAGCAGTTCAAGGTCAGCAACGCCCAGTTCAAGCCGGAGTTCGGCATGGCCACCGCCGGCGTCATCCAGATCGTGACCAAATCGGGGACGAACTCGCCGCACGGTTCGGCGTACTACTACTTCCGGGACAAAGTGCTCAACGCCAAGGGGGTCTTCGAAGAAGAGAAGCCCGAGTTCGCGCGCAAGCAATACGGTGGAAGCATCGGAGGTCCCATCATCAGGGACAAGATGCACCTGTTCTTCGCCATCGAGCGCACGAACATCGATCAGTTTTACACCGTGTTCACGGGCTTGCCTCAGTTCTACTCTTCGGTGGAAGGAACCTTCAAGCAGCCATCCTCGCGATACATGTACTTCGGGCGCTACGACTGGCAACTCAACGAGTCCCATAGCCTCTTCGTGACGGTGAACCGGGAGGACCAGGAGGAAATCTGCGGCGGCTGTGGAGGTACGACCGCGACCGCCGCCGGGAGCGACTGGAGCATCCCTCGCCGCAGCATCGTAGTGGGGCATACCGCGGTTCTCGACGAGACGCGGTTGAACGACTTCCGTTTCCAGGTCGCGTGGGGCGCCTATTACTTCATTTCGCCATCGGGAACCGAATTCTGGACGGACCCTGGGGATTTTTCGCCTCAGCGGTTCGCAGGAAGGACGCAATCACTGAATTTCCCCTCTCTGAGCTGGGGAAGCAGCTTCGACGAACTTGGACCGGAGACGCGCTGGGAGGTTCAGGGACTCCCTTTCCATCCTCCTGAGCAAGCACAGTCTCAAGGTCGGGGGTGAGTACAACTACAACCAGTACGAGTACAGCACGACCGCGCCCCTGGGAAGCTACACCTTCGGCACGGATCAGTACTTCGACCCCGACGATCCCCAGTCGGTAGCCAATCTGCAGGACGCGACCAATTTCTCCTCCACTCTGGGGGACGTTTCCACGCCGAAACCCACCCACTACTGGGCCGGATACATTCAAGACGACTGGTCGGTCAAGGACAACCTGACCCTGTATCTAGGTCTGCGGTACGAGCGCGAAGTCAACTGCTGCAACGAAGAGCTCGACCCGTCGACCTTTCCGCAGCCAATCCCGTTCATCGACGTCTCCAAGCGCGGGGACCACAACAATTTCGCGCCACGCATTGGCCTCGCGTGGGACGTCTTCGGCGACGGCCGAACCGCGGTGAAGGGCGGGTACGGCGTGTACTACGGTCACGTGCGCATCTTCCGGGAGATCGCGGAGACCACGAACCTGCAGAGGTACAACGTCCTGATCAACAACCCCTCCTACCCCGATCCCTACGGGGGACGCGACCCGCTGGACTTCGTCGAAGGCGGGCCGCCTCCCATCACCGTGGTGGACAACAACTACGTCCAGCCCTACGCGCAGCAGTTCAGCGTCGGAATGGAGCGCCAGATCTCCAATGACATTGCCGTCTCCCTGGACGGGATCTACAACTACACCATCAAGGAACAAAAACGCCGGGATATCAACGCCGCGGATCCCGTCACCGGCCTCAGGCCCGACCCGGCGTTCGATCGCATCGACTACCTCGAGTCGACCGGCTTTTCGAAGTACTACGGGATCTACGCCAAGGTAGAGAAGCGCTACAGCGACCGCTACCAGTACGTGGTGGCCTACACCTGGAACAAGATCACCGACAATTCTCCCTTGAACCCGGTGGATTATCTCGACCCCTTCGACAAGTCGCTCGATATCGGGCCGGGGCGTTTCGAGCGCCGGCACGCCCTTGTGGCGAGTGGGTCGGTCGCGTTGCCGTGGGACTTCATGCTGGGCATGATCTGGCAGTACCGGACCCAGCTACCCTGGATTGCGGCCGCGGGGCGGGATCTGAACGGCGACGGCCGGAGCCCCGACCTGGTTCCGGGCACGACCCGAAACTCCGGCTCCCGCGATCTGAACGTGAGCGCGGTCAACGATTGGCGGGCCGCGAACGGACTGGGCCCGGTCAATGAAAGCGACTTCGACAGCTCGACGTTCAACGTCGTGGATCTGCGGATCAGCAAGAGCTTTTCCATAGGGGAAGGGCAGAGAATCGAGGCGTTGTTTCAGATATTCAACCTCTTCAACACCACGAACTTGGGGGGGCTGCAGGGAAGCGGCAGGGTGACGAACTCGCTTTCGGACAGCTTCGGTCAGATCAATGTCGCCAAGCCCAAGACGCAGGCCGAGCTGGCGGTGAGGTTTATCTTCTAACCGCGGGCTCGCGCAGGATGCAATCAGGGATGTGAGGCGGAGAAACAGCGCAACGGGCCGCTCTCCGCTTCGCTTCCCTCGATCGTCGCGAACTGAAACAAATAGGTGAATCGAGCCGGGCTGAGGGCGGTTGCCGCCCGCAGCGGGCTCGGAGCTCGAGATCGGAATACGAGCAAGGAGGATGGGTATGTACGCCTCTCGGATTGCGGTCGCTACCGCCTTGACGGCAGTGAGCTTGTGCAGGGAAACCGCTGGCCAGTCGGCACTCCTTCAAAGCAGCGACCTTTACCGTCTGCGCTCGGTGGTGGAGACCGCGTTCTCCCCCGACGGAAAGCGCATCGCCTATAGCGTTCAGAACAACGGCCGCGTCGGCCGGCCGTACACGCAGATCTGGATTCTCGACGTGGCCTCGGGGCAATCAACCCGCTTGACCGGGGAGAAGTCAACCGGCGGAACAGCGCGCTGGTCGCCCGACGGGCAGTGGATTGCCTACTGGGGCGGTGTCTTGAGCGAGGAGCCGCCTCCCGCCCATGAGCCGGTGGTTGAGCATGAGCTCGCTTCGAGCCGCGAGTCGAATCTCATGCTCTCGCGCGCCGACGGGAGCGGAGAGGCGCTCTTGGTTACGGCAACAGGGACGAACCACGACCTTCCACGCGGGGACAAGGACGGGTTCAGCTGGTCGCCCGACAGCAAGCAGATCGCCTACCTCTCCGCGACTCCGGGTCCGGAGACGGAAGAAGCGAGCGGCGACCCCCGGGTAATCACCCGCTACCAATACAAGCCCACGGCGGGTGAGGGCCGTACGCGGTTCACCGACAACCGGCGCCTGCACATCTTTGTCGTCGACGTGGGCACCAAGAAAGTCCGTCAACTCACGGATGGCGTCTACCACGAGCACTCGATCGACTGGTCTCCCAAAGGGGACGAGATCGCTTTCATCTCCAACCGCGAGCCGGATCCGGACCGCTTCCTGAACAACGACCTTTTTACGGTCAGGGTCGCTGACGGCTCCATCCGGAGAGTGCAGGCGACGGAAAGTGTCGAGTACATGCCGCGGTGGTCTCCCGACGGTAAGTCCATCGCCTACCAGGGCACGAAGCGGGGACTCGCATCATCGGAAAGCTTCATGGAAGACACCCACGTCTGGGTAATCGACGCCCAGGGAACGGAGCCCCGCGAGCTGGGAGCGTCGATCGACAACCGCCAGGGCGTTCCGACGTGGGCCCCCGATGGAAGCGCGGTCTATGCCACGGTGCAAGAGCGGGGAAGCGTGCGGCTGTATCGCATGTCGCTGTCGGGAGGCCAACCTCAAGCGGTGGTGAACGACCGGGGCCAGGTGACGTCTTTCTCGCCCGGCAAGGGCGGTGAGCTCGCGTACTCGTTTCATTCCCCCACGGATATGCCCCAGCTCTATTCGAAAGTCGGGAGTGCGCCGGCGAAGCGGCTCACGGATCTGAACGCTCCCGTCCTGGCGGGCAAGCAAATCGCCGAGATCCAGGCGATGACTTTTCTCAGTCACGACCACCAGGAGGTCGAGGCGTTCCTGACGCTCCCCCTGCGGAGAACGGCCGAATCCCGACACCCGCTGATCGCTCTGATCAAAGGAGGACCGCACGGCCAGCAGGGGCCGGTGTACGATCACAAGGCGCAGGTCTACGCAGCTCAAGGGTGGGCGACGATCATGGTCAACTACCGGGGCTCGACCGGCTACGGCCAGAAATTCTCCGACGCTATTTTCGGTGTTTTGGGCAGCAACTGCGGAGAACCCAAGGACGTTCTGTTCGCGGTGGGAGCGGCGCTTCGCCGCAATCCATTTCTCGACCCCGAGCGGCTCGGCATCGAAGGGGGGAGCTGCGGCGGGCAAATCACAGGGTGGCTCATCACTCAGACCTCGAGCTTCAAGGCGGCGATTCCCATCTTCGGCATCTACAACCAGCTGACGTTCAACTACATGTCCTACTACCACGACTACATGGCCGTCGAGAATGGAGCCTTCCCGCACCAGGACAACATGATGGATTTGATGTGGGAGTGGTCGGCGCTCAAGCACGCCCCCAAGGTGAAGACGCCGACGATGCTGGTCCACGGCGAGAACGACAACGACGTGCCCATCGCCGAATCGGAGATGTTCTATACCGCCCTCAAGGACGTGGGAGTGGAGACGATCATGGTGCGTTATCCCCGGGAGGGCCACGGCATCCGCGAGCCGAACCACGTAGTGGACTTGATCGACCGGAGTGTCGCGTGGTACGAGAAACATTTCGTCGACAAGCGGCCACCGACCACTCCCACGCCGACGGCGGGAGCAAAATAGTCTCGCCACCGGTTCCGGGTCTCGAAGCTCCGACGACGTTCGGTTCTAGATGGCGCAGAGGACGGCAGGCCAGGTAGGTCGAAGAGTCGAACGACGATGAAGTACTCATTTCTCAGCCTGGTTCGCAACGGCCTCAGCTATCACGAGAATTGGGGCCGACAGTGGCGCAGCCCCTCTCCCAAGCGGGAATACGAAGTCGTCGTGGTGGGCGCTGGCGGTCACGGTCTCGCCACCGCCTACTACCTGGCAAAAGAGCACGGGATTACCAACGTCGCGGTGCTCGAGAAGGGCTGGCTCGGCGGCGGGAGCGTCGGTCGAAACACCACCATCGTGCGGTCCAACTACCTCTGGGACGAGACCTCGCATCTGTACGAGATGTCTTTGAAGCTCTGGGAGAACCTCAGTCAGGAGCTCAACTACAACGTCATGCTGAGCCAGCGGGGAGTCATCAATCTGGCTCACAGCTTGGGGGATATGCGCGGGATCTCGCGTCGGGTCCATTCGAATCGATTGAATGGAATCGATGCCGAAATCCTGACGACGAGAGAGCTCAAGGCTTTGGTGCCGATCCTCAACACATCGCCGAAAGCTCGTTATCCGGTGCTGGGGGCGTCGCTGCAGCGTAGAGGCGGCACCGCCCGCCATGATGCCGTCGCCTGGGGTTTCGCCCGGGCTGCGGACGTCCGAGGGGTCGACATCATCCAGGAGTGCGGCGTCACCGGCATAAGACGCGAGAGCGGCCAGGTCGTGGGTGTCGAGACGACGAAGGGATTCATCAAGACCAAGAAAGTGGGAGTGGTGGTGGCGGGTAACTCGAGCGTGCTGGCGGAAATGGCGGGTGTGCGCTTGCCCATCCAGAGCCATCCGCTGCAAGCGCTGGTTTCGGATCCGCTCAAGTCGATCTTGCACGCCGTCGTGATGTCCAACGCAGTCCACGCCTACATCTCCCAGACGGACAAGGGGGAGCTCGTGCTGGGCGCTGGAATCGATGCCTACAACGGTTACGGTCTTCGCGGAAGCCTCCACGTCGATCGAGCACAATCTGGCCGCAATCGTCGAGTTGTTTCCGATATTCAGTCGGGTTCGCATGATGCGGCAATGGGCGGGGACGGTGGACATCTGTCCCGATGCCAGTCCGATCATCAGCAAGACTCCAGTCCGGGGCCTCTATTTCAACTGTGGGTGGGGTACGGGCGGTTTCAAAGCGACACCGGGCTCGGGCTTCGTATTCGCCCATACCATCGCTCAGGACCGGCCCCATCCTCTCAATGAACCCTTCGCCCTTGAGCGGTTTACCACCGGCCACCTGATCGACGAGCACGGCGCTGCCGGCGTCGCGCACTGAAGGAGCTGGCCATGCTTCTGATCGATTGCCCCTGGTGCGGACCTCGAGAGGAGTCCGAATTCTCCTACGGCGGGGAGGCTCACGTCATCAGGCCGAGAGAGCCAAACTCCGTCAGCGACGAAGCGTGGGCGGACTATCTCTTCATGCGCAAGAACACCCTGGGCCGCTACCGCGAGCAGTGGCTACATTCGGCGGGCTGCCGTCGCTGGTTCAACGTCGAGCGCGATACGATGACTTACGAAATCGTATCGGTCTACAAAGCCGGAGAACAGCCGCCGGGAGGAGGCAGGTGAGGCAACCCTATCGACTTCCCGCCGGGCGGCCGCGTCCGACGGGATAAGCCCGTCTCCTTCACGTTCAACGGGGACCGCTTCGACGGCTACCAGGGAGATACTCTCGCGTCGGCTTTGCTGGCGAATGGAGTTCGGGTGGTGGGACGAAGCTTCAAGTATCACCGTCCCCGCGGTGTCGTCGGAAGCGGCGTCGAGGAGCCGAACGCCATCCTTCAGGTGGGCAGCGGCAGCACCACTCTGCCCAATCAGGTCGCAACTCAGGTGGAGCTCTACGAGGGGTTGAGCGCGACTTCGACCAGCGGCTGGCCGAGCGTGGATTTCGACGTTCTGGCCCTCGCGGGGCTGTTCTCGAGGTTTCTGCCACCCGGCTTTTACTACAAGACGTTCCTGTGGCCGAGGGGCATGTGGATGACGATCGAGCCCTTCATCCGCCGAGCCGCCGGCTCCGGACGGCCGCCCGAGGGACCTGATCCCGATCGCTACGACAAACAGAACGTTCACTGCGACGTTCTGGTAGTCGGCGGGGGGCCGGCCGGCCTCGCGGCGGCGCTCGAGGCTGGGCGGCGCGGGGCGCGGGTCATTCTCGCCGACGAGCAGTGCGAGATGGGCGGTAGCCTCCTCGGTTCGCGCCAGCTCATCGATGGCGCGCTCGCCATGGAGTGGGCGACTTCGGCTCTCGAAGAGCTGCGGGCGATGGAAGACGTGCGTTTGATTCCGCGCTGCACGGTGTTTGGTTACTACGACCACAACTTTCTGGCAGCGCTGGAGCGGGCGAAGTCCCACCCGGCGCCGGCGAAGACAGAAAACGGCCCCCGGGAACGGCTGTGGCGGATTCGCGCCAAGGAGGTCGTCCTTGCTGCCGGCGCCATCGAGCGCCCCCTGGTGTTTCCCAACAATGACCGCCCCGGCATCCTCCTGGCATCGGCGGTCTCGACGTATGTGAACCGATATGCCGTCGCTCCTGGAAGGCGGGCGCTGGTGTTCACCAACAACGACAGCGCCTATCGGACGGCGATGGAGCTCGCTGACGCGGGATTGGAGTCGGTTGCCGTCGTGGATCCGAGACGCGGATCCCCGCGGCCCGTTGCCCACCCAGGCGCGGCAAAAGGGCATCGACGTAATCGCCGGCCACGTCATCGTGAACGTGCGGGGCAGAAAGGCAGTGACGGGCGTCGAGATCATACAACTGGACGGGACGGGAAACCGTGTCGAGGGCCAGCTCCGTGACCTCCCCTGTGACCTCGTTGCCGTCTCTGGCGGTTGGACCCCGAGCGTGCACCTGCACTCGCAATCCGGTGGCAAGGTGGTCTGGGACGGGGTCAAGACCTGCTTCGTTCCCGGTCAGTCAGTTCAAGCGGAGCGTTCGGCCGGTTCCGGCAATGGCCGCTTTGCGCTCGGCGAATGTCTGCATGAGGGTTTTGCTGCCGGCGCCGCCGCCGCCCACGACGCGGGCTTCGGCGACCGCGAGGTCAAGGCAAGGATGCCCGGCACTTCCGACGAAACCGAGGCACTGCTGCGCCCCATGTGGTTGGTGCCTTCGAGGCAAGCGGCATCCCGGGAGCATAAGCAGTTCGTAGACATGCGGGAGGACGTGTGCGCCGCCGACATCGGGATAGCGGTCGACGAGGGCTTCGAATCCATCGAGCTGGTCAAGCGCTATACCACGCTGGGCATGGGCGTCGACCAAGGAAGACTGAGCGGGATCAACGGCATGGGGATCGTCGCCGCCGCGCTCCAAGCGGATATTCCCTCCGTCGGCACCACCAAGTTTCGTCCGCCCTACAGCCCCGTCAGCTTCGGCGCTCTCGCCGGGCGCGACATCGGAGAGCTTTTCGCCCCGGTTCGCAAGACGCCGATTCATCAGTGGCACGTGGATGCGGGTGCGGAGTTCGAGAACGTCGGGCAATGGAAGCGGCCATGGTACTACCCGCGTGCGGGCGAGACGATGAGCGATGCCGTGAACCGCGAGTGCCTCACGGCAAGAAGCTCGGTCTGTCTGGTCGATCAGTCGACGCTCGGCAAGATCGACATCCAGGGGCCCGACGCGGTGGAGCTCTTGAACCGCGTTTATACCAACAACTTCGGCAACCTTCCCGTGGGCCGCTGCCGTTACGGCCTCATGCTGGGCGAGGACGGCATGGTGATGGACGACGGCGTGACCGTCCGGCTGGGCGAGCATCATTACTTGATGCACACCACCACCGGTGGGGCGGCTTCGGTCATGAACTGGCTCGAGCGCTGGCTCCAGACGGAATGGCCGGAGCTGAAAGTCTATCTGACGTCGGTCACCGATCACTGGGCCAACATCGCCGTCGTCGGCCCCCAGAGCCGGAAGGTGATCGAGAAGGTCTGTGACGATATCGTCTTCTCGAACGAGGCCTTTCCCTTCATGTCCGTGCGCGAGGGCACGGTGGCAGGCGTCGCCGCTCGCGTCATTCGTATAAGCTTCAGCGGGGAGCTGAGCTATGAGGTCAACGTCCCCGCGAACTACGGCCGGAGCGCGTGGGACGCCTTGTTCGAGGCCGGCAAGGAGTACGGCATCAGCACCTACGGAACGGAGGCCCTGCACATCCTGCGGGCGGAGAAAGGCTTCATCATCGTGGGGCAGGAAACCGACGGCTCCGTCACCCCTTCCGATCTGGGGATGGATTGGATCGTCAGCAAGCAAAAGGACTTTCTCGGGAAGCGCTCGCTATCCCGAGCGGACTCGCTCCGCGAAGATCGCAAGCAACTGGTCGGATTGCTTACGGAATCGCCCAGCGAGGTGCTGCCGGAGGGCGGACAGATCGTGGAGTCGAAATCCACTTCGGTTCCGATGCCGATGATTGGACACGTCACTTCCAGCTATTACAGCGCCCAGCTTCGACGTTCCATTGCGCTCGCCTTGGTCAAGGCCGGAAGGTCGCGGATGGGAAAAGAAGTGTACGTTCCTTTGCTGAACGGTCGCGTCGTGCCCGCGGTGGTTGCGAGCCCGGTCTTCTACGACCCGGAGGGAGCAAGACAGAATGTCTAGGGTCCCTCGTCGAGAATCTCCGTTGACCGAATTCCACGCCACTCCGCCCGCGGGCAGCGAGCGGAGCGAAGCGGGCTGTGAGATCCGGGAACTTGCCTTCCTGGGGCACATCAACTTGCGCGGAGACCCGGCCGACGCCAGGTTTCTCCGCGCCGTCGAAGGGGTGGTGGGCTTCGGCTTGCCCTTGCAGCCGAACACCCTCACGGAAAACCGCGAGACGACGGCGTTCTGGCTGGGCCCCAACGAATGGCTGCTCCTGACCGCCCGGGACCAAGAGACCCGAATCGCTCAAGCGCTGCGAGACGCTCTCACGGGCATCTTCGCCGCCGTCAGCGACGTGAGCAGCGGTCAAACGGTACTCACCCTTCGCGGATCTCATGCACGCGATCTCCTGGGCAAAGGGTGCTCCCTGGACCTGCACCCGCGGGTCTTTGCCCCAGGACGGTGCGCTCAGACTCTTCTGGCGACAGCCGGGGTGCTTCTCTCCCGGAGGGAGGAGTCGTTCGAGATCGTCGTCCGTCGTAGCTTCGCTGATTTCCTTGGAAGATGGCTCGAGGATGCGGCGCAGGAATTCGGGCTCAAGGTAATTCCTCCCGTCTCGGAATAGAGTTGCAGCGCTCCGCATCGCCGCGACGAAGACAATTCTTGATGACGCTACTCCTCTCTCTTGGGTTCAGCCTGCTCATGGCGGCCCCGGGAAGGGCGGAAGATCCGCGGCTTGCCCGGCTTTCACTCGAACACCGCCGTTGGCTCGAGGAGGAGGTGGTGTATTTCATCCTCGACCGAGAAAAAGATGTCTTCCTGTCGCTCGAAACACTGGAAGAGCGGGAACGGTTCATCGAAGCCTTCTGGAGGAAGCGCGACCCCAACCCGGCCACGCCTCAGAACGAGTTCAAGGAGGAGCTTTATCGTCGAATCGAGTTTGCCAACTCCACGCTCGGACTGGAAGCGCCTCGACCGGGGTGGGCCACGGATCGAGGGCGGATGTACATCACTCTGGGAAAGCCGCGTTCGATAGAGCGCTACGAGGGTTACAACCAGATCGTTTCCTCCGAGCTTTGGTTTTACGAAGGTGATGCCTCCAAGGGACTCCCGTCGTACTTCAACTTGATCTTCTTCAGACGAAACAACTTCGGGGAATATCGACTATATAATCCCGCGGCGGACGGCCCCGCGGCGCTCCGGGCCGGCCTCGGCAGCCCTTCCTCGATCGATCTGGTGGAGACGCTCGCCGTGCTGAATCGCGTATCTCCCGCACTCGCTCGGGCTTCGTTGTCCCTGGACCCCTCCGATCCAGCGGATTTCGTCCACGGTCAGCCCTCTCTGGGAAACGACCTCCTGATGGCGAGGATCTACGAATCCACTCGACGCGCTATCCGTACGGACTATCTGGATGCCTGGGAGCGCTACGGCAAGAAGGTGAACGTCGAGTATTCGTTCAACTACGTTCCGAGCCGGAGTATCTTCGCGGTGCTCGCCGGGCCGGAGAACAAGCCATTCGTGAACTACAGCATCGAGATCGATCCCGGCAACTTCACCTTGGAGGCCGACGATGACGGCTCCAGGTTCTACACCACTCTCGACGTCACTCTGGAAGTCTCGGACCGGGCGGGCGTTCTGGTGATGGCCAGCCAGAACGAGACGTATTTGGAGCTCAGTCCGAGCCGATTGAAAGAGGTGATGGCTTCCTCGTTTGCCTACCAGGCCAATTTCCCGCTGGTGCCGGGCGACTATTCGATCAACGTAATTCTCAGGAACCGGGTGAGCAAGCAATACGCTGTCGCCGAGCGGGATGTCCGTGTGGATCCCATCCCGTCGAACGGGCCAGCGCTCAGCGACATCGTCATCGGGTTCGGAAGCGAGCTCACGAGCGAGAACGTCGGCGCCAAGGAGCTGCGGACCTTCCAGATTGGAAACCTCCTGATGCATCCGTCCGCGGACGCGGTGTTCGCGATTGGAGATACCCTCCACGCGGCGTTCCAGGTTCTCGGCGCATCTCCGGACTACCAGCTGAACTTCGCGTTGCTGGACGGCGAGAGGACCCTCCAGCAGCGCTCGAGCCGTGTGATCGACTACGACGGCGGTCCGGTCGTGGAGCAGTTCGCATTGGCGGACGTGGCTGGAGGCGACTACGTCCTCCGAGTCCAGCTCGCCGACAGTTCCGGAAAAGCCGTGGCGGAGAAGGAGGCCCGCCTGCAGGTCTCGCCGCTCTCCCTCGTGGTTCGTCCGTGGACCTATCGGCGAAGCTTCAACACGCGCGAGCCCGGCCGTATCGCCCTCGCGCGAGGCGAGCAGTTTCTGGCGCTCGGACGATACGAGCAGGCGCGCGCCGAGCTGGAGGTGGCGGCCGCCGCACGGGAGGTCGAGCTTCCGTCGGCGAAGTGGCGTCTGGCGGGGCTTCTACTACAGTCGGGAGAAACGGACCGGGCGCTCGACCTTCTGCTGCCGCTGGAAGAGAACTACTCGAATCAGTACGAGGTGCAGGCCGGGCTCGGCATCGCCCTGTATCTCAAGGATGAACTCTCTCGGGCGGTCGGCTATCTCGAGCGAGCGATAGCGATCCGCCCGCCCGACCCTGGCGTGCTGAACGCCCTGGGAGACGTTTGCGAGCGACTTGGAAACCCGGAGAAAGCGAAAGAGTACTTCCGGCGATCGCTGGAACTTCGCCCCGATCAGGAAACCATCCGCGCGCGCCTGGCTGGGCTCGAGAGGAGCAATTGATCGGCCGGGGATTCGACTCCGCCGATGCATCGCGCGGGTCAATCAATCACTGCTGTCGGAAGCAGTTCGCCCGAGCGAGAATCCGTACTTGAGCGGATCCTCCGGGTCCACGACGAATTGCTGAATTCCCGTGATATATGCGCTTCCCGTGATCACCGGCTGGACGGCGGCAAAGTCGCCGACCCTGACCTCTTTTTCCAATCTTCCCCGGAAACGGGTTCCGACGATGCTCTCGTTGGTGAAATCCTGGTTCAAAGACAGCTTTCCCTTCGCGTACAGCATCGCCATGGCCGCGCAGGTTCCCGTACCGCAGGGAGAGCGATCGACCTGGCCATCTCCGAAGATCACCGTATTCCTCGAATAGGCTCTCGCCGGATCGGGTTTGTCGTAAATCTCGGTCAGTTCCACTCGGTCGATGTGCTTCTCCGTGGGATGACGAATCTCTATCTTCCTGTTGACCGCTTCTCTCACCGACATTCCGAGGCGAATGAGGCGCGGCAGGTTATCCGGCTGGACCGACACTCCGAGAGCCTTTGCCGGAACCATGGCGAAGAAGTTTCCCCCGAACGAAACATCGATCTCGATCTTGCCGATCTCAGGGATCTCGATCTCCACTTCGCGAGCGTATAGAAACGAGGAAACGACGGAAACGGATACCTCGACCACCCGATCTCCGTGTACCCGCGGACGACCCTCCACGATTCCGGCCGGAGTATCGAAAGCGACGACGGTATTTTCACCAGGTTGCGGCACCATCCCCATCTCGACGAGCGCCGACGTGACGCCGATGGTGGCGTGACCGCACATATCGAGATAGCCGCCGTTGTCCATGAAGATGAGACCGAACTGCGCGAGATCCGTCGTCGGTGGCGTGACGATGGCTCCGAACATGTCCGAGTGTCCCCTCGGCTCGCGCATCAGAAGCGTGCGGAAACGGTCGAGGTGCTCCCTCATGTATCGCTTCTTCTCAGCCATGGTATCGCCGGGGATGGGTGGTAGACCGCTCAGAACGACTCGCGTCGGTTCCCCCGCGGTGTGGGTGTCGACTGCCGAGATGATGGAGGCGAATCTTGCCATTGCCTTCAGCGCCTTTCTGCGAAATCGGTTCTGATGATCGTATCCACAACGGGAGCGAGCTAAGTATAAACCCGGCGTGGCCCATCAATGAAGAAGGTTCGCCCTCACCCGGCATCGCGCTTTCTTCAGGCGGATGCGTCGAGGGGCGGGAAGTATTGTGGTCGACTTCAACAAAGCTTACAATCCGCCGTGCGTGTTCAATCCCGTACCTCATGCCTCATGCGCCCGAAGGAGAACCGACTGCAGGTTCGCATCGAAGCGGGCGAGAAGAACTACAGGAAGACACATTCCTGAGTCGGAGGAAAGATGAATTCGAGTCGATGGACGCCCGTCACGGCCGCGCTCGGGATCCTGATGGCCACACACGCCTTCGCCCAGAGGGGAGCCCTTCGAGGAAAACTCATCGACGAGGAGGGGAAGCCCCTCGAAGGCGTCGAGTGCAGGATCGAGCGCCACGCAAGCGGAGGGAAGGCCTCCTCGGTGACGACCAAGAAGGACGGTGAGTTCATGAAGGCCGGTCTTCAGGGCGGTAACTACCTGGTGACCTGCGAAAGAGAGGGATATCGTTCGCTGCCGCTCAGTGCCGCCGTAACCGCCTTCGACCAGATAGATTTGGGCACGAACACCCTGTACCGTCTCGCTCCGGGAGAGCTTTCGGAAAAGGACAATGCGCGGGCGACCGAGCTCCTGGCGAAGTTCAACATCTCCGCGGAGTCGAGCGACCTCCAGGCCACGCTCACGAGCCTATTCGAGCTCGAGAAGATGATGCCCGAGAGCCCGGAGATCCAGTTCAACATCGCGACTACGTACGAGAAGATGGGAGAGATGGACAAGGCGCTCGAGCGCTACCAGAAGACGGGAGCGCTGAAGCCGGATTTCTACGAAGCGTGGCTCGCGATCGCCGATATCAATGGCAAGAAGAAAGCCTGGCTAGATGCCTCGGCCGCGATGAAGAAGGCGATCGACCTCAAGGCTACTGACCCCGTCGCGGTTTTCAATTACGCGGTCTACGCGCAGAACTCCGGGGACCTCACCACCGCCGAGGCTGCCTACCAGAAAACGCTTTCGCTCGATCCCACGCGAGCGATGGCCTGTTACCAGCTCGGGCTGATAGCGATGAGCAAGCAGGAGAACGACGCAGCCATCGCCCACTTCGAGAAATTTCTGAATCTTGCGCCGAACGACCCCCAAGCCGAAGCGGCGAAGGGAGCGATAGAGGCTCTGAAGCAGAAGAAAACGCAGTAGTCGCGCCCAAAGGGCGAGCATCCAGCGCTCCAGGCTCGATTCGTCCTTGACCAGTCGAGTCAAGACTCGATCCCCTGTGCCCCGATTCGGGCTTCCACGATCTTCTTCGCCCCATCACCTCGACCGCGGCCATCGATACCTACATGTGATGCCCTCCAAGAAGGCGATGGCTCGCGAACGCGCCAAGGTGCGCGAGATGACGGCCAGCCACCAGTGTCACAAGCAAATCTCGGCTTTAATCACCGAACTCAACCGCCACCTCCTCGGCTGGGCGAATTGCTTCGGCTATGGCCAACGCTCGACACCACTTCCGCGCGGTGGATGGTACGTTCGGAAACGTCTCGCCGTCCACTTCGCGGCGAGTCAGCGACCCTTCCGACCTCCGGCGGGGACGACGCTCTATCGTCACCTCACGACTCTCGGTCTGGTGAACCTGTGAGGCTTGAGGTCGCTTCACTTCTTGCGCATGCTTTCCGGCACAAGCTGCTGGGGTGCGCAGGATGCGGGAAATCCGTAGGTCCGGTGCGACGAGGGGCGGGGACCTCTCTTCCGTTCCTTCTTGTCGACTAACGCCGCGGCCTCTTCGTCTGCAGGTCGATATCGAAGAGCGACGCCTGGCCCACGCGGGTGACGTAGCTAGCCTGCGCCATCGTGAGGTAGATGCCGTCTATGAGAACGTTCTCGCGCCGGTGCGCTCTGGCTTCGTCTTCTGACCAGAAGAACACGGAGTTCCGTCAGAAATCGTCGAGGATATGAGGCTTCTCGAACCGCTCCCAGTCGATCTCGGGCTCGAAGAGGAGCGGGGAAGCGCCCATCTCGCCGACCTCGACGTCGCCTTCGGCGCTGACCCGTAGAGTCAGCTCCCGTTCGGTGCGGGCGCACCGCGTCCGGATGACGGCCGCTATCGGCTCGTTTCTGAGGCACCCTTGCACGAAGGGCGCAGGAACCGCGTCCTCTGCTCAGGCGGCGTGGATCGCCTCGCCCGTCGAGAGCTCGAGTCGGTGCGGCGTCTTCTCGCTCGTGACCGGAAACGCCCAGCTGACCCGCCGCTCGCGATCGCGGACGAGAAAGAAGCGGTGCACCTCGAGCTCGTTCAGGATCGTCTCCACGCGCTCGAGCGGAATTTCCGTCTTCTCCGCGATGCGCTCGGGAGGCAGGGCGCGCCCGATCCGGGGAAGCTCCATAACCGCGAAGTCCCGCACGCGATGGTGCTCCGCGGTCATGAACGAGAGTCGAGGGGAACGCGACTGCTGAGCGTGGTCCAGATGGCGTCTGAGGATGTCGAAGGACTGCGTGAGGATACGGTCGCCCCGGCCCACGAGAATCTCATCGATCGTCGGTGCTCGCATATGTATGTACCAGAGTACCTCGACGTGCCTTGCGACGGGAAGTGTTTTTTCGAAAAATGGAAGGTGGGATGCACGGCAGGCGAGTCCAGGCTTTTCGCGAGCTGGTTGCCGTTCTCAGGAAGGCGCACGCGGGGGAGCTCGCCGCCGGACTCGCGTATCACGGCCACGCGCGATCGCTTGCGGACCCGGCGGAGGCGCGGGAGGTTCTCGAGATCGGCCGCCAGGAGATGGACCACCGGGAGTGCGTCGGCCGGATGCTCGCCGGTCTTTCGAAAGAACCCGGCCGAATTCGTGAGGCGTTGTTCCGCGGGATTGGAACCGTGATCTCGAGCCTTTGTCGGGTAAGCGGATGGCTCGCGCCGATGTACGGCGCCGGCTTTCTCGAAAGCGGAAACGTCCGCGAGTACGAGGAGGCCGCCGGTCTCGCCATCCTGGCCGGCCGCGCCGAGCTCGCTCCGGAGCTCTTGCGCATGGCCCAGGTGGAATGGGACCACGAGCGGTACTTCCGTTCGAAAGTCCTCTCGAGACGGATCCCGTTTCTGCCGCTCTGGGCGCCGCCCCCGCCGCGAGAATCGATCGCTCCCCGACTGAACTTCTCCGATGGCGGGTTCAGGCGCCGGGCTCCTTCGCAAGGCTCGCGCCCGCTCGAAGCGGATCCGGCAGGTCCGATTCGACCGCCTTCCTGGCGGGGAACAGCACGGTAACGCTCGTGCCGCGGTTCGGGGCGCTCTCGACGCGAACGCTGCCGCCATGGGCTCTGACGATGCCCGCGACGGCCGAAAGCCCGAGACCCCGGCCCGTGAACTTCGTGCTGAAGAAAGGGTCGAAGATCCGAGTCCGCGTCTCTTCGTCCATTCCGGTGCCGTCGTCGCGGACCTCCAGGAACACGCAGGGGTGAGGGGAGAGGTCGCCTCCCGTCATGGCGCCGGTTCGGACGACGATCTCCCGGGCGAGGGCTTCCGCAGCGTTGGTGAGCAGGTTCACCACGACTTGCTGGATCTGATTCCCGTCCGCCTCGATTTCCGGCAGATTCGGAGCGAGCGCGAGCCGAATCGCCGACGTCTTTCGCAGGGAGCTCCGGACCAGCGGGAGGACTTCCTCGACGATATGGTTCAAGTCCGAGGGAGCGAGGAGAAACTGACCCCTACCCGCATAGGCCAGCATCTTGTTGGTGAGCTCCGCCGCCTTCTCTGCCGCGGCCAGCACCCGTGAAAGCTGTTCCGCCGCCGGAGAGTCGGGAGGCACTTTCATCGCCGCCAGGCTCGCGCTTCCCAGAATCGCCGTGAGCAGGTTGTTGAAATCGTGCGCAATCCCGCCCGTGAGCACCCCGAGGCTCTCGAGCCTTTGCGCGTGCTGGACCTGCGCCTCGAGACGGCGGCGCTCTTCCTCGGCCCGCCTGCGATCGGTGATATCGACCGCGGTCCCGACGATCGCCTTCGACCCTCCCAGGTCGAAAACGCTCGCGCCGTAATCCACCCAGCGCTCTTCGCCTTCCTTGGTGAGGAGCTTGGCCTCGAACCGGTCGGGGACCTCCAGGCCCTGCTGACGGCCGAGCGCCCAGATTCGGGAACGCTCCCTCTGGTCGGGATGCACCAGCTCCCAGTATGCCATTCGCGACATCTCGGCGATGGTGAACCCGGTGATGACCTCGGCCGCCCGGTTCGCGTATACCACCCTCGAGCCTTGAACCACGAAGATTGCGGCCGAGGTGGAATCCGCGAGAGTCCGGAAACGGGTTTCGCTTTCCCTGAGGGCCTGCTCCGCTTTCTTCCTCTGGGTGATATCGGTCGCGATTACCAGGATGCTCTCGACGCTGCCGTCGTCCGCGCACACCGGAACGAACCGAGAGAGCCAGCAGGCCGGTCCCTCGGACAGGAGCTCCATCTCCCTCGGCTCCCCGGTGGCGAGCACCTCGTGGAAGATTTTCTTGTAGCGTTCCCGGTCGGCCTGTTGGACGTAGTCGAACGCGCTCGTCCCCAGCACTTCCTCGACGGTGAACTGGGGCAGGGTGTGATTCATGAACCGGATGGTTGCGTCCCGGCCGAGGGTGGCGATGAGATCGGGGGAGTTCTCGACGATCAGCCGAAGGTGGGTGCTCGAATTTCCGAGGTGCGCGGGCGCAAGAGCGGCGCGATGACGCCTCTCGTCGGACCCGTTCGTCGAATCGTTCGCTTCTTGATTTCGATCGTGCACCGCGGCTCTCCTGCCGTCGGCCCCTGCACTCTCCTGCCTATTCTCATATGGAAGTAACCGCTTGTCGAGAGAAAACGGAATCACCTCCTCCTCCCATGCAAGCGTCGCGATTGCAGGCAGGTCGCTTCTGAAACAAAATGGTCCCTCTTCATGCGCCGAGGATGAAAAAGGAGACCGTCATGCCCGCTTATCTCATCGCTCGCGTCCGGGTACGGGACCCGGCCGCCTACGAGGAGTACAAGAGGCTCGCCGCCGCGGCGATCGCGAAGTTCGACGGCCGATACCGGGCGCGCGGGGGGACTACGCTGACCCTCGAAGGCGACGAGGAACAGAGCCGCGTGGTGATCGTGGAGTTTCCGAGCCTGGAGCGGGCGCAGGCCTGGTACCGTTCGCCGGAGTACCGGAAGGCGATCGCCGCGCGGACGGGCTGCGCCGAAGGACAATTCGTGCTCGTGGATGGGCTAGATTCGTGAACGGGAGGTTTGTCGTGAAGAGATTCCTGGTCGCCTCGGTCCTCGCCCTGGTCGTTCCCGCGCTCGTCCTGGCACAGGGCGACAACCCGCCCCTTGCCGGATTCAATCTAAAGGGCTCGGACCCGAAAGCGGTCCAGATCGCCGACGAGGTGATGAAAGCGCTCGGGGGAAGGAAAGCCTGGGATCAGACCCGCTACCTCACGTGGAACTTCTTCGGTCGGCGAACCCACTTCTGGGACAAGTTCTCGGGCGACCTCCGTTTCGAGAACGAGGGCACGGTGACCCTGATGAACCTGAACACCAGGAAGGGCCGGGTGTGGAAGAGCGGACAGGAGATGACGAATCCGGCGGAGCTGGAAAAAGCCCTCTACGACGCGGAGAGCGCCTGGATCAACGACTCCTACTGGGTGTTCATGCCCTACAAGCTCAAGGACGGCGGGGTGACGCTGAAGTACCTGGGAAAGGGTAAGACCGAGGCCGGCGCTTCGGCTGATGTCCTCGAGCTCACGTTCGCGAACGTGGGGCGCACGCCGGAGAACAAGTATCACGTCTTCGTCGACGACCAGAGCCGCCTGGTGACGCAGTGGAACTACTACAAGAACGCGTCCGATCCGGAGCCGAGCTTCAAGATTCCGTGGCTCGACTGGGAGCGCCACGGCAAGATTCTGCTTTCCGCCAATCGGGGAGAGCGAAAGCACGAGGACGTCGCCGTCCTTCTTACCGTTCCCGATTCGCTGTTCCGGAGCCCCGCGGCGGTCGACGTACGCCCGTATTTCCGGTGAAGTAGAATCGGATCCAGCGGAGGATCGAACATGCTTTCAAGAGTATGGATATGGCTCGTCTCCCCGGCGATTCTGCTGCCTCTCGCCGGCCTCGGTGAGGACGCCTCCTACCCGAAGGAGATCGAGTCCTGGCGCCTGGAGCGCGAGGCGAACCTGAAGAAGGACGGAAGCTGGCTCACCGTCGCCGGTCTCTACTGGCTTCGAGAGGGCGAGAGCACCGTCGGCACCGATCCGGAGAACGATTTCGTCCTTCCGGAAGGAACCGCCCCCGCGTTCGTGGGAACGTTCACCTACGAGGCGGGGAAGGTTTCGTTCCGCGCCCGGAGCGGAGTCGCCGTCTCGCGGCCAGGTAAGCCAGGTAAGCCAGGTAAGCCAGGTAAGGAAGACCAGCCGGTCTCGACCGCGACTCTCGAGCCCGGAGAAAAGAACGCCATCGCTCTCGGGAAGCTCTCGATGTGGGTGCACGCGAGCGGACCAAGGCTCGCCATACGACTTCGCGATCTCGACAGCCCCATCCGCAAGGAGTTCCTCGGGCTCTCCTGGTTTCCCGTCGATCCCGCGTATCGCGTCACCGCGAAGTTCACCCCTCACCCCAAGCCGAAGGACGTCGAGATCCTGAACATGCTCGGCGACATCGAGCGGTACCAGAGCCCGGGGGTCGTCGACTTCGAGCTCCAGGGCCAGGCGATTCGCATGGAGCCGGTCTTGAATACCGACGGAAAGATTTGGTTCATTTTCAAGGACCAGACCAGCGGGAAGGAGACCTACCCGTCGGCGCGCTTCCTTCAGGCCGAGCCCCCGGAGGACGGTAGCGTCGTCGTCGATTTCAACAAGGCCTACAACCCGCCGTGCGCGTTCAACCCCTATACCACTTGTCCCATGCCTCCGAAAGAGAATCGGCTGAAGATTCGCATCGAGGCGGGCGAGAAGAACTACGCCAAGAAGCACTCGTAGCAGGAGGAAACATGAATTCGAATCGATGGACGGCGGTCGCGGCCGCCTTCGGCATCCTGGTGGCCGCCGACGCCTTCGCCCAGCGAGGTGCGGTTCGGGGCAAGCTCATCGACGAGCAGGGTAAGCCTCTCGAAGGGATCGCCTGCAGGATCGAGCTCGAGGGCGGCGGCGGAAGGGCCTCCACGGTCGTGACCAAGAAAGACGGCAGTTTCGTGAAGGCCGGACTCCTGGTCGGAAACTACGTGGTGACGTGCGAAAAAGACGGATTTCGCCCGCTTCCCATTGCTGCCCCGGTCACCGCTTTCGAGCAGATCGATCTGGGGACGAACACCATGTACCCGCTCGCTCCCGGGGAGCTCACCGAAAAAGATCACGCTCGCGCCACCGAACTTCTGGCGAAATTCAACATGTCGTCGAGCTCCGATGACCACCAGGGGACGCTCAACAGTCTGTTCGAGCTTCAGAAGATGATGCCCGAGAGCCCCGAGGTCCACTACAACATCGCCAGCACCTACGAGAAGATGGGAGAAACGGACAAGGCTCTCGAGTCCTATCAGAAAACGGTAGAGCTGAAGCCGGACTTCTACGACGCCTGGCTGGGCATCGCCGGTATCCAGGGCAAGAAAAAATCCTGGCCCGAAGCCGCGGCCGCGATGAAGAAGGCCATCGACCTCAAGGCGACGGATCCCATCGCCGTTTTCACCTACGCGGTCTACGCCGACAACTCGGGCGACACACCCGCGGCCGAAGCCGCCTATCGGAAGACCCTGGAGCTCGATCCCAATAGAGCGCTCGCTCACTACCAGCTCGGCGTCATCGAGGCTGGCAAGGGGCAGAACGATGCGGCGATCGCGCACTTCGAGAAGTTCCTCGAGCTGGCTCCCACGGATCCGCAGGCCGAGTCGGCGAAGCGCGCGATCGAGACTCTCAAGCAAAACAAGACGCAGGGCTGAGATCTAGTCAGGGCTCGAGCTTCCAGAGAGCGAGTTTCGATTCGTCCTTGACCAGCACCCCCGCGGAGGTGGGCACCGGATGGGCCCAGGTGGGCGTGTCGGCGACGGTGTAGCGCCGCGCGGGTGAGAAGCCCGGGGCACCGGCCGCCATGACCAGGAGCTCTCCTTCCGTCGTCAGCACCAAGAGCCAGTCGCCCCAGAGGACGACGGCGCCGTTGTCTCCCAGGCGTCCTTCGCTCTCCCAGAGTCTCTTTCCCGTTGCCGGGTCGAGAGCGACGACCTGCCCCTTCTTCTGGTTCGAGAAACCGAGGAGACGTTTCCCCGCGAGCACCGGACTGCTCATATAGAACGTCGTCGAGACGCGCCACACTTCTTCTGTGTGGAATCCATCGTCTTCGAGCTTCGGCGCGACGGCGAAGGTGTCGGAGTCGAGCCCGGAAAAGATCATCCGCTCCCCGTGGGCGACGGGCGTCACGATGTTCTGATCGTAGGGAGTGGTGAAAGGAATTCTCCAGAGGAGCTTCCCCGAGTCGAGCGACAGGGAAACGATGTGGGCGTCGGTCTGGGTGACGACCTGCTCGACGTTCTCGATCGTCGTCACGATGGGGGAGGAGTAGCCGGGGCCGTCGCCGTTGAAGACCCAGATGACTTTTCCCGTCTCCGGGTCGAGAGCCATGAACGCGCCCTTCCCTGGCGCTCCGAGATGAATGAGGAGCTTGCCTCCGGCAATCATGGGAGAGGCCGCGCTGCCATAGAGCGGCGACGTCGCGGGGAATCGATCGGCGAAGTCGCTTCTCCAGAGGACGCGGCCGGTAGCCGCGTCGAACGCCGAGAGCATCCCCGCGATTCCCAGCGTAAACAGCCTTCCTTCGGAGACGAGCGGCGTCGATTTAGGACCCTTTCCGTGCGAGGTGGCCGCGGGATTCATGGTGTACCCCGCGTCGTAGCTCTGCTCCCAAAGAGTGGCGCCCGTCGATAGCTCGAGAGCGCTCACCACCTCGCGCTCGCCCTGCCGCGAGAGCTGAAACACCCGCTCGCCCTGCACTACCGGCGTCGAGTGGCCGAGGCCCACCTCGACCTGCCACGCCTTCGAGAGACTCTGCGGCCAACTCGCGGGAGATGGCGCGGAAGCGACCCCAGTCCGCTCCGGTCCCCTCCACTGCGGCCAATCGGAGGCGAACCCCGAGGTTGCGACGAGAACCGCGAGAACAGTCGGTCTTCCAATCATGACGATCCGGCTCCGACGCCGGATTGTAGCGCGTCCGCCGGAGGAATCCCGCCGACGAGTCTCGGGCGAAGCGGCAGAACGCATGGTATAGTTCTGCATTCATCGTGGAATTCTTTCAAACTCTTCTCCAAATCTTCGGCCACCTCGACGAGACGCTCCTGGCGCTGGTCCGGGACTACGGCGTCTGGACCTACGGCATCCTTTTCCTCATCGTCTTCTGCGAGACCGGTCTGGTGGTGACGCCGTTTCTGCCCGGCGACTCGATGCTGTTCTCTGCGGGCGCGCTCGCGGCGGTGGGGTCCCTGGACATCGGAGGGCTCATACTGCTCCTGAGCGTCGCCGCCATCCTCGGCGACGCCGTCAACTACACCCTGGGTGCGACGGTGGCGTCCCGCTGGCTCCTGCGCTCGCGGTTCGTGAACAAGGAGCACCTCGCGCGGACCGAGCGGTTCTATGCGCGGCACGGGGGGAAGGCCATCGTGATCGCCCGCTTCGCCCCGTTCCTCCGGACGTTCGCGCCGTTCGTCGCCGGCATGGCGAGGATGAGCTATCCGCGCTTCGCCGCGTTCAACGTCGGAGGCGGCGTCGCCTGGGTGACGATCTGCTGCCTCGGCGGCTACTTCTTCGGGAACATTCCCTTCGTGAAAGAGAATTTCACCCTGGTGATTCTCGGCATCATTTTCGTCTCGCTGGTTCCCGCGATCACCGCTTTCCTCCGCAGCGGCGACCAGGCTACGAAGGCGGCGTGAACAGCCGCGCGAGCTCCGGCGCCTGCTCGGCGTCGACGATGGCCAGGACCTCGTCGCCCACCTGGAGCCGGACTCCTCCGCGAGGAATCACCATCTCCCCGCGCCTCAGAATCGCCGCGATCACCGAGCGCGGCGGGAGCGGAAGCTCTCCCACCGTGAGCCCCACCGCCGGCGCCCCCGCGGGGAGCCTCTCCTCCACCAGCGAATAGCGGCCGCGCCGGAGCTTGAGGAGGGTCATCATGTCCCCCATGGACATCTCTTCCTCGATGAGCGCCGAGAGGATGGCGGCCTGGTTCAACGCGACGTCGACGTGGAAGCGGTCGTCGAAAAGCCAGACGCTCCGCGGGTCGTTGACGCAGGCGATGGTCCTTCCTACGCGGTAGCGGTCGCGGGCCACGTAGCAGAGCGCCAGATTGTCGGCGTCGTCGGGGAGACAGGCGACGAGCACGTGGGAGCGGGCGATTCCGGCGCGCTCCAGGACGTCCATCTGGGCGGGCGCCCCTTCGTAGACGACTTCAGTGGGGAGCTCTTTGTGCAGCCTCGAGAGGACGTCTCTTCGTCCCTCGACGAGCCGGACCTCGTGTTTCTGGGCGACCAGGAGCCGCGCCAGCTCGGATGCCGTTCTTCCGCCACCGACGATGAGAACGTTCATGTTTCCTCCGCGGTCTCGGCGGGGGTGAGCCGCGCTTGAAGCTGCGCCAGGCACCCCGCGGCCGTCGCCACTTTGAGGAGGTCGCCCTGGGCGAGCTCGGTCTCGAGCCGGGCGAGCTCGGCGATGCCCGCGCGGGTCAGCGTGACGGGAACCGCTTCCAGGTCGGAGAGGAGCTCTCGAATCGTGCGTCCGGACCAGCCGTCGCTCACCCTGAGCTCGAAGACTTCGATCTCCTCGGCGCCCAGGCTCAGGAGGCTCTGCTCCTCGGGGTGGTGAAGGAGGGTCTCGATCCTCTCCGCCCCCCAGACGGTGGAGCTGACCACGCGATGCCGGAAGCTCTGATGGAGCGGGAGGAGTCGAGGGTCGAAGTTGCGAACCACGACGTTGCGGATGCCGAAGACCGCCCGGGCGGCGTGACCTACCACGGCGTTCACGGTATCGGAGTTGGTGACCGCGGCGAGCCCGTCGGCGCGCGCGACCTCGGCCCTTCTCAGGACCTCTTCCGAGAGCACGCTGCCCTCGATGGTCCGGCCCCGGTAGTCGGGATGCAGGTTGCGAAACGAAGCGCCGGACTCGTCCACCACCGCGACCTCGTGGCCTTGGCGGAACATCCGGTGCGCCAGCTCCGATCCGACGCGGCCGCATCCTACGACGATGAAATACATGAGAGCTCCGTCACGGTTCGGCGAGTTGATAGGGAACGCTCGTGACCACGATCCCGCGCCGGAACAGGAGCGCCATCCTCAGGAAGAGCGCCGTCTGGGCGTGGAGGACGTTCTGCCACGAGCGGCGAGGAACGAACTGGGGAACGACGATGGTGATGGTCTCGTTCGGCTGGCGCTCGTCCGCGACCGAAGTGATGTAGTCGAGGAGCGGCTCGAGGAGGAGGCGATACGGCGAGTCGAGGATGACGAGCCTCACGCCGTCGCCCCAGAGATCCCATTTGGCTCGGAGCCTCTCCGCCTCGGCGGTGTCGAGCGACACATGGACCGCGGTGACGTCGTGAGACAACGCACGCGCGTAGCGGAGGGCCTCCAGCGTTCCGCGATGGACGTTGCTGATCGGGAGGATCACCCGGTGGCGTCCGCTCCGAGGAGGCGCTCCGTAGTGTTGCAGCGAGAGCTGGTCGGCGGTCTCCCGATAGTGCTCACGTATCGCGAGGAATACGAACACGAACGCCGGCAGAACCAGCAACACTACCCAGGCGCCTTCCTGGAACTTGGTTACGGCGAAAACCATCGTCACCAGGGCGGTGAGCACCGCGCCGAGCCCGTTGAGGAGCATCTTCCAGCGCCATCCCTTCGGCGGTTGCGCGAGGCTCCGACCCATGCGCATCCACCGAAGCGTCATTCCCGCCTGTGAGAGAGTGAACGAGAGGAAGACCCCGATCGCATAGAGCGGGATGAGGCGGGTGACGCTCGCCTGGAACGCCACGATGAGAAGCGCGCTCGCGATCGCCAGCACGACGATCCCGCGGGAGAACACCAGGCGGCTCCCGCGGTAGGTGAGCTGGCGGGGCAGGAAGCCGTCGGCCGCCTGGATCGCGGAAAGCCGGGGGAAGTCGGAAAAGGCGGTGTTGGCGGCCATCACCAGAATCAGCGTCGTGGTGGCCATGACCGCCAGGTAGGCGAGACCCCGGCCTTCGAACGCCGTGCGAGCGAGCTGGGAGATGACCGTCTCCCCCTCGGAAGGAATGGCGCCGATTTCCCCGGCGAGGAAGGTGATTCCGAGGAACAGCATCCCCAGAATGACCGACATCCAGGCGAGCGTCACGCCGGCGTTGTGGCTTCTAGGCTCCTTGAAGGCGGTGATGCCGTTCGAGATCGCCTCCACCCCGGTGAGCGCGGTGGTTCCGTTCGAGAAGGCGTGGAGAATGATAAATACGGAGAGGCTCGCGAGCTGCTCCGGCGTCTCGAGCGGAGGCGGGTCGACGACCTGGCCGAGCTCGCCGAACGCGTATCGCCAGAATCCGGCGCTCAGGGTGAAGAACATCATGGCGAGGAAACAGTACGTGGGGACGGCGAAGATCGTGCCCGATTCCTTAACTCCCCGCAGATTGACGAACATCACGAACGCGACCAGGATCACCGCAAGGCCGACCCGGTACTCGTAGAGCGCGGGAAACGCGGAGGCGAGCTGGGCCGCTCCCGAGGATACCGACACGCTCACCGTCAGGATGTAGTCCGAGAGGAGCGCGGCGCCGGCCACTTGCGCCGCGAGCTGCCCGAGGTTGTCCCGGGCGACGATATAGGCCCCGCCGCCGTCGGGATAGGCGTGGATGGTCTGCTCGTAGGAAATGGTGACGATGATCAGGAGAATCACGATGGCGCCGGCTATGGGAAAGGCGTAGGAGAAGGCGGCGGCGCCCGCCGCCGCGAGGACCAGCAGGATCTCCTGTGTGGCGTAGGCCGTCGAGGAGAGGGCGTCCGATGCGAAGACCGCGAGCCCGAGAGCCTTGCCGATGGTCTGATGCGGGGCGTCGGCAGTCGCCAGCGGTCGCCCGAATAACCGGGTTCTCCAGGGCCGGCGAGGGGGGGCGAGGGAGGGGGAAGGGTGGGTCAAGGACACGGTCAGCCTCGGATTCTAACCAAATTCCACGAGGAGTGGGGCAGGCGGAGAGTTGGAGCAAAAAACGCCCGTCATCTCTTCCGATGCCGCGCTTGCGCTTCCCGCAATCCTTTTCGTGTTAACGTCGCCGACTTGGAATCGAACGGTCGCCTCCTCCGCCTTCTCGGGGTGAGTTTCGGCATCGCGGTCACCGTCGGGGGGACCGTGGGGGTCGGAATCCTCCGCACCCCGGGGATGGTGGCGGCGCAGCTCGAAAGCTACTGGCCGATCGTCCTGGTGTGGGTCCTCGGGGGACTCTACTCAATCCTGGGCACGGTCTCGGTGTGCGAGCTCGGGACCGCGCTTCCGAGCGTGGGCGGCTGGTACGTCTACGCCCGCCGGGCGCTCGGGGAGTACGCGGGCTTCGTGGTGGGCTGGAGCGACTGGATTGCGCAGAGCGCCTCTCTCGCGTACCTGGCCACCGCCCTCGGTGAGTTCACCGTCGCGCTCCTTCCCGGCTTTTCCGGCGCGCACAAGGCAATCGCCATCGGCGCCCTCGCGCTCTTCGCCTTCCTTCAGTGGCGCGGTCTTCGCTCGAGCAGCCGCGTTCAGGAGCTCACCAGCCTCGCCAAGGGGATCGTGTTTCTGGCGTTCGTCGCCTTCTGTTTCTTCTCGGCCCCTCGCGCGGCCGAGGCTCCCTCGGCCTCTCTCGACTGGCTTCGAGTGGTTCCTTTCGTCCTCGCGCTCCAGGCGGTCATCGTGACCTATGACGGCTGGTACAGCGCCATCTATTTCACCGAGGAGGATCGGGACCCTGCGAAGAACCTCCCGCGCTCGGCTCTCGGCGGCGTGCTCGCGACGCTCGTCATCTACCTGCTCGTGAACCTGGCGCTTCTCTACGTCCTCAAAGTCTCCGAGATCGCGGGCTCGACGCTTCCCGCCGCCGATGCCGCCTCGAGAGTGTTCGGAGGGCGAGGACGCGAGGTGATCACCCTCCTCTCGCTCGTGTCTCTGTTCAGCATTCTCAACGCGGTCATGCTCCTCGCGACCCGGATCGTTTTCGCCATGAGCCGCGATCGCCTGTTCTTCGGAGCGGCATCGGCGGTGAGCCCCCGGGGAACCCCGACGTTCGCGCTGCTGTTCACCGCCCTCTGCGCCATGGCGCTCGTCGCCAGCGGCACTTTCGAGAGGCTGGTGGCCATCGCCGCGTTCTTCTACGTGTTCGTCTACCTGTCGGGGTTCGTGTCCCTCTTCGTCCTCAGGCGCCGCGAGCCCGGGCTCGCGCGGCCGTTCCGCGCCTGGGGTTTCCCCTGGACGACCGGAATCGCGCTCGCGGGCTCGCTTCTCTTCCTCATCGGAAACGCCGCGAGCGATCCGGAGAACACGATCTACGCCGTCGTGCTCATCGCTCTCTCGTATCCGCTCTACGGCATCCTCGTCGCGCGGCGCCCGCTGAGGAAGATGTGAACCCGACCCCGGGAGATGGGTCAGTTGCTTTTCGAAGTCGCGGCCCTTAGGCTCTTCTCCCGTTTCGCAAGGGAGTAAAGGCATGGTGTCACCGACACGACCGAATCCCTACGCTGGTCCCCGCCCCGGAGCCCGCCCGGGCTCGAGACCCGTCTCCGCCGCCCAGATTTACCGTCGGCCCGGCGTCATCAGCGTCCTCGCCGTCCTTCATTTCTTCCTGGGGCCGATCATGCTCCTCGGCGGAGTCGCGGCCGTCGTCCTGTCGTTCGGGAGCGAGGGATCGGAGCGAGCTCTCATCACGGGCATCGGCGCGCTCTACGCCCTCTTTGGAATCGTGTCGATCGTCTGCGCGATCGGCCTGTGGAACCTCAAGAGCTACGGGCGCACCATTCAGCTCGTCCTTTCGTTCATCGGCCTCCTGGGAATTCCGTTCGGCACCGTGATCTCGGCATTGATCCTGTTCTACCTCTACAAGCCGGGGGTGAAGGTGCTGTTCTCCGAGACTCCGCCCGCTCGACTGAGCGCCGCCGACATCGCCGAAGTGACGAAGCTCTCGGAGTCATCGACGGTGACGGTGGTGGTCGTAGCCGTCGTCGTCTTCTTCCTGCTGGTCGCGCTCGTCGGCATGATCGCAGCCATCGCCATCCCGAGCCTCTTGCGGGCGCGCGGCTCCGCCAACGAGGCGGCCGCGATCGGCGACCTGCGGACGGTGATCTCCGCCGAAGTCGCGTACGCCTCGTCGAACGGAGGACAGTACGACCAGCTCGAGTGCCTGGCGAAGCCTCAGGAATGCATTCCCGGCTATCCTCCCCAGGGCCCGGTTTTCCTCACCGACATTCCTCCCGAGGTGCGCGCGGGCTATCGACGCGAGTTCCTGGTCGGCCTCCCCGCGGACGGAAGCGAGGTCGCTTTCGCCAACCTGTCGCCCTCGAGCGTCCAGTCGTTCCTGTACCTCGCCTACCCCGAGAGCCCGGGGGTCACCGGGACCAGGGGGTTCTGCGCCGACTACACGGGCCGGATCTGCGTGACGATGGACGGCTCCCGGCCTCCGGTAGTCGATGGGATGTGCGACCCCGCCTGCACACCGCTCGAATGAGAGGTTCGCTCATGAAAGCATGGTCGGCAATCGTGGTGAGTCTTCTCGCGGCCGCGCCGCTCCGCGCGCAGTCCGACGGCGAGGACGAATACACTCGATACGAGCTCCTCGCGCCGGAGACCGCGAGCTTTCGCATCCTCTACGACGTGACCGCATCGACCCCCGGAGCGCGCTTCTTCTTCAACCCCATCCGGAAGGGAAGCGTGGCGCGGGACGAGTCGGTCCAGGATCCGGCGACCGGTCAGCCGCTCGACTTCGAGGTCGTGAGCGGAACGGCCGCTCGCGAAGCGGGCCAGACCGACGCCGATCCCGACACGCAGTACATCCGGGTACGCTTGCCGCGCCCGGTTCCCGCGGTGGGCGAGGTGCGCATCCGGATCGACAAGACGTACGAGGACAAGAAGAGCTATTTTCGCGAGGGCGAGCTCCTCGTCTTCGATCGCCCCCTGGGAATCCGGAAGAATGCGGTGGTGCTCCCCGCGGGCTACGAGCTCGTTTCCCTGAACGTCCCCTCGCAGGTGCTGAGCGAGCCCGACGGCCGAATCCTCGTGAGCTTCATCAACACCTATCCGGGATCCGCGCCCCTCGTCGTCAAGGCGCGCGCGCTCGCGCGGCCGGCTCCCGCCCCGGAAGCTCCCGGCTCGGCGAGCGCCCCGCCGGCCGGCGGCGATCCCGCGCTCGTGGACGCGCCGGTTCCCGAGCGCGCCCGGGAGGAGACGGAGATCGTCTATTTCCTCCAGCAGCCGGAGACCCATGCGTTCCGGCTCTACCACGACTTCACCGAGCGGCGCGAGGGGGTCGACAAGTATCTCAACATCGTCCGCGCGGGAAGCAAGGTCTCGCAACCCTCCGCCCGGCTCCTGGACACGGGTGAGGAGCTCGCGACTTCGACTCTTCGCGGCGAGGAGATCGAGAAAGCGGGACTCGACGTGGACCCGATCGCCCCGGATACCGAAGTGGTCGTCGTCCGGTTCCCCCCGGTGAAGCGAGGCCAGTCGCACCGGCTCCGCATCGAGGAGACCTATACCGATCCGGGCCGCTTCGGTCTGGTCGGCGATGAGCTCGTCTGGCATCGCAGCTTCGGGAGGCCCAGGAACGAAGTGGTGCTCCCCGACGGCTGGTACCTGACGGTCTCGTCGATTCCGGCGACGATCTCGACCGAGAGCGACGGACGGGTGCGCCTCACGTTCGTGAATCCACGCCCCGATGCCATCGACGTCTTCCTGAAGGCGCGGCGTCGAGGCTGAAGCCGCCGCCCGGCGGGCGCTCGAATGTTAAGCTCTCGCCGATGAACGAGATTCCCGGCCGAGACGACCTGTCGCAAGAGGAGCTCCGGCGATTCGCCCATGAGGCGGTCGATTGGATGGTCTCCTACCTCACGAATTTCGGCGAGAAGCCCATCCAGCCGAGCGAACCTCCGGCGCGGGTGTTCTCCCTCCTGCGCGAGCCTCTCCCCGAAGAGGGATCGCCTCCGAGCGCCGTGCTGCGGGAGTTCGTCGAGAGGGTCGTTCCCTTCGCGACCGACCTCCAGCACTCCGGGAACTTCGGGTACATCCCGAACTCCACCGGGATGGTAGGCATCGTCGCCGACCTTCTCGCCTCGACTCTGAACCAGAACGTGAGCCTGGTGAGGGGCGGCGCTTCCGCCGCCGCGATCGAGGCGGAGGTGGTTCGCTGGCTCCAGTCTCTTCTCGGCTTCCCCGAATCTGGCGGCGGGGTTCTGACGAGCGGAGGCTCGCTCGCGAACCTCATGGGGCTCGCACTCGCCCGGGAGAAGGCGGGAAAGGGGAACGATCGGGTCTTCTACGTCTCCGAAGAGACTCATAGCTCGATCGACCGCGGGCTTCGTTTCCTCGGCGTTCCTCCCGAGGCTCTCCGGCGTCTTCCCGTCGACGACGCTTTCCACCTGAGCCCGCCGGTGCTGCGAGAGGCGATCGATCGCGATCGAGCGCGAGGGTTCTCACCGGCGGCCGTGATAGCGACCGCGGGCACGATTGGAAGCGGCGCCGTCGACCCGCTCGAGGAACTGGCCGAAGTCTGCCGCGAGAACGGGCTCTGGCTCCACGTGGACGGCGCCTACGGCGCGCTGGCGGCGGCGGCCCCGAGCGGCGCCTTTCTTCGGCAAGGACTCGCCTCCGCCGACTCCGTCTCCCTCGATCCCCACAAATGGCTCTTCGTTCCCATCGACACCAGCTGCCTTCTGGTGAGAGACGTCGCCTCGATGCGTCGGTTCTTCACCGTGATCCCGGAGTACTTGAAAGTGAGCGCCGCCGAGCAGGAGGTGCCCCAGCCGATGGAGTCCACCGTCGAGCTCTCCCGGCGCTTCCGGGCTCTCCGCATCTGGATGGCCATGAAGGCCTATGGGGCGAAAGCCGTCCGCGAGCGGATCGAGGAGCATCTCGCGCTCGCCCGGAGGCTCGCCTCCTGGATCGAGTCCGACCCGGAGTTCGAGCTCGCGGCTCCGGTCGAGACCAGCACCGTGGCCTTCCGCTACGTTCCCGCGAGCGGGCTCCGTCCCGAGGAGCTCGATCGGTGGAACGAAGAGATGCTCGATCGCCTCAATCGCGAGCCGGCCCTCTTTCTGTCCCGCAACCGGCTTCGGGGGCGCTTCACCCTGCGGGCCTGCATCACCGGCCTTCGAACCACGGAGGAGGACGTTCGGCGGCTGTGGTCCGCCTGCAGGAAATCCTCGGCGGAGCTTCGCCCCGCCATCAATCCGCGCTGACGGGACCCCACATCAAGGCGGCGATCTTCCAGTCCCCTCCCGGCTTCCGGCGCAGGACCATCAGGTATCGATCGGCGATTCCCCGCGGAGGCGAGCCGTCCCTCGGGATCGTCCGACCTCGGGTGAAACCGCGGCTGAAAGCGAGAGCGCCATTCACCTCGATGGAGTCGACGTCCATCCGAACCTCCAGCCGGCTGGAGCTGAAGAGGGCTTCGTATCTCGGACGGATGTTCTCGACGCCCTGGACGGAAGCGCCTCCCGGCGGGAGGAGCACGGCGTCCCCGGCATAGCACTCGAGAACCGCGTCGACGTCGCCCCGGTTGTCGGCGTCCATGAGCCGATCGAACAGGCTCCGGATCTCCGCTTCCGGCGTCGACGCCGCGAGGAGGAGCAGAAAAAGGGCACCATCCCGTTCGGGATTCTATCGATACTAACGGCCGGAGTCGAGGTGCCAGCCGACGTTCACCAGCTCTCCCTTGCGGTTCACGAAGACTTCCGTGCCGCGCCCGGAGTAGACCTCGCGCTCGCCCTCGTTCTCGATCTCGTAGGAGTAGGTGGTGTAGAGGATCACGGTATCCCCGTAGACCCGAATCTCGGTTCGAGGGAACTCCAGGCGAACGAGCTTCGCTCCACTCGCGGCGAAGGCCGAGGCGCCCGCGAGAACGGAGCCGCGGTCGTGCCAGGCTTCCTCACCGGCGTCGATGGCGACGGTGTCCGCGGGAACCAGCTCCTCGAGCCGGGTGCGGTCGTTGGAAAAGAACGCAAGCCACACCGCCTCGCGCCGCGCCAGGATCTCCTCGCGGGCGGCCGCGCTCACCGTCTGCGGCTCCTGGCTCCGGGCTTCGAGGATGTCCGGGTGGGTGTTCAAATGGGACGCCACCTGCGTCCAGCGGCCGTCCAGCTTGGCGTAGACGTCGATCGAGCGGTACTTCGTCTTGTACAGCTCGGGCGGGGTCTCCCCGTTGGTGATGTCCACGTCCGCGATGTAGCTGACGAGGCCGACGTCTCCGTAGAACAGCAGGTCGAAATCCTCGAAGCGGTAGCCGGCGATACCTCCGGGAAGGCTCAGAAAGGCGTCCGCGCCTTCCATGTAGGTGTCGAGTCCGCGAAGGATGCTCCGGGATGCGCCGAGAAAACCGCGCCACTCCGCCGAGTGCGTCGCTTCGATCGTCGGCCGATCCTTCCGGATGTAGGCCTGGAAGATGCGATCGATGTGCGCGCGGATGGCGTCGCGGTCGGCGGGGCGGTCGTCCCCCGCGACCGGCACCAGGGATTTCTCCGCGGGAACGGATGCCGCGGAAGTCATCGGGATCAGAGCCAGACACAGAGCGGTCAGCGAGCTCTTCAGCATGGGTCGTCTCTCCTTCGACGGCGAGTCTCCGCCGCAAAGGGGAAAGACCGCTTGCACTATCTTGCTATTTTCGCGGGTGCCGGCGAACGGCGGAGGGCGGGATTCGATGGCGCTTTCGAAACGCCCGGACGAAGTAGCTCAGGTTTCGGAACCCGCAATCGAAGCACACCTCGGTCACCGGGCGGTCCTCCCGCAGGAGCCGGTAGGCGTGGTCGAGGCGGGTTACGAGCAGGTACCGGCCCGGCGGACTGCCGACGAGCGATCGAAAGAGCCTCGCGAAGTGGAACGGGCTCATGCCGACCGCTCGCGAAAGCGACCCGAGGGAATGTTCCTCCCGAAACGAGCTCACGATGAGGGCGCGCGCGTGCTCGATTCGCTCCGCGTACCAGGCGAGGCTGCGCTCTCCGAAGAGCTTCGCGCCGGGCTCCCCGCCTATGGAAGAGAGGAGCTCCGCCCCGATCTCTTCGAACTCCGCGGGCTCTCGCTTCTGCTCCACCGCGCGCTCCAGCCGCCATTTCAAATAGGCGGTGCGGTTGGTCAGATCGAGAACCGGCTCGGCCGGAGACTTCACCGAGGGCTCGTCGCCCAGGAACCCGGGGGAGTAGTCGATCGAGAGGCAGGTATCCGTCGGAAGATCGTCCGCATGGCGAGTTCGGTAAGAGAGCCCGGGATGGGTCGCGAAGACCGTCCGCGAGGTCAAATCGAACCTCTTCGAGCCCGCCCGTATGGAGAAAGACCCCCGCAGCACGAAGCTCAGGGAGATCGAGGACGAATGCTCCTCGCGAGGGTCGTGGTGGGGCTCTTCCTCCGGATGCTCGAACCTGGTGACATGGAGGAGAGGCGTCTCGACCAGCGATATGACGCGGTTCAACTCAGGGCTCGTATCCCGGTCCCCGCAGCGCCCGGCCGGGTCGCTCGCGGGTGTAGTTGCCGTCCCTCACCACCGCGACGCCGTTCACGAAGACGTGCCGCATCCCGACGGAATAGTGAAACGGATCCTCGAATGTCGCTTTTCCGGCGATGGTCTCGGGGTCGAAGGCGACCACGTCCGCGAACTGGCCGGGCTTCACCAGGCCGCGGTCCTCGATTCCGAGGGTCTCCGCGGGCAGGGAAGAGAGCTTCCGTATCGCTTCCTCCCAGCTCAGGAGCTTCTCCTCGCGAACGTAGGTCCCGAGAAAGCGAGGAGCGGTGCCGAGGTGCCGCGGGTGCACCAGAGGCGGAAGATCCTTCCACTCGAGATCCAGCGCCCCGCCGTCGGTGCCGCCGGCGACGTAGGGCTGAACCAGCACCTGCCGCAGCGTGTCCTCCTCATTGTTCCAGTCGATGACGATGCCGCGGCCTTCCGCCTTCAGAACGACGTCCATGAAGACCTCTTCCGGCGGCATCTCCCGCATCTCGGAGACTTCCTCCACCAGCTTTCCGTTCACCTCGGGATCGTCCACCCCGAGCCGGACGTGGTGCCAGCCGATGTTCGCGAGATACGGTGGCTCGTCCACGAAGTCCCGGGCGATGCGCTCGCGCTCCTTGGGATCGCGCAGCCGCGCTAGCATCGCTTCCCGTCCCCCCTCCTGCGCCCAGGCGGGGATGTAGTCCGAAAGTCCGGTGATTCCCCAGGTATAGGTATAGGAGTCGCCCGTCACCCGGATCCCGCGGTCGCGCGCTTCGTCGATGATGGCGAGAAACTCCGTCGCCCTGGTCGAGGAGAGCGAGTTCAGATGGAAGAAGTGGAGCGGGGCTCCGGATTTCTCGGCGATCTCGATCCCTTCGCGGATGGCGTTCGGGTCGGTGCCGTTCATGGTGCGGGCATGGTTGGCGTAGATCCCCCCGACCGCCGCCGCTTCCTTCACCAGTGCCGCGAGCTCGTCGGTCGACATATAGATGTTGGGGACGTAGCTCATTCCCGCGGAAACGCCGAAGGCGCCTTCTTTCATGGCCTGGCGCACCAGCGCCTTCATTTCCTCGAGCTCCCCTTCGGTCGGAGGGCGAGCCTCGTAACCCATGACGTAAGCGCGGATTCCTCCGGATCCGACGTAGGAAGCCACGTTGATGTCGATGCCCTGCTGCTCCATGAAGGTCAGAAACTCCCCGAGCGTCTTCCATTTCCCCTTCAGAGAATCGGGGGTGTCGTCCTCGCGCTTCCCGCCGAGCGGTCCCATCGACGTCGTCTCGCCGTAGATTTCCGTGGTGAAGCCCTGAAGCGCGAAGGAGGGTCCCCGCCCCTCGTGCAGGAGCCGTCCCTCCTCCGAATGACTGTGCATGTCGATGAACCCGGGGGCGACGTAGAGTCCCTTGGCGTCGATCTCGACCTCGCCCTTGCCGGCAATCCGTCCGACGGCGGCGATGCGGTCGCCATCGAAAGCGACGTCCCCTTCGAACGGCGGCTTTCCGGAGCCATCGAACACCGTGCCGTTGCGGAGGACGACGTCATAGTCGGGCTCGGGGGCGCAGCCGGCGCCGAGGATCGCGAGGAGAAGAAAATTCTTGCGCATGTTGCGGGAGTCTCGCTCCGGGCGGACCCGGGAGTCAAGCGTCTACGCGGGCCGTCGGGGACGCTGCTTCGCGGAGATCGACTTGATGATCACCCGGCCGCGGGCTTTCCTTTCGAGGGGTTTTTTGGCGCGCTCCAGCGCTTGTTTCATCAGCGCCTTGACCGCGGGCCGGTCGAGGGTCGCGGGGCCCTCGAGGACGATATGGCGGACGACGTTTCCGCTTCCTTTGAGGACCTTGTCGGTATCATCGAGCTTCGCTCCCTGGAGGAAGAAAAGACTGACCCAGCGCGGAAAAACGGCGATGGAGAAAATCGCCTCGGAGGCCCGCTCCGTCGGGCCGAAGCCGATCGCCAGGGCGTTGTAGTTGTCGTACACGAGCTCGATCGCGCCGGGGAGGCGCGTGCGCATCTTCGCCAGCACCTTGCGCGCTTCGGACGCGATGTCCGGTTCGTACTTGGAGAGGAATCCGTCGAGTTCCTGTCTCGGAGTCTTCTTTTTCATCGGTTCGGTCTCCTGGCGGGTTTGTTATAATCCCGCGTATCGCGAAGCGGAAGGAGGAACTGCATGAAACCGTTTCGAACTGTCGCTTTCGGCACGAGGGTCGCCGTGGTCGCCGTCCTTTTGACGTCACCCGTACTGGCTCAGTCCCAGGCGCCGTCCCATCAACATTATAAAGAAGACGTGAAGGCGAACGTTCCGGCCCCGACGGGGGAGCTGGCGCCCCGTCTTCAGAACCTCGGGCCGCACACCTTCCCGGTCACCACGCTCTCGAGGGATGCGCAGCTCTTCATGAACCAGGGGCTGAATCTGGCCTTCGGATTCAACCACGCCGAAGCCGGCCGATCCTTCCGCGAGGCGGCGCGGCTCGATCCCGACCTGGCGATGGCCTACTGGGGGCAGGCGCTGGTCCTCGGCCCGAACATCAACGCGGTGATGGAGCCGGCCCAGGAGCCCACGGCCTACGAGCTGGTCCAGAAAGCGGTGTCGCTGAAGTCCAAGGCGTCGCCGCGGGAGCAGGCCTATATCGATGCCCTCGCGAAGAGGTATACGGGCAAGGCCGAGGACCGGGCGGCAGCCGACAAGGCCTTCGCCGAGGCGATGCGGGCGGTGGCGAAGAGCTTTCCCGACGACCTCGACGCCCAGGCTCTCTATGCCGAATCCATGATGGATCTGAGGCCCTGGGGCTACTGGATGCCGGACGGCGAGCCCCAGGAGGGGACGACCGAAATCGTGTCCCTCATCGAGTCGGTGCTCGAGCGTGACTCGCACCACCCCCTGGCGCTCCATCTCTACATCCATCTGATGGAACCTACCGAGACGCCGGAGAAAGCGGCGATCGCGGCCGATTGGCTGCTGACCCTCATGCCCGGGGCGGGGCACATGGTCCACATGCCCTCGCATATCTACCAGCGCATCGGGCGGTATGAAGATGCCGCGAGAAGCAACGAGCTCGCGGTCCTCGCCGACGAGGACTACATCACCCAGTGCCGGGCCCAGGGTCTGTATCCCATGGGCTACTACCCCCACAACATCCACTTCCTGTGGTTCGCGGCGACCATGGACGGCCGCGGCCAGCTCGCGATCGACAACGCCCGCAAGGTCGCGGCGAAGGTCCCCGACGAGGCCTTGAAGGAAATGCCACTGACCGCGGGGTTCCGCGTGGTTCCGTATTACGCGCTCTCCCGCTTCGGGCGATGGGACGAGATGCTGAAAGAGCCGGCGCCTCCTGCGAGCAGCCTGTACGTGACGGGCGTCTGGCATTACGCGCGAGGCCTGTCGTTCCTGGGGAAGGGCAATCTCGCGGAGGCGGAGAAGGAGCTCGCCGAGGTGAAGCGCATCGCCAAGGACCCGGCGCTGGACTTCGCGCTGTTCTCGCCGAATAGAGCCAACGTCATTTTCTCGATCGCGCCCGAAGTCCTCGGGGGCGAGGTCGAAGCCGCGAAGAAGAACTACGACGAAGCGATCTCCCATCTCGAGAGGGCGGTTCGTCTCGAGGACAGCCTGGTCTACACCGAGCCCAGCGAATGGCATTATCCACCGCGGCATGCACTGGCAGGGGTTCTCCTCGAGGCCGGCCGCGCGCGCGAGGCGGAGACGATCTACTGGGAGGACCTCCGGCGCAACCGCGAGAACGGATGGTCTCTCTACGGGCTCACGAAGGCGCTCGAGGCCCAGGGCAAGACCGAGCAGGCGGCGCTGATGAAAGAGCGTTTCGAGAAGGCCTGGTCGCGGGCCGACGTCAAGCTCACCTCCTCCCGCATGCGTTGAAGCTTCTACGGATCGAATAGCGCGCGAGCCCGGCGGTGGCCCGCCGGGCCGCCGCGCTCTGGCCTGAGCGGCTCGAAAACTCTCCGGTCAGTCCCTTGACGCGAAATAGGGTCGCGGTGCCGGCCGGGGATCGGGCCAGACTCGGGACGCATCCGCTCCAGCATAGAGAACGCCGTTCTTCATCACGTACTCGATCTTTTGCGCGTTCTCGATGTTCTCCAGCGGGTTCGCTTCCAGCACCACCAGGTCCGCGAGCTTTCCGACCTCGAGCGAGCCGATGTCGCCGTCGAGTCCGTGGTGCGTGGCACCCTTGATGGTTGCGATCTCCAGCACTTGACCCGGCGTGAACCCGCCCTCTGCCAGAAGTTGCATTTCCCAGTGGGCGTCGAGTCCGAACATCTGGCCGTGAGCGCCCAGCTGAATCGAGGTGCCGTTGGAGTAGAGCTTTCTGAGCTCCGACGCCATCCGCCAGGCGTACATGTCTTCCGGCCAGAGGTGGGTCGAGCTCCTGATCCGCATCAACTGTTCCGGCGTGATGAAGCGGGTGAGCTTGGAATCCTCCCACAGCTTGCTGCCCTGGTGGAACCAGCCCTCGCCCATGTGGCCGTTGTAGACCACCAACAGCGTCGGCGTCATACCGGCGGCGGTGCCGCCCCAGAACCGCACGACGTCGTCGTAGAACGGAGCGAGGCCCATGGAATGCTCGATTCCCGTGACACCGTCCAGTAGCTGCGTGAAGTTCATCTGCGGGTCCGACGCGGACTCGGAAACGACGTTGAGCCCGAGCTCGCGCGCCGCGGTGGCCACGAGGTGCCGGCGCTTCCGGGTGGCTTGAGCGTAGTCCTTCACGGCGATCGCGCCGTGGTCCTTGTTCCAGCGGAGCTGCTCGCGGGCGTCCTCGAGGGTTTCGATCGGCCGGAACATCCGAAGCCGCATGCCTTTTCGCTCGCCGAAAATCACCGAGCCGGTCGTGAAGAGCCGGGGTCCCGTGATCCGGCCCGCGCGCAGCATGTCGGAGAGCCATCCGTCGCGGTACTCGTTACCGTAGACCTCTACGAGAGTAGTGACTCCGTAGGCGAGCGGTCCGCTCAAGTAGGTGGGTTGCTGCTCGATCACCTGGAGCGACGAATGCTCGATGTGAGGGTGGGCATGAGCGTCCACCAGCCCCGGGATGACGGTACGGCCTCCGAGGTCATACACCTTGGCGCCGCTCGGGATTTCCACCTCCCGCCCGATCGCTGCGATCCGGCTCCCTTCGACGAGCACGGTCGCGTTCTCCAGCACGTCCCGACCGGAGTTCATGGTGATCACTCGAACGCCAGTGAGGGCGACCGCTCCTTCGGAGCGGTCGACGTCGAACTCGATCGAAAGCTCGGTGCGGCGCGCGGTGGACGCGGCGGCTTCCCGCTCGGACAGGATGGCGGAGACGTCCTTCTCGTAGTAGCCCGTCCCTCGGGTCCAGCCCAGCGTGCGGCCGTCGGCCGACCAGGTGAGGTAGCCGCCATCGTCGGGATCCACCCGGACGGTGAAGCCGAGATGATCATAAGCCGAGACGTCGATGGGGTTGCCCGCGTACGCGAACGGAGTGAGAAAGCTCCGCTGGTACTCACGCATCGCGATCCAGGCCAGGTCTGGGGAGATCACCGCGGCTACGGAGTTCGGGAAGCGATAGAGCAGCGTCTCTCCGGTGCCGTCGATGCGGATCCGTTTGAGTACCAGGACGTTTTCCTCGAACTCGGAGAAGTAGAGCGTGTCGCCGGTGCGATCGAAGACCACGCCGGGCGGAATCTTCCCCGCGATGTTCGCGTACTCGAGCGGCTGTCCGGTAACGCCGGTGACGCGGCGCTCGGCGCCGGTCGATTCGCGCACCACCAGGTCGAACCGGGTCTCGTTGGAGAGCCACCCACCGCGCTGGAGGAGCCCGGTGCCGCGCACGTACGCGAGGCGGCTGCCGTCGGGCGAAAGAGCCAGGCTTCCGTATTGGGATGGCACCGACGTCAGGCGCTCGGCGCGGCCATCGGCCAGCCGGTAGACGGCGCCGAAATCGTCGTCGGTCCAGGCCGCGTAATAGAGGGCACCCGTCCTCGGGTCCTGCACAGGGCTCGTTTCCAGAGCGTCCGAACGGGTGAGATTGCGGGGAGCGCTCTCCCCTTCCTTCAGCCAGAGATCGCCGAGCGCTTCGAACAGTACGCCCTGCGGCGTCCGGGTCCCCCAGCGTTGGGCGCGCGTCCGCGTCCGCTCACGCGGCTCCTCGCTCTTGAACCGGATGGTCTCCGAGAGCTGGCGCTCGACGGTGGCGCGGAAGGGGATGCGGGTCGTCTCGCCACTTTCCCAGTCGACCGCCGTGATGCCCCCGGCCAGGTTCAGGAAGAGGCGCCTTCCGTCGGGGTGCCAGGCCAGGCTGGGGTAGGGACCGTACGGCTGCCAGCTCTCCTGCCGGTCGCGATCGAGCCCCCGGAGCAACACGCGCTCCTTCCGGGTGGCCAGGTTCTGCACGATCAACACGGTGTCGTCCACCGAGCGGTGGACGTACGCCAGCTGCTTCCCGTCGGGAGAAAGCACCGGGGCGAAGGCGCCGCCCGGCCGTTCGATGTGGACCGTGACCTCCCCCGTGGCCTCGTCGTAGCGCTCGACCCGTGCACCGCTGGGCGGGATGACGTAGGGATTGAAGGCGAAGGAATAGAGGGGCGGGCCGGCCCGCTCGTAGAAGAGTCCGGACCCGCCGGGCTCCGGCCGAGATCCGTTCACGAATCCCTCGCCCGAGACCAGAGTTTGTCGCCCGCCCCGGAGGTCGAAGGCCACGAGTTGATTGGGAGACCCGTCCTCCTCGGTGCCTGCGTAGATACGGAGTCCGTCGAGCGACCAGGACGGCTCGTACACGTTCTCCGTCGATTCGGAGAGGTTTCGGAGCGAGCCGCTCCGGCGGTCCAGGATCCACACGTCGTAGCTTCCGGAGCGATCCGAGGAGAACGCCAGGTACTCGCCGTCGGGGCTGTAGCGGGGAAACAGGTTCCAGGAGCGCCCGCTGGTGAGCGCCCGGGCTTCCCCGCCTGCGATCGGCATCTCATAGATGTGGCCCAACAGGTCGAAGGCAAGCGAGCGTCCGTCGGGCGAAACATCCAGGCTCATCCAGGTGCCTTGGGTGGTCTCGAAGGTCAGCTCGTGCGTGGGGCCGGTGGGCGTCTCGACGCTCCAGGCTTCCTCGGCCTGCTGCGCGTAGAGGGTGCCGCAGAGCCAGCCTCCGGGATGGAACAGGGCGAGAGCCGCGAAGAGAAGCCCCCGCGCCGCGGCGGGCGATGCGGGGCGAAGGATCGTGACGGTGGAGCCGGAATCGGGAATCGGCACGATGCCGCGCGGACGTTCCCAGGTCCGCACACCCATGCCTGGCGGATCAGGATATCTGGATTCTGTCATGTCGAGTCTCTCTTTGGATCGTTGTACTGAATGGGCCGACCGCCGGATCAAGAAGTGCCAGCGCGAGTCCGGCCGCGCATGGCCGAAACCGGGACAAATGCCTACCGGTTCCGCGGCCCTATGATGCCATTTCTTGTCCGAATTTCACCCGTGTGATCCCCCGGAGCGCAAAGGAGCGTTTCGAGAAGGCCTGGCCGCGTGCCGACGTCAAGCTCACCTCCTCCCGCATCCATTGAAGCTTCCACGGGGCGAATGGCGCCGCCGTGATATAACGTCGCGGCCGTGTCCTCCTCCCCGAACCAAGCCCCTCCGGCACCGACCCTGAAGCGCGCTCTCGGGCGCTGGGACCTGACCGCCATCGGGATCAACCAGGTCATCGGCGTCTCGATCTTCCTTCTCCCCTCGGAGCTCATGGCGCTCATCGGGAATTGGAGCCCGATCGCTTTCGTGCTCGCGGGCCTGGCGTCGCTCGCCGTCGCCCTCTGCTTCGCCGAGGTCGGAAGCCGCTTCGAGGGCACGGGCGGGCCCTATCTCTACACTCAGGCGGCGTTCGGGCGCTTCGTCGCGTTCGAAGTGGGATGGATGCAGTGGTTCACCCGGGCCGCGAGCCAGGCCTCGGTCGCGAACGGGATCGCCCTCGCGCTCGCCTTCTACTGGCCGGTGATGAAGGCCGGCCCTGGCAGAGCGCTCCTCATCGCCGGCCTCACTCTGACTCTCGCATTCATCAACGCGCGGGGGATCACGCAGAGCGCCTGGCTCGTGAACTCGCTCACCCTGGCCAAGCTGGTGCCTCTCGCGGTCTTCATCGCCGTCGGCCTGTTCTTCGCCGAGTGGAGCAGGCTCGCGCCGCTGCCGGAGCTCACCCTCGAGAGCGCGGCGGCGGCGGGGCTCCTCCTCATCTTCGCCTACGGAGGCTACGACGTCATCGGAGTGCCGGCGGGTGAGGCGAGCGACCCCAGGCGCCACCTTCCCTTCGCTTTCATCGCCACCATTCTCGCGGTTACGGCGATCATGACGCTGACGCAAGTCATCGCCATGACCACCCATGGGGATTCTCGCGAGCACCCGGACCCCGATCGCGGATGCGGCCCTCGCCTTCATGGGGCCCGCGGGGGCGGCGCTCATCGGCATCGGATCGGTCGTCGCCATGACCGGCAACAACGCCGGGCAGGTCCTGACCGGCTCGAGGATGCTCTTCGCCCTCTCGGAGAACGGCGCGCTTCCGCGTTTCTTCCGCTACATCGACCCCGTCCACCGCACTCCCTCCAAGGCGATCTGGTTCACCTCGATCGTCGCGCTCGCCCTCGCCCTGTCGGGCTCGTTCGTCTATCTGGCGACGGTGAGCGCGGTGGCGCGTCTGGTCACCTACACCGGAGCTTGTGCCGCGACCCTCGCTCTCCGGCGGAAGCGGTTCGCCGGACGGGTCCAGGGGGCGACGTTCACCGTACCCTTCGGACCCATTGTTCCCCTGGCGGCGATTCTGATCTCCCTCGCCCTCATCGCGGGCGCGACGCGGCCCCAGCTCCTGGGCGGGGCCGGAGCGCTCGCGGCCGGGGCGGCGCTCTACTGGCTGAATCGAGGGCGCTAGCCCTGAGTCGGAGCGTTCTCGTCTCCACGTTCGAGTCGATCGCGCGCGGGCGAGAGGGCGACCGCTGAGCGGCAACCGAAGGATTGAAGGTCCCGACGGCGACAGGCCGGAAGACTTCATCGAACCCGCGTGGCGCGGACCTGGTCCTCGGTGAACGCGAAGCGGATGAAAGGCATCTCCTCCAGGAACGCGGCAACGTCGTCGAGCCCGAGCTTCAACTCGTCCAGACGATCGATGTTCACGTACATCTGGCAGTTCGCTCCGTCGCTGAAGTCCAGTACGAGGCGTCCTTCGGGGTCGAACCGCTGGTTCACCGCGGAGACTATGTCTTCGACGTAGCGGCGCGCCTGGTCCGGCGCCTTGGGCTCGGGCGGCATCCCGTGATCGGAAGTGATGGCGACCACGGTTCGGCCCGCACCGGCAGCGGCGTCGAGCGCCGAGAGCACGCGCGCGATCTCGGAGTCGAGGGCGCGCAGGGCCTCCTCCGCCTCCTTCGACTCGGGCCCGTACTGGTGGGTCACGTAGTCGGGGGTCTTGAAATTCACGAGGAGCAGATCGGGAATCGCGTCCTTTCCGACGGACTCCTTCTCGATCATCTCGATGAGCGCATCCGTCTGAAAGCGCGGAAAGAGGCCGGTTCGAAGGATCGTCCGGCCGCTGTCGATCTTGTGTCCCATCCAGGTGCCGGAGACCGCCTCCCATGCCTTCGCCGCGTGATCGTCCTCGAGGTATTCGGGAAGGCGGAAGCAGTCCTCGTTGGTCACCCATCCCGCCTTCTTCTCGTCGAACATCGCCATCACGATCGGGCGGCCGTTGATCGCGCAGGCCCCGAATCCCGCGAGAGAAACCACGCCCCGCGGCGTAGTTCCCTGGGCGATGAGGACCGCCCTGCCGGACGTCGCGAGGTTCCAGTGATCGGCGAGCGTGAACGCGAGGTAGTTCTTCGGGCTCATTCCGGGAAAGGGCTCGTCTCCCTTTCCCGTTCTGCGGTCGAAGGTGGCGTTCGCGTGGATTCCGTGGAAGCGCGGGTCGGTGCCCGTGGCAATGGTGGAATGACCGGCGCTGGTGACCGTGGGAAGATAGTCGATGCGCGCCTCTTGGAACCACGCCCCCTCCGTCCGAAGCCGCGAGAGCGTCGGTAGCGCGGGTGTAAGCCGCTTCCAGGTGTCCGTGCCCATTCCGTCGAGAACCGCGAGGAAGAGGACGCGCGGCCGCTCGCTTCCGCCGGACAGGGCTTGGGTGAGCGCGCGCCCGGTCATCGTCGTGGGGACCGGAAGTCCGAGAATCGCGGCGAGCGTCGGGGCCACGTCCTGCTGGCGGGCGGGACCGGGATACTCGCCTCTGCGGACGAAGGGTTCTCCATGGAACAGGAGCGGGATCTCGACGTCGTATTCCCAAGGGCCTCCGTGCATGAACTGGTAGACGTCGTCGCGCCGGGACAGGAAGAAGTCGCCTTTCTCGGCCACGAGGAAAATCTGGCCGCTCCGGCCGGGGACGTAGCTCCGCGCGAACATCTCGACGACCCTCTCTCTCTCGGAGCGAGCCGGACCCGCGGGAGCCTCGGGAGCTCTCGTTCCGGTGCAGGAAGCGAGAGGCGCGAGTAGAGTCAAGAGGATCGTGGCCCGTGACATGGTCTTACTCCTTGAGTGCGATGACGGGGTCGATGCCGGCCGCTCGACGCGCCGGGAGAATGCTCGCGCAAAGCCCCACGGCGAGAAGGAGAGCCGCGGCGGCGGCGAGGGTCAGCGGATCGGACGCCTCGACACCGTAGAGCAAGCCTGAGGTGAGCCTTGCGGCGAACAGAGCGGCCGCGATCCCGAGAGCGATCCCGACCCCGACGACCCCGAGGGCTCCGCGGAGCACGTGCCGGTAGAGATCCGCGCCGCTCGCTCCGACGGCCTTGCGGATTCCGAGCTCCCGGGCATGGGTGGCGACGGTGAACGACAGGACGCCGTAGAGACCCACGGTCGCCAGGGTGACGGCGATGCCGCTGAAGAGAAGGAGAAGCATCATCAGGACCCGTTCCCGCGCGAGAGAGTCCGACACGCGCTCGCTCATCGTTCGGGAGTCGTATACCGGGATCTGGGGGTCGAGCGCCTGGACGGCTTCGCTCACCCGGGGAGCGATCGACTCCGCGCCTCCGGGGCCGCTCGCGACGCCGTAGAGGGTCCGGCTGGCATAGGCCTCGTAGGGGAAGAAGACCGTCATGCGCGGCTCGGTGCCGAGGCCGTAATGCTTCACGTTCTCGACCACTCCCAGGATCGAAAGGCGCTCCTCGGGCCGGCGCGCGACCCACTTCCCCACGGCTTCGTCGATTCGAAAGAAGCGCTCCGCGAGCGCCCGGTTCACCACGACCTCGAGAGGCTCGCCGTCGTCCGCATTCGTGAAAGTCCGCCCGGCGAGAAGGGGAATGCCCATGGCCTCGAAGTAGCCCGGGGTCACGACGTGCACGTCGGCGACCACACGGTTGCGCTCGGGGTCCTGCTGGTCCTGGACGAGGAAGTCGGTCCAGGCGAAACCGCGGGTCAGGGGAAGCATCGAGATCCCTCCGGCATTGGACACCCCGCTGCCCGCGCGGATGCGCTCGAACAGGAGCTCGAAGAATCGGTCCCTCGCCGCGCGGTCCTCGTAGCGCTCACCGACGAGCGAGACGCGAAACGTCACGGCTCCTTCCGTGCGGAATCCGGGGGCGGTGGAGCGAAGCTCGAAGAACGTGCGGAGGAGGAGTCCGGCGCCGGTCGCGAGCACGAGAGACAGCGCCACTTGAACGATCACGAAGTAGCGCGATCCGCCCCGCCAGAGCGACCGGGCTCTCACCGCCGTCGCCCCCTCGCGCAGCGCCTCGGTGGGCGAGACCTCCGAGAGGCGCAGGGCGGGGACCAGGCCGAACAGAAGGCTCGACGCGAGAGAGAGCGCGATGGCGAAGGTGACGATCGCGGGATCGATGGCGATCTCGGCGAGCCTCGGAAGATCCGGCGGCGATGCCATGCGCAGGGCACCGATCGCCTGGACCGCCAGGAGAAGACCCAGGCCTCCGGCGACGAGGCCGAGAAGGAGGTTCGGGATCAACGCGTGCCGGATCAGGCGCCATCGCGACGCCCCGATGGCGGCGCGGAGGGCGAGCTCGCGGCTCCGGGCCGCGGCCCGGGTGAGAACGAGGTTCGCCACGTTGGCGCAGGCGATGAGGAGGAGGGCGGCGGTAGCGCCGAGGAGAAGCAGCAGCGGGGAGCGCACCGGCCCCACCACTTCATCGAGGAGCGAGACCGCGTCGATGCGGTACCCCCGTCCCGCTTCGAGCCCGGCGCCGAGGCTCCCCGCATCCTGGACCACTCCCTCCGCCACCCGCAGAAGCTCCCCTTCGAGCTCCGCCGGAGTCGTGGACGGGGCGAGCCTTCCGATCACGTTGTAGTTCTCCGACCCGCGGGTGGTGATCCCGGGGTCCTCGATGGGGAGCGACGTGACGAGATCGAACACCGGCACGGTGTTCAGCGTCGGGAGAAGGTCTTCGTCCAGGGGGAGGGGGGGCAGCACTCCCGCAACCTCGAGACGCTCGCCGTCCACTTCGATGGTGCGGCCCAGAACCGCCGGGTCGCCCTGGAAGCGCCGCTGGTACAGGTTCTCCGACAGGAGGACCTTCACCGCCGCCCCGGGAAGGTCGTCTTCGGCGGAGAGGCGTCTTCCGAGAACGGGCTCGATACCGAAGAGGTCGAAAAAGGACGAAGTCACGTTGAGGGCGCCGAGCCGCTCGGGCTCGGCGCGGTCCCCGGTCAGGGTGACGTTGGTTCCGAAGACCATCGCCAGCTCCTCGAATCCCTGGACTTTCTCGCGGAGATCGAAGTACTGCGCCGGCGAGAGCCAGTCCTCCTCGACGCCGACCCCGGGGGCCCTTTGCCAGACCATCATCAGGCGCTCCGGATCGTGGAACGGGAGCGGCCGCAGGAGCACTCCGTTGACGACGCTCGCGATGGTCGCCGTGGCGCCGATTCCGAGAGCCATCGTGAGAACGACGATCGCCGAGTGAGCGGGAGAGCGCAGGAGTCCCCGGATCGATTGCTCGAGCTCGCGAAGCATGCGCTCAAGACTATCCGCGAAGGGTGATACAGTCCAATTCCCGGATGGACGGCAAGTTTCGTTTGGATTGCGCCGGCTGCGGCGCCCGGCACGAAGTCTCCTACGGCGGCCGGCGCTGCGCGGGCTGCGACGGGCCTCTCGTTCCGCACTACCCTCTCGAGCGTCTCGAGGAGCCTGGTCTTCCCGGAATATGGAGGCACTTCCCGCTTCTTCCCGTCCTCGAGAGGAGCTCCATCGTCTCGCTCGGCGAGGGGGGGACGCCGCGGCTCGAAGCGCCGAGGCTCGCCGCCGCGCTCGGGCTCGAGAGCCTGACGGTGAAGGACGAGACCCGGAACCCGACGGGCTCGTTCAAGGACCGGATGCTCTCCGTCGGGATCTCGCGCGCGAAAGAGCTGGGGAAGACCACGGTCGCGGTTCAGTCCTCCGGAAACGTCGCCGCCGCGGCGGCGGCTTACGCTGCGAAGGCGGGGCTGGAAGCGAAAGTCTTCGTGCCCCGCTCCGTGCCGGAGGAGAAACTCTCCCAGATCCTCATGTACGGCGCCGAGCTCTTTCGCATCGACGAGAGCTCTCCGGCGGCGGTCTTCGCGTTGATGGAGGAGGCCGCGCAGCGCTTTGACTGGCACGTCGTCGCCACGACCGCCCTCTACAATCCTTTCACCCTGGAAGGCTCGAAGACCATCGCCTACGAGCTCGCGTCCGACGTGCCCGACTGGCTCGTGGTTCCCGTAGGCGGGGGCGGAAACCTCGGCTCGATATGGCGAGGCTTCCGCGAGCTGAAGGCTCTCGGGGCGATCGATCGGCTGCCGCGCCTCGCGGGGGTCCAGGCCGAAGGCTGCGCTCCGTTCGTCGAAGCCGTCCATCTCGGCCTCTCCTGGAAGGATGCCGCCTCCCGGCGATGGCCCGAGATTCGGACGATCTGCGGCGCCATCGCCGACGACGTGATCTTCGATGCGCACATCGCCGTGCCCGCGATCGCCGAGTCCGGGGGAGTCGCGATCGCCGTGAGCGACGAGGAGACGCTCGAAGCGGAGAAGCTGATCGCTTCGACGGAGGGCCTCTTCGTGGAGCCCTCGAGCGCGACCGCGGTCGCGGCGCTGAGAAGCCTCGTCGAGCGAGGGATTATCGATCCCAAAGCGAGCGTCTGCTGTCTCGCCACAGGGACGGGCTTCAAGGACATGGGTGCGGCGAAAACGCTCGTTTCCGTCCCAAATGTGATCTCCGTACTGGAATTTCGGCGCCGGTTCGCCTAGGCTTTCCTCCATGGACCCGAACGAGCGGGAGCTTCTCTTCAAGAGCGCGATGGAGGATTACCGCTCCCGCCTGTTCACTTTCGCCGCGAGCTCCCTCAAGAAGCTCGTCGAGGACGGGAGCGCCGACCCGGACCACCTCTCCTACTGCGGGCTCCTGATGGCCTTGACCGAGGGCCGATTCGACGCGGCGATCGCGCTCTGCCGGCGGGCGATCGAAAAGGACGGGCGAAGGTCGAGCGATCTCTATCTGAACCTCGGGCGGGTTCTGGCGATGAGCCGCAGGCGGGGGGAGGCCATCGTGGCCCTCACCGAGGGACTGGTGGCGCACCCCGACGACCGAAGGCTCATGAGCGAGCTCCGGCACCTGGTGCCGCGGTCGAAGCCGGCGTTTCGATCGCTTTCGCGCCGGCATCCCCTCAACAAGTACATGGGAATCGTCCGGACGGTTTCGGCCCGCCTCTGGGTGACGTTCATTCCGCAGGTGCGGCGGCGCGGGCCGGGTCGGAAGTAGACCGCCACACGAGATAGAAGATTACTCCCACCCCCTGGATCACGAGCCCGTAGATCGAGCTCCGCGTCGACTCCACCAGGGTGTTCAGGACGAACACCGCCGCCACCAGGACGAAGATCACCACCGGAAATGGATAGAACGGCACGCGGTAGGGCCGCGGCCATTCCGGGTGGCGGCGCCGCAGCACCACCACGGAGTACGCGACCATGGTGAAAAGTATCCAGTTCGCGAACATCGCCATCGTGATCAAGTGCTCGTAGCCGCCGGTCAGAGTGAGGACGGCGGCCCAGATCGCGAGAAACCAGATGGCGTTCGCGGGGCTTCTGAAGCGGGGATGAATCTCCGCGAGCTTCGGGAAGACCAGCCCGTCCTTCGCGAGGGCGAAGAGGACGCGTGGTCCCGCGAGCATGTTGGCGGCGTTCGCTCCGAACGTCGAGCAGATGATGGCGATGGCGATGAGGCTCGCGCCCACGGGGCCGATCATCACCGACACCGCGTCGGAAGAAACGCGGTCGGAGGCGGCGATACCCGCCTGACCGAGGGCGAAAATGTAGGCGAGATTGACCGCCACGTAGATGGCGATCACGATGAAGATCCCGATGAGGATGCTGCGGTGCACGTTCTTCGAAGGCTCCTTCATTTCCCCGGCCACGAAGCCCACGAAATGCCAGCCGTCGTAGGCGAAGAGCGTGGAGATCATCGCGACCCCGATCGCGCCGAAGACGTCGAGATCGAACGTCTCCGGAGCCAGGGGGAAGAAGTTCTCGGTCGACCCGCGTCTGGTGATGACGGCCGCCAGAACCAGCGCCAGGAGGCTCCCCGCCTTCAGGATGGTGAAACCGTTCTGAACGTTCGCGCCCCAGCGCACGCCGCGGGAGTTCACGTAGGCGAGAACGAGAAGCACGAGGATCCCCAGGACTTTCGCCGCCGCCGGAGGAAGGGGAAAGAAATGCCCCAGGTACAGGAGAAAAGCGGTGGTGAGAGCGGCCATCGAGCCGGGGATCACCACCAGCACGACGGTCCATCCGTAGAGAAACGCGAAGAACCTTCCGTAGGCCTCGCGCATGTAGACGTAGAGTCCGCCGGACTGGGGGAGCATGGCGCCGAGCTCGGCGAGGGCGAGGGCGCCGGCGAGCACCAGAAGGCCGGAGCAGGCCCAGATGGCGATGACCAGGCCGGGCTCGGGAACGCGGCGTGCGATGAGGCTCGGGACGACGAAGATCCCGGAGCCGATGACGGAGCCCACGAGAAGGAGGGCTCCGTCCGCGAGCCCGAGCTTCCGCGGGAGCTCGCTCACTGAATACCACGCGCCCGACTGACGAACCGGAACGAACGCAAGGGCGCGAGGAACGCCAGGGCACGAAGAAAGAAAGCTATCCCTGCTCTTGGCTGCGGCGAGTTGAGCTCGAGGGAGGGAGGAGTCTTAACGCAAAGGCGCAAAGGCGCAAAGGCGCAAAGAAGAAGCGGGATTTCCTTCGCGTCTTTGCGTCTTTGCGTCTTTGCGTTCATTTCCCCCAATCGATCCTAATGTCTGGCGATCCGGTAGAGCTTCGTCGCGGTTCGGATCAGGAGACTTCCCCTTGCGATTGCGGGGGTCGCGAGCGCCACTTCGTCGAGCGGGTTCTTGCCCACCACCCGGAACTCCGGCCCCGCCTGGATCACGTAGGTCACCCCCTCCTCGCTCAAGCAAAAGATCTTCCCGTTGTACGCCCAGGGAGACGCGGTGAAAGCTCCCGCCGCCGGATCGATGCGCTGCTTGTCGTAGATCTCCGTTCCCGTTCGGGCATCGTGGCTGGTGAAGAAGCCCCGATCGTGGAGGGTGTAGTAGTGGTCGCCGTAGAGGACGGGGGAGGGGTTGTAGGGGCCGGCCTGGCGGTGGGTCCAGGCGATCTCGCCTCCTGGCTTGATGGCATAGACCGGGCGCAGATCGTCCCCCACGTAGCCGGAGGAGACGAAGAGCAGGCCGAACTTGGAGAAGGGAGTCGGGATGGTGATCGACGACATTCCCGGTATTTCCCAGAGGAGCTTGCCGTCGAGATCGTAGCTCCGGATCTTGTTCGCGCCCGTGGTCACGATTTCCGTGCGAAGGGCGTTCGTCCACACATAAGGCGTCGACCAGTTGGACTTCTCTTCGCGAGGAACGCGAAAGATCTCTCTACCCGTCGCCGCCTCCAGGGCGAGAAGGCTGGAGTCCTCCTCGTTGTCGTTCACCAGGTAGAGCCTGCCTTCGTGAAGCACCGGAGAGGAGGCCGTGCCCCAGCCGTTCCGGGTCTCGTGGGGCGGCAGCTCCTTCTTCCAGAGAAGCTCTCCCTGGTGATCGAAGGCGAAGACGCCGAGGTTTCCGAAGTAGACGTACAGACGCTCGGCATCGGCAACCGGGGTCTCGGAGGCATAGCTGTTCTTGAGATGGCGGGCTTTCGAGGGCCTCGCGCGGTGAACCTCCTTTTCCCAGGCGACCGCGCCCGTGTCCCAGTCGATCCCGTAGACCATCCACCGGTGCTCGCCTCCCGGAATCTCCTGAGGACCGCCGGAATAGAGCCCCGTCTTCGGGGCCCCTTGCTCGGTGTCGGAGACGACGGACGTGACGAAGATGCGGTCTCCCCAGAGGATCGGGGACGACCATCCGCGGCCGGGAATGGAAGCTCTCCAGGTGACGTTCTCGGTGGCGCTCCAGGTATCGGGAAGGCGCGGGTCCTCCGCCACCCCCATCGAGTCCGGACCCCGGAATTGAGGCCAGTTGTCGGAAGCCCCGGCAACGGTCAGGAAGAAGAGGACGAGCTTCACGTTCCCTGGATCTCCTTGGCGACCCGGACTCCGGACGCGATGGCGCCGTTCATCGAGGCGGTCGCGGTGTGCTCGCCCGCGAAGTGAACGACGCCCTCGGGCTTCCTCGCGGTCGCCCGGAAATCCTTCTGGCCGACGCCGAGAAAGGAGTAGCTTCCCCGCACCCAGGGGTCCTCGTTCCAGTACTTGATGGCGGCGCTCTCCCAGAGCTTCGGAGCCTCGGGCCAGACCCGCGTCACCTCGGCGAGAGCGGTCTCGAGGCGCGAGTCCTCGGAGAGGAACCCGAGCTTCTCGGCGTCGGCGCCGGAAGTGAAGCTCATCAGGATGCCGCGAGGCCCCGGCTGATCGATCGACATGTGGTAGATGCGCCGAAGCATGGTGTCGGTGAAGACCCGCTGGCCCACGCTCCCGGGCTCGTCCCAGAATCTCTTCTTGAACTGCATCGCGACTTTCATCACCTGCCCGTAGCACAGCGAGTCGATGACCTTCGTCTTCTCCGGAGAGAACGCCGGTGTGACCTCGACGTCGCGGAGCACTTTGAAAGGAAGGGCGAGGACGAGCTTAGGCGCCCGCATCGACTGGAGCGAGCCACCCTCCTCGAACCATACCTCGGCTCCGTTCGCGTCGTGGACGATCCGCCGCACCGGGCGCCGGAAGAGAATCTTGTCCGAGAGCGCCCGGGCGAAAGCCTTCGGAAGCTGATCGTTGCCTCCCAGGATTCGGCCCTCGTCCACGTCCTCGTTGAAACCGCCTTCGTGCACCCCGCTCATCACCAGGCCGTAGGCCGACATCTCGTGCGGCCTCGCCGTCGACTCGGTGGCGTTCAGATAGGTGTAGAGAGCGATGATGTCTCGAGGCGCTCCCTCTTCCAGGAGGAGCTCCACGACGGAGAGATTGTCGAGCTTCTGGATCTCGGGGGGAGGCGCCTCCCGGTCCTTGACCAGGGCGACGAGACGCTCGATGTACTGCGACTCCTGCCCGAAGAGCTGGCCCTTCTTCGTTCCCTCGAAGGGGAGCGTCGCGGTTCCGTCCTTGATCGCCTTCATCGCGATCTTCCGTCCGCGGACGAAGATGCCGTCGTAGAGCTTCGCCGTGAGGACCTTGAGGCCGAACTCCCTGCAGTAGAGATGATCGTACTCGTCGGTGGCGTCGACGTACTCGGCGCCCATCTCGGCGTAGAGCCCGTCGGCGAAGGGATCCCGGTAGGTCCGCACCCGTCCACCGGGCCGGGAACGGGCTTCGAGGACGGTGACGCCGTAGCCGGCCTTGTCGAGCTCGTACGCCGCCGCGAGGCCGGCGAGTCCGGCGCCGACGACGAGGACTCGCGTTCTTTCGGCGGACTGGGCCGTGAAAGAAGCTCGCGGAGCCAGACCGACCGCGAGAGCGGCACCCGTTCTCTGAAGGAAGGACCTTCGATCCATTCTAGCCTCCCGAACTCTTTCGGAGCGGCGCCCGGACCCTGGAAACGAACATCTCGATGAACCGGGGCCAGTCGAGGTCGTGCTCCACCGCCATCTTCCGCGCGCCTTCGGCGCCGGGCCACAGCTCCGAGCCTCCTACCGAGACGCCGTAGTTGATTCCGCGATTGGTGTCGACGTCCACGTAGAGCTCCGCGGTCGTGACCAGAGTCCGATCGATGAGGCTCGCCATCGCCACCTGGTCGTACATGAGCCAGTCGCGCTCCGGCTCGGTGCGGAAGTGAGGGCCCATGGTCTCCTTCAGGAGCGCCGTGATCGGCGTCTCGGTGGAGACCATCTCGTCGTACCACTTCTTCGTGAGCTTCGTCTTCCGCGACACGTTCAGGGGCGAGAGCAGAATGGGGACCCCCGACCGGAGCGTCTTTCTCGCGGCTTCGGGATCGACCCAGAAGTTGAACTCGGCGTTGGGAGTGATGTTCCCGCCTCCGTCTTCGAGCGACGCCACCGCGCCCCCCATGATGACGAGCTCTTTGATCCGGGAAGCGAGTCCAGGCTCTTTCCCGAGGGCGATGGCGACGTTGGTGAGCGGTCCGAGAGCGACGATGGTGACGTCGCCGGGACTCGCCGTCACCGTCCTCACGATGAAGTCGTAGGCGCTCTCAGCTTCCGCGGGTTTCTTCGCGAAACCGCCGGGCGGCGGCGCCGGCGGATCGTCGGACCACCATTTCCCATAATTGGACGTGGCGAACTCGCTCTTCTCGTGAACCAGAGGCATGTCGGCCCCGCGGTAGACGGGAACGTCCATCCGGCCCAGGATTTCGAGAACTCGGAGAACGTCCGAGGTTCCGCGCTCGAGGCTCTCGTTGCCGGCGACGGTGGTGACGCCGAGGATCTCGACTTCCGGCGACTGGAGCGCCAGGAGAAGCGCCATCCCGTCGTCTCCGGGAGGCAGGATGAAGTCGGTGTCGAAGATGATGCGATGGGGCTGGCCGAGGGCAGCGACCGCCGGCAACGAAAGAACCAGTGCGAGCGCGATGCGAAGGGCCATGACCGGGAGATTATCACAGGGGTAGGAACTACCCGCAGATCCGACATCGAAGCATCGTAAGATTGCCCGTGCTACGAGGCCCCGGGCGTTCCAGCCGAGACGTCTTCCCCGAGGGCTCGCGTTCCGTTACTCGGAGCTCGGCAGCCGGCGTCTCGCCCGTCGACGACGACGGCTGCTGCGCCAGGCGGACGGCGATGCGGAAGACGGGGTCTGTCCGACTCGGGACATGAATCGATGTCGAACGGCAGCACGAGTCCGCGCGAAGCCGTTCCCGAGCTCTCCGTGGTCGTGCTTTGTTATCGCGCACAGGAGCTCGCGCGTGACTTCGCGGAGCAGCTCGCCCGGGAGCTGGACCAGGCGGGGATCGACTACGAGCTGATCCTGGTGGCGAACTACGACGAGCGAATCCCGGATCGGACTCCGGAGATCGTGCGGCAGCTCGCCGGGAGCAACCCTCGAATCGTCGCTATCACCCGAGTCAAGGAGGGCATGATGGGTTGGGACATGCGCTCCGGCCTGGACGCGGCCCGAGGCGCCCATCTGGCCGTGATCGACGGAGACGGCCAGATGCCATCGAGCGATATCGTGAAAGTGTACCAGCTCCTTGTGATCGGCGGCTACGATCTGGTGAAGACCTTCCGGGCCCAGCGCTTCGACGGCGCCTACCGGCGCACCATCTCCTGGTGCTACAACCTGCTCTTTCGGCTGCTGTTTCCGGGAGCGGCCAAATTCCGGGACATCAATTCGAAGCCGAAGGTGGTGACCCGCGAGTCGTTTCGCCGCATGAAGCTCGAATCGAACGACTGGTTCACCGACGCCGAGATCATGATCGAGGCGATTCGCAACGAGCTGAGAGTCGGGGAGGTGTCCACGATCTTTCTAAAGAACGAACGCCGCGCCACGTTCGTACCGGTATCCGCCATCTGGGAGTTCCTCCGGAACCTCGTCTACTACCGCGTTCGCCTGTCGCGGCGCGGCGGGTGAACGGACGGCATCCGGCGCGTTTCGCATTCCCGGAAAGAGAAGCTGCGACGGGATCCGCAGGAGGGCGACGAGGATAGTATTCATAGGAGAGACAAGACATGCGGTTCATCCTGCTCGCGGTCCTTTCTGCGGCTCCGCCTCCATCTCCGGAAGGGACGTGGGTCTCCGACGGCTACGGCCTGGTTTTCCAGACGGGTGGCGGTTCGGGCTTCCCAATGAGAGGTTCGTCACCGACGGGCGGACCTATGATGGCGCGGGGATAGCGCCCGACGTGCCGGTCGCGAGCTTCACCCCGGAAGGACTCGCTTCGGGCCGGGACGGGGGGATCGAAGTGGCGCTCGAACGCCTGGCCCCGAAGTGATCGGGACCACGAGGATTCGCGTTCGATCTCCCGGCCGGTCTCGCGAGGGCAGGTGATAAGATCGCGGCGGAGGTCCGGGAGCTTGTCGAGAGTTCGTGCTACGTTCTTCATAGTGATGCTTCCTCTCACGGCGTACGCGGGAAATCCCGGAGATTTCGAGCCGGCATGGGCCCGCTTCCAGACCTATTTCTCCGAGGTCATGAAGGAAGATCCGATGGTCGGCGGCGCGGTGTGGTTCTTCCAGGAAGGGCGTCCTTCGGCGAAGCTTCTCCACGGCATGGCCGACCTCGCGGAGAACCGGCGGGTCGACGAGGACACGATCTTTCACTGGGGCTCGGTGACGAAGACGTTGACCGGAATCGCCATCCTGCAGCTCAGGGACCGCGGCCTCCTCGACCTCGACGACCCCGTCGTGAAGTACCTTCCGGAGCTTCGAAAGGTTCACAACCCCTACGGCGACATGGGAGCGATCACCATCCGACAGGTCATGACCCACTCCGCCGGCTTCCGCGCGGGAACCTGGCCCTGGGGGACGGGAGAGTCGTGGCAGCCGTTCGAGCCCACGGAATGGGAGCAGCTGGTCGCGATGTTCCCCTACACCCGGATCGAGTTTCCGCCCGGAAGCCGCTTCAGCTACTCGAATCCCGCGATCATCTTCCTGGGCCGCATCATCGAGATCCTCGCCGGAGAGGACTACGAGGTCTACGTAGACAAGAACATCTTCAAGCCCCTGGGCATGCACCGGAGCTACTTCGACCGCACGCCGTACCACCTGCTGCCGTTCCGCTCGAACAACTATTCGGTCGAGGAGGGGGTGCCCCGGGCGAACGGCCTCGACTTCGACACCGGCATCACGGTCTCCAACAGCGGCCTCAACGCGCCCATTTCCGATCTCGGACTCTACGTCGCGTTTCTCATGGGGGATCCCGGGCGCCAGAAGGAATACGACCGCATCCTGAAGCGGTCCTCGCTCGAGGAGATGTGGGAGCCCCGGCTTCCCATGACGGACCCGGTGGCGGAGACGACCGGCAATTCCCGGGAGTCCATCGGTCTCGTGTTCTTCGTCTCCGAACGAGACGGAATGAAGCTCGTTGGCCACACCGGAAGCCAGGCGGCGTTCCAGTCGTTCCTCTACGTGGATCCCGGAGCGAGGACGGCGGCGATCGCAGCCTTCAATACCGACGGCGTCGAGAAAGACGGCGTGCGCCGTCCGGACGCGCGCAGAGTGCTCACGCGTATCCGAGAGCGGCTCTTCGACGAGGTCTTTCCCGTCTTCAGGACGCCTTGAAAGCTCGAGTGCTACAATTTCTTCGAGGAGAGCGCGGATGCCTCGCGCAAAGAGAACGATTCCGCCGGACCCCGTGATCGAGGCCTACAAGAAGGACGTCGATCAGACTCTGCTCGAGGAGAATCTGAGGCTCACCGTCGAGGAGCGCCTCGGCAAGCTGATGGTCATGCAGAAGTTCGCAGAAGAGCTCCGATGGGCAGGGAAGAGGCTTCGGGGAGACCCTTGACCGACTTCGAGTCTCTTCTGCGGCTGCTCGCACGCCAAGAGGTCGAGTTCATCATCGTCGGCGGCGCGGCGGCCACGGTACACGGGTCGTCGCGGCTGACTCAGGATCTCGATCTCGTTTATCGGCGGACTCCAGGGAACCTCAGACGCCTCGCCGACGCGCTCTTGCCCTACCATCCGTACTTGCGGGGAGCTCCTGCCGGCCTTCCGTTTCACCTCGATGCCGAAACCCTTCAGCGCGGCCTGAATTTCACGCTCGTCACCGATCTCGGGGACCTGGATCTCCTGGGCGAGATCGCCGGGGGCGGAAACTTCGAAGCTCTCCAAGAGCACGCCGAGGAGATCGAAGTGTACGGCGCTCGATGCCACGTCCTGGGGCTCGAGCGGCTGATCGAGGTCAAGAGGGCCGCCGGGCGGCCCAAGGACTTCGAGGCGATCGCCGAGCTCGAAAGGATTCTCGAAGCTCGCGAGCGCGGCTGAGATTCAGCTTCGCATCAGCTTCTTGTACCGGATGCGATGCGGGGTCTCCGCGTCCTTCCCCAGACGGCGCTTGCGGTCCGCCTCGTAATCGCTGTAGTTCCCGTCGAACCACGCGATCTGGCTCTCTCCCTCGAAGGCGAGGATATGGGTCGCGATCCGATCCAGGAACCAGCGGTCGTGGCTCACGACCAGGGCGCTTCCCCCGAATTCCAGCAGGGCCTCTTCGAGAGCCCGGAGGGTGTTGACGTCGAGGTCGTTGGTGGGCTCGTCGAGGAGCAGGAAGTTCGCGCCTTCCTTGAGCATTCGCGCGAGGTGCACGCGGTTGCGCTCTCCGCCGGAGAGCTCCTTCACCCGCTTCTGCTGGTCGGAGCCGCTGAAGTTGAAGCGGGCAACGTAAGCCCGGGACGGCACCTCGCGTTTTCCGAGGACCACGTTGTCGTGTCCGTCGGAGATCACGTCGAACACGCTCTTCTCGCCGTCGAGCGTCCGGTCCTGGTCGACGTAGCCGAGCTTCACCGTGTCCCCCAGGCGAAGGCTCCCGCCATCCGGGGTCTCCTTTCCCACGATCATCCGGAGGAGCGTCGTCTTCCCCGCGCCGTTCGGGCCGATGACTCCCACGATGGCGCCGGGCGGCACCTGGAACGAAAGGCCGTCGATGAGGATCCGATCCTCGAAAGCCTTGGTCAGGTTCTCGGCCTCGAGGACGAGCTTTCCCAGGCGCGGCCCCGGGGGGATATAAATCTCGAGGTCCTCCGACGCCTTCTCGTGCTCCGCGGACAGGAGCTCCTCGTATCGGGCGACGCGGGCCTTGCTCTTCGCCTGCCGAGCGCGGGGCGCCATGCGGATCCACTCGAGCTCGTGCTCGAGCGTCTTCTGCCTCTTCGTTTCCGCCTTCTCCTCGTTCGCGAGCCGCTCCTTCTTCTGCTCGAGCCAGGAGGTGTAGTTCCCTTCGAAGGGGATGCCGTAGCCGCGGTCGAGCTCGAGGATCCATCCGGCGACGTTGTCCAGGAAATAACGGTCGTGGGTGACGGCGATGACCGTCCCCGGATACCGCTTCAGGTGCTGTTCGAGCCACTGCACCGTCTCGGCGTCGAGGTGGTTCGTGGGCTCGTCGAGAAGGAGGATGTCCGGCTCCTGGATGAGGAGTCGGCAGAGCGCGACCCGGCGCTTCTCTCCGCCGGAAAGGACGTCCACCGGCGTATCCGGGGGAGGGCAGCGGAGAGCGTCCATCGAGAAGTCGAGCTCGGCCTCGAGGCCCCAGCCGTTGACGGCCTCGATCTTCTCCAGGAGCGCACCCTGTCTTTCGAGGAGCTTCTCCATCTCCTCCGCCGAGACGTCCGTTCCCAGCTTGTCGCTCACCTCTTCGTACTCGCGGAGGGTGGCGACGACCTCTTTCTTTCCCTGCTCGACGATCTGACGCACGGTCTTCCCCGACTCGAGCTCCGGCTCCTGCTCGAGGTATCCGATGGAATATCCCTTGGAGAACGTGAGCTCCCCCTGGTAGCCGTCGTCGAGCCCGGCGATGATGCGGAGAAGAGTGCTCTTACCCGAGCCGTTGAGCCCGAGAACGCCGATCTTGGCGCCGTAGAAGAACGACAGGTAGATGTCGCGAAGTACCTGCCGTTTGGGCGGGAAGACCCGTCCGACGCCGACGAGCGAAAAGATCACCTGCCGATCGTTTGCCATGATGCGGCGCGATTATAGCGCAGCGATTCCGCGTCAGCTTCCGGGCGCGGGCGCCGGGCTCGCGGGCTCTCCGAGGAGTTTCTGGCCGCAGTGAGCGCAGTGGGGCCAGACCGGCTCGACGGGACGGTGGCAGCTCGGACAGACCCGGGGGAGCGGTGATCCGCACTGCGGGCAGAAGGCGAAGTCGCGCTTCGCCGTCGCCCCGCAGGCGGCACAGGGCTGAAGGAGAGGCTCGCGCAGGATGAAATAGGCGATGAACCCGAGCGCGTTGGGAACGAAGAATGCGATCAGGGTCCAGAGGCCCTGGCGCATCCCTCTTCGCTTCGCGTCGCCGTAGACGTAAGAGACGAGAAAGCCGTAGATGAACATCACGGCGGCGATCAGTAGTCCGGCGAGGATTCGGAACGGAAGGGGCGGCTCGTCGGCTACCAGTACGAACGCGGTGAAAGCCGCGGCCGCGAGAAGGGCGGAGATCACGACTCCCGTCCGCAACGCCACATTGAACTCGGAGCTCAACCGGCTCATACGACACTCCTCAGTCTGCGAGACCGTACGCCAAGAACGACGAACAGAAGCGCCCCCGAGACCCAGGCGGATCCGAAATAGACCATCGACCAGCTCACCTCGGACCCCTGCAGCGCGGCAAGGCCGAGAAACGAGACCGTGCCCGCCGCCACCACCCGCACCGCGAAGAACCCCATGAACGCGAGAGTCCAGGAGAAAACCAGGAGGAACACCAGGACCAGCCGGTTCAGCTTCTCGTCGGCGCGGCTCGCGAGCTCCAGGTGCGCGATGCGCCGGACGCGCTCGACCAGCGCCGGCGAGGGCATCGGTGTCGGAAGCCGCCTCAGCTCGGCCGCCAGGGCTGAGGTCTCCTCGGGAAGCTCGCTCATGGGTTCAGGCTCTTCCGCAAAGTCCCGAGCGCGCGCTGGACGCGGGACTTCACCGTCGAGACCGGCGCCTGAAGGACCAGCGCCATCTCCTCGAACGTCATCTCTTCCTCGAACCGGAGAGTGATGGCCTCGCGATAGATTGGGGGCAGCTCCTCGAGCTTCCTTTCGAGCAGGCCGCGCCGCTCGCGGTCCAGGAGCCGCTCGAGGTGGCCCGGCGCATCGGCTTTCAGGCTCGCAATCCTCGGCTCGCCGGTAGCTTCCGAAGGCTCGTCGAGACTCTCGGGCGACACCCTCCGGAGATGATCGATCGCGAGGTGCCTGGCGATCGCGAAGAGCCAGGGCTCGAAGGGCCTGCGCTCGTCGTAGCGGTGAATGCCGGTCATGACCTTGAGCCAGGTCTGCTGGAAGAGATCCTCGGCCTGAGCGGTGTTTCCGGTGAGCCTCACCAGGTAGCGGTACAGGCGGTTCTGGTAGCGGTTCAGGAGGGAGTCGAAAGCATCCGGGTCTCCACGGCGGAGCCGGGCGGGCTCGCTATCCGCCGCCATCCAGTCCTCCGATCCGACAGCCCATGCCAGTGACATGTCCCATGCTATACGAGCGAGGACCGGAAAAAGACGCAGGCGGGCTATTCCGCCCGCAGGACGCTCATCGGGTCGAGGCGGGTCGCCCGGCGCGCCGGGAGGTAGCAGGCCAGGCTTCCTACGAGCCCGAGACCAAGGGCGACCGCTGCCAGAGTCGCGGCGTCGGTCGGTGTGACGCCGAAGAGGAGGGCGGCGACGAATCGCGTCAGGACGAGAGAACCAAGAATCCCGAGGACGATTCCGGCCGCAACCAGAATCGCGCCCCGCCGGTACACCCAGCCGAGGATGCCGGCGCGGCCGCAGCCGAGCGCCATGCGGATTCCGATCTCACGGCGGCACTGGCTCACGGAATAGGAAAGGACACCGTAGAGGCCGACGACTGCGAGGCCCCCCGCCACTACCGCGAAAAGGCCGACGAGCGTGAGCGCGAATCGGTTCTGCGCCAGGTGGTCGGAGACATAGGCGCTCATGGGCCGCGGCCGCGCGAGGGGGATCGCCGGGTCGAGCCGCGAAAGCTCTTCGCGGATCGCCCCGATGTAGCTTTCGGGAAGACCGGTCGCGCGCACGACGTAGTCGACTTCCCAGTCGCTCCAGGACCATCCGCGCGAGTCGAAGTAGATCGTCTCCTGGGGGGGCTGCCGGAGGTCGGCGTATCGCACGTCGCCAACGACCCCGATCACCTCGAAGCTCTCATGGGCTCCGCCCCAGGGGGTCGCCTGGAGAGTGCGGCCGACGGCGCTCTCCCCGGGAAAGGCGCGCTCCGCGAGGGCGCGGCTCACGACGGCGACGTGGCGAGCGTCGGCGCGCGAGAAGGCGCGCCCCTCGAGAAGCGGGATTCCCATCGTGTCGAAGAAGCTCTCGGTCGCGAGGCGGTACTCCGCGTAGGCCCGATCACCTTCCTGAACGCTTCCCGCCAGGTACGTGTTGGACCAGACGCGCCGCGAGAGCGGGAGCGGCCAGACCACTCCCGCGGAGCGCACCCCGGGAACGGACTCGATTCCGCTCTCGAGCTCCCGCAGAAACCGGTCGGTGCCTTGCGGCCATTCGTACTTCGTGCCCGGAAGAGAGATCGAGAACGAGAGTACCCCTTCGGCGTCGAACCCCGGATGTACCTCCGCGAGCGACTTCAAGCTCGTGCCCAGAAGCGCGGCGCCAATGCAGAGAATCAACGAGAGCGAGAGCTGCAAAACCACCAGGGAACGAGAGAGGAGCATCTGCCGCGGGCTCGCGGTCGTCCGCGATGCCGACAGGAGAATGCCGGCAGAGTTTCCCCGGGCCGCGGTGATCGCGGGCACGAGGCCGAAAGCCAGCGTGGCGCCGAGAGTGACGAGGAGCGCGAAGGCGAGGACCGGAGGGTGAATCGAGATCGGTTCGAGACGAGGGAGGCTGTCGGGGCGGAAGCTCTCGAGAACGCGGGTCGCCGTCCAGGCGATGAGGACCCCGCCTCCGCCGCCCAGAGCGCCGAGCAGGAGCGCTTCGGCGAAAAGGAGCTGCGCGACTCGCCCCCGGGATGCGCCGAGAGCGAGCCTCAATCCCACCTCGTTCTCCCGCGCGCGAGCGCGCGCGAGCATGAGGCTCATGACGTTGCAGCAGCCGACGAGGAGCACGAGGACGACCGCTCCCAGGAGAAGTAGCAGCTGCGGTCGAACGGGGGCGACGACGGCGTCCTTCAGCGGCAGCGCGTCGTACTCCAGCCCGGCGCGGGACGATTCGGCGTCCTCTTCGCGCCGCGCCGCCGCGAGGGTTCTCATCTCCTCGCGGGCCTGGATCGGAGACGCGCGCCGGTCGAGCCGGCCGAGAACGTCGAACATGGCGGTGTTCAGTCCTTCCTCGCCCCAGGGGTCCCCGTTCTGCCACCAGTCGTCCGGTACCTTCCAGACGTCGACACGGGCGGGAAAGCGGGGAAGGTAGAGGGCGAACCCGCGCGGGAGCACTCCGGCGACGGTGTACGGGTGACCGTCGAGCCGCACGACGCTTCCGACGACGTCGGCTCGGGCGCCGAATGCATCCTGCCAGAGGCCATGGCTCAGAAGGAGCGTGCCGGGAGGAGAGTCCTCGGTGAAGCCCGGGCCGAGGATCGGTGAGACGCCGAGCAGGCGAAAGAGGTTCCGCGAGCTCCATCCCACCTGGATTTGAAGGGGAATCTCGACGCCGGTGAGGTTCTGCCTTATGGACATCACCGCGGCCAGCTCCGCGAACGCCCGGGTCTCGCTCGAGAACCTCTTGAAATCGCCACCGCTGTGGCGCGCGCGCTCGACGCCGTCCTCGGTCCAGCGGGCGCTGAGGTAGAAGAGCCGGTCGGGCTCCTGGTAGGGGAAGGGTTCCAGGAGCACGCTATCGACGACGCTGAAGATCGCGGTGTCGAGGCCGATACCGAGGGCGAGAGTGAGAACGATGACCGCGCTCGCGAGCGGGGTTGCGCGGATGCTGCGAAGCGCCTGGCGGAATTCGTCGTAGGAGGATCTCGACCTCGGCGTTCCGGCCCACCGCGGTGGTCGCCGCTCTCGCCACCGCATGCGCGCCGCGCTCGCGAGCAGGTCGAAAACGGTACGCGTCCAGAAACGGACCGCGCCTCTTCCCGTTCGCGCGCGGTCCTCTTGGATGAAGCAGAGAATCTCCTCGGACCGCGACTCCCGGAACTCGCGCGGGTAGAGCCTCATCAGGAGGGCGAGGAGTCGGTCCCTCACGTCGCCTCCGGATCGCGAAGGAGGTCCCGGGCGCGGGCGTAGGCGACGATGTCCCGGAGCCGCTCGAGCTCCTGCTTGAGCCGCTCGCGGCCTGCCTTCGTCAGCCGGTAATACTTGCGGCGAGGATCGGTTTTCGCCCGGGCGCCGCGCCGCGTCGGCTCCTCGATCCATCCCGATTTCTCCATCCGGTGGATCGCCTCGTACAGCGTTCCCGGGCCGAGGCTGAGGGCGCCCGCGGTGCGCTCCTCTACGTCGAGCTTGATCCCGTAGCCGTGGCGTTCGCCCTCGGCGAGCGAGAGCAGGACGTGGAGGGCCGCCGGGGTCAGGAGCTCGCGGGGAGTGCTCATGTATCGGTATCCGATATATCGGCTACCGACTATAGCCCTCGCGGAGGCCGACCGTCAAGCGAAAAGCGAGCTCAGGGAGGCCAGGCGCCCGGTTTGGTCTCGAGTCTCACGAGCCGCACTTCCCGTTCGCCTGCCGTGTGCTCGAAGACGCCCTTCGCGACGACTCCGGAGGGTGCGACCCAGAGACGGTGCTTCCCGGTCCCCGTGGTGATCTCGTACACGGCCGCGTCGAGCTTCCCGGCGAACTCCGTCTCGATCTCTTCGTTATCGACCCGACGATAGGTCTGGGAGGCGCGGGCGCCCGCGAAGTCCGGAAGGGCGAGGGTGACGGCCTCGACGCTCCGAGCCTCCCCTGCGGCGATCGCGAGCCGCTTCAAGGCGAGGGCGTTGAAAATCAGGGAGTCGAAGTCCACCACGGCGCCTTGTCTCCGGCCGAGCTCCTGCTTCTTCTTGTCCCGGCCCTGTCCCTTCACCTCCGCTCGCCAGTTCTCGCCTTTTCGGGCGAGCTCGAGCTCGGTTGTGATCCCCGCCCGCGTCGTCACCATCGAGAGCTTCTTCGGCTCGAACGAGGGCTCGATCTCGTAGAGGATCTCCTGGCGCGAGGGCTCGGGCCAGTAGAGGGTGCGGGTGGATTCGATGCGGTAGCCGTCCTTCTTGAACACCCGAAACTGCTCTTCGCCGATCCGTTTTCCTCCGAGCAGGTACTGGTACTCACCAGCCGATACCGAAGCCTGACCCTTGTCGGCTCCGACGACCACGGCGAGCGTGATGAGAAGGGAGTGCATGCATCACCTCCAACTCCCGCCGAAGCGGGAGATCTCTGTATTCGGTTGTGGATTCGAGGTCAGGATACCACCGGACCCGACCCCCGTCGACCTCGGGCGGGGTAGACTACAATCCGTTATTTCCAGGGGGCTTCATTCATGAGGAACGTCGTTCTAACCGCTCTCCTCCTTCTGGCTTGCGCTTCCGGACTCTTCGCCCAGGAAGAGCCCGAAAAGGCTGACAAGCTCGACAAGAAGGAGAAAGCAGCTCCGGCGGCGGAGGAAAAGCCGCCGGTCGTGACCGACCACCAGATCCGTCTGAACGGAGGCATGCTTCCCTACAAGGTGACCACCGGGAGAATGCCGATCCGCAAGGATACCGGAGAGGTCGAAGGCGAAATCTTCTACATGGCCTACACGCTGAGCGGAGAAGGCGGGGGCGTGAACCGGCCCCTCACGTTCTCCTTCAACGGCGGGCCCGGCTCGGCTTCGGTGTGGCTGCACCTGGGGATGCTCGGTCCCAAGCGTGTGCCGATGCTCGCCGACGGCGGCATGCCCGCGCCTCCTTATCGCCTGGTCGACAACGAATACAGCTGGCTCGATCTCACCGATATCGTCTTCATCGATCCCGTGGGCACGGGATTCAGCCGTCCCGCCTCGCCCGAGAAAGGGAAGGAGTTCTGGGGCCTCGAGCAGGACATCGAGTCCGTCGCCGAGTTCATCCGCCTCTATCTGACGCGGCACCAGCGCTGGGCGTCCCCGCTGTACCTGATTGGAGAAAGCTATGGAACGACGCGGGCGGCCGGGCTCTCCGGTTATCTCGTGGACCGCTCTGGAGTGGCTTTCAATGGAGTTATCCTGGTATCGAGCGTTCTGAACTTCCAGACGAACCGGTTCGCCGAGGGGAACGACCTCCCTTACCTGACGTACCTTCCCACGTACACCGCCACCGCCTGGTACCACAAGAAGCTCGAGCCCGAGCTTCAGGCCGATCTCCAGAAGACTCTCGACGAAGTGAGAACGTGGGCGATCCAGCGGTACTGGGTGGCGCTGGCGAAGGGAGCGAGCCTCACGGCTGCGGAGCGGAGCGAGACCGTGGCCGCGCTCTCGCGCTATACCGGGCTTTCGAAGGAGTTCATCGACCGCGCGGATCTGCGGGTCGAGGCCGGACGGTTCCGCAAGGAGCTCCTCCGCGACCAGAAGCAGACCGTGGGACGACTCGACAGCCGCTTCGTGGGAATGGATCGCGACGCGGCAGGGGAAGAGTACGAGTTCGACCCGAGCATGGCGGCGATCCGACCGCCGTATACCGCCGCGTTCAACGACTACGTCCGCGAAGAGCTGGGGTACGAGAGCGACCTGCATTATTGGATCCTCGGCGGAGGCATCGGCCGCTGGGACTTCGGGGATGAAGGTCGTTTTCCCGACACCAGCCGGGCACTGCGGGACGCGATGCTCCGGAACACCTACATGAAAGTGTTCGTCGCCTCGGGCTACTACGACATGGCGACACCGTTCTTCGGGACCGAGTACACCCTGAGCCATCTCGGAGTTCCCGAAGCGCTCCGGGACAACCTGCGCGTCGAGGAGTACGAGGCGGGGCACATGATGTACATCCACGAGGGCTCGCTGGCGAAGATGAAGAGCGATATCAGCACGTTCTATCAGGAGACGAAATCGATGTCCGGCCGGGGCGTGGGGAACGTTCCCGGAGGACGCTGACGGCGTGCGGCTCGGAGCCTTCCTGCTCCTGCTTCTGAGCGGGGAAACCCAGGTCCGGTTCGTCGACGTCGTCAAAGGCTCCGGCGTCGACCTGGTGACGACGTTCGGGACCGAGGAGAAACGTTACATCATCGAGTACACCGGGACCGGCGCCGCCCTCACGGACTACGACGCCGACGGGGATCTCGACCTGTATCTCGTGAACGGCTCCGCCATCGAGCTTCCACCCGGCGCACCGCCTTCGGATCGGCTCTACCGGAACGAGGGCGGCTTCCGGTTCACGGACGTGACCGAAGCCGCGGGGCTCGGGGACACGGGCTGGGGCGGAGGTTCGCTCGCGGGCGACGTCGACGACGACGGCGATCCGGATCTGCTGGTCACCAATTTCGGATCGAACGTGCTCTACCGCAATAACGGGGACGGAACCTTCACCGACATCACCGCTCCATCCCGCCTCGAGGACGGAAGATGGCATTCGAGCGCGGCCTTCGGGGATCTCGACTCCGACGGGTTTCTCGATCTGTACGTCGCGAACCACGCGGTCTACCGCGTGGAGGAGCCGCCGAAGCTCCCCTGTTTCTGGAAGGGAATCCAGATCGCCTGCGGGCCGCTGGCCCATCGGCCGGAGAGGCATCTGGTGTATCGAAACCGCGGAGACGGCTCCTTCGAGGACGTCTCGGACTCGTCGGGAGTCGCGTCGAAGCCCGGCTTCGGCTTCGGCGTGGTGATGGACTATTTCGACGACGACGGGCGGCTCGACGTCTACGTGGCGAACGACCTCTCGGGGAACTTCCTGTTCCTGAACCGGACCGAGGCGACCGGCGGCATCGTCTTCGAAGACGCCTCGGCGCTCTCCGGCGCGGGCTTCGTCGAAGGCGGCCGCGAGCAGGCGGGGATGGGCGTCGACTCCGGGGACTTCAACGGCGACGGCCGGCCCGACATCCACGTCACCAACTTCTCCGACGACTACAACACCCTCTATCGCAACGACGGCTCCGGGCTGTTCACCGACGTGAGCTTCGAGGCCCGGCTGGGAGAAGTGACCCTTCCTTACCTCGGGTGGGCCACGGCCTTCGCCGACTTCGATTTCGACTCCGACCTCGACCTCCTCGCGGTCAACGGCCACATCTACCCGGAAGCGGATCGGTTCCAGAGCGGCACGTCCTACGCGCAGTCGAATCTCCTCTTCGAGAACGCGGGCGACGGGACCTTTCGCGACGTCTCCGCGCGGTCGGGTCTCGTCGAGAAGCGCCTCGGGCGCGGCGCCGCTCTTGGAGACGTCGACGAGGACGGAGACCTCGACGTGGTCGTCGCCAACATGCACGCGCTTCCGGCTCTCCTGAGAAACGACGGCGGGAACCGGAGACGGTGGGTGCGGTTTCTCCTGGTCGGGCGGAAGTCGAATCGCAACGGAGTCGGCGCGCGGGTGGTTCTCGAGGTGGGTGGTATCTCTCAAACGCGAACCGCGAAGTCCGGCGGGGGCTATCTCTCGAGCCACGACCCTCGCCTCCACTTCGGTCTCGCGGAAGCGACGTCTGTCGAGCACCTGCGCGTGATCTGGCCCTCGGGAGCGGTCGACGTACTCGAGTCCCTTTCGGCCGGACGGAGCTACGTGATCAAGGAGGGAGTCGGCGTCGTCGCCGATAGACCGTGAGGTTCCTCGCCGTGGTGCTTGTCGCGCAGCTTCTCACTCCGGAGGAGCGATGGGGCTTCGAGTCCGCGATCGCGCTCCACCTTTCCTCGGATCTCGAAGGCGCCCTTCGCGGGTACGAGAAGCTCCTCGGGGATCATCCGGACTTCGTGCCCGCGAGTCTCTATCGCGCGGAAGCGCTCTGGCTTCTCGGAAGGCGCGACGAGGCGAGAGGTGAGCTTTCCCGGACGAAGAGCGGCATTCTCCTCGTCCGCGTTCTGGAAAGGACTTTCGGGCAGGAGGTCGATTCACTCGCCGCCAGGGTTGCGGAGACCTATTCACTCGATGCGAATCGCTTCCTCGCCACCGGAACTCCCGTTCTGGTTCTTCTCTCGCTCGGAGAGTTCGACGACGCGATTGCAGAGTATCGGCGCGTCGCCCCGCTGGATCCCGAAGACGCGACCCTGCATCGCCAGGTCGGAGGCGCATTCGCGGGCGCGAAGCTCTTCCTCCCGGCGGTCGAGGCCTTCGAAAGAGTCACCGCCGCGGCGCCCGATGACGTTTCCGCCTGGCGGCAGCTGGGCTCCGGGAACCTGGTGCTCCAGAGATGGGAGCCCGCCATCGCGGCTCTCGAAAAAGCGATCGATCTCGGGGGAGAAGAAGCGGGCCTGCTCCTGGCGCTCGGATACGCCTACGAGCGACGGCCGAACCTCGAGAAAGCCCTCGAGCTCTATCGCCGCGCGGCGCGCCGCGCCCCCGAGTCCGGTCGGCCGCACTACCGGCTCGGCCGGGCGTTGATGACGCAGGGAAACCTCGAAGACGCGGAAAGGGAGCTCACGAAGGCATCGTCTCTCGATCCGAAGATGCCCGAGCCTCTCGGCTTTCTCGGAGAGCTGCAGCTCAAGCGCGGCGACTTCGATCTCGCGCTCGCGACGCTGCAGCGCGCGGTTCAGGTCGACCCGGAGTACTTCGAGGCCTACTATCACCTCGCCCGGGTCCACCGGCGGATGGGCCATGCGGAGGAGGCGGCGAAGGCACTCGCCCTGTACGAGGACCTCAAGCGCAAGAAGCGGGGCGTCCTCTCGCAGGAGGAGGTTCTCGCCCTCCGCTGATTGCGCCGGATCGGGGAAGGCCTGACCCGGTCGCGGTCTCCGAGAACGCGACCGCGCGCGTCGAGGTCACCGTCTCTCAGGCCGCGAGCAGCCTGAGCAAGAAGTAGAGGCAGAATCCGGCCGCGGCCGGAAACACCGCCACGAGAACGTCCAGGGCCAGAACCTTCAGCTGACCAGAAGCCCGCATGGAAACTTCCTCTCGTCAGTCTGCAAATTGCAATTTTCTTGCCAGAACGATGTTCGATCGTTTTCCGGGATTTCGTGGGCTCTTGGTGCCGGCACGCTCCAAACTCCTGGACTCCGGTTCAATCCGTTGGACGAATCGAAGCCGGACTTAGAGCTTGGAACCGCCCCTGGAGGGACGGTCGCCGCGGGAGGGCCGGCCTTGGCTACCGACTCCGCCGCTGCCGCTGCGCCGCCGGCGCCACCGGCTGGGCCCGCCGTCGGTACCGCGAGTGGGGCCGGCGGACGGCGGAACAGGCCGCCGCGGCTCGGCACGCAATTGTCTCCGTGGCCGCCGCGGCCGCGGCCGATTCCGCCCCAGCCGCTTCCGCCCCACCCGCTTCCCTCGTCGCCGACATCGGACGGACCCATGTAGCCGCCGTTTCCGCGACTCGTGCGCTCGCTGCCGCCGAGCCAGCTTCGGCCGGATCTGCCGCCGATGCCTTGAAGCCCGATGACGTCCGGAGCGTCGGGAATGGGAGTCGGAGAGTCCATGGTCACGAGCCCGGCGAGGGCCACGCTCGACACCCGCAGCGCCGCGAGCTTCTCGCCCTGCGCGATAGGGGCTTTCGGGCGCTCCGGACTCGGCGTCGGTGCCGACGTCCTCGCCCGGCTCGTCGAGCTTGGGGAACTTCGGTATCGGCAGCCGCTCCCGGGCGAGGTCGCGAGGAATCTGGAGCTCGCTCGCGATTGCGCGCGTCGGGCTTCGGCAAATCCCCGGTTCCAACGCGCGCGGGGTCTGCGGGGAGCTACCGAGTAGGAGAAAAGCGCCAACAGGGTAAGAGCAAGCCCCTGAAGCGCGGTTGTCAAGGGTAGAGCGCTTGCGGCCGTAAAACGTCGAAGCATGATTCTCCCTTGGCGGCGGTTGAGCTAACGGTATAGCGCCGAAAGCGCAGTGTCAAGCCCTTCTCCCGGGGAGGCGGCGAGATTCCGGAGGGATTGGAAACCGGAAGGGATCCTGGGCATCCAATGGGAGTCGGCCTATAGTGGGCCTATAGTGGAGATGAAAGGTGTGCCATGAAACGACGTGATTTCCTGAGGGTCGCCGGGATGTTCGCGATGCTCCCGGTGCGCGTTCGCGAAAAGGATCGGAGCGATGAAGATGGACGAAAAGATCCAGAAGCTGGAGAAACCCAAGAAGGAGTGGAAGGCGATTCTCGACAAAGAGGCGTACCAGGTACTCTTCGAAGAGGCGACCGAGCGCCCCTTCACCAGCGCCCTCCTGGAAGAAAAACGCAAGGGGACGTTCATCTGCGCCGCCTGCTTTCTCCCGCTCTTCGAATCGGACGCGAAATACGAGAGCGGCACCGGATGGCCCAGCTTCTTCCAGGCGATCGAAGGAAGGCTGGGAACGAGGACCGACTTCAAGCTCCTGCTGCCGCGCACCGAGTACCACTGCGCCCGCTGCGGGGGCCATCAAGGGCACGTGTTCGGAGACGGACCCAAGCCCACGGGAAAACGCTACTGCAACAACGGCGTCGCGCTCGCGTTCGTCCCTCAGGGCGAGGCTTTCCCGGAGCTCCGGTCGTGAGGGCGGCGGCGTTCGCTCTCCTCCTGTCCGCCTCGACGGCCGGTGCCGCGGAGGAGCCGAAGCTCGCGAAGGCCACGTTCGCCGGTGGATGCTTCTGGTGCATGGAAGCGCCGTTCGACGAGCTCGAGGGAGTGGTTTCGACGACTTCCGGATATACCGGGGGCAAGGTTCCGAGCCCGAGCTACGAGCAGGTCTCCTACGGGGGAACCGGTCACCTCGAATCCGTCGAAGTCGCCTACGATCCAGCGAAAATCTCCTACGAGAAGCTTCTCGACGTCTTCTGGCGGAACGTCGATCCGACGGACGGGAACGGGCAGTTCTGCGATCGCGGCGAGCAGTACGTAACCGCGATCTTCTTTCACGACGAGGACGAGCGCCGCCTGGCCGAGGACTCGAAGCGGAAGCTCGTCGACTCGGGCCGCCTGAAGAAGGCCATCACCACGGCGATCCGACCGGCGACGCCGTTCTACCCCGCGGAGGAGTATCACCAGGACTATTACCAGAAGAATCCCCTCCGCTACAAGTTCTATCGCAGCCGGTGCGGACGCGATCGGGCTCTGGAGAAGCTCTGGAAGAATCCCACGTGATCTTTAGAGCGCCTCAGGGCCGCGGGGCCCCACCCCCGCGGCCCGAAGATGTCGGCGAAGCACTCCCAATTGGCGGGCCGGGCTCGCTCCGCTCGCGCAGGTTGCGGCTCCGTTTTTCCGCAACCTGCTACTGCTCCGCGCCTTCCAGGAGAGCGTAGGCCCGCTCGACGGCGTGCGGATGCACTCCCGGCCCGGTGATGGTCGGAAAGTGCGCGGCGTGATTGGTCATGTCGATCTTCTGGGCCGCGTCTTTGGCGCTCACGCCGTCGGCGTGCATCTTGGCGATCTTCTTCGATAGGTCGCGCAGGTAGGCCTGGAAGTAATCGACCTTCTCCCTCTCGCGAAACGCCTCGCCGTGTCCCGGGAGGACCACCTCGAAATCGAGCGACTTCAGCTCCTCGAGAGTATCGGCCCACTCTTCGAGGTAGCCGTCTCCCATGTACGAAAGACCCTCGGTGAGCAGATCGCCGGTGGCGACGACCTTCTCCCGGGGCAGGTAGACGACGACGTCGCCTCCGGTGTGCCCGCGCCCGAAATACAGCAGTTGAATTTCCCGGCCGCCGCGGAAGAGCGTCATCCTCTGCGAAAGCGTCGTCGTGGGCGGAGTGACTTCGATCGCTCCGGTCGCGTCCTGATAGTGCTTCTGGATCGCGATGTTCTTCTCGAGCTCCTGCACTTTGGTCTGGTCGGAGGCGTCCCGGGCGGCCTTCAGCTCCGCCTCCATCTCTGTGATGCGCGCCGGGAGGCCGCCCACGAAGAGGTCCCACGAACGCCCGTTCTTCGAGCCGCCGGCCACGAGCTTTTCCCGGGTGAACTCGTGCCCGATGATCTCGACCCCTTCCGGGAACACCTGGTTTCCGTGCGCGTGGTCGAAATGGAAATGGGTGTTCACGACGTAGCGCACCGGCTTGTCGGTGATGTTCTTGAGCTCCTTCAAGAGCGCCCAGGCGGCCGCGGGCGTGATGTGGGAGTCGACGATGAGGACGTCGTCATCGTTCACGATGATCGCGCCGTTGCACCCGACGGAGAGGTTCCCGGTGCCCACCGCGTGGTAGATCCCCGGTTGGATCTCGTGAAAAGTGAAGGCCTCCCCCTCGTAGACCGCACCCGCCGGCGCTGCCGCTGACGCCGGCGGCTCCGATGCCGGAGGCGCCTGGGGCTGCTGGCACGCGATTCCGAGGAGCGAGACCAGAAACACGGGGAGCGCGGGGGCGAAAGGACGTATCCATCTCGATGTGCTCAAAAAGACCTCCAGATGAAAGAGCTCAGCTGCTCTGGAACTGACGAACGACGGGCTCGGGAGCGGGGGACCACTCGCAGGTGACGAGCGTGCCCTTTTCGGGCGCGGGGCGGACGTCGAAGATCGCGTCGATCATGCGGGCGCGGTAGCGCATGATGTGGAGCCCCATGCCCCCCACGCTCCCCTTCTTCCGGGACGCCTCGGGGTTGGGAGCTATTCCTATGCCGTCGTCCATGACCGTGAGCCGGCGGCGGCCATTGGCGCTCGAGAGGTCGATGACGATGCGCGTGGGGCTGGCGTGGCGCAGGGCGTTGCTGACCGCCTCCTGGGTGATGCGATAGAGATGAAGGGCTTCGGCCCGGCTTCCGGTCAGGACCCTACGTTCCGACCGAAAGACGCAGCGGACGCCGTGGATCCGTTCGATCCGGCGGGCGAGGTCCTCGAGGGCGGCTTCGAGCCCTCCGGCGTCGATCTCGACCGGTGACAGCCCGCGCGCGAGGCTCCGGGTCTGCGACAGCGCGTCTTCCACCAGCTTCTCGATCTGGCTCGCCTGCTCCGCCTCGGGAATCTCCTCCCTCTCGAGCTGCTTCTGCAGGACCTTGCAGAGTAAAGCGATGCCCATGAGCTGCTGGGCGATTCCGTCGTGGAGATCGTGGCCCAGACGCTCCTGCTCGCGGTTGCTGATCTCGAGGATCTCCCTCTGGAGGCGCTTCTGTTCGGTGACGTCGCGGACGACGACCAGGACCTCTTCGTCGGAGCTGGGTGCGAACCGGGCTTCGAAATCGCCGGTGCAGCCGTCGTGGGGAAGACGATATTCCAGCGTCTGGACCACGCCCGTCGAAAGCGCCCGCTCGATCGAGCTCTGGAACATCTCGCCGAGCGTCGGGCCCAGCACCTTCCGGACGTTGGCCCCGAGAAAGACGCTCGGGGGACGATACAGACTGGTGCTGTTCGGCGCGTAGTAGTCGACGAACAGTCCTGCCCGGCTCATCCGGAACATCAGGTCGGGCATCGCTCTCAGAAGGGCCCGGGTGCGGGCCTCGCTCTTTCGCAGCTCCTCTTCCGCGCGCCTGCGGTCGGTCACGTCCTCGGTCACTCCCGCCAGCCGGTAGACCTCGCCCGCTTCGTTGCGGATGGGAAACCCGCGAGTCCGGAGCCACCGAACTTCTCCCTCGGGACGGATGATCCGGTAGTCGAGCTCGAAGTCGCCCCGCTCGTTCGAGATCACGTCGACCATGCTCTGCCGGTCGTCGGGGTGAATCGCGTCGAGAAACGAGAGAGGGTTTCGGTAGAGACTCTCGGCGGTCAGTCCGAAGATCTCTTCGTACGCTGGGCTGACGTAGTGCATCTCCAAACCGCCGGGGGTGACGATCCAGAAGACTTCCGTGATGCTCTGCGTGAGCTGGTTGAGGCGCACTTCCTTCGCGCGCAGCTCGTTCTCCGCCGTCTCCAGGCTCCGGACGAGCTTCTGCATCGATTCGACGGCGGCGACCTCGCGGCGATGGGACCGCACCAGGTGGAGACACACCGCGCTCAAGGGGACGAGGGCGGCGAGAACCTTGAGCGCGTGGGCGCTGAAATAGTTCCCGTCGTAGAGGGTCAGGGTGCCGAAGGCGAAGTGGAAACCCACCGCGGCTTCGGGGATGCTCGCTAGCAGAACCGCCTTCGCCAGGAGGCTCGGGCGCCGTCGCACCAGGGGGATGAAGATGGCCCCCGAGAGCAGGATGAGGATGAGCAGCGGGAGGTCCCAGGGCCGGCTGGAGAACGTCCCGGGAAGAGTGCGGGGGATCGAGTCGACGAGCAGGGTCCACAGGAGCCCGAAGGTCCCGATCGCTCCGATCGAGAGGAGTGCGGCGAGCCTGTGCCTGGACGCGGGGCGGTTCTCTCGATGGAAATAGAGGAGGTAGACCGCTCCCACGATCAGAACCAGCGCCCGAAGCAGGCGCCCGATCCCCCCCGACCACTGAACGAAGTCCTCGAATCGACCGCTGTGGGCGAGCAGGCCCGAGGTCGTCATGGTGTGGTGGGAGTCGGAGATTCCCGAGAGCAGGGCCGCGAGGGCGATGATCAGCACCAGCGGATCCGGGCGGGCGATCCAGGCCAGGATGCCGAGTCCGAAGGTGAAGAGCGCGAGGCAGACGCAGCTCCACTCGAGAAGGCTGTGAACCAATCCCGCCGACGCCTCCACGTCGACGAAGAGTCCCAGAGACTTCAGGAGGAACGGAACGGGTGTCAGGACCAGTACGGCGACGATCAGACTCCGCGGCAGCGCTTCGTCCGGCGGGGTAGCGGTTTCAACCCGTTCAGGCATCGTTCACTCTGCGCGCATCGCCCAATGATAATGCGCACGGGCCCGGGAAACGATCTCCGGCAAGTCCTCCGCCAGGAGATACCTTTTCTGGACGAGCCCGAGGGCGGAATCGGTGATGGCTCCGACGTAGGCCATCTCGCTTTCGTAACGCTCTTCGACGCTCCTCCTGGGATCGGACGCGCGCTCGCGATCTTGTCGAGTCCGGGGGAAAGGGAGGTACGAGCCGATCTCGCTCGCGAGCCGTTCCGGGGCTCCGATCGAGGGATGGCGGTAGCTCCAGCCGGTATGGGTCGCGAGCGGAACCTCGATCTCGGGGAGACGGATTCCCGAGCGGTCGTTGCCGTCCGGGTCTACCGTCGGGACCAGGACCACGAACGGCTTTCCCACGCGCGGTGGCTCGTAGGCGACGATGCCCCGCTCCCAGTCGGGGCCGAAGTCGAGCCGGTGAGGAGTCTGAGGCTCGCGGGGAATGTCGAAGCCGGGGATCGCGGGCCAGGAGGCGGCCTCCGGCTTCGCGAGCGTTCCTTCCGCGATCGTCGGGTAGGCGCTCCCGGGAGGAGGCGTTCCGTCTTCGACCCAGAGCACCATGGCGTGGAACAGCGCACGTACCACGGCCTCGTATCGAAGGGGATTCATCGGCGCCCGGCCGAGGAACGCGGGGTCGGAGTTCGGCGCCGGAGGAAAAGCACCGACGATGTGCGGCGCTCCCGCGATGAAATAGACGCGGCTCGTCTCCGGAATCGCCGCGTCCCGGACTCCCGCGGGATCGGTCGTGGTGAGCGAGCCCGCGCGGTTGAAGTACTCCGAGTTGGTGAGGATATGGAAGAACCTGGGCACGGTGCCGCTCTCCGCGGCGCGCCGCAGAAGCCCGTCCTCGACTTCCGTCTCCGGATCGACCTCGAGCCCGTCGGTGAAGGGAAACATGTCGACGGGGTAGAGGATGTTGAAGTGCTGGAGCGCGTCTCTCGACGCCTGACCGAATCGATGGTTGAACGAGCCGCGGCCGGCGCCGCCCACCTGGTCGATGAGGCCGTCGAAAACCTTTCTTCCGCTCTCGTCGGCGTTGAATCCCTGATAGACGAAGTGGCGGAGGAAACGTCCGGTCTGCGAGACGCCCCAGCCGATCGCCGAGCGGATGCCGGGGAGGGGATTCCCCTCGCCGCGCTCGTGCTTGAAGAAGCTCACCAGGTCGCGTGTCCCCGCGAGCCCCGTTCCCACGACGCGCGGGTTCTCGCTCTCGTAGACGACGTCGTAGATGAGGCCCGGCTCGAAGCCGGAATCGAGAGCCACGGTCGAAGAGTCCAGGAAGCGGAACCGCTCGCGAGCGATCGGCTGCGGCGGGTCGAAGGGTCGGGCGCGAACCGTCATCTGATGCTCGGAGCTCCCGGGGTCGAGGACGGGATAGGCTCGATGCCCGCGATCGGCGAGGCTCGCCGTCGTCCCGCCCTCGCCGATGAAGTTGCCGCGCACCAGACCCCGAATCGGCTCGCCTCTCTGGGTCGCCACCGGCATCTCCATGCGCATGCGACCCTCGGGGACGTCCCATTGCCAGCCCATCCAGAGAAGCGAGAACCCCTGGACCATGAGGGTCCCGTTTCCGATCTCCGCCGCGCTCGAGGGATCCTGCGAGGGAGAAGCGCTCTGGAAAACGGGCAGGATGCGCTTGGTTCCGCGGTTGCCGGCTTCGTAGAAGAGGACCCCATTGCCCCTCGCCGGGTCCACCGGCTTGAGCAGGTAGAAGTCCGCGTGGAACTCGACGTCACCGTTCTCGTTGCGGGGAGCGAGCGCGAGATCGACGACCGAGCGGTTCGCCGCGAGCTCGGGATCGAGGGCGAACTCGACTTGCCCGGAGAGCTTCTCGTAGGGACCGGCGAGGCCGAATGCGCGGCCGTCGAGAAGAACCTCGCGGCGGTCGACGCGAAGACGCGCGACCCGGGCCTCGATCGGGCCGCAGACCAGGCAGAGGGCGAAGGCCCATGCTGGGGCGAAGCGGAGCATCAGAAGCTCCAGCCCGAGAGAGACTCGAGAGCGGCTCCGACTCCGGATCCGAGGTGGACATCGCGACCGAGGTCCTTGAGAGTGCGCTCGAGCATCGCGAGCTGCGCGCACAGGTACGCGGGATGCGCCGCCATTCCCATGTGGCCGAGTCGGAAGAGCTTCCCCGAGAGCTCCCCGTAGCCGCCCGAGATCATGATCCCGTACCGCTCGCGAAGATGTCCCCGGAGCGCCTTGTCTTCGATTCCCTCGGGGACCACGACTCCGGTCACTACCGGACCCGCGATCTCCTCCCGTGCCGCCCAGAGCTTCAGCCCCATCGCCTCGACCCCGCGGCGGCAGGCGCGGGCGATCGCGCCGTGCCTCGCCGCCATCCGCTCCACGCCTTCCTCGACCGCCTGCGCCAGCGCGGACTCGAGTCCGTACATCGTGCTGACCGAGGGCGTGTAGGGGAAGACCTTCTTCTCGAGCCAGGTGTCCTTCCAGTCGAGGATGGAGAGGAAGCTCCCGCGAAGCGGGTCCTTTTTCGACTCCATCGCCTTCCACGCTTCGGGGCTGATCGCGAGGAGAGAGAGCCCCGGAGGGCCGCCGAGGCATTTCTGCGGCCCGGCGATGGCGACGTCGATTCCCCACTCTTCGGGGCTCAGCGCTTCGCCGCCGAGACCGGAGACGGTGTCGACGAGGGTGATGACCCCGAACTCCTTCGCGATCTTTCCGATCTCCGCCACGGGATTCACCGTCGCCGAGGGGGTCTCCGAGTGGACTACGGAGAGGAATCGGATCCCCGGAGTCGCCTTCAGCTTCTTCCTCACCGTCTCGGGATCGATGGCTTCGTTGTAGGGAACCCGAAGCTCGACGGTCTCGCCTCCGTACTTGTCGATGAACAGCTCGAACCACTTGCCGAAGACGCCGGAAACGAGGTTGAGCACCTTGTCTCCGGGCGAGAGCAGGCAGGCGGCCGCCGCCTCCAGACCGAGAATCGCCTCGCCCTGCAGGATGACGACGTCGTGCTTCGTGCGGTAGACGGTCTTGAGAAGGGTCGATGCCCGGTCGAAGAGCTCGATGAACACGGGATCGTAGTGGTAGAGGATCGGACGAGCCATGTCGCGAAGCGTCCGCTCCGTCGCCTGGACGGGACCTCCGGCGAGGGTCATCTCGGGCCAGCGTTTCATGAGGCGGCTCCCCCCTTGGAAGACGACAAGACGACAAGGTATAACCGATGCCCCGGCCTCGCAAGGGATAGAACCGCCGAGCGGGGAAGGGGGCGGCCCGCTATCATCTATGTAAGCATCGGGGAACAGGGAGGAAGCGAAAGTGCTCGTCGCCGTCTACGGGACGCTCAAGACCGGCAAGGAGAACTACGCGCGGTTCCTCTCGGAACGGACGCCGTCGTTCCGGGGGTTCGTCGAGATCCCTTATGGCCTGTACGCGAACGGGGCGTACCCGATGCTCGTTCCCGCGGACCGAAGGAGCCGGGTGTTCGTGGAAGTCTTCGACCTCGACGAAGACAAGGTGCGGGAGCTCGACGCTCTCGAAGAGCCCTATGACTACTGGCGCGAGACGCTCCACCTCCACGAGTGGGCGAAGGACGTCGAGATCTACGTCCATGCGGCTCCGCCTCCCCCGGGGTTCGAGCTCGTTCCGTCGGGCGAATGGAGCTAGTGCTCGACGACCTCTCCGGTGTGCGTGGTGTCGTAGCCTCCCAGGGCATCGAGCTCTCTCCGCACGGCGCGGGTGGACTCTCCCCCGTCGTGACCCGGACGCCTTCCCGCGCGAGCGACTGGAACCCCGGCGCTTCGAAGCGGATGGTGTAAAGGCCCGGCGGGAGGTAGTTCAGGAGATAGAGACCCTGAGCGTTGGTCTCGGCTGAGTATTCCTGATTGGTCGAGAGCGCGGTCGCGACCACACGGGCGCCCACCAGGGCGCCTCCGGAGGGATCGCGGACTTCGCCTCCGACCTCTCCTTGCGCGGTCTGTGCCGGCGCTCGCCCTTCCCCTGAAATCCATGCCATCGAGATCAGAACGAGGAGACGTCTCATGGAGACGGACTCTATGGCATTGTTAAAGTAGCAACAAGTCATGTAAAGACATATAATCCGACTCTTGATTCAGGAGGCTCCCGGTGCGCGTCGTCGATTTCATTCTCGGGTTCTCTCTCTTCCTGCTGCCGCTCTCCACCGCCGCTCGGGAGGCTTCTGTCGAGGTCGCTCTTCTCGAAGTCGGAGGCGACGTCGAAACGGCGCTTCGACTGAACGCGGACGATCTGTTGGCGATGCCGAGGGGGACCGTTCGAACTACGAGCGACGGCCTCGAGACGAAATACGAGGGCGTGTTCCTCCACGAGCTCCTGCGAAGGGCTGGCGTCCCGCTCGGCGAAGCCCTGAGGGGAAAGGCGGTCGCGTCCTACGTTGTCGCCGAGGCCGAAGACGGCTACCAGGCCGTCTACTCGCTCGCGGAGCTCGACCCGATGTTCCTGGACAACAGCGTTCTCGTCGCCGACAGCGCGAACGGGAAGCCGCTCTTCGGCCGCGACGGCAAGCTCCGCATCGTGGCTCCGAAGGAAGGAAGGGAAGCGCGTTCGGTGCGGATGCTGAAGCGGCTCACCGTCGTGAGACTTCGGAAATGAAGGTCGCGGGATCGCTTCTCCCGGGCGGTCTCCTGGCTTTCCCCCGCGGGGCGACGGATTTCGAGTCTTTCCGCCCACGACCGTCCGCATTCTCGACGGGACCCCTCGCTACGAGCGGTCCAAGTAACCTCCCTGACGTGCGGGAAGAACCGCCTGGGCGGACTGAGGAGGTGCTCTCGGCGTTCTCCTCGACGACAGGCACGATCCCCGAGCGGGCTCGCGTCATTCCTCGCGAGCGGTCACGTCACCGCTGATCGCCGAAACGACGTCTCGGCTCCTGTGTCGGCCGAGACCCGTCGTGGCAGTCTCAGCGGTTCTCAGGAGCTCGGCAACGGACTCGGGCGCGATCGGACGGCTGAAGTAGTAGCCCTGGATCTCGTCGCAATCGTGGGCACGCAGGAAGGCCTCTTGCTCGGCTGTTTCCACGCCTTCGGCCACGGCCCGCAATCCGAGACTATGTGCCATGTCGATGACCGCAGTTACGATGCTCGCGATCTCCGAATTCGTCGTCAGATCCATGGTGAAGGAACGGTCGATCTTCAGCGAGTCCAGTGGAAAGCGTCTCAGGTAGCTCAGCGAGGAGTAGCCGGTGCCGAAATCGTCCAGAGCCACGCGCACCCCGAGCCGCTTCAGGCAAGCAAGCGTCTCCACTGCATGATTCTCGTCCTTCATCGTCGTCGACTCGGTGATCTCGATCTCGAGAAGGCGCGGGTCCAGGTCAGTGCCCCTCAGGACCTCGGTGACCGTCTTGACGAGAGTACCCTTGTGGAACTGGCGTCCGGAAACGTTCACCGCCATCGTGAGCGGGGGGAGGCCTTCGCGTACCCAGAGTTTGGCCTGCCGGCACGCGGTCCAGAGAACCCATTCACCGATGGACACGATCAGGCCGGCGTTCTCCGCCACGGGAATGAACTCCGCCGGTGAGACGATGCCTTTGTCGGGATGGCGCCAGCGCAGGAGCGCCTCGACCCCCACGATGTTCCCGGTGAGCAGATCCAGCTTGGGTTGGTAGTGCAGCACGAACTCTTCCCGGTCGATCGCTTTTCGAAGGTCGCTCTCCAGGGTGAACTTCTGGATCGCCGCAACCTTCATCGATTCGGAGAAGAACTCGTAGTCGTTGCGACCACCTTCTTTGGCGTGATACATCGCGGTGTCGGCATGCTTGAGAAGCGTGTCGACGTCTCCTCCATCGAAAGGGTAAACCGCTATCCCTATGCTGCCGCTCACCACCAGCTCGTGAGGGCGCACCGGGAAGGCGGTCTCCAGATCCACGAGAATGCGCCGCGCTACCCGCCCGGCGTCCTCGGGGCTTCGGATCGACGTCAGCAGGATGGTGAACTCGTCGCCGCCCTGGCGCGTAACCGTCGCTGGCTGTCCCTCGGCGTCTTCGGCGATGGTCCGCGAGACGAAGTCGATGTCGCGAACGCTCTGCTTCAGGCGATCGGCCACCTGCTGAAGCAGCGCATCCCCCGTCGTGTGTCCGAAGTTGTCGTTGATCTCCTTGAACCGATCCAGATCCAGGAAGAGCAGCGCCAGGATCCGCCCGTGCTTCGCCGCCTCCTTGATCGAGCGAGCCAGGCCTTCTTTGAGAAACTGCCGGTTGGGCAGGCCGGTCAGATCGTCGTAATAGGCCAGATAACGAATCCGGTCCTCCGCGACCTCTCTCTGCTGGATCTCCTGTCGAAGCTCGTCGACGGCCTGGGAAAGCTCCGTGGTCCTCAGTCGCACGGTCTCTTCCAGGTGATCGCGATGGGCCTCGAGGGCGCGATCGCGTCCCTGAATCTGCTCCAGCATTTCGTTGAACGACTTGCTGAGAAACCCTATCTCGTCCGAACCCTCCGGCGCGGCGCGGAGCGCGTAGTTTTTTTCGGACGAAATGCGCCGGGAGGTCTCGGCCAGACGCAGGATGGGCGCCGAGATGTATTTCTGCAGGCGCGAAGCGAGAACGAACGCGACCAGACCCGAAACCAGGAGAACCCCGGCGACGATGCTTCCGTAGCGCAGCAGGCGTTGGAAAACATCGACGGACTCGGAGTGTATGAGGAGCCTGCCCACGGTCTCGCCGTGAATCTTCACCGGGACCGACACCACGATTTGTCCGCTCTCGGTCTCGCGTCGGGATGTGCCCAGGGCCTGCTCCGAGCAATTCGAATCGCCCGGATCGCGGTGGTAGCTCGCAAAATGCGAGCCATCCGCGACGTAGATGCAGGCGGAGATGATCTGTTGCTCGGCCCGTAGTCCGGAGAGAGTTTCGATGGCCGCTTCGGCGTCGTCGAACAGAATCGCTGCCGAGCTGTTGGCGGCGATGACCCGCGCCACCGTTTCCAATCGGTCGAGCGCCGCCCGGCGATAGGTGATGAGCTCGTAGGTGACGAAGCCGATGCATGCGAGCGCGAGCGCGACGCTGCTCGCTTGAAGCGAGATGAACATGAGCTTGTGCTTGATGGGCAGGTCACGAAAGGGAGTTCGCTTCATGACGTGGATCACCGCACGCGGATCGGGAAGCTCATTGGAAAGCAAGTCCCGACCGCGGTGGTGCAATTCGCGTGCCCGGGCGGCGGACCACTCGGACGCCCGTTTTGTCAGCCGTTCGACAATCCGGCATGTGGGCATTTACCCAGAGGTCGTGGGTCATTTCATGAAATTCGCTGCCCTGTCCGGCCAGCCTGCTCGTTGAAGCGGGGAAACTCGCTCATCCAGTGCGAGCTCTTTGCTGGCATGGGCCTTGCTGGCTGTCAGGGGACTTTTGTCGATGCAACTGGTGCGGCCAGCGCCGCTCGATGGAGGCTCGACCATGACGGAACAAGCGCGCGATGCGCGAAGGAAGAGATTGAAATTCCCCAAGACGGCATCCCGCCTGGGAGCCGCCGTTTTGATACTGGGTATCGGCTTACCGTCGGCCGCGCAGCGCTCCGATCCCCCTGACGACCTCACTCAATTGAGCCTGGAACAGCTCATGGAGCTCGAAGTCACCACGGTGGCTCGGAAGAAACAGGATCTGTGGAATACCGCGGCAGCGATCTACGTGCTCACCTCGGAGGACATGCGGTCCGCCGGCGTCACCAGTATTCCGGAGGCGCTTCGTCTCGTGCCCGGCCTGGAGGTCGCTCAGGTGGACTCGAGCAAATGGGCGGTGTCGTCCCGCGGCTTCAACGGGTTGTTCGCCAACAAAATGCTGGTGATGGTCGATGGCCGCAGCATTTACACGCCGCTGTTCGCCGGGGTCTTCTGGGACGTTCAGGATCTGCTGCTCGAGGACATCGATCGTATCGAAGTCGTCCGGGGACCCGGCGCCACCATGTGGGGCTCCAATGCGGTGAACGGAGTGGTGAACATCATCACCAAGCCCGCGAGCAAGACCCAGGGTGCTTCCGTCGAAGCGGGAGTCGGCACCGAAGACAGGGGGTCGGTTGGACTCAGGTTCGGCGGCACGTCGGGCACCTCCACCCAGTATCGGGTGTTCGGCAAGGGTTTTCATCGCGACGCCTCGGTGGCGCCATCCGGCGAGGAAGGACAGGATTCCTGGAGCTTCGTGTCCGGTGGTTTTCGGCTGGATAAAGAAGGCGCCGACGGCAACCGCTTCGGCCTCCAGGGCAGCATCTACTCAGGCAAAACCGAGCAATGGGTGACCGATCCGACGCTCGAACAACCTTTCATGGTGAGCTACGTCGATCAACTGGATTTCACGGGTGGAAACGTGCTGGGCCGGTGGGAGAAAGCGATTTCGGCGAAATCGGACGTTTTCTTGCAGGCGTCGTATGAAAGGACTTCGAGACGGTCCGACGTTCGTTATGGGGGAGTGCGCGACACCGGCGAAGCCGACGCGTGGTACCGCAATCGAGTCGGTGACAGACACGATCTCCTGTTCGGGGGGAGCTTCCGCTACACGGTGGAGGACTTCGACGGCTCCTTCGTGATCGCGTTCGATCCCGCGCGTCGCGGCCTCTACTATTCGAGCGCCTTCGTGGAAGACGAGATCGCGGTGATACCCGGACGACTCCGGGTCACACTCGGCTCGCGATTCGAGCACGGAACTTTTTCCGGCCTGGAAATTCAGCCGAACGTCCGCGCCGCGTGGACCGCGGGTGACCATCAGATGCTCTGGGGGTCGGCGTCGCGGGCGGTGAGAAGCCCCTCACGCGGTGATCGTGAGCTGTGGTACAACGTCGCGGCGTCCTCGCAACCGGATGGAATGGTGGACGTCTTCTCGGTGCTCGGCAACGATGTGTTCCTCTCCGAGGAATTGATCGCCTACGAAGTGGGCTACCGGGTGCAACCCGCAGGCCGCCTCTCGTTGGACGTCTCGGCGTTCTACAACGACTACGACCGGCTCGCCGCTTTCGTCCCCGAATCGCCTTTCCTCGTTCCCGACCCGGTCTACGTGGTTCTGCCGCACCGCATCGTCAACGGGGTCGATGGCTTCTCACGCGGCCTCGAAGTCGTCTCCCAGGTCGGGCTCCGCGAGAATTGGAAGGTCAACGCGTGGTATAGCTGGCTCGACATCAATCTGAAGTACGATCCGGCTCAAGGGATCCCGACCACCGGACAGGGAGACAGCCCCGAACATCAGTTCCTGGTGCGCTCGCAGCTGGATCTTCCCGCTCGAGTGACTCTGGATGGAAGAGTCAAGTGGGTCGGTCCCCTGGAATCCGTGCCCGCCTACACCCGCGTGGATTTCGTGACCACCTGGAACCTGCGATCCGATGTGCAGCTCCTGTTCGCTGTTTTCAATCTTCTCGACGACCACCACCCCGAGTTCCAGAGCGATCTGGTCTGGAGCGCCACCGAGGTCCAGCGGTCCGTCCTCGCGAAGGTCTCTTGGGGGTTCTAGCCCGCGTGTCGCGGTCGCGTCGGGCGGTGGCGCTCTTGGTCTCCCACTTTGCCCTGACGACGCTGCTCTTGGCGACTCCGGCTCCGGGTCCGCCAGCGGTCTCGGAGTACAAGGTCAAAGCCGCTTTCCTGTTCAATTTCGCGAAGTTCGTGGAGTGGCCCGAGCGGGAGGGTGATACCGATGCAGTGACCATCGGAGTCATAGGATTCGATCCCTTCGGGGAGAATCTAGAGCAGGTGGTTCGCGACAAGACGGTGGGATCGAAGAGGATCGCGATCCGGCGATTCGCGGGTGTCGAGGAGCTGGAGCCCTGCGACATCCTTTTCATCAGCCCCTCGGAGTCCTCGAGGCTCGACGCGATCTTGAGGGCTCTCGACGGCACCGCGACCTTGACGGTTGGCGAGGATGAGGGATTCGTGCAGAAGGGAGGCATCATCCGTTTCTTCACCGAGCAGAGCAAGATTCGGTTCGAGATCAATCTCGACGCGGCGGAGTACGAGGGTTTGCGGCTGAGCTCCAGATTGCTCCAGGTGGCCAGGACCGTGGCGGGCAAGGCGAGGGGCGGCCGCTGACACTTCCCGCGGCGAAATAAGTGAGCCGGCCTCGTCGGCCGGCTCGACAGGGCGGGCAGCGAAGAGCGAGGTGCGATTCTAGGTTCCGATCACCCCGCCGTCGTCCTTGGTGATGACGATCGTCGACGAGCGCGGCGGCGACGTGCCGTCGGGCCAGGTCGACAAGTGGGTCGGATTCGACGAGCTTCCGCCTTCACCGGGGTGCTGGATGTTGATGAAGAGCGAACGGCGGTCCGGGGTCATGGTCCAGCCCGTGATCTCGCAGCCGTTCGGTCCCGTGAGGAACCGGCCGATTCGGCCGGAAGGAATGTCCGCGAGCATCATGTGGCAGTTGCCCATGTTGGTCTGGACTCCGGTCTGCGACGCCGAGTAGTCGGTCTCGATCCACAGCCATCCCTGGGGGTCGAAAGCCAGCCCGTCCGGGGCGCTGAAGATGCGGTACGTCTCCGCCTCGAAGCCCGGGTAGCCCACCGTGTTGGTAACGGCGGCGGCCCCGACGGTACCGGGATCCGCGGGATCGCCGGCGAGGAGATACACGTCCCAGTTGAAGGTCAGCGCCGCGGGATCGCCCCGCTTCTCGCGCCAGCGAAGGATGTGACCATAGACGTTGTTGGCGCGGGGGTTGGCCTCGTCCACCGCCGGGCGGGCGCTGCCTGCCGTCGTCGTTCCGTCCGGGTTGTTGGGGATTGGAGGGTTTGCGCTTCCGCGGCGATTGTTGTTGGTCAGGGTTATGTAGACCTCCCTGGTCCTCGGATGCACCGCGATCCATTCCGGCCGGTCCATCATGGTCGCGCCCACGCGGTCGGCGGCCTGGCGCGTTTTGATCAGTACCTCCGCCTGGCTGGCGAAGCCGTTCGCGGGCGTGAGCCCGTTCTTCCCGAACAGAAGCGGCACCCAGCGGCCCGTGCCCTGACCGTCGCCGGGGACCGAGCCGGGCTCGAAGATCGCGACGTACAACGTGCCCCGGTCGAGAATATCCTGGTTGTCCTCGTGCCTCGGGCCGCACCGGCGCTCGCTCACGAACTTGTAGATGTACTCGTTGCGCTCGTCGTCGCCGAGGTAGACCACGACGCGTCCATCGTCGGTGAGGACCGCGGCCGCGTTCTCGTGCTTGAATCGCCCGAGGGCCGTCCGTTTGACGGGGGTACGGTCGGGGTTCCTGGGATCGACCTCCATCACCCAGCCGAAGCGGTTCGACTCGTTCGGCTCCTGGGCCGCGTCGAATCGGGCATCGATGAGGTGCCAGTTGTATCCGAAGGGAGCCCCGGTCACTGCCACGCCGTAGCGCTTCATGTGCTGGGTGACCGCCCCCTGACCCGCGGTGGTGTCGAAATAACCGTTGAAGTTCTCTTCGCAGGTGAGGTAGGTGCCCCAGGGCGTGAAGCCGTTCGCGCAATTGTTCAGGGTGCCCAGCACGCTCTTCCCCGTCGGGTCGGCGGACGTCTTCATCAGCGCATCACCGGCCGCGGGACCGGAGATGCGGATGGGCGTGTCGGCCGTGATGCGGCGGGCGTACCTCGACGGGCGCACGAGCTCCCACTGTCCGCTCGTGCGCTGTCGCACCTCGACGACCGAGATGCCATGGGCGTTCTTCATTTTGAGGACCCGTTCGGCTTCCGACGAGGTTGGGACCGAGGAGGAACTCGGGCTGGATGTTCTCGTGGTTCATGACGAGCAAGCCCCGGTTGCGCTCGTCGGAGTGTCTTCCGCGATGGTCGCGGTCGCTCCCCTTGTGGGAGTCCAGCGGGAAGAAATGCATCCCGTCGTGGTCCTGACCCGCCTGAAAGGCCTGATCCTCCGCGGTGTTCAGAGACACCCCGCCGTCGGTCGCGAAATCCGGCATGTGCTCGGGAATTCCGGTGGCGTCGCCCCAACGGTAGACCACCCGCGCCTTGTATCCGGAGGGCACTCGGACGCTGTCTCCGAAAAGCACATCCGCGGTGATCGGAGTGAACCCCGGCGCGGGGCTCTGCTCGAACTGGTTCAAATGCGCGAGCGCGGGGGTGCCGAAAAACGCCAGGGCACCGGCACCGAAGCCCCCCACGAGAAGCTGTCGGCGTTCCCGGTTGATTTCCACGATTTCGGAGAAATGCCGGTTTCCGGAACGATTGCTGGTTCGGTCGGAATCCTTCTGGCTCATAGATCCTCGCTTTAGTTCGATGTCGCTCTCGGTTCGATCGAGGCGGTTTTTTCTGCGTCGCCCAAAGCCGGCGCTGAGGTTCTCGCACTTTTGTGACTCTCCCGTGACGCAGATGTAAAGATTCCGTAATCGCCGGGAAGGCAGCCGGGAGCGGAGCGAGCCTGCGAGGGGGCTCGCTCAACCAGAAGGCCGTGCTCGAGAGCCGCTCGGCGTGGGTGGAGCGGCTCTACGCCGCCGAGCCGGACCGGACGTCATCGTCGTCCTGGATCTCGGTTCACGATGAGTGAATTCTCGATCTATGCTGCACGAGGGAAACCGGAGATGCGATTCGCGACGCCTGCCTGCGCGGTGCTGCTCCTTGGCCAGGTCGGAGGCCGCGAGCTACCCGCGAACCCGGTGTATCGCGGACAGCTCGTTTTCACCCGCATCCGCTACGGGGCCTCGGCGGATGCCCTCGCCTACTTCGGCGGACGGAGCACCTGGAGCCACGACTACCCGCGCGCCGACCAGCACCTCAGCCGGCTCCTCCGCGAGCTCACCACCATCGACGCGAACGTGTCTTCGACCAACGTCCTCAGCCTCGACGATCCGGAGCTGTTCCGTCATCCCATCGCCTACATCTCGGAGCCCGGCTTCTGGACGTTGAGCGACGAAGACGCGGCGAACCTTCGAAGCTATCTGCTGAAGGGCGGGTTCCTCATCTTCGACGATTTCGAGCACGAGCAATGGCACAACTTCGAGGCCCAGATGATGCGCGTCGTTCCCGACCATCGGCTGGTACAGCTCGACGTGAGCCATCCGATCTTCCGCACGTTCTTCGAGATGCGCACCATCGATTTTCCGCACCCGCTGGTGAACGTCATGCCGACGTACTTCGGCATCTTCGAGGACAACGATCCTGCGAAACGCCTGATGGCCATCGTCAACTACAACAACGACATCGCCGAGTACTGGGAGTGGTCGGACGAGGGCTGGTTTCCGATCGAGATTACCAACGAGGCCTACAAGCTCGGCATCAACTACATGGTGTACGCCCTGACTCATTGATGCCGCGGTCGCGTCCGCGCCTTCTTCCCTTTGCCCCGGCTCCCGGCAGGTTTTCCGAAGCGTTCACGGAGGCCGCCGAGAAGAAGCTCCTGGAAGAGGAGAAACGGCGCGCTTCCGGCGCTCTTTTCGACCTCCTGCTTCGTCTCCCGCCAGAGCTCCTCGTTGCGCGCGGCGTCCAGGAACTCGTGGCCCGACCAGGTCATGCGCTCCGGCCACCATTGTCCAGGCACGATCTCGTCCGCCTCGATGAGCCCGGCGTCGTGGAGCAGCTGGAGGTGATAGTGAATCTGCTCCATCCGGTATCCGTCCTCGATGAAGCCGCTGAAGCCGGAGGGGCCCGCGTCGCCCCCCTCGATGTGCAGGAGGATCGCCCGAACGAGATCGAGATCCCGCTTCACGTACCTCAGTCCGTACCCTCCGCCCGGTACAGGATCTTCCCGCCCACGATGGTGTAGAGGACCTTCGCTTGCGGGATTTCTTCGGAAGGCACCGTCAGGATGTCTTTCGAGAGGACGACGATGTCCGCGTACTTTCCCGGAGTCAGCGAGCCCTTCACGTCCTCCTCGAATGCGGCGTAGGCGTTCTGGATGGTGTAGGAGCGGAGCGCCTCCTCGCGCGTCATCACCTGCTCGGGGAAGAACGCCGTTCCGTCCGCCATTTTCCTCGTGACCGAGGCGTAGAAGCTCGCGATCGGGTCGGCGTCCTCGACCGGCACGTCGGTGCCGTTGGTGACGATGGCGCCTGATTTGATGAGGTCGCGCCAGACGTAGGCGCCGGATTTCGCGCGCTCCTGGCCCAGGCGCTTCAGAACCCAGGGGCCGTCGGAGGTGCAATGGATGCCCTGCATCGACGCGATGACTCCGAGCTTCGCGAAGCGGGGGACGTCGTCTGGATGAATGTGCTGGGCGTGCTCCACCCGCCATCTCAGGTCTTTGCCTCCATTCGGCGCGCTCGCGAACGCCTTTTCGTAGATGTCGAGGGTCTCCCGGTTCGCGCGATCGCCGATGGCGTGGGTATTGACCTGGAAGCCGTGCTTCACCGCGATTTCCGCCGTCCTCGCGATGTCCTCGACCGGCTCGAGGACGAGACCCGAGGACTCAGGGAGATCCTCGTAGGGCTCGAGGAGCCAGGCGCCGTGGGCGCCGAGAGCGCCGTCGATCTGCCGCTTGATCGACCGGACGGTGAGGTGCCCGTCGTAGGCGTTCATCATCTTGTACTGCGGGAGCTTCTCGTCCATGGTTTCGTTCGTCTCCCGTCGCACCATGACGTAGAGCCGCACGGGGAGCTTTCCGGCCTCCGCCATCTCCTTGAAGAAATCGATGGTCGCGAAATCGGCGCCGGCGTCGTGAAAGCTCACGATTCCCTTCGAGAGCAAGTCCTGGCTCGCGAGCTCGACGCGTTTCTCGTCGTCGGCGCGCTTCTGCTCGGGGGGCTGCCGGTCGAGGTACTGCTGGAGGGCGTCGCGGACCAGCCTTTGCGCCGTTTCGCGAAGGGCGCCGATGGGCTCGCCGTCCGGTCCCTTGACGATGGTGCCTCCCGGCGGATCGGGAGTATGGCGATCGATCCCCGCGAGCTCCATCGCCTTGGCGTTCACGAAGCCCGCGTGGCCGCTCGCGTGGGTGAGAATCACCGGGTTCTCCGGCGATACTTCGCTCAAGCCGATGTGGAGCGGCAAGCCTTCGATCGCGCCCGGAGGAGGCGAGGTCCACTTCTCCTGGTGCCATCCGCGACCCTGGATCCAGGCGCCGGGCTCGGCGGTCTTGGCCGCCTCGCCCACCATGGTGACGATCTCGTTCCAGTCCTTGACTTTCGTGAGATCGAGGATCATTTTGGCGTTTCCCAGGCCCATGAAGTGACCGTGTCCCTCGATGAATCCGGGGATCGCGAGCCGGCCCTCGAGATCGAGCACCTCGGTCTCGGGGCCGACGTACGCTTCGATTTCTTCGTTACTCCCGACGGCGACGATCGTTCCCCCGCGCATCGCGACCGCGCTCGCTTCCGGACGGGATTCGTCGACAGTGACCACCTTGCCGTTCCGGAGCACGAGGTCCGCGGGCTCCTGCGCCGGCGGGGAAGCGCAGCGGGTCAGGCCAGAATCGTGGAAAGCGCCAGAAAGGCTCGCGGGGTTCGCATCGGTCTCTCCTCTTCGCCTCTTCGAAACGCGGAGCTTACATCAGCGCTCTCGACAGCGCGAGAAACTCTCTCTTTTCCTCGAGCCCCGCTTCCAGGGGAAGCTGCGCCACTCCGAGAAGGCGGCGCATGATCTCGGCTCCAGCGAACCCGTTCGCCGTCGCGGTCGAAGTCCGCGCCCGCGCCGTAGAGTGTCGACCGCCTTCTCCGCGAGCTCCGGCTGTCGCGAGAGGTGCAAATGGGCCGACAGCACCCCCAGGTCGAAGGCGGCGTTTCCCAGGAAGCAGAACTCGGGATTGATGACGCGGAGCTCCCGCGTCCGTCCGAAGCCAGCTTCCGGGAAAAAAGTCACCGTGCACCAGGGAAGCTCCGTCCTCGAGGTAGAGCTCACCGAGCTCGCGCGCCCGCGCGACGTACGCCGCGTCCGCCTTCAGCTCCCGCGCCGCGGCCTCGAGTCCGGGAGTGGTGCGATCGAGGTCGAGTTCGTTCCCGGGGGCGAGCGGAAGCCGGAAGATGTGCTCGTGGTTCAAAGCCCGCATCTCGCGGTTCTCGAAGATCCGATCCCGCGTCACGAAAGGAGCGATGGAGCTCGACGAGATAGGAGACGAGCGTCTCGAGATCGCGCTCGGAGAGACGCTCGCCGCGGTAGAGCGCGGTGAAGTCCCGCGCGTCACCCAGATCCTCGAGGACGAGGACTCCGGATTCCGGGTCCTGCCCGAGAAGCGCGGGCATCGCCGCCCGGATCGCGGGACGGGAGGCGACGGCGCGGTAGAAGGCGGCCTCGACCAGCGCCCGTCCCGCGGGTGCCTCGATCGCCGGGTACTTCTCGACCCAGGGGCGCGCTTGCTTTAGGATGACGCTCCGTTCGGCGGTTACGAGGCGGAGCGTCAGGTTCATGTTGCCCTCGCCCGCCCTGGTACGGAGAGGAGCGACTCCGCGGGAAGCAGCCATCCCCGGCTTCTGCGCGTACTTCTCCAGAGTCTCGGGAGCGCCCGGGTCGACGAAGAATCCACGCGGGTGAACCGATTCGAACGAAGCCTTGCTAGAATCCAAGATCGATGCCGCCTTCGCGGTCATTCTAGCGTTCTTCTCTGCCTCGCCGTGGCGCTCGTCTCTTTCCCGGACCGAGCTTCGAGCGCAGGACGAACCTCCCGAGCCGAAGGAACCCGTCGTCATCGACGGCCCGCCGGCGCCCGTGCCCCCCGCGGTCATCGCCAGGGACGAGGCCGGGCGGGTCACGGTGCGAGCGACGCGAATCACCGAGACGCTGGTCCTCGACGGAAAGCTCGACGACGCCGTCTATGCCCGCGTCCCGCCGATGAGCGACTTCGTTCAGCAGGAGCCGCGGGAGGGAGAGCTCGCGACGGAGAAGACCGAGGCCTGGGTGTTCTTCGACGACGAGAACGTCTACGTGAGCGCCCGCTGCTGGGACAGCCACCCGGAGAGAATGGTCATCAACGAGATGAGGCGCGACAACTTCAACATCTTCCAGAACGAGAACGTCACCCTGGTGTTCGATACGTTCTACGACCGCCGCAACGGATTCTTCTTCCAGACGAATCCCCTCGGAGCTCTCCGGGACCAGGCGGTGGGGGACGAGGGACAGACCAACAACCAGGACTGGAACACCGTCTGGAACGTGAAGGCGTCGGTCTTCGATCAGGGCTGGATGGTCGAGATCGCCATCCCCTTCAAGTCGCTGCGCTACCGCGAGGGTCGGGATCAGATCTGGAGCTTCAACCTGAGACGTTCCATCCGCTGGAAGAACGAGGAGACGTTCCTCTCTCCGGTCTCGGCCTCTCACCGCTTCCGCGGCATCTACAAGTTCTCGGAAGCCGCGACCCTCGTCGGGATCGAGACTCCCGCCGGCTCCAGGAGCCTCGAGGTCAAACCCTACGGGATCACGTCGGTGGTGACGAACCAGAACCTGGACCCGCCGCAGCTGAACGACTTCGACGGAGACGCCGGAGTCGACGTCAAGTACGGCTTGACCCAGGGACTGGTCGACCGATTTCACCTACAACACCGACTTCGCCCAGGTCGAGGAAGACCAGGAGCAGGTGAACCTCACCCGCTTCAGTCTGTTTTTTCCCGAGAAGCGCGAGTTCTTCCTCGAGGGGCAGAACATCTTCACCTTCGGCGGGGTGGAACTGCGCGGGGGAGGCCGCAACAACCCGGGAGACGACGAAACCGAGCTCACTCCCATCCCGTTCTTCAGCCGCCGCATCGGCCTGACCGAGTCGGGCATCGATCCGATTCTGGCCGGAGCCCGTCTCACCGGACGAGCGGGCGCCTACCGCGTCGGCGCGCTCAACATCCAGACCCGTGGAGTCGAAGGGGCGGCGATCGACCCGACGAACTTCAGCGTTTTCCGCCTCCGGCGGGACGTCTTCGGCCGGAGCGACATCGGGGTCATCGCGACCCATCGAACGACTTCGACCACCGCCGGCGCCGATGCCAACAGCCTCCTCGGGGTCGACGCCAACTTTTCGTTCTTCACCAACCTGCGCGTCAACGCCTTCTACACCGTCACCAGGACCGAGCTAGCGGCGGGAGGTGTGCTCGGAGGAAACGACAGAAGCTACCGCGGGCAGCTCGACTACGGCGGCGACCGGTTTGGTCTGCAGCTCCAGCACCTCCTGGTGGGCGAGAGCTTCAAGCCCGAGCTGGGGTTTCTCAGCCGGGAGGCCTTTCGAAGAGACTTCGCTCAAGCGCGTTACAGCCCTCGGCCGGCGATCGCCGCCATCCGCCGGTTCGTATTCCAGGGCGAGATCGACTACATCGAGGGTGTGCCGAGCGGAATCCTGGAGACCCGGCGAATTCAGGGCCGGTTCGCCACCGAGTTCCAGGTTGGGGACGAAGTGCGCGTCGACTACAACCGCCAGTACGAGTTCCTGCCGGAAGAGTTCGAGATCTCGGAGGGTGTCGTTCTACCCGTCGGAGGCTACGACTTCGAGGACGTGAGGTTCGTCTACCGGATCGGCCCGCAGAGACCGGTCCCGGGCGAGCTCCTGGTCCGGACGGGGTCGTTCTTCGGAGGGGATCGGGACGAGATCGCCTACACCGGCCGGGTCGAGGTCTCCCCGAAGTTCTCGATCGAGCCGAGCTTCGGATTCAACTGGGTCCACCTGCCTCAGGGGAATTTCCGCACGGATCTGGTGAGCACCCGCTTCAACTGGACTCTCAGCCCGAGAATGGCGGTGATGACCTTCGTCCAGTACAACTCCTCGAGCGACTCGCTCTCCACCAGCGTCCGGCTCCGCTGGGAGTACGAGCCCGGAAGCGACTTCTTCGTGGTCTATACCGACGGGAGGCAAACCGACGTGAGCGGGTTTCCACTGTTGCAAAGCCGGACGTTCGCGGTCAAGCTCACGAAGCTCTTCAGGTTCTAGCAGCAACAGCGAAACACCATGCTCATAGGGACGCTCTCCCTGATGCTTGCCCTCGGCGCTCCGGCGCAGGGGCCGGTTCGCGTGCTCATCGTCACCGAGGTCGGGGAGATCGAGGTCGAGATCGATACCGCGCGGGCGCCCGTCACCTCGGAGAACTTTCTCTACTACGTCGACGCAGGGCACTACGACGGGGGGCAGTTTCACCGCACGGTGACGCCGGACAACCAGCCGCAGAACCAAGTCAAGATCGAGGTCGTCCAGGCGAGCGTCGCCGAGGCGAAAGAAAGCGAGGGACGCTCTCCGATTCCGCTCGAGCGGACGACGAAGACCGGCCTGACTCACCTCGATGGGACGTTCTCCATGGCGCGGGACGGACCGGACTCGGCGACCTCGAGCTTCTTCATCTGTATCGGCGACCAGCCGGAGCTCGACTTCGGAGGAAGGCGGAATCCCGATGGACAGGGCTTCGCCGCGTTCGGACGGGTGGTGCGGGGAATGGACGCGGTCCGGAAGATCCAGGCCTCGCCGCGGGAGGAGCAGCGGCTCACGCCTCCGATCCCGATTCGCTCCGTGCGTCGGCTTCGCTGACTACTTCCGCGGGTTCCAGGCTCCGCGGGCGACCTGAGGCACGAAGTCGTCGAGCCGAGCGCTCGCGAAATCGACCGCGGCGTCGCGCTCGGCGCTCAGGTAGGCCGCCATCAAGAGCTCGGTCACGTTGACCCCGTCGTCGAAATTCTCCCGGGGACGCTCCTCGCGGCGGAACGCGCCCACCATGTGGCGGTTCTCGTCGACGTACCCGTAGGACGCGGTCTCGTCGGTCACGACGGGCATGAGGCCGAGCTCCGCGTTCTGCTTCTCGACGAGGTCCTCGCCCGACGCCTGCTTCAGCTCCCGGCTGAAGAACAGGGAGAGCTCGGTCGCGAGGGTGCTCACGTTCATGGAGTACTCGGGCCCGAGGAGCTCCATCGACAAGCGGAGCCCCGCTCCCACGTAGCCCCAGGAGGTCGTGGCTTCGACGATCAGAGGCTCGCCGGCGTCGTCGACGTACTCGACGAGCGCGCGGGCGAAGTCCTCGGAGGGAGCGTTCTCGTAGTCCACTTCGCTTCCATAGGTGGCTTTCAGCTTTCGCGCGTATTCGGGTCGCTGCCACTTGAGGCAGGCGATCTGCGCCGTCACTTTCTTCGGGACCAGGCTGGATCGGGGCTTCCGCGGATCGGTGAGGAGGAACCTCGCGGTCTCGATGGAGTGGCACATCATGTCATTGAGGACGCCGCCTCCCTGGAGATCGCCTCTCCAGAACCACGAGGCGTGCGGGCCGCTGTGCTCCTCGGCGGCGCGGGCGAGGTACGGTCGGCCCGCGAGCCGAGCCCCGCGCGCCCACAAGAGCTCCTTCCCGCGGACGACCGCGGGCGAAAAGACCTGGTTCTCGAGATACCCGTCGAGGACCTTCGCGCGGCGAGCCAGCTCGCGCATCCGCTTGGCCTCGGCCACGTTCCGCGCGAGAGGCTTCTCGCAGGCGATGCCGACGAGCTCCCCCCGCTTCGCCTCGAGCGCTTCGACGATCGCCTCCAGGTTGGCGACTCGTTGGTGGTTGGGTCCGCAGATCCAGATCGCGTCGATCGAGGGATCCGCGACCATGCCGGCGATCGATTCGAAGGACCGAGCCTCGCCGACACCCAGGTCGCGCGCGAGCGCGGCGGCTTCGCCCGCGTGCCCTGGGTTCGGGCTCCAGACGCCGCGGACTTCCGCATCGCGCACGGCCACGAAGGACTGGATGTGGAACCGGGTGACGAATCCGCTCCCGATGAACCCGATGCCGAGCGTCTTGGTGCTCATGGTGTCGGAGTTTCCGACTTCGTCTGCGGCAAGTCAACTCCCTCTATGATGGTGGTTTACTCGAATCGCTTGACGAGTTACTTACCGGTCGGTAAAATGTTCCGGATGAAGCGTACCGGGGCCCGCATCGTCTGGGATGCGCTCGAGCAGGAGCGCGTCCAGTACGTTTTCGGCTATCCGGGCGGCGCCATCCTTCCCGTGTACGACGCGCTCCTGGATTCGCGGATCCACCACGTCCTGGTGCGCCACGAGCAGGGTGCAGCCCACATGGCGGACGGCTACGCGCGCGCCTCGGGCGAGGTCGGGGTCGCGATGGCGACCTCGGGGCCGGGAGCGACGAACCTCGTCACCGGGATCGCGACGGCTATGATGGACTCCTCGCCCGTGGTGTTCATCACCGGGCAGGTCCCGAGCCGCGTTCTGGGGACCGATGCGTTCCAGGAGACGGATATCACCGGGGTCACGCTCCCCATCACCAAGCACAACTTCCTCGTCACCCGCACCGAAGAGATCGCTCCCACCATACGCAAGGCGTTCGCCATCGCGAAGAGCGGGCGCCCCGGGCCGGTTCTGGTGGATATCACCAAGGACGCGCAGCAGGGAGAGATCGAGTACGAGCGTTGCGAAACGCCCATCGAGATTCGCCCCCGAGGCCCGCGGCGCGGCTACACCGCCGAGGACTTGGAGCGCGCCCTCTCTCTGATCGCCGAGGCCCGAAAGCCCCTGGTTCTCGCCGGCCGCGGGGTCATGCTCTCGGGAGCGATGCCGCTCCTTCGCGAGCTCGTCGAGAAGACGCGCATTCCCGTCGCCATGACCCTTCTCGGAATCGGCGGATTCCCGGCGACCCATCCCCTGAACCTGGGGATGATGGGAATGCACGGCGAAGCCTGGGTGAACCGGGCCGTCCAGGAGGCCGACCTCCTCATCGCGGTGGGCATGCGGTTCGACGATCGGGTGGTGGGCGATCCGTCCAAGTACGCTCTCGGCGCGAAGAAGATCCACCTCGAGATCGATCCCTCGGAGGTCAACAAGGTCGTCCGGGTCGACGTCGCCCTGGTCGGGGATCTCGGAAGGAGTCTCCGGGATCTGGTGCCTCGGGCGGCGTGCCAGGATCTCGGCTCGTGGCACGCGTTCATCGACGACCTCAAGGGCGACACCGCGGTCCGGGACATCCAGAGCCTACCCGAGAGCGGCCACCTCTACGCCGCGCACGTGGTGAGCGACCTCTGGAACCTCACCGAGGGAAATGCGCTCGTCGTGACCGACGTCGGCCAGCACCAGATGTGGGAGGCGCAGTACTACAAGCACGACCACCCGCGAAAGCTCATCACCTCGGGCGGGCTCGGCACGATGGGGTTCGCGCTTCCCGCGGCCATCGGCGCGAAGCTCGCGCGACCGGGCGAGGAGGTCTGGGTGATCGTCGGCGACGGCGGGTTCCAGATGACCGCGGCCGAGCTCTCGACCGCGGCCCAGGAGAACGTCAAGCTGCACGTGGCGATCATCAACAACGGCTACCTCGGCATGGTGCGCCAGTGGCAGGAGTTTTTCTACGACAAGCGCTACGCGGCGACGCCGATGAGGAATCCGGACTTCGTGAAGCTCGCCGAAGCGCACGGCCTTCTGGGACTCCGCGTCGAGAAGCGCTCGGAGATCGAACAGGTGGTCTCCCGCGCCCGCGGCTCGAGCGAGACGGTGGTCATCGACTTCCGCGTCGAGAAAGAGGACACCGTCTATCCCATGGTCGCTCCGGGCAAGAGCATCACCGACATGATCCGGCGGCCGCTGCCCGCGCTCGCGGGTCAGGAAACGGAATGGTAGAAGCCAAGCGTCCGCGCACCTTCGTGGTCCTGGTCGAGGACGTGCCCGGGGTCCTGGACCGCGTGGCCTCGCTCTTCCGCCGGCGTGCGTACAACATCGAGTCGTTGAGCGTGGGCCATACCGATCGGACGGGGGTGTCGCACATCACCGTGGTCATCGACGCCGACGACCGCACCGCGGCACTGGTCGAGGCGAACCTCTACAAGGTCGCCACGGTACTGGAGGTGAGGGACGTCTCGAACCTGCCTTCGGTGGTGCGCGACCTCGCTCTGATCAAAGTGCGCGCGGATCACAAGAATCGTTCGGAGATCCTTCAGGTCGCGGAGGTCTTTCGCGCCCGCGTGGTGGACGTGAGCCCCGAGGCGCTGATCTTCGAGATCACCGGCAGCGAGGATAAAATCGAGAGCCTGGTCGACGTGCTCCGGCCGTTCGGGATCCTGGAGATGGCCCGGACGGGAGTGGTCGCCATGGCCCGCGCCATGGAGCCAGTATCGGCATAGGAGTTCGACCCGCGCGAGGAGCGCGGGGAGCTCGCGTGCCGAAGAGGCACGCGAGCATTAATGAAGGAGACAAGATGGCCACGATCTACTACGACAAAGACGCCGACCTCGAGATCATCCGGAAGAAGAAAGTGGGGGTCATCGGCTACGGCTCGCAGGGCCATGCCCATGCGCTGAATCTGAAGGACAGCGGCGTCGAAGTCCGGGTCGGCCTTCACCCGGCGAGCCGGAGCCGGAGCCGGGCGGAAGCGGACGGCCTCACCGTCGGCTCCGTCGCCGACGTCTCCCGCTGGGCGGACGTCATCATGGTCCTGGCGCCGGACACGCAGCAGCCGAAGATCTACGAGAAGGAGATCGCCCCCGGCCTGGCCCCGGGCAAGACGTTGATGTTCGCCCACGGCTTCTCCATCCACTACAAGACGGTGACTCCGCCCGCGAACGTCGACGTTTCCATGATCGCTCCGAAGGCTCCGGGACACCGAGTCCGGGAGACCTATGTCGAGGGCGGCGGAACTCCGGCGCTCCTCGCGATCCACCAGGACGCATCGGGAAAGGCGAAAGAGCTGGCGCTCTCCTACGCCAAGGCGATCGGCGTCACCCGCGCGGGCGTCCTGCAGACGACGTTCGCCGAAGAGACGGAGACCGATCTGTTCGGAGAGCAGACGGTGCTCTGCGGCGGCGTGAGCGAGCTCGTCAAGGCGGGATTCGACACCCTGGTGGAAGCGGGCTACCAGCCGGAGATGGCCTATTTCGAGTGCCTCCACGAGCTCAAGCTCATCGTCGACTTGATGTACCGGGGCGGTCTCAACTACATGCGCTACTCGGTGAGCGATACCGCCGAGCACGGGGATTACACCGGAGGGCCGCGAGTGGTCACCGCCGAGACCCGCAAGGAGATGAAGAGGATCCTCGACGAGATCCGAAACGGCACCTACGCCCGCAACTGGATCCAGGAGAACGAGAAGGGCCGCCCGTGGTTCGAGGGTAAACGGGCGAAGGAGCAGGAGCACCTCATCGAGCGCGTGGGCGCCGAGCTCCGGGCGATGATGCCGTTTCTCGACCCGATCACGGTGAAGCCGGGCGAGGGCCCGATCGCGGCGAAGCCGTCAACCAAGAACAAGAAAGAAGAGAAGACGACCGTCGGCGCCTGACTCTCGATCGCCGCGCCCGGGCTCGAGGTTTCTTGGAAGAAACCAAACGGGTACGAGCCCCTGACCACGAAGCGCCAGACGGACACACCGGCCGCCCTCCGTCCTCCTCGCCCGCACGATGGTGGTGGCCGCCGTTGCACAAATTCTGTAGTCAGGGTGGAAATCCGATGCGGCGGACGAGGTCGGAATAGCGGGGGTCTTCTCGGATCGGGTCCCAGGCGGGATCGATCTTCAACCGCACGAGCACGAGGTCTCGAGTCTCGAAGGCCTTCTCGAGCCAGGTAAAGGCGCTGTCGGCGTCCTGGAGGCCCGCATAGGCCTGCGACACTTCGGCGGGCGAGACATAGCTCACTCGCGAGAGAGCATCCAGTTCCTGGATGAGCTTCCGCCCTTCGATCTCGCGTCCGCCGCGAATATAAGTCGCGGCAAGCATGGGGAGTGAACGCCCGGTTCTTCCGACCAGGGCGACGTATCGCTCCGCCTCGCGGATGGCATCGGTGTGCCTCTCCTGCTGCTTGTAAATGCGCGCGTGGAAGAAGTGCCCCAACGCATAGTTCGGCTCCAGCTCGACTGCTTTCGTGATCTCAGCTTCGGCAAGGTCGTAGCGCCGCGCGTAGTAGTAGATATTGCCAAGTGTGGAGACGGACACGACGTTCACCGGATCCAGCTCGACAGCCTTCTTCGCCTCGGCAATCGCTTCCTCGAATCGCCCCATCGGAGCAAGATAGTGCAGGGCATAGCCCCGATGGGATCCAAAGGCGCCTGGGTCCAGTGCGACCGCCTTTTGATACTCGTTCTCGGCCTCGGCCCAGCTCCAGTCGGAGGCCATGCGAACCCGGCCCATGGCCTCGTGGGCCGCACTCGAGGAATCGTCGAGTGCCAACGCTTGGCGCGCAGCCTCCCGGGCCATCGGGTAGCCCTCAATAGGCGTGAGGTCACTCATGTCCACCCGCTGGATTGTGGCCAGGGAGATCCAGGCGTGGGCTTCCGCAAAATCTGGATTCTTTAGAGCCGCCCGCTGGAAATAGTCGAGCGCTTTGCGGATCTCCTCCGCCGTCAACTTCAAGAAATGATGACGACCCTTGAGGTAGAGCTCGTAGGCCTCGCTGTCCACCGGCCTCGCATGGCCCGAGAGGGAGGTCCTCTCTTCCGGTGTCAAAGCGACCCGCATTTCCTGGACGATTGCCCGCGCCAGCTCCTGCTGGAGCGAGAGCACGTCCCTCAACTCTCGCTCGTAGCTCTCTGCCCAGATGTGCTCATCGGTCGACGCCCGGATCAGCTGCGCCGTCACCCGAACCCGGTCCCCTGACCGGTGGACCGAACCCTCGACTATGGCATCCACACCGAGCTCCCGGGCGATTTCGGGAATGCTCTTCCGGGAGGTCTTGTAGCGCATCGAGGAGGTTCGGGAGATCACCCGGAGGGAGTGGACTTTGGCTAGGTTCGTGATCAGCTCATCCGTCATCCCGTCGGCGAAATACTCTTGCTCGGCGTCGCTCGTCAAATTCGAAAGAGGGAGGACCGCTACAGAATCGACGTTGATTGGCGGCGTCGAAGAGCGGCCCCAAAAAAGCAAGCCAGCAAGCGCTGCGAGAGCGAGAACGCCGGAGAAGACAGCGGCCCACCGGTTGCGCTTCTTCGGCTCGGCCCGCTTCGCCTGCCTCAAATCCGCGGCCATGTCGAGGGCGCTTCCATAGCGGCGATCCCGGTCCCTTTCCAGAGCCTTTCCGATGATGCGGGCAAGCTTCTCGGGGACAGCCTCGGTCCCCTCCAGGGACGCTTTCTTCCCCGTCGCCATTTCGTAGAGCACCGCACCCAGGGAAAACACGTCGGTGCGGGCATCGAGCTTTTCACCGCGAGCCTGTTCCGGCGACATGTAGGCCACCGTTCCAGCGATGACCCCCGAGTGCGTAAGCACCTCTCGTGCTTTCGTTGGCGTCCCAGAGTCTTCGCTTCCCTGGCGGTCCAGCTTGGCAAGGCCGAAATCCAGTACCTTGATCTGACTTCGCCCCGATACCAGAAAGAGGTTCGCCGGCTTGATGTCTCGGTGAAGGATCCCTCGCGCGTGCGCAGCTCCCAGAGCTTCGGCAACCTGGGCGCCGAGCTCCGCCACCTCCTCGGCGGTCATGGGCTTCGAATCGATCCGGTGCTTGAGCGTCTCCCCTTCGAGAAACTCCATCACCATGAAGCTCCGTCCTTCGTGCTCCCCGACGTCGTGGAGGGTGCAGATGTTCGGATGGCTGAGCGACGACGCGGCACGCGCCTCCCGCTCGAACCTCTCGATGGCCTCGGGATCGCGAGAAAGTTCCTCGGAAAGAAACTTGATCGCCACCTGACGTCCAAGCCTCGTGTCCTCGGCCCGGTAGACGACTCCTTGTCCACCGCCCCCGAGCCTCTCCCGTATCACATAGTGGGAGACTCTCTCGCCGAGCATTTTTCGAGGGCCGCGTCCCTCAGGCAACCGCTCGCGGCGACTCTAGCACAGGAATGATGCGGGCTTAGTAGTTTGTGCTCGTTCGGAGTCTCCGGCTTACCCTACATTGCCGTGCCGCTCTGACCCCTTCGTAGCACGGGAGCAAAGATGACGAATCGGGCCCCTACTCCCTCTCGATGACCTGCTGTCCTGGACGCGGCGGCGTACCCCTGGGTCGTCGCGCCTCCGAGAAAAGCCGCTTGCCGTCCGCCAGATGAGAACGCTCGCGGGGGTCGGCGACATGGATTGCCGCGCGTTCGCCTATCCGAAGCTGGTGTCGTCCGCCGAGGGTCCGTAGATCGCGGGAACCGGCGCGCCGAGGAGGCGCAGGTAGACGGTCAACTGGCCCCGATGATGCGCCAGGTGCCCGAACGTGTCCGCGAGGACGACGTGCCGGGGGTTCTCCATCACGACCTCTCCTCCGACGAGCAACCGCCACGGCGTCATCAGGTGCTCGTCGGTGGTGCTCCGCAGGGAGGCTTTCCCGCTCGCGACGGCTTCTTCGTGGGCTTTCAGGAGCTCCCGGTTGTTGCTCGGCTCCGGAGGCCTTTGTCCCGACCCGCCGGGCGGATTGAGGTCCAGCGCGTCCTGGTCGATCATCATGGAGATCCACGAGGGCATCGTCGCCACCAGAGTCGAGAGATACCCGAAGGGCATCGACTTCTCGTGGGGCTTGAAGTCCGCTCGCCCTTCGGGGACGCGCTCCAGGGCACGCTGACTCAACGGGGCCTCACGCTCCAACTGCGCCAGAAAGAACTCGGTGAGTTTCATATCGACCTCCTGCAGGGCGCAGGGTACAGGTTCATATATGTCATCCACTGTCATAATTGAGAGATAGAATCGGTCGAGGCGAACATGCGAGCCGACCGCCTGCTTTCCACCCTCCTGCTCCTGCAGGGCCACGGCCGGCTCACCGGCCGCGAGCTCGCAAAACGACTCGAGGTCTCCGCGCGCACCGTACATCGGGACATGGAAGCGCTCAGCGCGGCCGGCGTTCCGGTCTACGCGCTCCGCGGCTCGCGCGGAGGGTGGGAGCTCGACGAAGGGTGGCGAACGCGGGTCCCCGGGCTCGACGACGCGGAGCTCAGGGCGCTCCTCATGGCGCAGCCGCGCGTTCTCGGCGACGCCCGCCTGGCCCGCGCCGCGGAGAGCGCGATCGACAAGCTGATGGCCGCGCTCCCGGCGACGATGCGCGAGCAGGCGGCTTCGATACGCCAGCGCCTGCACGTCGACACCACGGGCTGGAGCGGAGGTCCGGAGAACCTGGACATGCTCCCGATCGTCCAGGACGCGGTCTCCCGCGACCGGAAGCTCTTCCTGCGCTACGTGAAAGCCGGCCGGGAGCGCGTCGAGAGGACCGTGGATCCGCTCGGGCTCGTGGCCAAGGCCGCGGCCTGGTACCTGGTCGCGCGCACCCCCGCCGGATTCCGGACCTACCGCGTCTCCCGGATCGAAGAGGCCAGGATCCTGGACCAGCCCAGCGAAAGGCCGGCGGGCTTCGATCTCGCGACCTACTGGAAGTCCTCTACGGAGGAGCTGCGGAAGTCGAGGCCTCGGTTCGAGGCCGTCCTGCGCCTGGAAGACGAGGCGGCCCGGACGCTGACGGTCTGGCGCGACACCTCGCGCGCCGCTTCCGCGCCGGAAGCCGGATGGGTCACGCTGCGCATCCAGTTCGACGACGAAGAACAGGCCCGCTTCGTTGCCCTGGGTTTCGGCCCGCGGGCGGAAGTGATCGAGCCCGAAAGCCTGCGAGAGCGGGTGGCCGCCGAGCTTGCCGAAGCCGTCCGGCGTCAGGGGGTCAGTCGCGGGGAAAGCAAAACTCCGCGTCGACCTCCGGCGCGCTCACGCTCGCTTCCCCGGGGGAGGGAAGGGCTCGCGAAACGTGAACGCGTTCGAGGTCGGACCCTGCGCCCGGAGGTGCTCGAGCCTTTCCATCGCCTCCTCGACCGAAGGGACGTGCTCTCGAGGTACCCACCAGAGCACGAGGACGGGCTCGTTCGCGGGCTCGAACCACTGGCGTCGATCGCGCAGCGGACCCACGTGCGGGCTCTTGTACACGTACTGATGCAGGGCCTCGAGCGACTCCCACACCGACATGTTCACGATGACCAGCGGATCCGCGTAGGCCCGAATGGAGGTGGCGTCACCCCCCTCCGTCTGGAGTCTCCAGACGAACCCCGGGCTCCGGTCGGCGACGGCGTTCATCCGGTCGAGCTGCGACCGGAAGCCTTCCATGACGGGATCGTCGATCGGCGCTCGCATGCGGGCGATGTTGAACTGCGCGAGATGAAAATCCTTCGGGCTCATCGGGAGAGAAACTCCCGCACGGCCTTCACCATCGCCTCGTGCTCCGCCTGGATCGCCTTCTGCTCCTCCTTGCCGAGGGGGACGATGATCATGCCGTGAGGGGCGGGGCTGTTGATGAACGCCGGCCCCCCGCGCTTTCCACCGACGTCCGCGTCCGTCAGGTTCGGCGCGTAGAACATGAGGTGGGGCACGAAGGTGCGCACCACCCCGTCGGGACCCGCGAGCTCCTGCACCGGCGACATCATGTAGGAGATCCCCGGCCTCTCGGGAGCTTTGTACTTTTCCGTTCGGAACCCTTCCTCGGTGGCCCGCTGTATCGCCTCCTCGCTCTCGCCCCTGGCTCTCATCGCCGCCTCGTCGATGATGAGCGGCACCACGGTTCTCGTACCCTCGACGTCGTAGCACATCGGTGCGACGGCCTTCGGCTGGCTTCGTCCGACGAGACAGGTGAACCCGTTCGAGCCTTTCCTCGCCTCGACGTAGCCCCGCTCTCCCAGGAGCAGCACCGCGGCGTCGGCGCGCAGGTGCGGAGGAGCCGCGCTCAAAGCGAGCTCCGTCTCGAGAGCCTCGGGCATGAGCGGGATCGGGGAGGCGGCGGCGCCGGCGACGCGCGCAAGCAACAGGGCCACTGCGGATACGGCCATCTTCATGGGAACCTCCACCCAGACTAGATACACATTTCGGGTGGTGAACGCAAAACTCCCGCGACTCTTCCAACGACTTTGGGGTCGGCCTCGTGATGGGGCGTCGGCCTGGAAGCCGATGCGTGGCGGAGCGCCGAGCTTGGAGTAAATTGAAGGAATGTTGTCGCGGGAAGCGGAGCTCGAGGAAAGGCTTTCCAGGCTCGGAGCGGACCAGGAGGGCACCCGGGAACACGCCGACCTCCTGAACAAGCTCGCCGGCGAGATCGTCTTCAGCCAACCAGAGCGCGCGCTCGAGCTCGCGGGACGCGCGGAAGCAGTCTCCGTCGATCTCGACTACGGCAAGGGTATTGCCGGAAGCCGGACCAACCAGGCCTTTCACCACTACCAGGCCGGGCGCCTCGACCGGGCTCTCGAACTGGGGCGGGAGGCCCTGGAGTTCTTTCGAGGGACGGACGACCCGCAAGGCCAGGCGGATGCGGTGAGCTGCCTCGGGCTCGTCTACTGGAGCCTGGGGGACTACGAACAGTCGGTCCGGTACGGCCAGGAGAGCCTGAGACTGTACGAGCTCACCGAGAGCCGCGACGGCATCGCCTGGGCGCTCACTTTGCTCGGCGGGGTGTATCACGACACCGGGGATAGCGATCAGGCGCTGGCGCTCCACGCGCGCAGCCTCGCGATATTCCGCGAGCTGGGCGATCGGCTGGGGGAAGGCCGGGCTCTCACGGGAATGGGTACGGTCTATCAGACTCAGGGAAAGCACGACCTGGCGCTGGAGCAGCACCTCCGGAGCCTCGAGCTCTTTCGGAGCGTGGGGAACAAGCTGAGCGAGGCCCGTGCGCTGAACGACATCGGCGTTCTGTACCAGGCGACAGGCGATCTGGCGAGGAGCCTGGACCATCACCTGGAGGCCCTCCGATTACGGCAGGAGCTCGGGAACCGGCAATCGGAGATCACGAGTCTCATCAACCTCGGACGACTCGAGAACCAGAGGCAGGATCCCGAGCGAGCTCTGTCGTACCTCGATCGCGCTCTCGCTCTCGCGCTCGAGATGAGCGCGAAGCCCAAGATCTTCCAGGCCCACGAGGCGATTTCTCAGGCCCACGCTCTCCTCGGCCGGCACCCGGAGGCGCTCGAGCATCATCGCGAGTTCCACCGCGTCAAGGAGCAGGTCGCGGGCGAGGAGAGCAGCACCCGGCTGAAGAACCTGGAGATCCGGCACGGCGTGGAGAAGGCGGAAAAGGAAGCGGAGATCGAGCGCTTGCGGAACGTCGAGCTCGCGCAGGCGCTCGAAAGGCTCAAGGCGACGCAGGCTCAGCTCGTTCACTCGGCGAAGATGGCTTCCCTCGGCGATCTCGTCGCCGGGCTGGTGCACGAGATCGCGACTCCCATCGGCGCCATCCAGGCGAGCGCCGACGTCGCCCAGCGAGCCTTGAAGAGGGTGGAAGCGTCGACGACGGATCCGGTCCGCGTCCTTCAATCGCTGGACGTGAACCATCGCACCATCCTCACCGCGTCGGAGCGTATCGCGCGCCTGCTGCGGAGCCTGAGGAACTACGCGCAGCTCGATGAATCCGAGTTTCAGCTCGCGGATCTCCGGCAGGGCATCGAGGCGACGATGGACCTCATCGCTCCGAAGCTCGGGGACCGGGTCGAAGCGATCCTGGATTTCGGCGACTTGCCCACGGTGGAATGCTATCCGAGCCAGCTCCATCAGGCCTTCATGACGATCCTGGTGAACGCCGTGGAGTCCATCGAGGGGCAGGGCAGGCTGACGGTGAAGACCTGGGCGGCGGGCGGTGAAGTCTTCGTGAGAATCGTCGACACCGGGCGCGGTATCCCGGAAGAGCGGCTGAACAAGCTCTTCGAGGTCGGCTTCAGCGAGAAGCACTCCCGCATCCGCATGCACGTCGGACTCTCGAACGTCCACACCATCGTGCAGAGGCACGGGGGCTCGGTCTCGGTCGAGAGCGAAGTGGGGAAGGGAACGGCGTTCACAATCCGCCTTCCCCGCGAACAGCCGGCCGCGAGGCGGCTTGCCGCTTCCAGCCTCTAGCAGGCTGCGGAAAAAATGCGTCTGCAGCCTGCGCGAGCGGAGCGAGCCCGGCCCGAAAGGGCCTCCGACATCTTCGGCCGCGGGGGTGGGGCCCCGCGGCATTGACGCACTCTAGGAAGACTGCGGCGGCGCCTCGAGCTCCCGAACCGGCCGCACTTCGACGCTCCCGACGCGCGCCGGGGGCATGCTCGCCGCGAGCTGGATGGCTTCGTTGAGATCTCTCGCCTCGACGAGGTAGAACCCGGACAGCTGCTCTTTGGTCTCGGCGAAAGGACCGTCGGTGACGGAGACCTTCCCGTTTCTGACCCTCACCGTGGTCGCGGTGGAAACCGGCTGGAGGGCCTCCGAGGCGATTCCGTGGCCGCTCCGCGCGATCTCCCGGTCACAGGCGATACAGTCGCTATCGGCCACCGTCGCCAGCGCATGCTCCTCACCATATATCAGGCACAGGTACTTCATCGTTCACTCCCGAGCTCACACCCTCTGGTCGTTCGGGTGAGGGTGGGATCGACATCGGCCCGTCAGTCCTTCATCTCGGCGAGCCGCCGCTCGAGAAACCGGCGCTCCGGTTCCTGGAGCGTCAGGGCCAGCGCCCGCTCGTAGCTCGTCCGCGCTTCGGACGCTCTTCCCAGCCGCCGGCACAGGTCCGCCCGCGCCGCGTGCGCGAGGCGGTAATCCCGGAGCTCGCCGCGCGCCAGGAGGGCATCGACCAGGGCGAGGCCGGCGGCGGGTCCATCCCGCATCGCCACCGCGACGGCGCGGTTCAACTCGACGACGGGCGACGGCTCCAACCGCAACAGCACGTCGTACAGTCCGACGATCTGGGCCCAGTCGGTGGCGGTGGCGTCCGGGGCCTCCGCGTGTACCGCGGCGATCGCCGCCTGCAGGCTGTACGGTCCGAACCGCCGCGACGAGAGAGCCCGCTCCAGCAGGGCGGTCCCCTCGGCGATGGCTTCGCAATCCCAGAGAGAGCGGTCCTGGTCTTCGAGGAGAATCGGATCCCCCGTCGACCCGGTGCGGGCCGCGCGCCGCGATTCGTGCAGCAGCATCAACGCGAGAAGGCCCATCGCCTCGGGCTCGCCAAGGAGCTCGACCAGCAGACGCGCGAGGCGTATCGCCTCTCCCGAGAGGTCGCGCCTGGTGAGCGACTCCCCGGAGGAGGCGGAGTAGCCCTCGTTGAACACCAGGTAGACCACGCGGAGAACGCTGTCCAGCCGCTCCGGCAAGTCCTCCTTGGAGGGCACCTGATAGGGGATGCGGGCGTCGCGGATCTTGGCCTTGGCGCGCACCACCCGCTGGGCCAGGGTGGAGGGGGCGGCGAGGAACGCTCTCGCAATCTCTTCCGTGGTGAGGCCGCAGACCTCGCGCAGCGTCAGCGCTACCTGCGCGTCCGGAGAAAGCGCCGGATGGCAGCAGGTGAAGATGAGCCTCAGGCGGTCGTCCTCGATTTCCTCGCCGGGGTACGAGGGGTGAGAGGCGAGCGCCTCCACGACCCCCGAGAGGTCGTCGAGCGCGTGGAAGCGCGCGCGCCGGCGCAGCCGGTCGATCGCCTTGAATCGGCCGACGGAAACCAGCCAGGCCCGGGGACTTTTGGGGATTCCATCCCGCGGCCATTGCTCCAGGGCCGCCCGGAAGGCGTCGTGCAGGGCTTCCTCGGCGCCGTCGAAGTCGCCGAGGAGGCGAATCAGGGTGGCGAAGACCCGCCGCGAGTCGGAACGGTAGACGCCGTCGACGGTTGCCCGCACCGCTTCATCGGACACGATGACCCCACGAGTCTAGCGCGACCTTCCCCTGAGGGCGGCGATCGGATCGATTCGCGTAGCCCGCCGCGCCGGGATGTAGCTCGCGAGCGACGTGACTCCGACGAGCAGAACCGGGATGCCGGCGAAGGTCACGGCGTCGAACGGAGTGACTCCGTAGAGGAGGCTCGCCGCCGTCCGGGTCAGCACCAGGGCCGCGATCAATCCCAGACCCACGCCGCAGAGAGCCAGCATCATCCCGTGGCTCACCACCAGGCCCACGATGCTTCTGCCGCCGGCGCCGAACGCCATGCGCACACCGATCTCCTGTACCCGCTGCCGAAGCGAGTAAGCGATCACGCCGTAGAGACCGACGGACGCCAGGATCAGCGCCAGAAGCGCGAAGACGCCGATGAGGGTCAGCGTGAACCGGGTCTGAGCCATCGCATCGTCTACGTAGTCCGTCATGAGACGCACGTCGGCCACGGGGACGTCCCCGTCGAGCGCTGCCACCTCCGCGCGAATGGCGCCGACGAGGCGCAACGGGTCCGACGCTCCCCGCAGGGTGATCTTCATCGGCCACCAGGGGAAGAAGCGGTAAGGATAGTAGATGGCGCCCCGGCCCTCGGCGGTGAGCGACTCGGATTTCACGTGCCGCACCACCCCCACGACCTGGACCGGCACGCGCTTGAGCGCCATGTTCTCGAAGTCGAACTTCACGATCTGCATTCCCTTGCCCACGGGATCCTCGTTGGGCCAGGTCTGTTCGGCGAGCTTTTCATCGACCACGACGACGCTCAGTCCGCCCGCCTGGTTGTCGGCCTCGTCGAACGTTCTGCCCGCGATGAGCCCGATACCCATGGCTTCGGTATAGCCGGGCAGGATCCCTCGGTAGTCCGCGCGGTTCTGGCTCCACTCCTCTTCGGTGGCGTTGTCGCGGCCGTAGGGTTGAACCCAGTACTGGTCCCCGCCGCCCAGCGGGATCGGCGCCCCTCCACCGACGGATTCGACTCCGGGGAGCGCCTCGAGACGCTCCCGCAGCCGGTCGAAGAAAGCGACCCGCGCGTCAGGGTCGCGATACTTGAACATGGGGATCGGGACCGACATGGTCAGAACGCCGTCGGGATCGAAGCCGGGATCCACCTGCTGGAGCTTGGTGAAGCTTCGCAGCATGAGGCCGGCGCCGATCAGGAGCACCAGCGACAGAGCGACCTCCATCACCACCAGGACGGTACGAACCTTGTTGCCGCGTACGCCCCCGCCCTCGCTTCCTCGATCCTTGAGCGAGTTCGCCAGATTCGGACTCCCCGCCTTCAAGGCGGGCGTCGCGCCGAAGACAAAGGCCGCGAGCAGAGAGGCCGCCGCGGTGAACAGGAGGACGTATCCGTCGATTTCGACCGTCGAAAGCCGCGGCAGGCTGTCTGGTCGCATCGCCAGCAGCGTGCGGATCCCGGCCCACCCGACCCCGAGTCCGGCCAGACCCCCGGCGGCCCCGAGCACCAGACTCTCCGTCAGCATCTGCATGACGATGCGTCCCCGTCCTCCGCCGAGAGCCGCGCGGACGGCGATCTCCCGCTCCCGCTCGGCCGCCCGCACCAGGAGAAGGTTCGCCACGTTGGCGCAGGCGATGAGCAGTACGAACCCGGAAGCGGCGAGGAGCGTCAGCAGGAGCGGACGGACGTGATCGACCACGTCGCGGTGCATCGAGTTGACCACGATCTCCATCCCCACGCTCTTGTGATGCTCGAACTGCTCACGGAACCGCGCGGCGAGCGAGTCCATTTCCGCTTGTGCCTGTTCGAGCGTCACCTCGGGCTTGAGCCTTCCTACCACCGTGAGAAACTCGCCGTCCCTTGGAGTGGTCGAGAAGTCGACGGGGAACGCTCCCCAGGCGTCGATGTTCGTGGGCATGCCGGCGTAGGCGGGGAGGTAGATCTGGAAGTCCTCCGGCAGAACGCCGACGATGACGTTCGCATTGCCGTCGATCTGGAGGGTCTTCCCGACAATCTTCGGATCGGAAGCGAACTGGCGCTGCCACATTCCGTAGGTCAGAAGGATCGTGCCCGGGGGCATCTTCGCGTTCGGATCGAGGAACGTCTTCGGATCGATGGGTGTCCCGTCGCCCGCTTCGAAATCGCGGCCGAGGAACGGTCGCACGCCGAGGACCTTGAAGAACTCGACGGTGCTCCATCCCATCATCACCTGTTCCGGCCGCTCCTCTCCCGTGATGGTCGCCTCGACGGCGACGGCGCCGGCGAAGCCCTCGAACATCGTCGTCTGCTCCTTGTAGTCGACGAAATCGGGGCCCGACACCGGGACGTTGGGCCGGTTGGCGTTCGACATGCGGTTCCACACCAGCACCAGGCGCTCGGGGTTCCGGTAGGGAAGCGGCTTGAGGAGGACGGCGCTGGCGACGCTGAAGATGGCCACGTTGCTTCCGATCGCGAGGCCCAGGGTCAGCAGCACCACGGCCGTGAATCCAGGGCGATGCGCGAAGGTCCGGACGGCGTAGCGAACGTCATTCAAAAAGGTCGACATGAAGAAGGACTCCTCCCCACAGTCTAGTCGAAACCGGCGCGGCGAAATCGACAGGCCGGTGAATTTTACGGGACGAATTCCATCAGACCAAGGCCTCCTCCGGCTCCGCGACCGCGGCGGACGGCCTTCTCCGGGAGGAGGAAACGATAGCTAGTCGCCTCCTCGATCTATGGGCGGCGTGCGCCCGGAGTTCGTCTCTCGGGCGTGGGCGCGGCGGTACGCGAGAGGCCGCCACCCGGTCCACCGCTTGAACGCGCGGTGGAACGCGCTCGTCTCGGAAAACCCCAGAAGAAATCCAATCTCGCCGATCGGAAGGACCCGCTCCCGGAGATGGCGCTCGGCGAGCTCCCGCCGCACTTCCGCGACCAGAAGTCGGAACGCGGTGCCCTCCGCTTCGAGGCGGCGGTGAAGCGTTCGGGCGCTCATGTGGAGCCGCGCCGCCATATGTTCCAGCGTCGGGTCGCCGCCGCAAAGTTCCTTTTCCAGCAGGCGCCGCAAATGGCCGGTGGTGGTCTCGATTTCGGACGCCGCTCCGATCCTCGCGGCGGCGGGCGAGGCCAGAAGGCGCGCGACGGTTTTGGCGAGCCGCTCGGATTCGACGGGCTTGACGAGATAGTCCACGGCGCTCACTTCGAAGGCGTGAACGGCGTACTCGTCGTAAGCCGTGGTGAACACCACGATCGGAATTCCGTCGATGGATGCGAGGAGGTCGAAACCCGTCTCCCCGGGCATCTGAACGTCGAGGAACAGCAGGTCCGGGTCCAGGCTCTCGAGCCTCATCCGAGCCTCCCGGGCGTTCGCGGCCTCGCCGATGACCTCGATCTCCGGGTGACGGCCGAGGAGGCGGCGGAGCTCGTTGCGCGCGAGCCGCTCGTCGTCCACGATCACGGCTCTCATGGCGCCACCGATTCCATGGGAGCGGGCTCGACGATCGGCGTCCGGAGCGGACGCGCGGGGATGACGACGGCACAGCTGACCTCGTCCGGTCCAGTCTGCTCGAGCTCCAGACGGACGTCCTCGCCGAAGGCGAGCCGCAGCCGCTCCCGGGAGTTGGAAAGGCCGATTCCGCTCCCTTCGCGCTTCGCCTCGAGCCTCCCGGTGTTGGTCACGCGCACGTGGAGGCCGTCCGACAGCTCTCGAGCTTCGATGCGAACGGTTCCGCCATCGGGCAATCGGGAAATGCCGTGCCGGACGGCGTTCTCCGCCAGGGTCTGGATCAACATCGGCGGCACCAGGTGATCCCGCGCTCGGTCGTCGGTCTCGATCGCGTACCGCAGCCGGCTCTCGAAGCGGACGGCTTCGAGCTCCAGGTAGTGCTCCGTCGCTTCCAGCTCCCGGTCGAGGGTGGTCATCGCCGTGCGGCTCAGCTGGAGCGAGTAGCGGAGAAGGGCCGCCAGCCCTCCGATCGCCTCCCGGGCCCGGACGGGATCCTCCACGATGAGCCCCCGCAGACTGTTCAGGCTGTTGAACAGGAAATGCGGATTGAGCTGAGCGCGGAGCGCGCGGAGCTCCGTCTCCCGCATCGAGAGCTCGAGCCGCCACTTCTCCGCTTCCGCCTTCCGCACGCCCTGGAGATAGTGGTACCCGACGTAGATCGACGACCACCCGAGGACGATGGCCACATGGCTCGCGAAGACGGCCGCCATCGGGCCCGAGCGGTCCTCTCTTTCGATGAGGAGCGACAGGAACGGCAGGACCCCCAGGACCATGAGGGCGGCGATGAGGACGCTCACCGCACCGACCCGCGGAGCGAGCTTCCGAAGCGGCAGCCGCAGCCAACCGCTCCGTCGCATATGGTGCCGGAATCTATCGGTGAGGACGATGCCGAGGAGGACGCCCGCGACCGCGCGCCCCACGACCGCCCACCGCGGGCCCCCGAACAACGTAGGGATGAGGGCCCCCACGAGGCCGAGGAGCGACCAGCCGAAGATCTGGCATTTCCAGTACAAGCTCACAAGGGCCACGATAGCGAGAAGTCGAGCGAGTGCCAAAAAGTTCGGGGGCGGGCCGACGGCGTTTTGAAGGTGTGGCGAGAACGGTCAACGCTTCTGTCGTGTCGGGTCAAGATATCCGGCGGTTCGCCTGCGTAAATAAAACCGATCGGCCGAGGCCGATCCGGACGAGAGGCGGCCGGCGTTCGGAGCGTCCGACACGGTGGAAAGGAGATCGCGTGCACCAACGACGACCGCAGGTCCTCATCGTGGACGACGACCCTCTGGTGCTCGCGGCGCTCCGTGCCGTTTTCGGCCTCGAGACCGATTGGCTCGTCCGGCTCGAGAGCGATCCGCGGGCGGCGCTCGAGACCGTCTCGAAGACCGAGGTCGACGTGGTGATTTCGGACTTCCTGATGCCCCACATGGACGGCGTCTCTTTTCTCGAGAACGTCCGTCGGCTGCGGCCGGCGGCCGGTTTGATTCTTCTCACCGGCTACGCGGACCGGACGAGGGTGGGCCGGGCGGTCGTGGACCTGGGTATCGAGTACATGGAAAAACCCTGGTCGAACGAAGCGCTGGTGAGCTCGGTCCGGTCCGCGCTCGCCGGGCGCGATCCGACCCTGGCGAGACCGGTCAACGCTTCTGTCGCGTCGGGTCAAGGATTCCGGTGAATCGACGTCGTATGAACGAGTGGAAGGGATTGGAGAGAAAGAATGGCGGAATTTATCGTCCAGCTGGTGCTGTGGTTGTTCGTCATCGACCTCGGCGTCGCGTTCGGGGCCGGGCTCTACGAGTCACGCGTCACCGTTCCTCTGTGGCTTCGGTTTTCTCCGGAGTCGGGTTACCACTGGGATGCTGCCGCGGCGAGCGCTGCGAACTCCGGGCTGAGGTTCTGGGTCTACGTCACCACCGTCCCCCTCACTCTGCTCACTCTCGCGAGCTTCGCCGCCGCCTTCTCGGTCTCGGGTGGGGCACGCCTCTGGTGGCTGGGGGCGGCTCTGGCCGCGCTCGTGGACAGGGGCCTCACGTTCGCGTACTTCATTCCCGCGATGCTCCGGCTGATGGGAGACGAGAGGCTCCCCCAATCGGAGGCCGTGGCGAAGGCCCGCCGGTGGGTTCGACTGGGGTACCTCCGGCACGCGGCGACGCTCGCGGCCTGGATCGCCGCATTGAAGGCGCTGGTGCTGCTGGGCGCGCGTTAGATGAACGTCGGCATCATTCCCGAGACCCTCCTCGAGCGGGTCGCCTTGTGGCTGGGACTGGTGCCCATCCCGGTCGTGGACGTGCTGTTCGGGCCCCTGAAGGCTCGGGTCCTCATGACCGGCGTGAGGCTCGGCTTGTTCGAGGCCCTTCGCGAGCGGCCGCGCACCGTGACCGATCTCGCGAGCACTCTCCGCCTCGACCCCGGTGGGCTCGAGCTCCTGCTGCGCGCGCTCTCTCACGCCGGATACCTGGAGAAGTGCGGCGGCCGCTATCGCCTCTCTTCGCTCTCCCGGCACACGCTCGTTCGAGGGGCCCCGATGGAGCTCTGCGCGTACGTCCGCTGGAACGAGACCCAGTGGCGTTTTCTCGAAGAGCTGGACGGGATGGTGCGAACGGGACGCGGAGTCGATTTTCACGGGGCGCTTCAGGACCGCGAGGCGTGGGGCGACTACCAGCGAGCGATGCTCGATCTCGCCCGCCTCGATGCGCCGACGTTGAGCCGGTTGGTGCCCATCGCCGCGGGAGCAACGCGCTTGCTCGATCTCGGTGGGGCCCACGGGTTCCTCGGGGCCGCCATCTGTCGCCGCCATCCCCCGATGCGGTCCATGGTCATCGACCTCCCCAAGGCGCTCGAGCACGGCCGCGCGCTCGCGCTCGAGGGAGGATATGCGGACCTGGTGGACTACCGCGCCTCCGACCTGTTGCTCGATCCGTTCGAGGACACCGACGCCGCGCTCCTGTCGAACGTCCTGCATCATTTGACCGCGGCGCAGGCGGTCTCGGTTCTGGGCCGCCTCCGCGGCGCGCTGCGCCCGGGCGGGACGGTCGCCATCTGGGAGCTGGAGGCGCCGCGTCGAGAGCACGCGGCCGGGCACGGCGACCTGACGGCCCTCTTCTTCAAGCTCACCTCCACGTCCGACAGCTACCACGGCAGTCACTACGCGGGCTGGCTTGCCGCCGGGGGATTCTCCGACATTCGCATCCTGCGCCCCAGGCGTTCCCCGTCGCGAGTCCTGGTTCTCGCGCGCGCGTGAGAGGCACCCACCACCCCCTGGCGCCATCCTTGCTAGACTTCGGAAGAGGACATGAAAAGTGCTTGGGTTCTGGCGCTTCTGATGGCGGCTTCCGCCTCTCCTGCCCCGAGTCCCTCGGTCCGGCTCGGCGCCTGGATCACCCATTGGGACCTCGATCGCGGGCTCGCCCGTCTCGCGACTCCCGCCGGACGGGAAGTCCGGGACATCTATCTCTTCTCCGGCGCGCTCGAGCCCGACGGCAGGGTCATTCTGCTCAACAACGAGGATGCGACGGCCGCGCTCGTCTCCGAGCTCGAAGGCCGGGGGAGCCGTGTCTGGCTCACGATCGTGAACGACGTCCATCCGCCGAAGACGGTTTCCCGTCCGACGCAGAAGGATTCCGCCGTGGTGCACCGGATTCTCTCCGATCCGGGCCTGTCGGCGACCCACCGGCGTGAAATCGTCGCTCTCGCCCGAACGCTCGGCGTCTCGGGAATCGACATCGACTACGAAAGCCTCGACGCCGGCGACCGGGATCTCTTCACCTCGTTCATCGCTTCTCTGTCGGAGACGCTGAAGAAGGAGGAGATCCTGCTCTCGGTGACCGCGCAGCCCAAGTCCCGGGAGAGCCGTGCTTCGGGCCCCGGCGCTCTGGACTGGCGCGCGCTCTGCGCCCACGTCGATCGGCTTCAAATCATGCTGTACAACCTCCATAACGCCCGGAGCGGGCCCGGGCCGATAGCGACCGTCGCCTTCATCTCGAGCGTGCTCGACTTCGGCCTGTCGGAATGCCCCCGATCCCGGATCGTGCCGGTGCTGAAGGTCAGCGGGATGGAATGGTCGAAGTCCGGCGCCCGGGGCGTGCAGTACGACGAGTGCATGGAGCTCGCCCGACGGACGGGAGTCGTCGTCGGCCGCGACGAAAAGGATCGGGTTCCGTACTTCACCTACTTGACCGGCGACGGCCTCGCCACCGTCTATTTCGAGGATTCCGTGAGCATCCAGACGAAACGCGAGCTCATCCGTGGAATGGGGTTCGAGAGCATCGTCCTCTGGAGCCTGGGGCGCGAGGATCCCGAGATCCTGCCTCGAATCATTTCGTGATCGGGATCATCGCGCTTCGGCCATCCCGCGCGTAACGTCCCGACCTTCGAGTCCCGTTACAAACCGAACGGAGGTCGGCGTGCATCGTGCGGTTCGTCTGCTCGTCGTGGCCCTCGTCGCCCTCCTCCTGCCGCCGTTTCCGATCCTCCATGCGGGCCCGGCGGCATCCGTGGGCGCGACACTCAACGACACGTTCGACTCCGCGGGCCGGCTGGTCGAGGCGGGAGGGATGAGCGACAGCGAAAGCCCGCTCTGGTGGCTCAACTCGGGCGCCTATTTCGATCGCCGAAGCGGCGTCGGCGCCACCGTCCAGGGGACTCTCCCTTCGAGCGACTACTGGCGGCGTCTGTACGCCTCGACGAGCGCCACCGACACCGACGACGGGTACCGGCCGCAGAACCTGTTTCGCCTCCTGACCCGCAGCCGCTGGCAGAGCTCCAGACAGCAAGTCTACTTTCGCGTCCGGAGAGACAACCTGAGCGCGAGCCCGAATCGCAACGCGAGCAACGGCCTACTGCTGATGGGCCGCTACCTGGACCACGACAACCTCTACTACGCCGGGGTTCGGGTAGACGGCGCCGCGGTGATCAAGAAGAAGTACCGCGGGCGGTACTACACGATGGCCTATGCCCGCATGTTCACCGGCCCGCTTTACGACCGCGCGTCGAACCCGAGCCTTCTCCCGAAAGACATCTGGCTCGGCCTCCGCGCGGAGTTCCGGAACAACCCCAACGGGACCGTCCGCATCGGCCTCTTCATCGACCCGGGCCCCGGCGGCTGGGTCCCCGTCTTCGACGTCCTCGACGACGGCCGCGAGTTCGGTGGACCTGCCATCACCGCGTCGGGCTACGGCGGTATTCGCACCGATTTCATGGACGTCGAGCTCGAGAACTACCGGGCGGTGAAGCTCGATTGACCGACGTCGACGGGAGCGGTGAATCCGTAGTGCAGGCCGAGCAGAAGCGACCACGATTGATAGCCCGGTGAGCTTCCGAAGCTCCACCCGAGGCTCGACCGAAACCGCGGGGTCCAGGCCTGGATCGCGTGGCCTCGCGCGTAGGCGGTGAATCGGTCCCCCCGGAGGGAGTCGCGGGCCCAACCGAGCTCGACGGATGCATCGACGTTCCAGCCCGAGGGGAACCCTCTCGAGTAGCTGAGGAGTCCGCGGGCGAATCGCAGCTCTTCGGGAGTGTAGTACGCCTCCGACTGCAGAAGGCTGTCGGTCCAGCCGAAGGCGCCGCCGATGCGCCACTCCGGAGCGGACCAGGGGCGGAAGGTGATCCTGCCGGTCAGATCCTCCCTCCGGTTGGAATCGGTGTACTGGCCGTACCGCGCGTCGACGTGGACCCAGAAGCGCGGCGTCAAGCGGAGCAGGTGCTGCAACTGATAGCTTCGGAGCTCCACGCCGTCGAGCCGCGCCCGCAGCGTCTCGACGTCCTCCTGTCCCGCGCGAACCTGGAGCTCGGCGCGGTCCCCTTCGATCCCCATCGCCGCCCAGTAATTGGTCGAGTCCGGCCCGTCGGTCCTCGCCTCTCGCTGTCGCGCGCGGGCGTCGAACCACAGGTGCGAAGAGGCGCGGACGCCGAGCCCGACGTCGGCCTCCAGGGCTTCGTACGGAGCGAAGGTGTCTTCCTCGAGCGTCGTCGTGCCGAAGGATCCGCGGAGCTCGACGGGAGCGAGCGAACCGGTGGTGAAGCCGAGTGCCTGGCTCCGGTTGAGCCGCTCGGCGGAATCGGCGAAGACGTTGAACCGAGGCTCGATGCGGAAGGATTCCTCCCACGCGATGCGGCGCTCGAGCCTCGCCACCTCCTCGGGCCGGACGCTCCACTCGGTTCGCTTCGCCTGCTCGAGATGCTGGCGCGCGGCCCGCAGCCCGCCCCGCTGGTAGTCGATCGAAGCGAGGTAGAAGGACGCCTCGTCGGCGAGAGAAGGGTTCTCGTCGAGGATCGTCTCCCAGGTCTCCCGCGAGCTGCCGTACAAACCCGTCCACATCTGGATTCGCGCGAGCTCGGAGAGAGCCCGGGTCCGAGGGTGCTCGCGCGCGAGCCGGCGGAGCAGATCGTCGCCGTCGAAGTCGCGGGGCACGGAGAAACGCTTCAGGTAGTGCGAGGAGCCGGGGCCGAGCTCGTTTTCGCCGTTCGCGTCCTGGATGAAGCCGAAGTGATAGGAGTCGGAGAGGAAGCGCTCGTTCACCCTGGCGGCATCCGGATAATTTCCCGCATTCTCCTGTCCCGCCTCCGAGAACGGAAAGGCATAGCCCACGACGGCGACCCCCGCGATTCTCGACTCGATCTCGCGCTTCACCCTCCGGTAGTCCTCCTCGACCCGGGCCAGATACTCGTCCTCGGTCTCGAGGCGCGCCTCGGCGGGAAGCCACATGCGGTTCACGAGAAAGCTGCCTTCGGTTCCATCCGACGAGACGGTGATCAGGTCGTGCGCGTGGTGGCCGTGCGCCTGGAGCTCCCAGCGCCCCGTCGAGTGGAAGCGCTCGAGGCGCTGCCAGTCGGCGAAGAACGGATGGCCGTCGAGGGTGAGCCCGGTGGGAACGAACATCGTGGCCTTCATCCCGAATTTCTCGAGGACGGGATCGGCGAGCTCGAACGAGTCGATGCGCGCGTCGTCGAAGGTGATGAGTATGGGGCGCTTCGGAGCGGGGGACTCGCCCTTCGCGATCCGGTCCAGCTCGGAGACGCTGATCGCCTGGTATCCGGCCTCGGAAAGCGCTCTCATCTGGGAGTCGAAGAGAGCGAGGGGCATGGCCGGAGTGCGGGGATGGTCGCCGAGGCCGTGATACAGGAGAATGGGAACTACGGGAGAGCCAGCCGCTCTCATCGCGGCTCGATCCAGGATCTCTCGAGCCTCGCCCCCGTTTCCCGTGGCATAGAGGAGGCGGGCCTGTTCCAGCTCGACTTCGTACGGCTTCAGGAACGTGCTGCGATTGGCTTCGAGAATCGTGAGCGCCTTCCGGTAGCGCTCGGTCTCGTAGGCGGTCTGGAGTAGACCCGCGAAGACCTCGCGGCTCTCCGGATGTTCTCGCGCGAGATCGAGATAGACGGCGTGAGCCTCCTCGGAGAATCCGCGCCGCCGCAGCAGATTCGCCCGCGCGATCGCGAGCTCCATGGACTCGGGCTGATGCTGCAGCGCCTGATCGATGGTCGCGAGAGCCTGCGCTTCCCCTCCGAGCTCCACCTGGAGGTCCGAGAGCTCGAGCCATATCTCCGTCTTCGCCGGCGAGCGCTCGGCCAACCGCTGGAGCCATCCGCCCGCTTCCGCCTTGTCGCCTCTCAGGAGAGCATCGTCGGCGAGGAGCCGCAAGAGACCCGGGTTGGGCTCGGTGGTCGCCGCGAATCGCCGCGCTTCCACGAGAGCGGTATCGTAGTGGCCGAGCTCGTAGAGCGATCTCACGTAGTAGAACTGCGCTCGCGGGTCGTCGGCCCCGAGGGCCAGGACCCGCTGCCAGGTCGGAAGACCCCGCTCGAAGTCGTGGTACTGCATCAGGAGCTCCGCCCAGAACCTCTGAATCTCGAGGTCGCCCGGGTGGCGCGCGGCGAGCGACTCGGCCAGGGCCTTGGCCTCCGCGTAGCGCTCGTTCCAGTGCAGGGCCCGCGCGAGCTTCAGGCTCTGCTCCGGCTGATCGGGAATGAGCGCGAGGCTCCGGGATGCGGTCTCGATGGCCTCTTCGTAGTTTCGACGATAAAGATGAAGGTGAGTGAGGAGGTTGAGCGCGTCCGCGTCGTTCGGATCGAGGGCGGTGAGCCGACCCCAGCTCTCGGCGCATCCATCCCAGTCGGCGAGCACCCACTGCGTCCAGCCGAGGTCCCGGAGGGCGACGCGGTTTGCCGGGTCGAGGCGCAGCGCCTCGCGATAGCGCTCGAGGGCCCGATCGTAGTCGCCGCCCTCCCTCGCGAGCCGTCCCTCGAGCGCCAGAAGCCGGCTCTCGGCCGCGGCTGTCGCTCGCGGAGCGGAAGAGACGCCTCGACGCGCGCGGAAGATCTCGATCCCCGGCCAGGGAGCCTGGAAACGCGCGAAGAGGCCGGCGACTCTCTCCGACCAGCGCTCGTCGGCCTCCCGAAATCGAAACAACGACTCGATCCATCGAACGGCGTCCTCGGATCGGGAGTCCTCGAGGGCAAGCTCCGCGAGCCGGTAGGGCACGGCCTCGTCGCTCGAAGGCGCCATCTTCCAGGCCTCGAGGTACAGGCGCTCCGCCTCCTCCGGATCGCCGGTCTCGCGCACCGCATCCGCGAGATGGCGGGCGAGCAGGGGATCGTTCGGGTTCCGTGCCCGGGCGAGCCGCCAGACCTCGACCGCTTCCGCGAGCGCTCCCGCTTTGCGGTGGGCCCACCCGAGGTTCTCGAGATAATCCGCCTCGCGCGGGTTGGACTGGACCGCGTCGCGGTAGCCCTCGACGGCCCGCGTGAAGTCCCCGGCCGCGTAAGCCTGGTCGGCTCGACGGGCCTCGAGCCGCGCGACGTGGATGTCGAAGATGTGGGCGTAGCGGGGGCTCCGGCGAGAAGCCGAGGCGAGCGTCTCGAGCGCCCGTTCAATCTCACCCGATCTCTCGAAGAAGGTCGAGAGTCTCAGGATGGCCGTGAGGTTCTCCGGATCCCGGCGCGCGAGCTCCTCGTAAGCGAGAGCCGCGTCCTCCAGTCTTCCCGCGCTCTCGAGCACCATCGCCAGCCTCGCCCGGATGTGGCTGTCTTCGGGCTCGAGGCTCAGGCTCATGGCGAGAGAATCCGCGGCGGCGGACCAATTCTCGCGCTCGACGTCGATCGCCGCGACCTGGTTCCACAGCGAAGCCCGCTCGGGGTCCACCTTGAGGACGCGGCTCCAGACCTCTTTCGCTTCTTCCGTTCTCCCCGCTTTTCGGTAGGACCATCCGAGGGATTCCCACACTTCGAGAGAGCCCGGGTCGAGCTCCGCCGCTTCCTCGAACGCTTTGGCGGCCTCGTCGAAGCGTCCCTCTTTGTACAGGGCGGCGCCGCGGTCGAGAGCTCTCTGGGCCCCGGTCTGCGCCGACAGGCCGCCGCATGAGAGCAGCACGCCGAGGACGATTGCCGAACGAATCATGGACTCTCCTCGCTTTCCTCGATCACCATCCTCCCGGCTTTCCAGGAGAGCTCGCGCGCGCGAGCCTCGAGGGTCGAGGCAATGGTCTCGCGCATCGCCTCCGAGGCTCCGTTCCATTCGACGCGCAGGCCTTCGAACGTCCCGGCTTCCGAGAGCAGCTCCGCGAGAGCCGCCGCGCTGACCTCGGGATCGGCTTCGGAGATGCGAACCGTGGGAACGATCTCCCAGGCGAAGCGATGGGACAGAATCCGGAGCAGGTCGCCGTCCACGGGTGCGCGGTTCAGGCCCATCCCGTCGATCTCGAAAAGACGGGGCGAGAGCGCCGAAAGACCGGGCGCGTCCGCGATCGCCGCCTGGATATCCGCGGAAGGAAGGGAGCTCGGAAGAATGCGCGCGGCGAAAGGAACTTCCCGGAAGCGCAGCCTTCTCAACCGGGCGCCGGTCTCGCCGGGATTCCAGTGGACGATGCCGACGTTGCCGCGCCACCGTCCGGACAGGTACGTGGGATGCTCTCCCAATGGCTCGCCGTCGAGCGCGACCCAGATGCCGGCTCCGCGCTTGATGAGCTTCAGCCGGTGCCATCGGGAGGGGGTAATCGCGGCGCTGTAGCTCGCGACAACGTCGGTGCGCTCGCCCGGGCTTCGAGTCTGCAGGTAGGTTCGGCCCGCCGTTCCGCCGAAACGCCACTGCTCGGGCCCCTGATCGCTTTCCTGGACCACCCAGAGCTCACCCCCGTCGATGTAGACGTCGCCCTCGAGCTCCCAATCCTCGACCCACTGGCTGCCGGCCCTCCAGACGTCCGCGCGCCTCCGGCCCCGCAGGATCAGCTCCTCTCCCTCGAGCGTCGCCTCGCCGCTTCCCGCCACCCAGGGCGCCGACCAGCTCGTCTCGAGGGGAGGAGCGGGGGCGCCCATCGAGAAGTCGATGCGGCGGCCGAGCTCCTCGGGGCTCAAGCCGGGAGCGACGCGAAGTCTCTTGAGCCGCTTGGGGTCGGAGCGCCGGTCGTTGACCCCGAACTGATCGTCGAAGAAAGCGAGGCGGTACGTAGACTCCACGATCCTCCGCGTCGCCTCGTGCGCCTCCGGGGCGGCGGAAAGGCCGGCAACGTCTCGAAGCGGCGGAGCATAGGCGAGGATTTCCCCGCCGGTTCGCCGTGAAAGGATGCTCCTGGCGCGATCGTGGTCCCGGCGGACGCGGTCTTCGAACTCGTCCCAGGACTCGAGGCGATTCTGCTCGGGAAGAAAGCGCGGGCGGATGAAGAACGGACCGGTGCCTCCCGCCTCGTCGACGGCAACCGGATCGTGTCCGAAATGACCGTGGGAGCCGATCTCCCAGAGTCCGCTCGCGACCATGCGCTCCACCCGGTCCCAGTAGACGAAGAACGGGTCGCGCCGCTCCTGGCGCTCGGTCATCACGAACAGCACGGCGGGCCACCCGAGCTCGCGGAGCACGGGATCGGCGGCGTCGTAGCTGCTCAGGTAGCCGTGGTCGAACGTCAGAACCAGGGACTTCTCGGGCAGCTCTCCGCCGCTCTCGAAGAACCGGGCGAGAGCTTGCAGAGAGACGGCGACGAATCCCGCTTCCTTGAGAGCCTTCAAGTGCCGGCGGAGCTCCTCCCGGGAGATCTTGTTCGGGGCCGGCTCGACGACGATGCGGTCGAAAGCGAGCACGAGGATTTTCGGGTCGGTGACGGCGCCCGGGAGATCCCGCTCCGCGGGGAGAACGCGTCGTTTGAGCCAGTAGTCCGTGCCCAGAAGGATGGAGGAGCCGAGGGCAGCGAGCACGAGCCAGGCGAGCAGGTCCTCGCGGAACCAGCGCACCTTCGGGCGCCTCTTCCGGGGGTTCACCTCGTCCCCCAGTGATTCCTTCTCACGGTCAGAAGCGCGTAGTACGTCTGCCAGACGAGCACGAACATGTAGAAGAAGCTGAAGGCGATCCCGTAGACCCAGAGCCGGCTTCGGCATCGCGCGAGGTAGTAGAGACCGTACATCGCCGCCATGAGGGTCGCGCCGTATATATAGAGGTAGGAGACGGTACCCGACATCGCCAGGGGAACGACGAGGGCGTTGAACGCGACGAACGGGGAGATCACGGGAAAGATGGCGCCCAGGTAGAAGAAGAACGCGGCGAACGGGTGGCGTCTCCACATGAACTGCGAGGCGATGAACGTCTCCCGCACCCAGGACTTCTTCCAGCGGAGCTGCTGTTTGAAGAATTGCCGGTATCGCTCGGGCACGATGGTCGAGCAGACGGCGTTGGCGTTGTAGACCACCCGGTAGCGGCGAAGCATGTAGTTCGTGAGGCTGCGGTCGTCCCCGAACGTGGCCTCCGTGCCCAGGAACCGCTGGCCGAGCCACTCGTCGAGGATCTCCATGACGTAGCTCCGCCGATAGGCGGCGAGACAACCCGAGCAGCAGGCGACGGTGCCGTAGATGGACTCGGCCGCTTTGACGACGCGGAACGCGACGTAGTAGCGGACGTCCTGCATCTTCGTCAGGAGGTTCTTTCGCGCGTTCGAGACGTACGCGTGGCCGCAGACCCCTCCCACCTCGGGGCGGGCGAAGTCCTGGACGATCTGGGCCAGGGTGTCACGGCGCACGAAGCTGTCGGAGTCGACGTAGACCAGGACCTCTCCTCGAGCGGCCTTCGCCCCCGCCGCCATGCCGTGGCGCTTGCCGAGGTTCTTCCCGAAATCGATGACGGTGAGGTTCGGATGGCGCGACGCCGCGCGGCGCATCTCCGCGAGCGTCCCGTCCGTCGAGCCGTCGTTCACCGCGATTACCTCGAGCTTGTCGCGCGGATAGTCGGACTGGTAGACGCAGTCGATGGTCCGCCCGATGGACTCCTCCTCGTTCTTGCAGGCGATCACCACCGACACCGACGGGCGGTACCCGCGGTCCTTTGGCGGCGAATAGAACTGGCTCAGGGCGAAGCGCGAGAGGATGTAGCTCGAGATGAGGATGCTGTAGAGGTTGGTGAGCGGGCTGTACCAGAAGTAGAAAGCGTTGTTCGTCTTCAGGAAGACGACGTTTATGGTGCCGAGGACGAAGAGGATGAGCGCCGCCCAGGGGGCGAGGGCGTAGAGAGCGAATCCGATCCGGGCGCGAATGCCCCGGTTGAACTCGATTCCATAGGAAAAGCGGTCCGCGTTCGTGGAAGCCGACGAGACGATCCGGGCGAAGCCCCTGCTCGAAGGGCTCGAGATACCGGGGCGGACGCCGCCGTTTCTCCGGATCTCGAGCTCGATCCAGTCGCCGATCTGAAATGGATGCTCGGCTTCGAGGCGTCCTCCCTTGGCGCTCCAGTGCGAAAGCGTTCCGCGCCCCGAAACACTCTCCCCGTGCTTCTTCTGGTACTTCAGGGGGAGCGGCGCCGGAGATCGCGGAAGGGCGCGAGCGCCGCGCGGCAGCCGGGAGAGGGGATAGGGTCGGGTCTCGATCGTCGGGGCGAAGTATTGTGACGGTTCCATCGTGCGCGGACGCCTCCTCCGACGCGAAAGGCGCACGAACAGCGGCAGGTTCTCGGGCGCTTGACGGAGACACTCGCTGCGGAGGCCTTCGGGCTTCCGCTACGGCGTCAGAGGCGAAGGCGGTCTTCGCTCGCGCCGCGGCACCACGCTGCTATCGGGCTTCCGTTCGAATCGTCCATGGCGCGCTGGTTTCGTGAGTCGAGCGTATCTTTCCTCGTCCCGCCCGACGTCCCAATGATCCGCGTCACAAAAGCGGGCGTTTCATCGTTCGTTCACGAGATAGGTTAGGCACTCGGCGGCCGGGGCGTCATAGAGTGAAACCCGTAGTCTTTCCTAACGTGATGCTCATCACCGATGGCTCATTACATGCCTTTACAGGAATATGCCTGTCTGAGAATATTAGTTTGTGATCGAGACTCTCGCCGCCCTCTCCGAGCCCAACCGGCTGCGCATCGTGGAGCTCCTCCGAGGGGGACCCCGCCCGGTAGGCGAGAATCGGGGCCCGGCTCCGGCTCCGCCAGCCCCAGGTCTCGAAGCATCTGCGGGTCCTCAAGCAGGCCGGGCTCGTCGAGTCGCAGGCCGACGGGCAGCGCCGCCTCTACGAGCTTCGGCCGCAGGCGCTGTTCGAGCTCGACGCCTGGCTCGAGCCTTACCGGCTCTACTGGAGGGCGCGCCTGATCGCCCGCGAACGACGGCTCGAGGAGATGAACGAGCCGCCACCGAAACGAGGAACGAGACGTCACAAGTGAACGAGACCCGCGAACCGGGGCGCTTCAGAACCAGGGGACGCGCCCTCACGGAGAGTGGCGAGACTCGGGGTTCTCTGCCCCGAGCGCTACTTTCCGAGCACGGCACCCAGCTTGAGGGCGAGGCTCACGTTGCCTCGAACTTTCAGTTTTCCGCTGGTGAATGCCTTCTGTCCGCTGAGAGCGCCGTTGATGATGTCAACGAAAACGGCCGACGCCGCCGTGATCGTGCACTGCGCCTCGGAATCCTCTTCCCGGACGGCGGCCGGCTCCTTCGTGAGATCCACCGACCAGGTGCCGCCTCCTTCGCCGGTGAGAACGAATTTGTAGACGGCGTTCACCCTCGCCGATAGACCCGGGTCCTCGCCGAACCGCCTCGGCATGTGGACTTCGAAGACTTCCCGCGCGCTCACGACCGGCATGACTTCCTCCGCGAGTGCCCTCTCTGCAGGAAGCGGACCATTCCGGGAGCCGCGTCTTTCGCGGTCTTCCGAGTCGCCGCCTGTAGCGCGCTCTCTTACATCGGGGCGCGGTTCGGGGCGTCTGTAGCTGCGGCGGCACATCCCTCGGTTCGACGGTCCCCCGAAGTCGTTGAACCCATGACCCGATTCCGGCGAATCGCCGGCGCGCGGGTTGGCCCGATAGTTGCTCCTGCCGGATTCCATGCTGTTGACGGGAGCGGCCTTTCCAACCCTCGTGCACGTGCTTCAGCGCCGTGCCCTCGATCATCCGGAGAAGCCGGCCTTCAGCTACGCTGGTCCGTCGCTGTCGGGAGAGACCGAGCTGACCTACGGCGGCCTCGATCGAAGAGCGCGACTCCTCGCCGCGCATCTCCGTGCGGCCGGCTGTGGGAGCGAGCCGGTGGTACTTCTCTATCAGCCGGGCCTGGATTTCATCACCGCGTTTCTCGGGTGCCTGTACGCCGGGGCTATCGCCGTTCCCGCCTATCCGCCCGCCGGGTCGCGCGGGCAGGGCCTCTCGAAGCTCTGCGCGATCCTGAAGGATTGCGGCGCCCGAGTCGTGTTGACTCACCGAGAGGTGGCCGAGAACGTTCCGGCATGGCGGGTCGCGGCGCCCGAGCTTTCGTCTCTTCGCTGGATCGCGACGGAGAACCTCGGGGAACCGGATTGTCCGGCGTTTCCCCTGGAGCGGGAGCTCGACTCTGACCGCCCGGCGTTCCTCCAATACACCTCCGGCTCCACGGCGTCTCCTCGGGGCGCGGTCGTGACCCATGGCAACGTGATGCACAACCTCGAGTGCATTCGCGATGCGTTCGTCGGAGACGCGGAAACGGATCACGGCGTCTTCTGGCTTCCTCAATACCACGACATGGGCCTCACCGGCGGACTCCTCCTCACCTGCTGGGCGGGATCGCGCAGCACGATCCTGTCGCCTCTCGCATTCGTCAAGAGACCGCTGCTGTGGCTGCAGACGATCACCCGCACCGGCGCCACCATCAGCGGCGGCCCCAACTTCGCGTACGACCTCTGCGTCCAGCGAATCTCCGATTCCGATCTGACGGACCTGGATCTGAGCTCGTGGCGCATCGCGTTCTCGGGGGCGGAGACGGTTTCGGCGCGAACCTGCCGAGAGTTCGCGCGCCGCTTCGAGCGCTGCGGCTTTCGCCCCGACGCCTTTCAGCCGGGCTACGGGCTCGCCGAGAGCACGCTCATCGTGACCTCGAGGCCGCCCGCGAGTCCTCTCGTGAGCCTCGACCTCGACGGCTCCGCCCTCGAGAGCGGACGAGCGTTGCCCGCACCGGCGGACCAGGGAGCGCGGGTCCGCACCGTGGTGAGCTGCGGTCCACCCGTCCCCGGCCAGGAAGTTCGAATCGTCGACCCCAAGTCGCGCCGGGAGCTTCCGCCTCTCGACGTCGGAGAGATTCGGGTTCGGAGCGCGAGCATCGCCCGAGGCTACTGGGGGCGGCCGCGGGAGTCGGAAGAGACGTTCGGCGGGTTCCTGGACACGGGCGAAGGCCCGTTCCTCCGGACGGGCGACCTGGGGTTCCTGAACGCGGGGGAGCTCTTCGTCACCGGCCGCATGAAAGAGCTCCTCATCTTCAACGGGAAGAACCACTATCCCCTGGATATCGAGCGGACGGTTCACGACACCGATGACGAGGTCTCGCTGTGCGCGGCCGTGAGCGCTCCCGTCGGCTCCGGGGAGAAACTGGTACTGGTCTGCCAGACCCGCACCCGCCGGGACCTCGGGAATCGGGCGCTCGCCATCTCTCAGGCCGTCGCTCGCGAGCACGGCATCTCCGTTCACGACGTGGCTTTCGTGGGGCCGGGCGGGATCACGCCGCACGTCGAGCGGGAAGGTCCAGCGCCGCGCCGTCGCCGCGCGCTACGCGGAGGGTGAGCTCTCCCGCCTGGATTCGCAGGAGCGATCCGACAGCGTGAGCTCTCTCGTCGCCCTTCTCACATCGGAGATCGCGGCGAAGGGCGACCTGCCCGCGGGCTCCATCGACATCCACGCTCCCTTCGTTTCGTTCGGACTCGGCTCCGTGGACGCGGTGCGCATCACCGGAAAGCTCGAGGAGCACCTGGGCCGGAGCCTCTCGCCGACTCTCGCGTACGAGTACCCGACCATCGACGCTCTCGCGAGGTATCTCGCGACCGGTGAGGAGCGGGCGCGAAGCGACGTTCGAGCTCACGCGGCCCCCGCCCCCTCCGAAGGCATCGCCATCGTGGGCATGGCCTGCCGGTTTCCCGGCGCCTCCGATCTGGCCGCTTTCGAGAAGCTCCTGCGACGGGGGGCGGACGCCGTGGGTCCGATGCCGCGGGGGCGAGCAACGAACGGCGAGGGCGGTCCCGGTCTCGTTGCCGGCTATCTCGAGGAGGTCGATCGCTTCGCTGCGGAAACCTTCGCGATCGATTCCGCCGAGGCGGCCGCGATGGATCCTCAGCAGCGGCTGGTGCTGGAGCTCGCGTATCCAGGCCCTCGAGGACGCCGGACATCCCTCCTCGAGGCTCAAAGGCAGCGACACCGGGGTCTGGGTCGGCATCTCGAGCGCCGACTACGCCCTCGAGCGGTTCGGCGACCGGCACGCTCATCCTCACAGCCATGCGGCGCAGGCCCACAGCATCGCGGCCAACCGCATCTCTTACCAGTTCGATCTCCAGGGACCGAGCATCAGCGTCGATACCGCCTGCTCGTCGTCCCTGGTGGCGCTGCACCTCGCCTGCCAGGCGATGCGGGCGGGGGAGTGCAATCTGGCCCTGGTGGGCGGCGTCAACGTGCTGCTCGCCAACGCGATCACGGAGCAGTTCGCGCGCGGGGGCTACATGTCGAAGTCGGGCCGATGCCGCGCATTCGATGCCGGGGCCGACGGCTACGTGCGCGGCGAAGGGGCGGCCGTCGTGGTTCTGAAACCGCTGTCGCGCGCCCTCGCCGATCGGGATCGCATCTACGCCGTCGTTCGGGGGACGGCCGTGAACCAGGACGGGCGAACCAACGGCCTCACCGCGCCCTCGCGCCAGGCGCAAGAAGCGCTCCTCCGCCGCGCCTATGCCGGCGCCGCCGTCGATCCGCGAACGGTCACGGCGATCGAAGCCCACGGCACCGGAACTCCGCTGGGAGATCCCATCGAGGCGCGCGCTCTCGGCGCCGTCGTGGGCCGGGACCGAACGTCTTTCCATCCCTGCCGCATCGGCTCGGTCAAGAGCAACATCGGACACCTCGAGGCGGGGGCGGGAATCGCGGGCCTGGTCAAGACCGCTCTCTCCCTCTACACCGGCACCCTCTATCCCTCGTGCCACTTTGAAAAGCCGAATCCCAACATCGATCTCGAAGCGCTGGGTCTTCGGGTGCAGAGCCTGTGCGAGCCCTGGCCGTCGGGAGCCGAGCCCATCGCCGGAGTGAGCTCGTTCGGATTCGGAGGCACGAACGCCCACGCGGTCCTGAGCGCCCCGGCGAGGGACGCGAATGAGGCCACGCAAGCCCGGGAGGGGGCCGCCGGCCCCGCGCTCCTGCCGGTCTCCGCGCCGAGCGGTCCGGAGCTCCGCGCCTTCGCGAATACGCTCGCCGACGCGTTCGGCTCCGGGAAGGGAAGCGTTTCCGACGCCTGCTTCACCGCGGCCGCTCGACGCACGCACCATCGCCACCGTTTCGCGGTTCTCGGCCGGACGAGCGAGGAGCTGGCCCATCGGCTCCGGAGCAGAGCCGCCGAAGCCCCGGCGGTTCCCACGGAAGCCAGAAGGGCTCGCATCGCGTTCGCCTTCGGCGGACAGGGCGGACAGTGGGTCGCCATGGGGCGCGACCTCCTTTCCCGCCAACCGGTCTTTCGGGCATCGTTCCAGCAGGTCGCGGCCGCCGTCGAGCGCGAAGCGGGGTGGTCTCTTCTCGAGAGCCTGGAGGACCCCGGGCAGTACTCGCGCATCGACCGGGTGCAGCCGATGCTGTTCGCCCTCGGCCTCGCGTCGAGCCAGCTGCTTCGATCCTGGGGCGTCGAGCCCGATTTCATGATCGGCCAGAGCATGGGGGAGATCACCGCCGCGACCGCGGCCGGCGCTCTGACCGTCGAGGACGGCGCTCGAGCGATCGTCCGCCGGAGCGCCCTCCTCGCGCGTCTCTCGGGAAGCGGGAGTATGGCGATGGTAGACCTCCCGGCGACGCTCGCAGCCGGCAGGGTCGCGAGGCACGAAGTGACCGTCGCGGTGCACGCGAGCTCGACGACGAGCGTGATCGCCGGGGACGAAGGAGCAGTCCGCGCGGCCTGCTTCGAGCTCGAGAGGGACGGAGTAGGCGTCCGGCAGGTCAAAGTCGACGTCGCATCCCACTGCCGCCTGGTGGAGCCTCTGCGAGAGCCGCTTCTTCGGGAACTGGGATCGCTCCGAGGCCGAAGAGGGAGCGTTCCGCTTCTATCCTCGGTCACGGGCCGTCCTCTCCCCGGGGACGAGATCGACGCGAGGTATCTCTGGCGCAACCTCCGTGAACCGGTGCGGTTCGCGGAGACCGTGGAAGCCGCGGTCGCGTCGGGGGTTCGCTGGTTCGTCGAGCTCGGACCTCACCCGGTGCTCACCGCCTCGATCTCGCAAAGCCTGAGCTCGGGCGCGGTCGCCGATGCGCTCGTGCTGAAGACGCTGCAGCGGGATCGCGACGGAGGGGAGTGTCTGCTCGAGACCGTGGCCGCTCTCTATGAAAGGGGCTGCGACCTCGACTGGGCGGCGATCCACTCGGGGAGGGTCGTCGACCTTCCACAGCCTTCTCTCCCGCGGCGGCGACACTGGACCGAGCCCCCGACGAGGAGATCGTCCGGGCGCGAGCTCACTCATCCGCTGCTGGACGCGGAATTGCAGAGCGCCGCTCTCGATGGCAAGCGCGTCTTCGAGCTGGCGCTGGGCGCCGCGGCCTATCCCGAGCTGGCCGAGCATCGGATCGGAGGAATCCCCGTTCTGTCCGCCGGCGCGATCTTCGAGCTCGCCCAGGCCGCGATCCGGGAGACCCTGGCTGCCGAGAGCCGCGTGGTTCTCGACGACGTGACGTTCGAGCGACTGCTCCAGGTGCCTGCCGCGGCGTCGCGGGCGGTCCAGGTGGTGGTGAGCCCGGGACGGTTCACGATCGAGAGCCGTTCGGGCGACGCGGGTTGGACCCGGCACGTCTCGGGGGCCTATCGGATCGCGGAAGACGACGAGCGGATCTCGGTGCCGTCCGTCTCGCCGGAGGCTCGACTCATCCCCCCCGGGGAGCTGTATTCCGCTCTCGAGAGCCGCGGACTCACCTATGGTCCTTCCTGCCAGCGGCTCGCGGAAGCGCGCCTCGACGGTGACACCTGCGCCGTGCGCCTCGACTCCCACGAGGACCTCCGGGAGCCTCGCTATTTCCTGCACCCGCACGTTCTCGATATGTGCCTCCAGGCCCTGGCCCCCCTCGTCGCCCCTCTCGCCCCTCTCGCCCCTCTCGATCGTCCGGCCCTCCTTCATCGAGCGCGCGAGCTTCGGCTCCTCCGCCGCCCGGAAGGCGCGGTGGTCGCGCTCGCCCGCCGCGAGGCCGGGTCCTCGTTCCAGATCGTCGTCTCGGACTCCCGCGGAGTGTTCGCCACGATCTCCGGCCTCGAGCTCGCGTCGTCCGATACACGTCCTCTACGCGAGCCCGAGGTCTGGCGCAAGCGCCTCGAGTGGTCGCGGGCCGACTCGCCGGTACCGGCGGCTCCATCTGGCCGCTGGGCGGTGGCCGCGGCTCCGGGTCCCTTCCGCGACGCCCTCGAGCAAGCCGCGCCGCGGGCCGCGGCGGCCGAAATGCTCGCCGGGATCCTTTTCGTCGCGGCGCCGGGTACTCGCCTCGTGGAGTTCGTTCAAGTGGCGCAGAGCGCCGGCGCGGTGCCGGTCTGGCTCGTCACTCGAGGCGCGTTCGGCGTCCTCGCGGACGACGCCCGCGATCCGATGCACGCGGCGCTCTCCGCCGCAGCGAGAGCCGCCTGGGCCGAGGGAGTCCTCGAAGGCGCCTCCATCGATCTCGAGAAAGACTCCGGGGATTCCGCGCCCTCGGTCGCGGACGAGGCCGATCTCGTCTGGCGCGAGATCGCCGCCGGCGGGAGACACTCGATCGCGGCGTTCCGCGGCGCGAAACGTTACGCGCCTCGCCTCGCGCCCGTCGGTCCGTCGGAGACGGGGTCCCGGATCGAGGTCGACGCCCAATCGACGTATCTCGTCACCGGCGGGTCGAGCGATCTCGGTCTTCACGCCGCCGAATGGCTCGTTCGGCGGGGCGCCCGACATCTGGTCCTGTGCGGTCGATCGGCGTCGATCGAGAAGCGGTCCGAGCGCATCGCGGCCCTCGAGACCCGGGGGGCGTCGGTTCGATACCGGAGCCTCGACGTCGCCGATGGCGCCGCCGTCGCCGACCTGGCGGCGGAGCTGGCCCTCGGGCCGAGGGTCGCCGGCATCGTTCACGCGGCCGGCGTCGCGGATCTCTGCCCGTTCTCCGAGCTCGACGAAGAGCGGATCGCGGGCGCACTCCGGCCCAAGGCCGAGGGCGCCGAAAACTTGAAGGCTCATTTCGCGGGTCCGCAGTTGAAGTTCTTCCTGCTCTACGCCTCGTCGTCGGCCTGGCTTTCGGCGCTCGGACGGGGGCTCGCTCACTACGCCGCCGCCAACGCCTATCTGGAGGCATTCGCGGCGGAGCTCGCGCGGACGGGGACCGGCGCCGTCGCGATCGCCTGGCCTCCGTGGCGCGGCATCGGCCGCGTTCGCGAGGCCGCGGCAACGGGTCACTTCGAATCCCTGGGCGTCTCCACCCTCGCGCCCGAGGAAGCCGACGAGGTCCTGAATCACCTCGATCGGCCGGCGACGCTCCTGTGCGTCCTCGATCGCGGCCGCTACCTTTGCCGCGGAGCCGACGCCGGCCTGCTCGCCGATCTCGACGACGACTCCTCGAGCGCGCCGGGGCGTTCCGCGGCGGCCTACGAAGCGCCTCGCGATCTCCTGGAAGCGCGCCTGGCGGCGTCGTGGCAGGAGGTCCTTGGAGTCGAGCGTGTGGGCAGGAGCGACAGCTTCTTCTCTCTGGGAGGAAGCTCGATCAAGGCGGCGACGCTCCTGAACCGGCTGCGGAAGCACGTGACCGAGCCGATATCGATCGTCGCTCTCTTCGAGGCTCCTACCGTCGCGCATCTGGCGTCTTACCTGCGCGAGCACCATCCCGACTGCGCTCTGGCCATCGAATCCGCGAGCCCCCTCGATGGTGCGGAAGGGTCCATCGAGAGAACGGACCGGCCGCTGGAGCTCCTGGCGCGGATCGACGATCTGAGCGACGAACAGGTGGAGGCGCTCCTGGTGGAGCAAGGAAGTGCCGATGCTCGGTGACACGCTCGCCTGTCTCTCGGACCTTCGTCGGATCGCCGGAGGGCGCCTCGGATGGTTTCTGGCCCGCGCCGCCCGCGGGGATATCGCCCGGGTGCTGGAAACGCCGTCCTCGGCGGACGCGCGCTGGAACCTCGACTACGAGTCCGATTTTCCGCGGGGGGAGCGGCTCTACCACGCCGCCAAGCGCTTCGCCTGGGATCCGCGGAAGGACGTCGACTGGTCCATCCGCGCGGGCCGCGACGAGGGACTGATCGCCGACGAGCACTGGGTGGGCCACGCGATGGGTCTCGCCGACCTCCTGGAGGAGCGGGAGCGCGTCCGATTCAACCGCGAGAGCGTGGGTTGGGTGTTGAGCCAGCTCCTGCACGGGGAGCAGGGCTCGCTTCTCCTCGTGAGCCAGCTCTGCGACATGAGAGCCGACCTGGACGGGAAGCTGTTCCTCGCGGCCCAGGCGATGGACGAGGCGCGGCACATCGAAGTATTCCGCCGGTATCTCGCCGAGAACGAACTGTACTCGCCGATCGACCCCAACATGAAGGCCGTCATCGACAGCATGCTGGCTCAGCCGAGCTGGCGCAAGAAAGCGATCGGCATGCTGATCGTGGTCGAAGGCTATGCCATGGGGGTCTTCACCTTCCTGCGCCGGAGCACGACCGACCCGCTCCTCGAGAAGATCCTTTCCCTCGTGGTTCAGGACGAGGGCCGCCATGTCGGCTTCGGAATCGAGTCCATCGCGGCCGCAGCCCGGGATTGCACGGCGCGGGAGTGGCGCGAGCTCCAGCGCTATGCCTTCAGCCTCGTCCGATCGCTCTACCACGCCCGGGCGCGAGGGGGGATGCGCTCGAGCCTCGATCAGTATTGGCGATTCGGGCGCGGCCGGATGGGGCTTTCGCGGCGCGCCTTCGAGGACCGGGCTTTCGACAACCCGGTTGCCCGCAGGTTCCAGCACGAGTTGTTCCACGACACCCTACTGCCCAGCCTCGAGAAGCTCGGTCTATTGGATGGGCCAATAGCGAGCGAGTATCGAAACCTCGGAATCGGAAGACCGGAGAAAGTAGCATGACGTTTATCGAAGAGTTGCAGGATGCCCTGTTGCCTGATTATGGGCGACTCCTGGAAACGCGGATTTTTCAGGCGCTCGCGAGCGACGACAAGGCCGGCGCCGGCCGGTACCCCCGTCCGCTGGATCTGTGGAAATGTTATCTCTGGGAAACCTACCACTACACCAAGCACAACGGCGTCAACCAGGCGCTCTGCGTGATGCGCACCCCCACCACCGAGAAGAAGCTCCTGAGGCGCCAGCTTCGCCACGCCATCGAGGAGATCGACCATGATTTCCTCGCGCTCAACGACCTCGAGAAAATCGGCGTCGACCGGGAGGAAGTGATCGCCTCGAGGCCCGAGCCCGAGACCCAGGCCTTCTCCAGCCTGATCTACGACCTCGTGATTCGCGAGCGCCCTATCGGGAGGCTCGGCTACTCGTTCTGGGCCGAGGGAGCTCTGAACGAAGAGCAGCTGCCCTATATCGCCGATCGCGTCCGGTACCACTTCGACCTGCCCGACGATCACATGACGTTCCTGGTGGCGCACGCGGAGCTCGACAAAGGTCACTCCAAGGCCGCCATCAAGGCCATCGAGGCGCACGTCAAGAGCGAGAAGGACAAGGAGGCGGTCGTTTATTTCGGGAAAGCGACGCTGCGGATGTATTACTACTTTCTCGAAGGCGTCTTCGACAAGTTCGAGCGGGAGCAGGCGCGTCTTGCAGCCTGAAGGAGCCGTGGAAAGCGCGCCGCGCCCCACGGAAAGGCGAGAGCTCCTGAAGCGCCTCCTCGCGGAGAAGGCGAAGCGGCCTCTGAAAGTCCCGGCCTCGCCCGGACAGAAGAGGCTCTGGTTCCAGATGCGCTCGCTTCCGGGGTCGCCTCTGTACAACTGTCCCCTCACCATCGAAGTGCGGGGAGAAGTGGTCGCCGAGGCTCTGGAATCGGCTCTTTCGACGCTCGCCGCGCGCCACGAGGCGCTGCGCACGACGTTCCTGGAGGAGGACGGAGAGCTCTTTCAGGTCGTCGCGCCGTCGGGGAGCTTGCGCCTGGAGCGCTCGACGGACCGGGCCCTGGCAGGAACGTTCGCCCGAGCGCCGTTCGATCTCACCCGCGGTCCTTTGTACCGGGTAGCCCTGGTTACCGTGAGCCCCGATGAGAATCTGATCCTGCTCAACGCCCACCATCTCGTATCCGACGGCTGGTCCCAGGGGATCCTGCTGCGCGAGCTTCTCGTCCTCTATCGCGCGAACCTGCGGAACGACTCATTGGTCCTCGCTCCGCTGCCCCTGCGGTATGCCGACTTCGCCCGATGGCAGCGCGAGCGGGAGATCGCTCCTTCGACGCGGTCGTTCTGGGCGGACGCTCTCGACGGCGTTTCGCCCTTGCGGCTGCCGGTCGATTTCGCCCGGCCGGCGCTTCCGACCTCGAGAGGCGCGCGAATTCCCGTGCGCCTGCGGGCATTCGACGCTCGCGCCGCCGCCCGGCGCGAAGACTCGAGCCTGTTTCCCGTGGTTCTCGCGGCGTTCCAGATGGTGCTCTCGACCTGGTGCCAGCAGGATCGCTTCGTCGTCGGGACGCCGGCCCACAACCGCAATCGCGCCGAGGTCGAGGGGGTCGTGGGATTCTTCGTCAGCACGGTGCCCATCCCCGCGGACTTCTCCTCGGACCCCACCCTGGCGGAGGCCCTCGCTCGCGTGCGGCGGAGCGCGGTCGAAGCGCTCGCCCAGGGCGACGTCCCCTTCGAGGATCTCGTGGCTCTGTCGAAACGGGCCCCGGGAGCGCCGCCCCTGGTCCAGGTGCTCTTCGTGTGGCAGGAGGCTCTCATGCCCGAGCTCGAATCTCGGCGGCACCGCTGTGCGGGCCCGCGAGGAAGAGACCGGAACGAGCAAGTTCGATCTCACCCTGTCGCTTCGTCCCGAGGGCGATTCGTTCTCGGGTCACCTGGAGTTCGCAACCGACCTGTTCCATCCAGAGACGGTGCGGTGGATGATCGACCGGCTTCCTCCGATGCTCGAGGCCATCCATCGAACGCCCGCGGCGCGGTTGTCGACCGCTCTCGGAGCTTCCGCGCCCGCCGGCGTGAGCCTGGGGCCGATCCTGGGCGCTTCGCCTGTCCCGGACGCTTCCAACGATACGGCGGAGTCCTACGCTCGCATCGTTCTCGGCCGCGCGGACGCTCCGGCGGTGGATTCCCCCGCGAGGCGTCTGACGTTCTCGGAGCTCGATCGCGCGGCGTCGGCGCTCGCCGCGCGCTTTCGCGAGCAAGGGCATCGCGACGGCGAGCCGGTGGCCCTGCTCCTCGGAGCCGGCGTCGAAGCCATCGTCGGTATCGTCGCTGCCTGGAAGTGCCGGAGCGCCTACCTGCCGCTCGATCCAGCCTGGCCGGAGCCGCGCATCGAGCGCATCCTTCGGGATGTCGGCGCACGGATCTGTCTCCGAGAGAGCGACGTGGACCTGGAGGAGCTCCTCGATCCCGAGGCGGAACGGGTCTCGGTGAATGCTCTCGCGGCCGTTCCGACGGATCTCGCCTACATCCTCTTTACATCAGGCTCCACCGGAGAGCCCAAGGGAGTCCTGGTCTCCCATCGAAATCTCGCCCACCTGGACCGCGCGCTCGACGCCGCCGTCTACGGCTCGGAGATTGGCCGCCCCTCGCGTATCGGAATCTTCGGCTCCCTCGCGTTCGATACCACGGTGAAACAGCTCGTCCGCCTGCTGCGCGGGGATTGCCTCTGCCCGGTGCCCCAGGAGCTCAAGGCCTCGCCCTCGAGGTTGGCGCGGCACCTCGCCGAAGCGGCGCTCGACGTCGTGGACATGACTCCGTCCTGGGTGCGGATCCTCCTCGAGGCGGGACTCGAGCCTCCACTTCCGAGAACTTTCCTTCTCGGCGGGGAGCCCATCGATCCCTCTCTCTGGCACGATCTCGCGATCCGGCAGGCCCGGGGAGAGGCACGCTTCGTCAACTTGTACGGTCCCACGGAAGCGACCGTGGACGCGACCTGGACTTCGCTCGACCCCGCGCGGGAGCCGAGCATCGGGACCCCGCTTCCGAACACGCGCGTGTGGCTCCTCGACGCGCTGTCCCGGCCCGTGCCGCCAGGGTTCGTCGGGGAGATCGCCATCGCCGGGGAAGGGGTCGCGCTCGGCTACTGGAACCGGCCGGAGGAAACGGCCGCGGCGTTCACCGACATCTTCGTCGACGGCCAGAAGGAGCGGGTGTACCGGACGGGCGATTTCGCGAGGTTTCGCGGCGACGGTCATCTGGTGTTTCTCGGACGGCGCGATTGGCAGGTCAAGCGCAACGGTCAAAGGGTGGAGCTGGACGAAGTGGAAGCGGCGCTACGCTCCCACGAAGCCCTGGCGGAGGCGGCCGTCGTCGAGGTCGGTGGAAGGATTGTCGCCTGGTGCGTGGGCCGAGTCGAGGCTCCCCCGGATCGCGACCTCGCGGAGCACGCGTCGCGAATCCTTCCGCGCGCCTTCCTGCCGGACGAGTACCACTGGCGGGACGCGCTTCCCCGCAATACCAGCGGTAAGATCGACTACGCCGCTCTTCGGAAAGCAAGGCCGACGGAACCCCGACGCGAACCAGCGGCGAGCGCGATGCAGGGGGAGCACCAGGAAGAAATCGCGCGGATCTGGACGGAGCTCCTGGGCTCACCGCCCGCACACAGCAGCGCCGACTTCTTCGCCGCGGGCGGAGACTCGCTCCTGGGGCTCCGCCTGCTGGCGCGTATCGAGAAGCGTTTCGGAGTGCCGCTCGACGTCGCCTTGCTCGCCTCGAGCCCCACTCCCGAAACTCTCGCGGCCGCCCTTTTGCCCGAGAGCCGCAGAGACCCCGTCGTCTGGATTCGGCGAGGCTCGATCGAGCGACGGCCGCTGGTCCTGGTTCACGCCACGGGGGGAGATGTCGGGTGCTATCGACTTCTGGCATCGCTTCTCGGGAGCGAGCTCCCGGTTCTGGGCCTGCCCGCCCCGCCTCGCCTCCCGGAAAGTCTGCTGGAGCTGGGGTCGGAGCATGCGAGCTCGGTCGAGAGAGCGCTCGGAAGCCGGGACGTGGTCCTCGCGGGCTGGTCGCTCGGCGGCGTCGTGGCCCTGGAGGCCGCCCGCCGGCTTCGAGCGCGCGGCATCGACGTCCCCCTGGTTCTCCTTCTCGATGCCCGACTGCCGATTGCGCCCGTCCTCGCGGACGATCCGCGGCTCCCCGAGCTCGGCCGGGGGCTTCTCCGTCTCTGGCGGAAGCACCTGCCCGAGCCGTACGAAGGCGACGCGCTCCTCCTTCGCGCGTCGCCTCCGTCCGGAGAGGATCTCCAGGCGGCGCGGTGGCGCGAGCTCCTGCCCCGGCTCGCCGTGATCACGAGCCGCGTCGATCACCACCAGATGATGCAGGCGCCACAGGTCGCGAACGTCGCGCAAATCGTGGCCCGGGCGCTTCACGGCGTTCGAAGTCGCAGGCAAGGGGAGACACCATGAGCGGAAACGGTCTTCCTCCGCGCCCTCCGGGCCATCCTCTGTGGGGAAACCTCGGAAGCTTTCGCGGTCCCATCCACGACCACCTTCTCGCGGCGCAGCGCGCGCATGGCGACGTGCTTCGCTTCGAGATCGGTCCGAAGCGGATCTTCGTGGTAACGCACCCGGCCGACGTCGAGCACATCGTCTATGACAACTGGCAGAGCTACGGGCAGGGGAGCGGGATGGAAGAGACCAAGGCCCTCCTGGGCGACGGCCTGCTCACGAGCAGCGGCGCTCTCTGGCGACGCCAGCGAAGCCTGGTGCAGCCCGCGTTCCGCCGGGGCCGCATGTGCGGCTTCGCCGGAACGATGGCGCAGTCGGTCGAGGCCATGCTCGAGCGCTGGGGTCGGCGCTCCCTGAAGAACTTCGACGCCGCCGCCGAGATGAACCGGCTGACGCTCGACATCGCGGCGCGAACGCTCTTCGGTGCGTCGTTGCGGGATGCCGAGGCAGACGTCATCTCCGAGTCCCTTCCTCCCCTGATGCGGGAGGCGGTCCGGCGTCAGTTCGGTCTCTGGGCGCCCCCGGCCTGGATGCCGACTCCGAACAACCGCCGCATGGCGGGTCACATCGCGCGGCTGAACGAGGTCGTCTACCGGATCATCGAGGAGCGGCGGCGAAGCGTCGCGGCAGGAGCCGACGCGGGGACCGACCTGCTGGGACTCCTGATGAGCGCGTGCGACGAGGAGACCGGCATCGGCATGTCCGATACGCTCCTGCGCGACGAGTCCATGAACCTCTTGATGGCGGGCCACGAAACGACGGCGCAGTTTCTCGCGTGGACGTGGTACCTGCTCTCTCTCTATCCGGACGTTCGTTCTCGAGTCGAGGAAGAGGTGGACGCGCTGCCTTCCGGCCCGCCGAGAGGGCAGGAGGGCCTGGAGTACACGAAGCGGGTCCTCGACGAGACGCTCCGGCTCTATCCACCCGCATGGGTCTTCCGCCGCACGGCGATGGTGGACGACGTCGTTTCCGGTTATCGCATTCCCGCGGGGTCCGACGTGCTCATGGTGCCCTGGGTGATTCATCGCCACGAGGGCTTCTGGACGAACCCCGAGGCGTTCGACCCCGATCGGTTTCTCCCGGAGCGCGCCCTCGGACGGCACCGCTGCGCGTACGTTCCCTTCGGCGGCGGACCGCGGCTCTGCATCGGAATGCACTTCGCGCTCCTGGAGGCTCTGGTGGTGGTGACGATGGTGAGCCGGCGCTATCGTCTCGATCGCGTTCCCGGCCCCGCGGTCCAGCCGGAAGCGTCCTTCACCCTGCGTCCTCGAGGAGGAGTCTGGATGAACGGACTCGCGCGCTCGTCGTGCGCAGTGAGCGCCGCGTCGCCCACGACGTCGGCGAGGTGTCCCGTTACTTCATCGGCGTAGCCGCCGGGAATGACTCTTCGCTGTCGGTGCCGCCCTCCTCGGAGTCCTTGTCGACGAGGATCCTCCACTTCCCGTCCTCTTTCCTCGGGATCATCTCGAATCGCGAGTGCTGGACGCGGCTTCGCCGGTCGTTAGAGTCACCTGAGATTGGAAGTACCCGGTCTCGTGGGCAAGGTCCTCCGACGCGGTACGTTCGAGGAATCGCGTCTTCGCTGACGCGGAGCTAGTTCCCGTTCCAGCGGCCCAACGCGAGGACGGCGTTCAGTCCGCCGAACGCGAAGGAGTTGGAAAGAGCGAGCTTCAGCGTCTTCTCCCGCGCCGTATTGGGGACGAAGTCGAGCGGACATTCGGGATCGGGGCCGAGGTAGCTCGCCGTGGGAGGGACGACGCCGTTCTCGAGCGCGAGGACGGTGGCGACGGCCTCGAGCGCACCCGAGGCTCCGAGAGCGTGGCCGTGCATCGACTTCGTCGAGCTCACGAGGAGCTTCGATGCGTGCGCACCGAACGCGCACTGAAGGGCCTTGCATTCGCTGGCGTCGTTGAGGAGCGTGCCGGTTCCGTGGGCGTTGACGTAGTCGACCGAGTCCGGGGAGGCGCCGGCGTCCTTCAGGGCCGCCCCTATGGCTCGGCTGGCGCCGCAGCCGGAGGGCTGGGTGATGTGGGTGGCGTCCGACGACATCCCGAATCCCCGGACCTCCGCATGGATCACGGCGCCGCGGGCCCGCGCGTGGTCGAGGCTCTCGAGGACCAGCGCTCCCGCCCCTTCGCCGAGGACGAGACCCTTGCGGCCCGAAGAGAACGGCCGGCATACGTCGGGCGACACCGCGCGCATCATGTCCCACGCTTTCAGGTGCCCGAGGCTGAACGGCGCTTCGCTTCCCCCGGTGAGGGCGATGGGCGCGGCGCCGCTCGATACCGTCCAGTAGGCGAGGCCGATGGCATGGTTCGACGAAGCGCAGGCGGTCGATACCGTGAATCCCGGACCCTTCATGCCGAGCTCCATCGAGGCGTGGCTCGCGCCGGCGCTCGACATGATGCGCGGCACGGCGAACGCCGTGAGGCGCTGCTTGCCCTCGCGGTAGAGCGCGCTGAAGAGCTCGTCCTGCGTCGTCTGGCCCCCGAGGCCCGTCCCGGTGACGACGGCGCCTTCGGAGAGAGCCGAGGCGTCCGCGCCGCTGTCCCGCACCGCCTCTCGCGCGGCGAGGAGCCAGAGCCGCGCGAATCGATCGAGTAGCCGCTCCATCGATCCGGCGAACGGCGTATCGAGATCCAGTCCCCGGACCTCGGCTCCCAGGTGGTACTGGGTGGTCGAGGTATCGGCCAGCTGAATCTCCCGGAAGCCGTGCCGGCCGTCCCTTAGGGACTCCCAGAAGCTCGGGGTGTCGTGCCCGATCGCGGAGACGACGCCGAGCCCGGTGACGACGACGCGATTCGGGCCCATGGGCGTCAGGCCGCGCTTTCGAGAAGGAGTCCGACGCGATCGATGACGTCGCGCACCGTCGTCATCTGCCGCGCGTCGTCATCGGGAATGACGACGCCGAGCTCGTCCTCGAGCTGGCAGAGAAGGTCGAAGCTCGACAGGGAGTCGATGCCGAGCTCTTCGAACTTGTTGTCGAGCCCGATCGACTCCGGCGGCTTCTTCTGCATCTCGGCGATGGCGGCGATGACTTTGGTCGCGATCTCGCTTCGGTCGGTCTTTGCGATAATGGCGTTCATCCTGGATCTCCTCCCGATTCCGGCTTTTCACGTTGCATGCCAGATCGGGCGGGAGCGCAAACTCAAGGGACGGGGCCAAATCGACGTGCCCCGTCCGCCGGCGTTGTATTGGACGGAGCTACAGGACCGGGCACCGACCCCGGTTGTAGCGCCGGCGGCGACACCTGGAGCGGAAGGAGGTCAAGGGGTCGCGGCCAGCAGCGCCTGAAAGCGCTCGAGGGATCGCAGACCCTCGAGGGCGGGCTCCACCCGGGCTCGAGCGACGGTGAGACGCCTGCGCCCGGCGGCCGCTTTCTCGAGCGAGTCGAGAGCGGCTTCCGCATCGCCACGAAGAGCGTAGGCACAGGCGGCGTAGTAGCGGGTGAAGGGATCGTCCGCGCCCGTGCGCAGCCGGCGCTCGAAGGCTTCGACGGCCAGATCGAGCGCGGCCCTGGCCCCGGGGGCGTCTCCCGCTCTCATGCGCGCGTCGCCGATTCGCTGCTGGAGCTCGATGAAGATCCGGCTCCTGAGAGCGTGGTCCACGCGCTGCAGGAACTCGAGCTCCCGACCGAACTGGTGGAGCGCCTCGTCGTAGCGTCCCTGAAGGGCGAAAACCTGACCCAGCCGCACGTAAGCGCCCACGATGAGCTGGCCTTCCCGGCCCGAGAGAAACTCCTCCTGCAGGACGACCGCGCGCCAGGCCGCGGCTTCCGCGCGCGTCGTTTCCCCGTGGAGCGCCGCGCTGTGCGCGAGCTGCAGGGCCGCCCAGCCCGCCTGAGGATTCAGCGCCAACGCCTTCTCGTAGTAGTCGGCCGCGCGGCCGAAATCGCCGAAGCCTATGAAGTGGATGCGGCCGAGGGTTTGATAGGCGGAGGCGGCGCCGGGGTCGAGGGCGAGAGCCCGCTCCACCGCCGTCAACGCCTCTTCCTCGCGCTCCAGGTCGAGAAGAACGGAGGCGCGCGAGCGATGGGCCTGCATGAAGCCGGGCCGGAGGACGAGGGCCCGATCCAGGCTGGCGAGGGCCCGCTCGTAGAGCTCGGGCATGCTCAGGTAGTCCGCCTTCAGCTCGTAGGCGAGTCCCCGCTGCGCGTGGGCGCTCGCGTAATCCGGATCGAGGGCGACGGAGCGCTCGAAGTACAAGATGGCCCGGTCCAGGGCGTCGGGGCTCTCTGCGCGGAGGTTGATGAGCCCCTTCGCGAAGGCTTCGTACGCTTCGACGGAATGGGTCTCGTAGAGGTCGCGATTCTTGGCTGCGGTCGCGGGGAGGTGGAGGCGCAGACCCGCTGACAGCTCGCCGAGAATCCGGTCCTGCAGATTGAAGATGCCGGCCATGCTTCCGTCGACCTTCAACGTCAGGACCACGGTCTCCGTGCTCAAATCGGTCACCCGCGCGGTAACCCGGACCTGATCGGTGAGCCGCTGATAGCCGCCGCTCACGATCAGGCGCGCTCCCAGCTCGCGCCCGAGCCGTGGCGCGAGCGCCTCTTCGTCTCCCTCCGCGCCGCCGAGCTTTCGCAGGACCTCCACCACGCGCTCCCGGGACACCACCCGGAGCTCCGGGACGCTCGCGAGCCCCGAGGTGACCGTCTCGGCGATGCCCGTTCCGAGCCAGTCGTCCTCATGGCCGCGGGTGATGTTGACGAAGCTCGTGACGGCCAGGCTAGGCTTGTCGGAGCCTGCGGAGGAAGCCGCCGGCGCGAGACCCGAAATGAGGGACTCCAGATCGCGGCGGACGGCGCTCATGTCGGGATGGCGGCGCTCGCGCTCTTTCTCGATCATGCGGAGGATGACCTGTCCGAGCTCCCTGGCCAGGGGTCCCTCGCGGACAGCGGGCGGCGGCGGCGGCTCGCGCAGGATCGCATCGAGGAGCTCGACGGTATTCGAGCCTCCGAACGGGCGGCGCCCTTCGAGCAGCTCGTAGAGCAGGACTCCGAGCGAGAAGACGTCGCTTCTCTCGTCCACCACGCCGCCTCGAGCCTGCTCCGGCGACATATAGGCGAGCGTCCCCATGACCGCCCCCGGCTGTTCCAGCAGTCGATGCTCTCCGCTCCAGGTGGCGGTCTCTTCACTCCCCGCCGGGGCGTACTTCGCGAGGCCGAAGTCGAGCACCTTGACGAAGCCCCGGTCGGTCACCATCACGTTTCCCGGCTTGATGTCACGGTGCACGACGCCCCGCCCGTGGGCTTCGGCCAGGGCATCGGCAATCTGGCGCGCGAGGCCGAGGATCTCGTCCACCTCCAGGCGGCGCTCCGAAGCGATCTGGGCGAGCGTCCGGCCGGGGACATATTCCATGGCGATGAACCCGTGTCGGCGCCCCCCGCGCTCCACTTCCCCGATCTCGTAGATGACGGCGATGTTGGGATGCGTCAGGGCCGAAGCGACCCGGGCCTCGCGCACCAGCCGGGCGGCGGCGGCATCGTCCTCGCCGGCCTCGACCGGCAGCATCTTCAGCGCCACCGGGCGGTGGAGGCGCGTGTCCTCGGCGAGATAGACCTCGCCCATCGCGCCCGCGCCGAGGCGATCCGTCAGCCGATAGTGCCCAACCGTTTCGCCGAGCATTCCCGACTCCCATCATACGGCGGCGTCCGGGTATCGGGTACAATCGCTCGCTCTTCATGGCCGCGAGCTCGGTTTCGGGGACGAGAGGTACCTGCCACCTCCTGTTCGCTTACGACGTGGGTTGGTCCATCGATCTGGGCGCGGCCGAAAAGAGCATTTCGGCATTCAAGGAGAGGAGCAGCATCAAGCACAGGCCTCGGGCGCCCCAGTACCTCCAGTTCCAGCCGCCTCCGCTTCGAGTGCTCGCGGAAGCCTCGCCTCTTACCGTTGGCGGACGGATGACCGACGGCGTCGTCGAGCTCCTTCTCTACGATTTCGGAGCGCTCTCCGTCAGCTACCGCGTGCCGTTCGAGGGCGAGATTTCCACCCTGCACGACCTCAGCGAGGAGGTCTACGAGAACCCCTCGTTTCTCGCGGAGTCGCGCCGAAGGGCCGAGGATCTGGTGAGCCTCGTCGGTCCCGCGATCGAGCGGCCGTCGATCGCCGAGCCCGTCGAGGACTACGTGGTCTATCACCTCGAGAGCGCGTTTCCCGGCGACGACCGCGCTTCCTTGCTGACCCTGGCGCAGATACTGCGCTCCGAGCGGGGTCCCCTGTCGGAGCAGGAGGTCGGCGAAGCGACCTCGCATCGCATCTCCTACGGACCCGGCGATGCCGCGTTCATCGACTGGAACGCGGCCGTCCTCTTCGGTCGGGAGATGGAGGACGTGATGGCGGTGCTGGCGTTCGCGAACGCCGAGCTCCTGGAAAGCCGGATGCTCGATCAGAGGCTCGACCGGTCTCTCGACCAGGCCTACGCCGCGCTGTCGCGGAAGTCCTGGCGCGGCCTTCGGCTTCCGGGCGGTTTCCACGCGGAGTCGGCGCGCATCGCCCAGCTCCAGGTGGACAGCGCGGTTTTCTTCGAACGCGTCAACAACACCTTGAAGCTCATCGGCGACCAGTACCTGGCGCGGGTCTATCGCCTCGCTTCCCGTCGCTTCCACTTCGAGTCGTGGGACGCGGCCATCCTGAGAAAGCTCCAGACCCTCGACAGCATCTACGGCAAGATGTCCGATCAGGCGACGGCCCGGCGAATGGAAGTCCTGGAGTGGATCATCATCGTGCTCATCGCCGTTTCCATCGTGATTCCGTTCCTCGTCGGCTCCTCGGGCCACTGAGCCCGAGACGAGCGTGCGAGCATCCGCTTCATCAGGTCCGGTATGAACTCGGAAGCGGCCGTGTGGCAGTAGAGCGCACGGTCCGTGGACCGGACGTCGGTGCCGACCAACAAGTACGGCTTCATACCGCCCGTCTTGACATCGTCGGGATGGGTCTCGATTGCGATGGGAAGCTCGTCGCACTGGATCCAGTTCGGCGACGTGAGGTGCGCGACCGCGAGGGTGTCGAAGGGGAAGATCGCGCGGAGTCCGAAGCGGTCCTCGTACCACTTCAGGTAGTCGCGCAGCGGCTCGAGGTAGAAAGCGGCGATCGCGGGGACGCTCGCGAAGCGCTCGATGTCCTCCTCGGTGAGGGGAGTCTTCGCCGAGATCTCGAAAGGCGCGAGGACCAGGGGCACTCCCGAATCGATGAGAATCCGGAAGCCCTCGGGATCGAGCTCGAAGTTGAAGTCCATGAGAGGCGTTCCGCCTTCGCCCAGGACGAACTTCTGACCGGGGCGGCGTCCGGCGACGGCGACGATCCGGCGAAACTGTCCCGCGAGCTCGGGATGGTTCTTCAGCACCGTCGCCACGTTGGTGGCCGGACCGAGGGCGAGAACTGTCAGCTCCTCCCGTCTCAATGCCTCCGCGAGAGCTCGCGAGGCATCGGTCTCGACCCCGAGATCGCCCGCGCTCGACGCGCCCCGGAACACCTGGAGTCCCTCGGGTCCGAACCGCCGCGCGATCTCTTCGGCGATGGGAAAGCCGGTCTCGAGAGGGGAGTTTCCGAAAACCACGCTCACGCCCCGGACCTCGAGCTCGTGGGAATGGAACGCCTGCAGGAGCGCGAGCCCGTCGTCGGGCTCGTGGCCGCCGCGCATCACCGCGGGGTCGACATCCATCCAGACCCGGATCGCCCCGATCGCGAAGAGCAGGGCGCCGAAGCTCAACGGGTCACCTGGTGTATCAGGGCCGAGATTCGCTCCGCCGCCGTCACCGAGCGCGTGTACTCCGGGGGCCGGAGGAGCCCGCCCATGTAGACCCGGGGGTTTCGGAAAGTCATGCCGCTCTCGACGCCGACGAAGCCGGTCACGTGCAGCTCCTTCGCTTTCGTCTCTTTCGCAATTCGGCCGATGTTTTTTTCGGTGAGGTTTCCGCAGACCATGACCACGATGCGATCGGAGGCGCGCGAGACCAGATCCCGCAGGAGATCGAGCCCCTCCATCGCCGATTCCTCCTGGCCCGACGTGAGGACGCGATCGATGCCGAGCCCCACGAGAGCCTCGAGAGCGGCGAAGGGGTCGCGCGTCATGTCGAAGGCGCGGTGGAACGTGACCGACATCGGCCGCGCGCGCTCGACGAGCTCACGGGTGCGAGACAGGTCGACCTCGCCCGACGCGGTGAGGATCCCGACGACGACGCCGTCGGCTCCGAGCTTCTTGGCGGTGTCGACGTCCTCGAGCATCACCTGGTGCTCGGCCGCCGTGTACAGAAAGTCCCCGCCTCGGGGGCGGACGATCACGTTGAGGCCGATGCGGAGGCTCTTTCGCGCGAGCGCGATGGCGCCGGCGCTCGGGGTCAGCCCTCCTTCGAGGAGAGCGCAGCAAAGCTCGACGCGCGCGGCCCCGCCTTTCTCGGCGGCGATGGCGCTCTCGACGGAATCGACGCAAACTTCGAAGAGCATGGCGGGAGTCTAGCCCGGCGTGATACATATCGCGAGCCATGCATCGCCGCCGTTTTCTGAAGAGCGCGGGATTTCTCGCGGCCGCGTCCCTCTCCGGGAGCTGCTCCTCGCGGCCCGAGCCGCGCGCCCCGGCTCCGCCGAGGTTGAAGCTCGCTCCGGTGAAAGTCGGAAAGGATCGAATCATCCGGACGGTGGTGGGGCTCAGGCCGTTCCGGCCTTCCGGGTTTCGCGTCGAGAAGGAGAAGCTCGGAAGAAAAATCGTCGTCCACAACTACGGCCACGGGGGCGGCGGCATCACCCTTTCCTGGGGAACCTCCCACATCGCGATCGAAGAGCTCTTTCGCGAGGAGCCTCCCCGGGGGCCGGTGGCGGTTCTGGGCGCGGGGGCCCTCGGGCTGGCGACGGCGCGGCTTCTCCAGCGCCGCGGAGTCGAGGTCACGATCTACGCCAAGGACCTGCCCCCGCAAACGACGTCGAACATCGCCGCCGGCCAGTGGTCCCCGTATTTCGTTTCCGACTTCTCCAAGCGGTCCTCTCGGTTCAAGGAGCAGTTCTCGCGAGCGGCGCGCCTTTCCCACCGCCATTTCCAGGATCTGCTGGGGGATTCCTACGGCGTCCGTTTTCTCATGAACTACGTGCTCAGCGATCACCCGTTCGGCGGCGGGGGAGAGTCCGGCGAGGAGAGCCTCGACGATCTCTTTCCCGAGTCCCGCGACATCCCGCCGGGCGAGCATCCGTTCCCGGTGAAACACGTGCGCCAGTTCCAGACGATGATGATCGAGCCGCCAGTCTATCTCCAGGCGGTCCTCCGGGACTTCCTCATCGCCCGGGGAAACATCGTGGTCCGCGAGCTCCGGGACCTCACGGAGCTTCAGTATCTTCCGGAGAGCGCCCTCGTGAACTGCACCGGCCTCGGGGCCAACGCTCTCTTCGCCGACAAGGAGCTCGAGCCCGTCAAGGGACAGCTCACGTTCGTTCTCCCGCAGCCCGAAGTCGACTACATCGCGCTCTACGGCGACCTCTACATGATGCCGCGCAGGGACGGCATCCTCCTCGGCGGCACGCACGAGCGGGGGAACTGGTCGCTCGACCCGGATCCGGAGGCCCTCGAGCGCATCGTGGCGGGGCACCAGAAGCTCTTCGCTTCTCTGGCCTAGAACGCCCCGACCCGCTGGATGGTCCGTGCCGCCTCTTCGGCGCCGCGCTTCAAGCCGGCTGCGACGTCCCTCGACCGCACGTACTCGGACAGGAACGCGGCCGCGAACGTGTCGCCGGCACCCGTCGTGTCCACGACCTTCTCGACGGGAGCCGCGGGGCGGACGATGCGATCCCCTTCGCCGAGCGCCAGGCTTCCCGCGGCGCCCAGGGTCACGATGAAGAGCTTGCGGCGGCGACGCGCGATCGTTTCGAGCTCGTCGATGAGCCAGGGGTGGGAGGTTTCCAATCCGAAGAACGCGATGTCGAGAAGGTCGACGAAGCGTTCGACGTTCCCCGTGCCTGGATTCTCGGCGATGTCGGCGAAGTCCACGGCGCGAATTCCACGGGAGGGGGATGCCATCACCGAGGAGAAGAAACCGTCGATCTGTCGGTAGTGCGGGGCGACGAGAAGATCCGATTCGGCGATGAGCGCCCGCTCTTCCTCTCCCACTCGATACTCGCCGAGCACCCCCTGATGGTAAGAGACGAAGATCTTCTCCCCCGAGGGTTCGAGGTCGATGATCTGGAGTGAGGTGCTCCCTCTGAGCTCGCGGAGGAAAGTGTCGACGCCGAGGCCGAGAAGCGCCTCCCTCACCATCTCCGCTTCTCCATCGGTCCCGAGAGCCGTCAGCACGGTGATCGAGTCGCTTCGGGGGAAGAGTCTCCGCGCGTGCGCGGCGACGTTGAGGGTGATTCCGCCGGGCCGGTCGAGGCCGAGGGAAACGTAGCGGTCGACCCCGCAATCTCCCGCGAGGACAACTCTCACCGTCCGGCCTCGCGGAGAAGCGCCCTCACTTTCCCGGCGTCGATTCCTTCGCCCTGCTTGAGGCTGGTTCCCACGATCGCTCCATCGGCGATCGAGAGCAGCCCGGCGGCGTTGTCGGAAGAAAGACCGCTTCCCACAAGGACCGGGATCCCGCCCGCGCCTTCGCACGCCTCCTGCAGCTCGGCGAGCGATGGAGGCTCTCCCGTCTTCGTCCCCGTGACCACGACGGCGTCGGCGCCGGCCTCGCGGGCGAGCCGGGCGGATTCGGCGAGGCGGCGCTCGACGAGCATCCGGGCGTACTTCACCTGCACGTCCGCGAGAACGAGGATGGAGTCGGCGCCGAGGCTCCGCCGGTAACGGAGCAGGCCCTCGGGGTCGATGCGCATCGGCCCGCCGTGCTCGGGACGCTCCATCGGATCGACGAAATAATCGGTCCGGATGAAGGAAGCTCCGGCCATCGCCGCCGCCGCGATCGAAGCTTCGGGATCGTTGAGAAGGATCTCGACGCCGATCCGGCTCTTCCGGGCGGCGGAAACCAGCTCGCGAGCGACGCGGGTCATGGCGGCGATGGTCTCCCGCGCCGCTTCGACCCGGTGCGGACGGTCCTCTTCGTTCTCGACGAGGACCCCGTCGATGGGGCCGGCCTCGAGCGCTTCGAGGTCCCGGAGGGCCTTGTCGACGACGCGCTCGATCCCGGGGCTCGCGGGATATCCGGGAAGAGGAGGGAGGTGAATGACGCCGATGAGGACTTTCTTCGGTTCCTTCGTTCCGAAGAGCCTCTCGAAGCGGGTCATTCAGGCCGCGGCGCGAAGGCGCTCGCGATTCATGTAGATGAAGAAGCCGAGGAAGTGCGCCTGGAGGACCCAGCCGTAGGCGAGAGCGGCGCTCTGCAGGATTCGATCGAGAAACGGAATGAAGCTGAAGACGGTGAGCGCCGCGACCACTCCGACGGCGACGGCGATGAACAGGGCGAGGTATACGAAATACTCGTCGCGCAGGGCCCATATCGCCCGCACCACCGTGCTGGGCTTCAGCGCCCGGTCTTTGTCATTCCCGACGAGGAGCAGCGCCACCGCCATGGGGTAGTAGAAGAAGAGGAACAACATCATCGGAAACTGGACGAGGACCCCGAGGCCGGGACCGAGCGCGAGCGGGATCAAGAGGAAGGGAACCGCGAGGACGGCGGAGACGATGGCTATCGGTATCGTCTCGCGCAGGAGCGCGCCCCAGTCGGTGTCCGAAAAACGCGAGAGGATGTTCCAGGTCTTTTCGCCTTTCGACGAGCGAAGGACGGCGTCGAGAAGGATGGGTAGCGCGAGAAGGTTCAGCGGAAACAGGTAGAGCGAGAACCCGGTGATCCAGACCAGGACCCCGAGGAGGAGGGTCACGATCCAGGCACTTCCGTCCACGGGAAAACGAACGACCTCTTTCGGCCTCTGCCAGGGCGGAGTCTCTTTGAGCCGGGCATCGGGCTCGGCGCAGGGGCCGTTGCAAGCGGGACAGAGGCGCGGCTGAATGCGGAGGAGCGCTCCGACGCACTGGCTGCAGTAGCTGCGGCCGCACCTCCGGCAGGTCGCCGCCGGCATGAGGTCGGGATGGTTCGCGCAGCGCGTCTGCGCGTGGGGGACGAAATCCCCGGGGAGAAAGAGCCGCCGCAAGTCGGGCCGCTCCGAGGCGGCCTCGAAGTCGCGTCCGTCGCTCGAAACCAGGTCCCACGGAAGGACCTTCCGCATCTGAATTCCCTGCTCGAGCGCCGCCGAGCTCAGACGCTCGATGTTCCCCGTGGGCATCTTGACGAAGATCGCGAGCGACTCCTCGCCGGCATCCTCCGGTTCCGCGCGAGCGGCCGCCACGGTCACCATCGCTACTCCCAGGTTCGCGTCGCGGGTCACCTTGATCGACGTGCCGCAGTGGGGGCACGCGCGGTAACCGCCCTCGACCGGAAGCTCGTCGAGGTCGACGAGGTGCTGCTCCCGGCACGACGGGCAGATGACGTCCTGAAAGTCGCTCACAGGGTTTCCGGGTAGACGGCGGATTCTAGCCCATCTCGGGCCCGGCGCGCAGCGAAAACGCGGACCCTATTCGGCCCTGAGGGTCGCGATAGGATCGACCCTCGTCGCCCGCCGCGCCGGCACCCAGTTCGCAAGGAACGCGACGGCGGCCAGGATCGAGGTCACGGAAGCGAAGGTCGAGGGATCGTAGAGGCTCATCCCGAAAAACTTGCCCGAGAGCATGCGGCTCAGGAGGGCGGCTCCCACGAGACCGGCGATGGTCCCGAGCGCCACCAGCTTCGCCCCCTGGGCGGCCACCATCCTGGTCACATCGGCGCGGTCCGCTCCGAGAGCCATCCGGATACCGAGCTCGCGCTCCCGCTGGCTCACCGCGTAGGACATCACGCCGTAGATTCCCGTCGAAGCCATGACCAGAGCGAACGCCGCGAAGACCGCGAAGAGCGCGATCACCGCGTCCGCGCTCGCGAAGACCTCGTGCCGAAGCTCCGAAAGAGTGCGCGTCTGAACCGAGGCGTCGGGCTCGATTGCGAGCGCCAGGGTGCGAAGCGGATCGGCGAGCGCCGACGGGTCGCCCCCGGCGCGGGCGACCAGGGACATGTTCGTCGCCGGGCTCTGCGCGAAAATGAGATAGATCTGCGGGACGCTGGGAACGTTCTCGTCGAGGTGAACCACGTCGCCGACGATGCCCACGATCTCGATCCACTGCTGGTCCGCGTCGCGCACCAACTGGATTCGAGAGCCGAGGGGATCCCCTCCGGCGAAGTATCGCGCGGCTCCGGTCTCGTTGAGGAGCGCAACTCGCGCCGACGAGTCGTCGTCGGTTATGGAGAAGTCCCGGCCGCGAAGCAGGGGGATTCCCATGACCGAGAGATAGTCGGGGCCGGAGGTGAAGAAATAGGCACTCGGGCGTTCCTCGTCTTCTGTCTCCGGGTCCGACCGGCCCTCGACGCGGAAGTTCAATCGCTGTCCGGAGGAAACGAGGGGAACCGGGCTCACGAGCGCCGCCTCGACCACCCCGGGGGTCGCGCGCGCGCCTTCGATGAGCTCCTCGTAGAAGCGCTTCGCCTCGCTCCCGGAAGGGTACTTCGCCTCCGGAAGCTCCGGTACGACCGACAGGACTCCCTTCGGCTCGAACCCGAGACCCGCGTTCTTTATCGCGGCGATGTGCCGGGCGAGAAGGGCGGTCACCACCATGATGGAGAGTGCCATCGCGATTTGCGCTGCCACCAGGAGCCCGCGAGAACGGAGCGCTCGGCGGCCGGTTCCGGCCCGGGCGCCCTCTCTGAGGCTTCCGGTGAGGTCGGGCCGAGACGCCGAAAGCGAGGGCAGGAGCGCGAAGAACAGCGGGGTGGCGGCGGTTATCGCCAGGGTGAAGGCGAGGACCCGGTGGTCGATCGAAGCCGCGCGGTAGATCCACTGCTCACCGGAGGTGATGAGGACGAGAAGATCGAGCAGACCGCGCGCGAGGAGGAGGCCTACGAGAGCGCTTCCCAGGGACAGCAGCAACGCTTCGGTGAGGAAATGCCTGAGGATGGCGCTTCGCCGCGCTCCGAGCGCAAGTCTCACGGCAATCTCGCGGGACCGGGCGGCGGTCCGCGCCATGAGCATGTTGGCCACGTTGGCGCAGGCGATGAAGAGCACGAAGCCAACGGAGATGACGAGAACCACGACGATCGAACGATCGTCCTGATTGAGGACCTCGTCCGCTATCGGGCTCACGCGAAAGCTCCACCCGTGGCTCTCGGGATGCGCCTGCTGCAGGCGGGAGGCGAGAAGATCGCACTCCTTCTGCGCTTCGGACGCGGAGACGCCGGCCTCGAGCCGCGCCTGGGTGAAGGCGAGGCGCTCGTCGCGATTCGCCGTCAGAAGCTCGCGGCCCATGGGAACCCAGAGGTCGATTTGCGACAGGTCTCCGAACTCTATCTTCGGCGAGACGACGCCGACGACGAGGTGCGGCTTCCCATCGAGAACGAGCGTCGCCCCGACGATTTTGGGATCCGACCCGAGCTCCCGCTCCCAGAATCCGTGGCTCAGCAGCGCCGTGGGCTGTGCTCCGGCGCGGTCCTCTCCCGGAACGAAGCCGCGGCCGAGAATCGTCGAAACCCCCCAGACGTCGAGGAAGTTGTCCGTCACCCGGAACGCGGTGACGCGCCGGGGCCGAGGGACGCCCGTGAGCTCGAACGACTCGTCCACGGCCGTCCCCACCGACACGAAGCTCGATACTCCCGCCCGCAGCTCGGCCACCTCGGGAAGGGAGAGGGGCGCGCGATTCTCGCTGGCGCGCTCGTTGCGGCCCCAGACGAATACCAGCCGTTCGGGATCGCTCGCCGGAAGCTCGCTGAACAGCAGCGTGCTCGTGAGGCTGAACATCGTGCTGGTGACGGCGATTCCGAGACCCAGGGTCAGGACCGCGAGGACGGTGAAGCCCGGGGTCTTGAGAAGGCCTTTCAGGGCATGTCGAAACTCGGCTACCATTTCGATTCTGAATCCTTTCCGTTGCCGCCCGCCCCGAAGGCCGCGGACGGAGCTTCGGCGCTCGAGGGCTCCGTGGACGGCGACCTCGAGGGCGGTCCGGATCGCGAACGCGTAGAGGAACAGTCGGCCTCCGCGGGTTTCGGCCTCGTCGCATCTGCGCGAGAACTGCTCGGTCATGTCCTCGGCGAAGAGCCTGCGGAAGTCTTCGGGATAGACGCGAAGGATCCGCTCGAAGAAGGATCTCAGCCGCCGACGCTCCGCGCTCATTCGCGGTCGGTCCCCGCGGCGCCGAGCGCCAGCTTGGAAAGCCTCCCGAGCCTCCGCGCCTCGGAGGCGAGCGCGGTCCTTCCCGACCGGGTGATTCGATAGCGCTGGCGGGGCCGCCCCCGTCGGCCGGCGTCCTCGGGGTCCAGGATCTCGAGGTAGCCCTCGTCGAGGGCCCGCTTGAGGGCCCGGTAGAAGGAGGCGAGAGGCGGCTCCGACGCCCGGCCGAGAGCGCGCATGCGGGAGACGATTCCCTCCGCGTCCTGGGGCTCGTCCTTCAAACCGAGGAGGATGTGAAACAGAACCGGGCTCACCGGGACATTATTTATCAGATTGAGAAATAATGTCAAGAGCTCGCGGACGGGGATTCCTGGACCTATTTCTCGATGATATGATAGTGTCGTCATTGACAGGAACATGTCGCCAACGAATCCGGTGAAACGCCTTCGGAACGAGCGCCGCTGGTCCCAGCAGGAGCTCGCGGAACGGAGCGGAATCTCGCGCGCCGAGGTGAGTGCCGTCGAGAACGATCGGCTTTCGCCCTCGATTGCGACCGCGCTCGCGCTCGCGCGGGTCCTCGGCCGCACCGTCGAGGAGCTGTTCGCGCGCGCCGGCGGATCCGACGCTGTCTGGGCCCTCCCGCCCCGGAGGAATTCGGGACGGTTCTGGGAGGCGAGAGTCGGCGCTCGAAGGCTTCTGTTTCCCGTCGAGCCCACGGCGCTCGGAGTCGTTCCTCACGACGGAACGTTCCGCGCCGAGTCCGTCGACCGCGAGGTCGGGAGGGATGTCGAGGACACGGTAGTGATCGCGGGATGCGATCCCGCCATCGGGCTTCTCGCCTCGGAGCTCCGGAGGGTCGAGGGGCTTCGCGTCCTCCCGCTCACCCGGAGCAGCCGCGACGCGCTCTCGCTTCTCGCGCGAGGCCTGGTGCACGCGGCGGGCGTCCACTGGTTCTCGGAGAAGGGACGCGACGGGAACGCCTCGGTGGTCGCGACCACCCTGGGCTCCGGCTACGCGCTTCTCCACCTCGCACGCTGGCAGGAGGGGGTGGCGCTCGCTCCGTCTCTCCGCGGGCGCTCGGCATCGACCCTCGCGCGGTCGCGCATTCGCTGGGTAGGCCGGGAAGAGGGCTCGGGCGCGAGGCGGTGCCTCGATCGGCTCCTTCGCGGAAGCGGCGCCTCGCGACGGTTCCGCCACCTCGCCTCCGACCACCGCGGAGTCGCGCAGGCGGTCGCGGGCGGCTGGGCGGATGCGGGAGTCGCCGTGCGGCTCGCCGCTGAGGAGGCGGGCCTCGATTTCCTGGCGGTGCAGCAGGAGGACTACGAGCTCTGCGTATCCTCCGATCTCCGGTCCGACCGGGCGGTCGTCGCTCTTCTGGGCGCTCTCCGCTCCGGCGCCATGCGGAAGCTCTATCGCGACCTTCCCGGCTACGACGTTCGACGCATGGGAGAGGAGAGAGTCGTTGCTTGAAACCGTAGCGCTCGCCGCCGCCCTCACCGCCGTCCGGGTCTTCGCCGCGGCGAGCCTCACGGAGTCGCTCCAGGAAGCGATCGGCCTTTTCGAGGCTTCTCACCCGGAAGTGCGGGTCGTGCCTCAGTTCGGCGGCTCGAACGACCTCGCCCGCCAGATTCTCGCGGGCGCTCCGGCGCACCTCTTCCTGTCCGCCGACGAAAGGCAGATGGATCGCGTCGCCTCCGGAGGTTGGATCGAGGAAGGCTGGCGACGGGACCTGCTCTCGAACCAGCTGGTCATCGTCGAAGGGCGCGACGCGGGAGAATCCATCCGATCGCCCGGGGATCTGGAGCGGGCGGAGAGGATCGCCCTCGCCGATCCGGAGGCGGTGCCCGCGGGAGTCTACGCCCGTCAATACCTGGAGAAGCTCGGCCTCTGGGAAGGGATTCGCTCCCGGGTGGTTCCCACGCTCGACGTCCGCGCGGCTCTCGCGGCCGTCGCCTCGGGCAACGTGCGAGCGGGGCTCGTTTATCGCACCGACGCCGTCCTCGAGCCTCGAGTGCGGGTGGCGTTCGAGGTCCCGCCCGGCGAAGGCCCGAAAATCCTGTACCCCCTCGCCCTGGCGCGCGGAGCGAACGAGGGAGCGCGGGCGCTCTTCCAGTTTCTCCTCTCGCCCGAGGCGAGGTCGGTGTTCGAGCGGTACGGGTTCGTGGTTCTGAGGCAGGAGTGACCCCGGATCTGCTCGGGCTCGTCGTTTTCACCGTCGAGATCGCTCTCGCCGGAGTCCTTCTGACCCTGCCGGCCGGAATCCTTCTCGGCCTCTGGCTCGCGCGCACGCGGTGGCCGGGTCGGAGCGTCGTCGAGACCATCGCGACCCTTCCTCTGGTGCTTCCGCCCACCGTGGTGGGGCTTCTGCTGCTCGAGATCTTCGGTCGGAATCGGCCGGTAGGCCGTTTCCTCTACGAACGATTCGATCTGAGCATCGCCTTCACCTGGCGCGCCGTCGTTGTCGCCTCGTCCGTGGTGGCGTTCCCGCTCCTGGTGCGCACCGTTCGGGCCGCTTTCGAAGGCGTGGATCCGAGGCTTCCCGCCCTCGCGCGGACTCTCGGGCGCGGGCCGTTCCATGTGTTCTTGACGGTGACGCTTCCACTCGCCGCCCGGGGCATCCTCGCGGGGGCCATCCTCGCGTTCTCGCGCGCGCTCGGAGAGTTCGGAGCCACCATCATGGTCGCCGGCAACATTCCGGGCGAGACCCAGACGATGTCGCTCGCGATCTTCCAGCTCGTTTCGATCGGCCGGGACCGCGAAGCCTACCGGCTCGCCGCCGTCAGCGTGGTCGTGGCGTTCGTCGCCATCTGGCTTTCGGAGCGCCTCGTTCGCCGCAGCCGCGCCCGGCTCGCCGAGTCCTCGTGATCCACGTCCGCCTGCGAGTACCCCTCTCGGAGTTCGACCTCTCGGTCACGCTCGATTCTCGCGCACCCGGTGACCGCGCTCTTCGGTCCTTCGGGGGTAGGGAAGACGACCTTCCTCGAAGCGATGGCGGGACTGAGGCGTCCTCTCGAGGGGGAGATCCGCGTCGAGGGCGAGGTGATCTATTCGAGCGCTCGCGGGATCTTTCTCCCTCCGGAGAAACGCCGGTTCGGGCTCGTGCCTCAGGACGCGCTCCTCTTCCCCCACCTGGACGTACGGGCCAATCTCCTTTACGGATTTCGGGACGGCGGCCCGCTCTCGCTCTCGGCCGTCTCGGAGGCCCTGGAGATAGGCCAGCTCCTCGAGCGCCGCCCTTCGGGTCTCTCGGGAGGCGAACGGCAGAGGGTCGCGCTCGCCCGGGCGCTCCTGTCCCAACCCCGGCTACTGCTCCTGGACGAGCCCGTCGCGTCCCTCGACGTCGAGCTCAAGGACCGCGTGCTTCCCTACGTGAAGCGCCTGCGGGAGCTCCACCGCATTCCCGCTCTCGTCGTCAGCCACGACGTGGCCGATGTCTTCACCCTCGCCGACGAGGTCGTGGTTCTCGACAGAGGGTCGGTGGTAGACCGCGGGGAGCCGCGCTCGGTGCTCGCCCGTCCCCGGGCTAGAGGAGCGTTCTTCCGAGACCGGTTCGAGAACCTCCTGGAAGCGGTGGTGCTGGGCCACGAGCCGGAGGAAGGGCTGACGCGGGTCGAGACCGAGCGAAAGCTTCCGCTCCTGATTCCCTACCGCGAAGCTCCCGTCGGCGAGCGGGTTCTTCTCGGCCTCCTGGCGGAGGACATACTTCTGTCGAAGGAGGCGCCTTTGGGTCTATCCGCGAGAAACGTCTTCGGGGGACGAATCCGCGCCATCGAAGAGCAGGGCGGAGTGGCGATGGTCGAAGTCGACGCGAACGATTCGATCTACGTGCGGCTCTCGCACGGCGCGGTGCGGTCGCTTCAGCTCAGGCCCGGCCTTTCCGTCCACCTCATCGTCAAGACCCATTCGATCCACCGCCTGAGCTGAGAATCCGTTTCTGAAGGTAGGGAGAGAAGAACCCGCGGTAGCGCTCCTGAAGATCGAGGCGTCGCCAGTCCTCGGCGGTGACGCGCTTCCGGCATCCGGTCGATCCGCACTCACAGTCGAACTCGTCGTAGGGACTGGAGTCGGTCATCGCGTAGTCGAAGCAGATCTCCTCACCCGGGGCGATCTCCCGCATCGCCACGAGCACGATCTGGCCGCTCATTCCCGAGTTGGGATCGCACGAGTGATTGACCCAGTCGGCCGGACCCTCGCGGGAGGTCATGAGGAAGAGGCCTTCCTCGACCTGAAGGCATAGCCGGTGGCGCTGTTTCGGGGGAAGGAGCTGAAGCTGGCTTCGGGTGACGATCTCGCCTCCCCAGACTACCAGGGTCTCGTGCTCCTCGATCGGGACTCGGGCGAAGACCCCCTTGCCGCCCTTGCCGGGATCGAGGCGCCCCTCGAGCTTGGGGGAGATGCAGCCGCTCGGGGTCGCTACCGGAACGACCGGAAACGCGGAGCGAGGCAGGCGCCTCGTCCGCTTTCGTGGGCTAGGTTCGTCCGGTGAAGGCGATGCGGGCTCGCTCGTGGCCATTCGACGAAATCGCACATTAGCACAGGGTCCGCTCCGAAACACGGAAAAGTCGTCCGCTGTAGTCGACGGCGATACAGGAGAACGTATCGATGCGAGCCCGCTACAGGGTGAGCCCCGGGAACTCCGCACCAGGCGCGGCCCGGGGGTGGAATGGAGTTTGCAATCCACTCGAGAAAATGACGATGACCCGCGAGCTCGGTGTTGGGTTGGCGTACCATTCCGCGCTCGCGGATTTCGTGGCTGCGAGCGCCGAGGGCATCGACGTCCTCGAGATCGACTCCTCTCCGTGGCTCGACCGGAACGATGAGGGGCTCTCCGACCTGGCTCGGATTCCCTGCGCCAAGATCCTCCGCTGCTGTCCCGTGGGCGCATCGAGGCTTCCGGAGCCCGGCGTTTTTCCCCGGCTCCGCGAGCTCGTCTCGGAGCTCGACGCCCGCTGGGTGACCGGGGATCTCGCTTTTCATCGCGCGCATTCGCTCGAGGCAAGGGGGCCCAGGTCAGAGGATTTCGATACCGGTCTCGTGCTTCCCCTGCGGCAGACGGTCGGCGGGGCTCGACTCGCCGCCCACTCCGCTCGCTCCGTACGAAACGAGATCCGCGCCCCATTCGCCCTGAGAAGCATCCGGAACTACCTGAGGCCGCGGCGCGACGAGATCTCGGACGGAGAGTTTCTCGCGGAGGTGGCGGAGGACGCCGAGTGCGGGGTGGTTCTCGACCTCGGGACTCTCTGGATCAACGCGGCCAACGGACGCTATCCGGTCGCCCGCTTTCTCGACGAGATCCCGCTCGAGCGCGTCTGGGACCTTCGGCTCGGCTCCGGCAGCCAGCGAACCGGGTATGGGTTCGGCGCGCGGCCGGGCGAGATCCTCGAATCCCTGATCGAGATCGCCGCGGCGCTCGTGCCCCGACTTCCGAACCTGCGCGCGATCCTCTACGAGATCCACCCGGATTCGGTCCCTCGTCTGGGAGCTTCGGGCCTCACGGAACAGATTCGGGTTCTGAGGTCGCTCTGGGGAGAACGCCGCAACGGCGGCGCAGCTTCCTCGAGCGCTCGGCGGCGGAGCACCCGGTGGACCCCCGAGCGATCGATCTCGCCGCGGGAATGGGAAGACGTGCTCGGCGGGCTCGTCGTGGGGAGAGAGGTTCAGGGCGCTCTCGCGGAAGAGCTCCTCCGCGATCCGGGGCTCGGCGCAGCCCGACAGCTCCTCTCGGACTCTCGCGCATCGATGGTCGCGAAGCACCTGGCGCTCACGTCCCGCCTGGTGGCGGCCGCGGCGGGCCCGGCCTTCTTCCGCTCGCTCCTGGAAGCCTACTGGAAGAGGGAGGCTCCGTTGCCCGCAGCACCGCTCGAGGCGCTGCGCTTCGGCCGCCATCTGGCGGCCCTCGCGCTCGACATCCCTTACTTCACGGAGGTGCTGGAGTACGAGAGGGCGGTCATCGCCTCCGGGCTCGACGGCGAGAAGCGGGTCGTGAGCTTCCAGCACGACCCCGAGGTCGTGCTGCGCGCTCTCGCGAAGGGCCGTCTCCCGGGAGACCCGGCCCGGGGATTCTACGGAGTCGAGGTCGCGTCGGCCTGAGCACCAAATCCAAGACAGAACGCGAAGGCGCAGAGGGGCAAGTGCGCAAAAAAGAATCCCCTTCCAATCCCCTTTGAAAACCCTTGCGTCTTTGCGCCTTTGCGTCTTTGCGTTCGATCCGGGTGGTACTAGAATCCGCCCTGTGCTGCGCGACGAAGGTGAGCGCCTCACGCGGGTGGTCGTCTCGACTCCGCGGCAGGAGTACTTCCGGATCGCCGATCCCCGGGCTCACAACGTAAACCAGGTGGCCGATCCCGCGAGGACCCGGGCCCAGCACGGGGCGCTGGTCGCGGCCCTGGAGCGGAGCGGTGCCAGGGTCGAGGACGCCCCCGAGCTTTCCGGGCATCCCAACTCGGTCTTCACCCGCGACGTCTCGCTCGTTACCCCTCGCGGCTACATCCAGCTCCGCATGGGCCTCCCGAGCCGCCGCGGCGAGGAAATCTGGATGGCTTCTTTCCTCGAGTCGTCCGGAGAGCCGCGGGCCGGCGCCATCGAGCCTCCGGGAACGGTCGAGGGAGGAGACGTCATCATCTCGGGCCGCGTCGCTTTCGTCGGGCATTCCCGGCGTACGAACGTGGAGGGGACTCGGCAGCTTTCGGAGCTCCTGGGGAGGATGGAATACGAGGTCCGGGTTGCGAAGGTCGAGGGATACCTGCACCTCGGAGGGGCGGTTAGCGTCGTCGCTCCCGGGCGCGTCGTCGCCTGCCGCGGCGACTACCCGCTCGGGTTCTTCGACGGCTTCGACGTGTTGTGGGTCGGAAAACGCGGCCCTTCGTCGGCCAACGTCATTTGCCTCGCGCCGAACGAGGTTCTTGCGAACGAGGCCGAGAACCTCGAGACGATGGAAGCGCTGGACGCCTGCGGGTTGCGAGTTCACGGCGTAGACCTCTCGGAGTTCCGGAAAGGCGCGGGAGGACCGACGTGCCTGATCCTTCCCCTGGAGCGAAACTGAAGGAGGACCGCGCGTGGGGAAGTCCGGCGGACGTCCTCGAGCTCGGCGATGGATTGCTCCTCGTATCCGACGACCGAGCGAACGTTCTCTACCGAATTCACTATCGGCGCGAATCGATCGGCCGGGAAAGCTACCCACCGAGACGCCTCGAAGGAGCTCTTCCGAGGATCAGGCCCAGGAACCCCGCCGCGAGAACGAGAAAGGCGGGCGGCTCGGGAACCGAGGCCAGGATCCTTCCCGCCCCCGGTGTCGGAGTCGAGACCTGGAAATCCGCCCTGTTGTCGCCGGTATCGGTGCTCAGAAGGTCCCGGGTCAGAGAAAAACCCGCCGGCGGGTCGGGAGCGAAGCGCCCTTCCCCCAGGCGAAGTGAGCCGGCGTCCCCATATTGGAGCGCGTCGACGACGGCGCCCAGGGCGTCCCATATCTGGATCGCCTCGGGGCCGTTCTGCCAGTCCACATCGGCGATGAAATCGCGCACCAACAGGAGCTCGCCCACCGCCCGCGCGGTGGCGATGACCAGAAGTCCGTCATCGGGAATCAGAGCCCCGGAGAGCTGGATCTGCCGATAAGCGAGACCGCTGGCTCCGTCGATGCCTACCAGACGGTAGCCGTCGAGCCTCGTGCCGGGAAGATCCGAGATCTCGGTGAAGACGTAGGGGGCATCGGCGCCCTCCGCGTCGTAGAGCACTTCATGGATCAAGGGAACGGCGAATCCCTGAGTCGAGAGACCGAGCAGTCCCGTGAGAATCGCGATCAGTCGCAGTTTCATTCCTAGCCTCCTTGGATAGGGCCGCAACATGCGGCCCTCGAAGCGTAGGACGAGAAAACGGGGTCTCGACCTCCTTAGGCGGACGCGCCGCCTAACGGGTCATGCCAATTCGGATACCGGAAGCCCTCGAGCTCTAGCGCACGCGGAACTCGATCTCGCTCGATGCCGCGCGTCCCGAGGACGGATCCTCGATCCGCACCTCCACCCGATAGGCTCCATAGGCGAGAGAGCGCGTCGGGAGACTCAGGATGACCGGGGTGCCGTCGGCTCCGTCCGCGAGAGAGAGCTCATCCTCGACCCTGCCCTTCGAGACCTCGGCCCCGCCCGAGTCGAGGATTCGATAACTCACCCGGGCCCGCTTCGACGGCGATTCGCGGCCGGGGAGGACCTGGAAGAGGACGTGGAAGGCTTCCCCCCGGCGCACGGCCGGAACTGGAAGGAGGGGCAGGTCGCCGGCTCCGGCGCTCGCGGCGGCTTCTCTGGAGACGACGGGCAGGATGCTCGAGAGACCGAAGCGATCGCCGAGGCCGGGAGGAACCTCGATCTGGGTCGAGGCGCGATGGAGCTCCCGCTCGCCCGCGCTCACCACCGCCTCCAGCAGGTACGAGCCGGGCGCGAGCGAGAAGCTCGAAACCACGTAGTACCGCTCGAGGCTCACCGGCTCTTCGAGCGAGTGCAGCGGGGTGCCGCTCCCATCGACCACCCTCAATGCGAGCTTGCGTCCGTCCCCGCCCTCGCCCGAGAGAAGATCCGCGGGCAGCGCTACGCTCACCGGTACGTGAACGGCGCCGGCCCCCGTGGGAAGGAAGTACGTGCTGACCTCGACCGCGAGAGGAAGCTCTGCGGAGGCGCGCGCTTTCGGAGGATCCTCCGGCCTCTCCTCGGTTGCCTCGGTGGGGACGGCCTGGGGCTCCCGCGCGAAGTATCCGGGGCGCGCGATGACCGTCGCGCCCTCGCGGGCCACCTTGACCTCGATCTTGCGGTACGAGCCGTCGACCTCGGGGTTGGTGGAGACGTAGCTCAGGAGGTAGTAGCGCTGGTTCTCCGTCCCGATTCGCTTCAGCGGCGTGTTGAAGGAAGGGTTGTTGTGGAAGTACCGCCCCCCGGTCTCGGTCGCGAGCGGGGAAAGACCGCCGTGGAACGAGTTGAACGTGGATTCCGGCCCGCGGATATCGAGCGTGTAGACCGAGGTGTTCGCCTGGTTCAGCGCCTCGACGGCTTCCTTGAGCGCGAAGCTGTTATCGGAGTCCCGGCTCCCCGGGGAAGTGAACGTCGCGAGCTCGTTCGAGAGGAAGATCACGATCTTGCGCCCGGGAATCCCGAGAAGCGCCTGGCCGAGGGACTCGAGGTCGCGATACATCTGGTGCGCCGCCCGGTCGGCGCCCATCGGATAGTCGACCTGCATCTGGCTCAGCTTGCGAACTGCCTGAAGGGTGTGCTCCTTGCCCGCCTGGAAGTCCTGGACGACCTTCAACGAATAGCCCACGTCGATCACCATTGCCTCGTCGCCCTCCGCCATGGACTCGACGATGAACGTTGCCAGGTCCCGCTTCGCTCGGGTCAGGTATTCGAATTCCGCGCCCTGCCGGTTCACGACGAAGATGAACCGGCGGGGATAGGTATTGACCCCGGCCTCCCTCGGAGCGCCATCGATCCGTTCTCCCACGTACGACGTCCAGTCGGTGACGTCGAAGGTGGCGATGGTCTGGGCGACTCCGTCTTCGAAGACCTGGAAGTCCTTTTCGCCGAGGCCGGATATCGGCTGAGCTTCCCCATCGATCACCACGACGTCCACGAGGACGGCGTCGACGCCGGCCCGGAACGTCGGCACTTCTTGATTTGGCTCCCTGGATTCCTGCGCCGGAGCGATCGAGGCCAGGGCGGCGAGCAGGCCGCCTTCCACGAGCGACGCGAGCTTCATAGAGATGAACCTCCAGGCTACCGAGCCCGGCCCAGGCGGCTTCAGGACGGGAAGGCTTCGAGGGCATTATAGAGTAATGTAGGCGGCGGCGCGGACAGCGGGGAGCGGCCCGGAGGGACGGTGTGAGCGGATACGGTGTTTCCAACGCGTACGGCGATCTGAAGCGGGTCCTGGTCCATCGGCCCGGCCCCGAGCTCGCCATGGTGACCGACAAAACCCTGGCGGAGTTCAACTTCAGCCGGCCCGTCGACCGCGAGCGGTTCCTCTCGGACTACGACACCATGCTCGGCATGTTCCAGGCGCACGGGGTCGAGACCCTGCTCCTGAGCGAGGTCCTGAAAGAGGACGACGACGCCTCTGGATACATGGCCCGCCGCCCGAACATGACCTATACGCGGGACCTCGCCGTCGTCTTCTCCCGCGGGGCGGTCCTCATGTCACCCCACTTGAAGGGTCGGTGGGGAGACCAGGTGATGATGGCCCGGGCGTTCGAGAGACTCGGCATCCCGATTCTCGGCGCCGTAGAGCCTCCGGGCTATCTCGAGGGCGGGGGAGTCACGATCCTCGGCGACGATACCGCGGTCGCGTCCCTTTGCGATCGGGCCAACGAGACGGGCACCCGCATGCTCCGGGATCTCGTCCTGGGCAAGGACGTGAAGTACTTCCTCGAGGTCCCGCTTCCGTTCGGCCACATTCACATCGACGGCATCTTCATGGTGCTCGATCGAGATCTCGCCCTGATCTATCCCGATTCGCTCCGCGTCTTTCCCTGCCGCCTCTACGAGGACGGCAAGCCGGGCGTCCGCCACGTGATGTTCGAGGAGTTCCTGAAGAAGAAGGGCATCCGTACCATCCCCATATCCAATTCGGAGAGGAAGGCGGGCCACCTCAACATGGTGGTGACGAAGCGGTCGGAGATCGCCGTGGGGTTCGCCTCGGCGACGCGAATCGCCTCCGAGCTCGCCCGGCACGGCTGGCACATCGCCACGTTCCCCGCGGAGGAGCTCTTTCTGGGAAACGGAGGCGCGCACTGCATGACTTGCCCGGTCGAGGTGGGATGAACGATTTTTTCGGAGGTGCGTGATGGATCGTCGCCGATTCCTCGAGGCCGGCGCCGCCGGCGCGTTGGGGCTCGCCGCCGCCCGCGATGCGAAAGCGGCGACCGAAGGGAAGACCCTTGTTTCCTCGTTCGACCCCTGGGTCGAGGTCCATGGCGAGAACCTGACGAGAAACGTCGCCGAGATCCGGAAGCGCGCGGGGAACCGGCCGATCCTCGCGGTCATCAAGAACAACGGGTACGGCGCCGGGGTGACGAACGTGGCGCGGCTCATCGAGCCCTCGGATGCCATCGAAGGGTTCGCCGTCGTCAAGCTCCAGGAGGCCGCGGCGCTGCGCGATGCCGGGATTCGGAAGCCCGTCCTCCTCCTCGGCCCCTTCGACGAGAAGAACCTCGAGGAAGCGGCCGCCCGCTCCATCACTCCGATGATCTACACCCCGATCGGAGGCGTTCTCGACCGCCTCGCCGCGAAGCGCCAGCAGCCGCTCGGGGTCCACGTCTGCGTGGACACCGGAATCGGAAGAGTCGGCGTCCCCCATCGCCAGGCGGCCGAGCTCGTTCGCGACTTCGCGAGGCGGAAGTCGATCCGGATCGAAGGCATCCTGATGACCTTCGCCGAGGACGCCGCCTTCGACGAGGAGCAGAAGAAACGCTTCCTCGCCCTCACCGAGGGTCTCGCCGCCGAAGGAATCGCGCTCGGAAAACGGCACGCCGTCTCGAGCTTCGGCCTCTTCCTGCATCCGGACTTCTTCCTCGACATGGTACGTCCGGGAATGGCGATCTACGGCGTCTACTCGGAGCAGGAGTTTCGGTCCTCCCCGGCGCTCGCGCTCCGGCCCGCGCTCGCGCTCAAGGCGAGAGTCGCCTACGTGAAGAGGCTCGAGGCGGGGGACAGCGCCGGATACAACCGCGCCTACCGGGCGGAGAAGCCCGTCTGGATCGCCACTCTCCCCATCGGCCATACGGACGGCCTCCCCCGGGGCGTCGCCGGGAAGGCGAAAGTCCGCATCGGGGAGTCGCTCTACCCGATCGTCGCCAGCGTTTCCGCGAGCCACACCATCGTCGAGATCGGTCCCGAGAAATCGGTCGAGATCGGGGACGAGGCGGTGATCTTCGACTGGCGGGACGGCTCGAGGCCCGAGGACGTCGGGAAGAGCTCCGGGGCGTCGGTCTACGACCTCACCATGCATCTGAATCCGCTTCTGCCTCGGAGAATCGTCTGATCGTTCTGAACTGGCTCGTTCTCGCGGGCGTCGTCCTCCTGAACGGAACGCTCCTCGACGGGACCGGCGGTCCTCCCCTCGCGAACGCCTATGTCGAGATCGAGGACGGGCGCATCGCCGCCGTCGGAAGCGCTTCGGGATTCCGGCCGGAAGCCGGCGACCTCGTCGTCGATGCCTCGGGGAAGTGGATCGTTCCCGGCTACGTGGACGCCCACGTGCATCTCTTCGACTCCGGGAGCCTCTACACCAGTCCCGACGACTACGATTTGACTCGCTTCGTTCCTCACGAGGAAGAACGGCAGCGAATCCGGGATCGCATCGAGGAGACCCTCGATCGATTCCTCTGCTCGGGGGTGACCACGGTCGCCTCCCTCGGCGGTCCGCGCTGGGAGATCGATCTTCAAAAGAGCTCCGCGGCTCCCCACGTGGTCGCCGCCGGGCCGTTCCTCGCGAATTTCCCGGTCGATGAGGTCACGCTCTGGACGCGGGAAGATCCGGTGTTGGTCCAGGTCGCGACTCCCGATGCCGCCCGCTCCAGGGTCCGTGCGCTCCTGGAGAGCGGTGTGGGACTCCTCAAGGCAGGCTATGCGGGCTCGAATCCTGCGGAGTTCGCTCCGATCCTCGCGGTCCTGGTAGACGAAGCGCACGCGACGGGACTGAGAGTCGCGATGCACGCCGAGGAGCTCGAAGCGGCGAAGATGGCGCTCAAATCGGGAGCGGACGTTCTCGCCCACACCGTCGTCGATCGCACCCTGGACGACGAGGTTCTCGCCCTCGCGCGAGAGGGGGGAGTAGTCTCGATAACCGGCCTCTCCCACTTCGGGAGCTATCGAGACGTGTTGGAGGGGAACGTCGAGCTCCTTCCCATCGAGACCCGGTGCGGGGACCCCGAAGTCATCGCTACCTGGGACGACCTCGCACGGATTCCCCCGGCCGAGCGGCCCCCGATGCCGGTCTCGATCCGCTGGGGAAGCTCGCCGGAGGGACAGGCGATTCTCCTCGACAATGCTCGGCGGCTCTACCAGGCGGGCGTCCCCCTCGCCGTCGGAACCAACGGCGGGAACGTGGGAACGCTCCAGGGCCCGTCCTTCCACCGCGAGCTATCGATGCTGGCGGAGGCGGGAGTCCCGCTCGGAGACGTTCTCGTGTCTGCGACCCGAAACGGTGCGAGAGCGCTCGGGCTTCTCGAGAATCCGGGGAACGATCGAGCGGGGGAAGGCGGCGGATGTGCTGGTTCTCTCGGCGAGCCCGCTCGAGAGCCTCGAGGCCTTCTCCGCCATCGAGAGAGTCTTCGTCGACGGGAAAGAAGTCACGCGAGCCCGGCGAACGCCGGCCGCGCCCATGAGCTACCGCGGGGCTTACTGGCTCGAGCGCGAGGATCGGGAGGATGAGGAGCGGCCCGATCAGGTTCTCGAGGCCATGGGGCTCGTTCCAGGGGACGTCGTCGCCGACGTCGGGGCGGGCTCCGGTTATTACACGCGGCGAGTCGCGAAGAAGGTCGTCCCCGGAGGAAAGGTCTACGCCTCCGACATCCAGCCGGAGATGCTCGCGCTCCTGGAGCAGCTCGCGGCCGAGGAGGGAGTCGGCGCGATCGAGACCGTCCGGGGAACGTCCACCGATCCTCGCCTTCCCGAAGGCTCACTCGACTGGATTCTTCTCGCCGACGTCTACCACGAGATGGAGGCGTTCGAGCTCATGCTCGTCCGCATGCGCGAATCGCTCGCTCCCGGCGGCAGAGTGGCGCTCCTCGAGTACCGCAAGGAGGACGGCTCGGCGGACCACATCCGGCCCGAGCATACGCTGTCGGTTCGAGAGGTTCTCGCCGAGTGGAAGCCCGCGGGGTTCGAGCTCGAAGCGCTCCACGAGTTTCTCCCGAGCCAGCATCTGTTCGTGCTCCGCCGGAAGGGCGAAGGTCGCGGGGAAGAGGCGCTCTTCGACTACAATCTGCTCGACGCGATGGAGGGGGGGCTCGTCGACCTGGAGGCCCGGGGCGTTGACGACGAGACCATCCGAGTCCGGATACGCCGGCGAGGCGAGCGCGCTCTGGTCGTCACCGCGCCTTCGGGACTGACGCTCTCCGCGCCCGCGGGAAAGAGCGGCATGGCGGCGCTCCGCGACTCATTCTTCGTCCTCGACGACAAAGCCTGGCGCGAAGCGAACGTCCGCGCGCTGCGGAGGGAAAAGCGATTGTCCTCGCCCGGTCCCTCGGACCGCCTCGGGATACCTACTCGGCCTTCGCCGCTTTGACGATCTCGCTCGCCCGCGGCCCCATGTGCGTGGTCACGAGGCGGAAGTAGATCCCGGACTGCTTCAGCTTCTTGATGTGCTCGGTCAGAGGCGCGGTGAGGAGAGAGCCCTTCGGAAGCGCGAAGCCGAATCCGCTCTCGGCGCCGAGCGCCATTCCAATCTTCAGGTTCGGGAACTTGTCGAGCTCGGGGATGATGGCGCTCGAGTCGGCGGCGGCGGCGCGCAGCCCGCCGCGCTCGATCGCCGTCATCTGCTCCTGGAGCGTCCCGTCGTTGACGATGAGGATTCCCGGAACGGCTCTGAGGGCGTCCTCCGCCGTCGTCCTGGTGAAGGCGGCCACCTTCTGGCCCACCAGATCGGTCAGGGACTTCGTGTGGTCGCTCATCCGCTCGACCAGGATCACCTGAACCGGAAAGTACGACGCAGTGAAGTCCATTCTCCGGGCTCGCTCGGGAGTGATGGTGATGGTGCCCGCGGCGAGATCGACCTCTCCCTTCTCGACGCGCTCGAGCATCCCGGCGAACGAGTCCACCCACTCGACCTCGAGAGTCGCGTTCCGGGACTTGGCGAAGTAGTCGAGGATGTCGTGCTCGATGCCGGTGAGCTTGCCGTCCTTCTGGTAGAAGAAGGAATCGGACTCGAGCGCGAGCACTCGAAGAGTCTCGGCACGCACCGGAGAGGCGAAGGCGAGCGCCGAGAACAGAAGGGCGAGACGGCTCACGTTCATGAGGCGATCTCCTTTGGAGCTTCGATTGGAAAAGTGATACGACCAGTGTACCAGACGGACGGAGAACCGTCTGCGTTTTCGAGGAGTGACGAAGCCGAGGGCGAGGTCGTGATCCCTCGCCCCGCGGGTTCGGATATTGCGTTTTGAAATGCGCGCGGGCCCATTCCGATGGGCCCGCGCGCTTCGTTCGGGATATCCTTTGAGCCGCCGGCAGTTCCCGGGGTTCGCCTGGGTTCGGGCACGACTCTTGCTCTTGCTGAAGAAGTACTCGAAGGGGAGGTCTTATGAAGTGGACCCGGTGGACACCACCCGACCCATCGGCCAATTGCGCGTGGTGCGAGTCCGAAGTTTCCCGGACGGCCGAAGAGCGGGTCTTCCGCGTGCTGCTGGGGGTGAGGGACGAGGCTTCCCTGCAGCCCCACCTCGGGGAGTTCGTCGAGCATTCCATCCCCGGCACCGGGCGGACGGCCGCCGCCTACGTCCGCCGCGGCGACGAGCCGCCGATTCCGGGAACGCGGACGGACTACAACCTCGTCCTGACCTCCTGCACCTTGGAGTGCGCAGAGGCCCTGAGTCTGGCTCTCGAGGAGGATGAAAACACCGTCTCGTTCGAGCACTGGACGGGCGCGGCTTCCAACGGGGTCGAGGTGCGGCGGCTGGATAACGGGAGTTTCCGCTCGATCGAACCGTCCAGCGATCGGAAGTACATCATCCTGAGAGTCGTCGGAAACTACACCCGCGAGCGGGCGATGACGAATAACATCGAAGCCCATGCGATGGGAAGAGAGCTTGGAATCCAGCGCTATCTCGTGGACATGACCGAGTCCAGGAACGTGGAATCGGTTCTCGCGAACTACGAGTTCGCGAGGAAGGAAATGTTTGATGTTCCGGAGATCGACAAGACGGCCCTCGTGGCTCTTCTCGTCAGTCCCGACGACCATTCCCATGATTTCGTCGAGACGGTGGCCCGGAACGCCGGACTGCGGGTCACGATCTTCCGGGATCGGGCCCGCGCCGAGCAGCACCTGAGGGGCGAGGGGTGACCGGCCCTCCTCAACGAACGCGCGGAAACCGGTTGCTGTGGCGGGTGAAGCTGCTGACTTCGCCGTTCGCAACCGTGAACGCGACCTCTTCCGCGAGCTCACCGTCGTCGCGGCGCACCCTCCGGAAGAGATTCTCCCCGGTTCGCTTCAGCGGCTCGAGAGAATCCATCGGGTCGTCCGTCGGAAGATAGAGCATGGCGAGTCCGTCCTTCCACGGGAGCACGGCAATCTCGCCGCCCCAGCCGTTTCGATAGGTCCCCACGTATCGCTTCAGCGACGGGTCCGGCGCCTGGGCTTTCTCCGGGGCCGCGGCGGCCTCTGCCAGGGCCGGGGACAGGATGCGGTAGGCGGTCCGGGTGAAGGCCGAGGCATCGGCGTCGTTGGCGTTGGCCATCGATACCGCCGCCAGCTTCTCCTTCGTCTGAAGGAGGAGGTCGGAGCGGAATCCCGGGCAGCTGCCGCCGTGGCCGACGAACGTCTTGTCGTCGCGGCGCGAGACCGCGAATCCCAGTCCCCAGGTCGTCTTCCAGTCGGGGTCGACCCAGTGGACGCGGTGCATCTCACGAAGGGTCGAGGCTTTGAGAACCTCCTCGCCTCCGTTCTCGAGGAGACGGAACTGCCAGGAGGCGAACCTGGCGAGGTCGAGGACGGTGGAGGCGTAGCCCGCCGCGGGAGAGATTCCCTTGACCTGGAAGAACGTCAGAGGCTCGCGTCCGCCCTCGCGGCGCTTGCCTCCATAGCCCATGGCGAAGCGTCCGCCGCGGTGCTCGACGGGGATCTCGGTCGAAGTGTCCGTCATCAGAAGCGGGCCGAGGATGCGGCGCCGGGAGTACTCCGCATAGGGCTCGCCCGCGACCTGGGCGACGATCTCTCCCGCGAGCGTGAGCCCGAGGTTCGAGTACTGGAAGTAGCGCCCCTCGGGATAGAGCGTCTTCTGCTCCGAGAGCCGGTCGATAATCTCTTCGCGGGTGGGGAACGCGTAGTCGGGATACGTCCAGTAGGGATAGTCGGACTCTCGCGGAAGCCCGGCGGAGTGGGTGAGGATCCCGCGCACGGTGATCGGAGGCGCGTCGGGAAAGCTCTGCTGGATGTCGAACCAGGAGAGGTGCTGCGAGACCGGATCGTCGAGCTCGAGCTTCCCCTGATCGCGAAGCTGGAGGACCCCGATAGCGGTGAAGAGCTTCGAGATCGAGCAGATGCTGTAGATGGTGTCGGAGGAGGCTTCGGCCTTCCTCGCGCGGTCGGCGAAGCCGAATCCGCGGCTCCACAGCAGGTCCTGATCGTGGACCACCGCCATCGAGACCCCGGGGATGTCGTCGTACGCCATCTCGGCTTCGGCCCAGACTTCGAGAAGACCGAGCGCGGTCTGGACGCGCGGGTCGTCCCTGAGGTCATTTCCGAAAGCGGCCGAGGCGGTGGAGGAAACGAGGGCGATGGCGAGCAAGGCGAACGTGATCCGGCTCATGCGGGAAATATACTCGCGCGGGCCCGGTCTTGCATAAGGCGTTGCCTTCAACTGAGATGGACACAATTCGCGTACGATTCAAACCAGCAAAGGAGGCGGACATGACAAACTCGCCCGTTCTTCGGCACAGGCACGTCCGCATCGACCAGGCGAAGCTCGAGAAAGCCAGGCGGCTCCTGGGCGCGGCAACCGACACCGAAGCGCTCGACCGGGCGCTGACCCTTGTGGTGTCTGAAGGCGAGATGGATGAGGTTCTGCGAAGGATTGGCGGCAAGGGAAGCCTGAAGAAGGTGTTCCGATGACGGCCCGTTCGTAGCTTGGAGACGACCGGAGGGTCTCCTTGCGCCCACCGCTGCGCTCTACGCCCAGACGGACGACGAGCGTTCAGTCTGAGACGGCATTCGTTGCCGGTGGTAGACTTCCTCTGAAAGGGAGGTCGGCTCCATGGCGCTCATCGTTCCGGCGATCGTCCTCGCGCTCCAGGCAGGAACCGTCGATTTCCCGACGTCGGCGACTCCCGCGGCGCAGGCGGAGTTCCTCCGTGGCGTCGCCATCCTCCACAGCTTCGGGTTCGAGGACGCGATCGAGGTCTTCCAGAAAGCGCAGGCGCTCGAGCCCGACTTCGCCCTCGCCTACTGGGGAGAAGCGATGGCCCACAATGGAAACCCCTTGATGACTCCGACCGAGCAGGATCTGCCGGCGGCGCGAAAGGCGCTGTCGAAGCTCGGACGGACGCGGGAGGAGCGAGTCGGGAAAGCCGGGACCGAGCGCGAGAAGATGTGGATGGAGGCGGTCGAGACTTTGTACGGCGCGGGCGAGAAGGACGCACGGGACCTCGCCTATGCCGCCGCCATGGAGGAGATCGTCGCCCTCTATCCGGAGGATCTGGAGGCGCGGGCGTTCTATGCCCTGGCGCTCTCTGGGAACGGTGCGCCGCGCGGGGAACGACTTTCGCCCGCAGATGAAGGCGGCGGCGGTAGCGGAGGAGATATTCCGCGAGCACCCGACCCATCCGGGAGCCGCGCACTACATCATCCATGCTTTCGACGATCCCCTTCACGCTCCCCTCGCGCTCTACGCCGCCGATCGCTATGCCGAGATCGCACCCGATGTGGAGCACGCGCTCCACATGCCGTCGCACATCTACGTGCAGCTCGGTCTGTGGGACAAGACGGTGATGTCGAACCGGCGCGCCTACGACGCGTCGGTGTCCTGGGTCCGATCGAAGGGACTCTCCGACACCCGGCGCGATTTCCACGCCCTCGCCTGGATGGAGTACGGCCACCTTCAGCGCGGTGAGCTTTCGAAGGCGAGGGAGTGCATCGAGGAGATCCGGCCCCTCGCCGAGCGCGAGGTCACGACGGACCGCATCCAGGCGACGCTCGCCAACATGAGAGCGCGCTTCATGCTGGAGTCGGGGGATTGGGACGCCTATCCCATTCCCATCGACGATCTCCTCAAGGAACGCCATGCCGGGGACGTCTACTTGCTGCTCGCCGCCGGATTCAAGGCCGTGAACCAGGGAGATCCGAGAACGGCGAAGGCGATCGAGCGCCGGCTCGCGGAGCTCGAGGGGCAGGAGACCTCGGGGCTCAAGTCGTATTTCCAGGGGCAGGTGACTCTCGAGGATTTGAAAGTCTCTACGACCGTCGCCCAGCGGGAGCTCGCGGCACTCGTGCGCCTCGTCGAGGGAGAACATGGCGAGGCGGTGCGGCTGATGGAAGAGGCGATGGCCAAAGAAAAAGAAATGCATCCCGCCTACGGACCTCCCGAGCCCATCGTGCCTCCGTTCGAGCTCTACGGCTACGTTCTCCTCGAGTCGGGGAAGGCGGAAGAGGCCCTTCCGGTTTTCGAGGAGATGCTGGTGCGGATGCCCCACCGCGCCCTCGCGATACTCGGGGCCGCGCGGTCCGCCGACAAGCTCGGACGCCGCGAGGTCGCGACCCGGCACTATCGGGCGTTGAGGTCGATGTGGTCCGAGGGAGAGAGGACCCGGCGTCTCGAAGAGGCGGAGCGCTTCCTCGGAGAGACGAGCAATTGATCGAGCGGGATCGGTACTCCGAGAACGGCGCTATCGCCGTTCGCGGCGCGTTCGAGCTCCGCTGGCTCGAGCGGCTCGCGGAAGGACTCGAAAGGAACTTGAAGGACCCGAGCCCCTACGGATGCCGCTACACCCAAGAGGGCAACCCCGGCGCTTTCGTCGACGACTACTGCAACTGGCAGAGGATTCCCGAGTACCGTGATTTCATCCTCGAGTCCGGGGTGGGGGAGCTGGCCGCACGCTTGATGCGTTCGCGGAAGGCCCGCATCTTCCATGAGCACGTCCTGGTGAAGGAGCCGGGTACCCGGGAAGTGAGCCCCTGGCACCAGGACCAACCTTATTATTGTGTCGATGGCGAGCAGGTGTGCAGCATCTGGCTTCCCCTCGATCCGGTGCCGCGCTCGGTCTCTCCCGAGTTCGTGGCGGGCTCGCACCGGTGGGGGAAACTCTTCACCCCCCGTAAGTTCATGGACCACCGGCCCTACGAGGGGTCGACGTCCGCTTTCGAGCCCGTCCCCGACATCGACGCCCGGAGGAGCGACTACGAGATCCTCTCCTTCGATCTCGAGCCCGGCGACTGCATCGTCTTCCACATGAAGACGTTGCACGGGGCTCCGGGAACCGCGGAGCACCCGTTCCGCCGCCGCGCGTTCTCGACCCGATGGCTGGGAGACGACGCGGTCTTCGCGACGCGGCCGTTTCCGACTTCCCCGCCGTTTCCCGAGCTGACGCTGAAACCGGGAGAGCCGATGGAGCACGAGCTCTTCCCGATCGTCTACGAGGGCTAGCGCGCCGCGATGAAGTCGATCTCGACGATTGCTCCGGCGGCGAGTGCGGAGACGGCGACCGTCGACCGGGCGGGTGCGATGGACCCTTCGGGGAAGTATCCCGCGTAGATCTTGTTCATCGCCTGAAAATCGCCGATGTTGGTCAGGAACACCGTGGTCCGGACCACGTCCTTGAATCCGAGCCCCGCGTTCTTCAAGACCGCTTCCGCGTTCTTCATCACCTGAGTGGTCTGCGCGTCGATACCGCCTTCCACCATCTTGCCCGTCGCCGGGTCGAGGCCGATCTGTCCCGCCACGAACACCAGGCTTCCGATGTCGACACCGGGAGAATAGGGGCCGACGGGCTTGGACGCGCCCATCACCGCCTTCTTCTCGGCCGCGGGAGGCGCCGCCCCCAGCAGGAGAGCCATGCCCAGCAGGAGTCCGAGAGCGATCAGAGCCTTGGATGACGCCTTCATTCTTCGTTCCTCCACCGCCCGGCAAGATATCACAGGAACTGCGATAGACTCCCGCCGTGTCGGTACCCGAGGCGAAGATCGGCCTGTGGACGGCTACGTTCATGGTCATCGCCAACATGGTGGGGACCGGTGTCTTCACCTCTCTCGGATTCCAGGTCGTCGACATCAAGTCGGGGTTTCCGATCGAGCTCTTGTGGGTGCTCGGCGGAATCGCCGCGCTTTGCGGCGCGCTGACCTACGGAGAGCTCGGAACCGCGCTTCCGCGCTCGGGAGGCGAGTACCACCTTCTCTCGCGCATCGTGCATCCCGTCGTGGGGTTCCTCTCGGGATGGGTATCGGCGACCGTGGGCTTCGCCGCCCCGACGGCCCTCGCGGCCATCGCCTTCGCGAGCTATCTCTCGACGGTGCTCACCTGGATCCCCGTGGTTCATACCGCCGCCCTCGTGGTTCTCCTCTTCACCGCCCTCCACTGCTGGAGCATCGTGTGGGGGAGCCGGTTCAACAACCTGCTGACGTCCCTGAAGGTCGTCCTGCTTTTGATCTTCATCGTCGCCGCTTTCGGGGTTCCCGCGGCTCAGGACGTCACCTTCCTCCCGCGGGCGGGAGACTTCGATCTCGTGCTCACCCCCGCGTTCGCGGTCTCGCTGGTCTACGTCGCTTTCGCCTACACCGGCTGGAATGCGGCGATCTACATCGTGGGCGAGATGGAGGATCCGAGCCGGCACCTGCCGCGCGCACTCTTCACCGGAACCGCGGTGGTCCTGGTGCTCTACACGCTCGTGAACTATGCCTTCCTGCGCACCGTTCCCTTCGAAGTGCTCGAGGGGCAGATCGAGGTCGGCTACCTCTCCGCCTCCCGGATCTTCGGCGAGACCGGGGGCGCGGTCATGGCGGTGACCATATCTCTCATTCTCACCTCGACCATCAGCGTGATGATCTTCGTCGGCCCCCGGATCGTTCAGGTGATGGGAGAGGACTTCCCGCTTCTGGCGAAGCTGTCGTTTCGGAACGGGAAGGGAATCCCCGTCTACGCCATCCTCACCCAGACCCTGATCACCCTCGCGTTCATCTACACGGCGACTTTCCAGCAGGTGCTCCTGTACGCTGGGTTCACGCTGAACCTGATTACCGCGGTGACCGTCGCCGGGGTCTTCGTGCTGAGACGCAGCGAGCCGGGAATCGAGAGACCGTACCGGACCTGGGGCTACCCCTGGCCCCCGATCGTGTTCCTCCTGCTGAGCGGATGGAGCCTTCTGTTCATGCTGACCGACAGGCCGCAGGAATCTCTGGCAGGGCTTTTGACGTTGAGCGCGGGCCTGGTGATCTACCTCATCGACTACGCGAGGGGCCGGCTATCCGTCACCGCCCGGAGCTGATGGTCAGAGCGGCCGCTTGGGGAAGATCATCGTCCGCCACATGTGCGCCACCGGGCTTCCGTCGTAGCCGAGTCCCTCCGGCGGGCTCTTGAAGTTGCGGCCGATGATGTCGAGGAACGGGTCGAGGCTCACCTGCTTCGCGGGATCGAAGGCGTACTCGTCGTTCATCGTGATGTTGCGCGCTTCCATGTACCACTTGTGGGACTTCGCGTGCTCGTGCGCCTGCTTGATGTACTCGTCGGGCTCGTAGTCCTTGCCGAACATCCGGTTGTACATCTCGGGATACTCGTAGCCCACCGCGGGATCGGGAAAGAACCGGAGCGCCTGGTGGTAGCGGATGCCCCAGGAGATGCGCTCGTCGACGTAGGGCTCGATCATCTGCGCGCACCAGTAGCCGTGGTCGGGCCGTACCAGGTTCGAGACGGAGATGTCGTGAAGGAGGCACGCCATGATGGTCCGTTCGGGCATGCCGACCTCCATGGCGCGGGCGCCGCTCTGGAGCACGTGGCGCGCAGGGGCGAAGCGCAGTCGGTAGAAGTCGACGAGCGTCGGCTTCGCCGGCATCCGAGGCAGATCGTCGTTGTCGTTGTTCGAGCCCATCCGCGGCTTCTTCGCATCTTCCGCGTCCTGGGCCGCGCGGTCGAGCTCCTGGACCATGGCGGACTCGAGAGCTTCCGCCTTCTCGGCGGGGGACATGAGCTCGACGACGCCGGCGCCTCCCACAGCAGCAAGGAACGTCCTTCGATCCATCCGTTACCTCCCTTGCAAACTCCGCTTCCGTGACTATAAGGTCCGTCGAGCTCGGGAGTCAAAGAACAGCCAACCAGCCGGAGCCCGGCGGTGGCACTCAACGAAGGAGCCGTTCATGCGCCACGTCGTCCTCGCATTCGCCGCGTTCGTTCTCTTCGGATCCGGCATCACGGTCGGGGCCTTCCTCTCCCCTCAGGACATGAGTCTCGTGGGTCACGTCTACCAGAGCCCGACGAGCGGGAGCACTATCCGAATGCTCCTCGACGAGGGGAATCTCGGAGGCAAGGAGATCGACGTCGGGGAGATCACGTTTCCTCCAGGCGTCAACTCGGGAGAGCACCTCCACGGCGCGACGGAGATCTTCTACGTCCTCTCGGGCGAGCTCGAGCACGTCGTCGACGGCAAGAGCCATCTCCTGAAGCCCGGGATGCTCGGATTCGTCCGCCCTCCCGCGAAAGTGAACCACGTCGTTCCGGGAAAGGAGCCTGTGAAAGCCCTGGTGATCTGGGCTCCGGGAGGCGAGGGACATCGCATCGTCGAGCGCTGGAAGAAGATCCAGTGAGTCGCTGGATCCGGTGTCTCGTAGCTTCATTCAAAAAAATGGAGACCTCCGGACCGGGATCGGGTCGCGACGGAAGAGCATCTCGCAAGCCAAATGCTTGGAGGTCATGGAGATACTTCCCAACGGTATCGGGTCATACAATTCGTTACTTTCTTGGCGTGAGAATTGCTGCTTGCACCCGATGGTTGACAACCGGTCGGTGAACGAATATTCTCACCGCCGGTCCGAAACCGTTCGGAGAAGACCGGATTCGCATTTTTTATGGAGACGAGGCCCCAAACGGGTAGTCCGAGTGCCGTGAGGATGCGAAGCCGAAGACTCCCGTGGCGGGGAGCATCTCTTCTTCAGCCCAGCTGCTTCATTCACAATCAGGAGGGACTTGCATGAGAGGCTTCATTCTCAAGGTCATGGGTCTCCTGCTCCTCGTTCCGGCCCTGGCGTTCTCGCAGACGTTCCAGGGCGGTGTTCGAGGAGCGGTGCGGGATGCCGACGGCGGTGTCCTGCCGGGGACCACGGTTACGCTAACCAACTCGCAAACGGGCGCGGTCCGTACGTCGGTGACGAACGAACGGGGCGAGTACGTTTTCGCGAGCGTGGCCCCGGGCACGTACAACCTCGCGGTCGAGATCAGCGGGTTCGCCCCTTTCCATCGCGAGGGCCTCGAGGTCGGCGTCCAGACCTTCCTGGTTCAGGACGTCTCGTTGCAGGTGGGCGGTATCGCGGAGTCGGTGACGGTGACGGGTGAGACCCCGCTGATCGAGACCGCCAACGCCTCGATTGCCTCGGCGATCGACAAGGCGCAGCTCGACGTGCTGCCGACGCCGGGCCGCAACGTGTTCATTTATGCGGTAACCACCCCGAACGTGGTCCACACCGGAGACCCGGTGTTCGTGCGCAAGCAGGACCAGACCAACTCGTCCCTCCTGTCGCTCGCGGGCGGGCCTCTCCGCGCCAACAACTACACCGTGGACGGCGTCTCCGTCAACGACATGCGCAATCGCGCCGTCATCATCCCGAACAACGACGCCGTCGAGGAAATGAAGGTCCAGGTCAACACCTACGACGCCGAGATGGGCCGGACGGGCGGCGGCGTGTTCAACGTGCTGCACAAGAGCGGCACCAACAACTGGGGTGGCAGCGCTCTCTGGCAGACCCGGCCTCAGTTCGGCCGCGGTCTCCTCTGGTTCGAAGAGACGGACCACGGCGGGTCGGGCGAGGCGCCGGAGTCGCCGTACGACCTCTGGAGCTTCGCCGGCGGCGGACCCATCTTCAAGGACAAGACGTTCTTCTGGGCGAGCTACGAGGGATACAAGAACACGGACACCGCGGAACGCCAGCATCGGTCTTCCCACGGCGGCACAGCGCGCCGGGAACTTCGCCGGCGGTCCGACGATCTACGATCCTCTGACCTACAACCCGGCGACGGGAACGCGGTCTCCGTTCCCCGGAAACGTCATTCCCCCCGGCCGGATCGATCCGGCGGCGAGGGCCATGGCGGACCTTCTCGCTCAGGTGGGCGAGGGCCCCACCAGCATGACGGCCCTCCTGAACAACACTGCGAACGAGCCGACGTTCAAGATCGACCACAGCTTCAACGAGAAGTGGCAAGATCTCCGGCACCTACCTCTATTACAAGTCCGAGGAGCCGGCGAACCCCTTCTACACCAACTACACCGGAGGCACCGAGCTTCTGCCGTTCGACACCGGCGCCGCGGTTCTGTTCCGCGACGTGAACACATTGGCGCATGAACCTCACCAACATCCCGAGCGACGACTCCGTCCTCACCGTCCGCTACGGCTACAACCGGTTCGGCGACAGCACCGGATCCCGAACTACGACATCGGCTCTCTCGGCTTCAACCCCAACTTCGTTTCCGACTACGAGGCCGCGGGCAACAGCGGTTTTCCGACGGTGTTCGTCGAGGGCTACGGCGACAACGAGAACCTGGCCGACGGTCTCTTCGGAAGCTGGGGCCACGACGAAGTGGTCTGGAAATCGTCCGAAGTGGGCGGTGTCTACTCCAAGTTCGTCGGGAGCCACACCCTGAAGGCCGGTCTCCAGTGGCGCCAGATCGGCGTCGACAGCATCCCCAATACGTACGGGGCCGCCTTCTACTTCGATCCAGGGTTCACCCAGGGACCGAGCGCGACCAGTCCGGTCGCGGGCTCCGGAGACGCTTTCGCGGCGTTTCTGCTCGGGTTGCCGAACGGGGATTCGAACTTCACGAACGCCGCGCCGGCGAACGTCTTCATCAACTACTACGGCGGTTTCGTCCAGGACGACTGGCGCGTGAACGAGAACCTGGTGGTGAATCTGGGCCTCCGGCTCGAGCACGAGAACGGTCTCGCGGAGGAAGAGGACCGGTTCATCGTCGGTTGGGCGTATGACGATCCGTTCCCGGTCCAGGTGCCAGGGCTGAACCTGACGGGCGGGTTGCAGTACGCGGGGACCGGAGGAAAGACGACGCAGTCCGATCCCAAGGGTCTCAAGCTCGGACCTCGCGCCGGGTTCGTTTACTCCCTGAACGACAAGACCGTCGTTCGCGGAGGATACGGCATTTTCTGGGCGCCCAATCAGTATCCAGGACCGGGTCAGAACACTTTCGCGACCCGGGGATATACCGCGTATCACCAACGTGGTTCCGAGCAACGACGGAGGTCTGACTCCCGGCTCGGCGAGGCTCTCGAATCCCTACCCCAACGGCGTCGAACAGCCCGTGGGGAACAGCCTGGGAGTTCTCACCGGCGTCGGCGGGACGATGCGCTTCAACGACCAATTCGCGAAGTCGCCCTACATGCAGCAGTAGTCCATCGACATCCAGCGCGATCTCGGCAACGGTCTCGCGTTCAAGATCGGGTACCTGGGAAGCAGGGGCACCGACCTCTGGATCGGCGGCACCAACGACAGCGAGGTCAACATCAACCAGCTCGAGGGCCAGTACCTCTCGCTGGGCTCCGCCCTGAACGACCCCGTTCCGAACCCGTTCTTCGGAAATCCCGGCGTTCGGGTCTCTCGCGACCACCGCGACGCTTGCCCGGGGCCAGCTCCTCCGGCCCTATCCGCAATACCGCGACGTCTGGGCCCGGCACATCAGCGAGGGAGCCTCGACCTACAACGCCCTGCGCGTCGAGTTCGAGAAGAAATTCCGGCAGTGGGGCGCCCGGGTGAACTACACGCTAAGCTCGTACAAATCCAATATGTACGAGAACAACACGCGGGTCTCCGACGAGGAGAGCGCGATCTACAACTCGTACGATCTCGGGAAGGACAACCTGCCGACGGCCATCATCGACTCTCCGCAGTGGCTCAACCTCAACGGCCTCTACCGCTTCCCGACTCCGGATGGCGGAGCGGCGGAGGCGATCCTCGGCGGATGGTCGGCATCGGTGAGCGCCCTCATGCGGAGCGGCTTCCCGTTGACCGTCGTTCAGAGCTCCAATACTCTCGGATCGGCGTTCGGGTTCGACCATCAGCGGCCGAACATCGTGGGAGACCCCGCGGTCTCAGGCGGCGCCAGGGACAACTTCGAGCAGTTCGTCAATCCCGCGGCGTTCGCCAACACTCCCGCCTACCAGTTCGGGAACACGCCTTACACCGTGACCGATCAGAGGACGCCGCCTCTCCTAAACTGGGACGTGTCGTTCGACAAGTCCACCAAGATCGGAGGCGGAGCCGAGCTGCTGCTGCGGTTCGAGTTCGTCAACTTCTTCAGTCAGCCGAACTTCAACGGCCAGCGGACGGTATTCGGACAGTCCAACTTCGGCGCCGATCACCGGAGTCGGAGGGTTCCCGCGCACCTTCCAGTTCATGGCGAAGGTGATCTTCTAGGTTAAGAGCCTCTCTCGAGGGAAAGGGCGGGCCGAAAGGCCCGCCCTTTCTTGCTTCGCCCTCACCGTCGGCGCGCTTCCCGAAGGCTTGCGGCCCGCCCGCGCCTGCTCTAGGCTCCCCGCATGTCCCGAAAGCGCAAGACCGGCGCCGCGCCCGTTCCTCGAAGGAACCGCCGAGCCCCGATCGTCTTTCTGGCACTTCTCGTTGGCGCGGTTCTGGTGGTTGCCGCCGTGCGCTCGGGTCTTCTGGATCGCGGGCCCGGTGCCCGACCCCGATCGCTCGGCGATGGAGCCTCAGGTCGCGGCAGAAGATCGTGGAAACCCGCGAAGCCGTGCTCGCGGCGCCGGAGTCTTCCGAGGCCTGGGGCCGCTTCGCGATGGTGCTCCACGCCCATCGGCTCGAGAGCGAGGCCGCGGCGTGCTACCGGCGCGCCGCGGAGCTCTCCCCCGGGGAATTTCGGTGGCAATACCTCCTCGCGCACGCTCTGCGGAATTCGGACGCCGCCGGCGGCCCTCGACGCGGCGGAGGCCGCCTCGCGACTGAAACCGGAGTACGCGCCGGCGTACGTTCTGAGAGCGCAGCTTCTGGAGGCGTCGAACGAGAGCAGCGAGGCTCTCGAGCAGTACCGAAAGGCGGCGGAGCTGGACCCGGAGAGCGCGATGGCGGAGTTCGGTGCTGGGCCGGCTGCTCCTCGCCGGGAACGAGGCCGACGGAGGCGCTTCCGCATCTCCTCCGTGCCCGGGATCTGAGCGAGGAAGCTTCGGCCGTCCACGGGGCGCTGGCGCAGGCCTACCGCCAGCTCGGGGACCTGGACTCCGCCCTCAGGGAGAACCGGCTCGCCTCGCAGACGACGGAAACGGTGGGCATCGTCGACCCGGTGCACTACGCCATGAGGAAGGAGTCGGTGTCCTCGCTCGCGCAGATGGAGCGGGCGCTCGAGGCCGAACGGGCGGGCGACTACGACCGGGCGCAAACCCTCTACGGCGAGCTCGCGGTCCTTCGCCCTGGCGACGCCAACATCCACGCGCGGCTCGGGGATGTCCTCTCGCGGCAGAGCAAGCTCCAGCCGGCGAAAGAGCAGTATCTGGCCGCGCTCTCGATCGACTCCGGCGCAGGCTGCCGCTCATTACGGGCTCGGCAACGTTCTCAATTTCGAAGGAGACTACGACGGCGCGGCGCGGGAGTACCGCGCCGCCCTCGCGGCCCGGCCCGATCACGTGCGCACGATGGTGAACCTCGCGGGAATCCTCGCGTTCCGGGGCGAGCTTTCCGAAGCGTCGACTCTGTCCCGGCAGGCGGTCGATGCCGACCCCAAGGGCTTCGCTCCCAACCTCCAGCTCGCGCGGGTCCTGATGCAGCAGAAGAAGTACAGGACGCAATCCCGCCCCTGCGCACGGCGCTCGAATCACGGCCGGACTCGGGCCCGGTACACCGGCAGCTCTCGATCGCCCTCGTGGGGATCGGCGATTACGCCGCCGCCTGGAAGCACCTCGAGCGGGCCCTGGCACTCGGGGAAGAGGTCCCGGCGCCGCTGGTTCAGGAGCTCCGGAGGCGAGCCTCCGCGAGCTGAGAGTTCAGCTTCCGCTCGCGCGACGGCGGAGCTCAACGATTCTCTGGTCGGCGACGGCGGTGGCTCGATAGGGGTCGACGCGCTTCGCCTTCTGGTACCACTCGAGGGCTTCGGCGTACTTGTTCTCCGCCGCGAGGAAGTCGCCCCAGGTGATCATGACCCCGCCGTGGTCGGGCTCGAGCTTCATCGCGCTCTGGAGAAGAGCCTCCGCCTCGGGCAGTCGTCCCGTCTCCCTCAGGATCTGGGCGAGCATGATGAAGATGTTGGCATTGGGCTTCAGCGCGGCGTACGCGCGGAGCGCCTTCTCCGCCTCGGGAAGGCGCTTCATTTCGATGTAGACCAGGGCGTTCTCTTCGATGACCTCGAGGTCCTTCGGCGCCAGCTCCAGCGCCTTTCGCGCGCGGTCCAGCGCCTCTTCGAGCCGGCCTTCCCGGCGAAGGCTCCGGGACTCGATGGCGAGCTCCAGGATCCGCACCATGTCCTTGGGATCCGGCAGATCGCCCGCGGCCGCCGAGGGACCGGATCCCGAGAGGTAACCGAGCGACTGGAGGCGGCGCAGGGACTCGGGATCGGGCTTCGTCGCCGATGCCGCGACCGCCTCGGCGGAGCTTCCCTCGAGCCTTCGCCCGAGCGCCTGCGACAGCTCCTCCATCGGCCCACTGGCGGTCGATTTCCCGAGCAGGTTCTTGCTCTCTCGGGGGTCGTCGGAAAGCCGGTAGTACTCCGGGCGCGGGGCGAAGATGTACTTGTCGTCTCGCCGCCTCAGCGCGTGGAGCGGCGCCCATCCGTTGTCGAGGTACGCCATCATCGTCTCCATGTAGAGAGCGCGCCCGGGATTCTCGCGCGCGAGCCGCAAGCTGATTCCGTCCCGCGGCGCGTCGTCCCGGAGAGAGAGGAGATCCAGGATGGTGGGAAAGATATCGACCAGTCCTACCACGACGTCGTCCACGACTCGAGCCTTCGAGATCGCCGGCTTCGACCAGAGGAAGAGCGGAACTCGCTGGGTGGTCTCGTACAGCAGGCGCCCGTGCGAGTGCTCGGAGTGCTCTCCGAAACTTTCGCCATGGTCGCCGGCGACGACCACCAGGAGCTTCCGTCCCGTTTCTTCCAGAGCTCGCGACGAGACGGCCGACCTGCGAGTCCATGTAGGCGATCTCGCCGTCATAGGGGGTCTCACGGAACTTCTGGGCGAACGGCTCCGGCGGCTTGTACTGGGCGTGGGGGTCGTAATAGTGGACCCAGAGAAAGAGCGGCTTCGAGCCGTCCCGCTCCCCGAGCCACGCCAGGGCGGCATCGGTCACGCTCTCCGCCGAGCGCTCGCCCAGGCCGCCGAACGGCTGGCCGGCAAACGCTTCCGTCCGATCGTCGTAATGGTCGAACCCCTGGGCGAGCCCGTAGCGGGCGTCGAGGACGAAACCCGACACGAAGGCCGCGGTGACGTACCCGTTCGCTTTCAGGACTTCGGCGAGAGTGACCTGCGAAGGGTCGAGCCGGTACTGTCCGTTGTGCCGGACTCCGTGATGGTCGGGATCGAGCCCGGTCAGGATCGAGCTGTGGGCCGCGAGGGTGATGGGTGCGGGAGAAACGGCGTCCGCGAACCGGATGCCCTCTTTCGCGAGCCGATCGAGATGCGGAGTCTCCGCTTTTTCGTACCCGTAGGAGCCCAGACGATCGGCGCGCGTGGTGTCGAGGGTGATGAGGACGACGTCGAACGAAGCGGCGGAGCCGCTCGACAGAATCTTCCGAGAGTCGCAGGCGCCGAGAAGGAGCATGAGGAACAGGGAAGCGCGACCCATCGGGAATCTATACTGCGAGAACAGGGTGAGGATCAAACTCGGCGCTAGCCGGGCATTCGCGCTATTGACGCCGCTGCGGCGGGACAATAGGATCCTGATATGAAGACTATTGCCATTACTATCGACGAGGAGACGCTGGGCCTGATAGACCGCCTCCATCGCTCGTCGCGGCGCTTTCGCAGCCGCTCCGCCCTCGTCCGGGCGGCGATTCGTGCCTATGCGGTCCAGGAGCGGGAAAGGCGCTCGCGGGCACGTGAGACTCAGGTGATTCGCGAGAACAAACGGCTGCTCGATCGTCAATTGAGGGCGCTGGTCAAGGAACAGGCGACGCCGTGAGACGAGGCGAGATCTATCACACCGCCGAGCGTGTGCCCGAGCGGGGTGGAAAGCCTGGTTTCTATGTCGTCGTATCCCGCGCTTTCATCGCGGAGAACGATGACGTCGCGACGGTGGTCTGCGCTCCCGTTTACAGCGGGCTCCTCGGCCTGGCAGACCGAGGTGGTCATCGGGACGGAAGAAGGCCTTCCCCGGACGAGCTCGATTCGATGTGACTTTCTCACGTTGATGTTCAAGAGCAAGCTGACCGGCTTCGTTTCCACCCTGGTCGGTCCCAAGCTGCGGGAATTGAACCGCGCGCTTCTGGCCGCGCTCGAGCTGCCACAACCCCCGCCGACCGAACGAAGAGCGAGTGCGCCCGGGCCGCGTCGCACGAAACGTCGATAAGTGAGCGCGGGGTTGACTGTCTCCGGAGGGGAACGGACAATCCATCGATGATGCGAGCGCAATGGTGTTCACGGGCCACGGTCGCCCTGGCCTTTGCGGCCGCGCCTCCCCTCCTGGCGCAGCCGATCTACACCGACATCGCTCGCCAGGTGGGCATCGACTTCGTCCACGACCCGGGGATGGAAGGCAAGCACATGGCGCCCGAGGTCATGGGCTCGGGGTGCGCTTTTCTCGACTACGACAACGACGGCGACCTGGACGTCTACCTCGTCCAGGCGGGGCCGCTTCCGGAGTCGAAGAAGCCCCGGCCTCCCGATCGACTCTACCGCCAGAACGCGGACGGGAAGTTCACCGACGTGACGGCGGAATCGGGACTGGGAGACACCGGATACGGAACCGGGGTCGCCGTCGGGCGACATCGACAACGACGGATTCGTCGACGTCTTCGTCACCAACTACGGCCCGAACAACCTCTACCGCAATCTGGGAAACGGAAAGTTCACGAACGTCACCGCGCGGTGCGGGGATCCAGGGAAACCACTGGTCCTCGTCGTCGGCGTTCTGCGACTACGACGACGACGGTTTCCTCGACCTCTACGTCGCGAACTACGTGAAGTTCGATCCCGCCAAGGTCTGCGTCAAAGGCGACGGCGCTCCCGACTACTGCAGTCCGCAGAGCCTCCCGTACGACACCGATACCCTGTATCACAACAACGGCAACGGCACCTTCACCGACGTCACCCGGACCGCGGGAATCGCGAGCGGAGCGGCTTCCCGGCCTGGGGGTGGTCTGCTCCGACTTCACCGGGGACGGCCGGATCGACATCTACGTTGCGAACGACGGCGAGGCGAACAACCTCTGGGTGAACCAGGGAAACGGGAAGTTCGAAGACCAGGCTTTCCTGATGGGGGCCGCGGTGAGCGCCATGGGTCGGCCCCAGGCCAGCATGGGCATCGCCCTCGGGGATATCGACAACGACGCCGACCTCGATCTCTTCCTGACGCATCTCATCAACGACTACAACACCCTCTACGTGAACGACGGGAAGTACGGATTCGAGGACCAGAGCGCCGCCGCGGGACTCGTGGCGCCGAGCCTGCCGTTCACCGGGTTCGGAACCGCGTTCATCGACTACGAGCACGACGGCGACCTCGACATCGTGGTGGTGAACGGCGCCGTCGATCGCCACAAGCCCTATCCCGGCGCCCGGATGTCCGACTATTGGAACCGGTACGCGGAGCCCAAGCACCTCTATCAGAACGACGGGAAGGCGCGGTTCCAGGAGGTGGGGAAGGACATCGCCAGCTTCGCCGCCGACGTCGATCTCAGCCGGGGACTCGCCGTGGGAGACGTCGATGGCGACGGGGACCTCGACCTTCTCGTCAACAACACCGCTGGACCCGCGCGCCTCTATCGCAACGACGCGAAGAAAGTCGGGAGCTATCTCCTGGTGCGCGCCTGGGACGAGAAGAGGAAGCGGGACGCCCCGGGAGCGCTGGTCACCGTATCCGCGGGGGGAAAGAAGTACCTGCGCGTCGCCGACACGGCCTTCAGCTACCTCTCGGCGAACGATCCCCGGGCGCATTTCGGAATTCCGGGAGTGCGCCGGGCGGACAGCGTCCGCGTTCGGTGGCCGGGTGGGACGGAAGAGGATTTCGGCGCGATGGACCTCAACCAGAGCGTGGTCTTGAAGCGCGGTCGGGGCCGGAGCGTCACGCGCTGAGATCCACGTTGGCCGCGGTTTGAACGGGCGCGCGGCGGACGTATAGAATGGGACTGCCCCATGAACATCAGCACCGAGCGATTCTCCTCGTTCTCTTTGGAGTCGCGAGCTTCCTTTCCGCCGACGATCGCGTCGAGAAGCTCGACTCCCGTCCACCGCAAGTGGTTCGAAGAGGAGGTGAACTACATCATCACCGACCAGGAGCGGGAGGTCTTTCTCTCCCTTCCGACCGTCGACGATCGCGCCCGCTTCGTCGAGGCTTTCTGGGAGAGGCGCGACCCGGACCCGGCCAGCCCCGCCAACGAGTTCAAGGAAGAGCACTACAAGAGGCTCGAGTACGCCAACCGGATATTCAGCCGCGACGCGCCCCGGCCCGGATGGAAGACGGATATGGGGCATTTCTGGATCGTCCTGGGAAAACCTCACGAGATTCAGCGCTTCGACGGACTGAACGAAGTCGTTGCGACCGAAGTCTGGTACTACAACGGAGACACGAAGCTCGGGCAGCCTCCCCGCTTCAACCTGGTGTTCTTCAAGCCGCAGGACATCGGCGAGTACGAGCTCTACAGCCCCATGGGGGACGGCCCGGAGGCACTGCTCCGTGCCGGCTCCGGGCCCGGGTACCGCACGAACCAGAATCTGGCGGTGGACGCTCTGGAGATCGTCTCGATGGACCTGGCCCGGGCGAGCCTCACCGTGGATTTGACCGAGCCGGTGGGAAGCTTCCTCGCCGGCCGCAACACCCGGCAGCCCATCACCACGTTCGTCCGCGTCCCCATGAACGTGGAAAACGTCCTCGCCAACATCGAGGAGTCCCGCAGGCGGGGGGTGGACACCGATTACCTCGACGGCTACCTTCGCTACAAGGACAAGGTCACCGCCGACTACTCTTTCCGGTTCGTGCCGAGCCGCCGGTACGTACGCCGTCTTCATCGGCCCGGAGAAGACTCCCTTCGTCCACTACGGCGTCGAGCTCGATCCCGAGAACTTCTCGCTCCAGGCGAACGACGACGCCACCGCGTTCTACACCACGCTGGAAGTGACGGCCGAGGTCCGGGACGCGAGCGACAAGCTGGTCGCGGTCTCGGAAAGCACTCCCTACGTGGAGCTGAGCAAGAGCCAGATGCAGTCGGTCGCCGGTCTGCCCTTCGCCTACCATGACGATTTTCCTCTTCTTCCCGGCGACTACAAGCTGAGCATCATCCTCAAGAACCGCGCGACGAAGCAGTTCACCGCGGACGAGTCCGAGCTGCACGTGGAGCCGGCGCCTTCGGGTCCGGGGCTCGGCGGGCTCCTCATCGGTCACAAGACGGAGCTCACGGCCGGCGGGGCGGCGACGCGATTTGCACCGCGTGTTTCAGCTCGGCGAGGAGATCGTCTACCCCGCCATGGACGGCACCTTTACTGAGGACGAGACGGCGTACGTGCTGGCGCAGACCTGGAACGCGCCTCCCGAGTACCGGCTGCGCCTCACGCTCTCGAACGAGAAGAGCCCGGCTACGCCCCTCGAGAAAAACAAGTCGGATCCTATCCGGGTGGAGCGGCGATCGAGCCCTTCGTCCTGAAGGGGCTCGAAGCGGGAACCTATCGGGTCCGCGCGGAGCTCCTGGACGAGAGCGGTCGCCTGGTCGTCGGAACGGTCGGCCGATCTCGACGCTCTCGCCGCGTACGTCCATCGCCCGCGCGGGATTCGTTTTTCGCCACAGCTTCAACACCGAGAATCCCCGGTCTCCTGGCGATGGCCCGAGGGCAGCAGCACCTGGCGCGAGGCGAGATCGCGGAAGCGGAAGCGGCGCTCCGCGAATCGGTTGCCGCGGGAAATCCCGACCTGGTCTCGGCGAGATGGAAGCTGGCGACGGTGCTCTTGTACTCGAGGAAAGCGGACGAGGCGCTCGGGCTCCTGGCTCCTCTCGCGGAGCTCCATGCCGCCGAGCCGGAAGTCGTCGAAGGGCTGGGGCTCGCGCACTACCTGAAGAGCGAATTCCCAGAAGCGGTGCGATACCTGGAGCGGGCGATCTCTCTCCGACCGCCGGACGCGCCCCTGATGAACGCCCTCGGCGACAGCTATCAGAACCTGGGGCAGCACGAGAAGGCCCGGGAGTCCTTCGAGCGCTCCCTCGCTCTGAACCCCGAGCAGGAAGCGGTGAAGATGCGCCTCGACGTGCTCGCCAAGAATCCCTAGTTCCATGGCGGGCCTCTTCGGGATCCTGCTGCTCGCGGCCGCGGGAGCGGCCTTTGGATCGCAATCTCACGAAGACCACGCGTCCCACGCGCCAGCGGATCCGGGCGGGGACCGGCCCTTGTACGAGCAGACTCCCGGGCACCGGCGGATGCTCGAGCTGCTCCGCGACATCCGGGATCGGGCGCCCGAGGAGCACTACTGGCTCAACGATCGAAAGGCGCGCGAGCTCCGCGCGCGCGCGGCGGCGCTTCCGACGGAGGCGCCCGACTTCGACCGCTTCGAGCTCTCCCTGAATCTCGGGGAAGCGGAGCAGCGGCTGGGGCGGGAGCGGGAGGCGATCGACGCGCTGTCGCTGGCCTACGCGCTGCTGCCGAAGGTGGAGCGCGACCTCGACGAAGGCATCGTGCCCCGCGTCATCTTCAACCTCGGGTTCGCCTACATGAGGTGGGGAGAGACCCAGAATTGCGCGCTCGACCACAACGCCGAGAGCTGCCTTCTTCCGATTCGGGGCGACGGGGTTCACCGGCTCCCGGAGGGATCGCGGAAAGCCATCGCCGTACTTCGAGGAAGCGCATGACCCGCGCTCCAGAAGAACACCCCGGGCTATCTCTCCGCGCTGTGGCTCCTCAACATCGCCTACATGACCGTGGGCGAGTATCCCGACGAAGTCCCGGCGGAGTACCGCATCCCTCCCGAGAGCTTCGCCTCCGACGAGCCGTTCCCGCGTTTCCTGAACGTCGCCCGCCAGGCCGGCCTCGACACCTTCAACCTCTCGGGCGGGGTGGTCGTCGACGACTTCGACGACGACGGTTACCTGGACCTCCTGGTGTCGACGTACGATCCCGCGGGCAGACCTGCGCCTCTTTCTCAACGACCGCGACGGAACCTTCACGCGACCGGACCGGGAGGCGGGTCTCACCGGGATCCTCGGCGGCCTCAACATGGTCCAGGCGGACTACGACAACGACGGCGACGTGGACGTGCTGATGCTGCGGGGCGCGTGGATGGGGACCGCCGGCCGCCACCCGAAGTCGCTTCTCCGGAACAACGGAGACGGCACGTTCACCGACGTCACCTTCGACGCCGGCCTGGGCGAGGTGCTGAGCCCGAGCCAGACCGCGTTCCTGGGCCGACTTCGACAACGACGGCGACCTCGACCTGTACGTGGGGATCGAGAGCAGTCCGGACTTCAAAGCTCCCTCCCAGCTCTTCCGCAACCACGGAGACGGGACGTTCGACGAGATCGCCTCCGCCGCCGGGGTGACCAACGATCACTGCGGCAAGGGCGTGATCTGCGGCGACTACGACGCCGATCGATTCCCCGACATCTACGTGTCGAACCTCGACGGCGACAATCGCCTCTATCACAACAACCGCGACGGCACGTTCACCGACGTGGCGCCCTCCCTGGGGGTCACCCGTCCCGAAGTGAGCTTCCCCACCTGGTTCTGGGATTACAACAACGACGGGGTCCTCGACATCTACGTCGCGGCCTACGCACGCCCTGATCGAGGATCTGGCGGCGAGCTACCTCGGGCTCGAGACGGACGCCGAAAGGGCATGTCTCTACGAGGGCGACGGACAAGGGCGGCTTCCGCGACGTCACCCGGGAGCGCAACCTGATGCGGCCCAGCGCTCCCATGGGCGCGAACTTCGGAGACCTCGACAACGACGGCTATCTCGACTTCTACCTGGGCACGGGGTACCCGCCCTACGTCGCTCTCATGCCGAATCTGATGTACCACAACCGCTCCGGCGAGACGCTTCTCCGACGTGACCACCGCCGGGGGCTTCGGCAACCTGCAGAAAGGCCATGCCGTGGTCTTCGCCGACTTCGATCGCGACGGCGACCAGGACGTCTTCGAGCAGATGGGCGGAGCCCTCGCCGGAGATCGCTTCTTCAACAGCCTCTACCGCAATCCGGGATTCGGGAACCGGTTCCTCGTAGTCGAGCTCACCGGAGTGAGTTCGAACCGGTCCGCCATCGGGGCCCGGATTCGGGTGCAGGTGGCGGAGGCCGGAAAGAGCCGATCCGTCTACAAGTGGGTCAACAGCGGAGGCTCTTTCGGCGCGAACCCCCTCGAACAGACCATCGGCCTTGGGAAAGCGGAGAAGGTCGAGCTCCTCGAGATCTACTGGCCCACGTCCGACGTCACTCAGACGTTCCGGGACGTACCGATCGAGGGTTCGCTCCACATTCGGGAGGGCGCGGACGGTTTCGTGATGCGGTGATTCAGTTCCGCGGAGCCTCGACGTACGGCTTCTTCTCGCGGTAGAGATTCAGACGCGCGCGCACCTGCTCCGCCAGCGGCCCTTCTTCGGGAGCGCGGCGAATCGCCTCCTCCGCCACCGCCACCGCTTTCTCGAAGTTCCCCGCGGAAGCGTAGGCGGCCGCGAGGGTGTCGAGGATCGCGGGGTTCTCGTATCCCGTGAGCTCCGCGGCGCGGTCCGCGAGGCGTACCGCTTCCTCGGGGTTGCGCCGGCTCGCGTCGGGATGGGTGGCGAGTATCCGGGCGAGAGCGTTCTGGACGACGGGCCGATCGGGCCTGGCGGCGAGGGCTTCTTCGAGCTGAACGCGAGCTTCGTCGAGCCGGCCCAGCCGCTGGAGCGCCAGTCCCATGTTGCTGTGCGCCTCGGGATAGGAAGAATCGAGCGCTATGGCCCTCTCGAAGTGGACGAGCGCTTCCTCGAAGTTTCCCTGGGAACCGAGGACGCTCCCGAGGCTGTTGTGGGCGACGGCGGAGCCGGGATTGAGCTCGAGCGCACGCCGGTAGCGCGCTGCCGCGTCGTAGAGTTTCCCCTGCTGCTGGAATAGCTCTCCCTGCTGGTAGAACGCTTCGAAACGCTCGGGCTCACTCGCGATGGCACGTTCGAGCACGCCGACCGCTTCCGAGAACCGGCCCGCTTCACGATAGAGGGCTGCGGCCCGAAGTCTCTGCGTATAGCTCGGGGAAAAGGAGAGAGCGGCTTCGAGCGTCCGGAACGCGATCTCGCGGCTTTGCCGCGCGAACTGGATTTCGGCGAGGCCGACGCCGAGCTGGGCGTTTTTCTCCGGGCCGAGGCGGGGCCTCTCGGACCCGCGGCGGTAGCTGCCCTCGAGGTACTCGAGGTATTCCTCCCGCTCGAAGGAATCGACGGGAGCGGGCGAGCCCGGGCGGCGTATCCAGTGATCCGTGAACCCCACGCCCATGAGGCTCTTCTCCTCGACGGGCATGTGACAGGAAACGCAGTCCGCCGAGGAGCCAATCGCCTGGGAGCGATGATCCTGCTCGGGACTGGCATGGCAGCGAAGGCAGGACGTCCGGGCGGCGGTCTCGCGGTCGCGGTGCGGATCGTGGCAATCGAGGCAGGTGATCGTAGTTTCCTGCGGCGAGCGGCGAAAGCAGGCGCTCAGCATCAACCCGGCCCCCGCGTGTCGCGCGATCGACGGGTGGCGGCTCATGGCGGCGAGCGGGTCGATGTCGAACGGCTGCCGGTGACACTGGCCGCAGAACTCGACTTGCTGGTCCGCTCTCAGCTCGCCGGGATTGAAGATCGACGAAGGATTGCCCGCCTCCACCGCCTCCACGTGCGCGCTCCCGGGACCGTGGCAGCGTTCGCACTGAATCCCGAGACTCGATTCTTCGAAATCGAGAACGTCGTCCTGCCAGACGAGGAGAGTCCCGTGGCATTCGAGACAGTCGCGGGACTGCTCTACCGAATCGAGGGTTCCCAGCGGGTCGCGCTCCCGCTCCGAGCCCGGAGTGATGAGCCAGGTGTCGTGAGGGGCGGAGAAGGAAAGCCGCAGCTCGCGAATGGACCGGTTCGGCTCCGCGCTGATAGGAGTGAAGCCCCGGGCCCCCGAGCCGAGAACGGCACCGACCCGCACCGAGCGACTTCCCGATTCGAGGACGACGCCCTCCGAAGCCGCGCGATATCGGGGAGCTTCCATCTTCGGGCTCGCGGTCCAGACGACGGGTTTCTTCAGACGCTCCTCCGCGAACCAGAGCCCGACGTTCTCGGGAGTGACGGCGCGTGCCGTGAGCGCCATGGGGTGGCTCTGGTACTGCCGGAAGTGCTCGGTATGGCAAGCTCCGCACTTCTCCGAGCCGACGAAACGCGCTCGATAGGCGAGCGACTCCGGAGGAAAACCCGCTATCTGCGGTTCCGTCTCACCCCCGGCCGAGGCGGCTCCAGGAAGTGCCGCCAGCAGGAGGAGGACGAACGCCCGCATTCCGTGTCAAGGAACCGGCCGCTTCAAGACGCCGGCTGAGAGGCCTGAATCGGAGTCACCAGCGTTCCGATGCCCTCGATCTCGACGCTGACGACGTCCCCCGGCTTCAGGAACTCCGGGCGGCTTTCGTCCCGCGCCGACCCCGTCGGGCGTTCCGGTCCCGATCACGTCGCCCGGATAGAGCGTGAGGATGTTGCTGATGTGGTACACGAGGCGCCGGCTGTCGTAGATCAAATCTTTGGTGTTGCCGTCCTGGACCACGCGGTCGCCCACCTTGGTCACGATCCGGAGGTTCGCGTGGTTCGGAAGGAACTCGATGGGGGTGATGTAGGGTCCCATGGGAGCGGCGCGGTCGCGGCTCTTTCCCGAGAACCAGTCGGGGCCCTGGAAGATCGGGTTCTCCCGCGCCTGTCGTCCGCGATCGCTCACGTCGTAGATCGCGGTGAATCCGAAGACGTAGTCGAGGGCGCTCTCGAGCGGGACCTCGAGGGCGGGCTTTCCGATCACCACTCCGAGCTCACCCTCCCAGTCGATGCTCTCGCGGCCTTCGGGAATGAAATAGGGCTCACCGGTTCCGATGATGCAGGAGCGGGGAGATTTCGCGAACAGGAACGGCATTTCGGTATCGGTGTTCACCTTGACCGCGGTATTCATCTCCGCCGCGTGGGACTGGTAGTTCGCCGCCGCCATCAGGAGATTCCAGGGATACTGGATGGGCGCTTCGATCCTGGCCGAAGCGGCGTTCGTGGCGAAGGCGAGCCCGTCCGTCTTTCCATTGAAGAAGTTCGCCATCTGGTAGAGTCGCGGCTTCACCCGGTCGTAGCTCTCGATGAGGGCCCGCATCTCTTTCGGAATCTCGAGCGGGGGAAGGCCCGCCTCGCGGACGAGGTGCTCGTTGGCGGCGCCGATGTCCAGGAGGGTCTCACCGAGAACCAGGCCCACGCGGCCCTCGTAGGTCGCGAGCTTGAACGGGGTCTCGGGCTTGTCGGAGACGGCGGTCTGGGCGCGACCGCAGCCCATCGAAACCAGAGCCAGGATCACGGCGAGGGGTCGGAATCTCATCGAATGTCCTCCTGATGGAGAGGAAGTATAATCACGCCCGCCATGAATTGTAATCGCCTCTTCTGGCTTGCGTTCCTCGTTCTCGCCTTCTCCTGCGCGCCGCCCGCTCCGGACGAGGTCGCCGATCTCATCGTCACCGGAGGCCGGGTCTATACGCTTTCCTGGGACGAGCCCGCGCTCGATGGCACTCCGTCTCCCTCGGCGCCGCACGGAAGAGGATAAATTTTAGCGATCATAAGGGAACGTCATATTTCCCCTTTCAACATTGAGCCAAAGAATCAGGCCCCGGTGGCCGAAAGGATTTTCCCGTCTTTCAATTGAATGATGCGATTGGCCAAGTCATCGGCCTCCCGGGAGTGGGTGGCAATTATAATGGCTTGCCCTTGATTCCGGTTTAATTCGGCCAATACCGAGAGGACCTGAAGACCGGTCTGTGAATCGAGGTTTCCCGTGGGTTCATCGGCCAGAATAACCCTGGGGGATTCGTCAAGGACCGGGCAATAGCCACCCGCTGCTGTTCACCGCCCGACAGTTCATGGGGGCGGTGTTTTCTACGCTGGCTGAGTCCCATCTGCTGTAAAAGGCTTTCCACCTGAGGTCCGGTTCCCTCGGAGGAAATGCCGTCCAACCAACGGGGCAGGGCGATATTTTCTTCTCCAGTAAGACATGGGAATCAAATTAAAGGACTGAAAGACAGTTCCCACCTCCCGCCGCCGAAAAGAGTATTTCTTTTTCCCGTTGCAGGCGCAGATATCCCTGTCCCGATCCAAACCTCTCCCGTCGTCGGCCGGTCCAAACCGCCGATCACATTAGGGTCGTTTTCCGCAGCCGCTTCTCCCGGAAAGGATGATAAGTTCCCCGGGATCAACGGACAGATTGATCCCTTGAAGGGCGCGAACTTCTCCGGCCTCGGTCGGATATGATTTGGTGACGTCTTTAAGTTCGATAGGGGCATATTGAATCAACCACTCCCTGAAAAATTCCTTGGGCTTCTTGGTTGTTTCGATCTTCCACAACCGATCCCCTTGTCCCAATTGCACCAGGACAGTACAGTCTTTCGGGGCATCGCTATAGGTCAGACAGAGTTGGGCGAATCGTTCCCAATCCCCTGATTCTTCAATCCGGCCCAGGGCCAGGGCCATGGGTCCGGGATATCCCATAAGCCCAGGACCGCCATCTTCATGGACCGCCCATTTTTCGATAAATTCATTTTCCCTTTTGTTCCGGCCGATGATGCATTTGACCTCCGGGTTAAGTCGAAAATGACGGCCCGTTTTGAGCAATTCCACTTCCCTTATTTGAGGTTCATTCGAGTGAGAAAACAATTCTTTTAAACGTATGGAAAAAATGGGGTCCGTGGACAGAGTTCACCGGCCGGGGCGGGATAGTCATTAAGCCCATAATCCTTGGCCAGGGCCATCTGCCTTTTTCGAGACCGACCGTGGAGATCCAAAAGGCGGGAGCGGTCCACCAGGCCTTCCTGCTCGGGCCTGGTTTCCGGCAGCAAAAAGGGCACTGTTTCAAAAAGCCAGGATGCGGTCGATCAACCCGAAGACTCCACGCCCGAAAGACCTCATCTAGAAAAAGGCCTTGGGCCAAGACTGTCTCCGGTGAAGAGGAAGTCAACCCCCCTCTTCTCCATCCACTCCCCGACTCGGACCATGAGGGCATGACAATCGATACAGGGGTTCATCCCTTTGCCGTAGCCATATCTGGGGTGGCGGAGCATGTCCCAATGCTCCTGGGTAATATCCAACACTTTTAAAGGGATTTTCGATAGACGCACTCAGCCTTTTCGGGTCCGAAAAAGGGGGTCATAAAGGAAATCCCCTGGACGTTGATCCCCTGTTCCAAAATGATCCGGGCGGCCAGCATACTGTCCAGACCTCCCGAGAGTAATCCAATTGCTTTAATATTACGTTTCATGAACACCTGTGCTTAAGAATCTAAAATGCGCTAAGAGTTGAGAGTTCGGAGTTCGGAGTAGAAGGATCATGAATTTAATAGGTCTTTTCTCCGAACTCTTAACTCCGAACTGAATTTTTTTTACTCTCTCACCGACACCAGATTACATCGGCATCCAAATGCATCACCCTTTGATTCAAGGGCATCATATTCTGCCAAAGAAAAAATCCGGCCTTCCATCTTTTGACAGTCGCAACAGCCCGGTCGTCGCCCCGGGTCTCCCAGCGAAGTCCGGTCAATTTGCTCCTGTTGGCATCGTAAATCACCCGGCGCCAGATGGCCCTTTTTTCGATCTCCAGATTTTTGGCCGCTTCCTTGGACATGGCCCCCTTATAGGGCAGTTGATAAAACCAATCCGCATCTTGGGCCATTAACCCTTCCATTTCCACTCGGGCGGCCTTCAGAAAATCCAAAAAGCTTTGGTTTTTCGCGGGGATTCCCCTTCCTTATTTTCCCTTTTCCAGAATTTCATAGCCCCCCCTTATAAAAAAATTTATCTTAATCTGATTCCCCTTTTCTTGACAAGCCCTTTCTATGGCCTATAATAAAATGAAAAGGACCGACG
>CAVQUX010000024.1:0-393270 GCA_963716925.1 uncultured Acidobacteriota bacterium | reverse complement strand
GATGTTGCGCGCTTCCATGTACCACTTGTGGGCCTTCGCGTGCCCGTGCGCCTGCTTGATGTACTCGTCGGGCACGTAGTCCTTGCCCAACATGCGGTTGTACATTTCGGGATACTCGTAGCCCACCGCGGGATCGGGGAAGAACCGGAGCGCCTGGTGGTAGCGGATCCCCCAGGAGATGCGCTCGTCGACATAGGGGCCTGATCATCTGCGCGCACCAGTAGCCGTGGTCGGGCCGCACCAGGTTCGAGACGGAGATGTCGTGGAGGAGGCACGCCATGATGGTCCTCTCGGGCATGCCGACCTCCCGGGCGCGCGCGGCGCTGGAGCACGTGGCGCGCGGGCGCGAAGCGGAGTCGGTAGAAGTCGACGAGCGTCGGCATCGCCGGCATCGGAGGCAGATGGGTCGTTGTCGTTGTTCGAGCCCATCCGCGGCTTCTTTGCATCCTCCTCCGCTTCCTGGGCTTCCTGAGCGGGGCGGTCCAGCTCCTGGATCATGGCGGTCTCGAGAGCTTCCGCCTTCTGGGCGGGGGACATGAGCTCGACGACGCCGGAGCCGTTCCCCACTGCGGCAAGGAACGTCCTTCGATCCATCCGTGGCTTCCCTTGCAAACTCCGCTTGTGTGACTATAAGGTCCGTCGAGCTCGGGAGTCAAAGAACAGCCATCAGCCATCAGCTCGGCGGTGGTACTCAACGAAGGAGTCGTCATGCGCCACTTCATCCTCGCATTCGCCGGGGTCGTTCTTTTCGGGACCGGAGTTACCATCGGAGCCTTCCTCTCTCCGCAGGACATGAGTCTCGTGGGTCACGTCTACCAGAGCCCGACGAGCGGGTCCACGATCCGAATGCTGCTCGATGAGGGGAATCTGGGAGGCAAGGAGATCGACATCGGGGAGATCACCTTCCCCGCAGGCGTCAACTCAGGAGAGCACCTCCACGGGGCGACGGAGATCTTCTACGTCCTCTCGGGCCAGTCGAGCACGTCGTCGACGGCAAGAGCCACCTCCTGAAGCCAGGGATGCTCGGATTCGTCCGCCCTCCCGCGAAAGTGAACCATGTCGTTCCCGGGAAAGAGCCTGTGAAAGCTCTCGTGATCTGGGCTCCGGGAGGCGAGGGACATCGCATCGTGGAGCGCTGGAAGAAGATCCAATAACTTCCTTGGATCCGATGCCTCGTAGCTTCATTCAAAAAAATGGAGACCCACGGACGAGCGAGTCGCGCCGGCAAAACAGGATCTCCGAGCCAAATGCTTGAAGCTCAGAGAGATACTTCCATCAAAGTTCGTATTGCGATTCCGTTGACACTTGTTGGCGTGAGAATTGCTGCTTACCGAACGGTTGACAACCGGTGGGTGAAGCAATATTCTCACCGCCGGTCCGAGACCGTTCGGAGAGGACCGGATTCGCGTTCTTATGGAGACGAGGCCCCAACCGGGTAGTCCGAGTGCCGTGAGCGTGCGAAGCCGAAAACTCCCGTGGCGGGGAGCACCTCTTCTTCCAGCCCAGCTGCTTCATTCCAAAATCAGGAGGGACTTGCATGAGAGGCTTCATTCTCAAGGTCATGGGTGTCCTGCTCTCGTTCCGGCCCTGGCGTTTTCGCAGACGTACCAGGGCGGTGTTCGAGGGGCAGTGCGGGACGCCGACGGCGGCGTCTTGCCGGGAACCACGGTCACGTTAACCAACGCGCAAACGGGCGCCGTCCGTACGTCCGTTACGAACGAGCGGGGGGAGTACGTCTTCGCGAGCGTGGCTCCGGGCACGTACAACCTGGGGGTCGAGCTCAGCGGATTCGCGCCCTTCCAGCGCGAGGCCCTGGAGGTCGGCGTCCAGACCTTCCTGGTTCAGGACGTGTCCCTGCAAGTGGGCGGCATCGCCGAGTCGGTAACGGTGACCGGTGAGACCCCTCTCATTGAAACTGCCAATGCCTCCATGGCCTCGGCTATCGACAAGGCCCAGATGGACGTGCTGCCGACACCAGGCCGCAACGTCTACATATTCGCGGTGACGACTCCCAACGTGGTGCACGCTGGAGATCGGTGTTCGTCCGAATGCAGGATTCAAGTCGAACGCCTCCTTGCTCTCCCTCGGCGGCGGACCGCTTCGCGGAAACAACTACACCCTGGACGGCGTGTCCATCACCGACATGCCGAACCGCGCCACCATCAACCCCAGCATGGAAGCTCTGCAGGAAATGAAGGTGCAAATCACCACTTACGACGCGGAGATGGGGCGGACCGGCGGAGGTGTCTTCAACGCCATCCATAGGAGTGGGACGAACAACTGGGCCGGAAGTGGTCTCTGGCAAAACCGTCCCCAATGGGGACGTTCTCCTTCGTTCTTCGAGGACCGTGCGGGGCAAGACCCTCCCGAGTCGCCCTACACCCTTGCGCGTGCTCCGGCGGAGGCCCATCGTCCACGCAAGACTGTCTTCTTCCGGGCGGTGCGACGAGGCTACAAGAACACGGACACGAGAAGCAGCGTAGCCTCTTCCCCAGTCGGGCGATGGCGAATGGGAATTTCTCCGAGCTGGGAGTCCCCATCTACGACCCGTTGACAGGCCAGGCCTTCCCCGGAAACGTCATCCCGTCGAACCGGATCGACCCCGTGGGGCGTGCTCTCGCCAATCAGCTTGCGGACATGGGTGAGGCCGGAGGCGGCAAGGAAGTGGCGGCAACCGCCCTTCTAAACAATATCGCGTGGCAGGCGAGCGGCAACATCAACCACTCGTTCAGCGACAGCTGGCAGATGACCGGCACGTACATGTACTACAAATCGGAAGAGCCGGACAACAAGTACTACACCGCCATCCTCGGGGAGACACCGGTATTCGACTCGGGGAGCGCCATCCTGTATCGCGACGTCAACACCATCGCCATCAACAGCACGCACCTTCCGAGCGACGATTCCGTCCTCACGCTGCGGTACGGCGATACGCGTTTCAACGACAGCCCGGCCAACCCCCCGTTCACCGCCTCGGACGCCACCGCGTTCGGATTCAACGCTGGCCAGATGGCCGCCATCGGCGAGGGGATCCAGCAGTTCCCGTATATCGATACCGAAGGCTACGGCGTCAACAACCATACCCACGGTAAGCTGGGCACTCCGGTGATATCGTCTACAAGTCGTGGGAAGGAAGCGGTGTCTACTCCAAGTTCGTCGGAAATCACACGATGAAGGTCGGATTTCAGTACCGCAATATTGGAGTGGACTGGTTCCAGGCGTCCGCGATGACGTTCACCATCCCGGCTCGTGTCACCTCCGGGCCCGGCAGCAGCGGTGACGGCATCGCTACCATGCTCCTCGGTCTTCCGGATTCGGGCAGCGCCCAGGTGGCGACGCCGGCGGAGAACTTCTTCAACTATGCCGGCGGTTTCGTCGAGGACGACTGGCGAGTGAACGAGCATCTGTTCTGAACCTCGGACTGCGTCTGGAGCACGAGACCGGCCTCGGGGAGAAAAACGACCAGATGATCTACGGGTGGGAGTACGACGCTCCTTTCCCGATCTCCTCACCGGGGCTGAACCTCAGCGGCGGGGCTACTCTACGCCGGGATCGACGGCAACCCGACGACGACCACCATCCACCGGGCTCAAGGTGGGTCCGCGCGCAGGGTTCGCATATTCCCTGAACGATTCTACCGTTCTTCGCGGGCTACGGCAACTCCTGGGCGCCCCATACCTACGCTGGACCCAGCATCACCCGTAACGCCGCCCTCGGCTTCAGCGCCGCCACCAGCTCGATTACGTTCGACCAGGGCGGGAGTGCGACACTGCAGAGCCCCTTCCCACAGGGGGTCAACCAGCCGAGCGGAAACACGAACGGGAGGCTTCAGAACGTCGGTGGTACCGTGAACTTCATCGATCAGTTCCGTCAGTCCCCCTACATCCAGCAGTGGTCCCTCGACCTGCAGAAAGACATCGGAAAGAACGTCGCTATCAAGGTCGGGTACGTCGGAAGCAAGTCCACGGACCTGACCATCGGCGGAACCACGTCCAGCACGACGAACATCAACCAGTTGGATCCGGCAGCGGTGGAGGGGTTCGGCGCCTCCCTCAACGACCCGGTGCCAAACCCGTTCTACGGCAATTCCGCGTTCGGAGCCGTCTCGAGCAGCCCCACGATCGGAGGGGCCAGCTTCTGCGGCCATACCCGCAGTTCGTGGACGTCTTCGCGCACCAGAGGAGCACCGGCCAGGCGCGGTACGACGCGGTCCGCCTCGAGGTCGAGAAGCGATTCCGCGGAAACTGGGGTGCCCGCATCAACTACACCTGGTCGGACCAGAGAGACAACATCTATGAGGCGAACGTCGATCGACTCCATGATGAAGAAACGACGGTCTACATCACGGGCCAGGAGGACGACGACTTCGGGCCGTCTCGTATCAGTTCACCCCACTGGTTCAATATCAATGGCATGTATCGGTTGCCGAGCCCGGATGGTGGTGCCGCAGAGACATTGCTTGGCGGCTGGACTGCATCGGTCGTGACCATCATGCGAAGTGGCTTCCCCCTCACCATCAAGCAGTCAGCGAACTGGGGCAGCGCTTTCGGATACGACCACCAGCGTCCCAACGTGACGGGCACTGACCCGAATACTTCGGGCAGTACCGCCGAACGCGTCGATGCTTATGTCAACCCCGCTGCCTTCTCGACCTCTGATCCGTTCACGTTCGGAACCTCACCTCACACGGACGGTGGCTTGAGGAGTCCCTGGCTCTTCAACTGGGACGTCTCGTTCGAGAAGGAGACTTCGCTTGGCGCAGGAGCGAATCTGATTCTCCGGTTCGAGTGGGTCAACTTCCTCAACCAGCCAAACTGGAACGGACCCGAGTCCATCTATGGAACCTCGACCTTCGGCCGAATCACCGGCCAGGGAGGATTCCCCCGGACCTTCCAGTTCATGGCGAAGTTCATTTTCTAACTTCGATTCGACTTGTCTCGACGAGGCGGGCCTCCGGGCCCGCCTTTTTTGTCAGGGCGGAGGAGCAGCGCGAGTGCGGGATGCTTCGCGAAAGGGCTTCCCCTGCCGGTACAGATCCAGGCGGTTCTGGATCTCCTTTGCGAGCTCGGGAGTGCGGGAGGCTGCAAGGGAAACCGCTTGCTGCGCAATCGTGACGGCGCGGTCGAAATCTCCGTTCGCGGCGCAGGCGGCCGCGAGCGTGTCCAGGATCACGGGCTCACGATGGGCGGTCAGGTCCGCAGCCTGGCTGGCGAGCTCTAGGGATTCCGTCGGGTTCCTGGCTCTCGATTCCGGATGCGTCGCCAGAATCCAGGCGAGCTCGTTCATCGGCTCGGGCCAACCCGGCCTAGTATTCAGCGCGGCCCGAAAATGGTCGACGGCTTCGTCCCGATCCCCGCGTCATTCGGAGGGCGAGGCCCAGGTTGTTGTGGGCGTCGACGTAGTCCGGATCGACCTCGAGAGCGCGGCGGAAGTGACGGATGGCTTCTTGAACTTGCCCGCGCGACGCCAGCAAGCTACCCATGTTGTTCTGGGCTTGCGCCAGGTCGGGGTCCAGCTCGAGGGCTTTCCGGTAGTGCTCGCGGGCCTCGTCGAGACGACCCATCTCTTTCAACATCAGCCCCAGGTTGCTCTGTGCCAGAGCGAGCTTCGGATCCAGCGCGACGGCTTTCGTGAGATGCTCGAGCGCTTCTTCCTTCTTTCCCTGGTCCCGGAGAGCGAGCCCCAATTGATGATGCACTTCCGCGGGCCGGGGAGCCATTTCGAGTGCGCGGCGGAAGTGCGCGATCGCCTCGTCGAGCTTTCCCTGCCGTGCGAGAACCGTTCCCAGGTGGAAGTGCGCCTCGGCGTGGTCGGGGTCGACTCCGAGAGCGCTCCGAAGCTCGGAAGCCGCCTCATCCCAAGAACCCCGTCGAGGCGAGGGCGAGACCCAATTGCACCTTCGCATCGACGTTCCCCGGGTCGGCGGCATTCGCTTCACGAAGGTAAGCGATCGCGGATTCCCAGATCGCCTCCTCCGCCAGGAGCTGGGCCAGGCGCCTCCGGGCGTCTCCGGAGTCCGGATCGAGTGCGAGGACCTTGCGATAGTGCTCGATAGCGGCCCCCTTGTCTCCGAGCCGGGTGAGGACCTCCGCGAGATGAGAGTGCGCCGCTTTGTTCTCCGGCTCCAGCTCGACCGCCCTGGCAAAATGGAGCCTCGCGCGATTGAGCTCTCCGGTTTCGATCGCGATGAGACCGAGCTGCAGGTGGCCGGCGGCCCAGTCGGGTTTTTCACGAACCAGGGTCTCGGCCAGCTCCCGGGCCTCGCGATAGGTCTTCCGGCGACGAGTTTTTCCAGCCGTTGATGATTCCGGTAGAACGTCGATCCAATCCTTGGGGTCCCCTTTCCCGGTTTCGAGGTCGACATGGTCCGTGCCGCTGGTTCGCGGTGAGATAGCCGAGAGCCGCCAAACGCTTCAATGCTTCCTCATCGAGGTTGGCCTTGCTTCCCGAGGGCGCCGTCGCCCCGAGTATCTCCTCGAGCCGGCTCTCCATACCCGAAGCGATGCGGGGGTTTTGTCGATGACGTTCTTCGTTTCGCCTCGGATCCTCGGCGAGGTCGTAGAGCTCCGGTCTCGTCGTATGGATGTATTTCCATCGATCGGTCACCAGGCCGAACAGAGAGCTCAACCCGTAGTAGCGATGGGGCGTGACGCTTTCCGCGTAGAGCTCGCGGCGCTCCTGGGGTGCCGCACCGCCGCGGATCCACCGCGAAAGGTCCTTTCCCTGGGTCGGTGAGCGGAAACTCCAGTCCAAAGAACGACGCGATCGTAGGGGCGACGTCGACGAGCCCGACCCGCTCGGTCATGACCCGGGGCTCGATTCCCACACCCCGAAGGATGAGCGGAACGCGAAGGGCGCTTTCGTAGATGAAGTACCCGTGGGTCGCTTCGCCGTGCTCCTCGAGCATCTCGCCGTGGTCGCTGGTGAGAACGACCAGGGTATCGTCGATGAGGCCGAGCTCGCCGAGCTGCCCGAGCACCTCCCCCACCTGCTGATCGACGAATGCCACTTCACCCGAATAAGGGTCGGAGGGAAAGCGGGCGGCGAACGGAGGCGGGGGAGAGTAGTCATCGTGAGCATCGTAATAATGGAGGAACAGAAAGAATCTCTCCCCCTTGTGCTCCGCGAGCCAGGTTCTGGCAAGCCGTGTCGTCTCGTCGCCCTTGCGCTCGCTCAGAAACGCTATTCGATGCTCCTCTTCGAAGTCGTCGTTGTAGGTCTCGAAACCCTGGCTCAAGTTGAACCGGGAGTCGAGCACGAAGCTGCTGACGATGGCCCCGGTTCGAAAGCCCTCCTCCCGGAACAGCTCGGCGAGCGTCGTCCGTGCATCGTCCAGTCCGGAGCTCAGATTGTCGTGGACCCCATGGCGCGTCGGGATGGTTCCCGTCAGGAGCGAAGCGTGGGCAGGAAATGTAAGGGGTACCGGCGATAGAACGTCCTCGAAACGAGCTCCCTCTCGGGCGAGCGCGTCGATGTGCGGAGTGGTGTTCTGGGCGAAGCCATAACAACCGACGTGGTCGGGCCGAAGGGTGTCGATGCTGATGAGGAGAAGGTTTCGTGGACGATCCTCGGAGCAGGAGATTGAGACACAGGCGAGTGCGGCGGGGACCATCCACCGCAGCCGTCCAGGCGTCATCACTCGATGGTGATTCTCTTTCTCGTGCGAACCGTCGTCAAGCCTTATCGGCACTCCCCGAGGGCGGGACTGTTGAACTCCGTTTCACGCTTGACGAGAATGGGGAGGCCTATGGCCAAGAAAAAGGCGCCCGAAGGGAGCGGAGACCGCGCGTGCGCGGTCACATTTCCGGTCCCTGGGGTGGCTCCTGGTTTTCGGTCTCGTCGCCTCGGGGGCTTTGGCGCTCTACCGCTTCACTGCGCACGAGTCTCCGGACGTGCCCGATGCCGACCGCTCGCTCATGGAACCTCAAGTGGCGGCGAAGATCCAGACTCATCGGCAGGCCGTCCTGGCGGCTCCCGATTCGGGGGAGGCCTGGTCGAATCTGGGTGTGGTGTTCCAGGCGCACGGGCTTGCGGAGGAAGCCTCTCGCTGTTATCGACGAGCCCTCGAGCTGCAATCCCGGGATTTTCGACTCTCAGTACCTTCTGGTGCACGCGCTTCGCGGGCTCGATCGTGAGGCGGCGCTCGCGGAGAGCGCTCGTGCCCTCGAGCTCGGTCGCGATTACGCCCCCATCTACGTAGTGCGAGGCGAGATGGTGGAAGACAACAACGAGCTCGAGGAGGCCAAAGCGCTGTATCGGAAGGGCCTCGAGCTGGATCCCGATAACGCGCTGGCGCTCTTCAGCCTCGGCCGGATCGCGATGGGAGAAGATGACCTGGAGGCGGCGCGGCTCCATCTCGAGCGCGCTCGAGATTTGAGTCCCCAAGCGGGCTCGGTCCACGCTCTGCTCGCCCGGCTCTACCGCCGCCTGGGCGAGAGCGACAAGGCCGCCGAAGAGGCCCAGCGAGCGTCCCTGGCGAAGGAGCCGATAGGCGTTCAGGATCCGATCCACTTCCGCATGACCCAGGAGTCGGTCGCGTCTACGGCAGAGCTCAAGCGTGCCCGGGCCGCCGAGGAAGCCGGCGACTACGCGACGGCCGAGAGAATCTACCGTGACCTGGTCGCCCTTCGACCCGAGGACGCCGACCTGCGGGCAGGGCTCGGAGACTCGCTCGCGCGGCAGAACCGACGGGGGGAGGCGAAGGAGCACTACCGAGTCGCACTCGAGCTCCAACCCGACCAGGCGGCTGCCCTCTATGGCCTGGCGATGATCCTCACTCTCGAGGGGAACTACGACGAGGCGGTGAGCCTGTACCGAAAATCTCTCGACGTGCGGCCCGACCATGCCGCCTCGCTCAACAACCTGGCGAGTGTTCTTGCCTTCCAGGGAAAGTCGGACGAGGCGCTCTCTCTCTACGAAAAGGCGCTCACCCTCGACCCCGAGAACGTCGCCAGCCATCGCGGGCTCGGTGACTTGTACTTCCGTGAGAAGAAATACGAGGAAGCGGCTCGCCACTACCGCAAGGTTCTCGATACCAAGCCGGACCTCGGTGCCGTCCACCTTCAGCTCGGCACGTCTCTGGCCATGTCGCGAAGCTACCTAGACGCGCGGTCGCATCTCACGCGAGCGCGGGAGCTTCGGCGAAACCGTTCCCCCCGAGATTCTCGCGGAGGTGGAGCGCCGCCTCTCGCCGGACGTCAGATGATGCGCCGGGAGCCCCTTGCCGGCCTGCTGCTGGCGAGTCGCTAGGTCGCTCTCGGCCGGCGAGGCCCCAGCTTTTCACCGACGTGACCGAAGATGCCGGCATCGAGTTCGTCCACGATCCCGGCGCCGAAGGTAGATTTCGGACTCCCGGAGATCATGGGGAGCGGGGCGGCGTTTCTCGACTTCGACTCCGACGGGGATCTCGACGTCTATCTGGTGCAAAGCGGCCCTCTGCCGGGATCGAAGAAGAAAGAGCGGCCGCCCGACCGGCTCTATCGCCAGGATAGAGGCGGAAAATTCGTGGACGTCACCCGCAACTCCGGGCTCGGAAATACCGGTTACGGAAGCGGCGTCGCCGTCGGCGATATCGACAACGACGGGCTCGTCGATCTCTACGTGGGAAATTATGGACCTGACGTCCTCTATCGCAACCAGGGAGGCGGCGTATTCGCCGACATCACCGCCCCTGCCGGAATCGTCGAGAACGCATGGACGGCGTCCGCGGTCTTCTGCGACTACGATCTCGATGGTTTCCTCGACCTGTACGTCACCCACTACGTCAAAGGCGATCCCAACAAGTCCTGCGTGCGCAAAGACGGCGCTCCCGACTACTGCTCACCCCAGAGCTACTCCTACGAGGCGCACCTGCTCTATCACAACGACGGCGACAAGACCTTCACCGACGTCTCCAGCGAATCGGGTATTGGAAGCGTCCGCGCCCCCGGGCTCGGGGTGGTTTGCGCGGATCTCACCGCGGACGGGCTCCCCGACTTCTACGTGGCGAACGACGGCGAGGCGAATCTCCTCTGGGTGAACCAGGGGAGCGGCAAGTTCCTCGACGAGGCGATCGTGATGGGAGCGGCGTTCGATTCGTTCGGAAGATCGGAGGCGGGCATGGGGGTGACGGTGGGAGATATCGAGGGCGATGGCGACCTCGACCTTTTCGTCACCAACCTTCAGAATCAGACGAACACCCTTTACGTGAACGACGGGAAGCTCGGATTCGAAGACCGAAGCTCGGTGCACGGGGTAGCCGTCCCAAGCTTGAAGTACACCGGGTTCGGCACCGCGTTCTTCGATTACGACCACGACGGCGACCTCGATATCATCGGAGTGAACGGACGAGTTGCGTGGGGCGAGCCCTTGCCGGGAGCGAAAATCGGCGAGTACTGGAACCCTTTCGCTGAGCCCAACTTCCTCCTGGAGAACGACGGCCAAGGCCGATTCCAAGACATCTCCGCCAGAACGGGGACCTTCGGAGCGGAACTGGAGGTTACCCGCGGACTCGCTCTCGGGGACTATGACTCCGACGGCGATCTCGACGTGCTCATCACCAACACCGCGGGTCCCGCACGACTCTACCGGAACGACGCTCCCAAGAAGGGACACTGGCTCCTGGTTCGCGCTCTCGATGGGAAGCGTGACGCTCACGGCGCGATGGTAACCGTGGTCGCCGGAGGAAAGAGCTACGTGAGATTGGCGCATCCAGGCTACAGTTATCTCTCCAGCAACGAGCCTCGGGCTCACTTCGGGATCCCTCAGGGGGTAAGTGCGGACGCCATCCGGGTGCGCTGGCCGGGCGGAGTCGAGGAACTCTATCCGGGAGGAGCCCTCGATCGGGTGGTGGTGGTGAAAAAAGGCGAGGGCAAGGTTCACAAATGAAGTACCTCATCTTTTCATTGTGGTTTCTCGGGGCTGACGGCGAGTCGGCGCACCAAAAAATGCTTGCGGTTCTCGCGGGGATCCGCGACCGGGCCGCCGAAGAGCACTTCTACCTCGGAGCACGGTCGGCCGAGGACCTGCGGGAGAGCCTCGCCCGCATGCCGGAGGATGCGCCCGAGATCTTCCGCTGGGAGGTTCTCGTCAAGCTCGCAGAAGCCGAGCAGGCGTTGGGGAACGAGCAGCCGGCCATCGACCTTCTGTCCGAGGCCTACGGCATGCTCCCCCGACTGCGGCAAGACATCGCGAAGGAATGGATCCTCCGGCTTCTCTTCCGTCTGGGCATGGCCCATCTTCGCCTCGGTGAGACTCGCAACTGTGCCCTCCTCATGTCGTCGGAAGCCTGCATCCTGCCCATCCGCGGCGGGGGCATTCACGTCGACGGGGAGCCCTCGCGGACCGCGATCCAGTATTTCAAGGAGTGTATCGGGGAGGCGGAGCCGGGGTCGGACCCCGACTTCTCGGCACGCTGGCTCATGAATCTGGCGTACATGACTCTCGGGGAGTACCCCGACCGCGTGCCGAAGGAGTTTCTCATCCCTCCCGAGAGCTTCGCCTCGGACGAGCCGTTCCCGCGGTTTCCCAACGTGGCGTTCAGCGCGGGAGTGGGTATGTTCAGCCTCGCTGGAGGTGCGGTGGCGGAGGACTTCGACCGGGACGGCTACATCGATCTCCTGGTCTCCACCTTCGATCCCGCCGGGCAGTTGCGCTTGTTCCTCAACAACGAGGACGGGACATTCTCCGAGAGAACCGAGGAGGCGGGCATCGTGGGCCTGTACGGCGGGCTCAACATGGTCCATGCGGACTATGACAACGACGGAGATGCCGACGTTCTCGTGCTCCGCGGAGGTTGGATGGGGAAGAGAGGGCTTCACCCACCTTCGCTCCTCCGCAACAACGATGACGGCACCTTTACTGACGTTACCTTCGACGTGGGCCTGGGAGAGAGGAATTTCCCCACCCAGACCGGCTCCTGGGCCGACTTCGACCGTGACGGCGATCTCGATCTCTACGTGGGAAACGAGACGACCGACGAAGTTCCCGATGCGCGCTCACAGCTCTTCGAGAACCGCGACGGGCGGTTCGTCGACGTGGCGGAGAAGGCCGGGGTTACGAATGGCAGGTTCGCGAAGTCGGTCATCTGGGGCGACTACGATGCGGACGGTTTTCCCGATCTGTACGTCTCGAACATCCACGGGGACAACCGTCTGTATCACAACGACGGGGGCGGAACTTTCGTAGACCTCGCTCCCTCGCTCGGTGTCCAGGGGCCCACCGTGAGCTTCCCCTCCTGGTTCTGGGACTTCGACAACGACGGCGCCTTGGATCTCTACGTCTCCACCTACGACGTCAGTATCGGGAGGCTAGCCACCTATCATGTCGGCCTGCCCGACAAGGGTGAGGTCGCCGCCCTGTACCGGGGCGATGGTCGCGGCGGTTTCCATGATGTGGCGCGTGAGATGGGCGTGGCCGAGCCCTCGTCACCCATGGGTTCGAACTTCGGCGATCTGGACAACGACGGCTTTTTGGATTTTTACCTCGGTACGGGTGCGCCTCCCTACCACGCTCTGATGCCGAACCTCATGTACTGGAACCGCGGAGGCAAGCGATTCTCGAACGTCACCTCGGACGGGGGCTTCGGACACCTTCAGAAGGGCCACGGCGTCGTCTTTGCCGATTTCGACGGCGACGGCGACCAGGACGTTTTCGAGCAAATGGGCGGGTTCTTCGGGGGCGACCGGTCCCATAGCGTGTTGTACGAGAACCCGGGGTTTGGCAACCACTTCCTCAAGGTGGAGGTCTTCGGTCGCGACTCCAACCGTTCCGGCATCGGGGCCCGACTCCGTGTCCGCATCCTCGAGGACGGCGGTAGTCGCGACATCTACAAGCACGTCAACAGTGGCGCCACGTTCGGAGGTAACCCTTTCCAGCAGATTCTGGGGCTCGGGAAAGCGGAACGAATCGAGGTACTAGAGGTAATCTGGCCTCGATCCGGAACCCGGCAGGAGTACCGGCAGGTTCCACTCGATTCCTCGGTTCAGGTTCTGGAGGGGTCGGAGGAACTGCGGCTCGTTGCGCCTGGGCCGGGATCCCATTAATCTGGTGGGCATGCGCATGACGCTGGTGACCGCGGTGGGTTCGTTGCTCATCGCCGCCCTGTCCACGGCGGATGAGCGCGTCGACAAGCTTCCTCCCGAATACAAGAAATGGATCGAGGAGGAAGTCGTTTACATCATCACCGATATCGAACGGGACGTGTTCTGTCCGCTCTACGACTCGGGAGGAGCGTGATCGGTTCATCGAGGCCTTCTGGGGTCGACGCGACCCCGATCCCGCGACGCTCGAGAACGAGTTCAAAATCGAGCACCAAAGCCGTGTCGACTACGCCAACCGCATTCTCGGACGAGAGTCGACGCGGCCAGGATGGAAAACGGACCGAGGCCGGTACTGGATCATTCTCGGGAAGCCCATGGAGATCCAGCGATACGACGGTTACAACGAAATCGTCTCGACCGAAGTCTGGTTCTATATGGGTGACCCGGCTGTCGGTCTTCCCGCTCGCTTCAACTTGACGTTCTTCAAGGAGAACGATCTGGGAGAATACGAGCTCTACGACCCCCTGGGCGATGGTCCTCACCGTCTCCTGCGGATGGGATACGCGAGTCAGTCCTATCAAGTAGAGCAACATCGAGCGGTCGATATTCTGGAGTCGGTCTCCATGGACCTGGCTCGGGCCTCGTTGACGATCGATCTGACGGAGATGAGCGGGAGCTTCCTCGCGGCACGCAACACCATTCAGCCGCTGGAACAGCAGGTGCGCCCCGCTTCGAACGTCCAGCGAGTGCTCGCGGACATCGAGAACTCACCCCGGCGAAGGATCGACACCGATTACCTGAAAGGCTACAAACAGTTCGGGCACCGGGTCACCGCGGATTATTCGTTTCGCTACTTCTCGAGTCGGAGCTTCTTCGCGGTGCTCTACGGTCCGGGGGATACACCCTTTCTCCACTACGCGTTCGAGATCGACCCCCAGGATTTCACCTTCGAGCACGACGACGACCGTACTCGGTACTACACCACCGTCGAAGTGGATCTCGAGGTCCGCGACGAGCAGGGGCGAGTGGTCGTATACAGTCTCAATCAACCTCTGCTGCAGCTCAGCTCCGGCCAGTTCGATCAGGCGAAGAGCTATCCCCTCGCGTATCGAGACAACTATCCCCTGATGCCCGGAAAGTACCAGGTCAGCGTAATTCTGAAGAATCTCGCAACGAAGGACTACACCGCGGGCGAGCAGGAGATCGTCGTAGCTGCCGTAGAGCCGGGAAAGCCGGCGCTGAGCGATCTGGTGCTGGCCTACGGCCACGAGCTCTCTCTTACGAATGCCCTCTCCCACCGGACGTTCGAAGCGGGAGGTAAGGAGATCTATCCCGCGACCGAGAACGTATTCGCCGTGGATCGACGGTGCATGCTTTCGTCCAGACTTTCGGCGCTGGGGCAGGGCACGAGGTGCGATTCCGCGTCCTGAGTGGACAATCGACGGTTACGGAGGAGGTGGGCGAAATCGTCGAAGGCGTGACTCTGAAGGAAATCACGCTTCTCGGCCTCGACAGCGGTTTCTACACCCTGGTGGCCGACCTCGTCGATTCGGGCGGTGTGGTTCTGGCGACGAGGAGAGCGTCCTTGACGATAAGCCCGCTCAACGCGGTCGCCCGCCCGGCGTTTATCTACCGCCACAGCTTCAACGCCGACGCTCCCGGGCTCCTCGACATGACCATCGGAAACCAGCTCATGGCATCGGGAAACAGCGAGGCGGCGGAGGCCAGACTCGAGAGGGCGGTCGAGGCGAACAATCCCGAGCTTCCCATGGCGAACTGGCGGCTTGCCACCATCGTCCTCTACTCGAGCAGAGCGGACCGAGCGCTGGAGCTGCTGCTTCCGATGGAGAAGGACTTTCCAAACGAGTACGAGGTGGTGGAAGGACTCGCCTTCTCCTACTACATCAAGGGCGACTATCCTCGCGCCCGGGACTACTTCGAGCGTTCCACCGCCATCCGCACGCCGGATACGACGCTTCTCAATGCCCTCGGCGACTGCTACGAGCGGCTCGGGTACGCCGAGAAGGCGAGGGAATTGTACCAGCGCTCCCTCGAGCTGAACCCGGAGCAGGGTGGGGTGCGCGCGCGGCTCTCGAGTCTGACCACGGGCGCCCAATAACGCAGGCGAGCAATCGGCGGCCCGCCGGGAACGCATGGAACGCTTTCAGCTCTTGTCGGTCCCGTCCGTCGCGCTCATGGTTCTTTTTTCCTCCGGCTGCGGTTCGGAGCGGGAGACACCGACTCCGGGCGACGCCAGCCGCTCAGTGCCGCAACGGGGAGACCGCATCGACTTCCTCGAGAAGATCCCTATCGGGGATGGACCGGGGGACTCACCTCCCTGGATCACGCATCTCGTTGTTGTCGATCTCGACGAGGACGGTCTCCAGGATGTCGTGCTCACCGATGCCACGCTCAATCAGGTTCGCTGGATCCGGCAGGGTCCGCCCGGGACATTCCAGGAACGGCAAGCGGGTTCGGTGGTGATCGCCCCCGCACATGTGACGCCCGCCGATCTGGACCGGGACGGCGATCTCGATCTCCTCGTTGCCGAGATGGGACAGGTCATGCCGTCGAACGCCAAGATCGGCTCGGTCACCGTCCTCGAGAATCAGGGGGACGAGACGTTCGCAAACCGCGTGCTCCTCGAGAATGTGGCCCGGGTCACTGACGTCCAACCGGGCGATTTCGACGCCGACGGAGATGTCGACCTGGCGGTGGGCCAGTTCGGGTACGACGACGGGGAGATTCAATGGCTTCGGAACCTCGGCGGCTTTCGCTTCGAATCCCGAAAGCTCGTGAGCCTTCCGGGAACCATCCACGTTCCCGTGGCCGACATGGACGGTGATGGGGATCTCGATATCACCGCCGTGATCTCGCAGACCTGGGAGCAGGTGTATGTATTCGAGAACGACGGCGCCGGAAACTTCACGTCTCACGTCGCCTATGGTGCCACCAACGAAGACTTCGGAAGTAGCGGAATCTCCCTCGTCGATCTCGATCGGGACTCGGACCTCGACGTCCTCTACACCAACGGCGACGCTTTCGATCACGTTCCCGCGCTTCCCCGGCCCTGGCACGGGTGCAGTGGCTGGAGAATCGGGGCGGGCTCCAGTTCCAATACCACCGCATCGGTGACTTCCCGGGAGCGTACTCGGCCCGAGCCATCGATGCCGATCTTGACCTGGACCTTGACGTCATCGCCGTGAGCCTTTTCGCCGACTGGAGCGACCCCGCATCTCGATCGATCGTCTGGTTCGAGAATGACGGGCGTCAGAGCTTTACCCTGCGAGACATCGACTCGTCTCCGACTCACCTGGTCGTTCTCGACTCCGGGGACCTCGACGGTGACGGGAGGCTCGATCTGGTGAGCGGCGGGCTCTACTCCCACGAGCCCTTCGATCGCGTGGGACGGGTCACGTGGTGGCGGAACCGCTGGAACGAGCCGCGCTGAAGACGCTCGCCGGCGCCTGCGCCCTGACCCTGGCGCTCCCTGGCTGTCGTGATGCGTCCGTTCGGGTTCCCCCGCTTCCGCCTTTTCGGAGCCAGAGCCAGGCGTCGATTTCGGCGTTTCGTGACGCCGACCGGCTGGCCCGGGGGAGCCCCGACTCGGCGGACTTCATCGGTCGTTTGGGCATGCTCTATCACGCGTACCAGTTCCTCCACGAGGGGCGGGTTTGCTATGAAATCGCGCGCGAGCGGGCCCCCGACGAGTTTCGGTGGGTCTACTACCAGGGGAAGCTGGAGAAAACCGCCTTCCAGTACGAAGCGAGCGAGGCTCTCTTCCGTCGAGCTCTGGAGATGAGGCCCCGCGATGCGGAGCTCTGGGCCGAACTCGGTGAGCTCTACGCCATGTGGGGCCGTCGTGATGACGCCGCGAAGCCGCTCGAGAAGGCTCTCGAGCTCGACCCGATCGAGCCAACGGCGGCTCTGGCGAAGGCGCGCCTTCTGTCGATCGAGCAGAAATGGCAAGAGATCGTCGCTCTCCTGACCCCTCTCATGGAGCGACAACCGCGGCTATCCGCGGCCCACCGGTACCTTGCCGCCGCCTACAGCGCCCTTGGCATCGAGGACAAACGCGCGTTTCATCAAGAGCTGGGAGAGTACGGGACGGCCCGTCGAAAGCGAGAGGATGAGGGAGCTCAACGACCTCGCCGTTGCGGCAATCCTGAACGGCGATCCCGGGCGCGGCGAGGAGATACTTCAGATGAAGTGCTCCCGTTGCCACAACGGCGACCGGATCTACCAAAATCAGCGAGGACCGCCTGTGGTGGGCACGGACGGTTCGGCGCATGCAACGTCAGGCAGGCTGGGACTGGTTGACAGACGATGAAGCGGCTGCGGTCGTGGCCTATCTCTCTGAGAGGAACCGACTGTCTTCACGTTAGCGCGGGCGAGGCTGCAACTCACCCCGAGTATCCAATCTCCTGTTCAAGACGCCGGCTGAGAGGCCTGAATCGGAGTCACCAGCGTTCCGATGCCCTCGATCTCGACGCTGACGACGTCCCCCGGCTTCAGGAACTCCGGCGGCTTTCGTCCCGCGCCGACCCCGTCGGGCGTTCCGGTCCCGATCACGTCGCCCGGGTAGAGCGTGAGGATGTTGCTGATGTGGTACACCAGGCGCCGGCTGTCGTAGATCAAATCCTTGGTGTTGCCGTCCTGGACCACGCGGTCGCCGACCTTGGTCACGAGCCTGAGGTTCGCGTGGTTCGGAAGGAACTCGATGGGGGTGATGTAGGGTCCCATGGGAGCGGCGCGGTCGCGGCTCTTTCCCGAGAACCAGTCGGGGCCCTGGAAGATCGGGTTCTCCCGCGCCTGTCTTCCGCGATCGCTCACGTCGTAGATCGCGGTGAATCCGAAGACGTAGTCGAGGGCGTTCTCGAGCGGGACCTCGAGCGCGGGCTTTCCGATCACCACTCCGAGCTCACCCTCCCAGTCGATGCTCTCGCGGCCTTCGGGAATGAAATAGGGCTCGCCGGTTCCGATGATGCAGGAGCGGGGAGACTTCGCGAACAGGAACGGCATTTCGGCATCGGTGTTCACCTTGACCGCGGTATTCATCTCCGCCGCGTGGGACTGGTAGTTCGCCGCCGCCATCAGGAGATTCCAGGGATACTGGATGGGCGCTTCGATCTTGGCCGAAGCGGCGTCCGTGGCGAAGGCGAGCCCGTCCGTCTTTCCGTTGAAGAAATTCGCCATCTGGTAGAGTCGCGGCTTCACCCGGTCGTAGCTCTCGATGAGGGCCCGCATCTCTTTCGGAATCTCGAGCGGGGGAAGGCCCGCCTCGCGGACGAGGTGCTCGTTGGCGGCGCCGATGTCCAGGAGGGTCTCACCGAGAACCAGGCCCACGCGGCCCTCGTAGGTCGCGAGCTTGAACGGGGTCTCGGGTTTGTCGGAGACGGCGGTCTGGGCGCGACCGCAGCCCATCGAGACCAGAGCCAGGATCACGGCGAGGGTTCGGAATCTCATCGAATGTCCTCCTGTTGGAGAGGAAGTATAATCACGCCCGCCATGAATTGTAATCGCCTCTTCTGGCTTGCGTTCCTCGCTCTCGCCTTCTCCTGCGCGCCGCCCGCTCCGGACGAGATCGCCGATCTCATCGTCACCGGAGGCCGGGTCTATACGCTTTCCTGGGACGAGCCCGCGCTCGACGGGACTCCATCTCCCTCGGCGCCGCACGGGGCCGAAGGATGGCGGCCCGACGCCGAAGCGGTCGCGATCCTGGACGGAAAGATCCTCTACGTTGGAACCGCGGCGGAGGCCGCCCGCTATGCCGGCGACTCGACCAGGACCCTGGACGTTTCGGGAGCGACGATACTGCCCGGTCTCATCGACTCCCATACGCACGTGGCGGGCCTGGGGGAGCTGGAATCGCAGATCAGTCTCTTCGGTGTAAAGACCGAGGAAGAGGCGGTCCAGCGGGTGGTGGACGCGGCTACGAACGTGCCCGAGGGGGAGTGGATTCTCGCGCGTGGTTGGGATGACAGCGACTGGGCGAGCCGCTATCCGACCTGGACCCTCCTGAGCGAGAAGTTCCCGAAAAACCCCGTCGTGATGCAAAGCCTCCACGGGTTCGCCGTCTGGGGGAACAAGAAGGCCTTCGAGGCGGCGGGGATCGTCGAGAACACACCGGCGCCCAGCGGCGGGCGAATTCTGAAAGACGCGGCGGGAAATCTCACGGGAATTCTCCTCGACCGCGCGGGACGTCTTCTCACCGACGCTATTCCCGAACCGACTCCGGAGAAGTTCCGGGGCTACGTGAAGGCGGGTCTCGAGAGGATGGCGCGGGACGGATACGTCGCCGTTCACGAAGCCGGGGTCGATCGCAGCCTCATGACGGCGTTCTCGTCGCTCGAGTCCGAAGGAAGTCTTCCCATCCGGGTTTACGCCATGCTCTCCGCCCGCGACGGCGATCTCTGCCGCGAGTGGCTCCAGAAGGGACCGGATCGCGCGAACGACCGCATGCTGATTACGCGCTCGGTCAAGGCGTATTACGACGGGGCCCTGGGCTCTCGCGGAGCCCGTCTTCTCGAGGACTATGCCGATATGCCCGGCCACAAGGGAACCGCGGGGGGCGAGTACGGCTTCGATATGGAGCTCGTGGCCGAGATGATGCGCTCGGGATTTCAGGTCGGAGTTCACGCCATCGGAGACGCGGGCAATCGCGAGACCCTGGATTTCCTTCAGTCCGTCGTGGACGCGAACCCGGAGACCCGCGAGCTCCGGCATCGAATCGAGCACGCGCAGGTGGTTCACCCCGACGACGTTCCGAGGTTCGCCGCACTCAACGTCATCGCCTCGATGGAGCCGCCTCACTGCGCGGAAGACCAGAGGTGGGCGGAGGCACGGCTCGGGCCGGAGCGGGTGAAGGGCGCCTACGCCTGGAGGACTCTCAGGAAATCGGGAGCCCGGCTCGCCTTCAACTCCGATCTCGCCGGCTCCGATCACGACATCTTCTACGGGCTTCACTCCGCCATCACGCGGAAGACCAGGGACCAGACTCCGCCCGAGGGCTGGTACCCGGAGGAGCGCATGACCTCCGAGGAAGCTCTCCGCGGATACACGATCTGGAACGCGTACGCGGCGGGTCAGGAGAAGGAAACCGGAAGTCTCGAAGCCGGGAAGTGGGCGGACATCACGGTCATGAACGTCGATCCGCTGGTCCTGGGCGAGACCGCGCCGGGAAAGCTCTTCGAGGGGAAGATCGTCGCTACGATCGTCGGCGGCAACGTGGTGCACGAGTCGAAGTGAGGTACGAGAGATGCGGCGCTTCAGTCGAAGACGCTTTTTCCAGACCGCGGCGGCGGGCGTAATGGCCGCCCGAACCGCCCGCGCCCAGCCGTCGTCCGACGTCGTCGTGGTCGGCGCGGGTGCCTTCGGGGGCTGGACCGCCCTTCATCTTCTCGAGATGGGCCACCGGGTCACGCTTCTCGACGCCTACGGTCCGGGCAACGCCCGCGCGAGCTCCGGAGGGGAGACCCGTCAGATCCGCGTGGGATACGGCGATCGCGAGAACTACTCGCGCTGGGTGCTGAAGGCGTTCGGCAAATGGAAGGAACGCGAGGAGGAGTTCGGCGAGAAGCTCTTGATTCCCACGGGACGGCTCCAGCTCGCCTCCTCCTGGACGGCGGATCTGAGGGCGACTCAGAAAGTCTTCGAAAAGCTCGGGGTCGCCCAGGAGACGATCTCTCACGACGAGCTCGAGAAACGCTATCCGCAGATGCGGCCGGAAGGCGTCGAGCTCGCGCACTTCGAGCCCGGCGCCGGGGTCCTCCGCGCCCGCTACGCGATGTCGGTCGTCGCGAACTCCTTCGTCCGGAAAGGCGGTCGTTTCGCGATCGCGCGGGCCGAGGCGCCCGTTGGAGCCGGATCGGACCTCGCGCGTCTCTCGATCGCCGGGGGGGACCCGGTTTCCGCGGCGAGCTACGTCTTCGCCTGCGGGCCCTGGCTCCCGAAGCTCTTTCCCGAGCTCCTCGGCCGCAAGCTCTTTTCGCCGCGGCGAGACGTCTTCTTCTTCGGGCCTCCTCCGGGAGACGGCCGGTTCGAGCCGGGGAGCCTCCCCAATTTCTCCGAGGACGCTTACTATGGCTTTCCAGACATCGACGGGCGCGGAGTCAAGGTCTGCCCCACGGGCGAGACGACTCCCTTCGACCCGGACCGGGACGAAAGAGTTCCGTCGGCCTATCAGATCCAGCGCGCTCGCGCGTATCTGGCGTTCCGGTTCCCGGCGCTCGCCGATCAGCCTCTGGTCGAGAGCCGCGTCTGCCAGCTCGAGATGACCGTCGACGAGCATTTCGTCGTCCAGAGACATCCCGACTGGGCGAACGTCTGGATAGCAGGCGGAGGCTCGGGCCACGGCTTCAAGCACGGGCCGGTGGTGGGCGATTACGTCGCCCGCCGGGTCTCGGGCGAGGACGAGGAGCCGGAGCTCGAAGCGATGTTCCGGATCAAACCAGAAACCTTCGACGCCTCGGTGTTCTCCGGGGCGAGGCAATACTGACGGGAGGATTGTGCGATGTCGAAAGCGAAGCTACTGGCGGTGATGGCGGCCACGGCGGCCTTGTCCTCGGCGATCACGCTGGCGGTGCAGGACCAGAAATCGCGGCGCGAGCCCCAGTTCGAGAACGAGCACGTGAAGGTCTGGAAGAGCATCATCGCCCCGAACCAGCCCTTGAGCCTGCACCGGCACGAGTTCGGCCGCGCCCTCATCGCTCTCAAGGGCGGAACGCTCAAGGTCGTCGATGAGGCGGGGAAGACCGTCGACACCTACGTCTGGGAGGACGGCAAGGCCTACTGGCTCGACAAGGACCCGCCGGGAAAGATGCACGGGGATTTGAACGAAGGCCCGAACACGATGGAGGTCATCGTGGTGGAGCTCCGGAAATGAGCCTTGACGGTATCAAAATGATAGTGATATCATTTCGTTGTGGCAGCCGTTCACGTTAGAGATCTTCCTCGGGAAGCAATCGAGGCACTCAAGCGGAGAGCCTCGAGAAACAACCGTTCGCTTCAACAGGAACTGAAACGGATTCTCTTGTCGATCGCCGACGAGGAGACTCCGAAACCGCCTCTCCCACCCATTCAACTGAAGATGTCGCGCGCTTCCTCCGGGGCCTCGTTCAGTCGCGAGGAGATTTACGGAGACGATGGCCGCTGAGGCCATCCTCCTGGACACGAACGTCCTACTGAGCGCCACGACTCCCGCGAGGAGCCTGCACGAGGCCGCCTTGCGGGCGTTGAACGAGTGGCCGAACGAGGGCATCGACATCTGCACGAGCGGCCAGGTGCTCCGGGAGTATCTGGTGGTGGCGACGAGGGGTCTCGAAATCAATGGACTCGGGCTGTCGATCGTCGATGCCGTTGCTAACCGGGACAGGATCGAGGCGAGAATGAGGTTTCTCGAAGAAACCCACGACGTCGCCGTTCGCCTGCGGCAGCTGGTGCAGGAGGTGGCCTGCACCGGGAAACAGGTCCATGATGCGAACGTGGTTGCTACGGCTCTCGCTCATGGAGTCGAACGGATTCTGACTGAGAACAAGGACGACTTCATGCGGTTCGGCGATTTCGTCGAGATCGTCGCGCTTGCCGAGACGTAGTCCGCAACCGGTCGCGAGGCTCGAAGCCTCGCCGTCGGTGGGGACGTGTCCCTTCACCGCGCTCGGCAGAGCTACCGCCACCCCTCTCGCTCGCGAAGCCCCTCGATGTGCGCCACGTGGTGGCGTCCGTGCCACGCGTAGAGAGCGACGTTCTGTTCGACGCGGATTCTTCCGAGTTGGGAATGATGAAACCCCCGGGCGCATTGCTCCGGAGTGAGTGAGCGGAGGAACAGCACCCAGCGCTCGTGAAGCGAGGAGAGGAGAGCGAGCGACGTTTCGACGGACGCGCTCTTCCCGTCGGCGAGCTCCGCCCATGCCGCCTCATCGTAGCCCTTGATCCTGGGCTCGTCCTCGGTCACGGCGAGCTTGAAGCGGACGTAGCTGTTGAGGTGGCTGTCGGGAAGGTGGTGGACGACCTGCCGAACCGTCCACCCTCCCGGCCGATAGGGGGTCTCGAGCTGCCCGCGGTCGAGGCCGGCGACGGCGGCCCGCAGTCGCTCGGGGGTTTCCGCGATCTGCTGGATGAAACCGGCGCGCTCGCTTTCGCTCACCGTTTCGGGCATGCGGAACTGGCCCACGGGGTAACGAAGGTCTTCCATTCACGCATCCTAGCACGCCCCCCTCGTTCTTGACCGCGCGCATCGCGTCCCCCACAATTGGCACCTCGGTCCTCTCGTATCCATCGTCAAGGAGGTATTTCCATGTCCGCCTTCGCCGGCATCATTGCCGGCCTCATCCTCTACTTCCTCTACCGCTGCCTCCTGAGCGGCTTCTACACCGTGCAGCAGAACGAGCGCGCGGTCATCACCAGCTTCGGCCGGGCGGCGAGGCTCGAGGGGCACTCGACCACCGAGCTTCCCATCGCCGAGGGACTGAACGAAGACGAGCGCTCGCGGTACTCCTATCCCCAGCTCCAGATCGTGGGGCCGGGAGGCCCGTACTTGAAGCTCCCCTGGCAGAAAGTGCACAAGGTGGACGTCGCCATCTGGACCACCAACGTCGCCTACGACCCCGAGGACCCGGAGGCGAACCGGGGGAACACGATGCTGGAAGCGGTCACCAAGGACCAGCTCAACATCGGCATCACGGGACAGCTCCGGTTCAAGGTGTCGGAGCACAACGTCTACGCGTTTCTCTTCGGGGTGAAGAACCCGGTGGCGCACGTGATGGGCTACTTCATCTCGATCCTGCGCGAGCGCATCTCGAACTTCGAGGCCAAGAGGGAAGTCGGCGACGCTGCTGCCGTGGTGCCCGCGCTCACTGGCATGGCGCGCGTCGAGGGGATCTCCATCAACGACCTCCGCAAGAACCTCAACGACATCAACCAGCAGATGGACCAGGAGTGCCAGTCCTCCGCGGCGCGCTACGGAATCGTGCTCGACGCTTCGCTCATCACCGGAATCGATCCGCCGCCCGACATCGAATCGGCGCTCGCCGCCATCAACACCGCCCACAACGAGGTCTCGGCCCAGGTGAGCCTGGCGCAGGCCGAAGCCGACCAGAAGATCGAGCAGTCGAAGCGCGCCGTCGAGATTCAGACGATGCGCACCGAGGCGGAAGTGCAGCCTCTCCTGCGGCTCGCGGAGGAGCTCGAGGGGCTCAAGAAGAACGGCCCTTCCGTGCTCGAGGCCTACCTCCGGAGCGTGCGCTTGGCACTTCTCTCCCGGGCGAAGCGGGTGATCGCAGAGGTGAGGTCGTGAGCTTTCTCATCGCGTTCTTCCTCACCTTCGTTCTCGCCGGGATCGGGACCTCCACGTTCTTCGGCATCCTGAGGCTCCTCGGCCTCTACACCACGGTAGACGAGTGCCGCGCCAAGGTCTACGTGCTGTTCGGAAAGGTGATCGGGGTCGTCGACGAGCCCGGTCTCCGGTTTCCCATCGTGGAGATGGGGCCGCAGGCGGCGCTGGTCTCGTTCTTCGGGAAAGTGCACGAGCTCGACCTGCGCCTCGACCAGAAGTATCTCCGGAGCCTTCCAGTGAACACCGAAGAGGGGACTCCCATGGGGATCGGCGTCTGGTACGAGATGAGGGTCTCGAACCCCGTGGCGTTTCTCTTCGAGAACATGGACCCCGCGGGCTCGCTCCAGGCGAACGTCGCCAACGCGACCGTGCGCTGCCTCAGCAACATGCCGCTCGATCACATGCTGACCAGCCGGCACGGAATGAGCCGTCTGGTGCGCGCCGAGGTCTCGCCGCGGTCCGAGAGCTGGGGCTACCGGCTGGGCTCGATCTACATCCGGAAAGTGCACTTCCGCGATCTCCACATGATCCAGCAGATCGAGCAGAAGGTCGTGAACCGCCTCCGGCAGGTCACTTCCGCAATCCGTCAGGCGGGAGCGAATCAGGTGGACATCATCGGCTCCGCCGCGGAAAAGGAAGCGGCGGTCGAGTTCGCGAGAGCGGAGGCGGTCCGGCCTCGTCTCGTGGGCCAGGCCCTCGCGGAGATCTCGAAGGATCGCGACGTGCTCGCGGCCCTGATGGAGATCCTCGAGACCCAGCGTCTCGTGGAGGGAAAGGCGGACATCACGCTCGTGCCCGGCGGGGGCGCTTCGCTCTTGCCTCAGCTTCTGGCCGCGAGACCTGGGGAGCCGACGTCGGGAAGCTCCAAGAAAGCGATTTGAGGCGCCGCATATGAAACGATTCGTGCTCACGCTTACCGTAGCGGGGTCGCTTTCGGCGTCGGCCGCGGCGCAGGACAACCACTACTGGACGACGCAGTTCGGAAACCGGGCGCGCCTTCTCGGGGGCTCCGTCGTCGGAAGCGCGACCGACCTGAGCGCCCTCTATTACAACCCCGGCGCCCTGGCGCTGGTGGCGAAGCCCGAGCTCCTGCTCTCGGGAACGGTGTTCCAGTACGAGAGCACGGGAATCGCGAACGCCCTCGGGCCGGGGGAGAACCTCTCCGACAGCGGGTTCGCCTTGGTTCCGTCTCTCTTCGCCGGTGAGATCACGTCCGCGGCGCTGGGAAAGAATCGCATCGGATACGCGTTTCTCACTCGCCAGAACGCCGAGTTCCGGATGAACGAACGCGCTGACGTAACCGGCATGCTTCAAGCCTCGATTCCAAATCTTCGATTCGCATCCTCGGGAGTGCAATACGAGACGCGCCTGCGGGAATACTGGTTCGGCGGAAGCTGGTCCCGAAAAATCGGAGAGAAGATCGGCTTCGGGGTGAGTCCGTTCTTCGCCGTGCGGAATCAGCGCGGGCGGGCTCAAACGTTGACTCAGGCTCTCGGGGAAGGGGGGCAGGGCGGGATCGCCATCACCAGCCGGGACTTCGACTACCAGCATTGGCGCTTCCTGATGAAGGCCGGGGTATCTACCGACTGGGAGCGTTGGAAGCTCGGGCTCACCATGACTACCCCGAGTCTCGGGATCTGGGGAAGCGGCATCAGCGGTCTCGACCGGAGCGCCGTGGGTCAGGACGTGGATCAGAACGGAAGCGCGGCCACGGAGATCGCCACTGACTTTCAGGAAGGACTATCGGCCGATTATAGCTCCCCGTTCTCGATCGCGTTCGGCGGCGCGCGCGCGTTCGGGAGAAGTCGAATTCATCTCAGCGCCGAGTGGTTCGACGGCGTCGGCCTGAAGAACATGCTCGAGCCCGAGCCGTTCGCTTCGCAGAGCTCGGGGGAGATGATTGAGTACGACACCCGCTACCAGGCCGACGCGGTGCTGAACGCCGCCTTCGGCCTCGAGCATCGATTCGAGAGCGACCTCCAGGTCTACGCCGCTTTCAGCACTGATTTCAGCGCCGCGCCTTCGACCTCGGGATCGAACTCCTCCGTCGCTTCCTGGGATATCTATCACCTTTCGGGGGGATCTACCTTCGTCGTCGCCGGACAGGAGCTCACCCTGGGACTGATCTATTCCTTCGGAAGCGCGGACCTCGGGGAGAACGAGCTCGGCCTGAGCCCCGATCTGGGAGTGTCGTACCGGCGCCTCACCTGCGTCATCGGTGTAGGGTTCGTTTTCTAGATCCGGGCAACCGACCGGCGGGTTTCGTCGTCCAATGGGCGGAGGTTGCTCATGCCGTCGCTCGCCCAAGACCTGCGAATGGCCCTTCGGTCGCTCGCGAAGTCGCCGGTCCTGACCCTGGTCGGTGTGCTCTCGCTCGCGCTCGGGATCGGCGCGAATACCGCTATTTTCACGCTTTTCGACCAGGTGCTCCTGAGGCTCCTGCCCGTCGAGGACCCGAGGTCCCTGGTGATGGTGGCGACGGAGGGCTCCCACACCGGGAGCAACCGCGGAGCGAACGCGATCTCCTACCCGATGTACAAGGACTACCGGGAGAAGAACCAGGTATTCGAGGGAGTTCTCTGCCGGCGCGGCGAGACGGTGAATGCGGGGTATGGCGGGGAGACCGAGAGGGCGGAGGCGGAGCTCGCCTCCGGCAATTACTTCGAGGTCCTCGGTGTGGGGCCGGCGCTCGGAAGGGTCCTCCAGCCTTCGGACGAGCGCGCCCCGGGCGCCGAGCCGGTGGTAGTCCTCGGGTACGACTACTGGCGCAACCGCTTCGCGAGCGATCGCGGAGTCGTCGGCGAAGCCCTCCTGGTGAACGGGTACCCGATGACCGTCGTGGGCGTCGCCGCGGCGGGATTCTCGGGAGTCAGCCTCGGCTTTCAGCCGGACCTGTACGTCCCGGTCACGATGAAGAAACAGGTCACGCCGTCCTGGGACGCTCTGGAGGATCGCAGGAGCCGCTGGCTGCAGGTCTTCGCGCGGCTCGAGCCCGGCGTCGAGAGAGAGGCCGCCGAAGCGTCCCTGGCGGCGCTCTACAAGCAGATCATCGCCGAGGAGGTCAAAGAGCCCTATTTCGCCGACGTCCCCCCTTACTGGAAGGATCAGTTCCTGAAGTCCCACGCCGTGGTTCTTCCGGGAGGCCAGGGCTACTCCAACGTTCGCGAGGAGCTGACGACGCCGCTCCGGATGCTCATGATCCTCGTCGGACTGGTCCTCCTCATCACCTGCGCCAACGTTTCGAACCTCCTGGTCGCAAAGGCGACGAGCCGACGCAAGGAGGTCGCGCTTCGCCTCGCCCTCGGAGCCCGGCGGCCGGCCATCGTGAAGCAGCTCCTCGTCGAGAGCCTGCTTCTCGCTCTCGCCGGCGGCCTCCTCGGCCTGTTCCTCGCCTACTGGACGACGCGGGGCCTCATCCTGCTCGCCCCGACCGAACAGACGCGGCTGTCCCTTTCCGCCGCACCGGATGTCCGGGTGCTTGCGTTCACGCTGGGCCTCTCGGCTCTCGCCGCCGTGGTCTTCGGTCTCCTTCCCGCGCTCCAGGCGGCGCGCACCGACCTCATCGCCACGCTGAAGCAGGCGTCGGGGACGAGCGCCGCCGGGCACGGGTCCAGGGTCCGGAAGACGCTCGTGGTGGTACAGGTCATGGTCGCGCTCCTGCTTCTCCTGGGGTCGGCGCTGTTCGTGCAGAGTCTCACGAACCTGAACCACGTCGACCCCGGTTTCCGCGCGACCAACCTGGTGCGGTTCAAGCTGGATCCGACGCTCGGCGGGTACGACGTGGAGGGAACGAAGCAGTTCTACCAGCGTCTTCTCGAACGTCTGAGGGCGCTGCCGGCCGTCGAGTCCGCGGGCCTCGCCGTCGTCGCCATCATGGAGGGAAACGAGTGGGACTCGACGATCAGCGTCGAGGGGTACCGGACCACGGAAGGGGAGAACATGAACCCCCACTTCAATTCGATCTCTCCCGGCTACTTCGAGACCCTCGGGCTCGCGATCCGCGGGGGAAGGGACTTCGACGAACGGGACCGGATGGGGGCGACGAAGGCGGTCATCGTCAACGAGACGTTCGCTCGAAAATACTTTCCCGACGGCTCCCCCGTCGGATACCACATCGGATGGGGAGACGGGCCCAACGTGAAGCTCGAGCTGGAGATCATCGGGGTGGTGCAGGACGCCAAGTACGAGGACCTGAGGGACGAGGTTCCACGGCAGGTGTTCGTCGCTTACCCGCAGTCGGAGTGGGCGGCTGAGATGACGGCCTACGTGCGCACCTCGACCGCGTCGGAGTCGATGTTCGCGACGATTCGCGAAGAAGTGCGCAAGCTCGACGCCGCGATGCCGATCTTCGACATGAACACCATGGACGATCAGCTCGACCGTTCGCTTTCCGTCGAGCGCCTGGTAGCGCTGCTCTCGAGCGCGTTCGGCTTTCTCGCCACGCTCCTCGCGTTTCTCGGCCTGTACGGAGTCACCGCCTTCGGAGTCACGCGCCGCTCCGCAGAAATCGGGCTCCGGATGGCGCTCGGAGCGAAGGGCGGAAGCGTCGTCGGAATGGTTCTGAGGGAGGTCGCGACCCTCGCGGGGGTCGGAATCGGGATCGCCCTCCCCCTGGCCTGGTGGTCGAGCGAGCTGGTCCAGAGCCAGCTCTACGGGGTCGCGCCGCGCGACCCCTGGACCCTGGCGCTCGCGACCCTTTCGCTCCTCTCGGTCGCGCTCGCCGCGGGCGCCGTGCCCGCGCTTCGAGCGAGCCGGGTGAGCCCGGTTTCGGTGCTGCGCTACGAATAACCCCTGGTCTAGAACCTCAATCCATACACCGCCTTCAGCGACCGTCCGATCTCCGGCGTCAGGTCCTTGATGTAGGAGAGGTGGTTCCGGTAGAGCTCATCCGTGGCGTTGTCGAGGCGCACGGTGAAAGTATGCACGGTCTTGCCAGAGGTGATCTGGTAGGAGCCGTGGAAGTTCAGCACGGTGTAGCCGTCGGTAGGCGTTTCCGCACCGTAGACGCGGGTCTGTTCCCCGACGTTCTTGACCTCGCCCTCGAGATGGAAGCCGTTCTTCTCGTAGCGGAGCCCCGTCCATACACGGTAAGGAGGGATACGAGGGAGCGGGCCGCCGCCGTCCCGGAGCTCGCCGCGGACGGTGTCGCCGCCGAAGATCAGCCATACGTCGGGAGTGATTCCGGCGTCCACGTGGGCTTCGAAGCCCCTGAGGTCGCTGTCCGCGGAGATGAAGTTGACGACGGGAAGGTCGTCTTCGATCTCACCGGTCTGGAAAGGGAAGATGAAGTCGTCGATGCGGTTCACGAATCCCGTTCCCTCCGCGACGAACCGAGGACTCCGGTAGCGCAGCGAGACATCGAAGCCGTAGCCTACCTCGGTCGGCAGGTTGGTGTCGCCGATCTCGAAGGCGAAGTTGCCCGCGTGGGGGCCGAAGTTGTAGAGCTCTTCCAGGCTGGGGTTCCGCGCGGCGCGGGCGAAGTTCAACGCGAGAGTCAGGTCGTCGCGCAGGTACCAGAGGGCTCCCACCGATCCGGAGAACTCGGTGAAGTCGCGGTCGATGACGTCGTCGCGGTCCACGGCGGCTCCGTCGGGGTTGAACGTGGTGTGGTCCAGACGTCCGCCGAATTGAAGCGAGAGATGGCGGAGGTTCACTTCTTCGTAGAGGAAGCCGGCGAAGCTGTTTTGCGTCGTCGGCGGAGCCAGGGCTTCTTCGCCGGCCGAGGAGTAGTCGCGGTCCAGGAGCCACACGCCGAACGTTCCCGTGAGGGCTCCCGCCGGACGGTGTTGCAGAAATAGCTCTCCCTCCCATGTCTTGTTCTTGAAACTGGTGGCGATCGCGCCGCTGCCCTCGATCTCGTCGTGCGCGTAGTCGCGAAACGCCGTCTGGAACTTCACGCCCTCGATGAACGAGTTGAGGTTTCGACGCTCGCCGCGAAAATCGAACTTGTGCCGGCGCGGGTTCAGGGTGGTCTCGCCTTCTTCGACGAAGGGGACTCCGTACCGGCTGTTCACGTACTGGTAAGAGGCCCCGGCGAAGCCGTCCTTCCCGGTGAACGAGAACGCGCCGCCGCCGGATTTCGACCGGCTGAAACTGTTGGGAACCGTCTCCAGGTCCGGGTCAGGAGTCTCGTAATCGCTCGTGCGCTGCGCCGAGCCATTGAACCGCACCGCGAACCTGCCGTTGCCCAGGCTCACATCTCCCGCGATCCCCCCGTTCTCGTCGGCGGTGGCGCCCTGGACCGTCATCGAGCCGTGGACGTCGCTCACCGGCTTCGTCGGGATTTCTTCGGAGACGAGGTTCACCACCCCCCCGAGGGCGCTGCTTCCGTAGAGCAGGGTCGCGGGACCGCGTACCACCTCGATGCTGCCCGCGGTGGCGGGATCGAGGTTGACGCCGTGGTCGGCGGACTGGCTCGACAGGTCGCCGGTGCGGCTTCCATTCTCCAGGATCAACACCCGGTCGTTGTCGAGGCCGCGAATGACCGGACGCTGATTGCCGGCCCCGAACGACCGGACGTTGACGCCGGGCTCACTCGCGAGGGTCGCTCCCAGAGTGGGTCCGAGTCTCTGCTGCAGATCCTCGCCTCCGAGCACCGTCGCCGGCTGATAGGACTCGAAGGTGTCTCTTCCGGTGGGGGTCACGGTGACCGACTCCGAAAAGTGCAAGGCCTCCGAGAGCGAAACGCTCACCCGCAGTGGCGTCCCTTCGGCCACGGTGATGTCGGAACGGTTGGATTGAAACCCGGGCAGTTGCACGACCACGTCATAACCCCCGGCGCCGACGGCATCGAACCGGGCGACGCCGGAAGCATCGGTAACGGCCTCGAAGCCGGTACCCGCCAGGGAAACGACGGCGCCGGGAATCGCAGCGCCCTTGGCATCAGTGACGGTGATCTCCACCACCGAAGCGGCCACAAGGGGAGAGGCGGCAACCAAAAGCAGAACGCTGACGAGGGAGGCGACGCGCGAGAGAATGCAGCTCGGAGGACGAAAACTAGGAATCATGGAATGGACCTCGCTGGCGGTGGCTGCTCGAGCCCCGCCCTTTCCGCTGAACCTGAACATGGATGGCCGGCCCCGGGGAGAGCCCGAGCCTGGCCAAACAAGAAGAAAGTCGAGGTTCAGACCGCGGGGGGACCGCGCGAGGCGTGGAGCCGGGCTTCCCCGTAGAGTCTCGCCGGCGCGGGCGGAGCCGCCAGCTCCGTGGGAAGGGAGACGGGGAGCACGACTTCGGGTACTGCGGATTGATCCACCTGGTGCAATGCGAAGACGCAGGTGGCGCAATGGCGCTCGACCGCGCAACCATCGTCGGTGTGCACGAAGGTGCCGACGAAGAGCGACGCGAGGAGGGTGAGGAGGGCGAGCAGCGAGAACAGAGCTACGGGCGCTCTGCGAACCGTTCCCCGATGAGACTGGCTACTCATCACCGTTGAGGGTAACGCGAGCGTCAGGCGCGGTCAAGCGGAGCGAGTCGAAAGCGGTATTCGAATCATGAGCTCGCGGCTGAGCCCGGTTCTCACAGCCAGTTCTTTCGTTTGAACCAGGTGAGCATGGTAGCAGGCACAACCACGCAGGTGACGATCATCCCCCACATCAGTCGATCGGAGTGGACCCAGTCCCGGAAGAACGGCAGGTTGTCGAAGTTCTGTCCGAAGAAGCCGACCACGAAGGCGAGCGGAAGGAACACCGCGCTCATGATCGTCAGGTACTTCATGATCTCGTTGGTGCGCTGGCCGACCGCCGAGAGATAGGCCTCGAGCGCGTTTCCGAGGAGGTCGCGGCTCGCCTCGATCGACTCGTTGATGCGCACCAGGTGGTCATAGACGTCGCGCAGGTAGACGGCGGTGCGCTCGGTGATCCGCGAGTCTCCCCGCTTGGCCAGGAGCCCGAGGACGTCTCTCTGCGGAGAGAGGACCTTGCGCATCGAGACCAGGTGGTGCTTGAGAGCGAAGATGCGCTGGAGGTCCTTGCGGTGCGGGGCCGCCAGCACCGAATCCTCGAGCTCCTCGAGCTCGTCGGCGATTCGATCGAGGATCGGGAAGTTGTCGTCGACGATCCCGTCGGCCACGAGGTAGTACACGAAATCGACCCCTCGTTCCAGAAGCTTTGGCTCCTTCGAGAGACGAGCCCAGGCTTTCTCGAGCGCGGCGATCGGTGAATCGTGCACCGTCACCAGGAAGTGCTCGCCCAGAAACGCGTGGAGCTCCTGAAGCTCGAGCTCGTGGACCCTCTCCCCCTTGGAGGAGAACCCCTGCGTCACCAGGAACAGGTGATTGCGGTACTCCTCGAGCTTGGGGCGCTGATCGAGGTGCCCGCAGTCCTCGATGGTGAGCGGGTGGAAATCGAACCTCGCCCGGAGGAGCTCCAGGTTCGGGGGCGTCGGCGCGGTCAGGTCGATCCAGCGCAGCACGCCGGGGGTCGGTGGAGCGACTCGCTCGGTTCCTTCGTACAGCTCCACCCGTCCATCGTCCAGCTCCATGATGTGGAACATGACAGCGCAGCATTCTATTACAGGACTCCCGGTACTTTGCCGGCTCGAAAGACGGGCCGGAAGGAGAGACCGCTCCCAACATCACGCCGGACGACAAGACCGGCATCGGCAGCTGGGCGACCGCCGACATCGTCTGGTTCCTCCAGTCGAACCTTCTACCCGACGGAGACAGCACCCAGGGGCTGATGGCTGAAATCATCGACAAGGGTTATCAGCACCTCGAGGAAGCCGACTTGAAGGCCATCGCCGTCTACCTCGAATCGCTCCAGCCCATCGAGAACGACGTCAAGGCCAAGTAACGGCGCCGGCTAGCGCCCTCCCGTGAGCTCCTTCACAGCGCGCGCCAGGAGCCGGTTGAACTCCTCCGGATCCTCCGCCATCAGGAAGTGGCCCACCCGCGGCATGACCGTGAGCTCGACGTCGGGTTTGTGCCGCCGCGCCGCCTTTAGGTCCGTGGGAAAACGGTCGGCGTTCAGGAGCCGGACGGGGATCGTGACGAGGGCCAGCGCCGCCGCCTCGTCGTAGGCGAACAGGCTTTCCATCGCCGGGATCGCCACTTCGGGCGGCGCGCTCGCCATGTCGTCGGCGATTCGGTCGATGAGCTTCGGATCCGTGCGCTCGGTGAACATGAACTCGCGCACGAACTCCGCCGTGGCGGCGCGGAAGTCGGTGCGAATCGGCCCGAGGAACCCCTCGCGCTCTTCCGGGCTCATCCGGCGATCCACTTCGGCGAGAGTGTCTACGGGCACGAGCGCCGCGACACGATCGGGCGCGAGCCGGGAGGCTTCGAGGATCACCGGCCCGCTCATCGAGTGTCCGACGAGCACTGCGCCGCGCAGGTCGAGCGCGTCGAGAACGGCGCGAACGTCTTCTCCGAAGGCGGCCATCGTCCAATCCTTGCGATTGCGGGCCGACTCGCCGTGTCCGGCGAGGTCGACGGCCACGACCCGGTGCGATTTCGCGAAGTGCTCGACTTGCGGACGCCAGTACGACCGGTCGCAGGACCACCCGTGCACGAAGACGATCGGGGGCGAGCCGCTTCCCGCGACCTCGTACCGGATCTCGACCCCGTCGGCGGACCTCGCGGCTCCAGGTGTCGAAACCGCGGCGAACAGCAGGCTGATCCAGAGAACGGCGTTTTCCGTGAGGGCCTCCATTTGGAGTTCTACGTCAGGAAAGTCCGGCGGTCGCGCGCAATGCCTGGTCCAGATCCGCCCACAGGTCGTCGGGGTCCTCGATGCCGACGCTCAACCGGAGAAGCGAAGGCGGGAGGTACTCCTGTCCGGGTATCGCCGCTCGACGCTCCATCGTCGACTCCACGGCTCCGAGGCTGGTGGCATGCTGGATGAGGCGGACGGAGCGGCAGACGGCGTCCGCCCCTCCCGCTCCGCCGCGCGTGTCGAAGGAGATGATGGTTCCGAATCCACCAAGCTGACGACGGGCGAGCTCATGGCTCGGGTGAGAGGAAAGCCCGGGATACCTCGTCCGCATTACCCGGGGGTGGGCCTCGAGCCGCGACGCCAGGATCATCGCCGTTTGCTCGGCGCGCCGTAGGCGAAGGGCCATGGTCCTCGCGCCCCGAACCGCGAGGAACGCTTCCAGGGTGCCGGGGGTCGCGCCCGCGAGCTCCCGCGCCTTCCGGAGAGAGGCCCGAAGCCCGGCGTCCTTCGCGGTGGCGACGCCGGCGAGGAGGTCGGAGTGTCCGCCGATGAGCTTGGTCGCCGATTGCACCGAGACATCGGCGCCAAGCTCGAGCGGACGCTGGTTCAGAGGCGTCGCGAAGGTGTTGTCGACGCCGACCAGGGCCCCGCGCTTCCGGGGCGCACCGCAGATCGTCTCCAGGTCCGAGACGACGAGGAGCGGGTTCGACGGCGATTCCAGCCAGAGAAGGTCGGCGTAGCCGCAAGCCCGAACCCAGGCCTCGGTATCACCGGCAGCGATGCGCTGGGCGGTCCACCGCCCCTTCGCCCGGCCGGTCTCCACCAGGCTCGCCACTCCCTGGTAGCAGTCATCCGGAATCGCCACCACCGACGGCCCGGGGAGCTGGTCGAAAATCGCGGCGGTCGCGGCCATGCCCGAGGCGAACGCCACGGCGTCACCTCCCTCGAGACCGCCCACGATCTCCTCGAGCGCTTCCCAGGTCGGAGTTCCATCGTCGCGCGCGTACTCGCGGCCGTCGCCGATGACGAAGTTGGAGGCCGGCACGAGCGGAACGTTGAGGGGGGACCCCGGCCGCCGGTTCCGTCCGGCCGCCACCAGCCATGACTCCGGGCGAAGTGTCTGCTTCTGATCTTCCATATCCCTCATGGTGTCCTCGGACGCTCCGTGCGCGCGTCAGTCTATCCCGCGGGTCGAAGGTCTGCAGCAGGGAGCCCCAGAAAAGCCAGTCGCCATGTCGATCCGCTCGGGTCTGATTCGACATAGTATTGGAGGGCGGTGACGCCGGAGCGATTCCTATGAATATCCTGAAGGATTTCCAGTTTGCGCTCAGGTCTCTGGCTCGAGTCAAGGGACTGACGATCACGGTCGTCCTGACCCTGGCGCTCGGCATCGGCGCCAACGCCGCGATCTTCAGCGTCGTCCGGGGCGTCCTGCTGCGGCCGCTCGTCAACCGCGACGAAGATCGCCTGATCTACATCCGCCAGAGCGCCCCGGGCATCGGCGTCGACGAACGCCGCCTTCTCGGTGCCGGAGATCCACGATCTTCGCGACGGGCGTCAAGACGCTGACCGCCTTCGGCGACTTCTCGACCATCGACTTCACGATGATCGGCCTCGGCGAGCCGCGCGTGGTCCGCGCCGGGGTCGTCGGCGGTCGTACTTCGACGTCATGGGACTTCGCCCGGTGCTCGGGCCGGCTGCTCGGCCCGGCGGACGACGGGCCGGAGGCCGCGGGCGCCGTGGTGCTGACCCACCGCTTCTGGACGCACCTCGCTCCAGAGCGATCCCATCGGTGATCGGAAAGACGATCCGGCTGGGCGACCGCTCGGCGACCATCGTCGGCGTTCTCGAGCCGTCCATCCCGTATCCGGCGGAGACCGAGATCATCGCCAACGTCGTGACCAGCCCGCACCACCTGTCGGCGACGATGGTCGACGGCCGCGTGCATCGGATGACCGAGCTCTTCGGCCGGCTCGCCCCCGGCGCCGACCTCGAGGCGGCGCGCGCCGAGCTGCGCGCCGTCCACGGGGCGATCGTCAAAGAGCATCCGGAGGCGTATCCCAAGGAGGCCGACTTTCGCATCGACGCCGTGCGGCTGCGCGACCAGATCATCTCGCCGGCGAGGACCGTTCTGCTGGTGCTGCTCGCGGCATCGGCGCTGGTCTTCGTCATCGCCTGCTCGAACGTGGCGAACCTGATCCTGGCGCGCTCGGTGCGGCGCGAAGGCGAGCTGGCCATCCGCGCGGCGCTCGGCGCGAGCGCCGTCCGCGCTGCGGCGGACGCTGCTGGCCGAGAGCCTGCTGCTGTGCGGGGCGGGCGCGCTCCTCGGCGTGGTCATCGCGCGGCCGATGGTCGCGGTTCTCGCGCGGTATGCCGCGCGTTTCTCGGTGCGCGCGCTGGACGTCACCGTCGACGCGACCCTGCTCTGGGTGGGCGTGAGCCTGGCCCTCGCCGCGGCCGCGCTTCTCGCGTTCGTGCCGCGGCTGCCGTCCGCGGAGGCGTCGAACGGGATCGGCCTGTCGAACGGCAGCGTGCGGATCACGTCGGGCACGAATCGCCGGCTGCGCCTGTTCGCCGTCACGCAGATCGCCGCCTCGTTCGTGCTGCTGGCGGGCGCGGGGATGCTGCTCGCGACGCTGTTCGCGCTGCAGAGGGCACAGACCGGCTTCAACACGCGCAACGTGCTCGCGGTGAACGTGTCCGCCGATTTCCTATGAGCGCGAGCCGGCCAGATCTGGCCGACGTTCTACAAGGAGGCGATGCGGCGCATCGCGGAGCTGCCCGGCGTCGAGCGGGTCGCCGTGGGCACGACCGTGCCGTGGCGCGACGCCGGCATCTTCGGTCCCGGCTTTCAGTTCTCGGTCGAGGGCTACGCGAAAGCCGACGGCGAGGAGGATCCGCGCGCCCGGTTCCGCACCGTGTCCCCGGGATTCTTCGCGGCGCTCGGCGTTCCGATCATCGCCGGCCGCGACTTCAACGACGCCGACCGCCGGGATTCCGAGCCGGTCGTCATCGTCAGCCAGAGCGTGGCGCAGCGGATGTTCCCGACCCGGGAGGCGCTGAACCGCCGATTCCTCTGGACCGATCCGGTCATGAAGTTCATCGACGTGAGCACCGGGCCCCGCCGGATCGTCGGCGTCGCCGCCGACGTGGACGACGAGAACGTCGTGCCGGGGCCGGCGATGACCGTCTATCATCCGTTCGAGCAGGAGATCGGCGGCGGCCGCCTTTTCGTGCACGCGCGGACGGATCCCTACGCGCTCGTCCCGTCGTTCACCGCGGATCATCCGCGAGCTGTCGCCCGAGCAGCCGGTGGAGCGGGCGGCGACGCTCGACGACGTGCGAGCGGAGGTGCTCGCGCCCGACCGGCTGAACGCGCTCGTCTTCGGCGGGTTCGCGGCGGTGGCGCTGACCATCGCCGTCGTCGGCGTCGCCGGCGTGCTGGCGTTCTCGGTGAGCGCGCGGACGCGCGAGTTCGGCATCCGCCTCGCGATTGGCTCGGCGCCGCGCCGCCTCTTGACGCGCGTCCTCGGAGAAGGTGCGGTGATCGCCGGGGCCGGCATCGTGGCGGGAGCCGTGGGAGGGCTCGGACTCACCGGAGTGGCCGCCGGCTTCATCCCGGGCATTCGCATTCCGGGGGCGCTGGCCGTCGCCGGCGCGGCCACGATTCTGGTCGCGGCGGCGATCCTTGCGTCGCTGATGCCGGCGGCGCGCGCGTCGCGGGTCGACGTCATCCAGGCGCTGCGATCGGACTAGGCCGACTAGCCCGGGCGGGCCGGCACGATTTCCACCCGGATGTGGCGCCAGCGCCCCTGCCGGAATCGCAGCACGCTCAGCGCCGCCCGGGTGATGTGGCCGAGCACGATCGCGAGCCAGATGTCGCCCGGATGCAGTCCGCGAGTCGCCTGGAGCCACGTGCACAACCCGATGGGCACGGCGATCTGGGAAATCATCGAGATGTACAGGGGACTCCGGGTATCACCCGTGCCCTGGAGTCCGCCGGTATAGCTCAGCGCCACGGTGACGAAGAGTCCGGACACGCTCAGATAGCTCAGCAATTGTCTGCCGATGGACGTCACGAGCGGCTCGGTCAATCCGAAGACGCCGAGGAGGTAACCGGGAATCACGAGGAACATCGCGCCCACGATCGCGGCCAGGCCGAGCCCGATACGGGAGGCCACTGCGACCCCGTGCATGGCCCGGGCGGGATTGCCGGCGCCAAGATTCTGTCCGGCGATCGTCGCCGAGGCTCCCATCAGGGCCACGGAGGTCCAGGTGATGAGGGAGAAAAGCTCGGTGTAGCCCACGGCGTAGGCCGCCTGAGCCGCGGCGCTGTGCTCGAGCGAACCGATGAACCGCAGCAGCAGAACGCCGGCGATGTTCATGGCGATGCCCTGGATTCCGGTCGGAAGCCCGAAGCGGAAGAGGGAGCGGATGATTCCGAAGTCGGGGGCGAGGTCCATGCCGCGATGGAAGTGAATCACCGATCCGGGCGCGAACAGACGCCGGACTCCATAGGCCGCAACGAGGGTGCTGCTGGCGACGGTGCCGAGCGCGGCGCCGATGGTCCCGAGCCGGGGGATGAGGAGGACGTTGAACAGGATGGTGAGCGCCGTCATCGCGATGCCGAGGCGGAGAGGCGTCCGGGGGTCGCCCGCGGCGCGGAAGGCGCCGCTCAGCATGAAGAACATCATCATGCCGAGAATTCCCAGGAACATCGCTCGCAGGAAGGGGAGAGCCTCGTGGCGCACCTCGGGAGCGGCGTTGACGACGTCGAGGAGCGCCGGCGCCGCGGCGTAGCCGACGGCGGCCATGACGACGGAGAGCGCGATCGCCACGAGAAGCGCCTGGTACACGACGCGGTCGACCTTCGCGGAGTCGTTCGCGCCGGCGAAGCGCGCAACCAGGACCGCCATCCCGCTGAACACCGAGCTGATGAACACGATGACCACGAGAACGATCTGCCAGCTGACGCCGATGGCGGCGTTGGCGGCGTAGCCGACGAAGTGGCCGACCATCGCGTGGTCGATGATTCCCTGCAGGCCGGCGATGATGTTCTGCAGCATCGTGGGCCACGCGAGGCGCCAGACCGCCGGGCCGATCGGGCCCTCCACGATCGATCGGTCGAACCGTTGCAAGGTTGGAGGCCGCTTAGAGCTTTCGGAGCGGCAGGAGCTCCGTGAGGCGTCCTTCACGCAGGTAGAGGCCAAGCCAGACGAGCACTCCGAGCACGATGTGCACGTAAACCGGATCGCCCACGCGCCAGTGAGTGCAGATCGCGCCCCCGATGTATCCCGTCAGGAGAATCGCGCCCAGGACCGAGGTTGCCGGAATCAGGTAGATCACAACGCACGAGATCTCGAGGATCGAAAGGGGCAGGACCATCGACAGGGGCAACCCGAGATGCCCGATCCCTTGCTCCAGCTCGGGCCCACCCCGAACCTTCAGGGCAGCGCTGATCGCGAACGGCACCAGAGCCAGACCCGAGAGCACCCGGCCGACCCAGACTTTTTTCCCCGTTACCTTCGCAACCATCCCGTCCTCCTCGAGCATCCGATCGAGATCGGGCCGCGGTGTCGACGATCGAGAACCCGTGAGATCGATACTATACGGAAAATCGCGCACCGTTGCGCGTGTTCGTCCCGGTACACGGTCCTGGTGGCTCGGCGTGGAGGCCAGATGCGGCGTGGCCAGGGGCGCTCTGCCACCGATGAGTCCGGGGGCCCGTCGGAGTCTATTAGGGTGTGAATCAGCAAAAGGAGGGCGGCATGTTTGGCAAGCGGGTTTCGGAATACCTCGCGTTTCAGAAGGTACCCCTGGCAGTCCTCGCGGCCGTGGGGCTGGCGCGGCTGGGATTTTCGATGGGTGGGCTGCCGAACGCCACCGTCGCGTGGTTGTCGATGAACGTCGTGGCCTGGGGCGCAACGCTGTATTACGGGGCCGCGGTACAGACCAGGGCTTTCGGTAGCTACAAACAGATCCTGCCGCTCGGGTTCTTCCAGACGGTGCTCCAGCAGTCGATTGCCGTGCTCGGGATCCTGCTCTCGGTCGCCGGCTTCACGAACGTGTACGCGGCTCCCGAGTACAGTTTCGGCGGCCGGAGCCAGGCTGTGCACGTCCTGGCCCACCTGACCGTCGGCATCCTCGTCCCATCGCTGCTTCTGTGGGGCGTGGCGTCGCTGGTCCTGTTCGTCACGAAGAGGGTGGCTCCTCGACAGTCCCTATCCTCGACGAGAGCCGCCTCGTCCTGAGCGGCCGGGGTCTGCAGGCCCGTTCCGTGAGCTCCTGTACGCGTGGCCGCTTCACTCGAGAATTCTGACGGCGCTTCTCGTGAGCCCGATCACCGAGTGGAGGACTTCATCGTTCGGTTTGTAGCGACCGGGAGTACAGTCTCCTGGACGTCGTCGCGCTAAACCGATGGGGCGTCGGTTCTTGTCTCCTGTCGCTCCGCTGGTACGAAACTTGCCCTGGCTGTGCGCATGGCGCGCACGGAACAGACTGGTCGAGAAGGCCGAAACTGGCTGCGATTCATTCTCCTGCCGGCTGCGGCGGCAGCCATCGCGCTCTCGGTCGGGAGCATCGCCGCCACGCTCCGATCCGTCGAGCGTCTCGCACCGAAGGGTCGCAACGAGCTCGCGGCCGCCGAGCGTCGGGTCACCGCGCTCGAAAACCGACTCGTCCATTGGAATCATCGCGAGCAGCTCGGCGAATGGATCCAGGCGGAGATACGACGGGCCAATCCCAGACTCGACGTCGTGGATGCGCGCGAGTATGGCCGCCTGTTGCTCGAGATCACGGAGAAGTACAAGTCCGTCGATCCCCTCTTTCTCCTCGCTATCGGCATCGTGGAGAGTCGCTTCACCACCGGGGCAACGAGTCGCGCCCGCGCCAAAGGCCTCTACCAGATCTGGCCCGCTACCGGCCGCTGGCTCGCGGGCGAGCTGGGGTGGGAGTTCTCCGAAGCGATGCTCCACGAGCCGGCGAGGAATACCGAGCTCGCGGCGTGCTATCTCGACAAGCTTTTCGAGGCTTACGGGGACCCCCGACTCGTTCTCGCGGAGTACAACGGTGGGCCCGTCAATGCCCGTCATCTGAGAAACGGAAGCGATCGCCTCGCCGCGGAGACGCGCGACTACGTCGCCAAAGTCATGGCCGTTCTCGACGACCTCAACGGGAGGCTTCCCCTCGCTCCCGCCCCTCCGCCTGGGCAGCCCGTTCGGATGGCGTCTTTGGAAGCGGCTTCCTCGACGGACGCCCTGACCCATTGAGGGGCGGGCGACCTACCCGGGCTCCATCCCCTTGGCGCGAATGATCGGTGCCGCGGCCGGGGCGGTCAGGAACTGCAGGAAGCGCCGCCCCGCTTCGGGTCGACGACTGCTCGAACCGACCACCGCCTGGAACACCGTATAGACCTGGACCTCGGGGGGCAGAGGCCCGGCGAGCTCCACGCCGGGATGCGGCAGGATCTCGCTGATCTGCGTGAACCCGAGCTCCGCCTGGCCGGACGCCACCGCTTCGGCCGCGGTGACACCGGACAGGCTCTCCGTCTTCGCGCGCATCTCCGCGGTGATTCCGAATTTCTCGAAGATGTTCCGCAGGATATCCGCGGTGACGCCCCGGCCGACATAGGCGATCGAACGCGCGTCGAGGAGCGTACGCCGGAAGGCTTCCGGGGTCGAGAGGTCCGGTCTTCGCGCGCCCTTCCGGATCGCGACCCCCGCGCCCGCGCGAGCGATGGTGGTCCTGGAGCCGGCGTCCGCCTTGCCGAGCGCTACCAGATCGTCCACGAGCGCCCTGGTGAGAAAGGCGACGTCGAACTCCTCGCCCTCCGCGATGCGCGACTTCAACTCGGCGGAGGGAGCGAACCGGAAGACGAGCCGTAGATTCGAGGTCTCTTCGAACTCCGGCGCCAGGGCTTCGAGCACCGCCCGGGTGGCGTTCGAGCTCAGAACCGTCAGCTCAGCCGGCTGGGAGGCTCGGGCCATGCCCGCCAGGGCCAACCCCATCCCCGGGAGCGCGAGGAGAAACCGCCTGCGCGGCACGACCGCGACCCTCGCCCCTTATTTCGGCTCGGGGAACGGCAAGGCCGCGCCCGCGGGCAGGGGATAGCGGTCGACGTTCAGCACCATCGACACCAGATCGTAGTACGCCATGTTCGCGATCAGATCCACCACGCCCTTCTCGCCCAGCAGATCGACTGCCGCCGCGAAGGTCGCGTCGCTGACGCGGCGGCGTTCCCGCAGCTCCGTGCAGAAGTCGTAGACGATGTTTTCATCGGCCTGCATCGACGCCGGACGGCGTCCGGCATGGATGTCGGCGACGACGGCCTCGTCCAGGCCCGCCTCGCGTGCGAGGGTTTCGTGCGCGAACCATTCGTACTGCGAGGACCAGAAACGGGCGGTCATCAGGATCGCCATCTCGTTGAGGCGCCGCGGCACCGACGTCTTGAACCGGACGTACTCGCCCAGCTTCTGCGCGTGATTGCCCATCTCCGGACTGCGCAGCAGGGCGTTGAACGGACCGCTGAGCGACGTTCGCGTACCCGCGAGCAGATCTCTGACCATCGTCTCCTGCTCCGGGGTCAGCTGCTCGAAGGTGAGCGGCGCGAATCGGTCACCTCGAAGTTTGAGTTCTTTCATCTGGTACGCCAGGGGCATGGCCGCGCTGGCGAGCACGGTCATCGTCATCAGGGCCCGCCGGGACATGCCGCTCTCTCCTTTGTTGGGCCGCTCCAAAGCGGCGCTTCGGAAGCACGCTACTGCAATCCCGCTGCGGCATTCAAGCCCTTCCAGATCAGAATCTCACGAGCTGCCAGGTCACCGTCACACCGTCGAGACGAACAGAAGAGCTCGCGACCCGAGTTGCAGCCCTGAAAGGCCGGAAAGGGACGACCCTAGCCCGGACCAGCGGTATCGACGCTCAACTCCACGCCTTCGACCACGAGCGGCTCCGCACCTTGCCAGAAGATGTCCAACCGGCTGAGTCCGCGGTGTGCCTCGTTCGCCGAGAGCTCGAGCTCGACTTCGCTCTGATGCGGCCCGATGTCCACTCGGTCACTGCCGAGAGTAAGCGCGCCGTTCGCATGCGGGGTCGCGAGGCTCAATTCAATGCGAAGTGCCTGGTCTTCGTTCGAGGGAACGTAGAGAGCGGCGGATCCCGGCAGGAGTCGACGCGAGCGGCGCGAGGATTCCGGAGGGCCCCATCCTTCGCCGAAGAAAGGCCCGCCTCGGGTTCCCAGCGGAAGGCTTCCCGGCACGCTGAGAGCGACCTCCTGCAGCTCCCCGACGCGGTAGATCGTGGCGGCGTCGTTCGCGAAGACCGGAGTCGCCCACCTCCCTCCCGCCCGAGAGGAAAGAACGTCTCTGGGGGTGTAGATCCATCGAACGCCGAAACGGGACAGAAACCAGGAGCCATACCCGGGATCAGGAGAGCTCCAGAATAGAGCCACAGCGTGGTGGCGGTATTCCAGATCCCGCCGTGGAACCCACTGGACGTCATAGGCGACGAAGGACTCGTAGACCACGGGGCGGCCTGACAGGTAGGCGGAAACCGAGGGTCGGACCCGCTTCAGGGGCTCGACGAACACTTCTTGCGGACTGGAGAGCGCCCGCCCGGTCCTGGCGGCTCCGACCGCCGCCGGCGGAACGGATAGGGCGGCGGCCGAGAGCGACGCCTTGTACACGAAATGCTGCAACGTGGCGGGAAACGCGAGGAGACCGGCGGCGCTCACGGCGAGTGCGGTGCCTCTCGACGTGCCTCGACCGATGTCTGCGACGGCCTCCGCGGTCCAGAGCCACAACAGAACCCCGCCGAAGGTAGCGAACCAGAACGCCTCGTTGTGCGCTTCCTGCCGTGCGAGGCCGGTGACGTCGGCCGGCACGATGCGCAGGAGGAGAGTGAGGGGAAACCCGAGGAGGACGAACCAGGCGAGCCCGGAACGCACGGACCCGGATCGGGAGATCGCGTCGCGAACGACACCGCCCGTCCCCACCAGGCGCAGTCCGAGAAAACCGACGAGCCAGAAAACGGTCGCGACGAGAGCGAGCCCCAGATCTCCAGCACCCCCGGTTCCCCCTCCCACTGCGGCGAGCGCCTCGGCCCAGCCTGTGCGGCCCAATGTCTCCATGGAATAGCGCACGATCTCGAGCGGTCGAAAGCTCAAATGCTCATTGGAATCTCGGAGTCCTATGACCGACCACAACCAAACAGGGGCTGACGCAAGCGCGAGCGCCAGGGCGGCGCGGCGGGCGCGAGGAGCGGAGCTCCCGCGCGCGAGAACCGATCCGAGCACGATCGCCGCCAGTACCTGGGCGGCGATGAGCTCCTGCACCGAGACGAGAGCGATCATCGAAAGGCAAGCGGCCAGAAGGGCCCCTCGACGCGCGTGTTCGAAGTAGTCGTCGAGGCAAGCGAGCCCGACGAAGAGAAGAGACAGAGCGGGGAGGAGCGGGTTGACCAGGAAGATGGAAACCAGCGCGGCGTCCATGAATACCAGGCTCCACCAGTTCGCCGCCGGCGCAGCGTGAAATAGAAACCCGAGACCGCCACCGAAGAGCAGCGCGGTCGCGCCGAGCGCCACCGCCGGGCTCTTGCTGAAGCGCAGCCCGAACGAATATGCCGCGAAGACGAGCAGCCCGAGCGACCAGAGGATGCCGACGCGGTAGATACCGTCGTACCGGTCCACGCCGAAGAAGCGCTCCCAGGCGGCGACCTGCATGTGGTAACCCACGTGGTAGGGATACACCCGCGCCCCCGACACCGACAGGAGTGGCGCGGGGTAGGAAGTCTGAAGCCCCTCGACCACCGCAGCGTGGAACAGCGCATCCTCGGTAAATGCCGGGTCCATCACGAAGCTCCCCTGGCTGTCCGTGTCGAAAAGGCGCCCTGTCGTGTACATGTAGGCGCCGCCCAGTACGGACAGCAACAGGAAGAGAGCCAGCACCTGCTTCGTTTGCGGAGATGCGGCCGGACGATCGAGTCGACGATCTCGAAGCAAGAGATAGACGGCCGCGACGTCGATGATGATGATCGGCGCCCAGTAGAAAGAAGGCCTTCCGGAAACGAGCGCGGCCCAGTACATCGCTCCCGAGAGGGGACCCCCCAGAACGGCGGCGAAGACCCATCTCTCGAGAGGGCTTCCGCCTAAACCCAGGATCACGACCAGCAGCATCCCGGGCAACACATGCGCGACGGCGAGAGCCACGGCCGAATGCGCCAGGAGGCCGGGGCGCCATCGAGCCGGCAACGGCGGAGGCTCGCGATACGGATCGTGGGCCGAGGCTTGCTTCGGCGTGAAATAGTAGTTCGTCTGGTCGTACTCGAAGTATTTTTCGATACGCTCATAGCCGTGGGCAAGGAAGTAGTCAAAGAGCCCTTTCCGATTCACGGGCTTCGCCTCGATACAGACCAGCTCCGGCCGGAACCGATCGATGTCGAAGCCCGCGAGTGCGAGGAGCTCGGCCCCTTCGATGTCCATCGAGAGAAAATCGATCCGGGAGACGCCGTTTCTCTCGAGCAGCGAGTTCAGAGTGATGGAAGGAACCCGCATCTCCTCGAATCCGAGCTCGCCGGACGGACCCCGGGCCTGTTGCTTCGAGAAGGACGACACTCCCGTGAGGTCCGCCCTGTAGAACGGTTCGAGGGTGTCGGCGTGGTCGGTCACCAAATAGCTGTAGAACCTGCTCCTCGGTCGACTCTTCTCCCAGGATGGACCGTACTCCGGAAGAGCGTCGATGGCGATGCCGGTCCAGCCGAGGCGGTCCTCGAGATAGTAGGTATTGCTGGAAGCGACGGGCCAGGCTGCGCCTACGTCGAGAAAGAAGCCGTTCGTCCGGTCGCGAAAAAAATCCCGGACGATCACCTCCTCTTTGCCTTGGGAGTACAGGGACTTGCTCTCTAGGAGACGCTGGGACGCGCTCGGGTCCTGCGCGCCGGGGTCCTGAGGAGAGGAAGCCGAGATTGGGCATGCGAGGAAAAGAGAGAGCGAGCCTACCAGAGTCGCCGAAGAGCGCGCGCGCATCACGCCCTTGATGGGTTCCGCGGCCATTCCTGGTGAATGAGCAAGAGTCGTGCCTGAGCTTTCCCGGACTTCGTCGAGAGAACCGGGGATTGGAATGCTTTCATTGTGGCATTTTGCAACAGCTGTGGCGAAATTGCCCACACCCGCCGTGTGGGGCTCTTCGGATCGAGGAGACTGTTTCGAGCTCGTTCGAGTTGCCTTCCGTGACGCACCGAGTTCAGGGAGGTCGATCCGGCGACCGTCGGCAATCTTCGTCCGACCCGGTGCTCGCGGTGCCCTCCTCCAGTCGGGCGGCCCGGGTCAGGAGATAATTTCGTTCCGGGAGGTTCGTCGTCCGTCCCGCCGCGGCGCGATAGTGGGCCGCGGCGGCCTGGGGGTCGGAGGCGAGCTCCAACAGGTGGCCGCGAACGGCGTCGAGCCGATGATGGCCCCGGAGTCGTCCATCGGCGTCGAGCGTGTCGAGGAGCGCCAATCCCGCGGACGGGCCGTGGACCATGGCGCAGGCGATGGCGCGATTCAACGTCACCATGGGATTGTCCGACATGCGCTCGAGCAGGGAATAGAGCGCCAGGATTTGCGGCCAGTCCGTGTCCTCGACCCGGGCGGCCTCGTCGTGGACGGCGGCGATGGCGGCCTGAAGCTGGTAGGCGCCAACGGAGCCTTTCGACAGCGTGGCGGTGACGAGGGCGACGCCCTCGGATATCTGCGCCTGGTCCCAAAGGCGTCGATCCTGCTGCGTGAGCGGGATGAGCTCGCCGTCGCCTCCGATTCGTGCCGCGCGGCGCGCATCGGTCAAGACCATGAGCGCCAGCAATCCCGCGACCTCGCCGTCGTCCGGAAGAAGGTCGTGCAGGGCCCGCGTCAGCCGAATCGCCTCGCGGGAGAGATCGCTTCGCTGCAAGTCCGGCCCGGCGCTGCTCGTGTAGCCCTCGTTGAACATCAGGTAGAGCACGTGCAGCACGGTGCGGAGTCGCCGGGCACGCTCCTCGCTCGTGGGCAGCCGGAACGGCTCCTCCGAGGCACGGATGGTTTGCTTCGCCCGGCTGATCCGCTGGGCCATCGTCGCCTCGGGGACGAGGAACGCGTTCGCGATCTCGGCGGTGGTCAACCCGCCCACCGCCCGAAGCGTAAGGGCGATGGCCGAAGACGGCGTCAGCGCGGCATGACAGCACATGAAGAGCAGGAGGAGGGTGTCGTCTTGATCCGTCCCCTGGTCGAGGTCGGGCGCGGGGGTCACCAGGTCGAGCTCCGCGGCTGCCAGGGTCTCGCGGCGTCGGCGGGCGAGCTCGCTGCGCTTTTGATCGATGAAGCGCCGGGAAGCCACTCGAATCAACCAGCCGCGAGGATTGTCCGGCAATCCTTCCCGCGGCCACTGAGCGGCGGCCGCGATCGACGCCTCCTGGACTGCGTCCTCGGCGTCGGCGAAGTCGCCGTAACGGCGGATGACCGCGCCGAGCACCGAGGGCGCGAGCTCGCGCAGGAGATGCTCGGCACGGGCTTCCAGGGACTCCGATGTCACAGCAATTCTTCGGGAGCTCCGCTCATCACCTGCCGCACTTCGATCGGCATGCTGCCGCGCGTCCCTTCGGGTCCGGGCGCCGCCGACGCCCGGGCGGCGATCTCGTAGGCCCGCTCCGGACTCTCGACGTCGACGATCCAGTAGCCGGCTAGGAACTCTTTCGACTCCGGGAACACGCCGTCGGTGACCGGCCTGCCGTCCTCTCCCGCTCGCACCAGCTTGGCCTGGTCCGGCCAGGCGAGGCCTTCAGTGGACACCAGCTCTCCGGACTCGCGGAGCTCCTTGCTGAACCTCCTCATGAAGGCCATGTTCGCCTGGAGGTCCTTTTTCGGCCACTTGGCGTACCAGTCCCAATCCGCCCTGGGGCTCGACATCATCAGAATGTACTTCATGGAATCCTCTCCTCCCGATTCGGGCGGGCCCGATTGTCCCGCCTTTCATGGGTAAGTCGGAGCCCGCGGCGAATTCTCTACATCGCGTCCGGGCTCGTCGATACTCGACCGCCGGAATCAGGTTCGGAATCATCCAGGTCCGTACGTATCCGCGGCTCACGGTTCGCTAACCAGCAGGACCCGGGCGGGAGTCCCATCGCTCCATCGCCCCATGAACCGCTGCTCCGGCGTGTCGCCGAGGGCGTATTCCCGGTTGACCCCGCGATAGACGGCGTCGACGAGCCCGTCGAAGAGCTTCCACGCGGCATAGAAGTCGAGAGCGTCGGTGCTCCGGTCGATCGCGATCTCCGAGCCGCCCCCCTCGACGAGGGCGCCGGGAGCCGTCGGCGCTCTGTGGTCGGCGACGAGCGCGGGGATCCCGTAGTCGTCGGAGAACATCCGTATGTAGTCCTTGTTGGCGAGCGGCACCCCCGTCGCTCCGTCGTAATCTTCCGGGCATCGATGTCCAGGACGAAGTCGTCGTCGTCGCCGACGACAGCGACGAGCAGCACGCTCGACGGGAGTCCCGAGAGGTCCTCGAGAGGAAAGGCGATAGGGGTACCCTCGGGCCAGGTCTTTCCGGGCTCGACCCCCATCAAGGCCAGCGGAGGCGGCAGCTCTCCCTTCGCCGCCCGCGACGCCAGGTTGGCGACAATGAGCCCACCCATCGAATGGCCGACGAATGCCAGGCCCCGCTCGTCTGGTGTGACGTGTCCCGGAGCTCGCAACTCCTCGAGCGCGCGCCGGACGGCGGCCATCGCATTTGGCGTGAAATCGCGGACGGGCGTGCGCAAGTCTGCCTGGTATCGGGGAAAGATCACGATGGACCCGCGCCGCACGATGTGCGCGATCCAGGCCCCGTAGTAGTTGGGGCTCATACCGCCCCACCCGTGGCCGAACACCACCACCGGCGCGCGCTGCGGCGTCGGTTCGGCGGGCTCGAACAGATAGACTTCCTCCGCGCCCGACCCGAGCTTCGACGCCGTCACCCCCTCGTGCGCGTAGGCCCTTCCGCCCGGGCCGTCGAGAGGTTGCTCCGGCGGTGAGGGCTGCGCCAGGAAGACGCCCAGGAGAATGGCGGCGAGACTCGAGACCATGAGCTCACTACCCTCCCGAGGCAGCGCGACTCTCGAGCTCGTCCCGCCATTCCTCGCGAATCTTCTTCAATTCGTTCATCCGCGCCTTCGAGAGGGATCCGCTTCAAAACCTCGTCCGTCTCCAATTGTATCTCTCGAGGCTCTCTTCCCATCCTGAAACGAGCGCGCTGACTCTTGTCTCCGGAGTCGTACTTGTCGCGCACCGCTCTCATCCTCTCGAGCTCATCGGACACCACCGGGCTCGCCTGCTCCAGCTGCTCGTGGGTCAGGGCCAGGCGCTCCTTGATTTCCTGAACGTTCACGATTCACCTCCGTGTTTCTGGTTCTCGACTTCGTCCGAGATCTCGACGGGCGCACGCGGCGCCGGAGCGTCCGGATCCCAGCCGCCCCCGAGAGCCTTGTAGACCGCGATCAGGCTGGTAACGACGGCGGTCTCGCTCGAAGCGAGACGGTCTTCCGCCGCGTAGAGCGAGCGGCGCGCATCCAGGACGGAGAGGAAGCTCTCGAGGCCGCTCACGTACCGCTCGGTTGCGAGCTCGACGGCGCGACGATTCGCGACCACGGAGGCTCCGAGCGACTCCCGGCGCCGCCGCTCCCGGGTGTGCGCCGACAGCGCGTTCTCGACTTCCTCGAGCGCGCCCAGGACCGCCTGTTCATAGGTAAGGAGCATCTGTTCCTGTCGCGCGGTCGACGCCCGGATGTTGGCGCGTATGCGTCCGCCCGAGAGTATCGGCCACCGCACGCCGGGCACGATCGCCCAGAACTGGCTGGAGCCGGATCCCAGATCGCTCGCGCTGTCGCTGAGGCGGCCGAAGCTTCCGCTGATCGAGAACCGGGGGAAGAGATCGGCTCTGGCCACGCCGACACGGGCGGTCGCGGCCGCGAGGTCTCGCTCGGCGCGGCGAAGATCGGGGCGGCGCAAGAGCAGCTCCGATGGGAGCGCCACCGGCACCTCCGGCGGCACCGGAGGCATGGGCCCCGGCACCTCGAGCGTCGCCGCGAGCGATTCCGGCTCCTGGCCGAGGAGCACCCCGATGCGATAAATGGCCTGCCAGGCGATCCGTTCCAGCTCCGGGCGTTCGCTCCCGATCGCCTCGAGGAGGGCCCGGGCGCGCGTGACGTCGAGCTCCGAGCCCAGTCCGGCGTCGAAGCGGGCGCTGGCGATCTCTAACGTCTCCTGCTGGGCCTCGAGCGTCTGGTCGACGAGATCCAATCGCCGCTGAGCCCCGCGAAGCTCCGTGTAGTTGCGCGCGACTTCCGCGAGGAGCGTGATGAGGACGCCGCGCTCCGTCTCTTCCTCCGCCTGCGCCTGCGCAACGGCCGCCTCGACGTCGCGTCGCACACCGCCGAAGACGTCCAGCTCAAAGGACGCGTCGAATCCGGCCTCGAAGATGTTCTGATCCCTGGACCCGAACGGCGAGCCCTCTTCACCTGCCTCCTTGAACGGAGGGACGGCCTCGCTTCGGGACGCTCTGCCATAGGAGCCCGCGACGTCGACTTGCGGCAGTGCGGCCGAGGCCGCGATGCCACGAGCGGCACGAGCCTCCTGGACGCGAGACGCGGCGATTTTCAGATCGAGGTTGCCGTGGACGGCTCGGTCGATGAGAGCCGCGAGCATGGGGTCCTCGAACCCCATCCACCAGCGCTCTAGAGAGGCCGGAGGCACGGCCGCGAGGGCGGGAGCCTCGTGCCAGCTCTCGGGAACCGCCACCGGCGGCCGGGTATAGGTTGGTCCCACGGTGCAAGCGGGCACGGCTGCGAGCAGCGAGGAAAGCAAGAGAATGCGTCGGCTCATGGCGACTCTCCCTTCGGCGATGCTGCGTCGATGAAGACGTCCAGCTGCTGTCCCACGAAGAGCGGGAGATCGTCCCGCTCGACCCGGTAGATCACCTGGAGAACGCGGGTGTCGACCCGCTCCGTGCTGTCCCCGGTCAGCGATCGCTTGGGGACCACGAACGGCTCGATACGGACGAAGCGGAGCGGGGTCTCGAGAGCGGCGTTGCCTCTCACGTGGCCCGTCGCCGGAGCACCCGACCGCACCCGCCACCCTTCGTGCTCGTCCACGTCGACGCGGACGTGCAGAGGCTTCGATCGGCCGAGGAGAACCAGAGGCGTCGACGTCGCCGCCGCGGGAGCGAACTCGCCCGGACGCACTTTGACCTGAAGCACTTCCGCTTGCAGCGGAGCTCGAACGAGGCTCCGCTCGATCTCGACGGCGACGGCGTCCGCCTGGGCTTCCGCGGCAACGACCTCGGCTCGCGCCTGTTCGACGTCCGCCGACGCGGTCTCCACGGCGGACCGCCGCCTCGTCACCTCCTCGGCGCTGATGGCCCGTTTGTCCCGGACCTGTTCGACGAACGCGAGCTGGCGCTCGAGGTCCGAGAGCCGGGCCACCGCGGCTCGCACTCGCGCTCGCGCGACGGAGAGAGACTGCTGGCGGACGAGAAGCTCGGCCCGGAGGTGCCGGGTGTCGAGCTCGAAGAGCGGAGCGCCGGCTTCGACGTTCTGACCGGCCGTCACGAACACCCGCGCCACCACGCCCCCGAGCGGGGTGCCGACGGAGATGTTCTCGGTGCTGGCCTCGACCAGGCCCACGGCCGCCACCGTGCTGTCGAACCCCGACACCGGCGGGGGGTTGGGCGGCTCCGTAGGATCCCGGTGCGGCTGGGTGTGGACCAGGGCGTAGGCGGCCCAAGAGGCCGCGAGCACGCCGAGCATGGGTAAGAGGCGACGCTTCATGAATGCACCTCCTGGAGGGACGGTTGTGAGCTCACGATCGGCCCGGTGACTTCGACGATGCGCCCATCGTCCATGTGGGCGATGCGATGGGCGTGATGGAACACGCGGGTGTCGTGCGTGACCACGATGACCGCGCGATCCCGCTGAACTGCTTTGCCCGCGAGCAGCTGCAGGACGGCCTCTCCGTTGACGTGATCGAGCGCGGCCGTCGGCTCGTCGCAAACGACGAGACGCGGCTCGTGGACGAGGGCGCGGGCGATGGTGACGCGCTGCTGCTGGCCGCCCGAGAGCGTCGACGGGAGCGCGTTCACGCGACTGTCGAGGCCCAGCTGCGAGAGAATCGCTTTTCCACGATCCACGGCCGTCCGGCGGGCGACGCCTGCGGCGATGAGCGGAACGGCGACGTTCTCGGCCGCCGTCAGAGCGGGTAGCAGATTGTATTGCTGAAAGATGAACCCCAGGTTCCGCCGCCGGAACAGCACGCGCTCCGCGCCGGAGAAGTCGTCCGGACGCGTGCCGAGGACCGAGAGATCCCCGCCGGTGCGATCCAGCAGACCGGCGATGATCGAGATCAGCGTCGTCTTGCCGCAGCCGCTCGGCCCCACGAGAAACGTGAGCTCACCGAACCGCGCTTCGAAATCGACGCCGCGAAGGGCCTCGATCCGGGCCTCTCCCTCGCCGAAGGACTTCTGCACGCGGACACACGAAACCGCAGGACCGTTTTCGCTCATGGGCGCCTCATCGGAATACCGCCGCGGGCTCGAGCACCAGGACCCGGCGGATGCTGAGAAAGCTCGCAAGGATAATCACGACGAAGATGGAAGCTCCGGTCAGAGCGACGCACTCCCGCAGTTGTCGATTCGTGCACGGATTGGCGGGCGGCCGCCCCGGCGCGTTTTTGTCGATTGGAGGCTCCCGTGTTAACCATGGGGCATGGGGAACCCGGCGAACCTCGAGGAGCATCGAAAAGCCATCACCGGCCACTGCTACCGCATGCTCGGCTCGGTGGTGGAGGCGGACGACGCTGTCCAGGAAACGATGCTCCGCGCGTTCCGGAGCCTCGACCGATTCGATGGACGCGTCGTCCCTCCGCACCTGGATGTACCGGATCGCGACGAACGTCTGCCTCGACGCTCTCGCGGACCGCTCGCGTCGGGAGCGACCGCTGGAAGCGGGTCCGGAGGGAACGGTGCACGATCCGCTGGTGGAGCGTCCGCGCACCCACTGGCTCGAGCCCGTGCCGGACTCCCGCGTGCTGCCTACGGACGCCGATCCGGCGGAGCTCGCGATCCTGCGCCAGAGCGTTCGGCTCGCGTTCGTGGCGGCGCTGCAGCATCTGCCGCCCAGACAACGCGCGGCGCTGCTGCTGACGGAAGTTCTCGGCTGGTCGGCGGCCGAGGTCGCGGAAAGCCTTGAGACCACGGTTGCCGCCGTGAACAGCGCCCTTCAGCGCGCGCGGGGAACGCTCGCCGCGCGCGACGTCGGGAGCTCGGGGGCGACGCTCACCGACGAACAGTCGAGGCTGCTCGAGCGCTACGTCGAGGCGTTCGAGCGGTACGACGTCGACGCGCTCACCGCCCTTCTCCGCGAAGACGCGACGCTCTCGATGCCGCCCTACGCGCTCTGGCTTCGCGGTCGGGAGGCAATCGGCGCCTGGCTGACGGGGCGGGGCTGCGGCTGCCGCGGCTCGAGGCTCGTCGCGACCGCGGCGAACGGGTCGCCCGCGTTCGGGCAGTACCGCCCGGGCACGGACGGCGCTCCGCACCGACCGTGGGCCCTGGTCGTCCTCGAGCTGTCGGGCGATGGCATCGCCGCCTGGAACTCGTTCCTCGATACGGAGGCGCTCTTCCCTCGTTTCGGTCTTCCGCCACAGCTCGCCTCCTGAAAGAGCCGTTCGCGACCGATGAGTTTCGGGCCGCGGTCGAGTCTATAGGGGTGAGAGAAAAGACGTGACGGAGAACGATTCCCGCAAGATATTCGTGAACCTGTCCGTTCGCGACTTGAGCCGGTCGATGGAGTTCTTCCGGAAGCTCGGGTTCGACTTCGACCCGCAGTTCACGGACGAGAAGGCCGCTTGCATGGTGATAAGCGGCGAAGCGTTCGTGATGCTTCTCTCGGAGCCGTTCTTCAAGACCTTCACCAGGAACGAGGTCTGCGACACCAGCCGCGCCACCGAGGGCCTGTTCGCGCTCTCCTGCGGAAGCCGGGCGGAGGTAGACGAGATCGTCAAGAAGGCCGTTGCCGCCGGGGGCAGGCACGCCATGGACCCGATGGACCACGGCTTCATGTACGGCTGGAGCTTCTACGACCTCGACGGGCACCATTGGGAGGTTCTGTGGATGGACCCGGCGGCGGTCCAGCGGTAGGAAAGGAGAGACCATGCCAGGAAAGCAGAAGATCACGACGTTCCTCTGGTTCGATGGGAACGCCGAGGAGGCGGCGAACCACTACACTTCGATTTTCAAGAACTCGAAGATCCTGAAAACGGCGCGGTACGGAGAGGCCGGGCCGGGACCCAAGGGATCGGTCATGACCGTCACCTTCGAGCTCGAGGGACAGGAGTTCATCGCGCTGAACGGCGGCCCCGAGTTCAAGTTCACGGAAGCGATATCGCTCCTCGTGAATTGTGAAACGCAGAAGGAAGTCGACGAGCTCTGGAGCAAGCTGACCGCAGGGGGAGAGGAATCCCAGTGCGGGTGGCTCAAGGACAAGTTCGGCCTGTCCTGGCAGATCGTCCCCAAGGCGTTGTTCGAGCTTCTTCAGGATCCGGATCCAAAGAAGTCGAAGCGGGTCATGGAAGCGATGCTCCAGATGAGAAAGATCGACCTCGACCGCCTGAAGAAAGCGGCCGCCGCGGCCTAGGGCCCCGGGCGGAGCTACCGATAGGCGGCGGCCTGGATTCCATAGAGCTCCGCGTATTGCCCGCCCTTTGCCATGAGCTCTTCGTGGGTGCCGAACTGGGCCAAGCGGCTTCCGTCGAGGACCACGATGAGGTCGGCCATGCGCACCGTCGAGAAGCGGTGGGAAACGAGGAGGGTGATCCGGCGGGAGTCGCCGCCGCGGGCTGCGGCGGCGTACCGCTCGAAAAGGGCGTGCTCGGTCTCCGCGTCGAGAGCGGCGGTGGGCTCGTCGAGGATCAGAAGCAGAGGCTCGTCCCGCATGAATCCGCGCGCGAGGGCGAGCTTCTGCCACTGACCGAAGGAGACCTCGACGCCTCCCGGCCAGGTCGGACCGAGCTGGGTCTCGAGGCCCGAAGTCAGCCGTGAGACGACGTCGGCGGCGCCGGCGCGGTCCACGGCGGTCCGTACCGCGGGCTCGTCGTCCCGGCGGGGCACGTCGCCCACGCCCACGCTGTGCCGCGCCCGGAGCTCGAACCGGAAGAAGTCCTGAAACGCGCCCGCGAGGTGCTTGCGCCATTCATCCGCCGGAACCCGGGCGAGCGGCGTCGCGTCCACCAGAATCGAGCCGGACGTCGGCTCGTACATCTTTGCGAGAAGCTTCACCAGGGTAGTCTTGCCCGCGCCGTTCTCGCCGATGACGGCGACGACGGAGCCCGCGGGGAGGGTCAACGACACGTCGTCGAGGACGAGCTTCGAGGTTCCGGGATAGGCGAAGGAAACGTGGTCGAGCCGGATCCCGTGTCGGAGCTCGCCGGGCGCCGGAAGATTGGCGGACTCGGTGAGAGACGAAGCATAGTCCTCGAGCCAGGCGAGCCGCCGCGAGCCGTCCATCCAGAAGCCGCGCAGGAATCCGAGCTCACCCACGGTCGCGCCGACATAGGCAGACAGGCGCGAGCCGGCGGCGAGCACGAGAAGGACACTTCCCGCGGGAGCCCCGAGGCCATAGGCGACGAACACGATCGCACCGACGTAGGCGCCCCCGAACACCGCCCACGCCAGGGTGTGCCAGAAAGCCGAGCCGACGCGAGCCGGCGACACCAGGGCATATCCTCGCTCCCACGCCTCGCGGCGCCGAGTGACGAGACGCTCTCCGATTCCCGTGACCCGAACCTCCTTGCCCGGAGGCGCGGTCGTCGCGGTGGTAAAGAGATGCCGCGCCAGGCGATCGTGCGGGGCGGCGCGCTCCTGGGAGACGCGCTCGACTGCGGGCCGCCAGGTCGAGGTGACGACGGTCGGAATCGCGAACACCGCCAGAAGCACGAGTGCGGGATGTATCGAAGCGAGGAGCGCCACGGTGACCCCGAGCCGCAGGATCCACCCGCAAGTGGAGAAGAGCGACATGTACATGTGGTCGAGCACGAACACCTGGTCGCGCAGCATGGCGAGCCGGTCGAGGTACTCGGGCCGCTCGTGATGAGCGATGGTCGCGACCGAAGCCTGGAGGCGCGCCACGTGCGACTCGAGCGCGATCGTCACTTTGTCGCGGAACCGCCTCTGGACCCGGGTGCTGAGAGTGCTCAGGAGCCAGGTCGCCGACGCGGAGACCCCGAGGCCCAGGGCCGCCGCCTGAACCAATCCCGGCCGCGACTCCAGGACACCCTTTCCCAGGAGCATGAGCCAGAGTGCTATGAGCGCATCCGGAAGCGCCGAGAGCTGCGAAAGCAGGAACGCGGTGAGCATCAGGCGGGGCTCGTGGCGGTATCCGAGCTTCACCAGACGCCACATCGAGGAGAGGGCGGGCGGGAGGTCGTCTCTTCGCGGCTCAGGAGAGGACGTCATAAGTCATGCCCTCCTCCTCCGCGCCGAAGCGCTGCGCCTGCAGATCGAACATCGTGCGATAGCGGCCGCCGAGCGCCATGAGCTCGTCGTGCGTCCCGAGCTCCGTCACCTTGCCCTGCTCGAGGACGCAGATGCGATCGGCCTGGCGCACGGTGGAGAAGCGGTGGGAGATCAGGATTGTGGTGCAATGCCTCGTCGCCTTCAGGATGCGCTCGAAGATCTCGGCCTCACCTCGGACGTCGAGCTGGGCGGTGGGCTCGTCGAGGAGGACGACGCCCGCGCCGAGCTTCACCGCGCATAGAGCTCGAGCGAGTGCTATACGCTGCCACTGTCCGCCCGACAGCTCCGTCCCGCCTTCGTAGCCCCGGGCCAGGACGGTGCCGAGATCCGCGAGCTTCGAAGCCCCGGCGGCCTCGAGTGCTTCCACGATCGCGTCGTCCGGCGCTCCCGCGGGAGCGACGTTGTCCCGGAGGGGAAGCTCGAAACGGATGAAATCCTGGAAGACCGCGGTCAGCCGCTTGCGCCAGGACGGAATCGAGAAATCCTTGAGGTCTACGCCGTCCACTTCGATGGCGCCCGCCTGCGGGTCGTAGAGTCGGCAGAGGAGCTTCGCGAGCGTCGTCTTTCCCGCGCCGTTCTGGCCCACGATGGCCATCGACGATCCTGCGGGAATCGTGAGCTCGAAATTCTCCAGCACGGGCGGACCACCGGGGTAGTGGAACGAGAGACCGCGGAAGCGGACGTCGCTCGCGGGATGGCCGGCGGGGGAGCGCGTCCCGGACGGGAGAGCGCCTTGCGCTTCCATCGCGGGCTCGAGGCGCAGCACCGCGGCCACCGGCGCCGAGGATCCGTCGAGCGCCCAGTTGAGTCCTCCGAAGGCGATCATCGACGTTCCCACCGCGGCCTGGGCGAAGACCACCACCTCGGCGAGGCTCAGCGCTCCGGTCGCGGCCGCGCTCGCGAGAGACCAGAACACCCCGACGTTGGCGCCGGTGACCAGGAGCACGCTCCAAAGGAGAGGCTTCTCGCGAAGCCGGGTGGCCTGGTACTGCAGCCGATGGAGGTGGGTTCGCCGATCGACGAATCGGTCGATGACCCAGGAGGCGAGGCCGAAGAGACGAAGCTCCTTGGCGGCCGGGGCATCGACGGCGAGGCGGTAGGCATAGTCGGAATCGCGCTGGGCGCTCCGCACTTCGTCGGTATTGCGATCGCGCCAGACGGCGCTCTCACGCAGGAGCCAGTGCGTCGAAAGCCACGCGCCCGCGAGCACGAGCGGCGCCCACCAGGCGTACGCGGCGAGAACCACGGCGCAGGAGAGGCCGCCGAGAAGCTCGACGAGCCCGCTCGCGATGAAGTCCATAGAAATGGAGAGCGGCGGACCGGTCATGCCCAGATCGAAGTCCCGGGCCACGGTGAGGTCGCTCGTGAGCTTCGGGTCCTCGAGATGGCCCATGCCCGGGGGCCGCACGCAGGATTCGGTGAGCCGGTCGTAGAGCCACGCGGCGGTGCGGTCCCCGAGGTTCGCGCTCACCGCCTGGTGGATGGGAGTGAGCACCTGGAGAAGCACGAAAACCGCCCCGGCGAAGCCGAGCGACGGGGCGAGCGCCTCGCCGCGCTCGACCGACGCGACGAGCCACCCCATCGCGATGGCGAAAACCGCCGGCAGGATGCCTCGCAGGAGGAGAATGCCCCACCAGAGGACGGCGAGCGGAAAATCGGCTTTCGGAAGGACGGCGAAGAACTTCCACTCGTTCCGCGCGGTCAGGCGTTTCACGGCCGCAGGATACGAGAATCGCTGCCCTCCCGTCTTGGAAAAAATCATGAGAGCGGGAGGTCGGCCGTCGACGGGGCGGGCCAGATGGAGCTCGGAGGCTCGCGGACTGGGCACTTCCTGATAGGGGCCAAGAAATCTCGCCCGGGAGGGGGGCTAGCGGAGCTGCCGTGCGGCGATGCGCGATTCCGCCGACGCCCAGCCCGCGTCGAAGGGCTGTCCGGGAGCGTCGAGGTCGATCGCGAGCGGGGCGTGATCCGAGGGAATCGGCTTGCCCTTCCGGGCCTCGCGGTCGATTTCCGCCCACACCGTGCGCTCTCTGACCGGAGACGTGACGAGGAGGTGATCGATGCGCATGCCGAAGTTCTTGTGGAAGTTGCCCGCGCGGTAGTCCCACCAGGTGTACCTGCCGGGCTCCTGGTGGTGGAGACGATAGGCGTCGGCGAGACCCCACTGGCACACCCGCGCGAACGCCTGCCGCTCCGCCGGGGAGACGTGGGTCCCGCCGTGGCACGCCCGGGGATCCCACACGTCTCGGTCCTCGGGGGCGACGTTGAAATCCCCGCCGAGAACGAGCGAACCTTTAGGATCTGCGGCCTCCGCGAGCCAGCGGGCGAGGCGGTCGAACCACAGGAGCTTGGCGTGGTAGAAGGGCGAACCGACGACCCGGCCGTTCGGGGCGTACAGGCACACGACACGGGTGTCGCCGCAGATCGCAGAAATCATCCGCGCCTCGGAGAGAGGCTCGTCGTCGGAAATGTCGGGGGTGCTCTGTCGGCGCAGGGGCTCGCCGAAGTTCGTGACCACACCGTCGATCCCGACGCGGCTCGCGACGGCGACCCCGTTCCAGCGGCCTTCGCCGTGATGAGCCAGCTCGTAACCGGAGTTCCGGAAGATGCCGACGGGCGCGTCGGCGTCGGCGAGCTTCGTCTCCTGCATGAGGAGCACGTCGGGCTTCGCCCGATCGAGCCACCACTGGACCTTCTCGATTCGGGCGTTCAGCGAGTTGACGTTCCAGGTGGCGATGCGCACGAACGGAAGAATACCTCTTCCCGAGTCGGAGCGGGCGTGTTGAGTGAGGTCGATGAGCCGTTTCCTGGCGAAACCGGTCGACGTTCTGTCACGCCGCAGATCGAGCTTGGTCCGGTCCTGGTCGAGTCGGCTCCTGAAAATGTGCACTCAGCCTAAACGAATAGTAGGGATTGGCCCCCATGGGGCAGGGAATGCCCTCCACCCTCCCGGCGAGCTACCCCATTAACCTCTTTATAGTGTTTGGCTTCTCGCACCGGACTCCCCGGCTCTCCTGGCATGGCGGTTGCTGCAGAGTGAGGAATGCGCCTTGCTTTCCCGGGAACGGATCGACCCGCGCGCCTCGCACCCGCCCTTGCGACGCGGGGAATCCTCGCCGCCGCTCTCATGGCGGCGGCGAGCGCGCTGTGGCCAACGCCGGCGCGCGCTGCCTTCGGGTACCGCCGCTCGATCACGGTGCAGCCGGCGCAGGTGGTCGGGGGGCCGCTCGCTGACTTCCCCGTCCTGGTGCGCATCGTCGGCGACGCCAACCTCAGGACGGTGGGCAACGGCGGCCACGTGGCCAACGCGAACGGCTACGACATCCAGTTTCGCGCCTCGGACGGAACGACCGTCCTCGACCACGAGATCGAGCGCTACGACGGGCTCAACGGAGACCTCTGGGCCTGGGTGCGCATCCCGTCGCTCGCCAACGGTACGCTCTTCTACCTGTACTACGGGGATTCCACCGTCACCTGCCCACTCGCCAACCCGGGCTCGGTCTGGGACTCGAGCTACAAGGTGGTCCACCATCTCTCGGGCAACGCCCTCGACAGCACCACGAACCACAACGATTCCCTGGACAGCGGCACCGTCGACCAGAGCCCCGCCCAGATCGGCCGCGGCCGCGGCGTTCCGGCGTCGGGAATCCTGCAGAGCCAGTACAGCCAGTACAACGCGCAGTTCACGTTCAGCGCCTGGATCCGGTGGAACGACACAGGGACCGCCTTTCCCCGACTCTTCGACAAGCGCGCCAACGCGGGCACGGGGGTGATCGAAAAGACTCTGTTCATTCACACCCCCGCCCCGCACGGGGTCCTGCGCTACCGGTCGAACGATGGGGACTGGAGGGCGTCGGTAGCGACTCCGGTCGGCGCGTGGGCCCATGTGGCGGTCACACACGACGAGAGCGTCCCGGCGGCGGCGCCGACCTTCTACCTCAACGGCACCGCACTTGGGTACAGTCTGAACATCCCCGCCACCGGCACCGCGCCATCCAGCGAGCCTTTCAGCTATGGGAACAATCCGGCGCTCCTTTCCAGCCTGGACGGGCAGATCGACGAGATCCGGATCTCCAACAACCTGCGCTCGCCGGGGTGGGTCCGCACCGAGTACAACAACCAGGTCAACCCGGGGGCCTTCTACTCCATGAGCCCCGAGATGGCGGCGCCTGCGGCGTCCGCGAACTCCTGTGGGGCCGCCGGCCAGGCCGCGAAGGACGGCGCGCTGACCGTCCCTGGCCCCAACACCGTGCTCAACAAGTACGCCGTTCTCGCGGCCAACGCCGCGCGCGGAGCGACCAGTCTGACGGTCACCTATCCCGGCGGAGCGAACGGCTTGACGGCTCTGGATCTATCCGCGGGTGACCTGCTGCTCGTGATCCAGATGCAGGGGGCGAGCATCGACACCTCGAACACCGCGCAATACGGGGCGGTGACCGCAATGAACGGGGCCGGGCTCCACGAGTTCGTCACCGTGGCGAGCGTCGCCGGTCCGTTGGTGAGCCTCGCTTGCGCCGACGGGCTCGTCAACAGCTACACGGCCGCCGGCCGCGTCCAGGTCATCAAGGTGCCCCAGTATTCGACGCTCACCGTGGGCGCGGGCCGTTCGGTGGTGGCGCCCGCCTGGCCCACAGCCGCGCCGTTCTACGGGGGGGTGGTCGCCCTGCGCGCGGAGAACCTCTCGCTTCAGGGGACGATCAACGTCTCCGGTCGCGGCTTCCAGGGAGGACAGTCGTTCGTCGCCGGGGTGTTCACGAACTTCGGCACGACGCTCTACGTGTCCGCCAATTCGGATCTCGGCGGGGAGAAGGGCGAAGGGATCGCGGGTAACCAGGTCGTCTACGACGGGCTCGGCGGTCGTTACGGCCGTGGCGCTCCTGCGAACGGAGGAGGCGGAGGCGACGGACACAACTCGGGCGGCGGCGGAGGCGGCAACGGCCACAACGGAATCGTCTGGAGAGGTCAGGGCAACCCCGACACGAGCGGCGCCGGCTGGGCTGCGGCCTGGAACCTCGACCCCTCGTTGAGCGCGACGACGACGTCTTCGGGAGGAGGACGGGGTGGATACAGCTTCTCCGACTCGAACCAGAACGCCTCCACCACGCCTCCCGGCAACGCCGCCTGGGCAGCGGACTTCCGGCGCGAAGTCGGAGGGCTCGGCGGACGACCCCTGCCGAACGACGCCGCGAGCCGCGTCTTCATGGGTGGAGGCGGTGGCGCCGCCCACGTCAACAACGTGACTCTCGGAGACGGCGGAAACGGCGGCGGGATTGTGATCGTGCTGTCGCGCTCGATTTCCGGAGGCGGCAACATCCTTGCCAACGGAGCGGCGGGCGAGAACAGCACCTCGCCCGGCGGAGACGGAGCGGGCGGAGGAGGAGCGGGGGGATTGGTAGTGGTCCGCGCCGCCGGCACCGTCTCGGGGGTCACCCTGCGGGCCAACGGCGGAGCGGGAGGAAACCAGCCGCTTCCCGGAAGCCCCACCGAGGCCGAGGGCCCGGGCGGAGGCGGAGGCGGAGGCTTCGTCGCCGTATCGGCCGCAACGGTGACGGGCGTGACCCGCACCGCCAACGGCGGCGCGAACGGGACGACGCTCTCGCCCGCCCTGAGCGAGTTCCTGCCGAACGGTGCGACCCGCGGTGGCGCGGGCACGAGCAACGCCGCGGCCGCCGGTGTCCCGGGCGGATGCCTCTCTACCACCACGGTCGGATCCCAGTGCCCCTCGGGCACGGTTCCGACAGGAGTGACCTTCGTCGCCAACGGCAATCTGGCGACCCTCGCGGGGCCAGGGCCCGGGATCAACCCCGCCGCCCAGTTCACGAGCGGCGTCCCCAACAGCGGCAACAACACCTGCCCTGCCGAGACCAGCATTTCGACCTGGAGCGGGACCTCCGCCCCCTGCACCTTCGCCGTCCAGCAGCCCTTTCCCGGCGATGCCCCCTCCGGCGTGCCGGCAGCGACGAACTGGCTGTATGGCAACGGAAACAACACCGGCGCGCCTTACAAGCTTTGGGAGCAGACGGTGAACGGGCTTACCGTCGGGCAGACCTATGCTTTCTGGGTCTATGCCAGCAGCGCCCTCACACCGGGTCCCACGTGCGCTTGCACCTCGGCGCCGTCGGTGCAGTTCTACAAGGACGCTTCGTCTATCGGCTATGGAATGGAGGTTCCTATCGAGTCCACCGCCGTGGGCGATGTCTGGCAGCGCTATCAGAGCACCTTCACCGCTACTGCGGCCTCGGCCACGCTGGCGATCTACGACACCAACCTCGGCTCTTCGGGCGGCGACCTCGGTCTCGCCCAGATCCAATTGCAGCAGTGCGCGGTCCCGACCGCGGTCGAGCTGACGTCTTTCTCGGCGCGCGGAACGGACTCCGCGGTGGAGCTGTCCTGGGAGACGGGGAGCGAGCTCAAGAACCTGGGCTTCCACCTCTACCGGTCCAGCGCGCCGGAGGGCCCTTACACCCGAATCACCTCGTCTCCGATTCCCGGCCTGGGGTCGTCTCCCGAAGGGGCTCGGTACAATTACCGTGACACGGGCATGGCGAACGGCATCACGTACTTCTATGAGCTCGAGGACATCGAGACGACGGGCAGGACGAAACGTCATGGCCCCGTCTCCGCGACCCCGCAGCCGAACCTCGTGACCGGTGCTCGAGGAGACGCCGAGGGCCCTGCGGCGTCGCCGTCGCTTTTGACCTATGGAGATCCCGCAAAGGTAGACCTTCGGGTCACGGAGCGCAGCTCGTGGGGCGTCGTGATCGAATTGCTGACGAGGGGGTTCTACGCCCAGCCGTCGAGCGATGGCACGGTGCGCCTGAGCATCCCCGGCTTCGAGAGGCTCTCGGAGCCCGGCCTGCCGTCGCTTCCCGTCGAGCGCACCATGATCGAAGCCCTGGTCGGCCGCAAGGTCACCATCGACTCGGTGCAGGCGTTCGACGTGGTGGGCTTCTCGTCCCTCCGTCCCGAGGACGCGGGCCGTCCCGAGCTCGGCGTGCGAGGCAATACCGTGCGAGCCGAGCTGGGCCCGGCGCCGCGCCGTTCGCGGAGCGCGGCGTACCCCGAGCGTTCCGCGCGCGTGGTCTCGGTCGGATTCCAGGGCGAGACCAAGAAAGCCTGGATTCGAGCTCGCCCCCCTGCGCTGGGACCGGTCGACCGGGAGGTTGTTGCTGGCTCGCCGTCTGCGGGTCAGGGTCTCTCTCGCCGGTCGTGAGCCGGGCGAAGTCGCGGTCGATGACGCCCGCGGGCGTCGCTACCGGGCGAGACCCAGTCATCTACGACGAATCGTGGCGAGCCGTCTGGCCACCCGAGGACCGGGACTCTACGCGGTTCGGTTCGAAGAAGTCTCGGGATCGAGGGGCCGATCCCTCCCGGCCGCGGAGATTCGACTGAGCCGCCTCGGCCAGCCGACGGCCTTCCGGCTCGAGCCCGATCCCACCCGGTTCGGGCCGGGCTCGACGCTCTACTTTCTCGGCGAAGGCGCTGACGCCAATCCTTACGGCACGGAAGCGATTTACGAGCTCGAGTTGGGGACCCCGGGGGAGATCCTGGGAGCGATCGACGCCCGCCCCTCGGGAACCGAGGTCGACTGGTACCTCGAGGAGCTGCGGCTCGAGGAGAATCGCTTCTACCAGGCCGGGCTCCTCGAAGCGCCGGACCTCTGGCTCTGGGACGTGCTCCTCGCGCCGGCGTCGAAGTCCTACCCGTTCACGCTGAGCGACGTGGTGTCGACAGAGGCGGCTTCCCTTACGGTGCGCCTCCAGGGAACGAGCGATCTTCCGCCATCACCCGATCACCACGTCCGCGTCCACCTCAACTCGACTCCCGTCAGCGATTTCTCCTGGGATGGAAAAACCCCTCGGGAAGTGCAGGTTCCGATTCCGCCGGGGCTCCTGCAGGAGGGAGAAAACCATCTCACCCTCGAGAACGTGGGAGACACGGAAGCGGCGTACTCGATGGTGATGCTCGACCGGTTCGCAATCCGATACCCTCGCGCGCTGAGGGCGGCGTCGGGACTTCTCGAAGGCTCTTTCACCGAATCGGGTGTGGCCGAAGTCCTCGGACTCGGGACCCGAGCTCACGTTGTCGACGTGACGGACCCGACGCCGCGTTGGCTGACCGGGACGAGCGCCACCACCGAAGGGTCGGTTCGCTTCCAGGTGGAGGCGGGCCGGCGGTACCTGGCCGTCGCCGACGAGGCGGTGTCTCACCCGGACGTGACGACCGCCCTCCGAAGCGTTCTCAAGACGCGCAACCACCAGGCGGACTACGTCGTCATCGGTCCTCGGGATTTCCTCGAGGCCGCCGAGCCGTTGCTGTCGCTTCGTCGAAGCCAGGCCCTTCGAGTCGAAGCGGTCTCGACCGAGGAGATTTTCTCGGAGTTCGGATTCGGCGAGGCGAGACCCGAGGCCATCCGCGACTTTCTCGCCTACGCCTACCACGAATGGAGGAAGCCCTCTCCCCGCTACGTGCTCCTTCTCGGCGATGGGACCTACGACTTCAAAGACTATCTCGCGACCGGAGTCGCCAACCGTGTGCCGCCCTTCGTGGTCAAGACCTCGTTCCTGTGGACGGCCTCCGACCCCGCTTACGCGGCGGTGAACGGCGAAGACGTTCTTCCGGACATGGCGATCGGGCGTCTTCCGGCGGCGAACGCCGACGAGCTGCGGGTGATGGTGGAGAAGTTGCTGGCTTTCGAGAGCGCGGAAAAGCGGGGACCGGGCGAGGTCGTGCTGGTAGCAGACAACCCCGATTCGGCGGGGGACTTCGAGAGGGATGCCGAGGAGATTGCGGGAATCCTCTCCCCGCGCGAGCCGCGCAAGATCTACCTGGCCCGGCTGGGCGTGGAACCGGCGCGTCAGGCGATCCTGGATGCGTTCGATTCGGGCGCGTCGCTCGTGAGTTACATGGGGCACGGCGGCATTCAACTCTGGGCGCAAGAGGACATATTCGACACATCTCGAGTGGGGGCGCTCGCTCCTCGCTCGGAGCAGCCTCTGGTCCTCACGCTGAATTGTCTGAACGGCTATTTCCATTTCCCCTACTTCAACGCGCTGTCCGAGGAGCTCTTGAAGGCGGAAGGTAAGGGCACGATTGCGGCTTTCTCCCCGTCGGGTCTGAGCCTGAACGAGCCAGCGCACGTACTCCACAAGGCCTTGCTGCGCGAGATTCTCTCGGGAAGGCACCGGCGTCTGGGCGATGCGGTGCTCGCGGCGCAGGCGGCCTATGCGGATTCCGGTGCCCTTCCCGAGCTCCTGAGCATCTATCATCTGTTCGGCGACCCGGCCCAGAGACTCCGGTAGCCCGCGCAAGGCGCTCGTCGCCCGAGCGGGGGTGACTCGACCGTGCCGCGGTCAGCACCGTGTAGCGGTTCGCTCAACTCGAGAGGACCAGAGCGGTGCGACGTCGCTCTCGCGCCGTCCTCCCGAGTGGAATCGGGTAATTGGCGAGGATCTCGACGAACGTCAGCAAGTGCTCGGGGGCATTGCGGCTGCGATAAGCCGCGCTCCAGGCCCGGTACTTTCCGCCGCGGGTCAGGGGGCGCGCGACGAGCTCTCCCTTGGCGAGCTGTGGCGCCACCGACCAGCGCGCGAGCACGCTGATCCCGAGTCCCGCTTTCACCAACTCGACGATCGCCTCCGTGAGCTGGATGTGCGTCAGCCGCTTCGGCGAGACGCCCGCGGGGATCAGCACTTCGCTGAACACCAGGTTCGACTCCCGCGGGGTCGAGTAGAGAATCAGCCGCTCGGAGGCGAAGTCGGCCGCCGCGACGAAGCGGGCGCGAGCGAGCCGGTGGGCGGGATGCATCACCACCACCATTTCGTCGCGGAAGAGCGAACGGAAACGGAGTCGCGGATCGCGGGCATAGCGGTGAACGATCGCGAGGTCGATCTGCCCGCCGGTGAGCGCGGGGATCGGGTCCTCCGTCGCTCCGGCCACCACCTCGATCTCCACCTCGGGGTGCGCGCGCTGGAAGCGCCGGACCCGCGAGGGCAGCCAGTGGTACACCGTGTTGCACTGCGTCGTGAGCCGGATCCCCTCGCGCGGCTTCGCGGCGTCGCCTCGAAGCTCGTACTCGACGCGGCCGAGCTCGGCGAGCACGCTTCTGGCCGAGGCGAGCACGCGCTCCCCGGCCGGGGAAAGCTGGAGCCTTCGCCCGACGCGATCGAAAAGCCGCACGCCCAGGCGCTCCTCGGCGTCGCGGAGCTGGTGGCTGAGCGCGGACTGGGTGAGGTGCAGCCGCAGCCCGGCGCGGGTGACGCTCCCTTCCTCGGCGATCGCCCGCACCAGCTCGAGATGGCGGACCTCCAGGATCATCCCATGAGACTATCTCATGAAGCGAATGAAGACAATGAGTTGTCCGCATTCGAACCGCGGCGCTAACCTCGTGCATGGCTGACCTGGCTCTGGACCTGAGGCACGCCGTTCGCCGTCTGACCCGCACCCCCGGGTTCACGGTCCTCGCGCTCTCGACGCTCGCCCTTTCGATCGGCGCGAACGCGGCGCTCTTCAGCGTGGTCGAGGCCGTGCTGCTGAAGCCGATGCCCTTCTCCTCCCCGGAGCGGGTCTACGCGATCTGGTCGCGTCACACCTCGACCGATCGCTACCCCTTCTCGCTTCCGGAGTTCTGCGATTATCGGGACGAGAACCGCAGCCTCGAGGCGGTCGCCGGTCTCGCGGGCTGGAGCGGGAACCTCGGCGGCGAAGGGACCACGGAGCGCGTTCCGGGTATGCGGGTGTCGGGGAACCTCTTCGAGATGCTGGGAGTCTCGGCGGTTCTCGGCCGCAGGCTGCGCCCCGCGGACGACGATCCGGGTAGCGAGAAGGTCGTGATGCTGTCCCACGGTCTATGGCAGCGGCGCTTCGGGAGCGACCCCGGAGTCGTCGGGCGCGCCGTCTTTCTCAACGGCCAGGCCTACACCGTGGTCGGCGTGCTGCCGCGGGAGTTTCTATTTCCCGTGCCGGACATCGATCTCGCGATCCCTCTCGCGCCGGAGCTGGACCCGTGGCGGCACAACCGGGAGTCCACGAACTTCCTGCGCATCGTCGCGCGCGCCCGCGAGGGCTCGAGTCCGGCCTTGGTCGCCGCGGATCTCGAAGACATCGGGAAGCGGTTGCAGCAGGAGTTCCCGGGCACGTACGCGCGCAAGAAGGGAGTGCTGGTCACCCCTTTTCGCGAGGAGTTGACGCGCAACTTCAGCCGGACGCTCGTGATGTCGATGGCCGCGGTGGGGCTCCTGCTGCTGGTCGCCTGCGCGAACCTCGCGAACCTGATGCTCGCGCGCGCGACCGCCCGCCGCCAGGAGATGGCGATCCGCCGGGCCTTGGGGGCACGCCCCGCGCGCCTCGCGCGGGAACTCTTGGTCGAGGCGGCGCTGCTGTCCTTCGCCGGCGCTCTCCTCGGCCTGTTGCTGGCCTGGTGGACCGTCCCCGCGCTCGTGGCGCTCAGCCCGACCGCCATGCCCCGGTCCCAGGGGATCGGCCTGAATGGGAACGTGCTCGCGTTCACGGCAACAATCGCCGTGGTCGCCGGGCTCGGCTTCGGACTGGCGCCCGTGTGGCGGGTGCTCGGCTCGGCGTCGAAGCGGGACCTTTCGTCGGGCCGCCGCGGAACCGGCACGGCCGACGGCAGCCGTGCCCGCGGCGCGATTGTCGCGGCGCAGGTCTCGGTGATGGTGGTGCTGCTCACGGGAGCATCGCTCCTCTACAGGAGCTTCCTCGCGGTGATGCGGATCGAGCCCGGTTTCGCCGCGACGGCGCTCACCGTCAGGATATCGCTCCCGCTCAAGGACTACCCCGACAACGAGAGCATCAGCAGGTTCTTCGAGCAGCTCGAGGAGCGCCTTCTGGAGCTCCCCGGCGTCGAATCGGTCGCGGGCACGAATCAGCTTCCTCTCAACGGCGCGATCGCGAGCGCGGACTACAAAGTGGCCGACCGGCCGCCGGCCTCCGAGGACCAGCTCCCGACGGCTCTCTACCGAATGGTGACCCCCGACTACTTCCGCACCATGGGGATCCCCGTCCTGGCGGGACGAGCGTTCGGCGATCTCGATCGCGTCGGCGCACCGCCGGTCGCGATCGTCAGCCAGTCCTTCGTGCGGGAGAGCTTCCCGGACCGCGACCCTCTGGGCCTTCAGCTCCTCGTCAAGGACACGCCCGAGGGCTTCCGGCCGATCGAGATCGTGGGGGTCGCCGGCGACGTTCATCACGGGAGCCTCGAGACCGCTCCCGAGCCCCACATCTACGTGCCCTATCACCAGGTGCCTCGGAACCTCCTCATCTGGCTCGCCCAGACGCAGTTCGTGGTGGTGCGGGCGGAGGGCGATTCGCTCGCTCTCGGCGAGGCGGTGAAGCACGCCGTCGACGCCGTGGACCCGAACGTCGCTTCGGCCGGAGCCCGCCTGAGCGGGTATTACCTCGAAGCCGCGGCGGCCGCGCGCCGCTTCAGCGTCGTCTTGATCGCGACGTTCGCCCTCATCGCGCTCGTCATGGCAGTGGTCGGAATCTACGGAGTCGTCTCCTACACCGTCGCCCAGCGCACTCGCGAAACCGGCCTGCGGCTCGCGCTCGGCGCCCGAGCGCCCGATATCCTCTCGCTCGTGCTCGGCGAGGGTTTGAAACGGAGCGCGTGGGGAATCGCCGCCGGTCTCGTTGCCGCCTACGCGGCGGCGCGCGGGTTGGGGAGCCTGCTCTTCGGCGTGGAAGCGTCCGACCTCGCTACCTACGCGAGCGTTTCGCTGCTGCTGCTCGCGGTCACGCTCGCCGCCTGCTTCGTGCCCGCGTGGTGGGCCGCGCGGCTCGACCCGGTACAGGCTCTTCGCCAGGACTGAGGAAGATTCAGACGCCTATGGACGAGGAAGCGCGCCTCAGCGCATCGTCTCTTCAATGAGGTCTTCGGCTCCCGCGGCCGGAAGCCGCAAGCCGTTCAAGACGAAGTCTTCGGGGTCTTCGTCGGGGGAACGGCTCCCGGGAGGACGCCGGTAGAGGATGCTGCCGTGGAGAACGTCCGACGGATAGGGATCGTTACCGTGGCCGTACCGCATGATGGAGGGAATGGGGACACGGTCTCCTCCCAGCGGATGGCTGTATCCCAGCGAATGAGCGAGCTCATGGCTGTAGACGCCGCGCTCGGTCTTGTGCGTCGACTTGTTGATGACGATGAAGCCGGAGTAGTAGTTCGAGGTATTCCGGTAGATCCAGCGGGTGGTCCATGAGGACCCGCTCGGCAGGCGGGCGATCACGAAGCGAACCTTGTCCCGGATCCAGGCCTCGCTTCTCCTGATCTGAGTTCCGGGAGCGACGTCCACGACGCGCACGTCCGTGCCAAGAACCGCACCTCCGGTGTAACGCGAGGTGTCGGCACCCACCACCTCGCGCGCCATCGAGACGAACTGGCCGGGGACGGTCTCGTCGGTCGCTTCGAAGAGGTCGCAGGCATCCGTCGTCTGGTGGTCGACGCAGTCGAAGACCTGGGTCAAGATCTCGAACGTGGGCTCGGTGACCCAGAGGGTCGTGCCCGATTCGCCCACGTTGCGAAAGACATGGTCGTAGAAATCGAGGTCGAAGTCTCCGTTCTGAGGGATTAGCTCGATCTCGATTGGCGTCGACGAGCCCGTGAGCGCGCGCGTTTGGCGCGGGAAATAGCCTTCGGCCTCCGCTCGCACGGAAACCACGCCAGCCTGGGTGAGCGGAATCGAGAACACCCCGTCGCCGTCTGCCTCCGCCTCGGCGAGATCGGACAGCGCGACATGGGCTCCACCGACCGGGAGACCGGTCACGGAATCGCGCACCAGACCCGTGAAGACGACGTTCGAGAACGCCATCGGGCTCGACGTGAGCGCGAACGTCTCGGCCGTCGGGGCGGCGGTGGTCGGTGTCGTGGGTCCGGGGACGTCCCCGCAGCCCGCAAGGGCACCGATTCCCGCTCCGAGAATGAGGGCACCCGCCGACACCCGCATGACGGGCGATTGAATACTTCAGATCGCGGCCTTCTGTCAAGAGCCGGCTGCCCGGGGGGGCGCCGGCTTCAGGCAAAGGCGCTAACCCCCCGCTCGGCTCGGTCGGGCAGCCCCGTGGGGTATTCTCGTCGGAGGGCGATGCTCTATCGAGCTCGACAGGCGCTTCCCGGGCGCCGTCGTGTCGGGAGCCGATTCGAGGCACTTCGTCGTCGACGCGACGCCCGAGTCGATGCTAGCGAGCTTCCCCGGTGATGTTGAAGCAGGTCGCGACGAGGCGCGGTTATATCGAGCCGGGTGCGGTCACGATCGACGACGAGACCTGGATCCCTTGACGAGTTACGTTACTTGGCTCCCTTCAGCTGCACTCGCTCGAGGAGCCGGTAGCCCAACACCACCGTCCCGGCGAGAGCCCAGCCAGCGAAAACATCGACCGCGTAGTGGAACCTTCCGTAAACGGTGGCCACGACCAGCCCCGGATAAATCGGGAGAAGCCAGAGACCGAGTCTCGGCTCGTATCGAAGGACGGTCAGCAGGATGACCGTCGAGACCGAGACATGGGAGCTCGGAAACGCGCCCCCGCGCGCGCCGCCGCGCTCCGATACGAAATGCACGAGGTCGTAGAAGAGATTTCCCGCGAGAGGCGCACCCGGAGGATGGGAGAGGTAGAAGGGGCTGTCCACCGGAAACAGGATGTAGATGAGATAGCTCACCGAGAAAGTCACCGAAACGAGGAGAACCAGCTCACGAAACGCCTCGAGCTTGCCATGAAAATACAAGTACCCGCCGACGAGAGGGAGCCATAGCACGTACGAGAAGTAGCAGAAGTGCAAATACTCGGAGAGTGCCACCCACGGGAGCTCGCGGCTCAGGTAAAGGCTCGGATTCTCCGAAGAGCGAGCTCTCCAGCTCGACAAGGGGTTCGGTGAGCCCCCAGTTTCCGAACGCGGCGGCGAGGAACTCGACTTCTTTGTAGAGCACGGGGAAGAGCGCCACGGGGTACCAGTCGCGAACGAACCGAAAGCGCACGAAGCGGAGGGAAACGACGAGGGCCGCTGAGGCGAGGTGGGCAGCGGCGACGAGCTTCCAGGACGGAGAGCTTCTCGCGGAACGCGACGACCAGCCCCGCGGTCACGAAGAGATAAAGGACGATCACCGCGTCGGTCCCGCGCCACCGGTTCATGGTCCTTCCGTCGGACGGATCCTAACGCGGTCCGATAGGAGCGGGCGAAGAGCGAAATCCCGTGGTTCCGTCGTTTGCTGCCGAGCCTACTCGCTGCGTAGTGCTTCGGTGGGGTCGATGCTCGCCGCGCGGAAGGCGGGTAGGGCACAGGCCGCGAGCGCCAGGAGGGCGACGATGCCGCCCGAGACGAGGTACGTCGGCGCATCGCCGGGTCGGACGCCGAAGAGAAGCGCTTCGAGCCCGCGTGCGGCAGCGTAGCCGAGAGCGACCCCGGTTGCCGCTCCCCCGGCCGTCAGTAGGGCTGCCTCCTTCATCACCATGCCGACGATTCCCGAGACCGGAGCCCCCAGAGCGAGGCGAAGGCCGAGCTCGCTCCGCCGCTGCGAGACGGAGAACGCGAGCAGCCCGTAGAGTCCGATGCCCGATAGAGTCAAGGAGAAAGCGCTGAACGTACCGAGCAGGCCAACCTGAACCCGTCGCGGCGTCGTCTGATCGCCGACGACCTCGGCGAGCGTACGAGCCTTTCCCACGGGCAGCTCCGCATCGGCGCGCCGAATGATCCGTCGAATCTCCGCGATCAAAGGCTCTTTCGCCAGGGTCGTCCGAACCACGAGCTCTTTCGGCGTGTAGCCGATGAGACTTCCGTCCGGGACCTGCTGGTGCGGAAGGTATACCTGGGGCTCGCTCGGTCGCTCGAGCCCCCGCACGCGGACGTCGCCCACGACGCCCGCGACCTCTCGCTCGGCCAACCCGAACGCGAAGCGCTTCCCCAGCGGATCCTCACCTGGCCAGAAACGCTCGACGAAGGATTCACTCACGACGGCCACGTAACGCGCCTCCCCGGTGTCGCGCTCGTCGAAGTCGCGACCGGCTCGAAGGGGGATGCCCATCGTGGCGAAGAAACCCGGAGTCACGAACCGAAGACTGGCCGTCCACAGACCCTGTCTCCCGGCTCCGCCGGTCTCTTCGCGTCCCGGGATTTTCACCGGCCAGATGCCTCCTCCCATCTCCATCGGGAGATAGCTCGTGAACGCCGCTTGAGAGACTCCCGGCAGGGCTCGCGCTTCCGCGAGGATGCGCGCGTAGAGCGCCGAGCGGCGAGCGGTCTCCTGATAGGCCGTCCAGGCGACGGGCGTGTTCACCGCGAGGACGTCCTCCGTACGGAACCCCGGATCCTGGGACGAGACCCGAGCGAGGGCGCGCATCAGAAGCCCGGACGTCGTCAGCAGCACGACGGTCGCCATCACCTGCAGCGCGACGAGGAGGGAGCGAAGTCTCTGTCGGCGACCGCCGATGCCGGCGCGAACCCCCTCGCGGAGACCGGAGAACTCCATGCCGCGCCGTCCACGAAGCGCGGGCAGGACGCCGAATCCCATGCCGGTGACGCAGGTGACGAGGAGGGCGAACAGGGCAACCCTGAGGTCGACGGTCGAGGGCTCTCCCACGGGGAGGGTCGCGGGCACGAGCCGCACCAACCGCGGCACCGCGGCGGTGGCGGACAGGAACCCATCAGGCCTCCGAGGCCGGCGAGAGCCAGATTCTCGGTGAGCAGCTGGCGAACCAGACGCTCGCGGCCCGCTCCCATCGCCGTGCGGACCGTCAGTTCCTTCTGCCGCTCCAGACCGCGGGCGAGCAGAAGACTCGCAAGGTTCGTGCAGGCGATCAGGAGAACGCAAATGGAAGCACCCGCGAGACCCCACAGAATCAACCGCGCGTCTCTCGGAACGTCGTCTCGAAGCGGGATCATCGTCACCGAGGAGTCCTTGTTGGTCTCCGGGTACTCTTCCTGGAGCTGCGCCGTGACCAGGGTCATCTCGGCGCGCGCCTCCTCGAGGGTGACACCGGATGCGAGCCGCGCGAGCCCGTAGAGATAGTTGTCGTTCCGGTCTTCGAAGTCATCCGGTCGGAATCGCGCGGGAGTCCAGAGGTCGGTCTCTCGCGCCGGAAAGTAGAACTCTGGCGGCATGACCCCGACGACCTCCCAAGGGGTGCCGTCGAGACGAATCGTCGTTCCCAACACCGGATCTCCGCCGAAGAGGTTCTGCCAGAGCCGATAGCTGAGGACGGCCGCGGGCTCGGCGCCCTCTCGATCGTCTTCGCCGTCCAGAGCGCGGCCGAGCACAGGCTCGATGCCCAGCGTGGCAAAGAACTCGCCGGTGACCGCCACGTTCCGAACCCGCAGCGGCTCGCCCTGGCCGACGAGATTCACGGGATTCAAGTAGTACGCTGCGAACTTTTCGAACGAGCGCGAGCGGCTCTTCCAGTCGCGGTAGTTCGCGGGCGAGAGCTCCATCCGGGAGTACTCCGGCACGTTTTGCCATAGCTTCACGAGACGTTCGGCGCCGGTGACGGGAAGCGGCCGCAACAGCGCCTGGTCGGTGAGCGTGAAGACCGTCGTCGTCACGCCGATTCCGAGAGCGGCGACGGTGATGGCGGTCACGACGAAACCGGGAGAACGGGCGAGGGAGCGTCGGGTATAGAGAAGATCCTGACGCAGCAGATCCCAGTGGGCTCCTGCGGCGGCGACGAAAGCGTCGGTGACGACGTCGAGCCAGAACGCGAGCGAAACGAGAAAGCCGTTCGTGCGCCGGCTCTTGTCGGCCAAGATCTGCCGGAGCTCATCGGCGTATTCCCCGCGGAAGGCCGCGGGGTAGAGGTAGAGGAGCAGCTCGTGAACGCGTTTCATCGCAGCGACCTCATGCGCCACGAGGCGCGAGCCCGCGTGCTCGCGCGAGGGCGACGAGCCCGGCGAGGCGAGTCGACTCCGCTCTGGCAACGGCGCGCCCGAGCGGCGTGATCCGATAGTAGCGCCGCCTCTCGTCGTCGTCCTCCGGGGCGGGCCGCTCCCGGGTTTCGATGATGAGCCCCTGCTCCAGCATCCGCTGCAGGGAACGATAGAGCGTTCCCGCCCCGAGGCGGATCTTTCCCTGCGTCCGCGCGGCGACGTCCTGCAGGACGCCGTACCCGTGCCGGTCGCAATCCGCGAGCGCGGTGAGGATGTAGAACGTCGCCTCCGGCAAGGGAAGCATCGCTTCGAGTCTATCGGTCTCGTACTTCACGCCGCGCAGTATATAACCACATGGGATATAACGTCAATGGTTATATCCGGGAGACAGGGTCGAAAGGAGCTCGAGCCGCGCGCTCCCTTTGGGGGGAAACACCGCTTCGAATTCCACCTCGCGCGCGGCAGATAGGAGTATGATGCACCCTCGTCTCGACGGCGACGGGGGTCTCCGTCTCGACCGGTGCGCCGGGGTTACTCGGGGAAAGGGCGGTCCCGCAACAAGAGACAGTCATAGTATTCGTTAGACCGTCGCGGTTCCCGCTGCACTTATTTTCTTTCCGGCACTTCGGTCAATCGCCTCCTCGCCTCCGACGAAAGGAGAACGGAGCCACTTTCATGGAGTCTGGGCTGTCCCGGAGTCCGAAGGGAGGAGTGCGATGAACGCTGCAGCTTTGTCCATGACGCTGATTTCGATGCTTCTCGCTTTGCAGTCGGAGACGAGAGACGAGGAGCCTGCCGACACCCGCAATCCTCTGGCGGAAGCAGCGCAGACCCCGATCGGAAGCGAGCCCCTGGACTTCAAGCGCCCGGTGATCGCCGACGGCGTCTACGAGCCGCCATCGAGCGGTGCCTTCGATGCCTTCGGAGTCGGTATGTTCGTGGTCGCCGGCGCTGACCTGGCTTCGACCGAGGTCGGCCTCGCCCGCCTGGGCGTGTACGAGTCGAACCCGATGCAGGGTCATCGGACTGTCCGGATCATGAGCCACGTCGCCGCTCCCGCGTTCATGTATTGGGTCACGGACAAGCTCCATGACAAAGGTAAGAGGAAGCTCGCGCTCGGCGCCCGCGTCGCCTTCAGCGTTGCGTATAGCTACATCGTGATGCATAACCTCCGGACGTCGTTCGGGCCTCACCCGTAGGGACGTACGAGGCGGCCGCCGGCAAGGAAGCGCTCCTCACCGCCGCGCGACCCCGTCGTCAGATGGAGCCGGGTCCCGGCGATACCGGAACCGGCTTCCCCGCGCTCGGAGAGCGCCCGAACCGGTTCCGGTATTCCCGAATCGGCCGCGTCAAGCCATCGCGCCCAAATCGAAGTTTCCGTGAAGTCCGATCGCCATACCGGAATGCAAGCGATTCCCGAGACGGCGGGCGAGGCTGCCCGCCGCCTCAGGACTGCCTTGCCAGGCGGAGGTAATGTCGGCAAGGGATCACGGAAAATCGCCCGACCACAGGTCCTCGACCGTCGTTCCCGTCTCGACGTACGAGAAGGCTATGCGGTTGTAGTAGAACGCGACTTCTTCCGTCGGTCGGTCGTCCGCGGAGCTCTGGGGACCGATCGACCCGATGAAGGCGTTCTCGAGCCGCACCGTCCGGAAGGGCATCCAGCGCTGGCCGATGCGCTGAAGCGACGTCACTTCGACGGTGGTGAAGGGGTCGCCCTTGATTGCCGCCTCGAAGAGGACGGGAGACGTTTTGTCAACGGGCTTGGTAATGGTGAACGGCTTGTGCTGGCGTTTTCCCGACGGAAGTCCTGATGCCGCATCCCTGGGCGAGATGATCTCATGCGATAGGGTGAGAACGGGAAAGGACGTCTCGCCCGCCGGGCCCTTCACCAGCGCGACGTGACGCGTGCTCGGTTGACCCAGGGCGGACGCTTCGCCCCAGGGCCGCCCGGTCGCGAGCACCGGACTTCCGACCCAGACCAGCAACGACGCCGCAGCGAGGATGACGAGCAATGCAGCCGCTTTCTTTCCGAACATATCGTGGCCTCCTTGTTGGCGGGCGTTCCGCCCGGGGGACGCTCGCACCTGTACCTGAACGGGGAAGTGGGGGAACGGAAGGTTAAGGCCACTGGCTCCGGTCTGTCAAGGTGAAGAGACCTACCCGTGCCGCGCACCCGATTTCGAGCACCGAGGGCTCTAATCGGGAAAGGCGCCCCAGAGAATCTCTCCACCCACCATCGTCGCCTCGACCTCGATTTCCAGGATCCGGTCGGGGTCGATGGTGAGAATGTCCTCGGAGAGAACCACCAGGTCCGCGAGCATGCCCGGCTCGAGAGAGCCCTTGACGTTCTCGTCGAACGTCAGATAGGCGGAGCCGCGGGTGTAGCCCCGGATTGCTTCCTCGATGGTCACCGCTTCATCGGCCCCGTAGACCCGGCCGGACTTTCCCTTTCGGGTCACCGCGGCGTAGAGGCTAAAGAGAGGTCCGATGGGGAGGTTGTCGTTTCCCAGGCCCACGGGAATCCCGAGCTCCTTCAGGCTCGCGAGAGGGTTCACGGTCTCGAGGAGCTCCCCTTCGAGGTTGTCGTTGTAGGGTCCCTCGAGCGAGTAGGTGAAGGACGGCTGCTGCGCGACGAGGAGCCCGATCTCGCGAATCCGCGCGAGCGTCGCCCCGGAGGGCTTCACTGTCATGTGGTTCAGGTAGTGGCGGTGATTCGGTCTGGGGCTTTCCTCCAGGACCCGGGCGAAGGCGTTCACCGCGACCTCGATCGCTCCGTCTCCGATGGTATGGACGCCGAGCTGCCATCCGCGAGCGTGGGCTTCGCGAACGAGCCGCGTGAGCTCCTCTTCCTTCAAGAACAAGGTTCCATGGAAGTCCGGCCGTCCTTTGTAGGGCTTCAGAGTGTAAGCGGCGGAGCCGGTGTAGCCGCCGTCCACCGAGAGCTTGATGGCGCCGATCTTGATGCGGTCGTTTCCGAGCCCGGTGTGGAAGGGGATGCCCTTCAGGACGGCGATCATCTCGTCGACGGGCTTGTCTCGGGGAAGACGCACCTGGAGCGTCGCGCGGGGGAGCGAAGCGCCGTGCTCGGCGTAGACGTCCTGGAAGCGGGGCAAGTTCTCGACGACGACCCCCGCGTCGTTGAAGCTGGTGATGCCGAGCTTCAGAAGGTCCTCGAGGCTCCTCACCAGCGCCCCGCGCAGCTCCGCCTCCGTCGCTTCCGGAACCAGGTCCCAGAGAAGAGTCTGCGCCCGCTCCCGGATCCAGCCCGTGGGCTCGCCGTTGGCATCCCGGTCGATGATGCCGTGGGGAGGGTCGGGGGTGGAGCGCGAAATGCCCGCCAGCGACAGCGCCCTGCTGTTCGCGACCGAGCTGTGCCCGCCGGCGCGGGTCAGCGTCACCGGGTTCTCGGGCGCGGCGGCGTCGAGGTCGACGCGGGTGGGGCGCCGCTTCTCCGAGAGGTCGTCCTCCGCCCAGTCCCGGCCGGTGACCCACTCTCCGGGACCGAGCTCCAGCGCCTTCCGCCGGATCTTCTCCTGGATGTCCTCGATGGAGCGGGCGCCGCCGAGGTCCACGCTCCGCGGCGGATCCGCGCGGACGTGCAGGTGCGAGTCGTAGAAGCCCGGGAGCACCGTTCGTCCCTTCAGGTCGATGACGCGAGTCCGGTCGCCTCGAAGCGCTTCGATCTCCTTCGTCGTCCCGGCGGCCGCGACTCTGCCGTCGCGGATGGCGAGGGCCTCGACCACGGTGAATGCGTCGTCGACGACCGCGATCTTTCCATCGACGAGCACGGTATCCGGGGAGAGACCTTCGGGGCCACGTTCGCACGAGGCGAGAGCGAGCCCGACGACGAGGAGAGCGGCCTTTCTCATGGCCGGGAATGATAGCGGACCCCGGCCTTCCAGGAAACCTTTGCCTCGATTTTTCCGTCGAATCTGTGGACGGACGAGGTGTACTTCATGGATTCATGGATTCAGGATTTTGAGCATACCGTTCGGAATCTGCTGCGGGCTCCCGGCTTCACCCTGGTGGCGATACTGACGCTCGCCCTCGGGATCGGCGCCAATACCGCGATCTTCGCCATCGTCAACGGGGTGCTCCTGAAACCTCTCGCCTATCCAGAGCCCGAGAGGCTCGTTCTGGTGACGAGCCAGTTCCCGGATATGGGATTCGATCAGTTCTGGATCTCGCCTCCGGAGTTCCTGGAGCTCCAGGAGCGGAGTCGGTCCTTTCGAGTCCTCGGCGCCTACACCACGGGCGAAGGGAACCTGGGAACTCGAGAGCGTCCTCGGAGAGTCCGGGCAGCTCGGGTCTCCGCCGACTTCTTCGACGCTCTCGGAGTGGCGCCGCTCCTCGGACGAACGATCCGTCCGGAGGAGACCCTTCCCGGGGCTCCGCCCGTCGCGGTGCTGACCCATGAGCTCTGGACGTCCGTCTTCGCGGGAGACCCTTCCCTGGTAGGAGAAACCATCGAGATCGACGGAAAGAGGACCACGGTGGCGGGAGTGATGCCTGAGGGGTTCGGTCTCGCGACGGAGCCGGTCGAGGCGTTCGTCCCCGTCTCTATCGACCCCGCGAACCGTCAGAACCGGGGAAACCACTACCTGTACCTGATTGGGCGGCTCGCGCCTGGCGTCGGGCTCGATGCGGCCCGCGCCGAGCTGGAGACCCTTCTCGTCGACTGGCCGGGAAAGGACTTCCACGCTCCCAACCTCACCTCCCACCGCCTGCGGATCGATCCCCTCCAGGAGCAGGTGGTGGGCGACGCCAGGACCGCGATCTGGGCGCTTCAGGCGGCCGTCGCTTTCGTTCTCCTGATTGCCTGCGCGAATCTGGCGAACCTGCTCCTGGCGCGGGCCGAGTCCCGTCAGAAGGAGTTCGCGATTCGCTCCGCACTCGGCGCGGGGGGCTTTCGTCTCGCCCGACAGTTCCTGGCCGAAGGTCTGGTTCTCTCTCTTCTCGGCGGCGCTATGGGCATCGTGCTCGCGCGCGCAGGCCTGCGAGCTCTGATCGCCGCTTTTCCGGACGCTCTTCCTCGCGCCGGGGAGGTTCGTGTCGACGGGGACGCGCTCTTCTTCATGGTGGGGGTCGCCATCGCGACTTCGATCGTCTTTGGTCTCGCGCCGCTCATCCATCTCCGGGGAAGCTCGCTCACCACGACCCTTCGGGAAGCCGGGCAGAGAAGCGCGACTTCGGGTCGTCGGCTGGTTCGGCGATTCCTTGTCGCTTCCGAGGTGGCCCTGGCCGTGGTGCTGGTCACCGGCGCCGGTCTCATGGTGCGTACGGTGTGGAACCTGACCCGGGTCGATGCCGGCTTCGATCGCTCCGGTCTCGTGACGTTCGCGCTGGACCTTCCGGAGCCGTCCTACGCCGGTCCCCAGGAAGTCTGGACGTTCTACTCTCGACTCCTCGAGGATCTGCGTGCCATTCCCGGAGTGCGTGAAGCAGCCGTCGCGAACGGGCTGCCGCCTCTTCGTCAAGTGAACGCGAACGACACCGACATCGAGGATTACCAGCAGACCGAAGGCGAGGGGCCGATCGAGAACGTGGACTACTGGCAGTCCGCTTCGACCGGCTATACCGAGACCATGGGGATTCCCATCGTCGAAGGCCGTTCGTTCCAGCCGTCCGACGAGGGCGGTGATCCCGTGGTCCTCGTGAACGAGACCATGGCCGCGACATTCTGGCCGGGAACGAGTCCCGTCGGCCGGCGGGTCAAGCCGGGTTTCGGCGACGAATTGCCCTGGCTCACCGTCGTCGGCGTGGTGAAGGACGTCAAGCAAGGCGGCGTCGACAAGAAGACGGGAACCGAGCTTTACTTCCATACCGAGCAGATCGGGCGGGCTCTCCGGTTCGCGGACCGGAACATGAACGTGGTACTGCGCGCCGACGTGCCCGTGAGCGCGCTGGCGACGAGCATTCAGCGGGTGGTGGCGGCGAAAGACCCCTCACTTCCCATCATCGATCTGAGGGACATGGACGACGTCTTTTCCCAGGCGATCGGTCGTCCCCGGCTCCTCGCGCAGCTCCTCCTGGGGTTCGCCGTCCTGGCGCTGGTGATGGCGGCCATCGGAACCTACGGAGTCCTGGCCTACGTGGTGGCGGAGCGGCGCCGGGAGATCGGGATACGCATGGCGCTCGGGGCCGCGCGCGGAAGCCTGCTCTCGATGGTGCTCCGCCAGGGCCTCGGGCTCACGGTTGTGGGCCTGGCTGCGGGGCTCGCGGGGGCTCTCGCAGTCAACCGGCTCGCCGCGGCGCTCTTCTTCGGCGTCGAGCCCGCCGATCCTTCCACCTATGCCGCGGTCACGATATTCATCTGCCTCGTCGGGCTCCTCGCGTGCTACGTCCCGGCGCGTCGAGCGACCCGGGTCGATCCCATCGTGGTACTGAGACAGGAATAGGCGTCAGAGGTTGTTCAGGATCGAGAGCGCTGTGCCCGAGAACATCCGCGTCTTCTCGGGTTCCGATAATCCCGAGCTCTCGAGCGTCGAAACCGCGCCCGACATCGAGCCGGGGAGATGGGGATAGTCGGAGCCGAAAGCGATGTGGTCCGCTCCCACGAGATCGCGGACGAAAGCGACGGTCGAAGGACCGGCCGACACGGTGTCGAAATAGAGCTTCTTCATGTAGAAGCTAGGCGGCTGGTCGATCTTCGCGCGGGTCGCAGGGAAGTCCCTGTAGCCCTGATCGAGCCGCGGAAGGATGTAGGGGATGGCCCCCCCGAGGTGCGGGACGAGGAATCGGACGTTGGGGAAATCGCGGAACAGACCGTCGAAGCACATCCGCGCCACGGCGAGGGTCGAATCGAACGGGAACCCCACGAGCGGCCCGAGCACGTAGTCCTTGAGCTGCTCCGCCATCCCGACGGGGAGCATCGGGTGGATTAGAACGAAGAGGCGCCGGCGGTCGGCTTCCTCGAAGAACGGACGAAATCGCGGATCGGTGAGCGGCTTTCCCCGGATGTGGCTCAGGAGCAGGACTCCCTGGAGCTTCAGCTCGTCGAGCGCCCTCGCGAGCTCTTTCGGAGCTTCGTCGGGGACGTCCATGGGAATGGAAGCGAGGGCTTTGAATCGACGCGGGTGTCGAGCGACGAGCTCCGCATAGGCGTCATTGGTCTTCCGGGCGATCTCGGGCTCGCGTTCCTCCGCGGCGAAGTACACGTTCGGGACCGAGAGCGAGAGCACCTGGACATCGACGCCGACGCGGTCCATCTCCTCGATGCGGAGCGCGGCGTCCGTCATGGGCGGCTGAACTCCGAAGAACCGCGTTCCCCGGAACTCGATGGTGGTGGCGCCGGAGGCGTCGGTCGCGAACCGGTAGTCCGGCGCTCCGAGCTCGCGGATCATCTCGAAGTAAGACCCCGGATAGAAGTGGTTGTGGATGTCGATCCTGGGAGCAGGCCCCTGGATGGTTCTCACGAGCGGCGCTGCGAAAGCGACGGTCTGGAGAAACTCTCTTCGCTGCATGGGGGTCTCCGAAAAGAAAAAGGCTGCCGCCCTCCTCGCGGAAGGCGGCAGCCCTGGAAGCGAACGGAATCGGCTAGGCTGCCTGGGCCTTCGCCGCGGTCAGCACCTTGTCGAACACCTGGGCGGCGCGCTGCATCTCGTCCATCGTCCCGATGGAGATGCGGCAGTGCGTCCAGAGCGGCGGGAACGGACGTCCGACCAGGACGCCTTCCTTGGCGCAGGCCGCCTGGAAGTACTCGACCGGCATCGCCACGTCGACGAACGTGAAGTTGCCCTGGGCGTCGGTGGCCTTGTAGCCGCGGTCGGCGAACCACTTCAAGATGAACGCCCGGGCCTGCTCGTTGCGCTTGCCCTCGTTCGGAATGAAGCTGGGATCGGCGGCGTCGCGCTGGAGCGCCGCGATCACGGCGCTGTAGCTCAACCCCGAGATGGTGTTCCCCATGTGGAACTTGTCGAGCTCCTTGATGGTGTTCTCGTGAGCGATGGCGTAGCCGACGCGGAGTCCGGCCATTCCGTAGGCCTTCGAGAACGTGCGGGCGACGATGAGCCTCGGTTCCTGAATGGCCATGGGGATCATCGTCTGGTGACCAGGTGTCGTCACGTAGTCGATGTAGGCTTCGTCGACGAGAATTCGGAGGTCCTTGTTCGCCTTGAGCGCCCGGGTGAGGAACTCCTTCGAGTCCGACGGGTTCACCAGGGTGGCGACCGGGTTATTGGGGTTGCAGTAGAAGAGCATCCCCGAGCCCTTCAGGGCGTACATCGTCTTGTCGAGATCCATCCGGAAGTCGGCGGTGAGGGGAACGGCCTTGGTGCGGCTCCCGATGAGCGACGCGTAGCCGAAGCATTCCTCGTAGGTCGGCAGCGACCCGACCAACGCCTTGTCCTTCCCGGTGTAGATGTGCGTGGCGTTGACCAGGATCTGCGTCGACCCGGCGCCGACCATCACGTTCTCCGGCTTCACGCCCCACTTCTTCGCGAGCAGCTCGTTGAGAGGCTGGTTGAGCGCGAACGGGTACCGTCCCGCCGAAGCGCCGGTCGGTCCGAGCGCTCTCTCGATGGCGTCGAGAACGCTCTGGCCGGGGCCCATGGGGTTCTCGTTGTTGGAGAGATTGATCACCTGGTTCGCGGGGACGCCGGTCTGGGCGGCGAAGGCGATCGCCTGCTGCCGGCGCGAGCTCACGAACGTGGCCGCATAAGCGCCCGCGGCGCCGACGCCCAGAGTCCTCACGAAATCGCGTCGCGAAAGCGACATGGCAGCCTCCTTCTTGCGTGTCTCGTTAAGTGATTTCTTCATGTCGCACCTAGCTCTTTCCTTGAGGGGCGCCCGAGTCCGTCGGGGCCGCTCCCAGCACCTGGCGGAACACTTCCGTCGCCCGCTTCATCTCGTCCATGGTCCCGATGGAGATCCGCGCGTGCGTCTTCTCGTAAGGCGGGAAGTCGCGGCCCACCTGAACCTTGAGCTTCGCGCATCCCTCGCGGAACTGCTTCGCGGGCATGTTGGTCTTCACGAAGATGAAGTTCGTCTGGCTGTCCGTCGCCCAGTAGCCGGCGCCGCGGAAGAAATCGAGCGTGTACTTCCGCGCCTCGGTGTTGCGGGCGATTTCCTTCGCGAGGTGGGCCGGGTCGTCGAGCGATGCGCTCACCGCGGCGAGGCCGAGGACGTTGGTCCCGAACGTGAGCTTGTAGGGGGAGAGCTTGGCGATGGTCTCTTTGCCCCCTACGGCATAGCCCTGCCGCAGCCCGGCCATGCCGTAGGCCTTGGAAAAGGTACGGCTGACGAACACGTTCCGATACTTGAGAGCGAACTCGGCGGAGGTCGAGTAGTTGGGATCGGTGACGTAGTCGTTGTAGGCCTCGTCGATGAGGACGTAGGTGTACGGCGATTCCTTGGAGACGTAGCGAAGGAAGTCCGAGATCGCAGTCCTGCCGTGAGCCGTGCCCGTCGGGTTGTTCGGATTACAGAGGAAGACCAGGCCGGCACCGAGCGCCGCCCCCGCCATCTTGTCGAGGTCGAGCCCGAGATCCTGTTCCCGCATGGCGACCGTCTTCACCGGGACCCCGAAGTACTCCGCGTCGCGGACCGGGTTCTCGTAAGAGCACTCGCCGCTCACCAGCGGCCGATCCGGAGCGCAGAACGCGCGGATGGAGTTGCGCAGGACCTCGGTCGATCCGGGAGCGAGGACCACGTTCTCCCGCTTCGCGCCGTAGAGCGAGGCGATGCGGTTCGCGACCATGGAGTCGGTGATCTTGCTGTTCATCGGATAGCGGTTCGACTCGCCGAGATTCTCGCGAATCGCGGCGACCGCCGAGGGACCAGGCCCCATCGGGTTCTCGTTGCTGCTGATGCGAATCTCGTCCGCGTCGGGCGGGGGAATGAACGGCGAGGGAAGGGAGCCGAACTCACCTTCGAGCGCCTCCCGTCCTCGGGCGGCGATGAACGCCGACGACATTACGCCGGCCCCGGGGCTGACGGTGCGCAAGAACGCGCGGCGTGACAGGGTCATGAGATCCTCCTTGGAAACCAGCGTCTACCGGGCGTCATCGAAAAGGAGAGGGCGACCGGAAGAGAAGGGAAAGTCCGGGTTGGCTCTCGGCGGCACCTGGAGCCTCGGATTACGTCGAGGACCCCGGAATGCATTCAGTTTCCTTACCGCCTGAAGTTACATTAAATTACAACTTAAGCTCGGATCAAAGCAAGCGGGATAATGCACCGAGACATTGGGATGGCGAGCTGCCTTGCGGCCCGCCGACCGAGAAACCCGGCGTCACAGGGACGAACCGCCCCAAATTCTTTCCCATCACGCGTTTCCGTTCCACGCCCCCGTTCCAATGCGGATGGAGTCGTCTACATTATTAGTGTGTGGCTCGAGGAGTCTCGGGAACCCGTCTCCACTATTCCTGTCTCAGCGTTCGTATCGGGTCGATCCGGCTCGCGCGCCTTGCGGGCAGGTAGGCGGCGAGGAGTCCGGCGGCGGCGGCGACCACGACCACGGTAGCGAGAGTCAGAGGGTCGAGCTCGTCGACACCGAAGAGGAAGCTCTCGAACGTCCGGGCGACGCCAGCGGCGAGGACGACGCCGATCCCTATCCCCAGCGCCGAGAGCCGCGCGCCTTCTCCCAGGACGAGCGCCAGCACGTCGTTCGGTCGCGCGCCCAAAGACATGCGCACCCCGAGCTCCCTGGTCCGTTGTCCGACGGCCTGGGACATGAGCCCGTAGATCCCGACGGCGGCGAGGCCGAGGGCGAGAGCGGCGAAGAACGCGAAGACCGTCATCGTGAACCGCGGCTCGGCGACGCTCGCGGAGATTCGCTCGTCGAGGGTCGCCACGTCGCCGAGCGCGAGCTCTCGATCGATTCGTCCGACGGTATCGCGGATCCCGTCGAGGACTCTTTCGGGTCGGTCCTTCGATCGAGCCAGAAGAAAGAACTCGGGGAAAGGAGCTTGAGAGAACGTGGGGTAGATCGCGGGCGGGACTTCTTCTGCGAGGCCCCGGAACTTCTCGTTCTTCACGATGCCGACGATCTCGCGGGTCACGTCCCACTGCGTCACCCGCGCGCCGAGCGGCTCCTCGTCCTGGAAGTACCGCTTCACGAAGGCCTCGTTCACCACGATGACCGCGGGGGCGTCCGGCCGCTCGTCGTCCTCCGAGAGCTCCCGGCCGCGAAGGATCGGAAGGCCCACCGTCCGGAAGTATCCGGAGCTGACGGTGCGAACCCGAACTTCGTCCTCCTGACCTGGAGCCACCTCGGGTCGGCCCTCGATGGTGAATCGGCTCGTCCAACCGGCATCGAGGGGCGTGTTGATGGCGATGGCGGCGGCTTCGACCCCGGGGGTTTCCGAGATCTGCCCGAGAAGCTCGGTCTGGAACGCGCGTACCTGATTCCATCGCGGCCACTCGGGGAACCTCTGGGGATAGCGGGAAGCGGGAAGGTTGAGGCCCACGGAGACGACGTTGGTCGCGGCAAAACCCGGATCCTCGCTGACGAGCCGCACGAAGCTTCGGATGAGCAGACCGGCGCCGAAGACCAGCACCACCGCGAGCGCGATCTCACCCACCAGGAGCGCCCTTCGAAGGCGTCCGCTCGACCCCCCGATTGCCGATCCCAGCGAGCCCCGAAGGTTCACTCGAGATCCGGCGAGCGCGGGAAGAGCTCCGAAAACGAGAGCCGCCGCGATGGAGAGGGCGAGGGTGAACAGAAGGACCGTGCCGTTCGTCTCGACGTTCGATGCGCGCGGCAGATTGGTGGGCGCGAGCGCGAGGAGCGCGCGTCGCGCGGCCGCGGCGACCGCGAGCGCCAGGAGCCCGCCCGCGAACGAAAGCGTCAGACTCTCGAGCAGCTGCTGCCGGATCAGGGTCCAGCGGCTCGCACCGAGAGCGGACTGGATCGCGAGCTCTCTCCCGCGGGCGATGGCCCTCGAGGAGAGGATTCCGGCCACGTTGACGCAGGCGACGAGGAGCACGAAACCGACGGCGGCGAAGAGAAGGAGGAGGCCGCGCCGGGAATCTCCCACCGTCGACTGGTAGAGAGTCTCTCCCCACATGCCGCGGCCCGCATTGTCGTCGGGGTAGGCCGCCTCGAGGCGGCTCGCGAGCGTCGAAAGCTGAGCGTTCACCTCCTCGAGCCGAACCCCCGCTTTCCTGCGGGCGACGACGGAGAGGCCGTGGTTGCCGCGGGCAGCGTCGCTCGGCGCCTCGAGAGGCAGGTAGAGAGCGACGTCTCTGGACGGGAACTCGAAACGTTCGGGCATCACCCCCACGATCTCGCGCGACACGCCGTCGAGAACGAGGCGCGTTCCCAGAGCCTCGGCGTTCGCGCCGAAGCGCGTTCGAAAGAAATCGGGACCCAGGATCACGGTCGGCGGGCTTCCCTCGCCGTCCTCTTCCGCGCGGAAGCTCCGGCCGAGAGAAGGAAAAACGCCGAGCACCTCGGTGAACGATGCCGACACCCGCGCCGCGGAGAGGCGCCTCGGCTGCTCGTCTTCCGACGTCCAGGTCGTGGCGACGAAAGTGAAGGCCGCCATGGAGTCGAAGACTTCGTTTCCGTCGCTGACGTCGAGGTAGTCCGGCAGCGAGAACCCCTCCTGCGTCGTGCCGCGGAGTCGGTCGTTCTCCCAGAGCGTCACCAATCGGTCGGGATCCGGATAGGGAAGGGGCCTCAGGAGCACGCCTTCGACCACGCTGAAGATCGCGGTGTTGGCGCCGATACCGAGGGCGAGGGTGAAGAGCATGACCGCGGTCGAGCCTTTCGTCTTCGCCAGCGACCGAAGACCGTGCCGGATCTCGCGAATTACGGTGCTCATGAGCGGGTATCCTCCTCGGGTTCTCTCGACCATGAGAAGACGGCGGCACTGCCGCTTCACCAGGACCTCGTCTCCAAAGCGCCTCCGGGCGAGGTCGCGGGCTTCCTTCTCGGAATAGCCCCGCTTCCGATAGTCGCGGGCCCGGAGATCGAGATGAAGCTGTATCTCGTCCTCGATCTCGTCCTCGACGGCGGACGAATCGAGAAGAGCGCGCAGCCACAAACGGAGGGTTCTCACGGAGACTCCAGGATCTTCTGGACCGCCGCCTGGAACCCCGCCCACTCCACGCGCTGGGAGTGCAGGCGGTCTCTCCCGCTTCGGGTGATGCGATAGAATTTGGCGCGGCGGTTGTTCTCCGTGGTGCCCCAGGACGACTGGAGCCAGCCGCGGCGTTCCATGCGGTAGAGCGCGGGGTACAGGGAGCCTTCGTCGACCTTCAACGCATCGTCGGTCAACTCCTCGATGCGGCGGCCGATGGCGTAGCCGTTCAACGGCTCCGCCTCGACGAGACGGAGAACGAGGAGCTCCAGCGTTCCATGTAGAAGCTCCGAGCCCTGCGGCGGCATCGACGGCCCTCCCTTAGATAATCTAAGGGAGACTAGTTCGGATTCTCGTCTCTGTCAAGAAGAGAGCTTGCGTTAAGATAAGCGTCTCGTGAAAACCGTAGTTCTTCTCGCCTTGCTCGCCGCCCGGGCTCCGTCGGAAGGAACACTCGACATCGAGACGCTCCTTTCAATCCGGCATCCCTCGGGTGCCGTCTGGTCTCCCGAGGGAGACCGCGTCGCGTTCCTCTGGGATCGCGCGGGAGCTCAGAACCTGTACGTCGTCGACCGGGTCTCGGGCTGGCCCGAGCCGCTCACCGATTACGCCGCCGGGCTCATGTCCGATCCGTTCTGGAGCCGCGACGGAAAGGCGATCTACTTCGAGCGGGAAGGGGAGCTCTGGTCGGTGGCGCCGGAGCGGGGAAGCGCTCCGAGAGCGGTCTTCGGAACGGTGGCGCCGGAGTCGGAAGCCCGTCTCTCGCCCGATGGCACCGAGCTGGCGTTCCTCCGTCTCGGGGATATTTGGGTGAAGGATCTCGAGGGCGGCCGCGAGAAGCGGCTCACGGTCACGCTCGTCTCCGAGTCGGGGCTCGCCTGGTCTCCCGACGGGAAGCGGCTCGCGTTCGGCTTCGCGCAGGCGACGCCTCGAGAGGACGTTCAGCCGTTCGTGGGGGAGAAGATCTCGTTTCGCCGCCTGGAGCAGGAGCCCGGCGAAGTCGGCATCGTCTCGGTCTCGGGCGGAGGGGTGGTTTCGGTGGCCTCGAGCCCGCAGTCCGAGGAGTCGCCTCGATGGATCGACGCCACCCGCGTGGTGCTCGAGCGATTCTCCAACGACTACCGATCGCGCGAGATCCTCGCCGCCGACGTGGTGTCGGGGACGGTTCAAACCCTGCACCGCGAAAGCGACCCGAAATGGTGGAGCCTCTCGTTCCTGGGGGCCGAGCCGCGGCCGTCTCCCGACGGTAAGTGGGTCGCGTTCCTGACCGACGCGAGCGGCTGGGACAGCCTCCATGTGATCTCGAGCTCGGGGGGAGCCGCTCACAAGATCACCGCGGATGGCGAAGACGTGAGCCGGTACTCCTGGTCTCCGGACAGCTCGCGGCTTGCGTTTGATACCAATCGCTCCCATCCGGGGCAGAGGCACCTCGCGGTCGCCGACGTCTCCGACCCGGCGACGCCGAAGATCTCGACGCTGACCGAAGGACGCGGAACGAACACCCAGGCGACCAACGCGGGAGGTTTCGTCCTCGTGCACGAGACCGGGGGCTGGTCTCCCGACGGCCGGAGGCTCCTCTTCCAACACACGGATCCCGGCCGCCCCGCCGATCTCCAATGGATCGAGACGGACGAGGCAGCTGATACGGTAAGCCGAGCTCCCCACGAGCTCACCCAATCGCTTCCGCCGACCGTGGATCGGGCGCGCCTCGTCGAGCCGCAGCTGATCCACTACCCATCCACCGATGGCCGAGACGTTCCCGCGTACCTCTTCGTTCCAAAGGACCTCGATCGATCGCGGAAGCATCCGGCGATCGTCTGGATCCACGGCGACGGCATAGCGCAGAACTACGACGGCTGGCACGTCCGTCGGGACTACGCCGTCTACTACGGCTTTCATCAGTACCTCGCGCAGCACGGCTATGTGGTGCTCGCTCCCGACTACCGAGGCAGCGTCGGATACGGCCGGGAGTGGCGCCTCGCGCCCTACCGCGATCTGGGAGGTCTGGACTACGAAGACGTCGCCGCGGGAGTGCCTTACCTCGAGAGCCTGCTGTTCGTCGACACCGAGCGCGTCGGCATCTGGGGGCTGAGCTATGGAGGGTTTCTGACGCTCCAGGCGCTCACCCGGGACCCGGAGCTCTTTCGATGCGGCGTCGACGTCGCCGGGGTCCAGGACTTCCGCGACTGGTTCCGCGATCCCGGCGGCAACTGGGTAGGAGGGCGGCTCGGCGATCCTCGCGAGAACCCCGCCGCCTATCTCCAGGCGGCGCCGATCGAGCGCATCGATCGGATCGTACGTCCGCTTCTGGTGCTTCATGGAACCGCGGACGTGAACGTGCCTTTTCTCGAGTCGGTGAAGCTGGTCGACCAGCTCGCGAAGAAGGGGAAGGTGTTCGACTTCGTCGTTTATCCGGGCGAGTTTCACTACTTCCACCGGGAGCACGTGCTTCGGGACTTCTTCCGCCGGGTGGAGGAATTCTTCGACCAGCATCTTCGGAGCGGTGCGGATTTGGCCGCCGCGGGCGTCTCGGTTAATCTCCGCAGAACGGGAGCCAATTGAAATCGACGGAACGGCGAGAGGAGCTGGGCATCCTGGGGGCCTACCTGCAGGAGCACGGGCTCAAGCATTCCCAGCAGAGAGAGATCATCCTTCAGCATTTTCTCGACACCGGCGGACATATGACCGTCGACGACCTCTACCGGGTGATCCATCGCAAGCACCCGGGAATCGGGCGCACCACGATCTACCGCGCGCTGAAGCTGTTCGTGGACGCCCAGCTCGCGTCCGCTATCGAGCTCAAGGACGGGCTCACCCGCTTCGAGCACAAGTACCGACACGCCCACCACGACCACATGATCTGCACCGAGTGCGGCACCATCCTGGAGTTCCTGAGCCCGGAGATCGAGAGGCTCCAGGACGAGATCGCCGACGCCTACGGCTTCACCATCGAGTCCCACCGGCACCAGATCTTCGGGCAATGCCAGAAGTGCACGCGGGCGAAGGCCGCGGCCCGCACGAAGAGGGGTAGACCGTAGGCGCCCTCAATCCTCCTGCATCTCTTCGATCCGGGCCGCGAGCTCGGTGAACTTCTGCAGGTAGGCGTCGAGGAGCTCTCTTGCCCCGTGGTCCAGCTCGCCGAACGCCAGGCCGACGCCGGAGAGCTTGCCGCGCTCGCTCCGCCAGGCGACGCGCGTGAACGCATGGAGCTCGCCCAGCCGCCAGGGGAGGATGGCTCGGATCTCGACCTCGGTGCCGAGAGGCGGCGGATCGTCGACGGCGAGAAACGCCCCGCCTTCGCTCACGTTGGTGAGATAACCCTCCCGCCGCACGAGGCCGACGGTGTACGCCGTCTTGATGACCAGAGGCCCGAACCTCGGGTGGATCCGTTTCTCCCTCATTGGCCGTTCCGAACGATGGGGGTGAGCTCCTGGGTAAGAGGCCCCTGATCTTCGAGGGAGTAGCGGCTCGCAATCGACTGCAGCCGGCGGTGGAGGGACGCGTTCTCGAGGGTCATTCCCGCCTGCACCAGGAAGAGAGAGAGACCGGTGAGCTTCGAAAGCGGAGCGCCGGTCGAGGGATTGTCGCAGTAGAGGACCGCCAGGACTTCGTGGTTGTGGAGCAGAGGGAAGAGAATCTGCTCCCGCGATCTTCCCGGGTCGAGGGCGGGGACCATGGGCTCTCTTCCCTCGGTCACGCGAACCGAGCTCCGCGAGTAGACCACCTCCGCGAACGGCTGCACGTGCTGGAGCTCGAACGTGATCGCCCGAACCTCGTCGACCACTTCCGGCGTGGGTCTTCCGCGCTGCCAGCCCGCGAGGCCGTTCGCCCGGCCGTTCTTCACCAGGAACAGAACCGCCCGCTCGACGTACTTGGAAGCGACGCGCAGGATCATCCGCGTGATTCCATCGGCGGGCGCCGACAGCTGGTCGGTCATGGTCTTCAGGAAATCGAAAATCGCCTCGTGGTTCAGTTGAGGCTCGTCCGGCGGCGACGCCGGGCGGTCGCGCGCGGCGCGGGCGATGTCGGAGATTTCCCGGCGGAGGGCCCGGGCGAAGGAGCGCAGGTCCGCCCCGTACTCTTCGGGGTCGAGCTTGGTCAGAGTCGGCTTGAACGCGATCTTCTGGACTCCGAGACGCCGCGCGCGCGCGCGCCCGTCCTCCGAGAGACTCTCCGCCATCAGGAGCACCGGAGTGGAGTTCACTCCTTCCACGTCGCGCAGCCGCTCGATGACCTCGAGACCGCCGTCGAATCCTTCTCCCGTCGAAGTCGGCATTCCGCCGTCGGTCAAAACCAGCAGAGAAGTTGTCGCGCGGGAGAGGAGGAGCGAGATCAAACCGACGGCCTCCTCGACGCCGCTCGCGCTCTCCACCAGGCATCCGGCGTCATCCAGCTCCTGACTCACGATCTGGACCACCAGGGGCTCGTCGTCTACCACCAGGACGGTGAGCCCCGCTTCCGCGAGCGAGACGTCGCCCGGTGGGCCCTCGTCGGACGACGCGGCTCCCGGCTCCACCTCTTCGAGGGTGTCCGCGGTTTCCAGGAGGCGGGCGGTATCGCGGCGCGCCTCGTCGATCTCCCGGGCCAGCCCCAGCAGGATCTCCTGCGGATCGATCCCGTCTCCCAAGAGGAAGGTCGAAGCGTCGAGACCTCCCCACTGGACGGGAAGCGATCGATACAGGCGAAACTCGAATCGGCCCTCGCGCAGAGCCACGAGCTCCCGGAGCGAGATACGGATCTGCGACTCGAGCTCGGCCTGGCCCGCGGCGTCGAGCCTGCTTCCCGCGAGCGAGCGCACGGCCGCGGCCGTCGACGGAGAGAGGGCGCAGAGCAGGCGCCCGCTCCGGAAGAGAATCGACCCCAGCACGCGCTCTCCCCGGACCTCCAGAGTTCCCGTCTTCTTCGAAAAAGCGACGATCTGGAGGATCTCCAGAAGGTTCATGTCCTCGAGGCGTCCGTTCAGGGCCATGGATGGAAGAGCTCACCGCCTTGCCGGTAGGCGCCGCACTCGGCCCGTGCGAACCGGTGGCTAAAGGTCAGGTTTTTGAGTTTCGATCGATCTTAACTCACCAAGCCCGTTTTTTGCACCGCCTCGGAAGAGTTCGCTCGGGGCGGACATGTATACTGGCGCCTCGATGAAATCGCTCGAGGGCAGGGCGTGGGCGGTCGTTTCCCTCGCCGCACTGGCCTCGGCTTTCGCGGCCGCCTACCTGGACGAAGCCGGGAATTCCTCCGGCGCGGCGTTTCGTTTCGCGCCGGCATCGGCCTCCATCTCCCTCGAAGCCCTCGCCGGAGAGACCCGGATCGTCTCCTCGGAGTCGCCGCCCTCGGTCCACAGCGCGACGGCGATCGAGCTCGCGGGCGGGAGGATCCGCGCGTTCTGGTACGGCGGAAGCCGCGAGGGCGCCTCGGATGTCGCCATCTACACCTCGGTCTTCGACCCCTCGTTTTCGAGCTGGGGCCCGCAGCAGATCGCGACAACGAGGGAGGAGACCGCCCGCGATCTCGGGCGCTACGTGAAGAAGCTCGGGAATCCCGTCGTTGCCCGGGATTCGCGGGGACGCCTCTGGCTCTTCTACGTGAGCGTGTCGCTGGGCGGCTGGTCGGGGAGCTCCATCAACTACCGGCTGTCGGAGGACGAGGGGGCCACCTTCGGGCCGGCGCGGAGGATCGTCACCTCCCCGCTCTTGAATCTGGGGACTCTGGTGCGCGGTCCCGCGGTCCAGTTCGAGGATGGCACTCTGGGGCTTCCGGTGTATCACGAGCTGCTGGGGAAGTTCGGGGAGCTTCTGAAGCTCTCTCTCGAAGGCGACGTTGTCGACAAGATCCGTCTCTCGAGGGGGCGCTCGTCGCTTCAACCCGCCGTGGTGCCGCTCGGCCGGCTCGAGGCCGTCGCCTTCCTCCGATCGAGCGGCTTCAGCCCGAAACGGGTTCTCTCGGTCCGCACCGCCGACGGCGGACGAAGCTGGAGCGCGCTCGCGCCGACCGGGCTCCTGAATCCCGACGCGGCGGTCGCCGCGCTCCGCACCACCAAGGGAGAAGTACTCATCGCATTCAACGACAGCGAAGTCGACCGCAGCAGCCTGAAGCTCGCCGTCTCCCGGGACGGCGGACGGAGCTTCGAAACCATTCTCAACGTCGAGCCTCCGGGGGGAAGCGCCTCGTCTCGGGAGCTCGCGTACCCCTGGCTTCTCGAATCGAGCGAAGGCGCCCTCCATCTTCTCTACAGCTGGAACCGCAGTCGGATCGTGCACGTGCGGTATCGCCCTGGTGCTTCGGGACCCCCCTGATGGGCCTGATGGGCTCGAGCGGCCGGACGTCCTCGATGCGGGTTCTGCTGTGCGCGGCCGTCCTGGCCGTGCTGTTCGTTCCCCTCGACGGCATTCCGGTCGCGGGGTATCTCCGCGGACTCGCCGGCGATCTCAGCGTCACCACGCTGTTGCTTCTGAGCTCCTCCGTCGTGGCTTTCGCCTTTGGCCCGAAGCTCCATCACCGCCGGGAGCTCACCGCCCTCGCCGCCTTCGTCCTGTCGGGCGCGGCGTTTCTGTATCCGATGGCTCTCGGGCTCACGTCGTTCGATCCCTACGCGCTGGGCTACGCGGCGCGGGTGCACATTTTTCTCCTCGGCCTCGCCCCCGTCGCCCTCATCGCCTGGTGGCGGGGTCGACTGCTCCTCCTGCTCTCGATTCTTTTCGCTCTCGCGGCATACCGTTTCGATCTCCTCGAGTCCCGGAACCTCTGGGACTACCTCCTCGATCCCTGGCTCGCGGTTGCCATGCTCGTTTGGACGGGATTTACGATCTTCGCTCGGTTCTCCAAATCTCGGTAAGCGGGAGCCTCCGTTCGCGGCGGTATCTCCATGTAGAGTCGTGGCTTGGCCCGGGTCTCGAATGGCATCCGCATTGCACTTCGGCTCCCTTGGAAGGCCGGAAGGCACGAAGAGCGAGGAGGCCAGCATGTCGGCGAGTGCTTTGCTCCCGAGGTTTCGCGAGGTGCCGTCGTGCTCGCAGGAGATTCGGGCGGCTCTCGACTCACTCGGCATCGACGGGCGGTGCTGTCGGCTCTCCAGGGGGAGCATGGTCTCGCTTCACGAGGAGGGGGCTCGCTCGGGCCTCCACCTCCTGCTCGGTGGACGGATGAAGACCCTGCGCTTCTCCGAAGACGGCAGGGTGATGATTCTCGACCTCCTCGATACAGGCGAGGTGTTCGGGGAGATGGCGCTCGTGGCCCAGGAAGGCGCGGAGCCGACGTATGCCGAGGCGCTCGAGGACGTTTCGATCGAGACCTTTCCCCGGTTCGCTCTGGAGACCGTTCTCCGGGGACGATCGGCTCTCGCCCTGGGCCTCGCCCGCCTCATGGCGGCCCGCCGAAAGCGGCTCGAACGAAGGCTGGAGAACCAGGTTTTTCAACGGGTACCCGTTCGCCTCGCCCACCTGCTCCTGGAGCTCGCCGAGCGATTCGGCGAGCCTCTGGAAGGGGGGACGGTCGTCGACATTCCGTTGAGCCAGCAGGATCTGGGAAACCTCATCGGCGCGAGCCGCGAGATCGTGAGCCTCACGCTCTCCGAGTTCCGGCGTCGCGGCGCGGTCTCGATGGTGGGGCGACGCATCGTGGTCCACGAGGCGAAGCTCTGCCAGGAAGTCTCCTCGGTCTCCTGAACCTCCCGCTCCCCGCCATCGAGGCGGTCTGATATGCTCGGATTACCCATCCGTCCATGAGCGTTCCAGGGAGGAGAAAAGCCGAGCTCCTGGAAGAGGTGCGCGAGCTCGAGGAACGGCTCGAGCACCTGTCCGCCGCGACCGCGGAAGGGGTATTCGTCCACGACAGAGGACGGATTCTTTACCTCAACCAGAGCGGCGCCGAGATGTTCGGATTCGAGCCCGAGGAGCTCCTGAACCGCGACGTCCTCGAGCTCGCTCCGCCCGAATGCCGGCCGGCTCACCTCGAGCGCATCGCGTCGGGTTGGGAAGGAGCCTACGAGACCAGCGGCTTGAGGAAGGACGGGACCATATTCCCCGTCGAGCTCCACGCGCGCAACGTCGCCGTGGGCCGGAAGACGATCCGCGCCGTGACCGCGCGGGATTTGACCGAAAGAAGGGCGGCGGAACAGGCGCTTCGGGAGAGCCGCGAGCGCTACCGCTCGATTCTCGAGAATCTCCGCGCCATCGCCTATCGTGAGGGCGCCGTCGACGGACATCTTCTCTTCCTCGCGGGTAGCGTCTTCGAGATCGTGGGCCGCGAACCGGACGAACTCGTTTCGGGATCGCTCCGCTGGCAGGATCTGATCCACCCCGAGGATCGCGCCGAGTTCGAGGCGGAAGCCGCTCGACTCGCGACGGGCGCCGGGACGGGGGACATTACGTACCGACTCCTCCGCCCGGACGGCGCCGTCGTCTGGGTCCGCGACATGGCGCGAACGACGACCGTCGGCTCCGACGTGGTGCTCGACGGGCTCGTCGTCGACGTGACCCAATCGAAATCGACGGAGCAGGAGCTCCGCCAGACCCGCGACGTTCTCCTCCGCACCGAGCAGCTCTCGCGCACCGGGAGCTGGTCCTGGGAGCCGGATTCGGACCGGACCACGTGGTCCCCGGGAATGTATCGCCACTACGGGCTCTCGCCCGAGGATCCGGCCTCGCCGATGGAGATCGCTCTCCGCGCGATTCACGCCGAGGACCTCCCGCGGCTCCGCGAGCACATGCTGGGCACGCGGGAGTCGGGAAGGCTCGAGCCGATCGAGTACCGGGTGTGGGTCGGAGGCGCCATCCGTCACCATCGAACCGAAGGGGAGGTCCATCGGGATCCGGACACGGGCACGGTGCGGATGGTGGGGTTCGTTCAGGACGTGACCGCTCTGAAGCAGATGGAGGCGGAGCGGCTTCGGGCGGAGCAGGAACGGGACCGGCTGTTCGAGATCTCCGTCGATCTGCTCTCGGTCGCGGGGTTCGACGGGCAGTTCAAGCAGGTGAATCCAGCCTGGACCCTTACCCTCGGGTGGACCACCGAGGAGCTTCTCTCCAGCCCCTGGCGGGAACTGGTGCATCCCCACGACCTCGCGGCCACGATCGAAGCCGGCGAGCGGCTGAGACGGGGAGAGTCGCTGACCGGCTTCGAGAACCGCTACCGGCACCGGGACGGATCGTTCCGGTGGCTCTCGTGGAACTCCCGCGCTCTTCCCGACGTCGAGCTCATTTTCTCGGTCACACGGAACGTGACCAGCGAGAAGGCGGCGCGTGAAGCCCTCGAGAGCGAGGTCTCGTTCCGCAACTCCATCGTGAAAGGAGCTGCCGAAGGACTCGCGGTCTGCCACGAGATACCGGACGTCCCCTACACGGCGTTCACGGTGTGGAACGACCGCATGACCGAGATCACCGGCTACGAGATGGAGGAGATCAACCGGCTCGGCTGGTACCAGACCGTATACCCCGACTCCGAGGTCCGGGAGCGGGCGCGCGCCCGGATGGACCGGATGAGGCACGGCGACGACCTTCACGGCGAGGAGTGGGTCATCACCCGCAAGGACGGTGAGAAGCGCGTGGTCCGGATCTCGACCTCGGTGCTGAGGACTCCCGAGGATCGCATCCACGTGCTCGCGCTCATGGACGACGTCACCGAGCGCCGCCGCGCCGAGGAGGCGCTGCGGGAGAGCGAGGAGCGCTATCGGTCCCTCTTCGAAGGGGCCCCCTACGGTATCTACCGCTCGACGCTCGACGGGCGCTTCGTCGCCGTCAATCGGACGCTCGCGACGATGCTCGGCTACGCCCCGGAAGAGCTCCAGGGGAGAACGGTCCGCGACCTCTACCAGGATCCCGTGGAGTGGAGTCGTCTGGTCGCGGAGTCGAGAAACGGCAAGGCGATCCAAGGCCTCGAGGTCGTCTGGACGAAAAAGGATGGAGCCGCGATCACCGTCCGGCTCAGCGGGCGTCCCCTCGCGGGAGAGGACGGTCTGCCTCTGGGATTCGAGATGATCGCGGAGGACGTCACCGAGCGCCGGCTCCTGGAAGAGCAGTTCCGGCAATCGCAGAAGATGGAGGCGGTCGGCCGGCTCGCGGGAGGGATTGCGCACGACTTCAACAACCTGCTGACCGCGGTCTCCGGCTACGCGGACCTGCTCCGGGTCAGGATGCCGCTCGACGATCCGAGGCGCGGCTACGTGGAGGAGATCGGCGGCGCCGCCGATCGCGCGGCGGGGCTGACCCGGCAGCTCCTGGCTTTCAGCCGCCGCCAGATCCTCCAGCCCCGGGTGGTGAACCTCGAGGAGATGGTGCGGAACGTGGAGCGCATGCTCGGAAGAATCATCGGTGAAGACATCGAGCTCGAGACCCGGCTCGCGGCCGAGGGAAGGGTGCGCGCCGACGTGAGTCAGCTCGAGCAAGTCCTCCTCAACCTCGCGGTCAACGCGCGCGACGCCATGCCGGAGGGCGGGAAGCTCCTCATCGAGACGGGGGACGTCGAGGTCCTGGACGGCGACGAGCACAACCATCCGGGCCGGGGGCCGATGCCCTCCGGCTCCTACGTCCGGCTGGCCGTGAGCGACACCGGGATCGGGATGGACCGCCGGGCGCTCTCGCACATTTTCGAGCCGTTCTTCACTACCAAGGAGGCGGGGAAGGGAACGGGGCTCGGTCTCGCCACGGTCTACGGAATCGTGAAGCAGAGCGATGGCTTCATCTGGGCCTCGAGCGAGCCGGGACGGGGCGCGCGATTCGAAGTCTATCTCCCCCGGGTGGCGGGGGAGGCGGAGGCCGCCGCACCGGCTCCGGTGCGCGAGCTCACCGGAGGATGCGAGACGATCCTCTTCGTCGAGGACGAGGAAGGCGTGCGCTCTGTGGTGAGCGAGATGCTGGAGTGGTACGGCTACAGAGTCCTTCGCGCGACCGGCGCCTCCGATGCCGTGGCCCTCGCCCGGACTCACGACGGTCCCATCCATCTGCTCCTGACGGACGTCGTCATGCCTCGTCTCTCCGGGCGTGCTCTGCGGGACGAGGTCGAAACCTATCGACCGCGGACTCCGGTCCTCTATATCTCCGGCTATGCCGGCGAGGACCGCACCCAGGAGCTGCTGAAGGACGGAGCCGCGTTTCTGGCGAAGCCGTTCACCGCGGCGGCCCTGGCCCAGAAAGTCCGCGAGGTTTTGACCGTCGCTTCCACGGTCGCTGCCCCCGACCTCACCTCGGGCCCCGTTTGAGCTAAAATCGCGGGATTGTGACTCTTACTGTCGAGAGCTATTGGCCGCTCGCGCTGCTGCCCGCGCTCTTCTACTTGTGGTGGGTGCGCCGCCGCACGAAGACCTCCCTCACCAGACGACACCAGGACGTTCTCTGGCTCCTGAGGGCCTCGGTCGTATTGCTGCTCCTTCTGGCGCTCATGCGGCCGCACCTGAATCGCCCCGGGACGGGAATTTCATCGGTATTCCTGCTCGACGTGTCCCGCAGCATCTCGCCCGAGTTCCTGAGAGCGGCCATCCAATGGAGCGGCGACGCGGTGGAGAAGGGCGAGCCCGAGCACTCGCGGTTCATCGGCTTCGCCGCGAGCTCCACGATCGTCGAGCGCGCCTCCGAGCTCCCCGCGCTCGCGGTTTACGACGGAGCGGCGATGGAGTCCGGAGCGACACCGCCGCCGCCCGGCGCTATCGACCAGAGCGGCACCAACATCGAGCACGCCGTGCGGCAGGCGCTCGCTACCTTCGCTCCCTCGACGATCAAACGGTTGGTTCTGGTAACCGACGGGCACGAGACGGAAGGCAACGTCGCTTCGGTGGTTCCCGAGCTCGAAGCCGCCGGGGTGAAGGTGTTCACCATCCCCGCGGCCGTTCGAGGCGAAGGGGACAGCTGGATCGAGCGCATCGAAGTCCCCCCCGACGTCCGCGAGGGCGAGAAGGTCGAGATCGGAGTGGTGATCTTCAGCCGGGAGTCCAAGAAAGCCGTGGTGGCGCTCGAGACCGCCTCCTCTCGACTCGCCCAGCGCGAGGTCGATCTCTCCCCTGGATTCAGCCGCGTCTCCTTCGAATGCCGGCTTCCCCGAGCCGGACTTCTGGATCTCCAGGCGCGGATCGAGACCGACCAGGATCCGTTTCGGGGCAACGATTCCAGGGTGGAGACGGTGACCGTCGATCCTCCTCTTCGAGTTCTCTACGTCGAGGGCCATCCTCCGAGCGCCTCGTATCTGAAGCGGGCTCTCGAATCCGAGGGCATGGAGGTGACGGTTCTTCCGGGGGCCTCGGCGTCCTCGGCGGCGGGGCGGCTCACCGCCTACGACGCGGTGATCCTGAGCGACGTCTCCGCCAAGAACCTGGACCAGAGGACGATGCTCGCTCTCGAGACCTACGTGCGCGACGAGGACGGCGGGCTGATCTTCGCCGCCGGAGAGACCAGCTACGGGGAGGAGGGCTATACCGACACCGTCGTCGAGCGGGTCCTTCCCGTCGAGTTCCGGGTGGAAGAGAAGTGGAAGGACCTGTCGCTCATCATCGTGCTCGACAAGTCCTACAGCATGTACGGAAAGAAGATCGCGCTCGCCAAGGAGGCGACCAAGGCGGCGCTCGATCTCCTGGAGGAGACCCATCGCTTCGGCGTCGTCACTTTCGACTGGAATCCGTACGTGACCATTCCCCTCCAGCTCGCGACCAACAAGGATTGGATCAAGGACGGCATCAGCCGCATCCAGGCCAGCGCCCAGACCAACATCTACCCCGCGCTCGAGCGCGCGTTCGAGCAGCTCCTCGAGAGCCCTTCGAAGGTGAAGCACGTCATCCTGCTGTCGGACGGAAAGACCTACCCCGACGACTACGAGGAGCTGATTACGCGGATGACGGAGAAGGAGATCACCGTCTCGTCCGTGGCCGTCGGGGAGGAGGCCGACCGGGAGCTCCTCGCCGACATCGCTCGATGGGGCAACGGCCGCAGCTACTTCATCGAGGACGCCGACAAGGTGCAGCAGATCTTCATCGAAGAGACCCAGATCGCTCTCGAAGGTACGCTGGTGGAGGAGTCGTTCTCTCCCGTGGTGAAGCGGGAGATCGAGGCTTTCCGGGGCATCGACTTCGATGAGGCCCCCGCGCTCAAGGGCTACGTGAGCACACTCCCGCGCGACGCGGCCGAGGTGATCCTGGAGGCGCCGGACGAGGATCCGCTCCTCGCTCGATGGCACTACGGCCTCGGACGCTCGGTGATCTTCACGTCCGACGTGAAGAACCGATGGGCCGCCGACTGGCTGAAGTGGGACGGGTACGGGAAGTTCTGGTCTCAACTCGTTCGCGAGACGGCCCGGCGGAGCCACGGGGCCGAGGTCGACTTCACGGTGGATCGCCGAGGCAATGCCGCGGAGGTCGAGCTCTCGGTGGTCGACCAGAGCGGGCACTACCCGCGCGATCTCGCGCCCGCGCTCCGGGTCATCGGACCCTCCGCGGACGTGAGGATGGTGCCGCTTCGTCAGACGGCGCCCGGGCGCTATCGGGCCTCGGTTCCTGTCTCGATTTCGGCCGCTTCTCCCTGGAGGTTCGAGCTCGACGCCGAAGGGCTCCCCGACGAGGCGCTCGCCCAGGCGTCGCGGACCCGATCGGTTTTCTATCCGTACCCGGACGAATACCGTTTCTACCCTCCGGACGTCGCGAAGCTCGAAGCGCTCTCCCTCGAGACCGGCGGGAAGGTTGGCCCTTCGGTCGAGGAAATCTTCGAGGTCGGCGACGAGCGGGCGAGCGTTCCCACCGCCCTCGCTCCGTTCCTGATGGGGCTCGCTCTCGTGCTGTATCTCATGGACATCGCGGTTCGGCGCGTACCCTGGCTCTGGCAGAAGCTGCAGCCGAGCGGTCGAGCCCGGTAGCGTGGCGGAGGAGCGCCGGAGCGCGAGCCGCTATCGCGATCGCATCATCGGTCGGCTCAGCGGGCGCGCGCCGGGGCCGATGCTGGTGGGGGTGGGCTCGATCCACGGCAACGAGCCCGCGGGCGCCGGGGCGCTCGGAAACGTGGTCGAAAGGCTCTCGAAGGAGAACCTGCTCGAGCGCGGCGACTTCCTGGCGGTCGTGGGGAACGTCGAGGCGCTCGACGCGGGCGCTCGGTATATCGACGAGGACCTGAACCGCCATTGGAGTCGGGAAGCGCTCGATCGCCTGCGAGCCGCCGAGTCCCTCGAGCGCAGCGAAGAGCGGGAGCGAAAGGAGCTCTTCGAGGAGATCGGCAGGGGTTTCGCCGCGGCGCGCGGCGAGATCGTGCTTCTCGATCTCCACACCATGTCCGGAGAGGGGAAGCCGTTCGCGGTCTTCGCCGACACTCTGAGGAGCCGCCACTTCGCCCGGCGCTTTCCCGTGCCCGCGATCCTGGGCCTCGAAGAGAACCTGGAGGGGACGCTCGCGGATTACGTTGCGCTGCTGGGCCACGTCGCCGTCGCCTTCGAGGGCGGCCAGCATCATGACCCCGCGGTGGTGGCGAATCTAGCGGCGGTGGTGTGGGTGGCGATGGGAGAGCTTTCGATGATCGATCGGGAGCGCGCCGGGGTCGAAGGCGAGAGGGCCCGGCTGCGCCGCGCGACCGAGGGAGTTCCCGGCATTCTGGAGGTGACCTACCGTCACGCCATCGGTCCCAGGGACCGCTTCCAGATGAGACCGGGGTTTCGGAGCTTCGAGCGCGTCGCTTCCGGGCAGGTCATCGCCGAAGATGCCGAGGGGAGCGTGGCGGTACCGTCGGACGGTTTCCTCTTGATGCCTCTGTACCAGACGCAGGGAGACGACGGTTTCTTCGTCGCCCGCCCCGTGCGCGGGTTCTGGCTCGCGCTATCGGCGATACTCCGCTATCTGCGCGCCGGACGGATCGCGCACTGGCTGCCGGGAGTCTCGAGGCTCGAGGGAGAGCCCCACGCTCTCGTCGTGAACCGTCGCGTGGCGCGATGGTCCTCGCTTCCAATCCTCCATCTGCTGGGATTCCGCCGCAGGAGCGAGGCCAAAGGCCGCCTCATCGTGGAACGGCGGGCGCACGACCTCATTTAGAGTGCATCAGTGCCGCGGGGCCCCACCCCCGCGGCCTGAAGATGTCGGCGGCCCGTTCGGGCCGGGCTCGCTCCGCTCGCGCAGGGTGCGGATGCTTTTTCATCACCCTGCAAGAGTGCATCACGGCCGCGGGGGACTCGCTTGAAGGCCCCGCGGCCTGAAGGTGTCGGCGAAACATTCCCACTCGGCGGGCCGGGCTCCCGCCTCCGCGGGCCGGGCTCCCGCCTCCGCCCTCCGGCGCGGTTTCGCCGAAGCGCTTCGCGCGAAGGCGAACGCTCCCGCCTCCGCACGAGGCTACGGCGGGCCGCCGAAGCTTCAGCGAAGGCGGCCGCTCGCGCAGGTTGCAGATGCATTTTTCCGCAACCTGCCGTGACGGCACGCTTCAGCGAACCGCGCTGAGTGCCGCTTCGTACTTCGGCTCTTCCTTGATCTCGGGGACCAGCTCCCGGTAGGTGACTTTCCCCTTCTCGTCCACCACCACGACCGAGCGCGCGAAGAGCCCGGTGAGCGGACCGCTGGTGATGAGGACCCCGTACGCCTTGCCGAACTCGGAGTCTTTCATCGCGGAGAGGCCGACCACGTTCTCGATGCCCTCGGCGCCGCAGAAGCGCTTCTGCGCGAAGGGGAGATCCCGGGAAATGGCGAGAACCACGGTGTTGGGCAGGCTCGCCGCCGCCTCGTTGAACTTCCGCACCGAATTCGCGCATACCGGTGTGTCGATGCTCGGGAAGATGTTCAGGATGACTTTCTTCCCCGCGTACTTCGAGAGCGACACGTCGGCCAGATCGCCCGCGGTGAGCGTGAAATCCGGCGCCTTGGTTCCCACTGCGGGAAGCTCGCCCGAAGTCGAGATCGGGTTGCCTCCCAGCTTTACAGTTGCCATTCGTCCTCCTTTAGTTAATCCCCGCGCTCCTCGCGCGGGGAGGATGGGCCCTCCGGGCCCAGTTGTTAATCCCTGCGCTCCTCGCGCGGGCGTCGGGAGTTTAGCGCAATCGGCTGTCCTATACTGCGTGGAGTAGGAGTGAAGATGTATCGAGTTGGCATTTCATTGCTGGTTCTGGTGCTGGCCGCCGGGGCGGTCGGAAGTGAGGAGCCCGTCCGCTACGAGATTCGCTTCGACAACGCCGACCATCACGAATCCGAGGTCACGGCGACGTTCTCCTCCGTGCCGGGCGGCGTCCTCGAGCTCGCGATGAGCCGCAGCTCTCCCGGAAGATATGCGCTCCACGAGTTCGCGAAGAACGTCTACCGGCTTCGCGCCGAGGACGGCGCCGGGAGAGCTCTCGAGATCGAGCATCCGGAGCCTTCGCGTTGGGACGTGGCCGGGCACGACGGAACCGTCGTGGTGCGCTACACGATCTTCGGGGATCGATTGGATGGTACGTATCTCGCCATCGACAACACCCACGCGCACCTGAACATGCCCGCGACGTTCGTCTGGGCGCGCGGACTGGAGTCGCGGCCCATCGAGCTCACGATCCTCCCGCCGCGGCCGGAGTGGAAGGTGGCGACGCAGCTGCGCCCGACGGAGCGGGCGAACCGATTCCAGGCTCCGGATCTCTACTACTTCCTCGACAGCCCGACCGAAGTCGGGCCCCTCGAGATTCACGAATGGAGCGTGAACGGAGACGGCGCCGCCCAGACGATCCGGCTCGCGATCCATCACCAGGGCGACCAGGCCCAGGGCGAAGCGTACGCCCGGCTGGCCCGGGCGGTGGTGCGGGAGGAGATCGCGATCTTCGGCGAGCTTCCCCGATTCGACCATGGCACCTACACATTCATCGCGGACTACCTCCCCTATGCGGCCGGCGACGGGATGGAGCACCGCAACTCCACCGTGCTCACCGCGAGCCGTTCCCTCGAGGATCCCCTCGACAACATCGGGACCCTGGCCCACGAGTTCTTCCACGCCTGGAACGTCGAGAGAATCCGTCCCCGCTCTCTCGAACCGTTCGATTTCGAGGAAGCGAACCTCTCGGGCGAGCTCTGGTTCGCGGAGGGCTTCACCAGCTACTACGACGACCTGACGCTGAAGCGCGCCTCCATCACCGACCTCGACCGCTACGCCCGCGCCATCGGAGGCTCGCTCGACGTCATCGTGAACGCTCCGGGGCGTCGCCTGTTCTCGCCGGTGGGCATGAGCGAGCAGGCGGCCTTCGTCGACGCCGCCGTCTCCATCGACCCCACGAACCGCGAGAACACCTACGCCTCCTACTACCCCTATGGGGCCGTCCTCGCTCTCGGCCTCGACCTCTCGATCCGCGAGCGATACCCGGGAAAATCGCTCGACGATTTCATGAGGGGTCTCTGGCGGGATTATGGGCGCAGCGAGGTTCCGTACCGGCTCACGGACCTGGAGACGATGCTCGCGGAGATCACCGACGCGGGATTCGCCCGGGACTATTTCGACCGGTTCATCGAGAGCGGCGGGCTTCCCGACTTCGAGCGCCTGCTGGCCCTCGCCGGGCTCGAGCTCCGAAGGCCGAGGGCGAACGATGTCTGGCTCGGCGCGCGGCTGGAGCTCGACGGCGGCGACCTTCGCGTCGCCACGAGACCGCTCGCGGGGAGCCCCCTCTACGACGCCGGCGCGGACCGCGGCGATCGGGTGCTCGAGCTCGACGGGCGCGCGGTCGGGAAGGACCGGAGCCTGAGCGAAGCGCTCGAGGGTCTGTCTCCCGGCGATCGGATCTCGATCGCCTTCGACAAGCGCGGCGAGCGCCGGATCGCGACGCTGGTCTTTCAAGGCGATCCGGGGATCGAGGTCGTCCCTTTCGAGGAAACGGGAAGGGAAGTCACGCCTGCCGCCGCCCGTTTCCGCGACAGCTGGCTCTCGAGCCGGGCCGCGGGGAACTGACGCTGTTTCACCCCGGGGGGCCGACGTTCTGGGAGCTCGCGCGCCAGGCGCTGTCCTCCACGGAGCGGGGCTACGACCTGCTCGCCCCCAAGTTCGACGTCACTCCGTTTCGCACGCCCGACGAGATCCTGCGCGGGACCGCGGACTACCTGCGGGAAGCTCCGCCGTCCCGCGCCCTCGACCTCTGCTGCGGCACGGGCGCTATGCTCGAGGTCCTCCGTCTCCTGGCGTTGGATCTCGCGGTCGGACTCGATTTCAGCAGGGGAATGCTCCGCGTCGCTCGAAGGTCCGGCGCGCCGCTGGTGCGTGCCGCGGCTCTCGCGCCTCCATTCGACGAAGCTTTCGATCTCGTGACCTGCTTTTCGGCCCTCGGGCACTTCCTGCCCTCGGAGCACGAGTCTCTGGTGCGCGCGATCCGAGGCTGTCTTCGGCCCGGGGGCCGTTTCCTCTTCGCGACGGGGGGGATGCCGGAGACGATGTCCACGGGCTTCTGGCTTTCACGCGCGTTCAACGCGGCGATGCGCGTTCGAAACGCCGTCTGGTCGCCCCCGTTCGTGATGTACTACCTGACGTTTCTTCTTCCCGACGCGAGGGAGCTTCTCGAGGAGGCCGGATTCGACGTGCGCGTGAAGGAGGGTGTTTTCGCCGAGCCTTTCGGCCGCTTCCTTCTCGTGGACGCGCGCCGGGACTGAGTTTCAGCTCTTCGAGAAATCCGGGGGTGCCCAGCGTCCGGGCGGCTCCCAAGTACCTTCCTGGTTCTGGACGGTGAGAATCCGAACCCCTTCCTCGGTCACCGCCAGGCTGTGCTCGTACTGGGCGGAGAGCTTCCGGTCCGCGGTGACCGCCGTCCAGCCGTCCGAAAGGAGCTCCATCTCCCACGTGCCCTCGTTGATCATGGGCTCGACCGTGAACACCATGCCCGGCAGGAGCCTCTTTCCCATGCCCGGAGTTCCGTAGTGCGGCACCTGCGGAGCCTCGTGGAATCCCCGCCCGACTCCGTGCCCCACGAAATCGCGAACCACCGAGAAACCCAGAGGCTCGACGTGGGACTGGATGGCGTGGCCGATGTCTCCGATGCGCGCCCCCGCCTTCACCGCTTCGATCCCGAGGCGGTTGGCCTCGAGCGCGGCCACGAGCAGGCGCATCGCTGCCGGGCTCACCTCGCCGACGGGGATGGTCGCAGCGTTGTCCCCGTGGAAGCCTTCGACGATGAGGGTGACGTCGATGCCGATGATGTCGCCTTCGCGAAGGACCTGCTTCGGGCTGGGGATTCCGTGGCAGATGACCTCGTTCACCGCCGTGCAGATGCTCTTAGGAAAACCGCGGTATCCCAGGGGAGCGGCCACGACGCCTTCCCGTCGCGCGTAGTCCACCTGGAGGTCGTCGATGTCCTGGGTCGTCATGCCCGGCTCGACCTGGCGGACGATCCACTCGAGGCATTCGGATGCCATGCGGCCGGCGACGGCCATGGTCTCGAGCTCGGCGCGGCTCTTGCTGAAAATCTTCCCGCTCGACTCGTAGAAGCTCGTGCTCTGTTTCACATCCTCATTGTATCTTTGATACCGTAGGTCGCAGAAATCTCACGGGGTGAATCATGATTCGAAAGCAAACCGGCGGATGGAAGGTCTGGCTACTGGTCGTGGCGGCGGCGGCGAGCGCCGCCTCTTCTTCGGCGGAAAAGAGGCGCCTCGACTTCAGCGACCTGACGGCGCTGCGGGACGTCTCCGACGCCCAGATCTCTCCCGACGGCGACTGGATCGCCTACGTGGTGAAGACGTCGAACCTCGAGAAGGACCGGAGGTTCGGCGACATCTGGATGGCGAGCTGGGACGGGACTCGCACCCTCCAGCTCACTCACACCGCGGACGCCGGCGAGAGCCGGCCTCGTTTCAGCCCGGACGGAAAGTACCTCTCGTTTCTCGCGTCCCGCGGCTCGGGAGACGACGAGGACAAGGAGAAGTCGCAGGTCTGGGTCCTGGACCGAAACGGAGGCGAAGCGCGGAAGCTCACCGATTTCCCCGGAGGCGTTTCGGATTACGCCTGGTCTCCGGACGGAGGGAAGCTCGCGGTCATCGCTTCGGACCCCGATCCCGAGGAGATCGAAAAAGAAAAGGACAAGTCGGGGAAAGAGAAGACTCCAAAGCCCATCGTAATCGACCGGTATCAATTCAAGGCGGACGGGGACGGGTATCTCAGGAGACTCAGGGATCACCTCTATCTCTTCGATGTGGCGACGGCCAAGTCGGAGCTTCTGACCCCGGGGGATTTCGACGAGGCTTACCCCTCGTGGTCGCCCGACTCGTCGCTCATCGCGTTCTCGTCCAAGCGGGGCGGCGATCCCGACCGACACGAGAACACCGATCTCTATTTGATTGAGGCGAGGGCGGGTGCGGCGCCGAGACAGTTGACCCGCTTCACCGGACCCGACGCCGACTTTGGAAGTCCCGCCGCTTTCAGTCCCGACGGCAAGCTCCTCGCCTACCTCCGGGGGTCCTCTCCCACCTACTCGTCCTACGACATGGCGAGGCTCGCGGTGGTCCCGGTCGAGGGAGGCGATGAGCGCCTCGTCGCTCCGGATCTCGATCGGGCGGTATCCGAGCCTTCCTGGTCTTCGGACGGAAAATCGATCTACTTCCTCCTCGAGGACGACCGGAGCCAGATGGTCGCGCGGGTCCCCGCCGCCGGCGGCGCCGTGGAGCGCTTCTCGGAGGCTCCGGGCGTCGTCTACAGCCTGAGCCTCGCGAAAGGGGCCGATAGAGCCGATAGAGATCGTTTGGCGGTCGTGTCCTCGACGCCAAACCAGCCCGCGGAAGTGATGGCGGTCGAGGGAAAGACTTCGCGGGTGCTTTCGAGCCACAACCGGGAGCTCGTGGACGCGGTCGAGCTCGGCGTCCTCGAAGGGATCGAGTTCGAGAGCCGCGACGGGACGGTGGTCCATGGGATCCTGGTGAAGCCCCCGGGCTACCTGCCCGGACGGCGGTACCCGACGATCGCCTATATCCACGGAGGACCCGTGGGGCAGGACGGCTTCGAGTTCGACTTCACCTGGCAGATACTCGCCGCCAAGGGCTACGTGGTGGTGGCGCCGAACTACCGGGGAAGCTCGGGGAGAGGGCTCCAGTTCACGCGCGCCATCAACGCCGACTGGGGGCACCTCGAGGTGCAGGACGTCATCGCCGCCGTCGATCATCTCGTCGCCCAGGGGATCGCGGACCCCGAGAGGCTGGGGATCGGCGGATGGAGCTACGGTGGCATGACCACGAACTACACCATAGCGACCGACACCCGCTTCAAGGCGGCGGTGAGCGGAGCCGGCGTCTCGAACATGCTCGCGGCGTACGGGACCGACCAGTACATCCGCCAGTACGAGAACGAAGTCGGGCTCCCGTGGAAGGACATCCAGCCTTACCTCAAGATCTCCTACCCGTTCTACGAATCCGAGCGCATCAAGACCCCGACGCTCTTCCTGTGCGGCGAGTACGACTTCAACGTGCCCCTCATCAACTCCGAGCAGATGTACCAGGCGCTCAAGAGTCAGGGCGTCGAGACCCAGCTCGTCATCTACCCCGCGCAGTACCACGGGCTCAGCAGGCCGAGCTACCTGCGCGATCGGGCCGAGCGCTACGTGGCGTGGTTCGACCGGTTTCTGAAAGGCGAAGCCACCAGCGGCGCGCCCTGAGCTCTCCGGCCGCGACGCATCACACCGCGCGTTGCTTGAGAGCCGAGATCTCGGAGAGGGCGGTGAAATCCCGGTCCTTGTGGAGGACTTCGAGACCGTTGCGCAGTGCGCAAGCCGCGATGAGACAATCCACGCTGGAGCGGATGGTAAGCCCCTGACGCCTGCCGCTCCGATAGAGTGCGACAGCCTCCAGGAAGAGACTCTCGGTCATGGGGGTCTCGACGATTTGAAACGACAGGATCGCGCCGCGGGCGATCTGAAACGCTTTCTCGTCCCGGAAACCCTGAAGGACTTCCTGGACCACCGGAAGACAGGTCACGACCTCCTCGATGTCGACCAAAACGCTCAGGTCGAGCCCAGGAGGTTTCCTGAACGTCTCGATCCAAACAGAGGTGTCAACGAGAACCAACGCGTTTTCCTCTGGGCTTCTCGGCGACGCGGTCGGCGTCGCGCCTCATCTCGGACAAGCTTCCCTCCCAGAGGCCCTGCCCGGCGAGCTCGAGGATACGGCCTGCTCGAATCCGTCGAGCGTAGTCCAGTAGCGCGCGGTTCACCGCTCCCGAGTAGGTCCTTTCACCGCTGAGCCGGGTAACCTCTTCCAAGAGTCGCTCGTCAAGCACAAGATTCGTACGCTTCATGCGCATAGTGTACCACAGCCGTTCCAAGCCGGCCGGGAGTCTCCAGCAACCGTCCCTCGGCTGGACCCTGTATAATGATCACACCGCACCCGAAAACCCATGGAACGCGAGCCGGCCTTGCGCCGTATCGAGGAGACCATCGGCCCCTTCATCGGCCGCCACATGGCGAAAGCCTCCGTCCAGGTTCAATGCCAGAGGCTCGGCATCAAGGAAGGGAACGTCAACGCCCAACAGCTCCGGGCGATTCTGGAGGGAATCGGCAAGGGCATGTTCGTCCTCGTGGGGCAGGAGAAGACCAGGGATCTCCTGCGCCAGATGGAGAAAACCCTCGGGATCGAAGGCGTCCCATGAGCTTCGACCGCCTGATGGGCCTTGCCTCGCTGGCCGCGATGATCCTCATGGGCGCGATATTCCTCCCCCGTCTCGTGTCGCCGGATTCCGCGCTCTATCGGGACCTCCTGACCCCCGAGACGATTCTGTTCATCGCCGCTCCGATCAAACTGCTTTTCCTTCTCATCGCCGCGGTCTACGCTTCCCGCTCCGCGGCCTCTTTCGAGCGCGCCAACCCCGTGCGGACGGCCTGGCTCCTACTCGGTTTCGGTATGTGGGCCTACGTGGTGGCCCAGTCGATCCTGGCGTTCTACCAACTCGTTCTGGGGCGGCCCGCGCCCTTTCCCTCGATTGCCGACCTGTTCTTCGCCCCCGCCACCGTGCTCCTCGCGGTGAGCCTGGTTCTCTTCCTGAAGGTCTACAAGAGCGTCGGCTTCGAGGTCGGCGAGACTTTCGACGTGGGTATCGTGGTCTTCTTCGCCCTCTCGCTCCTCGCGGTGTTCTTCCTCGTGGTCGGGCGGCCGGTCCTCGCTTCGGGGGCGCCTTTCGCGGAGCGGGCCCTCAACATCGCCTATCCCGTGCTCGATTGCGTTCTCCTGGTCCCCGCCGTTCTTCTCTTGAAGATGGCCCTCTCGATGCGGGGAGGAAGCCTGTGGAGGGTCTGGATGGCGCTCCTGCTGGGCTTCGTGTTCCTCGCGGTGGGGGATATCCTCTTCGCCTTCTTCACCACGCTGGGAAAGAGCGCCCTGGATCCTCTGCTGGACGTGGCCTTCGCCTGGAGCTACATCCTCATCGCCCGCGCGGTAGTGACGCAGCACGCCATCACCGCCAACGCTCCGGGCTAGAAGAGTGCAACAGGATCTAGAACTCGATCCGCCTCATGACGAACCGCGGCAAGTTCCGCATGACGAGCATGACCCATCGCCACATCGCCGGCGTGTAGAGGGCCGGGCTTCCTCGCTCGATCGCCTTCAGGATGTCCTTGGCGACGCCTTCGGGCTCGCCGGAGAACGGCGGCGGGGAAAGCGCGGCCGTCATCCCGGTCTTCACGAAACCCGGTTTCACGGCGATGGTCGTGAGGCCCCGGCTCCGGAACTTGTGATCGAGGCCTTCGAGATAAGCCGAGAGACCGGCTTTCGTTGCCCCATAGAGGATCACGGGCTTGCGTGCCCGCTCGCCGGAGACCGACGACAGAACGCAGAGAGTCCCTCCGCCCCGCGCGAGAAGTCGCTCGCGCGCCTCTTCGCAGAACAAGACGGTATTCGTGAAGTTCGTCGTGAGGAGGTCGCGGGCGAGCGCGCGGTCGGATTCGAGCGTCTCCTGAGGGGCGAACGCCGCCGCGGTGACGATGACCCAGTCGAGGCCTTCGAGCTTCGCCGCCGCCTCGTCGAGCGCGGGACCGAAGGTTTCGGGGCGGAGGAGGTCGCACAGGGCGACGGGGACGACCTTGGCGGTCGCGCTCCGGATTCGGAGGTCTTCCGCCAATCTCTCCAGGTCGTCGACGTTCCGGCCGAGCAGGCAGACCGCATGGCCCTTCTCGGCGAGAAGACGGCCGAGGGCGCGCCCGATGCCCTTGGTCCCCCCGAGAAGCGCCGCCTTCACGCGGGATCTCCGAGCACCCGGACCGACTGGGCGCTCCGGATGGAAAGCCCGGGATCCCACCGCCTCCGGACCCGGCTCCAGTTCTCGAGTCGCGGCTCCATCGCGCGGAAGTGCTCGGCCCGGGTGAACGAGTCCTTCGCCAGATAGATTCGGCCCCCCTCGGCGATCACCGCCTCGTTCAACCGATCGACGATGCGCTGCGTGCCGGAGTGGACCGCGAGGTCGAGGGCGATGGAAATCCCGGGGCGGGGGAACGAGAGCATGCCCATGCCCTCGGCCGAGCAGTCCTTGATCACGCAGAGGAAGGAATCCGCGCCTCCGGCTCCGATGAGGACGTCGAGAAAGCGGCGCGCCGCGGAAAGGCCCGCGGAGTCGGGGAGCACGCACTGGTACTGGGTGAACCCCCTCGGGCCGTAGATCCGGTTCCACTGGAGGATTCGGTCGAGGGGGTACCAGAAGATCTCGGGATGGGTGATCCGGGGACGGGTCCAGACGTGGCCATGATAGATGAGCGCGTTGAATGCTCGAATGCTCCATTTGTTCAGAACCCAGTTCGGAAAATCGACGGGCACGGCGAAGCGCCGGAGCGGCGGCGGCGCGCCAGCCGGAGCTTCGCTCGGCTCCGCCCAGCGGCCGCGGTTCACGACGCCGCGTCCGAGCGAGGGGCCGCGGGCCATTCCGTCGATCCACCCGACGGTGAACGGCCAGTCGTTCGCCGCCCGCTTCAGCCCCTCGATCAGCGCGTCCACGTTTCCGAACCGCTCGCGCTCCTCGAATATCCACGGAGTGGGTATTCGTTTCATGCGGAACTGCACTTCGAGGATGTGTCCCGTGAGCCCCATTCCGCCCACCGTCGCCCAGAAGAGCTCGGGCTCCACTGCCGGGGAGCATCGAACGATCCTGCCGTCGGCGACGCGAAGCAGGAGCTCTTCCACGTGAGCGCCGAACGTCCCTTCGACGTGGTGGTTCTTTCCGTGCACGTCCGCGGCGACCATTCCCCCCAGAGTGACGTATTCCGTTCCCGGGCTCACCGGAGTGAACCAGTTCCTGGGAAGAAACACCCGGATCAACTCGCGGAGCGAGAGCCCGGCCTCGGCGCGCAGGGACCCCGTGGTCTCGTCGAAGGCGAGGACTCGGTCCGCGAGAACCGTCGATGCGACCTCGAGGCGGCCGGGAGGCGGAAGGGAAGCGTCTCCATAGGAGCGGCCGAGTCCGCGGGTGAGGGTGGCATTCTCCGTGAGCTTGCGCAAATCCTCGGAGCGGCGCTCGCGTCCGGGCACGGCAATGCGGCCCCACCCGGACAGCTGGGGCGTTTCGGGTTGCGGCATCGAGTCGATGTCGAAATCTATCACGAACCCGCCGGACACCTTGCCATGGAGGGCCCCGGGTTGGTAATCTCCCGCATCGAGATGTCGCGTCACTCTTTCGGTCTATTTGTGCTGACTCTCGCAGGAGCAGTTCTCGTGCGCATTCCACCCGCCGGCGCCCAGGATTCGGCGCGAGACAACCCCGTAAGCGCCCTCCTCGCCTCGGGAAAGGCCGTATTCGGCGCGTTCTCGGGCGAGAAGACGAAAGAGAACGCGACGAAATTGTCCAGAGACAATCAGCTGGATTTCGTCTTCTACGACATGGAGACCGGGCCCTTCGACGTCGACGGGATGCGCGATTTCATGGCATCGCTCGGATCGCGCCCCATCGCGACCCGCCTTCCCCCGATCCGGGAAGGCCGCGAGAAGGCGCGCGAGCACGCGAAGCTGCTCCTCGAAGCCGGGGTGGACGTCGTCGTCTTCCCCCACGTCGAGGACCGGGCGCAGGCCGAGCTCGCGGTGAGCTCGATGGCGAGCGGCCCGGGCGGCGCGCCGAGCATTCTCATCATCGAAGATCGTGTCGGAGTCGGCAACGCGAGAGAGATCGTCTCGACTCCCGGTGTGGACATCGTTTTCCCCGGGCCGGGGGATTTGAGGCGAGCCTACGACGGCGACGCCGCGGCCGTCGAGAACGCGATCCAGACCGTGCTCTCCGCCTGTAAAGAGTTCGGCGTCGTCTGCGGCATCACCGCGGGTGCGGACGACATCGAAAAGCGTCTCAAAGAAGGCTTTCGGGTCTTCATCGTCGTAAACCTCGACGCTCTGCCCATCGGACGGCGGGCGGCCTCGCGCTGAGCCGCGGGGTGATTCGAAAGACGGAGTAAACCCATGGCGACTGCATCGGTATCGACCAAGAGCGACCTTCTCGCGCGCGACCTGGCGCACCTGATTCACCCGCTCCATTCTCCCTCGCTCCACAAGAGCGCTCACGTCTGGGTGCGCGGGGAGGGGGCGCGGCTCTTCGACGCCGACGGGAAAGAGTACCTCGACGGGCTCTCGGGGCTCTGGAACGTCAACGTGGGACACGGAAGAAAGGAGCTCGCGCAGGCGGCTTACGACCAGATGGCCACGCTCGGGTATTGCTCCGGCTATACCGGAAGCTCCAACCCGGCCGCAATCGAGCTGGCGGAGCGGCTCTCGTCGTCTGACTTACCCCTCGATCAACCGGTTCTTCTTCACCTCCGGCGGCGGCGAGTCGAGCGACAGCAGCTTCAAGACGGCACGGTACTACTGGCGGCTCAAGGGCAAGGCCCAGAAAACCAAGGTCATCTCCCGCCAGTGGGGCTATCACGGCGTTACTCTCGCCGCGATGAGCGCCACCGGCATCTCCTCCTATTGGCCGATGTTCGAGCCCCGCGTTCCCGGGTTCGTGCACATTCCCTCGCCCTACCCCTACCGGTATCAGGCGCCCGCGGGAGTCTCTCAGGGGATCGCTGCCGCGAACGAGCTGGAGAAGGCGATCCAGAAGGAGGGGCCCGATACGGTCGCGATGTTCCTCGCCGAGCCGGTGCAGGGGGCGGGCGGCGTGATCCCTCCCCAGGACGACTACTTCCCGCGCATCCGGGAGATCTGCACCCAGTACGAGGTGCTGTTCGTCTCCGACGAGGTCATCACCGGATTCGGCCGCACGGGCACCCGGTTCGGCCTCGAGCACTGGGGAGTCGAGCCCGACATGATTCAGTTCGCGAAGGGGATCACCTCTGGATACTTTCCGCTGGGAGGCATCGGCCTCTCGGACGAGATCGCGAAGACCATGGATACCGCGGACCCGGTCTGGATGCACGCCTACACCTACAGCTCCCACCCGGTCGGCTGCCGGGTCGCGCTTGCGAACCTGGACATCCTCGAGCGCGAAGGCCTGGTGGCCGAGGCGAAGCGCAAGGGGCGAAAGCTTCTCGACGGACTGCGCTCCGCCCTCGCCGCCCACCCGCACGTCGGCGACGTCCGCGGGCTCGGCATGATGTGCGCGGTCGAGATCGTGAAGGACAAGGCGACCAAGGAAGAGTTTCCCGCTTCCGACAAGGTGGGGTTCCGGGTGCACGAGGAGACTCAGAACCGCGGCCTGTACTCCCGCCACCGGGGAGACGTTTTCCTCGTGGCGCCGCCTCTCGTCACCACCGACGCCGAGATCGACCGGATCGTCCAGATCCTGGGGGAAGCGGTTCCCGCGGTGCTGGGCCGGTGAAGGTTACCCGAGCGCCGTCCACTGTGTTAGCCTGGGGATAGGGAATCGGAGGACGAACATGAATCCCCAACGTCATGAGCAACTCGACCTCGATCGCGAGGCGGAAACCACCACCGAAACGACGCGCAGAATCCTCCTCGAAATCAACGAGGACGCCGAGCGGCTGAAGAACCGCTACCCGAAGGAAACGGTCGTCACCGGGGGCGGGGAATAGCAAGAGAAGAAACCCCGGGAGCCTCCCCCAGGGTTTTCGGCCGTCTGCTCGGTCAAGAGACCGAGTACGCCATCCGCTTCGCCCCGGAGCGCCGGCATCCGGGAAACGACGTGATCTACGACGCACTCGCCGGCGCCATCTCCGCGCGGGTCAGGACCGAGCCGGGTTTCTACCCGGAGAGGCCCCAGATATTCACGGAGAACGGCGGCGCGTTCCACTACGAGTACCTTCCTTATTGCGCCGAGGGCGGGCTCATCGAGGGTGCGACCCCGGAGTGTCGCGGTCCGGCGCAGCTCCTGCTGTACCAGAGAGCCCAGGAGGCGCTGCTCTCCCGGGCGATCTCGGACGCCGAGCGCACGCTCCGCTCCTCCGGGTTCCCGGGGAAGCTCGGCCTGCTCAAGAACTGCCGCGACGCCGAGGATCACGTCTACGGCGCGCAGGAGAGCTTCCAGACTACGATCGCGAACGGTGCCGCCCTCGCGCTCTACCGGCTCGGGCTCGCCGCGCTCCTCCCGCTTCTCGCGGTGACGGTGGTCGCCGGGTGGGTGGTGTTCATCGCCCTCGCCGTGGTGGTGCTGGGCGCGGCTCTTCTCTCGACCGTCGCCATCGCCCTTCCCGGGTTTCGAAAGCGGAGTTTCTTCGTCCGGCTGGTCTCCCGCGGGGACCGGAGCCTGGAGAACGCTCTCGGAAGATTCCTCTACGCCCTCAGCTACCTGGTGACGCTTCCGTTCATCGCCTCGTTCTCCTCGCTCATGCGCCTCCTGGCGTTCCGGCGGATTCGGCGCCAGGCCACGGCGTTTCTCGTCTCGAGACCGATCGTCTCCGGCGCGGGCTCGGTCATGGCGGGCGGCGAGTTCGTGCTCTCCGAGAAGGCGCCGTCGGTCCGGCGGCTGCTCAGGTTTTCGATCAGTCCGAACGATCGCTCCATCTTCGACATCGGGAACCTGATGAAGCCTGCGCTCGCCGCGGCCCATTTCCACGTGGCGCCTCTCCTGGCGCTGTTCCGACGCGAGCAGCGGCTCCAGCTCGGTCTCGCGGATTCCTCGATGCTGCAGGAGGCCGAGTTCCTTAAGGCGGGCTCGACGGCGCTGGTCCTCGAAATGGTGGAAGCGGGTGCGCTGCACGACGCCCCGCGTTTGAAACGCCCCATCCAGGCGCTCCACGCGATCGTCTCCGATCCGAATCTGGAGGTCGAAGTCGCAACCGATCGGGGTCCGATGACCGCTCTCCAGATCCAGCGTTTCTATCTCGAGAGGGCCAGAGCTTTCGTGCGCGGCGCGAAAGCGACGTCGATGGAGGCCCTGCAGGTCACGGAGCTGTGGCGAAGGGTCCTGGGAGACCTCGAGCGGAAGGACATGTCCTCGCTCGTGGGTCGAATCGACTGGGTCACCAAGCGGTACCTTCTCGAAGCCTGCGGCGATCCCTCCGACCGGGCTCTGCTCAAGACGATCGATCTCCGCTACCACGAGATCGCCGAGGGCTACGCCGCGAGACTCGAGCGAAGCGGGTGCGCCCCGCGCCTGGTGCAGGAGACGGAGGTGGAACGCGCCACGCGCTTTCCCCCGGAGGGGACTCCGGCGTTCACCCGGGGGCGATTCATACGCTCTCGAGAGCCGAGCCTCTCCCCGGTTCGTATCTCCTGGGAATCGGCGAGGATCGGCGGGCGGCTCCATGGAAGAGTCGTCCGGTTTCCCGGAGACGAGGATGCCGGGTAACACCTTCGGACAGATTTTCCGGATCACGACCGCGGGGGAAAGCCACGGACCCTCGTACCTGGTGATCGTGGACGGTGTCCCCGCGGGTCTCGAGCTTTCGGAAGCGGACCTGAAACCGGACCTCGATCGGAGGCGCCCGGGACAGTCGAAGGTGACCACCCAGAGGGACGAGAGCGACGAGCCGGCGATCCTCTCCGGGGTCTTCGAAGGCAGGACGACCGGCACTCCCATCGCCATCTCCATCGAGAACCGGGATCAGCGAACGAAAGACTACAGCGAGATCCGGGAGAAGTATCGACCCGGCCACGCCGACTTCACCTTCGACGCGAAGTTCGGATTCCGCGACTACCGCGGCGGGGGACGCTCGAGCGCGCGCGAGACCGCGGTGCGCGTGGCGGCGGGCGCCATCGCGAAGAAACTCCTCCGGCTCCGCTACGGAACTTCGATCGTGGGATATGTGAAGCAGATCGGGACGGTGGTGGCCGAGATTCCCGATCCCGCCGCGGTGACCCTGGAGCGAGTCGAGGCCAATATCGTGCGCTGCCCCGACGCCGCCGCGGCGGAGCGGATGGTCGACCTCATCGAGCGGGTGCGGCACGAGGGGGACTCGATCGGGGGCATCGCGGAGATCGTCGCCACCGGAGTGCCTCCGGGATGGGGAGAGCCGGTGTTCGACAAGCTGAAAGCGGACCTGGGAAAAGCGATGCTGAGCCTTCCCGCCGTCATGGGCGTCGAGTACGGAGCCGGTTTCGGCGTCGCCACCATGAGGGGAAGCGAATCGAACGACGCCATCGAGATGCGGGACGGGCGGGTCGCGACCCGGGGAAACCGCCACGGGGGAATGCTGGGCGGGATTTCTTCGGGGATGCCGATCGTCCTTCGCTGCGCGGTCAAGCCGACGTCGAGCATTCCGCGCGAGCAGGAGACCGTGACCCGCTCCGGCGAGCCCACCACGATCGCGGTCAAGGGACGCCACGACCCCTGCCTTCTCCCTCGATTCGTGCCCATGGCGGAGGCGATGATGGCGGTGACCCTCGCCGATCACGCGCTCCGGCACGAAGCGGGGAAGCCCTAGCGTCACCTCCAGGCGAAGCGGGGCTCGCCGAAGCGGTCGACGCGCGTGTTTCGCCCGTAGAGGAGCACTTCCCGCATCTGGTACACGAGCGCCGCCGTGGGCGCGTAGACCACCGTTTCCGGCTCCTCGAGCGGGAGCGTGAGGAGAGGGCGCTCCGGGTCGGGACCATCGACGATCCGCGGCGACAGCGCGTGGATGGCCCGGAGAGGAATGAGATAGGCGGCCTCGACTTCCTTCGGATTCGGCGCGAGAGCGGCTCGCTCGGGCCCCCAGACGACCAGAGGCGTGATCCGGAACCCCGACCGGGTCTCGAAGTCGTCGAGAGCGCCGAGGAGGTTCTCGGGATCCGACCTCGAGGCCGACCTCCTCCCGCAGCTCGCGGAACGCCGCGTCGGCCGCGGTCTCGCCCGGCTCGATGCGGCCGCCGGGAAGAGCCCATTGGCCTCCGTGATTCCGGAGTCCCGACGTCCGGCGGGTGAGAACGAACGCCGCTTCGCCGTCCTCGGCCCCGACGATGACGCAAACCACTGCTGCGGGAGTGAGGCCGGGGGTCTCCGCGTGCCTTCGCGGAAATCGCTCGAGGCCGGATTGGAATCGGGATCGGAGCTCGGTCGTATGCCGGAAGGTTTGGACCGTTTGCACAGGGTGATTATGGTAGCATCCCGAAAGGAGGGGCTCCATCCGTGAGCCAGGAGGTTTTCCAGTGAAGAGACCGTTTGCGATTCTCATCGTTCTCGCCGTCGTCTGGGCCCCGAGCCTTTCGATGGCCCACCCGCATTTCAACAAGACCATTACCTGCGCGCTGCCCGGAGGGGCCGAGGCGACGATCGCGTACAACACCACTCCCGCCAACATGGCCCACGCGGAGACCGCCAAGGTCGGAGAGTTCATCACTCCGCGGCGCCCCTCGCTGAAGCTCTCGGCGGACGTCACTGCCGGAGCCGTCACCCTCCCCGCCGGTGAGTACACCATCGGAGTCGTGAAAAACGGCCCCAATGACTTCGTGATGGCTCTCTACAAGGGCGGTCTCCCCCGCGGCGCCACGCCCGACATGGCGAACGTGATCAAGCTCGAATCCTCTTATTCCGCAAACAACGGGAGCGCCGATCACATGCTCATCGACATCACCCCGGGCAGTGGCAAGTTCGAGGGCAAGGCGGTCTTGACGCTTCACTTCGGCACGTTGTTCCTGGAAGGCGCCCTTTCCTGAACGACAGAAAGCTCGCGGCGGTCGGGACTCCGGCCGCCGCGCCCACCCGTCAAGTAAGTCGAATCGTCGCCACGATCACGTTTCCTTCGAGGCGCCGCTCCAGGGGAAACCCGGCGTTCTCGAATACCTCGAGCATCGCGCGATTTTCCGCCAGCACATAGGCTCGAAACTCCTCCAATCCCTGACCTCGCGCGATGCGCGCGAGGTGCCGGAGCAGAAGAGTCCCGACCCCGAGCCCATGGTGGGTCTCGTCGACGGTGAAGGCGATCTCCGCCGAACCGGTGTCGGGCTCGACGATGTACCTTCCGACGCCGATGCCCAGCCCGGGACCCTCCTCATCGAGAATCGCGAGCAGGGCGACGTGGCTCTCGAAGTCGATCTCGGTCAGATACCGGAGCTCCGCCTCGTTCAGATCCTTCTTCGCCTGGAAGAACCGGTGGTATACCGACTGCGGGCTCAGCCGGCGGAATCCCTCCCGCAGGATGGGCTTGTCCTCGGGGCGGATGGCGCGAACGAGGACCGGCCTCCCGTCGAGAAGCCGGTCCCGCTGGGAATAAGTTCGGGCGTCGACCTCAGTACCGGTAGTGCTCCGGCTTGTAGGGTCCATCGACGGGGACTCCGATGTACTCCGCCTGCTCCGGGCTGAGCTTCGTGAGCTTGGCCCCGAGCTTCTCGAGGTGGAGCCGCGCCACTTCCTCGTCGAGCTCTTTGGGGAGCGTATAGACCTTCTTCTCGTACTTCCCGGCGTTCGCGAAGAGCTCGATCTGGGCCGCCACCTGGTTGCTGAAGCTGTTGCTCATCACGAAGCTCGGGTGTCCGGTGGCGTTTCCGAGATTGAGGAGCCGGCCCTCGGAGAGGACGATGATGGAGTGCCCGTCCGGGAACTTCCACTCGTCCACCTGGGGCTTGATGCGGATCCGCTCGATTCCCGGGAGCCGCGCCAGCGCCGCCATCTCGATCTCGCTGTCGAAGTGCCCGATGTTCCCCACGATGGCGTTGTGCTTCATCCTCTTCATCTGCTCGACGGTGATGATGCCGACGTTGCCGGTCGCGGTCACGAAGATGTCGGCCTTCTGGACTACGTCGTCGAGGAGCACCACTTCGAAGCCGTCCATGTACGCCTGGAGGGCGCAGATGGGATCGATCTCGGTCATCACCACCCGGCAGCGCTGGGCGGAGAGCGCCTGGGCGCAGCCCTTGCCCACGTCGCCGTAGCCGCACACCACGGCGAGCTTCCCCGACAGCATCACGTCGGTTGCCCGGAGGATTCCGTCCACGAGCGAATGCCGGCAGCCGTAGATGTTGTCGAACTTGCTCTTGGTGACGGAGTCGTTGACGTTGAACGCGGGGAAGAGAAGCGTTCCCTTCTTTTCCATGTGGTACAGGCGGTGGACCCCGGTAGTCGTCTCTTCGCTCACGCCCTTGATGTTCGGAGCGATGCCGCTCCAGAAGTCCTTCCGCTCCTCCAGCACCTGGCTGAGGAGCGTGAGGACGACGTGGAACTCTTCGTTATCGGCGGTCTCGGGCGAAGGTACTTTCCCCGCTTTCTCGAACTCCACTCCCTTGTGCACCAGAAGAGTGGCGTCCCCTCCGTCGTCGAGGAGCATGTTCGGGCCCTTTCCGTCGGGCCAGAGAAACGCCTGCATCGTGCACCACCAGTACTCGGGCAGGCTCTCGCCCTTCCAGGCGTATACCGCCGGACCCTTGGGATTTTCAGGCGTCCCGTCGGGACCGACGACGACGGCGGCGGCGGCGTGATCCTGGGTCGAGAAGATGTTGCAGCTGACCCAGCGAACCTCGGCTCCGAGCTCCCGAAGAGTCTCGATGAGGACCGCAGTCTGGATGGTCATGTGGAGCGAGCCCACGATCCGGGCGCCCTTCAGGGGCTGGGTCTTGCGATACTTCTGGCGAAACGCCATGAGGCCGGGCATCTCGTGCTCGGCGAGCTGAATCTCTTTTCGCCCGAGGGTAACCGACTCGGGGGAGAGGTCCTTCACTTTGTAGCGAAAGTCGGAGAACAGGGGCAGCCCCGTCTCCATGAACGTCGCTGCTGCGGTCGCTGTCTTGGTCAAAATGCCACTCCTTCTCGGCTGGGAAAAACACTCAATCTTAGGCTCGCGCCTCGTGCCGCGTCAACCCCGCGTTCCTGGGCTAAACTCCTTGTGCCTCATGAAGATCCTCAGCTGGAACGTCAATTCCGTTCGCCTCCGTATGCGCGCGCTCGGCCGGATCGTCGAGGCGCACCGGCCGGACGTTCTCTGTCTCCAGGAGACCAAGGTACAGGACGCAGAGTTCCCCTTCGACCGATTCCGCAAGCTCGGATTCCCCCACCACGCGCTCGCGGGGCAGAAGAGCTACAACGGGGTCGCCGTCCTCTCCCGCGCTCCCATGAAAGACGTCCTCGTCCGCAACTGGTGCCGGCGCAAGGACTGCCGCCACCTTCAGGTCACGCTCGCGGGCGGGGTCGAGCTCCATAACGTCTACGCTCCGGCGGGGGGAGAGCTTCCCGATCCGGACCGCAACCCGAAGTTCGCGCACAAGCTCCACTTCTACCGAGAGCTCAGCCGCTCGTTCCGAGGACGGAGGCGCGACTCTAACCGGCTGGTGCTCGTGGGCGATTTGAACGTCGCCCCGCTTCCGGAAGACGTCTGGTCGCACGAGCGGCTGAGGCGCGTCGTCACCCACACCGAGGTGGAGGTCGAGGCGATGCGCCGCCTCGCCTCGTCGCACGACTGGGTGGATGCGCTCCGGCACTTCCTTCCGGCGCCGCGAAAGGTCTTCACCTGGTGGAGCTATCGCGCTCCCGACTGGAGGGAGGTGAACAAGGGCCGACGGCTGGACCACGCCTGGGTAACCCCGGGTCTGCTGGACCGGCTGGTCGACGCGCGGGTGCTCGAGAACGTCCGAGGCTGGAAGATGCCTTCGGACCATGCTCCGGTGCTGCTTTCCCTGGACGCATGAGCCGCCTTGGTATGATGAGCGTGATGAAGACCCACGACCCGAATCCCCTCCTGAGGCCGGCGACGACGCTTCCGGCATTCGACGAGATCCGCCCCGAGCACGTCGTCCCCGGGATCCGCGGACTCGTGCAGGAAGTCCAAGGCATGCTCGAGGCTCTCGAGCTCGACGTGAATCCCCGTTGGGAGTCACTCGTGGATCCCATCGAGCGGATGCAGGATCGGCTCGGCTTCGGGTTCGGAATCGTCGACCACTTGATGAGTGTCAAGAACAGTGCGCCGCTGCGGGCGGCCTACGACGAGGTCGAGCCCGAGGTCGTGAAGCTCCTCACTCGTATCGGGCAGAGCCAGCCCGTCTATCGCGGTCTCGTTTCCCTCCGCGACAGCGCCGCGGGAAGAGACCTGAGCCCGGCGCAGCGGCGCGTGGTCGAGAAGTTGATTCAGGAAGCGAAGCTTTCCGGGGTCGCGCTCGAGGGAGCGGCGAGGGAAAGATTCCAGCAGATTCGCCTCGAGCTCGCGGAGCTCGCGACTCGTTTCGGAAACCAGCTCCTCGACGCCACCAAAGCCTTCGCCCTGGACCTGACGGCGATCGAGGAGGTCGAGGGGCTTCCGCCGAGCTATCTCGAGATGGCGGCTCAGGCGGCGCGGGCCGCGGGGAACGAGGCGTCGACGCCTTCGGCGGGCCCGTGGCGGGTGACGCTCGACGGACCGAGCTACCTGGGATTCATGAAGCACGCGAAGCGCCGGGACCTCCGCGAGACGCTGTACCGCGCGCACCTTCGGCGCGCGAGCGAGGGGGACCTCGACAATCAGCCGCTCATCGACGCCATTCTGCGGCTCAGGTTGGAGGAGGCGAAGCTCCTGGGATTCGAGACCTACGCCGACCTGTCGCTCTCCCGGAAGATGGCGGGCGCGGTCTCGAGCGCCGAAAAGCTTCTCGAGGAGCTTCTCTCCGCGTCCCACGGTGCGGCGGTACGCGATCTCGAGGAAGTGCGGGCGTTCATGCGCGAGCGCGGCGCGGCCGCGGAAGCGGCGGAGATCCGCCACTGGGACGTACCCTACTGGAGCGAGCGCCTGCGGGAGGCGCGCTACGACTACAGCGAGGAGCAGATCCGGAAGTACTTCCCCTTGCCCCGGGTGCTCGAGGGGCTCTTCGCTCTCGCGAAGCGGTTGTTCGCGGTTGCGGTAACCCCGGCCGATGGCGAGGCGCCCGTCTGGCATCCGGACGTGCGGTTCTTCAAGGTGGGGAGCCTCGACGGAGACGAGATCGCGGCGTTCTATCTCGACCCTTACTCGCGGCCCGAGGAGAAGAAGGGCGGGGCGTGGATGAACGAGGTGGTGGGACGAAGCCGGCTGTTCGCCCCTCCGGGAGGGAGCGCGCGGCTCCCGGTGGCCTACCTGATCTGCAACGGGTCGCCGCCTGTCGACGGCCATCCGTCGCTCCTGACGTTCCGCGAGATCGAGACGCTTTTCCACGAGTTCGGCCACACGCTCCAGCACATGCTGACCAGGGTCGACCTCGGGCTCGCGTCGGGCATCCGGAACGTGGAGTGGGACGCGGTCGAGCTTCCGAGCCAGTTCATGGAGAACTGGTGCTACCACCGCGAGACGCTCGTCGGCCTCTCGGAGCACGTGGAGACGAAAGCACCCCTTCCGGGCGAGCTCTTCGAAAAGATCCGCGCTTCACGCACGTTCCAGGCGGGGCTCGCTACCCTGCGGCAGCTCAACTTCGGGTTTCTCGACCTCGAGCTCCATCACCGCTTCCTCCCCGGAGGCCCCGAGACTCCCTTCGACGTGCAGCGCAAGGTCGCCGCCCGCACCACGGTGATTCCGCCGATACCCGAGGACCGGTTCCTCTGCAGCTTTTCGCACGTCTTCCAGGGGAGCTACGCCGCGGGCTACTACTCCTACAAGTGGGCGGAGGTGCTCTCGGCGGACGCCTTCGCCGCGTTCGAGGAGGCCGGGCTCGACCGGAGCGATGCCGTGGCGGAGACCGGACGGCGGTTCCGCGAGACGGTCCTCGCTCTCGGCGGCAGCGAACCCCCGATGGAGGTTTTCAGGAGGTTTCGCGGGCGGGAGCCTACGACCGCGGCCCTTCTCCGGCACTCCGGCCTGGCGGCCCTTGCCAATTGACCTCGGCCTTCTCGGCCGCCGCTCTCGAGCGGCGGCGTCCGCTGCTCGACCGGCTGGCGGAGGAGGGGACGGACTGCTATCGGCTCTTCCACGGCATCGCCGAAGGGGCTCCGGGGCTCGCGATCGATCGTTACGGCCCGATTCTCCTGCTTTCGACATGGCGCGAGCCTCTCACGGATGGAGAGGTCGACCGGGCTCACGCCGAGATCGAGCGGGCGCTCGAAACGAAGCTCCATCCCGTATGGAACCATCGGGGGAAGGAGCGTGGAGTCCCTTTCGCCCGGTTTCACGATCCTGACATTCCCGAAGCCCCCGTCGGGCTCGAGCTCGGCCTCCGCTATGACGTGAGGCCGCGCCACCGCGGGCTCGACCCTCTGCTCTTCCTGGATTTCCGCGCCGGGCGGCGGCTCGTGCTCGCGAACGCCCGTGGCAAGTCGGTCCTGAATCTGTTCGCCTATACCTGCGCTTCGGGGCTGGTGGCTTCCGCGGCCGGCGCCCGCGAAGTCTGGAACGTCGACTTCTCCGAGACCGCGCTCGAGATCGGTGCGAGGAACCTCGCTTTGAACGCGCTCCCCGCGGCCGCGACGCGATTCATCGCCGAAGACGCGATCGCGGTCTCGCGCCAGCTCGCATCATTGCCCGTCTCCGGTTACCGCGGCCGCGGATTGGCCCGGCGGGAGAGGAAGTTCGCGCGGTTCGAGCCGCGCTCCTTCGACCTCGTGATCCTCGATCCCCGAGATGGTCGAAGGGTCTCTTCGGGGCGGTGGACGTCGTCCGGGACTACGCGACTCTCTTCAAGCCGGCGCTGCTCGCGACCGCCGAGGGGGGGGCGGTGCTCGCGACGAACCACGCGCCCGAGGTCGCCCGCGAGTCCTGGCTCCGGGTCCTGGAGCGCACCGCGCGCAAATACGGCCGGTCGATTCGAGACCTCGAATGGATTTCTCCCGAAGAGGATTTCCCCTCGTTCGACGCGGCTCCGCCGTTGAAGATCGTGTGGATTCGAGTCTAGCAGTCCCCCTCCATCCGGATCGTCGCCACCGGGTCGATGCCCACGGCCTGGCGCGCTGGAACGAGCGAGGCCGCTACCGAGACTAGTGCCAGGAGCAGCACGACCATGGCGAACGTAGGCGGATCATGGGGCTCGATCCCGAAGAGCTGTCCGGAGAGGAGTCCCGCGAGCGCGAAGGCCGGCGGAAGCCCGAAAGCGAGGCCTGCGAGGAGCAGGCCGAGTCCCTGCCGGAGGACCATGCGGAAGACGTCCTTCGGCGCTGCCCCGAGAGCGAGGCGGATTCCGATCTCCCGCGCGCGGCGGCTGACGACGAGCGCGAGCGAGCCCCCGAGGCCGACCGCGGTAATGGCGAGGGCGAGGGCGGCGAACGCGGACAAAAGCGTCGCCAGAATCCGGGGGGCGGCGACCGATTCCCGTCGAGCGTCCTCGAGGGTGCTCACGTAGGCGACGGCCTGTGCCGGGTCGATTGCATGGACCGAGCTCTCGATCGCTTCCGTCAGGGCGCGGGGGTCGGCTTCCGTGCGCACCACGAGGTCCGTTACCCGCAGCGGAACCTGCGCGAGCGGGAAATAGACGGAGGGCTGGGCTTCGAGCTCGAGCCCGTACTGGCGGACGTCTCCCACGATGCCGACGATCGAGTATCGTTTTCCCGCCCAGGAGATCGATTTCCCCGCGCCGATCTTCGACGCCGCAGACCGGCTCACGATCGCGACCGGGGCCGACCGAGCGTCGTCTTCCTTCGTGAACGTTCGGCCCTGAACGATCGGAGCGCCGATGGCCCGGAAGTAGCCGGGACTCACCGCGTGGGCGTCGAGGAATGACCTCCGTCCGTCGTCCGTCAGGACGCGCTCGGGATCGGGGCCTTCGCGACCGCCGAGCGGCACGGTGCGGCCCAGGGCTGCGGTCGAGACTCCCGGCATCGCCTCGAGCTCCGCGAGGAGCTTCGCTTGGAAGCCGCGGATGGCGTCCGAACGCCGGTACCGGTGCCAGTCGAGAATCGAGGTGCATCGTGAGCACCCGCTCGGTCTCGAATCCCGTCTCGACGCGTTCCAGCCGGTAGAGGCTCCGGAGCGTGAGACCGGCTCCGGCCAGGAGAACGAGCGAGACCGCGAGCTGCGCGACGACGAGTCCGGAGCGAACACGGAGAGCCTCCGGCGCGGGACGCCCGCGTGTGGCGAGGATCGCCGGGAACGCTCCCGCGCCGAGCCCCGCCGCGATCGCGAGGCCGAATCCGAACGCGAGAGAGCTGGCATCCAGGCCGCCCGCGAGATCCCGCGGTGTGAGCCGCTCGGCGAGAGCCACCAGGACGCCGGAGACGGCCCATGCGAGGACGATGCCCAGAAGAGCGCCGCCGAGGCCCAGCAGGAGAGACTCGGCGAGGAGCGGCCTCACGAGTCGGACGCGGCCGGCGCCGATGGCGGTCCGAAGCGCGAGCTCGCGGCTCCGGCCGGAGAGCTCGGCGAGGTGGAGGTTGGCGATGTTCGAGCAGGCGATGAGGAGAACGAATCCCGCGGTCGCGAGGAGCAGGAGGAGCGCCGGACGGGCCCGCCGGGTAAGCGCCTCGGTGAGGGGCACGGCCGAGATCTGTTGCGTCTCGATATCGCGATAGGCCTCGGGCCGCTCGATCCGGAGCCGCGCGGCGATGGCGGCGATCTCGTCGGAAGCGGTCTCGACGCTCGCTCCGGGTCGGAGGCGCGCGAGTGCTCCCACCATTCGAGAGGAGAAGCTCGTCGACATCGCCGGCGCCGAGCGAAAGGGACAGGAGGAGATCGGCATGAACACGTCGTTGGGCTCTGGGAATCGGGGAAGCGGAGGGAGGACTCCCACGACGCGGTGAGACCAATCGTTCATCTCGAGAATCCGCCCGACCACCGCCGGGTCGCCGCGGTACCGGCGCTGCCAGTACTCGTAGCTCAGGACCAGTACCGGCTCGGCTCCGACCGCGTCCTCTCCCGGAAGGAACGTCCGGCCCAGAATCGGCCGCACCTTCAGCACGTCGAAGAAGCCGGCGGAGACGACTCCGGTGTCGACTCTCTCCGGGACGCCGTCCCCCAGGAGGGTGAAGGGCATCGAGTGGTACTCGACCATGGACTCGAGAGTTCGGCTCGCCGTTCGATAGAAATCGAGCTCCGGAACGGAGAGCGCCAATGGGGAAAGAGGGGAAAGGTCACTTCCGGTCGCCGAGGCCCTCCGATCGATCAGAACCACACGGGACGCGTCGGCGTAGGGAAGCGGCTGGAGGAGCACGTCCTTCACGACGCTGAAGATCGCGGTGTTCACGCCCACGCCGAGGGCGAGGGTCGCGACCACGACGAAGGTGAAACCCGGCGAGCGCCGCAGAACGCGGACCGCGGAGCGAGCGTCCTCGGTGAGTGAATCGACGAGGGCGAGACCTCGTAGCGCGCGAACCTCCTCCTTGACGCGCACCGTGCCGCCGAAATCGCGCTCCGCGGCGTAGCGGGCCTCGACGGGGTCCATCCCTCTCGCGACGTTCCTTCCGATCTCCATCTCCAGATGGAAGCGGAGCTCCTCGTCGAGGTCGCGCTCGAATCGCCGCCGAGCGAGCAGCGCGCCGAGTCGGCGGTAGAGGCTGAACATTCCTTTCAGGGCCTTCAGGGCCTTCAGCTGGTAGCGAGGATGCGCGCCACGGCGTCGGAGAGCCGGTTCCAGTTCTCCGTCTCATCCTTCAGATGACGCCTTCCCGTGGCCGTGAGCTTGTAGAACTTGGCCCGCCGGTTGTTCTCGGAGGCGCCCCACTCGGAGGCGATCCATCCCGCGATCTCGAGCCTCTGCAGCGCCGGGTACAGCGAGCCCTGGTTCACCTGCAGAACGTCTTTCGAGATCTGCTGGATGCGCTGGGCGATGCCCCAGCCGTGGACCGGCTCGAGGGACAGGGTCTTCAGAATGAGCATGTCGAGAGTTCCCTGGAGCAGGTCGCTCTTCGACTGCGCCTTCGCTTCGTTGGACATGGCGTGTAGAATTATCCCATGTCAACGACGTACAGCACGAATCAATTTCGCTCGGGGCTCAAGGTGACCCTGGACAACGACCCCTGCGTGATCACCGAGGCGGAGTTCGTGAAGCCCGGCAAAGGCCAGGCGTTCACGCGGGTGAAGCTCCGCAACCTGAAGACCAACCGGGTGCTCGAGAGGACGTTCAAGTCGGGAGAGACGATCGAAGGCGCCGACATCGTGGAAACGGCGATGCAGTACCTATACAAGGACGGCGAGTACTGGCACTTCATGGATCCCAAATCCTACGAGCAGCACCAGGCGTCCGCGGAGTCCGTGGGCGACGCCGCTCTCTGGCTGAAGGAGAACGCCGAGTGCGTGGTTACGCTTCACGACAACATCGTCCTGCAGGTGACCCCTCCGATGTTCGTCGAGCTCGAGGTGGTAGAGACCGAGCCCGGCATCCGCGGCGACACCGCGGGAACCGGCGGGAAGACGGCGAAGCTCGAGACGGGCGCGGTGGTGCGGGTTCCGCTCTTCATCGAGGTGGGCGAGAAGCTCAAGCTGGACACCCGCACTGGCGAGTACGTGGGCCGCGTGAAGTGACCGGGTGACCGGAGGCGCGAGCTGGGAGCCGACCGCCACCCCGGCGGCGCTCCGGCTCAGGGCGCGGCTCCTCACCCGCGCGCGAGAGTTCTTCGCCCGGCGGGGCATCCTCGAGGTAGAGACCCCGATCCTGGGATCGTCGACCGCGACCGATCCCCATATCGAGAGCCTTCGCACTTCGGTCAGCGGAAGCTCGCGCTTCCTCCAGACCTCACCGGAGCTCTTCATGAAGCGCCTGCTCGCCGCGGGCTCGGGACCCATCTACCAGGTCGCCCGGGTGTTCCGCGACGGTGAGAGCGGCGCTCGCCACAACCCCGAGTTCACCCTTCTCGAGTGGTACCGCCCGGGTCTGGATCACCAGGGCCTCATGGACGAAGTGGACGCGTTCCTCCAGGAAGTTCTGGGAAGCGCCCCCTCCATTCGGGAGCCGTACGCCGAAGCGTTCGGGAGGTGGGTCGGAGCCGATCCCCACGCGGCGGATTCCGGCGAGCTCGAGGCGAGAGCCGACGCGCTCGGGCTCCGGCCCTTCTCGTCCGCCGGATTTTCCCGCGAGGACTGGCTTCACCTCCTGATGGCGGAAGCCGTCGAGCCCCATCTCGGGATCGAGCGGCCGCATTTCCTCTTCGACTTCCCCCTCGATCTCAAGGCGCTGGCGCGCGTCCGGAAAGGGGAGGGGGAGGAGCCCGACGTCGCCGAGAGGTTCGAGGTCTTCGTCCGAGGGCTGGAGCTCGCGAACGGATATCACGAGCTCACCGAGGCCTTCGAGCAGCGCCAGAGATTCGTCGCCGATCTCGAGCTACGGAGGACCCTGGGCCGCGCCGAAGTGCCGATCGACGAGAAGATGATCGCCGCCCTCGATCGTGGCCTTCCTCCTTGCGCCGGCGTCGCCCTGGGGTTCGACCGCCTGGTCATGATCGCAGCCGACGCCGGCGGCATCGACTCGGTCCTCGCCTTTCCGGACGACCGGGCCTGAGCTAGCATCCCCCGGTGTCGTACCTTCTTCTCGTCGCGCTCGAAGCACTCCACTCCGCCGAGACGCGTCGGGTCGCGATCACCATCGACGATCTCCCGTTCGTCTCGGAGAGCCCTCTTCCGAAGGACGAGGTCCGCGCGCGGACCGGGAAGCTCCTCGGGCACCTTCGCACGCGGGACGTCCCCGCCATCGGTTTCGTGAACGAGGGGAAGCTCTACGACGGGGAGAACGAAGACCCCGAGAGGGTAGCGCTCCTCGCTCTCTGGCTCGAGGCGGGAGCGGATCTCGGGAACCACACCTACTCCCACGCCGATCTCCATGGCACCTCCCTCGAGGAATTCCAGCAAGACGTGCTTCGCGGAGAAATCGTGACGAGGCGTCTCCTGGCGCTGCGGGGCGCCGTGCCGCGCTACTTCCGGCATCCGTTCCTTCACGCCGGGACCGACCTCGGGGCGAGGACGGCCTTCGAATCCTTCCTCGCGCAGCGCGGATACCGTGTGGCTCCGGTCACCATCGACAACTACGACTACCTGTTCGCGCGCGTCTACGACACCGCCGGAGAAGGGGAGAGGGGCCGGGTGCTGGACGCGTACGTCGGGTACATGTCCGCGGTGATCGAGTACTACGAGGGTCAGTCCCGGGCAATCGTCGGTTACGAGCCGCCCCAGATCCTCCTTCTTCACGCGAACTCGCTGAACGCCGACGGCCTCGGGCGGCTGCTCGACGTCCTGGCGCAAAGAGGCTATCGCTACGTAACCCTCGAGCAAGCGCTCCTCGATCCGGCGTTCTCGCTCCCGGATACCTACATCGGGCCCGGAGGGATCACCTGGCTCCACCGCTGGGCGATCACCCGCGGCCTTCCGAAGAGCACGTTCATCGGGGAGCCCGAGCCTTCCGCGTTTCTTCCCGAGCTGCGGTAGCGCGATAGAATGACCCAATGAAAACCGCGTTTCGAGCGGCGACCGCCGCGTTCGTCCTCCTGGGGCTCGTCTGTTCCGCCCGCGCCGAGACCGTGCTCGTGCTCGTACGGCACGGGGAGAAGGTCGACGAGAGCCGCGACGCGGAGCTGAGCGACGCGGGTCGGAGCCGGGCGCGCACCCTCGCGGCCATCCTGAAGGACGCGGGGATCGGGACGGTTTACAGCACCGACTACGCGCGCACGCGCGAGACCGCGAGACCTGCGGCGGAGGCGATTGCGAAGCCCGTCGAGCTCTATGACGGAGACGGCCTTCCGGCCTTCGCGAAGGAACTGCGCGCTCGAGGCGGAAGAGCGCTCATCGTCGGCCACAGCGACACCACTCCCGAGCTGGTTCAGCTCCTGGGCGGCGATCCGGGAGCTCCGATCGCCTCCGACGAATACGATCGGCTGTACATCCTCACTCTGGCCGACGACGGAAAGACGTCGACCACCCTGCTGCGATTCACGACAGGAGTATCGAAATGAGAACCCTCGCACTCGTCACCGCGTTCCTCGTGACCTCCGGCGCCGGCCTCGTCCGGGGGCAGGGAAGCTACAACGACTACGTCGAGGATCCGGCGAACGTCAAGGTCGATCCGTCGCTCCTTTCCGGCTTGAAGTTCCGCGACGTCGGATTCTCCCGCGGCGGGCGATCGACCGCGGTCACCGGCGTCCCGGGGCAGCCGCTCGTCTACTACTTCGGCGGCACCGGGGGCGGCCTGTTCAAGACCCTCGATGCCGGGAACACCTGGACGAACGTGACCGACGGCTTCCTCGGCGTGGGCGCCATCGGCGCCATCGCCGTCGCGCCGTCGGATCCGAACGTGGTCTACGTGGGAACGGGCTCGGCCTGTCCGCGCGGGAACATCTCCGTAGGCGACGGCGTCTACAAGTCCACCGACGCGGGCAAGACCTGGAAGCACATCGGTCTTCGCCAGGCGGGGCAGATCGGCAAGATCCGCGTTCACCCGCGCGATGCGGAACTGGTGTACGTCGCCGCGCTGGGGCACATCTTCGGGCCGAGCGAAGAGCGCGGAGTCTTTCGCTCGAAGGACGGAGGCAAGAGCTGGGAGAAGGTCCTTTACGTGAGCGACAAGACGGGTGTCGTCGACCTCTCGATGGATCCGTCGAACCCGCGGAACCTCTTCGCGTCGGCCTGGAGCGCGGAGCGGAAGCCATGGACCCTGATGTCGGGGGGCGAGAACGACGGCGTCTATCGCAGCGCCGACGCCGGCGATACCTGGAAGAAGGTCAAGGGCGGTCTTCCCGAGGGCGTCGTCGGCCGGTCGAGCGTCGCCGTCTCGCCCGCGAATCCGAACCGGGTCTTCGTCCTCCTCGAGGCCGAGGGAGACAAGGGTGGGGTATACCGCTCCGACGACGGAGGCGATACCTTCCGGCGCGTCAACGGGGACGCGAACCTCAGGCAGCGCCCCTGGTACTACATTCATATCTACGCCGACCCCGCCGACGAGAACACCGTGTACGGCCTGAACGTCAACTTCTTCAAGTCGGTGGACGGGGGAAAGACCTTCGACCAGCGCATCGAGGTTCCTCACGGGGACAATCACGACCTGTGGCTCAATCCCGACGACCCGCTCAACATGATCGAAGCCAACGACGGCGGCGCGAACGTCTCGTTCGATGGAGGAAAGTCCTGGTCCACGCAGCAGAACCAGGCGACGGCGGAGATCTACCGCCTGGTCGTCGACGAACGCTGGCCCTACCGGGTCTACGGCGCGCAGCAGGACAACTCGACGATCTCCGTTCCCATGCGCGGCGGAAGGGGCTTCGGGCGCGTCGTTCCCGACTGGTACGCGGTCGGCGGCTGCGAGAGCGGCCATATCGCCGTCGATCCTCGCGATCCCGACGTGGTCTATGCCGGCTGCTACGGCGGGAGCATCGAGCGCACCAACCGGAAGACGGGAGAGGTGCGGGAGATCCTTCATTATCCGCAGCTCCAGCTCGGACAGGCGGCCCGCGATCTCAAGTACCGGTTCCAGTGGAACGCGCCGATCCGGCTCTCTCCTCACGACCCGGACGTTCTCTACCACGCCTCGCAGGTGGTTCACATGTCCAGGGACCACGGCCAGAGCTGGACGGTGATCAGCCCCGACCTCACCACCAACAACGTCGAGCAGCAGGACTACGCCGGGGGGCCGATCAGCCACGACAGTACGGGGGTGGAGGTCTACAACACCGTCTTCGCGTTCGAGGAGTCCCCTCAAACCCGCGGCCTGTTGTGGTCGGGCTCCGACGACGGACGCGTCCATCTTTCTCGGGATGCCGGGGCGAGCTGGAAAGAGATCACGCCCAGGGACATGCCTCGGGGAGGAACGGTGAACGTGATCGAGCTCTCGGCCCACGACCCGGGAAGAGCGTTCATCGCCGTCTACCGCTATCGCGAGAACGATTTCCGGCCATATATCTTTCGGACCAACGACTACGGGGCGAGCTGGAGCTTGCTGACCGACGGAAAGAACGGGATACCGGCGACGAGCTTCACCCGCGCCATCCGGGAGGATCCCGACCGGAAGGGTCTTCTGTACGCCGGCACCGAGTTCGGGCTGTACGTCTCTTTCGACGACGGAGCGCACTGGCAGCGGTTTCAGCTCAACCTGCCGGTCACTCCGGTGACGGATCTGCGCGTCCATCGAAAGGACCTGGTGGTCTCGACGCAAGGCCGCGCCTTCTGGGTGCTCGACGACGTGAGCCCCCTTCATCAGATCAACGACGCGGTACGCGGCGCCGACGCTCATCTCTTCGCCCCGCGCACGGCATATCGCGGCGGAGTCGTCGAGGGAGCGACCCTGAGCTACTACTTCCGCGAGCTCCCGGAAAAGGACGTCAAGCTGGAGATACTGGACGCCGGGGGAAATGTGATGCGGACGTTTCAGGGGAAGCCCGGGGAAGCGGTCGATGACGCGCCCGCCCCGCGCTTCGGACCTCGTCGAGGAGAGCCCAAGCTGCCGGTGCAGAAGGGACTCAACCGCTTCGCATGGGATCTCCGGGAGAAAGCTCCCGAGCTTCCGAAGGGAGTCGTGCACTGGGGCGGCGCGCCGGGGATGAAGGTGGTGCCCGGCGATTTCCAGGCGCGGCTCTCGACCGGCGAGTGGAGCCAGACGGTGCCGCTCTCGGTCGCCCTGACCCCGAACCTTTCCGCCACCGTGGCGGAGCTCCGGGAGCAATACGACTTCGGGAAGGAAGTCGCCACCGAGATCGACTCGCTGTTCGCGGTGCTGAGCGATCTTCGCGACGTCAAGGGTCAGTCGGAATCCGTTCTGGAGCGCGTGAAGAAGGCGGGTCTCGGGACCGAGGAGATCGAAGGCGCGGTGAAATCGGCGAAAGACAAACTGACGGAGCTCGAAGAGTCGTTAACCCAGGTGAAGAGCACGTCGGGTCAAGATCCGATCAACTTTCCGCCGCAGATCGACAACCAGCTGACGTCGCTCTATGGGTACGTGGTGGAGGGAGAATTTCCTCCCACCGCAGGAGCCCATGAGAGGCTCTCGGACCTGAAACCGGAGCTCCAGAGACTGCGATCGCGATTCGACGAGATCGTGGCGACGGAAGTGGCGGCGCTCAATCGGATCGTAGCCGGGCTGAGCCTCGCACCGGTGGTCGTTCCCTCGAAGCCGGCCGCGACCGACGGACAGCAGAACTGAGGTTACGGAGTCTCGGGCGGGAAGTCGGCGAACATCTTCTGAACGATGGAAGGTATCCGGCTGCGGGCTTTCTTGGGATCACCGCTGACGGTGGCGGTGGCGATCGCACGCCAGACGATCCGGTTCTCGCGCGCGTCCACGAGATCAACGATCAGCGTCCCCGCGAGGTGACTGTTGACGGTGAGCGATCCCGAGGATTCCCAGTCGCTCCGGTATCCGCCCTCCACCTGAAACGACTCCCGGGCGGAGGCATGGTAGACGACGTGGAGGCCCGGCTCGTCCTCGTCGGGAAAAATCCCGCGAACCGAGAGCTCGTTCTCGATGGAGTCCGAGATGAGCTGGTTCACCTCGGGGTCGACCGCCGCCGTTCCCTCGATCCATGCGAAGCTCTCATAGCTCGAGAAATCGACTTTCCGGTCCCATTGAACGCGTACCGTCTGCGCCTGGGACTCCACCGAGAGAAGCGTCAGCAGGAGAGCCCCCTGGGTTACGATCCGCATCATGCCCGGATTATACCGGGCACGGGGATTTCCTGCAGGTGAAACCGCTCGAGGATCAGGTAGCGCGGCGCTTCACCTCGCCGGACGGGATGGAGGTCCTCGTCGGCCGCACCGCGCGGGACAACGATGCGCTCACCTTTCGGATCGCGTCCCAGCGGGACTTCTGGCTTCACGTCGCCGGCTGCCCGGGCTCCCACGTGATCGTCAGGAATCCCGAAGGGCTCTCGAGCCTTCCCCGCGAGACCCTTCGTTTTGCGGCGTCGCTCGCCGCCCGTCATTCGAAGGCGAGCGGCGCCGGTCAAGTCTCGGTGCACGTGGCGCAGGTGAAGGACGTGAGCAAGACCAAAGGGGCCCCTGCCGGCCAGGTATCCCTGAAGCGCTATCGAAGCGTCCGCGCGTCCGCCGGCTCCTGAGGCGGGGCCTCGCCCGCGAACGTGACCTCGACCCGGTAGGAGGAGGCGTCGTCGTACCTCGAGAGAAGCCACGTGCGCACGAACTCCGCGGTTTGCTTGCGCCCCATCTCCCGCACCAGGCCCACGTTCTCCGCCGCCCGCGCTCGAGAGAGCTCTCCGAGGCCGCGCTTCAGGTTCTCGAGCGCCAGCGCCTCGTCGCGGAAGACGCTTCCGGACTTGACTTCGTAACGGAGACGGGAGACGTCAATCGCCGGAGTATTGAATCGGATGGGCGGCGCTCGGACCAGGACCCTCTGGCCTTCCAGCAGGAAATCCCATCTTTCCTCGAGATCCAGGTAGTAGGTGTACTCCACCGGCGCTTCGGCCCGGACCACCACTTCGGGAAGCTCGAGCTGGCCCCAGAGGACCTGTGCTCGGTCGGTACGCTCGAAGACCTCCATTTCCTTCAGGGTGGCGAACTGGAGCTTCTGGCCGCCGCTCATTTCCGCCGCGTAGCTGACGAACGTCGTGGTAATCGTGCCCGTCTTGAAAGCGCCGGCCACCGAACGGAGCTCGCTCGCAATCGACCGGCCCTGTTCGAGGATCTCGCCCGGGAGTCTCTGGGCCCGATGGAACACGTAGGCCATGAGAGCCAGCAGTCCGAAGCCCAGGAGGGCGAGAACCAGCGGCCAGCGCCACCGCGCCGCGCCACCGTTTTGATCCGACGGCATGTTTCATTGTAATGGTAGGATTCGCGCTGTGGAACAGTCTCATTTCCCGGCTTTTCTCATCGATGTCTATACCGTGGTCGTCTTCATCACGGTCATCGTGAGCTGGTTCCAGCTTCCGCCGGACAATCCCGTGGCTCGCATGACCCGCATGCTCACCGAGCCGGTGCTGGCCCCGATCCGCAAGTTGATTCCGCCGGTCGGCGGTCTCGACTTCTCGCCGATGATCCTCCTGATCCTGCTGCGGATAGTCCGCGGCCTGTTCTGAATCCGGCAGGTCGATCCGGTTCAGGGGCCCTTGGGATCGAGGACGCGTCGTACCTTCTCGGTGAGCGCCGCGGGCGTGAAGGGCTTCGCTAGAAAAGCGACGTCCTCCTCGACCACGCCGCGATGCACCACCTGCTCTTCCGCGTAGCCGGACATGAACAGCACCTTCAGCCCGGGCCGGGTCTCGCGGAGCCGGCGGGCGACTTCCTTTCCGCTCATCGCCGGAAGCACGACGTCGGTTACCGTGAGGTGGATCTCCGCGGGATGCGCTCTCGCGATGGAGAGCGCCTCTTCCCCGTCCCCCGCCGTCAGCACCCGGTAGCTTCGCGAGCTCAGCACCTCGAGAGCCAGGTCGCGCACCAGAGGCTCGTCCTCGATGAGAAGGATGGTCTCGCCCCCGCTCCCCGCGCCCTCCTCCACGTTCGAGGGGTACGTGCGGGGCTCCCCTTCGGCGGCCGGGATCTCGAGCTCGGTCGCGCGAGGCAGCAGGATGCGGAACGTGCTCCCTCTGCCGCGCTCGCTCGTGGCCCAGATATAACCTCCGGCCTGCTTCACGATCCCATAGGAGACGGCGAGCCCGAGGCCGGTGCCCTGGCTCCGGTCCTTGGTGGTGAAGAAGGGCTCGAAGATCCGCAACAGCGTCTCGGTGTCCATTCCCACGCCGGTGTCCTTCGCAGCGAGCGTGGCATAGGCTCCGCGGGACACTTCGTCGGTGCCGTCGCCGTTCCAGTAGACGTTCCGGCATTCGATCTCGAGCCGGCCGCCTCGCGGCATCGCGTCGCGGGCGTTGATGGTGATGTTGAGAATCACCTGCTCGAGCTGCACCGGGTCCACTTTCACCAACCAGGGCTCCCCCTCGGAGCGAATGGTCAGCTCGATGTCCTCGCCGAGCACCCGCTTGAGCATGTTCTCGATGTTGAGCACGAGATCGTGCATGTTCAGAAGCTTGGGCTCCACCAACTGCTTTCGAGCGAACGCCAGGAGCTTCCGCGTGAGGTCGGCGGCGCGGCCCGCGGCCTTGGCTACCTCCTGGATGTCGGCGCGCACTTTGTGCTCCCTGGGAAGCCGCATCAGCGCGAAGTCGCTGTGGCCGATGATCGCCGTGAGCAGGTTGTTGAAGTCGTGGGCGATGCCGCCCGCGAGAACGCCGACCGCCTCCATCTTCTGCGATTGGCTCAGCTGTTCCTCGAGAGCCAGGCGCTCGGTCACGTCCCGAACGAACGCCTGGATCGGACCGTCGTCCAGCCGCTTGATGCTCACCTCGGCGGGAAACGTCCTCCCCCCTTCGGCCCGCTGCACGTGCCATGACGATATCGCGGCCTCTCCCGGCATCAGGCTAGAGACGAGGGCGCGGACGCGGTCCCGGTCTCGAGACTCCGCGAGATCGGCCAGCTCCAGGCCGAGCACCGCGTCGCGCTCGAGCCCGAGCATGTCGCATCCCCGGCTGTTGGCGTCGGTCAGGCGCCCCTGGGCGTCGGTCGAGAAGATACCATCCGCCGCCTGCTCGATGAGCGTGCGGTAACGGGTATCGCTCTTGTGCCGTTCTTCCTCGGACCGCCGGCCTTCGGTCACCACCGCCGCCAGGAGCAGAGTCGTCACCGCGCTCACGTTCACGAAGCTCCAGGTCAAAAGGAGGTCCTCGCTCGAGGAGCCCGAGGCGAAGGGCGCCCATCCAGCGGCGGTTCCCCAGACCGCCATCCCCGAGGTGATGAGATTCGCCGAGGCGGCGCCATGGACGCCGAAGCGGAAGGCGGCCCACACCAGCAGCGGGAACGGAAGGTATTCGAGATCGTACTCGCGAAGCATTCCGCCGCCGCCCCAGAAGGCGACGGCGCCCACGACGAAAATCAGAAAGAAAAGGGCCGCAGCTTCACCGCAGGAGCCGGGGCGCCTGCGCGCCTTCCACCACGAGCTCACCGTGAGGACGAAGGGAGTTACCAGGACCATCCCCATGGCGTGCCCGAGCGTCCATTTCCACGCGATTCGAGGAAGCGCCTCGAGGGCGGCCATCCCGGAGAGGTGCATGCCGAGGATTCCAAAAAGGGCGCTGGCGCAGGCGCCGACCGCGCCGCAGGAGATCAGGAGCGCCACGTCTTTCGCGCGCTCCATGCGGGTGTCGAAGCGGGCGACGTGGCGCAGCAGGAGCGCGGCGGATATCACCTCCAGGGAGTTCCCGGCGGCCGTTATCAGCGAGTAGAGAACCTGCCCGGAATTGGTCACGCCGGCGAGGAAGGCGCCCAGGGCGACTCCCGGCCAGAGCTCGACACCGTAGAGAAGAAGGCACGCGAGCGCGAAGCCGCTCGCAGGCCAGACGATCTTCCCCAGGTGGCCCTCGAACAGCTGCGGCGCGAGTGCCGCGTCCGCCAGCAGGAAATAAATCGCCGCCAGCAGAACGATTCGCGACAGGTGGCGAACGTCGGCGGACGGCGCGCGAAGCGACATGTTCCCGATCCCCTCTCTTCCCGGAACCGCGAGTATTCTATCCGATCGGGGAGCCGCCGAGCGCAATCGCCGGCGCTATACTGGCTTCATGGCGCAGCTTTCGAAGCGCTTGCCCCATAACGCTCCCGGCGATTTCTACGTCGATTCGAGCTGCATCGACTGCGATACCTGCCGCTGGATGGCGCCGGAGACTTTCACCGAACGGGACGACCAGGCGAGCGTCCACCGGCAGCCGGAAACCGACGAGGGGCGAAAGCGCGCCCTCATGGCCCTGGTCTCCTGTCCGACGGGCTCCATCGGATCGACGGCGAAGCAGGATACGGCCGCGGTCATCGACGCCTTCCCCGACCGGATTCATGGCGACGTGTTCCATACCGGGTTCCACAGCGAGTCCAGCTTCGGGGCGACGAGCTACTTCATCACCCGGGAATCGGGAAACGTCCTCGTGGACTCGCCGCGATTCACGATGCCGCTGGCGCGGCGTCTTGCGGATCTCGGCGGCGTTTCCCTGATGTTCCTGACCCATCGCGACGACGTCGCCGACCATCGCAAGTTCCGGGACCACTTCGGCTGCGAGCGCGTCATGCACGAGCGCGACCTGGGGCAGGGAACGCGGGATATCGAGCGCCCGGTCGGCGGCGACGATCCCGTCGCCCTGGATGCGGGCCTCCTGGTCATTCCCACCCCTGGTCACACCCGCGGCTCGGCTTGTCTCTTGTATCGGGACGAGTTTCTCTTCACCGGCGACCACCTCGCGTGGAGCGAGAGCCGGGGTCACATCTACGCCTTCCGGAGCGCCTGCTGGTACGATTGGGCCACCTTGGTGCGCTCGAGCGAGAAGGTCGCGGACTACTCGTTCGAATGGATCCTCCCGGGCCACGGCCGGCGTTGTCACTTTCCGAGGGAGCGAATGGCTTCCGAGATGAAGAAAGCTCTTCGCTGGATGCAAGACGCCGCCTGAGCGTCGTCAGCGTCTTTCGACCCGTATCTCCTCGATGACGTCCCCCTCCTGAATCGAGTCCACGTTCTCCATGCCCGCGATCACCCGCGCAAAGACCGTGTAGTTGTGGTCCAGTCGGAAGTTGTCGACGAGGTTCACGAAGATCTGGCTGTCTCCGGTGTCGCGGCCGCGAGTCGAGATCCCGAGAGTACCGCGCTCGTGCGAGAGGGCGGACACTTCGTCGCGGATATATCCCGGCGTGCCCATGTACTCGTTGGCCCCGGGACTTCCGCCCTGGATCACGAAGTTGGGGACGATGCGGTGAAAGGTGAGCCCACGGTAGTAGCCGGACTCCGCCAGCTGCACGAACCGGGCGGCGGTGAGAGGCGCGGCCTCGGGGAGGAGCTCGACGGTGAAGCTTCCCGCCTCTTTCATCTTCAGCGTCGCTTTCGCGCCCAGAAGGCCGAGAAGGAAATCGGCAGGCGGAAGGGGATCGGGGGCGAAGCGCGTGGTCCTGGCCTCGGTCTTTCTTCCGGTGTTCTCGGTGACGATCTCGGCGGCCAGAGCGGCGATGGCCGGGTCGAAGTCCGAGAGGAGATAGTCGAGCTTGGAGGCGAGCTCCGCGGGTTCCACCCCTTCGAGCTCGCGCAGGCGCTCCAGGAGAAGCCTTCGGGGATCCCGGGAGGTGCGCTCCATCCGGCGGCTCACACGGGACAGAGTCTCGAGGAGAGCCGGCGCCGCGGAAGCGCTCGTCCGCCCCTTCAGCAGCTCGAGAGCCGTCACCAGGAGTCCGTAGTCGTCGTTCGCGAGGGCGGCGAGAACGTCCTCGGGCGTCACCAGGGCTTCGGCGATGACGTTCGGGTGGGAATCATTTCGGAGCTTCGAAAGAGCCTCGCCATCCCCGAGGATTTTCGCCGCCCGGGCGGCGTAGGTCCGCGCCTGCCAGACCGGATGGGAGACGAATCGCGGGAGCTCCCGGCGCGCCCGCTCCGGCGTGACCTTGGCGAGGGAGACCAGCGCCCGCGAAGGCCGCCGCCAATCCCGGCTCTCCGCGAGGATTTGCTCGAGCGGCGGGGTGGGGCAGCCGTTTCCCAGGAGATCGATCGCGAGGAGGACGACGTGCTCGCTCGTGTCCGAGAGCGAAGACGCGGCGCGTTCGCAGCTTCCGTCCACCCGGAGCGACTCGTACCGCACGATGGGCGAAGGATCGTCCCTCCATTCCTTCAACCCGGCGACCGCGAGTCGGCGAACGAGAGGATCTGAATCCGTGAACGCGGCATCGAGGGTCACCGCGTCCCGATCGGAGGCGCGATTGAGCGCGAGGAGCCCGAGCTGGCGGACCTTCGGAGATCGGGATTCGCGCACGGCGCGTCGGATCGAGGCAAGCGCCGACTCCTCTGGCTTGACCTCACGGACACGGTAGAAACCCTCGAGCGCCTTGATGGCGCCGAGTCGAATCGCGTCCTCCTCTCCGAGACCCGGCAGCAATGTCTCCTCGGTCGCTTCGGTCAGCCGACCCAGCGACTCGTAGAGAACGGGTCTGACTCGTGGATCGCGCTCCCTCTCGAGAAACGGTGAGAGCGGCATCGCCGCGTTCATTTGTGCGAGAGCGGTCAATGCCTCGATTCGCAGGTCGGGGTCCTTGGAGGACAGAAACGGAAGGACCCCATGGGCGAGCTCGGGCCTCTCGAATCTACCGAGCGCCCGAATGGCCTGACGCGCCTGAGGACCCTCGAGGGCTTCGACCAGAGGCGCCGCGTCGTCGCGCGCGTCCTCGACGGCAAGCAGATGGGGGTCGAGCGGCCATTGAACGAGGAACAGGAGCGCTTTCAGCATGAAGCGACGATAGCACCGTTGCGGCGCGAGCGTCATCCCGACTAATCTCCCGCACATGAACACCAGCTTGTTTCTCGCGATCGTTTTCGCCGCGGCGCAGGATCGCGCCTCCGATCTTCACCGACGGGCGCTGGTTCTCGACACCCACGCCGACACGACCCAGCAGATGATCTACGAAGCGTTCGACCTGGAAGCGAGAGCGAGCCAGGGCCACGTCGACATCCCGCGCATGCGGGAGGGAGGCCTCGACGCCGTCTTCTTCTCCATCTGGATGCCGGGAACGCTCTCGGGGCCGGACGTGGTGAAGCGGTCCCTTCGTCAGATCGACGCCGTCCGGGAGCAGGTTCGCCGCCACCCGCAGGACCTCCTCCTCGCCACCACGGCCGCCGACGTGCGAAAGGCCCAGCAGCAGGGAAAGATCGCCGCCCTCATGGGAATGGAGGGCGGGCATATGATCGACGACGACCTCGGCGTCCTGCGAATGTACGCGGAGCTCGGAGTCCGATATCTCACCCTCACGCACTTCCAGAACAATCACTGGGCCGACTCCTCGACCGACTCTCCCGAGCACAACGGTCTGACCGATTTCGGAAAGGACGTGGTGCGGGAGCTGAACCGTCTCGGGGTGATGGTCGACATCTCCCACGTCGCCGACAAGACGTTCTACGACGCTCTCGAGATCTCGAAAGCGCCGCTCATGGCGTCTCATTCGTCGTGCCGATCGATCAGCGACCACCCGCGGAACATGAGCGACGACATGATTCGCGCCCTGGCTTCGAAGGGCGGCGTCATCCAAATCAACTACGAGATCACGTTCCTGAGCCAGGAAGCGCGCGACGCCAAGGCGGCGCAAGGGAAGCGGGTGGAGAAGATCGACCAGGAGCTCCGGACACTCTGCGGCGAGAACACCGCCTGCGAGATGCGCGAGGGGGAGAAGCGCGATCGGGAAGCGATGGAGAGAGGCGACCTTCCCCAGGTGAGCTGGCAGAAGATCATCGAGCACATCGACCACGTGGTGAAGCTCGTGGGACCGGATCACGTCGGGCTGGGCTCGGATTTCGACGGGGCGTCGATGCCCCTCGGAATGGACGACGTCTCGAAGCTGCCCCGGCTGACGGAAGCACTTCTGGCGAAGGGCTATCGCGAGGAGGACATCGAGAAGATCCTGGGCGGCAACCTCCTGCGGGTGATGGAAGCGACGGAACGCGTCAAAGCGGATCTGAACCGCTAGACCTTGCTCGGCTCGGGCCGTCAAAACGCAATGGCTGCGACGCCCTGCGGCATTCGTTCGCTCCGCACCTCATCGAGAACGGCTACGACGTTCGCTCGGTCCAAAAGGTCCTCGGCCGCGCCGACCTCGAGACGACGATGATCTACGTCCACCTCGCGGATCGGCACTATCCGAATCCGAAGTCCTCTGGATGAGTCCATTTGAAAGCTTCCGCCCGGTTTCTCTATCATTAGGTCGAGATGCCCGCTCACCCGGACCACCCCGAGGGAAATTTGCTCTTATTATCAGACTACCGACCCCCGCTAAAACCGATATCCAATACCGAGACAACACCCTTCGCCCCATCTCCAACCCTCTCAGGAAGATGCGCTCGCCTCCCGTACTCCCCAAACCGCTACCGGCACTCCCCTCGCTCTGCTAAAACGCTCTGGGGATCATGAGATCAAGAGGTTAGACGGTTGTTTCGGCGACATCGTCAATCTCCATCGGCCCGAGGTAGCTAGTGGCGAAAACGTCTGTCGCGCGGCCCCTTGAGCGAGCGGCGTCCGTATTTGGGTGGTTGGAACGAAGAGGGTGCTTGGCGTTGCTGGAGGCGAAGGTACAGAGTGGCTGCCTGAATCTCTGCGGCGTCTCGTAAACTTCGAGCAGCTAATCTACGGGGACTTTCTCGTGTGCCCTATCACCGCCAGCAAGGCAGGCGAGATGCAACTCGTGTGTGTCGAGTCCGGACGAAGGCTTGTCGAGGAAGAATTCCTTGCCAACGGCGAACGTCGCGTGCGGCGTATCCCGGACGTAGTGTCATGGCAATAACTATGGAACGGCTGTCGAACAAGCGATTGGAGTGGGCGTGGCCTTCTTCGTGGACATCGGCAGTCACATTGCGTGCGAGGGCTTCCTTGAGTTCGTTGGTCCACTTAGGGCTGGCCACGCCACTCAATCGCCGCGTTCGACGGACAGTTGCGAGGGTGACGACATGCGCCGCAGGTGCATGAGCCGCTCGACTCAGGAGGCCCCACAGTGAGCCAGAACGCCAGTCGGATCGGAAAGTTGATCCTCGTGCCGGCCGTGATCACGCTCGCCGTCACGTTGCTGCGTCTCGTCGGGGAGTTGCAGGGCTGGTCGCCTGCTCTGTTCAACCGGGGCGACAAGCCGTTTAGCCCCTCGCTCGTCGGGATCGTGTGGCTGGTCCCGGTGTTCGGTGCTTGGTTCGGATGGAAGCTGACCCGCGCCGGGTCGAGGCCGGGGAGCCTCGGCCGCGCGTTCGGCCTGACGTTCGCTGCGCTGGCTGTGATGCCTCTGGCCGCATTCCTCGTACCTAAAGCAGGCATCGTGCCGGAACACATGTGGAGACCCAACGTGCCGATCACCGAGAGCCTCACGATCCTGTCGGTGTTCGTCGTCGTCTTCTTCGTCGGTATCGCGATCGGCATCCTGGCCTGGCCCGCGCTCGGCCGCACCCTTCTCGCCTACGGCCTGGCCGCGCGCATCCCGATCGCGTTGCTGATGCTCGTGGCCATGCTGGGGAACTGGGGCACCCACTACGACGCCCGGCCGTCGTACCCCCCCCAGATGAGCACGCTTGGGTGGTGGGTCGCGCTCGGGCTGGCGCCGCAACTCTCGTTCTGGATGTGGTACACGATCGGGTTCGGTGCGCTGTTCGGAATCGTCGCAGCGGTGATCGCGCGGCGTCGGGGAACGGCAGCAGGCTAGACAGCCGGGTCCGCTTTCGTCAGCTATCCGCCCGGGTCAGGTGATTCGTGGACATGCTTTGACGAGAATCAAGTGCCGTCGAACAATGAGATGGAGCTGACGAGGTCCGCGATGGCCAAAGAGGCGCGGCCCTCGCAGCTCATCTCAGTGTTATCTGACGATTGAACAGCAGTGCTAAACTTGTGTTGTGAGCAAAGTCGAGCGCATTGAGGGCGAGATCCAGGGACTATCCCCTGAGGAACTGGCAGAGTTCCGGGACTGGTTCCTGGCGTTTGACTGGGCTGCGTGGGATCGCCAGCTCGAACAGGACATTTACGCCGGCAAGCTCGATGCCCTCGCCGATGAGGCGTTGCGGGAGCATGCAGCCGGCAAGACCAAGCCAATTTGAAGCACCGCGCCTCGCCGGCTTTCTGGTCTCTGTACAATTCGCTCCCGCCGGATATTCAACGCACTGCAGATCGCTCTTACGAACACCTGAAGCGTAATCCGCAGCACCCATCCCTTCACTTCAAGAAGGTGGGTCGGTTCTGGTCGGCGCGCGTAGGCATGCACCACCGCGCGCTCGCAGTCGAGTCGGGTGAGGATCTCATTTGGTTCTGGATCGGCACCCACGCCGAATATGACAAGGTCGTCGGATAACTTGCGCTTGCAGCGGACGTGGCCTACGTTTTCGGGTAGCATAGTTGCTGAGGTAAACGAAGTCGCCTTTGGCAGTGTCGTGCTGGTACCCAAGGCCGGCCACGCCGCTCATCCGCAGTGTTAGACCGGTTCTCTCCGAACCTCCGCGTCCAGCCGATACTTGACAGTATGCACAGATGTGCATACTCTGTGATCTGTGGAGGTCGAGTGGGACGCGGAGAAAGCCGCCTCCAACCTTAAGAATCACGGTGTCGACTTCGCTGATGCCACTGCTGTACTTCTGGACGACATGGCTCTCACGATTCTGGATGATTCTGTCGACGAGGAGGACCGGTTCGTAACACTCGGCTTGGACACAATGGGACGGCTATTGGTCGTTGTCTACACGTGGCGTGGGGACGCTCTGAGGCTCATCTCCGCCCGACCAGCCACGACGGAAGAACGACGACGTTACGAAGGCAAGAGATGAAAAAAGAATATGACTTCAGGCGGGCCAAACGCGGCGCCATCATGGAGACTCCTTCCGGAAAGACGCGGATCACCATTCGAATTGATGAGGATATCCTTCAGTGGTTTCGCGATCAGGTTCACGAGGCTGGCGGCGGGAACTACCAGACGTTGATCAATTCAGCTCTCCGGGAACATGTGGACCGCAAGGCCTATACTCTGAAGGATACGTTACGTAGCGTAGTTCGTGAGGAATTGGTTCGCTATGGCAAGAAAGTATCGAAGTGAGCACGGTCTAACCTCGGCTAAGAGCAGACGACACATCACCTTCGGCAAGGCATGAGACGCTTGGAACAAGAGGTTCGCCTTCGTCGGCGGCTTTCCCGTGCCGCTGCTCAAGCCGGGTGTTCGGCCGACTAGAGGCGAGGCTGGCATGACTGAGCAGCTAGATCTCCACGGCAGTCAGCGTCGCGACGCACATCGGCTGCTACAGGCGGGGGGCCTGCTCTTTCTCCTCGGTCTCCTTGTCGGTTTCGCGGTGCCACGTGTGGTTGTGCCCCGCCTCGGGCTATCGACCCACCTTCTCGGCATGATGCAAGGCACGTTCCTTTTGGTGGCAGGGCTACTTTGGCCGAAGCTGAGCTTGTCGCGGTCAACGTCGAGGATTGGCCATGTCGTCGCCATCTATGGCTGCCTCGCTCCGTGGACGGCGAACCTGCTTGGTGCATTGTGGGGCGCGGGCAACACGATGCTGCCGATGGCCGCTGAGGGGGCGCGTGGGAGCTCGCTTCAGGAAGGGACGATACGGGTTCTGCTGGTGTCGGGTGCTCTATGTCTAGTGAGCATGGCCATACTGATATTGTGGGGCCTACGCACGCCGGGGCCGACGGAGCCGAGGGAATAGAGCCGCTGTCGAAGGTCGACGAGGCGGCCGAACAATGCGCTGAAGCTGACGAAGCGCAATACTCTGTTGGTGGGCGCGCCGCGCGCGCCACCTTCATTGAGTCGTGCTTCGCAGCTTAGCGCAGTGTTAGACCGACACTAGCCATGCTGTGGCGCTTGCTCAAGTGGAATGCTGGAAGGCGGGAGTGGAACCGCGAGCACAAGAGTGCCTGGGCGGGCATGACGGAGACGAGTGGGTCGGGGTTGACGCAGTTTCAGATTGAGTGCGAAGCGGCCGTTGAACGAGCGTTGCGTAACGTAGGTCTCCAACTCACAGCACGCGAACTGGACGATGCATCGTTCATAAAAGCGAAGATTAGCGACACCGACTGGACCCTCTGGATTTATCCAGACTCGGCGCAAGTGGTCTCGACCCAATCAACTCTCGTGCGCCTGGAAGAATGGGACGTTAGAACGCCAGCCGAGTTTTTCGCAGTGTTTATCAGTAGGATGCTCCCTGGTCTGGAACTTCGTTAGCGACGGAGTTCAGATGACTAGGGACGCCTTCGTTGGGCTCGATGGTTTGCTCAGGGCTGGCCACGCCACTCAACGCGAGTGGTTAGACAGGCGCGAGCCACCTGGCCATACTACCGAGTAGTCGATTGGAGCGTGACATGAGCGCAGAATTCACGGCGGTCGTCGAGCAAGACGAGGATTGGTACATCGCGTACTCTCCAGAAGTACCAGGGGCAAATGGCCAAGGTAAGTCGAAGGATGAAGCATTGCAGAGCCTGTCTGACGCCATATCCCTGATTTTGGAGGACCGACGAGAGGATGGTCTGCGCGGAATTCCCAAGGATGCTGTACTCGAAAAGGTCATCGTGAAGTGAAGACCGGCGACCTCCTCCGCCTGTCGTAGTAGAGAATGTTCCAGATGCCGTCGCTGACCTGCTCGAGGCCGATGCTGACCGTTGAGAGCCTGAGAGAGGAATTGCCGATTGGTGTGAAGTCGGAAGGTGCCGGCGTTGCTGGCGCGACTCTTCTCCGCCAGGCCGTTGGTCAAGCTAGGCCGAGAAGCCGCGCTGCGTTGTCGTGGTAGACCTTCTTCAGGATCGTATCCTCAAGCTCCAGGCCGTAGATGCGCCAGCGCCCTTGCGGCGGAATCGGCGCCGGGGCGTAGTCGAAGTACTCGTCCGCCGTCTCCAGGAACCGGAAGTAGATCTCGTAGAGCTCGTCCCCGAAGATCTGTTGCGGCGTTTCGAGTCCCAGCGGGGCCGGAACGGCGTCCGTCCCGAAGAGGATGCGGTCCTGGTAGCGTTCGAAGAACCGCTTCGCAGTCCGCGGCTGCCGGCCGAGCTCACCGATGCGGGCGCCGATCTCGACGTGCATATTCGGATGCCGATCGAGGCAGGAAGCCACGTAGCCCAGATCTTCCGATCGATTTCCGACGTGAAGGGCGACGAACCGGGTGCGAGGATGCCGGGCGAAGACCCGGTTGCGGGCTTCGAGGATCGACTCCTTCGAAGGGAAGTCCCGTCCGTGAAAGGACCAGTCGGGGTGGTTCCAGAGCTCTTCGTAGCGCTCGTTGAAGCGATCCGTCGGGAGGAAGAACGCGTCCGGGTCGGAGACATGGATGGCGACGGGAATCCCGAGAGCACCCGCGGTCTCCCACATCGGGTCGAATCGCGGGTCGTCTACCGCCACCAGCGGTCCCTCGGTGACTCGCTCGCGCAGGTAGAGTCCGAGGTTCTTCGTCAGCTTCAGCCCTTTCGCCCCCATCCGATGCGCCTTCTCGAGCTCCTCCGCCTGGAACGTCGGAAAGTCCGATCGGATGAAAGCGTTCCACGAGGGCTCGGTGAAGGTAAGGAAGCGTCCCGGGTGCGCCCGGTCGAGGGCGCTGAGCACCGATTCCAGCCCGTCTCCCACGCCCCCGGTGAGGTTCACCATCGTCTGGACGTTTCGGCGATCCATGACCGCGAGCAGGGAAGGGACGGGCGCCAGCAAATTCATGCGCTCCCCATAGGGCTCGGCTCCGAGGCCGACCTTCGACCAGCTGAGGTGGCTGTGGAAGTCGATTGCGGCGAATCGAGCCCTCGCGACTTCCGTCTCCGGCGTTTCCGGAACGCGGAGCATGCTCCGCGGCACGAACTCCCCCAGGGGAAGGCTTCCGCGGCTGCGGCACGAAAGCGCCGCGGGGAGCGCGGCGGCGAGGCCGAAGAGGAAATCGCGGCGCGACTTGAGTCTCATCACAGGACTCCGTGGAGGCTCCGCCCTTTCGATGCGAGCGCGTCGACGCGCCGCGTCACCTCGGGATCCTCGATGAGCGGCGGCGCATGATGGGGCTTGAGCCGGGCGTCGATGAGGAGCGGTCCCTCGCAGCCCCAGTGCTTGTGCTCGATGAAGCTCGAGACCCCGTGAACGTCGTGCGAGGGATTCGACCGGGTGAACGTGACCCAGAGGAAGTTCCTGAGGTGGCTCACGGTGAACTCCGGGTCGTCCGCGAGGACCACGAGGGGGAACCCGCCGAGGTCCTGAGCCGCGAGCCGCCGCGACAGCTCCTCCATCTCCGCCTCGACCCGCGCGTAGCCGGGGAACGCCTCCGCCTTCATTACCAGGACGCCGGGGAGCGCGGCGAGGCCGAGGTTCGGATCAGGACTCGAAGAGAGCTCCCGCCTCGGCCGCCCCGCGGCCGCCACGACCAGCTTCGAGCCGGAGTTCAGTCCGGTGCCGGAATAGTCGAGGGTGTCGATCGTGGTGCGCGTCTGGAAATGAAGGTCGCGCCGGAAGTCGGCTCTCGCCAGCAGATGGCGGAAGAACGCCTCGATGTCGTTCACGTCGAGCTCGGGGTCGTCCTCCCTCGCCACGATGAACAGGTATTTCGCGAGCGAAGCCTGGCCGAATCCGAGGATGGCGTTCGCGCAGGTGAGAATCTCCCGCGGCTCGCGCTCCCCGTAAGGAACGTAGCGCTCGCTCCCGATGGCGAGAAGAAGCGGGTGGACACCGGCGGCGTCGACCGCATGAAGGGCCTTCACTCCCGGAAGCGAAACCGGAACCATGGGCTCCGTCAGCTCGTGGATGAGCTTTCCGAAGGTCGTGTCCTCCTGGGGAGGGCGCCCGACGACGGTGAAGGGCCAGACGGCGTCGTCGCGGTGGTACACCGACTCGACCTCGAGCACGGGAAAATCGTGGGCCAGGCTGTAGTAGCCGAGGTGGTCTCCGAACGGACCCTCGGGAAGCGTGCGCGTCGGATCGATTCTCCCGGTGATGACGAAGTCCGCCTCCGCGGCGATCGCGAAGCCGTCGCGGCGAGCGACGCGGAATCGCCTGCGGTTCAGCATCCCCGCGAACAGGAGCTCCGTCAGACCTTCCGGAAGCGGCATCACCGCCGCCAGGGTGTGGGCGGGCGGCCCTCCCACGAAGATGCTGACCCGGAGCGGCTCTCCACGCCGAACCGCGGCGGCGTGGTGGACGCCGATCCCGCGATGGATCTGGTAGTGGAGCCCGACCTCGTTCGCGCCATAGCGATTGCCCGCGAGCTGAACCCGATACATGCCCAGGTTCGACTGCAGAACCCCGCTCACCGTCGGGGTTCTCGGTATACACCTGGGGAAGGGTGATGAACGGGCCTGCGTCCTCGGGCCAGCTCTGGATCCGGGGAATGTCCCCGAGGACGCCCCGGTTGCGAAGCACGGGTCCGGAAGAGACGGACATCGGAAGCGAGCGCAGGGCGGTCCAGGGAGCCGAGACGAGACCGCGAGGGCTCCTCCAGGCGTTACCTGGGTCGGCCTTGATGCGAACGATCCTCTTCACCGGCTCGAGGGAATCCCGGAAGAGGAAGCGGGCGCGAGCGAGAGTACCGAAGAGGTTCGAGACGGCCTGGAAGCGGGAGCCCTTCACGTTCTCGAAGAGAAGCGCCGGCGCACCGGCCGCGTAGGCCCGGCGCTGGATCTCCGCCATCTCGAGGAAGGGATCGACCTCCTCGCGCACGCGCACGAGATGTCGGTGGCGCTCGAGGTCCAGAAGGGACTCTCTCAAGCTTCTATAGCCCATTCGCGTCCGGCATCTTACAATGGCGGCTATGAAACGGACGGCCCTCCCGGTGATGCTGCTCCTGGGATCGCTTTCGGGCGCCGAGCAGGGCGCCTATACCGAGGCCGATTTCCTCTCCCGCCCGCGCCGCCTCACCGTGGACGGTCGGCGGGCGGGCGAGGGCTACTTCTCGCCGGACGGAAAGCGCATGGTTTTTCAGAGCGAGCGCGAGCCCGGGAATCCGTTCTACCAGATCTACGAGCTCGACCTCACGACGGGCGAGACGAAGCGCCTTTCCCCAGGGAAGGGAAAGACCACGTGCGCTTTCTTCCAGGGGCATACGGGAAACGTGCTCTTCGGCTCCACCCACCACGACCCTCGATCCGAGGAGCTGCAGAAGGCCGAGCTCGAATTGCGCGCCGCGGGCAAGGAGCGCCGCTACGCCTGGGACTACGACCCCGAGATGGATCTCTACGTCTACCAGGCGGCTACGGGCGAGCTGAAGCGCCTCACGGAGGTCCGGGGCTATGACGCCGAGGCGAGCTATTCGCCCGACGGCGATTGGATCGTCTTCTCCTCGATGCGCGACGCCTACAATCGGGAGCTCAGCGCCGAGGAGAAACGCATCCTGGAAACGAACCCCGCCTACTTCGCGGAGATCTACATCATGCGCGCCGACGGCTCGGGGGCGACCCGTCTCACCCGAACCGGCGGGTACGACGGCGGCCCGTTCTTCTACCCCAACGGCGAGCGGATCGTCTTTCGCCGCTTCGACGCCGAAGGGCTCATCGCCGACGTCTACTCGATGAAGCCGGACGGCACGGACCTCCGGCGGATCACCGACTTCTCCTCGATGAGCTGGGCGCCCTACGTTCACCCCTCGGGGGAGTACCTCTTCTTCGCCTCGAACAAGCTCGGCTTCGAGAACTTCGAGATCTTCCTGGTCGACACCGAGGGAACGAAAGAGCCGGTGCGCGTCACCTATACCGACGGCTTCGACGGGCTTCCCGTGCCCTCGCCCGACGGCGAGCAGCTCTCCTGGACTTCGAACCGCGGATCCGGCGGAGGAGGGCAGATCTTCATCGCGCGCTTCGACCACGAGACAGCCCTCGAGGCGTTGAGAGCCTCACCGTCTCGAAAGAAGGACTGGAGCATTCGATGAATCGGAGATCGAAGCTTTTCCTGGGAGCGCTCCTCTCGCTCGCCGCCGTCGCCGGCGCCGAAACCCCGGATGTCAGGACTCACGTGACGCGGCTCGCCTCGGACGAGATGGACGGGCGGCTCACCGGAACCGAGGGCGCCCGCCGCGCGTCCGACTACATCGTGCGGGAGCTCGAGCGGGTCGGCGCTCTTCCGTTGCCGGGCCGGGATTCTTTCCGGATCCCTTACGAGTTCACCTCCGGAGTCAACGATCAGGGATCGACACTGTCCCTTTCCGGCTGGGAGGGGCCGCCGGGGTCGGTCCGCGGCCTCTCGTTCTCGGACAACGGGGAAGTGTCGGGAGGGCTGGTCTTCGCGGGCTACGGGATCACCGTTCCCGACGGCCAGGGCTTCGGTTACGACAGCTACTTCGGCCTCGACGTCAAGGACAAGATCGTCCTCGTGCTCCGTTATTTTCCCGAGGACGCCAGTGTCGAGGCGAAGAGCCTGCTCGCTCGGTACTCCGGGCTGCGCTTCAAGGCCATGAATGCGCGCGACCGGGGCGCCCGGGGGTTGCTGCTGGTGTCAGGACCGAGCTCGCCGAACGCGGGTGAGCTCGTGGAGATGAGCTTCGACAGTGCCGTAGCCGGATCGGGAATCGTGGCCGCAGGGATCAACGGAGAGCTGGCGGAAAAGCTCTTCGAGCGAGCCGAGGGGAAGACGCTGGCCGAATCGCAGAAAGCGCTCGACAGCGGCAATCCTCACGTTTCCGGCTTCGAGATCCCGGGGGGTGATGTCGTTTTGAACGTACGCCTCCAGAAGGAATCGCGGACGGCCGAGAACGTCGTGGGGTATCTCCCGGCGACCACGGCAGGACCTCTCGGCGGCGCGATGGTCCTTCTCGGCGCCCACTACGACCACCTCGGACGCGGGAAGGGGGGCAACTCGCTCGCCGGCAAGGACGAGGCGGGCCAGATTCATCACGGCGCGGACGACAATGCCTCGGGAGTCGCCGCGGTCCTCGCCATCGCCGAGGTAGAGCGAGTCCGGGAGAGGAAAGCCCCGGTGGGGTTCGCCTTCTGGTCCGGCGAGGAGCTCGGGCTCCTCGGTTCCGCCGAGTTCGTACGCGGCGGGACGATCGCGGCCGAAGAGATCGCCGCATACGTGAATTTCGACATGGTGGGCCGGATGCGCGACAACAAGCTCGTGCTGCAGGCGGTGGGAACGAGCTCCGTGTGGCCCCGGCTCATCGAGCAGGCGAACGTCGTCGTGGGGTTCGACGTGCAGTTGAGCGACGATCCGTACCTGCCGACGGACGTCACCAGCTTCAATCAGGCTTCCGTGCCGAGCGTCAACTTCTTCACCGGGAGCCACCCGGAGTACCATCGACCCGCCGATCGGGCGGATCTCATCAACTACGAAGACCTGGAAAGGGTGGTGGAGCTCGGGGCGCTTCTCACTCAGAAGATCGCGGCGCTCGAGACGAAACCGGACTTCGTCAAGGTGGCGCGGGCGCCGCAGCAAGGGGGCAGCCGCGATACGGTGCGCGTTTTCACCGGCACCATTCCCGACTACGCCACCCAGGTGGAAGGGCTGCTCCTGAGCGGAGTCATCGAGGGCGGCCCGGCGGAGCAAGCCGGGCTTCGCGGCGGCGACGTCATCGTGGAGTTCGCCGGCCGCAAGATCGGCAACATCTACGACTACACCTACGCTCTGGACGTGGTGAAGATCGGAGAGCCGGTCGAAGTCGTCTACCTGCGCGCCGGCGAGCGCAGGGAAACGAAGCTGACCCCGAGAGCGCGAAAGTGATCCGACGGAAAGCAGCGTCAGCGGATGACGCGGGCCAGGTTCAGGAGCTCCGAGGAGAACTCGTGGCGCTCCGTCGTCAGCCGGGGCATGTTGACCACGATTTCGGTCTTTCCGCCCTGGATGTCGACGCTCACCGCGACGTGGCCGGCCTCGGCGAGGGAGGTCACGCCGGAGATCGAAAGGTAGCCCTTCTTCTCCGCGAACTGCTTGACGGCGTCGTAGGCGACTCCAGGCATTACGTATACCACGGCCGACTGAGGTGTCAGGGTGGACGTCAGGTCGTCCGACAGATCGGCAGGGGTGATCACGGCCGGGAACAGACCTTTCTCCCGGAAGGTCGCCGCGACTTTTTCGATCTCCGGGCCGCTGCGGTTCTCGCCCACGACGATGACCACGATCCTCTCCGCGCCGCGAAGGTCCTTGTCATAGGAAAAAATGCGCTTGAACATGTCGCCCTGTCGTCCAGGATCTGCCATCTCGGCGGCGGAGACCAGGGGGGTGCCTGCACTGACGAGGAGCGTTCCGGCGATTGCTAGGAACCGTGTGCGCAGGTTCCGGGCGTTGGTGGTCATCGCGTGTAAGCCTCCGTAATGCCTGTTACTGCAATCACCATGCCGCGGCCCCGGCGAAAAAGGTGCTGCCCGAACGTTGCGTTCCTTGAACGACATCCGGGCATGCCCTCCGTTCTCGAACGAGAGCATGTATTTCAATCTGCGCGTCGCCGCTGCCGGAATCGGGGGGAGTTACCCCCGAATCTCGGACCCAGCGTCGAATCCCGCAGCTCCTCGCGAAAACACTCAGAAATGGGAGGCGCGGATCTCAGGGAATTGCACTCGCGCCAACGAAATCAAATACTTAGCGCACTAGCCCGATCGGGCACGGAGCTTGCTCTAGTCTTGCAGCGGACGCATGGGCTTGTGACAGGAGCGGGCTTCCCGGCCCGCTCACCCCTCCGTGCCTGTCGCAAGCGGCCGGCGCGCCGAGAGAAGGCGCGCCGGCCATTTCAACTACGATCCGCCCGACGGCTCTCCGGTGGAGGTCGCGGTCCTGCCGGTTTTTTCGCTGTGCTAAACTAGCCCGTTTAGCTTCGTTCAAATTATGTCTTCCGAGCTCGTCCGCAATTTCTGCATCATCGCCCACATCGATCACGGCAAGTCGACGCTCGCCGACCGCCTCATCCAGAGGTGCGGAGGCGTCGCCGACCGCGAGTTCCGCGACCAGATCCTCGACTCGATGGATATCGAGCGGGAGCGGGGCATCACCATCAAGAGCAACTCCGTCACCCTTCTGTACCGCGCGAAGGACGGCAACGAGTACCAGCTGAACCTCATCGATACGCCGGGGCACGTGGATTTCTCCCATGAAGTGCGTCGCTCACTGATGTCCTGCGACGGAGCGCTCATCCTGGTCGACGCCTCCCAGGGTGTCGAGGCCCAGACACTCGCGAACCTCTACGTGGCGATGGAGTACAACCTCACGCTGCTGCCGGTAATCAACAAGATCGATCTTCCTGCGGCGGACGTCGATCGGATCCGCGAAGAGATCGACTCCGACCTCGGGCTCGACCCTTTCGAGGCGATTCCGGTGTCCGCGAAGCTCGGAATCGGCATCGACGAGCTCCTCGAAGCCATCGTCAAGAAGCTCCCTCCGCCCACGGGGGATCCCGACGCTCCGTTGAAGGCGCTCATCTTCGACGCCCAGTACGACTCCTATCGCGGGGTGGTGGCCCTCGTGCGGGTGCGGGAAGGTCGGATCGCCGCCGGCCAGCGGATCCGCCTGATGCATACCGACAAGGAGTACGAGGTGGAGGAAGTGGGTCTTCTCCAGCTCAAGCGGGTGAAGACCAAGGAGCTCGTCGCCGGCGCCGTGGGATATGTCATCGCGAACATCAAGGCCATCCGGGACATCGCCATGGGCGACACCATCACCGACGCCGATCGAGGTGCTTCCGAGCCCCTACCCGGGTACAAGGAAGCGAAGCCGGTGGTGTTCTCCTCGATCTACCCGATATCGACCGACGAATACGAGGACCTGGCGAAGGCCCTCGAGAAGCTCTCGCTCAACGACCCGGCGATCATCTACCAGAAGGACTCTTCGTCGGCCCTGGGGTTCGGATTCCGGTGCGGGTTTCTCGGGCTCCTCCACCTCGACGTCGTTCAAGAGCGGCTGGAGCGCGAGTACGGCCTCGCCCTCCTTCTCTCCGCGCCGTCGGTGCGCTACCGCATCACCCTCGAGGGCGGCGAGGTGCTTCAGGTGGACAACCCGAGCCTCTATCCCGACCCGTCCCGCATCGCCAAGACCGAGGAGCCGTTCATCAAGGCCTCGATCATGATGCCGGAGCGATACCTCGGCCCGATCATGGAGCTCTGCCGCGAGCGTCGAGGCGAGAAGTCGTCGTTTCACTATCTCGCCCAGGGCAGGGTGGAGCTCACGGCCGAGCTTCCGCTGGCCGAGGTCCTGTTCGATTTCTACGATCGGCTCAAGACCCTGACCCAGGGGTACGGCTCGTTCGACTACGAGCTTCTCGACTACCGTGAGACCAAGATCGTCAAGGTGGACATCCTGGTGAACGACGAGAAGGTGGACGCTCTTTCCCAGCTGGTGCACGAGGACAAGGCCCGGGTCCGCGCCATGCACTACTGCGAGAAGCTCGCCGAGACCATCCCCCGGCAGCAGTTCCGAATCGCGATCCAGGGCGCTATCGGCGCCAAAATCATCGCCCGCACCACCATCAACGCTTTTCGCAAGGACGTGACCGCCAAGTGCTACGGGGGGGACATCACCCGCAAGCGGAAGCTCCTGGAGAAGCAGAAGGAAGGCAAGAAGCGGATGAAGATGGTGGGGGCGGTCGAGATACCGCAGGCCGCCTTCATCGCCGTCCTGAAATCGGATGAGTCCTGAAGCGGGACTCTACGTCCACGTCCCGTTCTGCTCGACTCTCTGTCCATACTGCGATTTCGCGGTGAACGTCGCGACCGAGGCCCGCCGCTCCCGCTTCGTGGATCTCCTGCTGACCGAGATCGCGCTCCGAGGAACGCCCGGCGCTCCTTTCGACACTCTCTACTTCGGGGGCGGCACTCCGAGCCTGCTCCCGGCTTCGGATCTCCGGCGTCTCGTGGAGGCGCTTTCGGGGCGCGCGTGGCTTTCCGCGGGATACCGGGTGTTCCTCGAGGCCAATCCCGAGGACGTGAGCGAGGCCTCGCTCGAGGGCTTCCGGGAAGCGAGGGTCGGAACATTGAGCCTGGGAGTCCAGTCGCTCGATCCCGAATCGCTTCGGTTCCTCGGCCGGGGCCACACGAGAGGCGACGCGGAGCGAGCGATCGCCCTCTCCTGCCAGGGCGGCTTCGAGACCGTTTCCGTCGATCTGATCTACGGTCTTCCCGGCCAGACGGAGGAGCGCCTCCGCAAGGATCTGGAGTCCGCTGCCGCCCTGGGGCCGGACCATTTCTCCTGCTACCAGCTGACGGTGCACGAAAGAACTCTCTTCGGGCGCCGGAAGAGGGAGGGACGTCTCGAGGAGGCATCGGAGGCGGCGCAATCAGCCCTGTTCCGCCTGACTCACCGCGTGCTCGAGAGCGCCGGCTACGAGGCCTACGAGGTATCCAACTTCGCCCGCGCTCCCGAGCACCGCTCCCGGCACAATCAGAAGTACTGGGTGCACGCGCCTTACCTCGGACTCGGCCCCGGGGCTCACTCCTTCGACGGCAGCGCGCGCTCGTGGAACGAGCGCTCGTTCTTCGACTGGGAGCGGCGGCTTCTTCGGGGCGAGATTCCCGAAGCGGGGACCGAGGCGCTCTCCCGCGAGGAGCTTCTGCTGGAGACGCTCATGCTCAGGCTCCGCACTCGCGAGGGGTTCGACCTCGACGACATCGAAAAGCGCTTCGGGGTCGACCTCCTCGACCTCAACCGCGCGCTCCTCGAGACGAGTCTCGAGGAGGCGCTCCTCGTAAGGGACGGCTCCTGGATTCGGCCGACGCTCGATGGGCTCGCGGTCGCCGACGGACTCGCCGCCGCCTTCCATCTTCCGCCCCTTCCTTGGAAAGCCGCGCATCCCTGAGCTACCGGCGGATCTTCCGTCTCTGGCTGCCCCTCGCGGCCACCTGGCTGATGATGTCCATCGAAGGACCGTTCCTCGCCGCGGTCATCGCGCGGCTTCCGGAGCCCATCTTCAACCTCGCGGCTTTCGGAGTAGCGTTCTCGTTCGCGACCATCGCCGAAGCCCCCATCATCATGATCTTGAGCGCTTCGACGGCCCTGGTGAAGGATCTCGACTCCTACCGGCGTCTTCGCAACTTCAGCTTCGCTCTCAACCTCACGGTCACGATCGTCATTCTCGTTGGCCTTCTTCCCGCGATATTCGACTGGATTGCGAAGGATCTCATCGGGCTTCCCGACTCGGTTGCCGAGCTCACGCACCGCGCGCTTCTGCTGCTCACGCCCTGGCCCGCGGCCATCGGCTATCGCCGTTTCTACCAGGGTATCCTGATCCGACAGGACCTCACGAGGCGCGTCGCCATGGGGACGGTCATCCGGGTCATCGGGATGAGCGGCGCGGCGATCGTGCTCTTCCGCAACTTCGAGCTTCCCGGGGCGCTGGTGGGAGCGGGGGCGCTTTCGGTGGGGGTGGTGCTCGAGGCCATCGGCACCCGGTTCATGGCGTGGGGCGTGCGCGAACGAATCCCACGGCGTTCACCCGGCCCCGGCGGGGAAGCGCTCACCCTGCGACGCATCGCCGATTTCTACTTTCCGCTCGCCCTGACGTCGGTCATCGCCCTGGGAGTGCAGCCGACGATGATCTTCTTCCTCGGAGGGAGCCGGCAGGCCCTCGATTCCCTCGCGGTGCTGCCGGTCATCACTTCCCTCACGTTTCTGTTCCGAAGCATCGGCCTCTCCTACCAGGAGGCGGCGATAGCGCTCCTCGACGGCACCCGGGAGAACTTCCGGCGGGTCTCGACGTTCGCCGCGTTCGTGGGAGTTGCGGCGACCGCCGGGCTCGGGCTCATCGCCTTCACCCCTCTCGTCCACGTCTGGTTCCGTGACGTCTCCGGGCTGAGCCCGGAGCTTTCCCTGTTCGCCGTCCTCCCGCTCCGGATCTTTTCCACGATTCCGTTCTTCTCGATGCAGCTCGCCTACCAGCGGGCGATCCTCGTCTTCGGCCGGGCTACCCGATCGATCACTCTCTCGACGATGATCGAAGTCACGACCATCGTTGTCGTCCTCTACCTCACCGTTCATGTCCTGGATTGGATCGGCGTGGTCGCGGCCGTGGTATCGCTCCTCACCGGCCGCATCGTGGGAAACGCTTACATGATGTACGCCTGCCGGCTCGTTCTGACCTCGACGGGGATGTTCGAGGCGAGGGCGATTCCGGCGGCTCCCGCGATTGCGCCCGCGAGCCGCCCCGACGTATCTTGATCGCATGAGAAAGCACTGGCTGTGGATTCTCGGGGGGGCTCTCGTGGCTCTCGGAGCGGGCGCCGCCGTTCCCGCGAGGATGACCGTCCCCGCTTACGACGGTGCCGGGAACGTCATCCGCCCCGAGGGGTACCGCAAGTGGGTGTTCGTGGGAACTTCCCTCGGGCTCCGCTACATGGGCGACGGCGGAACCGACGACGGCCCGGGAAGCTTCCACAACGTCTACATCCAGCCGGAAGCCTATGACGAGTTCCAGAAGACGGGCGTGTTTCCGGAGAAGACCATTCTGGCGATGGAGGTCTACAACGCCGGAACGAAGGAGCCGAAGTCCGGGCTCACCGGCGGGTTCTACGGAGACAAGCTGACGGGATTCTCGGCCGCGATCAAGGACAAGGAGCGTTTCCCCGAGGGGTGGGGCTACGTGAGCTTCATGCGCGACGGCTCGAAGATCGCGGCGACCGCCGAGCCCTTCCGGAAGGCGCAGTGCTACGACTGCCATCACGAGCACGCCGCGACGGACAACGTTTTCACCCAGTTCTATCCGCTCCTGAGGCGGTGAAACGCCTCAACTTCCTGAGCGGGCTGGAGCTCGATCGCGCCTTTCGCCTGCGCTCGAGCCCCGAGCGACTCGACGAGGCGTGGAGCCGTCCCGAGACCCGCGTTCTCCCGGTCTGGAGGTCGAAGCACCTCGTGCTGCGCGAGGACGTGACCTCTCTCGTGCTCCTCGGCCCCGACCGGCTCGAGGCTTACCGCGAATCGCGGGTTCTATTGGGTACGGGAGGCGGAATCTTTTACTTCGCCGTCGATCTCTCGTCGGTCGACGAGCCCGCGGAGTCCCTGGGGCTTCCCTCCGTTCACGCCGTCCTCGGGCTCCGCGAAGTCGCACCGCTCGTTTCCCGGGCGGAGGGGGCGCTTCTCGCCTACGCCTCCGGAATTCTGAGCTGGCACCGCAGGCATCGCTTCTGCGGCGTCTGCGGAAGCGAGACGAGATCGACCCAGGGAGGGCACGTGCGCGTCTGCGCGAACGATGTCTGCGGGGAACAGCATTTTCCTCGGACCGATCCCGCGGTGATCATGCTCGTCACCGACGGCGAGCGCAGTCTCCTCGGACGGCAGTCCGCCTGGCCGCCTCGGGTGTACTCGACCCTCGCGGGGTTCGTCGAGCCCGGCGAAAGCCTCGAAGAGGCGGTGAGGCGCGAGGTGTACGAGGAGACGGCCGTCGAGGTCGACGAGGTCCACTACCATTCGTCTCAACCATGGCCCTTTCCCAGCTCGCTCATGCTCGGGTTCACCGCCCGCGCGCGAACGAGGGAGGTCGTCGTTTCGCCGGACGAGCTCGAGGACGCGCGCTGGTTCACGCGCGATCAGGTGCGGCGCCGGGAAGGAGTCGAGCTCCCCTCGACGATCTCGATCGCGAGACGGCTCATCGAGGACTGGCTCACGGAGTAGCGTCCTCGCTCCGGAGCGTGTAGAGCCCCGCGCCCACGATGATCGCGACTCCCATCCAGACCATCGGCCCCGGGAAATCGCCGAAGAACAGGAAACCGAAGATCGTGGCCCACACGAGCGCCGTGTACTCGAAGGGCGCGACCACCGAGGCCGGAGCCCTCTGGAAGGCTGCGGTGACCCCGAGGTGTCCGCAGAGCGTGAAGACCCCCATCGCCGCCGTGAGGGCGACGTCGAATCCGCTCATGGGCTCCCAGACCGCGAGCGCACCCAACCCCACCAGGCCTACGAGGCCCTGGACCCCGAAGGTGTAGACGAGGAACGTGAACGTCCGCTCCTTGCCGCCGCTTCGCTCCGCCATCCACCGCGTGAGAACCATCATGAGCGAGTAGGAGAAACTGGCGAGGAGCACCAGGAGCGCCTCGGGACGGAAACCTTTCCCCGAGGGCTGCGCGACGAGGAGCATTCCGAGGGAGCCCACCCCGACCGCGATCCATCGGCTCCGTCCTACGCGCTCGCCCAGGAACGGCACGGAGAGCGCCACTACGATGAACGGGCCGCCGAACTCGACGGCAATGGCGTCCGCCAGGGGCAGGACCCGCACGGAAGCGAAGAAGAACAGGAACGCGACGGTGCTGCAGAGGGACCGGAGGACGTGTGCCGCAGGCTGGCTCGTGCGAAGCACTTCCCGACCGCCGAAGTAAGGCGCGAGCAGGAGAAGGATCGAAGCGGCGACGGCGCTTCGCACGGCGAGGACCTGGAAAACGGAGAACTCCCGGACCGCCCACTTGCCGATCGCGTCCATGCCGGCGAAGGAGGCCACCCCCGCCAGCATGCATACGATCCCGCTCGCCCGTTCTCGCAAGGAGCGCCATCCTATCTTAGAATTCGGGCGCCCAGAATTCGGGCACCCAGACGAAGAGGAGAACTCATGACCGAAACCAATGCCAGGCCTCGTTTCCTCCATCGCGATCCGCTCGGCTATTCGCACGTCGTCGAAGTTCGCGGCGGCCGCACGCTTTACATCGCCGGACAGATCGCGCTCGACGATAAAGGAAATCTCGTGGGAAAGGGCGACCTCGGCGCGCAGGTTGAACAGGTGTTCAAGAATCTCGAGGCGCGCCTGGGAGAGGGTGGAGCGACGTTCAAGGACGTGGTCAAGCTCAACTACTATCTCACCGATGCGTCGGATCTCCAGAGGTTGCGCGAAATCCGGAACCGCTACCTCAATGTCGAACAGCCGCCCGCCAGCACTCTGGTCGTGGTCAAACAGCTCTTCCGCGAAGACTTTCTCGTCGAAATCGAAGCCGTCGCCGTCGTCAACGGGTAGGCCGCGGGTGGTTCGGCTGTGGGCCCTCGGGCTCCTGCTCGCGGCGGAGTGCTTCGGCCAACCCGTCCCGACTCGCGAAAAACTCCAGAAGCTCGAGACCCGGGCGAGCCTCCTCCATGTGACGGCGCACCCCGACGACGAGCATGGCGGAATGCTGACGCTTCTGAGCCGGGGACAGGGAGCGCGGGTCGCCCTGGTGAGTCTCACCCGCGGCGAGGCCGGGGCGAACGCTATCGGACCCGAGCTGTTCGACGGCCTCGGCTGGATTCGGGCGGAAGAGCTCGCCGCGGCGGGGCGCTACTACGGGCTCGATGCGCTCTACTTCACGAGGCTCGCGGACTACGGCTATTCGAAGCGGCTCACGGAGGCGGTCGAGAAGTGGGGAAGGGAAGAGGCGCTCCGGGATCTGGTGCAGGTCATTCGATGGGAGCGGCCTCTCGTCGTCGTCTCCCGCTTTCAGGGAACCGAACGGGACGGGCACGGTCAGCATCAGTTCGCCGGGGTCCTCGCGCGCGAGGCGTTTCATGCGGCAGGCGACGGCACTCTCTTCCCCGAGGCGGGCGCGCCTTTCCAGCCGCTCAAGCTGTACATCGGGGGAATACGGGAGGATGAAGACTGGAACGTCGTCGTCGACTCGGGAGTCTTCGACGCGTGGCTCGGCGACTCGTATGAGAACGTCGCCCGCGGAGGGCTGAGCCTGCAGCGCTCCCAGACCGCCGGCCGGGTCCATCCCGCGGAAGGATCGTTTCGCCGCTACTACCGGCGAGTCGCGAGCTTCGTCGACACCTCCGAGAAGGAGTCGAGCTTCTTCGACGGGATCGAGACGTTCGTTCCCGGGAACCTCGAGCGGGAACGGCTCGCCTCCGCCATTTTGGCATCGGAGGGAATCCGCTTCTCCGCTACCGCGAGGCCGAAGGGCGCGGCCGATTTCACGACCATGGAGCCGGTTGTGCCGGGAGATGTCTTCGATCTGCGCCTGGCTTTCTGGAATGGAAGCCACACTCCGGTGCGCCTCGAGAAGGTGAGCGTCGATCTCGCGGCGGGCTGGCACTCCCCAGAGAAACCATTCGCCCCAATCGAGCTGGCCCCCAACGAAACCTGGTCCCGGGTGGTCGAGGTGCGGCTCGACGAGGATGCCGCCGCATGGAGGCCTCACGTTCGGCGCGAATCGATCGCGGAGAGCCGGTACGCGGGGGAGGGATGGTTCCGAGGGGCTCCCCCGCCGATGGCGAGCGCGGAAGCCGAGTACGAAGTGCGAGGAGTCGTGTTAACCGCTCATGAGGTCGTGAAGCGCTTCGACGCCCAGCTTCCCTTCGGCGACGTCGCGCGCGAGCTGGTGGCGCTACCCGCGCTCTCCGTCTCGGCGCGGCCCCGGCTCGTCATTCTCGCTCCGGAGGTTTCCCCGGAGCGGTTCGAGGTTTCCGTCGAGGTCCGGAATCACGCTTCCCGTACGCTCAGCGGGCGCTTGTCCCTCGATCTCCCGGTGGGGATCCACGGCGAGCCCGCTTTTCGCGATCTGGAACTGAACCCCCGGCAGGTGAGTCGCTTCTCGTTTCAGGTCGAGTCTCCCTCCCCGGTCGCCGGCGACGCTCGCATCCGCGCGATCGTGACGAGCGAGGGCAGGTCGTACCGCGAGCTCTACGACCCCATCGAGCACCGGGATCTCGAGACGCGCTATCTCGTGAGTCCCGCGGAAGTGCGGCTCGTGTCAATCGACGTGCGGGGAGTCAGCGGTCTCGCCGTCGGCTACGTGGAGGGAGTGGGGGACGAAGTACCGGAAGCGATCGAAGCTCTCGGAGCGACGGTGGACCGGCTCTCGGCGGAGGATCTGGCGGCGAAGCCTCTGGACGGATACGCGGCCATCGTTGTCGGAACCCGGGCCTACGCCGTGCGAGAGGATCTCGTCACCCACAACCGGCGACTCCTTTCCTACGTGGAGAACGGAGGCCACCTCGTCGTTCTCTACAACACGCCGGAGTTCCAACCCACCGGGATCGCTCCTTACCCCGGCACGCTGCCCGAGAATGCGGAGGAAGTCTCGGAGGAGGACTCGCCCGTCGAGTTCCTGGCTCCGGACCATCCGGTGATGGGAGCGCCCAACCGCATCACGCTCGCTGACTTCGACTCCTGGCTGGAACAGCGAGGCTCGAAGTTCTGGAGCGAGTGGGACGAGGCCTACGTGCCGATCGTCGCTACCCACGACCAGGGGCAGCCGCCGCAAAGGGGAGGGTGGCTCGTGGCTCGCTACGGGAAGGGTTACTACACGTACTTCGCCTACGCGCTTCACCGGCAGCTCCCGCTGGGAGTACCCGGGGCCTATCGCCTCCTTGCGAACTTGCTCTCTCTTGGGGCGGCGGACCGCGGATCTCGGCTTGGCCCTGAGAACCGTTAGAAAGCTCCGCTCGCCGGAGCGTTCCGACCGCGGATTATTCGACCGGGCGCGCCAGGTAGATGACCTCCGCATCGTCCCTGAGGGTGAGGCGGAAGACGAACCGGCCGTCGCTCAACGCTTCGGTTCCGCTTCGCACCGCCTTGAAGCGCTGGCGCGACGGGCGCGAGGCGCGCGAAGAGTCCGCCACGACGTCGAGCGCGCCGAAGAGGTCGCTGTAGAGTCCTACGCGCAGAACGATCTGGATCGCGTACGGGTTGTCCGGAGGGTAGTAGAAATGGAACTGGCCGCCGAAGGCGACCGCGCCGTGATCCACCGCGGGGGGACCGAAGGCGCTGAACCGGAACGGGGACCCCGGCATCCGCGTCCGTCGGTCCGCCACCTTCTCCAGGCTGCCGGCGGCGGCCCGGAAGATGCCTCCGTCGTTGCCGTTTTCGAACACGACCGTCCCCTGGTGGATGTCGGCGGGCGCCCCGAACGGGGAGAACTTCGCACCGGCCCCGCCGGGCACGCGCGTGTTCTCGTCGGCGATCACGACGAGCGTGCCGCCGAGCAGGCCGTAGACGCCGGACTGTCGGCGCCCCGCATCATCGAGATCGCCCCTGGAGACGAACACCACGTCGCCCGCGCTCAGCGACGGCGCGCCTGAACTGCTGCTGAGGCCGAAGTCCGTGAACGTTCCCTTGCCTCCGGGAATCGGCGTGGTCTGGTCCGCCACCAGCGATATCGAGGTCTCGTCCGCGAGGTAGACTCCCTGGTGGAAGTCGGTGCTGATTGCGCTGAAGGCGACCTGCCCTCCGTCGTGGGCGATGAAGAAGATGTTCTCGAAGACGCCGAGGGGGCGTCCCGGCACGGGAGAGTTGGGTTCGACCAGGGCCGTGAGCGGCCCCGTGGCGTTCGTGTACACGCCGCGCTCGAGAGGGAACCCGGCGGCGAACGCAACCGTGCCTTCGGAGGATACCGAGACCTCCCCGTCGAAGTCAGGATTCTCGAACCGGGTGAAGGTCCCGCTGGCGCCGGGCACGGGCGTGTTGCGGTCAGCGATCCGGCGCAGGACGCCGTCCGTCCAGGCGTAGACGCCTTGCTGTCCGTCCAACCCGTCGCCGCGGAACGCGATGGTCCCGCCGCCGATCGACGGCACGCCCAGCTTCTCGAACGTGCCCGTCCCGCCCGGGATCGAGGTGCTCGTGTCCGCGATCTTCTCGAAGACGTAGCCCGCGAGCGCGGAACGCACGGCCCCCTGTCCGCTCTCCGCCGCCGGCACACCCGCAATCAGGGCCGCGAGGCCCAGGACCCAGTTCTGTGGTGTCATTGAATCCTCCCGCTCAGTCGCGCGTCGCATCCTCCCACAGCTCGAGGAATTCTTCCAGGAGAGCCCATGAGCGAACGGGACCGGAATGGCGAAAAGCGCTCCGGACTAATCGGGAACTCCGGCGAAGGGGTCGGGGGCGTTGGGATCGACGCCGAGCACGCTCGCGAGCTTCCCCGGGCTCTTGTCGATGTCGAACTCGGCCCAGAGCGGGAAGTGATCGGAGACCCGGAAGCTCATTTCGAGGGGCGAAAGCTCGCGGAAGATGGCGCCTGCGAAATCCACGACGCCAGCCTTGCCTCGAAACGAGAGGCGCATGTCGTCGCCCATGAACCAGGCGATCTGGTCGTAATGTTTCGGCACGGTTCCGATGGAGGTCCTCAAGTCGCGGAGTGCCTCGGGCACGATCAGCCCCTCCGCGATGAAGGCCTGGAACAGCGGGTTGTCGCCACGACGGTCGATGTTGAAATCCCCGAGGACGATGAGGCTTCCGATCTCCCGGTCGTTGATCCGGGCGCGGGCGCGAAGCTCTTTCGCGACGAAGCGGGAGAGCTCGCGGATCTCGGGAAGGCGGTCCTCCGGGATGTCGCCGAACTTGATGTGCGCGGTGACGAGCGAGAACCGCTCGCCGCCCGCCTCGAATCCCACGATGTAGGGGGTCCGATCGAACTGATCCGCCGGCTCTCCCAGATCGGTCTCGGGAAGCACCACCTCCCCCGCGAGCCCGGAGGGGCGAACGCGGCGCCGGTCGAAGAGGAAGCCCAGACGCTCCGTGTTGCCCGCGGCGCCGGTCGTGACGTCGGTCATCAGGAGGTCCCACTCGGGTCCCAGGAAGTCCTCCAGGAGCACGCGCACCGCCTCCGTCTCCCGCTTGAGCTCCTGGATGGCCACGACGTCCAACCTCTTCACGACCTCGGCAACGATGGCGAGGGCGCGAAGGTTTCGCTTGGGACTCCCGGGGTTCTCGAGGAACGCGCGATGGAGCGCGCCGAAGGCCCGGATGTTCCACGAGCCGACGATGAGGTTCGAGTCCGTGGACTTCGGTGGAAGCGTCGAAGCCTGAAGTCGGCGGCGGACGCGCACCACGTCCTCGACGACGTTTGCGGGGTAGTCTCCGTACGCGATCATGCTCGGGGAAGGGTAGCACGGTCCGCCCGGCCGCTCCGCTCTCGACCGGACGCGCCACGGGCGTCGACTCGGTCCGGGCAGGCCGGTAAGTGGCTTGCACCGGCTGAAGGTCAGTACCAGAAGCCGGTCCCGATAAGGAGCGCCGCGAGAACCACCCACTGCAAAGCTCGCCCTCCGCTCTTCTCCCAGAGCCAGGGCTCGGGCCGGAAGTTCTGGAACGCAAACACCAAAAGGGCCAGAGTGGGAAGTGCTAAGCCCAGGTACAAACCGGCCTCCGGCAGCTCGGGGAAGAAGAAACGCCCAAGGCCGGCGCCCCGGATCTGAAGGGCGGCAGGAAACGTCGTGGGCACGAGCGGCAAGAGAAACAAGGCCACTCCTCCCATCAGAGCGCGAAACGGTTCTCGAGCCCGCGAGGAGGCGTACATACCGGTCGCCGCGGAGAAAATCGAGAGCCAGATCACCGTCGCGGGGAGCGGAGTCCACGACACCCCCCGCGCCTCCAGCAGGTTGAAGAGCAACCGATCCAGGTAGCCTCCGAGAGCGCCGCCGCCCGCGACGGAAAGGCCCATCACCACCAGGACCTTGACCCACCATTGGCGGGCCCGAGACACCGGGAGGCTCGAATGCCACCCGGTGAGGCCCATCTGGCGCTCGGCGGCCACCGCGGTTGCGCCGACGAGGAGCGGAAAGAGGAAAATCACCATTCCCGCCCGCATCGGGGGGAAGGCCCCAACGATCGACAACCACTCACCGGGTTCGCCGGGTCCGGGCCACCCGGCGAGGGCCAGTCCGTAAGCCACACCCCACACGACGAGAAACACCGGCAGCACCAGAAGGTTCGCTCCCTGGATCTGAAGCTCCTTGAGAAGGAGCCGAGCGGTCGGACCGGACGTGGAAGGAGACTTCACGTGGAGCAAGCCGGAGACATCGAGTCTTCGGGTCCGGGCCTGGTCCAGCTCGAGGGTCAAAAAATGGCGGCGAGCGACGACGTAGGCGATGACGATGTACGGGATCATCGGTGCGACGTGCACCCAGAGGAACCCCACGTCGACGTCGCCACGGGTAAGGTAGATCGGGATCAGCCAGACCCAGATCGGGACCGCCGGCAGGCTCATCGAGCCCCAGAGAGCGAGGAACGACTCGCGAAGGTAGAGCGAGACGAGCGGCCCGCCGCTGAACGCCGCCAGACACACCACGAGATCGACCGCCGAAGGGCCCGAGCCGAGGAACAGTCGGCGGGCGAGTTGGAGAGCGAGAAACGAAACCGCGATCACGAGGGCCAGCGCACCCATCTTCTCCCGCCAGATCTGCCGGCGGGAGATCGGCTGCGAGAGCAACCGCTCGAGCGTCCCGTGATCGAACTCCGCGCCAAAGAGCCGGGCGGCCGGCGCAAAGACCGCCAGAGTGAGGTACAGGAGATAGAATTCCACGAGCAGCTGTTCGGTGCCGAGGATGGGGGGAACGCCGAAGAGAAGGACGATGCCAGCCGCCGGCCCCGGGGCGAGGTGCCGGATTTCCTTGACCAGCCGCGTCCTCATGCGGGCTTCTTCTCCCCGCCGGCGACGGCGATGAAAATCTCCTCGAGCGAGAGGTTCTCCACCTCCATCCACTCGGGCCCGAGCCCCTCCAGCCGGGAGCGGAGATCCTCGGAATACTCGGAGGCGATGAGCTCGACCTCGCGGCCTGCTCCGTTGACGCGGCTCACCTCCGGCTCCTGAATCGGCGGGGGCGGGCCAGGGAAACGAAGCCGAATGCGCTTGAAGCGGTCCCGCGCCCGCTCGGCTTCGAGCGTCAGACGATCGCGGCCACGTTCGACGACGGTGAACTCGTCGATGAGGCCTTCGAACTCCGAAATCAGATGGGTCGACACCAGCACCGTCCGGCGCCCGGGCGCGCCCTCGAGGTAAGCGCCGATCACCGCCCGCAAGAAATCCCGGCGCACCACCGGGTCGAGCCCGGAAGTGGGCTCGTCGAGCAGAAGGAGCTCGGGCTCCGGGGCCACGGCGCACACCAGAGCGAGCTGCGCCTTCATTCCCTTCGACAGCGTGTCGACCTTTCGGGCGGCATCCAGATCGAACCGCTTCAAGAGGTCCGCTTCGACCTCCCGGTTCCAGTGGTCGCGGAAGGAGGCGGTGTAATCGAGGGTCTCCCGCACCGTCATGAAGGGGTAGAAGGCGACGGATTCCGGAACGTACGAAAGGCGCGCCTTGACGGCAACCTCCTCCCGGGCGGGATCCATTCCGAACATCCGAACCAATCCGCTCCCGGGACGGAGGTGGTTCAGCAGGCACTTCAGGGTGGTGGTTTTCCCCGCGCCGTTCCGGCCGAAGAGACCGTAGCAGCGACCGGCTCGGACCCTGAAGCTCAATCCATCCACCGCATCGGTCTTGCCGTAGCTCCTCACCAGATCCCGGACCTCGACGGCGTTCTCCTGCTCAGCCACCGCTTCGACCTCGCTTTCTCTCGAAGGCGTCCAGTCTTTCCGAAACCAGCGCCTGAAAATCCTCACGCGACACCTGGAAGTGATGAGCCTGGACGATGGCGGCGTCGACCGCCTCGGTGAGGATGCCGTTCCGGGTCCGCCGGCCGAACGGGGAGCGCTGCCCGGAGACGAACGCGCCCCGTCCCGGCTGCGTCTCGACCACCCCTTCGTGCTCCAGCTCGGTGTAGGCCTTGGCCACCGTGTTGCGGTTGACCGAGAGCGTCTCGGCGAGCGTCCGGATCGAAGGAAGCGCCTCGCCGGGCCGAAGTGCACCGGATGCCGTCTGGTACTTGACCTGATCGACGATCTGCAGGTACGCGGGCTTGCCCGCCTTGAAGCTCAGCTCGATCCACATAAGTGCGCCCTACTGTCATAGGATGGTAGGACAGTGCCCTTTTGTCAAGTGTTTTTGTGAAGTGTTTCTCCGATAACGAGGATCCAGAAGCGTGGGCCGGAACCGCGGAGAACGCCGGCTACATGGACCCTGACGCTCTTTGCGCTTCGTCCTCGAGGGTAACGGAGCGCAGGAGTGGCTGGGGTCCGTGCGTCCTACGGTCGTGGCGAGCCGGGGATCTGCCGGTTCTCGAACTCCCAGGACTCAGCGTACAGGTGATGGAGCCTGTCCCTGGCCGACGTGGGAGGCGTGCCCGCGGCACAGAAGGCGACGAGACAGAACCGGGCGCTTCAAAGATTCAGGAGCGCCCATTCCTTCGTCAGATTGGGGACGCTTCCCTGGACCCAGCCGGTCTCCTTGCCGACGACGACGTTGTCGGAGGGGTTGTATCCGTAGCCGGCCTCGGGATGAAACAGGCCCGGCTCCATCGAGAACGTCATTCCTTCTTCGAGAAGGGTCTCGTCACCGAGCGAGATGTAGGGCTCCTGGTGGCCTTCCATCCCTTCGCCATGGGCCACGCGCTGGTAGAGGAGCTCCTGCATTCCGTTCGCTAGCTGCATCTCGTGGACGGCGCGCGCGATCTCCTGGCATGGGGTTCCCGCCTTGGAAAGCTCGATCTGCATCCGCGAGCCCTGTGCCATGACCTCCCAGGTCTTCTCCCAGTCCGGTTTCCAAGGAGCTACCTGATAGGGCGAATAAAGCTCGCCGCCGCAGCCTCCGATCTTGACTACCCCCGCGACCTGGAGGGAGTCGCCCTTCTGGACCCGGTTGTGGTGGAACTGGTTGGGATGGGGATAGGCGTTTCCCACCCCCGTGCGGCAGCCGATCCCGATCGAGATGCCGACGGCGGTATGAGGATGCCCGTCGCGCTTTATGTCTTTCAACACCAGATCGGTCCCGAACTCCTCGGCGGCTTTCGCGATCCCGTAGTCGGTGAGATCGGTTCCATGCTGGAGGATGTAATCGCGGGTCCAGGCATGGATCTGGCTGAAGTAGTTGTACGCCCGCTGGGAGAGTGCGAGCTCCTCCGGCGTCTTCACCCGCCGCATCTTCATCAGGACGTCCCCCACTTCCTCGAAACGCGCCTTGGGGAGAACGTTCGTCATCCTTTCGAGCTTTCTCGCCGAGGGAGACTCGGAGAGGCCGATACCCTTGTCTCCGAAACCGCGCTTCTCGACGCCGCGGAGCTGCCATTCGACGAGATCCACCCCTGGCCCGGTCACGACCTTTCCCTGATCGGGGTATCCGCCCTCCGCGTGGGGAAAGTCGTAGTAGTAATCGCCGTCGGTGAACCACCACCCCTTGACCAGCGCCTTGTCGAGACCGGGGTAGAACCAGTGGACCTGGAGCTCGCGGGCGGGGATGAAGCAGGCGAACGGTCGCTCGGTCGTCGTGAAGAAGAGTCCCGTGAGGTAGATGATGTTCCACGGGTCGGTGACGAGAGCCCCGTCGAGACCCCTCTCCAGGAGCTTCTCCTGGAATCTCTTGACCGTGGCCTGGTGCCACTCGAGAGGGAGGCGATCGTAGGTCGCCGCCTGAGGCTGGTGCGGGTTCGCAGCCAGCATGCCCGCCGACGCACCGGAAGGGGCGGACTCCGCCTCTGGCTTGCACGAAGTGGCGGCGGCGCCGAGCGCGACCGCCCCCGAAGCTTTCAAGAACTCTCTACGGCCGTTCATCACTGGAACCTCCTGGAAGACAACCGACACCTTCCTTTATCACATGAGTCCGAAGCGCCGGAAGATTTTCGCAGATATCGACGGCGCCCGAAGGCCATTGCACCTCGATGCGCGGCGCGGTTTTTGCGTGGGAAAGCCCGAAATGAACGAGCGGCTCATTGCTTCCGAGGAAACCATCGGATAGGCGCAGCTCGCTGCGCTGTCTGCCCATGCGGACAACGGCGCCGAGGCCGTCGCGGTTGCTGGAAGTCCCCGCGAGACGGAATCGAATCCAGTTTCCCGGGGGGATCGAGGCCCGATAGAGGTCCGGGCCGGAGCCGAGGTTGTTCACGATGACGTCGAGCGCGCCGCTCCCGTCGAGATTGACGACCGCCGTACCCCGTCCCAGACGAAGCGGCGTGTCCTTCGCGGGCAGGACCTCGCCGAACCGACCCGCGCCATCGCCCAGGAAGAGCTGCGGGCGCTGACGGAAGGGCTCTCCGATTTCCGGATGCTTCTCGAGCTCCGGATAGATATGGCCGTTGGCTACGAAGAGGTCGAGGATCCCGTCGTTGTCGACGTCGAGGAAAGACGCACCCCAGCCGAGGCGGGAAAGTGTCGGAAGGGCGAGACCGGCGGCGGCGGTGACGTCCTGGAACGACAGTCCGCCGTCGTTTCGGAAGAGGGTGTTGTAGTCCCGCTGGAAGTTGGTGACATAGAGGTCGAGGTCGCCGTCGGCGTCATAGTCGGCGGCGGTCGAGCCCATTCCCGACTGCTCCATCCCCAGGGCCGAGTAGCCGGCGCCGGAGACCAGTGAGACGTCCTCGAAGCGAAATCCTCCGAGGTTCTTGAACAGGAACTGCATGCTGGCGTCGTTGGCGACGCGAATCTCGGGAAGACGATCGGAGTCGAGATCCACGAGGAGAACACTGAAGCCGCGGCCGCGAGGCGACTCGAGGACTGCCGGCGTCATGTCCCGGAACCGCGAGCCGTCCTCGTTTCGATAGAGCGCGTCGGCGGCGCCGGGAAGGCCGTTCGGTCCGCAGAAGACTTCGATTCCGAAGTAGTTGCACCGGGCCCTGGGATCGAGGCCGGTTACGTCGATGTAGGCGCACACGTACAGGTCGAGAAGTCCGTCGAGATCCAGATCGCCGAACGCGGCCCCGGTGCTCCAGGATTCGTGCTCCGCGCCAGACGCCGCCTCGACGAACGTCCCATCGCCGTTGTTGCGAAAGAGAGCGTTCCGGCCGAGTCGAGTCACGTAGAGATCGCTGTCCCCGTCGTTGTCGACGTCGCCCACGGCGCAGCCGGCGGACCATCCCCGGTCGTCGATCCCGGCGCGCTCCGTGACATCGTCGAACGCGACCGCTCCGTTCCCGCGATAGAGTCGGCTGCCGCTCGAGGAGTCCTTCAGATAGCGGTCGGGAAAGAAGAGGTCCCACGCGCCGTCATCGTCGAAATCGAGAACGCACACTCCCGCCCCCACCATGTGGGTAATCGACGTCTCCCGCCCCGCGCTCGAGTGGTTTCGGTAGGGGACGAAATCGGCGACGACCCGGAACGGCGGATCGGAAGCTGCCGCGAGGGCGGCGGCGAAGAGGCTTACTCCCGCCGCGAGCCCCTTCATCCGAAGGCTAGCGTCTCGGCGGCGGCGGCGCCGTAGTACTGCTCCACGTAGGAGCGCTGGACGTCGAAATCCCAGTGGACGTCGCGGATGTAATCCGCCGCGTCCCTGGCTCTTCCCGCTTCCAGGAGGCGAACGAACTCTTCGTGTTCATCGGTCGACCGCAGCTCCCACTCTTTCACGAATCGGTCCTTCCGCGGGAAGTCGTACAGGCGGTGCTTCAGGGTCTTCACCGCTCGCTTCAGTCGCTCGTTCGAGCTCAGCTCCAGGTATTGCTCGTGGAAGTCCAGGTTGAACGCGTAATACCGATCGAAGTCGTCCTCGACGATAGCGGTTCTCGCCAGCCGGTTGAAATGCCGCAGGCGCTCGATGACCGCGGGCGTGATCCTGCGGAACTCCGCGAGGACGACGGAAGACTCGAGGGCTCCGATGATCTGGTAGATGCTTCGGATTTCCTCGAGAGAGAGCACGTTCACGACACAGCCCCGGCGGGGAAGGATGGTGACGAAGCCCTCGTTCTCGAGCTGGAAGAGCGCGAAGCGCAGGGGAGTCTTGCTCACTCCGAGCTTCGCGCTGAGCTTCGCGAGATCCACGGTGGCTCCCGGCACCAGATCGCCCCGGTTCAGGCTCTCGCGGAGATAGTCGTACACCTGCTCTCGCAGGGTCTTGAGGGTGAGCTTTTCCGACTGGGCCATGGCAGGCCGTCTCCCGAATCGGGGGGCCGACGTCGCCGGCCCCCCCCTCTCGATGCTACGGCATCAGAACGACAGCTTGACGCCGAGTCGGATGATTCGCGGTGTCAGAAGCAGGCTCGGACGACCCCAGCTCGTGCTCAAGGGCGCCACGGTCGATCCGGTGCTCGCTCCCACTGCCGCGTTCTGGTTGAGAATGCTGTTGGAGTTGAGCAGGTTGAACAGATCGACGCTGGCCTCGAAGCGAGTCTGCTCCGAGAGCTGGAACCGCTTGGAGATCCGGAGGTCCACGAACGCCGCCACCGACTCCGTGCGGTCCTCACCCCGTGGGGCTACGTAGACGGTCTCGGTCTGGGTGAGCCCGCGAACGCTGAGCTGCCGCTCCAAGGGAATTCCCGAACGTGCCGTGTACTTGAAAGCCAGCAGGATGTCCTTGGGCATCAAGTAGCTCCCCGCCAGGTTGAGCTGGAAGGGGACGTCGGTGAAGATGGCGGAGTCCTCGCGTCCGAGGTAGCTATTCGGGTTGTTCAAGTCGAAGCCGTTGTTATTCGTGAGAATCCCCGTGTGGTAGAAACCCTTGTTGTTGGAGAACGCCATTCCGCCGAGAAGCTGCCACCTCTCGCGAAACCTCTTGTTCACCGTGACGTTGACGCCGTCGTAACTGCTATTCAGCACTTCGCTGCTGACGATCGAAGTCTGTGACACCCGGAGGAGCGCGGGGTCGAGACTGTACACGGTGACGGTCTCCACCTGACCGGCGGGATTCGTGAACTGACGATCGACTGGCGTGTAGCCGGTAGAAGGTCGCGCCAGATTGATGATCCCGAGCCCGTAGGGGTGGCGTCGGTGAGCGTAGGTTATGCTCAAGCCGAGGTCGTTGGTCAGGCTATGGTCGACGCCGAAGCTGAACTCGTCGTCGAACGGCCGCTTGGCGTTCCCGTCGTAGGTCCGGTTGCTCGTGGAAAAGGCGGGGATGGTTCCAAGCTCGGTGCTGCAGGTGATGCTGCCGCAGGGGCCGGGTGTGATGCGAAGGTCGCCGTCGAGGTCCCGCCAGGTGGCGCGCACATCGGTGACCCCGTTGCGGTTGAGATTCTCGGCGATGAGGGTCCCGGTCTGCACGTAGTAGCGGCCGTAACTGCCCTTGATCGCCGTTCGGCCGTCGCCCCGTAGGTCATAGGAGAAGCCAAGCCGCGGCGCCACGTTGGTCCAGCTCGGAAGCCCGTCCACACGCGGCTGGCTGCGCTCTCCGATCCAGGTGCCGGCGGGGCTGCTCTGCTCCGGCACGATGCCGTTGATCGCGTCGATGCGCACGCCGAGGTTCAGAGTCAGCTTCTGCCCCATGCTCCAGTTGTCCTGAAGGTAGAGGGCCCAGGTGCGCGTCAGCTCCTCTTCCGTCACAGGAGTGTTGCCGAGGACCGCGAAGGCGGGAACCCCGTCCGCGAGCTCGAGACGGTAGTCCTGGAGGCGCCGGCTCTCCTGGAACATCCGCTCCCAGCTCATCTGGAGGCCGACCTTCAAATCGTGGTTCCCGTTGAACCAGTCCTTGAAGAGGCTGTAGGCGACGTTGAACTGATTCCGGCTGTTGGGGTTGAAGTACTCGGTGAACTGCGAGTTGACGATGGTGAATTGAACGGTGTCGGCGATGCTGATATCGTCGGGACCGACGCCTTCCTGGTAACCGTAAGGTGTCTCCCCCCACATCCGTCCGAAGCGCACGTCCAGGAGACCCGTCTGCCCGATGACGTGGCTGTACTGGCCGAGGGCGTTGTACGCCCACTGATTCTGGAACCGCGAGGCCTTGTCCTCGACGAAGAGGTACGGAGGGTCGCGGCGATGGAAACGCTGTTTGTGGTTCCCCTGGGCCATGAAGGAGATCTTGTCGAGCCCGGTCGGCTGGTAGGTCACCTTGCCCATGAAGTTGCGAATGCGGTTGTCGTCGATGGCCTGGCTGCCGTCCGGATTGCGCGCTCCCGTCTGGAACTGGTCGAGCCTCCACCAGCGGATGGAGCTGAAGAACCAAGCCTTGTCCTGGGCGATGGGTCCGCCCAGGGTCGAGTTCCAGTCGTAGGCGATATCGATGGGGTTTCCCTGCTGGATTCCGAGGGCTTCGAGATCTTCGTCGATGTTGTTCGCCTGGAGAGCGTCATTCTCGAAATAGAACGTGTTGTCGCTCGAGAACTCGTTTCCTCCCGACTTCGTCACCATGTTCATGTAGACGCCGGGGACGTCGACTTCCGCCGACTGGGTGGCGTTCTGAAAGTTGTACTCCTCGTACATGGCGAAGTCGTAGTACTGCATGGTGGCGCCGCCGGCGCCGCCCGGCCAATTCACCTTGAGGCCGTCGACCGAGAACGTCTTCTGATCGGGGTCGGAGCCGAAGATCTGGAGCCCATACTGCTGCGCGCCTTCGTTGCCCCCTACGTCGAGTCGGTCGGTGACCATGCCCGGCACGAAGCTGGCCATGGTGAAGGGATTGTTGCCGCTGGGCACGCTCTCGAAAAGGTCTTTGTCGATGTTGGTCGCGGTGACCGTGGACTTCACGTCGACCACCGGCGACTCCCCGGTGACGGTAACGGTTTCCTCGACTCCCGCGACCTGCATCCGCGCGTCCACCTTGGTGTTGAATGCAACACGGACGTCGATCTCTTCCATCCGGATAGTGTTGAACCCGGAGAGTTGAAAGATCACGGTATACATTCCGGGGGCGAGCTGCGAGAACTGATAGCTCCCCGTCGTATTGGTGACCGCGGTACGCGTGCCTCCGATGAGAGCCGGGCTCTGGATCATCACGGTAACGCCGGGCATCACCGCCCCCTGCTCGTCGGTTGCGACCCCGGTGATGGTGCCGGTCTGTGTTTGGGCCGACACCAGCCCGGCGGCGAACAGCAGCGTTGCCGCCAGGATGAAAAGACGCCTCATTTGCATAAAGTCCCCCTTGCTATGGACTGGAACAGGACGACGGCAGTTGCCGAGCAATCGGAGTGCCAGAAGTGGTCCGCATATTGCATTGTGAATTGGGCCTCTGGCCTAACAAACAAATCTTCCATTGGCCAAACATGCGCTTAGTGTTCGGTAGTCGAGGGAGGCGAAATCCGGAAATTTGGGTCAAGGGATGCGCACCAAGGACTTTGATTTGTAAATTCCATTCCATCAATAGCTTCGCACTATATCCCGAATCTGAGATCTCAGATCGGAGATTCAACTCGTTGGATTTGAAGTCTGATGTACGATGGTTTCGAGCGTTTATGGAGCTCGATGCTCTGCTGGTTATCGTGTTTTTGTTTCTTCAAGAAGACACGCTCGACCGGGCCCGCAGCATGGCCGAGAGTGGACGCCTCGAGGATGCGGTCAAGTTCCTCGAGAGCCGGACGCGAGCGGAGCCCCGCGCGCCCGAGCTCGCGTTTCTCGCGCAGCTTCAGGCCGCGGCGGGGGGGCTTCCGCAAGCGGCCGCGTCACTGGCTCGCGCTCTGGAGCTCGCGCCGGATCAGGACGCCCTGCGGGTGACCCGGGGAGCGATCCTCTTCGAGCTCCGCCGGTACGAGGATGCGAAAAGCGACCTCGAGCTCGCGATAGCCCGTCGACCGAAGGCGGCTCTCGCTCATTATTACCTGGCGGCCGTGTACCAGGGTCTGGGTCGCTTGGAGCCCGCCGAGACCGCGGCCGAAAAAGCGGTGGAGCTTTCTCCGGCGCCGTCGAGAGCGCCCCTCGATTCTTCCGAGCCCACTCCCGGCGTTGCCGCCCGGCATCTTCTCGCCGAGATCCGTTGGGCTCGCGGCGAGGAGGTGGAGCCCATCCTTCGCGAAGTGCTCGGCGTCGAGCCGGAGCACGCTTCGGCGCGCTACCTCCTCGCGCGGTCGCTTCAGCGGCGCGGACGGGTCGACGACGCGGCTCGCGAGCTCCGCCGATTCGATCAGATCAAGCGGGCCGAAACCCGCATCGCCCGGGGACTGGATCTCTCTCGAGTCGGTCGCCGGGACGATGCGATAGCCGAGCTCAGGCGGGCGGCCGAGGAGAGTCCGGACAGCGCGCGGGCCCTGTTCCTCCTCGGGCGCGAGCTCGTTCGCGCGGGCCGAAAGGACGAAGCTCGTGCCTGCTTCGATCGTCTTCTCTCTCTTCTGCCCGAGGCGGCACCGGAGATCGCGCACCTCATCGACTCGCTTCGATGACGTGTCTGCACGATGCAGGCTGGCGCGAGGCCGCGGGGGTGGGGCCTCGCGGCACTTATACACTATGATACCGGCTCGGGAGGCAATCATGAGGAAACCGTTCGCTGCGGCGTGCCTTTTCACGATGCTGGCTCTCGGCGTCGGCTTTGGACAGGAAGACCCCAAGCCTGCGCCTCCGCGAGGAGCCCAGGGCGAGGGCCCGTTCGACAGGCTCATCCTGCGCGGCGCGACCCTCATCGACGGCACCGGGGCGATGCCTCGTGGACCCGTCGACATCGTCATCGAGAAGAACCGCATCGTCGAGATCAAGAACGTCGGCGTCCCTCAAATGCCGATCGACGAAAAGGAACGGCCCCAGGGCGCGACGAAGGAGATCGACGCCTCGCGCTCGTACGTTCTTCCCGGCTTCGTCAATCTCCACACGCACCTGGGAAACGTTCCCAAGGCGCCCGAAGCGGAGTACACCTACAAGCTCTTCATGGCTCACGGAGTGACGACCATCCGCGGCGTCCCCCTCGCTTCGATGGCCTTCAGCCTCTCCGAGCGCGAACGAAGCGCCCGGAACGAGATCGTCGCTCCACGACTCTACGCCTACCACCGTCCCGGGCAGGGCGAGGACTGGAAGGGTGGACCCATCACCACCCCGGAGAAAGCACGGGAGTGGGTCCGCTACGCGAAAGCGAAAGGGATCGACGGCCTCAAGCTCGACGCCCACCCTCCCGAGATCATGAAAGCCCTCCTCGACGAGGCGAAGGCGAACGGCCTGGGCTCGACCGCCCACCTCTCCCAGAACGGCGTCGCGCAGATGAACGCCATCGACGCCGCCCGCCTGGGACTGGGAACGGTGACCCACTTCTACGGGATCTTCGAATCGCTCTACGACGGGACGGACGTCCAGCCCTGGCCTCCGAGCGCCAACTACAACAACGAGCAGGATCGCTTCGCCCAGGTGGCGATGCAGTGGGACAAGATCCATCCGCGGGGAAGCCCGGAGTGGGAGGCCCTTCTCGACGAGTTCCTCGAGCACCGGACGATCCTCGATCCGACGATGACCGCCTATCTCGCCGGCCGGGACGTGATGCGGAGGCGCAACTCCGACTACCACGAGAAGTACACGCTTCCTTCCCTGTGGGAGTTCTATCGACCGAGCCGCCTCAATCACGGCTCCTACTGGTACTACTGGACCACGTGGGAAGAGGTGGCCTGGAGGAACTTCTACCGCGTGTGGATGCAATTTCTCGACGACTACAAGGACCGCGGAGGCCGGGTGACGGTGAGCGACGACGCGGCCTTCATCTACAACCTCTGGGGATTCGGAAACATCGAGGAGATGGAGCTGCTCCAGGAAGCGGGGTTCCATCCGCTGGAGATCTTCCGCGGGGCGACTCTCCACGGCGCCGAGGGTCTGTTCGAGCCCCAGGGCAAGCCCATCGAGTTCGGCGTCGTCCGTCCCGGTCTGCTGGCCGACCTGGTGGTCGTCGACGAGAATCCAATCGCGAACCTGAAGGTGCTCTACGGAACCGGAGCCGAGCGGCTGAACGATCAGACGGGGAAGGCGGAGCGCGTGGGCGGCGTGAAGTACACCATCAAGGACGGAATCGTCTACGACGCCAAGGAGCTGCTCGCCGACGTCGCCAGGATGGTGGAGACGGCGAAAATGGGCAAAGCGACCGATTCCGCGGGCCGCTGAATCACGGCTTTCGCCGGAGGTCGTCGAGGAGTGAATCGATCCTGCGCTTGAAGAGTGCGGCGTTGACCCCGCGGACCGGGGAGATCTCGAAGGCCTCTCCGCCCGGGGTGGGATCCCAGGAAGTGATGGTCCGCGCGATCTCGGCTTCGTGGATCCGGGCGGTGTCGGTGGGAACGCCTTGCGCCTCGAGCTTCCGGAGGAGTGCGTGATAGGACGAGACTTCGTTCTCGGGCACCATCGCTCCGGTGGAGCGGGACTTCAACGACTCGAGCGCCCGGCAAAGGGCCTCGAGCGTGAGCTCCGCGTTGCCCGAGGTGAAGCCGTCCGGGAAGGGAAGTCAGCTCGTCGAGGATGGCCTCTTCGAGCTGGCGTGCGCTCACCCCTTTCGCGCCGCGGAGGTTCACATCGTTCAAGCGGCAGCCGAAAAGCTCGGCCCGCTCGAGGTTCGCGCGCTCGAGAGTGGCGCCCGCACCCAGGGACTCTCTGAGGTCGGCGCCGGAGAAATCCGCGTCGCTCATGTCGGCGCTCCGAAAATCCACGACAGTGATCGCGGCCCCGCGGAGGTTGGCGCCGGCGAGCCGGCTCCTTCGAAGCTTCGCGCCGGGAAGCGCCGCGCATTCCAGGTTCGCGCGATACAGGTCGGCATCGGTGAAGTCGGCTTCGTGAAGCTGCGACCGCCTCAGATCGGCATACCTCAAGTCGGCGCCGGTGAGCTTCGCGCGGATGAGCATCGCTCCCGAAAGGAGAGCGTGGCTCAGGTCCGCGCCCGAGAGATTCGCCGCGGACATCGCCAGGCCTTCGAGGTCGGGGACGACGTTCCGGTTCAGGCGGCGCCACTGGTTCCAGTCTTCGAGCCCTTGACGAAGGAGCGCTTCGTGAGCCGGGTTTGCCACGGGGGTTTGAGCTCAGAATAACTCCCCGAAAGCCGATCGCGCCAGTGTCAACCGAAGCCACGAACAGGAGCTATCCGCCGGATCAGGTGCAGTTCCTCCGGATCGACGGCCGCGACTTCATTCTCGTGGGAACGGCGCACGTCTCCAAGGGATCGGCGGACCTGGTCCGCGAGGTCATCGAAAGGGAGAAGCCCGATCGCGTCGCGGTGGAGCTCGACCAGCAGCGTTATCAAGCGCTCACCGAGCAGCAGCGCTGGGAGTCGCTGGACCTCAAGGAGATCATCCGGAAGAAGCAGCTCGCGACCCTCATCGTGAACCTCCTTCTGGCGGCGTACCAGAAGAGGATGGGTCTGAAGCTGGGGGTCATGCCCGGAACCGAGCTCCTGGAGGCGGTCCGTGTCTCCGAGGAGAACGGAATCGGGGTCACGCTCGCGGACCGGGACGTTCGGGCCACGCTCCGGCGCGCCTGGCGGTCGATGTCGTTCTGGCGGAAGTCCCTTTTCCTGTCCGCGCTCCTCGCGAGCCTCTTCGACGAAAAGGAGCTCAGCGAGGCGCAGATCCAGGAGCTCCTGAAACGCGACGTCCTCTCGGAGCTCATGAAGGATCTGGGAGAAGCGATGCCGGAGCTGAAGAAGGTCCTCATCGACGAGCGCGACCTCTACCTCTCCCAAAAGATCCGCGAGGCGCCGGGACAGCGCGTCGTCGCCGTCGTAGGGGCCGGCCACCTCGACGGGATCCGGAACGCCCTGCTCGAGTATCGCGAGGCCGACCTCGAGGAGCTGAATCGGATTCCTCCGGTATCGCCGGTGTGGAAGTGGATTGGCTGGAGCCTCCCGGTCGCGATCCTGGGCTCGATCGGCTACATCGGCTGGACGAGAGGACCCGCCGCCGCCGGGGACAGCGCGCTTTTCTGGATTCTCGCGAGCGGCACGCCTTGCGCCCTGGGGGCGATTCTGGCGTTCGCGCATCCCCTCACGGTTCTCGCGGCATTCGTTTCCGCACCCATCACGACGTTGAGCCCGGTCCTGGGCGCGGGGTACGTGACCGCTTTCGTCCAGGCCTTCGTCCGGCCCCCGAGGGTCAAGGAGTTCCAGACCGTGGCGGAGGACGTGACGAAGCTGAAGCGATGGTGGCAGAGCCGGCTCCTTCGCGTCTTCCTCGCATTCCTGCTTCCGAGCCTGGGGGCAAGTTTGGGGATGATTTTCGGGAGCGTCGAGATATTCGGAAACCTGTTCCCGTGACCTAAGAAACGGGGCGATGTACACCCAGTTTTCCACAAAAACTCCTGCTGCATCCCGAGGCGAAGTGTCCATGCCGTGGCTATTTAGCGGCATCCGCGGTGATTCGAACACGTTATCCACAGATTTTTGCACAAAAGCTGTGCAGGTTCCGGGAACCCCAACCTCTTGAGAAGGAAACGGCTGGGCCGGACGGGCCTGGAGTTGAGCGTTCTGGGGCTCGGAACCTGGGCGATGGGCGGCCCCGACTGGCCTTACGGCTGGGGGCCGCAGGACGAAGGGGAGTCCCTGGCGGCCATTCAACGGGGCGTGGACTTGGGCATCAACTGGATCGATACCGCCCCCGTCTATGGCCTGGGGTTCGCGGAGGAGCTCGTCGGACGGGCTCTCGCGGCCATGACGCCCTCCGACCGACCCCTGGTCTTCACCAAGTGTGGGCTCGTCTGGAAAAGAAAGAGCATCCGCCAGCGGCTCGGCACCAAATCCATTCGGAGGGAAGTGGAGGCAAGCCTTCGAAGGCTCGGAGTCGAGGCAATCGACCTGTATCAGATTCACTGGCCGAACGCCTCCACGATCGTCGAGGCCTGGCGAGCGCTTCTGGACCTTCGAACGGAGGGGAAGGTCCGCCACATCGGGGTCTCCAATTTCAACGTTCGCGAGCTAGAGCGGCTGCGGCCGATCGCTCCGGTGGAGTCGCTCCAGCCTCCCTACTCCCTCGCGCGCCGGGGGATCGAAAAGGACATCCTGCCCTACTGTCTCGAGCACGATATCGGCGTCATCGTGTACTCTCCTCTGGAATCGGGTCTTCTGAGCGGCAGGATGACGCGCGAACGCATTGGGGCGCTTCCGGATTCGGACTGGCGCAGACGCCGGGGGGAAGAGTTCCGCGAGCCCAACCTCACCCGAAACCTCGCGGTCGCGGAACGCCTTCGAGATGCGGCGGCCCGGCAGGGCGTCCCACCCGCGGCCCTCGCCGTTGCGTGGACGCTGAAGCATCCCGCGGTGACCGCGGCCATCGTGGGCGCGAGAAGCGTGCTTCAGATCGAGGAGCTTGTGAAGGCTGCCGACATACCAGTGAGTAGCGAATTGGAGGTCGCAGGGTGCTGAACGCTTGCATCCGCACCCTGCGCGAGCGGAGCGAGCCCGGCGCGGAGCGCCGAGCATTCGCAGGCCGCGGGGGTGGGGCCCCGCGGCACTGAGCACGAGATGTGGACGCCGTCCGAGCGGATCCGGCACCGGCTCCCCGAAGGCCGCTGGCCGACGGAGGAGGAGGCCGCGAAGTCGCTCTGGTTTCGCCCCATCCGTATCGGACCTCTCGAGCTTCGGGCGCGCACCTGGGTTCCGGCCATGGTTCCCTGGCGCGCGACCGAGGACGGATTCGTCACCGAGTCCAACCTGAGGTGGTACGAACGCTTCGCGCGGGGAAAGCCCGGGGCGATCGTGGTCGAAGCGACGGGCGTTCGGGACATCAGAAGCGGGCCCCTCCTTCGCATCGGGCACGATCGCTTCCTTCCCGGACTCGAGAGACTCGTCGAGACGGTGCGCCGGGCGAGCGGTGGAGAGACGAAGCTCTTCATCCAGATCCTCGACTTCCTCTCCATCAAGAGGCGCCCGACCCGGGAGAACTACTTCCGGCGCTTCCTCGCCGTGCGGCGAGAGCACCGCGAGCGGTTGGGGGAGCGGCGCTGGCTCGAGGCGGATGAGAACGAAGTCCGAGAGCGGCTTCTCGCCGCCCCCGACGAAGAGCTCGAGCGACTCCTCGATCCGCGCGAGCTGGAAGACCTCCGCTTCGGCGCGCGCGAGCGCGTGAACGACATGCACCTCGCCCATATCCGGGAGCTCCCGCGCGTGCTCCCGGGAGTCTTCGCCGACGCCGCCCTGCGCGCCCGCAAATCGGGTTTCGACGGCGTCGAGCTCCACTACGCCCACGCCTACACCCTGGCCTCGTTTCTTTCTCCTCTCAACCAGCGCGACGACGGCTACGGGGGCTCGAGAGAGAATCGCCGCCGTCTCCCTCTCGAAGTCTACGACGCGGTGCGCTCCGGCGTGGGACCCGACTACGTCGTGGGCTGTCGACTGCTCGGGGATGAAGTCATCGAGGGCGGAGGGCGCATCGAGGACGCGGTGTCCTACGCGGTGTCCTTCGCGGAAGCGGGCATGGATTACATCTCGGTCTCCAAAGGGGGGAAGTTCGAGGACGCGAAGCAGCCGGAGATCGGTTGGGCCGCCTATCCCTATACCGGTCCGAGCGGATACGAGTGCATGCCCACGGTGTACTCGGATCGAAGCGGTCCCTTCGGACGCAACGCCCCGCTCTCGGCGGCTATCCGCCGCGCCATCCGAGAGCGCGGTCTCGAGACTCCCGTCGTGGCCTCCGGCGGCATCGGTACCTTCGACCTCGCGGAGTCGATCCTGAGCGAGGGTGTGGCCGACATCGTCGCCGCCGCGCGCCAGAGCCTCGCGGATCCCGATTGGTTCCTCAAGGTTCGACTCGGCCGCGGCGGAGAGGTGCGGCGCTGCGAGTTCACGAACTACTGCGAGGCCCTCGACCAGAAGCACAAGGAAGTGACGTGCAAGCTCTGGGATCGCCTCGAGCTCGACGAGCCGGGGGTCGCTCTCGATCGCACGGGCAAGCGGCGCCTGGTGGCGCCGGAATGGAGCTAGAGCGCGCTCAGGGGCTCAGCGCGGACCGCAGCACGGAGTAGGCGGGCTTGGGGGTCAAATCCTCGTTCACGATCCCGAAGCCTCCGTTTCCCTGTCCGGGACCGTCCCAGTAGTGAAAGAAGAACAGCCGACCGACCCAGGTCTCCACCCGAAGCGTCTGCAGGATCTCGTCGTAGTAGCGCGGTTGATCCCCTTCGTCCGTTCGGCGGCCGGTCTCCGTAATCCAGAAGGGCCGATCGTCGACCTCGTTCTCCCTCATGAGCGTCCGAAGCGAAGGCTGTAGTCCATCCGTTCGGAGCTCGACGATCGAGAGGCGTCCGGTGCGGGCGTAGTTGTGGTGGTTGATGACGTCGACCAGCGCTTTCGCTTTCATCGCCTCTTCGAACCACGGCCGCCAGGCGCCGACGTTCGCGAGACCCGGAGCGACGACCCGCGCACCCGGATCGACTTCTTTCGCGGTCCTCGCCCCGACCTCGAGGATCGTGGTCCGATACTGTTCCCGAGTCCCTTTCCAGAAATCGGTGAGATTGGGCTCGTTCCAGAACTGCCAGAACCGGACGCGCTCCCGGTAGCGGGTCACGGTGGCGCGCACGAAGTCGCGATAGAAGTCCGCGGAGGCCGGAGGATCGCTCCCCTGCGGGGAGCCGGGATTCGACGAGGCCCAGGCCGGCGTGTAGGCGAGGGTGGCGAGGATCGCGAGTCCGCTCGTCCAGGCTTTCTCGACCACGCGATCCGTCTCCGTCCACTCGAATCGCCCCCTCTCGGGCTCCATCCAGAGCCAGTCGAAATCGACGCGAATCCAGGAGACGCCGAGGTTGAGAGCGACGTCCTCGAGGATCGCATTCGAAGGGACGTGCAGGTTGATTCCAATCCGGTCGGCGAATCCCGAATCGGAGTTCTTTTCCGCGAACTCCGGGCTGCGGAGAAGAGTCTCCCGCAACTGCGCCTCGGTCATTCCTCGATTCATCAGCCCGTTGTAATAGGCGAGGCCCCCGGAATCGGGATCTCGGCCCAGGATCTCCCGGTACGCGTCTTCGATGATCGGAGAGAAGTCAGGCACGTGCCGAGTCACCTCAACGGGAGGATTTCCTGGGGCCCCGGGCCGTCTTTCTCGTTTTCTTCTGCCGGGTGCTTCGAGCGGAGGTCGAAGGGACGGGGAGCCGATCCGGATTCTTGTCCGCGTACTCACCGCTGCGGAGAAGGGATTCGCGCATGTCGGCTTCGGAGAGTCCGCCGTTCATGAGTCGGTTGTAACTGTCGAGGCCGGACGGGTCGGCGGGCCGTCCGAGAATCCGTTGGTAGGCGAGGTCGATGACGCGTCTGAAGTCGGGCACGGTCGAATCCTTTCCACAGATTCTTCGGGGCCCGGCGCGTGCCCGCGGCCACGGAAAAACCGCCTCCCCACGTTAACCCGGGATCGCGAACGACGCCAGTTTGAAAAACGGCGCCCGAGGCGCGTATCGTTCGCTGCCGTGGCGCAGATTCTGAAGTCGGCGACTCTCTACTTCGCGCTCGTCTTCGGCGCTGGATTCGTTCTCGGGCCGATTCGCGTCCTCTGGGCGGTCCCGCGCTTCGGGGAGAGGGCCGCGGAGCTGATGGAAGCTCCCCTGATGTTCGCCGCCATCGTGCTCGTCGCCCGCTGGATCGCGCGGCGGTCCGGCAAGACGGATTCGGCGAAAAGCCTTCTCGCCGTGGGGATAGTCGCGCTCGCTCTCCTCCTTTCGACCGAAGTGACCATGGTCCTCTCCCTTCGCGGTCTAACACTCGAGGAGTACGTTCGAAATCGGGATCCGGTCGCGGGCGGAGTCTATCTCGCCCTCCTTCTCCTCTTCGCCCTGATGCCCTGGATCTGGGGTGCGTCGTCCCGACCGTGGGAGGCCAGGGATCCTTTCGACCCGCCGCGTGAAAACTGACGAATATCACTCTTGTGGATTCTTTTCTTTTGCTTCGGTGTGCGCACCTGTTAACTGGAGACGGCTCCCGAAGGAGCTAGACTGCCTCCCGTGGAGAAGCTACCCATGATTCGTTCCGCTCGTCCGCTGCTCCTGGCCCTGGCGTTGTCGGCGTCTCCCGCGCAGGCAGACGACGACCTCGGGGTCAACGTCGAGTTCTACCGGGACGCTCACGAGCAGGCGGAAATGATTGCCGCCGCCGGGATCCGCTGGGTCCGCGTCGACCTCGCCTGGAGCGCGGCGGAGACCGAGCCGGGACGGTACGACTTCCGTATCTGGGATCGATTCCTCGAGTCCTTCGAGCCCCTGGGTATCCGGGTCCTGTTCATCCTGGACTATGGCAACGCCCTCTATGAGGGCGGATTCCCGCCATCGACCGAGGCTGGCCGAGCCGCGTTCGCCTCCTTCGCGGGCGCTTCGGCCCGTCACTTCCGCGGGCGCGCCGCCTGGGAGATCTGGAACGAGCCGAACCTTCCCGAATACTGGGTGGGCGCCCCGGACCCGGCGGCCTATGTCGCTCTGGCCCGCGCTGCGGCCGCCGAGATTCGGCGAGCGGACCCCGAGGCCTGGATCCTGGGTCCTTCGCTGGGTGGCGACCGGTTCGACCTCCCGTACCTCGAAGCCACTTTCGAGCACGGGCTCCTCGACGTCGTCGATGCCGTGTCGGTGCATCCTTATGGAGCCTCTCAGCCGGAGGCGGCGTCCGATTTCTACGCGGACGTGCGCCGATTGATCGGTCGGTACGCGCCGCGCAGCATCGTGCCGATCGTCGTCAGCGAGTGGGGCTATCGCGTCGAGGGGCTGGGTCCCGAGGGACAGGCTGACTTTCTGCTCCGTGCCCTCGCGGTGAACCGCAAGGAAGGCATCCCTCTCACGATCTGGTACAACTGGCAGGAGCCCATCAATCCGTGGCACTCCTTCGGCCTGCTCGACGTGCGGGGCGAGCCAAAGCCCGCATACGACGCGCTCCGGGGTCTCCGGAAACGATGAGGAAGATACGACCGGTCAGACTCAGACCAGTCGGTCGAGGAGCTCCGCCGGCACTGCGCCACGCAGTTCAGGCCGTAGCTCGACGATGCGCGCGATATCGGCAAGATCCTTCTGGCGCTTGCTGGCGGGATTGGGGTCACTGGCTGCCCAAACCTTTCCCTGCAGCACGTCGGGAAGGCTCGCAACCGGGAGGATCATTCCCAGCACGGAACGGGGAGCGGCCCGACCAACGAACTCGAAGTACCGGGGATCCGTTTGGATCTGAATCCTCAAGTCCGAGCCCGGGACGGAGACGTTCAAGCTGTGAGGGAAGCGCTCCAGGCGGTAACGCTCCGAAAGCGCTTCCTCGAGCTTCGGGAGCTGCTCCAAGGCGACGACGAGATCGAGGTCGAGGCTCACGAGGGGCTCGACGTACGCGTTTACCGCCTGTCCGCCCACGACGCAATAGGAGAAGCCCTTCTCCGCGAGAAGCGACACGAAGGACTCGAGGAGATTGGCTTCGTCCAATGTGATCGTCTTCCAGAACCGAGCGGCTTGCACGATCGATTGTAGCCTACAGGACACTCCGGTGACTTTGCCTCAGCGGGGCACCACCGCCGTCGTCTCGATCTCGAGCCGGGCCCCCTCCTCGATGAGCCCCTTCACCACCACCACCGCCATCGCGGGGAAGCTCCTCCCCATGACGTCGCGGTAAGCGGCGCCCGCTTCCGCCAGCGAGGTCAGATACTCGGACTTGTCGACGATGTACCAGGTCATGCGCACGACATGCTCCGGTCCCGCGCCCGCTTCGGCGAGTATCGCTTTGGTGTTGAGAAGGGCCTGCCGCAGCTGAGCCGCGAAATCGAGGCTCTGGAACTTCATGTCCGCGTCCCACCCGACCTGTCCCGACACGAAGACGAGCTTTCCCTCCGCTTCGATTCCGTGCGAATAGCCCTTTCCCCTCGGCCAGCCCGGCGGGCTCAGGCTTCTCATGGCGAAAGCTTCCTTTCCGTCTCCAACTGGCGCAGCTTGAATCTCTGGACCTTCCCCGTCTCGGTGCGGGGAAGGCTGTCCACGAACTCGACCTCGCGCGGATACTTGTAGGGGGCGATCTGGGCCTTCACGAATTCCTGCAGCGCCGTTGCCATCGTGGGGTCGCCGGTCCCGTGCTTCAACACCACGAACGCCTTCACGATGTTACCCCGCTCCGGATCGGGGGAGGCGACGCAGGCGCAGTCGGCGACGGCGTCGTGCGCGAGGAGCGCCTCTTCGACCTCGGGACCGGAGATGTTGTATCCGGCGGTGACGATCATGTCGTCGGTCCGGGCCTGGAAGAAAAAGTAACCGTCCTCGTCCATCCGGTACGCGTCGCCCGTGTAGTTCCAGCCGTTCTTCACGTACTCTTTCTGGCGTGCGGGGTCGTCGAGATAGCGGCAGCCCGTCGGCCCCCGTACGGCGAGCCGGCCCACCTGTCCAGCCGGGAGCGCCTCGCCGCGATCGTCCATGACCCGGGCCTGGTAGCCCCGAACCGCTTTGCCGGTCGCTCCCGGGCGTATCTCGTCTCCCGCGGCGCTGATGAAGATGTGAAACATCTCCGTCGCTCCGATGCCGTCGACGATGTCCTTTCCCGTCGCTTCCCGAAAGCCTTCTCCCGTGGGAAGAGGAAGCGTCTCCCCCGCGGAGACGCAGAACCTGAGGCTCTCGACGTCCTTCCGGGAGACGTGCTTCAGCATCGCGCGGTAAGCGGTGGGGGCCGTCGAGAGGACCGTCACCCGGTGGCGAGCTATGGTCTCGAGAAGGGCTTCCGGAGACGGCCTCTCGATGAGCGCGACGCTCGCCCCGACGCGCAGGGGGAAGACCACGTGCATCCCGAGACCGAAGGTGAAGGCCAGGGGTGGAGAGCCGGTGAAGACGTCGTTCTCCGAGCAGGGGAGCGTGCCCTTGAAGAATGAATCGGCCGAGGCCAGGAGGTCGCGGTGGAAATGGACGCAGCCTTTGGGCTTTCCCGTCGTTCCCGAGGTGAAGGCAATGAGCACCGGGTCATCGATCGCCGTGCGGACGTTCTCGAGCTCGAAGCTCTTGAGCGCCGCCCGCTCGAGGAGCTCGTCGAAGTAGACGACGCGCTGGATCTCGCGGCTCTCGCTTCCGAGCTTCTCCATCTCCTCGGAAAGACGCTCGTCCACGAGCGCGAGCCGGATCCTGGCTTTCTCCGCGATGGCCGCGAGCTCGCGGCTCCGGAGGAGGGGCATCGTGGCGACGATGACCGCGCCTACCTTCGCGACCGCCATCCACGCCGCGACCATCGTCGGCGTGTTCGGCGCCCTGAGCAGCACCCGATTTCCGGGGACGACGTCCAGGTCTTCGACGAGCACCCGGGCGATGCGGTTAGAGACGTGCTGGAGCTCCCGGTAGGACCACGAGACGCCGTCGGCGACGAGGCACGGAGCTTCTCCTCGACCCGCATGCACGTGGGAGTCGAGGATCTCGAAGGCGACGTTGGTCTGCGGAGGGTAGCGCAGCTCGGGGAGATCGTAGAGGAGATCGGGCCACAGCTCCCGGGTGGGCAGGCTCTCCCGCACGAACGTATCCACGTGAGCGGTTTTTCCGACGGGCGGGGTCGTCGTCATCCGGAGGTCCTCCTTCGCAGCTCGCGCGCGAGGATCAGCTTCTGGATTTCAGTGGTCCCTTCATAGATCCGAAGCGCTCTCACCTCGCGGTACAGCCTCTCGGGCACGCTTCCCTGGACGACCCCCTCGGCGCCGAAGAGCTGGACGGCTTGGTCCACCACCTGTTGTGCCGCCTCGGTCGCATACATCTTCGCCATCGAGGATTCCTTCGCGACGCGCGCGGCTCCCCGATCCTTCGCCCAGGCGGCCCGGTAGACGAGGAGCGCCGAGGCGTCTACGGAGGTCGCCATGTCGGCGAGCTTCGCCTGAACGATCTGGAAGTCGCCGAGCTTCTTTCCGAACTGCTCGCGGGAGTCGACGCGCAGAAGCGCCTCCTCGAGGGCGCGCCGGGCGAAGCCGAGAGCTGCGGCGCCGACGCTCGCGCGGAAGATGTCGAGAGTGGACATGGCTATCTCGAACCCCTGTCCCGCTTCTCCCACGAGCCGGGAGCCGGGCACGCGGCATCCCTCGAACGAGAGCCGCGCCAGCGGATGAGGGGCGACGACCTCGATGTGCTCCGCGACTCGGAATCCGGGCGCGTCGGAGTCCACCACGAACGCGGAGAGGCCCTTGGTCCCGGGCGAGGTTTCGCTCCGCGCGAAGACCACGTAATAGCTCGCGAGGCCGCCGTTCGAGATCCAGGTCTTGGTGCCGTCGAGAACGAAGTCGTCGCCGTCCCGTTTTGCCGTGGTCGCGATCGCCCCGACGTCGGACCCCGCTTCCGGCTCGGACAACGCGAAGGCGGCGATGAAGCGCCCCTCGCGGGTCGGGGGAAGATAACGCTCTTTGAGCTCCCCGGAGCCGGCCAGGGTGATGGGCGCGCTTCCAAGACCCTGGAGAGCGAAGGCGAAGTCCGCGAGCCCGTGATGGTGCGAAAGGGTCTCGCGGATGACGCAAAGAGAGCGGACGTCGAGGGATTGGCCGGGTCTCGGAACGGCGTGCTCGAGGATACCTCCGCGGCCAAGGCGCTCGACTAGTAGCTTGCAGGACCTGCGATCGTCCGATTCGTCGATATCACCGCCGTAGGCCCCGATCCAGTCCCGAAGCTTCGCGCGAAGGACGCGATGGCGCTCTTCGAAGAACGGCCAGTCGAGAAAGTCGTCGGTCATCAATTTCCCCTCGAAGCGAGGCTTCTCCTTGGCGACGAACGCCCGATAGGCCCTCTCGAAATCGCCGGTCTGCATGCAGATCGCCTGCGCCTGGGCTTCGGACTCGACGGCCGCCTCGAGGCTCATGGCCCACTCCTGGTCGAGCTGTGTCTTCGTCATCATGTGCGCGAACGTCGGACCCGAGGCGAGAGAGGCGGCCATTTCGCGGGCGTCTTTCTGCAGCGCCTCGGGCGCGCACAGCCGGTTGAAGAAGCCCCAACGCTCCGCTTCTTCCCCGCCCATGTTGCGCCCGCTGAACAGAAGCTCCGCCGCCCGGCCCTGTCCCACGATGCGGGGAAGCAAAGAACAGGCCCCCATGTCGCAGCCCGCGAGGCCGACGCGGGTGAATAGGAACGCGACCCTGGCGCGCGCCGTCCCGAGCCTCAGGTCCGAGGCCATGGCGATCGCCGCTCCGGCTCCGACGCAGACTCCGTCGATGGCGGCGACCACCGGCTTCTGACACCGACGGATCGCGAGGATCAGATCTCCCGTCATGCGGGTGAAGCGCAGGAGACCCTTCATGTCCATCGCGACCAGCGGGCCGATGATCTCGTGGACGTCGCCGCCCGAGCAGAAGTTCTCTCCCGCTCCGGTGATGACCACGGCGTCTATGTCGTCCGCATCCGGAAGGCTCCGGAACGTATCGCGAAGCTCCGCATAGGAGTCGAAGGTCAGGGGGTTCTTCTTGTCGGGACGGTCGAGGGTGACGATCCCGACCGTTCCCTCGACCTCCCATCGAAAATGCGTGGGTCGAACGCTTGCGAGCTTCATGAATCTCTCCGCAATCAGATGTCGATGACCATGCCTGCCGGGCGCCGCCGGTTTCGTTCGAGCTGCTCTTTTCCCGCGAGGTACTGGTCGGGCCAGGGGATATCGACCTGCTGCTCAGAGGCGGCATGGAACGTCCAGTAGGGATCGGCGAGGTGCGGGCGGGCGAGACAGCAGAGGTCGGCCCGGCCGGCGGCGATGATGCCGTTGACGTGGTCCGGCTCGAAGATGTTCCCGACGGCGAGGGTCGGGATCGACGCCTCGTTTCGGATGCGGTCGCTGTAGGGAGTCTGGAACATGCGGCCGTAGACCGGCCGCGCCTTCGGGCTGGTCTGTCCGGCGGACACGTTGATGATGTCGACTCCCTCGGCTTTCAGCGCCCGCGCGATCTCGACCGCCTGGTCACCGTCGACTCCTCCCTCGACCCAGTCGGTCGCGGAGATGCGGACCGAAAGCGGCTTCGCCTGTGGCCAGGCGAGGCGGCAGGCGGCGACGACCTCGAGGGGGAAGCGCAGCCGGTTCTCGAGGCTCCCTCCATACTCGTCGGTGCGCTGGTTCGAGAGGGGGGTGAGGAACGCGGAGAGAAGATAGCCGTGGGCGGCGTGAATCTCGAGGAGGTCGAAACCGGCCTCGTTCGCCATCCGCGTGGCGCGCTCGAACTCCCGGATGACGCGGTCCATGTCGGCGCGGTCCATCGGGCGGGGGACCTGGTTCCTGGGCGAGTACGGGACCGGCGAAGGGCCGAGGATGGGCCAGTTGCCCTCGTCGAGGGGCTCGTTGGCCCCTTCCCATTCGAGCTTCGTCGAGCCCTTGGGCCCGGCGTGCCCGAGCTGCAACGCGATCTTCGCCCTGGACCAACGGTGCGCGAACTCCACGATCCGCTTCCACGCCGCGAGGTGCTCTTCCCGGTACATTCCCGCGCAGCCCGGGCTGATTCGCGCGTCCTCGGCCACATCCGTCATCTCGGTATACACCAGGGCGGCTCCTCCCATGGCGCGCGAGCCGAGGTGCACCAGGTGGAAATCGGAGGGGGTGCCGTTGACGGCGCTGTACATGCACATCGGGGAGACGGCGACGCGGTTCGCGAGCTCCAGCTCCCTCAGCCGAAACGGCGTGAACATCGGGGGCACCGATGCTCCACGACCGGAGCGCCGCGAGAACCACGATTCGAAATCCGCCATCCATTTCGGGTCCCGCTTCCTCAAGCTCTCGTGGCTGACGCGCTGGCTTCGGGTCAGGAGCGAGTAGGCGAACTGCGGCGGCTCGAGGCGGGCGTAGCGGGAGACGTTCTCGAACCATTCGGTGCTGTTCCTCGCAGCGCTCTGGAGCCGCAGCACCTCCACCCTCCGGTTCTCCTCGTAGGTATCGAGGGCATCCTCGAGATTGGCGCGGGTCTCGATTCGCTCCGCGAGCTCGATGGCGTCCTCGAGCGCGAGCTTGGTGCCGGAGCCGATGGAGAAGTGCGCGGTATGGGCCGAGTCCCCGAGGAGGACGACGTTTCCGTCGTGCCACTTCTCGTTGCTCACCCGCGGGAAGTTGAGCCAGGCGGAGCCCCTGAGGTGGGCGGCGTTGTCCATGAGCTCGTTGCCGTCGAGAAACCGGGCGAAGAGCCGCTCCAGGAACCGGTTGGACTCTTCCTTGGTCATGCGATCGAAGCCCAGATCCCGCCAGGTTCGGTCGGTGGTCTCCACGATGAAGGTGCTGGTGTCGTCGTCGAATCGGTAGGCGTGGACCTGAATCCAGCCGTGCGCGGTCTCTTCGAAGATGAACGTGAAGGCGTCGAAGATCTTGGGGGTCCCCAGCCAGATGAACTTGTTCGGCCGGACGTCGATGTCGGGCTCGAACACGCTCTCGCGCTCCTTCCGGATCTTGCTGTTGATTCCGTCGCAGCCGACGATCAGATCCCGCTTGCCCACGTCCGCGGTTCCATCGATCTCCTTCTGAAAGTGGAGCCGCACACCGAGCTCCCGCGCCCGCTCCTGAAGGAGGAGCAGCATCCTCTTCCGGGAAAGCCCCGCGAACCCGTGCCCGGTGGTGCGGATGCACTCACCCTTGAAGTGGATGTCGATGTCGTCCCAATGATGGAAGGCGTCGAAAATCCGCTTCGCGCTGACCGGATCGTTCTCCTTCAGCTTTCCGAGCGTCTGGTCCGAGAACACCACCCCCCATCCGAAGGTGTCGTCCGGGCGGTTCCGCTCGTAGACGTCGATCTCGTGGGCGGGGTTCCTGAGCTTCGCCGAGATGGCGAAGTAGAGACCCCCGGCGCCTCCGCCGATGCATGCGATGTTCATCGAGGAGAATTGTATATCAGGGGCTGAGGCCGCCGTTTCCACGCCGCAGGAAGACTTTCGACGGAAATCGGAGTCAACCCGGAGTTTTCACGATCGCGCCCTCGTTCCGTCGGCCGTTCATCATGACGACCAGAGGCGAGTCGAATCGCAGGTGGCGGACCGGGCCCTCCTCGAACCTCGCCGCACGCGACGCGAGCCAGTCCCAGTCGAGGAACCCCTCGCCCGCCTCGGGGTTCACGGTGAAGTAGCCGACGTTGTTCGAGATCAAATTCTGGAAGAAGTGCGTCCCCTGCGAAGGGCTCACGTGGAAGTCGCGAAAGCCCGCCTCGACGATCACCCGGGCGCCGGCGATTTGATCCCAGGTGACGGGGATGCCGAGAAACGGCTCGCTCGAGCCCCAGCGGCCGGAGCCGATGAGGACGTAGCCTCGGCCCTCCGACCGAAGGCCGGAGTCGAGCTGTCGAACGAGCTCGACGATACGGTGGCTCTCGCGGCGTTCGAGCCTCCGGTAGTCCACGACGACGGCGTCCCGCAGCTCGTCGATCCGCCCATGTCCCAGGACACTCCCGCTCCGGCAGAGCAGGTCGGCGACGGGCGTGCCTTCGAGGTCGATCTCCTCCATCTCGCGCGCGAGGGCGAGAGGACGCAGCTGCAGGAATCCGAACTCCGCGCCCGCGGCGCTTCCCCCCCGGAGGTCCACGGCGAACTCCAGCTCGACGGGAGAGCGCGTGCCCCAGCGGGCGATTGCGAGGAGCGCTTCCAGAACCTCCGCAAGAGGAAACAGCCCGTGTTTGAGGATGGGAGCGAAGGTCACCACCCGCACTCCCGGCCGCGATACGCCGTCGTAGAGGGCGTCGTTGTCCCGGGAGTACGTGGAGCCGAGGGCGGCGAGCGTCCCGTCTTCCTCCGCGGCCTCGACGGGAAACGAGCGCTCGTCTCCCGGAGAGCCGTCCATGGCGATCGCGTAGAAGTCCCGCTGAGCGCCCCTGAGGCTCCTCTGCACCGTCGAGCCCTGGGGCAGATGTCGTGGATAGCGCGGACAGAATCGGACGGAGCGTCCTCCATCCACCACCGTCTTCCCCAGTCCGAGGGCGACGGCGACGATTCCGTCCTCGCTCTTCGCCGGAGGCGTCGGATAGACGTTGTAAGAGCGGGCGACCCCGGCGAAATCGGGGTAGAACCGGGCTCCGTGGCGGGTGCCGACGACCCTCTGGAGGATGACCGCCATCTTCTCCTCCTCGAGGCGGTACTGGGTCGCCTCGAGGAAACGCTTCGCGTGCAGGGAATAGGTCGAAGCGTAGACCCGCTTCACCGCTCTCATCAGCGCCGCGAGCCTCGCGTCCGGACTCGGGTCGCTGTTCGCGAGCATGTGTGTCTGGTAAACGCCGGCGAAAGGCTGATATTGCGAGTCCTCGAGGAGGCTCGAGGACCTGACCGCCAGCGGGAAGTCGCACCGGGCGAGAAACGCCGCGAGATCGGAACGAATCTCCTCGGGGAGCGAGGCGGCCTCGAAGGCCCGCACCACCTCTTCGTCCGTCTCCGACTGGAGCGCGAGATCGGTGAGATCGTTCTCCTCCATGAACCGGTCGAAGACCTCGGTCGCGATCACCACCGAGCTGGGAACGGCGATCTGGACCCCGGGAAAGTAGCGATCGATGTGGAACTGGTTGAGGAGGCTGCTGATGAACGCCAGACCCCGGGCCTTGCCCCCGAGCGAGCCGGCACCGATCCGATAGAAGCTCGCCTTGGCGTCGAAGAGGTTCCGGTCGAAGTCGACGACCTGTCCGCGGTTGCGCTCGTTGCGGTACTCGGCGATCAACGACACTACGGAATCCCGGAGGTCCTCGAGGCTGTCGAAGTCCGAGACCTTGACCGGCCGGAGCTTCTCGGCGAGCGCGAGCTCGGTGCGTGCCTTGAGCCAGGTGGAAAAATCGTTGCGCTTGCCGTGATAGGCGAGGCTCTCCGCCGGCACCTTCTCCAGCATCTCTTCCAGCGTCTTCAAATCGGAGGCGGAGCCGACTTCGGTTCCATCCGGGAGACGGAACACGAAATCACCGATGCGGAGGCTCTCCGCCATGAACTCGCGGACCTGATGAAGGAGGGTCGGCGAGCCTTTCAACAGGAACGAGGCCCCCATCGCCGCCGCCGCCGCCTCGTTCTCGCGCCGGCTCGACTGGAGCATGATGGGCAGGTCGGGCCGGAGTCGCCGCACCTCGCGCGCGAGCTCGAAGCCGGCGTCAGGGCGAATGACGCCGGCGCGGGGGAACTGGATGTCGGAGATGATCCCGAGGATCTCGTCGGGGTAGTGGTCGAAATAGCTCCAGGCCTCTTCGTAGTCCGAGGCGAGGAGAATCTTCGGTCCGGCACGGATGCGGAGGATCTTGTCGGTGAGGTTGAGCCCCTCGGGGAGCAGGCCGTGGGAGTGCTTCACCAGCTCGGTATAGATCACCGGTAGGAACGATGAGTAATAACGAATACTGTTCTCCACCAGGACGATCGCCGGGACGCCCACCACCCCGGTGTCGTAGGCGACGTTCAGCTTGTCCTCCATGTACTTGACGATGGCGACCAGGATGCGCACGTCGCCCTGCCAGAGGAACATGCGCTCGATCCCCGAGACGTCGTTTCTCTCCACCAGCTGAGAGAGCTCGCGGCGATCGTAGGCCAGCAGGACGACCGGGGTCTCGATTCCCTCCGCTCTCAGGGCGGCGACCAGCCCCAGGACGTTCATATCCCCGAGCTCGACGGAGGTGATGATGAGGTCGTAGCGGTTCGATTCCCGGGCGCGGGCCACGGCTTCCTTCCCCGAGAACGCGTGGGTGAGGTTCGGAGTGTGCCGGAGGTTCAGCTCGAGGAACTCCCCGAGGAACTGCTCACTCAAGCGGCCATCCTGCGAAAGAATGTAGTAGTCGTAGAGAGTGGCGACCAGCAGAACGTCCTGGACCCGGTTCTGGATGAGGTCCTGGAAGCCGTGGAAGCGCTCCGGCGCCGCCAGCTTGTCGAGGGGAAGCTCGAATCCGAGGCATCCCGCCTACTCGCTCAGCGACAGGGATGCATCGGAGACAGGAATCGCTCGATGGCCTCGGGGTCGGAGACCGTTCCCGAAACGTCGAGCTCCGCCGGCGCCGCTTCCGGGTCGGGATCGGGGCCGAGCCAGATGCCGAACCGATTCCGGGAGTCGCCGCAGTCGATGAGCAGGAGTGCTACGAGTCCCTGCTTCGAACTCCCGGCATCGTCGGAGTCGATGGTTCCCCGGTGCGCGACCCACAGGACTTCGCCCTCCTCGCGCGAGATCCTTCCGTTCGCGATCCGTTCCTCGAGGTCGAGGTCGACGCGGTGGCGTCCGAGCTCGTCGAAGTCGTCCCTCTTGCCCTCGAAGAAGTCGCGGATCGCTCGCCGGTCCCGCCCGAACGCGGGATAGCTCACGTAAACGAAGCCGTGGTCGCCGATCTGAGGCGGCTGCCCGCTCTCGTCCGGAGCGAGATCGGAGAGCACGGCGACGTCGAGAAGGAGAGGCACCGAGAAAGCGACGACCGGATGATAGCCTTCTGGAATTTCGCTTGCTCGCAGCACCGCGAGCACTTTGCTCTCGCGCACCCCGGGATCGGCGATCTCTTGTCCGAACTGCCGCGCTTTCTGGACTCCCCAGAACCCGATGGCGGCGACGAAGACCATGACGGCACCGAGCGCCGCAAGGCATCCGCACCCTACCCAGGCCCAGGCGGGGAAGGCTTTGCCATCGCTCACGAGTGGATTATCGTGAGCCCGATCCCCGAATTCAACGTTCTCCGGGCCGAACGGCCCCGAGAGCCGAGAGGGATGTGGAGGTCTCGATGCGCGAAGCCGTTCTAACTCTCGCTGCCGTGGCCGGGCTCGGTTCGGCGGGTTTCGTCGGCTATCAGGAGCTGACCCGCACTTTCGTCGTGAACCTCAAGGACCCACATCCCATCGAGGGAAAGGTGAACGTCGAAACACCCATCCCCCACAGCGCCACCCAGAGCCTGTTCGATGTAGTCGTGGCTCCCGCGTCGCGGGACGAGCCGAGTCTCTGGACGGAGGCGGGAACGCTCGAGACCGACGGCTTCACCTCGGTGGTGTTGAGCCTCCTCGGGCAATTCCGGGGAAACCCCAGCGGGCCGGGATCCATCGGTATCGTTCTCGTTCCGGAGGACGAGAACGTTCTCCGCGCTCTTGGGGAAGGGGAAGTGCATCTGGCCCTCGAAGCCGTCGCGGAGACGGTTCCGGATCGACGCCTTTACTTCAGCGGCTCCCGGGCGAACCTGTCGATCGGCTTTCCCCGGTATCGGGTTTTCCTCTTCAACACCACCGACCGCAGCGCCGCGGTGAACATCTTCGCGTACCTCACGCACTGATTCCTTCCTCAGGAGAGGTCGTCGGCCACGGCGATGCCCGGCACGACCGGAAACGGTCGACGTGCTCCTTGGTGACAGCTTTGAGGAGACCGCTGAAAGCTGTCTTTCTCTTCAGACCAACCCCTGGTCCAACATGGCGTTCGCGACCTTCAAGAATCCCCCGATGTTCGCGCCGTTGACGTAGTTCCCCGGCGTTCCGAAGCGCTCCGAGGCATCGACACAGGTCTTGTGTATGTTCTTCATGATGACCTGGAGCTTGCCGTCGACCTCCTCCCGCGACCAGGCCCAGCGCGCGCTGTTCTGCGACATCTCGAGGCCGGAGACGGCGACTCCGCCGGCGTTCGCTGCCTTGCCCGGCCCGTACAGGACCTTGTGATCGATGAACTGCTCCACCGCCTCCGGTGTGGAAGGCATGTTGGCTCCTTCGGAGACGACGTAGACCCCGTTCTGGAGGAGGTTCGCGGCATCCTTGCCCCCGATCTCGTTCTCGGTGGCGCTCGGGAACGCGCAGTCCGCTCTGTGGTTCCAGAGAGGATTCATTCCTGCCTTCGGGTCGGCCGGGGTGAAGGTAGCGCTCTTGTATTTGTCCGCGTACTCCTTGATCCGGCCGCGCCGCACGTTCTTGAGCTCCATCACGAAATGAAGCTTCTCTCCGTCGATCCCCTCGGGGTCGTAGATGTAGCCGTTCGAATCGGAGAGCGTGACCGCTTTCGCGCCGAGCTGATTCAGCTTCTCGACGGTGTACTGCGACACGTTGCCGCTTCCCGACACCAGGCAGGTCTTGCCGTCCAGGCTTTGGTTTCGACTCTGGAGCATGTTGGCGGCGAAGTAGACGGCGCCGTACCCCGTCGCCTCCGGACGGATGAGAGAACCGCCCCAGGGAACGCCCTTTCCCGTGAGGACCCCGGTGAACTCGTCGGCGATCCGTCGATACTGCCCGAAGAGGAATCCGATCTCGCGGCCGCCGACGCCGATGTCGCCCGCGGGGACGTCGGTGTCGGGGCCGATGTGGCGGTAGAGCTCGGTCATGAAGCTCTGGCAGAAGCGCATGACCTCGTGGTCGCTCTTCCCCTTGGGATCGAAATCCGACCCGCCCTTTGCCGCCGCCCATCGGAAGGGTGGTGAGAGAGTTCTTGAACACCTGCTCGAACGCCAGGAACTTGAGAATCCCGAGGTTCACCGAAGGATGGAACCGGAGGCCGCCCTTGTACGGTCCGATGGCGCTGTTCATCTGGATGCGGAAACCGCGGTTGATCCGGACCTCGCCCTGGTCGTCCATCCAGGGAACGCGGAACATGATGACCCGCTCGGGCTCGATGATCCGCTCGAGGATCTTCGCCGCGCGGTACTCGGGGTGTCGGTCGAGCACCAGCACCAGGGATTCCGCTACCTCTTGAACCGCCTGGTGGAACTCCGGCTCGACGGGGTTCTTCGCCTTCACTTCGGACATCAGGGACTGGACGTAATCTGCCATGTGACCTCCATTGTTAATGCTCGCGCCCCTCCTCGGGGCGCGAGCTCCCCGCGCTCCTCGCGCGGGGAGGACGGGCCCTCCGGGTCCGTTTTGCGCTCTTCGCTCCCTCGCTCCCCGCCTCTCGCGCGGAGGACGGACCCTCCGGGTCCGTTGTTTGCCTCTCGCTTGTCCCTCCTCGGCGGGCCCCGCTGTTTTCCTATTCGTGAACGATCTTTCCTCCGACGACGGTTGTGACCACACGGGTATTCCGGATCTCTTCCGGAGCGATGGCGGTGAGGTCGCGGTCGAGGATCACGAAGTCGGCGAGGAAGCCTTCCTTCAAGGTCCCGACGTCGTTCTCGGCGAACGCGGCGCGCGCGGCCGAGCGGGTGTAGGCGACGAGAGCTTCCTCGACCGAGATCTTCTCCTCGGGAACCCAACCCGCTGGATTCAGGTCGTCGAGCGTCCGGCGGGTAACCGCGGCGTAGATCCCCTCGAGCGGAGTCGGAGGCGCGACGAACCAGTCGCTTCCGAAAACCAGAGGAGCCCCGGCGTCGAGGAGGCTCCGGAAAGCATAGGTGGTGCGGATGCGAAGGCCGATGAGCTTCTCCGCCCAGCGGCCGTCGTCGATCGCGTGATAGGGCTGCATCGAGGGAAAGACTCCGAGCGCGGCGAATCGCGGAATGTCCTCCGGCCTCAGGTGCTGGGCGTGCTCGATGCGGAAGCGGCGATCGCGCGGGCCGTTCTCCTTCTCGACCCGCTCATAGATGTCGAGGAGCGTCTGGTTCGCGCGATCGCCGATGGCATGGACCGCGACCGAAAGCCCCGCGGCATCGGCGCCGGAGATCCAGCGGTAGAGGTCTTCCTCGGTATTCACGAAGAAGCCCCGGTCCGACGGCTGGTCGTCGTAGGGTGCATGGAAGGCGGCGGTGTGGGAGCCGAGGGACCCATCGACGAAGCCTTTGAGGAGACCCCAGGAGAGCGAGCCATCGCCCCGGCCTTCGGCGGCGACGAGGTCGCGCAAACGCTCCCACTCGGAAAGAGGAACCGCGGCGTAGATCCGCGTTGGAAGGTCATTCCGAGCGCGCGCTTTCCGGAAGACGGAGAGGTCATCGAAGCTCCCCATGTGGTGGACCGACGTCACGCCGCGCGCGGCGACGTAGCGCATCGCCGCATCGAGGGCCCGAAGGCTCATCTCTTCGCTCGGCGGAGGAACGACCCGGTCCACCAGGCTCATGGCGTTGTCTTTGAGGACACCCGTCGGCTCGCCGCTGTCGTCTTTCTCGATAGCGCCGCCCTCGACCTCGAGAGTGGCGCGGGTGATCCCGGCGGCCTCGAGCGCGAGCGAGTTCGCGAGCGCCATGTGGCCGTCGAGGCGGTTCACCCATACGGGGTGCTCCGGCGTGAGCTCGTCGATCCAGCGTCGATGGGGGAGCTCGCCGCCCCAGAGCTGATGGTCCCAGTCGCCTCCCTGGATCCAGGTGCCGGCGGGAACGGTTTTCGCGAACTCCCCGATGCGGGAGGCGAACTCCTCGGGGGTCTTGGCGTCTCGAAGCTGCACCGAGGCGAGACGGAAACCCCCCGTGAGGAAGTGGACGTGGCCGTCGATGAAACCGGGGACCACGAATTTCCCGTTACCGTCGAGGATGCGCGCCCCGCCCACCCGGGGACGGATCTCGGAGCTCGATCCCACGGCCACGATGCGGTCGTTCTCGATGAGGAGCGCCTCCGCCCAGGGAGCGTCGGGGTCTCCCGTCCATATGCGGGCGCCGAGCACGGCGAGCGTGGGGGAAGGTGCGCCTTCACCGCACCCGAGCGTGAGCGAAAGGAGGACGAGGAGACTAGCGAGGAGACCGTATCTCGATCTTCTGGATCTCGATCCGGTCCACACGCAGAAACCCGGTGATTTCCACTTGCTGACCAACCATCCCCTCCAACTCGTCTCGAAATGCATCGCCGTTGGTGAATCCGAAAGCGTGGTGCCGGGTGACGACGGCGAAGGAGCCCGCCCAGGGACGTGCTTCCTCGTAGCTCAGGAGGGACATCGGCGCGATCTCGCCCGGCCGGTGGCAGGTCATGCAGCGCTCGACGAAGATTGGAGCCACGTCCCCGGTGAACGTGACCTCATCGAGCCTTTCGGCGCCCGAAGGGGCCGCGGCGAGAAACGTCGCGAGAGCGGCGAGCGTGGGGCGGTTCATCACGTGCCTCCCGATCGGTGCATGGTAGTTCCAAACGCCTTCCGGCGTAAAGCAGTCGATCAGGCCGAGCGCGATACCAGCTCGCGGCGCCGCCACTCGGGGACGACGACGCCGAGGGAGATCACCATCCGGAGCGCCTCGTCCACGGTCATATCGAGCTCGACCACGTCTTCCCTGGGAACGAGCATGATGAACCCGGAAGTGGGGTTGGGGGTCGTGGGCACGAACACTCCGATCACGTCCTTCTCCGTCCGGGCCTGCACCTCGTCGAGCGGGCCCGAGGTTTGGAACCCGATGCTCCAGATGCCCTTGCGCGGGTACTCGAGCATGAGAACCTTGCGGAACGCCTGCGCCTGCGGTGAAAGAAGCGTTTCCGCCACCTGCTTGACGCCGCTGTAGACCCAGCTCACGAGGGGAATGCGGGACAGCAGCCGCTCCCACCCCTCGATCAGCTGCTTCCCGAAGAAGTTGGCGGCCAGGGCGCCGGTCGCGAACAGGAGCACGAAGGTGAGAATCACGCCGAGTCCGGGGATCCGGAACCCGACGAGGTTCTCGGGACGGAGCGACGGCGGGACCAGCAGGAGAGACTGGTCCATGAAATTGACCAGAAACCGGAGAGTGAGAAAGGTGACGCCGAGCGGAACCCAGACGAGGAGTCCGGCGGCAAGATAGCGTCTGACCTTGAGTCTGGGCACTTCGCTCCAATCTAACACGCGGGCCGGTTACTCTTCCAAGTACAGCTCCTTCTTCAATTTGGAGTACTGCTCTTCGCTCAACCGTTGATCCTGAAGGGCGCTCAGCATCCGCGCACGGTCTCTCGCGACCGGCTTGAATCCGCAGCCTTCGAAGAGCTCCGGGTTGGCCTGCTCCAGGAGCGTCCGAGGATAGTCGCGGCACATTCCCGGACGAGAGTCGTAGCTGTCGCACCGCCGGGTCTGCGGGTCGAAATGAGTGCAACGAAACAGGAAGGCGCGATCGACCCGGCTCTTCTCGACCATCTCGAATCCGTTCACGTGCCCATGCCAGAGGAGAAACGCCCGCTGGAACAAAGGAAAGTACCAGGTGAGGAGCCCCACCTGGATTCCCGGCTGCTCGCAGCACTTCGCGCAGAGGACGCAGGCTCCGCCGAGCTCGAAGGGGATGTCGCCCCTCGCGCGTTTCTGGATCCGATGGAGCGCGAGACGCGCGTTGAAGACGCCGAGGGCGAGCGCTTTGATCGATCTCCGAACCGGACCGTCTCTCAACGCCCGGTCGTCCCCAGGAGGGCGAGGATTTCCTGGATGCGGTGCTCGAGCGCCGCGGACTTCTCCGGGCCCGCGTAGCGAGCGCGGAGCGGCTCGGGAACGAATGCCGGATCGGTGGCTTCGCGAACGGCGACGAGCTCCTGGAGCTCCTTCTCGAGCCCGTACTCGGGAGCGCGAAAGTGCGCGAGCGCTTCGCGGAAGATCTCCGGGCCGGGTGAGCTCGCCTTTCGAATGGCGGCGCGGCGGACCGACGAGACCACGAGGCTCTCGATGTCGGCCCCCGAAAGGCCGGAAGGAATCGGGGGTACCTCGGAGGCCGTGACGTGGAGGCCAGCCTTCCCCGCGAGAGCGACGAACATCTCTCGACGGCTTTCGTCGGTCGAGGGGGGGAAGAGCGGAACGTGGACTTCGCATCGCCCCTGACGCTTGAGATCGACGGGAAGAAGGTCGGGCCGGGAGGTGAGGAGCATCCAGAGGATTCGTCCTCGATACTCGGTGTCACTCATGAGAGTCGAGAGCATGGCGAACATCCGGCTTCCGGTACCGCTGTCGCCCGAGGCCGCGCGCGTTCCCAGAGACGCGTCGGCCTCGTCGATCAAGACCGCGACCGGGCTCAGCGCCTTCACGACGGAGAGCACCTTCTGGAGGTTTCCCTCGGAGCTTCCCACCCACTTGCTGCGGAGGTTCCTGAACACCACCGCGGGGATTCCGAGGCTTCCGGCGAAGCAGGTCGCGGTGAATGTCTTTCCCGTCCCGATGACCCCGCAGAAGAGATAGCCCATGGGGAGGGCGTCGAACCGGCCGCTGCGGAAGAGCTCGACGTCCTGCTCGAGCCTTTCTTTCACCGCGGGCTCGGCCACAACCCTGTCGAGTCCGTGCCGCGGGGCGACGAACTCCACCAGTCCCAGGCACTGCTTTTCGATCAGATCCTTCTTCGCCCGTCGCAGGCTTGCGAGGTCGATGTCGCCGCTATCGCCGTTTTCGCACGCTGCGCTCGAGACCGCCTGGCCGAGCCCGACCAGGGTCAGACCATTGGACTCGCGCGCGATCGAAGCCGCCGCGCTCTCGCTCCGCTTCAGCACTTGCCGCGCGTAGCGCTCCCTCATGCGCTCGTCGGGCAGAGGAATCTCCACCTTGGAAATGAAGGGGTTCTCCGCGAGCCGCGGGTGGAGGTCCGAGAGGTTCTCGGTGAGAAGGCACAGCGTCACGTCAGCCGATCGGATCGAAGGGTCGTTGGCCCAGTTGAGCACCTGGATGAGGTGAGTCCCGAGCTCGGAAGTGAGCCATGAGCCCTCGACCGCGGGGGTGATGGTCTCCAGGTAGCGAATCAGGATCGCGAGGCTCTTCCGTCCGTTCTCCGTCGGATCCTCTACGAGCTTGTGAAGGATGTAGCGGTCGAGGAGCTCGAAGACGAGCTTCGGGTCCCTGGGACGGCTCCCTCGATCGGCGGCGGAGAGGGTCTTCTGGAAGTCTTCCTGCATCACCGCCCGCCGCGCGGGAGCGCCGGGAGCGAGAAAGCGGATGCCGCTTCCCCGGTCGTAGGCGAGGACCACGTCGCGGGTCCCGAAGAGCCGGGTCGCGAGATAATGCTCGAGGGAGACGAACTCATTTCCGTCCGCGGGCACGAGGTCGTGGATGTTTCCGTGAAGTAGATAGACGCTCGAAGCCCCGCGGAGATAGCTCGAAGCGAGCTCGTTCGCCCAGGCGGGGGCGCCGTCTTCGAGCACGCCCGCCGCGCTCATCACCCCTTTTCCGATTGGGGCAGCGCCTGCTTCTGCGGACCCACGGTCTTGGTCGAGGGAGATCCGCTGGGCTCAGCGAGGCCCTGCTCGATTTTGAATTGCTGGAGGACTTCGCGGGCCTGCGCTTTCTCGGCCTCGGCCTTCGCCTTCAGCGCTTCGACCCCCTGATCGCTCAGGTCGGAGGCGACCCTGGATCGCGCCCGCGCTTTGTGGATTCTGATCGTCCACGCGGGTGAGGATGCTCCCGATGTCGGTCGTGACGTCGAACTTGGTGTTGAGCGCCCCTGCGGTCTCCGAGACCTCCGCGAGGGCCTTCTCCATCTGGAGCGCGGCTTTCTTCTTCTCGAGCTCCTTTCTCGCCCCTTCGATGTCCTTGAGGGCCGCCTTCATTTTCAAGAGGTTGTTCTCGTAAGCCTGCCGATGCTGCTCGAGCTGCTCCTCGTTGGCGACGACATCGGATTTGACCTGGGAGAGCTGGAGCGCGAGCTCGCCCGCCATCTCTTCCTGTCCCGCGCTCAGGTGGCTCTTGATCTGTCCCGTAAGGCTCACCATCCGCGCCTTTTCGGTGTCCACCTGGTGCTGGACCTTCAGGACCATCGCCTGGTAGCTGACCAGTCCCTGGCGCGCGTCCTTCAGTTTCTCCGTCGCCTGCTGAAGCTTCGCCTCCGCTAGGGCGATGACGTGTTTTTCTTCCATCTCCGTCACCGACTGGTTCAAGAGTGCAAACCAGAGCGCCTTGATGCGCGCGAAAAGACCCATGCGAGTTCTCCCTGTGAAGACCGGCGTTTACAGTCATCGTAACACAAGGCTTGACACCGATGTCCGCGACGGGTAGTATTGGTTTTCCCAACACAATTATTCGCTTTAAGATGCTATTTTCCCGTGTTTCCGATGAGGAATTCTTGTCAGAGGTCCACCATGGGTCCGGCTCGTGGGAACGGCCGGATCTTTCCCATCCATCGACCGAACCCGCTTATATATCCTGCTCTTACATGAACCTCGTCCTACAAAACTCCACATAAAAAGCCTTTGGCAAGTCCTCATCGGAGCACCGGGGGGCGCGAAAGCGCCCCCCGCGTTTTTTGCACGGCGCTTGCTGATACCATGGACCTCCATGAAGCTCCAGCTCACGGTCCTTCCCGGTGACGGCATCGGCCCCGAGGTCATTTCCGAGGCGCTGAAGGCGCTCGAAGCCGTCGCCTCCAGGTTTTCCCACGAGCTCGACGCCAGGGAGTTCCCCTTCGGCTCGGCGGCGCTCGAGGCCGCGGGCACCGGGTTCCCGAAGGAGACCCGCGATGCCTGCGCGAGCGCCAAGGCGATTCTGCTCGGCGCCGTCGGCGACCCGAGGCACGATCACCTTCCGCCGAGCGAGCGGCCTGAAGCGGCTCTGCTCTCGCTGCGCAAGCTCATCGAGAGCTTCGCCAACCTGCGGCCCGTCGTCTCGCAGTTCGTCTCGCCCCGGAGTCCGTTCCGGCGCGAGACCCTCGCGGGGGTGAATCTCCTCATCGTCCGTGAGCTCGTTTCCGGGCTCTACTTCGGGACGCCGCGGGGGATCGAGGGGACAGGAGCCTCGCGCCGCGCGGTGAACACCATGGCCTATAGCGTCTCCGAGATCGAGAGGGTCTCGAAGGTCGCTTTCGAGGCGGCGAGGGGGCGGCGCATGCGGGTCACTTCGGTCGACAAGGCGAACGTGCTCGAGTGCTCCAAGCTCTGGCGCGAGGTGGTGTCGGACGTCGCGCGCGGATACCCCGGGGTCGAGCTCGATCACATGCTCGTGGACCGGGCGGCGATGGAGCTCATCGCGCGCCCTTCCTACTTCGACGTTCTTCTCACCGAGAACCTCTTCGGCGACATCCTGAGCGACGAGGCTTCGATGCTCGCGGGCTCGATGGGGCTCCTTCCGTCGGCGAGCGTCGGAAGCGGCATCGGACTCTACGAGCCGGTGCACGGCTCGGCGCCGGACATCGCGGGGCGGGGGATAGCGAATCCGGTGGGAGCCATCGCTTCGGCGGCGATGCTGCTCCGCTACTCGTTCGATCTCGAAGACGAGGCGCGGGCCGTCGAAGCCGGTATCGAAGCCTCGTTCGCCGAAGGTTTCGTGACCGCGGACCTGGCGGAGCCCGGCCGGGCGCGCTCGACGCGCGAGGTGGGGGACTTCATCGCCGAAGTCATTTCCTCCGATCCCGGGCCGCGATCTTCTCGGCGATGAAGGCCTCGTGAGGAACGTGGAGGAGGGTCGCGATCTTTCGGATCAGTTGCTCCTCGCGCGCCTCGATCCTCTCGTCGCTGAGAGCGATCTCCCATAGCAGCCCGATGACGTGCCGTTTCTGCTCCGGGGTGAAGCTTCGGTCGACGAGCCGGGTGAACTCGTAAATCGACACCGCTCGAGCCACCTCTTCCTCGGCGAGACCGACGATCTCGCGGGTCTCTTCTTCGGTGAGCCCGAAGGCTCTACGCACCTGCTCCTCGATCGCACTACGCTCGCCTTCCGAAACGTCGAAGTCGGCCCGGGACACTTCGATGAGGAGAGCCGCGGTCGCGAGCTCGAGCGAAGGCTGCGTGTGCTCTTCGCTCGCGATCCGCGCGGCGAAGTACTCGCGGATGGTCCGGATCACGCGGACTCCTGCGCGGGAATCGGGACGGGGGCGGCGGGGGGCGCCTTGCGGGTGAATGCGTCGAGGAGGAACAGCGTGAGGGCTCCGAATCCCCAGAGCGCCACGGCGACGGTCACCAGGTGCCCCACGTAGGGAATGCTCTTTCCGATGTGGATGGCGAGAAGACCCACCGCGAGACGCACCAGGAGCTGACTCTTGTCCGTGGGCCTTCCCAGGATCTCGCGGCCGATGTAGAGCCCGGCGTAGACCTGCGCCAGGTAGAGGCCGAGGAGCCAGAAGAAGAGCGTCACGAAGCCGAGAGGAAGGCCGACGAGCGTGACCATCAAACCGAAGGCTAGCGCGGCGACGGCGCCCACCGCCAGGAGTCCCACGAGAAGGCTCTTCGCGTACTGCGGCAGGTGAACGGCGGTGACCGCCTCGGCGGCCCCGGGCCCGATGAGGACGAACGCCGCCCCGAGCACGAACGCCGCGGCCCAGAAGTAGAGGAAGTGGTTGATCCAGGAGAGGCGCCGGCCCTTGGTCTGCTCCTCGTCGATGCGCTCGAAAGCGACGGGAGAGGCGAGACTGGCGGACGGCGACACCTCCGGCTCTTTCGATCCATAGAAACGAACAGTCCCCGCGGTGACGGCGCCGTCTCCGATCCGAAGCTCGTCGCCGAGGAGTAGCGCCGATCCTCCTACGCGGGAATCGAGCCGGTGCCTCTGCGCGCCGATCAGAAGATCGCGCTCGACCGGGCCCGCGAGGATCGCTTCGCGCCCCCCGGCGGTGAAGCTTCCCTTGATGTGAGCTCCCGGGCCGACGCGCAGGGTTTCCCCCGCGGCGGTGACGTTTCGGTCGACGAGCCCCCCGATATCGAGGGACCGGCTCGCGGTCCGGACGTTTCCTCCCACGGTCCCGGTCACCTCGATCTCTTCGGCGAACCCGAGAATGTCCCCGGTGACCGAGCCCGAGACTTCGACCAGGCGGGCGGCGACGATGAGGTCGCCTTGGACCGTGCCCTCGATGCGCACGATTTCTCCGGCGACGACGAGGTCGTTGTCGATGGTCGCCCCCGCGGCGAGGACGTAGGTGTCCCGGTCGAGCTCGATGACCGCGGCGTCGCTGGTTCCCGTGAGGACCGCGGAAACCACGAGGATCGAGAGCGCGGGAGCCGACGAGCGGATCCAGCGCCAGGCGAAGAGCGCGAGCGTTCCCAGCGCGAACAGGAGCGAAAGCCAGAGCGCCAGCTGCGATAGGGTCGATAGCATGTTCGTCCAACCTCGAAACAGAAGACCGCGGATGACGACCGTGGTGAAAAGACCGGGCGCGTCGATTCCCACGCGGTCCATGCCGCGAAGCATGGGGTCGACGAACCAGCTCCAGAATTGAGAGACGGCGAGGCCACCGAGGCCGAGAGTCGCGGCAACGAACCACAAGAGACCTCGCTCGGCGCGGAACGCTTCGGGAAGCGGCTCCTCGTCCTCCCGCAGAGTCGCCCGCAGGAGCTCGGTCTCGGTCTTCAGGGACTCGTAAACCGCCTGGCAGGGAGCGCACTCCACGATGTGGGTACGGGTCGAGGATCGACGCTCCGGCGAGAGCTCGCCGTCGACCATGCGAAGCAGCGTCAGCTCGTCAACGTGCTTCACGAAGGCCCTTCCTCATTGCGCGACGGGCGCGCAGCAGGAGCACTCCCACGAAATTGGCGGAGATGCCGAGTGCATGTGCGATCTCCTCGTAGCTCATGTCGGCGTAATACCGGAGCACGACCGCCAGACGAGACCGGTCGTCGAGCTCGAAGAGGACTCTTCGGAGGGATTCTCGGTTCTCGATAGCGAGCACGGCCTCCTGGGGACTGGGGGCTTCGTCCTCGAGGGCCGCGAGCTCCGGCTCCGCGTCGTCGATCTCCGCGCGGCCCCTCCGCTTTCGGATCTCGTCCCAGCAGTGGTTCGCGGCGACGCGGTAGAGCCAGGGAGTGAACGGCCGCGTAGCGTCGTAGCTCGCGAGGCGGACTCTCGCCTTGAGGAAGATCTCCGAGGTCGCGTCCTCGGCGTCCGCGCGGGACGCGAGCGCCCTGCGGCAGATGCGGAAGACCGACGGCGCCAGAGTCTCATACACCCTTCCCCAGGCCGCGGAGCTGCCGGCTCGGGCCAGCTCGACGAGAGTTTCGAGATCTCCGCGACCCGCCATTCCTCACAGATCCATACGAGGGTGCGGGCAGGATTATTACAGAGATTGCCGCGTAGCTGGCGGGCTGCCGCTCTAGATGTCCCGGCCGCGTCCCCGGACCGTGACCCACATCCGCCCGGAGACGGATCGCGCGAGCCCGACGTAGCGGTTCAGGAGGTGGCGGCGGCCGAGCGAAGGGAAGAGCGGCTCGGACCGGGGCACGAGGTGCTGAAGCTCCCGGAGAAGCTGGCGCTCTTCCGGGTGGATCAGGAGGCCGCGGTTCAAGGCCGCGATGGCGTCGCGCTTCCTGCCGGCGACGTCGAGCGCCCGGGCGAGGTTGAGATAGAGAAGGCTCGCCCGGCGTCCGTTTCGGACCACCGCTTCCTGGCAGAGCTCGACGCCCCGGTCACGGTTTCCCGTGAGGGTGAGGAGAAGGCCGCAATAGGAGAGATGCGCGGGGTCGCGGCTTCCGCTTTCGACGAGCCCGGACAACGCTCGTTCGGCGGCGCCGAACGAGCCGCGCCGATAGTCGCTTACCGCCTGCTCGAAGAGAATCTCGCTCTCGATCGCGTCCATGACCACCTGATTTTCGGGGACGAGATTAGGTTAAGGGGAGAAGTCCCGCGAGTCAAATCCCCTTCGCGGGCCGGCGGGCGCGGGCGGACGCCGCGGCTTGACATGCGGACGGGAATCGGATACCTCTTACGTACCCCATCCGACCCCTGGTAGCTCGTATTTTCATTCGTAGAGGGGAACTCATGGACAGGGAACAGTTTATCAAGGTTTTGCGGGGCTGCATCGAGAGCGCCACGGGGCGCGAGTACGCTCACATCGACTGGGATCGCCTCACGGACCGCGGCCTCATCGAGTGCGCCGAGCTGGTCCGGGACCTGCTGGAAAAGAGGGTCCACGATACGAGGGCCCCGGAGCCCCTCGCGGCGGGCGAAAGAATGCACTAGCCGTCATTCGTGACGGAGGGCCTCGATGGGGTCGAGGCGCGAAGCCTTCATCGCGGGCAGCATTCCGAAGACCAGGCCCACTCCCGAAGAGAATCCGAGCCCGAGGGCGAACGACCACCAGGGGAGCGAAATCGGAAACCCGGAGAACCAGTGCACCAGGAGCCCGGTGCCGCTTCCGAGGGCGACTCCGATGATGCCTCCGAGCGTCGTCAGCGCCGCGGCTTCGAGAAGGAACTGGAGCAGGATCTCCCGCCTCCTGGCGCCGAGCGCCTTCCTCAATCCGATCTCCCGCGTCCGCTCGGTGACGGAGATGGTCATGATCGCCATCACTCCGATTCCGCCGACGAGAAGCGCTATCGAGCTCATCGCCACCAGGGCGAGAAGCGTGGCGCTGGTGATCTGCTGCAGGGCCTTGCCCGCGGACTCCTGGGTGATGATGTCGAAGTCGTTCTCTTCATCGAGCCTCAAGCCATGGCGGATTCGCATGATCGTTTCGACTTCCCGCACGGCTTCGTCCCGGCTCACCTGCTCGTGGGGCACGACGACGATGGTCACGTCCAGGTGCTCCTGCCCGTGAATCCGCCGCGGCCGCAATCCGTATTGACGGGCGTAGCTGGTGTAGGGGATGACGACGAACTCGTCTTGCCCGAGATCGAAGCCCCCGGGGCTCGGCCTGGTTCCCAGCACTCCGACCACCGTGTAGCGCCCATTCCCGATGCGCACTTCCTTCCCCAGCGGATCGATGTTCTGAAACAGAGCCCGGTACGGAGCGTCGCCCAGGACCACGACCGGCCGGCCGTGGTTGACCTCGGTCTCGGTGAACACTCTGCCCAAGGCCACCTCGACGTGGTTCACCACGGTGAACTTGTCAGACGCCCCGATGACCGCCATCAGTTTCGTGCGGCTCCTCTCGAAGATCACGCGCTCCATCAGCGGGCTGAACCCGCCGCCGTACATCAAGTCGACGTGGGCGATCCCAGCGAGCTTCTCGATCGCCCGCGCGTCGTCTCTCGACAGGTTCGGCCGCTTCAGAAGGTCGAGGAAGTCCTTTCCGCTCATGAAGCTCAACCCGCTGAATTTCGCGAGGAAGAGCGTCTTGGGTCCGAGGGTATCGAGCATCGCCTGGAGCGAGCGGTCGAAGCCCCGGACGAGGGAAGTCATGCCCACGACCGCCGTGACACCGATGACGACGCCGACGATGGTGAGGGCCGAGCGAAGCTTGTTGACGCGCAGGGTCTCGAAGGCCATGGTGACCACTTCGCGCAGGAGCTCGAGCCGATACATCTCGGATACTCCTATCCTGCTAGGCCGGGGAAACGCGTCGTGGCCAAACGGCTGGAAGAGGGGAATCGAACGCAAAGACGCAAGGACGCAAAGGAATTCCCGTTTCTTCTTTGCGCCTTCGCGCCTTTGCGTCTTTGCGTTTCTTCCCCTGAGTTCATCTCTCGAATCCAGCTACTCCCGGCGGAGGGCCTCGATCGGGTCCAGGGACGCGGCCCGCATCGCGGGGTAGAGGCCGAAGACCAGACCGACGAGAACCGTCACCGAGATGCCGAGGAACACCGACCAAAGCTCGACCGCCGCCGGGACCGGAGTGAGCTGCTCGACCAGGAGCGCGACGGCGAAGCCGAAGGCGGTTCCCACGATGCCGCCGATGGTCGAAAGGGTGGCGGTCTCGATGAGAATCTGCCAGATGACGTCCCGGCGCCGGGCGCCGAGCGCCTTCCGGAGCCCGATCTCCGGAGTGCGCTCGGTCACCACCATCAGCATGATGTTCATGATGACGATGCCGCCGACGACGAGAGACAGGCTCACCACCCCGACGAGCACGGCGACGATGCCGTCCGTCGCCCTCCGCCATATGCCGATGATCGTGCCCGAGCTGAAGATCCCGAAGTTGTTCTCCTCGTCCGGGCGCAGCTTCCGAGCGGCCCGCAGGGCGACGGTTGCTTCCTCCATCGCCTGGTCCTGAACTTCGGGGCTTTCCGGCTTCACCATGAGCGCCAGGCCGGCGACGCGTTTTCCGTAGAGGCGCTCGAAAGCGCCGAGCGGTATGACGGCGAACTCGTCCTGAGGGGCGCCCAGGATCGTGCCCTTCTTCTCGCTCACGCCCACCACCCGGAAGTGGATGCCTTCGATCTTCACCGTCTTCCCCAGCGGGGATTCGCCGCGGAACAGTCGGTCCGCGGTGTCCCACCCGAGGACGACGACCGGACGCCGACGCGCGGCCTCGGTGGCGCTGAACAGGCGTCCCCGCTCGGCATCGTAGCTGCGGAAGAGGACGTAGTCTTCGGTCACCCCCTGGATGGTGACGCTTTCGAGCTCGCGGTCGCGGTAGGAGACTTTGCCCCGCCGCTCGGCGCGCGCCATGACCGCGGCGACGCTCGCCGAGAGCCGCCGAACCGAATCCGCGTCCTCGAGAGTGATCAGGGGGTTGTTCCGGCGGGCCTTCTCCTCCGCTTCCTCCTCCAGGATCACTCCGACGCGCTCGATGAGAAAGGAGTCGGCGCCCGCCTCGGAAACGATCGCGTCCGTGACCTTGGCGTCCATCCCCCGCACCAGGGCCACCACGGCGATGATCGACGTCACCGCGACGATGTTCCCGAGGATGGTGAAAGCCGAGCGAAGCTTCGCCCCCCAGATCGCTTCGAGAGCGATGCGGATGGCCTCCAGGAGGAAAATCAAGTCGGCGGTTCTTCCTCGCGAATGCGAACGCGATCCTGATCCAACATATCCCGGACCTGATCGAAAGGTCCGATGACGACTTCGTCGCCCTCCTTCAAGCCCTCGAGGACCTCGAAGTACTGCTCGCCGGCGATCCCGATCTTGACGGGCGTGAACTGCACCCGGCCGTCCCGATGCACGAACACCCCCTCTATCTCCTCTCCCTCCACGGTGGGGGAGGGTGGCCACTCCTCGTCCCGGGTGCGGGCGTGGAGGTTTCCTTCGGAGTCGGGGTAAGTCTCGCGCACGGTAAGCGCCTGGATGGGGACGGCGACGGCATCGACTCTGGTGGCGGTAGTGATGTCCGCGGTGCAAGAGAACCCGGGCCGCGCATCGGGGACTTCGGTGTCGAGGGTGACCTCCGCCTCGAACATCGTGGCCTGTCGCTGCTGCAGCAGCTGGGCTTCGAGCGAGCTCGACCCGATCTTCGTAACCCGGCCGGTGAACTCCCGGTCGGGAAAGGCGTCGATGGTGACGCGCGCCGGCTGCCCGAGCGCGACGTCGATGATGTCGGTCTCGTCCACTTCGAGCTCCGCCTGCACCACCGACATGTCGGCGACGGTGAGGAGGACCGTGCCCGGGTTGTTCATCGTCCCCACGAGAACCGTTTCGCCCTCCTCGATGTTGAGCCGGCTCACGATGCCGTTCATGGGAGAGTCGAGGGTGACCTTGCTGAGGTTGTGCCTCGCGCTCCGGAGGCCCGCCACCTCCTGCTCGAGTCGTTGCTCCTGCGCTCGCACTTCGGTCTCGCGGGCCTCGAGCTCGCTCCTTCGCACCTTCACTTCGGCTTCGACCCGGTCGAGGGCTTCCCGCGAGACCAACTGGTCCTGGTGGAGGCGCGTGAGCCTCGCGAGGTTCTGCTCGGCGAGGTCCAGGTTGGCGCGCGCAGTCTCGACCGCGACTCGGGTGCTCTGCACCGCTTCCCTCCCGGCCGCGAGCCCGGCCGCGCTCAGCTCGACGGCGCTCTCGAGGTTCTCTGGATCGATCTGGAGGAGAAACTGCCCCTTCTTGACGATGTCGCCCTCTTCCACGGAGAGCTTCGTCACCCGTCCAATGGTATCGGCGCTGATGTTGACGAGCTTCTTTGGCTGCACTTTCCCCGAAGCGGAGACGAGAGCCTCCAGGTTTCTCCGGCCGATGACCTCGACCTCCACCTCGGGAAGCTGCCGGCGCTGGTAGTACAAGTACCCGCCCACGCCGCCGGCGACGGCGAGGGCCCCGAGGACTCCGAGGATGGCTCGTTTTCTCTTGGACATCGCCTCATTATCCACTATCGTTGCCCGCTCCGCCTCGAGCCGCTATCATCCTCGATGGCTCACGATGAAGAAAACGAAAAAGCTGGTCTATGGCTTTCTGCTGCTCGCCCTTCTTGCGGGCATTTTCTTCGCCGCGCGGGCCGTGGACCGGATGGCGATCGGGTACCTCACCGGCCAGAGGCGGGTCGCCGGGGAGGGGTTCTGGGGGGAAGCGGTCCCGAACGACGGTCCCGTCCCGGGTTACGCTTTTCTCGGATTCACCCGACCCTCCACGGACCCCCCGGGAATGCGCCTCGTGCGCCCCTGGGACATGGCGAGGGAAATGGGTCTTCGCGCCGGCGACGTCATCACCGCCGTCGACGGGGAGGCGTTTCGCTCCTCCGAGGATCTCGCGCGACATCTCGTCAATCACTACACCGCGGGGCAGGTGGTCCCGATCCACGCCCTTCGTGAAGGCGCTGAAGGGCTTCTGCCCCTCGACCTGAACATGACGCTCCGGCCGTTCGTCCGCCACCCGGGCGACCTGGAGCTTCCCTACGAGGACGTCGAGATCGAGTCCGATAGCGGATACAGGCTCGAAGGCTGGTTCATTCCTCCGCCGGAGCGGAGCGACGGCCGGGTGGGAATCTTCGTGCACGGGGCGAACGCCTCGCGGTTGCAGGCGCTCGAGAACGGCGCGAAATTCTGGCACCGGCGGGGCTACGGACTTCTCGCCATGGATCTGAGCGGAAGGGGATCGAGCGAAGGGAAGTACATCACCTACACGGTGAACGAGCGGCTCGACGTTCGCAGCATGCTCCGATGGGCCCGGAACCGCCCGGGGATCGATCCCGCGAAGGTCGTCCTGTTCGGGACCTCCAACGGAGGGGCTTCCGCCGTCTACGCCGCCGCGGGCGACGACGCGCTGCCGGCGCTCGTCCTCGACGCGACCTACGGCGATCTCTGGGACGCCGCGGGGGCGATGCTCCTCTCGCGCGGAGGCCATCCCGTTCTCCGCTACCCGTTGTCGGTGGCGGTGCGTCTTCGCGCGGGCGTCGATATCGCGAGCGTCCGGCCCTTCGACGTGATCACCCAGGTGAAAGCGAAGGTGCTCTTCGTTCACGGCGACGCCGATCGCCAGGTTCCGGTCACTCACTCGGAGAAGATGCACGAGGATCGGCTGCGAGCGGGGCTTCCGAGCGAGCTGTGGATCCTGCCCGGCGGCGAGCACGGTTTCGACAATTACCCGCCCGAGGGGATCTTCTGGAATCGGATCCTGGACTTTCTCGATCGCGCGCTCGGAGGACCCCCGGCGGCGTGGGATCTCGGACTATGAACCTCAAGGATTTTCTGACCTCGGAAGGCCGGCTAAGGCTCCGCATCGAGCGCAAAACCAAGACGCTCAGCCAGCGTTACGCGCAGCACGAGGCGCGCATGGAAGCCGCGGACAAGCTCCAGGAGATCGGGACCCCGGAGGCAATCTACGGTCTCGCGCGGCGATTCTCGGCGACTTCGGAGAACCTTGGGATCGATCAGGAAGAGAAGAAGCACATCCAGGACGTTCTCGTCGGCTTCGGCGAGAAAGCGATCGAGCCCTTGAAACGGTACATCCGGAGCCACGACCAGGTGACGTGGGCCATCGACGCTCTGAAGGAGCTCGTTCCCAAGGAGAACTTGCTCCCGTTCCTCGTCGAGATCCTGAGGGGCGGCGATCCGATCTATATCCGCGGCGAGAAGGCGAACCAGATCCTGAACGCGCTCGAGAGCCTGGGGGACCCGGAGGTCGTGCCCGGTGTGATCCCCTGCCTCCAGAGTCCCGACGACACCGTCCGGTTCGTCGCCGTCGAGTGCCTCGCCGCCTACGGCGACGAGCGGGCGCGGGAGCCGCTCCTCGAAGCGCTGGTGAATCCGGACGAAGACTCGGCTCGGGTGAAGACCCGCATCGGCGAAGCTCTGGAGAAAGCCGACTGGGACGTCAAAGGCTACCGCAAGAAGGTCGAGGCGGCCCTGCCTCCGCCGTTCCGCGTCAGCTCCAAAGGGCGCGTCGTGCGCTGACGGCGCCCTTGAATCTTTCCTTTTCGACTCTCGCCGTCCTCGTCCTGTATCTCGCCGCCATCACGTTCTTCGGCGCCTATCTGGGAAGGCGGCGGAAGTCCGTCGACGATTACTTCCTCGCCGAAAGGAGCGTCCCCTGGTGGGCGATCGCCGCCTGCGTCGTCGCCACCGAGACGAGCGTTCTCACTTTCACCAGCGTTCCCGGCTTCTCCTTCGGAGCGGACTGGAGCTTCCTCCAGCTGGCTTTCGGCTACGTGCTCGGCCGGTTCCTGATCTCCGCCGTTCTCGTACCCGCCTACTTCCGGGGGAAGGTATTCACGTCGTACGAGCTCCTGAGTCAGCGCTTCGGTCGTTCGGTTGCGAGCGTCGCCGCGGGCGTGTTCCTGTTCTATCGCACGCTCGCGGACGGAATCCGGCTTCATGCCGCGGCCCTGGTGGTCGCGATCGCCCTGGGCGTGCCGGAGATCTACTGCATCCTCGCCCTCGCGGCGGCGATGATCCTCTATACCGAGGAGGGCGGAGCCCGGGCCACGATCTGGACCGACGTGGTGCAGATGTTCGTTTACGTGGCCGGCGCGGTGGTGGTGCTCGAAGCCCTGGTGCGACTCCTCCCGCCGGGGGCGGCGGTTCAGGCGTTCGCGTCGGCGGCGGCCGAGGGAAAGCTCCGGGTGCTGGTGCCTTCGCTCGACCCCGCGGTGACCTACACGATCGCCTCGGGCTTCGTCGGGGGCGTCTTCTTGACGCTCGCGACCCACGGCACCGATCACTACCTGGTGCAGCGTCTGCTGGTCGCTCGAAGCCTCCGGCAGGCCCAGGTCGGGCTCGTGCTCTCGGGCTTCATCGTCCTCGTCCAGTTCGTTCTGTTCCTTTCCATCGGAACGCTTCTCTGGCGCTTCTATGAGGGGCGCGACTTCGCCCGCGGGGACGAGGTGCTTCCGACGTTCATCGCCGAGTCGCTCTCCGGTCCCTGGTTGGGGTTCATTCTCGCCGCCGTCGTCGCCGCCGCGCTCTCTCCGTCCCTGAACAGCGTCGCCTCGACGACGCTGAAGGACTTCTACCTGCCGTTCGTCGACCCCGGGGCTTCGGAGCGCCGGCAGATCCAGCTCGGGAGGGTCTTCACAGTCTTCTGGGGAGTCGCCCAGACGGTGGTGGCCATCTTCGCGCAGAGAGCCTCATCGGCTCTCGAGGCCGGCCTCGCGGCGCTTTCCTACGCCTCCGGACCGACTGTTGGAGCGTTCCTCCTCGCCGTGCTCCACCGGCGGGCGACGTCGCCGTCGGTCCTCGTCGGCATGGCAATAGGTTTCGGCGCTCCGCTGCTCGCGAATCAGCTCACTCCGGTTGCCTGGACCTGGAACGTGGCCATCGGTACGACGGTAACCTTCGCGTCCGCGGTCGCGGTGGATGGAATCGGTCGAGCGATTAACCCGATGCCTCGCTAAGAGCGCGCTCCAGGAGGTCGCTCACCTGCAACGACGCGGCCATCGAGCGGAGGTAATGGCGGTCGAGAGTCGCCGATTGGACCTGGAGGACCCCGAGCACGTCGCGCCACTGCTGTTCGGAGACGCCTCCGCCGGCTCGATACCAATCCAGCTTGGCCAGGATGGTGTCCTCCGCAGAGGCGACGAAAGCCGACCGCTCCGGGTCCTGCGCGATCACATGGGCCGTCCGCCGCTCCAACTGGGCCTCGTCGAAGGCCCTCCCCTTGGGGATGAAGACGTCGATCTTGAACATCGTATCCAGATGGATGACGTTGAATGTCCGCCGGAGCTCGATCGCGCGCCTCATGGAGTTTTCGTCACGGTAGAAAGCCTCTCCGAGCGCTCGGAAGAACGGTCCGACGTGCTCTGGTCGAAGGTCGGCCACGAGGTCCGCATCGACGCTGGCGCGAAACACACCATGGAGCGAGCTGGCGAGCGAGCCGCCGATCGCGTACCGCACTCCGAGACGCTCGAGGATCCCGGTGACGAGGAGGGTGACGGCTGTCGGCTCGGGAGGAATGGTCACCGGCGGTTCGCGAGCGGCCCGTAAGCCTGCTCCGCCAGCGACGTACCCAGGAGCAAGTCGGCGAGACGTCGCTTCAGCTCATCCGGCGACGCCTCCGGGTAGCGGGCTCGAAGGCCCGCGAGGGCGAGCATCCTCAAGCTCTGGTGCAGCTGGTCGGCGAGTTGCAGCTTTCGCCATCCCTCTGCCCGCCTCATCAGGTCGATGTGCGTACGATGAGCATCGGCATCGGTATCACGGAGCAAGGCTCATCCTCCGGTCTCGAATTCTACTCCCTTCACCGCAGGGCTCCCAAAGGAATAGCTGCCGATCTCGCCGACGAACGGGAGAGCGAGCAGGCCCGCGAAGGTCAGCGCCTGGGGATCTCGCAACTGGCGAAGACCGATGGTCATTCCCAGGTGACCCGCGCGAGGCTGGCCCCGGTATGTGCCGAGCAGGCGATCCCACCAGGGGAGGTTGAATCCAAAGTTGCTGTTGGTCTCGACGGGGACGACCGAGTGATGGACCCGGTGCATCTCGGGAGTGACCACGAGGAGTCTCAGCACGCGGTCCAGCCCGGGTGGAATGCGCACGTTGCCGTGGTTGAACATCGACGTCGCGTTCAGCAGCACCTCGAACGCGAGCACCGCCGCGGCCGGGGGACCCAGCACCAGCACCGCCGCGGCCTTGACGAGCATCGAAAGGACGATCTCCAGCGGATGAAATCGAGCTCCCGTGGTCACATCGAAGTCGAGGTCGGCGTGGTGGACCATGTGAAGCCGCCAGAAGGCCGGGACCGCGTGGAACAGCACGTGCTGCAAGTAGACCACGAGGTCGAGGGCGACGACCGAGCCGAGGAACGCAACCCAGAAGGGAAGCTCGGCGTTGTTCATGAGACCCCAGCCGCGTTCTCCCGCAATCCACGCTACGCCCACGGCGGCAGAAGGAAAAAGAAGACGCACCACCAGGGTGTTGATTCCCGCGACCGCCAGATTGATGGACCATCGCTTGACCTTCGACATGCTCGGGGTGCGACGAGGGGCGAGAAGCTCCCAGAGCGCCATGGCGAGGAAGATCCCTGCGAAGAACGAGAGGCGGGTCCAGGCCTCGGAATCCATGGCCGTCACGCTTGGACTTCCATGCCGTAGGCTCGCCAATCCGAGAGGCCGTCCTCGAGGCGAGTGGCCTTGAATCCGTGCGCACGGAGCCGCTCGACCGCCTCGACGGCGAAGAGGCAATAGGGGCCGCGGCAGTAGGCGACGACCTCCAGGTCGGCGGGGATCTCGCCGAGCCGGCTTTCGAGCTCCTTCACCGGAATGGAGCGCGCGCCGGGAATGTGGCCCGCCTGGTATTCCTCCAACGGGCGGACGTCGAGCACCACGACGTCGCCCCGCTTCACGCGCTCGAGAAGGGCGTGTCGGTCCACCGCCTCCATCGCTTCCCGGTCCGTCATGTACTCGCGGGCGACGCGCTCGATCTCCGCGAGCCTCGCCTCCGCGAGGAGCCGGAGGGAGCGAAAAAAATCTGCGACGCCATCGTCGGCGAGGCGGTAGGTCACGAAGAGGCCCTTCTTCTCGGCCTCCACCAGTCGGGCGCCGCGGAGCACCTGCAGGTGCCGCGACGCGTTGGCGACGGTCTGGCTCGACTCCTTCGCCAGGGATTCCACGGTGCGCGGCGCCTGCGAGAGGAGATCCAGGAGCTCGAGGCGTCTGGGACTCGCACAGGCCTTACCGAGCCGCGCAAACTGCTGGTAAATCGAGTTTTTGAAGGAACGGTGAGATTTCATGGATACTAATCAACTATTCAATTGAATACTATCACAGTCGCGAAAGCAGCGGCAGCACCTCGCTTCCGAGCATTCGCACCGCTTCGAGCTCGTCCTCTCCGTGGGGAGTTCCGAGCTCGAACAGATCCACACCCGCGTCGAAGAGCTCGTTCAAATGACCGGCGATGTCTTCCGGTGTTCCGAAGCAGGCGAAGCGATGGAGGGTCTCCCGCGAGAGCGCCTCGCCCGCCCGCTTCTCGTCTCCGGAGGAGAGGGCGGCCTCGATCTCTCGAATCTCCTCGGCAGCCGGCGGGGATGTCGGCTCGAGGCGCGCCACGGCGGCGACGTACATCGCGACTTCCCGTCTCGCGATCGATTCGGCTCGGCGCCGATCGCGGTCGACGACGGTCACGGCCCCGAAGGCGAGCTTCACTGCGTTCGGGTCTCTGCCCGCGCGGCGCGCGCCTTCGTCGAGCCGTTCTCGGAACCAGGGAGCGCTCGCGGCGCTCGCCGAGCCTCCGACCTTGAAGACGTCGGCGATCTCGCCCCCGAGCCGCGCGATGCGCTCTCCCCATCCCCCGATGAGGACGGGAAGCCTCCGGCCAGGGATGGGGAACCGAAGGTACGCCTGCTCCGAGGCCTGGAAGATCTCCCCGAGATAGGGGGCGCGCTCTCCCACGAGAAGTCTCTGGACCAGCTCCACGCACTCGCGGATGGCGGCGAGGGGCCGCGGCTGAGGGACGCCGATCGACTCGAAGAATGCGCCCCTTCCCACGCCCAGGTAGGCGCGCCCGCCGCTCGTCCGATCCAGAAGCGCCAGGTTCGCTGCCACCAGGACCGGATGTGAAAGGTAAGGGTTCACGACCGCCGGTCCCAGCAGCGGACGCTTCGTGTGCTCGGCGAACTGCAGGAGAGCCGGCCACGGCGACTGGAAGAACAGATCCTGGTAGACGCTCGCGGTTGCGAAGTCATACCTGTCGAGGATCGAGGCGAGCTCGCGGTACTCGGCGAGGCTCTTGTCGCTCTGGAAGGCGATCCCCACGCGCCCCATGAGTCGACTCAGGTCAGGTCGCTCTTCCGAAGATCGACCGGCGCGAGCCTTTCGATCTTCATGATGAGCTGCTCGTCGGGATCGGGACAGGCGACGAGGCTGTCCGACGCGAGCCAGTCGTTCTTCGACAGCTCCCTCTGCTTCGCCGGAATTAGGGGAAGCACGGAGGCGAGCGCGTAGATGCAGAAGTGGCGATCGGGCGGGAGCACGAGCCTGCTGCTGTTCCTCACCTCGAACCAGTCGCCGACGGACAGACCGCAGACCGATCGGCCGCGAATCTCGACGACGGTGACGCGGAGGTCGTAGAGCTGGAAGGTGCCTTCGCTCATGTCTTCCTGCAGAACGCCATGAGGTGCCATCCGAAGGGACGCACCCACGCGCGGGGAAGCGTCTCGAACGCGCCGACGAAGACGCGGTTGTAGGCGAATCCTTTGACGCCTCCGTGGAGCCTGGTCTTCACCGGAAACCTCTCGGGCACGACGCGGACGCTCGCGAAGGCCGAGAGAAGATCGCGATACTCCCCGATCGAGTACTTCCTCAGGACGGGCGCGTCTCCGTGCTCGAGGTCGACTCGCATCACCTTCGAGAGGGCGTTGAGCCAGGAGACCCGGTTGTAGACCATGAAGATGGCCTCACCGTCGGGCTTCAGCACCCGGCGGCACTGCTCGACCATGAGCCGCGGCTCCGCCGTGTACTGGAGAACGCCGTGGCAGTAGACGGCGTCGAACGACGCCTCCTCGAAGGGCAGCGCCTCTCCGTTCGCGAGCTCGAGATCGATCTCGACCCCGGCGTGGCGAGCGTTCTGTCGGGCAAGCTCGAGCGCGGTTTGCGAGAGGTCGACCCCGGTGACCAGGGCGCCTCCCTTCGCGAATCGAACGAGATCGGTTCCGATTCCGCAGCCGACCTCGAGGAGCTTCTTGCCCCGGAAGCCCTCGAAATCCACCAGCCGCGGAAGATAGCGGAGCTTGTCGAACCGGTACTCATCGAGGTCGGCGAAGAACTCCCGCGTGCCCGGAGTGTTCTGGGTCATCTCCATGTCGTGGATGCGCTCGTTCCAGTACCGCTGCACGCGTTCCAGGAGGGCGTTCAAGGGGCGTATTATAGTATCTTCGTGAAAAGGGACATCGGGGCTCTCGCCTCGCGCGAGTTCGACCTCGTGATCGTCGGAGGCGGCGTCTACGGCGCCGCCATCGCCTGGGACGCGTCGCTTCGCGGTCTCAGCGTCGCTCTCGTCGAGCGGGACGACTTCGGCTCGGGAACGTCGTTCAACAACCTCAAGACCATCCACGGCGGCGTCCGCTATCTCCAGCACGGAGATCTGAAGCGCATCCGCGAGTCGGTGCGGGAGCGACGGATCCTCATGGACATCGCGCCCCACCTCGTTCATCCGCTTCCGTTCCTCGTTCCCACGTATCAGGGCTCGCTCACCCGAAGCCGCTCCGCGTTGAGGCTCGCCCTCTTCGTGAACGACCTGTTCAGCTGGGATCGCAACCGGGGCGCGCGCACCGAAAAGCATCTTCCCCCCGGGCGCGCGCTCTCACGGGAGGAGTGCCTCGAGCTCGCGCCCGGTCTGGACGACTCCGGCCTTACCGGCGGCGCGCTCTGGTACGACGCCCAGATGTACAACTCGGATCGCCTCACGCTCTCGTTCGTGCTTTCGGCGGCCCGGGAGGGCGCGGTGGTCGCGAACTTCGTCGAAGCCATCGACTTCGTGAGAAGGGGAGACCGCGTCCTGGGTATCGTCGCGAGAGACGCTTTCTCTGGAGTCGAAGACTTCGAGGTCCGCGGGCGAATGGTGGTCAACGCATCGGGGCCATCCGTCGATCGCCTCCTCGAGAAAGCCGAGGGAGGAAAGCGGAAACGGCTCTTCCACTCGTCGAAGGCGATGAACCTCGTGACCCGGCCTCTGGTCGGAAACGTCGCCCTGGGTCTCACGCGAGGAGGACCTCTGCTCGTCGTCGCGCCCTGGCGCCACGTGTCCCTGGTGGGGACGCTGCACCTTCCCTGCGAGGGCGAGCCCGATGCGGTCGAGAGCGACGAAGAGGACGTGCGGCGCCTCATCGACGGGATCAACCGCGCCTATCCCAGGGCGGAGCTCGTCAGGAGCGACGTGCGCCTCGTTCATCGCGGCCTCCTTCCGACGGTCCCGAACGGACGAGAGCTCACGCTGATGAAGAGCTACACCATCGAGGACACTCTCGAAGGCCTGCTCTCCGTCGTGGGCGTGAAGTACACCACGGCGAGAGACGTCGCCGCGAAGACCGTCGATCGGGTCCTGGTCCACCTGGGAAAACCGGAAGTCCCCTCGCGCTCGGCGGCGACTCCCGTAGTCGGCGGCGACTTCGAGAGCTTCGCCGATCTCCTGCAGGTCCGCCGGGAAGCCCCATCTCGCCTTCAACTACGGGACTACTCTACCGGGAGGTCCTCGCGGTCTCCGATCCCGTGCCTCTCTGTGAATCGAGCCCCGTCACCGGCGCCGAAGTCCGGTACGCGGCGCGGGAGGAGATGGCTCTCGATCTTCGCCTCGGTCGTGCTGCGGCGAACGGAGCTCGGCTCCGCGGGCCACCCCGGGCAGAACGGCGCTCGAGCGCGCGGCGGCGATCCTGGGAGAGGAGCTTTCGTGGAGCGAGGAGCGGAAGCGCGCGGAGCTCGAGGCCGTCGAAGCGTTCTACCGGGCGAGGAGCTGAGGTGAGCGGCGGAGCGCTCGAAAACCTCGCGCGGGCCATGGGCTCCTGGCGCACGGCCGCGGTCGCCCTGCTCTCGTTCGCCTCGGGACTTCCCCTGGGGCTCGTCTGGTACGCGATCCCCGACTGGATGCGCTCCATCGGAGTCGACATCCGCATCGTGGGCCTGTTCTCCCTCGCGCAGGTGCCGTGGGCGTTCAAGGTCCTGTGGTCGCCTCTCATGGATCGCTACGTCCCCCCGTTCTGGGGACGCCGCCGCGGCTGGATGGCCATCATGCAGCTCGCGCTCGCGGTGCTGAGCCTCGCGCTCGCGGGCGTCGGCAGCCATCCGGATGCGATCTGGGTCGTCGGGGCCATCGCCATCGCGATCGCTCTCGCTTCGGCGTCGCAGGACGTCGCCTATGACGCCTACGCCGTCGACGTGCTGCGGGAGGATGAGCAGGGTCCGGCATCGGGAGCGAGGCTCGCGTTCTACCGCGCCGCGATGCTGGTGTCCGGAGGCGTCTCCATCACGCTCGCCGGGCGTTGGGGCTGGGCCGCGGTCAACGCGCTTCTCGGGCTCGTCTACCTGGCCATGGTGTTCCTGACCTGGCTCGCTCCCGAGCCCGAAGTGAAGGTCGAGGCGCCGAAGACCCTTCGAGACGCCGTGTGGGAGCCCTTTCTCGGTTTTCTCGCGCGGCACCGCGCGCTCGAGATCCTCGCGTTCGTCTTCCTCTACAAGTTCGCCGACCAGCTCGCCCAGGCACTCACGCGGCCGTTTCTCATCGACATGGGCTACGACTCCAATCAGCGAGGGGTCGCGCTTTCGACCATCGGGATGGTGGCCACGATCTCCAGGCGGCCTCCTGGGAGGAGTCACCACGACTCTCGTGGGCCTCGGGCATTCTCTCTGGGTCTTCGGAGTCCTCCAGATTTTTTCGAACGTGGGCTATTTCCTGCTCGCCGGTCTTTCGGCTCCGTCGATTCCCATGATGTATGCGGCCACCGGCTTCGAGCTCTTCACTTCGGGGCTGGGCACGGGGGCGTTCTCGGTGCTCCTGCTTCGCATGACGCAGAAGAGGTTCTCCGCCACCCAGTACGCTTTGTTCTCGAGCCTGTTCGCGCTCCCGCGGCTGCTCGCCGGGCCGATCAGCGGCTTCGTGGTCGACGCCATCGGATGGCGGACGTTCTTTCTCTCGACACTGGTGATGGGGATCCCGGGGCTCGCGATGCTCGCGAGATTCGTTCCCCTCGGAGTGAAGGAGCCGGAGTTCACGGTCAGGGAGCCGGAGCGAAAGAGACCGCTGTCCCCGGGAGAGCTCGTCGCGCGCGGAGCTCTGGGTGCGGCTCTCGCCGGGATTCTCGCCGTATTCTCCGTCGCGGCTCTCGCGGCGCTCAAGACGATGCGCGAAACGCCGGACGTCGGGTTCGATCTCGGGCGTGCCGCGCTCGAGATGCGCAGTCCCACCGAGGTCACCGACTGGGTCCAGCTCATCGGAATCGCGGCGTTCATCGCGATAGGCGGCCTGTTCACCGCTGCGATCTACGCCGCGAGACACGGCGTCGTCGCCGTCCAGGAATGAACGTCCGCGGCCTGCGTTCGTGTGCGGTCGCGCTCCTGCTCGGCGCCTCGCTCCTCCACGCTCAGGACTCCCGCTATCGGCCGCTGGTCACGAAGACCTACGAGCTGTCGCGGCTCGGCGGACAGATCCCGGGACCGGAAACACCGGAGGACGCGTCCAACTGGCGGGTCGAGCTCGAACGCTGGCGCGAGCAGAGGCTGGTCAAGATGGGTTTCGACGGCGCGCTGTACGAGCGCCCCGAGCTCGCCTGGACCCAGCGCGCGTTCGTCGAGACGAAGCTCTTGATCTGGGACCGCTACTTGTACGATGTCGACCGCAGGCAGTACACCGTGGATCGTTTCCTCGACGACCTGGCGGCCCGCTACGGCGGCGTCGACTGCGTGATCCTCTGGCACGGCTACCCGAATCTGGGCGTCGACCATCGCAACCAGTTCGATCTCCTGCGGGACGTTCCCGGGGGGATTGATGCGCTCCGCGATGTCGTCGGCGCGTTTCATCGCCGCGGGGTGAAGGTGCTCTTCGCCCACCTGCCCTGGGACCTGGGCACTCGCGAGGAAGGCGCGGCCCATTGGACGGTCCTGACGCGCCTGCTGGCCGAAGTCGGAGCCGACGGGCTCTACGGCGACACCTACGACTCTCTTCCCCCCGCCTGGGAGCGGGAGGCCGAGCGACTCTCGCACCCGCTGGCGCTCGAGCCGCAAAACGCTCTGCTCGATTCCGCGCTCGCCTGGAACCTCATGACCTGGGGCGAGGAATGGAGCACCTCGTTCGTGCCCACGGTGAGTCATCACAAATGGCTCGAGCCGCGCCACATGGTTCATCTCGTGAGACGCCACGCCCGGGATCGGACGGAGGAGCTGCAGCACGCGTTCTTCAACGGCTCGGGCTATGTCGCCTGGGAGAACGTCTGGGGCAACTGGAACGGGATCACGCCGCGAGACGCGGAGGCCCTCCGCCGGATCGGCGCCATCGAGCGGGCGTTCGCACCGCTTCTCGTGAGCCGCGAATGGGAACCCTACGCGCCCGCGATCCAGCGTGGAGTCTTCGCGAGCCGGTTCTCCCAGGGGAACGTCGCCCTGTGGACTCTGGTGAATCGCACCGAGTACGAGGCGAAGGGGACCCAACTCGAGAGGAGGCACGAGCCGGGGACGAAGTACTACGACCTCTGGCGCGGCGCGGAGCTCGCTCCCGAGCTGGAAGGCGACATCGCGACCTTGAGGTTCGCCCTCGAAGCCCGCGGCTTCGGTGCCGTTCTGAGCGCGCCCTCGGATGCGCTACCGACGGCCCTCGCCGGGCATCTCGAGCGGACGCGCTCCATGGGCGGAGTTTCGCTCGAGAGCTTCTCGAACGTCTGGCAGCCGCCGGCGCAGAAGCTGGTCGAGATCGCGGCGACCCGGCGAGCAACCGCGCCCCCGGCGGGAATGATTCTCGTCCCCGGCTCCGAATTCGATTTCCGTGTTTCCGGCGTAGCCATCGAAGACGACGATCGGGACGGGGTCGACGTGCAATTCCCCTGGGAAAACTCGCCGCGGCTTCACCACCAGAGGCGGCTCGCAATCGAGCCCTTTTATATCGATCGGCATCCCGTGACCAACGCCGAGTTCAAACGATTCCTGGAGGAAACAGCGTACCACCCCGGCGATCCCCACAATTTTCTCAAACACTGGAACGACGGAACCTACGTTCCATCCTCCGCCGACCAGCCCGTCACCTGGGTTTCCCTCGAGGACGCGCGCGCCTACGCGGCATGGGCGGGCAAACGGTTACCGCACGAGTGGGAATGGCAATACGCGGCCCAGGGAGGCGACGGCCGCCTCTATCCATGGGGGAACGAGTGGGACGAAGCTGCGGTGCCGGTCCCGGAGAAAGGCCGGAGCGCGCCGTATCCCGATGCCGTCGACTCTCACCCGCGCGGCGCGAGCCCGTTCGGCGTGATGGACCTGGTGGGAAACGTCTGGCAATGGACGGACGAGTATCGGGACGAGCACACGCGGGCGGCGGTCCTCCGCGGGGGCAGCTCCTACCAGCCGCAAGGATCGTTCTGGTACTTCCCTCCGGCATACCGTCTGGATCGGCACGCGAAGTACCTGCTGATGTCGCCCTCCCGAGATCGCTCGGGGACGATCGGGTTCCGCTGCGTCGTGGATGCCCGATAGCGTCAGCCGCGGACAGGGTCACGAAGTCGGAAGAACGATGGTCCGCACCGTTCCGATGGTCTCTCGAGTCTCTTCCGCCCATCGGCCCTGGAAGTACTCGACCACGCTCTGCATGAGCTCGTTGGTGACGTCGGTGAGCCTCCGCTCGAGCGGCCAGGAGAGAAAGCGCGCGGGCGCCGATAGGGCGTTCGAGACGGCGATCAGGTTGTCGAAGATCGAAAGCCGGGCGCCGTGGGTATCGGGCTGCACCAGGATGCGGATGACGCCGCCCCCGGCTCCCGCGAGCCGCCGGCGCGAGTTGTCGATGATGGTGTAAAGGAGCCCCCGCAGGAGATAGGGCTCGGCGTAGACCGGCCGCACGCCGGGCTTGATCTCGACGAGGAATCGAATGCCCTGCTCGGCCAAAGCGGGCGAGAGCTCGCTTTCGAGCCGGGCGAGGATCTCATTGAGAGGCGTGGGGACCCGGCCGGGGAGGCGCCCCGATCGCAGGTCGAGGAGCGTCTGGCGCATGAACTTCACGTTCGAAAGCGCTGACTCGACCTGAGAGAACTCCTGCTGGACGAAAGGCGGGACGTCCGGGCGCGCGCGCAGGCGCACGAGCGCGGCGTCGATTCCCGAGATGGGAACGTCGAGCCCGTAGGCGGCCCCTTCGGCCACTCGTCCGCGAAAGGCGCTCCTCAGGCTCTGTTTCAGCGACTCCGACGCGTGGGAGTCGGAGATGACTTCGAGAGCCATCGTGAGCTCGAGGACCACGCGCTCCAGGTGCTCGATGGTCTCCTGGTTCGGCGCCGGGGCTTCCTGGGGGAGGTAGAACGTAAGAAGCCCGATGGCGTGCACCGGGGTGAGCATCGGCAGGGCGAGGACGGCAACGCAATCGAGCCCGGCTCGATCCATCGCATCCTCGAGGGCTCCCGCCTGGCCGCGGAGCTGGAGCATCGGCTTCTGGCCGTCGACGAGGGCCTGGCCGAGAGGTCTTCCTCCAGGGGTGCGCGCTCCTTCCAGAGGGTCCACGGGAAGTCCGAGTCCCACGACCTGCTCGAAATTCCCATCGGGGCGGATGAGGCTGAGCGAGGCCTGGCCGCACCGCAGCGACTGAGCGAGCGAGCCCACGAGCCCCTCGAGGAGCACCGGCGTCTCGTCCGGAGTGGCTTTGAAGAGCTTCTTCGCGACGTCGGCGACGGCGCGGTAGGTCTCCACCTTGCGGGACTCGAGCTGCGTCTGCTCTTTCAGCTCGCTGATATGGTCGGCGAGGCTCGAGGCCGCCTCGGCGTAGCTCTCCACCATGGCGTTCGCGGACTTGGTGTCGAGCTGGATTGCCCCCTGCGGAAGGGAGTGCACCGGCGGCGCCTGGTTCGGGAAACCCGATTCCATGGGTGCCGCGGGAGACAGCTGCGGAGCCTTCACTCGAAAAACCCGCGTGGGCGCGGGTCCCGCCGGCGGGTACGGTGGCTCCTTCGCCCGTTGGAGCTGCTCGAGGGTCGTTCCGAAGACTTCGAGCATCGTGCGCGTCGACCAATCCTTGGCGGAACGGGCGTCGCCCATGTTCTCGCCAATCTTGTAGCGGGTGGCGAGCTCGGTCATCGTGCGCTCGAGGATCGCGCCGAAGGACTCGAGCACACCCCGTCCCTCGGTCGCGACCGACTCGAAGCTCGGAGCTCCGCGCGCGTTCAGGCCGCGCTCCATGATCTTGTGGTCGGTGGTGTCCGGGAGGTCCCGCTTGTTGTACTGGAACACCATCGGTATCGATGAGGGCTCGATGCCGTGGTCCAGCAGGTACTCCGTCATCTCCTTCATGCTCTGGAGATTCTCCTGCCAGCGGTCGGTCGCGGAGTTCGCGACGAACACGATGCTGTCCGCGTTCTTCAGGAGCATCTTTCGCGTCGCGCCGTAGAACTTCTGGCCCGGCACCGCCACCACCTGGAAGCGGAGCTCGTAGCTGCGGAACGCGGGGGTGGAGAGAGGGAGGAGATCGAAGAGGATGGTGCGGTCCTGGGCGGTGTTGACGGAGACCAGCTCCTGCCGGCGGTCGGCTCTCGCGTGCCGGTGCAGCATCTGGAGGCTCGTGGTCTTGCCTCCCGCCGCCGGTCCGTAATAGAGAATCTTGACTCGGAGAAAGCGCTCCTTGTGATTGATCTCGACCAAATCAGCCTCGGGCTCGCTCGACGGGTTTTCCTCGAATGCTGTCGTACGCCAGCTTCACCCGGCGCCGCGGACCCGATTCCGAGTCGTAGATGTCGCACTCGGCGTAGGGCCTCGAGTAAACGTGGAGACTCGCCGCGTTCTCTCCGAACTCGTGCGGGTTCGAAACCGCGTGGAGGTCCGCGGGACCGTCCAGAAAACCAATGGTCCCGTCGATGGGTGCGCCCGTGGGCCGCAGACGGACGGGGTCTTCGGAAAGCATCGAATAGTTCGAGAAACGGAGCCTTCCACGCTCCACCCGTGCGAAACAGAGCTCTCCCTCGTGCCCGTGGATGGGAGCTCTCTGCCCCTGTCCCCAGCAAATGACGAGGAGCTCGAAGTCCTCGTCCTTGTGGACCAGGTTGCGCGTGTAATGCTCGCCGCAATAGTTGAGATAAGGCTCGAGCGACACCTGGTCCATGAGGGTCTCTGCCAGGTACTTGTGTACTTCGGTTACCGGAAATCCCCCGGCGGCGAAGCGTTTCAGATCATCGATGAGGTGCTCGAAACCCACGTGGCGCGTCACGGACTCCTCGTGCCCCAACTGGTCGGAACTATCGTATGAAACGGCATTTATCTTGCAATGTCAAGGGGTCGCGGAAGCGGGAGCGACGATCAGGGAGAGACGGGAAGCTCTCCGACCTGCCTGAGGTTGTGGATCGCGGCATAGCTGTAGGCGACCATGAGGGCGACTCGAAGCCCGAGAGCGAGCTTCGTCTTCCCGCTCCTCTGGAGGCGCTCCGTCGTCCAGTAGACGGCCGCCGGTCCGACCACGTGGTGAACCAGGCGGATTCCGCGCTGGGAGGCGACGGGATTTCCTTCCTGAAGTCCGCGGGAGATGCCCCATTCCGTGCTCGCGAAGTCGGCGGCGGAGGCGGCGAAGAGCCCGACTCCGGTGAAATCGAAGATTGGAGAGCCTTCAACAGGAAGCGACGCGCCGTCCGCCGGTCGGTCGGGCCGGGGAAGCTCGAACTGCTCGAGCTCGTCCGGAGTCGGCTGGATCGGCCGCTCCAGCTCGGGCTTTTCCGTCGAAAGAGCGTCGTTTGCGGCGAAAAGGAAGAGAAGGATCGCGAAACCGGGGGGTAGTTTCGACATGCAGTCGACTGACTGCAAGAGAAATACCGGCCCCGCTCTCCGTTCAAATGCCGGCGGGCCAATGGATTGCGAGAATGCGCCCGAGCCCGGGGCGTAGGGTGGATCCCACGCCGCGTGGGCGAGGGACCCCGAGTCATCCTGAATTAGAGGCTCTTCAGGACTTCCTCGGGATGCTTCGCGGCATCGACTTTGGGATAGACGGCGAGGACGTTCCCGTCGGGACCGATGACGTAGCTCACGCGCTTCGCGTAGGCGGCGTCCCGGCTGTCGCAAGCGCCGTAGGCGAGCCCGATCTCCCGGCTGGTATCGCAGAGGAGCGGGAAGTTGAAATCGAACTTCTCGGCGAAAGCCCGATTTTCCTTCTCCGTGTCGAAGCTGACCCCGAGAATCTGCGCATTCTTCTCCTCGTACTTCCGGATGTTGTCGCGGAACCCGCAACCTTCGGCGGTTCAGCCGGGGGTATCGGCCTTGGGATAGAACCAGAGCACCACGATCTTCCCGAGGTAGTCCCTCAGCCGAACGAGATTTCCCCGGTGATCCTTGACCTCGAAATCGGGAGCTTTGTTTCCTTTGTCGATCATGGCCGGGTCAAGCGAACTCCGCGCGAAGCGCGTCCACGGCGGCGATCGCGCGCTCGATGTGCTCCATGGTGTTGTATACGTGGGGACAGAGCCTCAGTCCGCCGGCTCCCGCAGCCGCGATTCCATGTTCTCCATAGAGTCGGTTGACGATTTCTCCGCTCTTCCTGCCCTTCACCTTCAGGATGCAAACCCCGCCCGACATTTCCGGGTCGAGCGGAGTCACGAGCGAGAAATTCTTCGCCGCAAGGCCGCTCTTCAATGCGGTCGCGAGCTCGAGCACGCGAGACTCCACGCGGTCTTGCCCGATCGAGCGGTGGAAGTCGACCGTCGTCCCGACGGCGGCCAGACAGGAGTCGTCCCGTTGTCCCAGTGACTCGAACTTGCGCGCTCCCTTGACGTCGGGATCGACGTCGCTGCCCCAGCCCGGGGCAACGATGTTCGGCCAGATTCGGGGAATGTTCTCTTCCTTGACGTAGAGAACCCCGGCCTCCTTCGGTCCCATGAACCACTTGTGAGCGGAGGCGGAGTAGGAGTCGCACCCGATGTTCCTCAGGTTCACGTTGAGGGCGCCCCAGCTCTGGGCTCCGTCGAGATGCACGTAGATCCCGCGCTGGTGCGCGGCGGAAACGAGCTCGCGCGCGGGCAACCTCACCCCGCTCACGTTCGAAACGTGGGTGATGGCGAGGACCCGCGTCTTCGGAGTGAAGGAGGAAACGAAGGCATCGACCAGCTCCTTCGCGCTCTTCGGCTCCGCCGGCGTCGAGACCCGTACGATCGAAAGCCCGAAGCGCTTGGCCCTCACGTCCCAGGCGACGTTGTTCGTCGGATGGTTCTGCTCCCAGAGAACGATCTCGTCGCCGGAGTCGAGATCGAGGCCGTTGTTGATGGTGTTGTTGGCCTCGCTCGTGTTCCGGACGAGTGCGATCTCCTCCGGACTGACCCCGAGCTGTCCCGCGACCTTCGCTCGCGAGCTCTCGAGGAGGTCGACGAACTTCGCCCGGTTGTTGAAGGAGCAATCCCGATCGATGTCGGCGGTGAGCTCGCTCACCCGCTCGGCGACCGCCCGGGGCGAGGGGCAGAGGTTCGCCGCGTTCATCGGGACCTTCTCCTCGGTGAAGGAGAACTGCGCCCGGACGAGACTCCAGTAGGACTCGCCGTCGAGCTCGCTCCCTGCGAGAGCCTCCGAGCCTCGAAAGGCTGCCGGAACCACCGCGGCCGCTGCCGCCATCTCCGCGAGAAAAGACCGGCGCGAGGTTTCTCGTTTCATGGGAGCCTCCCTGGGGGATGATATAACAAATCGGTCGGATATCGCTTCAAGCAACGACACATGGGGAAGGAACGCAAAGGCGCGAAGGCGCAAAGACGCAAAGGAAGAGCGGGATCTCCCTTGCGCCTTTGCGTCTTTGCGCCTTTGCGTTTGATTCCGTTCTTCCCAGCGTTAATCGAAGCTGTAATTCCCGGAGGCTAAGGATGAACGGCGTCCTGTTTCCACTGTTGCTCCTCGCCGGAAGCGGGCTGACCCGCGTGCCGGGAATCAAGGTCGGCCATTTCACGCTCGCCGAGCGCCCAACGGGCTGCACCGTGGTCCTCACGGAGGCAGGCGCCGTGGCTGGTGTCGACGTCCGCGGCGGTGCTCCGGGGACGAGGGAGACCGACCTCCTGAGCCCCGTCAACACCGTCGAGAAGATTCACGCGATCGTTCTTTCGGGCGGGAGCGCCTTCGGACTCGACGCGGCCTCGGGCGCCGTGCGCTACCTCGAGCAGAAAGGCATCGGCTTCGACGTGGGGGTCGCGAAGGTCCCGATCGTCCCCGCCGCCATCCTCTTCGACCTCGGCGTCGGGGGCAGGGCCGACGTTCGTCCGGGAGCGGACTGCGGCTACAGCGCGGCGAACGCCGCGAGCGACGGCGCGATTCCCGAGGGAAGCGTCGGGGCGGGGGCCGGCGCCACTGTCGGGAAGATGGGTGGCCCGAAGCGCGCGATGAAAGGCGGGATCGGCACGGCCGCGATCGAGCTTCCGAACGGTCTCGTGGTCGCGGCGCTCGTCGCGGTGAACGCCGTCGGAGACGTCGTGGATCCCGCGACCGGAGAGGTCGTCGCCGGGGTCCGCACCGAGGATGGCCGCGGCTTCGCGGATGCCCGCAAGCTCCTCCGTCTCTCCGGACCTCCGGGAGGAAGGCCGGGAGAGAACACCACCATCGGGGTCGTTGCGACCAACGCGCGCCTCACCAAAGCCCAGGCGACGAAGGTGGCGCAGATGGCCCACGACGGGCTCGCCCGCGCGGTCTATCCCGCGCACACTCCCGCGGACGGCGACACGCTCTTCGCTCTCGCCCTCGGGAGCTGGGAGGGGGATGCGAACCTCGCGGTTCTGGGTGCTCTTGCCGCCGACGCCACCGCGGAGGCGATCTTGAGCGCCGTTCGAAGCGCGGAGAGCGCCGCGGGATTTCCCGCCGTGCGGGACCTCCCGTCCAGTCCATCGCGGTGAACTTCCATCTCGTCTTCATTCTCATCTACTCCGTCGCGCAGATCCTCCTCGGAGTCGTCATCGGGAGATGGGTCAAGACGGCGGGCGCCTTCTTCGTCGCCGGCCGGAGTCTTTCTCCGATGCTTCTGTTCTCGACGCTGCTTGCCGCGAACATCGGCGCCGGCTCGACCGTGGGCGCCGCCGCCCTCGGCTACCGCAGCGGGATTTCCGCCTGGTGGTGGGTGGGCTCGGCAGGGATCGGGACCTTCGCTCTCGCGTTCTGGGTCGGCCCCAGGATCTGGAGAGCCGCGAAGGAGCACGATCTCCAGACGATGGGGGACTTCCTGGAGCTCCGCTACGGCGGCACGGTGCGCGGCATGGTCACGAGCCTTCTCTGGGTGGCGACGCTATTCGTCCTCGCCGCTCAGCTCATCGCGATCGCCCGGGTGCTCGAAGCCGTGGCCGACGTCCCGAAAATCTGGGGCGCACTCATCGGCGGCGTCGTCATGACCGCCTACTTCACCGCCGGGGGGCTCCTCTCGTCGGCCTGGGTCAACCTGGTGCAGCTCGTCGTTCTGTACCTTGGCTTCTTGCTTGCCCTCCCCGTCGCCCTCGGCTCGATCGGCGGATTCGGCGGCATTCGGGATCTCGGGGCGACCGCGGGCGGCTCCTATCTCGATCCGTTCGTGGGGGGCGCGCGCTATCTCGCGCTCCTCGCGCCCGCGTTCATCATTTCCCCCGGTCTCGTCCAGAAAGTCTACGGAGCGCGGGACGAGAGGACGGTCCGTCTCGCCGTCTCCCTCTGTGCCGTCGCGCTCCTGATCTTCGCCTGGATCCCTCCGCTCCTGGGGATGGTGGCGCGGGCGCAGTTTCCGGATCTTGCGAGTCCGGACCTGGCGCTTCCCACGCTCCTGGTGGAGCGCTTGCCCCTGCTGCTCGGGACCCTGGGGCTCGCGGCGATATTTTCCGCGGAGGTGAGCTCCGCCGACGCGGCGCTCTTCATGCTCTCGACTTCGCTCTCCCGCGACCTCTATCAGCGGTTCCTTCGTCCCGAGGCGACCGACGCTTCGGTGCTTCGAGCCGCGCGACTCGCGGCTGTCGCCGGCGGCGCTCTCGGCGTCCTCATCGCCCTCCTCTTCGAGACGGTGATCGATACCCTGACCATCTTCTACTCCATACTGAGCGTCAGTCTGTTCGTCCCGGTTGTCGCGGGGCTTCACTACCGCAAGACGGGTGCGGTCGAGGCTCTGGCCGCCATCGGGGCCGGGGTGGCGACGCTCCTCGCCGTGCACTTGCGCACCGGGGGCCAGGGTTATGGAATATGGACTCCGACCCTCCTGGGGATGGCGGTGAGCGCTGTCGCTTTCGTGTTGGCGAGGAGGAGATGACGTCCTACACCCACGGTGCGAGCGGGATTCCGCTTCTCGGAGAGACCATCGGGGAGAACTTGAGGCGGGCGGTCGAGCGGTTCCGGGAGCGCGAGGCTCTGGTGGTGCGCTCCCAGAAGTACCGGGCGACGTACGGGGAACTCTGGGCGGAGACGACGAAGCTCGCGAAAGCCCTCCTCGCCCGGGGAGTCGAGAAGGGCGATCGCGTCGGGATCTGGTCTCCGAATCGATTCGAGTGGTTCATCACGCAGTACGCTACCGCCCGTATCGGGGCGATCCTGGTGAACGTCAACCCGGCGTACAAGGCGCGCGAGCTCGAGTATGCACTGAACCAGTCCGGGGTCCGGATGCTCCTTCACTCCCGCGGGTTCCGCGTGACCGACTATCGCGAGATTCTGGGCGAAGTGCGCGGCAGAGTCCCCGCGCTCGAGCAGGTCATCGTCATCGACGACCAGTGGGAAGATTTCCTTTCGTCCGCCGCCGGAGTCGACGACGGCGCTCTCGCCGAGCGCGAGAGGAGCTTGAGCTTCGACGACCCCATCAATATCCAGTACACCTCGGGGACCACGGGCGCTCCCAAAGGCGCGACCCTCTCCCACCACAACATACTCAACAACGGCTACCTCATCGGCGAGATCATGGCCTACACCGAGAAGGACCGGATCGCGGTCCCCGTGCCGTTCTACCACTGCTTCGGCATGGTGATCGGAAACCTCGCGGCGACCAGCCATGGGTCCACGGTCCTGGTTCCCGGAGAAGCCTTCGATGCCGGTGATACTCTGGCCACCGTCGCGGAAGAGCGCGCCACGTCCCTGTACGGGGTTCCCACGATGTTCATCGCGATGCTGGGCCATCCCGATTTCGGAAAGACGGACTTCTCGACACTGCGAACCGGGGTCATGGCCGGCTCTCCCTGCCCGGTCGAGGTCATGCGGCAGGTGCGGGAGAAGATGAACATGAGGGACATCACCATCTGCTACGGCATGACCGAGACCTCGCCGGTCTCGACCCAGACCCGGATGGACGACGCCGTCGAAAAACGGGTCGCGACCGTGGGCCGGGTTCACCCGCACGCGGAGATCAAGATCGTGGACCCGGCGACGGGCGAGGTCGTCCCCCGGGGCTCACCGGGGGAGCTCTGCACCCGGGGATACTGCGTGATGCTCGGATACTGGAACGACGCGGCGGCGACGGCGAGGGCGATCGACCCCGCGGGGTGGATGCATACCGGCGACCTCGCGTCGATGGACGAGACCGGCTACGTCAAGATCGTCGGCCGCATCAAGGACATGATCATCCGCGGCGGCGACAACGTGTATCCTCGAGAGGTCGAGGAGTTCCTGTACACTCATCCCAAGGTCGAGGACGCCCAGGTCATCGGCGTTCCGTCGGCCACCTACGGCGAAGAGATCATGGCGTGGGTCAAGCCCAAGGCGGGAGCGGCGCTCGACGGGGACGAGCTCAGGGCGTTCTGCCGGGGCAAGATCGCGACCTACAAGATCCCGAAGTACTGGAAGATCGTCGACTCGTTTCCCATGACGGTCACCGGGAAGGTCCAGAAGTTCCGGATGAGGGAGCTCTCGGTGGCCGAGCTCGGACTCGGCGATGCCGATAAAATGGAGACGGCATGAGTATCTTTTCCTTGAAGGGCCGAGCCGTCGCGGTGGTAGGCGCGGCGTCGGGGATCGGGGAAGCCGTCGCGCGCGGAGCCGCGCGGGAGGGCGCCTCGGTGGTCGCGCTCGACGTGGACGAGAAGGGGCTCGAATCCTGCTGCGCCGCGATCCGCGAGGCGGGCGGCTCCGCCGAATGGAAACGCGTCGATATCCGCAATCGCGCCGAGGTCGAAGCGGCGCTCGAGGGCGCGGGAGACCTCGACGGGGTGGTCTCCACTCCCGGCGTCAACGTGCGAAAGCGAGTCCTCGACTACTCCGACGCGGAGCTCGACCGGGTGATCGACGTCAACTTGAAGGGAAACTTCCACGTGCTCCAGGCGGCGGGAAGGATCCTGTCGGTGCGCGGGAAGGGGAGTATCGTGCTCTTCTCTTCGATCCGGTCGCTCGCCGTCGAGCCCGGCCAGTCGGTCTACGCCGCGACGAAGGCCGGAGTGGTGCAGATGGTGCGAGGGCTCGCGTCGGAGCTCGGAACTTCCGGAGTTCGGGTGAACGCCGTCGCTCCCGGGGTCGTCGAGACGCCGCTCACCGCGCCCATAAAGGCGAAGCCCGAGTGGTACCGCGCTTACGCCGAGAAGAACGCGCTCAAGCGATGGGCGAGCGCGGAAGAGATGGTGGGGCCGACGCTCTTTCTGCTTTCGGATGCCGCCAGCTACGTTACCGGAGCCGTGCTCTTCGTCGACGGCGGCTGGACGGCGATCGACGGGAGGTTCGACCCCCCATGAGAATCGCCGCCGCCATCGCTATCGCGGTCACATTCTCCTCGATCGGCTTCGCGGAGCTGAAGGAGAAAGCCCTCTGCGGGACGTTTCCCGGACGGGGTCGGCTCGAGCTCGCGAAGCATGCGGACCTCCGCGAGCGGCTCGCCCGCAGCGGCGGTCCGCGGGCTCTCGCAGCCCCCCGACTCGAGGTCTCCGGAGACCTGGTGCTGATGACGGACGATGGCAGCATCGTCAGCGAAGCGAATCCCTTCGACCTCCGCGACCGCAGCCTCGTGTTCTCGCCCGCCGGGAGCCGCGGTTTTCTCTACCGCGCGGTCGGCGGGGGAATCGATGCCGGCGCGGGAGCCCGGATCGAGATCGGGGACGACGTCAGCCGAGTTTACGATCTGTCGTTCGATTTCCCGTTCCTCGGTCAGAGCTACCGGCGATTGTTCCTGAACTCCGACGGGAACCTCACGTTCGCCGAAGGAGACAGCGCCAGCACCGAAAGAAGCCTCGAGAGGTTTCTCTCCGGTCCGCCGCGGATCGCGCTGTTCTTCGCCGACCTCGACGCCACCGCGGGGGAGAAGTCCGCGTCCTGAACGGTCCCGATCGGTTCGTCGTCACCTGGGACGCGGTGCCCGAATGGGGAGAAGAGAGCCCGAACACGTTCCAGATCGAAATCGTTCCCGACGGGACGATTTTCATGAAGTACGGAGCGGTGGTGAGCGCGGGCTCGGGAATCGCAGGGGTCGCGCCCGGCCGGAGCGCGAGCGAGGTGAACCTCGTCGATCTCGGAGGCGAGCCCCGGGAGCTCCCGGGCGCCATCGCCGAACGCTTCCTTCGCGGACGCAGCATCGACAACCTCGCCGTCTCCCGGAGCTTCTACCGGGAGCTCACCGATTCCTACGACTCTCTAGTGGTCTGGACGAATTTCGACAGCGACGAAGGCGATGCCTTCGCCTACTCCGCACCGGTGTCGAACGACGCGAGCGGCACGGGCGACGACGCTTACGATTTCACCGGGGACTGGGGAAGCGGTGGCGAGCTCGAGACCTACGTGTTCATGGGGGACGTCCGCCGCTATCCCCGCGATCCGAACGCGCGCGTCCTCGGCGCCGCCTCGCGCCCGACGACTCTCGGTCTGCTTTCCCACGAGGTAGGGCACCGCTTCCTCGCGAGGGCGATGCTCGTGCATCCCGGCGTCGCCTCCGACATGCTCCTCGGCCGGCAGGCCTCGCACTGGAGCTTCTTCATGGACTCCGACGCTTCGTTCCTCGAGGGCAACGACATCGTGGAGGAATCCCCGGGCCGCTTCCGCACCGTCGAGACCGTGAGCCGCTACTCGCGCCTCGACCTCTATCTCATGGGCCTCGCCGATGCCTCGGAAGTCTCCCCGTTCTTCGTCGTGACCGCGGCCTCGGCCAGCGTCTTCGGCGAGCCGCTCGACAACGAGTCGTCGCCTCGCGAGGGGATCACCATCACCGGCACGCGCACCGACGTCACCATCGACGAAGTCATACGGGCGCTCGGCGAGAGGCGGCCTTCGGTCGGAGAAGCCCAGAGCCGCTTCCGGCACGCGTGGGTGCTTCTTTCGCGCCGGGGCGAGACTCCGACGTCGGAACAGATCGCTCTGCTCCACGACGCGCGGAACGCGTTTCTGGGGTTCTTCAACGCAGCGACGCTGGGACGCGGACAAATCGAGACCCGCATCGGGCGATGAGTCGCCCGATCACACGAGAGCGACAGGAAGCGACTCCAGGCCGCGCAGGTTGAGACCGCGTCTCCATCGCAGCTCGTCCGCGGCGACCGCGAGCCTCGGGTCGGGGAATCTGTCGAGCAGCTTCTCGAGAGCGATCCTTCCCTCGAGCCTGGCGAGAGGCGCTCCCAGGCAGAAGTGGATCCCGTCGCCGAACGCGAGATGGCGGTTGGGATCGCGGCCGACGTCGAGCTCGTCAGGGCGCTCGAACCGCCCCTCGTCGCGATTCGCCGACGCGACGACCGGGCACACCAGCGCGTCTTTGGGGATTTCGACCCCCGCGACCTCGATGGGCTCGCGCGCATAGCGCTCGGTCGCGACTTCGATCGGACTGTAGAAACGGAGGAACTCCTCGACGGCGCTTCGCCAGAGCGCGGGCTCGGCGCGAAGCCGCTCCAGCTCTTTCGGATGCTGGAGGAGCGCCAGGGTTCCGTTCCCGATGAGGTTCACCGTCGTCTCGTGGCCCGCGACCACGAGGAGAAAGACCATCGCCAGCACCTCATCCGCGCTCAGGCGATCGGAGGCCTCCTCTGCCAGCACCAGCGCCGAGATGAGGTCGTCCGCGGGCTCGGCAGTCTTGCGGCCGATGACCCCCTTGAGGTAGCGGATGAATCGAAACAGGCTGGGAAGGACACGGAAGCAGGCTCCTTCCCGCGCTCGCGGCGACGATCTCGCTCGACCAGCGATGAAATCGGGCCTGGTCGCCGGGGGGAATTCCGAGCATTTCGGAGATGATGGTCGACGGAATGGGAAGGGCGTACTCGCGAATGAGGTCCAGCGTTCCTCCGGATCCCATCCCGAACAACCGCTCGTCGGCGAGCCGTTCCACACGCCCCGCCATCTCTTCGACTCGACGAGGGGTGAATCCCTTGTGAACGAGTCCCCGAAGTCGTCCGTGGTCCGGCGGATCGACGTCCAGCATGTTGCGTTCGAGAGCTTCGAGAGAGCGGAGAAACCCCGGAAGCCAGGTGATGCCGGTGCGCTTCGTAAGCTTCCGCTTGTCCTTGAAGAGCCTCTCGTCCTTGAGCGCGCGATTCACGTCGTCGTAGCGCGTGAGGAGCCACCCCGTCTGTCCGTCGGGAAGCTTTGCGGGGTATACCGGAGTCCTCGAGCGAAGCTCCGCGTAGAAGGAATAGGCTTCGGACTTGAACTGGGAGCCGGTGACGTCGGGAGCGTCCAACAATGGGCGACAATATCGCGGAACGGACCGGGATAGAATTCCACGGTCGGCGATGCCCGTGCGCTCGCCGGGAGGATCTTTCCAATGGGCGACTCGATCGGCACGTTCCACCCGCAAGTAGTCCATTTCGCCATCGTGTTACTGATCGTCGGTGTGGTTTTCCGCCTGCTCTCGCTCACGGGCCGCGTGTCCTTCGCGGGTCCCGCGGCTTCGGTGCTGATCCTTCTCGGAACCGCATCGGCGGTTGCGGCGGCCGAGACCGGAATCGCAGCGCACGGTCCGGCGGAGCGGGTCCCGGGCGCGCGCGACGCCGTGGTCGAGCACGAGGACTGGGGAATCTGGACCCGCAACGTCTTTCTCGCGGTCGCGGGCCTCGAGGTACTGGCGCTCTTCCTCTCGCGCCGGGGGATGGCGCGTCCGGTGCATGCTCTTTCGGGACTCGTGGGTCTGGCGGGGCTCTTCTGCCTGTACGAGGCGGGGGAGCACGGCGGAGAGCTCGTCTACTCCTATGCCGGCGGGGTGGGCATTCGCTCGGGGGAACCGGAAGACGTCACTCGCCTTCTCCTGGCGGGTCTCTACCATCAGGCTCAGCTCGACCGGAAGGAAGGGCGCCCCGCGGAGGCGGCCCGCCTCGTCGACGAAATGGCGCGGAGATTTCCCGAGGACCTCGACGTGCTGTTGCTGTCCGCGGAATCGAGGCTCCTCGACCAGAAGGACGCCGCAGGGGCGCTCGCGGCGCTCGATCGAATCTCGGTGCCGCAGGACAGCCGCCGTCTCGTCTCGAGGCACGGGGTCTTGAAGGCGGACGCGCTCCTCGAGGCCGGACAGGCGGCCGAAGCCCGCACGGTGCTCGAGGAATTGCTTGCTCGATTTCCCGACAACCGGACGGTGAAGGAGAGGCTTTCCGCTCTTCCCGCGCCATAGCGAGTACCGCGGAATGCGGATGCGAGGTGTCGGAATGATTGAGAATCTCTTAGCAGCGCCGTCGAGACCGACCGCCTCGGGTCGGCCAGCTCGGTTCGCGCGGCTGAGAACCTCGCTGTCGTAACCTTCCACTGCGCGAGAACGTCCCTCCCGCACAGCCGCGTTGGCGCGGCGGCCTCCCGAGAGTAAGACGCGCAGAGCGCGCGGGGCCGCTACGGCCTCTAGCCGGCTCCATGGACTGTCAGACCCCGCGACAGCGCTGCAGTCGCCTGGCGATCGTCGTGCGTCCAGAACTCCAGTGTCTCCCCCTCAGCTTCTGCGGCCAGGATCTCCGCTGTCGCGACGTGGATCGCGTCCAGTGCACGGAGATTCACGGCGAACGAGCTTTTTGCCCGGTCGATCACGATGCGATCGACCGGAGCGAGGTCGAGCTTGGCGAGGAGCTCCGTCAACTCCTTGCGTTTGAGCGCCGTCTCGCGATCGTTGAGGTTTCCGAGCAGGCGTTCTCGGTCGACCGCCCGGAACACCTCGATCTCGATGATCTCCGACGACGCCGCACGGTCACCCGCGGCGAGAACGACAGCAGGCCCCGGCTCCGCAAAGAGGATCCGCAGAACCGCGCTAGCGTCGACGTACTTCATGTGGATCGTCGCGCACCGCGCGAAGCGACGCCTGGATGTCCACGCGCCGATCGAGCTTGGAAACCGTGAGCTTTGCCCAGTCCTGCGTACCGAGCCGGAGGCGGCCTTCACGCGCCAGCCGGTCGCGCCACGAGAGCGCCTCACCCTGCGGCGGACCAAGCTGGGCTATCGGCTCGTCGCGATCCTTCACGACGATGCGCGCCCCGCGCGAGGCGAGCCGCAGATACTTGCTCAGGTGCGCCTTGAGCTCGGTGACGTTAATGGCCTTCATGTCCTCATAATAAGACCTTCATGGCCCTATTCACAAGCTTCGTTGCGATGACGCAGTGCCGCGACGGTGCCTCCCTTCCTCGAAATCCAGGATGCGCTCGCCGACCGGCACCGGAAGCGGCGCTTTTCGCGTCCGGCGGTAATCGTACGAACGACCCACCGCAATTTTGGGTGACCTCGATCCTCGGGCCGTCACGCTTCCCGGAGATGATCTCGACCTCTCCTTTCGGACCTCCCTTGAGCAGCTGGAACGGTTCATGAATCTCGACCAGCTACCGAGCTGGATGGGCTCCGACGTTCGGGGAGCCCTGCGCGTCCATCTGAGTATCGTCGACAACGAGCCGTTCGCCGAGCTCGAAGGCGCCTCACTTTATGGCGTCCCCGTGCCCGTGAGCTTTCTCGGCTCCGCGGCGCACCGGAATTGGTTCGAACGTCTCGACGCGGACAGTGCATCCGCTATTCGCCGGGTCCGCTCGCTCGAAATCCGTGACGCCACACTCTTCGTCAAGACCGACTGATAATTACGGCCGCTGACGAAACCGGCCGCAATTCATGTATCAGGCCACGGCGGTGTCGTAGAAGCTCGCGAGAACCCGTAGGGTCGTTCGAAGCGTTCCTCCCACGGGCCTTTGAGGCGCTCGAAGTGGGTGTCGAGAAGCTGATAGAGCGAAGTGGCGCGAGGATGAGGTCGTCGGCGTCCGGGCAGGTCGGGAGCGGAGGTTCAGTGCTCGGTGCTCGCTTTCGGGATCTCGAGGATCCGGAATCGCGTCGGTCCTAAGCCTCAGCCGGCAAGCCGTTCGGCGAGGCCGAGGAGGCGAGTCCACGGCCGCGCCCGGGAGTACCGGAGCGCCGTCGCCAGGTGCCGCATCGAGGGGTATCGCTCTTCCGGGCGCTTCGCGAGGGTCTTCTCGATGACGGCCCGTAGCCGCGCGGGGACCTTCAGTTCGAACACTTCGGTACCCGAAGGCTCGCCTTCGATGATTGCGGCCAGCGTGCGCGGGACGGTGTCGCGAGCGAAGGGCACGACCCTCGTCGTCATCTCGTACAGCATGGCTCCGAGCGAGAACTGGTCCGATCGGAAATCCACCTCGTACCCGCTCGCCTGCTCGGGGGACATGTAGTCGAGCGTCCCGAGGATCGTGCCCGGAAGCGTGAGCACCTCGTCGGTCACGGCGGCGTCCGGGGGAAGATTCAGGGAGCGAAGGGGCTTCGAAAGGCCGAAGTCCAGGATCTTCGCGACCCCTTCGCTCGAGATCATCACGTTGTCGGGCTTGAGATCGCGGTGGACGATTCCGCCGTCGTGGGCCGCTTGAAGGCCGTCCGCAAGCTGTGCTCCGATTGCGGCGGCGGACTGGACCGCGAACGGCCCCTCGCGCAGCCTCTCCCGCAGGGTGCGGCCGGGTACGTATTCCATCGCGATGAACGGCACCCGATCCGGCGATCCCACTTCGAAGACCGCGACGATGTTGGCGTGGCGGGTCGAGGACACGGCGCGCGCCTCCCGCTCGAAACGCCGCAGTCGTTCGGACGCGCTCGGGCCGGGAGCCAGCACCTTCAACGCGACGTCTCGTCCCGTCAGGACTTCGGCGGCCAGGTATACGTCCGCCATCGCGCCCGAGCCCAGGAGCGAGCGTATCTCGTAGCGCCCGAGACGGGCTCCGCCCTGGAGGATCTTCCGCGCCATGACCGGTACTACGCTGAGCGTCGGAAAACCCGCCAGCGGTGCAGAAGTATCTTTCGAACGCTTCCCGCTCGAAACGCAGGCATTCAACCTCGACGATCCGCGCGAAGCGTCGTTCCGGCCGCCTTGGATCACCTCGCTACGAAGACTCGCACCCTGCCCGTGGACGAATTGCCCGAGGCATCCGTGCACCCGACCGTGAGGGTGTAGATCCGCGGCAGACGGCCCGAGCGCTGGGCCCTGAGATCCACGGTCAGGTCGCCGGTGATTACCCAGTCCTGGGTTGCGGGCTGGTTACAGGTCACCCCGATGATTTTGCACCTCGGCGCGGGGTCCTCCGCATCGGCAGCGGCCACCGTCAGCGTCACGGGAACCATCCTGTTGTTGGAGGGGCGGAGGAGGAGCGGCCTGGCCGCGATGTCCGTGATCGTCGGCGCCGTCGTATCGAAGCTCACCCGGTACACCGTGCCGGCGTTGAAAGCGCCGCCGAGCCGCGTGACCCCATACAGCGCGCCGTCGCCGGTGTTCAGGAGGCTGCCGGAGGGGCTCCGACCGTTCGGTCCGCTGAACGGGACCACGATCTCGTACGCCAGGCTCGACGGAAGCACGCGGTACACCATGCCGTAACCCTGGCCGCCGAGAACCGTGGTGCCGTAGAGGTAGCCGTCGGCGCCTTCGGTCACTCCGCCGAGCGGCATGCGTCCGTCGTTGATGGCGGAAAAAGTGTGCAGCGTCGTCAGTTCCAACGTGACGGGATCGAGCTTGTACACCTTTCCGTAGCTGCCGAGCTGCGTCGTGCCGTAGAGGTTCCCGTCGCTCCCCTGTATCAGAGCGCCGGGCACGGGATTCGCTCCATCGGCGCCGCTGAACTCGTGCAGCGTGGCCAGCTCGAAAGTGATCGGATCGAAGCGAAATACGGTGCCTAGGCCATACGCACCACTCGTGTACGTGGTGCCGTACCAGTTGCCATCCGATCCCGCCACCAGCCCCGCTCCGACTCCGGTGCCGGCGAAGGAATGCACGGTCGTCACCCCCTCGACGTCGTCGAACCGGAAGAGGGTGCCGCCTCCGCCGGGGCCGCCCTCCGAGGTCGCGCCGTAGAACGCGCCGTCGTCGGCCTGCGTGAGGCGCAGATCGTCCGGCTTGGAGCCGTCGGTGCCGTCGAAGCTGTGCAGCGAAGCGAAGCCCTGGCCGTCGGGCCCGATGCGGAATAGCGTGCCCAGGTCGGCCGCCCCGCCGGCATAGGTGGAACCGTACAACAGCCCGTCGATGCCGAAGGCCAGCGTCGAGTAGGGCAGCGAGCCGTCCGCCCCGGTGAACTCATGGAGGGTCGTCACCTCCTGCGTCGCGGGGTCGAGGCGGAAGACGGTGCCGAGGCCGGCACTGCCGCCCCGGCTGGTGGTTCCGTAGAGCGCGCCGTCGGCGCCTCGCACGACGCCCGAAATGGGTCCAAAACCGTCGGTGCCGTTGAAGCTGTGGAGCGGCGTGAGCGGCTGCTGGGCGAATGCGGCGGTCGCAACCGCGATCCAGGTGATAGCTACCGCTGCGACAGCGAGGGCCCGGGACTGCGGTCTGCGGCTGAACGTTCTCATATGACCCTCCATCGTTGTGTCGATCGTCCCGACGGACGTCCGCAGGTCGGTGAGGACGAGGTCATCCATCTGCTCCCATCCGCGTGACCATCGCGAAACTCGAGCGCTTCGCAAATAACGTCGCTCTGTTGAGTGCACGACATGTGCCAGGGTGGTCGAAACCGCATGAGCCATCTAACTCGTTGACAGACACGAAATCGCAGTTCTCCTCTCGGCTATCGATGGAGAACGGATCGGCCCGATTTGGGTGAAATGCCGCTGCGGAAGGCTTATGAACGCAGGTGCGCCGGAAACCGCGCGCGGTGAGCGAACTATCTCTCGAACACGACGTCGCCCTGGAACAGGGTCATCTGGCACTCGATCGTCTCGAGCTCTTCCGTCGGGATCTCGTACCAGTTCTTGTTCCAGACCGCGATGTCCGCGTACTTTCCCGGCTCGAGGGAGCCGATCTCGTTCTCGAGGAACACCTGGTGAGCGCTCCAGATGGTGTAGGAGCGAAGCGCGGTCCGTACGTCGACCGATTCCGCTCTCCCGTAGGGGTCCTTGTCGTACACGCCGAGCAACGGTTTCCTCGCGACCGACGCCCAGATGCCGTAGCGCGCCGGGAACGGGGTCACCCCGAAATCGGAGGCGCCGGCCCAACGGATGTTCTTGGCGACGAACGTCTTGAACGGATTGAGGCGCTTCGAGCGCTCGGGACCGAAGTTGCCGGAGTAGGTATCCCCGATCCACCACATGAAAGGGGCCGAAGGCTCCGGATAGCCGGCATCGAATTCGGCCTGGAGCCTCGCCATGGTGTCGATCGCGTGATCCGTCGGGATGTTGGCGTGGATGATTCCGTGGCGCAGTCCCTTGAGGGGATTCGCTTCGAGCGCCATGGCGTAGGAGTCGACCACCCAGTCGATAGCTCGATCGCCGATCGAGTGCACGCTCACGTGCATCCCGGCGTCGTGGAACAGACGAATCTGCTTCCGCAGCACTTCCGGATCGATTACCGGGTAGCCGTAGTTCCCCTCGTCCACCGACGTGTATTCCTTGTTCCACGGCTCGTGGAGCCAGGCCGTCCGGGCGCCGCCGCTCCCATCGATCATCATCTTTATACCGCCGGAGATCAGATGGTCGTCGCCCGTCGACCGGTAGGGTTTGGTGAACGGCCCGATGCGCGCGGCGAGAGCTTCCGCCTCCTCGACGGTGTTTCCCGCGCGCCACAGGATGAACGCTCGCACCGGCAAGGTGCCGGCGCCGAGCGCCCGCTGATAGGCCTCCCACTCCGGGGCGAAGATCCCCGGATCCTTGAGCCCGGTCATGCCTTCTTTGTTGAACTCCTTCGCGACGTGCTCGATGCCTTTCTGGATCTCCTCGATCGAGGGCTCGGGAATGAGCCGGGTCACGAGCTGCTGGGCTCTCTCCTTCAGGACTCCGGTCGGCGTCCCGTCGGGGTAGCGGTCGATGGTTCCGCCCGGAGGATCCGGAGTGCTCTTCGTGATGTTCGCGAGCTTCATCGCCAGGCTGTTGCCGACCCCGTAGTGGCCCATGGTGTGGGTGAGCCACACGGGATTCTCCGCCGACACCGCGTCGAGGTCCGAGGCATAGACGTACCGACGCTCCTCGAGCTTGCCCTCGTCCCATCCGCGGCCCTGGATCCAGTCGCCGCCGGTCTTGAGCTCCACCTGCTTCTCGACGTCGCCCACGACGTCTTTGACGCTCTTCATCTTCGGATAGGAGAGATCCGAGACCTGGAGCATGTCGGTTCCACCCCAGGCGAAATGACAGTGCGCGTCGAGAAGTCCGGGAGTCGCGGTACGACCCTGGAGGTCGATGACCCGCGTGTCCTCTCCCGCGAGCTTCCGGATCTCGGCGTCCGTGCCGAGGGCGAGGATGCGTCCGTTCTTGATGGCGACCGCCTGGACGATCCTGTCCTCCGGGTCCACGGTGATGACGTTTCCGTTGACGAGGAGTGTGTCGGCGACGAGGACCTCGGGAATGGGGCCGCCGCAGGCGACGATTGCGAGCAGGGTGGCGAGGGCAACGAGGATTCTCATGGGCGCTAAATATACAGGAGCCAGCCCTCGGCGCGAATCCCCGTCGCGTCCGCGAGAGCCAGGCCGTAGAGCGCGACTTGACTCCGGTGGACGTCTTCCGCGATGTCGAGGCGGAGATCGGTCTTGAAGTCGACGAGGGTCCACGAGGAGCCCTCGTCGCGGAACACAAGGTCGGGAACTCCCTCGACGAGCCTTCCCCCGGGCTCGCGATAGACGAGCGGCGTTTCCCGGAAAAGGTGGGCTGCGGCGCGGGCTCTCTCGAGCAGGGGGTGATCGAGCGCGCGGGCGACGGCGGAGGCCGCGGCCTTCCTCTCCTCCTCGGGATTGCCGAGGATGCGTCCGAGGCTTTCCGCGAGGGCGGCGACCTCCGCAGGCGTCGCCTCGAGGGCCGCTCGCGCGAGCACCTCGTGGACCAGCGCCCCGAAGCGCTTTCCCCCCGGACGAAGGAGGTCCCGTCCTTCGACTTCGGAAACCCGCACCGCGGAGGCCCCATCGACCGCGGGCTTCTCGGTCTCGACGAGACCAGTCACCGTCGCGACCCGGTAGGTGGGTGCGCTTCCTCGCTCGAGAATGCGGGACCGCCGCTCGAGCCACCGCTCGTAATCGCGCGTGCCTTCCCCCGGATCGTCGGGCGGGCCCGGCTGGAGAATCGTGTAACGCCTCAATCCGGGCTTGGTCGCCTGAGGAATCTCGAAAAGCGACGGATCCCACCAGACGACCTGGTGATGACCGCGCTCGGGTTTGTGGAGGCCCGGACGAATGGGGGACGAGACGGCGGCGCTCTGAGGACGCTCGAGAACCGTGTCCGTTCCGGGGAAACGCGGGCATCCCGGAGCCACGATCGGGAGCCGATGGGTCCTCACGTCCGGATAGAGGCTCGGGAGAAGGGGCCCCAGCCAGCCCTTGGTCTGCGGCTCGTCGGCCACTGCCGGCACGACGAGCAGATCGCGCGCACGGGTCGCGGCCACGTAGAGCAGACGAAGGCTCTCCGCCCGATCGCGCTCCGCTTCACTACCTTCGTGCTCCAGGAGCTCCCAGGGCGAGCCCCCGGCGAGCCTCATGGCGACGAGCTTCCGATCAGGATCCACGTGCCGCGAGGCGCCGGAGGAGAAGGGGGTCGTGATCTCGCACAGGATCACCACGGGGAACTCCAGACCCTTGGCCTTGTGGACCGTCATCAGGCGGACGCCCTCGACGCCGTCCTCGATCATCGTCTGCTCGCTCCGGTCCGAAACCTCCGAGAGCGAGTCCAGGTGATCGACGAAGCCGCGGAACGACAGGCCGCCTCCCTCCTCGAACGTGCGCGCGATCTGCAGGAGCCTGAGAATGTTCGCGAGCACCTGATCGCCCGCCTGCCACAGCGCGAACCCGGCGTGAGCGCGGGTTCTGTCGAGGAGCTCGCGGATGGTGAGCGCGATCGGCCGTCGGTTGCGATCCCGATGGAGCGACGCGAGGACGTCGAGCGCCGCGCGGATCGAGACGGCGTCTCCCTCCGGAGATCCTCGAGTCGCCCGGAACGGATGGAGGGGGCCGTGGCGGGATCGGAAGAGGAACAGGCTCTCGTCTCCCATGCTGAAGAGGGGGCCGCGCAGCGTCGAGAACACCGAGAGCTCATCGTCGGGCCGCTCGATCGCGGCTAGCGCCACCCGCATCGCCTCGATCTCCTCGCGCTGATGAAAACCTCTTCCCCCCACCAGCACATGGGGGATGTCGAGGGCGGAGAGCGCGTCCACGTACGGCTGGGTGACGGAGCGCCCGAAGCTCTGGAACCGCCGAAAGAGAAGACAGACATCCGAGGGGACCACCGGCCGCGATTCGGATCCGCGCGAGCTCACCCGCCATCCGAGCGAAGAGCTCTCCTCGAGAAGCCACCTCACGAAGGAAGCCACCGTCGGCGGCTCCGAGCGCTGGATGGCGTAGAACACCACCCTGTCCCAATCGCCGTAGGGGCGCGGAACAGGAAGGGCGACGATGGCGGGCTGGCCTTCGGTCTTCTCGCGATAGGAGTGAAGCGGCACGTAGTCCGCCTGGTGATTGTCCGCCGTCGGCTTCATCGCCTCCGACATCGTGGAGTTCACGATCTCCTGAATCGCGGGCACGGATCGAAAGCTCACCGTGAGATGGACCCTGCGCGCCCCGGCCCGCACCAGCAGGTTCTTCACCCGCTGGTAGAGCGCGACGTCGGCCCTCCGGAACCGGTAGATCGACTGCTTGGGATCGGCGACGAGGAAGAGCTTTCCAGGAACCGGAGTCACCTGCCGCCAATCGTCCTCTCCGGGATCCGCGGAGGCGAGAAGGAGGAGGATCTCCGCCTGGAGGGGATCGGTGTCCTGGAACTCGTCGACGAAGATGTGGGTGAAGCTCGACTGGAGCTCCCGCCGGACCTCGGCGTTGCCTTTCAGAAGATCGCGCGCGCGTGCGAGGAGGTCGAGAAAGTCGAGCCGTCCGCGCTTCGACTTCAGGGTCTCGTAGCGCTCGACGAGCTCCTGGAGCTCGTTCTGGAGGTGGGCGGAGAGGTCGGCGCGGGCGCGCCTCTGGAACGACGCGAGGTCTTCGGCGAGCCCGTCGCGCTCGGCCTGGAGCTTCTCCCGCGCGATGCCTTCGGCGTAAGGGCCTCTGCCCTTTCTCTTGCCCAGCTTGAGCGACCCGAGCCGGTGCTCGAGGGCGTCGTAGTCACGCCTGCCGCTCACCTGCTCCTGGCCCTTCAAGTCCTGGACGAGGGCCAGGAGATCCTTCAGGTCCAGGAACAGGTAGTCGCGGTCGTATGCGGCTCTCTCCGCCTTCTCCGCGAGCGAAACCGCCCTCTCGACGAGGGCGTCGATCTCGTTCTCCCGGTCGAAGGGCCGGACCTTCCATCGAGCGGGGAAATCCCGCACGTCGAGGAGATCGTAGCCGGCCTTGTACAGATTGTCGACCGGACCCTCGTCCCACACCGGCGGGCGCCTCAGGATGCGGCGGACGCCGGGCGGGGGGTTCGAGAGCTTCTCCTGGAGCCAGCGGTCGAAGACCCTCCGGTAGAGGCGATCCTTCTCCTCTTCGGTCGCGACCTCGAAGAGCGGGTCGACCCCCGCTTGAAGGGGCCTCTGCTTCAGGAGATCCGCGCAGAACCCGTGGATGGTTCCGACGTGCGCCTCTTCGAGCTGGGCGAGGCCGTTGTCGAGCCTCTTCTTCACTTCCTCGTCGTCTTTCGCCCGCGCGTCGTTCCGAGCTTTCTCGAGCTCGCCTCGAAGGCGGAGCTTCAGCTCGCCTGCGGCCTTCTCGGTGAAGGTGACGGCGACGATTCGTGAGAGCTCGCCCCGCCCGGTGGAAACGACGGAGAGGATGCGGCTCACCAGGGCCGTGGTCTTGCCCGTTCCCGCCGCGGCCTCGACCACGAGCGTGGAATCGAGATCGTTCGCGATGGCCGCCCGGTCGGCGGCATCCGCGAAATCGGGATCGCTCACGTCAGGCTCCGGAGCCAGTTGAGAGGGGAAAGCCGCGGGTCTCCCTGCTTTCTCCTGGCGTCGATCTGCATCCTCGGGCCGCAGATCGCGAGATAGTCGCACCATTCGCAGCCCGGCTTTTCCAGGGGCGAGGCGGGAAAGAATCCCTCCTCGATCACCTCGTCGAGGCGCCTCTGGAACTCGGCCACCACCTGGAGCGCTTCCTCGTCGGCGCGCACCACGCGCTCCGCGTAGCCCGCTCGCTGGGTGACGTAGTACAGGCGGGCGGATTCGACCTCTTCCCGGGTGAGCGCCTCGTAGGCGAGGGTGTAGAGAATCGGCTGCAGGTTCTCGCCTCCGTTCACGACGGCGCCCTGGGGCATCCACGCCTTCCCGCTCTTGTGGTCGGTGATGCGCACCTTGCCGTCGGCCGCGCGCTTCTCGACGAGGTCGATGGCCCCCCGGAGCCTCAGGCCGTTCTTCAGCACGGCGACCTCGAGGGTGCTCGCGGGATCCGCCGGCCCCGTGGGCCTCATGCCGAACGTGAACTCCCGCCGGTAGGGGACGAAGCCGTCTCCGCGGGCGGCTTCCCTCCTCAGCCAGCCCCGGAGGTCGAAGCGGATGCGCTCGAGCTCGTCTTTCCAGATGCGGTCGATGGCGGGCGCGAGATCTTCCTCGAAATGCCGCTGGACCTCGTCGAACACCACCTCGAAGAGCTGCAGGACCTCGCCGAGGTTCTCGGCGGTGGCGGGAAGGAGGCCGGCCTCGCCGAGGCGTTTCGAGATCTCGAACTGCGCCGCGTGCAGGATGCTTCCCTTGGTGAGCGGGTCGAGGTGGGTCACCGCTTCCACCGTCTCCCGCGGGCGGATGCGGAGGATGGCGTTGAGATAGAACCGGTACGGGCAGGCGGCGTACTTCTCGAGGGCGGTGACGGAGTAGGCGCGTGCTTCGAGCCGGTGCTGCGCGAGGATCTCCTTCGCCGCCTTCGACGCCTCGAGAAAACCGTCCGCGGTCGTAAAGTGCCCGGACTTCCCGCGCTGGTATCGGGCGCGGAGGGAGCGCGCGAGCGCGGGATTCACCTCGACCAGATAGCGCCCGCTTCCGACGACGTCTCTCTCCTTCCGATCGCGGCGGAGCGAGTCCGAGAGAAACGCGAGGTCGAACTCGGCGGCGTCGATGGCCTGGCTGCGATCGCGCGGAGCGGGCCAGCCGAGCCGGGCCCCCGAAGAGCTCGCGGCCTCGCGGGCGAGGGTCTCGAAGTCGGGAAGCTCTCCCTGGCTCGCCCGCGCCACTTCCAGAAGGTAGAACGAAGGAACTTTGGCGCGTCCCTTGGCGAGGTCGACGGAAGGGTAACTGAAGACGATCTTCCCGGACGCGGCGCCGATCGCGAGCCTCAGCAGGAGTCGCTCCTTGGCGATCCGATCCTTCTGGAGGGGGAGTCCGGCGTCGAGGCGAAGACGAAAGGAGTCGAGCAGAAGCGGATCCTCGATGATCTTCCGGGGGAACATCCTCTCGGCCAGGCCGGGCACGAGCACCATCTCGAAGCTCATGCCCCGCGCCGCCTCGATGGGAGCGACCCAGACCTTTCCGTAGCGATCTCCCGAGGGTCTCTGGGGAAGGAGGGTGAGGCGCTCCGACAGGACCTCGCGCACCTCGAGAAGCGACACCGGCCCGATCGAGGCCATGGGGCGAAGCTCCTTCAGGAGCGAGAGCACGCCCTCCGGGCTCATGAGCGAGGAGACTGCGAGCCGTTCGAGCCAGTCGAGCCAGCTCCCCCAGCTGTCGGCGCCGGGGCTCGCGTCCAGCGTCTCGATCAACGGGAGGGCGAAGTTTCTCAAGTGAAGGAGATCGCTGCGCTCGCGCCGGAGGCGCTCGGCTTCGACGCCTTCCTGGTCTTCGATCTCGAGAAGCTGCACTTCGAGCTCGCGGCCGAGTCCCGAAAGCCGTCTTTCCCAGCGGTCGCGCCCACCGATGACGGCGGCGTCCACGAGAAGCTTTTCCCAGCGCCAGGGCGCCCGAAGAGTTCCGGAGAGCACGGGCTCGTTCTCGGGCGCTTCCACCGTCGGGGGCGGCTCGGCGAAGAGGTCCAGCTGGAGGGGCTCCCGGGCGGGCTCGGGAGCGAGCGAATGCCGCGGCGGGACCCAGAGGAGCTCTTCCTCTTCCTCCGAAGGCGCGACGATGGGCGCCCCCAGGGCGTCGAGCTTCGGGATCTGGGACAGCGAAAGGTACTCTGCGAAACGGCTCGCCGAGAGCTCCTCGGCGGCGCAGTCCAGAAGAGCGAGAAACGCTCGACCGGCGGGGTCGGGTCTCTTGGTTCCGTTCTCGAAGTACGCGGGGATCCCCGCGCGATCGAACGCGTCCTCGAGGAGCGGGGTATAGACCTCCGGCGATCGGAGCAGGACCGCCACCCGATCGAACGCGAGCCCGTGCTCGGTCTCCCGCTGGATGGCGCGGGCCAGCTCCGCCGCTTCCTGCGCTTCGCCGGGAGCCGAGAGCACGACCACGTCCTCGGGCCGGTCGCGGCGAGTGGGTGCGCTCTCGCCGAAGAGGTGGCGCTGGAGATCGACGAGGGCGGACTCCGGAGCTCGCGCCGTCGCTCGCCCGGAAAGGTGCTTCGGGCTCACATCCGAGAGCCCGCCTCAGGCGCGCGAGCGTGGCCTCGTCCGCATCGACGGCCGTCGCGAGGACGGGGGCCGCGTTCGGCCTCCGGGCGATGGCTTCGACCAGGGCGGCTTCGAGCGGGTTCTCGAGGGGAATGTCGAGGAACAGAACCGGGCCGTCGACGTTCCCGGCGCCTTCCCGGGCGAGTGAAAACGTCAGAGCGCGATCGGCGACCCCCTGGTCGCGTGCCATCTCCTCGTAGCGCGAGAGGAGGAGGCCGAGGGTCTCCCCGAGATCGCCGAGCTTCGAGAGCTTCTCCGGGCTCACCTGGTGGAGGCGGCACTCGTGGAGCGTCGAGGTGAGGGCGCGGACGAGTCCGGGACCGGAGGCGACCTCGGCGAGAGGGCCGAGCCGCTTTTCGCCCGCGATCACGTGGAGGAGGCGCGCGGTGACGGCCTCCTGCGCCAACCGGCTCGCCGTCGTCATGCCTTCGCGGGCGAGCGCGGGAAGCGCGAGGCGATAGGCGAGCGAGTCGAGGGTCGCGCGCCGGAAGCCGAAGAGCGAGCCGCGTTCGGAAGCGAGCTCCCGGAGGAAGTGATCCGCGGCCTCGAGAGCGGTCGAAACGAGAAGTACCGAGCCCGAGCCTTCGACCTCCGCGAGCCACCGCCGCGCCTCTTCTCTTCGAGAGGCCGCCCGCGGTGCGACCACGATGCGATGCCCCGGCATGTCGACCTCCGAATATTAGCCTCGATTCCACGGGAATGATAGGATTCGCGCCGCGGGTCAGCTCGAGGAGGGATGTCATGAGGAAACCAACGACCGTACGGATGCTCGCTGCCTTCACGGCGATTGCGCTCTTTGGCGCGGTCGCTTCCGCCGGCCAGGACGTCAAGATCTCGGAGAAGGACGTCAAGAAATACCTCGACGCCGCGGACAAGGAGATCAAGGACGGCAACCTGCAGAAGGCAGGCGGCTACTACCTTACGATCGTCACCAACTTCCCCGATCGCGGGGACATCCAATTGAAGCTCGCGCGGATCTACCGGCAGCTCAACGACTGGACCAACGCCGGGACAGCCTACGCCAAGGCGGTGTCCTCGGTCACGGACCCGGCGGAGCAGGCCGAGTGCTACGAGGGGATGACCATCGCCTATTCGAAAGAGCCGAACTACCCCAAGGTCGTCGAAGTGGGGAGAAAGGCGGCCGAGCTGAACCCGTCGAGCGCCGACGTGCTGGTCGCCTTCGCCACCGGGCTCGCGAAGACCGGCGCCATCGCCGAAGCCGGCCAGGTCGCCCAGAAGGCGCTCGCGCTCGCGCCCACGAGCGCTCTGGTGCATACGACGATCGGCGAGGCGGCCCTCGCGGATGGGAAACCCGCGGAAGCCGAGCCGGCGTTCCGCAAGGCCATCGAGCTCGACGGGAACGTGGCCGAGGCCCATGCCGGTCTCGCGGACATCCTCCTCGGAAAGAAGGACTATCAGGGCGCCGTCGCCGAGTCGACGAAGGCCCTCGAGCTCAACAGCCAGCTCACGCGCGCTTTCGGCATCCGGGGCAAGGCGAACAACGCCCTCGGCAATCGCGAAGCCGCCTACTCGGACCTGGCGATGGCGATCACCGTCAACGCGAACGATCCCGACGCGAACCTGGCCTTCGCCGAGGTCTACGAGGCGCAGGGGAATCTGGGGATGGCCGCCAACTATTACCAGAAGGCCGTCGATCTGAATCCGACTCTGAGCGGGCCGATCGTCGCCCTGGGCGGGATCTTGGTCAAGCAGGGGAAGCTTTCGGAGCTCGGGACGCTGATGGAGAAGGCCGTCCAGACGATGCCCGACAACGCCTGGGTCCATCACTATCTCGGATTGTCTCTCGAAGCTTCCCAGCAGCCGGACAAGGCTCTCGCGGAGTTCTCGAAGGCGGTGGAGCTCGACGATTCGCTCGCCGCGGCGCACTACAAGAAGGGGAGGCTCCTCCGTCTCCAGAAGCAGGTGGCACCAGCACTCGTCGAGCTCGAGAAGGCGGTCTCGCTCGATGGGGACAACGCAGATTTCCTGACCGAGCTCGGGGTCGGATATTACGAAGGACAGCAACCCGACAAGGCGCGCGAGACTCTGGCGAAAGCCACGTCTCTCCCGGGCTACGAGAACGCCCTGGGCTGGGCGTACTACGGTGTCACTCTCAAGGACAAGCAGCAATTCAAGGACGCCGCCGGCTATTTCCAGAAAGCGGTCGAGGCCTATCCCAATTTCGGGCTCGCGCACTGGGGGCTCGCCTGGTCGGCGTTCGGCCAGATCGCCAAGGGCTGTCCCTGTACTCCGGAGGACGAGGCTCTGGTCAAGATTCTGGTGGAGCACGCGAAGCTCGCGAAGGATTACAACGTGAACGACCCAGGGCTTTCCGAGCGGGCGGATCTCCTCGGTCGCGGCGAAAAAGTGAAGTAGGCTACTCCGGCCTGTTCAGCCTCCAGTCGTAGTCCCGAAAGCGGACTGCGACGTCGTTCTTTCGCTCTTCGAGAAAGCGGCGGACCTCCTCATTCGCGTACCTGGAGACGAATGCCGGAAGACTCCTCTCGGATCCGCGGTATTCCGGATTCACGAAATCCGCGCCGTACCACTCGAGGATCTTGGTGAGCCAAAGCGCGTTTTCCTCGACGGAAACGTACATGCGGGTCGCTTAGCGCGTGCGCCGCTGCCGCCTCGAGCTGTTCGTCGAGCCGATCTCCCTCGAAGGCGTCCGTGGGAAGAGGCGGGCAGGAGATCGAGGCGCAGTTGACGGCGAAGTGGAGCCTCGGGTCCCGGAAAATCGGCCTCAAGACGTTGTGCTCGATGTTGTCGAGGCTCAGGCGGAATCCTCCCACCACGTGGGCTTCCCGGGTGAAGACCTCCTCGATGTCGCGGATGCTCTCGATCTCGAAGCTCCCGTTCTGAGAGACCCGATCGAGAACTGTCCGTACGGTATAGGCGTTGTACGCGTTGATGAAGAGCGCCTCGAGCTCCGGGCCGCGAAGAGTCTCGAGATCGGCGTCCGCGAGGGAATCGAGATAGGCCGCGAGAAGACCCTCTTCCTTCTTGAGACCCGCGTAGTCGAACCGACGGCCGTTCTCGAGGGCGTACTTCGAGAGGATCTCGTCCCAGGCGCCATGGTCGAACTCGGCGGATCCGTCGCGGATTCCGCGCTCGAGGACCGACGCGAGATCGCCCTCGATGGGCTCGGGCGCGGGAACGCCGCAGGCGGCGACGACGAGGAGCGCCCAGATCAGGAGTCTCATCGATGCTACTCTAACAACAACCGATGCTGGCTCTCGCCCTTTCGTTTCTGTTTTCGGCTCGCGAAGGGGTGCTCGAGCGTCTCCGCGCCGCCGTGGCGGAGTCCGCCGAGAAGGCCACCGGCGAGATGGGCGCCGCCATCGAGCATCTGGAATCCGGCGTTCGGGTCGACGTTCGCGGCGACGTCGCCTATCCGATGGCCAGCACGTTCAAGCTTCCGCTGCTCGTTACTCTCTTCCATCAGGTCGATGAGGGGAAGGTTCGGCTCGACGATCGGGTATCTCTCGAGAGGGGAGACCTCCACCTCGGGAGTGGCCGGCTCGACGATTTCGTCGTGCCCGGCGTCTCGCTCTCGCTCGCGAACCTCGCAGGGCTCATGATGCGCGTGAGCGATAACTCGGCGGCGGACGGCTGCTGGAAACCAAAGTAGTTTCGTGATAAACATCTGAAGACAACGTACATGTACGAGGCGTTCTACGGGTTTCGCGAGAAGCCGTTCAACCTCACACCGGACCCGAAATTCCTCTACCTCTCCGGCAAGCACCACGAGGCCTTCGCCCATCTCGAGTTCGGACTGCGGCAGCGGGGCGGATTCATCGTGGTCACCGGCGAAGTGGGAACCGGGAAGACCACCCTCTGCCGCTACTTCCTCGAGAGGCTCGACGAGAGCACGCTGAGCGCCTTCATCCTCTATCCCGCTCTCGGCACCACCGAGCTCCTCAGGTCGGTGAACCGGGACCTCGGGATCGCCTGCGACCGCGACGACAAGAAGACCGACAAGGAGCTCATCGACGAGCTCCACGAGTTCCTCCTCCGCGCGAGAGCGCAGGGCAAGAACACGGTTTTGGTGATCGACGAGGCCCAGAACCTCTCGCGGGACGTGCTCGAACAGGTCCGGCTGATCTCGAATCTGGAGACCGCCACCGAGAAGCTCATCCAGATCGTTCTCATCGGGCAGCCGGAGCTCAACGACATGCTCGCGCAGCGCGATCTGCGGCAGCTCGCGCAGCGCATCACCGCGCGCTACCACCTGAATCCTCTCGGGCGCAGGGAGATGACGCAGTACATCCGCCACCGGCTCGCGGTCGCCGGGGGTATCGGGCGCGTGGACTTCACCACCGCGGGGCTGCTCCGCATCCACAAGTTCTCCGGAGGCATTCCGCGGCTCATCAACCTGGTCTGCGACCGGGCGCTGCTCGCGGGATACGTCCTCGAGAGAAGCCAGATCGACCGCTCCGTCGTCCGCCGGGCGGTGAAGGAGCTGGGGACTGCGGCGCAACCCGAGAGAAGAGGAGCTCGCCTCGGGCTGTTCGGGGCGCGGGCCGCGTGGCTTTCGTTTGCCGCCCTCGTCGGCCTCGGCGCGGTCTACCTTGCCCGCGGCGGCGTGGGCCTTCCGGCGGCTCTTCGGTTCGCGCGCGGACCCGCAGAGGCCGCGGAAATCGCTCCGGCCTCCGAGGCCCTGGACGAGCACTTCCAGCTCCGACTCCTGACGCTCTCGCCCGAGATCTCGCGGAAAGCGGCGTCTGCCGTGCTCCTCGAGCGCTGGGGGATCCGTCTCGGAGGGGGGCTCGCCGCCATCTCCGCGCTCGAGGAGATGCCGTCGCTCGCGGAGCGCGCGTCGCTCCAGTACTCGGAGCTCGAGACTACTCTCGACCAGCTCCAGGCGTTCGACCTCCCGGCGGTGCTCGAGGTCTCTCACCCGTCGCGGGACAGCGTCCTGTTCCTCACTCTCACGGGCCTCGACGCCGATTCCGCCGTCGTTTATTTCGCGCCCGGCGATTTCTTCCGCGTTCCCAAGGAGGTCCTGGCTCGATTCTGGAACGGTCGCGCCCGGATCCTCTGGCGGGATTTCGACGAGCTCGAGGGCTCGGACGTTCCCCGCAGACTCGCCTGGGCGGGGGCTCGACTCGCGACGCTGGGGATGCTGCCACCCGAGGCGACTCCGACCCCGGCGGAGCTGCTGGACGCGGTCAAGAAGCTTCAGAAGCGGGTGCATCTTCAGCCCGACGGCGATGTCGGGGAGAAGACCCGTATGGCCCTTTACAGCTTGAGCGGCTACCAGATGCCCCGGCTTCGCGAGCCATGAGCTTCATCCTCGACGCCCTGCGGAAAGTCGACCAGGAGAATCGCCAGTCGGGCGAGGTGGTGCCGCCGGTCGCCGCCATCGAGAAGCTGAGAAAGGAGAGGGTCCACCGCCGCCGCCAGTTCGTGGCAATGGCGGCGATCGCCGTGGTGTCGGCGGCGGCCACCGCGCTGCTCTTGAGGCAGCCGCATCCACCCCAGGAGACGGCGCCTGCATTTGCCCCGGCCCCTCAGGCGGCCGAGGTCGAAGGCCTGGTCCACACACCCATCGAGGAATCCGCGACCCGGGAAACCAGCATCCCGAGCGAAGAGGTGCAGGTCCCGGAGTCCGTGCCGCCTCCGCAGCCGCTCGCGGAGAGTGCAGCCCCACCCGAGATCGACGCGCCGGATCCCTCTCAGGACGACGCACCCGCCCCGGTCGCCGCTGTCGAGGCCCAGCCCTCCCCGGAGCCGAAACACCTCGTGCTCCAGGGCACTTCGATCCTTGATGGAAAGCCGGTGGCAGTCATCAGCGACCGCCGGGTTTTCGAAGGCGACCTGATCGAGGGGGCCCTCGTCATTCGCATCGAGGAGCGGTCGGTGGAACTGGAATTCGAGGGCGAGCGGTTCACGCTCACTCTTTGAGCCGTGCTGGTATTCGGCCATGTGGCCGCGGCCACCGTCAGCTGTCACGCTCTCGATCGGCGCGCGGACCTGCGCTTGGTCATTTTCTTCACCCTCGTCGCCGACATCGTCGACAAGCCTCTCGGCCTCTGGGTCTTCAAAGAGAGCATCAACAACGGCCGGGTGTGGTTCCATTCCCTCGCGGTGAACCTCCTGCTGACGATGATCCTCGTCCTGGCGCGAAAGCCCGGCGTCTACGCCCTGGCCTTGTGGCTGCACCAGCTCTGCGACCGCATGTGGATGCGGCCCTGGGTCGCGCTCTGGCCGTTCACGGGCCGATTCGGCTACCGGGACCTGGCGTTCGAAGACTGGGTCTACGGGATCTTCAACCCGTATAACGTCGTGAGCGACGTGGTCGGTCTGGTCGTCCTGGCCGTTTTCGTGTGGCGCTACGGGCTGTTCCGGTCCTCCCGACTCCGGGCCTGGGCACGAACGGGAAGGCTCGCGGAGCTCGGAGCTCAGTAGAGCCGGTCGGCTTTCGCCGCCAGGACGAAGTCGCTTTCGGTGAGACCGTCTATCTTGTGGGTCCAGATCTGTAGCTTCACCCGGCCCCACGCGAGATGAATGTCGGGGTGGTGCCCCTCCACTTCCGCGACCTCTCCGAGCCGCACCGTGAAGTCGAGCGCGCTCCGGAAATCGGGAAAAGAGAACTCCTTCTCCAGGTGGTGCTCCCGTACGACCTGCCAGCCGGAGCCTAGCTCCTCGAGAAGTCTCGCCACCTCGGTTCCTCGAAGGGGAGGAACGCCTCCTCGACAGGGGATGCATTTTTTTTCCGCCAAAGTTTCGTTCTTGGAAGAGCTCATTTTCGTTTGACTTTCTCTTTTGAGTTGTCTACGTTGGACCCACCCGGAGAGAATTTCATGATGCTGACGAAGCGACAGAAGCAAATTCTCAGCTTCATCGACGACTCCATTCGCAGGAACGGCTACGCACCGAGTCTGCACGAGATTTCGGATCACTTCAAACTGCACTCGATATCCACCATACACAAACATCTCGTCCACCTGGAGGAGAAAGGGCTCATCAAGAGGCATTGGAATCGGGCCCGGGCCATCGAGGTCGTGGCCATGGAGCAGAAGCCCGAGGCGCGGGACGTGCCTCTCCAGGGGCTCATCGCCGCCGGCGAGCCCATCGAGGCGGTTCGAGGCAACGAGCTGGCAGCGGTGCCGGAGGACATGATCGGGCGTCGAGACGTGTACCTCCTCAAGGTGAGGGGGGAGTCCATGGTGGACGAACAGATCCGGGACGGCGACTACGTCATCGTCGAACGAAGGACCGACCCCAGGAACGGGGAAGTGGTGGTCGCGCTTCTCGACGGCGAGAGAGCGACGCTGAAGAAGTTTTACCGTGAGGAAGACCAAATCCGTCTCCAGCCCGCCAACTCGGCGATGAAGCCCATCCTCGTCCCCGGAGATCGGGTCGCGATTCAGGGGATCGTGGTGGGTTTGATGCGCAAGTATTAGGAGAAAAACATGACAGCGAAGAAATCGATCAACTTCACCATCGTGCCCGATGAGCCGGAAGGGCGGGAAAAGGCGGAGCGCCTCTACGCGAACTTCTGCGCCGTGAGCCACACGCCTTTCGACTTCACGCTCACGTTCTGCGAGGTCCATCCCTTGAGCGAAAAGGACATCGCGGATGCTCCCGAGGGGTCGACCAAGACCATCGGCGCTCCGGTGAAGGCGAAGCTCGTGATTCCCGTGCAGCTCGTCGGCGCTCTCGCGGCGGCCCTGCAGGAAAACCTCAAGATGTACCAGGACTCCTACTCCAACGTGGGGTGGTCGAAGGCGGGGGGAAGCCTGCACTGACCCGTCATGGCTCCGAAGAGCGTATTCGTCCACGCGCTCCTGGAAAGCTTCCGCGAGGCCTGCCGCGGGCGGAGCTTCGAGGACCTCATCGCAATGAACGAACGGCTCGATGCGATCCTCGCTCGCTACGGGTCGGGTTGGCGAAGGCCTTCGATCGACGAGGCCGTGCTCGGCGGCGAGCCTCCATGGGAGCAAGGGGACAAGGCGGGATCGCCCCTCGACTGGGGCGGGTCGCTTCGCGCAGCGATTTCCACCGACCTTCGGCTTTCGGCTTCCGTGGGGATCGCTTCTTCGGAAGTCGCCGCGCGAATCTGCGCTCGGCTCGCTCGTCCTCGCGGTGTTCTGGTCTGGATGCGGGGCCACGAGAGAGGCCTGCTCGGAGGGACTCCGCTCGAGGACCTGGATGAGATCCGGCCGGACCAAATCGCCCGACTGAGATCCAGGCGGATAGAGACTCTCGACGCGCTGGCCGGCCTCGAGCCGCCCCAGGCTCGCGCGATCCTCGGCTTCGAAGGGGAACGGCTGGTGGGCCAGGTCCGAGGCGGAGGGCCCGGGCTCGATCCGGAGACCGGACCGCGGCCGGAAGCGTTGGCGCTTCTCGCGCGCCGCCTGTCGGGTCGGCTCGAGCGGGGGCGCTTTCTGGCCCGAGGCCTCGAGCTCGCGCTCGACTACGCCGATGGCGTCCGCCGCGAACGACACTCCTATTTGCCGCGGCCCACGTCCTCGGCGGATGACCTGGCGGAAGCCGCCTTCCGTTTGTTCCGACGCCTCCGGAGATCCACGGAGCCCGTGGCGGGACTCTCGCTCACGGCGACCGGTCTCCGTGCCGCGGAGCAGCTCGACCTCTTCGGCTCGACCGGGGCTCGAGAAATGCGGGTTGCGTTGGGACGCCCCAGTCATGATGCCGACGATACCGTGGTGCATTGACAGCGCGAGGCGAGAGTCGGTATGCTCTGCCCAACAGTCTGGAGGAGATGGTCCATGAAGAAGATTTTTGCTCTCGTGTTGGCCTCGGTCCTGTTGGTCGCGTTTTCCGGCTTTGCGCTCGCGCAGGAAGGAAGCTGGGCGGGCTACATCTCCGATGAAGCCTGCGCCAAGGACTACGCCAAATCCAGCGCCGAAAAGCACGTGGGATGCGCCAACGGCTGCATCGCCAAGGGCGGCAAATGGGCGCTGGCGATGAAGGACGGCATGGTCCTTCTCAACATCGAAAAAGCGACCGCCGAGAAGAACCTCGGGCACCCGGTTACCGTGAAGGGAACGCTGGACAAGGCCACCAATACGGTAAAGGTGTCCTCGGTCGAGATGTCCCACTAAATCGTCTCGAGCCCTCGTTCTTAAGTTCGCTTGCGGGCGGGAGAGCCGTTCTCCCGCCCTTCGTGTTTTGTTACCATGATTCGACCACCCCCCGGAGGCACGCTCATGAGACACCGCCCGTGGCTTTCCTCCCTTGCCCTGTTCTGCGCTCTCGCGAACGCCGTTTCCGCTCGCGCCGAGAAGCTCGAGGGAGTCCTCTGGGACGTGGGGGATCACGTCATCGTCGAGGGGGTCGAGGTGGTTCTTTCGGATTCCACCCGTATCGAGCGAAAGGGGCACCCCGGCATCACTCCCCGGGAGCTTCGCATCGGCTGGGAGGTGGAGGTTCAAGGCCGCATGGAGGGCGGCCGGCTCCTGGCCGAGAAGATCAAAGTCGAGACGGAGCGCCACAAGAAAGTCGACGTGGAAGGCTACGTCGAGTCCCTGGGGGAGGACTCCTTCGACGTCGAGGGTCGCCCCATACGCTACTCCGGCGTCGACCGTTCGCTCGTCCGACTCGGGGCGTTCCTCGACGGCAAGGGAATTCTCATCGACGACGGCACCATCGAGCTCGAGAAGTACGAGGTGCGGCCGCGGGAGCGGGACAAGGGTGAGGTCGAGTTTCTTGCGCTCGCTGCGACCGAGCTCTCGGAGCTCAAGAAAAACCTGGATTTCTACGATGACCGGCTGTTCCAGGAGTACGTCTCTCGCGTCGGCCACTCGCTGGTGCCGGAGTGGGTGGATAGAAACGAGGTGCAGTTCAACTTCAGCATCGTGAACGACCCCGAGCTCAACGCCTTCGCCCTGCCCGACGGCACGATCGTGATTCACACCGGGCTCCTAGCCACCCTGGAGAACGAGGCGCAGCTCGCCACCGTCCTTGGCCACGAGATCGCGCACGTGACCCACAAGCACGGATACCGCGGCTACAAGCGCGCGCAGAAGATGCAGTGGGTCGCGCTCGGAGCCGCGGTGGCGGCCGCGGCGATCGACGCCGACCGACAGCCCTGGGAGGGACCGTCGTGGGCCTCGACCCTGGTGTCGCTCGGGGCGACGCTCTCCCTGACCGCTGCGGTGAACGGCCACGGCCGGAACCTGGAGGACGACGCCGATCGTATCGGGCTCAACTATTCCCTCGACGCGGGGTACGACCCGTTCCAGGCGCCCCGGGTGTGGGAGATCTTCAGTCTCCATACCGCCGACCGGAACGCGGTATCGAACTGGTTCTTCAGCAACCACTCGACCCACCAGGCGCGAATCGGAAACCTGACGCAGGAAATCAACCAGCACTATCGCGATCGGCTGGACCCGGAGAAGCTGAACCGGAACGAGGAAGAGTATTCGCGGATGGTGGCACGCCTGAGGCGGCACAACGCCGTCATGGACTACGAGCGCAAGGAGCTGAAGAACGCGGAGACCGCTTTCCGGAGCATCCTGAAGGCGAATCCCGAAGACGCCGTCGCTCATCTGTACCTGGGGAAGATCCTCTGGGATACGCAGGGAATGGCCGGAGGCGATGCCGCGCTCGCCGAGCTGAAGCGCGCGAACGAGATCGACCCGAAGCTCGCCGCTCCCTATCGGGAGCGAGGCTTCATCTATTACAGCCTCGGATACCGCGAGAGCGCGATCGAGGCGTTCCAGGCGTACGTCGAGATGGCGCCGAACGCGGAGGACATCGAGGAGATCCGGGGATATCTAAGGGATATCTCCGGTTGAAGCGGGGAATTCCCCTCGCCTGTCCGCGGTGGCGAGGACCCAAACTCAGGCACGTCTGGACTTAGAGCCGCGCGCGCCCGCGCGGTGCCGGGAACGCGACTTGCATTCGAGGCCCCCCATGGACGCCGCTGACCGCCGACGCCACCCGCGAATTCCCGTCGAGAACGTGATGCAGGCGCGGCTCGTCCGCGAGGGCGTCGATACGGTCGGACGGGTGCTGGATCTCAACAACGCGGGCGCGTTCGTCGCCACCGACCTCGTTCTGCCGAAGAACACCAAGATCGAGATCGAGCTTCGTCTTCCGGGGGTCGAGAAGAGCCTCCCGCTCCAGGCGATCGTCGCCCGGCGCACGGAAGCCGTCGAGGGCCGGAATCGAACGGTGCCCGCCGGTCTCGGGATCGTATTCCTCACCACGAACGTGATGGAGCGGTCCTTCATCCAGCTGGCCGTTCTCTCGGCCTTGCGGTCCAGCCTCGAGTCCACGAAAGCCCAGGCCCGGGAGGCTCAAGCGGCGGGAGCTTCCGACTCGTCGATCCTCCCCGAGAACAGCTCGCGATAAGCGCGCGGCAGGAACGCGAGGCCCAGGGCCGCGTTCGCCAGCATGAACGTCAGGTGTCCGGCCAGGCTGTAGGCCAGGAGCTTCGGCGGATCGACGATGTCCCCGTGAAAGAAGATCCACGCGAGGGGTGTGGTTCCGAGGCGCGCGACGTTGATGGGAAGGGAGCCCACCATGAAGATGATGGGAAGCGTCGCCAGGAGCCTGGGCATGGGAATCTCGAAGCCGAACGCCTTCGTTGCGTGGTAGTGCGCGAAGACCGCCGCCAGCAGAAGCGGGGCCTTCAGGAGGAGTACCTGCGCGTAGCGGTCGGCCGAGGCCAGGCGGAACGTCCGGAAGAGACGCCAGTCCGGCGCGCGGAGGAAGCGGCCCAGAAATGCGAATCCGCCTTGCACGTAGCTCAAGAAGACCGCCCAGACTGCGGCCAGCCCCAGGGGAACCAGAAGGAGCGTCCGCGGAAGGGTCTCGGAGACCAGCGCCATACCGACGCCCGCCCAGAGGATGAGGTGGGTCTTCTGGAGGAAGTCGAGAAACAGGATGCTGCTCGCGATCTCGAGGAGGCTCGTCGAGAGACGACGGGAGAGATAGACCGCCATCGCTCCCTGCGAGACCCGGTGGTTCAGGATGGACAGCAGATAGTCGACCGCCCGAACCGGGAGCAGGTCCGCGAGCGCGAGCTCTCCATGGAACCAGCGGACCACCCGCCACAGGACGACGGTGTCGAGGATGAAGTAGCACACCGAGAAGGGGAGAAGGGCGGCGAAAAACCGCAGGTAGTTCGCCTCCCGCAAAGCGTCCGTGAATCGTGCGAACGGGATCCTCCGGAAGATCAGGATGAAAATGGCAGCGGTTACGAGCGGCGGGAGGATCGGCGCGCCAGGGAATCCCCTGCCGCTGGCGTCCGGTTTCGCCGGTCACGGCCCCGTCCCTCGAACCGGAAGGCCGGTGATGCGGATCCCGGTCGCCTTGACGCCGTAGATCTTGTTGATGGAGAGGAGCACACCGGTGAGAGCCTCCGCGACCCGGGTCTTCTCAAGCGGGCCGCCCTCGACGCCGCGAAGGCCGGTGGCCTCGACCAGGGTCACCGCCTCGCGCCGGGTCTCGGCGGAATCGGCGAAGACCAGGACGTCTTCGGGCTCGCCCTCGAGCTTCTTGAGCGAGCCCGCCGACACCGTTTGAAACGCGGCGGCGACGCGGCTCGAGCCGTCGAGAGCCCGCGCGAGATCCTCCGCCGCCGACGGGAGCCCCTCGAGCGAAGGCGGCCAGCGGATGGTGGCCGTCAACACCAGCTTTCCCGCGAGCACCGATTTGAGCTCGGTCGCGGTGTCGATATGACCGGGATAGGGCAGCGTCGACAGGATGACGGCGCCGTCGCGGGCGGCTTCGAGGTTGCTGGACCCGCGGACGAGGCTCGAAGGGAGCCGCGCGTTCAACTCTTCCGCGATTCTACGCCCCTTCTCCGCCTCTCTCGAGCCGAGGATGACGGGACGCCCGCGAGCCGCGAAACGGAGCGCGAGCCCCTGACCTTCTCTTCCCGTTCCCCCGAGAATGGCGACGGCTTCGCGCGCTGGGCTCATCGGAAGAGGTCCAACGCGCGCTCGCGAAGGAGACGTCGGATGCCGCCTTCTCCGGGCTCGAAAGGATAGCCGCGCACCACCGCCACGGGCACGCGCTCGAGCTTTCCCATGACGAGCTCCGCGGCCCCGGCGATCTCGTCGGCGACGGCGATCTCGCTGACCATGAGCTTTCGACCGCGCGGGTCGGCGAGCCCTCTATGATCCTGCAGTCCGTCCATGCCTGCGATCCCGATGGCAACGTTCACCTGACCCTCGCGCCAGGGGCGACCGAAGGTGTCGGTAACCAGCACGGCGAGGCGCTTTCCCGAACGGGCGGAGAGAGCGGAGCGAAGTCCTTCCGCGGACCGGTCCGGATCCTCCGGGAGGAGACAAACCGCGTCGTCCTCTTCCACGTTCGAGGAGTCGACCCCCGAGTTGGCGCAGACCAGCCCGTGGCGTGTCTCGGTCACGAGAACGCCGCGGTCCATACGGACCACGCGTGCCGCTTCCCGGAGCACGAGCTCGACGAGCCTCGGGTCACGTCCGGATTCCTCCGCGAACCGCGCGGCGAGCGCGGACGGGGAGACGCCGGCGAGAGAGACGACGCGCCCTTCGCTCTTGGAGACGACCTTCTGGGTGAACACGAAAACGTCCCCGTCCGCGGGTGGAATCTCCTCTCTTTCGCAGGCGTCGAGCGCGAGAGAGGCGAGATCGTCCCCGGGGCGGATCTCCGGAAGGCCTCCGAGGCCGACGACCTCGATTCGACGCGATGCCCTTCCTGACATGAATACCCGCGCTCCGGAGCCCGGCATTATCGCACAGCCGTGCTACCATCCACCCGATGTCGCGGTGGAGCTCGGAAACGGCCCGCCTCTACCACGAGAGAACGAAGCACAGTCCCCTCAGCGTGCGGACGGTGCCTCACTTCCTCGACTGGGAAAACCAGCCGCTCGCCTTCAAGATCTACCCGGGCGCGGAGAAAGCGCCGCTCGCCCCCGTTTCCGCGCCCTCCGAAGCGACCGGCATGCGGCCAGCGCTCACCGTCGAGACGCTGTCGCGGGTTCTCTTCCACACGGCGGGAATCACCAAGCATCTCCGGGGCCCGCGAGGCCGGATGCCCTTTCGCGCGGCCGCCTGCACCGGAGCCCTCTATCACGTGGAGGTTTATCTCGTGACCGGAGGGCTCGAGGGTCTCGATGCCGGGGTTTACCATTACGATCCGCGCCTTCACACCCTCGACCGCCTCAGGTCCGGGGATTTCCGCGGCCATCTGGTGGAGGCGACGGGCGGGGAAGCGAGCGCCGCGGACGCCGGCTCGTTCCTGGCGCTGACCACGACCTACTGGCGGAACGCCTGGAAGTACCGCGCCCGCGCCTATCGGCACGCGTTCTGGGACAGCGGCACGATGCTCGCGAATCTCTTCGCCGTGGGTGCGGCCGCCGGAGTTCCGATGCGCCTCCTTCTGGGTTTCGCCGACGGGATCGTCCATCGCCTTCTGGATATCGACGCGGAGAAGGAGTCGGCGGTCGCGCTCGTCGCCGTTGCCGATCCCGGGCGAAGAGGACCGGCCGCGCCTCCGACCATGGAGCCTCTGGGCCTCGAGACAACGCCCCTTTCTGCCGCTGAGGTCGACTACCCGGAGATCCGGGAGATGCAGAAAGCGAGCTCCCTCGGAAGCGGGGCCGAAGCACGGGAGTGGAGGGACTGGGGACCGATTCCGACGACGCGGCACGAGGGGAGCGGCAAGACGCTACGCCATCTCGACGCGCCGCCGCCGGAGACGATGGGGCTTTCGGAGGTCGAGCGCGTCATCCGCAAGCGCGGCTCATCCCGCGCGTTTCAGAGGTCGAAGGCGATCGACTATCGAGCTCTCTCTTCGATTCTTGCCCGCTCCACGCGCGGAGTGAGCGCTGACTCGCTTCCGGCGGAGACGACGCTCTGCGATCCCTATGTGATCGCGAACAACGTGAGCGGCCTTCCGCCGGGCGCCTACGCTTTCCATCCAGGGGTTCGCGGCCTGGAGATTCTTCGGGAGGGGGACATCCGCGCGAACGCCCGGTTCCTCGATCTCGAGCAGGACTTGGCGGGGGATGCGGCCGCGAATCTCTACCTTCTGGTGGATCTCGAGCCCGTCCTCGCGCGTTATGGAGACCGGGGCTACCGGGTGGCGCAGCTCGAAGGCGGCCTCATCGGCGGCAGGGCCTATCTCGCCTCGTACGCTCTGGGTCTGGGCGCGACCGGCCTCACGTTCTTCGACGACGCGGTCACGGAGTTCTTTTCTCCGCACGCTTCGGGAAAATCGGTGATGTTCCTCGTGGCCTTCGGCACGCCGCTCACTGCGAGCCTGGAGGCCCGACAGGTTTGACAGGCCTGGGGGGTTTGATGGGCTTGATTTGCTCCTCGGTGTCGACGCGATACCGCTGGAAGTCGTGGTAGTCGATCTCGATCCGCTGCCGGTAGCTCTTCAGGAAATAGAGGCGCGCGTCCAGGGATACCTCCACTTCGTCGAGTAGCCAGACTCCTTCTCCGTCGAACCACCCTTCGGCGGACGCCTCCGAGCCCTCGGACACCCGTCCGAAGATTCCTCCGAGAAACTTGAGGTTCTTCACGAAGCGCACCTGGAGCTTCGCGAGCTGGCCGCGGCGCGGGTCGATCCAGACCTTGCCCTCCATCCGGGCGAGTATGTTGGTCGATCGCGAGCGCCCTTCGTAGCCGGGCTTGGGGGAGAAGCGGAACACACGGAGGGGCACGTCCTGAATGACCTCGTCTTCGAGGGGCAGGAAGTCGTAGACCTCGATCGCTTCCCGCAGCCGTTCCTGGAATCGCTCCACGCGATGCTTCAACTTCTCCCTGGTCTTGCGGTCGCGCTCCTCCGGCGACATGCGGAGTTGCTTCTCCAGGAACTCCTGGAACTTGTTCTCCTCCTTGGCCTCCTCCGCGGGAGACAGCGGCTTTCCGTCCTTCGCCTCGAGCCTTCGGTACTCGCCGTCGGGACCCGGGGTCACGAGAGCGACTTCGCTCTCCGTGCGTTCGACGCGGCCCTTCGAGTCGAGATCTCGCGTTACCGTGGTCTCACGAAAAGCGTACTCCCGGGTGAGCTCCTGCTGGCGTTCCTGCGATTCGATCACGCGAAGGAGGAGCGTCTCCGCATCTTCGCTCCCCGCGCTCCCGGGCGGAACGAGGAAAAGGGTGAGCGAGATCACGATCGGAAGCGGTGCCATCATCGCCATGTTAGCACCCGGGGCGATCGAGGGTTCGTCCCCATGGGCTCTCCCCCATGGCGTTTGTCGGGTGGAGGTTTTCCTGCTATGCTTTTTTAAACCATCAGTAAAGTGACTGGGAGCGCCGGACCCCCAAACGGCCCGCGCGCGCCTCTGCGGTTTCGAGGAGGTAGCGGTGTTGAGGTTTCAGCAGCTCGAAAGGCCTGCGCCTTCGTCCATTCCAGAGCTCGACAGCCTGTCGGATCATGAGCGGGAGCGCGAGCGGATCTTTCGCTTCTTTCGTCTCAACCTGGAGGCGCGCGAAGTGGAGTACCACTGGCAGCGTCTGCTCATGCACCAGTCGAGGTTTCCCGCGCCCGAGGGGCGGAAGGTCGACCTGCGCACCGCCGCTTTCGACTATTTCCTCAACGAGACCGATCTCCTCACCGAGCCGATGGTCATGGAGCGCGCGGAGCTGCGGCAGACCGAGCGCATGGCGTACGTCGACTATCTGACGGGCCTTCGGAACTACGCCTACTTCGAGAGCGAGATCAAAACCGAGGTCGCCCGGGCGAAGCGGTATCAGACCTCGCTTTGTCTGCTGCTCTGCGATCTCGACGGCTTCAAGCACGTCAACGACACTCTGGGGCATCGCACCGGAAACGACGTCCTCCAGGAAGTGGGTCAGATCCTCCAGAAACGGCTTCGGGGCACCGACCTCATCGCGCGCTTCGGCGGGGACGAGTTCGCGGTCCTCCTTCATCGCACCGACCCCGAGAACGGACTTCGGGTGGCCGACAACCTCTGTACCAGCATCGATGCCCAGTTTCGCATCGGGCCCGTCGGTCAGCTTTCGCGCCCGCTCACCGCGAGCTTCGGCCTGAGCTCGCTCCCGAACCATGCGGACGACGAGGTTCAGCTCTTCGAGCTCGCGGACCGCGCGCTCTACGAGGCCAAACGGGCCGGCGGCAACCGGGTGGTCTTCGCTTCCTGAGCTTGTCCGACGTAGCCGTACGAAGGCGGATACTCGGGGCGGAGAAACCGGCGCTGGACGTCGCCGGATAGCGACCAGAGGCCCCAGCCCACCCAACCCAATAGGAGCGCGACGGCGAACACCCTGGAGAGCGCCCCCTTTTCCCACATCGTCCGCAGCAAGCCGCCGAAGAGCAGCGCGATGAGCGGCAGGACGACCAGGTCGTCCTTCGAGAACTGGAAGATGTGCGTCGAGCCCAGGCCGGCGCGGAGGAAGTTCATCGCCACGTAGGTGCCCGAGGCCGCGAGGGCGAGCGGCAGGGCGAGGGGGTGGACGCCCTTTCCTCTCTGCCAGAAAAACCAGGCGAGAAGCGCGATCCCGCCCAGAGCGTAGGGCCATCCGTAGAAGAGGCAGAGGCGATGGAACGCCATCGAGATCGCCGCCCCGGGAGTGAGCCGGGGCTCGATGAGCGCGGACAGGCCGTCGCCTCCGGGCGAAGCCTCACTTCCCGTGGACGAGCCCAGGAGCTCGGGGATGTACTGCAGGTAGAAGAGCCACGCCGCCGCGAGCGCACCGAAAAGAGGCCAGCCCGCGACCGCGGCGGCGGTTCGGAAGCTCGGGCGCGGCTGCAACCAGAGAAGGACGCTCACGCAAAGAAAAGGAACGAAGAGCCCGAGCGTGAGGACGCTCCCCGCATAGGAAAGGATGGAGGTCAGAACCAGGAGCCCGAGGCCGGCTCCGTAGAGGGGGCGATGCAGTCGTTCGAAGAACAGCGCCAGGTAGAGGACCGCGAGCATGTCCCAGAAGTGGCCGAAGATTGCGGCGTAGGAGGCAACCGCGAGTCGGAACGCGAGAACCCGCGCGCTCGCATGGAGGAGCACCGCGAAGAAAGACGCTCGCGGCCCGAGGCCGAGCTTGCCGCCGATCGCGAACAGGACGAGGGCCTCGACGGAGAGAAGGGCCGTCGGGACCAGCTTCATCCACTCTTCGACCGGGAGCTCCAGGAGGCTGAGGGGGTAGATTGCCAGATAGAGCAGCGGCGGGTAGGGGAATGCGACCCAGCGTCCGGAGACGTACTGCAGGCCGAGGAGGTGGCGGTGCTGGTTTGCGATGTGATCGGAGAGAAATCCGGAGAGCCCCTCGGTCCAGATGAGCGAGACGAACTTCGAATGGGTTCTCACGTCGGGATAGTAGAAGTCGGGATGGAACAGCGCGAAGAGCCTTACCGCCATGCCGGCGCAGACGAGGAGAACGGCCCACCGGGCCAGGGGCTCGGAGAAGAAGGAGCCGTTCTTCCTTCGACGCCAGGCATGGAAGAGCGCGAGCAGAATCATCACGGCGTGGGCGCGAAGGCCCAGAGTCATCGAGGCATGGACCGGCCAAAGCTTGTGCGTGAGCACGGCGACGACCAGGCAGGCCGCGGCGGCGCCGCCCGAGAGGAGCGAGACCCGCTCCCCGAGACCGAGGGCGCGCGGCAGGAGATAGAAGGCCATGACCCATGAGAGGAGAGCGAGGAAGGCAGGCGCTGTGGGAATCACCGCAAGAAAACCGCTCGAGGACCGGACCGCCATCCAATCCAGGGCGAGCCCCAGAGGGCGCCGGTCTTCCGAGCTCGACACGAGGCCGAGCTCGAAGGCCCCGCCGCCGGGATTCGGGTTTCGAAACCGGCGCACGGTGAAATCCTGCTGCGGCGCGGTGAAGGTGTCGACGGCCTCTCCATCGAGGAACAAGCGGATCTCCGCAGGGCTCTCGATGTGCCGCTTGAACCGGAGAGTCACTTCGTAGGGAGAGCGTAGGTGGAAGGGAAGCCGGACCCGCGCGCGGTCCCGGGACCAGTGGATGAGCGTGGGCTCGTCGATCTCCGAAATCCTCGCGAAAACCGGAGACGTAGCGCGCGTCGTTCGGTCCGAAGTCGAGAAAGATGTCGCCCGGTGCCTGGAAGGCGAGCAGGAGCGCGCTCGCGGAGAGGAGCGCCAGGAGGCCGAAGGCTTTCATGGACCCGGGCTGTCGGGACCCGCGACAAGGCGTGCCATGTAGTAATCGCAGACGCCGCTGCGGAAGAGTCTCTCCTCGGTAATCCGGAAATGAGGCGACAGCAGACGTCGATACTCCTCCGCCGGGCGGATGTAATGACCGTTCTCGATCCAGTGGAGCAGGTGCCCGACGAGGTTGAGGTGAGACTCCGTGGGGATGTCCTCGATGACCAGGACCGCGCCTCCGGGGCGGACGACGCGGCGGATGCTCTCGGCGACCGCGGTCACGTCGCCGTCGTCGAGGTGATGGAGAACACCGTAGACCAGGGCCTCGTCGAAGCGGCCCTCCTCGAACGAGAGCTTGCGGGCATCCTGGACGAAGAATTCCCCGCGAAAGTGCTTGTGCGCGTAGTCGATGTACCGGGGGTTGATGTCGATTCCGGTATAGCTCTGCTCGGAAAAGAGGTCGGAGAACGCTCCCGGGCCGCAGGCCACGTCCAGCACTCGCACCCGGGGGTCGGATGCAAGGTGCTCCCCTACCGTCTTGCGGATGACGGTGAAGTTCGCTTCCAGGAGGCCCCGGCAGAAGAGGAAGAAACCCGGATAGTTGGAAAGCTTCTCGATGAGGACGTGCAGCATCTATCTTCGCGAGTCATACTATCTCAGTTCTAGAATAGAGAGTGCAGGAGTCGACATGAAACGAAGCGTTCGCGGACCGGGTCTTTGCTGCCTGGTCCTTCTGGGGCTCGTCGGATGCGAGGTCGTGGCGGAGCCCCCGGTTTCCGGGGCGATCGACGAGAAGATCGCCGAATCGCCGGCGAAGGTGGAGGTTCCACAAGCGCCCGAGGCCGCGGCCCCGGTGGCGCAGGCGCAAGCACAGGTGAACGTTCTCGAAGACCAGGTCATGCGGGTCTTCGAGACCGCCGGGCCCGGAGTCGTGAACATCACGAGCCGCAGCATCTCCTACGATTTCTTCCTCCGCGCCATGCCCCAGGAAGGTTCGGGCTCGGGGTTCGTCTACGACGACCGGGGCCACATCGTAACCAACTTCCACGTGATCGAGGGCGCGAGCGAGCTCCACGTCACGTTCTTCGACGAGACCCGCGTGCCCGCCGAGGTAATCGGCTTCGACCCCTCGAACGATCTCGCAGTCATCAAGGTCGACGTCCCTCCCGAGCTGCTTCGGGTGATCCCGTTGGGCGATCCCGAACGATTGAAAGTCGGGAGGTTCCTGGTGGCCATCGGAAATCCCTTCGGGCTCCAACAAACGCTCACCACGGGGGTGGTGAGCTCACTCGGGCGCATCATCGAAGGCCCGGACGGGAGGTTCATCGGAGAGATTATCCAGACCGACGCCGCCATCAATCCCGGCAACTCCGGCGGGCCGCTCCTCGACCTCGAAGGACGGGTGGTCGGCGTCAACTCCGCAATCGTCAGCCCGAGCGGCGCCTCGGCCGGGATCGGTTTCGCGATTACCGTGGGAACCGTCAAGAGGGTCGTGCCCGAGCTCATCGCCCGTGGACGCTACGCCCATCCCTGGCTCGGGGTCGAGTTCTGGAACGTGAGCGCGAACCTCGCGGCGCGCCTGAATCGTGCCGGAGTCCGAACTCCGGGCGGCGGTGGAGTCATGGTCGCGGGACTCGTGGCGCGCGGCCCCGCGGCCGCGGGCGGCATCCGCGGCCCCTCGGAAGTCGGCCGGCTGGGCAACCTGCGCGTTCCCGTCGGCGCCGACTACGTTCTCGCGATCGATGGCGAACCGGTTGCGACCGACCGCGATGTCATGGTGCTTCTCGAGACGAAGCACCGCGTGGGCGATCGAGTCAAGGTCACGGTCTGGCGAGAGGGCCAGGTGCTGGATATCGAGGTAGCTCTGGGCGAGCGGCCGGATTGACCGGGGCGAGAAGAACGCAAGGACGAAGTGAACACTCCACGGAGGGAAGAGTTTCGTTTCTTTCCACTCTTCCCGACGTTGCGCGGGCTGGGACTAACGGGCGGCGAGAATTCCCCCCGCGAGACGCGCGACTTCGTAGAAGTACCTGGCGCCGATGAGGAGGACTTCTTCGTCGAACTCGAACTTGCTCGAGTGCGCGGGAAAGCCCTCCCGTCCGGGGGCGCGGGCCCCGAGGCGGACGTAGCAGCCGGGGATCTTCTCCATGTAGCAGGCGAAATCCTCCCCGCCCATGTTGGCGGTGTGAAGGGGTACGGCGTTGGCCTCGCCGACCACGGCGACCGCCGCCTTCCGCGCGATCTCGGCCATGTCTTTCGGGTTGACCACGGGAGGCGTGCCCTCCTCGAGGGTGAGGATCAATCGCGCGTTGTGGAGCGCTCCGATCGAGTCGCAGATGCGCGAGAGCGACGAGACGATATGGTCGCGCACCGGTTTCTCCTGCGTGCGGATGGTGCCTTCGAGGGTCGCGCGTCCGGCGAGAACGTTCGGAGCGGTCCCCGCGTCGAAGCGGCCCACGGTCACGACCGAGGGATGCGCGGGGTTGATCTCGCGGGAGACGATCGTCTGGAGCGCCATGACCAGGAGACTTCCGACGACGACGGCGTCGACCCCTTCATGGGGCCGCGCCGCGTGGCCGCCCTTCCCCTGGATCTCGATGCGGAAGCTGTCGGTCGAGGCGTTGACCGCCCCCGCGTGGGCGACGATCTGCCCCGTCGGATAGTGCCGGTCCACGTGGCCTCCGAAGATCATCTCGACCCCGTCGAGCGCCCCGGCATCTATCATCGCCAGGGCCCCGGACCCCCGCTCCTCCGCCGGCTGGAAAACGAGCCGCACCGGGACGGACAGTTTCTCCTTGGCGAGCATTTCCGCGGCGCCGAGGACCATGGTCGTGTGTCCGTCGTGGCCGCAGGCGTGCATCACGCCGGCGTTGACCGACGCGTACTCGAGCCCCGTCTCTTCGTGGATGGGGAGCGCGTCGGTGTCGGCGCGTAGCGCGACCATCGGACCGTCGGTGCCTCCGCCGGCCGAGGGGATCTCGGCGAGGACGCCGGTTCCAGCCACTCTTCGGCTCTCGATTCCGAGACCGGCGAGGGTTTTCTCGATCCGCTCCGCCGTGCGCTTCTCTTGAAAAGAGAGCTCGGGGTGCCGATGGAGATCTCGGCGGAAAGCCACCAATCGCTGGAAGAAGTCCGGAGTCATTGTCACCATCCGTCCGTGAGACCACCGTCGAACCAGTCCCCCAGGAAATAGAATACGAAACCAGTCGGCCGCTCGTCGCTCGGGTTGACCGGTATCTCGGGGATCTGCGTCTCGAGAGGGAGCGGGGAGGCGAAGAGGAAGAAAGCGACGGTCGACCTGCGCATCTGCGGTCGATAAGGTACCATGAGAAAATCCGTGAGCCACGACTTCATCCGGGCGGAGCTGAAGCCGCACTTCGAGACCCTTTCCCGGTGCCGTTCCAGCGCAGAGCTCCATACGCTTCCGCTCTATCGGGATCTCGAGCCGAAGCTGCGGCGCGTGCTCGGAAGCCCGGACGTCGGGAGCTACGCCCGCGGTGAGGCCGCGACGAAGGACCGCTATCGCGTCGTCGCCTGGAACCTCGAGCGGGGGATCGAGCTCGAGGGGCAGCTCCAGGCTTTGCGCGAGCACCCCTATCTGCGGGACGCCGATCTTCTGCTGCTCACCGAGACCGACGTCGGCATGGCGCGCTCCGGCAACCGCGACGTGGCGCGGGTTCTCGCGCGGGAGCTCGGCTTTCATTTCGCGTTCGCTCCCTGCTACATCAACCTGGCGAAGGGGTCCGGCCGCGAGTACCACGTCCAGGGGGAGAACGAGGTCGGCCTCCACGGAAACGCGATCTTGAGCCGCTATCCCCTCGGCTCCGCCCGGGTGATCCGGCTCGAGAACGGCAAGGACAAGATGGCGGGCCGGGAGAAGCGGCTCGGGAATCAGGCGGCCCTCGCCGTCGAGGTCCTCTTCCCGGGAATGCCGCTGACCGCGGTCGCGGTCCATCTCGACGCCCAGTCCCGTCAATCCCACCGTCGAGATCAGATCCGGGACGTTCTGCGGGACCTCGACGGCGCCGGGCCCGCGATCGTGGGAGGCGACTGGAACACCACCACCCACAACTCCTCGCGCGCGTTTCACGCGATCATGGGCTACTGGCTGCGCGTCTTTCTCGGGATCGACCGATCCATCGAGCACTATCTCCACCCCTACCGCTGGTTCGAGCGAGAGCTCTTCGAGAGCCTGACCGCGCACGGGTTCGAGTACCGGGAGTCGAACCTGCTCGGCGAGCGGACGATGTCCTACGACGTGAGCTGCAGCAAGACCCGCGACAACCTGGGAGAGTGGATCCCCGGCTGGTGCTTCGCTTTCATTCGCTGGGCGCTCAAGAACCACGAGGGCCGCTGCCCGCTCAAGGTGGATTGGTTCGCGACGCGCGGGCTGCGGACGGCGCGGCCGATCGTGATCCACGAGCTTCGCGAAGGCAGGGAGGTCCCTCTATCCGACCACGACGCCATCGGCCTCGAGCTTCTCGCGTGAGCCGGCGGCGATTTCTGCTTCTGGGGCTCGGGGCGGCGTTCGCCGCCCGATGCGGTGGAGGAGACGACAGCCCCGTGGATCCGAGCGCTCCGCCTTCGAGCCCTTCGAGCGAAGGCGCGGCCGGTCCGGTGGCCGTCGGCGAGAGCCTTGCCGGACGGCAGGTGTTTCCCGCCGACAACTGGTGGAACATCGACATCTCCGGAGCGCCGGTCGACCGCGGCTCGGCGTCTTTCATCGATTGGATCGGCCGGGACCGCGGGCTCCATCCGGACTTCGGTCCGTCTCCCTACGGAATCCCCTACGTCACCGTCTCTCGTAACCAGCCGCGGGTTCCCGTGCGTTTCGTGGACTACCCGGAGGAGAGCGACGCGGGAGCTCCGGGCAGGGCCCCGGGATACCCCATTCCCGTCGAGGCCCGGACCCAGGCGGGGTTTCTGGAAGATGGCTCGGATCGCCACCTCGTTCTGATCGACCGCGACGAGTGGCTTCTCTTCGAGACCTGGGCTACGAGCTGGAACGGGTCGGCCTCCGTGTGGGAAGCCGGATCGGGAGCGGTATTCGACATGAACCGAAACGACCGGCGGCCCGAAGGCTGGACTTCCGCCGACGCCGCGGGGCTCGCGATCTTCCCCGGCCTCGTTCGGCGGGACGAAGTCGACGCCGGAGGCGATATCCGCCACGCGTTCCGGGTGACCCTCCGCGCGACGAACGGCTCGGTGTGGCCCGCCTCCCACGAGGCGGGCGGCACTCCGGGAGCGCTTCCCATGGGCGCGCGTCTGAGGCTCCGGGCGAGCAAGGCTCTCTCCGGTTATTCGGAGCCCATGCAGAGGATCTTTCGCGCGATGAAGACCCACGGTCTCATCGTCGCCGACAACGGGAGCGACCTGTACGTCACCGGGACCATGGACTCGCGCTGGAACAACGACGAGCTCAACCCCGCGTTCCGCAGCCTGCGCGCGCAGGACTTCGAGGTCATCGAGCTCGGCTTCCGCTAGAATGTCGGGGAGCCGAGCGAAGAGCGAGGCGGAGCAGCGGGGCCCGGAGGGCCCCTCCTCCCCGCGCGAGGAGCGCGGGGAGCGAGCCGAGCGAAGAGCGAGGCGAGCATTCAAGAAAGGAGCAGCAGTCAAGAACATGAAAGTCGCTACCATCGAGACCAACAAGGGGACCATCCGCCTTCGACTCGAAGACGACAAGGTTCCGAAGACCGTCGCCAACTTCGAGAAGCTGGCCAAAGAGGGCTTCTACAACGGCCTGAAGTTTCATCGCGTGATTCCGGATTTCATGGTCCAGACGGGGTGTCCGCAGGGAACGGGAACCGGCGGGCCGGGCTACAAGTTCGGAGACGAGTTCCACAAAGAGCTGAAGCACGACGGGCCGGGTGTGCTGTCGATGGCGAACGCGGGGCCGAACACGAACGGATCGCAGTTTTTCATCACCCACGTGTCGACGCCGTGGCTCGACGGAAAACACTCGGTATTCGGCCGCGTCCTCGAAGGTCAGGACGTCGTCGATTCCATCCAGCAAGGCGACAAGATGCTGAAAGTGTCGGTCTCCGTGGAGTGATAGCCTTCGTCCTCTGGGCCGCGGGCTCGTTTCTCGCTTCCGGGGCGGCCCCGGCGGGACACGGCGCGTCCTACGTGGGCGGCGAGAGCTGCAAGCTCTGTCATCGAAGCACCTACGAGTCGTGGACGGCGACGCCTCACGCTCGCGCCCAGGTACCCAGGGATGCCGCGGAACGGTGCTTCTCATGCCACGATACCGAAGCGCGGAAGTATCCCGCGGTGCAGTGCGAGTCCTGCCATGGTCCCGGAAGCGATTATTCCCCTCCCGAAGTCATGATCGACCCTGAAAAGGCGGCGATGGCCGGGCTCGTGCGGCCTTCGCTCGTCGTCTGCGAGCGCTGTCATGAGAACGAGGAACCGGGACATCGCGGAAATTTCGTGATGCCCGAGCGCAACCAGTGGCCCCGCTGGATCCACGAGATGAAGGACCCATGAGCGCTCTCGAGCCCTTGGCTCCGAGCGAGCTCGTCTACCCGCAGGAGGTCCGCTTCACCTGCTCCCGGTGCGGCGATTGCTGTCGCGGGTGGCACGTGATGCTCGGCTCCGGCGAAGCGGAGCGTCTCTCGGCCCTGGACTGGAGCGGGGTGGCGCCGGAGCTTTCGGGAGTCTCTCCCGCGGTGCCGGCTCCGGGCGAGGCTCGGTCGGGCCGCCTCGCTCTGGCGCGAAGACCGGACGGCGCCTGCATCTACCTCGGCTCCAGCAACCAGTGCCGAATCCACGAGACGTTCGGGCACGAAGCGAAGCCTCTGATGTGCCGGCTCTTCCCTTTCGGCTTCCTCGCGGTGGGGGATCGGGTGGCGGTCGACGTTTCGTTCGCCTGTCGCGCGGTGAGCCTGGGCCAGGGCGAGCCCCTAGCCCGGCGCGTTCCCGAGTGGATTCGCCTTCTCGGGGACGCGTCCGGCGAGCGGAAGCTGCACAAGTTCTCGAAGAAGTATGACGTTCCGGGAGAGCTCTTGTGGGAGCTCGAGCACCATCTGGTCTCGACTCTCTCCAACGAGAGTCTCTCGCTCCTCGACCGCGTTCGCTCCCTCTTCGAGTTCAACCGCCTGGCGACGACGAGCGACCCCCGGACGGACGCCGCGCGGACGCTGCGGGAGGTGCTGGCCAAAGGCATTCCCAGACAAATCCGCGAGCGACCCATCGAGTCGGACTCCGAGCGCATGGACAAGACGGGCAGGGCCGTGTTCTTCCATCTGCTCTTCCTTTCGCTGAACCCGACGCCGGACGCGCTGCTGGCGCTCCCGGGTAAAGCGAGAGAGCGGGAGGCGGGTGTTCGCGTGCAAGCCGCCGATGGCTACAGGTTTCCCGACGCGAGGCCGCTCGTCGACAACCGCGAGCTGCGCGCGGGCTTCGCCAAAGTCGCCAGGGTCTCCCCGGGTGTCCTGCATTCCGGAGGGGCCGAGATTCTCGCGCGCTACCTGCAGGCGAAGATCATAGGACAACGGTTCATGAGGGAGTTGGAGGCGGAGATCCCCTTCGTCGAGGCTGTGCCCCGGCTCCTCCTTCTCGTTCCCATCACCGCCTGGACGGCGAAGGCCTTCGCCGTCGACCGGGGCGCGTCGTCGGTCGCGGAAGAGGACGTTCGGAGGGCTATCCGTCTGGTCGACCGCTCCTACGGGGAGATCCGGCTCTCCGCGCTTCCACCGAAGGCGAGGAAGGCCTGGCGCTTCGTGCTCCTCGAGACCGATCTCCCGGTGACCGCGTCCCTGGAGATGCTCGCCTATAATCCGGACTGATGCGCATCCCCGCGCTGGTCCTTCTGCTCGCGGCCGCGCCCGCGGACGATCGCGACCTCCCTCGGTATCGCAACGTCGCCGCGGAGAGAGGGTTCACCCGCCCCAACCGCTTCGGAAGCCCGGCGAAGAAGCTCATCACCGAGACCACCGGCTCAGGCGCCGCGTTCTTCGACTATGACGGCGACGGCGCCGTCGACCTCTACGTGGTCAACGGCGAGACGCTCGAGGAGTTCGAGTCCGGGAGCGGAGGAGCTCCGGATCAGCTGTTCCGGAACCTGGGGAACGGGGAGTTCGTCGAAGTGACGGAGGCGGCGGGGGTCGGAGATCGCGGCTGGGGGGGAGGCGCAGCCGCGGCCGATTACGACAACGACGGCGACATCGATCTGCTCGTCACCAACTACCGGGAGGACGCTCTCTACCGGAACAACGGCGACGGAACCTTCACCGATGTCGCGAAGGAAGCCGGCGTCTCCGATCCGAGATGGGGCGCGAGCGCCGCGTTCGGCGACGTCGACGGCGACGGCTTTCTCGACCTCTACGTCTGCAATTACATCGCCTTCGAGGACAGCCTCCTCGAGAAGCTCGATCCCAAGTTCTGCATATGGAGAGGCGTCTCGGTGATGTGCGGTCCGAACGGGCTTCCGGGAGAAGTCGATGCGCTCTATCGAAACCGGGGCGACGGCACGTTCGAGGACGTGACCCGCGAAGCGGGAGTCTATGATGCCGACGGGAAAGGGCTCGGCGTCACCTTCGTCGATATCGACTCGGACGGTGATTCCGATATCTACGTGGCCAACGACTCCACGCCGAACTATCTCTTCCGTAACGACGGGAAGGGGAAGTTCGAGGATATCGCTCTGATGGCAGGCGTCGCCCTCTCGATGTACGGAAAGCCGCAGGCGGGAATGGGCGCCGACGCGGGAGACTTCGACTCCGACGGACTGCCGGATCTCATCGTCACCACGTTCCAGGGGGACTACAACGCCCTCCGCCGGAACGAGGGCCTGGGATTGTTCACCGACGTGAGCGACGCCAAGGGCCTCACCGCCCCCTCATTCGAGAAGCTCGGCTGGGGAGTTCGGTTCGTCGACCTGAACTGGGACGGGCACCTCGACCTGTTCGTGGTCAACGGGCACGTGTATCCTGAAGTGGACGGCGCCGGAATCGGGGAGATCTATCGACAGCAGAACCAGGTCTTCCTCAACGTGCCCGACGTCGACGGAAGCCGCCGGTTCGAAGAGGTGACGGCTTCCGCGGGACCAGGACTCGAGGTCCTTCATTCGGGGCGCGGACTCGCTTTCGCCGACGTCGACGGCGACGCCGACCTCGACGTCTTCATCAACAACATGAGCGACGTTCCCACGTTCCTCGTCGACGAAGCCGAGCATCGGAATCGGTGGCTGAGATTGACGCTCGTCGGAGCCCGCGCGAACCGCGACGCCCTCGGCGTTGCCGTCGCCCTCGAAGTCGGCAGCCGAAAAGTGTTCCGCGACTCGGGGCTGATTTGGACTTACCTCTCGACCAACGACCGGAGGCTCACCGTCGGGCTCGGCGACGAGAGCGAGGCGTCGAACGCCGTCCTTTCCTGGCCCTCGGGACGGATGGAGCTCGGAACGCTGCGGGCCGGCGACGACGTCCTGGTCAAAGAGGGCGTCGGCCGACTGCGGTGACGGTGGTCGGCCCCGCTCAGGCCGGCAGCGGCAGGCTCAAGGCGACGGCGAGCGCGCGATCGATTTGGCTCAGGAGTGCACGGGGAATCGTGCCCGGCGGCCCGTGGAGTTGGTCCTTCCAGACGGTGTAGATCTCGCCGCACTTGGCGATGCTGTGTCGTTCGAGTCCGGCTGTGCCTCGTGGAAGAGCGACCTCCCAACTATAAGGACCACCCAATCTCTGAACCGTGGTGATATGAACCACCATCACTTTGGGGTAGCCCTCGTTTCGATTGAAAGCATCGTCGGAGACGATGAGCATCGGCCGATCTTTGGCGCCGCTTCCTATCATCGGGATCCGCCCCCACCAGACTTCACCCCGCAGCATCACTCTTCATCGCGATCGAAAGCTTGGAGCCCCGCGAGGTCTCGGTCTTCGTCTCCATAGCCCTCTGCGCAATAAGTCGCCACTTGTGCTTCCAAGTGCTCTTGGCGGAGCCGTCGCAACTTCTCGTCGATCGCCTCGCGGAGGAACTCGGATGTGCTGCGGTACTTGCCCGATCGGACCACGGTCTCGATCTGCTCGAGTTGCGTTTGCTCCGCCGAGAAAACCGCCTTCTTCTTGGGACCCATCGTAGGTATACTAATGAAGTCCATCAAAATAGTCAACCGATGAGGAGTACCTCATCGGGGAGCCTTGACCGCCTCTGCCCGGTTTCGCATTTCGTCCGCTTCGCGACTTCGTCCGAGGATGGCGTACGCCTGGGCGAGGTTCTCGATCGCCTCGACGAACGACGGCGCCTGCGCGACCGCCCGCTCGAAATGGGGAATCGCCTCGGCGCAGCGGTCCATCCGGCACAACGCCGTGCCGATGGCGTTTCGGGTCGAGGGGGTGTCCTGGATCTCGAGTGCTTGCGTGAGCGAAGAGACCGCTTCAGCGAGCCGCCCCATGCGGGAGAGGATGACGCCGCGGTCGTGGAGGGCGACGGCCGATCCGGGCTCGAGCGCGAGCGCCCTCTCGAGCTCCGCGAGGGCCTCCGGCATCCGATCCCGCGAGCGGAGGATGACGCTCGTCGTGTAGTGGACGTCGTGGTGGTCGGGGCCCGCCGCGAGGAGCGCGAGAGCGCGATCGATCTCCCCCTGCTGCGCGAGAGTGCCCGCGTACTCCGCGAGGACTTCCGGATCCCGGGGATTCCGTCCGTGAAGCGCCTCGAGCTCCTTCAACGCCCCCGAGCTATCGCCTGACGCTTTGAGGCTCCTTGCGATGCCGAGCCGGGTCTCGACATCTTCGCCATCGATCTCCGCCGCGCGGCCGAAGCTCTCGAGCGCTTTCTCGTTGTCGCCGCGGGAGAAGTACAGCTCTCCGAGTCTGCGGTGGGCGCGGGCGAAGTCGGGATCGCGCTCCAGGGCGGTGCGGAAGCTGGCTTCGGCGGCGTCGAGATCGCCCGACTGCCAGAGGAGGTTTCCGAGGAGGACGTGGCTCAAGGGCCGGCTCGAGTCGATCTCGAGGATTCGCCGGTAGAGGTCGATCGCCTCCCCCCGCTCTCCCGAAGCCGCGCGAGCGCTAGCCAGGAGCTCGAGGGCCAGGAGGTTCGTGGGATCTTCTTCGAGCACCGCGAGCGCGGCCTCGATCGCCTTCGGCAGGTCGCCCGCGCCCTGGTGAACAATCACTTCCTCGAGCCGCGTCCACAGGTGGAGCCGGTCCTTGGGGTCGGGGAGCGCGGCTCCTTCGGGAGCGCTCCCGCCTCCGGAGGCCGCATACCCGAGCGAGCGCAGCCGCGCGATGGTCTCGGGGTCGGGCTGAGCTCTCGAAGAGAACGAAGGGGCGAACGCTTGCACCTCGTCGGCGAGGCGGGATTTCATCCGTCGCACCCGGTCGGGATCGGCTTCGAAGAGGTTCTTCGTTTCACCCGGGTCGGCGCCGAGGTCGTAGAGCTCGGGGCGCGGAGCCTCGATGTACTTGTAGCCGCCCTCGCGGAGCGCGACGAGCGGCGCCCATCGAAAGTTGAGCTCGGACACGTAGCACTCGGCGTACGCCGGAAGGTTCTCCGTCGCCTCGCCTCTGACGAGCGGGAGAAGACTTCGTCCTTGAGCCTCCTCGGGAACGGGGACCGCGAGGGCCTCGAGCACCGTCGGGAAGATGTCGATGGTGCGCACCGGCGCCGCGATCCGTTCGCCGGCCGGCAGCGAGGCCGCGCTCTTCAGGATCAGGGGAACGTGGAGCGTGGCGTCGTAGACGAAGAATCCGTGGCTCTTCTCCCCGTGCTCGCCGAGGGACTCTCCATGGTCCGAGGTGACGACCACGAACGTGTCCTTCCCCAGTCCCTCCGCTTCGAGCCTCTCGATCACCCGACCTACCTGGGCATCCACATAAGCGATCTCCCCGTCGTAGCCGGCGGGGTAGGGCGCGGGAGGAGCGTAGGGAAGGTGGGGGTCGAAATAGTGGATCCAGGCGAAGAACGGCCGATCGGAAGATCGATTCTCGATCCAGGACTCGAACGACCGGGTGACGAGCTCCCCCCGGCGTTCGGCGATGGTTCCGGAGGACTCGGCCACCGCCGGTACCTCGTCGTCATAGACGTCGAATCCCTGGTCGAGCCCGAAGGAGCTGTCGAGGACGAAGGCGGAGACGAAGGCCGCCGTCTCGTAGCCCCGCTCCTTCAGTACCTCCGCCAGCGTGCGGGCCTCGGTGTCGAGCCGGAAGTACGTGTTGTCGCGAACTCCATGGGTCGGCGGGACGAGTCCGGTGAAGAGGCTCGCGTGCGAGGGGAGAGTGACGGGCACCTGGGCGATCGCCTCCTCGAACACGACGCCTTCGGAGGCGAGCCGGTCGATGTGCGGGGTCCGTGCCCCCGGATACCCGTAGGCTCCCACGCGGTCCGCCCGCAGAGTGTCGATGGTGATGACGAGGAGGTTCTGACCTTCGCGGGGGCGGACTCCGCCGCAGCCGAAAAGGACACCGAGCGCCAGAACCGCCGGTCCGCGAGTCATGCGGAACCAATGTTAACCCACGCTGTTGAAGTATCATGGATGTATGCACGGCGTCACCGCGCTCGACGTAGTTTCCCGCGACGGTAGGGACGTCGACGCTCGGGCGCTTCTCGGGCTCTCCCGGTTTCAGCTCTGCAAGTACGGGGAGGCGGCCGAGGCACACGGCAACGCGACCGAAACCCCCGCGAGTTTCTCGAAGAGGTGAAGCGATCCCGTTCGTGACGATGCTTGCTCCGCTGCTCCTCGCCGGCCTCGTCTCCGCCCAGACCGCGGGGGAGGTCTTCCAGAAAGCGAAGGAAGCTCTCGACCAGAGACAACCGTCGAAGGCGCTGTCTCTCCTCGCGCCCCTCGCCCCGGAGTCCCCAGCTGCCGACGCCCCCAGGGCCCTGGCTCCCGTCTACCTGCTCCGAGGCGTCGCCGAGCTCGCGCTCGGCAACGACACCGCGGCCGCCACGCGGTTCGAGACCGCTGTGGCTCTGGACCCGGGACTCGCCGCCGCGCGGTTCAACCTCGGACGGCTCCGGCTGGGGCAGAAGCGGTACCTCGAGGCGCGAGAGGAATTTCGCGAGCTCGTGGATCTCGAGCCGAAGGATGCGTCTGCCTACCACCTCCTGGGAGTCGCCTGCCACGAGAGCGGAAACCTGAGCGAAGCCCGGGGCGCGCTTCAGAAGGCACTCGAGCTCCACCCGGGAAACGTGCAATCGTCTCTACGGCTGGCGACCGTGCTCTCGGATCTCGGCCTCTACCAGGAAGCGGTCGCGGCTTTCGAACAGGCGATCCAGGGTGGAGCGGCGGGCGCGTCCGTTCGTAAAGCGCTCGCCCGGGCGCAGCTCAAGCGCGGCGCATTCAAGGAAGCCGCCGAAGAGCTTCAGAGGGTGGTGGAGGCGGGGGAGTCCAGCGCCTCGGTGCTGGTCGACCTCGGCTACTGCCTGTTGAGCACCGGGCGGTTCGAAGAAGCACGGGCCCGGTTCGAAGAGGCACTCGCGCTCGAGCCTGAGAACCACTTCGCGCAGTTCCATCTCGGGATTACCCTTTCGAAGCTCGGAGACCGCGAGCGGGCGATAGCCGCGCTGGTGCCGGCGCTCTCCGAGCCGAGCGTGCGCGCCGACGCCCACAACGAGCTCGCGCGGCTCTACACGGCATCCGGAGAGATCGAACGCGCCATCGAGCACTGTCGCCTCGCGATCGAGGAAGCTCCGTACCTCGTCGACCCCCACTATCAGCTCGGGCGTCTCCTGGCCCGACAGGGGAAGGCGGAGGAGGCGCAGGCAGTGCTCGCTCGCTTCCAGGAGCTCAGCAAGACTCAAGAGGAGGTCGAGCGCTTCGAGCACGCGGCCCGGATAGCGCCGGACAACGTGGCGGCGCTCTTCGAGCTCGCGAAGCTCTATCGCCGTCAGGGCCGAAGCGCCGAAGCCCTCGAGCTCGTCTCGCGAGCGGTCCAGCTCCAGCCGGACGAGCCAGGCCTGCAGAGGGCCCGAGGCGAGCTCCTGCTCGATGCGGGAAGGCTCGAAGAGGCGGAGGCGGCGGCCGGGAGGGCGCTTTCGCTCGCGCCCGACGATGCGGCGGCGCTTCATCTGAGCGCGTCGGTGCTTCTCGCGAAAGGGAGTCTGAAGGATGCGGAATCCCGGCTTCGCCGCAGCCTCGAGATTTCGCGGGACAACGCTCTCGCGTGGAGCGATCTCGGCGTCCTCCTGTCGCGATCCGGCCGCGCCGCGGAAGCGGTTACGGCGTTCGAGAGCGCAATAGCCGCCGACGCCGGGCTCGCTCTTCCGCGAAACGGGCTCGGGGTCCTCTATTCCGAGAGGCGCGAGTTCGATCGAGCGGTCTCGCAGTTCGAGGAGGCGGTTCGCCTCGACCCCGGTTATGCCTCCGCGCACCTGAACCTCGCGCAGGCCCTGCGGGAGCTCGGCCGCGATGCCGAGGCTCTGGAGCACGAGCGCGCCTACGAGCGGCTCGAAAAGCGCACTCGATGACGAGCCGCTGTCGTGCCGCCGCGGTCCTGCTGCTGCTGACGAGCTGCGCCCCCGGCATTTCGCGCGAGCCCCGAAGCGTCGTTCTCGTGACCGTCGATACGCTTCGCGCGGACCGGTTGGGGGTCTATGGAGGCAAGGCGGCTACCCCGGCGCTCGACGCGTTCGCGCGCGAAGGAGCGCGGTTCCAGAACGTCTTCGCGCAGAGCCCGCTCACGCTTCCTTCTCACAGCTCGATCCTGACCGGTACCTATCCCACTTACCACGGCGTGCGGGACAACGGCCGCTTCCGGCTCCCGGGGGAAATGGAGACCCTCGCGGAGATCCTCAAAGGAGCGGGCTACTCGACGGCGGCGTTCGTCGGCGGGTTTCCCGTGGACTCCCGATTCGGGCTCGACCAGGGATTCGACCTGTACGACGACTCCCTGGGCCGCTCCCGCTCGAGGGTCTCGCTCTCCGAGCGTCCGGCGTCTTCGGTCGTCGCTTCCGCACGGAAATGGATCGAGGCGAGGGGGGACGGTCTGTACTTCGTGTGGATTCACCTCTTCGACCCTCACGCGCCTTACGATCCTCCGGATCCGTTCCCCGACGATTACGAGGGAGAAGTCGCCTACGTCGACTCCGTGCTGAAAGAGCTCCTCGGCGCCGTATCCAGGGAGGCGGTGGTCGCCGTTACCGCGGATCATGGAGAGGGACTCGGCGAGCACGGCGAGAGGACGCACTCCCTCTTCGTTTACGACAGCACGATGAGAGTCCCCTGGCTCCTTCGCGGGCCCGGAGTTCCGGCGGGCGCCGTCGTGGAGGATCCCGCGCGCTCGATCGACCTCGTGCCGACGGTTCTCGATCTCCTGGGAATGAGAGAGCGCTGTGCGCGATGTCAGGGAAGGAGCCTCGTGCCCGCGCTCGAAGGAAAGGAGCTTCCTCCGGAGGCGTCCTACGCCGAAACCTACTTTCCCCGCTTGAATCTCGGCTGGAGCGAGCTCCGGAGCCTGCGCGCCGGCGGGTGGAAGTACATCGAAGCGCCCGAGCCCGAGCTCTACGAGATCGCGAGCGACCCGGGCGAAACGAGGAATCTCGCGTCGGAGAATCCGGGAAGACTCCGGGAGCTGGCGTCGGAGCTCGCCCGGCTCGAGCGCGACACAGCAGGCACCGGCTCGACGGAGCAGGTCGTCGACGCCGAAACGCGCGCCGTCCTTCGAAGCCTCGGTTATCTGAGCTCCGAAAGCACGCCGTCGGCTTCGGGGGCTCTGCCGGATCCCAAGAATCGCCTGGACGTATGGGAGCGGGTACGAGGCGGAATGGATCTCGTGGCCCGGGGCGAGATGGATCGGGCGATCGTGGAGCTCGAAGTCGCGGTGCGAGGGGAGCCGGACCTCCTTCTGGCGCGAACGTACCTCGCCCTCGCGTACTTCGAGCGGGGCCGCTTTTCCGAGGCCGTGGAGCAATGCAACGGAGTTCTCGCGCGCGAGCCCTCGGATTTCGACGGCACGCTTCTTCTCGGCAAGAGCCTCCTTCGCCTCGGACGCGCCACGGAAGCGCGGCTGGCTCTCGAGCGCGCGGCGTCGATCGACGATGCCTCGCCCGAGCCCTGGGTCGAGCTCGCCCAGATCCACCTGCTGGCTCGCTCCCGCTCCGAGGCGGAGGCGGCGTTCAAGAAAGCCGCCGAAAGGGATGACAAGGCTCCCTCCGTCCTCCTCCTCCAGGGGAAGATCGCGATGATGAGCGGCTCGCTTCCCTACGCGGAGAAGCTGTTTCGCGCGGCGATCGAAGGCGCGCCTTCCGAGATCGAGCCCAGGGTCCAGCTCGGCAATCTCCTCCTGACCCAGAGGCGGCTCGAGGAGGCGGAGGAACTCTTCCGCGAGTCGCTCGAGGTTCGTCCCCAGGCGGCCGAGCTGTACCTGGGGCTCGGGCACGTCCAGGCCCTCTCGGGGAGGATGGAGCAGGCGATCCCTCTCTTCGAGAAGGCGCTCGAGCTTTCCCCGAACTCGACTCTAATCCTGAACAGCCTGGGGTTCGCTTACTTGGAAGCAGGGGAGAGGGCGCAGGGCGAAGCCCTCTTCAAGCGCTCTCTCGAAATCCAGCCCGCGCAGCCCGACCTGAGAACCGTTCTTGGTGCCCGATAGGGGGATTTGGGGTCCCGCAGGTCGCCTCGTTTATACTCATGCTATGAGCACGGTCGCCGACCGATTACGCTTCGAGAGCCTCGAGCGGCTCCGGAAGATGACTCCCGCCGAGCGCCTGGCGGAGGCCCTGCTTCTGGGTGATCGGGCGATCGATGCGTACGCGGCGGCCCACGGAGTCGGCCGCGACGAAGCCCGGCGCCGGCTGGAGCGCGGTAGCCAGGCCGGCCGCCGGCTGTCACGAGTCATGCTCGACGTCCTGGAATGAGTCTTCTCCAGGACGTGGTCGCGCTCCTCGACGGGAACGCGATCGACCATACTCTCATCGGCGCCGCGGCCTTGGCGATCCATGGGGTGAGCCGATCCACCGCCGACATCGACCTTTTCACCCTGGACGACAGAGTGCTTCAAGAGCAGCTCTGGAGCGACCTTCGAGGTCGCGGCGTCGACGTGCGCTCGCTGAGGGGCGACTACGAAGATCCTCTGGCGGGGAGCGTACGCTTGGCGATGGCGGGTGAGCGAACGGTCGACGTGGTTGTCGGCCGCTACGAATGGCAGAAGAAGATCGTCGAATCCTCCGAAATCACCTCGATTGGGGAAGTCACCGTCAAGGTAGCGGGACCTGCGGGGCTCGTCCTCTTGAAACTATACGCCGGTGGACCGAAGGACGCGTGGGACATACGATCGCTTTTGGAAAGCCACCAGAGCGCGGCTTCCATCGAAGCGGACGTGAACGCTGAAGTGTTGCGGCTTCCGGCGGACAGCCAGAACCTTTGGAAGCGCATACGCGAAGAGCACTGAGCCAGTCAAGTCCCCCAAAAATCAGGGAGGCCCTTCGGCCTTCTCTTCCGGATCACTCCCTCGCTGGTACCAACTTGGTGTCCCACTGGGGGATGGTTGAACCCCCGCTGGACGAAGCCTTGACGAGGCTTGCGGTACCGCGTTGAAGTGCAGGTCTCAACCGACAACGTTGAAGTATGATGTGGTTATGCTGGGCGTTCTGGTGATGACAACGCTCCTCGGCGCCGCCGAGCCCGAGCTATCCCCGGAGCACCGCCGCTTTCTCGAGGAGGAAGCTCTCTACATCATCACCGATGCTGAGCGCGAGCGTTTCCTCGGCCTTCCCACCGCGGACCGCGGCGATTTCATCGAGAGATTCTGGGAGGTGCGAGACCCGATTCCCGAAACCGCGGTGAACGAGTTTCGTGACGAACATTTCAAACGCCTCCGCGAGGCGAACGAGAAGTACCGGGAATCCCGCCCCGGCTGGATGACCGAGCGGGGCCGCACCTACGTCACCCTGGGGCCACCCAAGGACGTCATGTCCTATCCCAGCAACAGCGACTTGTACCCTCTCGAGCTCTGGTACTACTACAACCTGGACATTCCCCAGTTTCCCACGTCGCTTCAGATCATGTTCTTCAAGCGCAACGGCGTCGGGGAGTATCGTTTGTTCAGCCCGGCGTTCGATGGTATGAGGGCGCTCATTGCCGACCCCGTAAAACGAGGCATTCTGGGCCCGTTGGGGCAGATTCCCTTTTCCGCGCGCAAGGCCTGGGACATCGACATCATCAAAGCGGCGGAGAGCGTCGGGGTCGGAGAGAACGCTGTCTCCTCGGAGCAGATCCTGGCGCAGCTTGCGACTCCGGGGTTCGTTTTCGAGAAGACGCGTCGAAATTTGACCGAGCAGGTTACCGCCAGCGCGAGCTTCGGGAGAGACCTTCCCGTCGACTTCGATGCGATTTACTTTCGAGGGGAGGGGGACTTCACCAACGTGCATCTCGCCGTCGAAATTGCTCCCGAGGACGTCCATGTCAACCAGCACGATGAGCGTATGCTGGGCCGCTTCGACCTCATCGGGACTTTTCGCCGACTCGAGAACGGCGAGCTGCTCGAAGAGTTCCGCGATTCCCTGGAGATCCAAATCCAGAAAAGCGACTGGGAAACGGCAAAACACTTTCCCGTGCTCTTCCAGAAGAAAGTCGCGCTTTTGCCGGGCAGCTACCGCCTCGAGATCTACGTGCGGGACCTGGTGGGTCGGGGAATCGGTATCGTAAACCGTATCGTGTCCGTTCCCGCGTTTCCCACGGAGCGGATGGCGGTGAGTAGCTTCTTCGCGGCCTTCAAGGCAGATGACGCATCCCTTCCCGGAGCTCCCTTGCCCCACCAGTTCGGCCGGCTCCGACTATACCCGCGGCCGAATCGACTGTTCGGAAGCGGGCAGAGACTTCTCGCGTTCATGGAGGTCTACTACCCGGTTGCGGCCTTTCCCGCCGAACCGGAAGTCTCGGTGCGCTTCACTCTGAGACGAGGGGCAGAGACGGTGCTCGATGAGACGAATCGATTCCGTTCTCGGCAGGACGCCCCAGGCGCGGTCGAGGTCCTCAAGATTCTCCCGCGGGAGGCTTTGACCGCAGGGGAGTATACGCTCGAAGCGGCCGTTACCGAGCCGACCACTTCATTCAGCGACCTCGCGATCCTGGATTTCACGGTGGCCACTCCACAAGAGATCGGGCGTCTGAGCACGGTGGGTCAGGAGTCGGAGCTGATGCCCGCGGAGAAGTATTTTCGAGAAGCGAGTCACTATCTCGCCGCGGGCCGATACGACGAGGCAACGCGACGATTTCAGGTAGCCCTCGATTACGAGCCGTACTTTCAGGAAGCCCGCCGGGGAAAGGCGCGTGCCGAAATTCTCGGAGGCAGACCCGCGGAAGGAGAAAAGACGGCTCAGGAGGCGCTCGCCCGGGACCCGCGGGACGTCGACGCCCTCACTCTGGTGGGGTTTGCCCTTATGCGCGACGGGAAGCCCGGGGAAGCGGCGAAGTACTATCGGAAAGCCATCGAAGCGGGTGGTGAGAGTCCGTATTTGTTGAATGCTCTCGGGGAGGCGGAGTTCTTGTCGGGTGGTGCCGAAGCTGCGGTGGCCGCCCTTTCGAGGTCGCTCGAGCTTCAGCCCGACCAGCCGACGGTGAGCGCGCTCCTCGAAGAGGTGAAGCGATTCTCGATAGCCGGGGAAGATGTTCCTGCCGGTCGTGTTCCAGTACCTGCTCCAGTCGCCGGAGGATCCCACCCGAATCGTCGAGCAGGCAAAGGCAACGTACGCGCTCGAGGAGGCAGTGGTCCACTTCGAAGCGGCGGTCCGGCTCGATCCCGCCTATGCCGCAGCCCACGTCAACCTTGCGGAGGCCCTTCAATCGCTAGGCCCGGAGCGACAGGCGGCCGAGCCAGGGAGATCTACGAGCGCTTGCAGTCTCGAAAGAGTGAGAGTCCACGATGAACGTTCGTGCAGCTGACGAGAGAGATGCCGATCCGATCGCCCGAGTGCACGTGGCGAGCTGGCGGAAGGCCTACGCGGGACTCATGCCCGATGAGTTGCTTTCGAGTCTGGACCCCGGTGAGCGGGCCGAGGACTGGAGGCGACTGCTTCGAAAGCCCGAAGGAGAGGCTCTCGTCGCCATCGAGGAGTGCGAGGTGGTCGGCGTCTCTTACCATGGTAGCGCGCGAGACGAGGACGGGGGGGTAAACGTCGGAGAAGTTCAGGCGATCTATGTTCACCCGGCATACTGGCGGCGTGGATTCGGTCGGGTGTTACTGACCGAATCTCTTGCACGGCTGCGGGCGCGCGGTTTCGAGAAGGTCACATTGTGGGTCCTGGCAGAAAACGGCCCCGCACGGCGTTTCTATCAGCGGATGGGTTTCGGTGAGGATGGCGCCGAAAAGAAGCATCGCGGGACGGGTTTACTCGAGGTCCGATATGCAAAGCCTATTGCGAGGGAATGATGGGCAGCAGTAAGTAAGAGGGAAATGCGTGGTCATGGTGGACCGCGTTCTCCGCGACGATCCATTTGACCTCGTCGAAGTTGTTCCCGCCGGTATTGAGGTTGCGGTCGAAGCGCGGAAAGTTGCTGCTCGAGATCTCGAGGCGGATTCGATGTCCGGGCGGGAAATAGTTGCTCGTGGCCTGCAAATCAATATGGACCTCGACGACTTCGCCGGCCTTCATCCACACTTTCCTGTCGAACCCCTGCCGATAACGGGCGCGCAGGATACCCTCCTGAACGTTGTACGCAGTCCCGTCCGGGGAAACGTCCACCACCTTCGCGGTGAAATCGGTATCGATCGCCGAGGAGGAAACGTAGAGCACCACCTGGATCGGCCCCGTGACCTCGATACCTTCCGTCAGCGCCGGCGTCGAGTAGACCAGAACGTCGTTACGGGTCTCGATCTCGGACTGATCGAACGAACCCTCGGGGGCATCGGGAGTTCCCGTGCAGCACACGGGCCCGCCCCGCGAAGGCACCGGATTTCTGGGGTCATAGACGTATCGGTCGGGAGGCTCGTCAGTTGGAGGCGAGATGTCGAGGGTGCCGCTGCCGGACTGGCTGTTGGCTCGCCCATTGCTGCGCAGATAGTAGCGGGTTGAACGGGCGCGCGAAAGAGGCCACTCGTTCTCGGCCCGCCATTGGTTCCTGCCCATGACGTAGATCTGGAGCTTCGGCATTTGGGTGATGCCGTTTTCGATTCCCCGGAGCCAGTAGTCGAACCAGCGGAGGTACGTGCTCCAGTAATCGAACCGGGCATCACCCACCTCCCGCTCGCCCACGACGGTATCGGCGGTTGCTTGTTCCGATTGGCAGTGAGTCGTCGGAGAGATGAGGGCGAACTGATTCTCGCGTCCGCGCGGGGTTTGCGCGTTCGATCGCAGCAGCTCGAGCTCGAAGAGAGTCTCGGCGACCCCGAAGTCGTACCAGGAGTTCACATGAAGCGCCGGCACGTCGAAGCGGTCGGAGTCCTTGAGGTACCCGAACTGCTCCCACCAGGGATCGGTGAGATCGCGACCCAGCACGTCCCTCCAGTCGGTCGGTGGAGCGCCGGTGCGCTCCAACATGTCGATGAGAGGAAGGGTCGGCCAGGTTCGTCCGAAGTCGAGGGGCGCGGGCTTGGGGGCGGGGTCGAAGAGATCCGCGCTCCGCCGAAAGACTTCGAGCGGCGTTCCCGCTGGAGGGCGATAGTAGAGTTTGCTCCCGCTGGAGTAGAACCAGCCCAACCCGGCCGCGAGCTCGAAAGCGCCGCCGTTGCGGGCGCCGAAGTAGCGATAACGCCCCCCGCCGAGCCGACGGAGCTTCCCGCGGCCTGAGGGATCATCGCCGCGAGTGCCGGATGCCGGAGCCTCGCCTGATGGAGCTGCACGTCTCCCAGATAGGAACAGCCGTAGGTACCTACTTTTCCGTTCGACCACGGTTTTGTACTCAGCCACTCGACGGTGTCATAGCCGTCCTCGGCGTCTCTGCCCTGAACTACGAACTCGCCCTCGGATTCGAACTTTCCCCGCACGTCCTGGACGGCGACGGCGTAACCCTGACCCGCGAAGTAGAGAGCGGGAGAGCCTTCACGCCGGAGATTCTTCTTGTTGTAGGGAGTCCTCACCAGTACGGTCGCGAGCTTTCCCGTGAGGCCCTCGGGAAAGTAGAGGTCCGTCGAAAGACTCACCCCGTCGCGCATGGGGACCAGGACGGTCTTCTCCAGCCGAATCTGGTACTTGGGCTCGGGCGGCGCAAACCGCCGTTCTGGCCCGGCCTCGACTCCGAGCGCGAATCCGAGAACGCTGAGGATCGCGACCGCGTTTCTCACGCCGTTCCGTCGTACCGACTGGGCGTCGCGGGTAATCCGAGCATGCGCCGGGCTTCGGCCGGCGTCGCCACTTCGCGGTTCAGCTCGTTCGCGATACGTGCCGCCCTCTCGACGAGTTGGGCGTTGCTCTTCGCTTTCTCGCCCTTTCCGGTAGTGGACGTTGTCCTCGAGGCCCTACGCGGACGTGCCCCCCGAGGAGAGTCGCGAGGGTCGTCAGAGGAAGCTGGAAAGGCCCGATTGCGGAGCAAAGCCACAGGCTTCCCGTCCGGGAACTCACGAAGAAGGTGCATGACGTTGTCGACCGTGGGGTAGCTCGAAGTCTGTACTCCCATGACCGTCTGAACCCAGTAGGGCTCCTCCACCAGTCCCTGCTGGATGAGATCTTGAATCGACCCAGGCGCCGCCGGTGTGATATGTCTCGATCTCCGGCTTGATGCCCCGCGTTTTCATCTCCTTCGCGAAGGCGCTCACGAGCTTGTAGGAGAAGGGGAGACAGTCGTCGTATTCGATCGCGGGACGCGGGTGCGGGAGCGGCGGCTTTCGCTCCTTGAGCTTGAATTTGCTCATATCGGGAGTCAAGTTCAGCGAGGCGATCTCCGGGTTGGCATCGAGGCAGCAGAGCCTTTGCTTCCATCGTCATGTTGAAACCGCCGCCGGTAGTGTTGTTGATAATGATGTCCGGACAGCGCTCGCGCACTTTCTTGTTGACCTCGTAAAAGATCTCCGCTCGGCGGGCCGGCTCGGGAAGGTTCTCCGGGTCTCGGGCGTGTATGTGGACCATGCTCGCTCCTGCCCGGTAGGCTTCCTCGACCGAGTCGGCGATCTCGTCCGCCGTCTCGGGAATGGCCTCGTTGTATTCCTTTCCCTGAACGCCTCCCGTTCGACGCGAGCACCACGATGACCGGGCGGCATTCCCTCCCTGACCCGGTCCATGAACTCGTGAGCGTCGGCGTAACGCCAGCAGGCCTCATTCGCTTTGCTCATGGGAACCTCCCTGCGGCACGGGATCCTCCTGTTTCAAATCCCTGATCTTGCGAATCAGGCGATCCCGCCATTCGCGGACGTCGTTTCGAGGCGCTTTCGTCATGGCGTCGGTCGCGCGTCCGAGCCTTTCGATCTGCTCCCGATCGAAGGAGGGCGTCCCGCCGAGATCGGCCATGAGCTCCGCGTACGAGCGCGCCGTACCGGCCGAAGTACTCGCGAATTCCGCCGTCGGCGTTGGTATTGGCGACCCCGAAAGGTCCCAGAAGCGCCCACCGCAGCCCGAGTCCGTCCCGAATCACCGCATCCACCGCCTCGACGTCCGCCGCTCCGCATTCTACGAGATGGATCGCTTCCCGCACCAGAGCCGCCTGCATCCGGTTGAGGAGAAACCCGGGAACGTAGAAATTCAACAACACCGGACTCTGCCCCACCGCCGAGAGAAAGGCTCTGGTCCGAGCGACCACGTCGATGGCGGTCCTCTTTCCTGGAAGTATCTCGACCACCGGGATGACGTGCGGCGGGTTTACCGGATGAGCCACGATGGTCCGTCCCGCCCTCGGAAGGCCTTCGGCGATGTCGCTCATGTCCAGAGCCGACGTGCTGCTGGCGAGGATGGCGTCCGTCGGCGCGAGACGATCGAGCTCGCCGAAGATCGCTTTCTTCGACGCGAGCTTCTCCGGTCCGCTTTCCTGTACGTATTCGACACCCTCGAGGGCTTCCGCGAGGCGATCGTGGCAAGAGAGCGGTCTGCTGGACGTGCGCCCACGTCCGTTGAGCCAAGCGAGCGCTCTTCCCCTGGCGCTCGGTCCGGGTCGTACAGCCGAGTTGTGCAGCCCGCGCGGGCGAAAACGTATGCCCAGCTGCGGCCGATGACCCCGACGCCCACTACCGCGACCGTGAACCTCGACGCGCTCATCATCTACCTGAGGCACCTGAGAACCCAGGATCCGCTTTCGTCTCTCCGCGCCGGTCATACTCTCACGAATGGACCTTCCCAGGATCCAGAACCCGACACCGGCGACCGCCCAGGAAGCGAAGAGGACCCACTCGATGGGAATCTTCCCGCCGGCTCCTCGGTACGGGAGCTGCAGGGAGAGCAGTAGCATGAAAAGGGAGCCGCAAGCCGCCGCGACCGCGGTCGAGCGTCCCCCCGGCACCGAGTAGGGCCGATCCGCCTCGGGAGACATCGAGCGCAGGCGAACGACGGCGAGCGACGTCATCAAGAAGCAGGAGGCCAGACAAGTCGCCGCCACGTTGACCAGGTGGAGGAGGGCTCCTCGACCCAGGAGGACGAGTCCGGAGGCGACGACCCCGGTGAACACCACCGCAATCGACGGCGAGCCATAGGAGCCGTGAATCCGTTCGAACGCCCGAGGAAGGAGGCGGGCGCGGCTGAGCGAGAACAACACGCGCGAGGCGCAGAGAAAGACGGCGTTCCAGGTGGTAAGGAGTCCCAGAAGGGCCGCGGCAAGCACGGTCTTCGCCAGCAGCGGCGAATGAAGCCCAGCTGCGAACGCGCTCGCGGCCGGAAGATCGAGCCGGACGAGTTGCGGCCAGGGCATGGTCATCGAGGTGGCAAGGACCACCATGCAGTCGAAGACCCCGGCCGCGGCGATTGCGAGCAGCAGAGTGCGGCCGACGACTTCGAGCGGGACGCCGGGCGCCTTCTCTTCCATCAACTGCGGGATGGTGTTGAATCCCGCGAACCAGAACGGCGTCGTCATGAAGACCGAGAGGGCTCCGCGCCAGCCGGGGCCTTCCGCGAACCACGGCGTGAGGTGGGCCGCGTCTCCTCGAACGAAGCCCGCGCTAACGAAGAACAGCGAAAGAGCGATGAGTCCCCAGGTGAGGAGGTCCTGAAACGAGGCCGAGGAGCTCGCCCCGCGGTAATTCAGAAGGGTCAGAAGGACCATTCCCGCGAGCCCGATGGCGAGAATCCCCCCCGGGGAGGTCGAGGCCGGGCACGAGCGCGCTCAGGACCCAGCCGACGGAAATCGCTTCGAAGGCAGTGGTCGAGAGATAGGCCAGGGTCAAGAGCCACCCGCAAGCGAAGGAAGCTTTCACCCCGAAGGCTTCATGAGCGTAGGCGACCTCGCCTCCGGATACGGGTAGGAGGGTCGCCATCTCGGCGTAACAGAGACCGACGAGCATCATCACGGCGCCGCCGGCGAGGAACGAGAGAACGACGCCGCCGGGCCCTGCCTGCGCGAGCCATTCGCCAATCACCACCACCCAGCCGACGCCGATGATGGCGCCAAAGCCGAGGGTGAAGAACTGACGGGCATGGATCTCTCGCGCGAGGGTCGTCATGATCGCCGAAAAAAGAAAGGCGGGAAGGCTTCAGCCTTCCCGCCTTCGAGCTCCTTCCCTGAAAACTAGAAGCTGAAACGAACCCCGAGCTGCATTTGGAACTGATTGGTCCAGAGCCCGCCCGTCCAGTTTCCGAAGTTGGCGGACTCGAACGTGCGCTCGAAATTAGCTCCCTGATTGAGCGTACTGAAGAGGTTGAATGCCTCGAAGATGAGCTGGAGCTCCCGCACTTCGCCCATCTTGAAGAGCTTCGCTACTCGGAGGTCCATGGTATAGGTGGGGTCGCCCCGGAAGTTACCGCGTCCGGCGGGCTCGCCGTTAGGTCCCTCGGTATAGTCCGTCCGTCTGCCGTTGCCGTTCAAGTCTTGACTGGAGATCGTGCCTGTCGCCTGCGAGTTGGGGTCGGAAGCCGGCCTTGCGCTCTCTCCCTGGAAGAGAGCCGAGATCTGGAAGTCGGCAGGAAGCAGGAAAACGCCTCCCAGCACCAGCCGGTTGCGCGTATCGTTCGAGAGCGGGCCCATGTCCCGATCGTTGCCGACGCACGGCACGCATTCCGCCTCGTTCCCGAAGCCGGTATCCGCGTTCCCCTCCAGCTTGCCGAGCGTGTAGTTGATGGTGAATGTGGCGTTGGTCGTCATCCGCTTCCGGACTGACACCTGAAGGCCGGTGTATGTGTCTTCACCGATGGACTCGGCGACTCGCAGGCGTCCCGTCCAATCCGGGAAGAACAGGCGCGAGGCCTGGCTCCCCGTGACGGTGCGTTCGTTGATGTCATAGACCTTCCCTCGATCCCTCGTATCCGCGCGGACGTAATCGACGTCGAGGGCCAATGTGGGCGAGAACTGATGGGATACCCCGATCGTCGCCTGCCGCGTCTGCGCGAATTGGTAGTGGTTGCCGGGAGCGATGATGGGATCCTGAGGGAAGGGGAATCCATAATTCGCGAAAAGCTCCTCGAACCCGGGCTGGTTGTCGGGTCCGAAGGGGACGACGCCGCCGGGTAGGTCTGCTCCGAGGATGTCCACTCCCCGGACGCCCAGGAAGTCGGCGTCATTGAAGAGGCTCGCGTTGTAAACGATCTTGTCGTAGAAGAGTCCATACCCGCCTCGGACGACCGTTTTCCCGTCGTTTCGGACGTCCCAGGCAAAGCCGAGGCGCGGAGCGATGTTGTCCTTGTCGTCCTCGGGCAGGCCGTCGCCGAAGAACGGGCTTCGCGGGTCCTCGATGAGAAGGAGCGCCATGGGGCTGTACTCGATGTTCCCGAGGGTTCCCGTCTCGATGTCGTAGCGGACGCCCAGATTCAGCGTCAACGACTCGGTCACGCGCCAGTCGTCCTGAGCATAGAACCCGTAGTCGTTGTTGGGCTGGACCAGGGGTGGGATCAGGTCGAACTGCGTGTACTCGATCGCCGCATCATCGGCGTCGCCGTCGTTGGCATAGTAGAACTGACCTTGATTGTTGAAGGGCACGTCCGCCGCGAGCTCGGGAACGCGCAGGACGTCGACGCCGAACTTCAACGCGTGCTCGTCCAGGCTCCAGGAGAAGCTGTCGCGGAAGTGGTATTTCCTCTGGTCCGTCCTCTGAGGAGCGGATCCGTTCTGGCCCATAGTCAGGCTTGGATAGAAGAGGGTTGGCCCTCCCGCAACGTGAAAGTCGCTCTGGAGAATGCTCGTGATTTCGTTGACGAAGTCGCTCGCCTGGAACACGAACTCGTTGAAGCCGGCGGTCCCCACCAGGAACTGATACGCGGCCGAGGATGCTCCATAGGTCGTTGGTCTGCGTGGCGGCCTGATCCCGCGAGACGTTGAAAACACGAAACCGTCCCGACCTGATCGCCGTCGCGGACGTTGCTCTCGAAGGCATAGCGCACGTCGAGCCGGTTGGCGGCGTTGAACTGCTGTGTGCACTTGGCGGTGAAATAATTGCGGCGTAAAGGGCTGCTGCGATGCGCCGAAGCCCCCGTGGGAATCGATGAACGCCGGATCGTAGAGGGACGCGGCGGCCTGGGGTCGATCGCGAGAATCGAGTTGAAGTCCTCCTGAACGCGCTCGTAGGTCGCGAAGAAGAACGCCTTGTCCTTGACAATCGGACCGCCCACGGTCCCGCCGAACTGGTGTCGTTTGAAGGGGGCCTTGCCCTGCCCCGCCAACTGCTCCGGCTCGGTCTCGGCGTTCAACGACTTGTCGCGGAAGAACTCGAAGACCGACCCGTGGAACTCATTGGTGCCCGACTTGGTCACCATGGTGATGGCTCCGCCGCCGGCACGGGCGTACTCGGCCTTGATCCGCGAAGTCACGACCTCGAACTCCTGGATGGAGTCCATGGAGACCTGCTGCACGATGCCACCGACGGCGTCATCCGTGTTGTCGCCGCCGTCCAGCATATAAAGAATGCCGCGGCCGGTTCCGTTGGTTCCGAAGCTGATGGCGGGAACCCGGCCCTTGGTGGGGTCGAAGTGGTTCGCCTGCTTCGCGCCGGGCACGAGGAGCGCGAGCTGCTGGACGTCCCGGGTATTGATCGGGGACGTTCTCGATCTGCTCCGTGCTCGACCACTCCGCCCACCTTCGACTCCCGCGGTCGAGATCATCGGTGATTCTCCGGTCACCGTGACCGTCTCCGTCACTCCCGCGACCTCGAGCCTGGCGTCGACGGTGATCGCCCTGCCCGGTCGTCGAGGAGGATTCCCTCGCGAACGTAGTTCGCGAAACCCGCGCATGGTGACGTTGAGACGGTATTCGCCGGGATCGAGCGAGGGGAAGAGATACGAGCCGGAAGCATTCGTAACGACCTCCGACGAGAGTCCCGTTGCCACGTTGGTGATGCTCACCGTGGCGCCGGGAAGGACTCCTCCCTGCGCATCGGTGACTTTCCCCGCCCACGCGCGCGGTCTGGGCAAAGCCACTGACGGCAAGGAGAAGGGACAGACCTACGACAAGTGCCAGGACTCTTTCTCTACACGGAAACCCTCCAGGACTGGTTTAGAGCAAGGTTCGCAGGTACGGACGCCTCCTGAACCAACGAGACGAACCAGAGCAAAAGAGATGCCACGAGAGGAATCGACACATCAACAAATTGGATTTTTTATGGACGCGTGTAAGTCATTATGTTCAATCACAGAACGATCAAGATGGCGTTGGCATTCGAGCACAACTAAGCATAGCAATTCTGGTCCTTGAATTCAGTTTTTGGATTTCTATCCAAATATCCGTGATTCGAGAGGCCGCGAAGCCGATCTTTCCCGACGGAACGCTTACCCGAACTTGACCGCATCCTGAGTCGGCCCGCGTCCAGGCTGGCCTCGTGCACGGAACGGTCTGGCTCGGGCTCTCGGTGGCGCTGTCCTCGGGCTCCGTCGATCCGGAGCGACGATCCGGGCGTCGTGGAGCGACGGGCATGGTCTCGTGCGTTATCGGGAGGAGGTTCGAGCGGAGATCGAGGCCATCCTCGAGGGCACGGGTATTCGTCTGCGCTGGAGCGACACCGCGGGTGAACCCGGCCCGGAGGGCGTCGTTCCCGTGGTGGTGGTCGTTACTCCTTCAGAGCCCGCGGGTGCCGGGTGGCACATCTCTCCGTCCGCGATGGGGGTATATCTCTCGAACGAGCAGTCGACCACGATCTTCGTCTTCTACCACCGCGTGGCCCGGGTTCTGGGCGCCTCCTCCGAGCGTGACGGCATGATGAACCCGTCCGAGGGGAAGCGCCTGGCGAAGGCCTGGGAAGGGTCGTCGTGCACGAGCTCGTCCATCGAGTCGCACCGGATCTCCCGCATGCCGACTCGGGGGTTATGCGGGCGGATCTCGGTCGAAGCGATCTCACGCGCGGGCGCCTTCCGCTCGACGACGGTTCGAGGTTCGCGCTCCTCGCGGCCCTCCGGGAGGCGCGTCTGGTGGCGGAGACCGCGAATCACTTGTCGCCGGGTCCGCGAACGAAGTAGGCTTCGAGCGCGGTTCTCGATGTTCTCGTCCCTTCCCAACGTCCATCCGTTCCTGGTCCACTTTCCCGTCGCCCTCTTCACGATGTCGCTCCTTCTGGACCTCTCCCTCGTCGCGGGCTTGCGTCGCTCGTGGGTCGATCGGGCCGCTCTTCTGGGCGTCGGGGTCTCCGCACTGTCGTCCCTCGCGACGGCCTTGAGCGGCAAGCTCGCCGCCGATTCGCTGGCGCCGTCTCTCGACGAGGCCGCCGCCGCGGCGGTCGCGAGCCATGGCGACTGGGCGTTCGCGACCGTGGTGCTGTTCTTCGCCGTGGGGCTCGTGCGCCTCGAAGCCCTGTGGCGGGACCGGGAGAGCCCGATGCCTCGCCTCAACCGAGCACGCCTTCTTGCTATTCCCCTGGCGCTCGTCGCGGAAGGGTGTCTTCTCGCCACCGCGGGGCGGGGCGGAGAGCTGGTCTATCGTCACGGGGTCGGAGTGGTCTCCGGCCCGCAGGAGAAATCATGATCCAAGTCTTGCCGATGTTCGCAGCGATGGTTCTTCCGGCGGCGGCATCCGAGGGGTCAAAGGCGAAGGAGAACGAGGGACTTCCGCTCGCGCCCACGCGCCGGATCGAGTTCGAGACGGACGAAGCCACCTGGCTGTCTCTGGACGTATCGCCCGACGGACGAAGCCTTCTCCTCGAGATCGCGGGAGACCTTTACACCCTTCCCATCGAAGGCGGCGAAGCTCGCGCGGTTCTGACGGGTCCTCCGTTCGAGAGCCAGCCGCGCTTTTCACCCGATGGCACCTGGGTCGCTTTTCTCAGCGACCGCAACGGCGCCGAGAACGTGTGGATCGCGAAGCCGGACGGCTCCGGCGCCAGGAAGCTCTCCGACGACAAAGACGCCGAGTTCGCGTCTCCCGCCTGGTCCGCCGACGGCCGCTACGTGATCGCGTCGCGGACCAACTGGGGTCAGGCGACGTACGAGCTCTGGATGTACCACGTGGATGGCGGCGCGGGGGTCCAGCTCACGAAGGCGAAGCCTGATCCCAAGACTCCGAGAAGCCAGCGTTCGAACGCGCTCGGCGCCGTCGCCTCCCGCGACGGACGCTATCTCTACTACTCGCGCAAGAACGGCGGCTTCCAGTACAACGCGACGTTTCCCTTGTGGCAGATCGCGCGCATGGACCTGAGGTCGGGTGACGAGGACATCCTGACCCAGGAGCAGGGAAGCGCCATCCGGCCCCTGCTGTCTCCCGACGGAAGCAAGCTCGTCTACGGAACCCGCTTCGACGCCGAGACCGGTTTGAGGATCCGGGACCTGTCGACGGGCGCCGACCGATGGCTCCGGTATCCGGTCCAGCGGGACGACCAGGAGTCGGCCTTCACCCGCGACCTCCTGCCGGGCTACGCCTTCACTCCCGACGGCCGGCACGTCGTGACCACGGAGGCGGGCAAGATCGTCAAGGTGGACGTGGCTACGGGCCAGGCGACTCCGATCGCGTTCACGGCGAAGGTCGCGCAGGATCTCGGGCCCTCTCTTCGGTTCCCGCGCAGGGTGGAGAACGGCCCGGTACGCGCGCGGCTGATTCAGGATCCGACCGTCTCGCCCGATGGCCGGCGTCTCGCGTTCTCTTCTCTCACCCGGCTCTATGTCATGGAGCTTCCTTCGGGAACCCCGGCGGCGGTCCTCCCCGAGGGCACTCGCGCGTTCCAGCCGTCCTGGTCGCCCGACGGAAACTGGATCGCGTACGCGACCTGGTCGGGCGGAGAAGGACACATCGAGAGAGTGCGCGCCTCGGGCGGGACTCCCGAGCGGCTGACGAGAGTGGCGGCGTTCTACAGCGATCCCGTCTGGTCTCCGGACGGCACTCGGGTCGTCGCCCTCCGCGCCGGCGCCTACGACCGGTTCTCGCAGCCGGAAGACTTCGGCGCCGCTCCCGGGATGGACCTGGTCTTCGTCCCCGCCGCCGGCGGGGACGCGAGCCTGATCCTGCCCGCCCGGGGTCTGGGGAAGCCGCATTTCGGAAGCGACCCCGACCGCGTCTATCTCTACTTGACGCCTCCAGGCTTCGGCGACGCGGCCGAGCACGGGCTCGTGTCCCTCCGGTTCGACGGAACCGATCGGCGCCAGCACCTCAAGGTCGTGGGTCCGGGAATCTACATGAACGAAGAGCCGGTCGGCGCCAGCGACGCCCGCATGAGCCCCGACGGACGCTGGGCGCTCGCGCGCGTCTCGAACCAGCTCTACCTGATCGCGGTTCCGCCGGTGGGCCAGGTGCCCACCGTGGACGTCGGCAAGCCGGCGGTGCCGGCGAAGAAGCTCACCGACGTCGGAGCCGACTACTTCGGATGGGACGACGGCGGAAACGGCATTCACTGGGCCATCGGGTCCACGCTCTTTCGAAGGCGGCTCGCGAGCGTGGGGTTTGCGCCAAAGGAGAGCGCCGAGGAGGTCTCGGAGCCCGCGCCGTTCTCGCCCGCGGAGGCCGAGGCCGAAGTCGAACGGATCGAGGTCGAAGTCGATGCGCCACGCGCGGCGCCGGAGGGGGTCTTCGTCCTTCGCGGCGCCCGGGTCGTGACCCTGCGCGGCGACGAGGTCTTGAACGGTGCGGACGTGGTGGTTCGGGGAAGCCGCATCGAATCGGTGGGGGGCAGGACACGCGCTCCCGAGGGGGCGCGCGTCATCGACGTGAGAGGCAAGACCATCGTTCCGGGATTCGTCGACACCCATGCCCACTGGTTCGAGATCCGGAGGGGAATCCTCGACGTCGACAACTGGAGCTTCCTCGCGAACCTCGCCTATGGAGTGACGGCGGGCCTCGACGTCCAGACGAGCACCAACGACATGTTCGCCTACCAGGACATGGTGGATACCGGCGAGGTCCTGGGACCGCGGGCCTACTCCACCGGCCCGGGGATCTTCTCCGACAACCGTTTCGATTCCCTCGACCAGGCGAAGAGCGTCCTCAGCCGCTACAAGGAGCACTACCGCACGCGGAATCTGAAGTCGTACATCGTGGGGAACCGGAGGCAGCGCCAGCTCGTGGTCCAGGCGGCACGGGAGCTCGAGATGATGCCGACGACCGAGGGGGCCCTCGACCTGAAGCTCGACCTCACCCACGTCCTCGACGGCTTCAGCGGCAACGAGCACAGCTTTCCCATCGTTCCTCTCTACAAGGACGTGGTGGAGCTCGTGGCGCGCTCCGGCACCAGCTACACCCCGACGCTCCTGGTGGCCTACGGAGGTCCATTCGCCGAGAACTACTACTACACTTCGACCGAGGTGCACGACGACGAGAAGCTGAACCGCTTCCTGCCGCACAACCTCATCGACTCCCACACCCAGAGGCGACCCTGGTTCCGTGAAGAAGAGCACGTCTTCAAGAAGACCGCGGCCCAGGCGGCGAAGATCATCCGTGCCGGAGGGCGCGTGGGTGTCGGAAGCCACGGCCAGCTCCAGGGCCTCGGCTATCATTGGGAGATGTGGTCTCTCGCCTCCGGAGGTCTCACTCCGATTGCGACCCTGCGAGCGGCGACGCTGCACGGCGCCGAGATCATAGGGCTTGCCCAGGACCTCGGGAGCATCGAGCCGGGAAAGCTCGCCGACCTCGTCGTCCTCGACGAGAACCCGCTCGACGACATCCACAACACCAAAACCGTTCGCTACGTGGTGAAGAACGGGGAAGTCTTCGACGGAAGCACGCTCGATCGGATCTGGCCTTCGGAGAAGAAGCTCCGGCCGCTCTGGTGGTGGACGAGCGCGCCGAGCTCACTCGGGGGAGCCCGCGATTGACGGGAGCGACGCCGAAGGGAACCGAAGCCTTCCGGAGCGAGGCGCTGAAGAAGGGTGTCGCCCCCGAGCACTTTCGCGAGATCGAGGGCCTTCAGGTATCGAGCATCGGAATCGGCACTTACCTCGGAGACAGCGACGAGGCGACGGACGACCTCTACCGCCGGGCGCTGATCGAGGCGTCGCTCGCGGGCGCGAACGTCATCGACACCTCCGTCAACTATCGCTGCCAGAGGAGCGAGAGGACGATCGGGCGTGCGCTCGCGGAGCTCGAGACCCGGGGCATCGCGCGCGAGCAGTTGATCCTCTGCACCAAGGGGGGATACCTGCCTTTCGACGGCGCTCCGCCTTCGAGCCCTCGCGAATACTTCCAGCAGCGGTTCATCGCCACGGGAGTCCTGAGGGCCGAGGACCTCGTCGGCGGCGCTCACGCCCTCGCTCCGAGCTTCCTCATGGATCAGGTATCGACCAGCCTAGAGAATCTCGGGTGCGGGACCATCGACGTCTACTACCTCCACAACCCGGAGGCGCAGCTCCCCGCGCTCGGCCGGAAGGCCTTTCTCGTGAGGCTTCGGGAAGCGTTCGAGTGCCTGGAGGCACTGGCGGAGAGTGGAAAGCTTCGCTTCTACGGCACCGCCACCTGGAGCGGGTACCGGAGCCGGGCCCACGGAAAGGACTGGCTATCGCTTCAGGAAGTGGTCTCGGCCGCCCGCGAGGCCGGAGGCGACGGGCATCGATTCCGCTTCGTGCAGGCGCCCTACAACCTCGCGATGACGGAGATATTCTCCGAGCAGAACCAACCGCTGGAAGACAGGATGGTCTCTCTCTGCGTCGCCGCCGACGCGCTCGGGGTCCACCTGGTGTCTTCGGCGAGCATCGCCCAGGGACGGCTCAAGTCCGGGCTTCCGGACTGGCTGGGCACGCTGTTCCGGGGCTCCTCCAGCGACGTCCAGCGGGCGCTTCAGTTCGTGCGCTCGACTCCCGGGGTTGCGGTCGCCCTGGTCGGGATGAAGTCCGAGGCCCACGTCCGGGAGAACCTTGGGACCGCCCGCATCCCCCCGGCCTCTGTCGAGGATTTTCTCAAACTCTTCGAGGTCCAGTAGGCCCGGGGACGCGAAATTTTATAGCCTTTGAAAACAAAGGTTTGCGCGCTGCAAACAGCCGAATGTGCGATATATCACCGTTTTTGCCTGCAATTTCACATACACCAGGGTCGTGGTGAGGGTGGAGTCCCCAACCCAAAACCAAGGTGTGCGGGTTTTGCTCTACCCCCGACCCCAACCAGGGGTTTGTGGAGAAACCGCATCCCCCCAGCTCTGCTCTCACCACACAAACTGCTGTCGGCCTTCAGCCGACGGACTTGGCTTCTAGCCGGGGCCACAAGGCCGGGGCTTTCTTCACGCTGAGGTCTCCCGCAGCGCCCCACACCGCGTCTTCCGACAGCCGCGCTTCGGACGCCTTGCGGTGGCCGCCGAGGCGCTTCAGGATCTCTTCCGCGGAGCTGGGCATTACCGGGAGCAGGAGGACCGCGGCGATTCGGGTGGCTTCGGCGGAGTCGTAGAGCACCTGGCTCAGTCGATCGGTCTTCGACTCGTCCTTCGCAAGCACCCAGGGCTCGGAGGCGGTGATGAACTCGTTCACGGTGTTGATGAGATCGAACGCCGCGTTCGTCCCGTCCTGGAGCGCCAGCGCTTCCATGGCCTTGGGGTAGCGCTCGAGGACCTCGTCCGCTTTGCGCCGGAGGGCGTCCGTGGGAGAGCCCGCCGCGCGCAGAACTCCGCCGCGATACTTGTCGGCCATGCTCGCGATGCGGCTCACCAGGTTTCCGAGGTTGTTGGCGAGGTCGGCGTTGTAGCGCGCCTCGAACCTCTCCCACGAAAAGTCGCCGTCCTGGCCGAAGGCGATTTCCCGGGCGAGGTAGAGCCTCAGCGGGTCGGGTCCGAACTTTTCCGCGGCGTCGAGAGGGTCCACGACCGTCCCGAGGGTCTTGCTCATGCGCTCTCCGCGGAAGTAGATGAACCCGTGTCCGAACACCCGCCGCGGCAGGGGAACGCCGGCGCTCATAAGCATCGCCGGCCAGATCACGCAGTGGAACCGGGTGATGTCCTTTCCGATGACGTGCAGATCGCAGGGCCACCACTTCTCGTAGAGCGCCTGGTCTTGCGCGAATCCCACAGCGGACGCGTAGTTGATGAGCGCGTCGACCCAGACGTACACGACGCTTCCCGGATCGAAAGGAACGGGGATGCCCCACTTCTGGCTCTCGCGGCTGATCGAGATGTCGTCGAGGCCGGAGTCGAGGAGGCTCAGGATCTCGTTCCGCCGGATCTCCGGCTCGAGAAATCCAGGCTGCTCGCGATAGAGCGCCTTCAGCGGCCCTTCGAACCGGGAGAGCCGGAAGAAGTAGTTCTTCTCCTCGAGCCATCGGGGTTTCGTCCGGTGCAGGGGACAGTTGCCGTCCTCGAGGTCCTTCTCCTGCTTGAATCCCTCGCACGAGTCGCAGTACCAGCCCTGGTAGGTTCCTTCGTAGACGTCGCCCGCGTCTCTGATCCGCTGAATCAGGGCCTGGACCGACCGCCGGTGCCGATCTTCGGTCGTGCGGATGAAGTCGTCGAAGGAGACGTCGAGTCGCTGCCAGACGGAGCGGAACTCCTGCTCCATGCGGTCGCAGTAAGCGAGCGGCGACACTCCGAGCTCCTCCGCCTTCTTGAAAACGTTCAGGGAATGTTCGTCGTTTCCCATCACGAAGTGGGTGTCGTAGCCCGCGAGCCTCTTGAAGCGGGCGATGATGTCCGCCATGACCTTCTCGTACGCGGTGCCCAGGTGGGGTCGGCTGTTGACGAAGTCGATTGCGGTCGTGAGGTAGAACTTGGTCATGGAATCGCCATTCTAGCAGACTGAAGTTTGACACCGCCGATGGGCGAACTTACTCTGTCGGGTTTCCTGTAGCGAAGGAGGAATCGGATGGTTTCATGGGCTGTGCTCGCGACCCTGGCCGCGCTTTTGGACGGTCCGGACTCGTACGCGGTGACCGGGGCGCGGATCCTCGTCGGAACCGGTGAGGTCATCGAGAACGGCGTTCTCGTCGTCGACGATGGGCTCATTGTGGGGGTGGGGGAACGATTCCCGGTGCCGGAGGGCGCCTGGGTCATCGACGCCGCGGGAAAGAGCGTCTATCCCGGTTTCATCGACGCCCTGGGCACTCTCGGCCTCGGAGCCAAGCCGCCCGCGGACGAAGCGGCGCCGAGCAAAGAGGAGGCCATCGCCCGCGGACCCGAGGATCGCCCCGGAACCTATTCCTACAAAGCCGCGGCGGACGAGCTCACGCTCTCGGACGATCGCGTGGTGAAATGGAGGAACGCGGGGTTTACTTCCGCGGCGACGGTTCCCGACCAGGGAATCTTCTCCGGCCAGGCGACGTTCATCAACCTCGCGGGGGAGCGCGAGCGCGAGATGGTCGTTCGTACCCCGGTCGCGCTGCGAGTCAATTTCACCCCGCCCGGATCCGGGAGGAGCTTCCCCGGATCGCTCATGGGGGTCCTCGCCTACGTGAAGCAGGCCTTCGTCGATGCCGCTCACTATCGCGAGAGCTGGGCGGTGTACGAGGCGGCGCCGCTCGGAAAGCCCCGGCCGATTTACGACCGGACGCTCGAGCCGCTGGCTCGCGCGCAGTCGGACGGTTGGCCGGTGCTGCTCCCGGCGCACGAGGCCCACGAGATCGAGCGCGCGATCGGGCTCGCGACCGAGCTCGGAGTGAAGCCCGTGCTCTACGGAGTCCACGAGGGCTATGCCGCCGCCGAGGCCCTTTCCGCGGCGGGAGTCCCGGTCCTCGTGAGTCTCAAGTGGCCGGCCCGGGACAAGGACGCGGATCCCGACGCCGAGGAGCCTCTGCGCGTTCTCGAGCTCCGCGAGCGGGCCCCCTCGACTCCAGGAGTGCTCGAGAAAGCGGGGGTGCGCTTCGGGCTCTACACCGACGGCGTCGAGAAACCGGAAGACGTGGCCGCGAACCTGAGGAAGGCGGTCGCCGCCGGGCTTTCGCGCGAGCGTGCGGTCAAAGCGCTCACCATCGACGCCGCCTCGATCTTCGGTCTCGACGATCGCCTGGGAAGCCTCGAGCCGGGCAAGATCGCGAACTTCTTCGTCGCCAGCGGAGACGTCTTCGACGAGGGGACGAAGATCGAGACGGTGTTCGTGGACGGAAAGAAGTACGAAGTCCGGGGAGGTGTCGAATGATCCGCGTGACGTCGGTCCTGTTCCTTCTCGCCGCCGCCGCCGCCACTGGCGCCGAGACCCTCGCCATCCGCGGAGGGACGATACTGACGGGGGCCGGAGAGACGCTCGAGAAAGGAGTCGTCTTGATTCGAGACGGCAAGATCGCCGCCGTCGGGACGACTGTCTCCGTCCCCGCGGACGCCGAGTGGATCGACGCCTCGGGACAGTTCGTGATGCCGGGCATCATCGACGCTCACTCCCACATCGCCGCCGAGTCGATCAACGAGGGAAGCGTCTCCGTCTCGTCGATGACGGGAATCGAGGACGTTCTCGACCCGACGGACATCGATATCTACCGGGAGCTCGCGGGGGGAGTGACCACGTCGAACGTTCTCCACGGAAGCGCCAACCCCATCGGGGGGAAGAATGCGGTCATCAAGCACCGCTGGGGCAAGGACGCGAAGGGGCTTCTGTTCGCGGGCGCTCTACCCGGGATCAAGTTCGCGATGGGAGAGAACCCGAAGCGTTCGCGAGGGCAGGGCCCGGCCGCACGCTACCCGGAGACGCGGATGGGGGTCATCGACGTCATCCGGGAGGCCTTTACGAGGGCCCGCGCCTACAAGAAGGAATGGGAGGAGTACGAAGAGAAGAAGCGCGCCGGCGCGAAAGGGCTCGTCGCTCCCCGGCGGGACCTCGAGCTCGAGCCGCTGGTCGAGATCCTGGAGGGCAAGCGACTGGTCCACGCGCACTGCTATCGGGCCGACGAGATTCTCCAGCTCCTCCGCGTCGCCGAGGAGATGGGCTTCCGCATCGCCACCCTGCAGCACGTCCTCGAGGGGTACAAGGTAGCCAAAGAGATCCGCGAGCACGGGGCCGGAGCCTCGACCTTCTCCGACTGGTGGGCCTACAAAATGGAGGCCTACGACGCCATCCCCGGAAACGCCGCGCTCATGGTGGAGAAGGGGGTCCTGGTGTCGCTCAACTCCGACAGCGCCGAGGAAGCGCGCCACCTGAACCAGGAAGCGGCGAAGACGATGAAGTGGGGCGGCCTCACGGAGGACCAGGCGCTCGCGCTCATCACCATCAACCCCGCGAAGCAGCTCCGCATCGACGATCGCGTGGGCTCGATCGAAGTGGGGAAAGACGCGGACATCGCCATTTTCGACAAGCACCCGCTGAGCGTCTACGCGGTGGCGCAGAAGACGCTCGTCGACGGCGTGGTCTACTTCGACCGCGCCCGCGACCTCGAGCGGCGGGCGGACATCGAGGCCCGGCGAAAAGAGCTCCTCGAGAAGGCGAAGGGAGAGAACCGATGACGGCGATGGCGCTGCTGCTCGTAGCGCTTCTCTCGGACGAGGTCTACGCCATCCGCGGGGCGCGCATCGTGACCCTCGCGGGCGAGCCCATCGAGAAGGGAACGGTGGTGATCCGCGACGGGCGGATCTCCGAGGTCGGTCCCGACGTCGCCGTTCCCGAGGGGGCGGAGGTTATCGAAGCCGAGGGGCTCGAGGTCTATCCGGGCATCATGGACGCGATAAGCCAGCTCGGGCTCACGGAAGTGGGGGCGGTCGCGGTAACCAACGATACCGTCGAGCTCGGGGACTTCAATCCGCAGATCCGGGCGGCAACGGCGGTTCACCCCGCGAGCGAGCACATCCCCGTCGCGAGAGCGAACGGCATCACCCATGCGGTCGCCGCCCCGGGGAGCTTCAGCGATTTCGGCGGGGCCGGCGGCTTCGGATTCCAGGGCCAGGCCTCTCTGGTGAATCTCGACGGATGGACGGTCGAAGAAATGGCCATCTCTCCCTCGGTGGGCATGGTGCTGCGCTGGCCTTCGCTCGAGACCCGGACTTTCGATTTCAGCACCTTCGAGCCGAAGACCTTGAAGTTCGAAGAGGTCAAGAAGAAGTACGACGAGCGCGTCGCGATGCTCGGCGACTGGATCGAGGACGCCCGCCGCTACGATCGCGCGCGGGCCGCCGGTGCAGAACCCGATCTGAAGCTCGAAGCGCTCGCGCGCGTGGTGAGAAAGGAGCTCCCGCTCCTGGTGGTCGCCGACGACGAGCGCGACATCCGCGCGGCAGTCGAGTTCGCCTCGGCGCGCGACCTCCGGATGGCGCTTCTGAGCGGGCGCGACAGCTGGAAGTTGAAGGACCTTCTCCGGGAGAAGGGAATCCCCGTGATCCTCGGGCCGACGCTCGCGCTTCCCGCGACCGAAGACACGCCGTACGACAAGCCGCTCACCACGGCCGCCGAGCTCCAGGCCGCGGGAGTGCGCGTCATCTTCGCGAGCTTCAGCTCGGCGAACTCGCGTCTCCTGCCCTACGAGGTGGGAAACGCCGTCGCCTACGGACTTCCCTGGGAGGAGGGCCTGAAGAGCATCACCCTCTACCCCGCCGAGCTCTTCGGAGTCGCGGACTCGCTCGGGAGCATCGAGGAGGGAAAGAGAGCGAACCTTGTAGTCACCGACGGGGATCCGCTCGAGATCCGAACCTTGGTCCGATACCTCTTCATCGACGGCAAGCTCGTGAGCCTCGAGAACAAGCACCAGAAGCTGTACGAAAAGTATCGGGCTAGACCCTGATCCTGGAGGAAACCGTGAAGCACTGGATTGTCGCGCTCTCGATCGCCGTCGCGGGTTGTGGGGCCGAGGCTCAGGAAGATACCGTTTCGAAGCTCCACAAGAGCGTGCCCCTCATCGACGGCCACAACGACCTTCCCTGGCAGTATCGCGAGAAAGTGAAGCGGAAGTTCTCGGAGCTCGACGTATCGAAGCCTCAGCCCCAGCTGATGACGGACATCGCGCGCCTTCGCGAGGGTGGGGTCGGCGGCCAGTTCTGGTCCGTCTACGTGCCCGCGGACTTCGAGGGCGCCGATGCCGTCCCTGCGACGCTGGAGCAGGTAGACGTCGTCTACGAATTGGTGCGGCTCCATCCCGAGACCTTCGAGATCGCGCTCACCGCCGCCGACGTCGAGAGGATCTTCGCCTCGGGGAAGATCGCGTCGATGATCGGGATGGAGGGCGGGCACTCGATCGACGGCTCTCTCGCGACTCTGCGAATGTTCTATCGGCTCGGAGCGCGCTACATGACCCTGACCCACAGCCGGAACACTCCCTGGGCCGATTCGGCGACGGACGACCCGCTTCTGGGTGGGCTCTCGGAGTTCGGCCGTGAGGTGGTGCGCGAGATGAACTGGCTCGGCATGCTCGTCGACCTCTCTCACGTCTCCCCGGCGACGATGCACGATGCCCTCGATACCGCGGTCGCCCCGGTCATCTTCAGCCACTCCTCGGCCCGCGCCCTCTGCGACCACCGGAGAAACGTCCCCGACGACGTTCTGAAGCGGCTCCCGGCGAACGGGGGAGTGGTGATGGTGACGTTCGTTCCTTCGTTCGTTTCCCCCGCGGTGAAGGCGCACGACGAGAGGCGCGATGAGGAGGGGAAGCGCCTTCGGGCCGTTCCCGGGGCGACGGACGATAGCGTCCGAGAGGCCATGCGGGCCTGGGATCGGACGAACCCCGCGCCCCGCGCGACGCTTTCGCAGGTGGCGGACCACATCGATCACATCCGGAAGGTCGCGGGCATCGATCACCTGGGCCTCGGGTCGGACTTCGACGGGATCACCTCCGTTCCCGAGGGACTCGAGGACGTCTCGAAGTTCCCCGACCTCACCCGCGAGCTCCTCAGGCGGGGTTACACGGAGGAAGACGTGCAGAAAGTCCTCGGACGGAACCTCCTCCGGGTGATGCGCGCCGTCGAAGAAACCTCCGCCCGCCTGCGAAAGGAGCGGGGCCCCTCCGAGGCCCTCATCGAAGAGCTGGACGCCAAGAAGAATTAGAGCGATCGCAAGGGTTGCGCTTCCGGGTTCTTCCGGTTCCGGCTAACCGGAAGTCGGGCAAGGGCGTCTAATGGAGCGAATGAAGGCCGTCGTTACCGAGGACGTCCTGGCGAGGGCCCGGTCCGGGGACCAGGCCGCCTTTCGCATCATCGTCGAAGGCTACAGCCGGGACGTCTTCCGACTCGCCTTCCGCATCACGGGCAACGAGGAGGACGCGGAGGACGCCGTGCAGGAGACCTTTCTTCGTGCGTATCGCAAGCTCGAGGGCTTCGAGGCCCGGGCGAACTTCGGGACCTGGCTCTACCGGGTGACGGCGAACACCTCGATCGACGTGCTCCGGCGGCGCAAGCGCAGCGACGGCCGGACGGAGCCGCTCGAGGACGACGCTCCGTCGGTGGGCATCGCTCCTTCCCAGGAGAAAACGGTGTATCGGCGTCAGGTGCGGGAGCGGGTCGAATCGGCGCTCTCGTGTCTGAGCGAGCTCGAGCGCGGCGCGTTCGTGCTGCGCCATTTCGAGGAGATGTCGCTCGCCGAGGTGAGCGCGAGCCTCGACACCACCGTAAGCGCGACCAAGCAGGCGCTGTTCCGCGCGGTGAGAAAGCTGCGGAAATCCCTGGCGCCCATGGAGGGCTCCGCGTCATGAATCATCCGAGCGAAGAGGACCTGGTGCTTCACCTTTACGGCGAGGCGGACGAGTCCGACTTCCTCCGAAAGCACGTCGAGAGCTGCGCCCGCTGCCGTGAGGAGCTCGCGGTCCTTCGCCAGGTGCTCGCGGAAGTCGACGAGTTGACTCCACCCGAGCGACCGTCGGACTACGGCGCTCGCGTCTGGGAGAAGGTGTCGAAGGAGCTTCCGAGGACGAAGAGATTTCGCTCTTACCATTGGCTCGCGGCGGCCGCGGTTCTTCTGGTCGGCGACGTTTCTCGCGGGCCGATTCAGCGCCCGCCGTTCCGCGGAGGAGCTCGCGCGGGCGGGACGGATCAGGGAGCGGATCCTCCTTGTCGCGCTTTCGGATCATCTGGAGCAGTCCCAGGTGCTGCTCCTGGAGGTGGTGAATCGCGAGGGCTCGGGGCCTCCCATCGCTCCTCTCGAGCGCGAGCGTGCCGCGGAGCTCCTCCAGGCGAGCCGGCTGTACCGCCAGACCGCGTACCGGGTCGGAGAAGTGGCGACCGCCGACGTTCTCGAAGAGCTGGAGCGGGTTCTCCTCGACGTGAGTCAGGGGCCGGAGTCGCTCGAGGCTCGGGAGGGCCTCAAGAGCCGCATCGAGGAGCGGGACCTGCTCTTCAAGCTCCGGGTCCTCGGATCGACCGTGAAGAAATTCTGAACAGGAGACGAACACCCATGTCCTACATTTCGACGCTTGCGCCCCTGGGGCTCGCGGTCGCGCTCGCGGCCCTTCAGTCCCCCGAGGCCAATCAAGCTTACGAGCGCGGGCGGGAGGCGCTCGACCGCGGGAGCTGGCGCGAGGCGATCGAGGCCTTCGAGATCGTCGCCGAGGACGAGGCCCTCGCGGACGCCGGGCTCTACTGGCAGGCCCATGCGTATTCGAAGATCCCCGACGCCAAGCGGGCGCTGGAGCTCGTCTCCGAGCTCGAGAGCCGCTTCCCGAAGAGCGCCTGGCGGGACGACGCGCAAGTGATCGCCGCCCAGATCCGTGGTGGGTCGGCGCGCGCCGCCCGCGGCGGGTCGTCCGACGACGAGGACCTGAAGCTCATGGCGCTCAACGGGCTCATGCAGGGGAACGAAGAAGAGGCGATTCCCATCCTGGAGGAGTTCCTCACCAGCGAGAAGTCCACCCGCCTGAGGGAGCGAGCGCTCTTCGTCCTGGCACAGAGCGAGTCGGCGAAGGCCCACGCCATCCTGGCGAACGTCGCGAAGGGAGAGGGCGATCCGGAGCTGCAGCGCCAGGCGATCCGCTACCTCGGGGTCCATGGAAGCGACCGGGGGCTCGCGCTTCTCGCGGAGCTCTACCGGGGATTGTCCTCCAAGGAGGCCCGGGCCACGGTTCTCGAGAGCTTCATGATCGCGGGCGACGAGAAGCGCCTTCTGGATCTCGCGAAGAACGAGCCCGATCCCGAGCTTCGGGGCCGGGCGATCCAGCTTCTGGGCACGATGGACGCCTCGGCGGAGCTGTGGGAGCTCTATCAGCGGGAGACCTCGGAGGACGCGAAAGAAAAGATGCTCCAGGCGTTCATGGTTGCCGGCGACGAGGAGCATCTCCTCGCCGTCGCCCGCGATCGAAGCCAGTCCGAAGAGCTCCGCCGTTCCGCCATCCAGCTGCTCGGCGCCGAAGGGGCCGAGGAGGCCCTTTGGCAGCTCTTCCAGGAGGAGCCGTCCCTGGAAACGAAGAAGCAGATTCTCCACGGTCTCTTCATCGCCGGCAACCACGACAAGATCGCGCAGGTAGCCACGGACAAGGCCCAACCGGCCGAGATCCGAAAGGCCGCGATCCAGAGTCTCGGGGTTTCCGGGGAGGAAGCGGTTCCCGCTCTCCTGGGACTCTACCGCAGCGAGACCGACCGGGAGGTGAAGCAGCACCTCCTCGAGGCGCTCTTCATCAACGATGCGGTGAAGGAGCTCATCGAGATCGCGCGCGCCGAATCCGACCCCGAGCTGAAGCGGCGGGCGGTCGAGAAGATCTCGCTCATCGGGTCGAAAGAGGCCAAGGACTTCCTGATGGAGATTCTGAAAAAATGATCGATCTGCTGCTGTTCGTCGCCCTCGCCTCCACGGAGAAACCCGAGCTCGTCGCCGGTCGGCTCGAGACGCTGGGACCGGTCTCGAGCCTCGCGGCCGCCATCGAGAGGCTCCCCAGAGCGGGCTGGGCCGGATACTCGGTGCCCATGGTCGCCGGCTCCCATCATTTCTGCGGAGGCGGGGAAGTCGTTCGCCTGGATTCGGGTCGGGAGGAAAGCGCGGGCTCGGAGCACGAAGTCTCGAGGAGTCTCTTCGTCCTCCAGCGAGTCGAGAACGGCCGCGTCGCCGAGATTCGACTTCTGTCGACCGGCTGCCGCGTCGACGCCGGATCGCAAACCCTCTACTGGTGGGAGCCGGTTCCACCGGAGGAGAGTCTGCGCCACCTGAGAACCCTGGCGCTCTCTTCCACGGACGAGGTGAGGGAGGATGCCGTGCAGGCAGCGGCGCTGCATTTCGGCCGGGGCGCCGACGACCTCCTCGAGGAGCTCGCGGGGCGCGCGCCCGCGTTCGAGGTGCGGGAGAAGGCCGTCTTCTGGCTCGGGGCGGCTCGCGGCGACGAAGGATATCGAAGACTCGCGGCCCGGTATGCCGGCGAGCTCGATGCCCGGATGAGGGAGCAGATCGTCTTCGCGATCCACCTCTCGAAATCCGAAGGGGCGATCGGAAAGCTCGTCGAGATCGCCCGGAAGGACCGGAGCTCCGAAGTCCGCGAGAAGGCCCTCTTCTGGCTCGGTCAGAGAGCGGGAGCGGTTGCCGCCCGCGCGATCGCGGCCGCTGCGAAGGAGGATCCCGACGTCGAGGTCAAGAAGCAAGCGGTCTTCGCGCTCTCCCAGTTACCCGCGGACGAAGGCGTTCCCCTGCTGGTGGAGGTCGCCGAGACCCATCCCAATCCCGAAGTCAGAAAGCAGGCATTCTTCTGGCTCGGGCAGTCGGAAGACCCAAGGGCACTGGACCTCTTCGAGCGCGTTCTGCTGAGGAAGTAGCCCCCGTTCAGGGGCGAAAGCGCCCTCGCAGCAGGCGGTCGATCGCCCGATCCGGCAGGATCCACGCGAGCTTCGCGGTCAGCCTGGCGTCCCGGCCCACGAGGTAGCGCGTCCTCGGTCTCCTGGAGACGAGCGCGTGGTACACGGCCTTTGCGACCTCATCGGCGGGGGCGCCGGCCTCGCTCATCTCCCGAGCGCGCCTGGTCAGTGTCTCGATGCGGCTTCCATAGAGCTCGACGGCTCGCGCGGGCATTCGCGCGGCCGATGCCGGTCGAAGCCCCCGTGACCAGAACGGCGCGAGATGATGGAGTCGACATTTCCCGGGCATCATAAGGGACGGTACAATCGCCGCCAACTCGCGGAGGAGGAATCGTGGAGAGAAGTTATCTCGCGGTCGTCGCTCTCGATCTCGTCGTGGCCTTCGTGGTCTACATCCTCGCCGTGCAGCTCTTGTTCTGGCAGCTGCCGCGCCGCCAGCACGTCTTTCTGGGTACGCTCGTGGCCTTCCTCGGCGCCTTGCTCGGAAGGGGTTTCGCCGCCGGCTTCGGCGGGGGCGCCCTGCTCGAAGTCCTGGGCGCCGCATTGGGAGCGCTCGCCCTGGTCTTCGTCGCCGTGAAGGTCGGGACCCCGGGAAGCGTCCTCCTCACCATCGACACCGAGGGCCTGTCGGGCCACGTGAACGAGCTTTCGCGGGAAGGCTTCGCCGCTCCGTTCGTCTGGCCGTACCACTTCAACGTCGAGAAGTATGGGAGCGTCGTCTTCGATCTGGTCGGAAAACCGGGCACCGTGGTCACGGTCGAGTTCCCGCCCGACATCACACCTTTCGGCAAGGACCGCGAGGGGAAGCCGCGCTCCAGCTTCACCGGAACCGTCCCCGGTCGGATCAACGCATCTCCCACCGTCACGCCGAGCCGCGGGAAGTACCGGATCCTGAAGAAGGACCCCGATACCGGTGAAGTCGTCGTGAACGACCCCACGTGGGACGTGCCGCGACGGAACTACTGAGTCTACTCCGGGCTTCCGATGAGCTCGAGGGGGCGGCGCACGCGAGGGTCCCGGCGCACCGTCTCGAGATCGGGATCGAACCAGATCCCCACGACGTTCCCCGCCCCGATCGAATCGAGGACCAGCCGCGCGGCCCAATCGTCGAGCCGGCATCGCGCGGCGGTGAGCGCGCCGTAGTAGAGGAACACCGGGTCTCCGGGGTGATCGCTCAAAACGCGTTCCATCTCGCTCCTCGCCTCCCGGCAGCGGCCGGCGGCGGCGAGGACCTGCGGTCTCTGGGCCCGCGCCTCGGTTTCCATGCCCGTCGCTCGATGGTAGAGCTCGAGGGCGGCGTCGTAGTGGCGCTGGGCTTCCGGGATTCGCCCGAGCTGCCGGAGCGCGTCCGCAACGTCGACATGGGCCGCCGGCTTCTCGGGCTCGGCGGTGAGAACCTGCGACCAGAGCTCGAGCGAGCGTTCGAACTCGTGCGCGTAGTAGTGGACGAGACCGAGGCGTTGTCGGGCTCGCGGCTCGGGGGAGAGCTCGAGCGCTCTCTCGAACATCTTCCGAGCCTCATCGAGATCGCCTCCGGAGAGATGGCAGAAGCCGAGAAGCGTCACCGGGGGCTCGGCTTCGGGGGCGAGCGCTCGCGCCCGCTCGAGGGAGACGGCGGCGGCCTTCAGGTTGCCGCGGCGGTAGAGAAAGCCTCCGTACCAGTAGTGGTTGTTCCAGTGAAGCGGCTGGTCGGCGACGAGCCCGGCGTAGATCTCCTCCGCCTCGCCGTCGCGTCCCAGGGTTTCGTAGAGGTCGGCCGCGTTCCGCCGGGAGGCGTAGTCGCCTGGCGCGAGAGCGAAGGCGCGATCGAAGCTCGCGTGGGCTTCGTCCCATTTTCCTTCCGCGGCGAAGAGGGTGGCCCGCGCGACATGGGTTTCCGGCAGAGCTTCCGCCTGGGCGAGAGCTCGCTCCGAGGCATAGCGCGCGACGGCGAGGTCCCCCGGGTCGCGCGTCGCGAGATATCGGCTCGTCGAAGCGAGCGCTTGGCCGGTGAGGGCGGAGTCGAAGAAAGGGTCGACCTCGAGCGCTCGCTTGTAGAGCGAGCGGGCCCTCTCGATGTCTCCGAGGGCGAACCAGCCGTCGTGGTGGGTTCGCGCCTCGAGGTAGGCCTGGTAGGCCTCGAAGCTCGAAGTGCGGAGCGTCGCGAGTCCGGGGAGTCCCGACGGCGCTCCCAGCGTCAGAAGCACACGCTGCCGGACGCGGTCGAGGGTCTCGATGGGTTGGCTGCCTTCGATCGTTTCCCGGAGAACCACACCTCCGTCCGCGCGCGACAGCACGGGACGAAAGACGACGCCGGCGCCGTCGATCGATGCGGTGCCGCGCAGCAGCCACTGGACGCCGAGCGCGCGGAGGATCTCGGCATCCGGTTTCGCCCTCAGGTCCGGCTCGACGACGCTCACCCGGATCTCGGGAGCCGCCTGAAGCCCCGCGGTGAGCCCGTCGGCGCTGAAAGCGGGGAGGCTCGAGCTTTCCGGCGAGGGATTCTCGACCGCGAAGGGAACGAGCGCGACGGCGATCGGACCCCTCGGGGCGGGCCGAAAGACGGCGGTAAGAGCGGCCGCGATGGCGACTAGAGCGATGCCTGCCGCGAGCAGCCTGGTGCGGCGCGACGCCCGTCGGGTCTCGCGGCGCCTCGAGACCACGCGCCCTTCCTCGCTCTCGAGGAGCTTTTCGAGCGTCTCTCGAACCTCGGAGATGGCGGGCCGGTCGGAGGCGCGCCACGAGAGGCAGCGGGCGGTGATGTCGTCGAGATCGCCGGGGACGTCGGGCTCATGGGAGCTCGGAGGCGGGAGTACGGCCGCGTCTCCGCGAAGCGCGAGCGGCCTCTGGTCCTCGTCTCCCGGGGGCCGCTTTCCGGTGAGCATCTCGTAGAGGACGAGGCCGAGAGCGTAGACGTCGGCGGCAGCTGAAAGCGGCGCGCCGCTGACGGTCTCGGGGGCGAGGTAGGCGTAGGAGCCGACGAGGACGCCGGGCTCGGTAACTCCGGAATCCACCGGTCCCCGGGCGAGGCCGAAGTCCATGACCACCACCCGTCCGTGGCGGTCGACCGCGATGTTCGAAGGTTTCAGATCCCGGTGAACGATGCCCCGGGAGTGGATCGCTTCGAGACCCGACGATACCTGAGCCCCGATCTGAAGCGTCTGCCTCACCGAGAGGCTCCCGAGGCTCTGGATCAGCTCGGCGAGGGTGTCGGCCTCGAGATACTCCATGCTCAGATAGCGCACTCCTTCGACGAGCCCCAGGTCGTGGATGCGGCATACGTTTTCGTGGGTGACCTGCTGCGCGAGACCGGACTCGCGCCGGAAGCGCGAGAGCGCCTCGGAGTCGCCCAGAAGGCTCTCTCGAATCATCTTCAGAGCGACGGTCCGGCTGGTCTCCTGGTCGCGCGCCTTGTAGACGACGCCCATCCCGCCCTGCCCCAGACGGTCGATGACGACGTAGCGCGAGCCGAAGATCTCTCCCGGCGCGTAGTCGAGGGTCTCCTTCAGAGGAGCGGATGACGGCGGCCGGAACGAACCGGACGACGAGCGGCGAAGGCCCTTTTCCGTTCCGGAGAAGGACGCCTCGGCCCAGAGCACGAGCGACGCTCCGCAGCTCCCGCACTCGGCGGCGGTCGCTTCGGTGCGCTCGCCGCACGAGGGACAGAGTTCCACCAGCGTTTCCTGCAGCATTGCTCTCCCGTCCGATGGTCGGCGCTCGTCTGCGACGGATAGCAAGGGTCGTGCCGCTCTCGAGAACGCGAAAAACCAGGGGCTCGCGCCGTCTCCACTGTAGTGCACACCGCTACATCCGAGGGCAAAGGGGTACACTGTAGCTGGATGCGGTACAGGTTCGCTCTGGTGGCTCTCGCCGCCGCCGCGGAGGGACTCCCGGCGGAGCGGGTGGCCGACCCGGCGGCGGCATCGGTGTTCATCCGCGTCCTGGGTACGGTCGAGGTCGAAGTGGATTCCTCCTGGACGGAGTCCGCCGAGAAGCGAGACGTCGAGCTCGGCACCGGAAGCGGCTTCGTTTTCACGCCCTACGGACACGTTCTCACGAACCACCACGTGGTCAGCGGCGATTCCTTCGAGGCGCGGCTCGGGAATCGCGAAGTGAGGACGCGGCTCTCGGTGGAGCGAATCGAGGTGCTTCTGCGATCCCCGGACCCCGACAGCCCGCCGCTTTCGCTTCCCGCGACCGTCGAGGTTTCGGATCCGCAGCTGGACCTCGCAATCCTGTCGATAGCCGGCGCCTCGCTTCCCTATCTCGCGCTCGGCGATTCCGATGCCGCGACTCCGGGGGAAGACGTGATGGTCTACGGATTTCCTTTCGGCCGAGAAGTGGAAGTCGGCCGGGAGGAAGCATCCGGCGTCGTGCCCGCGGTCAGCGTCAGCCGCGGCACGGTCTCCGCGGTCCGAGGCGACGCGACGGGAACGACCGCGTTCCTCCAGACCAGCGCGACCGTGAATCCCGGGAACAGCGGCGGGCCCATGGTCGACGCCGAGGGGTTCGTTCTCGGCGTCGTTCGCTTGAAGCTCAAAGAGGGGGATGGAATCGGCTTCGCCATTCCCGTCAATTCGGTCAAGGACTTTCTCGAAGCGAACGGGTACGGAGGCCTCGTTCCCGTCGAGCGCCTTCGGCTCGGAAGCGAGGAGATTCTCGAGGGCAAGGGGCTGACCTTGCGACTCCCGGAATCCATCGAGGACGTCTCGCCCTCGAGGCTGCGAGCCTTCAGCGAGCCCACGCCCACCTCGGTCGCCTTCGCCTCGGACCGCGTAGTCACCCCCTGGGACGCCGCTCGCCTCGAGGCGGCTCTCCTCTCGGGCGAGGCATTCGGGTCGTTTCGGGCCACCGGTCTGCGGAGATCACAGACGCTCTCCGGAGGGCGTCTGGTTCTCGGAAGCGCCACCGGCCAGGAGGAGGACGGCGGGGAGGCGAAGATCGAGTACGCGATTCTCGGCAACGGTCCGGAAAAAGTGGTCCTGCGATACGTCGGCTCCGCCGAGGCAGTCGCCTACAATCGCTCGGTGCTCGTGGAGTCTCTTCAGAGCGTCGGGGTCGCTTCGCTCCTGAGCTCGCCCGTCGAGCGGCCTCTGCCGCCGGACCGGATTTCCTGGGAACCGGTGGATCTTGCCAGCCCTTCGGCGCCGTCCGTCGCGTTTCCTCGAGGGTGGGACCAGGAGTCCTCCGCTCCGGTTCCCTGTGCCGGACTTCCGGCGATCGAGTCGGCGACGGCGGCCTCGCCGCCGGGAGACTTTCGTATCTCGCTTCGCGCCGCCTGGTGGAGCTCCGGTGCCGACGCCCTCTCCGCCGCGAGGGCCTGCAGCATTCGGCCCGGCCGGCGAGGAGAGTCTTCCTACGGATACTCCGTCGATTACCTGGGCGTGCGCTATGCGGTCTCGGGGATCTTCACTGAAGTCGGCCGTGGCCTTCTTCAGCTCGAGGGGGTCGCGCCGGCGGATGCCGCCGCCCTCGTCTCCGAGCTCACCGGGTCCTGGATCGAAGCGAATCTCAAAAGTCTTCCTCCAAAGTGACCACGTCCCAGAGGCTGTGGTAGCGGCCCTCGCGGGCGTTTCGGAGGAACAGGTGGATGTTCTGCACCAGGCTCACGGTGATGTGGTCGTCCACCATCTTGGGGTGGGGGCGGTGCAGGTTGGCGTAGGCGCGGATGAATACGCTGTGCTCGTCGGTCGGGAGCTCGCGAACGTTGTCGACGAACGCCGGCCACTTGCGCTGCCGGAAAAGGTAGAACTCCACGTTCGAGAGGTAGAACGCGGAGACGGTAGCGCCCCTCGATTCGAGGACGCGTCCCAGGCGGCGGAACGCCTGCTCTCCCGCGAAGTCGCCCACCAGGGGGACGATGCGGTTCGTGCGCTGCATCTCGCGCACGTACTCGAAATCCTCGACCGAAGCCAGCCAGTTCCGGTGGTGCCCGTTCAGATCGGTCTCGAGGAGGAACTCCTTCAGCGAAGGAAAGAAGAACGACCGCCAGCTGTCGTACTTGATCTCGAACCCCTGGCGGAAGAACTCTCCGTGGATCTGACGGATCTCCTCGAAGTCCGCCTCGGTGAGGGCGAGCTCGGGAATTCCCCGGAGCTCCACCTCGACCTGCGATAGCTGCTCCCGGAAGTAGGCCTCGTCCGGAGGCGCGGCCTCGACGGCGGCGACGATCTCCGGCAGCGAGGTCGATGCCGGGAGGCGCGTCTTAACGGGGCGTCCGAGGAGGCGCCCCAGGTAATCCTCCCGACTTTCCGATTTCTCGGTCAGGACCTTGAAGAGCAGGTGCTCGAGCAGGTTCTGCCGGCGGATGTCCACGATGAACGCCAGCTCGGGCCGAATGGCGGCGATGTAGGTGAAGTTCTGGTTCGGGCCGACTCCAACGTAGACCCCGCCCTTCACCTTCAGATTCGCGAGCTCGTCGAGAACGTGGAGGTACGAAGTCTCGTTGGAGATGTAGTTGTTGCTCCAGAAGTAGCCGCCCTCTTCCGAAATCTGATGAATGAGCCGCGAGAACTCGACGTCGGTCAAGCTCGCGGCGCCGGGCTCCGAGACGTCGACGCAGGACGGGGTGAAGCGAGAGAGCGCGAGGGGGAGAAAGAGCGCGGGAACCAGATTTCGGCCGAGCATCACGTCAGGCAGGCCAGAATAGCACACCCCCGATCGGGCCCGCGGGGCCCCCGTGGTAGACTTCGCCTCGTGGACGTAATTCGAATCATCGGCGTTCGCATGGACCTCGGCGCCGGCCGGCGCGGAGTGGACATGGGCCCGTCGGCGATGCGCAAGGCGGGAATCCGGCAGCGGCTTCGCGACCTGGAGTACGAGGTCATCGACGAGGGAAACCTCAACTCCGACGAGCCCGAGGCCCTGGACGTCGAGGATCCCAAGCTCCGATATCTCCCCGAGATCGCGGCGGTGATGGAGGATCTCGCCCGGAGGGTCGGAAAGAGCATCGGATCCGGGGAGACCCCGCTGGTCCTCGGGGGAGATCATTCGATCGCCATTGGAACAATCGCCGGACTGGCGGCGCACTTCCGGCGCGAGAGGAAGAAGCTGGGGATGATCTGGCTCGACGCCCACGGCGACGCCAATACTCCGGCGACGTCCCCTTCGGGGAACATTCATGGAATGCCCCAGGCGGTCGCCTTCGGCCGCGGAGCGGAGGAGCTCGTTCGCATCGGCGGGTTCGCCCCCGGAGAGTCCAAGCTCGATCCCGCCTGCTGTTCCATCCTCGGCGCCCGCAGCATCGACGCCGCGGAGAAGAAGGTGATCGCCGAGATCGGTCTCCGGGTCTTCACCATGGAAGAGATCGACCGACGGGGAATCTACGACGTCTCGCGCGAAGCGATCGAGATCGCGGGCCGGGGCACGGAAGGAATTCATGTCAGCTTCGACGTGGACGTGATGGACCCCACGGTCGCCCCCGGAGTGGGGACGCCGGTGCGAGGCGGACTCACGTATCGCGAGACCCATACGGTGATGGAGCTCGTCGCCGAATCGGGACGCATGGTCTCGATGGAGGTGGCGGAAGTGAATCCGATCCTCGACGTGCAGAACTCCACCGCGGAGGTCGCCGTCGAGATGGTGGCCTCGGCCTTCGGCAAGAGAATCCTCTGAGCTCTCTGAAGAAGATACGAGTCACGGACGGGGAAGGGAAGGACCTCGGCGAGGTATCCGTCTCCGTCGCTCCCGCCGGCGGAAGCGCGACGGCGGTGATCCTCGCCCACGGCGCCGGCGGCAACATGGACACCCCGTCCCTGAAGGCGCTCCAACAGAAGCTCGCGTCCTCGGGGGTCACCGCGATCCGCTTCAACTTTCTGTACTCCGAGAAAGGCAGGAAGAGCCCGGACCGGCAGCCGCACCTCATCTCCTGCTGGAGGTCCGTCGCCGACTGGGTCAAGCGTGAGCTCTCGCCTTCCCGGCTCTTTCTCGCGGGAAGGTCGATGGGGGGCCGCATGGCTTCCTATCTCGTCGCCAACGGCTACCCTTGCGACGGAATCTTCTTTCTCGCCTACCCCCTCCACCCTCCGGGCCGGCGCGATCAACTCAGGAAGGACCACCTTCCGCAAATCCGGGTGCCGATGCTCTTCGTAAGCGGCACGGCGGACGCCTTCGCCAATCTCGATCTGCTCGAGCCTCTGGTTCGCGACCTCGGCGCGTCGCTCCATCTGCTCGAGAAAGCCGACCACGGATTCAAGGCTCCGAAGTCGGCGGGGAAGACGGCCCGAGAAATCGAGGACGAAGTGGCCCGGACCGTGCTAGCCTTCGTGAAACCTACGGGGGATTGACGCGATGACCGATCGGATCCAGGCGCTTCGGGACCTTCTCGCGAAGGACCCGAAAGACCCAATGAGCCGCTACATGCTCGCGACCGAGCTGTACAAGAAGGGCGAGTACGAGGAGGCGGTGGATCAGATGGAGTCCTACCTCAGGGACAAGCAGGACGAGGGTGCGGCGTACCGGATCCTCGCCGACGCCTACGTCCGCCTCGGGAAGTCGAGCGAAGCCCGCTGGGCACTCCGGCAAGGCATCGAAGCCGCCCGCACTCACCACCACGACGGAATGGCCGACGAGCTGGAAGACCGGCTCAAAGACCTCGGCTGACCGGAGGTCCTCATCGGGGAAATCGACCGAGGGAGGACCGGGAAAAAAACGCAAAGGCGCGAAGACGCAAAGGCGCAAAGAAGAAATTGGGATTTCTTTGCGTCTTTGCGCCCTTGCGCCTTTGCCTTCGGTTCCCCTCTTCCCTTCGTCTGGCCAGGGCGGTTACCTAGCCTCTTTCACGTACCGCGCGATCTGTTCATGGGTCGCGAACCAGACGTCGGGACGACTTCTCATGTGCTGCACCAGCCGCTCGAGCATCTCGATCCGCGAGCGATGCCCGATGATGTGGGGATGGTTCGTCAGAAGGAACATCCCCCCTTCCTCGTAGGCCCGGTCGAACTCGGCCTTCCAGATGGTATAGACCTCGTCGGGTGTGGTGTGGGGGCGAAGGTTTCCGAAGCGGCTCATGTTGAAGTACGGGGCATCGTCCAGGATCCACTCGACGGGAAGCTCGACGATTCCCGTGGGTCTTCCGGAGGCGACGAGCTCGTACGGGCTGTCGTCGGCCATGAGGCTGCTGTCGTACAGAAGCCCCAGCTCCTCGATGATCTCGAGGGTGTGAGGACTGTAGTCCCAGGAGGGAGTCCGGATCCCGCTGGGCTTCTTCCCCGTGAGCTGGGTGAGAGTGTCGATCGCTCGTTCCAGGAGAGCTTTCTCGTCGCGCTTCTCGAGCCCCGAGTTGCGCTCGTGGATCCACCCGTGGACTCCAACCTCGTGCCCGGCGTCGACGATCTTCTTCACCTCGTCGGGGTAGAGGAGCGCGGAAACCGCCGGAATGAAGAAGCTCGCGTGGACGTCGTAGGCGTCGAGAAGGGAGAGAACCCGCGGAAGGCCGGCGCGAGCGCCGTACTGGCCGTTCGACATCAGCGACGGTGAAGTCTGGTTGTCTCGAAGCGACGGAGTCTCGTTGTCGAAGTCGAAGGAGAGCGCGACCGCGACCCGCGCCCCATCGGGCCACTGCCGGGGCCGCAGAGTCCGTCCCGCGCGGACGCGCTCCACGGCGCCCCGCCACTGGTCTTCCGTCCATTTCCACGAAGGCGCTTCCGGGGCCTCCTGCGGGAGCGCCGATTGGGGCAGAGCCCCGAGGAGCAGGATGGGAATCGCGAACGGGAATCTCATTTCTTCTTTCTCGCTTTCTTCTTCTCGAGTGCGGGACGATCCTTCAGCCGGAAAACGAACTTGTGGCCAGACCAGTCCTCGTCGACGGCGCAGACCTTGACATCGACGACGCCCGCGGCGAGGCCGCGCTCCCGCACCTTGTTCTCGTCGACGTCCGCCGCGAGAGGCGACGTCTTCTTCGGCCAGCAGATCCAGAGCGCCGTCGTGGGGGCCATCCTGGAGATGGTCGGGGCGAGCTTCGCTTCCAGCGTTGCCAGGTTCCTCACGAAAAGGAGAATGACATCGAAGTCGCGCCCGCGGCTCGCGGGTAGAAGCAGGACGCCTTCCGGAAGAGTGCCCAGAGTCGTCTCGAACCCCGAGGGCGGTTGCTCGATGGCGACCCGATGACCCGGGCGGATCCCGAGTTTCTGGGGAAGGGGTGTTCCGGAGTATCCGGCCCTGGCCATGCCGCGATCAGGGCGTGAGCCCGGTCTCGTAGCCGTCCATGAACTGGACGAACCTGGAGATCGCGACCATGTCCTTCCCTACGAAGCGAATGCTGTGGGAGTCCGTCCTTTCGACGATGGGGAGGTAGGCGAGCAGCTCCGCCTGGCGGTAGTTCTTGAAGCTCACGTCGAGGGTGACGTTGCCCTCGAGCCGGAACGGGCGAAGCGACGCCCGCCGCTCGACGGCTCGCCGCGCCGTCTCCTCGATGAGCTTCTGGGAAGCGCGGGGCGTGAGGCTGCGCGCCGAGTGGAAGCTCAGGGCCTGTTTCACCACCGCCCCTTCGATCTCCCCGATGTAGCGCTTCGCCTCGGCGATGATCGCGTCGTCTCCCGAGATCATCGCGATCGGAACGCCGTAGTGGCCGGCGACGGCGGCGTTGAAGCCCGCCTCCGAGACCGACACCGAATTGAGACGCACGTCGGTCAAGGTGGCGCTCGAGAACGTGTGAGCGCGCACCCCCGCGGGGTTTCCGGTGGACGCGTGGTAGCCGATGAAGAGCGCGCAGGCGAAGGTCTCGTCGATTCCCTCCACCATCCCGAGTGGGCGGGGCCAGGAGCGGACCAGCTGAACGTCGTCGGGGAGCTTCTCGATGAGGAGGTTCTGGCCGTTCCCGTGGGAGTCGCTGACCAGGAACTCCGTGGCGCCTCCCGCACGGGCCCCGCGGATCGCGGCGAGCACCTCCTCGGTCATGAACTCCCGGAACCGCTCGTACTCGAAGCCGGACGTCCCGAGCTGCTCCCCGCTGACCACGCCTCCGATCCCCTCCATATCGGCGGAGATGTAGACCTTGACCTGGCCCTGGGCGAAAGTCGAGAACGCCATGAGGCTCAAAAACAGCGCAGCAATCGGAAGTCTCATGGAAGCGTCTTGTAGTCGCTGCAATTCGAGAATGCAAGTGCGGAACTCGGCGATTTCGAGATAAACTCGACGGTTTCATGGACGTTCTGGAAAAAATTGAGCGAACCCGCCGAGACGCCGGGGAGTCTCTGGGCCGTGTCGCGGACGAGCGGGCTCTGGAGGACTGGAGGATCGAGTTCCTCGGCCGCAAGAGCGAGACTGTCTCCGTTCTCCGCTCTCTCGGCGATCTCGACTCCGACGAGCGGCGGGCGGCGGGTCAGGCCGCGAACGCTCTCAAGACCGGGCTCGAGGAGGCCTATCGCGCGAAAGTTGCCGAGCTCGCGGAAGCGAGAGTCCGGACCGCTCAGACGCTCGGCCGGATCGACGTCACCCTCCCGCCGCGTCCGCTCGCCTCCGGGAGGCGCCATCCGATTTCCCAGACGCAGCGGGACATCGTCGACGCCTTCGTCGCGCAGGGATACTCGGTCATCGAGGGGCCGGAAGTGGAGCTCGACTACTACAATTTCGAGGCTCTGCGGATCCCCAAGGACCACCCCGCCCGCGAGCTGATGGATACCTTCTACGTGGAGGGCGGGGAGGGGAGCGAGCAGAAGGTTCTTCTCAGGACCCACACGTCGCCCAACCAGATTCGCTTCATGGAGAAGAACCGGCCTCCGATCCGGATCGTCTGCCCGGGGCGGACCTACCGGAACGAGGCGACGGATCCGACGCACGAGTGGATGATCCAGCAGATCGAGATCCTCGCGGTCGACGAGGGACTCACTCTCGCGCACCTCAAGGGCACGCTCTTCGAGTTCGCGAAGCGGATCTTCGGCCAGGACCGGAAGATTCGCTTCCGCTGCGACTTCTTCCGCTTCGTCGAGCCCGGCGTCGACATGGCGATCGACTGTTTCCTCTGCGGCGGATCGGGATGCCGGGTGTGCAAGAAGGAGGGCTGGATCGAGATCCTGGGCGCGGGCATGGTCCATGCCGAGATTCTGAAGAACATGGGCTACGACCCCGACGTCTATACCGGGTTCGCCGCGGGGCTCGGGGTCGAGCGAATCGACATGCTGCGGCGCGGGGTCGACGATATCCGTCACTACTACCAGAACGATCTCCGGTTTCTGAGCCAATTCTGAGATGCGCGTACCCTTGAAGTGGCTCCGGGACTACGTGGACCTCTCGGTCCCGCCGAAGGAGATCGCCCATCGGCTGACGATGGCGGGTCTCGAGGTCACGGGTATCGAGCGCACGGGCTCGGACTGGGAGAATGTGGTCGTCGGGGAGGTGCTCGAGGTCCGGCCGCATCCCGATGCCGATCGCCTTCGCCTGGTCACCGTGAACGACGGCGCTTCCCGCCACGAGGTGGTGTGCGGTGCCGCGAACGTCGCTCGGGGTCAGAAGATCGCGTACGCGAGCCTCGGCGCGAGCCTCATCGACGCGGCGACGGGCGAGCCTCGGAAGCTGAAGAAGGCGAAGATTCGCGGGGTGTTCTCGGAGGGGATGGTCTGCTCCGAGCGGGAGCTCGGACTATCCGACGAGCACGAGGGCATCCTGGTGCTCTCGGCCGAGGAGCCCGTCGGCCGTCCACTTTCGGAGATCCTCGGCGACACCGTGCTGGTCGTCGACATGAAGCCCAACCGCGCCGACGGACTCTCGATCACAGGCGTCGCCCGGGACGTGGCGGCGCTCACCGGCACCTCGGTGCGCGATCCCGACTTCACCTTCGAGGCGAAGGGCGCCGCGATCGCGGGTCGAGCGAGCGTCGAGATCGTGGACCCCGATCTATGCCCGCGGTTCACGCTTTCGCTCATCGAAGGGATTCGCATCGGACCCTCGCCCTCGTGGATGCAGGATCGCCTCCTCGCGGCGGGCATGCGGCCCATCAGCAACGTGGTCGACATCACGAACTACGTGATGCTGGAGCTGGGCCAGCCGATCCACGCTTTCGACTACGACACCATCGCCGAGCATCGCATCATCGTCCGGCGGGCGCGGCCCGGGGAGAAGCTCTCGACGCTCGACGGAAAAGAGCGGAGCTTCGAAAGAGGGGAGCTCCTCATCACCGATCCCTCGGGGCCGATCGCCGTGGCGGGAGTGATGGGGGGGCTCGCGACGGAAGTCACCGACAAAACGCGGAACATCCTCCTCGAAGTCGCGAACTTCAACCCGGTGAGCGTCCGGAGGACCGCCGCGGCATTGAAGCTCCCGAGCGAGGCCTCCAGGCGGTTCGCCTGGGGGGTCGCTCCCGAGCTCGCCCCCATCGCGTCGCGGCGGGCGACGAAGCTCCTGGTAGAGCATGCGTCAGGGACCGCGGCAACGGGACTCGTCGACGTCTATCCGAGACCGTCCCACCCGGTTGTGGTGTCCCTTCCACGGAAGCGTCTCTCCCAGGTCCTGGGGATCGACCCGCCGGAAGCGACGGTCGTCGCCTCTCTCGAGGCGCTCGGATTCGAGGTGAAAGCCGAGCCGGACGTCTTCGCCGTCCGGGTTCCTTACTGGCGGAGGGACGTCCAGATCGCAGACGACGTCGTCGAGGAAGTCGCGCGGATGATCGGATACGAGCGTATTCCCGTCGAGCCCATCGCGGGCCGCGTGCCTCCGAGAGTCGTCCAGCCTCTGCGCGAGCTCCGCGAACGGCTGAAGGACTACCTGGTCGACGCGGGCATGCAGGAGGTCATCACTTATCCGCTGACGAGCCTCGAGGTCCTTTCGAGAGTCGTGCCGCCGGAATCTTTCGAGATCGCTCCGCCGCTCGCGGTGGTGAACCCGCTCAACGTGGGGCAGGAGCGGCTGCGGACGTCGCTCCGGGCTTCGGTCCTCGAGGTGGTCGCCTCAAATCTTCGGCTGGGAAAGACGCGGATCGCGATCTTCGAAGCCGCGCGGGTCTACCTTCCCACGGGGAGCGCCCTCCCGGACGAGAGGGAACGTATCGTCGGCGCCGTCGGCGGACCCCGTCTCGACCGCTGGGGGAGCCCGACTTCGGAGAGCGCGGATTTCTTCGACGCGAAGGCCTACTTGCAGCAGATCTTCGATCGCTCCGGCGTCGAGGTCTCCTATGCGGCGTCTCAAGAGTACGGCCTCCTGGGCGGGCGATCGGCGGAGCTTCGCGTGGGAGGCGGTACCGTGGGCGTCCTCGGGCAGGTCCACCCCAAAACCGCCGAGGCATTCGGAATCGCGGACGACGTCTATCTCTTCGAGGTCCGTCTCGAGGACCTCCTTCCGCACGTGAAACCGGTGCCGCACTACCGCGCGCTCGCGAAGTTCCCCGCGGTGGTCGAGGACCTCGCGGTCATCGTGTCCCGCGACACCGCGGCGTCCTCGCTGGTCGAGGAGATCCTCGCCCATCCGCTCGCGAGCGCAGCGGCGGTTTTCGACGAGTACCAGGGGGAGCCCATCCCCGAGGGCAAGAAGTCGCTCGCGCTCTCGATCGCCTACCAGGCGCCCGACCGGACGCTCACCGACGCCGACGTGAAGAAGGCCAGGGAGAAGATCGTGGCGCGTCTCACGGCGAAGTTCGGGGCGGAGCCGCGGCAGTAGGCCCCTGGCCGAGGAATCCGAACGCGGCGAGCCCGCTCGAATCGGCTCGTGCCCGTCCCTCGACTCTACGACCGGACTCCAATCTCCTCGAGTGAATTTGCCGTGAGAACGCGGTCGAGATAGGTATCGAGCTCGGCTGTGGACCCTATCGCAGCGATCTTCATCGCCGTTTCGTCGGGCAGCGGACCAAATTTAGCGGTGAGCTGTCGCAAAAGCGTCTCGCGCTTCCCTTCCAAGCGGCCCCTCAATTCGAGCTTATCAAAATAGGTGAGCTGCACGTCCTGCACTTTTCGATACTCCTTTCCCGAGATCAGACGACGAAACCGTTCAGTTTCCTCCGCCGAAAGCTCGTCGTACGTCTCGATGACGTTCACCAAGAGGTACTTCCGAGCGTCGTCGAGCTCGCTCTCGAGCACCCGACGCAGCATCTCACCATGCAACTCCGCCCGATCGCCGGCCTTCCCCCGCCGCATCAGCGCCGCCAGTGCCGCTCCGAGCGGGCTCGCTCCAACATACTCTTCCGCGGGTAGACGTGCCAGCGCGACGCTTCGGTAGCGGAAGCGGAGGTGCTCCTCCCCGAAAAGCTCTTCTTGATACTCCTCGACCGTCGAGGGCGGCCCTCCGCGCAGGTACAAAACGATGGGGAACACTGGAAGCCGATGGTGCAATCGCAGGAGTGCGTAGTATTCGAACATCCGCCGCGCGAATTCCGTCTCCGGTTTCGCCTGGACTTCCACGTGGACGATGACGATCTCCGGCTCTCCTTCCAGGGTCTCGAGCCGGGCGACGACATCGGCCTCCCGCACCTCCCCTCTGGGAACGTTGGCAAAGACCTCCTTGTCGATGAACCGCAGGGTTTCGAAGTCGAGCCGCGCTGCGACTTCGGGAAAGAACAACTCCAGAAAACCCTGCAGGAGCCGTTCGAGAACCGTTTTGAAGAGCTGGTCGTGTCCCATTCCGCCTTCCTTGGAAGGAAGAAGACGAAATCCAGGAAGAAAACCCGCCTTGCGCCGAAGATCGTGGCCCGGCTCACGGCGAAGTTCGGGGCGGAGCCGCGGCAGTAGGCCCCTGGCCGAGGAATCCGAACGCGGCGAGCCCGCCCAGGAGCGCGAGGACCGAGGCGCTCCACATCACCGCGCGGAACCCGCTCACGAACGACACCTCGATGGCGTGCCGCACGCTCTCGGCTTCGGCCCCGAAAATCTCGGAGGAGAGCTCGGCGCCCGCGAGATCCCGCCGCTCCTCGTTCAGGACGCTCCGCTCCAGGGGCGATAGCTCGAGCGCATGGATCTCGCGGTCCAGGTTGCGGTCGAAGACCGCGGTCAAGACGACGCCCATCGCGGCGATCGCGAGGAGACCGGCGGTGCGGGCCACGGCGTTGTTGATGCCGGAAGCGACCCCCGCATGGGACGAATCGACCGCTCGCATCACCGTAGTCGTGAGCGGGGCGACGCTGACCGCCATTCCCAATCCCAGGACCACTACCGCCGGAAAGAACGTGCTCCAGTAGGAGCCGCCGAGCCCCGGCCGCGTGAAGAGCGCGAGACCGAGCGCGGCGATGACCGGTCCGGCGACGAGCGGAAGCCTCGGACCGTGGCGATCGACCAGGCCTCCCGCCCAGCGCGACAGAAGGAACATGATGAGGATGAACGGCAGGAGAGCGAGGCCGGCTTCGGTCGGCGAGTACCGCTGGAGCTGCACGAGGTTGAAGGGGAAGAAGAAGAGCGCGCCTCCGAGAGCCATGTACAGGAGGAAGGTCAGAACGTTGACCCCGGCGAACTCGCGGGAGCGGAAGAGCCGGAGCGGCACCATGGGGCTGGGGACGAGTCTCTCGACGACGACGAACGCCGCCAGGGCGGCGGCCCCCAGGAGGAAGCCCCAGGCCGACGACTCGGTGAGACCGTAGGCGAGACCGCCGAGCCCGAGGACGGCAAGTCCCGCACCGAGCCAATCGAGCGTCCGCTCGGCGGACCCGCTGTCGCTTTCCGGAACCCGCCACCACAGAAGAGCCAGGACCACGGCTGCGATGGGCACGTTGATGAAGAACACCCATCTCCACGAGACGTTCGTAACGAACCACCCGCCCAGCACGGGTCCCACCGCGGCGGTGATGCCGGTGAACGCCGACCAGGTCCCGATCGCCCGGCCCCGCCTCGACTCGTCGAACGACGCGCTCAGGATCGCGAGGCTCCCCGGCACCAGGAGCGCGGCGCCGACGCCCTGAACGGCCCGGGCGGCGATGAGCCCGTGAACCGTCGACGTCAGACCGCAGCCCATCGAGGCGAGCGCGAAGAGCGCGACCCCCGCGGCGAAGACGCGGCGGCGCCCGAGGCGATCGCCGAGCGATCCGCCGACGAGGAGCAGGGAGGCGAGAAGCAAGGCATAACTCTCGACGACCCATTGGACTTCCGCCGCGGTCGCGTTCAGCTCCCTCTGAAGGACAGGCAGAGCGACGTTGACCACCGTGCCGTCGACGAACGCCATGCTCGAGCCCAGAATCGTCGCCGCCAGAATCCACGGCTCCGCCGACCGTGCCGCGGGGGCGCAGACCGAAGGAGCGCGAAGGACTCCTTCGTCGCACGGCGGCTTCCCGATATGGGACATGATTTCAGACGAGGTCCCTCGGGACCGTCGACCGAAACCGCTTCTCGAAGACGCGCTCGTCTCCCTCGAAACCCTCGATGTCGGTCTCGAGGTGGAAGCTCTTCTCGTCGGCGGTCATACGCGCGGCGACCCGTGTGCCGATGCTCCAGCCCGGCCTGCGGAACCGTGCGTGGTGGCGCATCTCGGTTCGTGCCGAGAGCGGGTCCCCATCGCGGATGAAGAGGCCCACGCTGATGGCGTCGCCGTACTCGAGCCCGGTGGCCTCGATCCGGGTGAGGGCCGGCTCGTCGTTCTCCGTGAAGTCGGCCGCGAAAACGCGAACCGTCTCCCCGGTCGTCGGGTCGTGACGGACGTCTCTGGTCGACTTCCCTTCGGTTACGGTCGTCGACTCGGGATACGGGGCTTGCTCCGGCGGATCGAAAGGGCGGAGCCGCTCGTCTTCCGGCTTGGGGGCGCGAACGGGGAGCTCGAGGCTCGAGCCCGCAAGGTCGAGCTCGAGCGTCGCTTCCTCGGGCGCGGGCCACACGATGGGCCAATACGATGTGGACAATGCGAGGCGGATGCGGTTCCCGGCCGTGAAAGAGTGCGCTCTATGGTTGAGCGGGAGCTCGATCTCGACCGGAGTCTCGAGCGGCATGGGCTCGGGGTGCCTGTGGTCCCTGCGGTGGGTCAGGTTCCATACTCCGTAGGTGACGCGAGCCGAGACCCCGTCGGGGAAGACGTCCTCGAGGCGCGCGACGAGATTCGCGAGGGGACGGTCGGAGCGGAGCTTCAGCCTCACGACCGGCGCGCCCAGAATCTCGACCCCCTCCGTCAGCGGAGGAGAATCGAAGACGACGGACCGCTCGTCGTCCGGTCTCTGATCCCGGGGCATTCCCTCCGCTCCGAACGGGCACCAGGCGCCGGCCTGCGAGCCGGTGCTGAGCTTCGAGCGGATGGAAATCCGGTCGCTCGTGTCCGGGACGTGGTCGAGGAGTCGTCCGCCGGCGAGGCCGAACGAGCGCGTCCGCGGGTTCGGCGGCGGCCATGCGGACTCGCAGACCCATCTCCCGGGCGAGACCCGCCGCGCCGAAGCCGGAGGGCTCGACTCCGGCATCCAGACCCGCAGCATCGGCTCGTCCAGGATCCCGGTCTCCTGTCCCTTCAGACACTGGTCCCACCAGCGCAGCGCTTCTTGCAGGAAACCAATGGGTGGACCGGGCTCGCCCTCGTGCGGATAGGCATGCGCCCAGGGGCCGATGAGTCCCTTGCGAGGAACGGCGAGCCCGGCGAGGAGCCGGAAGATGCCGTTGCAGTATGCGTCGGCCCAGCCGCCGACGGCGTAGACCGGGCAGGTGATGGCGCGGTAATCGTGGGAGACCGAGCCCTGCTTCCAGTAGTCGTCGCGCCGCTGATGGCGAAGCCAGGCTTCGCTGAGAGGCGAGGCGGCTTCGAGCCGCTCGAGCCACATCTCCCGCCACCGCTCTCCGGAAATCTCGGGGTCCGGGGGCAGGATGCGGAGCGCGGTGAGCACGGTCCCCCAGAAGAAATTCTCGGTGAGGAGCGAGCCCCCCATGAAGTGGGCGTCGTCCCGGTAGCGATCGTCGGAGCAGCAGACGGTCAGGATCGCGCGGAGGTTCTCGACGCCGGAGCCGGAGGCGATCTGGAGGGCGTTGAACCCTCCCCACGACTTTCCCATCATGCCGACCGCGCCCGAGCACCAGCTCTGAGCGGCGAGCCAGCGGATCGCCTCGCGTCCGTGCTCGATCTCCTGCGGGAGGTACTCGTCGAGCAGGACGCCGTCGGAATCGCCGCTGCCGCCGACGTCGATTCGCACTGCGGCGTAGCCATGGCCGGCGAAATACCGATGCATGGGCTCGTCCCGGTCCCTCATGCGGTCCCCTTTGCGATAGGGGATGTACTCCAGGATCGCGGGGACGGGAGAAGACTCCGCGTCTTCCGGCAGCCAGATCCTGGCGGCGAGCCGGCCGCCGTCGGACAGGGGAATGAAAACGTTCTCGATATCTCGGACCGCGCGGGGGAACCTGTCGACGATCTTCATGCGACTTCGACGGCTCTGCTAACATACACCGGTGATGGACACCAATGTCTAGGAAGCCGGGTAGGAATGCATCTTCAGCCAGCGCGAGCGGAGCGAGCCCGGCCCGCCAAGTGGGAAGGCTTCGCCGACGACTTCAAGCCGCGGGGGTGGGGCCCCGCGGCACTGAGGCACGTAATGGACCGTTCGGCGCTTACCTCTTCGATCTCGACGGAACGCTCATCGACTCCATCGATCTCATCTTCCGCGCCTATCGGCACACGGCGGAGCGGCACCTCGCGGTGTCGCCGCCGGATTCCGTCTGGCGCGAGGGATTGGGAACCCCCCTGCGCCAGCAGCTATCGGCGGTCTGTGACGATCCGGAGCTCATCGATGTCATGGTCGCGACCTACCGCGAGTACCATTTCGCCCACCACGAGGAGAGCGTGAAAGCCTACCCCGACGTCTTCGACGTCATCGCGGCCCTCGCCGGCCGCGGCGCGCGGCTCGGGGTGGTCACGAGCAAGCTGCGCGCCGGGGCCGAGAGAGGTCTGGTCGCGACCGGCCTGCTTCCGTTCTTTCACACGATCGTATCCGCCGACGAAGTGAGCCGCGCCAAACCGCATCCCGAGCCGGTGCTCGCCGCGCTCGAGAGGCTCGGGGTCGGTGCGGGAGACGCCGTCTTCATCGGCGACTCTCCGCACGACATCGCCGCGGGAAGGGAAGCGGGCGTCACCACCGCCGGAGTCCTCTGGGGCCCGTTCGCCCGTGAGGAGCTGACGCTCGCCTCGGCCGACTTCCTGCTCGAATCGCCGGTGGAGATTCTCGCGCTCTGACCCGAGCCAGCTCTACTGCGCGTCGACGGTGATGTCGACCGGCACTCCGTTGCTGAGCACGTCGTAGACCGCGGAGCGCGCGCGGGACTGCTCCACGATCTCGCGGAGCTTCTCCTTGGGCGCGTCGCCCTTGATCTTGAACTTCACCTTGAGGCCCTGGTAGCCGTTGCGCACCTCGTTGGAGAGTCCGAGAATTCCCCGCAGGTCGATGTCGCCCTCGATGCTGGACTCGACCTCCGTGAGCTTTACGCCGCGGGCGGCGGAGATGTTGCCGATTCCCGACGTGATGCAGGCGAGAAGCCCGTACAGAAGGTACTCGATCGGAAGTGGACCCTGGTCCTTGCCCACGAGAACCGCGGGATGGTCGGAGTCGAACTGCCACTCCGTGGTGTGCTCGTGCTCGCCCCCGGCTCCGAAGAAGCCTTCGCTCCTGGCCCGGCTGTGCGTCCCCTCGAGCCAGCGGCTCGACGCGCGGAACTTGAACTTCGCCAGCTCGGGCTGGTCCCGCACCGCGTTGATGGTCGCGAACAGCGTCGGGGTATCGACGCCGTTCAGCGGTCCGCGTTCTTTCCTGGACTTCTTGGTCTCCGTCGCTGCCTGTGACATTTCTCGTTCCTCCTCGTTCGTTCCCCGGGGTCGTGCCCGGTCACATCCCTACTAAGAGGAAATACGCAGAGCGAGGCAAAGGCCGCCACGCTAGGCGATGGCGCTCTTGCGCCGCCCGAGGTCAGCTTCGACGTGCTCGGCGAGCTCCCTCGCGTCGGCGCCGACTCCGTCGATGAAGTTCGAGTTGCGCCGCCGGAGAAACTGCAGGCCGAGGACGTAGAGTCCGCGGGCGGGCGTGATTCCTCCCGTGTGGCGGATCTCTCCCCGGGCGTCGAGAACCGGGACCCTCAGCCAGGGATAGCGCCGGCGGAAGCCGGTAGCCCAGAGCACGGTTTTGATCCCCCGTTCCCGCAGGTCGATCGTGTCCGGGCCGGGAGCGGGCCAGAAGAACGGAATGAAAGGCTCCGGCGGCCCCACTTCCGCGACCAGCCCTCGGGCCTCGATGTAGGAGTCGATGCGCCTCATCAGCCGAGCGAGCTTCGCGTCCGCCCGGGCGGTGTAGGCGACGAGATCGTCGGCGAAGCGCACCACGTCTCCTTCCGCGCCGATGACCTTTCCCGTGAGCTTCACGCCCTCGTCCTGGAGCGTGATGAGGTCGAGAGAGCTCATGTCGGGTCGTCCCACGAGCTGGAGGGACGGCTCCTTGCGGGATCGTTCGGCGTCTCGAACCTGATCCGGCGTCTCGGCGAAGATGCCCATTCGGTCGAACCACCAGAGAATGTCCCGGTCGCGGTAGAGGCGGGGGAGCCTCGTATGGCGGCCGACGGCGATCGTGACCGGCCGGCCCGACTGGTGGATCTCCTCCGCGAGCTGGATCCCGGACGCGGCGGCTCCGACGACGAGGACCCCGCCCTCCGGAAGCTGTCCGGGGTTGCGATACTTCGACGGAACGACCTGGACGATGTCCGGCGACAGCCCCGAGGCGAATTCCGGCACCAGGGGAGTGTCGCAGTGCCCGGTGGCGACGACGAGGGTCGGGGCCTCCCAGAGCCCGTGGTCGGTTGCGACCCGATAGCCCGCGCCACGACGCGAGACCGAGAGGACCTGGGTCCCTTCCTCGACCGGGTGCGTCGAACGAGCGGCGGTACCGCTCGAGGAAATCGATGACCTCGGGCCCGGTCATGTAACCATTCGGGTCCGGGCCCTCGTATCGGAATCCAGGAAGGCGGCTCTGCCAGTTCGGGGTCAGAAGCCGGAGGGAGTCCCACCGCTCGGATCGCCAGCGCTCACCCACGCGGCCTCGCTCGAGGACCACGTGGTCGATAGCCCGGTCGGACAGACATCGACTCATCGCGAGTCCCGCTTGTCCGCCGCCTATGACGATGGTGTCCGTACGCTTCACACGTCCCTCAGTTGAGGACTACGTGAAGGGGACAGCGAACCCGCCATCCTCCGAATTGGCCCAGTTCGTAAAGAGGCAACGTGTCCACCTGGAGTAACATTCGCTGTTCCTCCGAGGAATGACCGCTCAAAGGAGGCTCCTTGCTCGGTCAGACCGTAGGCCACTACCGCATCACGGAGAAGCTCGCCGAAGGGGGCATGGGCGAAGTATTCCGCGCCCAGGACGTCCGCCTCGGACGCTCCGTTACCGTCAAGTTCATGCCGCCCGAGGCGACGAAGAGCCCGGCGGCTCTCGAGCGGTTCCACCGGGAAGCCCGCGCGGCGTCGGCTCTCAACCATCCAAACATCTGCGCGCTTTTCGACCTCGGGGAACATCACGGTCGACCGTACATCGTGATGGAGCTCCTCGAGGGTAGGACGGTCGAACAGTTGATTGGCGGCCGGCCGGTGGCCACGGAAACGCTCCTGGACGTGGTGATTCAAGCGGCGGACGCCATCGCCGCGGCTCACTCCAAGGGCATTCTGCATCGCGATATCAAACCGTCCAATCTGTTCCTCACGGAAGCTGGACACGTCAAGGTCCTCGACTTCGGACTGGCGAAGCTGACCGACGCACGCCCGGCATCCGGTTCGAACGTTCCCACCCGTGAGGCGCATCTACTGACGAGCCCCGGAGTCGCGGTGGGGACGGTTGACTACATGTCGCCCGAGCAGGTGCTGGGAAAGGAGCTCGACGCCCGAAGCGACATATTCGCGCTCGGAGTCGTGCTGTACGAGATGGCGACCGGTCACCGTCCCTTTTCAGGGGGCACGACGGCGGCGGTCTTCGACTCGATTCTGCACAAAGAGCCGACGGCCCCGGTTCGCCTCAATCCCGGAGTGCCCACCCGATTGGAGGGGATCCTCTATCGAGCCCTGGAGAAAGATCCCGCTCTCCGTTTCCAGAGCGTCTCGGATTTGGGAGCGGAGTTGAGACGCCTTCAGCGGGACTTGTCGTCGGAGCGAAACCTTGACTCAGGAATTGCGCGAGGTCCGCACCGCTCCCTTTGGGTCTCGTGGGCCGTTACTGTCCTTGCCGGCTCCCTGGCGCTATGGGCCCTTCTGCGCCCAGGCCCTTCGCCACCGCGTCCAGCGCGCTTTGCTCTCGATCTCCCGCCCGAGCAAGCGCTGACCGCCGCGGAATTCGATGACCCAGTGTTGGCCCTCGCACCGGACGGAAGCCGCCTCGTCTACCTAGGAGGCCGCAAGCTTCACGTCCGCCCATTGGACCAAGTGGATGCGACGGCCATTCCAGGAACGGAGGGCGCCTGGAGCGGGTTCTTTTCTCCCGATGGTCAGTGGGTAGGATTTTATGGCTCTGACAACAAGTTGAAGAAAGTCCATGTGAGTGACGGACAGATCGTCTTTCTCTGTGACGCTCCGGACTTCTGGGGCGCGAGCTGGGGTGAGGACGACACGATCCTCTTCGCGGTGTCGGGAGGCTCTGGTCTCGTGCGGATGGCGGCTTCCGGCGGATCGCCATCGGCTGTGACGACACTGGACGTGAACCAGGGCGAGATCGCCCATCGTTGGCCGGAGTTTCTACCGGGCGGAAAGGCTGCCCTCTTTACCATCTGGAAGGGCACGTTCCAGGATTCCCAGATTGCGCTGCTCTCGCTGGAAACCGGTGACCACCATGTCATTCTCAAGGGAGGATCGAACGCGCGCTTCTCACCTACAGGGCACATCGTCTACGCCATTGATGGGAAGCTCATGGCTGTCCCCTTCGATCTCGGGCGCCGCGAGCTCACCGGGGAGCCGGTAGCGATCCTCGAGGAAGTCGCCACGCAGGCCACGACGGGAGCGGGGCAGTTTTCCATTTCCGATGACGGCACGCTCGCCTACGTCCCGTCGGTAGCCCCCACCGAGAAAACGCTGCTGTGGGTGGATCGAAAGGGATTGAGCCAACCTCTCATCGAGGCTCCGGGCTTTTATAACAGTCCGCGGCTTTCCCCCGACGGAAGGCATCTCTCGCTTACGATCGGATCGCACAACATGGGCCACGTTTGGCTGTATGACATGGAGCGCGATGCGCTTACCCGCCTGAGTTCGAGCACCATTACACCACTCCCCGTTTGGATGGGCATTTGGACTCCCGATGGGACGAAGATCACTTTTGATTTGGCTTCCGACATCGTCTGGCAGCCCGCGGACGGGTCCGGAGCTGCCGAGACACTCTTCGCAGGCGGGGGCCTTCCCAGCTCCTGGTCACCAGACGGAATGATGCTTGTTTTCAATCAATACGATGCCGCTAACCGGGAGGATATTTGGCTTCTGTCGATCGAGGAGGGGAAGGGGCAGATTTTTCTGCAGACGCCAGCGAGCGAGCGTGGCGGCGTGTTTTCGCCGGACGGGCGGTGGATCGCCTACGTCTCGAACGAGTCGGGCCGTTACGAGGTCTACATTCGGCCTTTTCCCGGTCCGGGCGCGAAAGGCCAGGTTTCGACGGAGGGCGGGACGAATCCGGTGTGGGCCCGAAGCGGTCGCGAGATCTTCTACCGCAGCGATGACAAGATGCTGGCGGTTTCCATCGAGGCGCAGCCCGCCCTCGGCCTTTCAAAACCGAGGCTCCTTTTCGAAGAACGGTTGCTGCGGGAAGAGGAGGGTGGGGTCGGCTTCGCTCAGTACGACGTAGCCCCCGATGGGGAGCACTTCGTCATGATACGCGAGATAGGATCCCTGGCCGGGCGGATCCATGTTGTTCTCAACTGGGCCGAGGAGCTGAAACAGCAGGTCCCGCGTTCCCGGCGCTGAGAAGGAGAGCTAGAAGCCGCGAAACTCGCGGAGCGCCTTCCCGAACGCGGCCATCGTGGGGTATCGCCGCGCGGGTAGTTTGTCGAGAGCCCTGCCGATCACGGGCTCGAGCTTTCCCAAGGCCTGCATTCGCGGCTGCCCGCGGAGCACGGCGGCGATCACGTCCATCACCGTTTCACCGTCGAATGCCCTCGCGCCGGTCACCATCTCGTAGAGAACGGCCCCGAGGGAAAAGACGTCGCTCCTTCCTTCGACCGGCAGCCCCTCCACCTGCTCCGGCGACATGTAGCTCGCGCTTCCGAGCGCGACGCCCTCGCGTGACAGGGACTGCTGATCATGGGTCGGCGCCTCCCGGATGTTCTGGGGCGCGATCAACTTGGCGATTCCGAAATCTAGAACCTTGACTGACCCTTCACGGGTCACCATGAGATTCTCCGGCTTGATGTCGCGATGAATGATGCCGAGCTCGTGCGCCTTCGCAAGACCGCCGGTAATCTGAATGGCATAGCCGAGAGCCTCCTCGGCCGATAGCGGTCCGTCGTTCAAAATCTCCCGGAGAGTTCGCCCCTCCACCAGGTCCATGACAATCAGGAGTTCGCCCTCCCATTCGAGGACACCGTGAACCCTGACCACGTTCGGGTGACGAAGCGCCAAAGCGGCCCTCGCCTCCTGTCGGAAGCGCGCACGCTGCTTCGGATCGGACAGGGCATCGGTGAGTAGCCGCTTCACGGCGACGTGGCGGCCCGTGGGCGGTTCCAGGGCCCGGTAGACCTCTCCGAGGCCTCCGCTCGCGATCCTCTCGACGATCCGGAGCCCGCCGACCTCGATGCCGATCAGGCCCGGGGCTTCCGGTTTCGGGGGAGAGTCTTCGACGTCTCCGATCGAAAGCGGCGTCTCGAGGAACTCGTCGGAATGCGCTGCCAGAAGCGCCTCCACCTCCTTACGTAGCGATGGATCGTCTGCTTCGATTTCGAGGAGTAGGCTCTCGCGCTCGACTCTCGCGAGCTCGAGCGCACGACCGAAGAGCTCCTTCATTCTCTGCCAGCGTTCGCGTTCCATCGGGGGTCAGCCTGCGTTGCGGGAAAGCTCGCGCCGCAACCAGGCCTTGGCCATGTTCCAGTCCCTCTTGACCGTCGCGGGCGAGACATCCAGGACCATTGCCGTCTCGTCGATCCCGAGCCCAGCGAAGCAACGCATCTCGACGACCCGGGCTTGCCTCTCATCGAGCTCGGCGAGCTCACGAAGCAAGATATCGAGAGCGAGCACGTCGATACTCTCGCCGGCGACACTGCCACCGGCGTCCGCCAGCGCGAGCGGTTTCCGACTTCCTCCCCGTTTCTCTGCCCTTTCCCGCCGAGCGTGGTCGATCAGGATGCGCCTCATCGCGATCGCCGCCAGGGCGAAGAAGTGCGCCCGATTCTGGATCGGCGCCTCGGCGCCCTTGGTCAAGCGCAGAAACGCCTCATGGACCACCGCCGTGGCCTGCAGGATGTGCCCTGGTTTCTCGGCGCGGAAGTAGCTTTGAGCGAGGCGGCGCAGCTCTTTGTAGACGACGGGCATCAGCTCATCGAGCGCCGCGCGATCGCCGCGGCTCCAGCGCTCGAGGAGCCGGGTGACGTCTCCAGCCCGGGGCTCCACCGATTTTCACTCCGTCTGGCCGCCATTATCCGGACCGCCCCTTCCTCGTTCAAGTCGCGTGAGCCGATTCGGATCGGGTCCGCGCCTATTGGTCATGAGAAGAGGGCCCGCAGTCTCGACCCTGCTCCTTCTTGGAACCATCACCGCGGCGCCGTCGCTGAGCTCCCGACCCACCTGCGTTCCTCGTGTGAAGGCCATCGTTTTCGATGGCCACGAGCTCGTGCTTGGAGGGCTCGGCCCGGTGCGAAAGGCAGTCGAGCACGAGCTTCGTCGTCTCGGTGTGCGGCCGTCGTGGATCACGGACGGAGATCTGGAATCTGCGGACTCGGTGCTCCAAGTGGTCCTGCTGCCTCACAGCGCGGAAGCCTGGGGACGAACCGGGGGGACTCTCGGCGCCGTGCGGTACGACGGAGCCTCCGCCTCCTCCGTTTTTGTCTTTTATCCAAGCGTGGAGAAGGTGCTCGGCGTTCCTGCCGACGGGGCGTCGATTCTCGGCGGCCCCTCCGGGACCCTTTGGATGAGGGGTCTCGCCAGGATCATCGTTCACGAGATCCTCCACGTGATCCTTCCACACCGGCCCCATGACGCCGTCGGTCTCTTCGCCTCCAATTTGAAGGGTCCGCAACTCCTCGCGGCTGAGCTCGAGCTCGACGTCGACACTCATTCGGCGCTGGTCGAGCGCCTTTGCACTGTTCTTTCTTGATCGAAGACCTCGCGGCGGCTCCAACAGATGGCGCACCGGCCGGAGGGTGGTGAGGTCGGCGAAATCGCCTTCACGCGGGACCGCTGCCGAGATCCCGCGCTTCGACGCTGGCCCTCAGGTTCGCTTGCGCCGGGCGAGCGAGGCTGCGGCCAGGCCGATCGAAAGCAACCCCAACACTCCCGGCTCCGGCACCGGAGAGAGCGAGTCGAAATGCGCGCCGATCTGGTCGGCCGAGAGTGCGTGGTCGTAGAGCGCCACTTCGTCGATGAGACCTCGGAAGGGCCGGTTGCGCTCGGACTGGTTGCCGATTCCGAGAGCGTTCGACGCCGTCCTGAAGGGCTCCGGGCGTCGCCATCGTTTGAGTCAGCAGAAGACCGTCGAGGTAGATGAACACGAACGTCCCGTCGTAAACGCCGACGACGTATGCCTCGTCTCCGGGCATCAGCGTCTGGAGCGTGGTATGGTTCGAGGCCGCGCCTCCGGACCGGACCTCCACTTGCACGGCTCCGTTGTCGAGGATGCTCATCCCGTAGCTCGCCTGCTCACCACCGGCGAAGAAGGACTTCTCCAGAATCCTCTGCTGGAAGCCGTTCGGACCCTCCCAGCGCACCAGTGCTTCCATCGTCACGAGGTTCGGACCCAGCTCCGGGTCGTTCGGAACGGTAACGCTTCCGGTGATTCCGTCGAAGAGCGCTCCGGTGTCACCGCCTCCGATTCCCGCCTGTCCCGCGGTTACCCCGGGAAAGTAGGTTCCGTCGTGACCGATGGCGGCGTCCGCCGCCGTGGCCGCGCCGGCCGCTTCGCCGAACCGCCAATACGCGATCGGGTTGTCGGCGAGCACGGCGTTCGCGAACGTGATCGGCGCCGCCAGGCCCGGGGTCGCGAGAGCCGAGAGAAGAAGGAGTGCAGCCAGGGAAACGGTCAGAACATTGCGGTTGCGCATGAACGTACCTCCGCTGGTGTCGATTCGAAGCAATCCCTGTGCCCTTTCGCCGGCTCTTTGGGTTCAATGAATTCCGAGGTCAGGGCCGTCCGGGTTCGTCAACGAATCCGACTGCTCCGCGGCCGCGAGTCTCCTTCTTGACGCGGGTGGCGCCGTAAGAGGATGTCAAACCGTCAGTTGGCGTGATCGCGGTCGAGAAATGCCGTGCGATCTGAAATCGTAAGAATTTGCGACATCCGCCCTCAGTGCGGATTCGCGCTCTCGAAATCGTCTTCGAGCTTGGGTGGGAAGGGGGACGAACATGCAATCCGAAAGAATCGTGGCCGCAAGCGGCAAGATGCGGGAGGTGCTCAGACAGGCCGAAGCGCTGGCGCCTTTCGGCGATGTCCCGGTATCGATCGGCGGAGAAAGCGGCACGGGGAAGGAGCTGGTGGCTCGCTGGATCCACCGGAAGAGCCCGCGGGCCCCCCGGCCGTTCGTTGCGGTAAACGCGGCGGCGATTCCGGATACGCTCCTGGAATCCGAGCTCTTCGGGCATGCCCGAGGGGCCTTCACCGGCGCCCAGCTCCCGCGCAAAGGGCTTCTGGAGGAGGCCGACGGAGGAACGCTCTTTCTCGATGAGGTCGGAGATTTGAGCCCGAGGGCCCAGGGCGTCCTCTTGCGCGCCCTCCAGGAGCGCGAGTACCGGCGCGTCGGTGAAGTCTCGTCGCGGCGGTCGGATTTCCGCCTGGTCACGGCAACTCACAAGGAGCTCGAAGGGGAAGTCTCGGCCGGCCGATTCCGCCTCGACCTGCTTTTCCGGCTGAGCGTCGCCCGGATCCATCTGCCATCCCTGCGGCAGCGGCCCGAGGACATCCTGCCCCTGGCGCGATACTTCCTGGAGGTCTGCTCCGGCAGGCTCCAGGTCGCGCTCAAGCGCCTGACCGGTGAGGCCGAGCGGGCGCTTCTGTCGCACTCCTGGCCGGGAAACGTCCGTGAGCTCGAGAACGAATTGACGCAAGCCCTCGTCCGCGCCCTCGGCTCAGAAACGATCGATGTCGAGCACCTGTCCTTCGGAAAACTTGCCGGGACCGGTCGCCTGCGGTCCGTTTCCGAATCTTTCGAAAAAGGGATCCTCGTGGACGCTCTCGCCCGCTCCGGGGGGAATCGAACGCGCGCCGCCAGGGCCCTGGGAATCTCCCGACAGGGTCTCTACCGCAAGCTCAAGCGGCACGGGATGGCGTCGGGCGGTGGCGCGGATCGACTGGCGAGAGAACGCGAATTCGATCTAAGGTGATGCGGTGAGGACGGCAGTTTCCCAACACATAGAAGGGATCCTGGCGCACGGCTCCCCCCCTATGCCGTCCTCACCACACAGTGAGTGGCACCGCTATCAGCCGTGGCCAAGCTACGATCGCCTTTTGGCTGTCCCGCGAACATAAGTCAGATTACCGTCCGAGGTCAAGGAACTTTTTCATGAATTCCCTTCCGAGATTGGCCGTCGCCGTCGTCTTTCTCTTCCAGGCCGTTCCGATGCCAAGGGCCGCGGCGGAACCTGTGCTCGATGGTCTCCGCTTCCGCTCCATCGGGCCCGCGGTGATGGGCGGGCGGATCGACGTCGTCGCCGCGCACGAAGACCGGCCATGGGTCCTCTACATCGGAGCCGCCTCCGGTGGGGTCTGGAAGAGCGACAACATGGGAACGACGTGGCAGTCGACGTTCGACGGCCACGAAACCTCGTCGATCGGCGACATCGCCATCGCGCCCTCGGACCCCGAGATCGTCTGGGTGGGAACGGGAGAGCAGAACAACCGACAGAGCTCGAGCTTCGGCTACGGCGTCTACAAGTCGGAGGACGGGGGCGCCACGTTCCGGCACGCCGGTCTCGAGCGCACGGGTCACATCGGCCAGGTCGTAGTGCACCCCCGCGACCCGGGGCTCGTCTATGTGGCCGCGCTGGGACCGCTCTGGGACGCGGGCGGCGAGCGGGGAGTCTTTCGGACCCGGGACTCGGGAAAGACCTGGGAAAAGGTGCTCTTCGTGGACGAGAACACGGGTGCGGTCGATCTGACCCTGGATCCGACGAACCCCGACGTCCTCTATGCCGCGCTCTATCAGCGGAGACGCGTGCCCTGGGGCTTCTCGGGGGGCGGTCCCGGAGGCGGCATCTACAAGACGACGGACGGCGGCGATGTCTGGAAGAAGCTTGGGAACGGCCTCCCCCCTGGCCCTCTGGGCCGCATCGGGCTCGATCTGTTCCGGGGAGACCCCCGAATCGTCTACGCCATCCTCGAGCACAAGAACGAGGGCGGAGTCTACCGTTCGACCGATCGCGGCGAGAGCTGGGCGAAGGTCTCGAGCTTGAATCCGCGCCCGATGTACTACAGCCACATCTTCGTCGATCCGAGCGACGCCGAGCGCATTTACGTACTCGGCTCCGAGTTCTTCTATTCCGACGATGGGGGGACCACCTTCGTCGAGAACGAGGAGATGACCCCTACTTACGACGTGGGTGTCCACGGAGACCATCACGGCCTCTGGATCGATCCGAAGAACTCCCGGCACCTGGTGCTCGGCGGCGACGGCGGCCTCTACGTCTCCTGGGATCGCGGCCGGCACTGGGACAAGGTGAACAACGTTCCCCTCGCTCAGTTCTACTCCGTCGCCGTCGACATGGAGACGCCGTACAACATCTACGGCGGGACGCAGGACAACCACTCGTGGTTCGGGCCGAGCGCGACCTCAAACTACATCGGAATCCTCAACGAGGACTGGCGTCAGATCAATTTCGGCGACGGAATGTACCAGCAGGCCGATCCCGTGGACGACGCGACGATTTTCACGTCCTCCCAGGGGGGGGCCATCGTCCGTCTCGATCGCAGAACCGGCGATCGAAAGTCGATCCGCCCGCATGCGGGGGCGGACGAGGACGACTACCGCTTCCACTGGACATCGCCCATCCTGGTCTCGCGGCACAACCCCGGAGTTCTCTACCTCGGGGGCAACCGGCTCTTCACCTCGAACGACCGCGGAGACACGTGGCTCGCGAGCCCCGATCTGACGTGGAACGAGGACCGGGACGAGCTTCCGATCATGGGCTCGTTCCCCGGCGAGGAGACGCTCTCCAGGAACGACGGTGTCGACGATTGGGGCACCCTCACCACCATCGCCGAGTCTCCTCTCGACGCCGCGATCCTCTACGTCGGAACCGATGACGGTCGGGTGCAGCTCAGCCGGGACGGGGGAAGGACGTTCGAGGCTCTCGAAGAGAACTTCCGGGGAATCGATCCGAAGCGCGCGACCGTGAGCCGAGTCGTGGCCTCCCACGCATCGAAGGGCCGCGCCTACGTGAGCTTCGATCGCCATCAGCTCGGCGACTTCGCCCCGTACCTCTTCGTGACCGAGGACTTCGGGCGGAGCTTTCGCGCCATCGACGGCGGGCTTCCGCGGCTGGGCTGGGTGAACGTCGTTCTCGAGCATCCTCGAAACCCCGATCTGTTGTTCGTCGGCACCGAGACCGGTCTCTACGCGAGCCTCGATCGAGGCGGTGAATGGTCCCGCATGACCGGCGGCTTCCCCACCGTCCCCGTGGACGACGTGGTGGTTCACCCGCGCGAGAACGATCTCGTCGTCGGGACGCACGGCAGGTCAATCTACATCCTCGATGACATCACCGCCCTCGAGCGCCATCGCGAAGGCGGCGATGCGATCGAGCTCTTCGAGCCTCGGAAGGCCGCGATCTTTCTTCCGTGGAAGCACGAGAGCTACGGAGCGCAGAGGCAGTTCGTCGGCGAGAACCCGGAGTTCGGCGCGCTCGTGACCTATCGCCTCACCCGCCCCACGGAGGGAATCGAGATTCGGATCGCGGACGCGGAGGGAAATCTCGTGCGCAAGCTCGCGGGGCCTGCGGGATCGGGATTTCAGCGAGTTTCCTGGGACCTGAGGTCGGAGGGCCCGAAAGGCGTTCCGCGGGGAAGAGGCCCGCTGGTGCCTCCGGGTCGCTACGAGGTGGCGCTCGTCGCCGGCACGGAACGGCGGAAGAGCTCCGTCGAGGTGATGCTCGATCCGCGGCTCCCGGTCGAGGCGATCGAGTTCGAGGAGCGCTACCGTTTCCTCCAGGAAGTGAACGAGCTCCGCGCGCGCCTGGAGGAATCGGCGGCCCGCGGCAAGACGGTTTTGTCGAAGCTCGATCCGCTGAAGCAGGTTCTCGCGGCGGAACAGCGCGCGGATCTGAACGAGCTTTTGGAATCAACGCGGGCGAAGATCGCGGATGCGCGAAAACCGCTCGCGCTCGAAGGGGCGAGCTTCCAGGACCCGAGCCTCGCCATCCAGGCGAGAACCCTCTTCGGCGAGCTCGAAGGGACCGACGTCCAGCAGGGGACTCTCCACGGCCCGACGCCCGTCCAACGCGAACGCTTTCGGCTCCTCCAGACCCGCTCGCAAGAAGCGTTGCGAGTCATGGAGGACACGGTTTCGACCACCCTCGATGAGCTGAACTCGAAGCTCGATTCCCTCGGGCCCATGAGAGTCACGCCGTAACCGTCAATCGAACTCCGGGCCCAGGGAGTAGTCGGAATCCTCGACGTCGGGGAGCGCCGCCGCCGTGCGCCGGGGCACGAGGTCCGGCTGGGCGCGACGGAGAAAGGCGATCTCCTCGCGAAGCTTCTCGAGGTCGGGAGGCCGGTCCACGTCGTACCAGGGAACGAGGAGGTGGTATCGATGGCCCAGTCTTTCGAGGACCTCTCGAGTCTGCCTCAGGACGTCCTCGGTCCCCCAGGAGATCCCGCGAAAGAGCTCCGGCACGAGAACGCGGGCGCCGATGAGGTAGTACCCGCCGTCGGCGGCGGGACCCAGGGTGACGTCGAGCCGTTCGAGAGCCTCGAAGGCATCGGCGGCGACTTCGAGAGGGAGCGTGGGGCTGTCGCATCCGACCACCACGACCCGGCTCACTTCACGGCGAAAGGCGCCCTCGAAGAAACTCGACAGCTTTGCGCCGAGATCGCCCGGCGACTGGATGCCGACGGTCCACCCTCGAGGAATATCGAGGTCCGTCGCCTGAAGGAGCGGTCGGCTCAAGAGGAGCACTCGGGAAAGACCGGGCCGGTCTAATTTGGCGAGGTGATCCAGCGTGTCCTCGACGAGCGCACGGTGGAAGCGCACCGCCTCGTCGGCAGTGAACGGAGGGCAGAGCCGGGTCTTGACCCTCCCGAGCTCCGGAGCGCGGGCGAAGACGGCCAGGACCTCGGTGGTCGACGTCACCGGGGTTTGCTTGCCTCGCCGGAGCCCGAAGGGCGAAGGCGGGTTTCCGCCAGTAGCTCGGTCAGGGCCTGGTTCTCCGGGCTCGCGGCGAGGCCGCGGCGACAGGCCTGCGCGGCGGATTCCCGGTCGCCGGCGAGGAGGTACGCGCGCGCGGCCTTCACCAGGGGCGCGACCCTCCGCGGCTCGAGGCCCGCGAGCCGCAGGTAGACCTCGGCGCCCAGCTGAGGGCTTCCGCTCTCGACGTACGCGTCGCCGAGGCTTTCCAGCACGACGGGGGAATCGCCGCTCAGCTTGAGGTAGACATGGTAGGCGGTGACGGCTTCCGCTGGATTCTTTCGGGCTCGATAGAGATCCCCGAGGAGCCGGAGCGCCTCGGCGGGTACCGGAGTCGCCTGACTGGCCTGCTGCAGCTCCGCGAAGCCCTGCTCCTCGTCACCGAGGGCCAGGTGGGCCCGTCCCAGCGCGAGAGCGGCGTCGCCGCTCGAAGGGTCCATTTTGACGACGTTCGACAGCGCGGCGACGGCTTTTTCCGCCGCCACGGTATCCCCGCGCTCGCCGGCCTCGTCGAGCCAGAGCTCTCCCAGGCGCAGGTAGGCGTCGGGAAGGTCGGGATTCTTGTCGAGCGCGCGCCCGACGGCCTCGATGGCGTCGGCGTTGCGCGCGGACAGTCGATGGACCTCGGCGAGGCGGAGATACGTTCGAGCCTCGTCGGGGTGCGCCGCGATCTGGGACTCGACCAACACCAGCGCATCCTCGGGCCGGCGCTGATCGATGTAGAGCTCTATGAGAGCTTCCCGGGCGAGATCGCTATCGGGGGCGAGGTCGAGCGCCGTTCGGAAATCGCTCTCCGCCTCGGCCGCGCCCCCGATGGAGAGAAAGACGGCACCCCTCAGGTAATAGGCCTCCCAGAAATCCCGCTTTCGATCGGCCGCGGCATTCAGCGCTTCGAGCGCTTCCGCCGCGCGGCCGGCGCGAAAATGAGTGAGCCCCAGCCGGTACAGGATCTCCGGCGAGTCGGGCACGTGGGCGAGGACCTTCTCGTAGTGGAGGGCGGCTTCGTCGAAGCGCTCGCTCTCGTAGAGCAGCTCCGCGAGGCGGGAGGACACGAGGAGGACGTCGTCGGAAAGGGCCCCCGCCCTCTCGACGTCTTCGAGGGCGCGCGCGAGGTTTCCCTGCCGGTGCTCGGCGTCGGCGCGTTTCACGTAGGCCAGGGGCTCGCGCGGTTTCAGTCCGATGGCGCCGCCGAAGGTTCGGGAGGCTTCGACCGGCATATCCATCGCGAGGAGCTTGTCGCCGGCCCGAACGAGCTCGTGGTACCGATAGTCCCTTTCCAGAAGCCGATAAGCCGCGTAAGCGCCGGATGCGAGGAGGGGCAGGGCCAGGAGCGTCGCCAGGAGCTTACGCATTCTCGACCATAAAGCCCATTCTGTCCGAAGGTTAGCAAAAACCCGGAGCGGGCGTCAAAAGTGGCCCGAAGGGAACCCTGAGGGCGTTTCTGGTGTCCAACGAGTGAAGGCTGGATCGCCTCGAGCCCGAAACCTGTTGTGCTACGATACGCCCAAGGTTCACAAGCGATGCGACGGCCCTGGGGTGACGTGATGTATGACCCGTCCTCGGCGCTGCCCGTCGAGGAGTTCCTTGGGGCCGAACGCGCGATTCCCGAGGCTTTCCGGCTTTCGCTGGACGAGTCGACGCTGATCGATCGCTGCCTCGCGGGGGACGACACCGCGTTCGATCAGATCGTGCTTCGGTATCAGGACATGGTCTTCAGTCTTTCATCGAGACTGCTCGGAAGCTACGACGAGGCCGTCGATCTGTCGCAGGAGGTCTTCCTGCAGATATACAGAAAACTGTCGAGCTTTCGTCGCGACGCCTCGCTCCGGACCTGGATTTATCGCATCGTCATCAACCGCGCGAAGAACCGCCAGCGCTGGTGGAAGCGCCGGATCAACGAAATGACGGCGCTTCCCATCGAAGAGGCAGAGGCGAGAACCGGTTCGAGCCGCGGCGCTTGCCTCGCTTCCGACGAAATCGCGCCCGACGAGGCGCTCGCGCGGAAAGAACAGGGCCAGATTCTGCATCGCGCCATCGAGAAGCTCCCCTTCGATCAAAGAACCATCCTTCTCCTGAAGGAAATCGAGGGCCTTTCCTACGAAGAGATCTCGACGACGCTCGATCTGCCCCTGGGAACGGTCAAGTCCAGATTGGCGCGGGCGCGCCAGTCGCTGCGCGAGAGCCTGGATCCGGGGCTCTTCGGTATCTCAGAGGACGTGTAAGTATGTTGGGCCATCCTCGCAACACGGTGCTTTCGTCCTTCTACGACGGTGAGCTGCCTCCGGCGACTGCGGAGGGAGTCGAGCGCCATCTGGCGGAATGCGGCGACTGCCGCTCCGAGTACGAGAGAATGGGCGACGTCGCCAACGCTCTTCGCCACCTCCCGGCGCTCCGCGCCCCTTCGAACCTGATGGCGAACGTCCGCGAGCGCATCGATTCCGAGGAGCGGGGAATGGTTCCCGTGCTGCGCGGCCACATCATAGGCACGGGAAATCACTCGGGTTTTTTTCCGGCGGTCAGCCTGGGAACGCTCGCGACCCTGGTTCTCCTGGGGATGGTTCTGCTGCTCGACCATCGCTATGGGGAGCACGCCGCCCGCAGGATTTCCTCCGCGTTGATTCCGATGTCCCTCCCCGAGCCGGTCCTTCTCCACGAGCCCATGAGCTCGCCGCGGTTCCGGGATGGATCCGTGAACGGCTTCCCCTTCGCCGACGTCGAGCGAGGCAAGGAGGGCACGATGCTCACCCTCGCCTCCATCGACCAGAACGGTACGGTGAGGGCTCTCGAAGTGATCTACCGGAGCGGCGACGAGGGGATGCTCACCCGGACTCTGCAGGCGGTGAAGGACACCGGGTTCGAGCCGGCGAGGCTCGGAAACCGCACGGTGCCGGTGAATTTCCTCTACTTCTTCACCACCACCGAAGTTCGCGCGGCGGCGGTGCGACGCTTGACGACGCAGGCATCGATCTCCCGCGTCAGCGCCTAGCTGAGAGGAAGGCAAAACGGGCCCGGAGGGCCCGTCCTGCCCGCGCGAGAGCGCGGGGAGCGAGCCTCGCGAAGAGCCTTCAGCCCGGAGCGGTGGGGGTGGGGCCCCACCGCACTAATCAAAGAGCGAGGCGAGCACTAACGAAGGTCCGATCGGGCGGTGACCGTGTTCCCCAGCACGTCGGTGACTTTCACCACCAGCGTATAGATCCCTCCGTCGCGATATCCCGGCAGCGTGAAGTCGAAGCTCTCCTGCTTCGAGTCGGCGATGCCGTCGGTCGGAAACACGATGGTCCACTTGCCGGAGTTCACCGCGTACTCCACGCTCTGGATGGCGCTGATGTCGTCCTCGGCGGTGAAGACGACGCGATGCCCGTTCTGGGTCGATTCGGCCGCGAGGTTCTCGACCCGGGGCGGCGTGTTGTCGACCTCGAAGCTCTGGCTGATCTTCTCGCCGGTGCGCGCGGACTCCGAAGGATTCGAAGCGGCGTCGCTCGCGACGATCCGAAGGCTGTATCGGCCGTCGGGCATGGCGGCGGTGTCCCAGGCGATGACCGGCTCCGTCAGACCCTGGCGCAGCGGCTTCCAGAGAGCCTCGCCCTCGGCTCGATAGTGGACGTCGAACCGAAGCTCGTCATCGTTGGGGTCGGAAGACTTCCAGGTCACCGTCTGAATTCCCTTCCGGTAGAAGGGACGCGCGATCGCGGTCAGGCTCATCAGGGCGGGGTTCGCTCCCGTCATCGCCGAGGCGCTGCCGTTTCTGGGCGACGTTTCCGAAAGAACCTCTTCCATGCCGAGGATCTCGATCTGGCCCGTGGTCACGATGGGTTTCTGGAACGTCTGTCCGGACGGATGGATGACGATCTCGCTCACTTCCGGCGCCAGGTTCTGCTGCAGGTAGATCGCGGTCACGTCGAAGAGCTCGGGGCTGACCTCGCCCGTGGAGTTCAAGACGGCGCGCCATTGCAGGAAGCGTCCGCGCGGGCTCGCGATCTGCTCTCCCAGCGGGGAGGTGTAGGGCTGCGACCAGTCGCTCCAGGTGTTGTCGGGGTCCGCGGAGTTGCCGGAGCGGGTCTGGACCCGAATCGTGGTTCCCGAGGGCGTCGCCGCCTGCCACCGGATCTTGCCCCAGGAAGAGACGGTCCTGGTGTCCATCGCGGGTGAGCGGTACGTTCCTTCGGTACGCCGGCCGCGATTGAGTCGATAGAGCTTTGCGGGGTTCGAGGTGACGAGATAGGTCTCGCCGCTTCCGCCGGAGCCGACCGCAGTGACCTGATCGGCGTCCGCGCTCAGAAACAGGGTGCTCGTCCGGTCCTGGCTCACGAGAAACACCCGGCCGTCGGTTCCCGATCCCAGAACGAGCCGATCGTCGCTCGTCAGGGCCAGGGACAGAGGTGGATCGGTGCGCGACTGCCACATCAGCTCCGACGCGCCGTCCGGGGAGATGCGGTAGAGACCGCCCGCGGCCCCCGCGGCGCTCGTGGAAGCCGCACTCGACGACGGGGTCGCCATGACGTTCGCCGTGGCGGTGACGGTGATCATCTCTCCCCCTACACCCGCCTGCACCGCCGGCGCTGGGGCAGGGGGGGGCGTTGCCTCCGGAGGCTGGCTCGCGCGCACGCCGCCGTTCACCGTCGCCGCGTAAACGTTCCGGCGGGAGTCGAGGACGATGGCCCGGACTTCCTGGAACGGAGTGTCGAAGAGTACGGTCGTGGCGCCGTTGCGGTCGACTCTCAGCACCAGACCGCTGGCGTCGGTGCCGGCGTAGACGTTGTCGTCGGCATCGATGGCGAGAGAGACGATGTGGGTCTCCTCGCTCTCGAAGAGCACTTCCGACTGGCCCGCCGGGTCCACGCGGTAGATTCGGGCTCGATCGCCGGTCGCGACCAGAAGGTTCCCCCGGGAGTCGATCTCGAGGGACCAGATATAGCGGTCCTCGGGATCGAAGAAGACGTCGGTGGTGCCATCGGTCGCGATCTTGTAGACGGAGCCGCGGGGCGACGTTCCCGCGTATACGATGCCGCGGCGGTCCACGGCGAGCGCGTGCACCTGGAGCTCGTTGGTATCGGCGAGTACTTTGCTCTCGCCCGTGGCCTCGACGCGGTACACCTTCCCGTCGTTTCCGCTCCCGAGATAAATCCTGGCGCCGTCGACGGCCACGCTCCAGAGGTAGGGGTCGTTCACCTCGGCGAGCACCTGCGCCGCGGGAGCGAGGGAGATAGTCCCCTCGGAGCTGATCGAGACCCCTTCCACTTCGCCGGGCAGGAAGTCCCCCTGGCTCTCGAGCCTCCAGAACGTGGGGACGGCGGCGAGGGCGGAGACCGCGAGCCCGGAGGCGGCGACGACGAACAGCGAGCGAGAGAAGCGGGGGTTGGTCAAGAGGATTTCCTTTCGAAGGCTACGGGCGGAGACCTCAGCGCGTCGCCACTTCCAGGTTCAGGATCCGGGCGCCGGAGACGCTGTAGTCGGTGACGATCTCGTGCTCCCAGAACGTGGAGGTGCCCAGAGGCGTGAACCCGCTCGAAGAGTCGTCGGACTCGAGGATGCCCATCACGCTCGGCGGAAGAGACGTCAAGTACTCCCCGGCGACGATGGCCCCGGACGAATCCGTGCGGCTCAACCGGACGTAGAGCCGGTTGTTCTTCCTCAATGAATTGATGGCTCGGACCAGCTGGTCCAGGTCCTTGGGGACGAAAGCCTGCCGCGCCTCCCGGCGCTCGACGGAGGAAAGCGTCTCGGCGTCGGCCACCATGAGCCGCAGCGTGCCCGAGCGAATGTTGGGGGGAACGGTGACGTCTACGCTCTCGAGAATGTCGTCCCCCCGGTAGGAACGAAGCAGGAGCTTGAGCGCGACCGTGCCTCCGGGCGCGACCTCGTCGGTCTCGAGCCAGGCGCGAACGAGCTTCGCCGTCTGCGGCTGCTCGCTCGCCTCCACCTCGACGCGAATGTCCCGAAGCGCTATGTCCTGGAAATCGTTGGTGAGCAGAAAAGCGAGGGGCGAGGCCACCATCGCCGAAGCCGAGACCGCCGCCTGCTGGTCGGCGAAGACGTCCTCGATGTTGATGCGGCGATCGTCCGTCGTCTCGACCCAGGCGGAGACTTTGACCGTCTGACTTCCGAACTGCCTCTCGGTGCTCTGCAGAATCGAGACCAGGGACGCGAACGCGAGAACCGGCGAGAACAGCTCGTCGTTGACGATCTCGAGCCGGTAGGTCTTCTCCTGGCCGCGGCTGGTGCGGACGTCCACCTGCATCGGAACCATGCGCGGCTTGATTCCCGACGTCCCCTTGATCGCGGTGGCCCGGTCCTGGATCCAGGTCCCGATCGTCTCGCCGCTCGAAGCCATCTTGAAAGAGTTCATGAGCGATGGGAGCACCAGATGAACCTCGGAGCGCGTCATCGGGTACTCGATGGGACCGAGGTTGAAGAGCGGATGACCGAACGCGTAGACGGCGCCGCTCGAGGGATCGACGTCGGTGACCGTACCCGTGGCGGAGATCTGCAGATCGCCGGTCACGAGACCGACGCCGATGGAGTCCCCGGGCTCGATCGGCCTGGGATTGCTCGCCTGCGCACCCGTGGATCCGCTCACCGGCGCACCAGCCATCAATGGCTCGACTCCGAGCTGCCGGAGCAGCGGCGCCACGAGCTCGAACGTCTCCGGCGGGAAGCCGAGAACCGAGACCGGCGTCGCGATCGGAGACAGGAGCTTTCCCAGATAGGGCTCGAGCCGGTCCGACCCGACGAGCGAGATTCCTTGAACGGGAATCGGATTGGCTTTCGCGGGCATCGCCTCCCGGAGCTTCTCCGCCGTCAGCGGGAACGAGAGCGCAGCCGCGGCGCGACGGGTCGAGGGGGTGTCGGTCGCCGAGACCATCTCCTGGAACGGGGTGATGCCGGCGATGGGGTCTTTGGCGAAGGGGAAGGCGTAAGCGACGGCGCCGATGAGCTTCCCGTCGACGTACACCGGGCTGCCGCTCATGCCGGCGATGATGCCGGTGTGCGCGAGCGGGCCGCCCTCGAGCTCCGCCAGGATCATGTTCTGGTTCGGGCCGAAATTTCTCAGCACGCCGAGGATCGTGACTTTGAAGGTCTCGATCTTCTCGCCGGCGAAGACGGTGCGTCCCTCACCCACCATGCCCGGGTGAATCTCGTCGATTCCTAGAGTCTCGAATGCGAACAGCGCGCTCGGAGCGAGAGCGAGCGCGAGCGCGAGAAGGACCCGTGGGACCATGGGAAGACTCTTCAACGTTGTTTTCCCTCGACGGAAGCTCCCGGCTGGAAGGAACGGCTCGGGGCATTTCCTTTGGAACTCAAGACTTATGATAGTTCAACGGTTCTTTGGGGTCAATGAATCGCGTGACTTTCTTGACACCCTGAGGAAAAGCCGCTAGTCTCCATGCTCCATCATGAAGGCCGCTTCTCCGCTCTGCTCGCTTCGCCGGGAAGAGCGCGCCCATCATAGCTCGGGTCATCGCCCCCTCTAACGGGCGCGAGACCCTCCTTCCTCCCGTTGACCCGGTTACGGTTAAGATGCGTTTGGTGAAGACTTCACTTCCCGCCGTCGCTACTCGAGTCGTGGTGTCGATTCAGGCCGATGCCGACGAAGATCTCGTGCGCGGCGCCCTCGCCGGCGGGGCGCGGGCCGACATCGTCGAGCTTCGCATCGATGGCATCGACCGCCCGAATCTCGAACGCCTGAGAGACGTCGGGCCCAGGCTCGGAAAGCCGGTTCTTCTCACCTGCCGCACCGCCCGGGAAGGAGGAGCTTTCTCCGGCGCCGAGAGCGACCGCCTGGCGATCCTCGAGCGCGCCATCGCTCTCGGCTTCGACTACGTCGACGTCGAGATCGATGCGCTCTCGAGCCCGATCGCCCGGCGGGGAGAGACGAAGCTCGTTCTCTCCCACCACGACTTCCAGTCCTTCCCGCCGGACGTCGAGCGCGAGATCGAGCGCGCTCTCGAGCTCGGGGCCGACGTGGTGAAGATCGCCGCGCGGGTCTCGTCTCTCGAAGGGGCGCTTCGGTTGGCCCGCGCCGGCGACAGGGTCCGGGAAGCAGGGAAGTCCTACGTGCCCGTGCCGCTCGGACCCGCGGGCACGAGCGGCCGCATCCTCGCGAGCCGGCTCGGGGCGTTCTTCACCTACGCTCCCCTCGCGGCCGGGAGGGCGACGGGGCCGGGGCAGGTCCCGCTCGACGAGCTCCTCGATCTCTATCGCTTCCGGAGCATCGCTCGCGACACCGAGATCTTCGGCATCGTGGGCGAGCGCGCGCTCGAGACGCTCTCGCCCGCGATGCACAACCGCCTCTTCCAGCGCGTCGGAAGAAACGCCGTCTACGTTCCCTTCCAGGAGACCGATCTCGGCACCTTCGTCCGGGCGGCACGCGAGATCGGTGTCGCCGGGCTCTCGGTGACGCGGCCGTTCAAGGAGACGATCCTCGACCATCTCGACGAGGTCGAGGATCTCGCGGCCCGCATCGGCGCCGTGAACACCGTCGTCGTCCGCGACGGCAAGTGGAAGGGCTACAACACCGACCGCGACGGCGTCCTCGAGCCGCTCGAGAAGCTCGGGCCGCTTCGCGGGAAGAGGGCGGTTCTCCTCGGGGCGGGTGGGGCGGCTCGCGCCGCGGCACACGCGCTGGTCGAGAAGAAGGCTTCCCTCCTCATCCTCGCGCGGAACGAATCGCGCGCCTCGGCCCTCGCGGCTTCCGTGGGCGCGCAGTCCGGTCCGCTCGCGCGCCTTTCCTCCGAATCGTTCGACCTCCTGGTGAACGCGACGCCCGTGTCGCCTTCCGTCGGCTCGATCCCCGGAGCTTCCATCGTCTTCGATATGGTCACCGTTCCCGAGGAAACCTCTCTCATTCGCCAGGCGCGCGGCGCGGGGGCAGCGACCGTGACCGGCCTCGAGATGCTGGCCGCCCAGGCCGTTCCCCAGGCGAAGCTCTGGATCTCGGAGACGCCGGACGCCTCCGAGCTTCTCGGCTACGCCCGGAGCCACCTCGCGAAGCGCGACCGGCGCTACTCGCGGCAGATCCTGTTCCAGGAAATCGGCGCCTCGGGTCAGGAGCGCATCCGCCGCTCGTCGGTCCTCGTCGTCGGCGCGGGGGCGCTCGGCTCCATCGCCTCGGAAGTTCTGGTGCGCGCGGGAATCTCCCGATTGCGGCTCGTCGATCGCGACTACGTCGACGAGTCGAACCTGCAGCGGCAGAGTCTCTATGACGAGCGGGATCTCGCGGAGGGACTTCCCAAGGCGATTGCCGCGCGAAGGAAGCTCCAGAGAATCAACGGCGACGCCGACATCGAGGGTCGCGTCGAGGACGTCAACGCTGGAAACGTCCTCGCTCTTTTCGAGGGCATGGATCTGATTCTCGATGGAACGGACAACTTCGAGACCCGGTATCTCCTGAACGACGCCTCGGTCAAGACCGGGATCCCCTGGATCTATGCGGCCTGCGTCGGAAGCTACGGGATGAGCTTCGTGGTGCGGCCGGGTGTCACCGCCTGCCTCCGGTGTCTCCTCGAGGAAGAGCCGCCCCCGGGCACCTCTCCGACCTGCGACACGGCGGGAGTCATCGCTCCCGCGGTCCATGCGGTTTCGGCTTTCCAGCTCGCCGAGGCCTTCAAGATCCTCGCGGGAAGAACCGAGGCGCTCACCGGCGCCGTTCTTTCGCTCGACGTCTGGCGGGGCCGCACGGACTCCTTCCGGCCCCAGGGCCGGCGCGCCGATTGCCCGGCCTGCGGGCTCGGGCGGCTCGAATACCTCGCCGGCGCCTCCGAGAGCCAGACGCTCACCCTCTGCGGCCGAAACGCGGTCCAGATTCGCCCGGGCAAACCCGCGGCTCTCGCGCTCGAGAAGGTCGCCGCCCGGCTGCGCGAGCTGGGCGAGGCCCAGGACATCGTCGTGAACTCTTATCTCCTTCGCGGAAAGCTCGCGGGGCGCGAGATCGTCCTCTTTCCCGACGGACGAGCGATCGTTCAGGGAACGGAGGACGCCGCCGAGGCCCGGAGCCTCTACGCGCGTTACATCGGGATGTGATCGGGGGATGTGATCGAATGACGCGACGGTCGCTTCTCGAGATTCCCTCTGGAGTCCAATGCTTCCTCGGAGACGAGGCACGCCTCCGGAGGGAGATCGAGCGCGTGAGCGCCGACGTATTCCACGGCTGGTCCTACGAGGAGATCGTTCTCCCTCTTTTCGACTTCGATGACGTCTTCACTCGCGGCGGTTCCGTCTCCTCGACGGACGGCATCTATCGCTTCATCGGACGCGACGGGGAGGTCATGGCCCTGAGGGCCGATTTCACCGCGCTCGCGGCGAAGGTCGTGGTCTCGAGGCTCTCGCGCAGAAAGCTCCCGCTGCGGCTCTTCTACAGCGGAGAGGTCTTGCGATACCAGCCTCCGCGCGCGGGCCGTCGCGAGGAGCTCTTCCAGATCGGGCTCGAGCACCTGGGAGCTTCCGGAGTCGAAGCCGACGTGGAAGTGATTCTCGTCGCGACGGAAGCGCTCTCGAAGCTCGGGATCGACGACGCGGTCTTCACTCTGGGACACGTCGGCTTCGCTCTCGATCTCGTCGCCGGAGTCGAGGATCCCGACGAGCGCGCCTCCGCCCTCGAAGCCTTGCGGCGGCACGACCGGGAGGGACTGCGGCGCGTCACCGGAGCTCGCTCGCTGGATCTGACGGAGCTCTCGGGCGGCGTGGAGGTGTTCGAACGAGTTCGGGGTGCGACAGGGAGCCGGGATGCGCTCTTCCGGCTCGAAGCGGTCGTCGCCGAGCTCGCGGCCCTCGGTCTCGAAGGGCGGATTCGACTGGACCTGAGCGAAGTGCGGGACTTCGACTATTACACCGGCCTGGTCTTCGAGATTCACGCTCCGGGGTCGGGTCTCGAGCTCGGCGGCGGCGGCCGTTACGACTCGCTCCTCGGCCGGTTCGGACGGGAAATGCCGGCGGTCGGGTTCTATCTCTCTCTCGACCGGGTCTCCGAGCTCCTCGCGAAGCGCGGCGTCACGTCGAAGGATGCCGAGGTTTCCCGAGTCGAGTCCCTCGGCGAAGCTCTGGAAGCGCGAAAGCAGGGAAAGAGAGTCGTCGTCGAGCCATGACGCTGACACTGGCGCTTCCGACGGGACGAATCTTCGAGGAGACGTCGGAGCTTCTTCTGAGCCGCGGCGTCAAGCTCCCGCCCTCGGTCCGTGAAGGGAGGCGCCTGCGCATCGAGGCCGATCCCTTCACCCTGGTGCTGGCGAAGGACCGGGACGTTCCCACGTACGTGGAGCACGGCGTCGCCGACGCCGGAATCGTCGGAGTCGACGTCCTCTCGGAATCGAGGCCCGACGTCTTCGAGCCGCTCGACCTCGGGATTGGCGCCTGCCGTATGGTCGTCGCCCGGCCGTCGGGGCGTCCCGCGGGATTCTACCGGGACCTGTCCGTCGTCCGCGTCGCGACCAAATATCCGGCGGTGACCACGCGCTTTTTCCACGGCCGGGGCATTCCCGTCGAAGTCATCCCGCTCGCGGGCTCGGTCGAGCTCGCGCCGGTCCTGGGGCTCGCGGACTGCATCGTGGACCTGGTCCAGACCGGCGGGACCCTCGCCGCGAACGGCCTCGAGGTCGACGAGGTCCTGTTCGAGAGCACGGCGCGGCTGATCGTGAACCGGGCGAGCTTTCGTTTGAAGACCGAGGCGCTTCGCGGGCTGGTGCGCCGTCTCGAGGGGGAGCCCGTCGCATGATGCGGATCTTCGAAGACCCGGAGGCCTACTTCCGGAATCGCGCCGTCGACGAGGAAGGCGCCTCGCGCGAGGTGCGGGACCGGGTCGTGGCGATCGTGGCGCGCGTTCGAAGAGACGGCGACCGCGCTCTTCTCGAGCTCGCGCGGGAGCTCGACGCCGTTTCCCTCGCTCCAGAGGATCTGCGGGTCTCGAGCGACGATCTGGCGCGAGCGGCGGGTCGCGCTTCCGAGGGCTTCCGCTCGGTGCTCGCCCGCGCCCGCGACAATATCCGGCGCTTTCACGAGAGACAGATCCAGCATGGCTTCGAGATCGTGGACCCCGACGGAACCTCGCTCGGCCAGAGACTCCGGCCGCTCGAGAGCGTCGGAGTCTACGTTCCCGGCGGAGAGGCGAGCTATCCATCGACGGTGCTCATGAACGTGGTTCCCGCTCAGCTCGCCGGCGTGGTTCGGATCGTCGTCGCGACTCCTCCCGGGGCCCTCGAGCGGTCGAACGAGCTCGCGGCGGCTCTGGATCTCCTCGGCATCGAGGAGATCTACCGGGTGGGAGGGGCGCAGGCGGTGGCCGCGCTCGCGTACGGCACCGAGACCATCCGGCCGGTGGTGAAGATCGTCGGGCCGGGCAACGCTTATGTCGCCGAGGCCAAGCGGCTCGTCTTCGGACACGTCGGCATCGACGCTATCGCCGGCCCGAGCGAGATCGTGGTCCTCGCCGACGAAAGCGCCGAGCCCCGGTACGTCGCGGCGGACCTCCTTTCTCAGGCGGAGCACGGTTCGGGAGACGAGCGGGCGATTCTCGTCACCACGTCGCGTGCGCTGGCGCAGCGGGTTCTACGCGAGGTCGAGACCCAGACGGAAGCGCTTCCGAGGCGCCGGTCGGTCGATGAGGTGCTCGCGGCGCACGGCGCGATCGTGATGGCGGCGACGCTTCCGGAAGCGATCGCCGCCGTCGATCGCATCGCCCCGGAGCACCTCGAGGTCCTGACCGAAGATGCGGAGCGAGTGGCCGAAGGGATTTCGAACGCGGGCGCGATCTTCGTCGGTCCCTGGTCGCCCGTTCCCGTGGGGGATTTCTACGCCGGGCCCAACCACGTGCTTCCGACGGGAGCGACGGCGCGCTTCGCCTCTCCTCTGGGAGTCCAGGACTTCATGAAACGCTCGAGCGTCGTTCGCTACAGCCGGGAGCGGCTCGAGCGCGATCGCGCCGACATCGAGGCCTTCGCCCGCGCCGAGGACTTCGAGGCCCATGCGCGCGCGGTCGCCATAAGGTTTCAGTCATGAGCGAGAAGAGACCGGCAGTTACGTGGATCCGGCCGGCGGTGAAGGCCCTCACCGCCTATCATCTCGATCGTCGCGACGTGGCCGTCAAGCTCGATCAGAACGAGAACAACCTGGGGGTGCCCGACGCGATGCGGGAAGAGCTCCTCGAGGCGCTGAGGCGCACACCGCTCCACCGCTATCCCTCGCCTTCCCAGTCCGAGATCCTGGGGACGCTCGCGGAGATGAGCGGCTGGCCGCAAGAGGGAATCCTCGTCGGCAACGGTTCCGACGATCTTCTCCACTGTCTCGCCGAGAGTTTTCTCGAGCCCGGCCGCAAGGCGGTGGCCCCGACGCCGAGCTTCTTCGTCTATGCCTACACCGCCCGTCTGGTGGGTGCTTCGGTGATCGAAGTGCCTCTTCGGGACATGAATTACGACGTCGGCGCCCTCCTCGACGCCATCGAGGAGCACGAGCCGGTGGTCGTCTACCTGTGCTCGCCCAATAACCCGACAGGCTCGGTTCTCGCCTCGAAAGACGTCGAGACCATCGCGGAAAGGGCGCCCGGAGTCGTCGCCCTCGACGAGGCCTACTGGGAGTTCGCGGGGGAGAACCAGCGGGCGCTCCTGGATCACCACCCGAACCTCATCCTCTTCCGCACCTTCTCGAAGGCGCTCGCCCTCGCGGGACTGCGGCTCGGGTATCTGCTGGCGGCTCCCGAGCTCGCGGCCGAGATGCGGAAGGCGCAGCAGCCGTACCCGCTGAACCGGGTGACGATCGAGGCGGCCCGGGTGGCGGCGGCCCACGGCGCATTCCTTCGGGAGCGCGCGTCCGAGATCGCCCGCGATCGAGACCGGCTGTACGGACGACTGAAGGCGTTGCCCGGAATGGAGGTCTTTCCGTCCAAGGGGAATTTCCTCCTGTTCCGCACACCCCTCGGCGCCCGGAGGACGTTCGACGCTCTCCTCGCCCGCGGCATTCTCGTGCGGGACATGAGCTCTCATCCGCAGCTCCCGGAGATGCTCCGGGTCGCGATCGGCGCCCCGGAGGAGAACGAAGAGCTCTACTTCGCGTTGAAGCGGATTCTGGAGGAGGGGGCATGAGCGAGCGAAAAGGCGAGGTTCAGCGGACGACGCGCGAGACCGAGATCGAGGCCCGCCTCGACCTCGACGGTTCGGGAAGCGCCTCGATCGCGACGGGGATGCCGTTTCTCGACCACATGCTGGTGCTCTTCACTCATCATGGACGCTTCGATTTCACGCTGCGGGCGAAAGGAGATCTCGAGGTCGACTACCATCACTCGGTCGAGGACGCGGGTCTGGTTCTGGGGGAGTGCCTTCTGCAGGCGCTCTCCGACAAGTCGGGCATCCAGAGATTCGGCGCCGCCTACGTCCCTCTCGACGAAGCTCTGAGCCGCGTGGTGGTCGACATCTGTGGAAGGCCCTACCTCCACTATCGAGCTCGCTTCCGGACGGAGCGGGTCGGGGACTTTCCCACGGAGCTCTTCGAGGACTTCTTCCGGGCCGTCTCCGACCGCGCCCGCATCACGCTTCACCTCGACCTCCTCCACGGAAGAAACAGCCACCACATCGCCGAGACTCTCTTCAAGGCCTTCGGCCGCGCGTTGAGGGACGCCGCGAGCCGCACCAGCCCGGGGCTCGTGCCTTCGACCAAGGGAACTCTCTCTCGATGACGCTCGCGATCGTCGACTACGGCGTGGGAAATCTCGGAAGCGTGGGGCGGGCGTTTCGACGGCTGGGAGTGGAGCCCAGCCTTACCTGCGACGCCGAGGAGATCCGGAGAACGGACCTCCTCGTTCTTCCCGGGGTCGGGCACTTCGGGGAGTCGATGCGGAATCTCCGCGAGCGGGGTCTCGAGGCCCCACTTCGGGATGCGCTCGATCGGGGGGCGAAGCTTCTCGGGATCTGCGTCGGATTTCAAATGCTCTTCGAGAAGAGCGAGGAAGCGCCGGGGGTCCCGGGCCTGTCGCTTCTCCCGGGGGAAGTGAAGGCCTTCGGACCGGGGCTCGTCGTGCCCCACGTGGGCTGGAACCAGCTCGAGGCTTTGCGGGAGGAGCCCCTTCTCGAAGGGGTCGCGCCCGGCTCCTACTTCTACTTCCTACATTCTTATTACGCGATCGCCCGGGACGAACGGATCGTCTGGGCATCGACCGAGTACGGAGGCCGGTTCTGCTCCGTCGTCGGGAGCGGGACCGTCGCCGGCATCCAGTTCCACCCGGAAAAGAGCCAGGCCCTGGGACTGCGCGTGCTCTCGAACTTCCTCTCGTCATGAGGGTAATTCCGGCGATCGATCTCCGGCAGGGGATCTGCGTTCGCCTCGTTCGCGGAGAGCGGGGGAGCGAGACCGGCTATGGATCCGATCCGGAAGCGGTCGCTTCGCGCTGGGAATCGGAGGGGGCCTCGATGCTCCACGTGGTCGATCTCGACGCGGCCTTCGGCGAGCCGGCCCAGCGGGCGCTCGTAGAGAGGATCGTGCGGAAGGTTGCGATTCCAGTGCAGGTCGGAGGCGGGGTCCGTTCGCTCCAGGATTTTCTCGGGCTTCGCGACGCCGGAGCCGCGCGCGTGGTCTTCGGCACCGCCGCCGCCGAGGAGCCGGGGATCGTGACGCAGGCGCTCGAGAAAGACCGTGACAAAGTGGTCGTTGGAGTGGACGTCAAGAATGGCAAGGTTGCGGTTCGTGGATGGACCGAGGGAGCGGGCGCGGATCCTCTCGAGCTCGGGCGGAGGTGGGCGGCCGAGGGCGTCGCGGGGTTCGTCTATACCGAGGTCGCCCGCGACGGCGTCATGACCGGCGTCGACCTTCAGGCCACCGCGCGCTTCGCCCGCGCGGCCGGCGGAAGGGTCCTCGCCTCGGGAGGCGTCGGCTCTCTCGATCATCTGCGAGCGCTGAAGACGATTGCCTCCGCCGGAATCGAGGGGGTCATCGTGGGGCGCGCGCTCTACGAGAAAGTCTTCACCTTCGCCGAGGCGAGCGGGGTTTTCTGAGATGCTCGCGCGGAGAATCATTCCCTGTCTCGACGTCGACCGCGGGCGCGTGGTCAAAGGCGTGAAGTTCGTCGATCTCGTGGACGCGGGGGATCCCGTCGACGCGGCCGCGAGCTACGACGCCGAAGGGGCCGACGAGCTCGTATTCCTCGACATCACCGCCTCTCACGAGGGCAGGGAGATCCAGCGGCGGATGGTCGAGCGTGTCTCCGACCGGCTCTCCATCCCGTTCACCGTGGGCGGGGGCATCCGGACGGTGGACGACATGCGGGACATCCTACGCGCGGGAGCGGACAAGGTCGCGGTGAATACGGCGGCGGTCGACGCCCCCTCGATCCTGGGCGAGGGCGCCCGCCGGTTCGGCCGGCAGTCGATCGTGCTCGCTGTCGACGCTCGGCGCCGCGAGGCCTCCCGGGGAGGCTTCGAAGTCTACGTCCACGGGGGGAGAACTCCGACGGGACTCGATGCCGTGGCCTGGGCGAAGCGCGGAGAAGAGCTGGGCGCGGGGGAGATTCTTCTGACGAGTATGGATCGGGATGGGACGGAGCTGGGGTACGATCTCGAGCTCACGCGCAAGGTGGCGGAGGCGGTCCGGATCCCGGTCATCGCCTCCGGGGGGTGTGGACGGCTCGAGCACATGGCGGAAGCCCTTACCGAGGGAAAGGCGAGCGCCGTCCTCGCGGCCTCGATCTTCCACTTCGGGATCTATCGGATTTCCGAGGTCAAACGGTATCTCGGGGAGAAAGGCATCGCGGTGCGCCGATGAGCGAGCCGACGGAATCGATCGAAGGTCTTCGCTTCGACGAGCAGGGACTGATCCCGGCGGTGGTCCAGGATTCGGACTCGGGACACGTGCTCATGGTGGCCTACATGAGCCGGGAGAGTCTCGAGAGGACTCTCGCGACCGGCGAGGTCCACTTCTGGTCGAGAAGCCGCAAGACGATCTGGCGCAAGGGGGAGACCTCGGGAAACGTCCTCAGGCTCCGCTCCGTCGTCGCCGACTGCGATCGCGACTGCCTTCTCGTTCGCGCCGAGCCCGCGGGGCCGGCCTGCCACACGGGCGAGAGAAGCTGTTTTTTCGAGACGCTCGCCGGAGCCTCGCCCTCCGCCGAGCTCGGAGACGCGCTCGGGAGGCTCTCGCGCGTCATCCGCGAGCGGTACGATTCGCGGCCCGAGGGCTCCTACACCGCGGAATTGTTCGCGAAGGGGATCCCTCGGATTGCCCAGAAAGTGGGGGAGGAATCGACGGAGGTCGTCATCGCCGCGGCGCAGGGGAATGGAAAGGAGCTCGCCGAGGAGTCCGCCGATCTGCTCTATCATCTTCTCGTGCTCTGGAAGGCCGTCGGGGTCGAGCCTGGCGCCGTCGCCTCCGCCCTCGAGCGCCGAATGAAATGACGACGACGCTCATCATCGATGCCGACGACACCCTCTGGGAGAACAACGTCCATTTCGAGAGCGCGACCGAGGGGTTTCTCGACCTCATCGAGGCGCGCGGCGGTTCGCGGGAAGCGGCGAGGACCCTCCTGCCTCGGATCGAGCACAGGAACATCCCCATCCATGGCTACGGGAGCCGCGGCTTCACTTTTTCGCTGATGGAGACTCTCGAGGAGGTGACGGGCCGGCCCACCACATCCGAGGATCGGGAGCGCATCCTCTCTTTCGGCGAAGGGGTGCGCCGGATGCCGATTCAATACCTGCCGGGCGTCGTCGAAACGCTGACCGTCCTGAAGGAGGAGCACCGGCTCATCCTCTTCACCAAGGGCGATCGGGAAGAGCAGCGCGACAAGGTCGAGCGGAGCGGCGCCCTGGTCTACTTCCACCACGTGGAGATCACGGGCGAGAAACGCCCTGACGACTACCGCAGGCTGGTCGCGAGCCACGGGCTCGACCGGGACGAGAGCTGGATGGTGGGGAACAGCCCACGCTCCGACATCAACCCCGCCCTCGAAGTGGGCCTTGGCGCCGTTTACATTCCCCACCCGAACACCTGGAGCCTGGAGCACGAAGAGGTCCGATCGTTGACCGGCGCCCGGCTGAAAGTCCTCAAAAAGTTCTCCGAGCTCCTGGACCACTTCCGTCGCGGATCGTGAGCGCCGTCACGAAATGCTCCGCCGGAGAGGCGGGGGTCCTCGAGCTGCAGTTTTCCTGTTGACACCGTGACGTTGCCGATCGAGAATATGCGCACCCTAACCCCGACAACCTGGAAGTAAGTCACCGTGCGAAAGGGGTTTCTTCATGTTCAAGAAGATCGGGCAACGCATCCGCAAAGTCCGATTGGAGCAAGGCATCAAACAGAAAGACCTGGCCCGTCGAATCGGCATTTCTCAAGGCGCCCTCACGAACTTCGAGCTCGGGCGCCGGAAGATCTCGCTGGAGTGGATGCTGAAGATCGCTAGAGCGCTCGAGGTTCCCGTGAGCTACTTCGTGGGAGCGGTCGAAACGCCGATGGAGGAAGACAGCCTCGGTCCGAAGGAGCACCGACTGCTCCGCGCGTTCGGCCGTATCTCCCGGGACCCGCGTCTCCAGATGGAGATCCTCCATGTGGTGGAGCGGGTCGGCCAGCACCTGGAAAAAGGCGCGGGCAGGCTCCCGAGGGCCGCGGCGATGTGATTTCCCGGCGGCCTCGAAAAGACTGCCCCGACCCCGCCTTATCCCCCCCGTTAAGGTAGAATTCAGTCAGATCAGGACATGCCGGAGCTACCGATCTACTCCGCCTCGGGGCGGGAGGCGCCCGGATATTCTCTGGAGCGCCGGCTCGCCCGATTGAAGGATCTGCCGGCGGAGCGCTGGCAAATCGGGCTCCAGGGGCTTCGAGAGCGCTCGGTCCAGGAGACCCTCCGGCTCACCGGGGCGGCTTCCTTGGAGAAAGACAGCGCGATCTTCGACGCCGCTTTCGAGGCGCTGTCGCTCATCGAGAGGACGGCCGGTTCGGGCAAGGAGATCGATCTCGGGCTCATTCGCGAGGTGCATCGGCTCTCGAGCCCTCCCTCGGGAGGAGAGATTCGCTCGACGGATCTCGCTCCCCAGTTCCAGAACGCCCGCTTGCTCTCCGCCCGGTTCATCGAGTCGAGGCTCCAGAACCTCCTCGACTGGCTGCATGGAGACAGCGGCCGCGGGATGTTTCCCGCGGAGCGGATGGCCCTCTGGTTTCCCCGTTTTCTCGAGATCGCGCCCTTCGAGCGGGGGAACTTCCGGACGGCGCACCTCTTCCTCAGCTTCTTCTCGTGCGTCGACGGCTATCCTCCCGTGAGCCTGGCGTTCGAGGAGGCGGAAGCGGTTCGCGGCGAGGTCGAACGGGCGTTCCTCTTCGACACCGGTCCGCTGGTCGAAAGGTTCTCCGCGGCCCTTTCCCGGGCTCTGGGCGCGATCGAGAGTACTCCGGGAGCGGGCGGATGACGACGCACGCGCTCGCGGTCCCGGCGGGGCGGATGCGCGGCGCTTCGACGCTCGCCGTTCTGATCTTCATCCTGATCACGAGCGGCGCCGGCCTCTTTCTCGACGAGCCTCCCATCGTTCTCGGCCGGGGCATGGAGCCTCTCGACCTCCTGCGGCTCGTCTATCTCGCAGCGCTCATCGTCGGCCTGGCGCATGCGGCGTTCCGATACGCGGGAAAGCACCATTCGTTTCTCGACGAGCTCTCGCTCCTGCTCCTCCTCACCTGCGGGGTCAACCTCGTGGTGCAGTTGACGGGCGGGGCGCGCTCCCACTGGCAGGGTCTCTATCTCGTCCTCGGCGGTCTGGCGTCGGTCGCGTTCCCGCGCCGCCTGGTGGTGGTCCTGGTGGCGGCGGTCCTCTCGCTCGAGATCGCGAACGCTTTCTTCCATCCCGGGGTTCCGGTGACCGACCTCATGCGGGTGGCGATGCTGTTTCTCCTCGCGGTCGTCGGCTTCAACTACATGGAGCGCGCCGAGCGCGAGCGCGCGGAGAGGGCGGAGGACCGTCTTCTGCGCCTCGACGCCGGGCTGCGGCAGCTCTCGGGGCCGGAGGAGGATGAAGCCGTTTCCCCCCTGAGCGAAGATGGACTGAGAGCGCAGCGCGCCGAGCATCTGCAGAGGCTCGAGAGCCACCTGTCGCCCCTTCTCGTCCTCGCGAGAACGGGAACTCGGGCGGCGGATGCGGTTCTCCTCCAGGTGTCGGCGGATGAGAGCTCCTTCTGGGTGCGACTCGGCGCCCGCGTCGACGACGATCTCGAGAGCCGCCGGTTCCCGCTCAAAGGCTCGATCCTCGCGGAAGTGCTTCGCAGCGACCGGGAGGTGGTCATCGCCGCCTCCCGCGAGAGCCCGCGTCTTCCCTGGCTTCCGAAGCCGGAATCGGCGGCGTCGATCGTGGCGGCGCCCATTCGCATCTGGGACGAGCCTCCGTGGGTCCTGGTCGCGCACCACGAATCCCATGAGCATTTCGATTCCGAGCGCCGCGAGCTCCTGCGCTCGGTGGCGCAGCAGATGAAGGAGACCCAGGCCCTCTTCCGGCAGCAGGCCCAGAAGCAGGTGGAGGAGCTCGAGCTCAAGGAGCTGCTCAAAGCGAGCGAGGGCCTCTCGGCTACGACCCGGCTCGGGGAGCTTCTCGATCACATGGTCGCCTACGCGCGCGACGTCTCGAGGTTCGAGACCTGCGCCGTCTGTCTGCGGGAGGAAGGCAAAGAGCACTTCACCGTGGTCGTGGCCGAAGGATATCGGAAGGATCTCCTCGGGAGCCGGTTCTCCCTCGAAGCCCCGACCTGGGCGGGATGGGTTCTGCGCGCGCGGGAAGAGCCTCTCGCGATTCGCATGGAGCGGCGGTCCGGAATGCCGATCCTCGACACCAGGGAGAAATCGACGGCAGGAGCGAGCTTCCTCGCGGTTCCGCTGAAGGCACAGAAGCGCGTTTCCGGAGCTCTCCTTCTGACCCGGCCGGGGGAGTCCTTCACCGCCCGCGAGCTGCGACTCCTGCGCATCTACTGCAACCAGGCGGCGGTGGTGCTCGAGAACGCCATCGTTCACGAGCGCGTCCAGAACCTCGCCGCGACCGACGGGCTCACCGGTCTGTTCAACCGACGATACTTCGACTCCGCCTTCGCGCGCGAGCTCGCGCGCTGCGACCGGAGCTCCTCGAGCCTGGGTCTGCTCCTGGCCGATATCGACCACTTCAAGAGCTTCAACGACACCTACGGCCACGCGATGGGGGACCTGGTTCTCAAGAAGGTGGCCGAGGTTCTTTCGGGAGCGCTTCGGAAAGCGGACGTCCTCGCCCGCTTCGGGGGCGAGGAGTTCGTGATCCTGCTTCCGAACGTGACCGCCCGCGGCGCGCTGGAATCCGCGGAGAGGCTTCGGGAATCCGTCGCCGGCGCTCCGATCCATCCCGGTGGGCCGCGAAAGCAGGTGACGGTGAGCATCGGCGCGGCTCTCTTTCCCGCGGACGCCGCCGACGCCGAGTCCCTTCTGAAAGCCGCCGACGAGGCGCTCTACGAGGCGAAGCACCTCGGGCGGAACCGCGTGGTGGCGAAGCACGCGTGAGCTACTACGAGATTCTGGGCGTTCCGGCGGAGGCCAGCGAGAGCGAGATCAAGGCGGCTTATCGTCGACTCGCCCGCGAGTTCCACCCCGACAGCGGTCGGCCGGGTGATGTCGAGCGGTTCCGCGAGGTCCAGCAGGCCTACGAGATCCTGTCCGACCCGGAGAAGCGCCGCCGCTACGACGGAGCCCGGAGCCTGTCCGTCCCCGTTTCGTGGACCGGCGGATTCGAGGAGCCCATTCCCGCGTTCCGCGAGGTCTTCGCGCGCCCGCCCCGGGTGGAGCCCTTCGAGCTCGACATCCTGCTGAGCGAGCGGGAGGCGGTGCTTGGAGGTGAAGCGGTTCTCGAGGTGGCGAGGGACGCCGCTTGCGGGGATTGCGGCGGAAGCGGCTTCGGCTTCTACGGATGGTGCCCCTCGTGCCGCGGGGAGCGCGTCGTCCGAGCGCGCGAGAGGATTCGCTTTCGGATTCCCGCGGGCGCGGAGTCGGGCGACGTGGTCCAGGCCCGCGCCGGCGACGGGACGAGCGTGCGAGCGCGCATCCGCGTCGTGTATTCCTGACGGGAAAACAAGAATCAAACGCCAAGACGCAAAGGCGCAAAGACGCAAAGAAAATTCCAAGACAAAGGGGGAGATAGGTTTGGATTTTCTCTGTCCCCGGGCTCTCCCCATCCCCCCGTGATTTTCTTCTTTGCGTCTTGGCGTCTTTGCGCCTTTGCGTTGAAAGAATCTTCCCTGCGTTGCTACTTGCTGGAATCCCGCAGGCGGAACGTCTCGCCCGGGTCGTCCTCGGGCACGCCGTTGAAGCGATTGTTCGGGTACTTCTCCAGGAGCCAGACGCGGAACGTCCCGAAGGCGACTCCGACGGCGATGGTGACCGCGAGCGCCACGGCGATCAAGAAGAACGCGTTGAGAACGAACCAAGCGAGGTTCCGCTCGGGCCCCGGGTCCCGGAGCGTAAAGTACTTGATGCCGTCGTCCGTCGGCTGCAGAGCGAAGAGAATGGGAAGAGCGTGAGGAAGCCGCGCGAGAAGATCGAGGAGCACGAATCAGTTTAGCGCGGCTGTTCCTTCCCGGCGACCCGCCATCCCGCTCCCTCGGTGCTCGTGGTTCGCGCCAGGGAGTTCTGGTAGCCGCGGACCCCGACCGCGATCGACTCCGCCAACTTCTGGCGGAACGCCGAGTCACCCAGAAGCTCCGCGTCCCTGCGGTTCGTCAGGTAGGCGACCTCGACCAGGACCGAAGGCATCTGCGCGCCGAGCAGAACGTAGAACGGCGCCGTCTTGACTCCGCGGTTTCGAGGATCCGCGGCCGACGTGTAGAGCTCGGACGAGAGCGAGGTCTGCACCCGGCTCGCGAGCTCCCGCGACTCCGTGATCTTCTCGTTGTTCAGGACCTTCTGAAGGATGCTCTGGAGCTCGTTGACCCTCCGGGTGGTGACCGCGTTCTCCCGGGCGGCGACCTCTTCCGCGTCGGGCGTGGTCGCGAGGTTCAGGAAGTAGGTCTCCGTGCCCCGCGGTTTGGTGCTCCGGGCGGCGTTCACGTGGATGGAGAGAAAGAGGTCGGCGCCCTTGGAGTTCGCGATGGCGGTGCGCTCCTCGAGGGGGATGAAGACGTCCTTGTCGCGGGTCATCACCACTTCGAAGCCGTCCTTCTCCAGGAGCTTCCGCAGGCGTTGGGCGACGTCGAGGACCACGTCCTTTTCGCGAAGGCCGCTCTTGTTCATGGTTCCCGGGTCGTGACCTCCGTGGCCGGGGTCGATCACTACCCTCGACGCGGAGAGGCCGAGCTGCTGGACGATCGAATAGCCGTCCTTCCTCGGCGGCGGCGGGACTCGAATGATGTCGGGCGTGGCGGCGGCGGGCGCGGGCTCGGGCTCCGGGGGCGGCGGGGTCTCCGCAACAATCAGAATGGGCGCCGCGGGCATCGGCTCCCGCACCTCCTCGGCGGGGAGCTCGGCGGGAGAGGTCTCAGCGACTTCGATCGGGGGCGCCGCCGCCGCAGGCTCGGTCGGCGCTTTTCCCAGGATATCGACGACCAGCCGGTAGGGATCGGGAAGGGTGAAAACGTTGTACTCGCTCAGGTTCTGGAAGTCGAGAACGACCCTCACCACGTCGGATTTGTTCTGGCCGACCCGAATCTGCTGCAGGAACCCGTCGCCGACGGGAAAGATCTTCGAGGCGAGGTCCTTGGTGACCCGTGAGCCGAGGAGGTCGAAATAGATGCGGGCCGGGTCCTTGACGCTTCCCTCCGTGTACTTCACCTCGTCGTCGAGGTCGATCACGATCCGGGTGTACTCGGTTCCCGTCCATTGCCGGATGTTGCGCACTCCCACGATGCCGCTCGGGAACGTCTCTCGCTCCGGCTCACGCTCGGGCGCGGCCGCGGCGGCGGCGCGCCGGGGCGGGGCCATGTCGTCGAGGAGCCGCCGGGCCTCGGCGGCTTCGGGAGTGCCCGGAAAGTCGTCGAGGACCTTTTCGAGCTCGGTGGAGGCGCTCTTGCGCTCGGCGCGGCGCTCGAGCTGGACCTTGCCGCGGTTGAGGCGGGCGCGCGCGGCCCACTTGCTCGAGGGATACCCGGTCGCGAGCTGGAGGTAGCAGTCGAGCGAGCGGTCGAGGGCTTCTTCGTCGTCGAAGCGCCGATACACCTCGCGGTAAATCTCTCCTTCGAAGAAGAGGGCGTCGTCGGAGTATCCGCTCTGGGGATGAGAGACGACGACCGAGCGGTACATCCGGGCGACGCGCACCCATTCGCTCTTCTTCGCCGTCTTGGCTTTCGACTGCTGCAGGCGGGTCTCCGCGGCCTGGGCGTCGTCATAGAGCTTGCGGGCGGACGCCTGCGCCCCCTCGGCCGCCCCTCCCATCGAGATCAGGAGGGCGAGCAGGCCGAGCGCGGATCTATCGGAGCTGCCGGTCCACCTCATCGAAATAGTCCTTGGGCACGAGGACCTCCCGACGGTTCGATCCGTCGTTCGGTCCGACGATGCCGTCCGCTTCGAGCATGTCCATGATGCGGGCGGCGCGGCTGTATCCGAGCCGCAGGCGCCTCTGGAGATGGGATACGGAAGCCACCCGGCTCTCCACGATGACGCGCGCCGCCTTGTCGAACATCTCGTCCTTCTCGTAGGCCGCGACGTCGGTCGCTTCCTGGGCCTCGAGAATCGAGGCGTTGTACTCGGGCTTTCCCTCGCGCCGCCAGAACGCGACCAGCCGGCCCACCTCCGCTTCGGAGACGAAGGGGCCGTGGAGCCTGAGGAGCCTCGCGGATCCCGGCGGCAGCAGCAGCATGTCGCCGCGGCCGAGGAGCTGCTCGGCGCCGTTGCCGTCGAGAATGGTCCGGGAGTCGACCCTGGAGGCGACCCGGAACGCGATCCGGGCGGGGAAGTTCGCCTTGATGATGCCGGTGATGACGTCCACCGACGGCCTCTGGGTCGCGAGAACCAGGTGAATGCCGACGGCGCGCGCCATCTGGGCGAGACGAGTGATCGCGTCCTCCACGTCGGAGGACGATACCATCATCAAGTCCGCGAGCTCGTCGATGACCACCATCACATAGGGAAGCGGACGCAGGGGCTCGCCCCGCTCGTTCTCCTTCTTCTCGCCCGCCTCGACCGCGCCCTTGAGGATGTTGTTGTACTGGTCGATGTTCCGGACCCCCTCGGAGGCGAGCATCTTGATCCGGCACTCCATCTCCCACACCACCCACTTGAGGACCTCGCTCGCCTTCTTCGAGTCGGTCACGACCGGGGTGAGCAGATGGGGGATGTCCTGGTAGACCCCGAGCTCGATGCGCTTGGGATCGATCAGGATCATGCGCACCTCGTCCGGGCTGGATTTGTAGAGGATGGAGCAGATGAGGCTGTTGAGGAGAACGGATTTCCCGCTTCCCGTCGCGCCGGCGATGAGAAGATGCGGCATCTTCGCGAGGTCGCTCATGTAGGGAGCGCCGTCGATGGTCTTGCCCAGCGCGAGGGTCAGCCGCGACGAGCTTCCCTGGAACTCCTCGGACTCCAGGAGCTCGCGCAGCCCGATGGTCTCGCGGACCCGGTTCGGAATCTCGATCCCGACCGTGGATTTTCCGGAGATGCGATCGATGCGAACCGACTCCGCCTGGAGCGCGAGGCAGAGGTCGTCGGCGAGAGAGGTGATCTTGCTGTACTTGATTCCGGCGTCGGGCTTGAACTCGAAGGTGGTGACGACCGGCCCGGGGTGGATCTGGAGCACCTGGCCCTCGACCGCGAACTCCCGCGAGCGCGCCTGTAGCGTCTTCGCCTGCTCCATCAGGTCCTTCTCGTCGGGTTTGATCTCCTCGCGCCGGATCTCGAGGATCCCGAAAGGCGGCATGTTCCACCGGCCCTTCTTCGGATTGAAAGGGAGAATCTCCTGCTTGGCCTCGGGAGTGATCGAAGGCGTCTTTCTCGCCAGGGGGGCTTTCGACGCGGCCTTCGGCGCCCCTTCTTCGTCGATTTCCGCCGCTTCCTCCTCCTGCTCCTGCTTCGCCTTGGCCTGCTTCGCGTGCTTCTTCACGACGCGCTCGCGGAGCTTCTCCTTGCGCTTCGTCTCCCGGTAGCGGTGGAACGCGGTCGCTATCTCCCCGCTCTTCTTCTTCTGCCAGAGGCGGAACGCGCGGAATCCGCTCGAAAGCGACCAGTGGGTGACGACGACGATCGCGATGAACAGCATCGTCACCAGCAGGATGAAAGCTCCCATCGGATTGAGAACTTCCACCAGGTACGAGGCGAGCATCTGCCCGACGGCGCCGCCCGCGGGCGTGAGAACTCCGGAGAGCGGAATCTCTCCGAGGGCGAGCGCCAGGAGCGCCGCGAGGCAGGCGATGATCGTCGCCATGCCGATGAGCTTCGTCGGCTTGGAATCGATGGGCTGGAACCAGAAGCGGTTCCATCCCGTCGCGAAGACGAGGATCGCCACGAGGTACGACGCGAGCCCGAAGACCTGGAGGAAGGCCTCCGAGAGGAACGCCCCCGCCGGGCCGATCAGGTTCTCCGCGGGCCGGGAGGTGGTCTCGTGGAAGTACCACGCGGGGTCGGTCGGGGAGTGGGTGACTAGGCTCACCGCCACCATGAGCGCGAGCGCCATCAGGACGACGCCGAAGACTTCCGACAATCGCTCCGCCGGCAGAAAGGACCCCGGAGACCCGTTCCGCCGCGAGATCGAGCGCGATGAGGAGATGTTCGCCGCCACTCCGTTACCTCGTCACCTTGTCACCTTCCGTGGGCCACCACGACCGGGACGATGACCGGCCGGCGCACGGACTTCTTGCGGAAGAAACGCTTCAGCGTCGTCTCGAGGAGCTCTTCGATGGCTCGCTCGCTGCGGTCATCGGCGGGGGAGAGCTCCCGTACCGCCGAGAGCATCGCGTCGTGCGCCTCGGCGAGGAGTGCTTCCCCCTCCTCGCTCTCTATGAACCCGCGGCTCAGGAGATCCGAGACCTCGAGCTCGCTCGAAGCCGAGAGCGAGACCATCGGCACCACGAGACCTCCGGTCGCGAGCCGCTTCCGGTCCCGGACCACGCAGTCGTCGACGAGCCCGAGCCCGCTTCCGTCGACGAGCACCCGGCCGGTCGCGATCTTGTCGGCGACGCGGGCGCCGTCCTCGTCGAAGCGCAGCATGTCGCCGTCCTCGGCGAGGAACACGTCCTTCTCCGCGACTCCGTTCTCCCGCGCGATCTTCGCGTGGTGGTAGAGCTGCCTCCACTCGCCGTGGATCGGGACGAAGTAGCGCGGCCGGAGGAGGCGGAGGAGCATCGCTAGCTCCTCCGCGCACCCGTGTCCCGAGACGTGGACCTGCGCCTTCGGCGGATAGTAGACCTCGCAGCCGAGCTTGAAGAGCAGGTTCACGATCCGGTTCACGGCGCGCTCGTTGCCGGGGATGACCCGGGCGCTCAGGATCACCCGGTCTCCCGGCTCGGCGGAGACGAACCGGTGGGAGCGGTTCGCGATCTGGGCGAGGGCCGACATCGGCTCTCCCTGGCTTCCCGCCGTCACCACGAGCTGTTTCGCCCGCGGCAGCTGGTCGATGTCCTCGATGGCCCAGAGAGTTTCCGACGGCGGGCGCAGGTAGCCGAGGTCGATTGCCGTCGCGACGTTCTCGACCATGCTCCGTCCGACGAGGATCGCCTTTCGTCCATACTGCGCCGCGAGATCGAGCGCGATCTGGAGGCGATGGGTGCTCGAGGTGAAACACGAGAGGAAAACCCGTCCCGGAGCGCCCCGCAGGACCTCGTCGAACCCCTTCGAGACCGCGTTCTCCGGACCGCTCCTTCCGGGCACCTCGCTGTTGGTGCTGTCGGAGAGGAGGCACAGGACCCCGCGCTGTCCGAGCTCGCCGAGCCTCTTCATGTCGATGGGCGGGCCGACGGGCGGGCTCTCGTCGATCTTGAAGTCGCCGGTGTGGAGCACGACTCCCTGTGGAGTTCCGATCGCGATGGCGACGGCGTCCGCGAGGCTGTGAGATACGTAGATGAACTCGAGGTCGAACGCTCCGATCTTGACCCGCTCCCCCGGAGCGACTTCGCGAAGCTCCACCTTGTCGAGAAGACCGTGCTCCTCGAGCCGTCTTCGGCACATTCCCAGGGTGAGCTTCGTGCCGTAGACCGGCACCGGGTGGGTGCGTAGAACGAACGGAAGCGCTCCGATGTGATCCTCGTGGCCGTGGGTGAGGACGATTCCCCGAACGAGGTCCCGGTGCGCAGCGAGGTAGCTCGTGTCGGGAAGGAGGAGATCGACCCCCGGGGTGTCGGCGCTCGGGAACATGATGCCGCAATCCACGACGAGGATGTCGCTTCCGAGACGGTAGGCCATCATGTTCAGGCCGAACTCGCCGAGGCCGCCGAGCGGCAGCACTTCGAGGTGCGGCGCTCGTTGCGCAGATTTCACCATTGACTGCAGGGGTTTAGCTTCCCAGGGCTCAGAAATCGCTTCATACTACCAGATAAAAGCCCTGGAAACGAAAAAAAGAGGCGGTCAGCGCAGCCCGGCGCAGATGCGGGAGAGCTCCGCAAATTCCTCGACCCCCAGGGTTTCCGCGCGGCGAGCGGGATCGATTCCCATCGTCTGAAGGGCCCCCAGCGTCGCCTCGCGCGAAAGGCCGCTCGGCTCCAAGTGCTTGATGTTGTTGCTGATAGTCTTTCGCCGGTGCGCGAGGAGCCCGCGGACCAGACCCCGGAAGAGCTTCTCGTCCACCCCCGCATCGCGCGAATCCACTTCGCGCATCTCGAACCGAAGGAGCGCCGAGACCACGCGGGGACGGGGACGAAAGGCGTCGGGGGGGATGCGAAAGAGAACGCTCACCCTGGCCGCCCGTTGAGCGACCACGGTGAGAAACCCGTAGGCCTTGGTGCCCGGCTTCGCCGTCAGGCGCTCGGCCACCTCGCTCTGGAACATGAGGACGAGCTCGCTCCAGCATTCGCGGGCGCCGAGGAGCCGAAGGAGTATCGGCGCGGCGACGGAGTAGGGAAGGTTTCCCACGACGCGGAGCTTCTCCGGCCCGCGGGCATGCGCGATGTCGCGGAAGTCGACACGGAGCGCGTCGGTAACGAGAAGCTCGACGCCGGGAACGTTCTCGAGATTCGGCCGCAGCTCCTCGGCGAGCCTTCGGTCCGACTCGATGGCGACGACGCGCGCTCCCGCGCGGGCTAGGGGAATCGTGAGCTGGCCCTGCCCCGCTCCGATCTCGAGAAGCGTTTCAGAAGGGCGCGGAGCGATGGCCTGGACGATCCTCTCGACGTATCGCTCGTCCTTGAGGAAGCACTGACCCTTGGCGCGTGAGGGGTGGAATGTTGGATTCGTCGCGCGCGTCGCTCTCGACATGCCGCGAGGATAGCACGCCGTCTTCGGCGTCCCGGCCATGAGGTTGACGGCGTCTCCGCGCGTTTGTTAGTTTGGCGGGTCATGCCCGAAAAAGTGCTCACGTTCACGGACGAGAAGTGGAAGGAAGAAGTCCTGTCGTCCCCGCAGCCGGTCCTCGTGGACTTCTGGGCCGAGTGGTGCGCCCCCTGCAAGATGATGGCGCCTTCGATCGAGGCTCTCGCGGACGAGTTCCAGGGACGCATCCGGGTGGGGAAGCTGAACGTGGACGAGAACTCGGAGACGTCGGAGAAGTACGACATCCGAGGGATTCCCACGATCATGATCTTCAAAGGCGGCGAGGTCAAGGAACAGGTGGTGGGAGTGACGTCGAAGGAGAACCTGGCGCGTCTCGTCGAACGGCACGTGGCATGACTCCCATGGGTCGAAGACGAGTGATCATCATCGGGAGCGGCCCCGCCGCGTACACCGCGGGCATCTATGCCGGCCGCGCGGAGCTCGCGCCGCTGGTCCTTGCCGGCTCGGGAACGGACACCAAGATCGGGATTCCCGGCGGACAGCTCATGCTGACGACGGAGGTCGAGAACTACCCGGGATTCCCCGAGGGTGTGACCGGCCCCGAGATGATGGATCTCTTTCGCAAACAGGCCGAGCGGTTCGGCTCCGAGATCGTCTACGCCGACGCGACCGAGGTCGAGATCGACGGGAGACCGTTCCGGGTCAAGACCGCGAAGGAGACCTACCTCGCGGACGCGCTCATCATCGCCACGGGCGCCGCCGCCAAGTGGCTCGGCCTGGAATCGGAGAAGAAGCTCCAGAACCGCGGGGTCTCGGCCTGCGCCACCTGCGACGGGGCCCTTTATCGGGGCAAAGAGATCGGGGTCGTCGGGGGCGGCGACACGGCGGTGGAGGAAGCGCTCTTCCTCACCCGCTTCGGGAGCAAGGTGACCGTCGTCCATCGCAGGAGCGAGCTCCGCGCGTCGAAGATCATGCAGGACCGCGCTTTCAAGAACGAGAAGATTCATTTCGTGTGGGACAGCGAGGTGATCGAGGTCCTCGGGGACAAGGACGTCGAGGGGATCCGCATCCAGAACCGGAACACCGGCGAGAAGACCGACGTCGCTCTCGGAGCGCTGTTCGTCGCCATCGGTCACGAGCCCAGGAGCGATCTGTTCCGCGGCAAGCTCGACCTCGACGAGCAGGGCTACATCCGGGTCCAGCAGGGAACCCGCACCTCGGTCGAGGGGGTCTTCGCCTGCGGCGACGTGATGGACAAGGTGTACCGGCAGGCGGTCACCGCTGCGGGCACGGGATGCATGGCGGCGATCGACGCCGAACGCTGGCTCGCAGAGCACGAGGGCGAGCACTCGTCCAGGGCGGTCTCCGAGGCGAGACCATGAAGATCGCTCTTTTCGCTCTCCCGCTCCTGGCGGCGACGCTGTCGGCGGCGGGGGTCCAGGAGAAGCCCGCCAAGGACATCCTGGGGAAGAAAGCGCCCGACTTCACACTCCCGTCGGTCACGGGTGAGAAGTTCCGACTGAGCTCGCTCAAGGGCAAGATCGTGGTGCTCGATTTCTGGGCGGTCTGGTGCGGTCCCTGCACCGATTCGATGCCGTTCTTCCAGAAGCTTCAAGATACCTACCGCACCGAGGGGCTCGAAGTCGTCGGACTGCACGTGAACGACCGGACGCCGCCGACGGACGAGGTGAAGGAGTTTCTCGACGACCTCGGGATCCGCTACCGCAACGTGGTGAGCACGACGGAGGTCGACGACTCGTATCTCGTCTACGCCATGCCCACGACCTACATCGTGGATTGGGACGGCATCCTCCAGAAGCGGCACATCGGGTTCAACCCCAAGACCGCCCCCGAGCGCATCGAGCGCGACGTGAAGGCCCTTCTCGGACGATGAAGTCCTCCCGCCGCGGCGGGAGCGTCCTTCGAGTCCTGACGTTCAATATCGGCGACGGCGACGGCCTCGCCGAAGCAGGCGCTCGGACCACTCCCGCTCCAGGCGAAGCTCGATCTGCGAGCGAGAATCCGGACCGCTAGTAGCCGCTGATACCGCCGTCCACGATCAGGGTCGTGCCGTTGACGTAGGAAGCCCGGCGAGACAGAAGGAACTCCACGCACTCGGCGACCTCTTCGGCGGTGCCCATCCGGCCCAGGGGACATCGCTTGAGCGGAGACTTCTCCGAGAAGGCGACTCGCCGCATGTCGTCGGACATCGCCACGTCGATGACCCCGGGCGCTACCGCGTTCACGCGGATCCGTCGCGGGCCGAGCTGGTGGGCGTTCGCCCGGGTGAAGCTCTCGAGCGCTGCTTTCGTCGCGCCGTAGAGGGCGAGGTCGCCCTGATCGTTCAGGCGGCAGCTGATGCTGCTGACGTTGACGATGGCGCTCCCCTCGGTCATGTGCGCCGCCGCCGCGACCGTGACCCGGACGGCGCCGAAGAGATTGATATCGAACATCTCTTCGATCCGGTCCTCCTCGAAGCGGTCCGTTTCGCCGGAGCGCAGGATGCCGGCGCAATTGACGACGGCCCTCAGAGGACCGAGAGCCGCTGCCGCCGCCACCGCCTCCCGAACGCTCTCCGTCGACGTCACGTCCAGGCGCTGCAGGAACACTTCGCCGTCCATCGATTCATCCCGGCGGCCGCTTCGGGCGCGATCCACCGTCACGTCTCCCGAGACCACGGTGTATCCGGCTTCGACGAGCCTTCGATTGATGGCCCGTCCGATCCCCCCTGCCCGCCGGTGACGAGCGCGACGGCGCGCGGCTCATTGTCTCGCATCGGAGTCACGATAGAATGCGCCGCATCATAGATCTTCCCGGGAACGCCGACAATGAACGAAACCAGGCCCACCCTCGACGTCGACGGCGCCAATCAGGAGGCGTTCGAGCGGCTGACGAAGTCCGAGCCCGTTCTCGTCGACGTCCGGCCGGCAATCGAGGTCGTTCCCGGGATGACGTCGGAGCTGGTGCTCACCTCCGGCCCTCCGCTGGACTTTTCCGAGTATCACGGGGGACAGCGCGCGGCGCTCATCGGCGGCGCGCTCTACGAGGGCCTGGCGAGCTCCCCCGGGGAAGCGAGCGAAAAGTTCTCGCGGGGAGAGATTCGGATCGGAAGCTGCCACGATCACGGCTGCGTGGGCTCGGTGGCGGGGATCTACACCGCCTCCATGCCGGTTTTCTGCGTGAGGAACCAACGATACGGGAATACCGGATTCTGCAACCTCTATGAGGGGAAAGCCCGCGCTCGCCTGAACTACGGTGTCTATAACGAGGAAGTAGGGAGCCGCCTTCGCTTCCTCGCGGTCTCCATCGGGCCGGTGCTGGGAGCGGCGGTGCGGCAGGCGGGAGGAATTCCGCTCAAGCCGATCATGGCGCGCGCTCTTCACATGGGCGACGAGCTCCACAGCCGCAACACCGCGGCCTCGCTTCTGTTCTCCGATCGACTCTTCCCCGACCTCCTGGACCTGGTGGATCAGGGCGAGATCCCCCGGCAGACGGTGAAAGACGTCCTCCGAGCCCTCACCGAAGACAATTACTTCTTCCTGCGTCTCTCGATGGCGTCGGCGAAGGCCACCGCCGACGCCGCCCGAAACATCGAGGCATCGAGCGTCGTCACCGCCATGACCCTCAACTGCCGCGGGTTCGCGATCCGGGTGAGCGGTCTCGGAGATCGCTGGTTTTCCGGCTCGCATCCCCAAGTCGCCGCGCGGCTCTTCGAGGGCCATACCGAAGACGAGATCACCTGGATCGGCGGCGAGAGCGTCATCGCCGAGACGGTAGGCCTCGGAGGCTTCGCCCAGGCGGCGGCCTTCGCGCTTGCGGCGTACCAGGGCGGATCTCCCGAGGTCATGATCGAGAACAACCGCGCGATGTACGAGATCACCGTGGGGGAGCACCCCGACTTCCAGATTCCCTTCTTCGGATACCGCGGGACGCCTACCGGTATCGATATCCGCAAGGTGATCCGGACCGGAGCTCTCCCCGTCATCGACGCGGGCATCGCCGGTCGGGACGGTGGGCAGATCGGAGCGGGGGTCATCCGCGCACCTCGCGACTGCTTCGAGTCGGCCTACCCCCTGGAATACGAGTTCTATATCTACCAGGCCGACGACGAGCTCCTGCGGGAGAACCGATACCGAGAGCTCGAAACCTTCGGCCGCGGATGGGACTGTTACAGCATCAGCCGCTTCCCGAGCTTCGAGCCCCTGGCCCGGGAGTTCCTCTCTCGCATGGAGGCTGTCGGAGTCCATGTCGAGGCGTTTCACACCGAGCTCGGTCACGGCATGTTCGAGTTCGCCATCGAGCACGAGTCGCCCCTGAAAGCCGCGGATGACGCCGTCCGGGCGAAGCTCTATTTGAAGCAGCTTTGCGCCGAGGAGGGCCTTCTGGCGACGTTCATGCCCGCGATCCACATCGGGACCGGGGATTCGTGCTGCGGGGCCCACCATCATCTCAGCCTGTGGCGGGACGGCAAGAACATCAGCTGGGACGGGGAGGCCAGGACCCTGAGCCCGGTGACGCGCTGGTTCGCGGCCGGCATGATGGAGACCATGCCCGATTTCCACCTGGTGTTCCGGCCGTGGGTGAACTCCTTTCGCCGTTTGAACTCACTATTGTGGAATCCGGAGAATGCCTCCTGGGGCCTCGACAGCCACACCGCCGCCATCCGGGTGATCCATGGCTCGGTTCCGGAGAAGCACACCAGGCTCGAGCACCGAACCCCGGGCAGCGACGTGAACCCCTATCTCTGCCTCGCGGTGATGCTTCTCGGAGGCCTGCAGGGGATTCGAGACCATCTGGAGCCCGGAGGCTACGCGATAGGGGATCCCCTGAAATACGAGCGCTTCAAGATGCTGACGAGGAGCTACCCCGAATCCATCGAGGCATTTCGAAGCTCGGAGAACGCCCGCCAGATGCTGGGCGACGCTTTCGTCGATCACTACGCTTCGGTGAAGAGCGACGAGTGGAGCGACTTCACGAAGTGGGCGGCCGAGAGCGGGGTCGCGCTCCCGACGGAGCAGGTGACCGACTGGGAGTTCCGGCGCTACTTCGTCTGGGTTTGAAGTTCAGCGGATCCTCCAGCCCTTCACCGGGCCGCCGTGGAAGAATTTCTCCGGGGTCACGACGCCGTCGCGCTTGAAGACGAGCCCATCTTTCATGACGAAGTCGACTCGGCGAAGAGCATCGATGTCCTCGAGCGGATTTCCTTCGACGGCGATGAGGTCCGCCGCGAGACCGGCCTTGATGGGGCCGCGCTCGTCGGTCACTTCGGCGCACTCGTAGCCGTTGATGGTCATGATCTTGAGAATCTCGGGCGCGGGGATCCCCGCCGCCTTCCACGTCTCGAGGAAATTGATGACCACTTCACCGCGGGTCTTTCCCGGGACGTAGTAGTCGGCGTCGGTCGAGAACGTGAGCTTCACCCCGTTGGCGTACGCGTTCTTGAGCCCATCGACCATCTGCCGGAAGGCCTCCGGGGTGCCGCGATACTCGGTGTAGGGCGTTTCCGTGCCCGCGCGCCAGATGCCCTTCGCCGCCATCATCTTGTGGAGCTCGTCGTCGAGGACACGGGAGTGCGCGAGAGACCAGAGTCCGGCCTCGATCGCGCGGCGCGCTCCTTCCCGGGTCTGGATGTGGCCTTCGACCTTGAGGCCGGCTCTCGCCGCCTCGCTCACGAAGAGCTTCATCTCGTCGACGCTGTAGCCGTAGGGCTTGGCGTCGACCATGATCTTGATGACCTTCGCGCCGAAGAGGATGTTCTGGCGCACCGCCTTCACGATCTCGTCGTTGGTATCCGCGTCGAGGTACTCGGGGTACACGATGTCGTGATCGCGCGCCATTTCCGGCGTGGGCCAGAACTGTCCTCCCATTCCGCCGATGATGAGGCCGGAGTTGACGATCGTGGGCCCCGGAACCCAGCCCTGCTCGATGGCCACCCGGAGCGCGGTGTCGGCGTAGTTCCCGGCGTTTCCCATGTCGCGCACGACGGTGAAACCCGAGGAGAGCATCTGGATCCCGTTCGAGACCGCTTGAATGGCCCGTAGCGGCGTCGAATCCATGACGTAAGTGAAGTAGTAGATGTCGTTCTCGGGCTCCTTCTTGTAGGTGATGGCGAGGTGGTTGTGCGTGTCGACCAGCCCCGGAAGGACGGTGAGCCGGGAGAGGTCGATGACCTCGGCGCCCGCCGGGATGGCGACGTTCGCGCCCACGGCCTGGATCTTCTCTCCCTCGACGAGGATCACTTGATTGCTCGCCGCTGCCCCGGTCTCGGGATCGATGAGCCGACCCGCCCGGATCGCCGTCGCCTGGGCGAACAGGCTCGCGGGCAGAATCGAGAAGCAAGATATGAGCGCCAGATTTCGTACGTGTCTATTCGTCATCTCGTCTCCTCAATCGATGAAGTCCTCCCGCGTCGGCGCGGGAAGGGTGAACACCGGCTCCCTGTCCTCGGCCGCCGGGGGAGTCGGAGCGAGTCGCTCGAGGTAACCTTCGACCTCGCGACGGACATCGTCTTCGTCCGCGGGGGTGCCGCGCGCGTAAATCCTCGTCCAGACTCTGAGCAGCGGGTCGACGAAGTAGTAGCGCTTCTCGCGAACCGCGATGAGATCGACTTCCTCGAGCCACCTCAGGTAGTCGCGGGTCGAGCCCGGTGTGCGGTCGACCCGGCGGGCGACCTCGGTGAGCTTCAGCCCCTCTTCGTCGCTCAAAACGTGGAGCACCGTCTTGCAGGCGCCGTAGCCGCGCGCGCGGTGAAGGAGCTCCGAGAGCGTGGCGCGGCACTCCGCTTCGATGCGCCCCCCCGGGGAGAGCTCGCGCGCGAGCGCATTCTCGATGGAGCCGGCGCCGTCCTCGAGGCTCTCCGCGAGACGGACCGCGTGAACGGTGATTCCCGCCGAGGCCGAGGCAATGAGGTCGGGCTCGGAGGCGCCCGCCTCGGCGAGCTCGCCGCCCGAGACTCTCGGGATGGATCGAGCCTTCAGCTCGGGGAACCGACGCGCCATCCAGTACGAGAACCGGCTGGTGAGGACCGCTCTTCCTCCGCTCTCGACGGCGGCGAGAAACTTGTCGAGCGGCTCCTCGACCCCCGGATAGTAGGAGAGCGTGCGGATCTCGGTCACGTCGTCGAGGAAGAGGGTCGCGTTGGAACGCCTCTGGCCGAGCCGTCGCAGGAGCGAATCGAACGCCGGGGTTCCGCTCGCGGCGACCCGTCCGAGAATCGAGCCGGCGAGGCGGGAGAGCTCCGAATCGAGAATCTCGGGCGAGCCCGAGACCGGCTCGAGCTGGACGAGCGCGCTCGATGTTCCGCGCGCCCGGGCTCCGTCGTAGAGGCGCTTGAGGAGGTGCGACTTGCCTCCGCCCCGAGGCGCTACGAGAAGGAGAACGGGCGTCGATTCGAGCTCCCGGCCGATGGCCTCGAGGAGGCCGGTGCGCGGAAGCTCGAACCTCATCGGGGGGCATCATAACCGGTTCTTGGGCGAGGTTGCGGGATCTGGTAGACTCAGGATTCGTGAATGAAAACGGGGAGTAGGGCAAAGCGATGCCGAGTCTCGTGGTCGTCGGCACCCAGTGGGGCGACGAGGGAAAAGGGAAGTACGTCGATCTGCTCTCGGAGCGGATGCAGGTCGTGGTCCGCTACGGAGGCGGACACAACGCCGGGCATACCGTCGTCGTCGGCCAGGAGAAGTTCGTTCTGCACATCATCCCTTCGGGGATTCTCCATCCCGGCGTCGTCTGCGTCATCGGAAACGGCTGCGTCGTCGACCCCGATGCGTTCCTCGCCGAAGTCGAGAAGCTGGGAAAGCAGGGAGTCCGGGTCGGCGACAACCTTCTGCTGAGCGATCGCGCGCAGCTCATCCTGTCCTACCATCGGCTTCAGGAGGCGCGAGAGGAAGAGAGGCTGGGCGCGCGCCGCATCGGCACCACCTGCCGGGGCATCGGTCCCGCCTACGAGGACAAGATCGGCCGCCGCGGGCTGCGGGTCGGAGACTTGAGGCATCCCGATTTCCTGAGACAGAAGCTCGACTACCTGGTGCGCGAGAAGACCGAGGCCCTCGGGATTCCCGAACAGGCGGCGAAGCTCCGGGCTACGATCGACGAGACCCTCGCGCGGTTCCGCGAGGTCGCCCTCCCGCACGTGACCGATACGTCGCTTTTCATCTATCGCGCGATGGAAGCGGGGAAGGACGTGCTCTTCGAGGGAGCGCAGGCGACTCTCCTCGATATCGACCACGGGACCTACCCCTTCGTGACGTCCTCTCATCCGACCGCCGGCGGCGCGGCGACGGGAAGCGGCATCAGCCCCAAGGCTCTCGATTTCATCCTCGGGATCACCAAGGCCTACATCACCCGCGTCGGCGCGGGACCGCTCCCGACGGAGATGACCGAGCCCCTGGGCGAGACCATCCGCGAGAAGGGAGCGGAGTACGGTGCCTCGACCGGACGCCCGCGACGCTGCGGCTGGTTCGACAGCGTCGTCGTCCGCTACGCGAAGCGGATCAACGGCCTCGACGCCCTCGCCATCACCAAGCTCGACGTCCTCGACAGCCTGGACGAGATCAAGATCTGCACCCACTACGACTACCGCGGCGAGCGCATCGACGAGTTCCCGGGCGAGATCTCGATCCTCGCGGAGTGCGAGCCCGTCTACGAGACCCTTCCCGGTTGGAAGGTTTCGACCGAGGGCACGAGCCGCCTCGAGGCCCTTCCGGAGAACGCCCGGAAGTACATCGCCCGCCTCGAAACCCTGTGCGGGAGCCCGGTTGCGATGGTCTCGACCGGCCCGGCCCGGAGCGCGACCATCCTCGACATGGACACTCGCAGCTTGTCCGGCCTGGAACGATGGCTCCCGCGACATTGACGGAGCCTGAGAAACGCCCTAATATCTCGTGCGACGGGCCGTTAGCTCAATCGGTAGAGCGCCTGCCTTTTAAGCAGGATGTCGCTGGTTCGATTCCAGCACGGCCTACCAAGATTTCAGTCCCCATCGTCTAGCGGTCTAGGACACCGCCCTTTCACGGCGGTAACACGGGTTCGAGTCCCGTTGGGGACGCCACAAAAGGTGCAACGCCCACCATGCCCGCGAGCATGCGGCCGATCGCCGCTTCCCCCTCGAACTGATAAACGCCGTCGTCGGGAGTGACCCGCAGCGGACCGACGAGGACTTCCGGTAGAAGCTTGGCGCCCTTCCTGAGTGTGGTCCGTCACGAGGGCGCGCCAGTCCCGGAGGCGCGCCGCGGACGTGCTTCTCTACCGCCGTCCGCGTGAACCTCCGCGCCTGGACGCTCTCCCGGGCACGGAGAATACCCGAAGCTCGTCGCGCTGCCGCTGGCGAGCCTGGAGCTCCACCAGGAGCGGCTCGAGCTGACCGCCGACGGCGATCGCGCGCGTCAGGTTCCCAATCGCGCGCTCCGCCTCTGCCACTTCCGCCCGGAGGCGTTCGAGCTCGCGACCGCGGTTCTCCGGTTCGAGCTCCGTCAGAACGCCGTCAACGACCGCCATCACCACGGCGGAGGCGAACACGTCGCCCCCGATGGCCTGAGCACGGCATCGCTCGACGGTCTCGACGCGCATGACCAACCCGTTGTCGCAGACGGTACGCCCGCGCTTGTGGTGTGCGCCGCACCCGTAAAAGAACACCCGCTCGCGCCCGTGGCTCCGGCTCATCGCGTGGAACGAACCACCGCAGGCGCAGCGGGCGAAGCCGGAGAGCAGGTGGCGGACTCGACGTCGCGGGCGTGCCGTCCGAGGCGCCCGCCGTTCACCCGCTGAAGCTGTTCCCGGATTCCTTGGAGGCGCCCGTGCGCGGCGTTCCATTCGGCCTCGGAGATGACCTGGAGCTCGGGCACGCGCTGGTGGAGCCATTCGCTTTCGGGGCGGGCCGAGGCGCGGTGCTGCCCCCATGCGTTCCGCTTCCTCGTCTGGTTCCAGACCACCTCGCCGAGGTAGAGCCGCCGATCGAGGATTCCTTTACCGACGTGGGCGCCCACCCCGCGGGGCGCCCCTGCTGCGGCCGTGGCGACGGTGCGCCCTCGGCGTTCAGTCGCTTCGCAATCCTGGTGTACCCGGTTCCTCCGGCCGAGAGCTCGAAGATCCGGCGCACGACCGCGGCCTCGGTCTCGTTGATCCGGCGTTCGCACGTGGGACCGCTTCCCGGTGGGGCCGAGGACCTCGACGTTGTCGTAGCCGAAGACGCGCCCGCCGGTGACGTGGCCGGCGCGCGCCTTCCGCAGCATCGCGTCGTAGGTGCGCTGGCGCGCCTTCTCGCGCTCGAGCTCGTCCGCGAACGCCGTCAGCGACAGCATGATCTTGTCGGTGGGGCTGTCGAGCGTCCGCTCCCGGTCCTCGAGGTAGAAGAACACGCGGACGCCCGCCGTAACGAGTTGCTTGAGGGCGTAGGCGGTTTCGATGGCCTCGCGACCGAGACGGGATTCCTCCGACATGACGAGGACCTGGAACGGGGCCCGCGGCTTTAAGCGCTGTTCATCAGCCGAAGAAACCCGGGACGGTTGGCGAACTCGGCGCCGGAGATCCCGTCGTCGACGTAGATGTGCTCGTCGGCCACGATCCAGCCCTTCTCCGCTCGGCGTAGGCGCGGGCGTGCTCGATCTGGCGAGTGACGGACTTCTGTTCGTCGGCGACCCCGTTCTGGTCGGTGCTCTTTCGGGCGTAGATGGCGGCGATCACTTCTTCTTACTCCGTGCCTGCTGGCGCTTCAGAAGTGTTCTCGCTTCCTTGGTCAAGCCCCCTCCAGCGCGCCCATGGTGGGCTTCGGTCAGAAAGCCGCGGCGTCTTGCACGGAATACGAGGTCCCGCGCGTGCCGGACTCATGTTTCGGAAGCGGGCGGCGACGGCTTGTGTCGGGTTCTTCTTTGCACCGCCGCGAAAGGCCTCGTCGTAGACCTTCGCGACTTTGAGAAGCTCCTCGTCGGGAACAGGGCGACGGCCACGCCTGGGGGGCTTCGGGGAAGGTTGCCGCTCTATTCGGTTTCCCTCACGATCGAGCAGTAAATCAGTCCAATGAAGGGGCCAAAACGACGCCCTCTCGATGGCGCCATGCAATGGAACGCGCCGCAGTATTCGAGCGAGGACTCCTCCGGCCGGGGACCCTATTGCGTGCACGCCCCAATTTTCACCGTGCTCCCACGGTGTTCCGGCCGCGTTCTTCGACGCGACGCGTGGGCCATCGTCATCCGGCCACGGAAACAAACGGAGCTCCGAAACGACGAATCGATTTCCCTGAAGCGCGAGACGTCTGCGAATCCGCCCGCCAGGAATCATCGACCGCCACCTTGAGCCACAGGTGCGGCGTCACATGGCCCTCCGTACTGCGCTTTCGGAAATCGTGGGCTCTCGGCTTCGAGACGCTATGTTCCATGGTGGAAGAGAGTAACAGTTGAGTAACGGCTATGTCAACGGTCGGCGCGGTGTTGGATAAATACTTGCACACCAGTAAACAATTGAGTGCGCACTGTCGCTGTATTTTGTTACGCTCAGCTTGTGAAGACTCCGGAGGTTACAGAGGCCATCATTCGACAAGCCCGAGCTCGACGTGAGCTCCCGACACCGGATGAGCGGCGGCAAATCCGGGAGCATGCGGGTCTGACGCAAAGAGAGATCGCTCGATGTCTGGGCGTCACCCGGGAAGCCGTCGCGTATTGGGAGCTCGGGCAACGGACACCTCGAGCGCAAACCGCTATGGCGTACGGTGCTCTTTGGCCAGGTTGGCGGAGGGACGTTGACGCCGACCGAGCAGGCCGTGGTCCGCGCTCTGGTACTGGCGATCGTCGCGAGTTACGCCCGCGATGGAGCACCAGGACGCGGAGGCCGAGTCCGGCCCCGAGGCCGCGTGACCGACCTCGACCAGGTCCTAGAGCTTCAGCTCGAGGAAGTCCGGCGTTCTGGTGACGGATATGTCGCGCTCTGCCCCTGCCACGAGGACAAGCGTCCCTCGCTCTCGATCGGGACCGGCGACGACGGGCGCTTGCTCCTGAAGTGCTTCGCCGGCTGCTCGTGGGACGAGCTCCGAGCGGCTCTTGGGCTTGAGTCCTCGATTGACTCCTGAATGGGAACGGCTCCGCGCCAATCGAGGTGGCGCTACGTCTACCGGGACGAGCGCGGCCGCGAGCTCTACCAGAAAGTCAGGTTCGCCCCGAAGCGCTTCGTTCGCGCGCCGAAGGGAGCGACGTCGAGCCTCTACGGACTCGAGCGGAATCCAGTACGTCGAGGAATACGTGCTCTACCTCTCCGAATCGGAGAAGGACGCCGACTATGTCATGCACCTCAACCCCGAGACAATCGCCGTCTCCTCCGGTGGCGCGACGACTTGGCGCGAGGAGTGGGCGGACCGAATCGCGAGCGCGCGGCCGCGGTGCGTTGCGGTTCTCGAGCATGCCGACGGAGCCGGGCGAAAGTTTTCTGCGCGCGTGGCGACGTCGCTTTCGAGGCGCGGGCTCGCGGTGAAGGTGCTCTCGTTTCCCGGCGCCGAGGGCCGAGACGTGGCGGACGCGATTCGAGACGGACTCACCATCGAGGCCCTCTTCGCCCGCGTGGAGAGCGAGCGGAATGGGCGCCGAGTTCCTCGGAGAAGCCGAGCAAGCTGACCGTCGAGACTCTCCCGCAGTTTCTCGAGCAGCTCGACCAAGCGCCCCCTCTCGGCTGGC
>CAVQUX010000023.1:0-14790 GCA_963716925.1 uncultured Acidobacteriota bacterium | reverse complement strand
CAAGGAATAGAAGCGGAAAGTTGGTGGCGGGGGCGGGATTTGAACCCGCGACCTTTGGGTTATGAGCCCAACGAGCTACCGGACTGCTCCACCCCGCGTCACCTTTGGGGCTTGATATTATCTGCAGACGAGCGGCCGGTGTCAAGGTCTCGTCGATACGAGCATCGCGAGAGTCTTCAGCCGAGCCGGTCGATATCCGTGGGCTCGCCCCCGTGGCTCTCGAGCGGACCGTAGATCTCGGACGCCAGGGTCTCGAGCCGCCGCGCATCCTCCTCGTTGTCGGCGACGAAGGCGACGCCCAGGTGGTAGCGGGCGTGGTCGCCCGGCGCTTCCTCGAGCCGCACGACGCGGCCCTTGAGGAAGAAGTCCGAGCGCTTCTGCGGCAGGTAGATGTCGATTTCGAGCTCGGTCCCGACGGTCAGGGGGATCTGGCTTTCGACCAAAGCACCGTTGCGCGAGAGGTTCATGGTCTCGCTCCGGAGCTCGTCGGGTAACCGGTCGCGCCGGGTGAGGCGCTCCCGGAACACGAGGAGCTTCTTGGCGTCGAGCCGCGGGGACCGCCGCTTTTCTTCCGCGTGGAGGGTGATGCGGTTCTTCCCCTCGTGCTTCGAGCGGTAGAGCGCTTTGTCCGCCATGCGGACCAGGCCCTCGGCGGAGTTGGAGTCCGTGGGGTAGATCGCGATCCCACCGCTCACCGACATCGAGATCGAAGCCGAGGGGCTCGAGCCCAGAGGCTTCCGATCGAACGTCTCCTTCGCATCCATCCGGATGCGCTCGGAGACGATATAGGCGCCCGTCCGGCTGGTCTCCGGAAGGATGAGCGCGAACTCCTCGCCCCCGTACCGGCAGGCGACGTCGATCTCCCGGACGCTCGCGCGGATGACGTCGCTCAGCCGCGCGAGGGCCTCGTCGCCCACCACGTGGCCGTGGAGGTCGTTCACCAGCTTGAAGTCGTCGAGGTCGAGCATCACCAGGGAGAACGCGAGTCCGTACCGCCGGGCGCGCTTGAGCTCCCGCCTGAGGCTGGCGTCAAAGAACGGGCGGTTGTAGAGGCCGGTGAGGCCGTCGGTGATGGCGCTTCTCTCGGTCGCGAGAAACGTGTCCATCTCCACGACCTTGGGGTTCTTGATCGCGGGAGTGACGCTCTGGAAATAGTCCAGGGCGGCGAGCTGGAGGCTCGCCTCGCGGCCGAGCCGCGACGAGAGGTCGGCGCGGTGGCGGAGAATCGCGTTCCAGTGGGTCCGGGCCTCGGATTCCTCGAAATCGAGCTGGGTGAGAAGGCGGAGAAGAGGCGCTAGGGCGTCCAGTTGGGAGCTTAGAAGGCGCTCTATGCCTTCGACTTGCCCCTGGCTCGCCTCTTCCAGCAACCGGATCCAATGCTGCCGGGAGTCCCCCGAGGTCGGCAGCGATGACATAAGTGCCTCCCAAAACCGGCCGAACGTATAACAGACAATTAGGTCGCCAAAGGTTGGGGGAAACCCGGCGGCGCCGGACCGACGCGCCACCGAAGCCGAGATGGTAACAGAGGCCCGGGGATCAAATCAATCGCTCGAAAGGAGGATCTCCCAGAGGCTCACGTGGAACACCTTTCTCTGCCGCGCCGGCTGCAGATACCACAGGAGGCCCGGGAGGGCGAGGACGTGAAACGCCGAGAGCCCGACGAACAGAGGAGTGACGCTCAAGGGGGTGTGAAAGACGAAGTACGAGAGCGCGATCCCGAGGTACATCGCGAGCACGACGTATCCGTAGACGAGCGCCGCGCGCCGCCCGAAGGCGGCGAAGCGCCAGATGAGATAGGCGATCGACAAATAGATGATGGGATCGACGGCGAGCGTCCACAAAGATTGATCGGCAATGGGGTTCAACGACCACGTGTGACTCGCCTCCTGGTACTTGCGGATGGACTCCAGGAATCCCGAGAGAACGAAGTACAGGGCGACGAGATAGACGCCCGCCGGTTTTTCGCCGTTCGAATCGGAGGACATTGCCCCTCGACATCATTATAGGGGGCGGATTCGAGGCTGCAAACAAAAGCCGAAGGTGCTGTATAATTCTTGCCATCGTCCCGAGCTGAAAAACCGAGAACAAACGTGCTCTTCACCCCCTGGAGCCTCGCGCTGGTTCTTGCCGGCGGCCTGCGCACGCTGGTTCTCCCGTTCGAGAACCTGTCCGAGGACCGAGCCCAGAATTGGAAGGGGAGCGCTTTCGAGGAAGCCATAAGCTCCCACCTCGAGTCGGCGGGCCTCGACGTCGTCGATCTCGCCGCCCGAAACCGGCAGCTCCACGAGAAGGGCTTCGTCCCCGGCGAGCCGGTCACCCGGGCCTCGGCCATCGTCCTCGCCAAGGATCTGGGCGCCGATCGCCTCATTCTCGGCGAGTTCCGTCCCCTCGACGATCGAATCGAGGTCACGGCGCGCCTCATCGACCTGGGCCGCGGAGCGACCGTCGGAGTCGTGGACGACTTCGGAGAGTCGGCGAAATTCTCTCGACTGGCCAACCTGGTCGCGAAGAACCTCTTTCGCCTCGAACGCGACGAGGCCCCTTCGAGCTTCGACGCCGAGGCCGAGCGCAGGCTGAAGATCCCACCGGCGGCGCTCGAGGCCTCGGCCCGCGCCCGCACCGAAAACGATCGCGGTGAGCAGAAACTCCTCCTGGAACGGGCGCTTTCGAGCCACCCGGACTACCTCGAGGTGCGGCTCCTCCTCGGCGACTATCTTCTCGACGAAGGACTGCCGCGGGAAGCGACCGAAGTTCTGGCCGGGGCCCGCGGTCGAGGCCTTCTCTACCAGCGCGCCTATTTCGACCTCGGCACCGCTTACCTTCGCGCCTCCGAACCTCGTCTCGCGTTCGAGGTCTTCCGGAATCTCTCGGAGACGGAGTTGGCCCCCGCCGCCTCCTACAACAATCTCGGAGTCGCGCTCATGCGGCTCGACCGCATCTCCGAGGCCATCGAAGCCTTCGAGCGGGCGCGCGAGCTCGGCTCCGAGAAGAAAACCTACCTCTTCAATCTCGCCTGGGCCCATTGGCGGGCGGGGAAGGGGGCACCGGCCTTCGACTTTTTCGAGGAGCTGGCGGAGTCGGATCCCATCGACGCCGAAGCGCACTTCATGCTGGCGGCCGCCGCCGTTTCCCAGGCCCGGCCGGAGGTCGCCGCACGAAGCCGCGCGACGGCGCTGGTTCTCGCCCCACAGCTCGAGGGTGTGGATGCGGCGACGGTGTCGAACTGGGAGCGGCTGCTCGGCGCCGTCGACTCGGGCTCCGACGTCTCTTCGCTCACGGCATCGGTCGAGATCGAAGAGGACGTGTTCGGGCTCATGGAGCTCCTGGACGCCCGGGAGCTCCGCGCGAGAGGCCGCACGGACGAAGCGATCCAGCTGCTGCAGCGAACCCTCTATCGCGATCCGAGCGATACCGGGAGCCGTCGAGAGCTCGCCGACATCTACCGCGAGCGGGGCGAGCTTCAAGAGGCTCTGTCCGAGCTCTCGATCCTCGTCTGGACCGAGCCTTCCGCGGAGGCCCACGTTCGGCTCGCCCGCGTCTATCTCCAGATGCAGGAGCCGGGGAAGGCCGTCGCCGAAGTCGAGAAGGCGCTCGAGCTCGATCCGGAGCATCCGGGGGCCCGCGGGCTCCGGAGCGAGATCGCGCAGCCCTAGCCTCTGAGCTAGGATGGAGACGATCATGCGTGCAGTCGGAGCCCTTCTCCTCGCCCTCCTCGTCGAGCCGCCGGCCGGCGGGGATGCACTCGAAAAGAAGTTCGAGGAGCTCCGTGTCCGCTACGAGACCGGCTCCTCGGACGCCAAGGACTTCGAGTTCCAGGAGGCCGAGGCGAACGAATACCTGAGAGCTCAGGGAGCGACGCTTCCCGAGGGTGTCGAGAGTCCCTGGATTCGCTTCGAAGAGGGCACGACCGTCGTCGGAGCAACGGTCGACCTCGAGAAATTCCGGGCCAACCTTCCGTCCTCGATGCTGTTCCAGCTCTTGTCTGGCCGCGTCCCCGTCGAGATCGAAGCCCGGCTCGCCGGCGAAAAAGGCGTAGGAACGCTCCACCTCAACGGCGTGCGCCTCGCGGGAATGGAGCTTCCCGCGAGCCTCGTGTCCGCACTCGCTCGGTCCGAGCGCGCGGCCCTGTTTCTTCCCCCCGGATTTCGGATGGGCGAGCCGTTCGAGCTCCCTTTCGATCTCGAGAGCATTCGATGCCGCTTGGGTTCCGTCCTGGTCCAGCAGCGTCCGACGGTCCTCGACAAGTAGAATCCCGGCGTAGCTGAGCGCCCGGGGCCCATGCTCGATATCGATACCCCCATCCAGTTCGTGAAGGGCGTGGGTCCGGCCAAGGCGGAAGCCCTCGCGAAAGCGGGGATCCGAACCGTCTACGACCTCCTGCTGTATCTTCCTTTCCGGTACGAGGACCGGAGCCGGCGGCTCAAGATCCGGGACGTCCAGCCGGGTCAGGAGGCGACGGTCGAAGTCGAAGTGGTCGCTCTCCACGTGAAGAGCACGAGGCGCAAGAACTTCAAGATCGTGGAGGTGGTGGCGAAGGACGAGACCGGGCAGCTGAAAGCGGTGTGGTTCAACCAGGAGTACCTCAAGGACACGCTGAAACCGGGCCGGCGCGTGCTCATCTTCGGCAAGTTCGAGAGGACGGGGTTCACGTTGTTCCCCGAGGTCAAGAATCCCCAGTACGAGCTCGTCGAAGCGGGGCAGGACGACACCACGCACGCCGGCCGGATCGTGCCCGTCTACGAGCGGATCGGTCCCATGACGCCGAAGCATCTCCGGCGCGTCCTGCACTTCCTCGTCGCCGGCATGCCGAGGCGCGTCCCCGAGGTGCTCCCCCCGGAGCTCCGCGCCCGCTACCGCTTCCCCCTCCGCGAGGACGCGATCGCCCTCGCCCACTTCCCGGGCGAAGACGAGCCCCTCGAGGACTACAACCGCTTCCGCTCCCGCGCTCAGAAGCGACTCATCTTCGAGGAGTTCTTCACCTTTTTCCTCGGGCTCGAGCTCAGGAGAGCGAGGGACGGGAAGCTCCGCAAGAGACGGCCGTTCTCGGTCGACGACGAGGTCCGCGCCATCGTGCGGAAGATCCTGCCGTTCCGCCTCACGAGAGCGCAGAGGGACGTGCTCAAGGCAATCGCCGACGATCTCGCGAGCGAGGTCCCGATGCGCCGGCTCCTCCAGGGAGACGTGGGCTCGGGGAAGACCATCGTGGGGGTCCTCGCGTCGCTCATCGTGATGAAGGCCGGAGCGCAGGTCGCGTTCATGGTGCCGACCGAGATCCTCGCCGAGCAGCATTTCGCCGGGATCCGGAAGCTCCTCGACCCCGCGGGATTTCGCGTCGCTCTCCTTAGCTCACGCCTCAAGAAGTCGGAGCGCGACGGTCTCCTTGCCGAGATCGAGGGCGGTCGAATGGACATGGTCGTCGGGACCCATGCCCTGATTCAGGAAGGGGTGCGTTTCCGGGAGCTCGGCCTCGCCATCATCGACGAGCAGCACCGCTTCGGCGTCCTCCAGAGGGCGGAGCTGAGCGAGAAGGGATTCGGCTGCGACCTTCTGTTCATGACCGCGACCCCGATACCGCGAAGCCTCGCGCTCACGCTTCACGGCGACCTCCAGAGCTCGATTCTCGACGAGCTCCCTCCCGGAAGAAAGCCCATCGTCACCGAGCGGCTCGACGAGTCCGATCTGAAACGCGTGTTCCAGCTCATGGAGAAGGAGATCGAGAGGGGCCACCAGGTCTACTTCGTCTGCCCGCTGGTCGAGGAATCGGAGAAGACGGACCTCAAGGCCGCGGTAGCCCGCTACGAGTCTTTGGCGCAGGGACCGTTTCGGAGCCGGCGAGTGGCGCTGGTCCATGGAAAGATGGGGGCGGAGGATAGAGAGGCAGCGATGGATCTCTTCTCGCGGGGGAAGGTGGACGTTCTGGTGGCGACGACCGTGGTCGAGGTGGGGGTCGACGTGAAGAACGCGACGCTCATGGTCATCGAGCACGCGGAGCGCTTCGGCCTGGCGCAGCTTCATCAGCTCCGGGGGCGCGTCGGGAGAGGAGCGGCGGCCTCGAGAACGGTTCTCCTCACCTATGACCCGGCGACCCCCGAGGCGGAGCAAAGGCTCGCGGCGATGCTCGAGACCGAGGACGGCTTCGTCATCGCCGAGAGGGACCTGAAGATCCGTGGACCCGGGGACTACTTCGGCACGCGACAGTCGGGTCTGCCTCTTTTCGGGATCGCCGACATGCTGCGGGATCAGGACATTCTCGAAGAGGCGAAGCGGGACGCGCGGGAGCTCGTCGCGGCGGGCGGGCTCGAAACCGCCGAGGGGGCCGAGCTGCGCCGCCACGTCGTTACCGTCTGGGGTCAGAGGTTCGGGCTCGTGGAAGCGGGGTAGCCATGAAGATCGGAAGCGGGGAGATGCGGGGGCGCCGGCTTCACGCCCCACGAGGCGAGAGGACCCGCCCGACCAGCGGACGGCTGAAGAAATCCCTGTTCGACGTCCTCTCCGGAAGACTCCTCGAAGCGCGAGTGCTCGACCTCTACGCCGGCTCGGGGGCGCTGGCGTTCGAGGCTCTCTCCCGCGGGGCCGCGTCAGCGGTCGTGGTCGAGCGCAATCGCAAGGCCTGCGACTCCATCCGGCGCAATGCCTCGGAGCTTCGCCTGTTCGAGCGAGTCGAGATCCTCGCCATGGACGTGTCGAGCGCGGTCTCGAAGCTCCGCCATCGAGGCGACCGCTTCGACGCGATCTTCGCCGACCCGCCGTACCGATCGAGCGAGGCCGAGAACCTGATGGTGGATCTCGGCGACGGGCTCCTGTTCGCGAAAGGAGGGGTCCTGGTCCTGGAGCACCATCACAAACGCGAGCTTCGCGACCGCTACGGCGGGCTCGTCCGCCTGCGGGTGTTGAAGGCGGGAGAGAGCGTCCTCACCCTCTTCGGCCCGGAGTGAACTCCACCGGGCCTTGTGCTAGGCTTCCTCGATGGCTCCGCCGCGGGTCGCGATCTACCCGGGATCGTTCGATCCCCTGACTCTGGGACACGTCGACATCATCGAGCGGGGAAGCGCACTGTTCGATTCCATCATCGTCGCCGTCCTGAGGAACGTGGAGAAGAGTCCCCTGTTCACCGTCGACGAGCGCCTGGAGATGATCCGGCATACGTTCCGCGAGCGCGGGAACGTGGAGGCGGATTCCTTCAGCGGTCTTCTGGTCGACTATGCCTCCTCGCGCAAGGCGACCACCATCGTTCGCGGCATCCGCGCCATCTCGGACTTCGAGTACGAGTTCCAGATGGCCCTCATGAACCGCAGGCTCGCGCCGGCGATCGAGACGGTGTTCATGATGCCCGCCGAGGAGTACTCCTACGTGAGCTCCAGGCTGGTGAAGGAAGTAGCGAGCCTCGGGGGGAACGTCTCCGGGCTGGTGCCCGAGGACGTGGAGAAGAGGCTTCTCGAGAGAGTCCGGCGAAGGCCGATGGAAGGGTGATGAGGATGGTGCAAGTAAAGTCCATGAGGCTCGCCAGTCGAGTGAGTCAAATCGCGCCCTCGCCGACGATGGCGGTGATGGCGGAGGCGATGCGCCTGCGGGCGCAGGGCGAGGACGTGGTCGATTTCTCCGCGGGGGAGCCCGACTTCCCGACGCCGGAGCACATCAAGAAGGCGGGGGAGGCGGCGATCTCCTCGAACTTCACCCGCTACACGCCGAACGCGGGCATCCCCGAGCTCAAGAAGGCGGTCGCCGAGCGGTACCGCCTGGACTACGGGCTCGAGTTCGAGAGCTCCGGGGTCATCATTTCGAGCGGCGGAAAACACGCTCTCCTGAACCTCATGCTGGCGCTGGTCGATCCCGGGGACGAAGTGGTCATCCCCACTCCCTACTGGATGACGTTCTCGGAGCAGGTGCGGCTCGCTGGCGGCGATCCGATTCTCGTTCCCACTTCCGAGGAGAGCGGATTTCGCATGACCGCGGACGTCATCGAGCCCGCGCTCTCGGAAAAGACGCGCATCCTGCTCGTGAACGTTCCCTCGAATCCGACGGGAGCGGTCATTTCCGGCGATGAGCTGCGGCGTCTCGGAGATCTCGTCCGCGATCGCGACCTGTTCTTCCTCTGGGACGATACCTACGCGCGCCTCATGTTCGAGCCCCCTCCGGTAGAAGCGCTTCGCTACCTCCAGCGGCTTCTCGGCGATCGATTCATCGTGGCCGGAACCGCGTCCAAGGCCTACGCCATGACCGGCTGGAGGATCGGCTGGGCGATGGGCTCGAAGGAGCTCATCGACGCCTGCGCCTCTCTACAGAGCCACATGACCTCGAACGCGAGCTCCATCGCCCAGAAGGCCTGCCTCGAGGCGGTGCGCTCCGATCAAGGTCCGCTCGCTTCGATGATCGCCGAGTACAAGTGGCGCGCGGCGCGGCTCCTCGCGGGCCTTCTCGAGAGCCCGAAGATCCGCTGCACCGCTCCGGGAGGCGGGTTCTACCTCTTCCCCAACGTCTCGGCCTATCTCCGCCGAGGCGAGACCACGACCGATCTCGCGGCCGCGCTCCTCGAGGAAGAGCGCGTAGCGGTCGTGCCCGGTCCCGCGTTCGGCTGCGAGGGGCACCTGCGGGTGAGCTTCGCGACTTCGCGCGAGCGCATCGAAGAAGGCATCACTCGACTGAAGCGCTTCTTCCAGAAGCGCCCGTGAACCTGCCGGCCTGCCAGAAGTGAAGAAGCTCTCCGCCGTCGTCGTCAGCCTGCAGAATCCGAGAGAGAAGTTCTGGGGCGTCGTCGTCTCCGTCCGGACGAGCGGCATCACCGTGCGGGGAATCGACCTGCACTCCTTCGACGACTGGAGCCGCGGTGTCGCCAAGGGCGAGGGGGACATGGGGCTCTCGACGACATTCTTTCCCATCCACCGGGTGGAGAGAGTCACCCTCGACGAGACCGTCGGAAACGTCCTGTCGCTCGCGGAGACGTTCGAGGCCCGCGTGGGACAGGACGTCTGGAGCTTCCTCGAAATCGCGCCTCGGGACCCGCACGACTCCAAGATGCAGTAGTTCCCCGCCCGGTAGCTACAATATCTTGACTCCGCCAGGGGTCAGTGCTACGTTCGCCGCTTCGAAGAATAAGGAGGCAATCCATGATTTTGAAGGGGTGGCTCGGGGGCACTCTGCTTTTCGTCGCGACGTCGGCGACGGCCCAGGGAATCATTTTTCCGAGCACGGGCGCGAGGCATCGCGCCATGGCGGGGGCCTCGACCGCGGCTCCGATCGACGCAGCCGGCGCCACGTACTGGAACCCCGCGGTGATGTCGGCCATGGTCGACGGAGAAGTGTTCGTCGGCGTCGATTTTCTGTACGCCAATACGTTTCTCGAGTCCGCGGTGGAAGCCACGGGTGCGTTCGGCGAGAGCCGAAGCGACAGCGGGCTCTCGGGGGCGCCGTCGTTCGCGGTGGTCACCCGCCCCGAGAACTCCAGCTTCACTTATGGGGTCGGTGTCTTCGGGATCGTGGGACGCACCATCGACTATCCGGGGAGCGAGTTCAATCCCGTGCTGCAACCGTACGATCCGCCGCGGAGCTTCGGTTTCGGTCCCGTTTCCTCGAGGAGCTCGGGGCTGACGATCGCTCCCATGATGTCCAAGCAGCTGACCGACCTCATTGCCGTCGGCGTGGGGGCCCAGGTGACTTCTCTTTCCGTCGCCGTGGATCCCGCGTTCTTCGCGGAGCGTCTGCCGAGCGGGCTGTTTCCTCCCGCGACTCAGGCCCGCTCCTACTGGGGCGGCGGCTTCCAGGTGGGAGTCCTCCTCACGCCCTCGTCTCTCTGGAATTTCGGAGCGTCGTACAAGAGCCGCCAGAAGTTCGAGCGGTTCGACTTCAACTCGAAGGACGGCAGGGGAAGGGCGGTTCCGCTGTCGCTCGATCTTTCCTACCCCTGGATCCTCTCGTTCGGGGCCGCGTACAAGGGGATCGAAAAGACGCTGGTATCCGTCGATTTCCGGCACCTCGCCTATGACAACGCCCAGTTCTTCGGCGATTTGCCGTCCGAGGGCGGGCTGGGCTGGGAAGCCATCTGGGCCCTCGCGATCGGCGTCGAGCGGCAGGTGAACGACATGATCGCGGTCCAAGGGGGTTTCTCGATGAACGGAGACCCCATTCCCGACACCGCCACCCTCCTCAACATCCAGCTTCCGGCCATCAACAAGTTCTTCGTCTCCGGGGGCGCCAGCGTGGCTCTCACGGACCGGGTCGACATCACCGGGAGCGTCGTCTACGGGTTCAACCATGCCAGCGAGGGCACCATCCTCCAGATCCCCGGGACCCTGGTCCGGACCCAGCAGGACCTCTATACTTTCAACCTCGGCCTCACGTTCGGATTGTGAAGGCGGCTGGCAAGGCCCTTCTCGCGGTGATAGACTGAAGCGTTTTTTGGCAAGAGCCTCTCGGCAGATTTGCACCATCCCGCGAACAGGAGTCCCATGACCAGAAGCTCGAAAGCGCCCGAGGGCGGGCGCATCCGCATCGAAAAAGGCGTTCTCTCCGTCCCCGACAACCCCGTGCTTCCCTTCATCGAAGGGGACGGAACCGGACGCGACATCTGGCGCGCAAGCCAGCGGGTCTTCGACGCCGCGGTGAAGAAGGCCTACGGCGGAAAGCGCGTCGTGAATTGGTACGAAGTCCTGGCCGGGGAAAAGGCGTTCAACGAGACCGGCAATTGGCTGCCGGAAGAGACGCTCACCGCCTTTCGCGACTACCTGGTCGGGATCAAGGGGCCGCTGACGACTCCCGTAGGCGGCGGGATCCGTTCGCTCAACGTCGCCCTCCGGCAGGAGCTCGACCTCTACGTCTGCCTCCGCCCGGTGAAATGGTACCAGGGCGTTCCAAGCCCGGTGAAGAGGCCGCAGGACGTGGACATGGTGATCTTCCGCGAGAACACGGAGGACATCTACGCCGGCATCGAGTATGCGGCGGAAACCCCCGAGGTCAAGAAGGTCATCGCTTTTCTCCAGAAGGAGATGAACGTCAAGAAGATCCGATTTCCCGAGACGAGCGGAATCGGAATCAAGGCGGTGAGCCGGGAAGGCACGGATCGGCTCGTGCGGGCGGCCATCCGCTACGCACTCGATCACAAGCGCAAGAGCATCGCCCTGGTCCACAAGGGCAACATCATGAAGTTCACCGAGGGCGCGTTTCGCGACTGGGGCTACGCCCTCGCCGCCCGCGAGTTCCGGAACGAGACCGTGAGCGAGCGCGAGAGCTGGATCCTGGGAAACCGCGAGGACTCACCCAAGATCTCGACCGAGGACAACGCCCGCGCCATCGAGCCCGGCTACGACCTGATGACCCCGGACCGCAAGAAAGAGGTTCTCGAAGAGGTCGACGCCTGCTTGAAGTCTCTCTGGGAGAGCCACGGCTCGGGGAAATGGAAGGCGAAGCTTCTCATCAAGGACTCCATCGCCGACATCACGCTGCAGCAGGTGTTGACCCGGGCGACGAGCTTCGACGTCATCGCCACCATGAACCTCAACGGCGACTACCTCTCGGACGCCCTCGCCGCCCAGGTCGGCGGCATCGGCATCGCTCCCGGAGGCAACATCAACTACGTCACCGGACACGCGATTTTCGAGGCGACTCACGGGACCGCTCCCAAGTACGCCGATCAGGACAAGGTGAATCCCGGCTCGGTCATTCTCTCGGGAGTCCTGATGTTCCAGCACCTGGGGTGGCCGGAGGCGGCGGACCTCATCGAGTCGAGCCTCGAAACGACCATCGGCCAGAAGAAGGTGACGTACGACTTCCATCGCCTGATGGAAGGCGCGACGCTTCTCAAGACGTCGGAGTTCGCCTCGGCAATGATCGGCAACATGTAGCGGGCAAGCAACAACCCTGTGCGGGCCAGCAACAGGCCCGGAGGGCCTGTCCTCCCCGCGCGAGGAGCGCGGGGAGCGGCGCCCGGAGGGCGCCTGTATTTGAGCGCTGGGGGTGGGGCCCCAGCGCACTGAGATAAGGAGACATCGACATGGGCAGATTCAAAGTCACCGTCGTGGGCGCGGGGAACGTGGGAGCGACCGCCGCCCAGCGCATCGCCGATGCCGAGCTCGCGGACGTGGTGATGATCGACATCCTGGAGGGGATACCGCAGGGCAAGGGTCTCGACATCCTCGAGGCCTGTCCGATCTCCCGCTCCGACGTGAGGTTCATCGGGACCAACGACTACAAGGACACGAAGGACTCGGACGTGGTGGTCATCACCGCGGGCATCGCCCGCAAGCCGGGCATGAGCCGCGACGATTTGCTGAAGACCAACTACGACATCGTGAAGGGGGTCACCGAGCAGGTGGTGAAGCACTCCCCGAAGTCGATCCTGATCGTGGTCTCGAATCCCCTCGACGCCATGGTGCAGACCGCCTTCAAGGTGAGCCGCTTTCCCAAGGGGCGCGTTCTGGGAATGGCCGGAGTCCTCGACTCGGCCCGGATGCGCACGTTCATCGCCATGGAGCTGAACGTATCCGTCGACAACGTCCATGCCTTCGTTCTCGGGGGCCACGGGGATGACATGGTCCCCCTTCCCCGGTACTCGACCGTCGCCGGGATCCCCCTTCCGGACTTGATGTCCAGGGAAGTCATCGATCGCATCGTGGAGCGCACGCGAAAGGGCGGAGGCGAGATCGTGGCCTACCTCAAGACCGGCTCCGCCTACTACGCTCCTTCAGCGGCGATCCTGGAGATGGTGGACGCGATTCTGAAGGACAAGAAGAAGATCCTTCCGTGCGCCGCTTACCTCGAAGGCGAGTACGGAATCAACGGGCTTTACATGGGAGTTCCGGTGAAGCTCGGCTCGAGCGGGATCGAGCAGATCGTCGAGATCTCCCTGACCAACGACGAGCGCGCCGCCCTCCAGAAGTCGGCGGCCGCCGTCCAGGAGCTCGTCGAGAAGATCGGGGTATAGCCGGGTGAACCTTCACGAGTATCAGGCGAAGGAGCTTCTCTCGAGGTACCAGGTGAAGGTGCCTAGGGGGCGCAAGGTCGAATCGGTCGCCGAAGCGGTCGAGGCCGCGGAATCCCTGGGCAGCTATCCGGTGGTGGTGAAAGCCCAGATCCACGCAGGCGGACGGGGGAAGGCGGGAGGCGTCAAGCTCGCCCGCTCGCGCGCCGACGTCGAGAAGTTCGCAGGCGAGATCCTGGGAAAGAAGCTGGTGACGCCGCAGACCGGCCCCGAGGGAAAGGAAGTCCGGAAGCTCCTCATAGAAGAGGGCGTGAACATCGACCGTGAGCTCTACCTGAGCTTCCTCGTCGATCGTTCCATCGGCTGGCCCATCGCGATCGCGAGCCAGGCCGGAGGGATGGAGATCGAGAAGGTCGCCGCCGAGACTCCGGAGAAGATTCTGCGGGCGGAGATCGACCCCGCCGTCGGCATGAGGCCGCACCAGGCCCGGCGCCTGGCGTTCGAGCTCGGTCTCTCGGGGGACGTCCACAAGAACGCGGTGCGCTTCCTGCTCTCGCTCTACCAGGCGTTCCGCGCCCTGGACGCGTCCCTGGTCGAGATCAATCCTCTTCTCGTGACCCGGGAAAAAGACGTCATGGCGCTCGACGCGAAGGTCTCGGTCGACGACAACGCGCTTTTCCGGCATCCCGACGTGAAGGAGCTCCGGGATCTGACGGAAGAGTCTCCCCTGGAGGTCGAAGCGTCGAAGTTCTCCTTGAACTACATCAAGCTCGACGGAAACGTGGGCTGCATGGTGAACGGCGCCGGCCTCGCGATGTCGACCATGGACATCATCCATCACGCCGGAGGATCGCCCGCGAACTTTCTCGACGTCGGCGGCGGAGCGAGCCCCGAGCAGATCAAGAACGCCTTCCGCATCCTGATCTCGGATTCCCAGGTGAAGGCGGTCCTCATCAACATCTTCGGCGGCATCCTCCGCGTCGACCGCCTGGCCGAGGGCGTCATCGCCGCGGTGAAGGAGCTCGACGTCAAGGTCCCGGTCGTCATCCGCGCCGAAGGAACGAACGTCGACATCGGGAAGAAGATGCTCAAGGAGTCGGGTCTGAACTTCATCACCGCCGAAAGCATGAAAGAGGCGGCGGAGAAGGTCGTCGCCGCGGCGAGAGGTGCGAAGTGAGCGTCCTCGTCGGCAACGACACTCGTCTCGTCGTCCAGGGAATCACCGGCCGCGAAGGACAGTTCCACGCGCGAGGGGCGATCGACTACGGGACGAAGGTCGTCGCCGGGGTGACGCCGGGAAAAGCGGGGGAGACCGTCGAGGGCGTTCCCGTCTTCAATACCCTGCGCGACGCCGTAGCCAGGACGGGCGCCAACGCCTCGGTCATCTTCGTCCCGCCTCCCTTCGCCGCCGACGCCATCCTCGAGGCCGTCGATGCGCGCATTCCCCTGGTGGTCTGCATCACCGAGGGGATACCGGCTCTCGACATGGTCGAGGTGATGCGCGTCGTCTCGGGAAGCGGCTCCCGCCTCATTGGCCCCAACTGCCCCGGCATCATCTCCCCGGGGAAAGCGAAGATCGGCATCATGCCCGGCCATATCCACAAGGAAGGCCGGGTCGGCGTCGTCTCGCGAAGCGGGACCTTGACCTACGAGGCGGTCCACCAGCTGACCCAGCGGGGAATCGGCCAGTCGACCTGCATCGGAATCGGGGGGGACCCCGTCATCGGCACGAACTTCGTCGACGCCCTCGCTCTCTTCGAGAGCGACCCCGGAACCGACGCCGTCATCCTCATCGGGGAGATCGGGGGAAACGCGGAGGAGACGGCCGCTCTGTTCATCGCGGAAAAGATGACCAAGCCGGTGGTGGCGTTCATAGCCGG
>CAVQUX010000022.1:0-7075 GCA_963716925.1 uncultured Acidobacteriota bacterium | reverse complement strand
AGGCGCTCGGTAAGAACTACGATGGCTCCGGCCGCGACCAGACCGAGCCATTCCATCCAGAAGCGCGGATTGTCCGTCACCGGCCGGAGCGCGTGCACGAGGAAATAAATCCAGGGCGGGTACGGGGCGACATAGTCCCGGTCGAAGCCGGTCGCCGGCTTGTTCCGGCCCGCGACCGGCGTCGTCGACGAGAACTCCCAGAACTGGTCCAGATGGAAGCTTTCGAGGCGAGCGACCTGGCCCAAATGCGCCCTCAGGTCGGGAGGCTGGTGGTTGGGAAAGAAAATAACGGGGGCGTGGGCGAGAATCGTGAGCGAGCCGAGGGCGGTGAGCCGGCGCGCTCGCATCCGCTCGACGTTCAAAGCCCAGCGAAGCACGACCCAGAAAAGCGCCGCCGTGGGCACTATCGCCCAGAGGTGACCCGTCGCGGCGACTGTCGGCCCGGAACGAAAGCGTGAGCGGCGAGCAGAATCGCCCCGCTGAGCAGGCCGGCGGCGAAGGCCCATCGCACCCGCGCCCAGCGCAGGCTCGCGAAGACGAAGGCCGGCAGAATCGAAGCGAGCAACCACTGCTGGAGTGTGGGTACGAATCGCGCGGAGGGGTCGACTGGCCTCAGCTCGACCCAGTCGATTCCAAGAAGCCCTCCCGGCGGAAGGTCAACGTCCTCCTCCGTCGCTGCGCCGAGAAAATCAATGCGTAGCGGACTGCCGGCGAGCGCCTCGGGAACCGGCAGTCGCTCGACGTCCCAGGGATACGAGTCCTTGCGGTACGCGAGTGTCTTCAGCCGGACGCCTCCGGCCAGCACGTGGACGACGCCCGGCTGTCCATAGCGATGGCCTCGTATCAAAAGCTCGGCGCCGCCCCGGTCGATCCTTCGTCGGAATCTCGAGCGCCGCCCCTTCGTGAGCCATGCGCGCGAGAAAGTCGGTCATGCGCCTCTGCCCGCGCCGGATGCGGTACGGACCGTGGTCCGGGTAGCTGCGGCTCCAGGCCCGGTCTCCTTCGGGCCGGAACGCTTCGTCGCTTCCGCCAAGCTCTACTCGAAAACCGTCGATCTGACGATACGCGAAGAGCAGGAGGAGATAGCTGGCCCCGGAGTAGAGCGCCGTTCCGAAGAACCAGACCAACCCTCGCCGGACGCCGGTGGAATCGCGCGAGCCCATGGAAGGCAGAGCATATCCGCCGCGGTCGAACCGCCTCAACCGCTCGTCGCTCGTGGGCGGCTCGCAGCGTGCGAAATCCGCAATTTTTCGCTAGAGTCATTTCTCCGTGCTGACCTCTGGGCAGACCCTCTCCCACTACCGGATCCTCGAGAGAATCGGCGCTGGAGGAATGGGCGAGGTCTACAAGGCTTTCGACACCCGGCTCGAGCGCGCCGTGGCGATCAAGGTGCTTCCTCCGGAGTCGGTGCGCGACCCGGATCGGCGGCGTCGTTTCATGCAGGAAGCCCGGGCGGCGTCCGCGCTCGATCATCCCAACATCGTCGTCGTCCACGATATCGGCGAGGCCGAGGGTGTGTATTTCATCGCCATGCAATACGTCTCAGGGGAGACGCTCCGGGAGCGAGTGGGCAGGATGAAGCTCTCAGAAGCTCTCGGCTACGCGATCCAGATGGCGGATGCTCTCCCGCGGCGCACGCCCACGGAATCGTGCATCGGGACTTGAAGCCGGATAACGTCGTTGTAACCGAGCAGGGGGTTGCAAAGATTCTCGACTTTGGAGTCGCGAAGCTGACGGAGCTCGGGGATTCCGAGGAAACTCCGACCCGCGCCCAGGACGCCCCCGTCACCCGGGAAGGTCATGTCGTGGGAACCGCTGCGTACATGTCTCCGGAGCAGGCAGAGGGCCGCAAGGTGGACGCGCGCAGCGACATATTTTCCTTCGGGAGCGTCCTATACGAGATGGTGACCGGGAAGAGGGCTTTCCAGGGGACGAGCCTTCCGTCGACTCTCGCGGCGGTCCTGAGGGACGAGCCCCAGCCCGTGAGCGCTCTGATGCCGAAAGCGCCCATCGAGCTGGAGCGAATCCTGGCGAGGGCGCTTCGAAAGGACGCCGGCAGGCGGTTCCAGTCGATGGCGGACCTCAAGATCGCGCTCGAGGATCTGAGGAACGAAGTCGATTCCGGCGTTGCCATCACCGCGAGAGGCCGGGCCCTGCGGAAACCTGCGCGGACCTGGGCCTGGGCCGCCGGGGTCGTGGTCGTCGGTCTCGCCACTCTCGCTTTCTTTCGATACCGCAGCCCGGTGACGGACTCGCTGCCCCCTCCGAGAGTAGTGCCCCTGACGACCGCACCCGGCTACGAAGGAGACCCGGCCCTTTCGCCCGACGGAAGGCAGGTCGCCTTCGTGACCGAAAGGGATTCCTACGTCAAGCTCATCGATGGCGGGCAGGAGCTTCAGCTCACCGACAACGTCGAAGAAGAGGCTCGGCCGGCGTGGTCCGCGGACGGAAGCCGGGTCGCGTTCTTCCGCCGCGTGCGGGAAGACGGGGAGATCCGTGACGGCATCTTCGCCATCTCCTCGTTGGGCGGACCCGAAAAGCGCCTCGCGACGTCGCTCGGATGGTTCCCCGGCCTCTCCTGGTCCGCGGACGGCCGCGAGCTCGCGGTGGTGAACGCTGAAACCGTCGGGGACGTGAATGCCATATACCTGCTCACTGTCGACACGGGACAGATGCGACGCCTTACGGACCCTCCACGCGACCCCGAATGTCCGGAGCCACTCCAGCGGTGTGGCGACACCTCGCCGGTCTTCTCTCCAGACGGCCGCACGATTGCGTTCATCCGGCTGGACTCCCAGCCCGCGATCTACATGGTTATGCCCGATAGCGGAGACCTGAAGCGAATTACCGAGGGTTCCGTCGACCTCTTTGACGGATCTCTTGCCTGGGCGGCCGGCGGCGAAAGCCTGATCGTTTCCCTCTACCCGCCGCGGCGCGATGGATTGCACAAGATAGCGGTGGGGGGAGGCGAGCTCGAGACCATTCCTTTGATCGAGGCGGACGCCATCAAGCCCAGCATCTCGCGGGAGGGAAACCGGCTCGCCTACGAAAAGCCGCTCTCGGACTGGAACATCTGGAGAGTCCCGGGGCCCCGCTCGAAGAACCGGGGAGCGCCTCAGAGATGGATCGCCTCGACCCGCGACGACCGCAGCGCTCGGTTTTCTCCCGACGGGAAACAGATTGTTTTCGTCTCGGACCGGTCGGGCGGCGCGGAGGTCTGGGTCAGCGACGCGAACGGAGAGAACGCCAGGAAGCCTTTCGCAGTGTCGGAAGTCGGGGGTGTCAGCTGGTCTCCCGACGGGCGCCACATCCTGGTCGATCAGGTCCTCGACTCTCGCGATCTCTTCGTCGGATCCGTGGATTCCGGTCAGCTCCGCCCTCTGACCGACTCGCCGGTAGGAGAGTACTTTGGCAATTCGTCGCGCGATGGGCGATGGATCTACTTCACGAGAAGCCAGAACGCCGGCGGCGTGCAGCAGATATGGAAGCTCCCCTTCGCGGGGGGGGAGCCGATTCCGGTGACTCGCGGTGGCGGACGCTGGGGCCGGGAGTCCCCGGACCCGGAATACGTGCTCTTCACGCGCGATGACGTCAGCGGTATCTGGCGTGTACCGGTCGAGGGAGGCGCCGAAGAAAAGCTCATCGAGACTATCGGCCCCGTGTTCAATTTGTGGGACGTGTTCGAAAAAGGGATCTGCTACCTGGATCAGTCGGGAGATGCCGCGACGCTTCGGTACCACGATCTCGAGAGCGGGAAGGTGACGGATCTGGCCACGCTCGATGGCTTCTTCCATCTGGCTAGCGGACTCGCGGTCTCCCCCGACGGGGAGTGGGTTCTTTTGACGAAGCAGGATGCCGCCGGAACCGACCTCATGCTCGTCGAGAACTTTCGGTAGGTCGAATGAACCTGATCCTACTTGTGTTTCAGATTCTCACGGGAAATCTCGTCGGAACCGCGGTCGACGAAACCTCGGGCGTCCTTCCCGGCGCGAGCGTGACGATTTCCTCCCCGGCCCTCCCGAGCGGGCCTTCGGTGACGGTCACCGACGAAAAGGGCCGGTTTCGATTTCCCGCCCTGCCTCCGGGGGTCTACCGGCTCTCCGTCGAGCTGTCTGGCTTCCGAAGCTACAGCGAGGAGGGGCTGCGGGTCTCGCTCGGTGCGACTCTCGAGCGAGAGGTGACGCTCGCGCTCGCCTCCGTGGCCGAAACGGTGAACGTGAGCGACGAGAGCCCTCTTCTCGATGCCACGGAGGCGGGCTACTCGACGAACTACGGCAGCGAGTACGCCGAGAATCTTCCGCTGCACCGCGATAGCTTCTTCGACCTCATCAAGTCGGCGCCAGGGATGTCGGCGGCGCTTCCGGGAAACGAAGGCGGACAGGTCTCGGCCTTCGGGTCCTCTTCGAACGAGAATCTCTATCTCGTGGATGGCACGGATTTCACGGGACGGAGCGGGGGAAACGCTGCCATCTGGCTCGACCCGGACGTCGTCGGGGAAGTCGAGATCGTGGGACTCGGAGCCTCCGTCGAGTACGGCGAGTTCCAGGGCGCGGTCTTCAACGTGGTGAGCAAGTCCGGCGGAAGCGAGTTTCGCTTCGATGCCTCCTACTACGGCCAGTTCGATTCGCTGACGAGCCAGCCGATTCGGTATCCCTGCAACTGTCCGGAGGGAGAGACGGGCTACGTGAGGTCCAAGTATCGGGACTTCTCGACTCACATCGGGGGCCCCCTCTGGAAGGACCGAATGTGGTTTTTCGGGGGCTACCAGTACCGATCGGATTCGGACAACTTTCCCGGCGGCGACGGCCCTCCATCGGTAGAGGACGACCATCGAGTCTTCGTCAAGGTCAACTGGCAGATCACGCCGAATCTCAAGCTCATGGCCAACTACCAGAACGACTATTGGGGTTACGTGGACCCGTCGACCGTGAGCAGACCCTACGAAGTGTTGAACCGTCAGGAGGGGCACGATCCGGCGGCAACCTTCTTCCACCTGACGCACCTGGTCTCGGACCGGACGCTCTGGGAAGCGAGGGTCTCCGGATCCGACCCCTCCGTTCTCTGGACTTCGGCGAGCGGGAGCACGCTCCCGTACCACTACGACGGCCTCACGGGATACGAGAGCGGCGGCCCCCTTCTGGTGGGCCCCGGGGAGACCCACCGAACGGACGTACGCGGGAAGCTCAGCCATTACAGTACGGACTTTCTGGGCGGGGATCACGACTTCAAGTTCGGCGTTCAGCTCGGTCGAGCCGACAGCGTCGACGTCGGCGTCTTGTCATCCGGGGCCGGGCTCTACTACTACGACTATGGGGGCTATCCCTACTACGCCGTATTCCGCGAGCCCTATGTGTACGGAGGCGCGTCGAAGAGTCTCGGCGTCTTCGCCGAGGACACCGTTCGTCTCGGCGAGCGACTGTCGGTGAACCTCGGCCTGCGCTATGACCACACCTGGTCCATAAGCCAGGACCTGCCGGCCGTCGACCACCTCGGGCTGGAGACGGGCGCGGTCATCGAGGGAAATGGAGAGGTCTACACCTGGAGCGAGCTCTCGCCCCGCATCGGATTCAGCTACAAGCTCACCTCCGATGGAAGAACGCTCGTGCGCGCAAGCTGGGGAAGGTACCGCCAGGGAGTGTTCCTGCTCGAGACCGCCGCGACCCATCCAGGTCAACCCCCACCACCACCGCCTACTTCGATCCGGCTACCGGCGGGTACACGGATGTCGTGTCGGTGGTGGACCCGACCGAGCAGTTCGGGCTCGATCCCGATACGAGAGGTCCGGTGACGGATCAGTTCTCGATCGGTTTCGATCGCGAGGTCGCGAAGGCAGTGGCGGTATCGGCCACCTACGCCCGCGAGAACGGAAGCGACCCATCGCCTGGAAAGACATCGCCGGGATTTACCAAGCCCGCGATCCGCGTTCTCTCCCGACGGACGGGAAATCGAAGTCCAGGCACTCGTCAGCCCGCCCGACGATCGGTTCTTCCTTCTGACCAATCCCGACGAGCTCTTCCTCCGGTACGACGGTCTCACGCTCACGTTCGAGAAGCGGTGGTCGAGCCGCTGGCAGGCCATGGCTTCCTACACCGTGTCCGAGGCCGTCGGGACCTTTCCCAGCTTTCGCGCTCCAGGCTCGATCAGAGCAGCTCGACCCTCGGCTACAGGCCCTTCGGCCGGGACCCGAACGACTACCTCAACTCCGGAGGGAATCTCAACAACGACCGCACCCACATGCTGAAGACCCAGGCCTCGTTCGAGATCCAAGCGTCGGAATCCTCGTGGCCGCGAATCTTCAGTACATCTTCGGACAACCCTGGGCCGCGGACGCCTTCGTGAGCCTGCCCCAGGGAGGTCGCCGGGTCCGGCTCGAGACCGTGGGGACGAGACGGCTCTCCTCTCAGACCCTCATCGACCTGCGTCTCTCCAAAGTTTTTCGGTTCCGGAAGGAAGGCAGGGTGGAAATCCTCGCCGACCTTTTCAATCTCGCGAACGACACCGCCGAGACCGGCCTTCAGAACAGCAATCTCTACGGCCCGAACTTCGGCTCACCGAGCGCCTTCGTGCTGCCGTTCCCGATCATGCTGGGGGCGAAATTCTTCTTCTGAGCTCGTCGAGCGCATCTCGAAACGCGACCATGGAGTCGAAGCGCCGCGCGGCGTCCTTGGAAAGCGCCTTTCGCGGCACCGTCGCTCGCCCAGGGCCCAGGAAGGGAGGGCCTCGCGGAGAACGGCCGCAATCACCTCGAGCATAGTACTCCCGTCGAACGCCTTCCTTCCCGTCACCATCTCGTAGAGGACGGCGCCCAGGAGGAAAACGTCGCTTCGTCCGTCGACGGGGAGCGCCTGGACCTGCTCAGGCGACATGTAGCTCGCACTTCCCAGCACCACTCCCTCCCGCGAAAGCGATTGGTGGTCCCGCGTTGGCGCTTCCTGCCGGTTCCTGGGATCGACGAGCTTCGCGATACCGAAATCGAGGAGCTTGACCTCGCCCGCCGCCGTCACCATCACGTTCTCCGGTTTGACGTCCCGATGGATGATGCCGAGATCGTTGGGCTCCCTCGAGCGTATCGGCG
>CAVQUX010000021.1:0-6437 GCA_963716925.1 uncultured Acidobacteriota bacterium | reverse complement strand
ACCTCTTCCAGACGAGGCTCCAGATGCTGCGGTAGTACCGTTCCAACTTGAGTCACCAAGTACGGCCGACCTTCCGATTGGCTGTGTGCGGAACGAGGAGCGCCGTTGTCTTCGGTAAGCTACTCAGCCGGTGAAACTGAACCCAAGATCGTTGACCCCGGGGCCGGTGCACAGTAGAATCGAGCCTTTTCCCGAAGACAATCAGGAGAGGGGGATTCGTGAAAATCTCCACGATCGGGGCCTGTGCCTTCTTCGTCGCCTTTTCGGCGTTCAGCGTCAAGGTGAAACGGGACGTCGCCCGCAAGGAAGCGATGGAGTCGTTCTCGGGCGGGCTTTCCTACGGGGACGTTCCTCCGGAGTTCGAGCTCGCCGCCTCCGATGGAACCCTTCACCGGCTCGCCGAGGTGGTGCCGGGAAAGAAGGTGGTCCTTCTCAACTTCTGGGCCACCTGGTGTCCCCCCTGCCGTCTCGAGATGCCTCAACTCCAGACTCTCCACGAGCGCTATCAGGACAAGGGACTCCAGATCCTCGCCATCAACGTGGAGGAAGACGAGAAAACCGTCCGGGACTTCCTCGGCCAGAGGACTCTTTCGTTTCCGGTTCTCCTGGACCGGGAGGGGCTCGTCGCCGCCCGGTACCGCGTCGAAGCGTTTCCGACCACGGTGCTCCTCGACGCCGAGGGCAAGGTCTTCGACGTCACCGAAGGGCTCGATCCCTACCTCGCGTATACCATCGAGTCCCTGCTCGAGGAGGACGGCGAGTCCGAGGACGGATCGTGACCGCGGTTCTCGAGATCGAAGGCTTCGAGAAGAGCTTCCGTTCCCGGCTGAGCCGGAAGTCGGTCCGTGCCGTCGCCGGTCTGGACCTCACAGTCGAGCCGGGGTCGGTCGTCGCTTTCGTGGGGCCGAACGGAGCGGGAAAGACGACGACGCTTCTCGCGGTCCTCGGTTTCCTCAAGCCCGATCGCGGGTCGATTCGAGTTTTCGGAGAGCCCGCCGGCTCTCTCGGGGCGCGAAACCGCATCGGATTCCAGTCGGAGATCTTCCATACCTATCCCTTCCATACCGCCCGCCGCGCGCTCTTCTTCTACGGCCGTCTTTCGCGCGTGCCCTCGAAGGATCTCTCGCGGCGCATCGACCGCGAGCTCGAGCGCCTGGGTCTGACGGAGGCGGCCGATCGCAAGGTGCGGACGTTCTCGAAGGGGATGACCCAGAGGCTCGGCCTCGCGCAGGCGCTTCTCCACGATCCCGACCTCCTGCTCCTCGACGAGCCCACCACGGGGCTAGACCCCGAGGGAAGGAAGCTCGTGGCCGACATCATCCTCGAGGAGAAATCGCGGGGAAGGACCATCTTTCTGAGCAGCCACATCCTCACCGACGTCGAGAGGACCTGCGACCGGGTGGTGATGATCCGCAAGGGCGAGGTCGTCCTTTCGGAGGACCTGGAAGTTCTGGCGCGCGGCGGGGAAGAGTGGGAGGTGGAAATCCTCGCGCCGGACGGCCAGAAGCTTCGCGTTCTCGCAACCGAAGGCCTGGTGCCGGAGAGGAGCGAGGAGGGGCGCGCGGTTTTCCGCGTCTCCACAAAGATGAAGAACGACCTCATCGCCCGGGCGGTGGAGCAGGGCCTCGAAGTCGGAGAGGTCCGGCGCCGGTCGCACTCGCTCGAGGACCTCTACATGGAGAAGCTCGGGGGAACCTCCGATGGATAGGCTCTGGATCCTCGCCTGGAACAGCTTCGAGGACGCCCTCCGCCGGAGAATCCTGTACCTCCTGGTGTTCCTGGGCCTCTTCGTCGGCGCCTACGCCCTCTACGAGATGGTGTACATGAACATGGCGGCGAGCGCCGGCGAGACGGAGATGCTCCAGAGCATGAAGAGCCAGTTCGTGCTGCAGGTTTTCGACATCGTGGAGTTCGTCACCGTAGTACTGGCAATCTTCCTGGGGTCGGTTGCTCTCGCGAACGAGCTCAAGAGCCGGACGATCATTCCGGTGCTGAGCCGGCCCATCGGACGGGTGTCGTTCTTCTTCGCCAAGTGGCTCGGGGTCGTGTCGTTTCTCGCGCTCTTCCTGGGCTGCGGCGTCTTGGCCGGCACGGCGATCGCCCTTTACTGGGAGCTCGAGCCGTCGTCCCTCTTCTACCTCGGAATCCTCCAGATGTTCCTGGGAGCGGTGGTCCTCTCCGCCCTCAGCCTCGGGTTCTCGAGCCTCCTTCATCCCGTCGCCGCCGGGGGCACGGCATTCCTGGTGACGCTTCTGCCGGCGATGACGGCGGGCTTCGCCGCTCATCCGAACATCGCTCTCAGGACGGCGGCGACTACGGCGCGGTACCTGGCGCCTGCCGACGCTCGAGGAATCGCTTCTTTCGAGCGGCCTCGTGATGGGACTCCTTCGAGCCCGACTACCCCCTCTACACCGCCGTCCTCGCGGAGAACGCGCTCTACGCCTTCGCGGCGGTTCTCGCGGGGGCGCTGGTATTCCGCCATCGGGAGATCCTCGTGAAATGAGAACGAATCGAAAGCCACCGCCACCGAAACCCTCCTCGAGAAACCGCATCGCGGCCCTCGTCCTTCTTCTCCTCGCCGCGGTCCTCGGCTTCTTCGTCTACGAACGGCTGGGGATGCGCATGGGAGGCTCGCCCTCGTCGCTTCGGTCCACCTATGCGACGGAGGACGAATGGATCGTGGGAGAGATCGTGCGGGACATCGCCGAAATGGCTGCCCATGCCAACGCCGCAGACCTCGACTCCGTAGAGGTCTCGCAGGATCACGCTCCCGGAAATCCGCTCCCCGCGGTTCGCCTCGATGTCCGGGCCGGAGCCGGGGCACGCTACGAGGGAACCCTCTCCTTCGATCGCTGGCTCTGGAGCCCCGAGAGCTACGCTCCCGCGGCGGCGGCGCTCCTCGGCCCGGGTCTTCCGGCAAGCTCACGGGAAAGCACCACTCCCGAGGCTCTCCTCGACATGAGGGCGGCGGTTCTGGAGACGGAGAGCGCCCGGGTCTCGGCGCTCCTCGCGGCCGACATGCGCGACCCGCTGGCCCACGAGGAAGCGGCACTGGTCCTCGCGGCGTTCGCTCTCCGGGAGTCGGCGTACACCTTCGACGACGTTCGATTCCTTCTCGGCCGCATCACCGCTCACCTCGCCGTGGCCCGCTCGCTCCGAGGCGCCGAGCCTCCGGGTCTCGCCGGCGCGATTGCCGAAGCGGCTCTCCTCGCCCTCGGCGGCCGCCAGCAGGAAGCGCTCGATTCCATCGAACGCTTGCCCGGCACCTCTCGCGCGGCCCTTTCCTGGCGGAACGCGCTCACCATGTATACGACCTCCGACTGGCGAGGACGGCCTGAAACCCCCGAAAGCAGTGACTCCCTGCTCGAGCGGGTGCAGCGCTTCCGGGCGCTGGTCACGGCCCTGGGCTCGTCGGCCGCGGTCTCGCGCTTCGAAGAGGCCCAGGGAAGCCAGCTTCCGGACTGGGGCCGGATCGTCACCTGGGCCTACTGCTGCGCCGCGAGCGATTCCTCGTTCATCACGACCCAGATGGAGCGGGAGCTCGCGGAGCTCCAGGAGGTCTGGAGCCTCGCGAGGGACGATCGAATGTCGCCGGGAAACGTGGCGGAGGCCTTGAACGTCCCCGCCGGCCGGCTCCTCGGCGAGAACGGCCCGCGGGTCCTCGGCTGGGGAACCTGGGCCGCCTTCTATCAGAGGCACATCGCCGGGCTCCTCGTCGCCGCCCACGAGATCCTCGACGAGTCGCTGGGGATGCCGGAGTCGGCCGCGGAGTTCAGCCACGACGCGCGGCAGGTATTCTCCGGCCTGACGCTCGATCCGGTCGTCGAAGTCCGCCGCTCGCGAAAAGCGGGGGCCCGTGTCGAGGACACGATCGGCATGGACGAGGGCATCGAGCTCGCCCGGAGGAGCCCGGAGGTCCTGAACGCCAGGAGCTGGGAGTTTCTCGCCGATAGCGCCCTCCACATGATGCGCAAGCGCGGCATGCCGCAGGCCGAGCGGTGGTTCTCCCGCGCCGTCCTCGAAACCAGCGTCCTCGAGACACCGTCCCGGGTCCGTTTGCTGGGGGACGCCGTCGGGAAGCCGAACTCCGTCGAGACCGCACTCGTCGGCTTCGCTCCCCACCATCCCGCCGTCGTCGATATCGTCCTCAAACGCCTCCCGCCGGAGGAGAAGACCCTGGACCGCGTAACCCGGGAGGTGGGAGCCCGGGTGGAGTACGACATCGAAGCTCTTCGGAAGCTCGAGGAAGCCGCGGACAAGGAAGGGGAAAAGGGGATTCCGATCCGGGAGCGGATGTGCGATCTCGACAGGAACGAGTGCGCCGACCTCGGCTGGGCTTTCGTGCGTCTCGGCCGTCCCGTGGAGGCGGCCGCCGCCTTTCAGCGGATGGTCGACGAAGCCCCGGATCGAATCGGGGTGTGCAACAACGCCAACTGGCTGGTGAGCTACCACTACGACCAGGGCCGGGTGGAAGAGGCTCGCACCCTCGCGGACATGGCGGCGGACGTCTACTGCTCCTGGGGCCTCTACACGAGGGCGTATCTCTCGGAGCGGATGGGTCAGCCGGTCGAAGCCGAGCGCGTGTATGTCGCGAAAGCGGAGCGCTACGACGGCGAGGAGCCCGTGTCCTATGCTCTCGCGGGTTTTTACTATCGAATGGCTCGAGTCCAGAAGGACGGGGAGTACGAGGGGCGGCTCGAGGAGCTTCTATCGGGGGTCTTTCCACAGGGGCTGGAGACGCTGCCTTCGACGCACGACGCCGCTCCGCCCACGGATGGGGTCCTCATCGATGGGAAGAGCGACTGGCTCGAGCATGCGGGTCTGCGCGGCTCCGACGTCATCGTCGGTCTCGACGGCTTTCGGGTGCGGTCTCTCCCGCAGTATGACGTCGTGAGGAACTTTCAGGCGCTTCCGAGCGATGCCACCGAGATGCGGTTGCGGGTCTGGAGGCAGACGCAGTATCTCGACGTCACGACGCGGCTTCTCGGAAGACGGTTCGGGGTTCGGGTGCGGACGAATGGGACTCCGGGGCCTTCGTTTCTGTATCGGTGAGGGTGGATTCGATGGAGGAGCGATCGGGTGATCGCGCGACGTTCGACAGGTAGGGAGCCATGGGCGAGGCGAACACCAAAGGTGATATGCCAATCCCAAACGGTGGCGGAGACCTCTCTAGAGAGAGATTCAAGTCTCGTACATTCACGAGACAAGCAATCATCGCCTTTGCGTCTCGGCCCAAGCGCATTAGAATGAAGTATCGTCAGCAGGAGGCGAACGCGGCGAACCTATCGAAGGCATCAAAAGCCAAGAAACCCGCCCCACCGGTCTACTCACCGCGGGATATTCCCGCCTACACCGTCGCCGAGGCATCCCACTACCTGTTGATTCCCGAAGCGACCCTGCGTTCATGGGTTAAAGGCCGGCGCTACCCGTTACGGCGCCCCGACCGTGCCGGTCTCTTCCGGCCTGTCGTCGCATTACCCGACGAGACGAAGGCGTTGTTGTCCTTCACGAACCTCGTCGAGGCCCATATCCTCGACGCCATCCGGCGCGAGCACGGGGTGCGGCTCAAGGAAGTTCGTGAGGCAATCCGTTACATGCAGGATCGGATGCAGGTCGAACACCCTCTTGCTTTTCGCGGAATGGTAACGGACGGTCGTGATCTCTTCGTGCGGCAATACCTGCACCTGATCAATGTGTCCCGCGAGGGCCAGCTCGCGATGGCGGATGTCCTGGACGCCTACCTCCGCCGTGTGGACTGGAACGAGGCCGGCTTCGCCATACGACTCTATCCCTTCACTCGGAAACGGGCTCTCGATGAGCCGAAGGCGGTCGTCATCGACCCCGAGATCTCGTTCGGCAAGCCTGTCTTGGTTGGGACCGGTGTGCCGACTTCGACCGTCGCCGAGCGGTATAAGGCCGGCGAGTCCGTTGAGGAGCTTGCGGCGGACTACGACCTGAAACGGGACGAAATTGAAGAGGCGATCCGCTGCGAGCTCAGAGCCGCCTGAGCTTGTCTTCTTTATCGACCGCTCCCTGGGAAAGCACAAGGTCGCTGACGCTCTTCGAGGCGCCGGTTCGCTCGTTGAGATTCACGACGATCACTTCGCGGCTGACGCAAAGGACGCGGAATGGCTTCCGGTGGTGGGCGCAAAACGATGGATCGTTTTGACGAAAGACGATCGAATCCGGTACCGAGAGCATGAACGGGAAGCCTTGCTCGCCTCGGGAGTTCGCGCCTTCGTCTTGACCAACCGAAATCTCTCGGGGGATGAAATGGCCTCGATCTTTGTCCAAAGCCTTCCGAAAATGGGGCGAATCGCTCGGCGACAACACGGTGCATTCATTGCGGCAGTGACGTGGACCGGTATTCGCGTCGTCGTCAAGGATAACGGTTAGCCGGGGTATCGACTGTCACCTTTCTGCCCCTTGCATACGCC
>CAVQUX010000020.1:0-183485 GCA_963716925.1 uncultured Acidobacteriota bacterium | reverse complement strand
CTCTACGGAAGCCTGCTGCAGCGCTACAAAGAGGTCGACGTCGCAAGTGGGGTTGGAACCAACAATATCTTTGTTGTCGACGCCGCTCAGATGCCGGGCGCGCCCTCGTCCCCTAATTTGATGCGCTCACTGAGGTTTGCATTCCTTCTTGGTCTCGCCGGCGCTCTCGGCCTCGCCCTTTTGCTTGAAAAACTTGACGACAAAGTACGCTCACCTGAGCAGGTCGAGCAGGTATCAGGCCTGTCGCTGCTCGGCGTGATCCCAAAAGTCACAAACGTCGATGAGGAGTTCGCCGATCCTCGCTCAGGTCTAGCTGAGGCCTATCGATCTTTGTGCACCGCGTTGCAATTCACGACGGACCATGGCTTGCCAAGAACGATGGTCATAACCAGCGCGGGGCCGTCCGAAGGAAAATCCCTCACGTCGATGGCCATCGCGAAGCACTTCGCCACCATCGGACGCAAGGTGCTGTTGGTTGACGGCGATCTCCGTAATCCCTCTCTGCATGTGAAGCTCCATTGCGAAAACTCCGTGGGCCTAAGCAACTATCTGACGGGCGCCTGCTCTCCGCCCCAAGCGATGCAGGCGACGGACGTCGGAAATTTGGCGTTTATCTCATCAGGCCCCCTCCCCCCGAATGCGGCAGACCTCTGGGTGGCGCGCGGGTGCACTCGCTCTTGTCGGTCGGGTTAGAAGTTTTCGATCTCATTATCGTGGATGGTCCGCCGGTGATGGGGCTTGCCGAGCGCAACTCCTGTCGAGCGCCGCGGCAGCCACCGTCTTCATCGTTGGCGCCGGCCAATCTCGCACCGGGTTGGTGCGAGGCGCCCTCAGGCGGTTGCAGCTTTCGCGCGGAACCATCGTCGGCGCCGTTCTCACGAAGTATGACTCCAAGGCTGCTGGCTATGGATATGGCTACGGTTATGGCTACGGTTACGGATACGGACCGGGCTATGGCTACGGCGGGTCGGCGCCGCGGCTAACTGTGATCCCACTCGGCAAGAGACGCAGCCACAGATTGGCGATGCTCACTGGAGGGCGTGATGAGGCCGGCTCTGAAGCTTGCCTTCGACCTCTTCGATTTTCCCTCGCAGGCACGCGCCGCGCGGAAGGCTCTCCTTCCTCCGGATCTCGTTGTGCTTTTGCGTATAGCGGCAGGTGACGAGGAAACTCTCCGGGGAGGCGGTGCGTAGCTCAGGGAGGCCGCCGCGTGTCGTGCGCGATGCCGCAGGCTTCTTCATTGAGCAGGTTATGCTTTTTCCCGAGGCTGACAGCTACCGCGTGCTCGGAGCGAGCCCAACGGCGGCGAATTCCGAGCTAAGGCAGAACATGGCTCTGTTGTTGCGCTGGCTGCATCCGGACATCGATCAGAAGGGTGAACGGTCGATTTTCGCGGCGCGCGTCACCAAAGCCTGGGCGACCTCAAGACGCCCGAGCGCCGCGCGGCCTACGACCGGCAGCTGCTCAAGTCGCAAGCAGATGCCCTCCAGCGAGAGAAGCGACGATCGCGGAGATCGAAGGGCCGCCGCCGCTACATCTCTCCTCCTCCCCGCTTCGGAGAAGAGGAAGGATTGCTGCGTCGCATCTTGTTCACGATTTTCGGTAGGGCTGCGCTTTGACGGTACAGACCCAGCGTCGATTTGAGCAGTGCCTCCGCGTCAGTGGGCCACGGAGCCGACATCTTCGGAAACCGCCGACGCCCCCGCGGTAAGTTGCTGGCGCCTTATCGGTATAGCTATCCTCGGGTTGTTCCTCCTCTATCACGTGGTGACCAAGAGCTTCGGCGCCTACCTCGCCGATACCAGCCCGCGTGCCGCACTTTTTCTCAATGGCAATAACCCAACAGCGCTTCTCAACTTCGCAGAGCAACAAAACTTACTGAAGACAAAAGCTTCACGCTGCTCGATCCGGCGCTCGCTCCGCCTCGCAACGCCGGTCCGGCAGACGCCGTCGCTAAGGGCGACGACACTTCTGCAGCCGCTGTCCAGACCGAGGCTCCCTCGCCTGCCGCTCAGCCAGACACGAGCCGATCCACGCTTGACCAGGCTGCCTTGGATCAAATTCGGGAATTGGTTGAGCGAGCGATCGCGCAAAGATCCCCAACGCGCGCGCCTTTCGCATCTTGGGTCAGGTTTCCGAGCGCACCTCGGACGAGATGCAGACAGAGAAGCTAATGCAGGCCGCCGTGCGCCGATCACTTCTGGAAAGCGTTGCGGTTTACTGGATGATGCGCAAGAGTTTCCAAGACCATGACTACAAGGCCGCGGAGACGCTACGCCGATATTCTGATGCGCACGCGACCGCAGGCGCTTCCCTATATCATGCCGATCATGGTGACACTGGCAGAGATTCCTGAGGCGTCAGACGATCTAAAGCAAGCTACTTTCCAACGACCCTCCGTGGCGACCGCAATTCTTCGGCTACTTCCCGCGCAGCATCACAGATGCGCGAACCCCGCTTGATTTTCTTCTGAGCGTCAAGGATAGCGCGAACCCGCCCTCAGCAAGTGAGCTTCAGCCCTGATCTCGGTTTTCTGATCCAGCACGGCTTCTACGATCTGGCCTACTACACCTGGCTGCAGTTCCTTCCACCGGAGCGGCTCGCCCAAGCTGGGCATCTGTACAATGGGGGCTTCGATAACGCCCAGCTTCCGGAACCCCCGTTTTACTGGGCGCGACTGAAGGGCACCGGGCGTGACCGCGCAGGTCGCGGCGAAGGGCGACAAACCCGGAGAGCGCGCACTCTTCCTGCAATTTGGTCCGGTTCGTGGATTACCGCGACGTCACTGAATTGATCATGCTCAGCCCAGGCAACTATCAGTTTCATGGAAAATACAAAGGCGACGTCGTGAGCGAGCGGGCTCTCGAGTGGCGGGTCATCTGCGCCGGCAAGGATCAGAATATCATCGGTCGCGGCCTTGTCGCTCGGGGCGGCAGCACCACGACGGAAGCACCCCGAATTCTTTTTCGCGGTACCCGAGGCAAATTGCCCGGCGCAATATGTGAAACTCGTCTTCGACGCGCGGTCGGCCTCGGAGAAATTTATCTCGGGATCGATTTGGTTCGACGACTTCCAGATCACGCGCGAGCAGACGGCTGAGGGTGAGGGACCGAGCGCTCCCCCTCAAGCCGCCCAGCAAACTGGCGCCGAGCAAACCAACCACTGGTTGGCAGGTCTGATGCTGCTAACGCTGCGCCTGCTCCAGCCGCCGGCGAGCAAGCGACCCCTCCCGTCGGAACCGAAAGTGAGACGCCCTCATCAACGCCTGCCCCAGCAACCGGCGATCAAGCGACCACACCCGCTGGCAAAGAAGTCTGACCACCGGAACGTCAGTTGTCGCGCCGCCAGCTGGCGAGGTCACCGTAAGACCGCAGATCTACGATCCATCTCTGCTGGCGCCAACTCCTCCTGAGCTCTCAAGCGCCGCCACCTCAGTAGCCTGGACGCATGAAGGAGCAGCGAAGGCGGGTCATTTTTCTCAACCGCTTCTTCTATCCAGATCACGCACCCACAGCTGAGCTTCTCTCGGACGTGGCGTTTGCCCTCGCCGAGCGCGGGCGGCTGCTGCACGCGTGGCGCGCGGTCGCGATCTGCTGGCGCTCGATGCGCATCACGTACACGTGCCAATGCGGCGAAAAAGAAGAGCGAGCGCGGCCGGCGCAGGCGAAGCAATGGAGGCGGAAGCGATGAACGACGACGAGACGCACGATCCCATCTGGGGGGAATTGTGGACGCGCGCTCTTCGAGCCGGGCCGCGGCTCGCCCCCTACTTCGGCGAGTGCCCATGCTGTCACCTCGGAGCCAGCGATGCGGCCAGCATCGGATCCGTGACGTGGTGCTACTGCATTACTTGCATGACCCGGTGGCCCGTACTCGACCCGCTCGCTCGGCTCGACCCGGCGCCCGACGCCTTCCTCGAGCTCTTCATGGAGGCGCTGAGCATGTGCCAGGACCTCACCCCACTGCCGGAGGGAATTCCCTCTCCGGCAGTAATTACTACTCCCACGGAGGACTTTTTCCCCATGAGACAGACCACGACCCCGCCGCCAAAAACGTACGGCATCGACCTGAACAAGTTCGTCGGCAAGTTGGAAGGATCCCCCTTCGGTGCGACGTTCCTCTCCCGTCATCGCATCCTCCTGACCGACCCGATCATCGACGACGTGCGACAGCACCCGCCGTTCGAGAGAAATCCCATCACCCATCGGCTCGAGCTCAAAGCGGGCGCCGATGAAAAATGCTGGCACCGCATACGGGGCGTCGTCGTTGACCAGGAGAAAGGGCTCACCTTCGAGAAACTGCTCCACAGCGAGCCGGGCGTTTCGCCTTTTGCGATTCGCAACGTGATGCTGCTCCTGATGCGCCTTCAGGAGCGACGCGCCCTGCTCGAGGAAGAGCTCCGCGCCCTCGACGTGATCGCGGCGGCGTTCGTTCCGAGCGAGGAGAGAGTCAGCCCGTGAGCCGCTACGACTGGGAGACGTACGACGCTCGCGATGATGACGAGGCCGTGGCTCGGCTCCTGGCCTCACCGCGCGCCGCGCCGACGTGGGAACGGGACGTCGCCCTCGCCGCAATCCGTCTCGCCGGTTCGCGGCTCGCACTTCCGGACCGGATCCGTGTCGTGTTCCATCTGGCGAGCGACGGCGGGGGTGCGGGCGCGGCCGAGCACCGCGACGATGGGGACTACGTCATGCACCTCGCCCTCTACCCCGACCAGCACCGCGACAGTTTCGCGTTCACCGTCTTCCATGAGTGCAGGCACATCCACGATTATCTCGTCAGGCGCGAGTCCGATCACTACGACCGGATCGCGTGGGAACTTGACGCGGACGACTTCGCTCGCGAAATGCTCGCGTACTTCACGGCCGGGACGGTCCCCCCGAGGGCGCGAGAGACTCGACCCGCCGACGTCCCCGAGAACCAGGCGGTAGCTTCAGCGGCGCGCACGGTCTCATCGGCCGCGGCCACGAGTGCGCGGGCGGCGTTTCTGCTCGCCGAGGTTGACCGCCGGCTGAAGCGGCTCGCTCCCAAGTCCATCGAGCTTCGGGCGATCCAGCGCTTGACCCATGAGCTCAAGAACGAGCTCGACGAGCTCGCAAGGTGAAGAGATGAGTTCGACCCGCGATCCGAATCGGGGGCGGAGGAGCTCGGCGCCCCTGCTTCGACGGAAGGCATAAGTCGGTGACCGAACAAAACGAAGCGCGGGTTTGTAAGGCGTGCGGTGCCGTCTTCCGGCTTCGGCCGATGGACTTCGACCGGGCTGGCGTGCGAAACCTCCCGCTTCCGTCTCGGTGTCGAGCATGCCGAGAGCGAGACCGCCGGCGTCGAGACCACAAGAGGAAAGCCGACGTCGAGGAGAGGTCGAGGCGATGAGTAACGAGTTACTACTCTCCCCCAGCAAGCCCTTAGGTTCTTGTGGAGCTTACCCGGGGCGGGTAAACGAGGCTCGAAATCTCACCAGGTTCCAGATGAGATTTAGGGCTAACGCCTAACGAGGACTGCCGAGAGTGCCTGGCCGGTGGGAGGTCGTACAACCGTGCGTCACGTGATTCTCTTGCTTGCTCGACTTCTCCGACCTCGCCCAGCGCCGGGCGCGACGGATGCGATATGACGGCTTGCTCCCCGGCGAGCTTGGCGTTCGCGCGCTAGAGCGTCCGCGTGGCTCAAGAAAGGCAGCGCTCGACGAGAGCGGCCGCGGTGGAGTTGATGGAAGTCCGCGGCGCCCCGACGCGGTTCCCCCTCGCGCGGTGATGGGGGTCGCCATCGCTTTTTGGGATATGCGGCGTCTGTCGGGCGCGCCCGAAATACCGACGGTTCATGCCGACCAATCGACGGTGCATTGACTGCGGCTACCCCGGTTCCCCTCGACGCCGGCAATCGACGGGTTCGCTGCCCGCTCTGCCAAGCACGGTTCGACGCGCGGCGGCAACGGCGCTATCGCGAGCTTCGTACGCTCACGATGAGGGTGAGCATAGGTCTCCGCCCCCCCCTCGCAACGAGTGCTGCTCGTCCGGCGCGGCCGATTGCTCTCCGAGTTCTCCCCGCCAAGTCTCGAGCTCGCGTCGCTTGGAGACGCATCTAGCTCGACCCAATTCGCCCGGCCCGCCGGGGATAGCGGTACGGAGCCGCTCTCCTCGGACGCAAGGCGTGATTCCCGGCAGGGGTTCTTGTGTCGTCCCCCCCGCTTCGGCTTCTCGCCCGAGATGGCGCCCGGCTCAGCGGGACCGCGAGAGTCGGAGAGAAGGTGGGTGTTGTCGGCGTCGAAGGCTCGGTTGTACGATTTCCGACAAATGGGCGCCGAGTCCTTATTTCGTCGAGTAATACGGCCGAACTTCGAGGTGACAGTAGGATGGGCTTATCCGATATTGAATGCGCTCAACGAAAAACAAACTCAAGGTAAGGAAGAATGGTCCGCAACCAAACTTCCCGTCCTCGCTCTATCAGTCGAAACGCGCGCAGGCAACATGCTCACTGCTGGCTGGGCCGTTCGGGAATCCTGGTCGAAATTGCTCGCCGAGCTCATCCCGACCCCCGAGATTGAGAAATACGTCTATGGCTACGGCTTTTCTTTCAGCAAGGGGAAGCGAGAGAGCCTTCGACAACTACAGGTGAACATCCACGCGTACATAATCGAAGCTCGCTCTTGCTTTTACAACCTCGCCGACTTCTATCGCTACTTCGCGTCGAACTACCTGGAACTGTCGGTTAGCAAAGGGAAGAGTTATGACTTTCTTGCGACACTCGCCACAGGGAATTGGGCAGGCACTCTTAAGAGGATACGCGACCACATCGCCCACGAAGACGCCCCTTCCTTGGAGTTCGAGCTTGTGAGCGACGTGCCCAGGGGATATGAGTTGCTCATTGATTTCAACGCAGCGGTTCGCGACGCAAATGGAGAAATTCGCAAGATCGCTTTCGATGACCCAGACGTCGTGACTCTCTCTGAACTTGAGGACGTTGTGAATGGCTTACAGACGGCTCAGGAACACTTGCGGGTGCACCTTGTCTCAGCGATACACGAGACCAAGTAGGCCGAACGACTGTCGCTCGGGAGGGTTCACCTTTTCTGATTTCGTCTCTACAGGTGGCTGAAGGGCGGCGGGCCGGGCGAGTGAGGGGCCCCGGCTTACCTCCTGACGCGCTGTGTTGCCGGCGGAAGGTTATATCTCGTGCGGACGGCATTCAGGAACGTGGCGAGATCGGTCCCCGGTTTCTTGGAGTACGTGTTATCCCATTCCTTCAGCGCTTCGAGAGCGTCGATTCGATCGAAGAGGTCGATATACCCACCGAAGGGATGTTCGTATCCCAAAGAAGCTAACCTCTTGGCAGCATCGCGGAGCTCCTCGTCCGAGTGGAGGGTTAGCGCTCCAGCTCGCAGAAACTGAGCCAGTCCGCCGCCGATAGTCTCGAAGGTTGCCCAGCGGTCGGTTATTTCTTTGATGCGGTTCTCCCGAGCCTCGGCCTCGCGCTCCGCGGCGCGCTCAGATCTGTCCTCTAGGCGCCACTCCTGCTCCCGGTTCAGCTTCAGTGCTTCGATTGCGATGAGATCTTTGTGAGCCTTCGTCGCTTGATCGTGAGCCCTGTTCGCCTGCTTCCAGGAGAGCCACGCAAAAGCGGCAGAAACCAACGCACCGATCGCGGACAGCCAGGAAATAGCTGGTTCGGCCATCTGGTCAGAATGTAGTCAACGAGGGAACGCAAGGACCGGCGGTCGCCTCTGAGCTTTCGTGGTCGTTCAGAAAGACTCATCCTTCCGCGGTCGGCAGTGTTGTGGAGGATTGGCCCGAGTGTCAAACGAGGGCGGTTTCCGGGACTGGATTCGTCTATAAGGGGGTGAGGACGGAGGCCGGACCCGACTGGGGTAAGAGCGGGGTTTCACGCAGGTTGTATGCTGCTCGGGGAATTCGCAAGTGCGTTGAGCACCATGACTACTGCAGGCGCGTAGTCGCCCTTCATTGCTTCTTGCATTACCTGAGGATAAGGCGGGCCTGGTCGTCGCAACACAGATAGTCGAGGTGGAAAGCCATACCGTGCCAAGAGGCCACACCATAGAAGGCGCGATGTCCTCCCGTTGCCGTTGACGAAAGGATGCACGTGAATGAACCTCCCAACAGCTACCCCGATCAAGAGAGCGAGTTGAGTAGTGAGTGTTGCACTCGAACCGGCACTCCAAACGCGCTCGAGGTCCGCAGCTTGTTTCGCGAGCGCGAGACTGAACGCTGCCATTTCTGAGCACACGAATTGAAACGGAGTACCAGGGAGCCCAGCGACATTGACATTCTCCGCAAGGCAAGGACGAGCCACGTCGAGTTGACGAAAATTGCCGGCGTAGTAGTCGAGAGGGACAACGGCCTGGAATGCTTCTCGATGCCATGACGTGAGCGTTTGAGCATCCGGGCAGGTGGACCTACACTCTCTGACGGCTCTTCCTCGAACCTGCCTCATCACGGAAGCGAACGAGCTTGACGTATGCTCGTTCGCGTCATCGTGCCACAGTGGGCAAGGGAACTGGGTTACGGTCACTTGAGAAGAGGTGGGGTAGCGTTAGTAGGGGCTCGTCCTTCACTCGAGGTGTTCGTCTTCCTCCAAATCGATTCCGTCGGAGTAGTCGTCTTTGTCTGGGTTGAGCCTCCAATGGTCGACTGTCTCACTCGCGCGCCGGATGAGGTCATCGGGATCATCACCCAAATCACGAACGAGCTTCATGGTCGCCGCCCATGTCTTTCTCAACTGATGCGCCGAAAATGCTCCGGGGTGTTCGTCCACGTAGTAACGAGCAGAGGAGCTTTCAGCAACGAGCGCAAAGGGAGGCGGACCCTCTGCGGCGCCTGCAACCGCCGTCGAAAGCGCGAAGACCACATAGGCGGGGAAGCGAGGCCTCATAGAGCTGCTCTTCTGGAGAGGCTTGGGAGTCGCAGTAGTGATATCTCTACTCCACGTTGGATCGGACTGTTCATAGATCGATCTCATGTGTTCCTCACTCTTCCAGGAAATCCGAGGGGAATTCGTCCTTGCTCACGATCTGTGTCAACGTGCGTGTCAGCACTTCAAGAAGCTCGACCGACAAGTCGATCTGCACGACAGGCGAGACGATGCCTTTTCCGACCTTCTTAATATCACCGGTTCTCAGATCGTGAATAGCGCGAGGGGACACGTGGTAGAAGCGTATTTCAGCATCGCGGCCAGCGTAACTCAAATTGATGACACTGGCCCGATGAAATGCCATCCGCTCGCCCTGTAGCGGAAGCCTCGGCATCGGCCCGGGGTCCAAGCTCAGCTGGGGAACCATTCGCCTCAAACTCAATAAGAATTGCTCATTTGGTCCGTAAATCGCTTTCGCAACGTTCTCAGGCGCGACAGAAACGAACAATGCGGCTGAGAGAGTATCGCTGGCTGAGGCGTGCTGCCCGAAAGCGAGTTCGATGTCTGGGCCGGATCGTCTCGCTCCTGCCCAATTTGCGAACATCGTTCGCTCTGGCATAGGCAACTCGGCTGAGGAAAGCAGGAGCACGGACTCGCCCTCTGAGATCTTGGCGACGAAGACGCCGGGTGCGAGCTGCGTCTTCTTTGCGACAGCCATCTTGTTCTCAAGAGCTCGATTAACCGGCATCTGCTCTGGTTCTTACGCCGCGGTCCGGCTCCTTTGAGAATCGGACGTCTGGAAGCGCGACGTGAAAGCCTTCCCTTCTCGTCGATTATGAGTCAGGGCCCGGTACGCGCGCAACCAATTGCTTGAAGGTTAATCGTTGGATCCTTCTATTTGGCAATCGGATATTGTCAGATCCTGCGTAGCCATTTCGCAGGAACTAGTGGGGAAGGTAGGAAGCGAAACGCCTTAAGGTACGGTAAGGTGAAGACTCTCAGATGGGGAGCGGGAGTTCAGCGGCCGCAGCCCCTTGAAATCTCACGTTGCACCCTTCAACGGAACCGCTTGGGGACGCCACCCCTTTTCCATCACCCGCCGCCGCTGCGTAGGCGCGCTCCAGCACCATCCCGTAGTCCAGGTCGAGCGTGTCCTCCGCGGTGGTGTCCTCGGTGCCGCTCCGGACGCCCTCATATTTCTTAATCCACTCTGGCAAGGAAACCGCGATCCCGGAGAAGAGCTTGTCGAAGGGCGTCTCCCTGAAAGCTTATTCGAAGCTCATGGGTCTGCCACGGAAGTCCGCCGGGCGGATGGGCCTATCGTTGCACGACGGCGTCGCGGACGGCCACCTCCTGCCCATTCAGCGAGAATCGGGGATTGCCGGTCAGCAGGATCTTGACGCGCTCGCGCAGGGGCATGTCATCGAACTCGGCGCCCGAGAGCTCACGAGGCACTCCATTCGCGCCGGTGAAGACCACGCGGTCGTATCGTCCCGCGCGGCCGGCTGCGACCGGTTTGCCAAAAATGCTCAACTCAGTCCTCCAGGTTCGGCGTGTATGTCGAGTTTAGGACTCTCCGGACACCTTTCGATCCTTCACGAAGGACCTCTGCCACTCGCCTCGGCGAGAGCCTCCGGCTCGGCGCACTTCTCGGCGATAAGCCGCATGTCCTTTACGCTTCGGCGGCAGGTAATCGTGAGGAACGAGACGCTGAAGAGCACCCAGAAGGCGTGCTCGAGGAAGCGCCACCACTCGGGGTTGACGATCCCGTAGACCGACTCCGGCCAAACGAGACCGCGGATCAGATGATCGGCCGCCACGACGACGGTTGCGGTGAGCAGGACCGGCCAATCGCGATACGCGGCCAGGATCCCGAGCGAGACGAAGACATGGAAGTGCGTTTCGATCCGGCCCCCGCTCAGGTGGATGAGCAGGGCCGACCACAGCATCTGACCGACAGCGATCACGTGGCGGGTGGGCGCCCACCCTGGCCGCAGGAGGGCGAGCGCGATCGGCAGACTGCTGATGCCCGCGCCCAGAAGGACGGCGAACCAGACGTGCTGATGCACGACCTTGGTCTTTCCCTCCCAGGCGTAGGGCGACAAAGTGACAGCCACGACGATGCCAAAGATCCACTGGGCCACCATGAGCATCGCGAACATCCGGTCGGTGGAGCGCAGGATCCCGACGCGATGGGCTTGGAAGCGAGCCTCGGCGCGCTCCACGATCGCGCGCGCCACATTTTCCGCCCACTGCGCCGTGGTCGAAGTCGTCATGGTCGGGGTCGAAGTCGTCATCGTCGAGTCTCCTAATTCGAGGTGGGCACGGACGTGTTCAAGAGGGTGCATCCGAACACAGGGCTGTCGGCGCGGTCGGCAGTGCCGGTCTTCACAATGGACTCGATCCGCCACGAGCCGAAGCTGTCGCCTTCGTGTCCTCGTTGGGCGGTGATGCCGCCGGCGAAGCGGAGGCGACCCGCGGCGTCGTACAGCAAGGTCAGCCCCGACGTGGCCGCGTGGAAGCGCTCGGCCTCGACGCCGTCGTCGTCACGGAAGACGCGCACGCCGGGGATGGACGCCGCCCGGTCCCAGAGCTCCGCCTCGTCCCAGTCGGGCTCGTCCACGGCCCGCGCCACGACCACCCAGGCCGACACCTGCGGCCCCAGTCGCGGCAGCAGCTTTCCAAGCTCCGTGATACTGGCGCGGGTGCAGGGGCACATTGGATGCGCGAAGACGACGAGAGTCTGCCGCCCCGGGGCTCGAGCGATGCGGGCGCTCGAAGGCCACTCGGATGGGGGCGTTCCGTCGGCCAGGGAGGGAGTGCTTTTGTAGCGCCAGAGGGTCGTGAAGCCGGCGCCCAGCCCAGTGGCCCACACGCCAACGGCGAGGACAACCCAGAGATAGCGCTTGACGGCCGCCCGTACGGATCCGCCCGTCGTGGGCGGCATACTCGCCGGTCCTCGTGGGGGCGACGTAGCTTCGTCCCTCGACTCGACGTCACTTTTGACAGTGGCCCACGGCATTCGTGCCACCAATCTTTCCCCGCAATCCTGTCGAATGCGGGGACTTTGTTTAGGTTGAAGCACTTAGTGTAGCAGGTAACGCTCGTCCCGACAATGCCTCCGAGTGCACGCGTGCTACATCGAGGACTTCCAGAAGGCGGAGTCGAGCTCGATTTCCGCACCCAACCGGGCGGGCACAACACGCGTGGGTGGCGCTCGGAGCAGGAGGCGATCGACGCCTTCATAGAGAGCCACCTGCGGAAGCCCCTCCCCGATCGGCTCGTCTGGGAGACCGAGCGGACCGACCGGTTCTCCCGCCTTCACTGGCTCGTCATCGAAGGGCTTTCGGCGGGACCTATCCGTGCCGTGAAATCCAGGGTGCGGCAGTTTGTCCACGGAGGAATGGTTTTGTGAACCGGGGCCCTTTACCGGAGACTATGGGTATTCGATCCTGCTGCGGAGAAGCCGACATGAAGATTCTGGCGGGTGTGTTCCTGGTACTCGTAGCCGCCATCGTAGTTCTAGGCCTCGCGGCCTACGGGGCCTACGAGTCGAACGCAGCGCCCGGGGCCGCCGGACAGTCGGCGCATTCCAGGGGAGCCGGAGGAGCTCAAGGCAAGGAAGGCGGAGCGGCTCGAACTGCGCCGGGGGGATCGGGAGGTCCTCACCGACGGAAAAAAGGGAGTAGGGCATCGGCGCGGGGCTCAGGGTCCTCATCACCGGCGGGTGAGCCGCGCGGTGAAGCCCGATTGCGCAGATCGGCCGGCCTCCGAATCAGAGAGACTGCCAGAGCCCGTCGGAGCGTAGAGCGATCGGCCGACGTCCCTCGCGCGACCCTGGACGCGACGCCGCGATGTTCATCTTGCCGCGGTCCGCGTGGTCGCGTTGCGATGAGAGCTCTTCTTGCAATCGGCTGGACAGAGTCTAGACTCGGATGGACAGAGGCGTACATTGCATCTGAGCCATGGATCCATCAAACCGTCCAGTCTGGTACAAACCGCGAGAGTCCTGCTGATTGCGGCGGTGCCCTTGGTCGCGCAGGGCCAGACCGAGGTAGGCATTCCGGTCACCGACCCTCTGGTGCTGGCGAAATGTGGAACGTGCCACACAGCCGACGAGCAGGGGAATCTGCAGGGGATTTCCTGGGAGCGCGCGACGCCCGAAGGCTGGCAAGAGGCACTCAAACGCATGATCCGCGAGAACGACGTCTCCTTGACGCCACCAGACGCTCGGGCCATCGTCAAGTACCTCAGCACGCGGCATGGGCTGGCACCCGAGGAATCGAAGCCGGTGATGTACTACGCGGAGCGCCGGGTTCACGACGAAGCCGGGCTAGGGAATGGCGATTTGCTTGAAGCCTGTGCGAAGTGCCACGAGGCCGCCCGCGCGCTCTCGTGGCGCCGCACAGCGGACGGTTGGAAGCAGTTTGCCGAGACGCATGCCGGACGATATCGGTTCGAGCCGAACCAGGAAGCCGTCGCCTATCTGGCGAAGGTCGCTCCTTTCTACACTCGCGAATGGGCCTCGTGGAGTGCGCGTGCTCATGCGCCGGACCTCACTGGACGGTGGCTGATGACGGCTCATGTCCAGGGTCGCGGCGAATTCCATGGAGAGATGGACGTCGAAGCCAGCGGCGGCGATGAGTTTCTGACGAGTATGCGTCTGCACTCCGTCAATGATGGATCTGTCGTCGTTCGCACCGGGCGCAATGTGGTGTACGCGGGGACTGCGTGGCGCGGGCGATCTCAAGGCATCCGTGTCGCAACCGCTCCCGACGATCTTTCGACCGAAGCACGGGAAGCCATGTGGGTAGCGCAAGACGGTTCAAGGGTCGAAGGACGCTGGTTCTGGGGACAATACCAGGAATTGGGATTCGACGTGACGATGCAACGTGCGTCTTCCGATCCGACGCTGCTACTCGTAGACCCGCCGTCGTTCACGGCAGGTTCGAACGCCAACCGAATGCGGCTCATCGGTGACCGTTTCCCCGCGCAGGTGACGCCGGCCGACGTAGCCACGGGCTCGGGCGTGACGGTGCGCCGCATTATTTCTTCCACGCCAGGCGAGATCGTCGCTGAGGTGGACGTCGCCGCCGATGCACTGCCTGGTAAACGCAACGTTGCCTTCCGGTCCTCCACGCTCGAAAGCGCGGTTACGATTTATGATCGCGTCGACTACGTGAAGGTGACGCCTGAATCGTCGCTCGCGACGTTCGGCAGCGAGAAATATTCCCGAGGCTTCCAGCAGTTCGAGGCCATCGGCTACCAACGTGGCCCGGACGACAGGCAGCACACGGCCGACGATCTCGAACTGGGCCCGGTGGAAGTGGCTTGGTCGATGGAAGTCTTTTACGAAGTCGACCCGAACAAGCGGGATCGGGTGGGAACGGTGAGCCCTACCGGTTTCTTCACGCCCGCTGCCGCGAATCCCGGCCATAACTACGACGTGTGGATCATTGCCACCGCGAAGACCGGGATTGGCAAGGACGGCAAACCGCTGGTTGGCACGGGCTACCTGGTGGTGACCGTTCCCACGTACACATTCGAGGGCCGCACATTCGTTCGAGATCTGGACCGGTGGATCGAGGAGGGGAGCAGCGCACGATGAGGACAATCACAGTTGGGCTCGTGGTTTTTCTGGCAGCGGGGGCCTTGGCCAACGCGCACCACGGGGTGGCAGCCTTCGACCAGACGAAGGAAGTCACTCTCAAGGGAACGGTCACGGAGTTTCATTTCGTCAATCCGCATTCCGTTGTGGATTTCGAGGTGATTGACGATGAGGGACGAGTTCAACAGTGGCAAGCTGAGATGACCAGTCCGGCTCACCTGAAAGGATGGACGGCGACGTCGCTCGAGCCCGGCAACGTCGTGACGATCACCGGCTATCGCGCCAAGAGCGGAGCGTTCTATCTGCGGGTCACGAATCTGAGCTCATCGAACGGGGTCGAGCTGAAAGCTCCCAAATAGCTTCGGGTCCTCGTCCCGGAACGTTCGAGATGGCGCCCGACGGAGATCGGTTCCTCGCGATTGTCATTGACTCATCGGGCGAAGAGCGTCCCGCGACCGTCGTGTTGAACTGGCCCGCTCTGCTCGAACGGTGAGGCGCTTAGGGCAGGTGAGGACCGCGTCTTCCTGCATAGTTCCAGAGCGATGCGATGTGGGACAATCGTGTGACGCGGCACGGATGCCTCCGGCCGGCGCAAAGGCCTCCCCTCCGCCGTTGGCCAAGCTTGAAAACCGCCATCCGTAAGGGACAGCAGCGTCAGTGGTGTCAGGGATCGGGGACGTTCGCGGGCGGCTGTATGCCGGTCGAAGCGCTCACGCAGTCCCCGGTCGGAGCCGGACATCCGCACCACCCCTTGAAAGAACCATTCAAGTTGGTGACCTGGTATTGACCGGCGATGTAGTTCTCGAACTCCAAATTGAACAGGTTGCACGACAAGGCTCGATCGCCAATGGCAATGTTGCTGCCGTAGATGGCCAGACCCGCGCGTGCACCGTTACTGACGGTGACCGCTATCACGGGAATGGGCGCCGCAGGTTGGCCAGCCTGGCGTCAACTTACCTGGAGACCCCCATGCCCGGATTGCTGCCTGCGGTCGGCGCGGCGGCCGTCCTCACGGGGGCGGCGGTGATCGCCTCGCTCATACCGGCGGCACGCGCGTCACGCGTCGATGTGTTACAGGTGCTTCGATCGGAGTAGGGTTCTCGACAACACCTCACGACCACGCGCTCTGCTGCGAGAGAACCCGTTCCGTGTCCACTCCAGGGGTTTACCTGCATTGGCCATTGACGAAACGGTAGCTTGCGGTAGATAGTGGCTGCGCAAATGAGCCCAAGAGAAAACAGCGGAAGCATTCAGGAAGAGCTACTCAAACTCAAGGCCCAAGTTGGCCTTTTGGAAGGGCTTTGCGGCGAAGACTTCTCTGAGGCAGCGGTCAAAGCAGCGGCGAAAGACATTCCTAAGCACATTGACCGCATAGCCGAGCTCGTCGACACGGACTAACCGGGTCCGGTGCCATGCGTCGAAGCGCAGGGTTCAGACTCGGCGGAATCCCGCTGAGGGTGATCGTTTCTTTCGCTGCCACGATCGTGTTCGTCGGGGGGCCCCTTCGGAAGTCGGGCATCGCCGCGGAGGTGGTCTTTTCTCCACCGGTGAACGTGTCGCAAACGCAGACCTTTTCGCAGTCCGCCAGGCTGGCCGTCGGGCCGGGCGGTGTGCTAGACGTCGCGTGGGAGGAATCCTCCGCGAGGGTCCTGTTCAGCCGTTCTCGGGACGGGGGAGTGACGTTCTCATCGCCGTTAGCCATCTCTCCCCAGGATCCCTATGTCTCTGCCGGCCAGATCGCGATGGCTACGACGCTCGACGGGACGCTCCACGTGACGTGGACTCAATTCGACGAAGCCTTCGGAGGAGCCGAGATCGTCCATACCCGTTCGACCGATGGCACGAGCTTTTCGCCGCTTCGGGTCGTCTCGAAGGTAGACGCCGTCAATTCCTACGTACCGTCGATTGCGACCGACGGCCTCCGGAAGCTTGGCATCGTATGGGCGGACGCGGACCTATCGACGGGAGGTGCGGCCGTTTGGTTTCGCCGATCGGCGAACCGCGGAACCACCTTCGGACCCAGAAGGAACTTCGCGATTGACGAGTGGGCGAGCTGTCCGGACGTCGCGATGGTGCGGTCTCGGAATATCTATGTCGTCTGGATGCAGGGGGGCTATCTCGATGAGGAGATCAGTTTCTCGCGGTCCACGAACTCGGGGCGGACGTTCACGGCTCCGGTAAACATCTCCCAGCTTCCAGAGAAATCGTGGTGTCCGCGGATAGCCGCAGACCAGAACGGGATCGTCCACGTGATCTGGGAAGAGGGCGATTCCGTTGCGGGACACAAGATCCTCATCGCGCGGTCGGCGGATTATGGAGCGTCCTTCGATCCGCCGGCGCCCCTTTCGCCATCGGGCACGGATTCCTTTTGCCCGACTCTTTCCGCCACAGGGGACGGACGCGTATATGCGACATGGTCGACCGGGGACTTTATCGCGAAGACGTTGCAGACCTTCCTCAGCGTGTCGTCAGACGGCGGCCTCACGTTCGCGGATCCCCTCGAGCTTCCCGTCATCGGTGGCGGAGCCGGGTGCCCCGAGATCGAGTTGAGTGAGCCGGATCGCGTTCATCTGATTTGGCACGAGGTGCCGCCGGGGAACACCTGGCCCGACATCTTCCACAGCGTGGGTGTTGTCTCGTTCCCCTGAGTCGTCCCGCCGCCCCAGAAGCTCGGTCTTCCTCATCCGTGCGGTTGAATCTCCGCGATGATCCACCGGGGAGTCGGCGTCCGGCTTTGCTCGGTGTCGACGAGCTCGTAGCGGTGCAGTAGGACCGTATAACTCTTGTCCCCGGAGCTGTCCTTGACTCTGACCTGAAGCGGTTTCACCTTGATCTTCCCCTCGAAGCTCGTATCGACCGGTGTACTCAAGGAAAGCGTCGCAGCGTTCGTGAGCGCCTCGACGTCGAGGGCCAATTGGTCGGAGTCGGCCTGGAGCTGGGCCAAGCGCCCCTGCCTCTCCTGTAGCTCCTGGTGAAACGTCGCGAGCGCTCCCTGGAAAGGCGCCGACGGGTCTTCGGCGTACTTGCGCTTATAGGCCTCGTACGTGTCACTGTTGTCGCTGATGAAACTCGCATTTCCATCTTTCTGGGCCTTGACTTCATCTCGTTTGCTCTTCAGCTGCGCCTCGAGATCCGCGAGCTGGAACGCTGCCTCCGATTCGGTCCCTCGCTCGACGATTTCCCACGACGCGGGCTCACCCTCGAACGAGGCCAGCGAGACGCGCTCGGCACCCGCTCGGTCACCCTTCTGGACCGCAGTGAAGAACGCGCTCACGACCTCCGCTTCTGGATCGCCGCCTCCGCATGCAGAGAGAAGAATCGAGATCCCGATCAATATCTTGAAGAAGTTTCGCACGAGATACCTCCTTGGGAACGACGGTACGGCTCGACCCGGAAGGGCACGGGGCAGCGTGCAGGGTGGTCAGCAAGAGGTCGCTGTTTACGAGCGATCAGCCGCGCCGGATCCGTGGGGGAATATATCTCCGGTCCCGGGTCGGGGCAAGTGCTGCCGCCCAGCCGGAGCGCCAATCTCGGCGCGAGACCGCTCCTCGAAGTTGCGGGAGCCCGAAGAGGCTAACCCACCTTCAGGCCAACTTCTTCAGAGCCTCGAGCAGGTGCGCGATGTCACGCCGGTTGTTGAACAGAGCGACGCTCGCGCGGATCTGCTTGTTCTCCTCGCGCAGGGTCACGCTGATGTTCTCCTCGTCGAGAACCTGCTTGACGCGCTTCGGGTCGCGGCCGTGGATGAAGCTCACGATGGCCGATGGGTTGTCGGGCGGAGTGAACATCTCGTATCCCAGCTCGGCGATTCCGTCCCGGAGCTCGCGGGCGAGGGCGACCGTGTGTTTCTCGATGCGGGCGAGGCCGACTTGCTGGAGGAAACCGAGAGACGCCTCGAGCTGGGCCACCGCGCCGTAGTTCAGTCCGGCATATTCGTATTTCTCCGCCGTGGATCGCAGGCGGAAATGGAGGTCGGGGAGGGTCTCCGCCACCTGGTTGTGCCCGAAGCGGTCGGGCTGGATACGCTCGAGGTGCTCCTCGCGCACGTAGAAGGGAGCGGCGCCCCAGCTCGAGAACAGCCACTTGTAGGAGTTCCCGCAGACGAAGTCCACTTTCTCTTCGTGGAGGTTGGTGGGAAACGTGCCGAGCGCCTGGATGCCGTCGGCGAACAGATACCCGCCGTTGGCATGGGCGAGATCGGCGAGCGCCGGGAGGTTGTGGCGGTAGCCGTTGCGGTTCGAGACCCAGGCGACGGAGATGAGCCGGGTTCGCCGGTCGGTGAGCCGTTCGAAATCCTCCATCCGCGCGCGGCCGTCCTGGTGCCGGACGATCCGGAGCTCGATGCCTTTCACCCTCTCGAGCTCGCGGTAGAGCACGAAGGTCGTTATGAAATGGAGCTCGTCGATGACGACGTTGTCGCCCGGTTTCAGGTCGAGGGAGCGGGTGACGATGTTCTCGCCGTCGCTGGTCGAGAAGAGAAGCGCGATTTCCTCGGGCTTCGCCCCGACAATCTCGGCGAACTTCTTCCTCGCCCGCTCCTTTCTTTCCATCGAGATGTCGAGGCCGACCGCCGGCGTGAACACCTGCTCCTCGGCGTAGCGGAGGGCGGCCTCGTGGACGGGCTTCGGCATGGGCCCGACGTACGCGGTATTGATGTAAGTCAGCTTCTCGGTAACGCGGAAATCCGCCCGGATCCCGAGGGGGTCGTCATCGAGGGCGCTCGAGACCGGTCCGAACGTGGTCGGGATCGGCGTCAGGCCGACGGCGGCTGTCGTCTTCAGGAAACTCCGGCGGTCGATCGTGGTCATGGCATCCTCCCTGGGCAGGTCCATACATCTCAGGAAGGCTCGCGCTTGTCAAGGACGCCAGCGGACCCCCGGGATTACGGGACTTTCGACCGTTCCTGGCGGGAAGCGCCTCACCCCTGGCTCCCATAGTCAGCATCTGTTTTCCTCCGCGTCGACTACGTGTCTTTGCCGCTCGCGCCGGAGTATCCGCTCGGCTTGCTCGTGGTGCAGAACGGCGAGGCTCCCGAGCCGCCGGACAGCGGCGACATCAACGGTTACGAGTTCGATGGCGCGACGCAGTTCAAGTACGTGAGCTTCCTGGACACCCTGGCGGCCCTGAAACACTGAGCTCGGGGCCCCGAGGCCTCCGGGAGTCGTTGCGGCTCATGCGTACTGCAGGGAGCCGGGCGTCGTGAGCGTCTCGCCGGTCTCGAGCAGGGTCTTCAACCCGGAGAGGACCATCGGCCATCCGCCGAAGAGCTCCTCGTTGGCGCCCTCGCGGAGCTGGTCGTGAGTGACGGTCAGCCGGCAGGAATCACCCACGGGCTCGATCTCCCAGGTGACTCTCGAGGTCGCTTCGCGCTTCACGTCGTCGCCCCAGAGCGCGTTGAAGCTCTGCACCAGTCGACGCGGCGGGTCGAGCTCCAGGTTCTCGCCCTCGAAGATCGGAGTCGGCCACTTCGACGTGATCCCCTGGTAGCGGGACCCGGGCGTCCAGTCGGACTCGACGCCCACGCCGAAGTGGTACTTGCGCCTCATCGCGGGGTTGGTGATCGCCTCCCACAGGCGCTCCGGAGAGGTCTTGATGTAGATCTCGAATACTTTCTCCATGGTCTTTTCCTCCAGTCCTTTCTTGAGGTTGCTCAGGGTCGCCGTCCAGGGCTCGGCGTACTTGCTCACCCAGCGATCGTGGACGAGACGAATGGGCACAGCGTTCAGGAAGTGCAGCTTCTCGCGCCCCCGCCGCCTGGTCACGACGAGGCCCGCCTCCTCGAGGACCCGCAGGTGCTTCATCACGCCGAAGCGGGTCATGGGGAGACGACCCTCGAGCGCGCCCAGAGTCTGCCCATCCTTCTTGAAGAGCTGGTCGAGCAGTTTCCGGCGAGTCGGGTCGGCGAGGGCCCGGAACACCGCGTCCATGCCCCGTAGTATATGTGACTAATTGGTCACGTGTCAAGAATGCTAGAATTCGTCTGAAGAGACATGAAGAAGCTCGATTTCGGTTCTGCCCTTGCGCTGCTCCTCGTTCTCGCGTCGAACGCTATCGCCACCACGTGGCTTCCGACACAGGTCACCTGTCCGGTCTGCGGAACGGTGAACGAGTTCCAGGTTCCGGGGAGCTACGGGAGCTACGTATACCAGGAGCCGTCGAAGCTCCAGTACGTGTTCTGGCCGGCGACGACGGACAAGTTTCTCTATACCTGCAAGAAATGCCGGCTGACCGCGTACATGACGGACTTCGACGCGATTCCCCCGGAGAAAGTCCCTGAGCTCGCGAAGATGCTCGAGAGGGAGGCCTCGATCGAAGGCCCGCTCGTTCCGTATTTCGAGATTCCGATGGTCGCGCGGCTTCCGATCGCCGAGAAGGTGTACGAGGTTCTCGGGCGCGATGACACATTCTGGTGCGAGTTCCGCCGCGTTCAGGGGTATCACCTCGAGGCCGCGGGCCGCGGGGACGAGGCGCGCAGGGCTCGCCTGAAGGCGCTCGAGATTGCCGAGAAGCTCCTGAAGCAGCCTTCGTCCACGCGGAAGGAGACTCTGGTCATCGCCGCTTCGATGCGCAACATTACCGGCGACGCCGAGGGCGCGCGGCGGGACCTCGAGGAAGCGAAGACGCTGACGTTCCAATCGAAAGAGCTCGGCGCCGAATCGAGCGAAGGCTTGAACGGCTATCTCGACACTCTGATCGAAGAGCTTCTGCAAGCGTTAAGATAGCCTCTTATGACCGACTCGCCCCGATTCTTGAAGGCGGAGGCCGTCGTCGACTTCCCGAAAGCCGAGGAAGCGGTCCGCGCCTTCTGGAAAGAGAACCGGATTTTCGAGAAGAGCGTCGAGATGCGCCGCGGCGCTCCGAGCTTCGTCTGGCACGACGGGCCTCCGACGGCGAACGGAAAGCCGCACAACGGCCACGTGCTGACGCGGGTCTTCAAGGACATCTTCCCCCGCTATCGGACGATGCGCGGCTTCTACGCGCCGCGCAAGGCGGGCTGGGATACGCACGGGCTTCCGGTCGAGGTCGAGGTCGAGAAAGAGCTCGGAATCCACGGCAAGGCGGATATCGAGGCCTACGGAGTCGAGGCGTTCATTCAGCGCTGCAAGGACTCCGTCTTCCGCTACACAAAGGAGTGGGAGCGGATGACGGAGCAGATGGGCCACTGGCTCGACCTCCGCGACGCCTACGTCACCTACCACAAGGACTACATCGAGAGCGTCTGGTGGGCGCTCTCGCGTCTCCTCGAGAAGAACCTCCTATATAAAGGTCACAAAGTCGTCTGGTGGTGGGCGCAGGGAGGAACGGCGCTCTCGGCGGCCGAGGTGGGTCAAGGCTACAAGACCGTCGACGATCCGTCGGTCTTCGTCGCGTTCCCGCTCCTCGACGAGCCCGACACCTCGCTTCTCGTCTGGACCACCACCCCGTGGACCCTCCCGTCCAACATGTACGCGGCGGTGAAGCCGGATTTCGACTACGTCGTCGTCCAGGACGGCGAACGAAAGCTGGTGGTCGCGGCCGGGCTGCGCGAAGCACTCGCGGCGAAGGTCGGCCGGGAGCTCCCCGTGGTCCGCGAGGCGAAGGGTTCGGCATTTCTCGGAAAGCGATATCGGCCTCCATTCGAGGAGTACTACGAGAAGTACGGCGGCAGGGAAGTCGAGACGAAGCACGGCGCATTCGAGCCCCTGTACTGGAAGGTGCTCGCCGCGGAGTTCGTCGAGCTCGATCAGGGGACCGGCCTCGTCCACGAAGCCCCGGCCTTCGGCGAGGTAGACCACGAGCTCCACCAGAAGATCGTCTCGGGCTACCTCGATCCCACCCAGGCGCCGCTTCTCTGCGCCATCACCCCCGACGGGCGATTCACCGCCGATATTCCACGGCTCCAGGGCATGTGGGTCAAGGACGCGGACAAGGAGATCGTCCGCTACCTCAAGGAACGCGGTCTTCTCGTTCATCACGAGACCTATCGCCACGAGTACCCGTTCTGCTGGCGCGCCGACGAGGATCCTCTGATCCAGTTCGCCCGGCCCGCATGGTTCATCCGGACGACGGCGCTGAAGGACGACGCCATCGCGAACAACCGGGCGGTGAACTGGATCCCCGAGCACATCAAGGAAGGCCGTTTCGGCGATTTTCTCCAGAACAACGTCGACTGGGCGCTCTCCCGCGAGCGCTACTGGGGGACGCCCCTCAACATCTGGATCAACGACGTGACCGGCCGGATGGCGGCGCCGACCTCGGTCGCCGAGATTCTCGCGAAGAACCCGGAGGCGTTCGAAGCCTTCGAGGCGGCGAAAGAGGTGAACCCGGACCTCTCCGAGCACCTCATCGTGCACAAGCCCTGGATCGACGAAGTCACGTTCACCGAGCCCGGCGAGCCCGGAGTGTACCGGCGCGTTCCCGAGGTCATCGACTGCTGGTTCGACTCCGGAAGCATGCCCTTCGCTCAGTGGGGCTATCCGCGCGCCGGACACGACGAGTTCGCCGCGACGTTCCCTTCGGATTACATCGTGCGAAGCCATCGACCAGACGCGGGGATGGTTCTACTCGATGCTCATGATCTCGACCCTGGTCTTCGAGCGGCCGTTCCCTCATCCCTACAAGACCTGCATCGTTCTCGGCCACGTGAACGACAAGGAGGGGAAGAAAGAGTCGAAGTCGAAGGGGAACTACACGCCGCCCGAGGTCATCCTGGAGAAGGTTGCGATGGAGTTCGCGGCGATCTCCGGGCCCTCCGCGGGCGTCGAGCTGGCGGAAGGCAAGGCGCTCATCGCGCGCGAGGACCTCGAAGGACTCGACGTCCATCCCGGAGTGACGGTTCGCGTCTACAGCGCGGCTCACCCGGACCACTTCGTGGAGCTCGCCGTCGAACCCGCCAAAGGCCTTCCGAGGCGCGTGGTCGTCCTCCCCGACGAGGTCGTGGGGCGACTCGGGGTGTCTCTTTCGTCCCGCGGGGTGAAGCTCCTCCCCGCGGACGTTCCGCGGCTCCCCGCCGAGGAGAGGGTGACGATCGAAGACCCTGCGACCCCCGCTCCCGGCGCCGACGCGTTCCGGTGGTTCTTCCTCGCCTCGAACCCTCCCTGGAACAACAAGCGCCACTCGCTCGGAAACGTACGGGCGCTCCAGAAGGAGTTCCCGATCAAGCTCCGGAACGTGTACTCGTTCTTCACCATCTTCGCGCCGATCGACGACTTCGATCCTGTGAAGGAGAAGGGACGGCCCATCTCCCAAAGGAGTTTCCTCGATCGATGGATTCTTTCGGAGCTCGCCGAGCTCGAGCGGAAATGCATCGCGTACCTCGACGACTATCAGTCCTACGAGGCGGCGCGGGCGCTCACCGATTTCGTGGACGCGCTCTCGAACTGGTACGTAAGGCGCAACCGCCCTCGTTTCTGGAAGTCCGAGCGGGACGAGGACAAGCTCGACGCCTACGCGACGCTCTACGAAGTGCTCACCAACGTCGCCCGGCTCGCAGCGCCGCTCGTCCCCTTCGTGACCGAAGAGATCTACCAGAACCTCGTTCGCCGCCCGCTGGGCGCGAAGGCGAAGGAGAGCGTCCACCTCGACGACTATCCCGAGCCCGACCTCTCCCGGATCGACGCCGCCCTCAACGAAGAAATGGCCATCGTCCGCGGCATCGTGTCTCTCGGTCTTCGGGTCCGGACCGACAACAGGCTCAAAGTGCGGCAGCCGCTGTCGAAGGCGGAAGTCACGCTCTCGAACGCGAAACTCGACGCCCGCGTCTCACGCTACGCCGCCCTCATCGCCGAAGAGCTCAACGTCCAGGAAGTGCGCTTCGTTCACGGGACCGAGGAGCACGTCGAGTACAAGGTGAAGCCGAACTTCCGCCGTCTCGGCCCGCGTGTGGGAAAGAAGATGCCGGCGGTCAAAAAAGCGATGGAGGTCGCGGACGGGAGCCGCCTGCGCGCTTCGCTCCTCGCGAAGGGGAAGGCAGCGATCGAGGTCGACGGGGAGCCGCTCGAGCTCGAGCTCGAGGACATCGAGGTCACGGTCCAGGCGAAGGAGGGCTACGCCGCCGCCGGGGACGAGACCGCGGTGGTGGTTCTTTCGACGGAGCTCACCGAGGCGCTTCTCGAGGAAGGGAAGTACCGCGAGCTCCTGAGCCGCATCCAGACGTTCCGGAAGGACCTGGGCCTCGAGTACACGCAGCGCATCCGTCTCTCGATCCAGGGCTCGGATTCGTTGAAGCGAATCCTCGAGGCCCGGCGAGAGGATTTGATGAAAGAGACCCTCTGCATCGAGGTTTCGGAGCGCCTGGAGGGGAGCACCCGAGAAGTCGACATCGAAGGCGAGCCGGCAAGGATCACTCTGGCGAACGCGTAATCGAAGGAGGCGACCGATGTCGCCACGCCTCATGGCCACGATGTTCCTGGTCTCGATCGGGTGCTCGTCGCCGCCGGTGGATACCACCGTCCCCCTCGTCGACCTCTTTCAGACCGCGGTCGTCGAAGGCTCTACGTCCATACTCACTCCGAGCCCCATCGTGTGGCGTTTCGACGGGGAGGCGCATGGCTTCGAAGCGGGGCCGGGAGTGTCGAACCTTCGCGTCGCGAAGGGACGGCTTACAGGGCGCGCGACCACCGACGTACCCATCGTTCACGTCGAGAGGGCTACCGGCCTCGAGGAGGAGGACACGCTACACGCAGTCGAGTTGCGTCTCCGCGCGTCCAAGGGGTCGAATCTCTCCATCTCCTTCACGGGGGAGAAAGACATCGACTTCGAGGCCGAGACCTCGAGGGCACGGACGCTGCAGTGGCCGCTCTCGAGTCCGCTTGTCCCGTCGGACAAGCTCGAAACCTACTCGCTGGTGCTGGGTCGATCGATCCCTTCGAGACTCATTCGGCACGTGCTGATCCGCCCGACCGACGAGAGAGGCGCGGAGTTCGAGATCGAGTCCTTGCGACTCATCCCTCGGAAGGAGCACCTCGCGAGCATTCCCTCGGGTGTGAGCTGGCAAGGTCTTTCGGAGATTTATCGAGAGACCCTCGTCACGCGGGCTCCCCAGACGGTGCGATTCGAGCTGACGCTCCCGGAGCGGCCGTGGCTCGACCTCGCGGTCGGTACGGTCGAGGCCCGCTCGGTGCGATTCCGGGTCGGGGTTACGTTGCCAGGGAAGGAAGAGCGGATTCTTCAGGAGCGAACGGTCGAGGAGCCCTACCGGTGGGAGGGCGCCTCGGTGGGTCTCGAGGACTACGGCGGCGAGAAGGTCACTCTGGCGCTCTCGCTCGAGGCTCCGGAGCCGGGTACGCTCGGTTTCTGGGGCTCCCCCGTGGTGCGGAGCCACCACCCCGCGCCCTCCGCGTCCGGCGCGCCTCGAGGCGTCATCCTGATCCTCGTGGATTCGCTCCGCCGGGACCACCTCGAGACCTATGCGTACGAGAGAGCGACGGCGCCCAACCTGAGACGCATGGCGGACGAGGGGACTTTGTTTCGCGACGACCAGTCGCAGGCGGACTTTACGAAGGTTTCGATCCCATCGATCCTGTCTTCGCTCTATCCGAGCACCCAGCGGATCGTGGACGTCTCCGATCGGCTGCCGAGCTCCGCGGTGACGCTCGCCGAAGTCTATCGTCAGGCCGGCTATGCGACCTGGGCCTCCGCGGCGAACGGCTTCACCGGCAGGCTGACGAGCCTCCACCAGGGTGTCGAGGAACTGCACGAGCCCGGCTCGGTGAAGTTTCCCGAAGGATGGAGCAGCAGCAAGAACGGACGGAGGTTCGTGGACCGACTCCTCCCGTGGCTCGATCTCCACCGGGACGTACCCTTCTTCGCGTTTCTTCACGTGCTCGATCCCCATCCGCCGTTCGAGCCCTACGCCCCGTACGATAGGACTTGGGCCGATCCCGCGTGGAGGGAGGAGCACCTTCGCGAGATCGAGAACCTCCGGCCCTTCATCCCCCCTCGGTGGCGAAGGTTGGCAATGGCGAGGAGAGAAGATCTCGACCGGGCGGGCATCGACGCCGCACGTTTCGTAGGGCGCGAGATCGACTGGTACGATGGCTCGATTACCGCGGTCGACGCCGAGATCGGCCGGGTCTTCGAGAAGCTCCGCGGGCTCGGGATCGAGAACGAGACCATCGTGGGATTCATCAGCGACCACGGGGAAGAGTTCCTGGATCACGGGATGCACTTCAACGGGAACAGCCTCTACGGGGAGATGACCAACGTTCCGCTCATTCTTTGGGGCGCGGGTCGGGTGCCCGCCGGAAAAGTCGTCGAAGAGACCGTGCAGTCGATCGACCTCGCCCCGACGCTTCTCGAGCTTTCCGGTCTTTCCATGCCGGAGACGATGCAGGGGCGGAGTCTTTTGCCGCTCCTTCAGGACGGAGGAAAGTGGCGCCGACGTCCCGCGATCTCGGAGAGAACCCGGAGCGAGGCGTTTCGCGATCCTCAAACCGCGAACAGCACGTCCATCGTGTGGGACGGCTGGAAGCTGATTCGGAATCGCGAGCGACCCGCGGGCAGGCCCGAGTTCGAGCTCTTCGATCACCGCAAGGACCCGCTCAATCTCGTGAACGTCGCCGAAGAGCATCCGGAGAAAGTCGAGGAGCTCTCGAAGCTCCTGGAATCCTGGCGACTGTGGGTCGCCGATCGACGCCTGCCATCGGACGCGGAGCTCACTCAGGGAGTCAGCGGGGAGGAGCTCGAGCGTCTTCGAAGCCTCGGCTACGTTCAATAGGTTAGAATCCTGTTTTTCCGGAGGGCTACCCCTATGCGCCACATGCTGGCATTCGTGATTCTCGGAGCCGTCGTCGCGAGCCCGCCCGCGGAGGCGGCGAAAAAATCGCTCTCGCTTTCGAGCTACCTCGATTTCGAGCGTGTTTCCGATCCGCAGATCTCCCCCGACGGGACCCAGGTGGTCTACCGGCGCGAATGGGTGGACAAGCAGAAGGACAAGTGGGAATCGGCGCTCTGGATCGTGAACGCCGACGGAACGAAGAACCGGTTCCTCACCGAAGGAAGCTCGCCCCGATGGTCGCCGGACGGGACGCGCATCGCCTATCTCAAGGAGGGTGAGCCCAAGGGCCAGCAGATTTTCGTCCGCTACATGGACGCGGAAGGGGCGACGACTCCGATCACGAGGCTCGAAAAAGCCCCTCGCGGGATCACCTGGTCTCCCGACGGAACCTCCATCGCCTTCGTTGCGATGGTCCCGAAGAAAGACTCCTGGAAGATCGATCTTCCCGCCGCCCCCGAGGGAGCGAAGTGGACGGAGGCGCCCCGGATCGTCGAAAGGCTCGACTACCGTCAGGATCAGGTCGGTTTCACCGAAGAAGGCTATCAGCACGTCTTTATGGTGACCGCTTCCGGCGGAACTCCACGCCAGCTCACCGACGGCGACTACGATGACGGCCGGAACTCTCCCATCTCGTTTACTCCCGACGGCCGCGAGATCCTGTTCACCGGCTTGCGGACCCCCGACTGGGAGTACGCGTGGAGGGAGACGGAGATCTACGCCGTCCGCCTCGACGACGGCTCGATCCGGCAGGTGACCGACCGCAAGGGACCGGATTCCGATCCGGTGGTTTCGCCCGACGGGCGGTTCGTCGCCTATACCGGCTACGACTGGACCGACGACACCTTCATCAACTCGAAGCTCTACGTGAGCGGGATCGACGGGAAAGGGGCCAAGACGTTGACCTCCGGTCTCGACCGCACGCCGGAGGGGCTCGTCTGGGAGCCCGACGGGCGCGGGGTCTATTTCAACGTGGCCGAGGAAGGGAAGTCGAACCTGTACTTCGCCTCGATGGAAGGCGACGTGAAGAAGGCTACGGACGGCAATCATCTTCTCGCCGTCGCGAGCCTTTCGAGCTCCGGCGTCGCGGCGGGAACGTTGACGAGCCCGCAGGAGCCGGGAGACGTCGTCGTCTTCGACCCGCGCTCTCCAGCGCCGAAGCAGATCACGTTCGTCAACGATGACATCCTCGAAGGGGTCGAGCTCGGCCGCGTCGAAGAGATCTGGTACACCTCGGTCGACGGGCTTCGCATCCAGGGCTGGCTGGTGTACCCGCCGGACTTCTCTTCCGGGCGCCCCGAGAAGCATCCCCTGATGCTTTCGATCCACGGCGGACCTCACGGAATGTACGGCGTCGGCTTCAACTTCGGATGGCAGGAGCACGCGGCTTCGGGGTACCTGGTCCTCTACACCAACCCCCGGGGCTCGTCGGGCTATTCGAGCGAGTTCGGAAACGCCATCAAGAACGCCTATCCGAGCAAGGACTACGACGACCTGATGGCGGGAGTCGACGAAGTCGTCGCCCGCGGGTTCGTGGACGAGCGCAACATGTTCGTTTACGGCTGCAGCGGGGGAGGGGTCCTCACCGCCTGGGTCGTCGGACATACCGATCGGTTCGCCGCGGCTTCTTCGAATTGCCCGGTCACGAACTGGATGTCCTTCGTCGGCACGACCGACAGCCCGAACTGGTACCGGAATTTCGCCAAGCCGTTCTGGGAGGACCCGAGCGAGTACCTCGCGCGGTCTCCGCTGATGTACGTGGGAAACGTGAAGACCCCGACGATGCTCATGACGGGAGTTCAGGATCTGAGGACTCCGATTCCCCAGACCGAGGAGTACTACCAGGCGCTCATGATGCGCAAGATCCCGACGGCGATGGTCCGCTTCAACGAGGAGTTCCACGGCACGACCTCGAAGCCCTCGAACTTCATGAGGACCCAGCTCTACCTGCGGTACTGGTTCGAAAAGCACGGGCGAGGTGCCCGTTCTCGGGAGACGACGACGGCGAACTCCGAGAAGAACTAGACGTTCTCGGGAGCCCCGGGTGGCCACCAGCGCGTCATGTCGAGCTCGACCTCGTCGAAGGGCTCGGCGCGAACCGTTTCATTCCCGATGAAGGTCTCGAGAAGTATCCATTTGACGTCCGACCGGCGGTAGACTTCGAGCATTCGCAGCTTGGGGTTCAGTAGCCAAAGATGGCCGACACCTTCGCGCGCGTAGATCCTCAGCTTTCGCCCGCGGTCGATGGCTTCCGTCGATGGGGATGCGACTTCACCGACCCAGTCCGGAGCCAAGTCGAGCCACGGGACGCTTGGGAACGTAACGAGCCGCTCTCTTCGCCACCCCGCGAGGTCGGGCACGACAACGTCGTCGCCGAGGTGAAGCTCGGGCTCGTTGAGAATCCACCACCCACCCGGACCATCGCCTCCGCCGCCCGGCCGGTCGAACTTCTCGAAAAGCAGTCCACCTACTCCTGACGCGGCGCGCGCGTGCGGGAATGACGGGCGCGGGGAAGCGAAGAGCTCTCCATCGAGGATCTCGGCGACCATGTTGTCCGGGACTTCCAGGAGATCTTCGTAGGTCGCCGGCTTCCGCCGGGCGGCGGTGCTCATGTCCCTAGATTAACACGCAGGTCGACGCTTCTATAGGTGCGCCCCTCCGTTTGACGTTCGAAGGGACTCCAGCGACATGACCCCGACCGAGCCGTGTGTACCGGATCTTCGGGATCTCACGCGCTCTCCCCGTACTCTCGCTTCATCTCCTCGAGTTTTCCGAGAATGTCCCGGTACTCCGCGTCGCGCGCTCGCTGTTCCAAGACGACCTCGGGCTTCGCGCCCGAGAGGAACTTGGGATTGTCGAGCTTCCGCGTGACCTGCTCGAGCTTCGTGCGGGTGTCGGCGATCTCTTTGTCGATCCGTTTGCGCTCGGCGGCGACGTCGACGTGCTTTCCCAGATCGAGGTAGAGCTCGAACGCGGGATCTACGAAAGCGACCATGCCCTCGGGCCGGGCATCGACGAACGACAGGTCGTCGAGGTTCGCGAGGCCGGTGACCACCGAGGACGTTTCCTCGAGGATTTCCCGCAGCCCCGCTTGAAGAGGACGGACAGCGGCGGAGAGCTGGACGTTCTCCGCCAGCCGGGCGTTCGCGCGGCTGGTACGGATGCGGCCGACGAGTCTCTGGAGGGACTCGAACCGGGTCTCGAGCTCGAGGTCGGGCTCGGATTCGGCGACGGGCGCTTTCTCGAGGACCAGGAGATCGGATGAGGGTCTCTTTCCCATCCAGAGGTCCTTCTGGTCCATCGCCGCGAGGAGATTCGACCAGAGCTCTTCGGTGACGAACGGCGTCACCGGATGGAGCATGCGCAGGATCTGAGCGAGCGTGGTTCCGAGGACGTGAGCCGCCCTCCGCGCGGCTTTCGGGTCGTTGCCCGTCATCCGGGGTTTGGTGAGCTCCAGGTACCAGTCGCAGTAGTCGTTCCAGACGAAGCGGTAGAGCTCCTGCCCGACGGGCCCGAAGTCGAACTCCTCGAGCGCGCGGCGGACTCCGCGGATGGTGGTCGCGGTGCGGGAGACGATCCAGCGATCCTCGACCGCCGGCGGCGCCTCGCCCGCCTCGGGACCGGGAGCCGACTCCAGAGAAAGAAGCGCGTAGCGGCTCGCGTTCCAGAGTTTGGTCACGAAGCGGCGCCCGATCTCGTGGAACCGCTGGAGCGAGAGCTTCAGCTCCTGTCCCTCGGAGCAGGTGTGGATGAGCGTGAACCGGAGGGCGTCGGCGCCGACACCCTCGTAGCCGTCGGGGAAGTTCTTCTCGACCCGGGCGATGAGCTCCTTCATGTTCTCGGGCCGCGCCTCGCGGATGGGCCCGGTCAGCTCCTCTCTCGTCGCGCCGTCGATGACTGCGAGCGGGTCGATTCCGTTTCCCTTGACCTTGCTCATGGTCGCGCCCCGCTCGTCGAGAACCGTCGGATGGATGTAGACGTCGCGGTAGGGAAGCTTTCCCGTCATCTCGAGCGAAGCGAAGTTCATCCGCGCCACCCAGAAGAAGATGATGTCCTTCGCCGTCGAGAGGACGCTCGTCGGGAAGTATCGCTTCAGATCGTCCGTCTCCTCCGGCCAGCCCAGGGTGCTCATCGGCCAGAGCCAGGAGCTGAACCAGGTGTCGAGAACGTCGGGATCCTGGTACCAGGAGTCGGGGTCCTGGAGAACGGCTCGTGGAGTCTCGACGTCCACCAGGATCTCGCCCGTTTCCTTGTGGTACCAGGCGGGGATCCGGTGGCCCCACCAGATCTGCCTGCTGATGGTCCAATCGCGGATTCTCGAGAGCCAGTCGAAGTAGATCTTTTCCCAGCGGGGAGGGTGAAAGAAGATCTCCCGCGAGTCGGTCGAGACCCACTGGTCGCCCTGCCTGCGGTAGCCGCTCGCCGCGAGCGCCTTCTCCGCCAGAGGCTTCATCTTCACGAACCACTGATCCGACAGCCGGTACTCGATGATCGCTCCGGATCGCTGGGCGCGGCCGATGGGGACCAGGCGCTCTTCGACTTTTTCGATGAGACCCTGGGCCTCGAGGGCCGCGACCGCGCGCTCGCGGGCGACGAATCGGTCGAGACCGCGGAACTCCTCGGGGACGACGTCGTTCAACGTGGCGTCGTCGTTCATCACATCGATGGGAGTGAGGCCGTGGCGCTGGCCCACCTCGAAGTCGTTCGGATCGTGCGCCGGCGTGATCTTGAGGCATCCGGTTCCGAACTCCCGGTCCACGTACTCGTCGGCGATCACCGGAAGGATCCGACCCTGGAGCGGCAGGCGGACGGTCTTTCCCACCACCGCGCGGTAGCGCTCGTCTTCTGGATGGACGGCGACGGCGACGTCGCCGAACATCGTCTCCGGCCGCGTGGTGGCGACGGTAAGATGAGTAAGCCCGCCCGCGGGCTCGACGAGCGGATAGCGGATGTGCCACAGATAGCCGGGCTCGCCGCCGCCGTCCTTGGTATCGACCTCGTCGTCCGAGAGCGCGGTCCGGTCGACAGGGCACCAGTTCACGATGCGTTTGCCGCGGTAGAGCAGGCCGCGGTCGAAAAGCGCCTTGAAGACCACGCGCACCGCGCGCGAGAGTCCTTCGTCCATGGTGAAGCGCGTACGTCGCCAGTCGCAGGAGCAGCCGAGCTTTTCGAGCTGCTTGAGGATGACGCCGCCGTACTTTCCTCTCCACTCCCAGACTTTCTCGATGAACTTCTCGCGCCCGAGAGCGCGGTAGTCGATCCCCTCGGCGTCGAGGTGCTTTCTCACGACGGTCTGGGTCGAGATGCCGGCATGATCCGTACCCGGCACCCAGAGAGCATCGTAGCCGTCCATCCTCTTGAATCGGATCAGCACGTCCTGGAGGGTGTTGTTCAGGGCGTGGCCCATGTGGAGCCGCCCGGTCACGTTCGGCGGCGGGATCACGATCACGAAGGGCGGCTTTCCCGCTTCCGCCTCGGAGCGGGGACGGCCTTCGGGGTCGAAGACACTGGCGAACGCCTGGCGCTCGAGCCACTTTCGATAGATCCGCTCCTCGGTGGTCTTGAAGTCGAAGCGCTTCGGGATTTCCATGTTTCGCGCATGTTGCCGCAAAGCTCGGGGCCCTTGCAAGACGGTGCGACCCGGGATACAAGGGTGCCGGTTTCATCATGGGATTCGCTCTTCTCCTCCTTCTCGCCGCTCCCGCCGCCTGGGTCGAGGTCCGGAGTGCCCATTTCCGGGTGGTGAGCGACGCGGGCGCCGACGAGGCGCTTCGGGTGGCAGCGGAGCTCGAGAAAATTCGCTCGGTGTATCAAACTGTCGTCGGTCCGGACGTCGAGGCCTCTGACCCGATCCTGGTCTTCGCCACCGCGGACGCGGAGGGCTTCGAGGCGCTCCTCCCGGCGAAGTGGCAGAAGCAGGGCGGGAGGCGCTGGGCGGGGCTGTTCCTCGAGGCTCCATCGGGATACACCCTGCTTCTTCGCCTCGACCTCCGCGGCGACCTTCGCTTCCGGACCGTGTACCACGAGTATTTCCACTACCTCACTCGCCGAACCATCGGCCGTCTCCCCCCGTGGCTGAACGAAGGTCTCGCGGACTACTGGGCCACCATCGACATTCGAGACGAGGAGATCCTCGTGGGACGTCCGGACTACGACTATCTGGCGCTCCTGAAGCGCAAGGCCCCGCTTCCTCTCGAAGCCCTCTTCGCCGCGGGGAACGACTCGCCCCACTACCGGCGAGAGGAAACGATGACGCTCTTCTACGCCCAGTCGTGGGCGCTCACCCACTTCCTCCAGTCGGACGAGCGTCGCCGCCGCGAGCTCACCGCCTACGTGTCGCGTCTCGGAGGCGGGGCGGACGCGCTTCAGGCGGCGCGGGAGACGTTCGGCGATCTCGAGAAACTCGGGGAAGATCTCCGAAAATACGTGAGGAGCCGGCGCTTCCACGGCGCCCGCCTGCCGACACCCCGTCTCGAGGACCCGACCCTCCACGTTCGAGCGCTCTCCGAGATCGAGGTCCAGGCCGCCCGGGGAACCGCAGCCGGCGGCTTACACTAGGCAGGGTGCTGGTAAACTCATCGGCACCCTGCGCAGATGCACTAAGGAGGTCTCGATGCTTGGTCTCGCGCTCTCCGTCTTCCTCGCCGCGGCACCTCAAGGTCTCTCCAGCATCGCGGAAAAGACCGCGGGCATGGAGCGTCTCGAAGGCTTCTTCGATCTCTACTGGGACGAGTCCACGGGGAAGATGTACTGGGAGATCGACTCCTTCGATCGCGAGTTCCTGTACCAGGTGTCGCTCGCTTCCGGACTCGGGAGCAATCCCGTCGGCCTCGACCGGGGCCAGCTCGGAAGCACGCTCGTCTTGAAGGCGATCCGCGTCGGACCGCGAGTGCTCCTGTTCGAGCCCAACTACCGCTACCGCGCGCTCAGCGACAACCCCGACGAGGTGAAGGCGGTCGAGGACGCGTTCGCGCCTTCGGTGCATTGGGGTTTCGAAGTCCTTGCCGCCACGGGAACGGCGGTCCTCGTCGACGCCAGCGATTTCTTCCTCCGGGACACCCACGGAGCGGCGCTCGCGATGGAGCAGGCGGGGCAGGGAAGCTTCCAGCTCGACCGCAGCCGGAGCGTCTTCTACCGGCCGCGAACCAAGAACTTCCCCAGGAACACCGAAGTCGAGGTTCAGCTCACGTTCACCAACCCCAAGCCGGGTCCGCTCGTCCAGTCGGTCGCGGCGAGCGGCGATGCGGTCACGCTCCGCGAGCACCACTCGTTCGTCGAGCTCCCGGAGACGCCGTTCGAGACGCGCGTGGCCGACCCTCGCATCGGCGTCTTCGGCCCGACGTTTCACGACTACGCGACCCCCATCGACGAGAACGTGCGGGTGAAGTGGGTAGCCCGGCACCGCCTGGAGAAGAAGGACCCGACGGCGGCGCGCAGCGAGGCGGTCGAGCCCATCGTCTACTATCTCGATCGCGGAGTGCCCGAGCCGGTGCGGGGGGCTCTTCTCGACGGCGCTCGCTGGTGGAACCAGGCGTTCGAGGCCGCGGGGTTCATCGACGCCTTCCGCGTCGAGGTTCTTCCCGAGGGCGCCGATCCCCAGGACATCCGCTACAACATGATTCACTGGACGCACCGTTCCACCCGCGGCTGGTCCTATGGCGGCGGCGTGATCGATCCCCGCACCGGGGAGATCCTCAAAGGCAACGTCAACCTCGGCAGCCTGCGCCTCCGGCAGGACTACCTGATCGGGAAGGGTCTTCTGCCGCAGTTTCCCTCGAGGGACGGGGGGCTCAGCGCCTGCGACTTCAGCGCGAGTCCGGTCTTCACCTACCTGGCGCAGGTGACCCCGGGCGCGGACGCGGTCGCGATGTCCCTCGCGCGCGTTCGCCAGCTCTCGGCGCACGAGGTGGGGCACACCCTCGGGTTCCCCCACAACTACCTCGCGAGCACCTATGGAGGGCGCGCGAGCGTCATGGACTATCCCGCGCCCCACGTGCGCGTTCGCAGCGGAAAGCTGGATCTCTCCGATGCCTACGCCGTCGGTATCGGCGAGTACGACAAGCTCGCGGTCCGGTGGCTCTACTCGGACTTTCCTCCGGGTACGAACGAGGCGGAGGCGCTCGACGCCATCGTGCAGGCGGGGCTCCGGAGCGAAGTGCGCTTCATGGACCACACCGACAACCGGATCATCGGAGGCGCCCATCCGCTCGCGTCCGTCTGGGACAACGGGGCGAACCTGGTGAGCACCCTTCTCGAAGAGATCGAGGTGCGGCGCATCGGTCTCGAAAGCTTCGGTCCGGAAGTGATCCGGGAGGGTGAGCCGATGTCCCTCCTGGAGCAGGCTCTGCTGCCGCTCTACCTGCACCATCGGTTTCAGCTGAACGGCGCGCTCAACAGCCTCGGCGGGGTGGATTACTACTACGCGCTTCGAGGAGACGGGCAAGTCCCCGTCACCATCGTGCCGGGAGAGGAGCAGAGGCGAGCCCTGGACGCCGCGCTGAAGACGCTCGAGCCGGAGTTCCTGGCGATCCCCGAGCGGATCCTGGCGATGATCCCGCCGCCCGCCTATCGCTACGACGAAGGCGAGATCTTCCCGCGCGCGACGGGACTCGTCTTCGATCCCCTGACCGCCGCCGACATCGCCGCCGACTTCACCGCCTCCCTCATTTTCCATCCCGAGAGGATGGCGCGGCTCGTCGAGTACGGAAGCCGGAGCGACGACTATCCGGGACTGGATGACGTCGTCGACCGGGTGCTCGAGAAGATCTGGAACGCGCCGAGGCCCGCGGGCGGCTACTTCGCGCAGGTTCAGGAAATCTCCCAGAGGAGCGTCCTCGACCGGCTGCTCGAGGAAGGCTCGAGCGCCGAGAACCCCGCACGGGTGCGCGCCGTCCTCGCGGAGAAGCTCGACGGTCTCGCCGATCGGCTGGAGGCCGGGATGGGCGACGGAACCGCGCACCGGAAGCTCGCCCTCGAGGACATCCGGAGATGGCAGAACCGACCCGAAGGAACGGTGCCGCGTCCGAAGGCGCCTCCGCTTCCGCCGGGGGATCCGATAGGGATGCTGCACCCATGAGGGCGGCGAGTCTCGCCGCTCTGTTCGCGGCGGCCGCGATCTCCTGCGGCGGCTCGAGCCCGTGGACGGAGCTCGACTCGATCGACGACTTGAAGGCCGTGTTCCAGCGGGATTCGGGCAAAGCCCGCGTCGTGCTGTTGCTCTCGCCTACGTGAGGGGCCTGCGTAAGCGGCGCCCGGCGGGTGCAGAAGGAAATTCTGGAAGCGCGGCCCGATGCCGATCTGCGAGTCTACGCGATCTACTTCGAGATGGTTGCGGACGACCGCGGGGCGAAGTCCCGGGTGAAACCGACGGATCTCCTCGACGACCCCCGGGTGACGAGCTTCTGGGACGACGGCAAGATCGCGGGCCGCTGGTTCGACGAGAACGTGACCAAGCTCGGAGAGCGCGAGGGAAATCCCGATCGCATCGAGTGGGACTCCTACGTTCTCTTCGATCCGCAGGCGCAGTGGGGTGAGCGTCCTCCCGACCACGCGAGCTGGGGACGTCCTCTGGTTCAGGAAGCGGGGAGGCTGAAGGCCGATCTCGAGCTGTATTAAGCCGCCTCCTCGAGCCAGCGTTTCATCACGTCGTGCCTGACGAGGCCCGCCTCCTGACGCACCGGCTGACCGTTCTTGAGCACGAGGAAGTTCGGGATACTTCGAACGCCGTAGCGAGCCGCGAGCTCGGGGTGACGCTCGGTGTCCACCTTGAGAACGACGGCCCGGCCCGCCATCTCCTTCGCCACGCGCGCGACCTCGGGCGCCGCCATGCGGCAGGGGCCGCACCACTCGGCCCAGAAGTCGACCAGGGCGGGGACGCGCCCGGTCTTCAGCACCTCGTCGAAGAGAGCCGGGTCTGCCTCGATCGGTTCGTCCGCGGGCGGGAGCGGCGCCTTGCAGGCTCCGCACTTCCCGGTGCTCGCGAGGTGCCGGGCGGGAATGTGGTTCTTCCTGCCGCAGGCCTTGCAGACTCGAATCACAGGTTCACCTCCCGTGGGCGGTTTCGAGGATACCCCGCCCGACTCCCCTGTCGGGCCATCGTCTGATTATCCCGAAAGCGCGCGGGAGAGAAGCTTCACCGCATCGACGTCGGTGAAGATGCCGACGAGCTTTCCGTTCTCGATGACGAGGACGCAGCCGATATCCTCTTTGGCCATGGTTTTCACCACGTGGCCGATGGGCGTATCGGGGGGGACGGAGATGGGATCCGCGGCCATGGCGGCCTCGACGGTGGTGTCGTAGGAGGCGAAGACCCGGAGGTCCTCGACCACCAGGACGTCGCGCGCGCTCACGACTCCCACGACCCGGCTCCCTTCGACCACGGGAAGGTGCCGGATTTGCTCCTGGGCCATGACGTTGCGCGCATCGGAGAGAGCGGTAGCGGGCTCCACGGTGCGAGGGGAAGGGGTCATGAACTTCCGTACCGGTTCGCGGGCGTCGAGCATGGCTCCATGATACTCCCTGGCCTCAATATCCGAGAGCGATCCCGACCCGGTAGGGCTCCATCCCGCCCCGATAGCAGCCGTTCTCGGAGTCGACGTGGATGCCGCTGGGCCTCCCGAACCAGGAGCTCAGTAGCCCTTCCTTCTTAATAGAGACGTCGTGGCCCCTCGCGCGTAGTCCGTCCGCGACCCCGTCGGGAAAGTGGGATTCCACGAGAAGCGGAGGGGAAGCCTCGGTGTGGATCCGAGGGGCTTCGATCGAGTCCTGGATTCCGAGGTGGTGGTCGAGGAAGCCAAGAAGCACCTGGAGGACGGAGCTCATGATTCTGCGCGCTCCGGGAGAGCCCAGCGCGAGAAGGGGCCGCGGGCCGCGGAAGACGAGAGTCGGAGCCGCCGCGTGAAGCGCGCGCTTTCCCGGCCGGATGGAGTTGAGCCGGCCGGGCTCCGGATCGAACCACATCATGCCGTCGTTGAGAAGGACGCCCGTCGACGGGACCGTGACTCCCGAGCCGAATCGATTGCCGAGAGTGGCCGTGAGGGCGACGAGGCTCCCGTCGCCATCGGCGACGTTGATGTGCGTCGTGTGCTGTCCGGGGTTCTCGAACGAGCCCGGGGAGCTACGGGGAAGGCCCTCCGGGATCTCGACCGCACGGGGCCCTTCGGCCGAGATCCATCGTCTCCGTTCGGCCGCGTAAGCAGGCGAAACGAGGGTCGGGAGCGGAACTTCCTCCGCGGCGGGATCGGCCAGATACCGGAATCGATCCTGGAAGGCCACGCGCAGGGTCTCGGCCAGGACGTGCAGACGCGATACGACGTCGTACTCGAGATCTTCGAGGTCGAAGCCCTGCAGGATCGCGAGAGCGAGCGCGACGGTGGGGCCTCCACTCGGGCCTCCGAGGGTCTCGACGCGATGGCCGCGATAGCTCGCCGGATGGGAACGCCCACGTCCGCGCGATATCTCCCGAAGTCCTCGAGAGAGAGAATGCCGCCGTTCGCGCGAACCCACGAGACCGTCTGCTCGGCGAGGGCTCCGTCGTAGAAGCAGCGCGGGCCTTCGGTCGCGAGAAGGCGGAGCGTGCGACCGAGAGCCGGCTGCAGCAGCCGTTCGTCGAGGGCTTCCTTCTGGTAGAACACGGCGAGCGTGTCGGCGAACGGGCGCAGCCGGGATCGCGAAAGCGCGCTCTGCGCGAAGTAATACTCGTCGACGGCGAAGCCCTCTTCCGGCGAGCCGCACCGCGGGAGCGGCCAGCTCTTCCCACGAAAGCCTCGCGTGCGCGCGGTGAAGCGCGTCGAGTGCGGCGACGGCGCCGGGAACCGCGATCGAGCGGAATCCCGTCTCCGACTCGTCGTTCGAGGTCGCCCGCCAGCCGTAGACACCGAGACGAGGATCGTCCCCCGCGGCGAGCTGGTACATGTCCTCCCGCGACTCTCCCGGAGCGGTCGCTGTTCCATCGAACGAGCGCGTATCGCCGCTCGAAGCGTCGTACACCAGAGCGTAGAGAGTGCCTCCGAGACCGCTCATGAAGGGCTCGACGACGCCGCTCGCGAGCGCGGTCGCGATGGCTGCGTCCACGGCGCTGCCTCCGCGCTTCAGGATCTCGACCCCCGCCTCGGCGGCGAGGGGATGCATGGCGGTCACCATGCCGTTCCCGGCGGACGCCTCGCTCCTGGTCGTGCGCTGCAGGCTCTTCTGCGTCACAAGTTCGCGGCGAAGAACGCGAGCGTCCTCTCTCGAGCGAGCCGCGCCGAGGGTTCGTCGTATTGTGCGCGATGGTCGCAGTTGAATCCGTGGTCGGCGTCGTACCAGTGGACGATAGCTTCCGGGTGGGCTTTCTGGATGACCTCGACGTCACTGGGGAGTATGGAGGCGTCGCGCTTTCCGAAGTGCATGAGAAGCGGACAGCGCTCTTTCTCGTTCACGTAGGGGAGAATCTGGCCTCCGTAGTACACCACGGCGGCATCGAGGGGGAGCCGAACGGCGGCGAGAAACGAGATCGACCCGCCCCAGCAGTAACCGACCGATCCCACTCGAAGGCCTTCACCGCGGAGCGCGTTCATCGCCGCCTCGACGTCCTTCACGCTGTCTTCCCAGGAGAACTCCTCACGAAGGGCCCGTCCCCGCGCGATATCCTCCGTCGTATATCCCATCTCGACGCTCTTGACCGAGCTCCGATCGTAGAGCGCGGGCGCGAGCGCGAGGTAGCCGTCGGCGGCGAAGCCGTCCGCGACGCCGCGGATGTGGGAGTTCACTCCGAAGATCTCCTGAAGGACGACGATCCCGCCCCGGGGTTTCCCGGAAGGTCCGGCTCGATAAGCTCCGAGCTCGTGGCCATCCGCGGCTCGCAATCGAATCGGTTCTCCCACGTCACCCTCCACAGAGATAACGCGCAACACCCCGCTCGTCCAGGTTTCCGCCGCCGATGAGAAGGAGAAGCCGCTGCCCGCGGAAGCGACTCGCGTGCGCCGACGCCGCCGCGAGCGTGACCGCGCCCGCGCCCTCGACCACGAGCCCGAGCTCGCGGAAGAGGAGCCGCATCGACGACACGATTGCCTCCTCGTCGGCGAGGAGGACGTCGTCGGCGACCTCGAGCATCGTCGCCACCGCCTCGGGCACCGGGACCCGGGTCGCCACTCCGTCGGCAATCGTCGCGACGGGCTCGTCGAGCGCCAATGGCTTTCCCGCGCGGAACGAGCGCTCCATCGAAGGCGCCCCCGCGGCCCCGACGCCGATGACCGCGGTGGCAGGCGAGTGCGCTTTCAGCCACGTCCCGACACCGTTGAGGAGGGCTCCGTTTCCGAGGGGAATCAGGACGGCATCGAATCCGTCCTCGAAGCGAAGGATCTCGATTGCGATGGTCCCCGCCCCCTCGGTGATCGCGGGGTCGCGGCCGTCCTCGACGAACGTCGCTTTCCGTTCCGCGGCGTAGGCGCGGGCGGCCTCCTTGGCGGCGTCGAAGTCGCGGCCGGTGAGCCTGACTTCGGCGCCGAAAGCTCTCATCCGCGTGACTTTCAGAGGGTTCGCCGTTTCCGCGGCGAAGACCACGAGAGGGATGTCCCGGGCTCGAGCGGCGTACGCGAGGCCCTGGCCGAAATTGCCCGCGGAGGCGCAGACCCAGGGCTCCGGCGCGCGATCCTCGAAGACGTGCGTGAAGTAGCAGGCTCCGCGTCCCTTGAACGACCGGAGCGGGTTCAGGCATTCGATCTTGAGCACCACGTCCGCGCCGAGCGCCGCGCTCAACGAGTCGCTTCGGAACTGGGGGGTATCGAGGAAAACCGGATCGATGACGGAGCGCGCCTCCTCGATCCTCTCGAGCGAGATCACGGTCCCGGGTCTCGGCGCGTCGCTCTCCGATCCCGCCACATCCCGAACAGGACGGTGAGAATCCCCAGGAACATCTCGTCGAGGAACGGAATCATGTCGGGAACCGCCAGGTCCAGCAGGAACAAGCCGGAGAGCAGCAGGAAGAGCTTGGGAAAGCTCAGCCCCGAGACGAAGCGGCGGATGAACCCTTCTCTTTCTTCCTTGCCAACCGGAAGCGCCATGGCTTCATCATAGCTGCTCTATAATTCGGTGGAAAGATGGTGGGTGAGATCGCCTCCGTAGTCCCCACGCGGTACTGGCACCGTCTCGAGGACGGACGGGTGCAGTGCGACGTCTGCCCCCGGTTCTGCAAGCTCCAGGAAGGACAGCGCGGGATGTGCTTCGTACGGGCGCGAGAGAACGATGCCGTCGTCCTCACGACCTACGGGCGCTCGAGCGGGTTCTGCATCGATCCCATCGAGAAGAAGCCCCTCAACCACTTCCTTCCGGGGACGTCGGTGCTCTCGTTCGGAACCGCGGGGTGCAACCTCGCCTGCTCGTTCTGCCAGAACTGGGACATCAGCAAGTCGCGCGAGGTGAGCCGGCTGTCGGACCAGGCGAGCCCCGAGGCCATCGCCCGCGCCGCGCGCGAGCTCGGCGCGAGGAGCGTCGCCTTCACCTACAACGACCCGGTGGTCTTCCTCGAGTACGCCGTCGACGTCGCCAAAGCCTGCCGTGAGGCCGGCGTCCGGAGCGTCGCCGTGACCGCGGGATACGTGACCGAAGAGCCGCGCCGGGAGCTCTACAGCCACATGGACGCGGCGAACGTAGACCTCAAGGGGTTCACCGAGCGGTTCTACAAGGACGATCTGCGCCGGGCATCTCCAGCCGGTGCTCGAGACGCTCGAGTACCTGCGGCACGAGACCGACGTCTGGTTCGAGATTACGACGCTCCTCATCCCCGGCGAGAACGACTCCGACGCCGAGCTCCACGAGATGACGGAGTGGGTGGTCGAGCACCTCGGGCCCGCTGTGCCGCTCCATTTCACGGCGTTCCATCCCGACTACCGCATGCTGGACAAGGGAGCGACACCGCCCTCGACGCTCGCCCGGGCCCGCGCCATCGCGGTAGAGAAAGGCATCCGCTACGCCTATACCGGCAACGTCCACGATCGGAAAGGCGGGAGCACCTACTGCCATCGATGCGGGAAAATCCTCATCGAAAGGGACTGGTACGAGCTCGGAGAATGGAACCTCGCGGAGGGGAAGTGCGAATTCTGCGGAACGCCCTGCGCCGGCGTCTTCGAGGATCGTCCGGGCACCTGGGGCTCTAGGCGGCTTCCCGTGCGGATGTCTCGGTTCGCTTGAAGCGCGCCCGGAACCAGGCGAGAGCGAGCACCTGAAGGGCTAGCGCGGAGCCGAACGCGACCCGGTAACCCTCGGTTGCGAAACTTCCGTCGGGAGACCACCAGGAGATGATCGCCCCGATAGCCGCCTGGATTCCGAAAGCGCTCGCGAACACCAGCACGTTGAGACTGGCGTTCACTCTCCCCGCCATGTCGATGGGAAAACGGCGCGTGAGGATGACGTAGCTCAGCATCCCCGAGGCGCCGAAGAGGCCGAACGCGATCCAGAGCGCGCGGGGAGCGGCAACCACTCCGAGCGCGATCGCTCCCTGAACGGTCTGAAAGACGAGCGCGTAGCCCGTCCAGACCGTTTCCGGAGGAACTCCACGCCGCCCGATCCACTCCGCCAGGTAACCGATTCCGAGAAATCCGACCGCCATCGCGAGGGCGAGGGTAAAGAGGTGGCTCGCGACCGAGGCGCGCTCGAGTCCGGCGACGTCGCGGAGCCAGGGCCCGGCCCAGAGGCTCTGGATCGCGAGGTACGTCCCTTGCTGGGTAATGGAGAGGGGCGCGACGCTCCAGAAGATTCGACTGGAGAAAACCTGGCCCAGGCCGCGGGACACCTCGCGGAGGCTCGCGGTTCGATGGGCTTCCGGCCCGTCCGGATCGCGCGCCTGGACATGGACGAAGAGCGCGACTCCCAGAGTGACGACGGCGAGCGCCGAGAAGAGCTCTCGCCAGGTGACGAACGAGAGCGCCCATTCGACCGGGGCCGTCGCCGAGAGCGCCCCCAGGGCGCCGACCGCCATCACCGCGCCGTTGAGGAAAGGAACTCGCGGCGAGGGCGCCCAGAGCATGAACGCGTGGAACGAAGCCATGAGACAAGCGGAGACTCCGAGTCCGATGAGGCCTCTACCCAGCATCAGGCCGAGGGTTCCGGTGGAACGCGCGAAGACGAGGGCGCCGGCGGCGGCGAAGAGCAGAAGAAAACTCTCCGTGCGCCTCGGGCCGAACCGATCGAGGGCCACTCCCACCGGAATCTGGCCGATCGAGAACGCCAGAAAGTACGCGCTCGTCAGCAGACCGACGGTCCATGCGTCGAGCGAGAGCTCGCGGATGAGGTCCGCCGAGACGACGGCGTTGACCGAGCGGAACCACTGGGAAAGGAAGTAGCCGACGGCGAAGGGCAGAAAGACGCGGCGAAAGAACATGCTACTATTGCCGTATGATCAACGCTTTTTGGTCGATATCGCTGCTTGCTGCCACCAGTTTCGGGGGAGCGCAGCAGCCGCAAGCTACCACGGCCGACCCCGAGTTTCCGGAAATCGTCGCCCGCGTGAACGGGACCGAGATTACCCGGTCGGCGCTCCTCAATCGGGCGGCGGCGCTCAAGGGACAGCTGCCGGCGAACCAGGTCGGGGCCGACTTCTATCATCGAGTTCTCGACGACATGGTGGGAGGCGAGCTCCTCTATCAATCGGTCGAAAAGAAGGGTATCGCGCCCACGGTGGAGGAAATCGACACCGAGATCGAGTCCCAGAAGGGCCGCTTCGGTGGAGACGTCGGGCTCGGGAAGGCGCTCGAGGCCCAGGGGCTCACCCTCGACGACCTTCGCCAGGAGCTGAAGAAGGAGATCGGAATCCAGAAGCTCATCGAGAGCGAGTACGTTCCCGCCATCACCGTGAGCTCCGAAGAGAAGCGGAAGTTCTACGACGAGAACTCGGCACAGATGCAGAGGCCGGAACAGTTCCGAGCCGCCCATATCCTCATCGTCGTCGAGGAGAGCGCCGCCCCGGAGGTCAAGGAGGAGGCCCGGAAGAAGGCCGGGGCGCTCAGGAGCCTGCTCGACGCCGGGCAGGACTTCGGCGAGCTCGCACGCAAGAACTCGGACGATCCCGGCTCCAAGGAATCGGGGGGCGAGCTTCCCTGGATGTCCCAGGGACAGACCGTGCCCCCGTTCGAAGCGGCGGCTCTCGCCCTCGAGCCGGGTCAAACGAGCCCGGTGGTCGAGACCCAGTTCGGCTTCCACATCATCAAGCTTCACGAGAAGCGCTCCGCCGGGGTGATGCCCTACGAGGAAGTCGAGGGGCGCATCGACGAGTTCCTGAAGCGGCGCGGGCTCCAGCAGAAGATCGAGGCCGAGATCGAGACCCTCAAGAGCCAGGGGAAGGTCGAGGTCTTTATCTGATATGATCCCGACTCGAGCAGGAGGTCCGTGAAGATGGGAAAGAAACTCAGCCGCCGTGAATTCGTGAAAACCGGCGCCGCCGCCGGTCTCGCCGCCGCTTCCACCAGGTCAGCCCTGGCGTCCTCTCCCACGCTGCTGTTGCAGAAGACGGTAAAGCCGGTGGTGATCGCCTCCGGAAACGGCAACGTGTACAAGAACGGAGGCAAGGAGACCGGAGTCGCCCTCGCCTTCCGCATGATCGCCGAAGGGAAGGACGTCCTCGACGCGCTCGTCGCCGGAGTGAACCTCCCGGAGCTCGATCCGCTCGACATGGGCGTCGGCTACGGCGGACTTCCGAACGCGGAGGGAGTCGTCCAGCTCGACTCCTGCTGCATGCACGGTCCCACGAAGCGCGCCGGTGGAGTGGCCGCGATCGAAGGAGTCCGCACCCCATCGCTCGTGGCGAAAGCCGTCCTGGAGGACACCGACCACCATCTGCTCGTGGGGAAGGGCGCGCAGGACTTCGCGCGAAACATGGGCTTCAAGGTGGAGGACGACCTCAATACTCCAGAATCGCGCAAGCTCTGGCTCGAGTGGAAGCGGAGAATCGATCCCGAGCACTACCTCGATCCCAAGAAGCGCGCCGACGCCTCGCTCGCCGCAGGTCTGTCGATGGTCCGGGACGGGCTCATCGACCCCAATCACTTCTTCGGAACCATAAACTGCGACGGCATCGCGCCGAACGGGGACATCTGCGGGGTCACCACCACCAGCGGCCTCGCGTGGAAGATTCCCGGACGAGTCGGCGACTCGCCGATCCTCGGCGCCGGCCTCTACGTGGACGGCGCCGTCGGCGCGGCGGGCTCGACGGGACGGGGAGAGGCGAACCTCTACAATCTCTCGTCGTTCTTCATCGTGGAAGAGATGCGGCGGGGGAAGCACCCCAAGGACGCCGCGATGGAAGCCCTTCGGCGGGTGAAAGCGAATACCGTGGAGAAGCGGCTTCTGAACGATCGCGGGCTTCCCGCGTTCGGCCTGAGCTTCTACGCGCTCAACGCCAAGGGCGAGTACGCCGGCGTCTCGATGTACGGCGGGAAGGACTCGACCTACGCGGTCTGCACCGAGAACGGTCCCGAGTCGGTGGTGATGGAAGCCTTCCTCGAAGGCGCGACGGACTGAGAAGACAGGGTCGAGCAGGCGGCCGCGGGGTGGCCCCGCGGCACCAATTCACTGAATGGGCCAGCCCGTTACCGGGTCTCGCCACAGACTCGTCGAGAAGCCGTTACCCCAGATGTAGAGCGGCGGGCCGAGGTACGGGCCGGACTCGCGCCCCGGGTAGATGTGCACTTCGGAAATTCCGAAGACGCTGAAGAGTCTCTTCCATCGGAGCGACTTCTCGAGGTCTTCCGACAGCATTTTGTACTGGTCGGAGAAGTCGAGATTGATTTCCTTCTTCTCGGGGGTGGCTTCGCCTCCGGGCTCCTGCGCTCGCCCCTGGAGGAGCGCGAGGAGAAGGAGCCCAGCGGCGGTCATGACGAAGCCAGCGTAGGCCCGTTTCCAGAGCGCGTCAAGCTCGCGGGAGCTTGCGACCCCCGGACCCACACACTATGATCGACGTTCCTGGAGATCGCTTGAGGATTCTCGCCATAACCGCCGGCGCCGCCAACATGTACTGCGGGAGCTGTCTCCGGGACAACGCTCTCGCCGCGGAGCTCCTCAGGCAGGGGCACGAGGTGACGCTCGTTCCCATCTATACGCCGACGCGCACCGACGAGCCGAACGTGAGCGAGAAGCGGGTGCTCTACGGCGGCGTCAACATCTACCTGCAGCAGGTGCTGCCGCTCTTCCGGCGGACGCCCCGGTTCGTCGATCGTCTCTTCGACTCCCGTCCGATCATGAAGCTCCTGAGTCGGCTCTCGGTCTCGACGGATCCCGAGCGCCTCTCGGAGCTCACCCTGTCCACGTTGAAGGGCGAGGACGGCTTTCAGCGCAAGGAAGTGGCGTGGCTGGTGGAAGGGCTTCGCGCGCTGCCGCGTCCCGACGTGGTTCTGCTCCCGAACTCGCTCATGATCGGCCTCGCGCGTCCGCTGGCCGCCGCCCTCGAGCGTCCCATCGCCTGCACCCTTCAAGGCGAGGACCTCTTCCTCGACGGTATGCCCGCTTCCCAGCGACGGGATGCGATCCGGCTCATCCAGGAAAGAGTTCCTTTCGTCGACGCGTTCCTCGCGGTGAGCCGGTACTACGCCTCGTACATGGGAGAGCTTCTCTCGATCCCCGCCTCGAAGATGGCGGTGGTCCCTCTAGGGATCAACCTGGAGGGCTTCTCCGCGCGCGTCGAAAAGGAAGGCGGCCCCGTGGTCATCGGCTACTTCGCCCGGATCGCACCGGAGAAGGGTCTCCACAATCTGGTCGCGGCCTATCGCCTGCTGCGAGCGCGAAAGAATCTTCCGCCCACCCGGCTCGAGGTCGCGGGCTACCTCGGCCGCGAGCATCGTCCGTATCTCGCGCGCCTCGAGAACGAGCTCGCGAAGGACGGGCTCGCGGAGGAGTATCGCTACCATGGCACGCTCGATCGGAAACAGAAGATCGAGTTCCTCCGCTCGATCGATATCGTTTCGATCCCCACCGATTACGAAGAGTCGAAGGGCATCTCGCTCCTGGAGGCGATGGCCGTCGGCGTTCCCGCGGTGCAGCCGCGCCACGGGACGTTCACCGAGGTGCTGGAGGCGACGGGCGGCGGAAAGCTCGTGCGCCCCGGCGACAATCGCGGGCTCGCCGAGGCCCTCGAGGATCTGGTGCTCGATTCCCGCGCTCGCCGCGCTCTGGGGCGAAAGGCTGCGGAAGGAGTCAAGCGGCTCTTCACCGTGGAACGGATGGCCCGGGAAACGGCCGAGGTTCTCACGCGGCTCACGAAGCGGGAGCCTCTGGCGGAAAAAGAATCCCTGCAAGCAGGAGTGATGTCGAATTGAGCCTGGAACCCCCCCTGGACCACAGAATCGCCGAAGCCAAGAGGAAGCTCGACGCCCACGTCCACGACATCGTGCGCTGGCATTTCGACCCCGAGACCGGGACCCCGTTCTGGCTCGATTTCGCCTCGAAGCTCGACTTCGATCCCCGGGAGGAGGTCAGAAGCTTCGAGGACCTCCGGAAGTTTCCGATGTTCGAGGACGGTTGGCTTCGGGGAGGGCCGGTGCGGCGATGGGTTCCGAAGGCCTACCGGGACCGCCCCGTCTACGTGTTCGAGACCGGGGGAACGACGGGTATTCCCAAGAGCCGGATCTCGATCGAGGATTTCCGCATCGACTACGAGCTCTTCAGCGAAACGCTTCCCGGAGCCTCCTTCCCCCGGGGATCGAACTGGCTGATGCTGGGTCCCTCCGGTCCGAGGCGCCTTCGGCTCGCGGTCGAGCACCTCGCGCAGTACCGCGGCGGGATCTGCTTCTGCGTGGACCTCGACCCGCGGTGGGTCATCAAGCTCATCGAGCGCGGCTGGACCGAGCATCTCGAGGCCTACAAGAAGCACGTCATCGATCAGGCGGTGACCATTCTGAAGGCGGGCCACGACGTCCGGTGCGTGTTCGCGACGCCGAAGCTTCTCGAGGCCCTGTGCCTGCGGCTCGAGGACGAGGGCTCGACGCTCAGGGATCACGGCGTCCTCGGAATCTTCTCCGGCGGCACGGAGTTCACCCCGCAATGGACCCGCTTCGCCGTCGAAGAGCTTCTCGACGGCGTCTACATCACGCCTACCTACGGCAACACGCTCATGGGGCTCGCCGCTTCGAAGCCCGTCGGCCCGGAGGACGGCTACAAGATCACCTACTACTCGCCGCAGCCGCGGGCGGTGGTGGAGGTCGTGGACCCCGAGGATGGGACCACGGTCGTCGACTACGGAAAGACAGGCCGGGTCAGGCTAACGACCCTCACCAAGGAGTTCTTCGTCCCCGGCTTTCTCGAGCGGGACGAGGGAGAGCGCGAACGGCCCTACGAGACCTATCCCTGGGACGGGGTCAGCGGAGTCCGCCCCTTCGCGAAGCTCGCCGCCACTACCACGGTCGGGGTGTATTGATGCTTCAAATCCCTGCCCTTCGATGGGGACAGCCCTATACGAGCCTCGAGAAGGACAGCGTGGTGCACTTCGATACCGGCGAGAAGCTCGCCGAGGTGAGTCTCGCGAACGGGGGGCTCGTGGCCCGCGACCTGCGGAAGGCCGAGCGCGCGCGGGACGTGCTGCGCGAGATCCCGTCGAAGGACCTCCTCGCGATGGTGAAGAAAGCCGCCGAGCTCTACATGGAGGCGCAGCTCCCTCTGGGAGACGGGGTTCAAGGACCCGCGGACTTCCTGAAGTGCCAGTCGGCGACCACCGGCCTGCCCGAGCACATGTGCCGGGCGAACATGCAGAAGAACCACTTCGTGCTCACGCGCATGGACGAGGTCCTCGACGCCCTCACCCGGGGGCTCGACCTTCGCATTCTGTCGGAAGGGCGCGGCGTGGAAGAGCGGGGAGTTCCTTTGAGCTATCAAGCGCAGACCCCGGTCCTCGGCCTGGTGCTCCCTTCGAACTCGCCCGGGGTGCACACGCTGTGGCTTCCGGTGATCCCCCTCCAGATCGGACTCGTCTTCAAACCGGGCCCGCAGGAGCCCTGGACCCCCTACCGCATGAGCGAGGCGTTCTTCCAGGCGGGAGTCCCCCGGGAAGCGATCTCGATCTACCCCGGTCTCGGAGAGATCGGGGCGGCGGTTCTCGCGAATTGCCCCCGGAGCCTCATCTTCGGGGGTAGCGCCACGGTCGAGAAATATCGCCACGATCCGAGAGTGCAGCCCCACGGGCCGGGCTTCAGCAAGATCCTCCTCGGAGACGACGTGGTCGACGACTGGGAGAAGTACCTCGACGTGATGGTGGACAGCGTCTTCGTGAACAGCGGCCGGAGCTGCATCAGCTGCTCGGGGATATGGGCGTCGCGCCATACCGAAGACATCGCCGAGGCGATCGCCGAGCGGCTCGGCCCGGTAGTGCCTCTGCCCCCCGAAGACCCGAAGAGCGCGCTCGCGGCCTTCACCGTTCCCGGCGTGGCCGACGCGATCTCGAACGAGATCGATCACCATCTGAAGGAGGAGGGGGTGACCGAGGTGACGGCGAAGCACCGAGGTCCGGGCGGCGCCCGGCTGGTGAAGCGCGAGCGCTGCGACTACCTGCGGCCTACCGTCATCCACTGCGATTCCCCCGGGAGGTGGCTCGCGAACAAGGAGTACATGTTTCCCTTCGTTTCCGTCGTTCGCTGCCGGGAGGACGAGATGGTCGGCGCCATCGGGCCGACGCTCGTGGGGACCGGCATCACGAACGATGCGAAATTCCAGAGGCGCCTCCTGGACGCGGTGCACATCGATCGGCTGAACCTGGGTCCCGTGCCCACGATCAAGCTCAACTGGCTCCAGCCGCACGAGGGCAGCATCATCGAGTTCCTCTTCCGGGCGCGCGCGTACCAGGAAGCCTGAGGGCTCCGAAAGCCTAGACGGTGTCTCTCGAGGTTCGCGATCTCGTCAAGGACTTCCTGACGCCTGCGGGCCCGCTCCACGTTCTCCGGGGGGTCTCGCTCACCCTAGCGCCCGGCGACGCCCTCTCGATCATGGGTCCGTCGGGCGGCGGTAAGAGCACGCTTCTCTTCCTCCTCGGCGCCCTCGACCAGCCCACGTCGGGCTCGATCCTCCTCGAGGGGCGAAACCCGTTCGCGTTCGGTCCCGAGGAGCTCGCGGCTTTCCGCAACCAGAGCGTCGGGTTCGTGTTCCAGGACCACTGCCTGCTGCCTCAATGCTCGGTCCTCGAGAACGTGCTGGCGCCCACCCTGGTGGCGCCGAAGGCGGACTATCGCCCGCGCGCGGAAGCTCTTCTGCAGCGCGTGGGCCTCGGTCCTCGGGTCGCTCATCGGCCGGGCGAGCTCTCGGGAGGGGAGAAGCAGAGGGTCTCGATCGCGCGCGCGCTCATCCGCGAGCCCCGGCTCCTGCTCTGCGACGAGCCTACGGGGAACCTCGACTCCGAGACCGCGGAGACCGTGGGATCGTTGCTCCTCGACCCCGATCTCCGCGGCGGGAGGATCCTGGTGACGGTGACGCACAGCGCCGCTCTCGCCGATCGCTTTCCGCTGCGGATGGAAATGAAGGACGGCCGCCTGCGGGTCCGAACCTGAGCCATGCTGACGTTCTGGTCGCTCCTGCGAAGAAACCTCCGGTACTACTACCGGACCCACCTCGCAGTCGTCGCTGGTGTCGCTGTCGCCGTCGGCGTTCTCACCGGTGCCCTTCTCGTGGGCGACTCCGTGCGCGGAAGCCTGCGGGAGCTTTTCTTGAACCGCCTGGGAAAGACCGATCACGCCGTCGTTGCCAGCGGTTTTTTTCGAGAGGATCTGGCGGAGGAGATGCTGCCCGGCGCAGCGCCCCTGGTGGTCTTCGAAGGCATGGTTGCCAACGAGCGAACCGGCCTCAGGCGCGCTGGAGTCCAGGTCTACGGCGTCGACGGCCGCTTCTGGAAGTTCCACGGGGCGGCCGAGCCCGAGATGTCCTCCCGAAGCGCGCTTCTGACGGAGAGCCTCGAGGCGGAGCTTCAGGTGGTGGAAGGTGACGGCCTGCTCTTGAGAGTCGAGCGGCCCTCCGAGGTGTCGCGCGGATCTCTTCACGGGATCAAGGAGGACGTCGGGAGGACGATCCGTCTCAACGCGAAGGCAGGGCTTGCCGACACCGGGCTCCCGGAGTTCTCGATCTATCCGAAGCAGGAGAGCGTTGCCGCGATCTTCGTCCCGCTCGCGCGGATACAGAGAGACCTCGAGCAGACAGCCCGCGTCAACGCCGTCCTCGTCCAGGGCTCGTCGAAAGACGAGGTCTCCGCGGCGCTTCGTGAATCCGCCACCCTCGACGACCTGTCGCTTCGCGTCCGCTTTCTCGAGCCCCAGGGGGCCCTCTCCGTCGAGTCCGCCGCGTTGATGCTCTCCGCTCCCGTGGTCGAGGCGATCGAAGAAGCGGCATCGGACCTGTCGCTTTCGACCCATCCGGTTTTCACGTACCTTGCCAACACGCTCCGGATCGGAGAGAGGGAGATCCCCTATTCACTGGTGACGGCGCTCGACCCCGAGATCTATCCCGGAGACGCCGCTTCCGACGGCATCGTCCTCAACGATTGGGCGGGGGACGATCTCGGCGCGAGGCCGGGAGACCGCCTCACGATGGAGTTCTACGTCTGGCGGGACGAAGGGCGCATCGAGACGGAAAGCGCCGAGTTCACGGTCGCGGGAATCGTCCCCATGGAGGGCATCGCGGGCGATCGGGATCTGGCGCCCGTTTATCCCGGGATCTCGGGAACCGACGACCTCTCGGATTGGGAGCCTCCGTTTCCTCTCGACCTCCGCCGCGTGCGCGACAAGGACGAAGAGTACTGGGATCGCTTCCGCACGACTCCGAAAGCGTTCCTTCCGCTCGCGCGCGGGCAGGCGATCTGGCCGGTGCGGCAGGGGAGGGTCACGTCGATTCGCGTCTCGTCTCCCGACGGGCCCGGGTCTGCTCTCGAGCTCGAACGGGCGCTCAGGGAGAAGCTCGATCCGCTGGCTCTCGGTTTCACGGTGGTCGCGGCTCGCGAGGAAGGCCTTCGCGCGTCGGCCGGGGCCACCGACTTCGGGCAGTACTTCGTCTACTTCAGCTACTTTCTCGTCGTGGCCGCCGTTCTGCTGACCGGACTCTTCTTCAAGCTCGGGGTCGAGCAGCGCCATCGCGAGGTCGGAACCCTCCTGGCGACGGGATTCACGCCGGCCTGGGTGAGACGCCTGTTCCTCGCCGAGGGTTTGATTCTCTCCGTCGCGGGGGCCGCGCTCGGGACCGGGGTGGCCCTTGCCTACGCTTCCCTCATCCTCCACGGACTTCGCACCTGGTGGGTGGACGCCGTGGGAACGAGGCTCCTGACGCTCCACGTCGGCGCGAGCTCGATCGTTCTCGGCCTCCTCGGAGGAGTTCTCGCGGCACTCCTCGCGACCTGGATCACGCTGCGCTATCTCGCGAGAGTTCCCGTCCGCAGCCTCCTCGCGGGGGAAGTGGCCCCTCCGGGCGAGGGGGCGCGCCGCCTCTCCCGCCGCGCCGTCGCGGTCTCGGTCGGGAGTCTCCTCGGGAGCCTGCTTCTGCTCGCGGGGTCGTTCGCCTCCCTGGTGAGCGAGGTCGTCGGCTTCTTCGGAGCGGGAAACCTGCTTCTGGTCGCACTCCTCGGCTTTCAGTGGCTCTGGCTCCAGCGCGGGGGCGGGAGGAGCGTCTCCGGAACCGGGGCTCCCGCGCTCGCGCGGCTCGGATTCCGGAACGCCACCTCGAGGCCCGGGAGGAGTCTCGTGGCGATCGCCCTCATCGCGTTCGCGACCTTCACCATCGTGGCGGTGGACGCTTTTCGCAAGGACCCTTCCTCCATCGACTCCGCCGACCGGAGCGGGGGGAGCGGGGGCTACGCTCTCGCGGCGGAGTCTCTCCTTCCTCTCCACTGGGATCCGAACACCGAGGAAGGGAGAAACGCCGTCAACCTGCCCTATCCCTCCGACGCCGATTTCGTCGACATGAGGCTCCAGACGTTCCGCCTGCGAACCGGAGACGACGCGAGCTGCCTCAACCTCTACCGGCCCCAGAACCCGCGGGTTCTCGCGCCGACCGGGGACTTTCTCGAGCGAGGGGGATTCCGTTTCGGGGCGACCCTGGCAGCGACTCCCGAGGAGATTGGGAATCCCTGGCTCCTCCTGAAACGAGAGCTTCCGGACGGCGCGGTTCCGGTGATCGGGGACGCGAACTCCATGGCCTACGTGCTGCACCTCGGGCTCGGCGAGGATTTCCTCCTTCCCCGGGAGGGCGAGGCTCCACTGCGCTTGCGACTCGTGGGAATGCTCCGGGACAGCATTTTTCAGAGCGAGCTCCTGATGGCGGAAGAGAGCTTCCTCAGGAACTTTCCCGAGGTCTCGGGCTTCCGTTACTTTCTCATCGAGACGGAGGCCACGAACGTCGAGAAGGCCGGGTCGCTGCTGGAGCAGAGACTCGAAGACTGGGGGTTCGACGTTTCCACGACGGCCTCGAAGCTCGCTTCGTTCCACCGCGTGGAGAACACCTATCTTTCGACCTTTCAGAGCCTCGGCGGTCTCGGCCTTCTTCTCGGAACGTTCGGCCTCGCGGCGATCGTGCTCCGAAACGTCCTCGAGCGCCGGCGCGAGCTCGCGCTCCTGCGAGCCGTGGGATACCGGCCCCGGGCGTTCGCGATCCTGATTCTGTCGGAGAACTCTCTCCTCCTTCTGCTGGGTCTTTTCACCGGGTGTCTTTCTGCCGTGGTCGCCATCGCGCCCGCGATCCAGGAGCGGGGATGGAGTCTGGGCTCGGGCGCGGCCCTCGGGTTTCTCGTCGCCGTCGCCGCGGCCGGCGCTCTCGCGTCCCTGGTCGCCGTCGTCTCCGCCTGGCGGTCGCCCCTTCTTTCGTCGCTCCGGGCGGAATGACGTCTGGTTGACGCCGCGGGAGCGCGGCCGGACAATTTAGGAGATGGAGATCCTGTCGCCCGCGCTCCGCGCCGAGCTGGAGGCGTCGCTGTCGGAGACCATCCATGTCTTCTTCGAGCGGAAGCTGAAACCCGAGGGGAGTCGCGTCACCGATCGCCAGCTCCAGCTGGCGACAGCGGTGCTCCTGATGGAAGCCGCCCGCTGCGACTTCGATCTCCGCGCCGATGAGTTCAACGCCATCCTCGGCGCCGTGCGGCGCATGATGGGCCTCACCGAGGACGAAGCGGTGACCGTGATCCGATTCGCCGAGGAGGAAGTGAGGCAGTCCCGAAGACTGTACGAGTTCACGGGACTCATCGATGCCAGCTACACCACGGACCAGAAAAAGGCGCTGGTGCAGCATCTCTGGCAGGTGGTCTTCGCCGACGCCCAGCTCGTCGCCAGCGAGGAGTACGTCGTGCGGAAGATCTCCGATCTTCTCAAAGTTCCCCTCGCCGACTTCCTCGACGCCAAGATCAGGGCGCGCGACAGCTTTCGGTAGCGGCCGGCCGTCAGCGGTCGGGATTTGCGCTCGCGTCGCTCTCGCGCGAGACTCTCGCCATGAAGAGACTCGAGATTCCTACCGCCGCGGAAGCGCTTCCTGGTCGATCGGAGAAGATGCCGGTGACCGCGCGGCACCATGTGCTGCGGGCGTCCCTCGCACCTCCGTTTCCGGAAGGGACGGAAAGGGCGATATTCGGAATGGGCTGCTTCTGGGGGGCGGAGAAAGCGTTCTGGACGCTCCCGGGAGTTCATACCACCGCCGTCGGCTACGCGGCGGGATTGACTCCGAATCCCAATTACCGCGAGGTCTGCACCGGTCTCACGGGTCACAACGAAGTCGTTCTGGTCGTTTTCGATCCGAAGCGAATCTCGTACGAGAGCCTCCTGAAGGTCTTCTGGGAGAATCACGATCCGACGCAGGGCATGCGCCAGGGGGCCGACGCCGGTACGCAGTACCGGTCGGGCATCTACACCTTCAGCCCGGAGCAGAAGAAGCTCGCCGAGGCCTCGCGCGACCTGTACCAGAAACGGCTGCAGGCCGAAGGCTTCGGTCCGATCACCACGGAGATTCTCGATGCTCCGGAGTTCTACTACGCCGAGGACTACCACCAGCAGTACCTCTCGAAGAACCCCGGAGGCTATTGCGGCCATGGAGGGACGGGAGTGAGCTGTCCGGTGGGCCTCGCCGTCGAGACGTAGATCGGGCGCCCGAGCTGGGGGCGGGTCGCGTCTGCCGTCGGGCCGCTCGCCGAGTAGCCTGACGCACCGGGACGATGCCGATGAAGCCCGAGCGCCATTTACGAGGGCGCGGGGACCGGCGTAGAGACCGCCCCTTGTAGCACCAAGCGTCGATCCCCCTCCTTCGCGGGAACGGGGTTGTGGGGTACGATTACGAAACTCTCCTTCTGACGCGAGTTCCGGAATGTCGCGAGAAAGAAACGAGGAGGATTGTGACGATGGCGAACCTGTTGGCTCTCGTGCTCTTCGTCGCGGCTCCCCAGGCGCCGGCGGAGGAGAAGCCTCTCCCCGAGCCGAAGAGCTTCGTTTCGGAGCACACCGTTCGCGCCCAGGGGCAGATGGTCGCCATTACAGCACGGGCGGGCGAGACCTATGTCCGGGACGCCGAGGGGAAGCCCGTGGCGAGCTTCTTCACCTGGGCCTACACCAAGAAGGGCATCGACGACGCCTCCACCCGCCCGGTGACGTTTCTCTACAACGGGGGGCCGGGCTCGGCGTCCCTCTGGCTTCATATGGGGGCGTTCGGACCGCGCCGGGTGGCCATTTCGAGCGAGCCGACCGATGAAGGCGCTCCCCCTTATCCCGTCGTCGACAACCCCGATACTCTTCTCGACATCACCGACCTCGTCTTCATCGATCCGGTGGGCACGGGCTTCAGCCAGGCTCTCCCCGGGGCCGACCCCAAGAAGTTCTGGGGCGTGATCGAAGATGCGCGGTCGATCGCCGATTTCATCCAGACCTGGATTACCGAGAACGGTCGTTGGAACTCATCCAAGTTCATCGTGGGGGAGAGCTACGGAACACCTCGATCCGCCGTTCTCGCCGACGAGCTCGGTCGACGAGATATCTCCCTCAACGGCATCATTCTGATTTCCGCCGTGCTCGACTACCAGAACTCGCGCTTCTCCGACGGAAGCATCATGGGCTACGTCTCGTTTCTTCCCACGTACGCCGCGACCGCCTGGTATCACCAGAAGCTCGAGAACCGGCCGGCGGAGATCGCGCCCTTTCTAGAGGAAGTACGCCACTTCGCCCGGAACGACTACGCCCTTGCGCTCATCGCCGGAAGCCGACTCCCTGCGGACGAACGCAAGCAGATTCTGGCGAGGCTCGCGCGCTACACCGGTCTCGACGAAGACTACCTGGACAAAGCGAACCTTCGCGTTCCGGTGTCTCGCTTCTTCAAGGAGCTCCTCCGCGACGAGCGGGTCGTCGTGGGCCGGCTCGACGGGCGCTACGTCGGAATCGAGCCCGACGTCGTGGCCGAGAGCTACGAGTCGGACCCCGCGAGCGACTCGATCGGAAGCGCCTATACCTCCGCCATCAACTCCCACATGAAGGACTATTTCGGAGTGGCCATGGAGCGCCCCTATGCGACGTCGGGCAGGGAAGCGTCGAGCAACTGGAACTGGCTTCTCACCGACCGCGCCCCGAACGGCGGCCGCTTCGTGAACGTCGTCCCCTACCTCGGCCGCGCCATGAGGAAGAACAAAGACTTGAGGATCCTCGTTCCGAGTGGATATTACGATTTTGCGACGCCGTTCTTCGGCGCCGAGAACGCACTCGCCGAGGACGGCGTCGTGCCCGAGCGGATCCGGTTCAGGTACTACGAGGCCGGACACATGATGTACCTGCACGACCCGTCGAGAGCCGCGCTCCTTCGCGACGTGCGCGAGTTCCTCCTCGATGGAGATCCTTAAAGCGCCAAGTTGGCGGTGATTTCAGCCGGTCAACGCCGACCGAGGGCGTCCACCGGAGTGGGATTCTCGAGGACCTGACAATCGATTCCGGAGCAGGCGAGGAGCCCGGTCATCCAGTGCTGCAGGGTTGCGGCTTCCTCGCGGATCTCGCGCCCCTCGACTCCGGAGGACCCCCGGGGCCAGCGGTTGTCGAGCTGGTAAGGGTCTTCGTCGAGCGAATAGAGCTCCCGCGCGCGCGGCGGATCCTGCCACAGGAAACCCGGGAGCGTGTTGGGGAGCGAACGGCGGTAGCCGTCCTGAAGCTGGATGCCTCCGAAGTACTCGACGTAGGCGCGGTTCGGGAGCGCGCTCGTAGCCGCCGTGCGAATCCCGAAGACGTTGACCGGGTCGACGGGCCGGAGACGGTTTCCAGGCTTGAATCCGCTGAAGTGCTCGACCACGAAACGCTCCCTCCAGACGGGGGGGATCCTTCCAGGAGAGGCAGGAGCGAGCGCCCGTCGAGCGGGAGGGTCGAAGTGCCGGCGGCGAGGTCGAGGAGGGTCGGCGCGAGATCGTTGTTCAGCGCGATGCGCGGCTCCACTCTCGGCTCGAAACGCCCCGGGATCCGAACGAAGAGCGGTACGCGGATGGCCTCCTCGTAGGCCAGGCCCTTGGACGACAGTCGATGCTCTCCGTAGAACCAGCCGTTATCCGACGTGAACAGGATGAAGGTCCGTTCCAGCTCGCCCCGCTCCTCAAGCGCGCGTATGAGCCGGCCGAGCAGGTCGTCCACGGCCATCATCGACGCCAGCCGGTGTCCGAACTGAGCGAAGAGGGCGTCTTCCTCGCCCGGCAGCAGGAGGTCGAGACGCGCGCTGACGATCCGGGGCTTGTCCTCGAGCGAGGCTTCGTTGTACGAGAGGCGGCCCGGCAGCACCGAGCGCGCCAGCACCTCGAGCGAATCGATCCAGGCGCGGTGGCGGGGTGCGGGACGAATGATCGCCTTGAACTGGTCCTTGTAGACGAGCGGATCCAGATCCGGAATCTCGGGATCTTTTCCTTCGCATCCCTCGACGTGCGGGGCCAGCGGCATCACGGATAGAAAGAACGGCGCGGCGTCGCCGCGGGACCAATGGTCTTCCAGGAACTCGACCGCCTTGTCGGCGAGAACGTCGGTCTGATAGTGCTCGGTCGTACCGCCGTTTGCTTCCTGAACGATGCGGCCGTCCTCGAGGATTCGGCCATCCCTGTAGTAGGTTCGCACCTTGCCGTTCTCGTTCAACGCGTAGTCGAAGACGCAGTAGGTGGATAGATCGATGAGTCCGTACCAGCTGCTCCAGCCCGGGGGAACATAGCCGGGCTCCAGGCCTTCGACGGCGTCGGGCCGGTGCGCCGCGATCTGCTCCCGTACCCACGCACGGAGGTTCGGGCTCCCATCCAGGGTCCGGAGAATGCCGTAGCCGTTGAGGTACTTTCCCACGTGCCCCGTCCGATAGCCTGCCGCCTGCAGCCACGTCCCGAGTGTCTCGTCGTCGTCGAAGGCGAGAACGGCGCCGTTCACGAGCGTGTTCGAGAAGGTCCGGTGGTTGTGGGAGTACTGCCCCGTCAGAAACGTCGCCCGGGAGGGGCAGCAGATTGCGTTGGTCACGAACGACTCGGAGAAGCTCGTCCCCTGGTCGTAGACGTAGTGCTCGAGGTTGGGCATCAGGTCCTGCTCCAGCAAGACCTGCATCGACGTCAGGTCGAGGTCGTCGGCCATGACGACGAGGATGTTGGGGCGGGAGCCATGGAGTGCGGCCGGCGCGGATTCCGCGCCTGGCGCGGCGGTCCCCCCGACTTGCGAATGGGCGTCCCCGAGAATCGAGCACAGGATGGCGGGGAGCGTGATCGCGACCAGCTCGAGTGAGGTTCTCATGGGTTCCTCCCGGGGGAAGACTATTCCATGCCGCCGCCGACGGGGATATCGACTACCTCACGCTCCAGGGGTCTTTCTCGCTGACGGCGCGATCCACGGTCCACCAGACCAAATGGCCTCACGAGTCGATCTCCACGTTCTCGGATGGAAGCGGACACCCTCCCGATGGGCGGCGATTCTGTCATTGTCGACCGAGAGCGTCCACCAGAGTCCTGGCCTCCTCCACCTGCTTCACCAGCGAGCCCACGACGTCGGAGACGACTTTCACGTAGTACTTCGCCTCCTCCCAGGCCGCCTCTTCGATCCCTTCCCGAATGCCGGGAATCGTCTTGACCCCATAGCCGGTGTAGAGGCCGGGCGCGTAGATCTGGTGGCGGAACCATTCCCGCTTGGGAAGACCTTCGTCATGGGCGAGGCGCCTCTCCGAGGAGTACAGAAGCCGGTTGAGGTTCTTGAGCTCCGGCTGCGCTTCGAGCGCCTGGGTGCTCACGTTCGAAAGAGCGCCGAGAGCGGCCTGGTAAGCCTGTCCCGCTTCCCGGAGCTTTCCGATCGCGGTCTTCACCGGCGCGAGATCGACCTCCGGGGCGTCCTTGGTCTTCTCCCGGGTCTTTTCGATCTCGACCACGTAGCGGTCCATGGTGTCCGCGAGATCGACGAAGTTGAACGGAAGGATGGTGGCGTTCGCGAGCCTCATCATGGTGGTCCCGATGACCTGCGAGAGCGCTCGGCCATAGACGAAGTCGCCGTCCGAGAATCGCGTGTACCAATCGAACGAGTCATAGTTCGAATGGTAGATGCCGCCATCGCTCTCTCCTCCGAATCCGAGGTTGAGGGACGCCATCGTCAGGTGGTCGAGAAACGCGGTGTAGTCCGATCCCGAGCCGAGCGCCCCGATGCGCAGGTCTTCGCTCTTCTCGATCTCGGCGCGCTCCTCGTCGTTCGCCCGCTCCAGGGCGCGGGCCCGCGCCGCCTCGAAGAGGCTCACGCCGCGCACGGGATCCTGAACGGTCCGGGCGACGTCATTGAGTAGATCCTGGAGGGTGTGGCTTCCCTGCATTCCCAGCCAGCCCTTTCCCGAGCTGTCGCTGTTGATGTACACCACTCCCTTGTCCATGAGCTCGGTCTTGTGGGTCTCCGCCCACTCCGTCGAGCCCAGGAGACCCCATTCCTCGCCGTCCCAGGAAGCGAAGACGATCGTCCGCTTCGGCTTCCATCCCTGCTTCACGATCTCCGCGAAGCCCCGGGCGGTCTCCATCAGGGCGACGTTGCCGCTGGTGGGATCGTCGGCGCCGTTGTTCCAGGCGTCGTGATGGTTTCCGTGAACGATCCACTCGTCGGGAAACAAGCTCCCGTCGATCTTCGCGATCACGTTGTAGAGCGGGCGGGTCTTCCATTCGAGCGCGAGCTTGAGGCGGGCTTTCGCCGGTCCGGGGCCGATGTGATAGGTGATCGGCAAAGCACCCCTCCACTCTTCGGGGGCGACCTTCCCTCGCAGGTTCTTGAGAAACGGGAGCGCGTCTCCGTACGAGATGGGAAGAACGGGAATCTTCATCACCGTCTTCGCGTCTGCCATCGCGAGACGGGGCTGATCCGTCTTGGCGCCGAACCCGGGGCTCAGCGGGTCCCCGGGGTGGACGGGCATGTCCATGATGCTGCCGCGCTGAACCCCATGCTCGGGGCGGAAAGGCCCCTCGGGATAGGTCATTCCCTCGAAGTAGCCGTCGTCGCGGGGATCCGAATAGATGAGACAGCCGACCGCTCCCCGGCTCTGGGCGAGCTTCGCCTTGATGCCGCGCCAGCTCCGGCCGTAGCGGGCGATGGCAATCTTCCCTCGGACGTCGATGCCCATCTTGTCCAGCTCTTTGTAATCCTCCGGCGTCCCGTAGTTAACGTAGACGACCTGGGCCTCGACGTCCCCCTCGCCGGCGTAGGCGTTGTACGTCGGAAGCTGCCCGGGATCGGCGGAGTCCTTGTCTTCCGCGAGCGCCGGCTCTTCGAGCTTCGCCACATAGGACTCGGGGGCCACGAGCTCCAGGCGCCTCTCGGTGGGAAGCGGCATCAGGGCCTGGGTCTCCTCGATCCAGGCGTTCAGCCCGAAGGATTGGAACTTGGAGAGGATGTAGTCGGCCACTCTCTTGCTTCCGGGAAGACCGGCGATGTGCGGCTCCTCGGTGATGAACCGCATGTATTCGCGCAGGTTTTCCGGACTGGGGATCGCGCGGAAACGCTCTTCCCATTCGCGGGCCGCGGCGATTTCGTCGGGGAGGAACCCCTTGAGGTCCGGCTCCGACTCTCCGGCGTAGCCGCGGGATGCGAGCAGGCAAACGCAAACCGCCATGAATGCGTTCCGGTACGGCAGGGCCATTTCGTTCTCAGCTCCTTTCAGGAATCCGGCGAAGGACCTCGACGACTTCGGTCCATCCGTTCCGTTCCGCGTTCTCGACGAGGCGACGCGCGTTCTCCGGATCGAGACCGGCGCCGAGAGTCGAGAGAATCTCGATGAGGTCGATGTAAGCGCGCTCGGCCGCGACGGCGAGCGCGGTTCGTCCGCGTTGGTCGGCAGCGTGGACGTCGGCGGAAGCGGCGGCCAGGAGCCGGACGATCTCCACCTGTCCTTCCTCCGCCGCCTTCAGGAGAGCGGTCTCGCCCTCCAGGTTGCGCAGGTCGACCGACGCGCCGTGCTCGAGCAGGAGCTCGACCAGGAGACGGTAGCCCCCGTGGGCCACGGCCATGAGGGCGGTCGTCCCGTTCTCCGCCTTCCGGTCGCAGGCGGCGCCGCGCGAAAGCAGAAACCGCGCGAGCTCGAAATGACCTCCGGTCGCGGCGAGGATCAAAGCGGTGCGGCCGAGATTATCGGCCTCATCGATCCCGGCTCCGCGGGCGAGGAGCTTCTCCGCGATCTCGAGATAACCGTACATCGCGCTCTTGAGAAACGGCGTGAGCCCGTGGGTGTCTTTGGCCCCGGGATCGGCGCCCGCCTCGAGAAGGAGCTCGACCATCGTCGATTTTCCGACGGAGCTCGCGATGAGGAGAGCGGTCGCGCCGTCGGCCCTGCGGGCGTCGACGGCCGCGCCGGCGTCGAGGAGCCGCTTCGCCAGGTCGAGGTCGGAGGCCTCGGCCGCGAGCATGAGCGCCCGGGTGCCGTCGCGATCGGGAGTATCGGGGGAGACCTCGCGCTCGAAGAGGAGCTCGAGGATCTCGACTTTCGAGGACTTCACCGCCAGGGAAAGCGCGGTGTGGCCGTCGTCGTTGACCGCCGTCGGGCTCGCGCCTCTGTCGAGGAGCAAACGCGCCGCGGAGAGGCGCCCGTTCTCACAGGCGATCATGAGCGGGGTCCCCGACTTGCGATCCTTGGACTCGAGGGCTCCGCCGGCGGAAAGGAGCGTCCGAAGCGTCTCCTCGTGCCCGCCGAAGGCTGCGAGACCCATGGGGGTGACTCCGAGGGCATTCCGCGCGTTGGCGTTCGCTCCGGCCGTGAGGAGCTCGCTCGCCACGGCCGTGTGGCCTTCCTGGCAGGCGAGCATGAGGGCGGTCGCTCCCTGCGGGCCGCGCTCCTCGACGGGAGCACCGGCGAGAATCTTCTCGCGCACCGCCTCGAGGTCGCCCTGGAACGCGACTTCGAGAAGACTCTTGGGTGGGCTCTTCCTGCGGAAGAGCCCGAGAATCAAGGTGAGCATGCTGCCGCGGGGATTCTAGCTCGAACTCCTCCGGAAGTCCTCCTTGCGAAGGCCGTGGCGCCGCATCATGGCGTAGAGCGTTCTCTCGTTCACGCCGGACCGCCGCGCCGCGTCGCCGACCCGTCCCCGGCAGAGATCGAGAACGCGCTCGAGGTATTTCTTCTCGAAGGCCGAGGACAGCTCGTCTCGAGCTTCTGCGAGCGGCTTGTCGTAGAAGTCCTCGAAGCGGGCGCTCGCGGGAGGCATTGGCGTCGAGAGAGCTTCCTCGGTCGCGGAGGTCCAGGTCTCGCCGCCGCGGAAATCGCTCACCCGGATCTCGTTTGCCGGCGCGAGGAGAACCGCCCGCTCGATCGCGTTGATGAGCTCGCGGACGTTCCCGGGCCAGTCATGGCGGATGAGGGCCTCCATGGCGTCGGGATGGAACTTCGTGACCGGTCTTCCGAGCTGTCGGCGAATGCGGTCGAGAAACGCGCTCGCGAGCTCCTGGATGTCTTCGCGCCGCTCGCGGAGCGGCGGTACGGTCAGCGTGACCACGGCGAGCCGGTAGTAGAGGTCGGCGCGGAAGCGGCGCTCTTCCATCTCGCGCTTCAGGTCGCGGTTCGTCGCCGCCATGATGCGGACGTCGACCTCGATCGGCTTCTCGCTTCCCACGCGGCGGATGCTCCTGTCCTCGAGGACTCGCAGGAGCTTCACCTGGAGGTGCAGCGCCATCTCGCCGATCTCGTCGAGGAAGATGGTGCCGCGGTGTGCGAGCTCGAAGTACCCGCGGCGGGCGCGAACAGCCCCGGTGAAGGCTCCTTCCTCGTGTCCGAAGAGCTCGCTTTCGAGAAGGCTTTCCGGAAGGGCGCCGCAGTTCACGGTGACGAACGGACCGGAGGCACGCGAGCTCTCCGAATGGATGGAACGCGCGAGACGCTCTTTGCCAACCCCGGTCTCGCCGAGGATGAGGAGGGCGCTGTCTCCTTTCACCACCCGGCGGGCGAGCCGGAGGAACTTCTGCATCGACGAACTCGAGGACGCGAAGTCATCGAGCTTCGAGCGGCGTCCCCCCCTTGGAGTTCCCTCGCGCTTCGCGAGCGAGACCAGCGCCGAGCTCAGGACATCGTCCTCGAGACCGAGTCCGAGCACCGCGAGAGCTCCCGCGGAGATGAGCTCCGCGCGCTCCTGGGGAAGGTCCTGGGCGCTCAGGACCACGACCGCGGGATGCTCGGAAAGCGCTTCGAGGGAAGCCGCCGGGTTCTCACCAAGGAGCGCGCGCTCCACGAGCAGAAGGTCGTGGTCGCCGTGGGAGACGCGCTCGAGGGTGGACTTCATACCCCGCGCGACCTCCGGCTCGATTCCCCGGCGAGCCAGGAGCTCGCTCACCCGTTCACCGACGGCAGGCTCGGCTACTCCCAGCAGAACTCGGATCATGATTGCCGATCTTACCGAGGAAATCGGTATTTAGCGACTGATATTTTCGGGTCCTACGATCCGACCAAGGTGAGTGTTGCGCGCTAAATAACTGTATCCAGGCTGGTTATTGTACCACCCGAGGATGGCGAGTTTCTTGCTATGAGCTTGGACATGAAGTCACACTCGACAGAGAACGGATACCGGGTACCCCGAATGATTGCGGAACGGAAACCCATTCGTCCCGTACGAATCGCGGCCATTCGTCCTCCGATCAAAGTGACGCAGCCGATCTCGTTCGGCCAGGCCGCGGTCGCTCCGGTTCGCTCCCGCTAGCGAATCAGCGGAATAGCCGCACCTCGATGCCGCCGTGGGCGACCCGGGGAGCGCCGAGGTTCTCGATCGGTGTGAGCCGAACGACGTACTCCTCATCCGCGACGTTCTCGACGGCGAAGTACGCGTCGATTTGACGCGAGAGCGGAACCCGCAGCGAGACGTCCAGAAGATTGAAGGCGGGGAGCAGGAGCTGGTTCAGGTCGTCGTCATACGCGTCTCCGACGATGCGGAAATCGACGATGAGCTGGAAACGCCCGTCGTATCCCGCCCCGACCATCCCCTGATTCCGGGGCGACTGCGGAATCTCGAGACCGGTGTCGTCGACCACGGCGTCGGAGAAGAGATAAGCCCCGCGCAGGGACCATCCGCCGCCGATCTGGTGGATCGCTTCCGCTTCGAGCCCCTGGATGGTCGCGCTTCCGAGATTCTGGCGCTGGCGGGTGATGAGCGCGGGGGTCGTGCTGATGGTGACGTTCGCGACCGGATCCTGGAAGGAGTTGTAGAAACCGTTCAACCGCACGAGAAGCGAGCGGTGTGGATGGATGTCGACTCCGCCCTCGACGCCGCGCAGGTACTCCTCGGTGAGATCCGGATTGGGTTGGGTGAGCACGTTTCCCAGGCGGAACGGGCGGTAGAGCTCGTTCAGGGAAGGCGCGCGGAAGCCGCGGTAGCCGGAGGCGCGAACGGTGATCTGATCCGAGGCGCGGTACACGAGGCCGGCCCGGGGATTGAAAGTTCCCTGCGTCGTGCTGTTCTCCCAGAGATCGAAACGGCCTCCGAGCAGCACGTCCCATTTCTCGTCGAAGGTGAACAGGTACTGCAGGAACGCGCCCGCGAAGTTCTGGTCGTGCTCCTCGACGCCCGTCAGACCCTGGTCCTCGGCGCGTACGAAGCGCCAGTCGACCCCGAACTGAAGGCCCCCCGCCATTCGATAGGTGAAGCTCGATCCGAAGCCGACCGAGGGCACGTGCTGCTGGCTCGTCAGGACCTCGCCCGTCCGTCCCGGCAGGATGCGGGAGAATCCGCTGTCGAAGACCTGGCTCTGGCCGTAGAAGTTGGCGCTCCACTTCTCGGTGTCATAGCCGGACTCGAACAGATAGATCTGCGAGTCGTTCTGCTGGATGGGCGTCCCGTTGCTTCGCTTCTCGTTGTAGAGGTTCACCCCGACGTGAAAGTCTCGATACTCGAGCCGCCCGAGGAACGTCTGGAACTCGGCGCTGACCGGGATGTCGACCGCGCCTTGCTGCTCTTCAGGAATCTGCATGTAGCCGCCGGTGTCGAAGGCGCGGCCGGACGCGATCCAGCCCCAATCGCCGGCGCGATCCGAGGCGAAGACATCGACGTCGTAGGTATCGAGGCTTCCCCCCTGCGCGCGCACGTCGAACGTCCGCTCGGAAGCCGCGCGGGGCAACAGCTGAATCGTGCCTCCGAGGGCGGAGCTCCCGTAGAGCTGGCTGGTGGCCCCGCGCGCCACTTCGGCGCCCCGTATCGAGAGCTGGGGAAGCCGGTTGAAGTAGATCCAGTTGCCGTAGGGATCGTTCAGCGGAATGCCGTTCCAGAGGACCAGGCTCCGGCTCGCTCCGCTAGGGCCGATGCCGCGGAGCGACACGCCCTGCGCCGTAGGATGTGAGTAGAGGCTCGAAGAGCGCCGGAAGAGGCTGAAGCCCGGGACGCGCCGGAGCTGGTCGTCGATCACGAGCGAGGGGGAGCGCGAGAGGTCCTCGGCGGTGAAAGCGCTCACGAGCCCGATGGAGTCGACCAGCGTCTCCTCCGTCCGCGTCGCGGTCACCACCACGACCTCCTGATAGGTCAGCGGCTCCTTCTCCTGTTCTTCGGGCGAAACTGCCTGCTCGTCTTTCTTCGGTTCCTCCTCCTGGGGCTTTTGGGGCTCGGCCTGGGAGGTGGTTGCGAGGATCCCGGTTAGCAGGAGAGCGCTGAGCATAATCCCCCTCTCGACTCGATGGCCGGCAGCATAGCACGGGGTCCGGAGAGTCAGGCAGCCTTACATCCCGACCCCCTGGGCTAACTTGAACTCTCGAAAAGCCTTGAGACTGCCGTTCTCATGGTGGGCTCCTCGAGCGAAGCCACCCTGATCGTCTACGCCGACAAGACGGACTTTCTCAGCGACACCGGCGCGACCAGCGCTACGGGAGCGCTCCCCAACATCGGTCCGGTTGCGCCCGGCTTCACCGTGGGCTCGGTGAGCTTCACGACGCTCAGCGGCCAGTTTTTCATCGGCACTCCGCCGAACGACTGGACCAGCCTGATCCCCGGTCCCGATATCGCGATCAGCGGCGTCGAGAGCTTTCGCGCCAGCCTGGCGGCTCCGGTCTTCTCTCTCGGCTTCGACTTCAACGAGCCGACTTCGTCCGGAGGCTTTCCCGACGGCTGCCATGCGCCCTGCTTCGACTCGACGTTCGAGGTAACGCTGTTGTCCGGGGGTGTCGCCATCCCAGGCGCGAGCTTCAACTACAATGCCCCCGACGGGGTCCTTGCTTTCGTCGGGGTCTGGACCGACTTCTCGTTCGACGGAGTTCGCATCATCGACGTTACTGACACCATCGACGACGAGTTCTGGGGTGAGTTCTACACGGGAGATACGCCGAACGTGGCTGAGCCGGGCTCGTTCCTGCTTCTGGCAGGCGTCCTCGCGGCCACTCTCGGTCGTCGACGCCGGCGCTAGCGGTTCTGGACGAACTGCCAGCCGAAGCGGCCCTTGATGCAGAGGTGGCCGCTGGTAACGTCGTGGTCGAGAGGGGAAGTTACCTTCACGATCTCGTTGTCCTGCACGTGGAGCTCGAGGTTGCAGCCGACTCCGCAGTAGGGACAGATGGTGCGGGTTATGCCCTGACGCGACTCGTCCCAGGTGCCGTCCTGCCTGCGGTCGTATTCGCTCTTGAACATGAGGGCGCCCGTGGGGCAGACCCCGATGCAGTTCCCGCAGTAGACACAGGCGGACTCGTCGAGCCTCCGGTCGAGCTCGGTCGAGATGCGGGCGTCGAAACCCCGGCCGGCGACGGCGATGGCGAAGCTGTTCTGGGCGTCGACTCCGCAGGCCTCGACGCACTTGTAGCAGAGGATGCACCGCCCATAGTCGCGGACGTACATCTCGTCGTGGATCTTCACCGGCTGAGCCACCGTCTCCGCGCGGCTCCCGTCGGCGACGTGATGGTGGCCCGGATGGCGGGAGTCGCGCTCGCCCGCTTCGGCGGGCGGAGCCTTCGGCCCGAACTTCGAGGGGTCGACCCCGTAGCGCTCCATGAACGAGCGAATCTCGGCGCTCGCGAGCGATAGATCGACCGAGGAAGCGAGGAGCTCGAGGACGAGCTTCCGGCTGTGCCGGACGCGGGCGGTGTCCGTCGCGACTTTCATGCCCGCCTCCGCTTTCCGGGAGCAGGCGGGAACGAGGACCCGCGAGCCCTCGAGCTCGACCACGCAGACCCGGCAGGCGTTCACCGGGGTCAGGTTCTCGAGGTAGCAGAGCGTCGGGGTATCGATGGCCTTATCGCGGCAGGCGTCGAGGAGCGTCGCCCCTTCGGGAACGCTGACGCTCTCCCCGTCGAGAGTGATGTCGATCCGGCGTTCGCTCATGGTGTCTCCCGGGTGAGGATCCCTTTCGACAGCGCCGAAACGATGGCGTTCGCCGCCGTCTGCCCGAGGCCGCAAATCGAGGCATCGCGCATGACCTGCGCGAGCTCGTCGAGAAGGACTTTCTCCCGCGCCTCATCGCCGTTCCGGGCGAGGCGCGAGAGCGACTCTTCCTGCCGCACGGTGCCTACGCGGCAGGGGACGCACTGACCGCAGGACTCGTCGCGGAAGAAGCGGGCGATGCGGGCCGCGGTCGCTCTCAGGTCGGCCGTCTCGTCGAAGACCATGATGACCCCGGAGCCGAGGGTCGCTCCGATGGCCCTCGTTCCTTCGAAGGTGAGCGGTGTGTCGATCTCCTCCGGCCCGACGAAGCTTCCCGCGGCCCCTCCGAGAAGGATCGTCTTGATCTTCCTTCCGCCGGGAACTCCGCCGGCGAGATCGATGACCGCTCGAAGCGTCGCTCCGAACGCCACCTCGTAGACTCCCGGCCGGGCCACGTGACCGGAGACGCAGAAGAGCTTCGGACCCGCGGATTCCTTCGTTCCGATGGCGGCGAACTCCGCTCCGCCGTCGAGGACGATGTCGAGAACGTTCACCAGGGTCTCCACGTTGTTGACGACGGTCGGCTTTCGAAACAGCCCGACCTGGGTGGGGAAGGGAGGCTTCGAGCGAGGCTCGCCGCGGAAACCCTCGATCGAGTTGAAGAGCGCGGTCTCCTCGCCGCAGATGTAGGCGCCCGCCCCCTGGCGGACCTCGATTGCGAAATCGAATTCCTCGCCGCAATGGGGCATGATGCCGGCGCCGAGAAAACCGCGCTTCTCCGAGGCCTCGATCGCGTGGCGGAGCCTCCGGATGGCGAGCGGATACTCGCCGCGGACGTAGATGTAGCCTCTGGTTGCGCCCGTCGCGAATCCGGCGATGGTCGTCGCCTCGATCACGGCGAACGGGTCTTCCTCCATGAGCGCGCGGTCCTTGAACGTCCCGGGCTCGGACTCGTCCGCGTTGCAGACGACGTAGTGCGGCCGGCCGGGAGCTTTCGCGACCGCCTCCCATTTCACGCCCATGGGGAAAGCGGCGCCGCCCCGCCCGCGAACACCCGACTCCTTCACTTCGCGCAGGACTCCCTCGGGGCCGATCTCGAACGCGCGGCGAAGAGCCCGGTATCCGCCCTGCTCGCGGTAGTCGTCGAGGCTCGAAGGGCTCGCCCGTCCAATCCGCCGCAGGATCCGAAGGCCTTCCGCCCGCGGCGACACCGTCTGAGGCGCCGCGCTCGGGAGACGAGACTCGGAGCGCGTTCCCGATACTGCTTCGGCGACGGCCTCCGCGTCGGCGGACGTCAGAGTCCAGTCGTCCTCGCCCGCGAGCTGCAGGAGAGCGGCCGGGGCCCGCTCGCATTGCCCGAGGCAAGGGCTTCGAAACCAGGCGGCACCCTCGGGACCGAGCTTCTCCTCGAGCTTCCGGCAAAGATTCTCGGCGCCCGCGAGCTGGCAAGCGATGTCGTCGCAGACGTGGGCAACTCGGGGCGGCCGGAACTCGGTCGAGAGAAGAGCGTAGAACGTGGCCACTCCATAGGCTTCGGCGGGAGGGACACTGAGTCGCCGGCAGATGTAGTCGAGGGCGCCGGGGCTGATCCATCCGATACGGCCCTGGACGGCGTTCAGCGCCGGAAGGAGGAGGTGTCGCTTGGCGAGTACTTCCTCGAGACCGCTTCGGACCACGTGGTCTTCGAGCTTCTCGCCGGGAAGATCGATGCCCGTAGCGACACCTACGACATCGTCGACCGCCGCTCGTTCGGTGTCCGTAGGCTCGGCGCCTATCCAATGAAGATCCATCTAGGTGACGGGAACCTCGACCTTCTCGATACGGATGGCGGTGGCTTTGAACTCCGACGTCCCCGACTTCGGATCCCAGGCCTCGATGGTGAGCTGGTTTACGTCCACCTCGTCGGGGAAGTGTACCGTCATGAAGGCGAGACCCGGCCGCAGGTTGGGATCGAGCCGAACGGGAGCTTCGACTTCGCCTCTCCGGGATACGACGCGAACGCGCTCGCCCTCGGTGAGGCCCAGTTTCCGAGCGTCCGTGGGCGAGAGGTCCAGAGTCTCTCCATCGCGAATGGGCGACCTGTAGCCTCCGGTCTGCACTCCGGTGTTGAACGAATCGAGGCGACGGCCGGTCGTGAGGCGCATCGGGAACTCATCGGTGAGAGTGTCGACCGGAGGCGAGTCCTCGACGGCGTGGAATGGCGCTTTCATTCCCTCGACCGGGCGCTTCCAAAGCCGACCGTGGAGGAAGGGGCTTCCCGGATCCTTCTCGTCGCCGCATGGCCACTGGATGCCGCCGAGCTCTTCCAGACGCTCGTAGCTCATCCCCGCGTGCATCGGCGACAGGCTCCGGACCTCGTCCCAAATCTCTTCCGCAGCGGGGGTCCGCCAGTCGTGTCCCAGACGGCGGGCGAGAGCGCAGAGGATCTCGACGTCATCCTTCGCCTCGCCGGGCGGGTCGAGCGCCTTTCTCACCCGCTGCACGCGGCGCTCGCTGCTCGTCACCGTTCCCTCGCATTCCGCCCAGGCGGCGGACGCGGGAAGGACCACGTCGGCCATTTCCGCGGTCCGGGTGAGAAATATGTCCTGGACGACGAGGTGGTCGAGTCCTTCCAGGAGCTCGTGGGCCCGCTTCGCGTCCGCTTCCGACTGCGCCGGATTCTCGCCGATGACGTAGAGACATCGAAGTTCGCCGCGCTCCATCGCTTCGAGCATCAGCGAGATGTGCCAGCCCGGAGTCGCGGGGAGGGAAGTCCCCCAGGCCTTCTCGAACTTCGCGCGGTGCCCGTCGTCCGCGACCTCCTGAAATCCGGGAAACCGGTTGGGGATCGCTCCCATGTCCCCTCCGCCCTGTACGTTGTTCTGGCCCCGGAGGGGAGCGAGACCCGAGCCCCATCGGCCGACGTGCCCCGTGAGCAGAGAGAGATTGATGAGAGCGAGGACATTGTCGGTGGCGTTGTGGTGCTCGGTGATCCCGAGGGTCCAGCAGAGCTGCGCCCGGTCGGCCTTCGCGTACGCATGGGCGAGCTCGCGGATGCTCTCGCGCGGAACCGCGGTAATCTTCTCCGCACGCTCGAGGGTATAGGGCTCGACCGTACGGCGGTACTCCTCGAATCCGGTGGTGGCGTTCTCGATGAAGTTCCGGTTCTCGAGACCGGCTGCGAGGATCTCGCGGCCGACGGCGTTCGCGAGAGCGATGTCCGTCCCCACGTCGATGCCGAGCCAGAGGTCGGCCCACTGCGCCGAAGACGTGCGCCGCGGGTCGACGGCGTAGAGCTTCGCGCCGCGCCGGAGTCCCTTGAGGACGTGGTGGAAGAAAATCGGATGCGCCTCCCGGGCGTTCGAGCCCCAGAGGAGGACCAGGTCGCACTCCTCGACCTCGCGGTACGAGCTCGTGCCTCCGCCCGCTCCGAAAACCGCCGCCAGACCGGCGACGCTCGGGGCGTGTCACGTGCGGTTGCAGCTGTCGATGTTGTTGCTTCCGAGTACGACGCGGGCGAACTTCTGCGCCATGAAGTTCATCTCGTTCGTCGCCTTCGAACAGCTGAAGAGACCGAACGAGGAGCCGCCGTGTTTTTCCACGACGGTCTCGAATCCCCGGGCGGCGCGCTCGATCGCCTCTTCCCAGCTCGCGCGGCGAAGAGACCCGTTCTCGCGCACCAGGGGATGCTTCAGCCTCTCGTAAGTCTTACCCATTGGTGAAGTTTATCACGGAGGTTCGCGCCGTCTCGTGTATCGTGGAGCGCTCATGTCGGTGGGAATCGCGAGCTGGGGCATCCTCGGCGTGGTTCTGCTGCTGGGCCGCGCCCTCTATCAGCTGACGCCTTACGCGCTCGAGCCGATCGTCTCGAGCTCCCTCGGACCTCGGCACTGGCTGCTGCTGCTCACCTGGGTGGGATTCAACGCGTACGCGGAGGGCTATCGCGGATTCCATCGGAAATTCTCGCCCCGGGTGGTCGGGCGCGCCCTCGACCTCGGACGGAACCCGACGCCTCTCCGGGTCCTGCTCGCGGCTCCGTACTGCATCGGACTCTTCCAAGCGTCCCGGAAGACGAGGATCACCAGCTGGACCCTGGTCCTGGTTATCGCCGCGGTGGTCTTCGGCGTCCGGCGCCTCCCGCAGCCTTGGCGGGGGATCATCGACGCCGGGGTGGTCGTGGGCCTCGGAATCGGGGTCGTCAGCCTGCTCGGCCGATTCTTCATCGCGCTTTCCCGCCGCTGGCCCGCCGCGGAAGAAACTTGAAAACAGGTTTCATTTTCAGGTAAGCTTGGTCCGATGGCTAAAGGGAATGCCGCCGACCGGCGACGGTCTTTCACCCAGATGCTGCTCTTCGTGCCTCTGGTCCTCGGCGCCCTCCTGGTCTTTCTCCCGCGGAGAGGCACCACCGGGGGATCGTCCCCGGAGGGTCCCTTCGCCGGCTCGGGCAGCGCGAGCCTCGGCGGCGAGGAGCTTCTGTTCCTGCTCCAGTACGTGGGCTCTGACTACCCGGGCGCCGTCAAAGACGGCCGGGTCCTCGACGAGTTCGAGTACCAGGAGATGAGCCAGTTCTCGAAGATTCTCGTGGAAGAGCACGCGCGAATCGCTCCGGACGGCAGCGAGGTGCGCGAGGAGCTCGTCCGTCTGGCGACCTACGTGGAAGAAAAACAGGATCCGTCCAAGGTTCTGAGCCTCACGCGCGAGCTCGTTGCGGGGATGACGCGCGAGCTCGGACTCGTGACCTATCCCGCCCGCGCCCCGAAAATCGAGGAGGGAAGGAAGCTCTACGCGTCCGCCTGCGCTCAGTGCCACGGCGCCGCTGGAGACGGCAAGGGATTGTCGGCGACGAGCCAGAACCCGCCGCCTACCTCGTTCCGTGAAGCCCGGATGAAAAAGGTCGCTCCGCACCAGCTCTACAACGCCGTCGGCTTCGGAGTCGCGAGAACGGCGATGCCGTCGTTCGAGGACGCGTTTACCCCCGCGCAGCGCTGGGACGTCTCCTTCTATCTGATGACTCTTCGAGACGACTTCGCGCCGAGTCCGCAGTCGGCGCCGCTTCCGGTGAGCATCCGCGAGCTCGCGACGCTCTCCGACGACGAGCTGAAAGCCTCGCACCGTCTCGACCCGGGAGCGCTCGATTTCTACCGCAGCGCGGTTCCGGAGACTCAGGGAGACGAGCTTCTGCGCCTCGCCGAGCGGAAGCTCGAGGAGAGCTACGGAGCGTTCCAGGCCGGCGAGCGCGATCGCGCCGTCCGGTTGAGCATCGAGGCCTACCTCGAAGGGATCGAGCTCACCGAGGCCACGCTCCTTTCGATCGACGCGCGCCTCGTCCGGAACCTCGAGCGCGAGCTCACGCAGTACCGGACGCTGCTCCGGGAGGGAGGGGATCGTGAGGCGGTCGCGCACCGGCTCGACCGCATTCGAGTGATGACGGCGGACGCGCGGAAGGCCCTCGCGGGCACGGGAACGGGGTTCGCGTTCGCGTTCGTGCAGTCGGCTGCGATCCTGCTCAGGGAGGGAATCGAGGCCGCCCTCCTCGTCGCCATCCTCCTGAGCTATCTCGCGGCCGCCGGGCTTCCCGAGCTGAGGCGTTATACCCTGGGGGGCGCGCTCGCGGGGGTCGTAGCCGGCGGGCTCACCTGGATCCTCGCCCAGCTCCTCGTCGAGGCCTCCACTCTGGAGCGCGAGGCCCTCGAGGGACTGACCTCGATCCTCGCGGCCGCGGTCCTTTTCTCGGTGAGCTTCTGGATACTCCATAACGCCGACCTCAAGAGGTGGAAGGGCTATATCCAGGAGAGGACGAAGACGGCGCTCGGAACCGGCAGCGGCATCGCGCTTGCGACGGTCTCTTTTCTCGCCGTCTACCGCGAAGCCTTCGAGACCGTTCTCTTCTACCAGGCCCTATGGCTTCGGAGCGGCAGTGCCGCGGGCGGCGCGATCGTTCTCGGCCTTCTCGCCGGGCTCGTGGTGCTCCTGGCGGTCATCGTCCTCATGTTCCGCTACGGCAAGAGAATTCCTCTGAAGCCTTTCTTCGCTATCACCGGCATCCTCCTCGGAATTCTCTCCCTGGTTTTCGCCGGCTACGGCATCGCCGAGCTGCAGAAGATCGGATGGGTCCAGGAAACACCTCTCGACTGGGTGCCCTACGTTCCCTTCCTCGAGCTCCAGCCGACGCTCGAGGGGCTGTCGCTTCAGCTCGGCATCTTCCTCTCGTTCGTTCTCTCCTGGTTTCTCGCCGGAAGCGACACCGGGAAACGTCCGCTTTCCGAAGCCCGCGCGACCTGAAGCGGCTGGCGGCTCTTGTAGCGGCCGCGGGTGAAGTCGGGCACGTCGACGGGGAGCGATCGGTTGGCGACGGATCGCTCGCTGAGAGGGGCGATCGCCGACCAGCTCGCGGCATCGTAGACGTCGTGAAAGCTTCCGCGGGCGCCGAGCCCGATGACGCCCACCCTCACGGTCTCGAGCGGCCGTCCCGCGGGAAGGCCCGCGGCAACCCCGAAAGAACCCATGGTCTTCAGGAATTCGCGTCTCTTCATGCCGCGAAGTATACGAGAATCGGTTGAATCCGCCGTGCGGCTTGTGACAACCTCTGCCGCGGAGGCACTCATGAAAATCACGCGTCGGGAAGCACTCGCTCGAGGCGGAGCCGCGGTCAGCGCGCTGGCGCTGGCCCAGGCGAAGGTGGTGGCGGCGGCGCTCCCCGCCGTCCAGGGCGAGGAAGTGATTCCGTTCCTCGACCATCCGGAGGCGCCTCCCACGGCCCCCGGTCCCTGGCCTCTGAACGAGATCAGCATGCTCGACTGGCAGAAGCTGGGATCGTGGATCACTCCCAACGAAGGCTTCTTCCGCGTCGGCCATTACAACAAGCCGGTGATCGAAGAGAGCCAGTGGCAGCTCGACGTGACGGGTCTGGTGAGGAGCCCGGGGAGCTACCGCCTGGCCGATCTGAAGGCGATGCCGCGCCGCGACGTGACCTTCACTCTGGAGTGCTCGGGCAACAACGGGTTTCCCTGGTTCTGGGGCGGGATCGGGAACGCGAAATGGACTGGATGCCCGCTCGCGCCGATCCTGGAGAGAGCGGGTCTGCTCCAGAACGGGATCGAGGTCGTGTTCTACGGGAGCGACGCCGGCGACGAGGAGATCCGCGGCAACAAGATCCAGCAGAACTTTGCGAGGAGCCTGTCGCTCGAGGACGCGATGAGCCCGGAGAATCTGCTCTGCTACGAGATGAACGGAGTCCCGCTCGCGGGCCATCACGGATTCCCCTTGCGGCTGATCGTCCCCGGCTGGTTCGGAATCGCGAACGTGAAGTGGCTGAAGCGCATCGAGGTCATCGACACCCGGTTCATGGGCCGCTTCATGGCGAAGGACTACGTGACGCTTCGCGAGGAGAAGCGGGGCCCCGAAACCGTCTGGAACATGACGTCCGTCGGCCGGGCGCTGGTGAAATCCGTCGCCGCCAAGGTGACGCGACAGGGCTCGGGCTATCGCATCCACGGCGCCGCATGGGGAGCTCCCCTGGATCGAGTCGAGGTTCGCGTCGACAACGGCGACTGGCGGCGGGCCATGATCGGGGAAGGGAAGGACGAAGCCTACGCCTGGAAGTTCTGGCACCTCGACTGGCCGGGCGCCGCGGCGGGCGAGCACACCATCGTCTCGAGGGCGATCGATACGTCGGGGAGAGTGCAGCCGGCGATGGACGACCCGATACTCGCGGGCAAGAAGACCTACTGGGAGAGCAACGGGCAGCTCCCACGGCGGATTCGTCTGGGCTGAGACGAACGGCGAGCGGCGCCCGGTCAGATCGCCGACTGTTCGAAGGCCAGCGCCAGGTCGGCGGCCGAGCTGCGGGCCCAGGTCTCGTTCACGCCGAGGGTGATACGGTCCGTTCCGCCTTCGGGGAGCAGCACTCCGCGCTCCGCCAGGCGGTTCTTGAAGGCGGCGCGGTCGCTGGTCTTCACGGTGACCTGCGTGAGATTGGTGCCGCCCGGCACTCGCTCGACGGAGAACGCCGGGTTTCGGCCGATAGCCGCGTAGAAATCCTCGGAAACGCGCACGGCGGCGCGCAGCCGGTCGAGGAATCCGTCCATGTAGTGGGTGGCGACGACCGCCGCCGGCCAACCCACGGCGAGGTTTCCGCCGAACATGCGGCGCACGTGGAACATGCTGTCGAGAAGCGATCGCGGGCCCGCGAGGATTGCCCCGATGCCGCTGTTGAAGCACTTCCAGAGCGAGACGTACACCGTGTCGAAAAGCGCCGCGTACTGCGCAGGGGAGATGCCGGTGTAGGCCGAGGCGATGAAGAGACGCGCGCCGTCGAGGTGGAGGCCGATCCCGCCCTCGCGCGCGAACGCGGACAGCCGCTGCATCTCGTCCCAGTCGAACAACTGGCCCCGGAGCCGCCGCACCGGGCTCTCGACCGCGATGGCTCCGACTTCGGTTTTGACGCGGCCGCCGGCCGTTCGAGCGAGGACCGCTTCGACCTCGGCGCAGGTGAAGGTCGCCTTTCCCGGCCCGAGCGGCATCAGCGTCAATCCCGAGAGCGTCTGCGATGCGTCCCCCGTGTCGTTGTAGATGTGGCTCGTCTCGGGCACGATCACGCGGCGCTTGTCTCCGGCGAGCGCCCGGAGCGCGAGCTGGTTCGCCAGCGTGCCGGAGGGCATGAACACTGCCCGCTCTTTCCCCAGCAGTTCCGCCCACCGCTGCTCGAAGCGCTCGACTTCTCCGCCGAGGAGGTAGTTGTCCTCGTCGATTTCCGCGCGCATCGCGATGTCCGCGAGCAGGGACGCATATTCGCGCGGCGAAAGCCCGACGCCGTCGCCCGACATCCGCACCACTCGTTCCGGCGACACGGCCGATCCCCGCAGCGAAGGCATCGCCCAGCCCGCCGCCGCGGTCGTGCCCAGGGACTCGACGAACCTGCGTCTGCTGATCGGTTCCATTCCGCGGATCATCGCAGATCGAATCCCGGGGGGCAATCTTTACCGGTGAGCGCTACTCCCAGTGAAGGGCCTCGGTGGGATCGATGCCGGATGCCCGGCGGGCGGGAATGTAGCTCGCGAGAAGCGCGATCGCGACCAGCACCAGGGAAACGACCGCGTAGGTCAGAGGATCCGCGGGGCTCACGTTGAAGAGGAGCGAGCTCATGAGGCGCGTCAGGCCGAAGGCGGCGGCGAGCCCCACGACGATCCCGATTGCCGAGAGAAATGCCGCACGGCGGAGGAACATCCCGCTCACCTCGGAAGCCCGGGCGCCGAGGGCCATACGCACCCCGATCTCGCGCGTGCGCTGCGTGACTCCGTAGGAGATGACGCCGTAGAGACCCACGGCCCCGATGAGAAGAGCCACGACCGACGCGATCACCAGCATGACCAGCGTGAACGAGGTGCGGCTCATGGAGTCGTTCAGGATGTCCTCCAGCGTCCTCACGTTCGCGATGGGAGCGTCGGGGTCGATGGACCACACCGCTTTGCGCACTTCCTCGAGGAACCCGGGCTCCCCGGTCCGGCTCCCGCGCACGACATAGCCCATGTTCCTCTGGACGAAACCGATCTCGTCCCAGAAGTCGTTGACGGTCATCGGCCAATACACGATGGCCGTGACCTTCTGATCGACTCCATCGTCGTAGACGTCGCCCGCGACCCCCACGATCTCGCGCCATTTGTCGTTGGGATTCACCCGGATTCGTTTCCCGAGCGCCGCCGCCGGGCTCGGCCAGAACTCGCGCGCGAGGGTCTCCGTTATGACGGCTATGGGGGCCTTCAGGCGGACGTCGTCCCACGTCACCGAGCGGCCGGCGACGAGAGGGTTGCCCATGGTCTCGAAGTAGCCGGGCGCGATCCATTTGAAGCGCCGAATCGGCGGAAGCTGGTCTCCCTCGACGGGGAACTCCTCGACGAAGATGGGGTCGTTGCTGCTGTCGCGGTCCATGGTGATGGACGACGACATCCCTACGGACGTGACGCCGGGAATCTCTTCGATCTTCCGCAGGATCTGCTCGTGGACCTGGGCCACCTGGTCCGCGGTCTCGGCCTGGGCTTCGGGGATGGAGACGCGGAACGTCAGCACCTCGGCGGGATTCACGAATCCCGGTTGCACTTCACGGAGCGCGCGAAAGCTCCGGATCATGAGTCCCGACCCGACGAGGAGCACCAGGGCGAGCGCCATCTGCGCCACCACGAGCGCTCCTCGCGCGCGCTGCCGCTCTCGACCGTCGCTCGCGGTCCGCCCTCCTTCTTTGAGCGCGCCCGCCACGTTGGGCTTGGTGAACTTGAGAACGGGCACCAGCCCGAAGAAGAGGCCCGCGGCGAGTGAAATTCCCAGAGTGAACGCGAGGACGGTGGCGTCGATTCCGATCTCCTCGAGACGGGGAAGCGTTTCCGGCGCCATGGCGACGAGAAGCCGGATGGCTCCGAAGGCGACCCCGAGGCCGGCGAGACCTCCGAGCAGGCCGAGAGTGACGCTCTCCCCGAGGAGCTCCTTCGCCACCCGGGCGCGGTTCGCTCCGAGGGCGGTACGAAGCGCCAGCTCCCGCTGCCGGCCCTCCGCGCGCACCAGGAAGAGATTGGCGACGTTCGCGCAAGCGATGAGGAGGACCATTCCCACCGTTCCCAGAAGGATCCAGAGAGTGGTGCCCACGTCGCCCACGACGTCTTCCTTGAGCGGACGCACGTTGGGACCGAACCGCGCTTCCTTTAGCATCCCCGCCGTCAAGCCGCTCGGAAACGGAAACCTCTCCGCCGCGAGCGGGATCATCCGTGACAGGTCGGCGTCCGCGTCCGCGAGACCGAAGCCCTTCTTGAGCCGGGCGATCCCCTGGTAGGCGAAGTTGCCTATGAAGAGCTCCGAACGGTCGAACCGGAAGGGAAGGAACAGGGCCGCATCCGAACGAAGGAAGCGAAAACCGGCGGGGAGAACGCCGATGACCTCCGTCGGGCGGCCGTTGACGTCGAGGGTCTTCCCGATGACCCCGGATTCTCCTCCGAACCGCCGCTGCCAGTACCCGTAGCTCAGGATGGCGGTCTCGGCGCTCCCCGCCTTGTCGTCGTCGGCCGTGAATACCCGGCCGAGGGCGGGCTTCACCCTCAGAAGCGTCAACGTCCCATCCGTCACCCTCATGGCCGGCACCCGCTCGGGTTCCGCGACTCCGGTAATCGTCACCTGATTGGTCTGCCACATCCCGACGTCGTCGAACACCCGGCTCTCGTCGCGGTAGGTGAAGTGAAATGCCGGTCCCTGGTTCAAGAGGTCGAACCCGAGCCCGGGCGCCTCGTGCCACACCCCCACGAGCTCGTCCGGATCGTCGAAAGGCAGGGGCTTCAAGAGGACGCCGTGAACGACGCTGAAAATCGCCGAGGTCGCGCCGATGCCGAGGGCGAGGGTGGCGACCGACAGGATCGTGAACAGGGGAGAGCGCGAGAGCTTGCGCGCTAGGGAATGTATCCGGCGCCCTAGGGAGGACATGGGTTCACCTCGAAGGACTTAACGTAGAAGGCCCCCTTCGATGTTCCCTCGTAATCCTGGAGCTCACAGGCGTTCCCGGATGAGGAGCGCTGCCTCCTCCGGAGTCAGCGCGCTGGTGTCGATAGTCAAATCCGCGGGAAGCTTCGGGTAGTCGAAGGCGCCCTCGCCGCGGAGCTCCTGCAAGAGCGCCTTGGAACGGAGCTTACCGAACCGGGCGCGGGAGTCGTCCTCGACCCGCCGCTCGAGCTCCGCTTCCGGACAGCTCAGCTCGACGAAGAGAACTCGTCCGCCCGCTCCTTCCACCGCCGAGACCGCGTCCCCGACGAAAGACTCCCGCACCGTCCGCTCTGGGGTGAATGTGAAGATGAGAGAGACTCCTCGAAGGGTGGCCTCCCGGAACACAGAGAGCCAGGTCTCTTCGCGAAGACGGACGAAAGACTCCGAGCCGAAGTCGAATACCGCCGTTACCGCGTCGACCACCAGGTGGTTGTGGAAGAGGCGATAGCCCGTTACCCGCGAGAGCTCCCGGCCGACGGTGAGCTTTCCCGACGCGGCGGGTCCGTGCAGAACGACGAGGTTCATCTCGGCTCCTCCCGCAGCACTTTCTCGATTCGCCGGTCCGGGATCAGCCACAGGACGGCGATCAGTACGTAGATGGCGCAGGCGATCGCGGGCCGCAAGAAAGCGAGAGGGATCGCCACCGCATAAGCGAGAACCGAGGCCTTCGCCTTGAAGTCGTCTCCGAGCGCGCTCGCGAGGGCGGAGTCGGCGCCCTGGCAGGCGACGAGGACCCGGCTGAGGATCACATAGGCGAGCCCGGCGAGGAACAGTACGATCCCGTAGAGTGCGACCGGCGACGCGGCAAAGTGGTTCTCTCCCATCCAGCCGGTCACGAAGGGGATCAAGGAAAGCCAGAACAGCAGGTGGAGGTTGGCCCAGAGGACGCGGCCGTCGACCTTTCGCGCCGCCTGAAGGAGGTGATGGTGGTTGTTCCAGTAGATTCCGATGAAGACGAAGCTGAGGACGTAGCTGAGCAGCACCGGGACCAGCGGGCGCAGCGAGTCCAATTCCGCGCCGTGAGGCACCCTCAACTCCAGCACCATGATGGTGATGATGATGGCGATGACCCCGTCGCTGAAAGCTTCCAATCTGCCCTTGCTCATGACGGCTCCACGATTACCACAAATGCCGTCGACTTTGCAGGCCTCCGACAGCGCGCTCGAGGTGCGGCACGAGTGTCGGTATGATTGACAACCCCGGTGCTCGCGCCGGTGACTCGTTCCATCATCCTGTGTAGAAGAAGTTTAGCGGTCGATTCGCCCCGAAGGACCGCCGAGAGGCTGTCGCCACCGCTTACAGCTCCGCGCTGAATTCTTCAAGGCCTGCTGACTAACTAGCCTTCTGTCTATTGGATATCTCCGCCGCGGCTCCTGGCGCTGTTCTTGCACGAGAGAGACCCTGCTCACCCCTCCCGGCTAGAGTTACCGAAAAATCTATGGCCTCAAGACGTTTCCGGAATTCGTGCGGTCTGAATCGAGCTCTTTGCTCCGCCGCGATCGCCGCGGCGTTCCTTCTGAGTGTCCGGACCTCGGGCGCGACCGACATCTCCCTCTTCGATTGGGGCATCTCCCTGGACGGGACGAGCTATTGCGATCTGGCGCCGTGCGATTTCGACGGCACGCTGCCGGGGGACCTTCCGGCCTCCGTCGACGCCTCGCTCTTCGACTTCGATACCGGGCTCGGGGAAATCGCGGTCTCGATGAGCGGAACCGGCAGTCATCAGGTTTCGCTCTTTCTCGACGTCGAGATCGACGAGCCGACGAACACGTTCTTCAACGAGTTCGGGGCCACGGCGGGAGTCCCTGCCTCGGGACAGACCTGGGAGATCGACGAGCCCGGGTACGTCTTCGGCGACATCCACGGCAACTGGCTCGACGACAATCTCGAGGGAGTCAATGGTGTTCCCGCGGCGTTCCCCGACGACGTCTCCATCGCGATCGCGTGGGATTTCCTCCTTTCTCCCGGGATGACGGCCAGCGTTTCCTTTTTCGTTTCCGAAACGGCTCCCTCAACTGGGTTCTATCTGATTCATACGGACCCGGACAGCGCCAGCTCGATCTATTTCTCGAGTTTTCTCATGACCGCCGGGACTCCCGACGTTCCCGAGCCGCTGACCGCGCCGTTGCTCATCGGCGCGCTCGTCGGGCTCGTCGTCGCCCGGGCGCGCCGGAAAAGCGTTCATTGAGCCTTTGGACCAGGAGGAAAACGACATGCGACTGTGGATGAGGGTGTTTCCAGGTATGCTCGTGGGCGGGCTCGCGCTCGCGCTCGCCGCTCCGGGTGCGGCGCTCGCCGATACGATCGTGGCGCAATGCAATGGTCAGTCTCAGGGTGAAATCGAAGGCGACGTCACGATGACACACTTCGAGGGTTGGATGAACGTGTTCGGATTCGGCCACGGCGTGGTCGTTCCGTTCGATGCCGCCTCGGGACAAAGGAGCGGCCGCCGCCAGCACCAACCGCTGCGCCTCTACAAAGCCATCGACAAGGCGACTCCGAAGCTCTATCGGGCGCTCGTCAACGGCGAGAGTGTGAACTGCGAGGTGCGGTTCTTCCGGAACGAGGTACACGGAAATGCGGTGAACTATTTCACCATCGAGGTCGAGAACGCGTTTCTTTCCGACATCACCGCCGCATCGGGGAGCGAGGGTGCGGGCACTCGCGAGGTCGTGAGCATCGTTTACCAGAGAATCACCTGGACCTACGAGAACGGGAACATCGTCACCATGGACGACTGGTCGTCCGGTAATTTCTAGGCTCGCGGTCATGCGCGGCACTGCCCAGAAGCGGTTCGAGTGGAGACGGCACGCGCTGCGCGGGCGTTTGCTGCTCGGCGCAATGCTTCTCCTCTTCTCCATGCCGGCGGGCGCGGCGACGGAGAGGCTCCTGTTCGTCAAGGGCCGCACCATCATGACGTCGACCCTGGACTCCATGATCGTTCTTCCCGGAGGCGACATCGTGCAGGCGGCGAACCTGTACATGGGGTTCTCGCGCATCGCTTTTCTGGAGGATGACGTCCTCGTGCACAACGTGAGCAGGGATACCTTCTCTACCTACCGGGACTCGGAGTATTTGCAGTCGGGGATTCTCGAGAACGCGGGACTTCTCGAGCTCTTCGCCCAGGTTCCTCCTTCGCCCGCGTCGGTGAGTCTCTTCCAGTACGTCGCGACGTACGGTGAGACGACCCTGGAGGAGATTCTCGATCAGCGTGGCGCCGTGGTGCTCTACGACCTCGGGTTTCCCGCTCCGCACGAACCGCCGACACCCGACACCACGCCCCCGACGCTGAACCTCCCGGCGAGCTTCGCCGTCGATTCCCTTTCGGCGAACGGCGCGGTCGTGACCTATCTCGTCTCCGCCTCCGACAACGTCGACCCCTCGCCGATCGCGAGCTGCGATCCGCCGTCCGGAAGCCTCTTTCACGTCGGCCTCACGACCGTCGATTGCGTCGCGAGAGACCGGAGCGGGAACTCGTCGGAGGGCTTCTTCGAGGTGACGGTGGAGCTTCTTCCGCTCCCCGCGATCGCGGGCCTGACGGCGCGGGCGCGGCCCGGGTCGGTGACCCTGGTGTGGAGTCCCATGGAGGGTGCTTCGAGCTACAACGTCTACCGGCGCGTCGGAGCGACGCCGTTCACCCCCATCGCCGTCGGCCACCAGACGGGCTACGCGACCTATTCCGACGCGGGTCTCACGAACGGCGTGACCTACACCTACGCCGTCACCTGGGTCAACGAGGAAGGCCGCGAGTCGCCGCTCTCGAACGCGGCGAGCGCGACGCCCTTGCTCAGGATCCGTTAGAGCGCGGTTCCGCGCCTCGATCTCGAGCTGCGATCAGCCATTCCGGGCCTCCGGCGCTCGAGCCGTCGCTCCAGACGTCCAGCTGCGGTAGAGTTTCGTGATTGGAGCGATCATGAACCGGTCCGTAGTGCCATCCAGCGTTCTCGTTCTGATGGCGGGCTGCGCCCCGAGCCCGAATCCCCAAGGGGCCGCGTTTTCCCCCGGGGAGGCCGAGCGCCTGGGGCGAGAGGTCAACCTCGAGAACTGGGACGACGGCGGAGAGATCTCCCGTTACGCCTTTCTCTCGATCCCGAAGATCTTTCCGACCGCCGTCATCGGGTGCGGCGACGGAGCCGTGCTGGCGCTCGAGACCTCGCTCGAAGACGACGTCGCCCGCTACGAGGTGGCGCTCGCGGACGGCGGCGTCATGGCATTCGACGACTACGTCGGTTCGGGCGCCCTCGACGGAATCGTGATCGTCCGCGGGGGTAAGGTCGTCTACGAAAGCTATCCGCGGATGGGGAGCAGCGACCAGCACATCCTGTTCTCGGTCTCGAAGGTGCTGGTTTCGACCGTAGTGGCGATCCTGGAGGACCAGGGGCTGGTGGACGTTTCGAAGCCGGTGGACGTCTACGTGCCCGCTCTCCGGGGAACGGCCTGGGAAGGCATCCCTGTTCTCGACGTCCTCGACATGGCCTCGGGCATCGACGCGCTCGAGGAGATCGAGGACAGCTACACCAACCCGGAGCGGGCGCACTATCGATACGAGGCGAGCCTCGGCTGGCTTCCGAAAGTCGAAGGTCTGCCGTCGACCGTGATGGAAGAGGACACCCTCGGCTTCATCGCGTCGCTCGAGAAGCGGTCCGAGCCCGGGAAGGTGTGGGAGTACGTGAGCGTCAACACCATGGTCCTCGCGTGGCTGGCCGAGGAGGTGACGGGGAAGAAGTTCCACGAGGTTCTGAGCGAGACGATCTGGTCGAGAATGGGAGCGGAGGCGGACGCCCTCGTGAGCGTCAACTCGCGGGGCCACGGTGCGGTTCATGGGGGCATCGTCGCCACCCTGCGGGACGTCGCCCGCTTCGGGCTTCTCTTCACGAAAGGGCGCGGGAGGGGAGTGGTTTCCGAGAGCTATCTGAAGAAGATCCTCGAAGGCGGCCGGCCAGCGCTTCTCGAAGCCGCCGGGAGCGCCTCCGCGGACGTTCGCCATGCGACCTATCAGTGGGATCGGGTCTATACCGACGGTTCGTTCTTCAAGGGAGGATTCGGCGGACAGGGTCTCTACGTTTCGCCGGAAAGAGACGTCGTGCTCGCCTACTTCGGAACCCACGGCTATGACGCCCCGGGCCCACCGGTGCTCGACGCCTGCAGGAAGATGGTCGCAGACCTCTTCTGAGCGCGCCTTTCATTCCCGGAGCCGGTTGTACTTTCTCAGCACCTGCTGCAACCGATCGTGGGGAAGAGCGTAGACGGTGTTGCCGTCGATACCGGTCGTCGTTTCCGCTGCCACCAGCACGTTCAGGATCGCTTCTTCGGTGGCTTCCACCGTCGCTTCGAAGAGCGGGTCGATGAGGTCGTTGGAGAGCATCACCGGGCTCGACGTCCCCGTCCTTCGAAACGCTCCGCGGTTCGCGGTCGAGAAGGCGATGAATATGTCCCCGGAGCTGTTGCCGCCGTAGCCGCCTACCCGTCCGATGCCGAGGGGCACGCGATGCGCGATCCGCTCGAGCTGATGGGGAAGGAGCGGTGCGTCGGTTGCCACGACGACGATGATGGAGCCTCGCTCCGCGCCGGGCTTGCCGCTCTGGATCACCGGCATGAGATCGGTGATCTCTTGCCCGACGGGGACACCGGCGACGGTGAGCCCGGCCCGCCCGCCGTGGTTGGCCTGAACGAGAACCCCGACCGTGAAATCGGAGTCCTCGACGCGCACGCGGCGGGAGGACGTACCGATGCCCCCCTTGAACTCGTGGCAGACCATTCCCGTTCCTCCGCCCACGTTGCCTTCCGCGACGGGTCCCGATCGCGCCGTGTCGAGCGCTGAGACAGCGTGCTCTTTCTTGACGTGGAACCCCAGCACGTCGTTCAGCACCCCGTCCCAGGTTTCGGCCACCAGCGGGTACGCGAACCAGAAGTCGGCCTCGATGGGGGAGTAGTAGTGATGCTCGGCCATCCAGGCGAGGGCGGCGTCGCGCACGACGCCTACACTGAAAGTGTTGGTGATCAGGATGGGCGTTTCGAGGAAGCCGGACTCCTTCACCCAGGTCGTCCCGGTCATCTCCCCGTTGCCGTTGAGCGTGTACCATCCGGCGAAAACCGGATCGAAGCTGCGCCCCCGAGGGAGAATCGCCGTGACACCGGTGCGCGCCGGCCCCTGGCCCACGTGGAGCGGTCCCTCTCCCTGGACGATCGTGGCATGGCCCACTTCGACGCCGTTCACGTCGGTAATGGCGTTCCAGGGCCCCGGTGTGCCCCGGAGCGGGATGCCGAGGTCCCGCGCCCGGGGTCGGGCTTGCCCCAGGGCCAGGGGAGACAGAAGTGCGATAGCGAGAAGCGGTGGGACAGTGAGAGCCGCGAGCCGGGCTGCATCTTTGAAGGGGTTCATTTCTGTCGCTCCTACCATTCGCCGTCGCTGCGCGGAGACGCGCTCTCCTCCAGGTTCTCGATGAGGTAGCGCGCGATGAGACTGTAGATGTGGAGGCTCGTGCCGTCCCCCTCCGAGATCGCGTGGGTCCGGTTGGGATAGACCATCAGGTCGAAGCGCTTGCCGAGCTGGACGAGGCGATTCACGAGCCGCTCCGTTCCCTGGTAGTGCACGTTGTCGTCGCCGCTGCCGTGAACGATCAGAAGGCGCCCTTTCAATCCCTCGGCGAAATGGATGGGGGAGCCGAGCTTGTATCCCGCCTCGTTCTCCTGCGGCAGCCCCATGTAGCGCTCCTGGTAGATCGTGTCGTAGAGCGTCTGGTCAGGAACCGGCGCGACCGAGACTCCGACCTTGTAGACGTCGGGAAAACGAAACATCGCGTTCAGCGTGTTCGACCCCCCTCCGCTCCAGCCCCAGATCGCCACCCGTTCGGGATCGACGTAGGGGCGATCGCGCGCGAGAGCGCGGACCGCGGCGGCCTGATCTCTCGAAGAGAGGTCTCCCACCGTTCCGTAGATGATCTTTCGCCAGGCGGCGCCCCTGGGCGCCGGCGTTCCGCGATTGTCGAAGCTCGCCACGAGGTAGCCTTCGCGGGCGAGCGCGCGGTGAAAGAGGGCCTGGTTGCCATCCCAGCGATCGAGGACCGTCTGCCCCGCGGGCTCTCCGTAGACGTGGACGATGAGAGGGTATCGCCGAGACGGATCGAAGCCGGGCGGCTTGAGGATCCAGGAGTCGAGTAGGACATCGGGCTCGATCGACAGGCGGAAGAACTCCACCGGCTCCGTGAGAAGCGGCGTCACCTTCTTTGCGAGCGACTGGTTGTCGACCAGGACGCGCACGGTATCGTGCTCCGGCAAGCGCACGAGCTCGACGCGCGGGGGCTCATCGAACCTCGAGTAGGTGTGGAACGCCCACTCCCGGTCGGGCGACAGATCGTACCCGTGGGTGCCCGGCTGGGAAAGCGGCGTCAATCTCTCCGGCGCTGTGCCGCCATCGAGAGGCGCCCGATAGAGGTATTCCTGGGTGGCGTCGTCGGGAGAGGCGGTGAAATAGAACCAACGCCCCTCGGGATCCGCGCCGAGAGGCTGGATCAAGTCGGCGTCGAAGCGGGTCACCAGGCGCGGCTCGCCGTCGGTCGTTCCTACTCGATAGGCGTGCCGAAAGCCGTCCCTCTCGCTCAACCACAGGTAGTCGCCCGTCGTCTTCACCTGCTGGAGCTCGCCGACGACTTCGACCCAGGTGTCGGACTGGTCGTGAACTAGCCGTTCGACGTCGCCGGAAGTCGCGTCGGCCCGCAGGAGGTCGTTCGTGCTCTGGAGGCGGTTCAAATGCTGCAGCAGGACGTGATCGCCGTCCTTCGCCCAGTCCAGGCTGGCGACGTAGGTGTTCCGGGGATCTCCCGGCACTTTCATCCAGCTCGTCTCTCCACCGGTCGAGCCGACGACACCGATCCGCACCGCGGAGTTCGTCGTCCCCACCTTCGGATAGGGGATCCGGGTGAGGGCCGGGTAAAGGCTTTCGGTATCGTTGATCAAAGTGAATTCGCCGACTCCCGTCGCATCGAAGCTCCAATAGGCGATGCGTCGTCCGTCCGGGCTCCACCGGAAGCCGTCACGGATCCCGAGCTCCTCTTCATAGACCCAGTCGGACGTGCCGTGGATCGACGTCGCGGAGCCGTCTCCTGTCAGTCGGCTGACGGCGCCCGTCGCGACCGCCTCCACGTAGATGTCGTTCTCGTGCACGTAGGCGACCCGGGTTCCGTCGGGAGAGAACTTCGCGAACATCAAGGAGGCGGCTTTCGCTACGCCGCCGAGTTTACGAAGCGCGCGGCTCTCCCGATCGAAGACCCAGTAGTCCCCCCGGGTGTTCCGACGCCACACGCGCTGGGAGTTGGTGAAGACGAGGAGCCGGATGCGATCCTCGGACCAGGCGTAGTCATCGATCTCGAGCGGTTTCGATTCTCCCGGAGGCACGAGGCTCTTCGCCTCGACGAGCACCTCACGTGTACCCGAGGCGGTCTCGTAGCGAACGATGTCCTTGGCCCCCGCGACCGAGGCGGAAGGCTCGACTGTGGTGTAGGCCTCGCCGTCCAGAAGCCACCGCGCCGGCCCGAACGTCTCCGGCTCGTAGTACTTCTCCGTCCCGAAGATCCGCGCGAGCTCGTCGCGAAGCGATTCGGTTTCTACCGCGGTGGCGGTGGAGGCGACCGACAGAAGGAGAACCGCCGTCGAGAGTCCTGCCTTGCCGGGTCTTCTCACTCAGGCCTCCTTCGCGCCATTGGCCAGTGGAACCTGCACCCACGACGAGCGGTAAAGCTCCGGGGCGGTCTCAGCGGCGATACTTTCCCAGCACCGCGCGGCCCGGGTAGACACCGGCGACGGTCTGACCATCGCGGACGACGAACGTACCGTTCACCACGACGTGCTGAATGCCCTTCGATTCCGAGAGCCCGCCTTCGAACGTCGCGGTGTCGAGCACGGTCTCGGGATCGAACACGGTGATATCGGCGTCGCAGCCGACCTGGATGCGGCCCTTGGTTCTCATCGCGGGAGCCATGCCTTCCAGACGCCGCGCCGGCATGAGCGACATCTTCGCCAGGGCCTCCATGAGCCCGAGCGTCTTCCGCTCGCGCACGTATCGACCCAGAACCCGGGAGTAGGTTCCCGCGGAGCGCGGATGCGCCTTGGGGTGGTACGGCATCCCGTCCGATCCGATCATCGTGAAAGGCGCCTTCAAGGCCTGGTCGATCCACTCCTCCTTCATCATGTGAATGATGACCGTGCCGCCCTGTTTGCGATACTTCTCGAAGGTCTCTTTCGTCAGACGCTCCCCCGTCGCCTCCCACTGAATGTCTCCATAGTCCATGCCCCACACTTCTTGCCAGCCCTCATCGAAGAGCGTCGACTCGAGGCTGGTGGAGCCCGCGGTGTAGGGATAGAGCTCCGTCGTAATGTCCAGGCCCTGCTTCTGAGCCGAGCCCACCATATCGAGCGCGACTCGGATGCGGCCGAGCGCCATGCTGTTCAGATGAACGATATGAACGGAAGCCCCGGCGGCGGCGGCATCGGCGATGGCCTCTTGAATGGCAGGGATGTCGGGATCGCGCACGTGGGTATATACCGGAGCCTTCATCTTCGCCGCGAACTGGTACACGCGAAAAATCTCCTCCCGCGTGGCACCAGGGTAGTAACCGACGGGAACTCCGATTCCGAGGGCGCCGTCGGCGAGCTCCGCCGACAGGCTCTCGTCCATCGAATCCATCTCCGCCGGGGAGAGGGACTCATAGCGCGCCGAAAATCCCTCGCCGAGCACCTCGCGAAGCCGCGGGTCGTCGAATCCCCGGGTCCCGACGATCTCCCGCGCCTCGCGGGCGACGTCTCGATACTTCTCCATCGCCATCCAGCGCAGGGCGCTCTGCGCCATCGTGGCGCCGTAATTGATGAGGGTCTTTCCCTCTTTGGTCTCGAGCCACTGGCGCAGGAACGGACGGCCGGATTCCAGCTCGAGCGCGGTGGTGACGCCGTCGTGGGCCTGGAAGCGGTGGGAGTCGTTCGTTTGTCCGTGCGCGTGAGGATCGATGAAGCCGGGCGCGACCACCAGGCCGGAGACGTCGAGGACGGTCTTTCCCCGAAGTGGCGCCGACGAGATCTCGACGATTCGATCTCCGCGAATGCCCAGGTTGCGCTGAGAATCGAGCCCCGTTTCCGGATCCATGACGCGACCGCCGGTGAGGACGAGATCGAGGTCGGTGGTCTGAGCCGTCGCCGTCGTGGTCCCGATCAGAAGGGTCCAGAGGGCGAGCGCGATTCCTGTCCACGGTTTCATCGTGATGTCACTCCTTTGCATCCACGGTCCGGCGGCCGGGCAAGAGTGTACCGACCTGAGATAGGATTTCCCAATCCGTCATCCCCGGAGGGACGCCATGACCCGTCGCTTGTTCTTACCTGCGTTCTCGGTGCTGCTGTTCGCCGCGCTCGTGTTTCCGGCCGAGGCGCCTCCCGATGTCCGGGCGGAGTCGGTCGGTCTCTCGAGCGAGCGGCTGAAGCACCTCCGCGCGACGATGCAGCAGTACGTCGACGAGGGACGCGTCGCGGGCCTCGTGACCTACATCGCCCGGAGCGGCCGCGTGGCGCACCTGGAAGCCTTCGGCAAGGCAGACATCGAAGCCGGAATCGCGATGAAGACGGATTCGATCTTCCGGATCGCCTCGCAGACGAAGGCGCTCACGAGCGTCGCCGTCATGATGCTCGTCGAGGAGGGAAAGATCGGATTGGCCGACCCGGTCTCGCGGTACATCCCCGCGTTCGAGAAGACGACGGTGGCGGTAGCGCCGCCGGAGGGCGCGGTGCCCGAGACACCGGTAAGCGCGGTGCCCGCGAAGCGCGAGATCACCATCCGTGACCTGCTCACCCACACGGCGGGGATAGGCTATGGCCACGGCTCGGCGGCGGCGCAATGGAAGGCGGCGGGAATCCAGGACTGGTACTTCGCCGACCGGACGGAGCCGGTTGCGGCCGTCGTCGAGCGGATGGGGGCGCTTCCGATGGACGCGCAGCCGGGCGAGAAGTACGTCTACGGGTACAACACCGACATCCTGGGTGTCGTGATCGAGAAGGTGTCGGGGATCACTCTAGCCGACTTCTTCCAGAAACGAATCCTCGGTCCGCTCGGCTTGACGGACACCGAGTTCTACCTGGCTCCCGCCCGGAAGGCCCGCCTCACCGCCGTTTACGCCGCGAAGGACGACGGCGGGATCGAGCGCGCTCCGGACGGCATGCTCGGTCAAGGCCACTACGTCGACGGGCCGCGCGTCGCCTTCTCCGGCGGGGCGGGATTGCTCTCGACGGCGCGCGACTACGGCCGCTTCCTGCAGATGATGCTGAACGGCGGAGAGATCGACGGCGTGCGGCTCCTGAGCCCGAAGTCCGTCGAGCTCATGACGGTGAACCACGTCGGGACGCTCTTCGCCGAGACTGGGCCCGGCAACGCCGGCATGGGTTTCGGGCTGGGCTTCGACGTGCTGGAGGACCTCGGGGAAAACGGCCGCTATGGCACGCGGGGATCCTTCGGTTGGGGCGGCGCCTACCACACGAGCTACTGGGTGGATCCGGAGGAGAAGCTGGTCGCGCTCCTCATGGTGCAGCTCCTTCCGGCAGGGAACTCCGACCTGCAGCGCAAGTTCCGAACCCTGGTCTACCAGTCGATCGTGGGCCCGCCGCCGGCGGCGCCCGTCGCACAACGTTAGATCCTTTCGGCCGTGAACTCGCGCGCGCTCCGGAACGCACTCTTCTGCTGGGCGGCCGCCTTCGGGTCGGCGGCGGCTCAGACGGATCCGGATGCGGAATCCAGATTCGAGAAATTCGAGTTTCGCATACCGATGCGCGACGGCGCTCGTCTCTATACCGCCGTCTACGTGCCGAGAGACGAGAGCGCGCGATCCCCGATCCTGATGTACCGGACCCGGTACGGCGTCGGAAACTACGGAGCGAACGTCTACCCGCCCCTCCGGGAGCTCGCGTGGCCCGGGTTCACCGGCCGACCCTACATCTTCGTCTGGCAGGACGTTCGAGGGAGCTTCCTCTCGGAAGGGAAGTTCTCCGACATGACGCCGCACCTCGCGCGGAAGCGGCGTCCGGAGGACGTCGATCAGAGCAGCGACACCTACGACACCATCGACTGGTTGGTTGCGAACGTTCCGGGAAACAACGGAAGGGTCGGCCTCTGGGGCATCTCCTACGACGGGTTCTTCGCCGCGGCGGGTATGATCGACGCGCATCCCGCGCTCGTCGCCGTCTCCCCTCAAGCTCCACAGGCCGACTGGTTCGGCGGAGACGACCTCCACATGCACGGGGCTCTGGTCCTCGACGGGTTCGAGTACTTCTCCGCCTGGGGGCGCCCGCGCCGCGAGCCCACCACCGACGAGCCCCGGCCGATCGACTTCGGCACCGCCGACGGGTACGAGTTCTACCTGCGGGTCGGACCGATCGCCAACCTGGACGAGCGGTATTTCCGGGACGAGATCCCGATCTGGAGCGCCGTGATGGCCCACGGCACCTATGACTCCTTCTGGAAGGAGCGAAACATTCTTCCTCATCTCGTGGACGTCCGGCCCGCGGTGATGACGGTGAGCGGCTGGTACGACGCCAATAACCTCTACGGTGCGCTGCACGTCTACCAGGCCGTCGAGCGGTCCAGCCCGGAAACCCTGAATACGCTCGTGATCGGACCCTGGTCCCACGGCCAGTGGCGGTCCCGCTCCGGAGAGTCGCTGGGAGACGTGAGCTTCGGATCGGCGACTGCGGAGTTGTACCGGGGAGAGATCCTGCGGCCGTTCTTCGATTCCCGGCTCCAGGTGGATGGGGGCCACGATCTTCCCGAGGCTTACGTATTCGAGACGGGCGCCAACCGATGGCGGACGTTCGACCACTGGCCGCCCGACTTTGCGAGTGCGCGCTCGCTCTATTTGCAGGAGGGCGGCGGGCTCTCGTTCGACCCGCCTGCTTCGGTCGATGCGTACGACGAGTACGTAAGCGATCCGGCGAAGCCCGTCCCGTTCATCGAACGGCTCGCCACCGATCGGACGCACGACTACATGATCCAGGATCAGCGTTTCGCGGCTCGCAGGCCGGACGTCCTCGTTTATCAGACAGACGCCACTCTCCGAGGATCTGACCATCGCGGGGCCGATCCGCCCGAGCCTCTGGGTGTCGACCACGGGAACCGATTCCGATTGGGTGGTGAAGCTCATCGACGTCTATCCCGACGACGCTCCAGAGACCGCGGCATCGACGGGCACCGGACTCCTCCGTCCCGGGGCCTCCATGGCGGGCTACCAGCAGCTGGTGCGCGGCGACGTGCTGCGGGGCAAGTTTCGCGGGAGCCTCGAGAAGCCCGAGCCCTTCGTGCCGGGCGAGCCCACCCGCGTCACGTTCGAGATGCTCGATGTCCTCCATACGTTTCGGAAGGGCCACCGGGTGATGGTGCAGATCCAGAGCTCGTGGTTTCCGCTCGTCGACCGAAACCCGCAGTCGTTCGTCGACATCTACCATGCCCGCGAAGCTGACTTCCGGAAGGCCACACAGCGGGTATATCACTCGGCCGCGGCGGCCTCGTCCCTCGAGATCCACGTTCTTCCCTGAGCGTCGTTTCACGGATTTTTCTCAACTTTTCGGCTTCCTCGTCCGTATGGAGCTCAGATACGGGAGGGCGTGGTAATGAGCGATCTGGTCCGGGACCTGGAATACGGAATCAGGATGCTCTGGAAGTCCAAGGGATTCACCCTGGTCGCGGTCCTCTCCCTCGCCCTCGGCATCGGTTTCAATACGACCATCTTCAGCGCCGTCGACGCGCTTTTGCTCCGGCCCAAAGCCGGGTTCGGGCTCGAGTCTCTCGTGGATGTCTATCTCAGCGACTCCTCGGGGTATCCCTACTCCGCGTCCTCCTATCCGGACTTTCGAGACTACCGGGATCGAACGAACGTCTTCTCCGACGTCGCCTGTTATCAGACGACGATCGCCCGCTATCAGTCGAGCGGCTCGAGCGAGTACCTGCTCGGGGAGATCGTCTCCGGAAACCTGTTTCGTCTTCTCGGGATTCGCGCGCTCGTGGGGCGAACCCTCGAGCCGCAAGACGACGTGAGCCCGGGCGGACACCCGGTGATGGTATTGAGCGAGAAGTTCTGGCGAACGAGGCTCGGCGGGCGCCCGGACGCGGTGGGGGAGGCGCTCGACCTGAACGGCCGCCCCTATACCATCGTCGGAGTCATTCCCTCCGCCTACAGCGGCGGCATTCCCGGTGTCGCGATGCAGTTCTGGGCGCCGTCAGCGATGGTCGACCACCTGAATCCCAGTGCACGCGAAGGAGGGAGCCGGCTCGAGCGCCGAACGAGCCGGGGCCTGATGGTGAAGGCCCGGCTCGCGGAGGGAGTCACTATCGAAAAAGCCCAGGCGCAGATGGACTCGCTGATGGCGGCGGTGCGGGAGGAGCATCCCGACGACTATCAGGGCGACCGCAAGGCGCACCTGCTCCCGAGCACCGAGGTCCGGATTCACCCCTTCGTCGATAAGGCCCTCTATCCTGTCGCGACCGTCCTCATGGGGGTCGTGTTCCTGGTCCTCGTAATTGCCTGCGCGAACGTCGCGAACATGCTCCTGGCGCGGGCCACGGAACGACGGAGCGAGGTCGCTTTGCGCCTCGCCCTGGGCTCGTCCCGCTTCCGCCTCGTTCGACAGCTGCTCACCGAGAGCGTTCTTCTCTCGAGTCTCGGCGGCGCCGCCGGACTGCTGGTCGCTCACCTGGGAACGAAGGCTCTCCTCGCGCTGAAACCGCCGATTCCCATCCCTCTGGCGCTGGATCTCACGTTGAATTACCGCGTCCTCGCATTCACGCTCCTGGTCTCGGTCGCGACGGGAATCCTCTTCGGCGTCGCCCCCGCCCTACAGGCGAGCCGCAGCCTGGTTCCCGCGATGAAGTCGACGGAGCGCCGGCTCGGCCTCAGAAGCCTGCTCGTCGTGGTCCAGGTCGCCCTGTCTCTCGTTCTTCTGATCGGCGCGGGACTCCTCCTCAAGAGTGCGGGAAACGCCCAGGCCATCGATCCCGGCTTCGAGACGGAGCGAGTGGTCCTTCTGAGCTCGCACCTCGGGCTTCACGGCTACGACGAGGAGCGGGGGCGTCTCTTCTATCGGCAGGCCGTCGAGCGCATCGCGGGGCTTCCCGGGATCGAGGCCGCGTCGCTCACCGACAACGTTCCCCTGGGCGCCAGCATCAACACCCAGAACGTCGCCCCCGAAGGACGAGAGCCCGAGAAGTACACCGACTGGCCGGAGATCGATTCGGCCACGGTCTCCCCCGGGTACTTTCTTTCCATGGGTGTGCCGTTGATCCAGGGCCGGGACTTCGAGTGGAGGGACGCGAGGGGCGCTCCTGAGGTCGCGATCGTGAACGAGACTGCGGCGCGCCGGCTCTGGCCCGGAGAGAATCCTCTCGGCCGGCGCCTGGCGACGGGAACGGGGACGAGCCGGAAGTACTCCGAGGTCATCGCAGTCGTGCGCGACAACAAGGTGCGCACTCTGGGGGAGGACCCTCGTCCCCAGATCTTCTGGCCCTTCGCCCAGGATTATTCGCCGATGATGTACGTCCTCGCGCGCACCCGAGGGAATCCGGACGCGGCCCTCGAGACCGTGCGCCGCGAGATTCTCTCGCTCGATTCCAGCCTCGCGTTCTTCGAGGCGAGGACGATGCGGCAGAACCTCGCCATCACTCTCTTCCCGGTGCGCGCCGGCGCGATTCTCCTCGGAGTCTTTGGGGGGCTCGCGCTCCTTCTCGCCTCGGTCGGGCTCTATGGCGCGGTCTCCTACTCCGTGAGCCGGCGCACGCGCGAGATCGGAATCCGCATGGCGCTCGGCGCGGCTGGAAGGGACGTCGTGACGCTCGTGACCCGTCAGGGCCTCGGCCTGGTTCTCACGGGTGTCGGTCTCGGCGCGGCGCTCGCGGCGGCCGGCACGCGCGTCCTCGCCTCGGTGCTCTACGGCGTGGGCTCGACCGACGCCGGCATCTTCCTCGGAACCGCCGCGGTTCTCGTGGCCGTGGCCTCGATCGCGAACTGGATTCCCGCGCGCCGCGCGTCCCGAATCCATCCGGTAACGGCGCTGCGGTACGAATAAACGTTACTCGAAGCGTCCGGGGGCTGAAGCCGTCGCAGGATCTCTGGATCTCCCTCGCATTCCAAAAGGCGATTCGCTCGGCGTCGGGTACAGGGAAGAGGGGCTCGACGAGAGTCAGCTCGGCAAGGGGGAGGCACTCCGAGTTTTCTGCGCCGGGAGGGCGGGTGCTGCGGATCGTTCCCGCGCGCGGCCCCCGCCGCCGAAGAATGCAGGGCTCAAATGGCGGAGGCGCCGGGATGTCTCCCGACGCCTCGGCCGATTCGAGATGGTTATGGGCTGCCGCTTACCAGCGACGGCCGCCGCCGAACCCGCCGCCACCGCCGCCGCCGCCGTTGGTCTTGGGCTTGGCCTCGTTGACGTTCAGGGTGCGGCCGCCGAGCTGCGTTCCGTTGACGCCGCGGATGGCGTTCTGCGCCGCCCCGGAATCGTGCATCTCGATGAATGCGAACCCGCGCGGGCGGCCGGTGTCGCGATCGGTGATTACGCTGACGCTAGCCACGTCGCCATAAGCCGCGAAGACGTCCCGGAGCTGCTGCTCGGTGACATCGAAAGAACAATTGCCTACGTAAATCTTGGACATGAAACGACTCCTGATCGGAAGGGCCTAAGCGAGGGCTAACGGAGGTGCGGTGACAATCACCGGCAGGAAAGCTACGAAAAGCCGTCGGGTAGCCAGACGGACCCATATTCCGCTTATTCGAAGCGAAAGTCAATGAAATCGTGTCAGAGCTTCTTTATCGCGGCTCGTTCAGGCGGCCGTGCTTCTTCAGTACGCTCTTGAGCTCGGCGTGAGGGATGGCGTAGTAGCGCCAGTAGTCGGCGCCGGTCATCGTATCGGCCGCGAGCATCGCGTTGACGATCGCCTCCTCCGTCGCCTCGGCGGTGGCGGTGAAGAGAGGGTCCATCGCATCCGAGGCGAGCCTCTGAATGGTGGCGGCCGGCAGCGTCGAACCGTCGGAGTCGCTGTTACCCGCATCCGCCCCGCGGTTGGCCGTCGAGAACGCGATGAAGATGTCCCCGGAGCCGTTTCCGTGGATCGAGCCCAGCCGGCCCATGCCGAGGCTCACTCTCCGGGCGATTCGCTTGAGCTGGTCCGGCGTGAGCGGGGCATCGGTCGCGACCACCACGATGATGGAGCCTTGCTCCACCTCTTCGAAAGCGTCGGATCGCGGACCGCTCGGAGTCGATGAGTCGCTGCAGGTGGGTGCCGGACTTCCGTCGGGCCGCAGCACCGGCGGCTCGATCCTCTGCGCGACGCACGGCTCGTAGCCCGCGATCTCCCGCCCCACGGGAATGCCGGCGATGCGGAGCTGAGAGCGCGCTCCGTAGTTGCACTGCACGAGCACTCCGAGCGTGAATCCGCCGGCCTCGGGCGCCAGCACCCGCGACGCGGTGCCGGTTCCGCCCTTGAAGCCGTTGCAGAGCATCCCCGTGCCTCCGCCGACGTTCCCCTCGGCGATTGCGCCGCCGGATGCGGAGTCCAGCGCGCGCGTCGCGTGCTCGGCCTTGACGTGCAGGCCCTTCTGATCGTTCAGGCGACCGTCGGACGTTTCCGCGACGACCGGATACCAGAAAGGCCCCGGGGCGTCCTGTTTCACCATCCAGGCCACGGCGGCGTCCCGGACCGTTCCCACGCTCAGAGTATTGGTGATGAGGATAGGGGTCTCGATGACCCCGCTCTCCTCGACCCAGTGAGTCCCGGTCATGTCGCCGTTGCCGTTTCCGGCGTAGAAGGCGCCGAAGACCGAGTCGAACGAACCTTTGCCGCGGGGCAGAATCGCCGTGACTCCGGTGCGAACCGGTCCTTTCCCGACGGTCCGTTTTCCCTCCCCCTCGATGAGCGTCACGTAGCCGACTTCGACGCCGGAGACATCGGTGATTGCGTTGAACCGGCCGGCGGTGCCGTCGAAGGGGATTCCGAGATCGCGCCCCCGGGCCTTCGTCTGGCTCCCGGCCTCGTCGATCGCGAGAACGCTCAGGAGCATGGCACCAAACAGACCTCGAACGCTGCGCCGTTTCACTCGCATGAGTGTCCTCATTGCCCGGAATCGTCGGCCGACGGCCCGTAGATCGAGGGGACCTTGCCCCCCATCGGACGCAGGTAGGTGCTGAGCTGCCCGCGGTGGTGAATGGCGTCGAAGAGAAACCCCCAGACGAACCCGTCGATGGTCGTTTCCCACGCCGCGTCGCCGCCCATCAGGAACTTGCCCTTCTTCTGCCATCCGGCCTCGTCGAGCTTCTCGAGCCGCTCGGTGACCGCTCTGGCGTTCGCGCTCGTACGCCGCGACGATCTCGGCGACGGTCGATGGGGCCTTCTCCTCCTTCCACTCGACGCTGCCCTTGTCGAGCAGACTCAGGAGGGCTGCCTCCTCCGTCGCCATCACCCAGGCCAGGTCGGCTGCGGTCCGCGCCTTCGGATCCGGCCGGTAGTCGAGGCGACCCTGGGGCAGGGCCTTCAGCACGCGCACGAAGGCGGGGAACTCCGACTTGCGGCGCTCTATGCAGAACTCACCTTTCGTCATTTCGATTCCTCCTTGGGCCGTGGAGTCTATCTCTTGGCGCGCCCCTTGGCGATTCGGATTGCCGGCGGCCCGCGCTTCGTGGTCCCGTCGAATTCGTCGAATGTGGATCTTTACCCGAGCGGACGACCGGGTAAGATCCCGATCGAAAGGGACGACGTGAATCTCGTATCGCTGCCTCTGGACTCCGAACGGATTCCCTGGATCCCGCTCGGACCGGGGGAATCATTCAAGCCGCTCCGCTTCCTGGCCCGCGACCGCGGCCGCGTTCTCCTCCTCCGCCTCGAGCCCGGAATCGTCGTCCCGAGACACCGCCACCTCGGTGAGGTGCATGGGCTCAACCTCTCGGGACGCCGAAAGCTCCTGGAGACGGGAGAAATCGTGGGACCAGGAGGCTATGTGTACGAGCCGACGGGGAACGTCGATTCCTGGATGGCCGTCGGCGATGAGCCGGTGGTCGTGCACATCATCGCCTACGGGGCGATGGAGTATCTGGGGGAGAACGACGAGGTCCTGAAGCGCGACACCGCCTCGTCGCTTCGCGAAGCCTACCTTCGCTACTGCGACGACAACGTGCTCGCGGCCCTCGACCTCGGAGGCGAACGCTGACTAATCGTTCCACCATTTCAGGACGCGAAGCGCCCGGAGTGTGTTCCACCTCGACGGAGTCCCGAGGCGCTCCATCTCGAAGAAGACTTTTCCGCTGTAGCGGTGCTCGAGGTTCCAACGGCCATCCGGCCGGCGCTTCTCCTCGACGAGCGCGATCGCATCGCTCAAACGCTCATCGCGCGGGGCATCGACCTCTCGGAAGTAATCGAGCGCACGCAGGACGTCGTAGTGCCACCGGGGCGGATGGGCGAGCCGCAGGAAGTCCTGCGTGATGACCTCCCCCGTGCGGTGCGAACGGAAGAGTCGGTGTTGCAGAAGAAACTCCCGGCCGCGGGACTGAGCGGAACGGATAGCGCGGACTCGAACGCGACAGTGCTGCTCGAACATCCGCAGTCCTTCGAGCACGGAAATGGTGGTATGCATCGACGCGTGGGTCGCGCCCCGTACCGTCGGCAGTTCCAGCCTCCATCGGGCATCTGCTGCTCGAGCAAGTGAGCGGCGACCGTGTCTAGCCGGTCGTCCTCGTATCGAAAGTAGCTCAGGATCGAGAGCACCATGCCGGTGATGCAGGTCTCCGCTTTGCGCGGCGGGTAGCCGATTCCGCCATCCGAGCAGATCCCCTCGTCGAGGAGGAGGGCACAGGCGGCCCTGGCCTCCTGGTTCCTGTGAGAAAGGCCGAGGTCGCGCAGCGACAACATCGTGTAGGTCGTCGACTTCCACTTCGGCGAGTACAAGCCGCCCGCCCAGGTGCCTTCGGAGTCCTGACACTTCATCAGCCGCGCGCCCCAGCCTTCGGTCGCGACTCGTTCCCGCTCCTTTTGGACTTTCCCCGGCGGGGCATCCGTCAGGTCGCGCAGCGCCTGCCATCGAACGGCGGGGTCGCCGTCCAGGAGCCACGTCAATGCGTCGGGATCCAGACTGCCTCCCGATCTTTCCGTTCCAACGTCAGGGACCGAACGCGTACAGAACGCCGTCCTGGCTTCCGATGACGATGCGTCCGGAGGCGACGGCGGGGGAGGCGACGATGGACGCCCCGGCGTCGAACTCCCAGATCTTCGCGCCCGTCTTCAGGTCGAGGACGTAGAAACGGCCGTCGCCCGAGCCCACGTACACACGATTCCCTGCGGTGACCGGAGAGGATTCGACGCGCGCTCCCGTCGCGAACGTCCAGACGGCCTGTCCCGTCTTCTGATCGATGGCGTGAACCAGCTTGTCGCGGCCGCCGACGATGACCTTCCCGTCGGCCACGGCGGCGGAAGAGTAGAAGGGGAAGTGGCGCTCGGGGTGCTCGTAGCGCCAGACGTACTTCTGGTTCTTCAGGTCAACGGCGAGCACGTCGTTGTTGAACGTACCGTAGTAGGCGATCCCGTCGACGAGGGCGGGAGTCGCCGCGGTATAGGCCCCGGAATCGAACTGAAGAGCCTCGGTACCATCCGAGAGCCGAATTCCCCGGAACACGGAATCGCAGCCGGTCACGTAGACGAGACCGTCCGAGACCGCCGGGGTGCTGTGAAGCGGCCCCATGGCCTGGAACTTCCACTTCAGCGTCCCGGTCTTCCGATCGAGTGCGTAGAGGTGCTCGTCGTAGGAAGAAATGAGAACATCGTCTCCCACGACGACAGCGGAGGACTTGATCTCGCTTCCGGTCTCGAACGTCCAGAGCGTCTCGCCGTCGGTCGCGCGAAAGGCGTGAAGCGTCCCCAGAAGATCGCCGACGTAGACGACGCCGTCGGCGACGGTAGGGGAGGACTCTCCGAAGCGGTCGGCCTCTTCTCCGAAGTCGCGCTTCCAGCGCACGGACCCGTCCTCCAGGCTCAAGGCGGCCACCAGGCCGGGAAGCGCGGTCATGTACACGACACCGTCCACGATCGCCGCGGAGGAGTCGATCGAGAATCCCGCCTCGAAGCTCCAGAGGAGCCGGAGCTCGTCTCCGATCTCGGCGGCGGAACGGCCGGTGCGCAGGAGGTTTCCCCGAAACTGGCTCCATTCGTCTTTGGGCGATACATCGGCGCCGGGGGCGGAGCCGAGAGCCGCGAGCGCCACGGCGGCTGCGATCAGTAGGCGCATCGGTAGACCTCGAGCGCGGCGGCTTCGTCGAAGGGACGAGGGTTGAACGTTCCCGTCCACTGTTTCGAGGCCTCGAGCGCGAGCGAGGGAAAATCCTCCTGGCGGATCCCGTCGTCGCGGAGACGAGTGGGAAGCGCTCCCGCCCGAGCCAGACGCTCGAGATGAAACGCGAGCGTCTCTCCCGGATCGTTGCCGCGCACGGCGACGCCCGCGAGACCCAGGAGCTCGCGATATCGCTCCGCGGCGACCCCGGAGTTGAAGCGCACGACCGACGGGAGGCACATGGAGATGGCGCGTCCGTGCGCCGTTCCGTAGTGCGCCGTGAGGGGATTCGCGCAGGCGTGAGTCGCTCCGAGCATCGAGTTCTCGATGGCGACGCCGGCGAAATAGGCTCCGAGCTGCATCGCCGAGCGAGCCTCGATGTCCCCGGGCCGCTCGAGGATGCGCTCGTAGTTCGAGTAGAGGAGTCGGAAGGCCTCCCGCGAGAAGACGTCGGATAGGGGATTCCGCTTCCGTGTGACCGAGGTCTCGACGGCATGCGAAATGGCGTCGAACCCGGCGACGGCGGTGACTCCTGCGGGCTGGGTGAGCGTCAGCTCCGGATCGAGGAGCGCCACCCGGAACATGGCGGTCGGGTCGCCGCAGGCCATCTTCTCGTGGGTCTCGGGCTCGGAAACGAGCGCGTACGACTGCGCCTCGCTTCCCGTGCCCGCAGTGGTGGGAACGCCGATCATCGGGAGAAGCGGCGTTCGCGCTTTTCCGAAGCCGCGGTAGTCGGCCATCGTTCCGCCGTTCGTGAGCAGGAAGCTGATCCCCTTCGCCGTGTCCATGGAGCTCCCGCCCCCGAAGCCGACGAGGGAGTCGATGCCGTACTCGGCCGCCACCGCTCGGCCGCGCTCGATCATCCGGCTGTCGGGGTTCTCGCCGAAGCCGCTGAACGTCTCTACCGCGATCTCCGAAGCGCGCAGGATGCCGAGCGCCCGGTCGACGTGCGGCGTCGCCATGAGCCCCGGATCGGCGACCACGAGCGTCCGCCGAAACCCCTCCCCGCGCGCGAGCTCTCCCAGCCGGTTGATCTCGCCCGTTCCGAAAACGAGGCGAGGCTTGGGCTGGAACTCGAAGCTATTCACCCTTCGCGATGGCGAAAAGCTGGTTGCGGCTGGCGATGAACAGAGCCCCGTTCGCGGGAACCACGCTGCTGTAGACCGAGCTCCCCATGTTCATCTCTGCGATCACCGCTTCCTCTTTCCCCGTCTTGAGGACCACCACGTCGCCGTCTTCGTCGCCGAGATAGATCTTCCCGTCGATGATCATCGCGGAGGACCAGACCGCCGCGAAGGTATCGTGCACCCAGTAAGGCTCGCCGGTCGCAACGTCGAGCGCGTGGAGGAATCCGCTGAAGTCGGGCATATAGAGGATGCCCTCGTGAATCGCCGCCGTCGAGATCGAGCGCCGGATCTTGTCGTAGTGCCAGACCAGGCCGCTCTGGGTGATATCCCCGCGCTTCGTCCCGTCGATGGCGTACATGTGGCCGACGCCTTCTCCGTGCTCGGGGTCCTGTCCGTTGGCGATGAAGACCTTGTTGTCGTAGATCACCGGAGTCGAGATGACCTCGTTCCGGGTCTTGGGCCAGACCGAGTCCTTGGGGTTGGTGTCGAACTCCCAGAGCTTCTCCCCGGTCTCGGCGACGTAGCCTCGAACCCAGCCGTCGCCCTGTCCCATGACCACCTGCACCACGCCCCCGATCTCGCCGACCGAGGGGGAAGACCACTGTCCGTGGAGGATCCGATCCTCGACCGAGTTGTCCTCCCACACCAGAGTGCCCTTCGTCTTGTCCAGGGCGATGATTGCCGGCGCCTGCGGAGAGGGAATGTTCACGTGGCTCTCGTCCTGCCCGTTCGAGGTGCTCACGAAGATGAGGTTGCCGTAGGAGACGGGAGAGGAGTTGGACATGTTGTGGGGGAACGCGCTCAGCTCCTCCATCATGTCGAACTTCCAGATGACGTCGCCGTCGTGGGGGCTCTTGTACTGCTCGTCGGTGAAGGGACCGTCGTTCTCGCCGTCGAGGAACCCCTCGGTGTCGAGAGCCAGGAGCTCGCCGCGGTTCGTGGTGTAGTAGAGAACGTTCCCCTCGACCAGGGGCGAGGAGCAGACGCCCTGGTAGGGCCAGTCGTTCACGCGGCCCGAGAGGAGCTTGTCCGAGACCATCTGCCACAGGAACTTTCCGTCGGCTTCGTCGAACGCGAGGAGCACGCCCTTGTCGCCGGGGACTTCCTTGTCGTAGAGCGCTTCGTTGTTGGTGCCGACGAAGACCTTCCCCGCGGCTACCACCGGGTTTCCGTAGGTTTGAGAGCCCAGCCCCGCCACCCACTTCACGTTCGTCTTGGACTCGACGTCCCAGGATTCGGGAAGGCCCGTCATGGTCGAGACCATGTTTCGCGCCGGCTTTCCGCCCCACATGGGCCAGTTTCCGTTGGGCGCGTCCTCGCCCAAAGCGCCCGCGGAGAACGCGGCGAGAATTCCGAGAATTCCGAGCGACCAGGCAATTGGCTTCATGGCTCTCCTATTGAATGCCGCGGGCCCCACCCCCGCAGCTCTCGCCGAGGGCTCCCGCTCATTCGCTTTTTCGCACTTCGAGGTTATCGAAAAACACTTCGACGGGCTGAGCGTCGGCGTAGATTCCCACGCTTCCCATGAGGTTCGGCGACGCGTCCCGCCGTTCCACCATCCATTCCGCGGGCTCGGCCTCGCCGCGCGGCCAGGCTTTGCCCCGCGCGACGACCTTCCCGCCGCCTTCGTTCCGGACTTCGAGCTTGAGGCGATACCACCGATCCGGCTCCCAGGGGTAGGCGATATGCGCCGTGCGCGCGGTCTCGGGCTGCCACGATTGGATCTCGAGGTGCTGGGTGTTGCCCGTCAGCGTGAGCTGGTAGCGCTGAGCGATGACGCCTACGCTTCCCTGCTGCCGCCCCTTCTTCGTCGCCCGCGCGTCGATCTCGATGGTGTAGCCCGACCAGTCGGGAGGGCCCATGAAGACCCGCGCCCTCCGGGTGAAGGGGTTGTCGGACTTCTTCACCAGGATCTTGCCCTCGCCGACCCCGGGCATCGCCGCGGCGTCGCGAATCTCGAATTTCCCTGTCGCGTTCACCCAGGCGCCGGGGACGCCGGGGATCGACTCGAAGTCCTGTTTCCAGGGCAGCGCGGGAACGACGCGGATGCGCGAAGCCCCCTTGAGCTCCCCCGCCGCGGCGACGACCTTCCCCGCCTGAAAGCGGGGATCGGAGGACGCGGTGAAGCTCTTGCCGGAAACGGTGCCCTGGAGCCCGTCGAGCGAGAGCGTCGCCTCGGTCTCGCGCACGAAGCGTCCCCGGTCGTCGAAGAGCCGCGCCGTGAGCTCGACGCTCCCGCCGGGCGCGAGCACGAGCTCCGTCGGAACCAGCTGCAGGTACGTCGGCTCCCCGGGTGAGCCCGCCGGAAGCGTCGAAGGGGGGCGCGATGCGACCGGTTTCCGCTCTTTGCTGCCGATGGCGTAGAGAGAGGTGGTGGTCGCGAGATACACCCTTCCGTCGGAAACGGCGACCGACCCGTAAATCTCTTCCGGCTCCTCCGGCGTCCCGAGGTCGTCCTTGTCGAGGACGGTGGCGCCGTCCGGCCCCGGCTTCAGGATATAGAAGCTTCCGCCGACCGAGCCCACGTAGATCTTCCCGTCGGCGACGACGGGCGACGCGCGCTGGCTGTGCCCGATGTTGGTGCGCCAGAGCTCTTTCCCGGTCGCGAAATCGAACGCGGCGAGGTTCGCCCCGATGTCGACGACGTAGAACCGATCGCCGTCGAGCGTAGGGGTGGAGTAGGCGGCGAGGAATCCTTCGGTCCTCCACTTGGCGCTGTCGATCTTGATCTCCCCCCGCGCACGGGCGTCGATGGCCGCGAGAAGACCCATCTCGCTGGTGTGAAGGTTCTCTTCGCCCTGGCTGACGACGACGATCCCGTCCTTCTGGATGGCGCCGGTATTGACTCCGCGTTTGGAGAACTCGAAGCGCCAGACGGGCTCACCGGTCTGCGGCTTGACCGCGAGCATCGAGCCGTCGCCTCCGCCGGTCATCAGGATCCTCGTGCCGTCCACTTCGGCGGCGTAGAGCGGGGCGTAGACGGTGTCGTACGGCTGGCCTCCCGGAGAGCTTACCCAGTACGTCTGGCCGGTCGCCTTTTGGAACGCGAAGAACCGGTGTCCGCCCCGCGCCTGCTCGCCCCAGCCCGAGCTCAACCCGCTCACGATCACGAGGTCGCCCTCGACGACCGGAGACTGAGTCCGGCCTCCGTGGGTGGTGACGAGGCCGAACTCCTCGTTCAGCGAGCGGCTCCAGAGGACCTTCCCTTCGGGGGTCAATCCGATGAGCGTTCCCGACACTGTGAACGCGTACACGTTTCCCGTTTCCGGATCGGCGACGGGGGAGGCCCAGGCCACGCGGTGCGGCGGAACGTCGCTCATGTAGAGGGGGATTCTGTGCTCCCACAGGAGCTCCCCGGTGTCCACGTTGATGCACTGGATCCGCTCCTGGAGCTCCGCGCCGGCGCCCGCGGGGTTCTGCAGGTAGAGACGATCGCCGACGACGATCGGCGCGGAGCGAGCGCCGAAGGGAGCTCGCCAGGCGAGGTTCTCTCCGTCGCGGGACCAGGTCGATGGAAGGCCCGTTTCGTGGGAGTTGCCGTCGCGCGCGGGCCCGCGCCAGTCCGTCCAGTCCTCGGCGGCTCCGAGCGCAGCGTAGGAGAACAAACTCGAGCTCAGGACAAGGATTTTGAGACTCATGATCCTCCACCGAAACCGCCCCATTATCGTGTGCTCGATACCACGAGTCAAAGAATGTAAGATGGGCGCTGAGCCTGGAAGGAGCGTCCATTCATGAAATTGGGGTTTCGCGCCGTCGCTTTGGCCATGGCACTCTCCTCGTCCGCGATGGCCTCCGAGTGGTCTCGTTTCCGGGGTCCCAACGGAACCGGGGTCGATTCTTCCGAGAGGCCCCTGCCTCTCCGTTTCGGTCCCGATGAGAACCTCGTCTGGAAAACGGAGCTGCCTCCCGGCCACTCCTCGCCCATCCTCACCGACGACCGGCTGTTCCTGACCGCTTTCGACCAGGACAAGCTCTTCACCTACTGTCTGGACCGCAAGACCGGCGAGATCCTCTGGCGCCGCGAGGCGCCGAGAGCGCGCGTGACCAAGGTCGACGACCGGAACAACGCCGCCTCTCCGAGCCCCGCCGTGGACGAGAAGGGCGTCTACGTCTTCTTTCCCGACTACGGGCTGCTCGCCTACGACTTCGAGGGGAACGAACGCTGGAAGCATCCGCTCGGAGAGTTGAAAAACGTCTATGGCATGGGCGCCTCACCCGTCGTCGCTGGCGACAAGGTGGTGCTGGTCTGCGATCAGAACCAGAACTCGTTCATCGTCGCTCTTCACCGGGACAGCGGGGAGGTGGCCTGGAAGGCCGACCGGCCCGAGGCGACGAGCGGTCACTCGACTCCAGTCCTGCACCACGACCCTTCGGGTGAGCTCGAGATCCTCGTACCCGGCTCGTTCCAGCTCACGTCGTACTCCGCCGCTACCGGAAGGAAGCTCTGGTGGGTGACGGGACTCTCCTTCGAGATGAAGTCGACGCCGGTACTGGCCGACGGAATCGTCTACATCAACGGCTACGGCGCTCCCGAGAATCAGCCGGGCACGAACGTGAAAGCGCCCAGCTGGACGGAAGCGCTCGCCGCGCAGGACAAGGACAAGGACGGGTTCCTGTCGGGCGAAGAGATCCAGGGGCACGCGCGGTCCTGGTTCGGCTTCACGGACCTCAACGGGGACCAGCATCTCGACGAGCCCGAGTGGCGCTACTACGAATCCGCGCTCGCCTCGCGCAATGGCATTCTCGCGATCAGGGTGGGCGGCGAGGGCGACATGACCGAGAAGAACGTCGCCTGGGCGTACCACAAGCGGGTGCCGCAGCTTCCTTCGCCGCTTCTCTACCAGGGCGTTCTCTACATGGTGAACGACGGCGGGGTCGTGACTTCCATCGATCCCGCGACCGGGGAGATGCGGGCCCAGGGAAGGCTCAAGGGAGCGGTCGACAACTACTACGCTTCCCCGGTCGCCGCCGACGGAAAGATCTTCCTCGCGAGCGAGCTCGGAAAGGTCGCGGTGGTGAAGCCCGGCGGAAGCCTCGAGGTGCTGGCGGTGAACGATCTCGGCGACCTCATCTACGCGACTCCGGCGATCGACGGCGGACGGCTCTACGTCCGAACCCGCGGCGCGCTGTACTGCTTCGGGTCATGATTCTCGTCGCCCTTCTCCTGTCGCTCCTCGCGCTCGACCAGGCGGAGGATCTCCGCGAAGCCGCCCGGCGCGGCGATCTCGAGAAAGCCCGGGCCCTCCTCGACGAGGGCGTCCCCGTGGACGCGAAGAACCGGTATGGAGCCACCGCCCTGTTCTTCGCCGCCGACAAAGGGCATCTCGCGCTGATCCAGCTCCTCATCGAGCGCGGGGCCTCGACGGAGGTTTCCGACACTTTCTACGGCATGACTCCGGTGGTGCGCGCCATCGAGCGCGGGCACGAGGAGTCCGCGATTTTTCTGCTGAAGCACGCGCTCGCCTCGGGCGGTCTGAGCCGCGAGTCGTTCGACGAGATCCTGCAGGAATCGAAGTCCTTCGAGCGTTCGGAGGTCGCGCAGTTCCTCGAGTCCGCGACGCCTCCTGCCCCGGCAGCCCCCGCGGAAGCACCCCCCGAGGCGGTCGATCTCGGCGCTTCTCGTGGGCAAGTATCGAAACGAGGAAAAGGGCGAGGTCATCGCGGTCGAGAGGACGGGCGGCGGTCTCGTTCTCCGGCAGGGAGACCGGGCGACGGCTTTACGCGCGACCGGGCCGAGAGAGTTCGCTCTCGATGGAGACGCGGGCGTCCTCGCCTTCGGCGGCCGCGGCGGAATGGTGGAGTTCGTTTCGCTCCAGCGCGGATCCGACGCCACGCTGTTCCGCCCCTTCGAGCAGGGGGAGATCCTGGGCGTCGATGGAAGGATCGCCGAGACTTCGGGCGACTTGAGAACCGAGGCGAAAGCTCCGGCGCCCTGGCCGTCGTTCCGGGGGCCGAACGGCTCGGGCATCGCCGACGGTCAGGGAATTCCCCTCGAATGGGATTCGGCGACGAAGAAGAACGTCCGCTTCGCGACGGCCCTCGAGGGCTTCAGCGTCTCGAGCCCCATCGTCTGGGGCAATCGAGTCTTCGTGTTGAGCGCGGTGAGCGGCGCCTCCGACCGCACGTTCCGCACCGGTCTCTACGGAGACGTGACGCCGGTCGACGACCTCTCCGAGCATCGATGGCTCCTCTACGCTCTCGACACCGGAGACGGACGTATCGTCTGGGAGCGCGAGCTCGAACGGAGGACGCCGGGGACGAAGCGGCATTCGAAGTCGAGCCAGGCGAACGCGACCCCGGTGACGGATGGAAAGCGCATCGTGAGCCTACTCGGCTCGACGGGCGCTCTCTACTGCCACGACTACGAAGGAAACCTTCTCTGGAAAAAGGAGATCGGGATCCTGAACTCGGGCTGGTTCTACGATCCGGACTACCAGTGGGGCCACTCGAGCTCGCCCATCCTCTACGACGGCAGGGTCATCGTTCAGGCCGACGTTCACGGGGGCTCGTTCATCGCGGCCTATGACCTCGAGAACGGAAACGAGCTGTGGCGGACGGCGCGCGAGGGCGAGATCCCGACGTTCGCCACCCCGACCCTGTACCGCGGTCCGACGGGCGACGAGCTCGTGACCAACGGGACCCGGATCCGCGGCTACGATCCGAAGACCGGGGCCCTCCTCTGGCACCTCGGGCCGAACTCCGAGATCCCCGTCGGCTCCCCGGTGGTGACGTCGGATCTCATCTATGTCACCGCGGGCTACCCGCCGGTGAAGCCAATCTACGCGATTCGACCCGGGAGCCGCGGCGACCTGGCCCTTCCCGCGGGAGTGGAGAAGAGCGAGGCCCTCGCCTGGTCGAAGACCCGAGGGGGAACGTACATCCCGTCGCCCCTGGTCTACCGCGGATACTTCTACACCAACGAGAACAACGGTCTGCTCGTGTGCTACGACGCCTCGACGGGAGAAGTGGTCTACCGGGCCCGCATCGGCGGCACCGGGGGCGCGTACTCCGCGTCGCCCATCGCCGCCGACGGAAGGCTCTACTTCACGACCGAGGAAGGCGAGACTTTCGTCGTCGAGGCCGGCCCCGAGTACCGTCTGCTCGCGAAGAATCGCGTGGATGGGGTCGTGCTCTCGACTCCCGCCGCGTCCGGAGGCCTCCTGGTGATTCGGACGCTTTCGCACGTCGTTGGAATCGCGAATCCATAGGCCGGAAGGAGATTCATTCATGCATCGGCTGTCGGCTCCGAAACTTCTCCTGCTGGCCCCATGGGCGGCGCTGGCGCTTTCCGCGAGCGCTCTCGCGAACGGCAACTGGCCCCACTGGCGTGGACCGACGCGCGACGGGATCTCGACCGAGACCGGCCTGCCCATCCGGTGGAGCACGACGGAGAACGTCCGTTTCTCGATCCCCATGCCCGATCGCAGCGGAGCGACACCCATCATCTGGGAGGACACCATCTTCCTGAACGTGGCCGAGGCCGGGGAGCTCCACCTCTGGGCGCTCGATCGTAAAGACGGAAGCCGGAAGTGGAAAGCGTTCCTGAGCGGGGGCGATCACCGCCAGCGCAAGCAGAATATGTCCTCTCCCTCGCCTCTCACGGACGGAAAGTCCGTCTGGGTCATGACCGGAACCGGCATCCTCAAAGCATTCGATTTCTCCGGCAATGAGCTCTGGTCGCGCGACATCCAGCGGGACTACGGCACTTTCGGGCTCAACTGGGGATACGCGTCGTCCCCGCTCCTCTACGAGGGCTCCCTCTACGTCCAGGTCCTCCACGGGATGAAGACCGACGAACCCTCGTACCTCCTCCGGATCGACGCCGCTAGCGGAAAGACGCTCTGGCGGGTCGAGCGTCCCACGGATGCCGTCCGGGAGTCGCCCGATTCCTACACGACTCCCGCGCTCCTCGAGTACGACGGCAAGAAAGAGCTGGTCATCACGGGAGGCGACGTCGTCACCGGACACGACCTCGAGACCGGCCAGGAGCTCTGGCGCTCCGACGGGCTGAATCCCGAGAACGACGCCAACTATCGAATCGTGGCGTCGCCGGTGGTGAAGAACGGCATCATCTACGCTCCCACCCGGGTGAAGCCCCTTCTCGCGCTCAAGGCCGGAGGACGAGGGGACATCACGTCGACCCACCGCCTCTTCGAGTTCGACAAGGGACCCGACGTTCCCACGCCGGTGACCGACGGCAAGTATCTCTATATCGTCGACGACCAGGGAATCGTGTTCTGCCTGGACGCGAAGTCGGGCGCCGTCGTCTGGGGACCGAAGCGCATCGCTCCGGGAATCTACAGCGCGTCGCCAGTGCTCGCCGACGGGAAGATCTACGCCACGAGCGAGGACGGCATCACCACCGTGCTTCGCGCGGGCGCAACGTTCGAGGTCCTCGCCGAGAACCACCTCGACGGCTACACGCTCAGCTCGCCCGCGATCTCCCGCGGCGAGATCTTCCTGCGCACGGAGTCGGCGCTCTACTGCATCCGCAATCCGTGATTCCTCGAGTCCGTCGAGCTCTGGAGGGCGTACGAAAAAGGTCACCGAGTCCCAGATTCGACGAATCGCTTTGTCGCTCCCCGGAGCTTACGAGCAGGAATCGTACGACGGACGTCCCTCGTGGCGAACGAAGCCCCGGATGTTCACCTGGATTCGAGACAACCCCGAGGCGCTGGTGGTGTGGGTCGAGTCCCTGGATGACAAGGAGATGATGATCGCCACCGAGCCTCGGACCTTCTTCACCACCGCTCACTACGACGGCTATCCCATGGTTCTGGTGCGGCTCACGGCAATCGACGTGAAGCGGGCGACGGAGCTGATCGAAGAGTCGTGGCGCCTCCGGGCCCCCGCTTCCCTGGCGAAGAGATCGCGGAAGAAGAAGTAGGGCTCTCCGCGACTCGTCACCGGAACTCGAGCTCGCGGCAGGATCCGTTCCGGCAATCGCGGAACTTCTGGAGCCATCGGTCCAGCAGTCCCCCCTGAGTGCGCCGGAGCGCGGAAGGATCGCGGGCGAGGCTCTGGAGCTCGAAGGGGTCGGCGACGAGATCGTAGAGCTCGCGGCTCTCGCCCTCGTCCTGATAAGCGACGTAGAGCAGCTCCGGGAGGAGTCGATCGTCCCTCCCGGTGCGGATCGCCCCATACGTCGGCACTTCGAAGAGGCTGTCGGTGAGTCCGAAATGCTCTATGAGGAAGCGCTTCCGCCAGGGGACGGGGGTCTTCGTCTCGAGCAGCTCGAGAAAAGAAGTGCCGTCTACCGACGGAGGAATCTCCGCTCGAGCGAGATCGGCGATGGTGGGAGCGAGGTCGTTGTTCAGCACCAGGGCGTCGATCGTGCGCGCCGCCGCCATTCCCGGGGCGTACAGGTACAGGGGGACCCGGATGGATTCCTCGTAAGGGTAGCGCTTCTGCGACAGCCGGTGCTCGCCGTGGAGGAAGCCGTTGTCGGAGGTGAAGATCAGGACGGTCCGGTCGAGCTCATCGTCCCGGTCGAGCTCGTCGACGATCTCGAGGAGGAGATCGTCGACGGCGCGCAGCGACTCCAGCCGGTTCCTGTACTGGCGCACCAGGAGGAAATAGTCGCGCGCGTCGAGGGGCGGGTACCTCTGGAGCCAGGGAGGCTTGTCGCCGAGGTCGGCCTCGTTGAACGAAGGCGGATTGGGAGGAAGCACGTCCACGCTCCCTTCGTGCCGGGGCGCCGGCCGGATGTTCCACTCCCAGAGGTCGTCGAAATCGGCGTGGCTCGTGGTGAGAAGCAGTTCCAGATGGGGTGCGAGAGGCGTGACCGAGAGGAAGAACGGGGCGTCATCCTCGATGGCGTCGCTGTCGGAGATGAACTCCACGGCCCGGCGCGCCAGGACGTCGGTCTGGTAGTCTTCCTCGCGGGTACCGTAGTGGACCCGCTCGCCGTTGTCGTTGATGAAGTAGTTGTAGACCCGATAGGTGGAGATGTCCAGGAGCGCCTGCCAGTCGTCCCATCCGGGGGGGACGTAGCGGGTGTCTCCTTGCCCCAGCCGGCCGTCCCCATCGACGTCGACGAGCCCGTAGCCGTTGAGATATTTGCCGACGTAGCCGGTGCGATAGCCGGCGTCTCGAATCCAGGTGGCGAGAGTGGACGAATCGTCGAACGATCCCACGCCGCCCTCCGGCGGCAGGTTCGTGAGCGCTCCGTGGTTGTGGGGGTACTGGCCGCTGAGAAGGGTGGCCCGGGAGGGACAGCAAAGGGAGTTGGTGACGAAAGCATTCGAGAAGCGAACGGCCTTCTCGTGGAACAGGCGCCGGAAGTTCGGCACGAGATCGAGCTCGAGCGCGCGATCGAGCAGCCCGACGTCGAGATCGTCGGCCAGGATCAGAACGATGTTGAGGCGCTCGTCCGCGGGGCCGCGGCTTTCCCCTTCGGCGGCGACCGAGCAGCAAGCGATCGCCGCCGCCAGCGCCATCCGTGCGGGGGCGATCAGGGGCCCTTCTTCCCGCCGAGATCGTCCCGGTAGACCACTCCGCCTTTCATGACCCACTGGACGCGCTCGAGAATCGAGATGTCGCTCAGAGGATCGCCCTCGACGGCGATGAGGTCCGCGAGCTTTCCGGCTTCGACGGTGCCGATACGGTCCTCCCAGCCCATCACCTTCGCGGAGACTTTCGTCGCCGAAACGATGGCGTGCATCGGCGACTCTCCCACGCGCACCCGAAGCGTGAGCTCCCGGGCGTTGAGACCGTGGGGGAAGACGCCGGCATCGGTCGAGAAGGGGATGGGAATTCCGGCGTCGAGAGCCCGGCGGAAGGTGGCGTTCCGGTACTCGGACATCTTCCGCGAACGCTCGATCTCGGACGCGGGGATTCCGAGCTCGACGCCGTCGTTCACCACCGCTTCGCCGACGTAGAGCGTCGGCACGTAGTAGGTCTCGGGGTGCGCTTTCAGGAGCTCGATTCCCTCGTCGTCCAGCATCGAGCCGTGGTCGATGGTTCGCACTCCGGCGCGGATCGCGGCCTTGATCCCCTGCGCCCCATGAGCGTGGGCGGCGACCGGGCGGCCCCACCGAGTCGCCTCTTCGACCGCGGCGCGGAGCTCCTCGTCCGAGTACTGCTGGGCGCCGGGCTCGATCCCCTTCGAGAGTACCGCCCCCGTCGCCAGAATCTTGATGAAGTCGGCCCCGTACTTGAAGTTCGTGCGCACGGCGTGGCGCACGGCATCCACTCCGTCGGCGAGGTTCTGCACCACGGGAACGTCGACGTAGATCGAGAACTGCCGGGCGTCGCCCGCGCCTCCGGTCGCGCTCACGTAGTTGCCCGCGACCTGGAGCCTCGGACCCGGCACCAGGCCCTGGTCGATCGCGTTTCGCAGGTCGACGTCGACGTACGGCCACTCGGGACCCATGTCGCGGCACGCAGTGAAACCCGCTCGCAGAGTGTCGAGCGCGTTCTTGGCGCCGTGGAGGGCTGCGCTCGAAGGGGTAGTCTTCACCAGCGCGTCCTCCCAGTGGACCGCGCCTCCCGTGAGGTGGGTGTGGAGATCGACGAGCCCGGGGAGAACAGTCGCCCCGCCGAGGTCGACAACCCTGGCTCCCGCGGGGATGGGGACGTCCGCTCCCACCGACTCGATGCGCTCGCCGCGCACCACCACCACCGCGGGGGACAGTGGGGCTCCGCCGTTTCCGTCGACGAGCCGATGCGCGCGAATGGCGATGACCCCGTCCGCGGGAGCGAGCAGGAACAAAGGGAAGGCCAGGCCGAGGCTTCGTCTCCGCATGGCCGGGATGATAGCGGATCCCGCGGGAGGCTTACATCTGGTAGTCGAATCCGAAGTAAGCGGTGAAAGGCGGCGCCGGAATCACGGAGCTCGACCCGAATCCCCGCATGTAGTACTCGCGGTCGGTGAGATTCTTGAGATTCAGGCGGAGCTTGAAGTCGCCGAGCCTGTAGAACGCGGTAGCGTCGAAGGTGAGGACGCCGTCGAGCTCGAAGACGTTGTCCTCGGCAATGAACTGCGAGGACACGTACCGGGCGCCACCCCCGATTCCGAATCGGGAACTGATGTCCTTGCTCAGCCAGAGGTTCATTACCTGAGCCGGCGCGAAGGCCGGCTTGTTTCCCGAACGATCGATGGTGATGAACGCCGGCGGCGAGAGCGAGATCTGCACGCGCTCGGCGAAGCTCGTGAGCTCGGCGTCGTTGTAGGCGTAGGAGAAGAACGTCCGGAACGAAGCCGAAGGCTGGGCGGCGACGTCGATTTCGAACCCGCGGGATCTCTGGTCTCCCACCTGCTGGGTGAACCCGTTGTCGTCGGGAATGGGAATGTTGTCGCGCTCGAGCTGGTAGACGGCGAACACGGTCTCGGTCTTCCAGGCGGAGAAGCGTTTCTTGACGCCGCCTTCGTACTGAGTGCCCCGTTCGGGGGCGAGCTCCCCGAGGACTCGGGCGGAGGGAGGCGCGAAAGCGCGGGAGTAGTTGGCGTAGAGCGACAGGTCCGGAGTCGGCGCGACGAGAACGCCTGCCATCGGGGAGAGCTCGCTGTCGTCCCGCTCGAGCCCGCTCAGGTCGTCGCGGAAGTCGCTCGAGTCGAAGCGCCCTCCCAGGAGAACGTTGACCTTCGGGCCGAGCTGAATCTGGTCCACCACATAGGGCGCGGCGACGATGGCCCTCGAGTCTCCCGCTACCGATTGGTCCGGGAGGGGAAAGGCCGGCGTCCCCGGGTCCACCGGCTGTAGCGCGTCGACCGGAGCCAGGAGACCGGCTCCGAGAGTGAACTCGTCGCCGAACCGAGAGAGCTCGAAGCCGGTCAGGACGCTGTGCTGGACGGATCCGGTCGAGAAAGCGAGTACCGCCTCGAGCTGGTTTCCGGTGAAGCTCTGGCGGTCGTCGAGCTCCGATTGCGCGCGGATGACGGCGAAGGAGGACGGGCCCGTGGGAAAGACCCCGCCGAGGATGGTGCCGGCGGTCTCCCAGTCGAGCGACCGCTGATAGAACTTGTCGCGGACCGTGAGATGTTCCGAAAAGCGCCACTCGTAGTCGGCCTGGAAGCGCAGAATCTGCTGTGCCGAGTCGTCGGACGGCGACTGGTAGCTCGTCCCGGGATCCACCGGAGCCGGGGCGGTCTGGAGCACGGGGATTCCCGCGTCGGGGATGTACTCGAGGTCGAGGTACTCGAAGTTCAGGTTGAGACGACCCTTGTCTCCGAACCGGAAGCCCACCGCAGGATTGATGGCCCCGGTGCGGCCCTCCTTTCCGTCGCGATAGCTTCCCTGGTCGCGAAACAGTCCGTTCAGCCGCACGTCCACGCTGCCATCGGGGTCGCCGTAGTTCCAATCGACATGGCCTTCATAGTTGTCGTACGACCCGAACGCGCCGCCGAACGAGAACAGCTTGGCCGGCAGCGGCTGTTTGCGAACGATGTTCACGGCGCCAGCGAGGGGATTGCGGCCGTACAGGAACCCCCCCGGTCCCTTGAGCACTTCCACCAGCTCGACGTTGTACATCTGGTGCTGCGTCGCTTCGGGCTCGGGAGCGCCGTCGAAGAGAACGAGCCCGCTCGAGAACGAGTCGAACCCGCGGATGTAGAAGAAATCGGTGACACCGCTCTGGGTCTGAATGCTGACGTTGCTCACGTTCACGAGCGCGTCGCCGAGGACGCGGTCGAACTGTTCCCGCATCAGGGGCTCGGTCACGAATCCCACGTTGTTCGGAGTCGAGAGGCGCTCCAGCGGAAGCTTGGTCACGATGGTGTTGGAGCTCGGTACGTAAGGAAGCGTCCCCTCGACGAACACGTACTCCTCTACCGACGGCGGCGCTGCCGGCGGCTCCGGCCCGGTCTCCTTCGTCTCGTCTTTCTTGGTCTGGGGCTCCTGGGAGTGGGAAAGAGAGCTGAAGCTCAGGACGAAGAGCGCACCGTGGACGAGGCGGAGGACGCTGGGCATCGCGATTCGCATGAAACCCCCGTGACTTTAGGCACGAAAGCATCTTAGTGGGTGAGAAGAAGCGCCGCAAACCAATTTCATGAATCAGGCGCGCGCCGACGGGGCCTGAGAGCCCGGGGTAGTGCGGTAGGGGTGGGGCTCTGAAGTAACGGCTCGATCTCGAAACCTCGGCAACGGGCCCGGAGGGCCCGCGTCCTGGCACTGGGGGTGGGGCCTGGAAGTAAGGGCTCGATTCGAAACCTCGGCAACGGGCCCGGAGGGCCCGCGATTTAGCACTGGGGGTGGGGCCCCAGTGCCTTAATTAATGTATGCGGGGCACCAGCGGCAGGCTCGCCACGATTTCCGCCTCCGCCCGCGCCAGCACCGCGAGCCGCTCCGCCACCGCCTCGGGCGCGTCATAGACCGCCGCGAGCTCACGGAACATCTCCGCGTGCCGCGACTCGGCTTCGGAGAGCTGCTGGTAGAAGCGGGCGAGGTCGGGGTCGGGAAGGCTCTCGGCGAGAAGGCTCAGCCGTTCCTGGGAGCGGGCCTCGATGAGGCCGAGGAGCAGGAGGCGATCGGTGAGCCGCCCGCGGTTCGGCCGGGCCAGCGACAGGAGCTTCTTGGCGTAGGGGTCTCCCTTGTCGCCCCCGAGACTCCGGCCGCGGGCGAGAAGACGCTCGTGGACCATGCGGAAGTGCTGCAGCTCCTCGACCGCGAGCGCGCTCAGTCGGCGCACCAGCTCGTCGTGGTCCGGGTAGCCCACGATGAGCGAGAGCGCCGAGGCCGCGGCCTTCTTTTCGCAGTGGGCGTGGTCGTCGAGAAGGGCGTCGAGATCGGACAGCGCGGTCTCGACCCACTCCGAGCGAGTCTTGGAAACGATCACCGGGCCATTGTAGACGCGCACAGAGTCTCGAGCTAGAGACCAGGGCGCCTTCGGTGCCAGTCGGTCGCGCTCTCGTAGGCGTGCGCCGCCCTCAGGATCGCCGCCTCGTCGAACGGCTTTCCGTAGAACTGGATGGTGATGGGAAGCTCGGGCGGTCCCTTCGAGAATCCGCAAGGGATGGTGATCGCCGGGAGGCCCGTCATGTTCCCGAGAAACGTGTTCCCCCCGCGAAACGCGGGAGACGTCGAGCCGGGCTTCACGTCGCTTCGAGCGGTGACCTCGTCGTCGAGCTTCGATGCAAGCTGCGGCGATCCGGGAACCGCCATCACGTCGCACCTCTCGAACACCCGCGCCATCTCGTCCTGGAGGAGGGTTCGAACCCTGAGGCTCTTGATGTAGTCGGTCGCCGAGTAGAACTTCGCGGTCTCCAGTCGTTCGCGGACCAGGGGATCGAAGAGCTCCGGAGTCTCGCGAAGGCGCTTCTCGTGGAAGGACGACGCCTCGGCCATGGCCACGATCCAGCCCGCCGAGCCCGCGAGCTCGGCGTGGGGCACGTCGACTTCGACGACGCGGGCGCCGAGCGTTCCCAGGAGCTCGATGGCGGCGCGCACCGCGGCATCGACTTCGGGATGGGCGCCGTCGAAGAAAAACGTCGAGGGAACTCCGACGCGGAGTCCTCGGACTCCGGAAGGAAGCGCCGCGTGATAGTCGGGGACCGGCTCGGAGGAGGACGTGGGATCCTTCGGATCCCGGCCCGCGATGACCCCGAGCATCACCGCCGCGTCGGCCACGGTCTTGGTCATCGGTCCCGCGTGGTCGAGAGTCCAGGATAGCGTCGTGACCCCGTAGCGGCTGACCCGGCCGTACGTCTGCTTCAACCCCACGATGCCGCAGGCGGCCGCGGGCGCGCGAATCGAGCCGCCGGTATCCGTGCCGATGGAAAGGGGGGTGAGGTAGGCGGCGAGAGCCGTCCCCGACCCGCTCGAAGAGCCCGAGGGGCTGTAGTCGAGGTGCCAGGGGTTGCGGCTCGGACCGAAGCCCGAGAGCACGCCGCTGCCCATCGCGAACTCCAGGAGGTTCAGCTTTCCCAGGAGAACCGCGCCAGCCTCTCGAAGCCTTTCGGTGATCGTCGACTCGTAGCCGGGCACCCAGTCGGGCGTCACCCGGGAGCCGTTGGTGGTGCGGATGCCCTTCGTGGCGAGGATGTCTTTCGGCGCGTAGGGAATTCCGTGAAGCGGACCTCGATACCTGCCGGAGGCGATCTCGCGCTCGGCTTCGCGGGCGCCCCGTCTCGCTTCGTCCGCGGTCACGGTGATGAAGGCGTTGAGCTTCGGGTTGAGCTCCTCGATCCTCGCGAGGAACGCGTCCGCGATCTCGACGGGGGAGACTTCCTTCGAGCGAACGAGCGCCCCGAGCTCCCGGGCGGGGCGAAAGACCAGGTCGTCCTGCATCACCCGCCCCCCGGACGCTTCGCCTGGAACATCGGCGCGGGCTCGACGTCGTCTGCGACCTCGAGCTCGCGCACGGCGCGGAAGAAATCCCGGTTCCGTTGGACCGCGGGAAGGATCTCCCGGATGCGCGCCGGCTCGATCCCCGCCTCGAAGAGAATCACCGCCCGGTCGAGGATGTCCGTCGTGAGCTTCTCGTCCCCCTGGAGCGCCGCCGCCGCGCCGGGCGCGAGAACGCCCCCGGCCACGAGGAGCTTCAACAACCGTCGTCTGTCGTTCATGGCATGGTCCTCCGAAACGCAGGCGCATCCTATGGCGTCGGCCTTCAGGTTTCAACGCTCGAAAAAGAATCCCGATAGCGCTTTCCCCGGTACGTCGCCTGAGAGTATGATTGGCTTGTCGGTCTCGGCGAGGCCGGCTCGTGGTCCTTAGAGGTAAGCGGCGTTTGAAGCGTCTCCCGAGATCTATCGTCTTCGTCCTTCTCCTGGCCGGGCTCCCCGCTCTTGGCTCCGCTGAGGCTCCCGCTTCCGACCTCGCGAAGAAGCTCGACTCCCTGCGAAGGCGCTTCAAGCTCCGGAGCGCCATCGGCATGCTGGTGAAGAGCGTCGAGACCGGGGAAACGCTCTACGCGCACAACGAGAGCCAGCGGTTCATCCCCGCGTCGGGGATGAAGCTCGCCACCATGGGGGCGAGCCTCCATTACCTCGGTCCCAACTATCGGTTCGAGACGCGCTTTCTCGCCGACGGGCCGATAGTGAACGGCGTCGTCGAGGGAAACCTCTACGTCCAGGGGACGGGAGATCCGTCGCTCACGAGGCACGAGATGGACTACATCGCGCGCTCGCTCGCCGGGGCGGGGCTTCGGGAGGTGCGCGGCGAGATCGTTCTCGATGACAGCTTCTTCGACGATCAACTCCGGGGGCCCGCGTCCTACGACGACATCCTCAAGAAGGGGCTCCCGATCCAGTCGGCGCTGTCGTACAACTTCAACCTGGTGGAGCTGCGGGCGCGGCCCGGCGCACCCGGCTCGAAGGCGGAGCTCCACGACGAAGGCTACGGCTACTTCGACGTCCTCAACCGGGTGACGACGGCGACCCGCGGCCGGCCGTGGCTGCGGGTCTCGAAGCTCCGACAGGACCGGGTCCTGGTGAGCGGCCGGGTCATCCAGGGCGACGAAGAGGATCACGTGGGGACGTTCGTCGCACCCGATCCCACCGCGTACTTCGCCTCCGCGTTTCTCGGGAAGATCCGCGAGCAGGGAATCCTCGTGCTCGGTCCGGTGGTGAAGGGAAGGGTGGAGGGCCGGAAGCTCGAGACGCTCTACGTGCACCGCTCCGACCGCCTGGTGGAGGTGCTGTCGGCGCTCGGCAAGTTCAGCAACAATTTTTCCGCCGAGCAGATGCTGAAGACCCTCGGCGCACACCGGTTCGGCTCTCCCGGAAGCTTCGTTTCGGGGGCGCGGGCGGTCGGCGAGTACCTGGTGGGGCTGGGATTCAGCCGCGACGACTTCCGGATCGAGGACGGCTCGGGTCTTTCGTACGACAACCATCTCAGCGCGGCGATTCTCGTTCGAGTCCTCGAAGACCTTTACCGGGCCCCGGAGCTCCGCGCGGATTTCCTCTGCTCCCTCGCCATCGCGGGGGTGGACGGGACCCTGAGGAACCGTTTCTTGAACGACGAGCACCTCGGGCGTATCATGGCCAAGACCGGGAGCCTCGCGGGGGTCAGCTCACTTTCGGGGCTCGCGTTCTCACGTTCGCGGGGGCCGCTGTTTTTTTCGATCCTGACGAACGGAATCGGAAAGCAGTATCGCGCGGATTTCGTGGAGGACGAGATCGCGCGCGTGCTCATGGAGGAGTGATCCCGGAGAGCGGCAGGCGGAGATGGACAAGAATCTGGTTACCACCACATCGCTCCTCGATGAGGAGAGGCAGGAAGTGGTGGTGCCGCGCCACTGTACCCTGGCGGGTTTCACCGAAGCGATGGCGGACCGCAAGGGACTCAACGTCGCGCGGCTCGAGCCTCTGACCCGGCTCGAGGTGCGGACCCGGAACAGCCTCTACGAGATCACCGTGCTCCATCCGAACCACTGGAAGATCCTCGTTCGCGGGGGGCGGTTCTTTCCCACCGAGACGGCGGCCTACCTCTGCGGTTCCGGCTACGGCGGGACACTTCTAAAGGTCGCTTGGATTGGGGTTGGCCTGTGCTGCGAGCTCTCCTCCGAAGGACTTCGGGTGGTGACGTCTCCGGTCGAAGACGTCCAGATCGTGGAGAAGGCGCTTCCCGGCCCCTTCTGACCCCCCTTAGAAGAGGTGCCGAAGTGCCGTTGCGGCCGGCCGGCCCGGAGCTCTCCCAGGCGCAGGAAATCGCGCTGCGGCCCGCCCGGGACACCGACCTCGACTTCATGCTCGACCTCTGCCGCCGGGTGTTCCTGGAGTTCGGCAGCTACGACCGATACATGGCCGAATGGTTTCGGGAGGACATCGTGTCGAGCTCTGTCGCCGAGGTGGATTCCGCTCCCGCGGGGTTCTTCATGCTCGCGATTCATCCCGGGAGCCCGACGCAGGAAGCGGTAGCGGAGCTGCTCTCGATCGCCGTCGTGCCCGAGCTCCGCTCGCGCGGAATCGGAGCCGCCCTCCTGGATCGGTCCATCGCGCTCGCGCGCGAGTCGAGCCTCGATCTCGGCGAGATCCGCCTCTCGGTCGCGGAGGGGAATGCGCGGGCCCAGCGGATGTTCGCGCGCCGGGGGTTTCGCATCGGCCACGTCATCGGCGTCTACCCGGCCGGGCAGCGCGCGCTGTTCATGACCAAGTCGTTGAAGAAAGAGGGGAAGTCGTGAGGCTGGATCGAAGAGAGTTCATCGTGTCGGCTGCCGCGGGAGTCGCCGAGGCGCGGCGGATATCGGCGGGCGTTGCGCTCGATGCGGCGGCGGCGAGAGCGGATTTTCCCGCCGCCGCCGGCTCCGCCTATCTGAACACCCCCTACATCGGTCCCGTCCCCCGGACGGTCGAGAAGGCGGGAGTCGATTTCGTGCGGTCCAAGGCGGAGAACCCCGTCTCCCTGGGCGCGATGCTCGACAAGACGAACGAGGCGCGAAGGAAATTCGCGGAGCTCTTCGGGGCGGCTCCGCAGGAGATCGGTTTTCTCTCCGCCACGAGCGAGGGCGAGAACCTCGTGACCTCCGCCCTCGACCTCCGTCCCGGGGACAACGTGGTGGTGGACGACCTTCATTACACGACGAGCTACGTGCTCTACAAGACGCTCGAGAAGAAAAGGGGCATCGAGCTCCGGATCGCTCCCTCGGTCGAGGGACGCGCCGACCGGGAGAACTTCGAGCCTCTCGTGGATTCGAAGACCCGGCTCCTGTCCGTCTCGTGGGTCTCCCACCAGAACGGCTTTCGCCACGATCTGAAGGACCTCGCGGACCTCGCGCACGCCCACAAGGCGCTCCTGTACGCGGACGGAATCCAGGCGCTCGGGATGTTTCGCACCAACCTCCGGGAGGAGGGGGTGGATTTCGTCTCCGCCGGCACCTACAAGTGGCTCTTCGCGAGCTACGGGGTGGCTCCGTTCTTCATCCGCGAGGAGCATCTCGAGCGGATTGCCCCCGACCGGATGGGGGCGCTCTCGCTCGAGTCTGAGGGGCCGAACCACGAGTTCCGGCTCTACCCGACCGCGCGGAAGTACGAGTACGCGACCCTCGCCTTCGGGCCTGTCTATCAGCTCGACGCTGCACTCGACTACCTGGCGACAGCCGGCCTCGGGACCATCGAGGATCACACGGTTCCGCTCGCCCGGGAGATGCGGCGGGGACTCGTCGATCTCGGTTTCCGGGCGCGAACGCCGGACAGGAATGGGTCGGCGATCGTGGCCTTCATCCACGGGAAGGACCCGGAGAAAGCGCAGAAGGTGTTCGAAAGGAGAGCGGTCCGGGTGAGCTTCCGCGAGGGCGGCACGCAGATCCGCGCCGGCGCGGCGCTGTTCAATAATAAGGAGGACGTCGATCGGTTTCTCGAGGCGGCAGAGGAGCTCCGAGGGCTGTAGACGCCGGGAATGAGGAAATGAAGCGATACGCCGCGTACGACCCTCCGGAGTACCGGGACTGGGCGCCCGATCCGCAGGTGATGGAGGAGTTTCGCTCCCGCGTCCTCTCGGACCCGAGCCGCAGGAGCGTCGTCGCCGCGCTGACTCCGCGGGAGCACCTCGCTCTCTACCAGGGGCTGGTGAGGAATCGTCTCCACGACATCACCCTCAAGCGCTGGGTACGCACCGGGGTGCTCTCGAAGGCATGGCTGGGGACGGGCGAAGAAGCGGTGACCGTGGGCGCGGTGCACGCCCTCCGGAAGGGTGACGCCGTCGGTCCGATGATCCGGAACGCGGGCGCCGCGCACGAGATGGGGATGCCGCTCGCGGACCTGTTCCGCGCCTACCTCGCGACTTCGGACGCGCCGGGAGGCGGAAGAGACGTTCACGTGGGCGACCTCGGCAAGGGGGTGGTCGCTCCCATCAGCATGGTGGGCTCGCTGGTTCCGGTGTGCGCCGGTCTCGCGTTGTCCTTCAAGCTGCAGCAAAGGGAAAGCATCGCCCTCACCTGGGTGGGAGACGGCGCCACCCGCACCACCGCCTTCCACGAAGGCATGATGTGCGCGAAGGCTCTCTCGCTTCCCCTCGTGGTTTTCGTTCAGGACAACCAGATCGCTCTCGGCACTCCCCGGGCGATGCACAGCGCGGCTCCCATGAGCGAGGTCGCCACGATCTACGCCGCAACCCGCTACACTTGCGACGGCAACAACGTCCTCGACGTCTATGCGGCCACGGTTCTCGCCGGCGAGCTCTGTCGCACCGGGCGCGGTCCGGTCATCGTGACCGCGAAGACCTTTCGCATGGGAGGCCACGCCACCCACGACGAGGGGGAGTCGCGGGCAATCCTTCCCGCCGAGGATTTCGCCTACTGGGGCAAACGCGATCCCGTCGGGATGTACGAGAGCTATCTCGCGGAGGCCCCGCTCGAGCTCTCGGCGTCGCGCTCGAACCGCGAGGCACTGGAGAAGGCGGAGGGGGAGGTCGAAGCGGAGATCGCCCGAGCGGAGCGTGATGCGCTCGAGAGCCGGGAGCGGCGAAAGCCCGACCCGGCGACTCAGACGACGGGAGTGTACGCCTCGTGAGCTGGATCAAGGAAATCACCGATGATGAGTTCGAGAAGGAAGTCGTCGCGCGCTCGCGCGAGGTGCCGGTGCTCGTGGATTTCTGGGCCGCATGGTGCGGTCCCTGCCGGGTGCTCGGGCCGATTCTCGAGCGGCTCGCGAACGAGGCTCAAGGAAAGTTCGTTTTGGCCAAGATCGACGTCGATCGCTCCCCGCGCCACGCCCAGGCGTTCGGCGTGCGGGGAATCCCGACGGTCATCGCGTTCCGGGACGGGAAGCTGGTCGCGGAGTTCAGCGGCGCGCTCCCCGAGGAATCCGTTCGGGAGTTTCTGCGCAAAGTCATGCCGTCTCCAGCCGACGGCCTCTTCGACCGGGCGGAAAAGCTCCGGAGCCAGGACGCGAAGAAGGCGGAGGCGATCTACCGGGAGGCGCTGACGGCGGAGCCAGGCCACCCTGGGGCCGCGGTGGGGCTCGCGGAGATTCTCGTTTCCCGGGGCGAGACCGCGGAGGCCTCGGCTCTCGTGGCTCCGCTCGTTCCCGCGGGTCCGCTCGTGGATCGTGTGGCGCAGCTCCAATCGGAGATCAAGCTTCGCGATCGCAAGCCCCAGGTGAGCGAAAGCGAGCTGAGAGTCCGGATCGCGCAGAGCGCGAAGCCAGCCCCTCTTCTGCTGGACCTCGGGAAGCTCCTGGCGGCCGAGAAGCGCTACCCCGAAGCCCTCGAAGTCCTCCTCTCGGCCGCGCGGGCGGACCGCAAGCTCGCGGAGGGAGAAGCGAAGGATCTCATGGTAGAGATCTTCCACGCCGTCGGCGTTCGCAGTCCGCTCGCGGACGACTACCGCACGCAGCTCACCCGCCTGCTCTACTGATACCCGCCTGCCCTACTGATAGAGGTTGGACGCGACCGTCGTCGTCTTCTTGCAGAAGCGCTCGCACTTGAGCTGAAGGGTCCGCGACTCGAGTCGCATGTCGATCTTGTGCCGCTGCTTCGCTATCTTTTCGGCGGTATGCAGCGATTTCACCTGATGGGCGGTATGGATTCCGTCCGGGGTGATGTCGAGCTTCGCCACGAAGGGCTCTCCACCGTCGACGTAGACGCCCTCGACCCTCAGGTGGACGAGCTCCGGGAGCATGCGCTCGAGGTCGGGATAGTAGGTGAACTGGAACACCCGCCGGGCCGGCATCGCCGAGATCGGCTGGTCGTCCTGATAGAGGACTGCCTTCTGCAGGTGCTCGCAGAGGACGAACTCGAACGGCATGTAGATGCTTCGGTTGAGGAGCTTGGGCTCCGTTCCCGCGCTTGCGGCCAGAAGCGACAGGATGCCGAAGGTTGCGAGGCCCAACGCCGTACGCGATCTCATAGGTCCTCCTTGGGGAGCTTGCCATTTCGGACTGCAGCCTTCGTGCCAGACGGCGACTCGCCGGAAGTCACTGATTCCATGGAGCGAGGCCCGGGGGAGAACTGTAACGACTTCGCGTACATTTTCGCTCTTGACGCGAGTACATGTCTGAGGGCAGAATTCGCATCGTAGAGAAGGATCCATGGACGCGAATTCGACCCTCTGCTGCGCTTCCGGGTACTTTTTCTATTTTGGCGCCTAGCGCCAAACTACCTCTTCACACCCAAAACCCCACTTTCCACGACATAGATCTTTCTTTTTTTGGAATTCGAGGTAGAGACCATGAGCGAAACGGAGCAGAAGCAAGAGACGGCGAAGGCTCTCCAGGAGATTCGCACGGAGATCGACTCCCTCGACCGTGAGGTTCTGAGGCTCCTCGGCGAGCGGCGGAAGAAGAGCGTCGAGGCGGCCAAAGCGAAGGAGATCGAGCCCGACTGGTTCCGGGACCGCGCTCGGGAGGAGCAGCTCCTGTCCGACCGGATCGGGGTGGGGAAGAGCCTCGGACTCGATACTCATTTCGTCGCGACGCTGTTCGAGGAGATCGTAGAGGACTCCCTTCGGGTCCAGCTGGAGTATTTCCAGGACCGGGCGAACGACAACGTTCGCTCGCTGCTCGTCGCTTACCAGGGAATCGAGGGCTCTTACAGCCACCTGGCGGCGGAGAAGTACCTGGCCCGCCGCGGCGGCGCCATCTCCTACCTGAGCTGCCATCAGTTCGAGGAGGTGGTGGAAGCGGTGGAGAAGGGGACGGCGGATCTCGGTGTCCTTCCCATCGAGAACACCACCTCGGGCGCCATCAACGAAGTCTACGACCTGCTGCTGCACGCGCAGCTCTCGATCGTCGGGGAAGTGAAGCTCAAGGTCGATCACTGCCTGCTCGGCCTTCCCCGGGCCCGGCTCTCCGAGATCCGGACCATCTACTGCCATCCGCAGACGGTGCTCCAGTGCAGCCACTTCCTGGCGCGCATGCCTCACGCGAAGATCGAGTACTTCAGCGACACCGCTCTCTCGGGGCGCAAGATCAAGGAGGACGACGACCCCACCCAGGCGGCTATCGCGAGCGAAGAGGCGTCGCGGCTCTTCGGTCTTTCCATCATCGAGCGGGGCATCGCCAACCAGGAGGAGAACTACACCCGCTTCCTCGTGGCCGCCCGAAAAGCGGTGCGGGTCGACAGCCGCATCCCCTGCAAGACGTCAATCGTGATGATGACCGGAAACGAGCCGGGCTCTCTTCTCGAGGCGTTGCTGGTGTTCCGGGACAACGGAATCAACCTGGCGAAGCTCCAGTCCCGTCCCGTGCTCCAGAACCCCTGGGAGGAGATGTTCTACGTGGATTTCGAGGGGAATCTCGAGAACGCGAACGTGCGTCTCGCGATCGACGAGGTGACCCGAAAGGCCCGCTTCATCAAGGTGCTCGGCTGCTACCCCTCGCAGGACCTGCCCGCGCCGCGGGCTTCGGCGATCCCCGAGCCCGAGGAAGAGCGGGAATCGGAGTCTCCTTCGAAGGCCTTCACCCCGGTTCCCGAGAAGAAAGCCCCCGCGGGATACCGCCTCGCGAGCCGCGAGTACAAACCCGAGGACACGGTCATCGACGTCCGCGGCGTCCGCATCGGCGGCGACTCTCTCGTGGTGATCGCCGGCCCGTGCGCGGTCGAGTCTTTCGAGCAGATCCTCGCCTGCGCCCGTGAGGTCAGGGAGCAGGGAGGGCACATCCTGAGGGGCGGCTGCTTCAAGCCGCGCACATCGCCCTACAGCTTTCAAGGTCTTGGCTACGAAGGGCTCGACATGCTGGTCGAGGCGGGTCGGAAATACCGCCTGCCCGTCGTGACCGAGGTGCTCTCTCCCGAGGACGTGAGCAGGGTCGCCGAGAAGGCCGACGTCCTCCAGATCGGCGCCCGCAACATGCAGAACTTCACGCTGCTCTCCGAGGTGGGTCGGGCGCGGCGGCCGGTGATGCTGAAACGAGGCATGAGCTCGTCTCTCGACGAGCTTCTCCAGGCGGCGGAGTACATTCTTGCCGGCGGAAACCAGCAGGTGTTCCTCTGCGAGCGTGGAATTCGAACCTTCGAGACCGCGACCCGGAACACTCTCGACTTGAGCGCGGTCCCGGTCCTCCGCGGACGCACGCATCTGCCGGTGATGGTCGACCCCTCTCATGCCGCGGGAAAGCGGGATCTCGTGGCCCCGCTCGCGGTCGCGGGAAAGGCGATCGGCGCTCACGCGATCATGGTCGAGATCCATCCCGATCCGGAGAAGGCCCTGAGCGACGGCCCCCAGGCGCTGCGGTTCCACGAGTTCTCGACGCTCATGGGGAGGTTGCTGAACGGGAAGAGGAAGCGGGAGCAGTAAACCGCAGGCGGCCCATCTGCGCGGGACGGCGGAGGGCTTCTTGAGGCGTTTTTTCCTCTCGCACGCCATTTCGCCACGGCGGGCGGCCTCGACAGGTGCGGGGTCGGGGAGCGATCCGGTGCGCGGATATGGTTGTTTGAGAATGGCTTAGAGCCAACGAGACTGCGCACTCTCTCCTTGGCATTTCCCTTGCAACTTGCTGAGACGCAATTCAAGTACTCAATCGCCATGTTGGCGATTGCTTTGGAGGTCTAAGAAGAAAATGTACAGAACGTTAACCGTTGCGCTTTCGGCGACCGCTCTTGCCCTGCTCGCGGCCTGCGCTCAGACGCCCCAGCAGGCGATCGACGCCGCCAACAGCGCCCTCGAGTCGGCCCGGGCCGCCGAGGCCGCCGACTATGCTCCCGAAGCCTGGACCCTGGCCCAGGATTCGCTGAATTCCGCGATGAACGAGGTCACGGCGCAGAACGAGAAGTTCGCGCTCCTCCGCTCCTACGATCAGGCTTCCCAGCTCCTCGACAAGGCCACTCAGGCCGCGAACGCCGCAGCGACCGAGGCGGCGAGCGCCAAGGAAGCCGCGAAGGGCAGAGCGGAAGCCGTTCTGGCCGAGGCCCAGGCCGCTCTCGACGCTGCGAAGACCGCGCTCCAGACCGCTCCCAAGGGGAAGGGAACGGAAGCGGATCTGATGGCGATGCAGGGAGAGCTCGACGCCGCGACCACCTCGCTTGCGGCCGCGCACCAGTCCTTCACCGACGGGAAGTACCTCCAGGCGGAGTCCAGCGCTCAGGCGATTCGCGACCAGGCCAATGGCATTGCCGCGGACATCGCCCAGGCGAAGACCAAGAAGCGAACCTAGAGTCCCGGGAATACCGATGGGAGTGGGCTCCGAGCGGGGCCCGCTCCCTTTTCTTTTGCGGTACTCTTGATCTCGTGCCTCCAGAGCTTTCTCGAATAGTTCTCCTGTCGATCGCGGCCGCTTTGCTCTGCGGCTGCGGCTCGGAAGAGCGTGAGCTCGCGCTCGCCGAAATCGACGACGCGCGCCGGGGGCTGGCGTCGCTCGCCCCCCACGCCCGCACCGGCCTGGCCCACGACTCGGTGCGCCTCGCGCGCGAAGGGCTCCTCGACGTCGAGAGTCTCGTTCGTCGAGACCGGGTGTGGCCCTTCGAGTCGCCCTCCTGGGAGCCTCATCTCGATCGCGCCCTCGACAACGCGCGGATCGCGAACTGGGTGGTGGAGCGGCAGCGGGCGGCGGAGAAAGAGGAGGCGGCCGCCTGGATCGACTCGGCCGACGGATCTCTTCGACAGGCGCGGGGAGCCGGGCTTCACAACGTGCATTTCGCGGTCGAGACCCGACTGAGCCGCGCGCAGGTCGCGCTCGACGAAGCCCGGCGGCTGTTCGACGCGGAGGAGTTCGGCCTCGCCGCCGACAAAGCGCGCGAGGCCGCGGGCCTCGCCGGTGAGCTGCCTCCGGAAACGAAGGCCCTTTTCGCGAGGTTCGGTGATCCGGCGAACCTCGAGAAATGGCGCGAGTGGGTGCGCGTGGGAATCTCCGAGTCGCGCCGCACGGGAAAGCCGGCGCTGGTCGTGGACAAGCGGGCTCATATGGCGGTTCTCTTCGCCAAGGGCAAGCCGACGCGGTGGTTCGACGTGGAGCTCGGCTACAACGGGCTCGAGCGCAAGCTGAAGTCCGGCGACGGCGCGACCCCCGAAGGCCTGTACCGCGTCCTCCGGCGCAAAGGGCGGGGGGACACGAAGTACTACAAAGCGCTCCTTCTCGACTATCCTAACGCCGACGACAAGCGCCGTTTCCGGGAGGCGAAGGCCAGGGGCGAAGTCGCCGCGGACACCTCGATCGGAAGCCTGATCGAGGTCCACGGAGACGGGGGCCGGGGAACGAACTGGACCGACGGCTGCGTTGCGGTGACCAACGAGGACATGGATTTCCTCTTCGAGAAGCTCGTGGTCGGAAGCCCGGTGGTGATCGTGGGAAGCTACGAGAGTTTTCGTAACGGGGGCGAGGGGGAGGGGGGAAGCGATGGGAACGAGTGACACGCTGGGTGCGGCGCCGGTCGCGGAAGCGGTTCGCGGCGCCGGGTCGACCGCGGAGGCCGAAGGCAAGCCCGCGAGCGCGTCCGTCGACCGCAACCGATGGATCCTCGGCGGCGTCGCGGCGACGCTGGCAACGCTTCTGATCCTGTTCTTCCTGTCGACCCGTCTCTACGTTTACGACCGTCTCGGTCCGATCGAGCCCTCGAGCGCCGCGAGCGAATCGACCCCGGAGGAGGCGGCGGCGGTCAGGAAGGAGATCAAGGACCTCGAGTCGAAGACCAAGCGTGCCCAGAGGAGCGTCGCCGGCATGGTTCCCGGCTCGGTCTACATCGTCGTCGATACCGCCCAGAACAAGCTCTACCTCAAGAGGCGCGACAAGGTGCTTCACGAGGCGCTCTGCTCCACCGGCAGCGGCGGGCTCCTCAAGGACCCGGGCGCCGACCGCCAGTGGGTCTTCGAAACGCCGCGGGGGAACTTCCGGGTCATCCGAAAAGCCGAGGATCCAGTATGGACGAAGCCGGACTGGGCGTTCGTCGAGGAAGGCAAGTCGGTCCCCGACGACTGGTCGGAGAGACGCGACTACGACACCCTCGGCGACTACGCTCTCTATCTCGGCGACGGCTACATGATTCACGGGACGCTCTACCAGCGGTACCTGGGCCGCGCGATCACCCACGGGTGTATCCGCCTCGGCGACGAGGATCTGGAAAAAGTCTATCGCTCGGCGCCCGTCGGAACCCAGGTCTTCATCTTCTGAGACGGCGATGAAAGCGCTGCTGCTCGCGGCCCTCCTCGGCCAGGGAGAGGCGACGCCCGACGTCGCCGCCGCTCGGGAGCTGGAACGGGTCGCGCGGTTGGAGCTCGAAGCCGCGAAGTCGAAGGAGTTCTACTTCGTCGTCGAAGCCGCTTCGCTCACGCTCTCCCTGAAGCTCGGCGGGGTGGCGCTCTCGGCCTACAAGCTCGAGTCGATCGATCTCGGTCTCCCCCTCGCTTCGGCCGGGGAGGCTCCGGTCCTCGACCCGCTGTACCGCTGTGTCGCGCCTCCTCGCGAACCGGTCGAGATCGTGCCTGGCCCGCCGCCGGCTCCCGCGGCCCCCGGCAAGGACGAGGAAAAGAAGCCCCCCGTTCCCCGGAGCGCGGTCTTTTCCTGCGAGCCGTCCCTCGCGGTTCACCTGGTGTCGGCTTCGAAAGTTCTCGGGCTGCGGGAGCGCCTGCGGCTCTTCGGCGACCGGAAGGACGAGCCGCGCGTGCGCCTGGTCGTGGTCGAGGCGGATTCCGAAAGGCTCTTCTCCTCCCTGCCGGCGAAGCCGCTCTTTCTCATTTCGAGGGCGCCTCAGCCCGCGCCGGAGTCGACGGCGGAAGCCCGGTAGATGATCGCGCCCACCCCGCGGCGTTGGGTGAGCCTCCAGACGCGACTCACGGCGATGAGCGCCTTCCTCGTCCTGCTGGCCGCGGGCGGCGTCACCTATCTCTTCCACCGGTTGAGCGTCGAATCCGTCTCCCGCGGGAGGTTCCTCGCCGCCTCCGACGTCGCCGAGTCCATTTCGCGGAGGCTCGCGGCCGGCCTTCCGCCGGCGGCGATCCTGGACAGCGTTCTGTCCGAGTACGTGCACGCGAACTCGGAGATCGTCGCCGCGAGCGTCCTCGTCCGCAACGAGGCGGGCGAGAGCGCGATCCTCTCCGCCGCCGGCCGGACCTGGAACCGTACGTTCGAACAGGAAGAGGCGATCGCGACGGGCGCGCCGGTGGCGAGGATCTTCCAGGAAGGACGCGAACGGTTCTGGAGCGTGGCCCTCCCCATCCAGGGCGACAAGCTTCCGCGCGGAACCTCGGGAGCGGTCGGCGTATGGTCGACTCTCCAGGCGGTCGAGCTTCTCTCCCGCGAGACCCGGAGACTCGCGCTCATCGTTCTTCCGATCTCCCTCGTTTCGCTGGTTCTCCTCTTGAGCCTGGTCTTTCGCCGCGTGGTCCAGGGGCCGACAGAGTCTCTCCGTCAGGCGATGATCCGCGCCGAGGCGGGAGACTTGAAGGCCGAGGCACCGGTCGCGCGCTCCGACGAGATCGGATTCATCGCGCGGCAGTACAACCAGATGCTCGGGCAGATCCGGAGGACGCAGGAGGAGCGGGAAGAGCTTCTTCTTCGAGTCCAGGGGTTCAACGAGGAGCTCGCGAAGACCGTGGGTGAGGCCACATCGGAGCTCAAGGAACGCAACCAGGAACTGTCCCGCCTCAACGAGGAGCTGTATCACCTGCAGCGGCGGCTTCTGAGCATCGAAAGACGGAGCGTCGCTCAACAGATGGCGGCGCGTCTGGCGCACAAGATCGGGACCCCGTTGAACCTCATCTCGGGCCACGTCCAGATCCTGAAGCGCAGCCGCGCCGATGACCCGGAGCTCCAGGAGAAGCTCGCCCTCGTCCAGTCGCAGATCGAAAAACTGACGGACACCGTGCAGGACATCCTCGACGAGACCCGGGCGTCGCTTCGCCGCGAGCCGCTCGACCTGGACCGGATCCTGGAGAACATCGGCGCCCTCCTCCGCCCGACGCTCGTCGCTCGCGGGGTGGAGCTTTCGCTTCACCTGGGAATCCGGGGGAGCGGGGCGATGGTCGAGGGGGTCGAGGATCAGATCGAGCAAGTATTCCTCACCATCATGCACAACAGCCTCGACGCCATGCCCGGCGGGGGGCACCTCACGGTGACCACCGACGATGACGGGGAGAGCGTTCGCGTCGGCATTCAGGACGACGGAGAGGGCATCCCCGAAAGCGTTCTCCCGCAGATCTTCAGGCCGTTCTTCACCACCAAGGCGGAAGGGAGGGGGACCGGGCTCGGGCTCTCCATCGTCCAGGAGATTCTCGCCTCCCACCGGGCGACGATCCGGGTCGAGAGCGTCGTCGGAAAGGGCACGACGTTCACCATCGACTTCCCGCGCACCCCTGGTAGTACTTCAGCTCAGCGGATGGAAGAGTCTTGACGCAACCCTCTTCGCGCCGTTTGGTGAGTGCTCAGGGAAGCGGGTCGGGAGTCAGGATCGAGAACCCGTCGAAGGAGTACTCCCGGTTCCCATCGGTGAGCACGAACTCGGCCTCCGAGGCGGCGATGGCTTCGAAGGCGTCGCGCATTCGCGGAAGGAACTCCGCGGTCACCAGCGGCTCGTTGTGAGCGGGGAGGACGAAGTCGAAGGCGTCCCGCAACGCGGCGAGCCGCGAAGCCGTCTGCCGGTAGAGGGCGAAGTCCGACCCCGTCAGATGGGCGTAGAGGGTCGCGGGATAGAACGTGTCGCCGGTGAAGAGCACCCGGTTCTCCCGGTCGAGCAGGCAGAGCGCATCGGGAGCGTGCCCCGGCGTGAAAAGGACCTCGAGCTTTCGTCCTCCGAGGTCGATCACCTCGCCGTCCACGATCGTCTTCGCGACCGTGAACGGCTTGCCTTCGTAGCGGTCGGGATCGAAGCCCGGGGGAGTCTTCTTCCAGATCCAGCCCTCGCCGACGAACTCGGCCAGGTCCTCGTGCTTCCGTCCCTTCGCGTTGGTCGCCGTGTACTCGGTGGCGGTGCCGTAGACCGACGCGAACTGGTGATTTCCGCCCACGTGGTCGTAGTGGGTGTGGGAGTTCAAGACGATCGGCTCCATCTCGGTGAGCCGCGCCACGACGGCCCTCATGTCCCCGATGCCGAGGCCGGTGTCGAAGAGGAGGGCCCTCTCCGTGCCGAGCACGAGGTAGGAAATGACCTCCTCGAACTGTCCCGGCTCGTAGATGGCGAGAATGCCCGGCCGGATCTCGTAGACCTCGAACCAGCCCTGGCTCTCCTGGACCTTCGGGAACGCGCTCCAGGCGGGGCGCGGCAGCGCGTCCCACCAGTCGTCTTTGGAAGCGCCGCGGTTCTGGATGAGCGCCTCGTCCGTCGTCCCACAGGCGGCCAGAATCGCGAGGGCCGCCCCGAGGAACATCCAGGCTCGAATCACGCGGTCGCCGTCCTGGGGCTCCGGATCTTCGACGCGATGAGTCCCGCGATCATCCCGGTTCCGACCGTCCAGATGCCGACCCAGAAGACGAGCTGGGTGATCACCCCGCCGAAGAGGAACTTCATCGCCGGCGACATGTCCGCCATGTTCGGCGGAAACGCGTCGTAGTGCGTTCCCCAGTTGCCGAAGATGGCGAGCCCCATGATGAGAATGACAGGGATCCGCGCCGCCAGCCCGTAGGCGAAGAGAGTCTTCAGAAGATTCTTCCAGAGCTTTCCCGGCGCGCCCGCGAGCTTCGCCGCGAAGTAAACCCCGAAGACCGGGGCGAGCCACGCGATGCCGATGAGGGCGCCGGCGCCTCCGGCTTCTCTGCTCGCGAGCCAGCCGGGCAGGTTCATGAATTCCCTACCAGCCGGAGCAGCGTGACGGCGAGCGTTATGAGCGCCGGGACTGCGATCAGCTTCCGGATGTTCGGTTCGTTCGTTTGAGCCATGGAGACCTCCTCGAGGGGAGGGCGGACGAGGGACACTCTTATCCTTCCTGGAGCGCGAGAGCAAGTGCGCCGGTTTGCTTTCCCACGGCCAGCCCTCGTATTCTCGATCTCCGGAACCCTCGAGATCATGCCGAAGCGCATTCTGGTGACCGACGACGATCCCTCGACCTGCGAGTTCTTCGTGGAGCTCCTCGACGACGTCGGCTGCGCCATCGAGACCCGACAGGATCCCCGGGCGGCCATCGAGCTCGCGAGCCGGGAGCGCTTCGACGTGGTGGTCAGCGACATCAATTTCGAGCACGCGCTCTCGGGTATCGACGTCCTCAAGGAGGTCAAGCGGACCCATCCCGATACCGAAGTCGTCCTCATCTCGGCCTTTGGAACTCTCGATACGGCGATCGAGGCCGTGCGTCTCGGCGCCTTCGATTTCGTGAGCAAGCCGTTCGACGTGGAAGCAGTGCGCCAGACCATCCGCCGCGCCCTCTCGGCGAGGAGCCCGGAGCCCGCGGCGGAGAGCGAGAAATCGGCGCCGCGGCGCGAGCCGGAGGACGCGCTCATCGGGGCGAGCGCTTCGATGCTCTCGGTATACAAGAGCATCGCCCTCGTCGCCGAGTCGAAGACCACGGTCCTGATCCAGGGCGAGAGCGGGACGGGAAAAGAGCTCGTGGCTCGGGCCATTCACGCGAAGGGCCCGCGCGCCGGAGCACCGTTTCTCGCCGTGAACTGCGGGGCGCTCACCGAGACGCTTCTGGAAAGCGAGCTCTTCGGCTATGTGAAGGGCGCCTTTACCGGCGCGATCGCGGACAAGGAGGGCCTGTTCCATGCCGCGCGAGGCGGAACTCTGTTCCTCGATGAAGTCAGCGAGACCAGCCCCGCGCTCCAGGTGAAGCTCCTCCGCGTCCTGCAGCAAGAGGAGTGCACCCCCGTCGGTGGGACGAAGAGCCTGGCGACGGACGCGCGGGTGATCGCCGCCTCGAACCAGAACCTCGAGACCCTGGTCAGAGACGGGCGGTTTCGACAGGACCTCTACTATCGGCTCAACGTGGTCACCATCGTGGTGCCGCCGCTCAGGGATCGCCCCGAGGACATCCCCAAGCTCATCGCGCACTTCGTGCGCCGCATGAGGGCGAACGGGGTCGCCTCGCCGCGTTTGTCGGCGCGCGTCCTCGATCGGCTCATCGCCTTCTCCTGGCCGGGGAACGTCCGGGAGCTCGAGAACACCATCGAGAGGCTCGCGCTCTTCAGCCGCGGACGGACGGTCGAAGCCGAGGACCTGCCGGAGAAATTCCGGGAACCGAAGCCGAGGGCGGAGGACTCGTTGTTCGATGGGCTCCCGAAGCTCGAAGAGATCGAAAGACGCTACCTCGTCCACGTGCTGGGCCGGGTGGAGGGAAACCGCACGCGGGCGGCGGAGGTCCTGGGCATCGACCGGCGAACGCTCTATCGAATGCTGGAACGCCACGGGATCGACGACCGCGACCCGGGGGACGCGCCGGATCCGTCGTGAAACGGCGCCAGCCGATCAAGTCTTCCGGCTGGGCTTCGCAGGGAAATGATTGAGGCCCATTTTCGCCGCGGCGCGGTCGGTCATGTCCACGATGGCGGCGGCGTTGATGCCGATGGCGATGACGATCGCCTCGCTGATCTCTTCCTTGGTCGCGCCCTCTTTCAGCGCCTTCTTGATGTGGCCCTCGACGCAGCCGTCGCATTTCGCCACGAGAGAACAAGCGAGGGCGATGAGCTCCTGGGTCTTGGTGTCGAGCGCCTTCTTGTCGGTGAAGTAGGTCTCCTTGTAGAACTGAGCGTAGATGTGCTTCAGCCGCGGCTCGATCATGGAGTAGGAGGCAGGCCCCTCCTGACCTGGGTCGTAATCGATGCCAGGTATGTGAGCCTCTTCGTTCTGGGCCGCCCCCGAATCCTTCGCCATATCCTTCCACCTCCAAAACGACCAATCGAGCTCCCGGATTGGTCGAGACATAATACCACGCCGAACGGGAAGCCTATGCGATGGCGGGATTTAACAGGAGTTGCCGTCGGGCGCGGAAGGTGAGACGATTCGACGGCGATGACTTCCGATCTTTCCCGGTTGTTCGAGGATTACGGCTCCTACCACCGCCACCCGACGAACAAGTTATGTCACTACGTCGGCATCCCGATGATCGTCTTCACCCTCGTCGGCCTGCTCTGGAAGCTGAGCCCGGCGCTCGCAGCGGTCGTCGCCCTCGCCGCCGTTCTCTACGACCTCCGCCTCAGCGTCCGCCTGACGGTGCCCTTCGCCGTCTTCGTGGTGCTCTCCGCGGCTCTGGCTCCCGGCCTTTCCGCGGCGGTCCTCTGGACGGGGTTCCTCCTGGGCTGGGCGCTCCAGTTCGTCGGGCATTTCCTCTACGAGAAGAAAGCGCCGGCGTTCTTCGAGAACCTGCGGCAGCTCCTCGTGGGGCCGCTCTGGATCATCGGAACGCTAGTAGAGAGGCGTGGGGTTCCTGCGGGAGCTCCTGGTAGCGCGCGACCCGGAGAGTAGCGCCGAACGCGGCGAGGAGCTCTCCTTCCTCCAGGCAGTACTCCTCCGGAAAATCCGGACGCCGTTCGAGGTAGCGCCGGTTGAAGGTCTCGATCAGCAGGGCCCCTCCGGGTTTCAGGGCGTCTGCCAGGGACGGCCAGAGAGCCCGGTCGAGAAACCGGAAGGACACGAGAACGTCGTAGCGCTCGCGGGGAAGAGGATATCGGGTGACGTCGCACACGACAGCGCCGATTTCCCGGCGCTTCTCCTTCGCGGCGGCGGCGAGCTTTCGGAGTCCCTCGAAGCTCCAGTCGAAGGCCTCCACGGCAAAACCCTCTTCCGCGAGGTAGAGAGCGTTCGCGCCGAGGCCGCAGGCGAGGTCGAGCGCCCGCCCCGGCGGGAGATGCCGCCGGCACTCGACGAGAAACGGGGCCGGCTCGCCCAGAAACTCGGCGTCCCGGTGCTTCAGGTTCCAGCGCCCCCGATTTATGATGCTTTCGATGTCGGGCATCGCCCTCGATTGTCGGCTGGCTCTGAGGTGGCTTTCAAGGCGGCGGGGTCTCGCCGCGGCCGCGATCGTGAGCCTCGCCCTCGGCATCGGGGCGAACGCCGCCGTCTTCAGCCTGATTGACGCTTTCCTGTTCCGCCCGTTCCCCGTCTCGAGGAGCGAGGAGCTCTTCTGGATCGGCTCTGGCCGGGAGAGCGATCCGAGCGGTGTTTCGAAGCCGGACTTCGAGGATCTTCGCCGCGCGCAGGAGGTGTTCACCGACCTCACCGCCCAGGCGGAGTTCACCTTCAGCGCCCGTGTGGGCGAGTCGACGGAGCGCCTTCAGGGCGACATGGTTTCGTCGAGCTTCTTCGACGTCCTCGGGGTCGAGCCGCGGCCCGGCAGGGGCTTTCTACCCTCCGAGGAAGAGGCGCGAGCCGCGGTGGCTATCGTGAGCCACCGGCTCTGGGAGAGCCGCTTCGACGGATCTGCCGACGTTCTGGGAAAATCGATTCGGGTCAATGGTCGCGATCTGACCATCGTGGGCGTGGCTCCCGAGAGCTTTCGTGGCATCACCATCGAACGGCCGATCGATCTCTGGATTCCGCTCACGCTCCTCTCCGACCTGTGGCCGGGGTTCGTCGACTTCTACGGTCCGCGGGACCAGCCTGCATTCGACGTCGTCGGTCGGTTGAAGCCAGGGGTGAGGCTCGAGAGCGCCGAGGCGGCGATGAAGGCGCAAGCGCGAGCTCTCGAGCAGGCTTATCCGGATACCAACGCCGGAGCGACCGCCGTTCTGACCCCGTTCGCCGAGAACCGGCTGCGCAATCCGGGGGATCGCGATTCGACTCGCACCTATCTCGGCATCGTCCTCGGTGTCGTCGGGATCGTGTTCCTCATCGCGGTAACGAACGTCGCCGGGCTGAGGCTGGTGGACCTTCAGGACCGGGAGTCCGAGCTCTCCCTGAGAAGCGCGCTCGGCGCGTCCCGTTTCCGCATCGCGCGGCAGTTCCTCGCAGAGAACCTGCTGCTGTACGGCATCGCCTTCGCCGCCAGTCTTCTCGTGGCCTGGGTCTCGCTCCGGCTCTTCGAGCGGCTGACCCTTTTCCGGGTAGCGCTCTCCGATCTCGATCTCCGGCTCGACTCCCGGGTGCTCCTGCTGGCTGCCTCCGTGGCGGTCGCGGGAGCGGTCTTCGGAAGCGCTTTCGCCTCGGTCGCCGGCCGCCGCCTCGACCCCGGCTCGTCCCGAATCGTGGGGAAGGGAAGTCGCGCTCGCGGCGGTTTCCTCGCCGTCCAGGTCGGCCTTTCGCTGACGCTCCTCGTCGGGGCGGGCCTTCTCGCTCGAACCCTCTCGAAGGCCTACGCCATCGATCCCGGGTTCCGTACCGACCAGGTTCTGTTCGTCTCGGTGGAGCTGTCCTCTCTCGAGTTCCGCTACGACGAGACGAGGGCCCGTCAGTTCTACGCGGACGTCCTCGAGCGCGTCGAGGCGATTCCAGGTGTACAGAGCGCGGCCTGGTCGGCCGACACGCCGCTCGAGCGCATGACGCTTCTCACATTCTTCCTCCCGGAGGAAGTTCCGGTCACCGACCCGCCGGATTGGATCCAGGAGGACTGCGATATCGTCACTCCGGACTACTTCACGACGATGGGCATCGAGCTCCTCCGCGGCCGCACGTTCACCGAGTCGGATGGAGACGGGGCTCCGGGAGTGGTCGTGGTGAACGAGACGATGGCCAGGACCCACTGGCCGGGGGTCGACCCCATCGGAAAACGGATCCGCGCGTGGAATCGACGCTTCGTCCGCCACGATTTCTACGAGATCGTCGGCGTCGTTCGCGACGCGAAGTATCGAACGCTCTGGGAGGAGCCTCGGCCGTACCTGTATTTTCCCCTGGCGCAGCGGTTCTTCCAGCGCATGAACCTCCACGTCTTCACCGGGCCGTCCCCGATGGCCCTTCTTCCCGCGGTCCGCGAAGCGTTCCGCTCCGTGGACCCGGACCTTCCGATATTCGACGCCCGGCCCATCGGCGAGGAGCGCTCCATCCTGCTGGTACGGCAGAGATCGGTGGCCGCGCTCCTCGGGGCGTCGGCGCTTCTCGCGCTTCTGCTCTCCGCCGTCGGGACCTATGGTCTCGCCGCCCACCAGGTGGCGCGAAGGATTCCCGAAGTCGGCCTGAGGATGGCCCTCGGAGCGGAGCCTTCGGACATCCTGCGTTTGATTCTGCGGATCGCGATGGTTCCCGTCCTCGCGGGCACGGCTCTCGGTCTCGCGGTCTCGAGCCAGCTCGGAAAGACGCTCGAGAGCCTCCTGATCGGAGTCCAGCCGGGGGACACCGTCACTCTCGCCCTCGGAGCGCTCCTCGCTCTCACGGCCGCGGGGGCGGCGTCGCTCCTTCCTGCGGCCCGGGCGGCGCGGATCGAGCCCTCGACCGCGCTGCGAAGCGAATGACTACTTGAGGCGGCGATAGCGCCGGATGTCGGGAGGGACCGCGAGCAGCGGCACCACTTCCGCAATGGCCGCGGCGACGTGCTTCGAGTCCATGTGGGCCTGGAACGCCGCGTCGCTCCCGTACTCCTCCAGGAAGACGAAGTCTCCGGGCTTCTCCTTGTTCGAGAAGAGCTCGTACCGAAGGCATCCGGGCTCGGCGCGGGTCGGCTCGATGAGTTTTTCGAGCAGGGCCTGGACCCGGGTCTCCTCGCCGCCGCGGGCGACGATATGGGCAACGATCGCAACGGTCTCTTTGTCCATGCTGGATTCTACATCCGATCGGACCGGTCGATTCGAACTTCGAGAAAGCGGACCCGGCGGCCCTCGACGGCATCGCGAACCAGCCGTTCCCGGGACGTGAGGGCGGCGGAAGGCCCGGTCTTGATCTCGACGAAGACCACCTCGTGAACCTCGCCCTCGCTCAGACCATCGAAGACGACGAAGTCGATGGGCGAGCCGAGAAAACGGGCGTCCCTCGGATCGAAATCGAAGCCGGGGAGGAGCGGAGCGAGATGCTCCGTTGCTTTTCCCGCGACCACCGATTGGCTGCGAGACAAAGCGTCGTCGCGGATCCGCGCCTCGCGGAGCTTCAGCTGGAACAGAAGGTACCCCTGGATCGCTACGAGGAGCAGGAGAATGAGCGTGAGGGAATTCATCGTGTTACGATCCGGTTTCTGGAGGTGAGACGTGGGCCGCCTGCCGGACGCTATTCTTCGACTCTACTCCCGGGAGCGAGCCGTCTTCTGGACGGGATTGCTCGGAATCGGCCTTGGAGCCCTGTGCCTTCTGGGCATGGCCTTTCATGGGGTCATTGTGGAGCCGGAGGGAAACCTGTACAAGGCCGCGACCTTCGATATCGCCGTCGGGATTTTCCTTCTCACGCTCGCGCTCGTCGCCCGGCTCGCCGGCGTCGGACGCCTTTGGCGCTTCAGCCTCGTCGGCCTCGCGCTCTTCGGCTACGGAGTCGAGACGATTCAGATCGTTCGCGGCTACGATCCCCGCTTCAGCCGCGTCTCGAGCCCGCTCGACCAGGCGATCGGGGGCCTCTTCTTCCTGTCGGCTCTCGGTATCCTGGTCTGCTTCGTGGTTCTCCTGGTGCGCTTCTTCTTCCGATCCACGACGGGAGAGGGCGGGGCTCTGAATCTCGCGCTCCGGTACGGCGCCTCCGCCTGTCTCCTCGCGTTCGGGGTCGGGATCGCGATGTCCGCGCTCGGTGGTCCTCGCGTAGGCGAGAGCGGCAACCTCCTGCCGCTCCACGCGGCTGGATTCCACGGACTTCAGGCCATCCCGCTGGTAGCGCTTCTTCTCGAGTGGGCGCGAGCTCCGCATTCGGAGTCCCGCCGGGCAGTCCACCTCGCGGGTCTCGCCTGGATCACGGCTTGCCTCGCGATCGCCTTTCAGACGTTTTCGGGCCGAGCGGTCCTCGAGCCGTCGGCGGCGACGGGCGTAGCACTCCTGGTGCTTCTCGCCTGGGCGCTCATTTTTCTCAAGGCTTTCCTCGCGTTCCGGCGGAGCGGCGCCCGCCTCGACTTCCTCGCCGCTTGACGGAGCGAATTACGCCGATATCGAACCGGTGGAAGCGCCTCCTGGCCTTCGCCTCGATTTACCTGATCTGGGGCTCGACGTACCTCGCCATCCGGTACGGCATCGAATCCTTCGCCCCCTTGCGGATGATGGGAACGCGGTCGCTGATCGCGGGCTCGGTGCTCTACCTCTGGGGTCGCCGGCAGTCGACGGAGCGGGTCACTGCCGCCCACTGGCGCTCGGCGTTCCTGCTCGGGGCGCTCTTCTTCCTCGGGGGCCACGGCGGCCTCGCCTGGGCGGAGAAGCGGATTCCCTCCGGGGTCGCGTCGCTCCTCGTGACCACCATTCCCATCTGGCTCGCGCTTTTCGAGATCGCGCTCGGGCGGATCCGGCTCACGGCTCGATTGGTGCTGGGACTGGCTCTGGGCGTCGGCGGCGTCCTCTTCCTGACCGAGCCTTCGGAGCTCCTGCCGGGAGAGTCCATCGACGTCTTCGCAGCGGTCGTGGTCCTGCTGGGCGACGTGAGCTGGGCTATCGGCACCATCCTGTCGCGGAGGATCGCGCTCCCGGGAAGCTCGATTCTGTCCTCGGGAATGAACCTTCTCGCGGGGGGAACGCTTCTGCTGCTCGTCAGCTTCCTGGGCGGGGAAACGGCGCCCTCGGCCGGGATTTCCCTCCGTTCTCTCCTGGCGGTCTCGTACCTCATCGTCTTCGGCTCGATTGTCGCTTTCGCCGCCTACATGTGGCTCTTGCGGGTCGAGACCGCTTCCAAGGTCGGGACCTACGCGTTCGTGAACCCGGGGATCGCCGTCTTTCTCGGATGGCTCTTGGGAGGGGAGGCGCTCTCGGGACGAATTCTACTGGCCACGGCGCTCATGGTGAGCGGCGTCGCGATCCTCGTGACCAGCAAGGAAGAGAAGAGCCCGGAGCGCGGGCCCGTGGGGCGGGCGGACGCCGCGAGAGAGAGTGGATAGCGGGATGCCCCCGGGGAGAGTCTCATGACGTCGACATCGTCCGCCGCAAGAGTCGCCGTGGTCACCGGGGCCGGTTCCGGAATCGGCAAAGCTTCGGCTCTCGGGCTTCTTCGAGAGGGATACGCGGTTTCTCTCGCCGGACGAAGGATCGAGAACCTGGAGCGCGTCCTCGACGAAGCGGGAGAGCATCGGACGCGGGCGCTCGCGATTCCGACCGACGTTCGCGATCCCGAGGCGGTCCGCGCGCTCTTCGCGAGAACGGTCTCGACGTTCGGACGCCTGGACCTTCTCTTCAACAACGCGGGGATCAACGCGCCGGGGGTTCCTCTCGAGGACCTCGACTACGAGACCTGGCGCGCGGTTCTGGACACGAGCCTCACCGGGGCGTTCCTCTGCACCCAGGAGGCTTTCCGGATCATGAAGGCTCAGGATCCGCGCGGTGGGAGAATCATCAACAACGGCTCCATCTCCGCGCACGTGCCGCGGCCGGACTCCGCCGCCTACACCGCCGCGAAGCACGCGGTCACCGGCCTCACGAGATCGACCTCCCTCGATGGAAGGAAGTACGACATCGCCTGCGGCCAGATCGACATCGGAAACGCGAGAACCGAGCTCGCGGAGCGGATGTCCTCGGGGGTGAAGCAGGCCGGGGGCGAGGTTGCCGCGGAGCCGATGATGGACGTCGAGCATGCGGCGAAGGCGGTTCTCTTCATGGCGAGCCTCCCCCTCGACGCCAACGTGCAGTTCCTGACGGTGATGGCGACGAAGATGCCGTTCATCGGGCGGGGCTGAGGGCCGTCGTCAGTAAGGGCAGCGGCCGTCAGGGAAACTCCGATCGCTCGGGTCTCCCTTTCGGAACCATCCGCCGTCCCGCAGGCTCCCCTCGTCGTCGACGACGCAGTACTCGAACGTCTCCGAGCTCAACCGGACGTGGACGAAGTGATGGAACTTCCCGCGCTCCGGCTCGCCGACGACATACCCCTTCTCGGGCTCATATCGGTACATCCCTTTGCCGCCGCCTCCGGAAACGAAGTAACGGATGCCTTTCTGAGGGACCATGCGGGCGTAGAAGTGGTTGTGACCTGCGAAGACGGCGTCGACGCCGTTGCGGGTGAGAATGGGCTCGAGCTGGTCGCCGAGCTGGACTTCCCGGTCGTGGCCGGAGAACCATCCCGCGCTGCTCGGTGAATGGATCGGGTGGTGCATGGCGACGATCTTCCATGTGGCCCGCGACCGGGCGAGCTCGGAGTCGAGCCAATCGAGCTGCGGGCGGTCGTCTCGGGTCTTGAGAAACGACTGGCTCGAAGCCAGGGTATTGGTATCGAGGACGAACACTTCGACGAGCGGCGCTTCCTCGGGCGCAGGGGCTTCGTCGGGGATGACGACGTCGTAGTATCGGTGGCCGTTCACATAGCCGAAGCGATTTTCGGGGGCGAGTTGTTGCTCGACCTCGCAGCGCGTATAGGCTGCCGCGTCCCGCGGCGGCTCCTCGGCGTCGCCGACACGGCATTTCTCGAGGTCATGGTTTCCGAGAGCGGAGTGGAAGACGACGCCGTCGTCCAGGAGCTCGCCGTACACGTCCAGGAACTTCGGGCGAATGTTCTTGGCTTCGCCGTTCTCGTAGAGGTTGTCCCCGAGCAGGAACACGTAGTCTAGCTTTCCGCCCTCTCGGGCGATCTCGAGCCGGCGCTCGACCGCCTTCTGCTCTTTGCCTCCCGTGCCGCCGTCGCCGAGGAATCCCAGGTAGACCGGAACACTCCGCGCGTCCTGATCGGCGAAACCCGAAGCCACGAGGATCGAGGCCAGCGCGGTCGATCGAATCCAGTTGGCGGCGTGCATCGGGACTTTCGTTCGGACGGGCTCGCCGGCGATCCCGCCGTTCTCCGAGGTAGTGTAGAGGGGCGCTTCTCCCGGTTCAAACCGCGGGTCGCGGATGGGATTGACAGCCTATGGACCCGAGCCCTAACCTCTCTTACCGTCATCATGCGCCCTGACGAATCCGAGTTCTTCTCCGAGGTCCTGGAGAGAGTCGAAGACCTTCCCGAGGGCCTGCGCGAGCGTCTCTTGAAGGTCATCGAGGCTCCTCCCGAGGCCCCTTTGGAGCGCGCCGACGCCCTGCGCCGGGCGATCGAAGAGGCCTCCCGTGACTGAGAGGCTTCACCGACTGACCATGCGCTCGTTCCGCGGCGTCCCCGACGCGATGGAGGTGGACTTCGGAGAAGGGCAGAGTCTCGCGGTCTACGGCGACAACGGAACGGGGAAGAGCACCATCGCGGACGCGCTCGAGTGGTTCTTCACCGGCGGCATCGAGCTCCTCTCCCACGAAGGACGGCAGCACGCCATCAAGAACCTCGGCCCCGCGGGTGGGGAAGAGACTTCCGTCGAGCTCGTGACCTCGGGCCTCCTCGGAGGCAAAGTCGTCTATCCCGACGAGAGAGCCCCGGATGCCTTCGGGGTCGCGAGCCGGGAGACGTTTCTTCTCCGCGGAAGAACGCTCGCGGACTTCATCAACAAGACGAAGACCGAGAAGTGGAAGGCGCTCGCAGAGCTTCTCGGCCTCGACGCCGTCGAGCTCCTTCGGCAGGATCTCCAGCGCGCACGCTCCGACATCAAGAAGCAGGTGAAGGCGGCGGAGGAGCGCATCGAGGCGGCCGCGCGCACGATCGGGGCCGGCGAGGGAAAGGCCTCGGAGGATTCCGTCCTGAAGGCCCTCCAGCAGGTCTGCCGCGGGCTCGGAGTCGACGTGCCGGAGTCTCTCGCGAAGGTCGCGGACCCCGCCTGGATCGCGCAGGTCGCCGGGGCGGGCGAGAGCGCGGCGGCGCCGAAGCTCGAGGCCCTGTCCGCCGCCGTCTCCGGGCTCGCTCCCGTCGAAGTGGACTTCGGCCCCCTCCGATCCTGGAACGCCCTGGTCTCGAGCGATGGCACGAAGGACCTCGCCCGTCTCAGTCTCTTGAAGGACGCGGATGCGATCTTCGCCTCGTCGCCCGAGCCCGAGCGCTGTCCGTTGTGCTCCCAGCCGGTGGACGGCAGGAAGCTCTCGTCCCGGGTGCGAGAGGTCCTCGGCGGACTTCTCGATACCTCGCGCGAGATGGAGCGGACGCTCGACGCCGCGCGCACCTCCCTGGATGCGCTGGCCGCGGCCCAGGAGACGCGGCGCGGGGTTGCCGCTCAGGCGAAAGCTCTGCGGATGGAGCTCCCGTCGATTCCTTCCGTCGCCGCGGTCCTCGAAGGCCAGGCTCCCGTCGATCTCGGAGCTCTCGAGGCGTTCGGCTCCGAGGTCGCGCGCTGGGACCGGGCGGCGCGGGAGGAAGTCGCGAAGAGCGCTCCCGCCCAGGGGACCACGCGCCAGAGCCAGCTCGGCATGCTCGCGGCGCTTCTCGAACAGATCCGCATCTGGCGCGCGGGGCAGAAAGACCTCGCGCAGGCGAAGAAAGCGTACGACCTCGCGGACCGGATCTACGACCGGTACCAGGATCGCCAGAAGGAGCAGCTCGAGCAGATGCTGAAGAGCATCAGCGATCGGGTCGCGGAGCTCTATTCGGCGCTCCACCCCGGCGAAGAGCTCGGAGGGATCACCGTCGAGCCCTGGACGGCGAAGGGGCTCGAGCTCGCCGTCGACTTCCATGGCTCGCGCCAGCGGCCGCCTCACGGGGTGCTGAGCGAGTCGCACCTCAACTCGCTCGCGATCGCGCTCTTTCTCGCGATGGCCCAGACGTTCAATCAGAAGCTTCGGTTCCTCGTTCTCGACGACGTCATCAACAGCTTCGACCTCGAGCACCGGGGACAGCTCGCGGAGCTCCTCGCCGAGAAGTTCGACGACTGGCAGCTCATCGTGCTCACTCACGATCGGCAGTTTTTCGATCATCTCTCGCGGCGCGCGCCCACGTGGAAGAGGCTCGAGATCACTTCCTGGAGCTACGACCAGGGACCGCGGACGACGAAGTACTCCTCCGTCGGCCTCCTCGCGGAGGCGTCCGGGAGGCTCTCCGGGGGGGACGTCAACGGCGCGGCCACGAAAGCGAGGCGAGCGCTCGAGGAGCTGCTCCAGGAGGTCTGCGAGGCGCTCCGGGCGGAGCTTCCGTTCCGTCGCGGAGCCAGAAACGATCAGCGCGAGATTGGAGAGCTCCTCAAAGGCATCCGCCGCGGAGTGAAGGAGCACGCGAAAGGAATGCTCGGAGAGCTCGAGCCCTTGCTCAAGAACCTCGAGGCGGACGTCCAGGCCTCGCTCAACGTCGAAGCCCACGCGAGCCGCGGCCGCGCGGCTTCCTCCGAGGTCGAGGCGGCCCTCGGCCGCATCGAGAAGCTCGACCGCATGTGGTCCTGTCCCGGGTGCGGGACCCGTGTTTGGCACAAGGGGACGCCGGAGTCCTCGCGCTGCAAGTGCGGGAAGTCGGTCTTTCCCCCGACGCCCTCGTGATCGGAAGAACGCTCGGCCACTACCTCATCCGCGAGAAGCTGGGAACGGGTGGGATGGGCGAGGTCTATCTCGCGGAAGACACGAAGCTCGCCCGCAACGTGGCGCTCAAGGTCCTGCCGCCGGAGCTCGCTTCGAGTCCCGATCGCAGGGAGCGGTTTCATCGCGAGGCCAAAGCGGTGGCGGCGTTGAACCATCCCTATATCGTCACGCTCCACTCGGTGGAGGAGGCGGAGGGGGTTCTGTTTCTCACGCTCGAGCTGGTCGAGGGGGAAACGCTGCGGGAGAAGATCGACCGCGGCCCCCTCCCGGTGGAGCAGGTATTCGAGCTCGGGGCGCAGATCGGCGAAGGGCTCTCGAAAGCGCACGCCGCGGGAATCCTCCACCGGGACCTCAAGCCTCACAACGTCATGGTGACCGTCGACGGGCGGGTGAAGCTCCTCGACTTCGGCCTCGCCAAGTTCCTCGCGCCCAGGACGGCCGATCCCGACGCCGCGACCATGGCGCGCGAGACGAGCCCGGGGATGACGCTCGGGACGGCGGGCTACATGGCCCCGGAGCAGGCGCTCGGCAAGGACGTCGACGCCCGCGCCAATCTCTTCGCGCTCGGTGTCGTGCTCTACGAGATGGCGACGGGGAAGAGCCCGTTCCGGGGAGAGACCCTGGCCGCGTTCTTCGACTCGCTCCTCCACGACGCGCCCCCATCGCCTCTGACCGCCAATCCCGACCTTCCCCGGGATCTCGTTCGTATCATCGAGAGACTGCTCGAGAAGGAGCCGTCGCGCCGCTACGGCTCGGCGGGGGAGCTGGTCTCGGATCTGAAGGGAGTCGCTTCCGAGAAACCGGGCCGGGCGAAGCGCTTCTCGATCGCCGTCCTTCCGTTCAGCGACCTGAGCCCGGAGCGCGATCAGGACTACTTCTGCCAGGGACTCGCGGAAGAGCTCATCAATACTCTCGCGGCCCTGCGCGGCCTTCGGGTGCTCGCGCGAACGTCGGCCTTCGCGATCCAGGGACAGGGGCTGGACGTGCGGGAGATCGGACGGCGCTTGCGGGTCGACACCGTTCTCGAGGGGAGCGTTCGGAAGTCCGGGACCAGGCTTCGGATCACGACGCAGCTCGTGGACGCCTCCGAGGGCTATCAGCTCTGGTCGAAGAAGTTCGATCGCGATCTCGACGACGTGTTCTCGGTCCAGGACGAGATCGCGGAGACGGTGGCGGCGGAGCTCCAGTCGGAGCTCGGATTCGCGAAGGAAAGAAGCGACGCCCGGCGGGCCTCGAACCTCGAGGCCTACGATGCCTATCTCCGAGGACTCTTCGCGATGAACCGCTGGACCGAGGACTGGGTCGAGCGAGCGTTGCGATCGTTCGAGGAGGCCGTCGCCAGGGACCCGGGCTACGCCCTGGCCCACGCCGCCATCGCGGAATGTCTGGTGTGGTTCTACTCCGGCATCGGCATCCGGTCCGCGGCGGAGACCATTCCGAAGGCGCGCGAGGCCGCGGCGAAGGCTCTCGCTCTCGGGCCGGACCTTCCCGAGCCGCACAAGGTCCTCGGTCTCATCGCCATGAGCCACGACTGGGATCGGAACGCAGCGGAGTCGCGCTTCCAAAGAGCGCTCGAGCTCAACCCGAGCTCCGCCGATGCGCGGGTGTGGAACGCCTGGCGTCTTTCCCTGCTCGAGGGCACGTACCAGGAGGCACTGGCCGAGCTTCGCATCGCCGAGGAGCTGGACCCGCTGGACTTGAAGATCAAGACCCAGGTCGGCTACGTCTACTACTTCCTCCGGGAGCCCGAGCGCGCCGAGGCCCAGTTCCGGCAGGTGCTGGCGATCGACCCGCTTTTCGCGTTCGCCCACTACGGCCTCGGGGACGTCCAGGCGCAGCAGCGAAGATACCCGGAGGCGATTTCGCACCTCGAGGAGTCCGTGCGCCTGGGGGGAACCTCGGTGAACCACCTGGCGATTCTTTCCTATGTGAATGGTCTCGCGGGACGGCCGGACGAAGGGCGAAGGCTGCTCCTCGAGATTCGGGCCCGGGCGGCTCGAGGATACGCTTCGCCGATCTGGAGCGCTCTCGCTCATCTGGGTCTCGGGGAGCTCGACGCCGCCTTCGAGTGGCTGGAGCGCGCTTTCGAGGAGCGCGACGGCTCGCTGATCCTCGTCACCGCGTCTCCCGAGTTCGATCCCCTGCGGAGCGACCCGCGATTCCGGGCGCTTCTCGAGCGCATGGGTCTCGGGCACCGCGCCGCCTGACCGGGAAGACTAGAAGGGCCAGATCCGGGGCGCGAGAGTCACGGTGATCGCCCACACGATGAGGTTGAGGATCCCCCCGAAGCGGACGTAGTCGCTGAATCGATAGCCTCCCGGACCGTAGACCATGAGGTTCGTCTGGTAGCCGATGGGGGTCGCGAAACCGCACGAAGCGGCGACGGTGGTGGACATGATGAAAGGCATGGGGTCGACTCCGAGGGATCTCGCCGTCGCGAGCGCGATGGGGAACATGAGAACCGCCGCGGTATTGTTCGAAAGGACCTCGGTGAAGACCATGGTGACTCCATAGATCACCGTGAGGACGACCTGGGGGTTCGTCCCGGCCATGCTGACCATGGCCCCGGCGATGGCGCGGTCGGCCCCCGTCTTCTGCATCGCGGCGCCCAGGCCGATGGAGCCGGCGATGACCAGGAGGACCTGCCAGTCCAGGCTCCTTCGCGCCGCGGCGGGCGAGCAGCAGCGCGTGAGAAGCATCATCGCCGCCGCGGCCAGGGCGACGACCACCTCGCCTCGCCATTGGAAGCTCAGACCCAGCACCATGGCCAGGAGAATCGCGAGAGCCACGTAGCCCCGTTCGTGGCGCGGAGGGGTCGATCCTTCCACCGAGCTCACGAGGAAGAAGTCGCGCGAGTTGCGCTGCGCGTCGACGAACGAGGGATGAGTCGCGAGGAGCAGGGTATCGCCCGCCCGGAGGACGATGTTTCCGATCTTCTTCTGGATGCGCTCGCCGCTCCGGGCGACCGCGATGACCGCGGCGTCGTAGAGCGAGCGGAAGCGCCCCTCGCGGATGCTCTTGCCCACGACGGGGCAGGTATCGGAGACGACCGCTTCCACCAGGCACCGGTCTCCCGGGGGGGCGTCCAGCTTGAATACCTGGTTGGTCGCCGGCTTCAGGCCCCGGATTCTCTGAAGGTCCACGACCGAATCGACGATCCCGACGAAGATGAGCCGATCGCCTCCATGGAGCCGGGTGTCGGGCGCGACGGCGGTGAGGATCTGCTCGTCGCGGTCGATCTCGATGAGGTACATGCCCGAGAGGTGGCGGAGGCCGGCCTGTTCGATGGTCTTACCCGCGAGAGAGCTCCCGCGCTCCACCATCATCTCCACGGTATAGGCCCGCGGATCCTCGAGCCGATTCAGCGCGGGCTTGCGATCGGGCAGGAGAAAACGGCTCGCGGCCGCCATGTAGACGATGCCCGCGAGCGCCGCCGGGACTCCGATCGAAGAGAGCTCGAACATCTCCATAGGTCGTCCGAGCTGAGTCAGCATGAGGCCGCTCACGATCACATTGGTGCTGGTCCCGATCTTGGTGACGAGGCCGCCCAGAATGGTGGCGAAGCTCAAAGGCATCAGGAGCTTCGACGGCGACATCCCCATTTTCTTGGACCAATCGGTCACCACCGGAAGGAGCATCGCCACGAGCGGGGTGTTGTTCATGAAGGCGGATAGGCCGGCGACCGGGAACATCATGCGCAGCTGGGCTTTCACCACCGACTTCGGCCGGCCGAACAGCCGCTCGGTGACCAGGTGCAGCGCGCCGGTCTCACGGATTCCGGCGGCGACGATGAAGAGCGCCGCGACGGTGATCATCGCCGGCTCGGCCATGCCCGCGAGAGCCTCCCGGGGCGAGAGGACACCGAGGATCATGAGGAGTGTCAGGCCCCCGAGCATCGCGAAGTCGGCGGCGACGTTGGTCGTCGCGAGAAGCGCCAGAATCGAGAGGAGAATGGCGATCGTCAGCCAGGCGTCGAAACCCATAGCCTCTTATTCTGCCTTAGGAGACGGTCGGGAGCGCACCGAATCCGAGTTCCGGAAGCTCTTCGAGGTTTCCGGCCTCCGGCTGGAGCGGATCGTGAAGACCCCGTCTTCGATGTGTCTCCTGGAAGTCGCGAAGGGCTGATCGCTCACGCGGAACACGCCCCGTCGCGGCCCCTATGCTACCCTTCGCCGACTCATGAGAAGAGCCCTCGTATCTCTCGGATCGGCCCTCGCACTACTTCTCGCGCTCCTCTTGGCCCGCGCCGCGCTCTTCCGCCCCCCGCCGATCGCGGTCGAGCCCGCGGCCGCACCCGAGGTGGACGCGCAGGCGGCGGCGCTTCACCTCTCACAGGCTCTGCGTTTTCCAACGATCTCGCACCAGGACCCGGCCGATTTCGATTCGGCTGCGTTCGCTCTTCTCCAGGCCTACCTCGGTCAGTCCTATCCGAGAGCTCACGCCGCGCTCCAGGTCGAGGTCGTCGGTCCCGCGAGTCTCCTCTACTCCTGGGAAGGCGAGAATCCCGAGCTTCCTCCCGTCGTGCTCATGGCTCATCAGGACGTGGTGCCGGTCGAGCCCGGCACCGAGGAGATGTGGAGCCATCCTCCGTTCGGCGGGGAGGTCAGAGACGGCTACGTCTGGGGCCGCGGTGCGATGGACGACAAAGGCTCACTGGTCGCGATCCTGGAAGCCGTCGAGACGCTCCTCTCGCGGGGCTTCCGTCCGAAGCACCCGGTTTACCTGGTGTTCGGTCACGACGAGGAGGTGGGCGGCGAAGCCGGAGCCGCGGCTGTCGCGCAGTTGCTGAAGAGCCGCAACGTACGGCCGCTCTTCGTCCTCGACGAAGGCGGCGCCATCGCGGACGGTTTCCTGCCCGGGCTCGACCGGCCGATAGCGATGGTCGGCGTCGCCGAGAAGGGATCGGCGAGCGTCGAGGTCGAGGTGAAGGCGGAGGGCGGGCATTCCTCCGTGCCGCCGCGCCAGACCGCCATCGGCATCCTGAGCCGCGCGCTCGTTCGTCTCGAGGACAACCCGCTTCCCGGCGGGATCCGGGGACCGTTTCGCGACATGCTCTTGACCGTTGGCCGGGAGATGCCGTTCTCGCGGCGCGTCGTGCTCGCGAACCTCTGGCTCTTCGGACCGCTGGTGGAGCGGCAGCTCTCCCGCGTCCCCGCCGCGGACTCCATGATGCGCACCTCGACCGCGGTCACGATCGTCGATGGCGGAGTCAAGGCCAACGTTCTTCCCTCGAAGGCGAGGGCGGTGGTGAACTTCCGCATCGCCCCGGGAGACACCGTCGAGAGCGTTCTCGAGCACGTGCGGCGGGTCGTTTCCGACCCGCGGGTGAGCGTCGTCGAGGCGCGCGAGACCCGGGAGCCTTCTCCCGTCTCGCCCACGGACTCCGAGGGCTATCGCTTGATCGAGCGCACGATCCGGCAGATCGTCCCCGAGGCCATCGTCGCGCCGTACCTCCTTCCAGGCGGCACGGATTCGCGGCACTTCACCGGGCTGACTCCCGACGTCTACCGGTTCGGAGCCATGCAGGTGACGACCGACGACCTCCGCCGCGCCCACGGAACCAACGAGCGGCTCTCCGTCGACGTCCTCGCGCGAATGGTCGGGTTCTATATGCAGCTGCTCTTGAGTGTCTGAAAGAGCGATCCTGCCCCGTCTTGTCGGTTCCATCGGCTTCTGCCAGGCAAGAGAGTGTAGTCCGGCTCACTCGTCCCTTGACAAGTTACGGAGCCGCTTTCATGTCAAGGAGCGGATTCGATCCCCGGGCGATGCTGATGCCTGGTATTCGGAGCGCAAGCCGAAGGGCCTCGCCGCGGAGCTTACCGCCCGATCGCGACCCCTTTTCGGTAAACGGCCGCGATCCTCGTGGTGTTCGCGATGTTCTCGATGGGGTTCGCGTCGAGGACGAGGAAGTCCGCGCTCTTGCCCCGAGCGAGCGTCCCGAGGTCGTCGAGGTGGAGGAGCTCCGCCCCGACGCGCGTTCCCGCGGAAATCGCTTCGAGAGGCGTGAGCCCGGCGTCGACGAGCGCCTGAAGCTCCAGGTGCTCGTTGTAGCCCACGAACCGCGTCGGGATCCCGGTGTCGCCGCCGAGAGCGATGCGGATCCCCGCGGCGTGGAGCTTCGAGACGTTCTTCCGCATGAGGCTCTTGAACTCCTCCGTCTGCTCGGCGGTGGGCATCCCCGGAAGGCCGGTGTCGCCGCGCTCGAGCCGCGCGACGACCTTGGCCGGCGTCCTCTCCCGGAACGCCGGGTCCTGGAGCCAGCCGCTGCCCACGGGCTTCGCCTGAATCGCGAGCGCCGCCGCCTGAAATACGTTGCGCTCCTTCGCCAGGCGAATGAACTCCTCGTCGATCTCCTTGTCGCGGACCATGTGCGCGAAGCCGTCGACCCCCGCCCGCAGGAGCTCCTTCGCGTCCTCCAGGTAGTAGACGTGAGCCATCACCCGCAGGCCTCGCGCGTGCGCTTCCTCGATGACCGCGCGAAAAATCTCGGGGTGGAGCTTCGGTCGGGTCCCGTTCCGGTCGTCGACCCAGACCTTGACCATGTCGACCCCTCGGTCTGCGAGGTCGCGCACCAGGAGCCTCGCGATCTCGGGCCGGTCGACCTCGTAGGGCACGTGCTCGAGGGGGGAGACGGTCGGCCCGCCGCCGGGAGCGACGAACCCTCGGCCGGCGACGAGAAGCCGCGCTCCCCCGAGCTTTCCAGCGCGCTGCCCCTCGCGGATCCGGAAGGCGTCCGGGCCGATGTCGGTCCCGAGGCTGAGGAAGGCTCCGACTCCGAAAGACTCGAGCATCCGGAGCTGGGCGACGATGTTCTCGGCGCCGTAGTTCTCGGCGGCGAAAACCCCGTCCTTCAGGAACCCGATGTGACCGTGGATGTCGACGAGGAGCGGCATGACGGTCTTGCCCTGGAGCGAGACCCGGGAGGCACCGGCGGGAATCGCAGCCCCTTTCGGTCCGACGCTCTCGATGACGCCGTCGCGGACGATGAGAACCGCATCCTCGACGACGGAGCCGTCGCCAGCGATGACCCGGGCTCCCTCGAAGACCGTGAGGGCCGCGAGCAGGAGCCCGGGCGACATCAAGCGCCACCGCCGGCGTTGAAGCGGCGCGCGATATCGACGGACTCCGCGGCGCCCACGATCCGCGCGTATTCCTGCATCGTGACCGCCACCTGCTCGAAGCCCTGAATCCGGCCCGTGGTCTTGATGTCGCGAAGCGCTTTCTGGACCGCTCCCATGGCGACGGCCATGAGCTGATAGGCATAGCAGGCGATCTTGACTCCCGACGAGCTCAGCACCTCGGGCGAGGAGTCCGGGTCCGTGGGCATGGTGACCGTCATCACCGGCCGTTTCGTCGCCTTCGCAAGCTCCGGAGTCTTCCGGATGGGCGCTCCCGCGAGAAAGACCACGTCCGCCCCCGCCTCCGAGTAGGCGGCGAGCCTTTCGGCTCCTTTCTCGAAGGGCTCCTTCGCGGAGAGAGCGTCCGAGCGGGCGATGAGAACCAGGCCGTGCTTGCGGGCGTCGACCGCCGCTTTGATCTTGTCCACGAATTCGGGAATGGAATTCATGGGCCCCTCGGGAAGGCCCGGGAGGTGCTTCGCGCCGTACATGTCTTCGATCATCACCGAGGCGACGCCCACCCGCTCGTAGCTCCGGATCGTGCGATGGACGTTCAGCGGATTGCCGCCGCCGTCGTCGGCGTCGCCCACGACGGGAATGTCGACGACCCCCGCCATGCGCCCGGCGAACTCGATGAGCTCCGTCATCGTGAGCGATCCGAAGTCGCCGACGCCGTACATGCTCGCCGAGACCGGCTGCCCTCCGGCGTAGATCGCGGGAAACCCCAGGTCCTCGGACATCTTCGCCGAGAGAGCGTCGTGAATCACGGGGCACTGGAGAACGTCCGATCCCTCGAGGAGCCGTCGAAACCGCTCCCCGGCGGAGCGCGGGCTCGAGGGAGCCGGCTGGGCGGAGACTCCGCTCGGAAGGAGCGCGCTTCCGGCGAGAAGACTCGACTTGACGAACGTGCGGCGTGACTTGCTCATCGTTGGCTCCCTTCGAAAGAGCATCACGCTAGAGGAATCGCAGACGCGAATCAAGCGCGGGGTCAGTTGGAGATGGAGTCGATGCTCCGGCGAGGCCGGTAGTCGATCATACTGACTCCGAACCGCCGGTCGCGCGGGCTGGCTGCGATGTCCATATAGCGGTTCACCCGCCAGACCGCGAGCTTCAGCTCGGGGCTCTCGCTGAACGTTCGCACCGCTTCGTACTGTCCGAAGCTCCGCACCCGGAAACCATCGAGGGCGACGATGACGTCCCCGGGCATGAGCCCCGCTTCGCGGAGCTTCTCGCTGTTCGAGTCGATGAGCGCTCCGTCGATAGGCGGGGTGTCGTTCTCTTCGGCACGGTAGGTTCTGAGCCCGTTCGGGAAGACGTCGCTCGCCGCCGAGTGGAGCCTCTGTTCGTACGCCGCGAGGCCACCGATACGGGCGAGACGATAGTAGAAACCGATGAGCTCGGCGGGATTCTCGTACCTCTCGAAATTGTCCGCGTGGAGCGATTCCGCCTCGTCGAGCTCGTTCAGATCCTCGAGAAGCCATGCCAGGTTCGTGAGTCCCTGGCTCGACCCGGTGCCGGCACCCTCCCGAGCGACGATCATCGCCTCCCGGGTGTTTCCGTGGCCTCGATAGTAGCGGACGAGCCACCTCATATGGTTCGAGACGTGCACCCGGTCCGTGGCCTCGTCGAACGCCTTGCGAAATGCCCGCACTGCGTCCGCATCCTCGCTTCGATCGGCGAGGAGCTCGCCCAGATGGACGCAGGACGAGGGCTCGATCGCGCACATGCGCTCCCGAACCGGCCGTTCGTCCTGGCGTTGGCGTTCGGCGGAAGCTTCGACGTCCGCGAGCGCGTGAAGGTCATACTCGGCGCGGGGACCCATCAGGCGAAGGAGCTCGTCGGTTGTGATGGGCTGGGCGCGCGGAAGCTCGACGAACAGCCGCCAGACCTGGCTGCTCGAGGGCGCGAGCTCCTGCGCGACGGCGATGTCGGCGGGGGACTGGTGACGTCCGAAATGCCAGAGCCGTCTTCGGATGTCGAACGTGCTCTCGACTGCGAGGCGGGAAGAGAACCAGTCCGCGGGCCGAGGCATGCCCTCCCGCAGCGCCATCTGGCCCGTGGTCCAGGCGGCGAAATACCAGTTGGCTCCGTTGACGCGCTCGGGATTCCGCACCGTGGCCCGGACGACGTCCTCGAACCCGTCGATGTCCTCCACCTGGACGCCGGCGCGCGCGGTGCGCCGCATCCTCACGAACGGATGAAGCTCCATTCCCTGGAGCCTCGGGTCGGCGTGGGCGCGATAGGCGTCGGCCTCGTCGGGAAGCCCGACAGCGATGCGGAAGTAGGTGTCGGCCTTGACGAGGTGATCGCAGAGATGCCTCTGGTAGAAGCCCGCCCAATAGTTCCAGCCGACGACCCGGGGCAGGTTCCCGTCCGGCCCATAGAGCCCCCGTGGTGGATCGTCGAGGGCGAGGTCGAGCGCCCGGGCATCATCCCCGTATCTCCGTCGCACGCGCTCGAGCTCTTCGAGCTCCCGGTCGAAGAGATCCCTTCGAAAGTAATAGCCGTCGGACGGACCTTCGAACTGCTCGACCGCGATCCGGTACCAGTGGAGATCGGGCTCTTCGTCGGCAAGGGGGGGAAACACCCGGTGATAGCGCTCCATGGCCGTCGAGGTGTCGAGGGTGCGCGCCATCGACCGGAACCACTCGAGCTTTTCGAAACGGGTCGACGGTTGCAGCGCATCGAAGAGCCGCCAATCGTCCGTCAATCGCATCCGGAGGATCCGCTGCCACGCGGGATCGGGAATCGATGCGATCCAGGGCTCGGCATCACGCTCCCGCCCGGTGAGGACGAGAAGCGTAGCCCGCGCGATCCGCCCCGCCTCGGAAGGCTCGGAAGCTTCACCGAGGGTTCTCGCCATCGCCAGGTGGGCCGTCACGCGATGAAAGGCCGGCCTCAGGTCGGAGAACTCCCCCGAGGATTCCCGAAGCGCGACGGCGCCGAGGAGAAGCGCCGCCTCCTCGTGCGCCGGGATGCTCGCCGGGTCGGCCGCGAGCGCCGCTCCCACGCGCAGGTCCTCGTCGACGAGATCGCTCGTCGTCGCGGAGAGGAGTCGACGGACGAAGGCGCGATCCAGGTCCCGAGGAGAGGCCGACGCCCGCGGAGAGAAGCTCCGCGCGAGATCGACGTAGGCTTCCGGCGCCCAGAAGTTCGGCACGAGGGAGAGCCGAATCTCGAGAGCCGGCTCCGATATCCTGGCGCGCCAATCCGTGCCGGCTCCTTCGAATCTCGAGTGCGAGCTCGCGATCTTCCCTCGAGGCGGCGATTGCCATCCGTGCGACGTCTTCGACTATCTCGCGGACGATCCATTCCTCTTCGGTCGCCGAGGTTCCCTGCAGCTTTGCGGGCGTCCCGCCCATGCGCACGCTGGTCTGGCGCCAGACGAAGTAGCCGAGGGCGGCTAGGAGAACGAGGAGCAGAAGGATTGCGACCTGTCGTCTCATCGCGGCCGGGTCTTCCTGTTTCACCGAGTATCGGGGGTGAGACGCGATCTGGCAAGGGGAAAAGAGCTCAATCCGGCAAGACGTGCCGCTCCCGGAGCTCAGGATAGCGGTTGTCCGGCTCGAGCGGACCGACGGCGCGAAATCGGGCGAGCGCCTCGATGCCGCGCTCGAAACCCTGCTTCGCCGGATGTTTGGACGTTGAGGGTTTGCGCCGGGCGGAAGAAGTCGACTACATTACGGCTTCCGAACCGCAGCGCGAGCCGGAGCGCTCCAGCAATGACTTCGTCGTCGAAGGAGGTGCGCCATTCTCGTGTCCGAGCGCTTCTGGGAGCGGGTGCTCCAGCGGCTGGAAGAGGAAACGGTCGTTCCCATCATCGGCCCCGACCTCCTCACAGTGCGCTACGACGGGCAGGAGACTCTTCTCGTTCCGCTCCTCGCCGACAGGCTCGCCGGACACCTCGGCGTCCCCTCCGCCGATCTGCCCCCGGGCTCGGAGCTCCAGGAGGTATCGCGCCGCTTTCTCACGAAATCGAACGACGTTCAGGAGATCTACCGGTGCCTGCGCGTCGTCTTCCGGGAGCTCGAGCCCATCCCGATTCCGGAGCCGCTCCTCGATCTCGCCCGGATTCCGCGGTTCAAGCTCTTCGCCACCATGACGTTCGACGTTCTGATGGAGCGCGCGGTCGACGAAGCGCGCTTCGACGGCCAGCGCCAGACGCTCGCCTTCGCGTACGCGCCGGGCGACCGTCAGGATCTCCCCCCGGAGTTCGATCGGCTGGGCCGCCCCGCGGTTTTCCACCTCTTCGGGCGTCTTTCGGGAACACCGCACAGCTTCGCCGTCACCCGCGAAGATACACTCGAGTTCATGGAGTCGCTCCTCTCCCGACCGCCGGGGTTCCTCTTCGACAAGCTCCGGGAGAGCGACCTCCTCATCCTCGGGAGTCGACTCTCCGAGTGGCTCGCCCGGCATCTGGCTCAAGGCGGGGGGATGGAGGCCCCGGTTCTCTTCGTGGAGCGCGCGAAGGGAACGACCGAAGCGCTGTCTTCCGGAAGCGCCGTCGAGCTCGTTGGTGAGCTCTCCCGCCGCTTTCACGAGTTCTCGCTTCAGGAGGAAGCGGCGCCGCCCTCGCTCGCGTTCTCGTCGGGCATGACGTCCGGCGCGGTCTTCCTGAGCTGCGCGGGCGAGGATGGGAACCCGGCGGAGTCGATTCGGGAGGCGCTCGACCGCGCGGGTGTCGACGTCATCCTCGATCACGACGACGCGCCTCTCGCGCCCAGGTGGGAGAAGAGGCTCAAGAGCTTCCTCGGGCTCTGCTCGGTCTTCGTCCCCGTCGTTTCCGCCCGGTCGCTGAAAGCCAGGAGACGCTTCTTGCAGGGAGAGTGGGTCGAGGCCATTCTAGAGGCGGGTCGAGCCGCGCCCACGGGCCGGTTCGTACTGCCGGTGGTCATCGACGACACCTCGCCGGGAAGCCCAGCGCTTCCCGGGGAATTTGGAGAGCTGCAATGGGAGAAACTGCCAGGCGGCAAACCCAGCTCGGAGTTCGTGAAGATGTTGGTCGAGCTCCAGAGGAGCTATCGACGAGCGAAATACGGATGATCGCGGAGTCCGCGACCCTCCCCGAGAGCGCCGCGCTCAACGACGAGAATCCCTGGCCCGGTCTCCTCCCTTTCCGCGAAGCGGATTGGAAGTATTTTCACGGCCGCGATTTCGAGACCGACCTTCTCTATCGCAAGGTCGAGCGCGAGCGGCTCACCGTCCTGTTCGGTCTCTCGGGCCTGGGAAAATCCTCGATCCTCCAGGCAGGGCTCTTTCCCCTCCTGCGTCGCGAGAACGTGCTTCCCATCTACATCCGGCTCGATTTCTCGCCGGAGAAGCCGGACCTCACCGGCCAGGTGAAAAACGCCGTCCTCCGCGAGGCCGAGCGCTCCCGGGTCGAGGCTCCGAAGCCGCAGCCGAAGGAATCTCTCTGGGAGTACTTCCATCGCAGCGACGCCGATTTCTGGAGCGAGCGGCATCGGATCGTGGTTCCGCTCCTGGTGTTCGATCAGTTCGAAGAGGTGTTCACGCTCGGCGAGCGGGACCGGGCGCGGGCCCAGGCGACGAACGCGTTTCTCCTCGAGCTCGCGGACCTGGTCGAGGCGAGGCCGCCCCTTCAGCTCAGGGCCCGCCTGGAGCTGGAGCCTCCGGGAAAGAGACCGAGCGAAGCGGCCCGGTTCACGTTCGAGCGGCATCGCTACAAGGTTCTGCTGACGCTCCGGGAAGACTTCCTTCCCGACCTCGAGGCCCTCGGCGACAAGATGGGCTCCGTCGCCCACAACCGCTTCCGGCTCGAGCGCATGAACGGCGTCGCCGCCCTGCAGGCGGTCAATCAGGCGAAGGAGATCATCTCCCCCGAGGTCGCGGAGCGCGTCGTCCGGTTCGTCGCCGCCGCCGATCCCGCCGATAAGCTCGTCGAGCTCGTGAACCTCGAAGTCGAGCCGGCGCTCTTGAGCGTCGTCTGCGGGGAGCTCAACAGCCAGCGCCTCGAGCGGCGCGAGCCCCGGATTACCGAGAGGGCGCTCGACGGATCGCAGAACCAGATCCTCTCCGACTTCTACGAGCGCAGCATCGCCGACCTCAGCGACCCCGTTTGCACCTTCGTCGAGGAAAAGCTCCTGACCCGGCGCGGCTTCCGCAACCTCGTCGTCTACGACGAAGCCGTCGGATCTCCGGGAGTGACCGAAGAGGACATCGAGGAGCTGGTGCGACGTCGTCTGGTTCGCGTCGAGGAGCGGGGAAGGCGCCGCCTGCTCGAGCTCTCGCACGACCTCCTGACCGGAGTCGTGACCGCGAGCCGCGACGAGCGGAGGAGGCGTCAGAAGGAAGCGGAGGCGGTCAAGAAGCTGGAGGACCGGCACCGCAGGAGCCTCCAGAGGGCGGCGCTCCTGTTCCTGGTGCTGCTCCTTGCCGTGGGCGCTCTCGGGGGCCTCGCGTGGGCCTACCTCGCCCAGCGGCAGGCGGACGAGCTCGCCCGCGCGAAGGAATCGGCGGAGAGCGCCGCGTCGGAAGCTTCGAAGCAGCGCGCGATCGCGGAGTCGAGGCGGCTCGAGGCGGAACGGCAGCGGCAGGACGCGGAGAAAGCGAGGGAGCTCGCCGAGATGGCGGCCGTCGAAGCCTCGCGCCAGCAGAGAATCGCCGACGTCCAGCGGGAGGACGCCCTCTGGCAGCGGCACGAGGCGGTGACCGCCCGGGCGGATGCGGAAAAGGCGTTCGGCGACGCGCTTCTCCAGAAGAACCTGGCGGAGGAGCAGCGGAGGATCGCGCAGCAGCGTCAGCGGGAAGTGGAGGAGAGCCAGGAGCAGGTCCAGCAGACGAACGACGCGCTCGTCGAGGCGCTTCGAGAGCGGCTCTCGAGCCGCGATCCGGGCGAGGTCCTCGGGGCGCTCGCGATCCTCGATCGCGCGGGCCAGGACCCGGAGCCCTACCTCGAGCGGATCGACCGCCGGTGGTTCGAGTCGCCGCAGGAGTTCGTTCCGCTGCTGGTGGCGCTCGACGAGTGGGCGGAGAGCCAGCCGAACGAAAGATGGAGCGGCCATCGGAGCCTGCTGGTGAAGCGGCTCACCGAGGAGACGGGCTTCGGCGCGCCTCCTGCCGCGGTCGCCGCGGGCCGGATCCGACTCGAAGGAGGTGAGATCCAGCTCGGCGCATCCAACCTCGGAGACGACGACGGAGCGCTTCTCGGAAAGAGGGTGCGCGTCGCGCCGTTCTATCTCCAGCAGAACGAGGTGACGAACGCCGAGTACCGGAGGTTCGACTCCAAGCACGATCCCGAAGCGCCGGGAGACCATCCCGTCGTGCGGGTGAGCTGGTACGACGCGATGGCCTACGCGGCGTGGCTCGGCGGGAGCCTTCCGAGCGAGGCGCAGTGGGAGTTCGCGGCACGGGGCTCGGCGGGGCGGACGTATCCGTGGGGAAACGACAAGCCGACGCGGACCCGGGCGAACTATGACCACGATGGGAGCGGCGGCGGTCGCGATCTCGGAACCACTCCCGTGGGCTCGTTTCCCGAAGGTGCGACGCCCGAGCGCATTCACGATCTCGCGGGAAACGTCTGGGAGTGGTGCCGGGACGGCCTTCCGAACGCTCGCATCCTGAAGGGTGGATCGTATTTCAACGGCGAACGGTATCTCGCTGCCGCTCCGAGAAACACGCTGCATCCGGAGGGGAGCGAAAGCGTCGTCGGCTTTCGCGTAGCCTGGCAGGTCGAGAAGTAGCATGGGTTTCGGCCTCGGGGCGGCTCTCGCGCTCTTCGCTTCGCTCGGTAGGTCACAGGAGTCCGCGCTCGAAGACATCGTCCACACCCCGCCCCCGTGCATGAGCACCGAGGAGTTCCCCCTGATCGAGGCCAAGGCCTCGAGCGTCGTCGTGGCCCGGGAGAGGCGGCTCACCGTTCGCTTCCGGGCGGAGGACGACTCGGGATGGTACGAGGTCGGGGTGCCGCCCCCGGTGGGGACGACCTATCACGCCGCGCTTCCCAAACCGACGCCGGAAGCCGTTCGAGTACATTATTACTTGGTATCCGGTCGCCCCGAGCTTCGCGGTCCGGAGTACGTCGTAAACGTTCTCATGGGAGGCTGCCCCGGAGCCCGGGCGGCGCCGGCCGAGCTCACCGAGGGAATCCATGTCCGGCGGACTGCGGCCGGGCAGCGTGAGTTTCCACAAGGCTTCCTCCCGGAGGGAATTCGAACCGGCGGGTTGTCGGGAACGACGCTCGGCATCCTGGCCGGAGCCGGTGCGGGCGCCGGCCTCGCCGCCCTCGCGGTATCGGGGGAGGAGGCTGCCCCCCCACCTCCCGACCCGGGAAGTCCGCAAGCGGTCCGCGCTTGCTTCGTGCCCGACCCGGTGCCCGACATCGATTCCGGAGAATCCATCGTCTTCGACGGGTCGTGCAGCTCTCCCACGACCATCCTGTCCTACCAGTGGGAATTCGGCGACGGCGCCACGGCGCAGGGGAGAAGCGTCGAGCATCTGTTCCGTCCGGGAGGTCTCTACACCGTCACGCTCACGGTGAGCGACGGACAGCGAACCGACCGCACCTCGCGCCTGGTGAACGTGCGGGCGACTCCCGTCGCCTGCTTCATCACTGCGCCCGATCCTCCGAGGGTCTTCGTGAACGGCTCGATCGACTTCAACGCCGATTGCTCCGTCGGCGACCGGGACGGCGGCCCGACGTTCATCACCGCCTACAACTGGGACTTCGGCGATGGTGACGACGACGGCGAAGGCCGTTTCGTATCGCATCAGTACGGTGCGCCCGATCTCTACGGCGTCACCCTCACGGTGACGAACGACGACGGTCGCCAGGACCGGACGACGCAGTTCGTGGTCGTCGAGAGGCGTTCGTCGTCGAATCCGCCCCAGGTCGATTTCACGAGCCAGCTCGAGCTCCCCGCGGGAGCGAGCGCCCAGATCGCGGTCAACCAGGCGGACACCGTGGCGAGCGTCGCGCCGACCCCCCAGCGGCATCGAGCGCGCGCCCGGGCGGGGGAGAACATCGTCGAGGGACGCCTCCTGTCCGAAACGGCCGAGCCCGGGCAGTGGCGGTTCGATTTCCGGGGAGCGTCGGGATTCGTCCCCGGGAGCCTCCGCGTCGACTCCGGAGACGTCGTGGCGCTCGATGCCGAGAGCGTCGTCTTTCGTCTGACGGGAAAGCCCGGTCCGCCGGTCCGGTTCCGCTTCCGCCTCCAGGAGTGACTAGGTCGCCGCGACTTCGTCGATGAACCGCAGGAGGAGCTCCTCGTCGTTCCGCGCGAGGACGGCTTCGAGCACGCGATCCTGCCCGGCGACGACCCGCTCGCAAAGTCCTTCGTCCGTCACCAGGAGCCCCGCGAGCTCGGCGATCTCGTCGAATTTCTTTTCGCGGACGAGAATGCCCGCCCCCCCGAGGGTTTCGGAAACGGCCCCCGCGTCGTAGGCGATGACAGGCACCCCCATCTGGAACGACTCCAGGAGCGGCGCACAGAATCCCTCGTGCTCGCTCATGCAGAGGAAGACGTCGGCGACCTCGTAGAACGCCACCAGCTCCTCGGTGGTCACGTGGCCGGGAAACTCCAGGCCGCCGAGCTCGAGGTCGTCCGCGAGGCCGATCAGGCGCTCGTAGTAGCGCTCGACGTCGCGCCACTGCCCGACGCAGAGGAGGCGGCACTTCCGGTCGATCGAGCGCTGATAGATCTTGACGATCCTGATGAGATCCTCGAAGCGTTTGTTCGGCGTGACCCTTCCCACGAAAAGAAAGTTGGTCCGGTCGTCGTCGAACATCTCGAGGACGACGGGATGCGGAGGGGCGGCGAGGCGCTCGGGGTCGAAGAGCAGGGGAAGAACGGCGGTGGACTCGAAGCCGAGGTCCCGAAGCTCCCTGCGGTTGTATTCGGAGACACCGAGCGCCAGGCTTGCCCGCTTCCGCAGCCGGGCGAGCTCCGTTCGGCCTCTCGAACACTGGCGCGCAATCTTGAGGTCGTAGGGCGCGAACCAGTGCGGGGGCGTGATGTTGTGATAGACGAGGATCAGCTTGTCGGGGAGGCCCTCCGCGAGAGCCGCGGCCTTCGAGCCGATGGAGAAGTGGAGAATGAGGACGTCGTCGGGCGAGGCGAGCGGGGGATACTCCTCGAGCTCCCGCGCCCGCGCCGACATGAGGGAATCCGTGGATTCGGCGAAGATGTCGGATTCGAAGCCGCGGCCGCGGAGCAGCGCCTGGATGTGGAGGGCTTCGTCTCCGATCGCGTCCCCATAGGTCAGGGATGCGACCATCTGGTGGACTCGCATTCAGGTCTCGAGCTCCGAAAGGCGCATAGCTTACCCGGAAAAGGCCAAATCGGAGCGCTTCCGTTCGAATGACGTGGAATCGGGTGAGGGGAACGCTCCTCCCGTTCGTTGTGTAGAGGAAAGGGCCCCTTCGGGATTCGTCGAAACCTTCGGCGACGGTCCCGGGGGCCAGGCCGCTTGGCTGTCCCTCCACCACGAAAGGAGACCGGGACCATGAACGCCATCAAGCTCCTTCGTTTCATAGCACTTCTGCTCGCCTTCTCGACAGCATTCGCTCGAACTCTCCGCGCCCAGGAGCCGGCGAGCACGACCGTCTGCAACCTGGGGACGGGAGAGGCGCCCCTCGTCTCCCTGAAATGGCTCGAGCAGCCGGAGCCGGGCGGGGTGCGCTCGCTCGACGGGGACTTCCTCACTCTCGTCGCTCACAATCACAGCCGTGAACCCCAGCTCGCCCGGATTGCGTTCAGCGCCCACGGCAACCAAAGCCACCCGAGACCGAGGCCCCGCAGGGTGACGCTCGCCCCCGGTGAGAGCAAGAACATTCGGGTGAGCCTGAAAGGCCTGGGCTTCGAGCCGCGCGAGCTCAGGACCTCGGGCAGCCTCCGGGCGAGCGTCGAGGTGATGGTCGGCCGGGAACGCGTCGTTAGAGAGTCTCGGCTCCTCGATGCGGAAACGCTCGATCAGAGCCTCAGTCCCAGAATCTACTTCCACGGCGTGACCTCGCGGCAGAGCTTCGGGACGAGGCTTCTCGTCTATGACGCCGCCGCCCGGCGAGACCGTTTTGGCGCGGGAGACGTCCGCCAGGCTTTTTCCGAAAGCCTCCGTCGGGATCTCGCCGCAATCCGCCGTCCCGAGATTCCCGCCGTCCTCGCTTCGGTGATCGATGCGGGGGGCGGCGCGCGCCGGCCGGACGACGTCCTCGACGTCCCTTTCGGTGGACCCGGGAGCGGCGAGCACACGTTCTGCGTTCGCATCCCGTTCGACACTCAAGACAGCGGCGTCGGCGAGGACTTCTTCGCCGTTCCCGGCACCCAGTGGGCGCCGGCGAGCTTTGCCCGCGTCGACGTCACGAACTTCAACTTCGGACAGAGCTCCGTCGTCGTCGACGACGGCCGACTCGACGCGAACGGCTGCATCAGCTTCGACCATGACGCGACGAGCGATGCCTGGAGCGTCATCGTGCTCTCGCAGGCGGACGTTCCCCGGAGCGACCAACCGACGGAGACGAACCGCTTCAACGCCCTCGACAGCGGCGGCAACCTGTCGACCTGGTGGTGGAACGGCGACATCGACGAATCCCGGCGGCGCCCGCTATTTCTACCTGGACGGCGACCCTCGCTCGAACCTTTTCGTCGCCGGAACCTATTCGCTGGCGCGGTTCAGCGACGGGATCGAGGACCAGACCCTGTACGCGATGGACGCCGCCTGCCCATCGGCGTCCGATAACAGCTGCAACAGCACCTTTCTGACGATCGAGAACGAGTCGATTTCCGTCGCCTATATCCATCCCGACCACAACGACCACAAGTTCGCTATCTCGCACGAGATGGCTCACGCGGTGGTGCAGCGGTTCATGGGCGGCTATCACCCTTACAAGAGCGGCATGTACACACTGAACACGGGAGCTCCCGAGTGCCTGTTCCAGGCGGGCGACGCGCATGCGCTCCACTCCGACGAATGGTCGTCGTCCGCGCTCGTGGAAGGGTTCTCCCAGTTCTACGCCACCGCGGTCTGGAACGACACCTCCGAGTCGGACGGCGCCTTCCACTACTACAAGGACGACTACAAGGAGGGAACGGTCCAGGACGTGGACATGGCCGACGGTCCGCTCGGCGGCGAGGACCAGTACCTGCGGAACGTCTGCCCCGGGAGCGACGCGAACAAGGTCGGCCACGGGGTCGAGCTCGACTGGAGCCGCCAGCTCTGGGATTACCGCACGCTGCCGGGAACGGCGCCGACGAATCTGGAGCTCCTCGAGCAGTTCCGGCTCGCCGTCAATCCTCCGTTCTTCTACGGCTGGTCCAACACCAACAGCTGGCAGCGCATGCTCGAGGCCATCCAGGAGTTCGACGATCTCTACGGAACGACCTTTCTCACGCGCTGGGACGCGACCGACGAGCTCAACGGCATCGACTACTGACGCGGGCTTTCAATAGGCGATGGCGTAGCAGTCCCGCCGCGGGTCCGCCGCCGCGAAGCGGTTGCCCGTCGCCGGGTCGATCATCACGGCCGTCGCGCAGCCCGACATCCCGAACGTCCTCAGGCGGGAGACATCGTGGCCGCGCGCCTTCAGCTCGTCGAAGACCTCGTCGGGCGACGGTGGCCTCGACGTTCAGCCGGTTGAAGCCGGACCTGTGGGGCCAGAACGACCCGTAGAAGTGCTCCGTCTGCACTCGCGGGCGCTCGAAGGCGAAGTGGAGGTTGGGGTACCAGTCGTCCCAGAATTCCACGACACTCAAGAGCGCCTGCAGAATCGTCTGGTCCTGGTTGTCGCCGCCGGGAGTGCCGATGGCCAGCAGGGGCTTGTCGCCCTGGAAGACCAGACTGGGGGTCAGCGTGTAGCGGGGCCGGGCGTGCGGTCGGATCTGGTTCGCGCGCGTCTTGTCGAGCCAGAACTGCTCGCCGCGGACGCTCATACCGATGCCCGTATCCCCCAGGATCACGGCACCCGGCACCCACCCGCCGCTCGGCGTGGCGTCGAAGAGGTTGCCCTCCTTGTCGACCACGGCCATGTGCGTGGTGTCCTTGACGATGCCGGAGGAGTCGTCCTCGCGCGTCGAGGCGGCGTCGCTCACGCTCGCCTTCCAGAAGCTCCACTGCTTCACGCGCGAATCGTGCTTCATCGGGTCGCCGGCGACGAACGACCTGGACGCCCTCTTCGGGTCGATGAGCGCCGCGCGCTCCTTCGCATAGGCCTTCGACAAGAGCCCCTCCGCCGGCACCTCCACGAACGCGGGGTCCGCGTAGTAGGTGTCGCGGTCCGCGTACGAAAGCTTCATGGCCTCGACGATCGTGTGGAGGTAGTCGGCGCTCCCGTAGCCCATCGCACGGAGATCGAACTGCTCGAGGATGTTCAGCGCCTGCAGCAGCACCGGACCCTGGCTTCCGAAACCGTGCTTGTAGACGGTGTAGCCGCGATAGGTCGTACTGGCCGGCTCTTCGACGCGGGCGAAGAACTCCGCGAAGTCGGCGAGGTCGAAGGGTGCCCCGTGCTCCTGGAGGAACGCCACCATCTCCTCCGCGATGTCGCCCTTGTAGAATCGATCGCGCGCGGCCGCGATGCCCGCGGCCCGTCCCCGGGATTTCGCGCCGCGTTCGGCCTCCGCCATGCGCTCGAGCGTGCGCGCGAGCGTCGGGAGCCTTATCGTCTCGCCGGGCCGGAACTCCATACCATCGGGCTTCAGCCAGTAGGCCTTGTTCTTCGGCCAGCGCTCGAAGAACCCGCGCTGGTTGCGGACGGCGCGCGCGGTGCTGTCGCGCATAGGGAACCCGTCCCGTGCGTAGGCGATGGCGGGTGCTGCGACCTCTTCGAAGCTCATCGTTCCCCAGCGCTCCAGCACGGTGAGTGCTCCGTGGAGCGCTCCGGGGACGACGGCCGGGTCCAGCCCTTCGCCCTCGAGGCTCTTGTTGCGCGACAGGTACCAGTCCACGTCGACTGCCTTAGGCGCCCACCCTTGCCCGACGATTGCGGTGACCTTCCTCTCTTTGACCGGGTAGACGAGCACCAGCGCCTCCCCGCCAAGGCTGTAGAGATCCTGTTCGAGGACGCCCCCCGCGAGGAGAGACGCGACGCCCGCGTCGAAGGCATTCCCGCCCTTCAAGAGGATGCCGAACGCGGCGGCCGTGGTCAGCGGGTGGCCGGTAGAGACCCCCCCGGTCGGTCCCATCACCGCGGGCCGCAGTGCGTCGCCCGCGGGCTTCCGGTCCTGCAGGGGAACCTGTGCACCGGCGGCCGGCGCGAGCCCGGTGAAGAGAAGGGTGAGCGCGATGCGGATGCCGATCATGGCGCAGAGGATCGCGGTATGCGGGGGAAAAGTCAAAACCGGGCGGGGAGGTCCTCGCGGCGCCGCTCACCTCGTCTATTTCGGCTCGGGAACGTTCGGCACGCGATACGCTTTTCTCAGAGATTCCTGGTACTCGCCGAAGAGCGTCTTGATGGTCTCGAACTCGTGCTTCACCTGGGCGCGGTACTCGGGATGGGTCGCGAAGTCGAAGAGAAGCGCCGCCATCGCCTGCGCGTCGACCTGAAAGCCCTGGTGCCCCACCTCGGTCAAGGTGTCCGCTTCCATCTCGTAGGTATGGTTCGGCGCCGTCGAGGACTTCGCCGTGAAACCGATTCCCGGAATGACGCTCGAGACGCTCCCCGTCTCCTCGTAGCCCTGGGGTTTTCCCGGCTCTTCGAGGACGTCCCGGGCGCCGTAGCGCTTCATGTACTCGAAGGCGAGCTCGGCGAGCGTCGCGACCGAGATGCCGTCGCGGGCGGTGCCATAGTGGTCGATCTTGACCTTCGTGCCGGTTGCGAGAGCGGCAGCGCGGGCGGCGTTGTCGGTGAACTCGCGGACCTGCTCGAGGTAGACGGCGTCGGGATAGCGAACGTAGAAATCCGCGACCGCGCGGTCCGGAACGACGTTCGGGGCGGCCCCGCCCTCGGTGATGACGCCCTGGATCCGGGCCTCGGGCCGAATGTTGCTGCGGACGCTGTCGATGTTGTCGAAGAGCTTGATGACGGCGGTGACGGCGTTGCGGCCGTTCCAGGACGCCATCTGATGGGCGGGGGCGCCGCTGAAGATGTACTTCACGCCGTCGATGTTGAGGCAGCAGGTTCCGAAGCCGGGGGCGGGCCGCGAGGTCGCGCTCACCGCATGGCTCCTCACCAGGATGTCCATTCCATCGAACACTCCCGCTTCGAACATCTGGGTCTTGGCGTTCGGAGGCATCATCTCCTCGCCCGGCGCTCCGAACACCACCACGTTTCCCGGTGCCCGCGTCCTCGTGAGGTACTCCGCTACCGCGACCGCGGCGGCGATGCCGACGGGTCCCTGAGCGCTGTGCTGGTCGCCGTGAAACGCCCGCTCGGTGCCGCGGAGCGCGTCGTACTCCAGAATGACGCCGAGGTTCGGTCCTTCGGTGCCCCGTCGATAGCGGGCGATGAAAGCCGTCTCGAGGCCCGAAACCCCCATTTCCACTTCGAAGTCCCGCTGCTTGAGGTAGGAGGTGAGCTTCTCGACCGCCCGATGCTCCTGAAACCCGATCTCGGGATCGCGGGTAATGGCATCGCTCAGATCGAGGAGCTCTTTCTCCATGAGCTCCTTCGCTCTCGCGACGACGCCGTCCCGCTCGGGATTGGGCCGGGTCAGATCCTGAACGAGACGGGGAACGTCGAGTGAGGCCTCGAGCTCTCCCATCTTTCTCAGGACTTCGTGGGCCGCCTGTTTCTCGGTCGGCGTCTCCTGCGCGGTAACGAGGGAGCCCGCGAGGACGGCTCCGAGGACTGGGAAGAGAAGAAAGCGCCGCATGTTCGATCCTCCTTCTTCGGGTCGCAAGGCGTCGAGATCTTGTATGCCGTGAAGAGCGTATCGCAAACGACGCCCCGGGTTCACGCCGGTCTTCGTCGTTTCGTCAAGATGACGACGTTTCCGGCGAGACTCAGGCACAAACCCACGACCGTGGAGACGTGCCACACGAACCCCTCGACCCAGGTCGAGAGACCGAGCGCGACCAGCGGAAACAGGATCGAAGCGTAGCCCGCCTTGTCGGCCCCGATCCGGCCGAGAAGCGACAGATAGGCGCCGAACGCCAGTACCGTTCCGAACAGAGCCAGGTAGACGAGGGACAGCAAATAGGATGCGCTCGTATCGATCCAGAATTCCTCCCCCTTCAGGAGCGCGAGCCCGCTGACGAAGAGAGCGCCATAGGCCATACCGAAGGCGTTGGACGGAAGGATCGGAAGCCCCTGCCTCTGGTTCCAGGCCGACAGCAGATTTCCGATCGAGGAAACCGCCGCCGCGCCGAGGATGAGCCCGAGTCCGAGCGCCACGTTTCGCGAGGGATCGATGGCCCCGAGGTCGCGCCAGAAAACGAGTGCGATGCCAAAGGCGCCGAGCAAGGCTCCGCTCAGCACCGGAAGGGTGATCGGTGTTCCGAAGAGGATCCGGGTACCGAGGATATTGAGAAAAACGATCGCCGTGAAACCGACCGCGGTGAGGCCGGAGGACAGGAAGCGCTCGGAGTGATAGGTCAATACGTAGTTCAGCCCGAACAGGAAGAATCCCTGGAGCGCCATGAAACCGTGCGCTCTCCGTGAGAACCGCAGGGGAACGCCGCGCCCGAGGCAGTAGACGACGAGGATCGCCGCGGCGAGGCCGAACCGGTATGCGACCGAGACATCCACCGGCACGGAACCGAGCTGGTACTTGATCGCGAGCCAGGTGGTTCCCCAGATCAGAACGCAGCTCACGTACAGGAAGAGATCGCGGGGGCTCATGAGCGAGGTTACACCGATCGCCTCAGGCACCACTCGGCGACGGCGCACTCCGGACATCGAGGTCCGATCGGACGGCAGACCAGCTGTCCGTGAGCGACGAGGAGCGCGTTCACCCGCGACCGCCACCGCACGGGCACGAGAGGGGTCAGGAGCTCTTCCGTCCTCTCGGGGGTGGCGCTTGAAACCCATCCCATCCGGTTGGAGATGCGGTGGACGTGAGTGTCGACGGCGATGGCTGGTTTCGAGAAGGAGTTGGCGAGCACCAGGTTGGCGCACTTGGGACCGATGCCCGGAAGCTCCATGAGCTCTTCCTTCGTTCGGGGAACCATTCCTCCGCGCTCGATCACAGCACGAGACAGGGCTCGAAGCTGGCGCGACTTCTGTCGGTAGAATCCCGCGGGGCGCAGGATTCGCTGGAGCTCCTTCAGAGGAAGCGAGAAGAACTCCTGGGGAGTCCTCGCGACGCGAAACAGTTCGGCGCAGACCCGGGTCGTCTGCTCGTCCCGAACCCTCTGGCTGACGAGACAGCTCACGAGCTCGAGAAAGGGCGAAGAGGCGGTCTCCGGGTTCCCCTGGTAGACCGGAGCCGTCCGGTATCGCCCCCGGCGGGTCTCGCGGGAGAGTCGGCGCAGAACGGAGAGGAGCCGCTCCTCCCTGGGTTTCACGTGACGAGCCTCCCCGATTGACGTTCGAAATGCGAGGCCAACGAGCCTTCCCGGTGCTCGAGTCGCGCCGCCGCGGGAGGATTGTAGCGAATCCCGGATGTTCGAGTACTACGTGCTCCTCTGGCTGGACCGTTGCCTCGACCGCGGTCTCAAGGCGGCCTCGCTCGAGGCCATGGGGCTCAACGGGTCAACGTCTGTTTGCCGAGGGCTCTTCTTGACAATCGAAAGGAACGCGTTCTATCTTCCTGTCGATAGTCTAGGAGTGCGCGCATTGGGACGCCCTTTCGATTGGCACACCGCGATCGGAGTCACCCTCCTGGTCTTCGTATCGCCGAGCGTGGGCGCGCCTGCGGCGGGACAACCTCCCGAGAGCTCGGGAATCGTGCTCCACCCCGTCGCGACGATTCTCGCTCAGCGGCACCGCGGCCTCCAGCGTGGCTCTGGCCTACGAACGTCTCTGGGTCACGCACTACGAATCGAGCGTCCTCTCTCAGATCGACCCTCTTCTCGACCGGGAGACGGCGACCGTCGAGGTCGGACCCTGGGCGGCCAGCGTCTCCAATATCGGCGGCTTGCTTTGGCTCGCTCACTACACCCCCCGCGCAGAAGATTCCCGTCTCACCGCTCTCGACCCGTCGAGCGGCGCCGTCGTGCTCGGCGCGGCGGTGCCGCCCCTCTGCTGCGAGCTGGCGGGCGCGGGTGGGAAGGTCTGGATGATCGATCCGGGAGGTGCTCTTCTCGCCCTCGATCCGGCAACGGGCGGGGTGGTGAGCACCACCCCGGTCGCTCTCGCTCCGAACGTCCACATGGGGCTCATCGCCGACGAGTGGGCCGTCTGGCTCTCCAGCGACACGACGCCTTTGACGAAGGTCGACCCGGCCACGGGTGCCGTCATCGCCGTGATTGACGTGGGCGGCGGGATCCCGATGACCGTCGCGAGCGGCATGGTCTGGGGCGCGGGGCCCCACCACGTGTGGGCGGTCGATCCGTTCACCGATGACGTGCGCGTCTCGCTCGCGCTCGAGAACACGATCGAGGTCTTCAGCCTCGTCGTCACCGACGATGCCATCTGGGCCGCGGTGCGCCGTCCAGGCTACGTCGGCAGGGTCCTCCGCCTCGACCGGGCGACAGGTCAGCTGACCGGCGAGGCGGAAGTCGCGCTCCCGGCCCGCATCGTTCTCTCTCACGGCGACGTTTTCGTCGTGGATTGGGAGACCAACAGCCTGCTTCGATTCCGGCCATAGGGGAGCGGTCCTCATCCCACCTGCGGGTCAGGTCGATTTGCGCCGTCCTCGAGGATCGGGAGCAGTTTGGAGGCATCCACTCTTTTTTGGTAGCGCACTACGAGTGCGTCGGGAGGAATGTCCCTCTCGGAGCAACGCCGGGCCTCGTCGATTACGAGGATGAGGTTATCGATTCGGGCCGCTCGCAGGGTCTCGAGCTTCTTGGAAACATACTCCGGCGTCCAGAAACCGACGATTTCGACCCAAAAGCGCCTTCTTGGATTGAGACGGTGCAGGAGGAGAAAATCGGGGAAGATGAGCGTTCCCAGAGCGGGAACCGCCTCCGGTTCCCGGAGCACGTGCCAGTCGGGCGCGAGACGCGCCAAGTCCCGCGCGAACCTTTCCTCGACGCGGCTGTCGAACGGCCTGAGGTTCTCGGAAGGGAAGAGAGGGTCTCCCGACTCCACCACGAATCGGACCATCTCCCCGTGGATCCGGCAGCGGGCGGAAAGGGAGAATCGCGGAGCGCGGGCGAGAAGGGGCACGAGCTCCGAGAGCGCTCTTCCATAGACGAGCGTGTGCCGGAAGAGGGCGAAGGGGCCGGAGATCGAAAGTCGCGTTCGGACTGCGTCGCTCGCGGCGACGCCGCAGAGGAGGCCGCGAAGCCGCGCGTGCCGGACGAGGCTCCTCACGTTCTCGTAGGCCTCGACCTCGACCTCGGAGGCGCCGCGAACGACGGCCTGGGCGAAGCGGGAGTTCACCCGGAGCGCGAGATCGGACGGGGTGAGGGTTCGCGCGGGAGGCTTTACCCGGCGCTCCTGCCGCACGTCGCCGAAGAGAGCTTCCTCGAGCGTCTCCGCCGAAACGCCGAGCCTTTCCGCGGCCTCCTCGAGAATCGCGCCGCGGGGCGCCGTCCTCCGGGCCGAGAGCTCGAAGAGCTCTTTGCGCGCCCGGACCGCGTCGAGGCGGCCGTCGTCCGTGCTTCCGAAAAGCCCCCGGAGCACGTGAATCGCCGCCTGGAATCTCATCGGCTCGAGGGGGATGTCGAAGGGCTCCCGGAGCCGGTCATCCAGCTCGCGCCAGCGCCGTCCTTCGAAGCGGTGGAACTCGGCGAGAAGGACTCCGAGCCAGCCGTAGTCGTGCGCTCCGAGGTAGTCGATCCGCGCCGTGCCGGAGCGGATCCTAAAGGGAACCCGCGCGTACCCCAACGAGACCCTCCACCCGCCGAGCCGATCTTCCGACCTCCCCGGTACCCTGCACGATCAGCTCGTAGACGAGAGCGCTCTTTTTCTCCCTCGGCCTCAAAACGCGCCCGACCCGCTGGACGTACTCGCGCCCGCCCTGAGCCCCCGCGACCACGATTCCCACCTCGGCGTCCGGAACGTCGATCCCCTCGTTCAGGACGCGCGCCGAGACGAGGGCTTTGAGCGCTCCCTCCCGGAATCTCTCGAGGACCGAGGCCCGCTCCTTGCGGCGGATGTCGCAGGTGATGGGCATGATGAGGAGCTCGCGGGCGACCCGGTAGGCCGTCTCGTTGTCGCCGACGAAGACCATCACCCGGGAATCCCGGTGCCTCTCGAGAAGAGATCCGAGGAGATTGCGTTTCCCCTCCGGGTAGGCGAGAAGTCGCCGCGCGCGGGACCAGGCGGCGATGGCGCGCCGTCCCTTCTCGGAGCGCGCCGCTCCTCTCAGGAAGGACTCCCAGGAGGCTCCGGGATGAAGGCGCCGGAACTCGGCGAGGGGCTCCTGGTAGATCGAGAGCCAGCCTTGGTAAGAACGGCGCTCGTCGGGGGTCAGATCGACGAAGAGCCTTACCCGATCGAAGGGGGCGAGGTAGCTCCCCGCGAGGTCGGCGACGGAGAGCTCGAAGACGGTGGGGCCGATGAGGTCCGAGAGCTTGGCCCGGACGTGGCGGAGCTCGGGAGGAGTCGCCGTGAGACCGAGCCGCGAAGGGGCGGTCGCCATCTCGAGCGCCTCGTCCTTGAGACCGCCCCCGAAGTGATGGGCCTCGTCGACCACCAGGAGCTCGAAGCGGTTTCCGATGCGGTGCATGTAGCGATAGGCGCTTTCGAAGGTCGCGATGGTGATCGGAGCCAGGCGCCGCTCGGAATCCCCGAGGCAGCCGACCGGGCCCCCGTACGCCTCGGAGACCGCCCCGTGCCACTGCGTGAGAAGCGCTCTCGTCGGAACGAGGCATAGAGTCCTGAGCCCGCTCTCCGCCATGGCCGAAAGAGCGAGCCTTGTTTTTCCCGAGCCCGTCGGGAGCACGACCACGCCGCGCCGGGAGGCGTCGTTCCACGCGTGAAGGGCCGCCTCTTGATACGGCCGGAGCTCGATAGGTTTCCACGGCGCGGGCCTCGCCGCCGCCATTCCGGGCGGCGGGACGCGGTCGTCGAAAGCGCGTGACGACTGCTTCAACCCCAGCTGGAGCTCCGCGTAGTCCATGGCTCGCGCCCGATGGGCTTGAACGCGCGGATCCCACCGCGCGGGGAGGTCGTCCACTCCCGAGCGCGGAAGCCCCCGGACGAGAAGGGTGCCGCGGTCGAACTCGATTTCAATCGCCATCTCTTCCGGGAAGACGAGATCCAGCCGGAAAATCCTCCCCGGGGTTCAAGTGGGGTCAGGGAGGATCGAATCCCTCCTTTTCGTCTCTCCGAGACGGAGGGAGGTAGAATGTCGATATGGTGCAAGCTCTCGAAACCGTCGCGCAGCGCCGCTTCACGGTCGAGGAATACCATCGAATGGCGGAGACGGGAATCCTCGGCCCCGACGAGCGCGTGGAGCTCGTCCGCGGAGTCGTCCGCCGGAAGAATGTGGGATAGAGCTCCTCTCGTGCGGAGCCAGACTTCACCGGGGCGGAAGCCACCGGCTCGAGGGCGATGCTTTGCTTGGCGCTCTCCCGGCGGCAGAGCTTCAGGAAATCGTCCGCCGCCGTGAAGTCCGGCTTTTCCGGAAGCCTGGACTCTTTCGCCTCTGCGTCGATCTCTACCGCCAGGAGGCGCGCGCGCTCGAGAACCTCGGCGAGCGGCACTCGCTGCTTCTTGACCGCCATCAGGGTCTCCCGGAGCGGCCCTTCGATCCCGATCAGAGGCTCTCCCGTCCGAAGGCAATGCAGGCACGAGTGGAGGAGTCGAAGGAGGTTGTAGGCGTTCTTCGGTCGATAGGGAGCGGGCTCCAGCGACTTTCGCCGTCCCTCGGCAACGGCGCGAGCCAGAGCGTCGAACGTCGCCTGGGGAAGAAGCCCGCGGTCGAACAGGGACCGGTAGACCGCTTTGACCTCGTCCTTCGCCCCGCCGAGGGTACCGGCGGAGCCTTTCTCCTGGAGAAACGATGCCGCGCTCGCGGCGTCGGACATCCCTTTTCTCTCGATCGCCTCGAGGAGCTCGGCGACCGCCTGATTGCGACGCTCCGAGCGCTCGATCTTCCGGAACTGGCTCTCGGCGTAGCGACCGAAGCTTCCGAGGACGTTCATCGAGATGAAGGCGTGCCGGAGGCCGAGTAGCTTCTCCCCGAGCGGCGTCAGCTTCTTGGGAAAGGGGGACCAGAGGCACTCCAGAGTGTTCGCGTCCGCCCGCAAAGCCTGAAAGAGGAGCTTCTCGATCTCCCAGTACGCCGCATCGGTGTCGGGGTCCTGGATCTCATCGGGATGCTCCCAGAGCCCGACGACGTCGTCGAAGGGCGCGAGAAACCAACCGCGAACGTCCTCGTCGGACTCCTCGTCCGCGAGACCCCAGGCCCGGCTTCCGACGACCGCTTCGTACCGGACGGCTTCCCGCAAGCGTCGGAAGTCCCATTGCCTCGTCCCGAGATCGGCGAGGAGCTCCTCGCGCGCCATCCGGATCTGATCGCGCTCCGCCTGGAGTCTCCGGCCGCTCGCCGTCTCCAGGAAGTACGTGTTGTGGAAGAGATCCCGGACGGTGGCGGGGGTCGAAGCGCGGTGAAGGAAACCGTCCTCTCCCCGCAGCTCGGTCTTGAGAATCACCCGGGTCCCCCGGGGGAGAGTCACCGTCTCCTCGCCCAGCTTGAAGCTCCTCGAACGCACGTTCGCTCCCTTTCGCTGGTAAGACTACTCGAATTGAGACCCTTCCGAAGCGCGGCTGGTCCGCGGGAAGACGGACTTTCCGGTCTGGAATATATCTGCCAATTGTGGTAAATATTGCCACGTATCAGAAAGGAGATATCCGATGACGGAATTCAAACGAAACAGCCTCACCTCGGCGATCTCTTATCGCGACCCCGCGTCCGCCCTGGACTGGCTCGAAAAGGCCTTCGGGTTCGAGCGGGCGATGGTCATCACCGACAAGGACGGCAACATCGGCCACGCCGAAATGCGTTTCCGCGAGAGCCTGATCATGGTCGGGAGCGAGTGGAGCGCCGATCACAAGAGTCCGGCTTCCCTCGGCGGCAAGAACACCCAGTCGGTGCACGTTCAGCTCGAGAAAGATATCGACGGGCACTGCGAGCGCGCTCGCGCGTCGGGCGCGGAGATCCTCATGGAGCCGGCGGATCAGTTCTACGGGGACCGCACCTATCGCGCGCGCGACCCCGAGGGTCACATCTGGACGTTCGGCCAGACGGTGAAGAAGGTGACCCCCGATGAGTGGGATCGCGCGAGCGGGCTCACGACGAAGATGTACGGGTGACGACCGCGTCTCTGGATCGCGTACTGACGGCGCTCGCCGATCCCTACCGGCGCCGCGCCGTCGAGCTCCTCCGGGAACGGCCCCGGCGGGCGGGGGAACTCGCCGAGGCCCTTGGCCTCTCGTCTCCGGCGATGAGCAAGCACCTGCGGGCGCTCAAGGAAGGGGGCCTCGTCGAAGAGACGCATCCGGTCTTCGATGCGCGCGTCCGGGTCTACTCGCTGAAAGCCGGAGCCGTCCGCGGCCTCAAAGAGTGGGCCGACGAGACGGAGCGCCGATGGGCCCGCCAGCTCTCTTCTTTCAAGGCGCACCTCGAAAGAGAGGGGAGAAAATGAAGTCGTCGGTGCTCGTGGCGCTGCGCGTCCGGGCGAGTCCGGAGCGCGCCTTCGACGCCTTCACCCGGGAGATCGGCGAATGGTGGCGCCCCGACCCGCTCTTCGCCATCACGCCCGAGGGGGACGGCGTTCTCGCTTTCGAGGGCGAAGAGGGCGGGAGGCTGGTCGCTCATCTACCGGAAGGCAGGGTCTTCGAGATTGGCCGGGTGAGGGAATGGCGCCGCGGCGAACGCCTCGCCTTCGACTGGCGCCAGGCGGCATTCGCGCCCGGCCAGACGACGCGGGTCGAGGTGACGTTCGATTCGGTCGGCGAAGAGACCCGCGTCACCGTTCGTCATTTCGGGTGGCTCGAGATACCGCGGGAAAACGCTGCCCGACACGGATTTCCCGACGAGGTCACGCAGATTCGGGCGGCGGAGTGGTGGCGGAAGTCTCTGGATTCCTTCTCCCGGCGGGCGCTATAGGCCTCCGCCTTCGTAGAAAGGCTGAATGATCGAGCGCCAGAAGCACCGGGTCCTGACCGAGCCGGAAATCGCGGAGATTTGGAATGGCCTCGATCTTGAGCATCCGCGTACGGCCGGTGTTTTTGGCCTTCTTCTTTTTTGACAGCGCAGCGTCGATCCGAGGTGCTCTCGATGCAGTGGGAGAACATCGACTTCGACACGATGTGGTGGACGATCCCTGGAGACCGAACCAGGAATGGACTGCACCGAGTGCCGCTGTCTCCGCTGGCTCTCGAGATACTGTTAGCCTCCGCCCTAAGGATGACCCTCAAAACTGGGTTTTCCCGTCCGCGCGGGAAAGCCCTCATCGGAACCATACCCCCCGGCTCCGCGTTTCGGCGCGGCGAGGGAGCGGCAACCGTAGGGTTCCCCAGGCTGTTTATCCCGAGTGCAGGCTCGACGAGCGCGCTGACCCGAGTGGTTCGACACTGCAGGTTGAGTCGACGTCACCCATGCCCAGTGGAGCGCGCGCGGCGAAGCGCCTCGCGGAACTCGCGAAACTTCTCGATGGATCTTTCCTTGGCAGACCATCTCTCAATCTCGTCCAGCTTCACGTCGTGCTTGATGAACACAGCCAGTGCTTGATCCAGCGATTGCTTGTCGTTTGCATGGTAAAAACCCGTGAGTCGGTCCTTGACGCACTGCGTTGGGGAAAGGATTTCAAGGTTCCCTTTGGCGGTTTCGAGGGTGTCCCACTGGTCCACGAACTCTTCGCCGAGAGTGATTGGCCACGGGCAGAGGTCTACCCAATGGGTGTGATTGGGATGCGAGAAGAGTCGGACAGATTCTCTTCGGAAACCTAGCCCGGCCAGGATGCCTTCGATTCGCCTTCGATCGACACGGGCCACGACGAAGTCCAGGTCTCTCGATTCCCATTCGTTGCCGGCGTAGATCGTAACGACGCTACCGCCGGTCAACACGGCCTGGATCCCGGCGGAATTGAGGGCTTCGGAAACGATTGCCGCGAGCTCGGCAACTGAAAGCCGGCGGTGGATCCTCACAGCGGCTTGCCCGCACGGCGGGGCCGGCGTCTCTCCCGGTAGTACCTTCGGATTTCCTCCTCCGGAAGAAACTTGAATGACTCCGCCAACAACCTGCGCAGTGGAGCGGTTGTCGGATTCCGCGCGTTCCAGGTATACACCCGCGCCCGGCCCACCAGACGACTCGTGAGGATGCCACCGTCTTCGAACTTTCGGAGCTGCCTTTGCACGGCAAACAAGGGCATGGCGTACGTCCTGGCAATACCGCCGGCGTACCCCTCTCCATAATTCTCGAGGTACAGGAGCACCCGAGCTGCGGCTCTGCTTCCAAAAATCGTCTCCAGCACGGATGAGATTGTATACCAAATTAGTTGGTTATAACACCCACTGTGTTGGTGCTAACGACTAGGGAATCGTATCCCCGGCGCCCCGAGTTTCAGGGAGGACCGGGAGCCTTCGAGCTGGTCGTGCGCTTCTCCTATATCGACCTCGACAGCGGTGCCCTGCGGGGTGGCAAGTTCTGGAGGTTCACCCCCAGGGTGAACTGGCATCTCTCCGATAACCTGCGGCTCGAGCTCGTCTAGGGCTATGGCTCGCTCGACCGGTTCGAGCTCGCTGGCGGAAGGACGCACCTCGTAGTCCTTCTCGACGAGAGACGAGGAGAGCCGGCGTTTACGGGCGGCGATGCGGACAAGGCCGTCGAAGTCCGGATCCTCGTGAACGAAGCTCACCGAGCGGCGTCCGCGAGCGCGGAATCGACGAGCCGAACCGTTCTCTTGGTGCCGAAGCGAGCGGCCATGTCCCGAAGGGAGCTTCGGTCGAATCTCCCAGTTCGCAGCAACCGTGCGAGTGCCGCTACGAGATCGCCGCGCGATGCCCCCGCCTGTTCGGAGTGCTCGAGGAGGTCGATGACGAACCATTCGGGCTTCGGCGCCGCCGGAAACGCTACCCGGCGGAGGCGAAAGCGGCGACCGCCGAGCTCGAACGTCCCCGTACGCTTCGAGTTGTAGACGAGGCGCTCGGTCGAGAGCGCCGTCGTTCCGAGTCCAAGGGCGTTCCAGCGCTCGGGGCCGGTAAAAACAAATGGGGAGTCGTCCAGGAACGCCCGCATGAGCTCGTCGTCGGTGGGCGGAACGGGCCCGAAGCGCGTCTTCTCGGGGTGTGCGAAGAGACCATGGGTCAGACGAACGAGTTTCCCTTCGCAGGGCGAGACGTTTGGCGAGGCGGGGCGTATTGGCACCCCAACGGGAGAGCTCACGGGTGCGATATACCCGGCCCGGCTTCAGATGTGGGTGAGCTGCTCTCATGGTATTTATTATCCCGTAAAAATAATACATTAAATCAGGTCAGAATATCAAACGGGTATTCTGCGAGCCCAATCTATACGGTTGGAAGCACGAGACTTAATCGAATCGACTCGATTCCGTCGGTCACGTCAACGGACGGGATCGACGAGATCAAGCCGTCCGCGAAGTTCGACGACGCAGTCCATCCACTGGTCGAGTGCAATCCGATGCCCTTCGGCAAGGTCGTCGAGCTGCTTCGCGATGTCTCCCTCGAGCTCGTCGTCGGCACCGTCGCGAATCCGAGGAAGCACGACAGCCTGCCACGAAGGGAGGGACACGCTGCTCAGACAGAGCTCGCCGTCATCGGAAGAGCGCGACTCGACTTCGACCGTTCCGCGCCAACCCATGACGATGACGGTCTGGCCTCGGTGCTGAACCACTTCCGCCGGGAGAAAGGGGGCGAGTCGCTCGTCCACCAACGCGGACCAGGACCGCCAGGTGCTCGGGTCCGGCATCGGCGTCCTGGAAGCGTAGGGCAAATTCGCGCGAAGGACGATATCGGTGCGGAGCTCGCGCTGCATCGTCTCGGGAAGATCGTCATCGCGACCGAAGAGCTCGGAAACGAGGTCCTCTTCCGTCGTTTGAGTGCGCGCGGACTCCAACGGGTCCCATCGAAAGGAAACGATCCCATGGACATGGAACGGCTCGGCCCGCTGTTCGAGACCGCTTCCGACCCCGGTTTTCCAGCTCCGGGTCGTCGTCTCGAGATCGATGGTCTCGGTCGGCCGGTCCCAGGAGGAGTAAAGCTCCGCCTCGCTCAAGGCGAGGAGCAGTGAGTTTCGGAATGCGTCGTAGCGCATCGCGCCCCAGATTCTAGCTCTGTCGAACCGGAAAGGAGCGATCAGTCCCGGCGCCAGACCTTGCGAAACCGCGTGTATCCGAGCTGAGGACGAACCTCCCCGCGGAAGGTGTCTTCGCAATCCAGGATCACGCAGGTCTCGGTGCCGCCGAACTTGGGTCCGCGTAGCCCTCTTCCGACCATCTGCTCGTAGAGCACCTGGCTCACCGTTGGGCGGGCCACGACCACGTGGGTCACCAGGGGCGCGTCGAAGCCCGTCGTCAGAACCTCGCAGTTACAAAGAACGGTCAGTTTATGCTGCCGGAACTGCTCGATGAGATTCCTCCGGGTCACGTCTCGGGTGTTCGCACTCACGACCGCCGCCCGGATGCCGCGCTCCCGAAGGAGATACGCCATGCACTCGGCGTCCCCGACGCTCGGACCGAAGTACAGGATGCTGTTTTCCGGCTCTTTGGCCAGGTGGACGACGTGCTCGAGGACCGCAATCCGGCGTCGCGGCTGATCGGCTCGTATCTTCAGGGCACGGTCGATTCGTTCGAGGTCGTCCGACGTCGGCTCATCCGGGTTTTCGATCGAGGGCATCCTCATCGGGATGTTGGTCTCGATGGTCTGAAATCGGGGTTCCGCCAGAACCCCTCGTCGCTGCAATACTTCTCTCGCCGAATCGCCGAGGGTCTGAATCGGTTCAATCAGCCGGGGGAATAGCTTACTGAGCTCTTTGGTTCCCGCGTCCTGGTCCTTCGGGTCGTACTCCATTCGAAACGGTGTCGCCGTCAGGCCGATCACGGGGACGCCTCCCGCCGCGAGGGCGTCCAGGATCGTCTTGTACGAGGGAGCTGCCGCCCGGTGCGCCTCGTCGACGATGAGGGTGCCCAGAGATTTGCGTAAATCAGAGACGACCGTTCGGGCCTGAGCCGAGTCACCTTTCAGCAGATTGACCACTCGTTGCGGCGTTGAGATGAGGACAGAAGGGGAGTGAAGCACCTTCGCGAGGGCATCCCGATGCCGTTCGAGGTCTTGCGTGTATCGGCCCCAGAAGCGCACGAGAAGAAGCGGTGCTACTTGCGTCGAGGCCTCCCACACCTGCTTGAAACACGCATAGGCCTGCTCGCAGAGCTCTTCGGTGTGGGCGAGCCAGAGAACCGCACCCTTCGAGACAACCATCGTGGCGGGGTCGTAGCGTTCCGTCAGCCAGTCCCGAATCGATTCGACGGCGACGCGGGTCTTCCCGGCTCCTGTGGGAAGACTCACGATCGAGGGGTCTCCCGAGCCCCGGAGCACCGCCGTCATGGCCGCGGAAACCTCCCTCTGGAAGTCTTCGAGCGGTCTCAGCGTGAATCGCCCCTCGAGGTATTCGTAAGGAGGTGCCGTATCGTCGCGGGGAAGCCCGGCGAGAAGAGAGGGAAGCCCTGCTTTCGCCACGAACTCGGTTGCGGTCCGTCCTCCCGGATGCCAACGCTGAGGCACCTTGATCTTGCACGCTTTGCCGACGGCAATCCGGATCTGCTCGTTGGAAAGGAGGTCGATCCCGTGCTGGAGCACGAGGGCCGTGGCGAGTTCCTGTTTCGTACCCCGTCGATCCTCACCGGTCATCGCGGTGCGCGACGTTCGAACGGTGTAGACCAGGCTTCCCAGGAGCTTCTCCAGGTCCGCGTGCTGGAAGAGATACATCAGGTAGGTGACGACCTCGACTTCCCACTTCTCGGTAAGAAGGGGAACTGCTGCCTCGTCGGCCGGTGTCGGATGGTCCCGCTTCCTCTTGGCGGCGAGGCCGCCGGTTCGCTTGGGACCGGAAGTGACGGCTCCTCGATGGAGAAGCGCCTTTCGAGCCTCCTGGTAGTCGGCATCACCGAACTCCCAGGTGTCGAGGATGTCCTGCTTGGAGAGCTCCCCTTGGCTCAGGATACTGTCTTCGATTTCCTGGAGGAGGGACTCGTTCAACATTCTGGGGTCAGCAAGGGGGCTTCCGATTTCACCTATTCATAGTGAAACCGACGTGTCGCCGGTGCAACTGCGCTTCCTCTTTTGTGAAGTGCCCTCAAACCAAGGTCAACAGCAGACGGCACTCACGAGCGCTCGGTGAATCTCGGCTCCATCGTGTCGATTTCCAGATGCCGAGGACTATCCTTTTCTCCCTTTTCCTCGACGAGACGTCACGCGACTCCAGCCGCTCTTCAGCAGGCCGGCCCCCACCACAGCTCCTTTGCCTCGGCGATCAGCTCGAAGACTCGCCCGTCATCGGCCTCGGCAGTGCGCCCGAGAAGGCCGTCGACCCACTCCTCGGGGAAGCTCCGCTTTCCGTGCAGGGCGCCGACGGCCGCGCCCACGATCGAGGCGATCGTGTCATTGTCCTTCGTGTCGTTGACCGCTCGCAAAAAAGCGTCGCGCGGGGAATGGGCCCATCTCGCCAAGATATAGAGGACCGACGGCATCGTCTCGAGGAGGTACGCCCCGGAGCCCCACTCCTCGCAGGCTTCCACGACCGAACGATTCAGAGACAGTGCCCCCGGAACGACTTTCTGGACAAAGCGGCTCAGTGGGCCCTCGTAGCGTCCGACGTGCGGGCCAAAGCGGGGCTTCAACCGCGATTCCCCCTCGAGCGGCATCGCCACCCGAACGAACTCGTCGACCCACCATGCGGGGTCTGGCGTGCGGCTCGTTCCAAGGAGGTGCCACAGCATCGAGACGAAGGCGACGGACGCGGCCGTCGAAGAACGATCGTTGTGGGTGATCATCGCGGCGATGGCCGCGTCGGCCCAGAGGTTGGGCGAGGGCTGACGAAGATGTGGAACCAGTACCGGCGCGATCCGCATCAGAGCGCCGTTTCCGGCGGATGGCACCCCTGCGGTCTGCCACGACTCCTTCTCGTCCCTGAAGCGGCGGACGAAGTCCCTGACCGAAGAGCCAATCCCGAAGATGCGTTGGCAGGAAAGGCGCCGGGCCAGCCGCTCGGGGACCAGGCCACCGTCCGCATTCAGCTGCTCGAGCGTCCAGAACGCCATCTGGGAGTCGTCGCTCGGAACGCCGACGGACCGACCCTCGGCGTAATCGTTCGGAAGGTATCCGGTGATCTCCCCGAATCGGCTCCTCCGTGCACTGGGGATCTGGCCCTCGGTGGTGTTCCCGAGAGCGTCTCCGATTGCGATCCCGAGCAACATGCCCTCGATGCGATCGTAGTCGACGCTCGTGGGGAGGGGCTCCGGGGAGGTGTCGAAG
>CAVQUX010000019.1:0-4733 GCA_963716925.1 uncultured Acidobacteriota bacterium | reverse complement strand
GTAGACAGTGGACCTTGCTGGACGATGTGTGAACCAACTCCCTCTCCTCGAGGCCCTTCGCACGAGGGCATCTGCCTAGGGGAGAGTCTCCCCACATGCAAGCCTTCCGCCGAGCGGTCCTTCGAGCGCTCACTCGAGCGTAACGGCCAGAGAGACGCGGTGGCCTCGGTTGATGACGGCTTCCGACACTACGAAGAAGTCGTTGGTCTCAGACACTTTCGATTCCCTTCTCGGCGGCTTGGCGCTGGATATCCCTTTGGAGCAAAGACAACACTCAGCCAACACTTCGTTCCAGCCCGAGAGATGCCGATGGGAAGGGGTGCTTCACTCGAGAAGGCGGTCCATTGAAGATCACGCGTGTGCCTCGTTCGGTGCACCTAACCTCTAGCGATGCGTCCATGATGGAGTCGAGCCGCACACCTCTTCGCCGAAATGGCACGAAGGTCTTCGTAGCCATCGCATTAGTGATGGTGAGCACGTGCGATAAAGGGGGCGAGGCGGATGGGGCCAACCCAATCACCAGCCCGCCGCCGGTTCGAGAGCTTTCGGTTCAAGTGACGTCATGCCGTCTTCTGAGCAGCGAGGAACCGCTCCTGCTCGATCTATCGCTCGCGGGGTCAGGAATGCTACGCGGGAGTTCGCTTGACGCGACGGCGGAAACGCCAGTCATGACAATCGAAGGAACCTTCCCCGACGGGGATCATCGGGTTATCTCATGGAGCACCGAGACAAGCCGCACCGGCGACACAATGAGACTCTCCCTGAATACTTCGGAAGTACCATCCAGCTTGTCCATTTCGAACCTCACCTTCACTGTTCTCACACCCACCGATCTTCGAGCCGCATCACTCGGGGCGTTGGAGAACCGGGAGCTGACACTCGGAACTGTGGGTGTGAGTATCAATGGAATCGATCCATTGGAAGGCGCTGTTGGCATCGAGTTTGAACTCTCACCGTTGATCTACTCCAGGCGACTGCTCGTCAGCGGTATCCAGGGAGTCACGGTAGGTGTGGGAGGAAACGTGATGAAGGATCAAGGGTTCACGTCGTCCGCGCCTCGAGGGGATGTTCTCGTGCAGAGGATCATCGTTCCCGTTCTGGAAGGATCTGTTCCTTCTGTTGACGATGGCCCGGCCATTCTGTCAATCGATGGCCTCGTCCTTCAGGTTACGGGGTCGATCGAAACTGCAATCCCAGAGAACTGTGGTGCATAAGGAAGCCCTACTGCGGTCCAGCAATCCCATCGGCTGCGAATGCGCCGGCATCATGCAGGTGAGGTAACTGCGAGTTCGGACCTGGGATTTCTTGCCCCGACCCCGCAACGCGGCTCCTCGTCTCCACTACGCCTTCTCGGCGCGGACGCTCTGCGGCCGCGTCCCTGTCTCTACGCGGTTCCTCGCCCTCCGACAGGAACTCCACGTCTTCTCTCCCTCTGGGGGAGGCGCTCCTCGCCCCGCCCCAGGCACGATCGGGAGACCCGACGGCGAGGGAACGTGGAGTCCCACCCATCAGCATCGACCCGACAACTGAAGACGTAACGCGATCCATCGCTTGGCCGCGAACCGTGCTCCGAGGCGACGGCAATCTCGCCACCGGCGGCCGGCTTGGGCAGACGAGCGGGGATCCGCGGCAAGGCCGGCGCGACGGTCACGGACCCGAACCGGACGAGCGATCAGGAAGCCCCGAACCCGGGCACCTCATCGAGGAGGCGCGCTCGGAGGAAGCGGAGGCCGGGCGAGCGCTCAGACGGCGAGCGGACAGGACCAGAGCGCAGGTGAGGGCCGCGGAGGTCCGCGAGAGAGCCTTGTGCCGGATGGAGGCGAGCTCGGCCGACGGCTGAGGAGGCGTGCGAAGCGGCGAGGAGGAGGTGAAGACGGGCACGAACTGAAGATCCGTCGACCTGGAGGTGTGCGCGTACGCGCCCTGGCGCGGCGTCGCGCTGCCCTGCTGCCGTGAGAACGGCGCGTGGGCGGCGTGACCGCGCCGGACGCGAAGGCACAAAGGGCCAGGTCACGGGGCCTCTTCGCCGAAGGCCACGACCCGAAGAGGGGGGAGGGCTGTGCCCAAATCATGGTTCGAGCAGAACGAAACGTATCGCGCGCGAGCGCGATCGACGAGCGGGACCACCAGGTCCTGCTCCACCTGCTCGAGCACAAGGTCCTCACCACCCACCAGATCTCAAGCCTTTGCTTCCGCTCTCTCAGAAGGTGCCAGCACCGGATGAGAGAGCTGAAGGTGATGGGGTTGGTTTCATCGTTCTCAGTGGGGAGGGGTTTCGGGGAGGGGAGGGCTCCCGCGTGCTGGCACCTGACGAGGCCGGGCCTGGTCGAGATCGCCGATGCCAAGGACGTCCGGACCTCGGACCTGCCCTGGGTGCCTGATTCGAGCTACCGGTCCAACAAGCTCCTCGCCCACCGGTTGGGAGTCAACGCGTTCTTCTGCGCGCTCGCCGAGGCCTCCAGGAGCCTCCAGGGCCACTGCCTGGCGACCTGGCGGCCCGAGCACTGGGTCCGGACCAGGGCTGCCGAGGTCAAGCCCGACGGGTTCGGGCGGTACCTGCACCCTGGCGGGGCATGCGAGTTCTACCTTGAATACGACCGGGCCACCGAGGCCTCCGGCGCGCTGTCGCGCAAGCTCGAGGGCTACCTGAAGCTCGCGGCGGGATGGACCAAGGAGCAGGAGCTCAGCGGGTTCCCGAACCTGCTCGTCCTCGTTCCGGAGGAAGAGCGCGAGGAGAAGGTCGCATCCGCGTTCCGCTCGGCTGTTGCAGGCCAGCACGTCTCGGGCTCACTCGCGAGCTCGTTCCCGCTTTACGTCGCGAGCGAGGATCGGCTCACCGATCTCGGCGTCCTCGGGCCGGTCTGGAAACACCCGCTCACCGACGGCGAACGCCTGTCGCTCGTGGAGCTTCCAGCCCGGCCCGGCGACCCTTACCGAGCTACACGGTGTCTCGGGCGCTACTTCAGCGACGCCGATCCCGACCATCGGCGCCGGATCTCCCCCGCCTCCGCCACGCCCCGATTCCGCGCCCTGCCGCCCCGACATGCCCCTTGAGGCCGCGGCGCGGAGACGCGTCAACCGAAGCCGAACTCCCTCACCCGCGCGGGAGCGGAGAGGCCCTGGAGCAGGGACGTGAACTGGAGCCGGGCGGGCTCGACGCGAGCCAGGAGCCGGTGTGGACAGAGGACGATGCTAGCCTCAGGCCTCTCGCAAGGGCGCTGCTCGCGCTCGCCGAGCAGCTGAGCCGAGAGGAGGCGCCGTGAAGGCCGTCATCTACCTCCGCGTCTCGACCAAGGAGCAGGCCGAGGAGGGCTACTCGATCCCCGCCCAGGCCGAGGCGTGCCGACGGTTCATCGCCGACAAGGGCTGGGAGCTCGCCGACGAATACGTCGACCGTGGTGAGTCGGCCCGTACCGCCGACAGGCCCCGGCTCCAGGCGATGCTCTCGCGCCTCGCCGACGACCCGTCGATCGACTACCTCGTCGTCCACAAGCTCGACCGTCTTGCCCGAAACCTCGAGGACCACGCAGCAATCCGGGCAGCGCTTCGCAAGGCGCACGTGCAGCTGAACTCGGTCACCGAGACGTTGGAGGACTCGGCCTCCGGCAAGCTCGTGGAGGGGATCCTGGCCTCGATCGCGGAGTTCTATTCGGCCAACCTCGGTCAGGAGATCCGCAAGGGCATGGACCAGAAGGCATCCCAGGGCGGCTGGACAGTCCGGGCTCCGTTCGGGTACCGCAACGTCCGACGCGACGGCCCGGGGCGCCGCGGCGAGTCTGTGCTGGAGCCTGACACGCAGGCGTCCCTCGTCGTCTGGGCCTTCGAGCGGTACGCGACTGGCATGCTGTCCCTCTCCGCCCTCACCGAGCATTTGGCGGAGAAGGGGCTTCGGAACCGACTCGGGAACCCGCCGGGCATCAGCGCGGTGCACCGGATGCTGCGGAACCCTGTCTACGTCGGCGTCGTGCGCTGGAGGGGCGTGGAGCGCGAGGGCGTCCACCCGCCGCTTGTCTCCCGCCTGCTGTTCGACAAGGTCCAGAGCGTCCTGAACGCGCATTCCTCCGGCGGGGAGCGGAGCTGGAAGCACGACCACTACCTGAAGGGCACGCTGGCCTGCGCGGATTGTGGCGCGAGGCTCTACTACGTCGTCGCCAAGGGGCGCTTCGGCTACTTCCGCTGCATCGGGCGGAACACCGGTCGCACTCGATGCTCGCAGGGCGGTTACGTCCCGGCCGCCGAGCTCGAGCGAACCGTCGAGACCTTGTACGAGGGCGTGCGGATCCCTGCGGCGCTCAGGCGCCGGCTGGAGCGCGTTCTCCGGGTCGAAGTCGCCGAGCGAGAGCGGCACCGGGCGGAGGCGACGGAGTTCTTGGGTAGGCGTCTCCGCCAGCTCGCGAACGAGCGGGAGAAACTCCTTCGCGCCTACTACGCCGACGCGATCGACGTGACCACCCTCAAACGCGAGCAGGCCCGGATCAACGCCGAGGTTGCACAGGCCGAGTCACAGCTCGCGAACGACGGCGAGAAGCTGGCGCAGGCGAAACAGATCATCGACCTCGCACTCGATCTGGCAAAGGACTGCGCCGCGAGCTATCGCAAGGCCAGGCCCGAGGTCCGCAAGATGTGGAACCGCGCCTTCTTCAACACGATCCGCATTCGGGACGGCGCGATCGCCGACTTCACGTACGAGGAGCCCTTCGCGTCTCTGCTCGGTTCACACAAGGGCTCAATGG
>CAVQUX010000018.1:0-472345 GCA_963716925.1 uncultured Acidobacteriota bacterium | reverse complement strand
GCGGATGAGCGAGCGCCGGGCCGACCTGCGCCGCCAGGAGCGAAGCCGGAGCTCGCCCGAGGACGAAAGCCCGTATCGCCTCCTCGCGCGCTCGCGGTACCTGACGATGGTGGCGGCGCTCGTGCTCCTGACGAGCCTGGTCTCGACGCTGGTGGACTATCAGTTCAATTCCGTCGTGGAGAAATCCTTCACCACCGAGGACTCGCTCACCCGGTTCTTCGGAGCGTTCTTCGCCGCGATCAACGTCCTCGCCTTCGTCCTGCAGCTTGCTTTCTCGGGGCGGCTTCTGAGCCGACTCGGGGTCGGGGCGGGCCTCCTGGTCCTACCCCTGGGACTCCTCGCCTCTTCGTTCTCCTTCGTGCTGTTCCCCGGCCTGGTCACCGCGTCTCTCTTGAAAACGGCGGACGACGGACTCAGCAACTCGATGAACCGGGCGGGCCTCGAGGTGCTCTACCTTCCGCTCGCGCTCTCGGTCAAGAACCGGCTGAAGATCTGGATCGATCTCTTCGTCGAGCGGGTGAGCCGGGGGCTGGGCGGCCTGCTCATCCTCGGCGTCACCGCGGTCGGCTCGCTCACCGCCCCCGAGCTCGGCTACGCGGTACTGGTCCTGCTCGTTCCCTGGATCCTGCTGGTGTTTTCCCTGAGGCGGGAGTACGTCGCGACCCTGAGGACGTCTCTCGCGCGACGGGACATCAGCGATCTCGATTCGGTCCTGCGCGACCCCGCGAGCCGCGGGGTGTTCCGGCAGATCCTCACCGGGACCGACGCGAGGGAGATCGCTTACGCTCTCTCCCTCGTCCATGGCAGCGACGACCCCGAGCTGCTGGAGGAGGTCTCGCAGCTCGCCTCTCACGAGAGTCCCGCGGTGCGGGCGGCGGCTCTGCGCGTTCTCCATGCGGCCCCCGAGCCCCTGCCCATCGAGGACATCGAAGAGCGGGCTGCCGACGAAGATCCCGCGGTCGGCGCCGAGGCCCTCGCACTGTGGATTCGCCTCGAGCCCGAGAAGGCGCGCGCGGCTTGCGAGCGGTTGTTGGAAGAAGGAGACGTGGCGAGGATCTCGGCGATACTCGATTGTCTCGAGGGAAGTCGAGCTCTCGCGGACGCGCCCCTGGCGAGGCTGGTGGCGCGATACGGCCCGAGCTCATGGCCGGCGGAACGGAGGCTCGCGGCCAAAGCATTGGGGTTCCTCCCGCCGGATGCGGAGGTGGAAGGCCTCCTGTCGAGGCTCCTCGAGGATTCCGACGTCGAGGTCGCTCGCGCCGCAGCTCTGAGCTCGGGAAAGCATCCATCGGAGAACGTGTTCGACTCGCTGGTGAAAGCACTCGCTCGTCGCCCTCTGCGAGCCCAGATTCGGCGCTCCATCGCCCGCTTCGGCCCCGACGCGGTGGCGAAACTCCAGAAGCACCTGAGCGACCCGGAGCTCCACCCCGCCGCGAGGCGCGCGATTCCCAGAGCGATCGCGGAGATCGAGGACCCGCGCTCGGTCGACGCCCTTTTTCACATTCTTCCCGCCGAGGATCCGCGATTGCACTATCAGGGAGTCAAAGGCCTGGCCCGCCTCCGGGCTCACGGCCGGTCGCTTCGCTTCCCCCGCGCCGAGGCCGACCGGCTACTGACGTTCGAGCGCGATTCTCTCGTCGAGCTCGCGCGACTCCAGGAGTCGATCTCGAGACGGCGGGTGGTGGCGGAGAGCCATCGACTCCTGATCCAGGTGCTGGACGAGCGAATCGAGTTCACCCGCGAACGAATTTTTCGCCTCGCCGGTCTTACCTACCGGCAGGACGAGATCGCGAGCCTTTGGAGCCGGCTGGTGAGCGGCCCGCCCTCGGTGAAGGCCACCGCCCTCGAGTACCTGGCGAATCTCCTCTCCCGCACCCACAGGGTCACGCTGTTTCCGATCCTCGAGCAAACGACGCGGCTCGAGGCCGCTCGCCCCAGCGAAGCCAAGCGGAGCTCGGAGCTCGCGACCGTTCCCTTCGAAGAGGCTTTGGGGCTTCTGTCGGCGTCCGGGGACTACTGGATCGCCGCCTGCGCGGTGACGGTCGTCGGCGAGCTCGGCCTCGCCTCGTTGAGGCCGCAGATCGAGAGACTTCTCGAGCACCCCGGCGCCATCGTGCGCGAGGCGGCCCTCCGGGCGTCGACCCTCGCTCAAAACGGCACGAGGGTAACGTAGTGATCGTAGCGGTTCTGGATCTCGGAGACGTAGCGCACGGTCTCGCTCCCGCGAACGTAGCCGTGCCGCGAGCGCTGGTAGTACCTGGGCTGGCTGAGCAGCAGCATCGCTTTCTCGGTATGGCCGAACCACTTGTCGGGGTCGAGCCCTTCCTCCGTCGCGAGCCGCCGCGCGTCCTGAAGGTGGCCGAAGCCCGCGTTGTAGGCGGCGAGCGCGAAGCGCAGCCGATGTTTCAGCGGAACCCGGGGCTCGAGCCGCTCCAGGATCTGGTGCATGTACCGGATGCCGGCCTGGATCCCGGCTTCGGGGTCGCCGAGGTCCTCGATCCCGAGCTCGAGACCGGTCGAAGGCAGGAGCTGGAAGAGGCCTCTCGCGCCCGCCCAGCTTTCGGCGTCGGGGTCGAAGAGACTCTCCTGATAGGCCTGCGCCGCCATGAGACGCCAGTCGAGTCCGTAGCGTTTCGAATGCTTCTTAAAGATTTCGTCGTAAGGTGACAGGCGCCCGCCTCCCGGGGCGTTTCTCGCCTTCTCCCGGTCGAGGCCGCGGCTCTTTCGGAAGTACCGGTCCCGGGCATCGTTGAGCTCGAGGCTTCCGACGATGTCGGACGCGAAACCGTCGAGGAACTCCTGAAGCCGTGGATTTCCCGGCCTCAGGGCGAAGGCGATCGGCTGCGGTTGTCCGGCGGTAAGAGAGAAAGCCGCCTCCACGTCGTCGCGATGAGGAAGCTCGGCCTCGAGAACCAGGCTGTCCACGACCGCGAGCCGATACTCGCCGCTCGCGACTCGATCGAGAATTTCCTCGTACTCCATGTCCTCGGGGATCGGCTCGATGTCGAACGGGCCCACCCGTGGAATCCATCTCAGGAGCGTCTGATAGTGGCTGCTCGACTTCCAGGCATGCACGGTGCGGCCGCGGAGCTCGTAGACGCTCGATACCTTGTCGACCGTTCGCGCCCTTCGAACCACGACCTCGTCGACGAAGAGGTACGGTCGGCTGAAAGCAAGACGTTCGCGGCGTTCGGGGGTGGCCGTCAGCGTCGCGGCGATGAGGTCCCCCCGGCCCTCGAGAAGCCATTCGAAGGCGAGATCGCGGGACGGGGGGACGACGAGCTCGAGACGAACCCCGAGCTTCCTCGCCGCCAGGCTCGCGATCTCGTAATCGAAGCCCATCTGCCGTCCGCGGTAGAGGAAGTAGTGCACGGGGTTGTTCAAGGTGATGACGCGCAGCGATCCCCGCGCCCGGACGGAGTCGAGGTCCCCGGTGGTGCGATCGTCGGCGCGATGATCCGTGAGCTGCCGCTCGATGATGAAGGCATCGAGCGCGGCCGCGAGCTCCCGCGCCTCGCTTCTCACAACCCAGGCGAGCTCGCGGCCCCGGGCGAGGACGAAGAGAGGCTCGAGATCGGGGTTATAGGTCTCGATAGAAGTCAGGAGGTTGCTGTCGACCACGGTGAGCGGCCGCTCCCCGCGGCCGACCTGGTAGGCGATGGTCTCGGTGTCGAGAGCTTCGTCGACGAAGACCATCTGGATTCCAATCCCCCGGGCCCTCGAGAGCTCCCTCAGGGTTTCGGCGAAGGACGAGCTCCGGCGGAGGTGGATCTCCATTCCCGCGAGCTCCTCGATGTTCCGGGGGAGATCGGCCTCGCCCTTCCGGCCCACGAGCCACTCATCGACGACCGCGGTGGGGCGGGTGAAGAGAAGGCTCCGGTCGCGCTCCGGCGTCACCGTGAGCTGCGCCGCCACCACGTCGCCGTAGCCCTGTTCGAGGCGCGCCAGAATCTCGCTCCGGTCGTCGATGGAGATGAACTCGCATGCGAGACGAAGCCGCGCCGCGAACGCCAGAGCCATCTCCCGATCCTCGAACCCCGGAGACCCCGCGCGCTGGAGGTCGTCTTCGGGGAGCGTGGGAACCAGAACCCTCAGGGTCCCCCGCTCCAGGATCTCGCGCAGATCGCCTGCGGCGACGTAGGGCTCGGGCGCCTTCTCGATTTCGGGAGCGCAGGAAACAACGAGCGACAGCGCCGAGAGCGCGACCAGAGGACGCCTTTCGCGGCGGGCGTGGAGGGAACGCTTCATCATGCGCTGATCTCGTTCGAGTCTTCGCTGCGACCAGAAGGGCCTCCGGGCCCCGAACGCGCGGGATGTTACGGGCGACCCACCGCCCGCGCAAGCGGGTGCGCTAACATGTCGCCTGCCGTCCGGAACCCGTGCCCTACACCCTCGTCGAAAAAGTGCTGCTGCTGCAGAACGTGGATCTGCTCTCCGCGTCGAGGACGGAGGACCTGGCCGTTCTCGCCGCCATCGCCGAAGAGGTCCTCTATCCCGAAGGGGCCCTGGTCTTCGAGGAGGGGCAGTTCGCCGATGGGCTCTACGTGGTGATCCGGGGAGAGCTCGTGCTGACGCGGGACGGAAAGGAGATGAGCCGCCTGGGGGAGCGCTCGGCTCTCGGCGCCTGGGATCTCATAGAGGGCGGGCCGCGGGTCTTCGGGACCTACGCCGCGGCGGAAACGCTGCTGCTCCGGGTCGAGCGGCAGGACTTCGACGACCTCCTCATGGACTACCCCGAGCTCGGCCAGAGTATCCTGAAGGGGCTCGTGCGACGCTTCCGCCGACTGGTGCGTCCGGCCACGGCGTGATCGCCCATCTGCAGTAGAATCACGCGTGCGCGCCGCGCGCTTTCGCAGCCCGGAGGCACAGCGGGGGGGCCCCTGGCTTTCCCCGGCGAGGACGCGCGCTGAGGAAGGCTGAGACCCATGGCGAAATCCGACACCCCGGTAATCGTCCTCGTCGACGACGAGGACATGGTCGTCACCAGCATCAAGAGCTTTCTCACGCTCGAGACCGACTACGACGTGAAAGGCTTCACCAATCCCGCCGAGGCCCTGGAGTTCATCAGGAAGAGCAAGGTGGACGTGGTGGTCTCGGACTATCTCATGCCGGAGATCGACGGTATCAGCTTCCTCGCCCAGGTGAAGGGAATCCAGCCGGAGGCGACGCGTATCCTGCTCACCGGCTACGCCGACAAGGAGAACGCCATCAAAGCCATCAACGACGTCGGCCTCTACCAGTACATCGAAAAACCCTGGGAGAACGACGACCTCAAGCTCATCATCCGGAACGGCCTCGAGAAGCGCATCCTGCTCAAGAGGCTCGAAGACAAGATCGCCGAAGTGAACCGCGCCCACGACGAGCTCATGAGCCTCCAGCGCGATATCCTCAAGGCCTTCGCATGACCGAGAGGGCGGCCTCGATCCTCATCGTCGACGACGAGGACATGGTGCTCTCTTCCCTGCGCGGCTTGTTCATGCTCCAGACGAGTTATCAGGTTCTCGAGGCCGACGACCCGAGGAAAGCCCTCGAGGATCTTTCCCGGACCCGCGTCGATCTGGTGATTTCGGACTTCCTCATGCCGCAGATGAACGGCATCGAGTTCCTGAAAGAGGTCAAGAAGGTCCAGCCGGAGGCCATCCGGGTCCTGCTCACGGGCTACGCCGACAAGGAGAACGCCATCAAGGCCATCAACGACGTCGGGCTCTATCACTACCTGGAAAAGCCCTGGGACAACGAGGCCCTCCTGAGCATCGTGAGGAACGGGCTCAAGGAGAAGAGCCTGCGGAAGATGCTCTCGGAGAAGGTCAAGGAGCTCGACACGCTCGCGAGCCGGCACCAGGCTCTCGAGCGGGAGCTGGAGATGGCCGCCCGGGTCCAGAAGAGCATGCTTCCTCTCCGGTTTCCCGAGCTCGACGGATATCGTTTCGCGAACCTCTACCAGCCGAGCGCCGAGATCGGCGGCGATTTCTTCGACTTCGCCCCGACGAGAGACGGCCTGTTTCTTTTGGTCTCGGACGTCATCGGCCACGGCGTCCAGGCGGCCCTCAGCACCATGCTGTTGAAGGGAGTCTTTCGCGAAGGAGTTTCGCGCAACGACGATCCGGTCGCGCTCCTCGAGGACATGAACCGCAGGCTCCACGAAGTCCTTCCCACGGGAATGTACGCTGCCGCCGCCGCCTTCGCGATTCGCGCGGGAAGCGAGGAGATCGGCTTCGCGAACGCCGGTCTCCCCTATCCCTTCGTGCTCCGCCGGGCGGGCCGGCTGGACGAGATCGTGCTCTCGGGTCCGCCCCTCGGACTCTTCGAGAGCGACGTGATTCCGTTCGAGTCGCGCACCATCGTCGCGGGCTCGGGGGACGTTCTGTTCGTGGGCTCCGACGGGATCGGATCGATCGACAACGGCGAGGGCGCGCTCTTCGAGGACCAGGAGCTCCGGAGAGTCCTCGAGGACCTCGCGGGACACGACGGCGAGACCGTGATCCGGGAGACGATGAGGCGGGCGCTCGCGTTCGGGAACGAGAAGCCGCTGCCCGACGACGTGAACCTGGTCGCGGTGACTCGCTCGGGGTCGTGATGGTCGGGTTTCCCCTGCTCCTGTTTCTGGCGCTCGAGAGCGCTTCCTCCCAGCGGCCGCAGCCGACGAAGCCGGGTCTCGCCGAGATCAGCGAGTCGTTCGAGGCGCTCGCGGAGCGGATCAATCCCGCAGTGGTCTCGATCTTCGCGGTCGGCTACAGCGTGGGGCAGGGCATCACCCCTTCGCGCGAGCTCATCGCCGAGAGCCGCAGCCGCGGCTCGGGAGTGATTCTGACCGAGGACGGCTATATCGTCACCAACGCCCACGTGGTCGCGGGAGCCCGCCGGGTCCGACTGCTCCTGCCTCGTCGGGGCGAGGGCGGGAGCTCGATTCTGGGGCTCCGAGGCGACACCGCGGGAGCTCAGATCGTGGGCGTGGATCTCGAGACCGACCTCGCGGTGCTGAAGATGGAAGGCACCGGACTCCCCCACCTCGAGCTCGGCGATTCCGAAGCTCTGCGGCCGGGAGAGATCGTCTTCGCCTTCGGGAGCCCGCTCGGCCTCGACAACTCGGTCACCATGGGCGTGGTGAGTGCTTCCGCCCGCCAGCTCCGACCCGACGACCCGATGATCTACATTCAGACCGACGCCTCCATCAATCCCGGCAACAGCGGCGGTCCTCTGGTCGATGCCGTCGGCAACGTGGTCGGGATCAACACCCTCATCTTCAGCCAGTCGGGAGGGAGCGAGGGACTCTCGTTCGCCGCCCCCTCGAACATCGTGCGCACGGTCTTCGACCAGATCCGGAAGACGGGCCGCGTCCATCGCGGCGAGATCGGGGTGACGGCACAGACCATTTCGCCCCTCATGGCCCGGGGTCTCGGACTTCCGCAGGACTGGGGCGCGATTCTGGCGGACGTGGCGCCGGGAGGCCCCGCGGCCTCGGCGGGGCTCGAGCCCGGGGACGTCGTGGTCACGCTCGACGGAAAGATCATGGAGAACGCTCGTCAGCTGGCGGTGAACCTTTATCAGCGGAGCGTTTCCGACCGGGTGCGGATCGAAGCCCTCCGGGGCGCCGAGCGGCTTCAGTTCGACGTCGAGGTCGTAGGGCGGAAGGACCATCCGAACCGGTTCGAGGGAATGGTCCACCCCGACCGGAACCTCGTGCCCCAGCTCGGAATCCTCGGGATCGATCTCGATGGGAGCACGGCGCCGTTTTTCTCCGGAGTGAGGCGGGCCGCGGGAGTCATCGTCGCCGCGCGGGCCGTCGAGGCGGTCCCGCTCGAGGGAGAAGGCCTCAAGCCCGGGGACGTGATCTACGCGGTGAATCGGCTCGACGTCAGAAGCCTCTCGGAGCTGAAAGCCTCGATCGCCAGCTACCGTCCGGGAGACCCGGTGGTGATCCAGGTCGAGCGCGACGGCGCCCTGCGCTACGTCACCCTCGAGATGAACTGAGGGAAGAAGAAGACAGAAACGCAAAGGCGCAAAGACGCAAAGGCGCAAAGAAAGCCAATACAACGGGATTGCGGGGCAAGAGGGGAAAAGGGGCTCTGGTCTTTTCCGTTTCTTCTTTGCGTCCTTGCGCCTTTGCGCCTTTGCGTTTTTTTCCCGGCTCCTAGAACGCGAAAGGCGCCGTCTGGAAGCCTTGCAGGGGGCGGGCCAGGTAGTTTCCCTGGATGTAGTTGACGCCGATCTCGCGAACCACCTCGAACTCCTCGCGCTTCTCGATTCCCTCGGCGACGAGCTTGGCGTCGATCTTGTCGGCCATCGCCTTGAACGTCTGCACCATCTCCTTCTTCACGAAGCTGGTGTGGATGTCGCGCACCATGCTCATGTCGAGCTTCACGTAATTGGGCTGGAGCTCCACGATCTTGTCGAGCCCGGAGTAGCCGGCGCCCATGTCGTCGATGGCGAAAAGGCACCGCAGGTGCTGGAAGTACTTCATCGCGTCCCGGAACAGGTGGTAGTTCTCGATGGCGCGTCTCTCGGTCACTTCGAAGACGATTTGATCCGGCGCCAGGTTCTTCCCCAGGAGCCGGATGAGCTCGTTCCCCTGGAAGTCGGGGTCGCGCATCGAGAACGGAAGGGTGTTGATGAAGAGCTTGAACTCCCGCGGGAGGCCGCTCCCGCGCTCGCCCGCTTCCTGAAGCGCCTTTCGGCGGCACAGATGATCGAGCTCGAACTCCAGACCCGACTTCTCCGCGGTGTCGAAGAGCGCGAGCGGGCTGTGGAACTCGGTGTTCTTGGGTCCCCGGCAGAGGGCCTCGAAACCGTGCGGCCGGAGCGTGTTCATGTCGTAAATCGGCTGGAACACCGTGGTGATCTGCTCTTTGAGGATGATGCGCTGGAGCTGCTTCTTGTTCCGGAGATGGCGCCGGTCGTTGTTGAGCTGCGCGTCCTGGTGAGCTTCCTGAATCGCGCGCATCACCAGACGCTCCGCACGAACCAGGGGGTTGTGGAGAACCAGCGAAGTGCCCACGTAGACGTCGGAGCGTTTCCTCAAGAAAGTGAACGCCGTTTGGGAGATGCGCGGCACGAGATAGGCCTCGACGCGCTCCCCGATCTTCTCGATGTCCTCCGCCAGCAGGTGCTCCTCTTCCTTGCGGGGAGCGAGGAACACCAGGAACACGTCGCCGACCCTCTCGTTGAGGGTGATGATGTCTCCGGTCCGCAGCTGCTTTCCCTGGAGCTCCGACACCACCTCACGGACCATGTCCAGCAGGCGATCGTAGATGAGGCTCCCGTGGTCGCGCTCCACCTGATTGATGTCGGAAACGTCGATCAGCAGGAGAGCGAGGAACCCATCCGCGGCGAGCCGCCCTTTCAGCTCGTCGAGATGTTCCCGGTAGGTATAGAGGTTGTGGAGGTCGATGGCGGGCCCCGTCGCGACCGCACTGCGCCCATCGGTGAGAGGTTCTTTCAAAAGAGGAACCCGAATTTTCTCCGGCCCCAACATGCTAGCAGGGGCGGCCTCCCGGTGTCAACGAACGGGCTATGCGCTCAGCAAGCGTCGACGTTTTCAGCTGCGCCGGGACTCGTCCTTCCAGATCATTCCCAGGGCCTCGATGTCGGAGTCGATCTCGTCGGCGGCGGAGGAAGAGGAGGAGGAATGGGAGCGGATCCAGCCGAGCAGGCGAAACGCCCAGAGCCTGCGGCAGATAGCGATGTCCGGGAGCTCGGAGCTGCCGCAGATTTCCTCGAGCGATCTCGGGTACCGGAGCATGGCGAGGAGCTCCAGGCTCCCGGTATCGAGATCGATGGTGCGGAGACTCTCTTCGTGTCCGTCGATGCTCTCGAAGAGGACGTCGAGGGGGCCGACGCCGCGGGCGACGCGAAGCCAGCTCTCGACGCCCTCGATTCCGTCCAGGATCCATCGGGCCGGCGGAACTTCGAGGGTGATCGCCTCGGTCACCGCGGGAGCCTCCTCCAGGAAGCGATACGAGAGGCGCGGCCATCGGAAGACATCGAGGACGATCCGGCGAACCTGTCCGAGGACGGCGTCGGGGAGCTCCTGCGCCGAGAGAATACCTTCCTCCACGAGAAGCGAGCCGAGGCGGCGGCCGGGCCGCACGCTGGAACTCAGCCGCCTCAAATCCGCGAGTCCGAGCTCGTTCCGGAGGAGCAGATAGGCGCCGAGCCGATCGTCGGGCGAGGAGGATGAGGCGAACACGATGCGCCCGTCGTCGAAGAAGACTTTCCGGTCCACGTCGGCGCTCGAGACCTCGAGCCGCCCGGTTCCGCCGGCCTTCGACAGCGCGAGCAACAGCTCGGGTACGTCGAGGCCGCCCGTCCAGCCATCGAGCTTCCCTTCGAGAGGAATAGTTTTCGAAACGGACATGTGAGACCCGGGACCAGGGTCGAGATGAATTATAAGACAATCGACGCCCGGTGACGTGACAGCACTTCCTCCATCGGCGCCCGGACCCTGGCGATGAGCTCGAACCGATCCCGGTTCTGGAGGCCCCTGGTCTCGATGGGATCGTGGAAGAAGATCTCGATCACGCCCGATCGGATGGCGTAGCTCCCCGGGGGCATGAGCTCGAAGGCGCCCACGACGGTGATGGGAAGAACGGGCACCTGGGAGTCGATGGCGATGTGGAACCCTCCCTTCTTGAACGGGAGGAGATCCCCGGTGCGGCTTCTCGTTCCCTCGGGCGCGATGAGGAACGACGCGCCGGAAGCGGCGATCCGGGCGGCGCTCCGCGCGCTCTCGATCGCCCTCTCGCGGTTGGAGCGGTCGACGGGGACGAAGCCCCCCATCTTCATCGCCGTCGCCAGCACCGGGAGGCGGAAGAGCTCCTTCTTCCCGAGCACTCGAACCGGACCGGGAATCTTCATGAAGACCGCGGGCGCATCCAGGTTCGAGTTGTGGTTCATCATGTAGATGAAGTGCGAGTCGGCGGAAATCTTCTCGAGGCCGTGGGTGACGATCTTGATCCGGGCGAGCGCGAACCCGATGCGCACCCCGAGGCGGCCGAGCCAGAAAAGAATGCGGGCGTCCTTGGTGGCGAGCGCGTAGGGGATGCCGACGAGACCCGCGGCGAAGGTATAGAGGGGCAGGACCAGGGCCAGAACCAGGCTCGTGATCATGGGGATGCCACGGGGCGGGCAGCGCACCGACGAAAAAGCCCTTCCGGCCGCGGCCGGAAGGGCTCGGATCGAGAACGAAGCTAACAGCAGTAGCGATTGATCGAAATCGAGATCGGCTTGCGACCTCGGCCGGCGGCGAGTTTGGTCGTCGCTCGAACCCGGGGCTTGCGGGCGACTCCCTCACTCTTCCCGTTCTCGGCCATCGCCGCGAGCGTCGTCTTCTTCAGGAGCGCCTTGAGGCTGGTCCGCCCCTTTTTCTTGACCTCCATGCCCCTCGACAAGGCGATGTCGATCTTCTGCTCGACGAGATCCTGAGGCTCCTCGGCCACTTCGGCGACCTCGCTCACGATGAGAAAACGGGCTCGATCGAGCATCCGCTTCTCGCGAAACGACAGGCTCTTCTTCTTGCTCAGGTACGAAAGGTCCTTGAGAACGCCAGCGACGTCGTAGATCGAGCCGCTCCGCATCTTGTCGGAATTATCCTTGTACCTGCCCTTCCAGTTCGAGTGATGCTCGATCTTCCGATTCTCCAGGAGGTCGAAAATGCGCTCGACGTCCTTCTCCGTGATCACTCGGCGAAGGCCGACTCCGTCGACATTCTGGACGGGCACCTTCACAACGGTCGCATTGGAAAGGATACGCAGTTTGTAAAACTGACGCGCGTCGGACCCCGCCAACGCATCGGCTAGAATGTCCTCGACAACTCCAATACCATGATTGGGATAGACGACTTTATCCCCGACTTGAAAGGCCATTCACACCTCGCTTTCGATTAAAACGCGGACAAGATTGTAACATAGTCCCGGGTACGAGACTACGAAAGAATGAGCCACAGGGACTTTCAAGGGCGATCGTTTCGAGATCATTGGCCCACAAGCCCATTATCATTAGGTACACGTCGATGAACGCCCATGAAGATTCGTGCCTCTTCGCAGTCTACCTTATTTAGCGCGGGGATTGACTGTAGGGAACCCCACGCACCCAACTGGATACGTCCCCACAAGCCATTATAGCACAATAATTTATACGCTCGATTCGCGGGAACTGAGAAAGTGAACTCTAACTCTGCTAGACTTGCCCCCGTCTCGAGATCGGGGCCGGAGTGGCGGAACTGGTAGACGCACGGGACTCAAAATCCCGCGGTCCTCGCGACTGTGAGGGTTCGATTCCCTCCTCCGGCACCAACCCGCGAAACATTGAAGGTTCAGGCGTCGTAGACTGAATTGCCTCACTCTGTGCTTTCTTGAACTATGGTTTATTAGAAGATGGACAAGCTCGACCCTCGAGAGGGCTGGATTGGACGAAAACTCTCTCACTACACCCTCCTCGAGGAGCTCCATCGAGGCGAAGTCCAGATCGTCTACCGGGCCCGAGACGACAAGCTGAACCGCGAGGTGGCTCTCAAGGTCCTCCCTCCGGAGCTGGTCCAGGAGCCCGAGCGGCGGCAGCGTTTCGTCTCGGAGGCCAAGGCCTCGGCCTCGCTCGAGCACCCGCATATCGGCGTCATCCACGAGATCGACGAATCCGACGGCGTCGTCTTCATCGCCATGGAGCTGATGAGGGGTCCGAGTCTCGCGAGCCGCCTCGCCCAGGGACCCCTGCCGCTTTCCGAAGCCATCCGGATCGGGATCGGCGTCGCCTCGGGGCTCGCCTACGCCCACGAGCGCGGCATCGTGCACCGCGACGTCAAGCCGGGGAACGTGATGCTCACCGAGGAAGGCCATCCCAAGCTCATCGACTTCGGCCTGGCGAAGCTCCTCGATGTCGAACAGAGTCCCTTCTTCAGCCAGACGGGCGAGGACGAGCCGCCTCTTCAGACCTCGACCCGTGAAGGTCTGATCCAGGGCACGGTGCCCTTCATGTCTCCGGAGCAGGCGCGCGGCGGGAAAGTGGACCATCGCAGCGACGTGTTCAGCTTCGGGCTCCTCCTCTATACCATGCTGAGCGGACGCCCCCCGTTCGAGGGAACGACCCGCATCGACACGCTGCACGCGATCCTGAGGGAGCCGACTCCCAGGCTCGCCGGCGTTTCGGGCGAGGCGCGCGATCTGCTCCAGCCGATCGTCGACCGCTGCCTGCAGAAAGAGCCGGACCGGCGTTATTCGAGCATGGCGGAGCCGCTCGAGGAGCTGAAGCGCGCGCGGGTCCGGATCGAGGCCGGCGGGAAGCTGTCACGCGGGGCGCGCCGGACTCTCTGGGCGGCCGCGATCGCCGCGTCGGTCGCCCTCGCGCTGGTCGTTTTCTCTCGTCGTCCGGTGGACACGGACGTCGACGAGACACCTTCCGTCGCGGTCCTCGAGTTCGAGAACCTGTCGGGAGACCCCGAGCTCGACTGGCTCAAAACAGGTCTTCCCGACATGCTCGCGACGGATCTATCCCAGTCTCCCGAGCTCGAGGTGGTGGGGCTCGGCGAGCTCTATCCGGTTCTCGCCGAGGCCGGCGGTGTCGAGGGAGCGACGCCGACGCGCGAGCTCATCGAAGAGATCGCGCGCCGCACCGGGGTGAGCTCGGTTCTCACCGGGAGCGTCGCCAAAGCGGGCGACACCATCCGCATCTCCGCCCGCCTCGAGGACGCCAGAACCGGCAAGGTGCTGATGTCGGAAAAGGCGGAGGCGGTCGGCGAGGAGCACCTGTTCCGCCTGGTCGACGAGATCACATCCCGAATCAAGGCGCACTACGAGCTGACCCCGCCGGGAGAAGGGCTCGATCGCGACCTCCGCGACGTGACCACCGCCTCGGTCGAGGCCTACCGGGAATATGCGGAAGGCATTCGCCTCCACGAGCGCTATCTGGAGAAGGAGGCGGCCCCCCACTTTCAGCGAGCGATCGAGCTCGACCCGGGATTCGCGATGGCGCTCGCCAAGCTCGGCGTCGTCATGTCGAATCTCGGGCGCCACGAGGAGGGCGACAAGTACGCGGAGAAGGCTCTCGAGCACGTCGACCGCCTCTCGGAGAGGGAGCGGCTGTACATCGAGGGCTGGTACGCTTCGCGCAAGCCCTCGACCATCGACAAGGCCATCGAGTCGTACGAGAAAGCGATCGAGCGCTACCCCGATCATGGGTCCGCCCGGCACAATCTGGGAAACCTGCTGTTCAGCACCGAGCGCTACGAGGAGGCCATCGAGCAGCTCGAAGAGCTTCGAAGCCGGGGGATGATGTTCCCCGCGACCTACGAACAGCTGGCTCAGGCGTACATGGCTATCGACGACGTCGACAGCGCCAAGGAGGTGCTCCGGGAGTTCAGCGAGCGAAACCCCGACGACTGGACGACTCTGCTCTCTCTCGGCCAGATCGAGATCGAGACCGGCGACCTCGATGGAGGTGCCAGGCTGCTCGACAGGGCCGAGGCGCTCGGCGCCACCCCCATGAGGCTCCTTCCCGTTCGATGGGCGGCCCACATCTTCGCGGAGGAGTGGGACGAGGCGGGCAAGACCGCCGCGGAGCTGATGGAATCGGAGGAGCCGGTCGAGAAGTTCATCGGCGGCCGGTTGATGGCGGTGACCGCGCTCTACCGGGGGGAGGTCTCTTCGGTTCTCCGCGCGCTCGACCGCCACCTGGCCTCCCAGGAAGCGGGGGAGAGCGACTTCAAAATCCAGCCGGCTCTGCTCAAAGCGAGAATTCTCCTCGAGATCGGCGAGTTCCAGAAGGCCAAGGACACGGCGCTCTCCGTCTCGGAAACGGAAGATCACTATGGAGCTTCGCACGCGGCGCTGGCGCTGGCCGCGATCGCCGCCCAGCGGCTCGGCGAGTCCGAACAGGCGGAGGAGCTCAAGGGGGAATATCGCCGGCGCATCAACCCCGCGCTCGGGGTCGCGCCCGAACGCCTCTACCATTTTCTCCAGGGAGAGCTCGCGTTGGAGCGGAAAGAGTACGACCAAGCCGTCGCCGAGTTCGAGGAATCGGAGTCGATGCTCCCTCCGCGAGGGGAAGACGGCATCCACACTCTCATCTGGTACTCGCTGGCGACGGCGCATCGGCTTTCGGGCAACGACGGCGAGGCCCTCGGCTGGTACCAGCGCATCGTGGAGTCGAAGGAGGAGCGCCTCTTCGAGCCGGTCCGCTACGTGAGGAGCTTCTATTTCCTCGGAAAGCTGCGGAAGGCCGAGGGGGATTCCGAGGGAGCCCGCGAGGGATACCAGCGGTATCTCGATCACTTCGAGAACGGAGAAATCGACCGCGATCTGGTCCGGGAGGCCGAAGCCGAGCTCCGCTGAGCTATTATGCTTCGATCACTCCGGAGCAGAATACTTGGCATCCTTCGACAGCATCCGTAACCTCGCGATCATCGCGCACGTCGACCACGGGAAGACCACGCTGGTCGACGCCATGCTCCATCAGAGCGGCGCCTTCCGGGCCAACCAGGAGGTCCAGGAGCGCGTCATGGACTCGAACGAGCTCGAGCGCGAGCGCGGCATCACCATCCTCGCCAAGAACACCGCGATCTTCTACCGCGGGGCGAAGATCAACATCGTCGACACTCCGGGCCACGCGGACTTCGGCGGCGAGGTCGAGCGGGCTCTCTCCATGGTCGACGGCGCGATGCTGCTGGTGGACGCGAGCGAGGGACCGCTCCCCCAGACCCGCTACGTCCTGGGAAAGGCGCTCTCGCTGAAGCTCCCGATCCTGGTGGTGGTGAACAAGATCGATCGACAGGATGCGCGCATCCAGGAGGTGGTGAACGAGATCTTCGACCTGTTCATCGACCTCGACGCCGGCGAGGAGCAGCTCGATTTCCCCATCCTATACACCAACGCCCGCAAGGGCACGGCGAAGGCCGACCCTGATGGGGAAGATGCCGATCTGCAGCCGCTGTTCGATGCCATCCTCGAGAAACTCCCCGCGCCCTCGGGAAAGGACGACGGAAGCCTTCAGCTGATGGTCTCGAACCTCGATTACAGCGACTACTTGGGCCGGCTCGCGATCGGCCGGATCACCCGGGGAACGCTTCGGACCGGGGACGACGTCGCCATCGTCAAGGAAGGAGATCTCGTCGAGCGCACGCGCATCACCAAGCTCTTCACCTTCGCCGGGCTGGACCGGGACCAGGCCGAACAAGCCCGGGCCGGCGACATCGTCTGCCTCGCGGGAGTCGAGGGGATCGGGATCGGCGACACCATCACCGATGCCGAGAAGCCCGCGCCCCTTCCCCGCCTTCGCATCGACGAGCCCACCCTCTCGATGGTGTTCTCCGTGAACTCGTCGCCTTTCTCGGGACAGGACGGCGAGCACGTCACCTCGCGAAAGCTGAAGGAGCGTCTCGAGAAGGAGCTCCTCACCAACATTTCCCTCCAGCTCCAGGAGACCGACACCACGGATTCCTTTCGCGTGTTCGGCCGCGGCGAGCTCCAGCTCGCCATCCTCGTCGAGACGATGCGCCGCGAGGGCTACGAGCTCGCGCTCTCCAATCCCGAGGTCATCGTCAAGGAGATCGACGGAGTGAAGAAGGAGCCCTTCGAGATCCTCCTGGTCGACGTCGCAGAGACGTTCCAGGGAGTGGTGGTCGAGAAGCTCGGCATCCGCAAGGGCATCCTCACCCACATGGTGAACCACGGCTCGGGACGGGTCCGACTGCAGTTCCGTGTGCCTTCGCGGGGACTCATCGGAATCCGGAGCGAGATCCTGGCGGATACGCGCGGGACCGCGGTCCTCAACGCGCTCTTCGACGGCTACGACGACTGGCAGGGGAGCGTTCCCAAGCGACTCACCGGTGCCCTCGTCGCCGACCGGCGCGGACGAGCGACCGCCTACGCCCTTCACAACCTCGAGGACCGCGGCGAGCTGTTCATCGGCGCCGGGACCGATGTTTACGAAGGGATGATCGTGGGCGAGAACGCGAGGGAAGCGGACCTCGACGTCAACGTGACCCGGGAAAAGAAGCTCACCAACATGAGGGCCTCTACCTCCGACATCGCCGTCCGCCTCACCCCTCACCGCGAGCTCAACCTCGAGCAGGCCATCGAGTTCATCCGGGCGGACGAGCTCGTGGAGGTGACCCCGCGCTCCATCCGTCTGCGGAAGAAGATCCTCGCCTCGAACCAGCGGCCCAAGCGCAGGGACGAATAAATTATTGACCCGTTGACAATTCCCCACTAGACTTTCGTGCGCCAGGAGGAAAATCGATGAGGCTTCCGCGCACGTCCTCGCTCGTTCTCGCCGCGCTCCTCGTTCCCGTCGTGGTTTCGTCTCAATCGCTCCGTTCCGCCCGCTCGGTCTGGGCCAGCGCCGCGGCGGAAGTCCCCGCGATTGCCCAGGAAGTCGAAACGATGCTGCGCGCGGGCCGTCTGGCGGCGGCGAGGACTCAGCGCGACGGTCAGATTCCCGGACGATCCCACGAGCGGCTGAACCAGTACCACCAGGGGGTCCGGGTCTTCGGAGGCCAGCTCGTCTGGCAGAAGGAAGGCGGCCGCATCCTCTCCGTCACCGGGAACCTCTACGACGGCATCGACGTAGAAACCCGGCCGTCCCTCACCGCGGACGACGCCGCCCGGAGAGCGCTCGAAGGATCCGCCTCCGCACGAGTCGTGGGCAGAATCGAGCTCGTGGTCCTGCCCCTCGCCGAGCGGTACGTCCTCGCGTACTACCTCCACCTGCGCGGACGGGACAGCCTCGACGCCATCTTCATCGACGCCGGAAGCGGGGCCGCGGTCCTGAAGTACGACGATCGCCGAACCCAATCCGCGATCGGGCTCGGCATCGGGACCTGGTCCGACGAGAAGAAGATGAGCGTCCAGGCCGCCTCCGGCACCAACCGGGCGGTCGACGTCCTGCGTCCTTTCGGGATTCGAACCTACGACGTGGGCTTCGACTTCTTGGCCTGGTACTACTACGAAGCGGAGAGAGACGCCTATCTCGCGACCGATTCCGACAACGAGTGGCGGGACGGTGCCGTGGTCGACGCCCACGCTTACTCCGGCTACACCTACGATTACTATTTCAAACGGCACGGGAGAAACGGGATCGATGACGCCGGGCTCGCCGCCGTCAACTACGTGCACATCGTCCCCCAGAGCGAAGGCTACAACAACGCGTTCTACGATTCGGTCGACGTCAGCATGAACTACGGCGACGGCGACGGGGAGACGTTCACGTTCTTCTCGGCCGCGCTCGACGTCGTCGCCCACGAGCTCACCCACGGGGTCACGAACTTCACCTCGGACCTCATCTACGTGAACGAATCGGGAGCGCTCAACGAGGCCTTCTCCGACATCATGGCCGCGGGAGCGGAGTGGTATTTCGAGCCTCCAGGGCAGGGACGGCATCGGGCCGACTGGGGCGTCGCGGAAGACCTGTTCGTCCGCTTCGGGCCCTACATCCGCTCCTACGAGAACCCGGGCGCGGTGGGGGATCCCGATCACTACAGCATTCGGTGCCTGCCCCCGATTTGCACCGTGGACTACGACAACGGCGGAGTCCACATCAACTCCGGGATCGCGAACCAGGCGTTCTATCTGATGGTACAGGGCGGAACCAACCGCACGTCGGGCATCTCGGTCCGCGGATTGGGAACGGCGCAGATGGAACGGATCGAAAAAATCTTCTATCGGGCCTTCGCTTTCTACCTCGTCCCGAGCTCGAACTTCCACGACGCGCGCGAGGCGACGTTGCGGGCGGCGGCGGAGCTCTACGGCGCGGGAAGCGTCGAGGAAGCGACGGTGCGGCAGGGCTGGGACGCGGTAGGCGTGCAATAGGAGAGCGCGATGAGAATCACCACCCTTCTTCCCGCTCCTCGCTCTCGCCGCTGCCGCGCCGGCACTGGCACAAGACGAACCCGAGCCTTCCGAGGAGCGAGCGCGGCGCGTTCGCATCCTCGCGAACGCCCTCTACAATCCCTCGGGCATCGGGTTCTCCGACACCTCCACCTTCACCTCGTATCTCGAGGAAGGGAGCTCGACCCGCACCTACGATGGAGGCAAGGGCTTCGTCTTCGAGATCGGCGCGATCGTGGACTTGTGGCAGGGCCTCGGGGTGATGGGCTCGGTCGAGCTGTACCAGAGCGACTTCGACGGCGTCTTCGAGGAGAGCCTCCCCCATCCTCTGTATTTCGACCAGCCGCGGACGGTCGAGGGAGAGCTCACCGGCCTCGAGTACAGCGAGAAGGCGGTTCACATCGACGCCGTCTACACCCGCGACTTCGCGAAGATCACCGTGGACGTCTTCGGCGGGCCGACTTTCTTCTTCACCAGCGCCGAGATCCTGGACACCGTGACCACCGCCTCCGAGTATCCGTTCGACGAGGCGACGGTGAGGTCGACCACGAGCAGAACCTTCGACGACAACCCCATCGGGTTCAACGCCGGCGGCGCACTCACCTGGCGCCTCTCGAAAGTCTTCGGCATCGCGTTCCAGGTGCGTTACAGCCACTCCGCCATCGGCATCGCCCGGGAAGGCGGCGAGCAGATCGAGCTCGATGCCGGCGGGTTCCGCGTCGGGGGCGGTATCAGGCTCTCGTTCTGAGAACCGTGTTGGAAATCGCGCTCGATGCGGGACCAGGACAAGCTTCAGGGTGAGCGGATAGCGGCGGCCGCGGACGCTGGCGCCGGCGTCATCGTCAGCCCCGATACGAGACGCGCGCAGAGACTACCGCCGAACCAGGCGCGGAGGCGGAAGTGGCCGGTCCTACGCTCACGGTCCACCGAGGATCGAGATCGACACCTCGACTCTCGGCGTCAGCGGCCTGTGGAGAGAAAGATCACATCTCCGATGACGAGAGACGCTCTCGAGCGGGAGCGCCGGGGGTGCCGGATGTAGGGAAGTCTCCTATCCGTTTGATTACTCGACAGGCTACATTCAGGGGCACCTCCACACTGGCCTGGAGCGATTTACGAATCTACCACCTTCGCCCGAGCCCAACAGCTAACCCCGTATCGGGTTTCGACTCTACCGGCTGCGCACGAGTCCGCTTGAGCTACTGGGTCTTGCCCTTGGCTCTTGGCGGGCCCTGCGCCGCTCCTAGGGTATCGTCAAGCTCGCATGAATCTGCGGCCGGACGCCGCCGCTGCTCAGATCGAGCTCTTGGACCGGGGCGTCGATCACGACGCTCTGACTGTTCCCATCGACGGTACAGCTAAACTCGTAGACGCCCGCGTCCCTGAGCTGAAACCAGGCGACGCCCCTGCCGTCCGTACGCATGCCCTCTACAGTGCCGATCACACCCTCCACCGGCCGCGCCAGAACGTAGGCGTCGGCCACGGGCGAGCCGCCGCGGGTCACTGTGATCAGAACCTCGGGACGATAGGTGGAGGACACCGTCGGCACGTAGCCCAGATACCTGGACCCAGCGGATCGCATCGCACCACGTACGATGGTCGGTGTGAACGCCGGCCGGCCGGGGTCGAAAAAATTCACGTAGTCGTTCGCGGGCCATGGTGAGCCACCAGTGGTGGCTTGCTGCGGGTGCTGTCCAAGCCCGGAGTCGCTCGGCCAGACGACACTGGCGACGGCGCGCTGTGGCACATAAGCGCGCTGATTGAATAGGTTTACAGTCACAACGTTGTGATCACCGTAAAAGTTCATCGTCCGGAACGTCACGACTGCCAACTCGATATCGCTGGTCTGCTCCGGGGCGTCATGCCAACACTCGGAGACCCCGGCCGGAACGATCCCGCCGCCCGGACGAAAGCGTGCTGCTATCCCATTGAACAGGTAGTCGCGGCGAATCTTGGTGAGCGGGGCGTCGAGGTGCATGTCGATGTTCGTGAGGAACGTACCGAACGAAAGCGGCTCATAGGCGCGAACACCGTTGCCCACCAGCAGGCGGGAATGGTCAGCCGCGGCGATGACGTCGGCCAACGCGATCGTAGCCTCGTTGTGGATCAGGCATGCGGACATCATCACCACGACGCTCGGATGGCTCTGAACGCTTCGCACCCACTCCGGATACTGCCGCGCCAGCTCTGCCTCTACCGTGGGGAAGCTACTGACCGTGTCGACCTCGTCAAACGGGGTAGTCCCCGAGGGTCCTCCGCAGTAGTTTGCGTCCCAAACCAGCAGGCCCATCTCGTCCGCCACGTCGTAAAAACTAGGCTCGCGCTGCTCGGCGTGGTTGTGAATGACATTGGCACCGGCGGCCTGCACCGACGCCATGCGCAGGGTCCAGATCGACCGCCCGGAACCTTCCGGTTGCCAATAGCCGAACAGCCGCAGCGGATCCCCGTTCAGGAGAATCTCTGTGCCGTCGGTCCATATCTCACGGAAGCCAAAACGGCTCACCCAACGATCGATGGCCGCGCCAGCCTCGTCAAGCAGGACCGTCTCCAGATGGTACAGGGTTGGTTCTCCCAGGCCTGCCGGATACCAAAGCTGAGGATCCGGCCAGGCCGCGGCGACTTCAACCTGCGCAGTCCCGCCTGGCGCGACCACGACGCCGCTCTGCTCCGGCATCGCCAGCGCTAGCTCATCTGCGAGCCACGCATTGTTGGCGATACTCACCGCACGCTGCGTCGGCCCTTCATTGACCAGAGTCAGACGAACCGTCAGCTCCTGACGTCTTACGGATGGGAACAGCGCAACATCGCTGACGCGAAGCGCAGGCCGCGACAGCAGGAAGACGTCTTCCGCTATCGTGGCTTGGTAACGGTAGCCCATCATGGTGGTAAGCCGGGACTCCTCGGCCTCGCTCAGCCCGCTGATCCCCGGCGCAGCCCAGTCGCCGCCACAGTGGTGCACCCAGACGTTGAGACGGTTGAGCGCTCCCGGCACGGCTGCCGGTGTGATGTCTACCTCGAACGGTGCGCGGCTCCCGTAGTTTTCTCCCACGTACTGCCCGTTGACGAACACCCGCGCGTAGTGCCTCACCCGCACGAACCGGAGCGCCACCCGCCGCCCAGGCCCGATGAGTTCGGCAGGGATGTTGAAGTCGAGTTGAAACCAAGCTGCGCCCTCGCCGGCGTCGTGATGGGCCTCGGGCACGCGCACATTGTGCCAGCCAGATTGCGGGATCGCGCTGTCGTCCGCCGATATGACACGTTGCCACACGCCGTTGAGAGCGATCCGGGTACGAGGACCGGCGAGCAGCGGCACGCGCGGCTGCTCCACGGGCTCGAGCACGAGCGGCCCGGTGGACTCGCACTGAGGCAAGGCGTTACCCTCGCTGTCAACGAGGGCGGTGAACAAGAAGGATATCGCGAGGCGGGACAGACTTGCTCTTGACGTGAACATGCTGGTCGACTTTTCTGGGACAGATGCGATGCCCGCCTAGACCGCGACGTCGTCGAGCTTCGTGTCACGGGCGCGGTAGACCTCGCCCTAGCCTCTTTCACCGAGCTTCGCCGTGATCTTGTAGTGAGCGACGCTCTTGCCGATGATCGTCCTCCTCGAGTCGCTGGGCGGCAGCGCCATTGTACAGGAACCGAGCGCCGAAAGAGTCCTTGGGAGAAAACCCAGACGGACTGATCCTCGGCCGCCCCGTTCCCCAACCTCCTAGAGTCGTGGCTCTACAGCCGCGTCCGGGGGGAGTCGGTGCTCAGCTTTGGGATTCTCCGGGCGCCGGCCGTTGCTGAGGACCTCGCCGGGAACGCCCGGCTGCCCTCGCGAATCGCCTTTTCCCGGAGGAACTCCGTCTTCGCATGCACGGCTGCGAGCGCCCGATGGGTTTCCGCCAGGTTCGGGTCCACTTCGAGGGCATGGCGGGCTTCCTCCCGACCTTGTATTCCCAATCTCCGTCTGATACAGAGAAACCCTCCTGCCACACGTCGTCATCCGCCGAGTAGGCCAGATGCATCAGAGCGCAACCGGGCTGGAAGTCATCAGGACAACCCAACTCACTCTGCAGATTGCCCACCAGGGTGACAGGCGTCGGTATCGCCAATGTCGCCGTGGTGCCGAGATCCTGGAGACCCTGACCACCCCCTCCGAGTATCCGTTCGACGAGGCGACGGTAAGGTCCACCTCGAGCAGACCCATCGACGACAACCCGATCGGGTTCAACGCCCGGGGGCGCACCACCTGGCGGCTGACGAAAGTGCTCGGCATCGTGTTCCAGGCACGTTACGGCCTTGCCACCATCGGAATCGCCCAGGAAGGGGGCGAGGAGATCGAGCTCGATGCCGGCGGGTTCCTTGCCGGAGGCGGCATAAGGCTCTCGTTCTGAGAGCCGTTTTCCAACATCGCTCTGTTCCAGGCCGGCTGGTTCGCGTCCGTCCTCGGCGCGGCCCATGGCTACCCTCTTCTCGGGCCGGCCGCCGTCACCCTGGGGTTGCTCGCGATTCTCCTCGTTGATTTCGCGCAAGAAAGAGATGTACCGCGCTCGTCTGGGGATTGGCGCTCCCTCTCCGTTTCGGCTCGCGCTCCGGGACTTCGGAGGTAACCTGGGCAGTGAACCGACGATATCGATGCAGGACAGGGACAAACTCCAGGGCGAGCGGATAGCGACGGCAGAAAACGCCGGCGCCGGCGTCATCGTCAGCCCCGATACGAGACGCGCGCAGAGACTACCGCCGAACCAGGCGCGGACGCGGAAGTGGCCGGTCCTGGACGCTCACGGTCCACCGAGGATCGATCCCGGCGCGTGGAGTCTGGGCGTGAGCGGTCTTGTGAAGTTCGACCTCACCTTCGACTGGAAACAGTTCCGGGAGCTTTCCCGCGTCAAGGTTTTCGCCGACATGCACTGCGTCACGAGGTGGTCGCGCCTGGGAAACCTGTGGGAGGGCGTCGCGGCGAGCGAGATCCTGAAGCGGGCGGAAGCGCTCCCCGAGGCGCGCTTCGTCGTCGTCCATGGGTACGACCACGGTTTCACCACGAACCTTCCGCTCGAGGCCTTCGCGTCGGAGGACGTTCTCCTCGCGGACACCCACGACGGCCAGCCGATCTCCCTGGAGCACGGCGGACCGCTGAGGCTCGTGGTGCCGAGGCTCTACGCGTGGAAGAGCGCGAAGTGGGTGAAGCGCATCGAGCTCGTCTCCGAGGACGAGCCCGGCTTCTGGGAGCGCGCCGGCTACCACGACGTCGGCGACCCGTGGAAAGAGGAGCGCTTCCGCTGAGACCAAGCTCCGTTCGCGTCCTTGCGGATCTTCGCGCCTTTGCGTTCCTCTCAGACTTTTTTCAGCTTCCACTTTCCGCGGCGGAAGAGGAGGATGCCGATCACCGCCGATAGGGAGTACGAGAGGGCGATCGCCCAGAAGACACCCGTCGGCCCCATTCCCAGGGGACCCGCGAGCGCGTACGCGAGCGGGATCTCGAAGAGCCAGAAGCAGACGACGTTGATCTTCGTCGGCGTGGCGGTGTCGCCCGCGCCGTTGAACGCCTGCATCATCACCATTCCCCAGGAGTAGAAGACGTAGCCATAACTGATGATGGCGAGCGCCTCGACCCCGACGGGCGAAGCCGCGGGGTCGGTCGTAAAGAACTCCACGATCGGACGGGAGAAAGCGACGAGCACCAGGGTCACGACAGCCATGAACCCCATGTTCCAAGCTCCGGTGAGCCAGACCGCGCGCTCGGCTCGCTCGGGCTTTCCCGCTCCCAGGTTCTGCCCCACCAGGGTCGCCGCGGCGTTGCTCAAGCCCCAGGCCGGCAGGATGATGAAGATCACGACGCGGATCGCGACGACGTAGCCGGCGAGCACGGCGCTCCCGAAACCGGCCAGAATCCGGATCAGAACCACGTAGCTTCCGGTCGCGACCAGAAGCTGCCCGATTCCCCCCGCGGACAGCCTAAGGAGGCTCCGAATGACGGACCCGTCGACGGCCAAATCCCGCCGTTCGATGCGGAGCCGCGTCCCCTTGTGAAAACCCCAGAGCTGATAGAGGACTCCCGCCCCGCGGCCCACGTTCGTCCCGATGGCGGCGCCCACGAGACCCATCTCGGGGAAAGGCCCGAGTCCGAAGATGAGGCAGGGGTCTACTACCAGGTTGATGCCGTTCGCGATCCAGAGAGCCCGCATCGCCGTCGTGGCGTCGCCCGCTCCTCGATAGATGGCGTTGTTGAGGAAGAGGAGAACCACGGAGACCATGCCGGCGTACAACACCCGCGTATAAGTCGCGCCCGCGGCGACGGTCTCTGGCGAGGCGCCCATGAGCCCGAGGAGCTCCGGCGCGAAGAATGACCCCAGGGCGCCCAGAACCACCGCGATCGCGACTCCGATCACGATGGCCTGGACGGCGGTTTTGGTAGCGCCTCGCTCGTTCTTCTCACCGATTCGGCGCGCTACCATCGCCGTCGTCGCCATGCTCAGGCCGACGGCCACGGCGTAGACGATCTCGAGCATCGACTCCGTGAGCCCGACGGCGGCGAGCGCATCCGGGCCGAGCCGAGCCACGTAGAATGCGTCGGTCACGGCGAAGAGAGACTCCCCCATCATCTCCACGACCATGGGGACGGCGAGGAGACCGACGGCGCGGTTCAAGCTTCCCTCGGTGAAGTCCTGCTCGGTCCCGCTCAGGGACTCCTTCACCGAGGCCCAGATGCCGGGCTTCGCGGCCGAGGGAGCCCGCACCCCGGCCGCGGAATTGCCCGCGGCTGCCTCTTCGGTCGAATTCATAGGCGCTTCTCCCGAACAAAATACGAACGGAATCCAAAAAGCTGGGAAAGAGTCTCTACGGCGGCGGGACGAGTCGAGCTCGCGTTCCCGCGGCCGGCCCGGACTGCGCGCGGCGGGGCGCGGCAGTTTCCGGGAAGTTAGATGTGGGCGTGGGCTTGCATAGCGAAGTGATTCTACGCGAAACGAAGCCTAGGAGGGAGCCCTTTTTTCTCGTTCACTCCGAGGACATCGCCGCCACCAGAGCCAGGTCCTGCTCCCGCACCGAGGCGACGTCGAAGCCCCGGGCCGAGGCCGCCATGCGCGTGAGGGCCGCTCCCATCGCCATCGGAGGGGCAGTGTCCCCCTTCTTCGCGCGGTGAAAGCGAACGGGATTGATCCGGGCGACGACGTAATTCCGGAGGTAGGGAGATCGGAACCCCCGCTTCTTTAGCTCGGCCACGATCTCCTTGACCCGCTCGTCGATCTCGACCAGGCGCGCCGCGTACCCTTCGCGATCCCGCAGGCTCTTGGCGAGCGTCGACGTCTGGAACCGATCGACTTTCCGCAGGAACGAGAAGTACGGGCTGCCGGCGAAACGCCCGTTCTCGTTGTAGACGATCCCGAGAGTCAGGAGCGCCGGCTCTTCGAACTGCGCCTCGTAGTCGGCTTCGCGGGCCCGGGGCTTCCGTTCGGCGAGCTCCCGCGCCATGCGGATGACCTCGAGGCTCTTGTCCTTGAGGTTGTGCGCCTTCTCGGTATTGAGGGCGAGGATGCGGAACGCGAGGTCCTCGTCGGGCGAGACCAGCGCCGTGACCGCGCGAAGCCCGAGGATCTTCGCCGCCTGGTGCCGGTGTCGTCCGTTCGGAGTCCAGAACCTGCCGTCCGATCCCTGGACGACGATGAGAGGATCGAGGAACACTCCCGTCTCTTCGATCTTCTTCGCGAGTCGCTTGGTGTGGGTGGGAGAGAGATCGCGCTGGAACGGAGTGGGCTCGACCGATTTCAACGGGAGGACTGCGACCAGCAGAGACTTTCCCGCGAACGGCTCGCGGTACGCCCCGATGGGAGTGCCGCCAGCCTCTCGAACCCGGGCGGCGAGAGGAGCGAGAGAAGGATCGTCCATCGGAAGGAGGACTTCGTCGCCGACGGGACCCCGTTCTTCCTTGGCCGGGGTGAGCCTCTTGCGGGAATCGCCGGGCTTCTTCGCGGCTTTCCTCACGGGCTTCGAGAGCGCGGTCTTCGCCATGATGGCCCTGGAATTCTACATCGGCTACACTCCAGTTACCGCACTCGTGAGCGCAACCGCCGCGAAGATTCGCTTTCTCGCCTCCTGCCACGAGGCCGACAACCGCGAGAGCGCGATCTTCGACCTGTTCCATCGGGACGTGAAGCACCGGCACTTCGCGACCGGAACCGAAGTCCTGGTGAGCGGGATCCAGGACGCCCTGGCGGTCCCCCCCGAGATCGGGCGGGACGCGCTCGAGGAAGCGACGCTCTACAAGCGCGAGCGCAGCCTGGTCTACGGCGTCTTCTTCCTCGTCGGCAGGATCGAGGCCGACGGAAAGCCGCGGCGGCTCGCGGCGCCGCTGCTCCACTTTCCTGCGGCGCTCGAGCGTCAGAGTGTGGGGGGGCTCGAGGCGAGTTTCCTCCGGATCACCGCGAACGAGCCGACGTTGAACTTCCCCGTGCTCGCGGAGCTCCTCGGGGAGCGGGACGCCGCCTCCTCCGCCCTCGAGAGCCTCGGCCGACGGATCCCGTCCCCTCCCCTCGGCGAAGACGCGCTCGCCGAGATCCTCCAGGTCTTCCGGGAGCTCCTTCCCCGGATACGCGTCGACGATCTCCACTCCTTTCCCGCGCTCCTGCCGGAGGGAGACGTGAGGCGACTGGGCGAGGGAGCGGTTCTCGCCTGCGTTCCCGCGGCGGCGATGGCTCTCGTCGAGAACCCGCGCTCCACCCGGGGAGTGCTCTTCGAGCTCTCGCGGCTCGCCTCGAGCGGGACCGTCTCGACGCCGCTCGAGGCCGCTCTCGGCTCCGCGACTCCCCCATCCAGGTCCTCGTTTCCCCTCGCCTCGATCCCGGCGGTCTTGAGCCGCGCTCAGAAGCGGGTGCTCGAGGCCGCGGGCCGGCATCCTCTCACGCTCATCGTGGGCCCGCCGGGCACGGGAAAGTCCTACACCGTCACCGCGCTCGCGCTCGAGCACCTGGCGCGGGGCGACTCCGTCCTGGTCGCCTGCCGCACCGAGCAGGCGCTCGACGTGGTGGAGTCCAAGCTCCGGTCGATGCTCGGCGAGACCACTCCGGTTCTGCGGGGAGGCTCGACCGACTATACCCGCGAGCTCAAGAGCTACCTCACGCTCCTTCTCGGCGGACAGCTCGAAGAGGAGGAAGGCGTTCCGCTCTCCGAGCGGAGCCGCGCTCTGCGGCGAGCCGACCGCGCACTCTCCGGGTTCGAGCGCCGGATCGGGAGACGGAACCGGCTGGAGTCCGCCTGGGGTGCGCTCGCCTCCGGTCCCACGTCGCCTTGGAAACGACTGCGGGGAAGCTTTCTGAAGTGGCGGTTGGAGCGGGAACGGCCCCTGTGGGAGCTCCTCGCGAGCCTCGAGCGCGCGGAGACGGATCGAGTCGACGCAGCGAGAGAGCTAGCTCACGCCACGAGGCGCGCCCGCATCGCGTCCCTCCTCCGAAAACACCGGGCCGAGCTCAAGCGCTTCTCCTCCGCCCTCCGCGCGCGCGCGTCGGGAAGACAGGAAGCGCTCTTCGCGGAGTTGAACCTCCCCCTTCTCCTCGAAGCCTTTCCGCTGTGGATGTCGACGTTTCGCGATCTCCACAAGCTCGCCCCGTTCGAGCGCGAGATGTTCGACCTCGTCGTCGTGGACGAAGCGACCCAGAGCGACATGGCGAGCGCCCTTCCCGCGCTCTACCGCGCGCGGAGGGCCGCCGTCACCGGAGATCCGAAGCAGCTCCGGCACGTGTCGTTCCTGTCCCGCGACCGCCAGCGAATGCTCGGCGAGGAAGCCGAGCTCGCCGAGGGAGAGATCGAGGCGCTCGACTACCGCGAGAAGAGCCTGCTCGATCTCGTCGATGATTCCCTTTCGTCTTCCGAGCGCGCCATTTTCCTCGACGAGCACTTTCGCAGCATGCCGTCGATCATCGCGTTCAGCAACCGCGAGTTCTACGCCGGCCGCCTTCGCGTCATGACCGCGAGACCTTCCACCCTTCGCCTGCGCTCGGTCACGCTGCGTCGGGTCGAGGGAGTGAGGGACGAAAGCGGGAGGAACTTCGCCGAGGCCGAAGCACTCGTGACCGAGGTCCAGGCGCTCGTGGAGCGTGAGAGCACCCTTCCCCGCGGAAGCTGCCACTCGATCGGAGTGCTCTCCCCGTTCCGCGATCAGGTGGAGCATCTTGCCGCATCCCTCACCGAACGGCTTGCCCTCGAGGCCATCGAGAAGCACGACCTCCTCGTCGCCACACCCTACGGATTCCAGGGTGAGGAGCGGGACTTCATGTTTCTCTCGCTCGCCGTCGACCCGAAGAGCCACCCTCAGGCCTTTCGACACCTGAGCCAGCCCGACGTCTTCAACGTCGCGATCACCCGGGCGCGGAGCCACCAGCTGGTTCTCGCCTCGGTGGACCCGTCGGACCTGCCGGAGGGAAGCCTCGCCGCCCGCTACCTGAGCGAGATCTCCCGACCGGCCGAGACCGTTGAGGACTCCAATCAGTGCCGTGGGGCCCCACCCCCACGGCTCTCGCTCCGCGACTCGCTACGCTCGCGCTGCGCTCGGGTTGAGGACTCCCCGGACGTCCCCGAGGACGCGTTCCTCGATCGCGTCTCCTCCCGGCTTGCGGCTTCGGGGTTTCGAATCCACCGGGCCTTCCTCGTCGCGGGAACCCTCGTGGACCTGGTGGTCGAGCGCGAGGGGAGAGTCTTCGGCATCGATCTCATCGGCCAGTCGGGATCGCTCGGGACCGCGCTCGACCTCGAGCGGTACCGCATGCTGCGGAGGGCGGGGCTGTCCGTGTTTCCGCTGTCGCTCGCGTCCTGGATCTCGAACGAGAGCTCGTGCATCGAGGCCATCGAGCGCCACGCTCCCGGTCGGAGGACGGAATACAATTGACGACATTCTGACTTGGCGACTCCTGCTAAAGTCCCCTCTCATGAGGAGACTGACGATGCGGAGACTACTCTGGTATTGCGCGTTTCTCTCGACTTCTCTGGTTCTCGCCCAGGCGGCATTCTCACAGGAGCGAGGAGGGCAGGAACTCTTCGGACACTACGAGCCGGTTCCGGACTGGCCGAAGCCCCTTCCGGATGGACCGGACGGCGTGAAGCATTCCGGCTGGACCTGGGGTTCGATGGGCAGCGTTTACGCCGAGAGCCCCGATCGCATCTGGATCGCGATGCGCGGCGAATTGCCTCTTCCCGCGGGAGCGGGCCCGTGGACGCCCTACAGCCTGCTCGAGCCCCGCAGAACGGCGACGGGCAACGACGACGGGAAGAACGCCACCTGCGGGCCCGAAGAGAAACGCGGGTGGGAGCGCCGCTATCACCACGTTCTGTTCGTCGTCGACGCACAGGGCAATCAAGTCCAGCACTGGTCGCAGCACGACAAGCTGTTCGAGGCCCCCTGCGGGCGCGGCCCGCACAAGATCAAGATGAGCCCCTACGACCCCGAGAAGCACGTCTGGGTGATCGACGACCAGCTGCACTTGATCCACAAGTTCACCTACGACGGTAAGCTGGTGATGTCCCTCGGGACCAAGGGGCAGCGGGGACGGGATGCGGGCAAGCTCTTCGACCGGCCGACCGACATCGCCTGGCTCCCCGACGGCACGTTCTTCATCAGCGACGGCTACGGCGGCAAGCGCGTCGCGAAGTTCGACAAGGACGGGAAGTTCATCAAGGACTGGGGTCAGGCTCCGAAGGATCCGAAGAACCCCGGCCCGAACGAGTTCAACACCGTCCACAGCGTCGCCGTCAGCGACGACCGCCGCGTATTCGTCGTCGATCGCGGCCACGGGCGGATGCAGATCTTCGACGAGAACGGCAAGTTCCTCGACATGTTCGCCACCGGCCCGCAAGGGCTGAACGCGGCGGACTACCCCCTGGGCCAGGTCGTCTCCCGGCCCTACGCCCATCTCATCACCGCGGATCAGATGCTCTGGGTGACGGACGGTGGGACGAACCGGGTCCTGAAGTACGACCTGAACGGGACTTACAAGTACGGTTGGGGCCAGCCCGGCCCGTACCTTGGCCAGTTCGGCGGTCCCCATGCGTTGACCGTGGATCAGGCCGGCAACCTCTACATCGCCGAGGTATTCAGCGGACGGGTGCAGAAGTTCCGGCCGAAGAAGGGCGCCGACCCCGCGAAGATCGTCGGCCAGGAGAAGCGCTACAAAGCGTCCTCGAACTGACTTCCTCCCTCGCAACCAGGGCTTCCTGAACGGGGCCGGAGAGCTCCTCCGGCCCCGTTTTCGCCTGGCTTGTCGCCTCGCGGTCCATGACTTAGCATGGGAGCATCGTGAGAGACTCGGTGCGCGAGACGGTTTCGTCGCTGCGCCGCGAGCTCTTCGATCTCGCGTCGGATCTGGTGAAGCGAAAGTCGATCACCGGGGACGAGGACGACGCTCAGCTGGCCCTCGCTTCCGTCCTGCGAGACTGGGGTCTCGAAGTAGACCTCTGGAGGATCGACCCCGGGATCCGATCCCACGCCGCATTCTGCGACGACGGCAATCGTGTCGATCGCCTGAACCTCGTCGCCCGTTGGGGCAGGGAGGGTTCCGACCGGCCGGCGGCGCTCCTCCTGAACGGACACATCGACGTGGTGCCCGAAGGAGAGAGGGAACGTTGGAGCTCCGATCCCTACTCGGGAGAGATCCGGGGCGGCGCGCTCCACGGGCGGGGCAGCTGCGACATGAAAGGCGGGCTCGCGGCGGCGGCGATCGCGCTCCGCGCCGCGATGAAGCTCGGCATCGAGCCTCGCCGCCCCATTCTGCTCGAAAGCGTCGTCGGGGAGGAGACGGGAGGCCTCGGAACGCTGGCCGCAATCGCCCGTGGTTATCGCGCGGACGCCGCGGTGATCGCCGAGCCCACGAGCCTCGAGCTCTGCCCCGTCCAGGCGGGAGCGCTCTCGTTCCGGCTCCACGTCCGCGGAAAGTCGGCCCATGGCGCCATGCGGCGCGAGGGAGTCTCCGCCGTCGAGAAGTTCTGGACGGTCGCCCGCGCTCTCGAATCCCTCGAGCGCGAGCGCCACGACGGTTTCCGCCATCCGCTGTACCCCGAAGGAGACCTCGCGGCGCCGTTGAGCGTAGGGAAAGTCGAGGCCGGCAACTGGCCTTCGACCGTTCCCGAGGAGCTCCGCGCGGAAGGCCGTTTCGGCATCTTCCCCGGGGAGGACTGCGCGTCCGCCCGCGCCGCCTTCGAGGCCGCACTACGCGGTGTCGAGGTCGGCGATCCCTGGTTCAAGGAAAACCCCGTGGGCGTCGAGTGGTTCGAAGGCCAATTCGAGCCCGGCGAAACCGCCGACGACGCCCCAATCCTCGACGAGCTCCGGAGTTGTCACCACGAGATGCTCGGGCGCGAGAGCTCGACCCACGGAGTCTCCTACGGAAGCGATCTCGAGGCTCTTCACCCGCTATGCCTCGATGCCCGCGGTCCTCTACGGTCCGGGAGACGTCCGCCGAGCCCATTCCGCGAACGAGAGCGTGCCGCTCGACGAGCTGGTCGGAGCCGCCGAAGTCCTGACGCTTCTCATCGCCCGACGACTGGATGCATAGCACGACACCCCTCGGGTGGATCGCGGTTCTTCTCGCCGTCGGTTCCTGCGCCTGCGGGGGCGGTCGACCCGCGCCCGACGGGACCCTCACGCTCGAGCCCTGCCAGCTCGGCGCCGCCGGCTCCCCATCGAGGCTCGCCGCGCGATGCGGGGTCCTGAGGGTTCCCGAGGATCGCTCGAAGCGAGACGGGCGGTCGATCGACCTCCGCGTCGCGATCGTTCCCGCGGTCAGCCGCGATCCCGCGCCCGACCCTCTGGTGTTCCTGACCGGCGGCCCCGGCCAGGCGGCGACCGAGACCTACCCGCAGCTCGCTCCCGCTTTCCGGAGGATCAGCCGCGACCGCGACGTGGTCCTCGTGGACCAGCGAGGCACCGGAGCCTCGAACGCGCTTCGCTGTCCCGAGGAAGACGTGAAGGATCTGGCGCTTCTCGACGAGGACGAGATCGGACCCTGGGTCGCTCGCTGTCTCGATGCCCTCGCGGGCGATCCGCGCTTCTACACGACCAGCATCGCCATGATCGATCTCGACGAAGTGCGGGCGGCGCTCGGCTACGAGCGCGTCAACCTGTACGGCCTCTCTTACGGGACCCGGGCGGCGCTCACCTACCTGCGGATGTACCCCGAGCGCGTGCGCACCCTGATCCTGGACGGAGTCGTGCCTCCGACCGAGATTCTGGGGTTGGACGTGGCCAAAGACGCGCAGCGCGCGATCGATCTCGTGATGGCCCGCTGCTCTTCGGATCCTCGTTGCCTCGCGGCGTTCCCCTATCTGTCGAAGGACCTCGACTCTCTGATGGAGCGCCTAGCGACCCCGGTCGCCGTGGCGCTGCGGCATCCGAGGACGGGTGAGATGGAGGAGATCCAGTTCTCGCGCGAGATGGCGGCCTACGCCATCCGGCTCTTGAGCTACAGCCAGGAGACCGCCTCCCTGGTTCCGCTCCTCCTGAGCTCTGCGGCCCGGTCGGACCTGGCGCCGCTCGCGGCGCAGTTTCTCATCGTCACCGCGCGGGTGGGCGAGACCATGGCCGAGGCCATGGGGATCTCCGTCGTCTGCAGCGAGGACTTCCCATTCCTCGAGGACCAAGCGATCGTCGAGCGCAACCGCGACACCTACCTCGGGGCCCTGCAGACGGACAGCCTTAAGCTGGTCTGCCCGTTGTGGCCGCGGGGCGGCGTTTCCGCGGACTTCAAGACCCCCGTCGCCTCCCCGGCACCGGCGCTCCTGCTCTCGGGCGAGGCGGACCCGGTGACTCCGCCGGAGAACGGCGAGCTCACGGCGTCCCAGCTCGGAGCGAAGGCACTTCACCTGGTCGCTCGCGGGCAGGGGCACATCGTCATCCATCGAGGCTGCATCCCGAACCTCGCCGCTGACTTCATCGGGCGCGGAGGATTCGAGGGCCTCGACACGGGCTGCGTCTCCGAGATCGGTCCCCAGCCGTTCTTCCTCACGTACGCCGGGCCCACACCGTGATCGAGCTCGAAGGAGTCGAGAAATCCTTCGGGTCCGTGGCCGCGCTCCAGGGCGTGAGCTTCCGCGCCGAGAACGGAAAGATCACCGGGCTTCTCGGGCCGAACGGCGCGGGCAAGACGACGGCCCTACGGATCCTCTACACCGTCCTGCAGCAGGACCGCGGGATCGCGCGCGTGGACGGCTTCGACACCCTCGGCTCTCCTCGCGATGTCCAGAGGCGAATCGGAGTCCTTCCCGACGCCCATGGGCTCTACCCGCGCCTGACCTCGCGGGAGAACGTGCGCTACTTCGGCCGCCTCCACGGAGTTTCCGGGGACGCTCTGGAGCGCGAGATCGACGGCCTCTTCCGCCTCCTCGACATGGAGGACATCTCGGACCGACGCACGGAGGGGTTCTCTACCGGCCAGAGGGTCAAGGTCGCGATCGCGAGAGCGCTCGTCCAGCGGCCGAAGAACGTGCTCCTCGACGAGCCGACGAGCGGCCTCGACGTCCCCTCGACCCGGGCGATGCGCGACTTCATTCGCCGGCTGCGGGACGACGGCGCCGCGGTGCTCTTCTCGAGCCACATCATGCAGGAGGTCGCCTTCCTTTGCGACCATATCGTAGTGATGGCCCGCGGAAGGGTCGTCGCCAGCGGAAGCCCGGACGAGCTGCGGCGGATTACCGGCAAGGACAGCCTCGAGGACGCCTTCGTCGCCGCGATCGGTTCCGAGGAGGGCCTTCTATGATGGCTCGCGGCGCCGGCATCGTCTTCGGAAAGGAAGTCGTCGACAACCTTCGCGACCGCAGAACTCTCCTGGCGGCGCTCCTCTATCCCTTCCTCGGACCCGGGCTGATCCTGCTCATGATCTTCGCCATCGGCCGACTCTCGAAGGACGCCGAGCTTCCTCTGAAGCTTCCCGTCGAGGGAGCGGAGCGGGCCCCGAGCCTCGTCTCGTTCCTCGAGCAGAACCGAGTCGAGATCGAGCCCGCGCCCGGAGATTCCGAAGCCGCGGTCCGCAACGGCGACAAGATGCTGGTGCTGGTGATACCCGAGGAGTTCGGCGACCAGTTCACCGCGGGCCATCCCGCGGTGGTGAAACTGATCTTCGAATCCGTCGCGCAACGAGGCGCTCGCCTCGATTCAACGAGCTCAGGCTCTCCTCGGCGGCTACGCGCACCAGATAGGACAGCTCCGGCTCCAGTCGCGCGGCGTGGACCCCAGAGTGGTGGACGCCCTCGCGATCGAGACCGTGGACCTTTCCACCCCGCAGAGCCAGGGCGCGCGGATGCTGGCGATGGCTCCGTACCTCATCATCATCTCTCTCTTCGTGGGCGGGATGTATCTCGCCATCGACTCGACCGCGGGCGAGCGCGAGCGCGGGTCGCTCGAGCCCTTGCTCATCAACCCCATCGGCCGGACCGAGCTGGTCCTGGGAAAAGCGGCGGCGGTGCTCCTTTTCACTCTGGTGGCGCTCCTCGAGGCCCTCATCGGCTTCGCCGTGATCCTGAATCTCGTTCCGCTCGAGCGCTTCCTGGGAGTCCAGATGAGCCTTCCGCCTCGGGCCCTGTTCTCGATTCTACTCGTGAGCGTACCTCTGATGGTGTTCGTCGTCGCCCTCCAGCTGATGATCGCCAGCTACACCAAGAGTTTCAAGGAAGCTCAGAACTACATCTCGGCGATGCTCCTGATCCCGGCGGTTCCGGCGCTGGTGATGGCGATCCTTCCCGTGAAGGACTCGATCTGGCTCGCGCTTCTCCCCACCGTGGGGCAGCAGCTCTTCATCAATCGGATCCTGCGCGCCGAGGAGGTGAACGCCACGCATCTCCTGATCTCGTCGGCGACCACTCTCGCGGCCGGCGTGCTCCTCCTCGCCCTGGTGGTCCGCAGGTACTCCCGGGAGGCGATCCTGTTTCGCTAGCGTCTTTCCCTGTGCTAGCGTACCCGTCATGATCGACCCCCAGCTTCTCGAGATTCTCTGCTGTCCCGAGACCAAACAGCCGGTCACTCTCGTCGAGGGCGAGGTCATCGATCGCGTGAACGCGGCGATCCAATCGCGAACGGTCAAGAACCGCGGGGGAAAGACGGTGGAAGAGAAGATCGACGGAGGTCTTCTCCGCGAAGACCGAAAGTACCTCTACCCCATTCGCGAGTCGATCCCCATCATGCTCGAGGACGAGGCCATCCCTTTCGAGGAGCTCGACCGCAAGAGCTGAGAGCTTGCCCTCGCCCCAGGTCGTCATCGTCGGCGGCGGATTCGGAGGCTTGAACGCCGCGAAGGCGCTCCTGCAGGTGCCGGTCGAGATCACCCTGATCGACCGGCGGAACTTCCACCTGTTCCAGCCTCTGCTCTATCAGGTCGCCACCGGCGGTCTCACGCCCGCCGACATCGCCGCGCCTCTTCGAGCGATGTTCGGATGCGAGAAGAACGTACGCGTCCTTCAGGCGGAAGTGAGCGATCTGGATCTGGACCACAAGGAGCTCTCATTGGACGGAGAGCGTTTGAGGTACGACTACCTCGTCGTCGCCACCGGCGCGACCCATCATTACTTCGGACACGAGGATTGGGCTCGGTGGGCGCCGGGGCTAAAGACGATCGAGGACGCGACTTCCATCCGATCCCGGATTCTCGCCGCCTTCGAGCGGGCGGAGCGGGAGCGCGACGCAGCGAAACGCGAATCGCTTCTCACCTTCGTGATCGTCGGAGGAGGCCCGACCGGGGTGGAGCTCGCCGGGGCCATCGGCGAGCTTGCGCGGGAGACGCTCGCTTTCGATTTCCGCTCCATCGATCCCCGACGCTCGCGCATTCTCCTGCTCGAGGCCGCCGACCGGCTCCTCCTCAGCTACCCGCCGGAGCTGTCGGCTCGCGCGGCGAAGGCCCTCGCCGCTCTCGGGGTCTCGGTATGGACGAACGTGAAGGTGACGAGCATCGAGGAGGGTGGAGTCGCGATCGACCGCGGCGGCGAGGCGGACAAGCTGAGGGCCGAGACCGTTCTCTGGGCGGCGGGGGTGAAAGCATCCCCTCTCGGAGCGATGCTTGCGGCGCGCTCACAGGCCCAGGTGGATCGCGCGGGAAGGGTCCTCGTCGAGCCCGACCTGTCTCTCCCGGGACGTCCCGAGGTCTTCGTCCTCGGGGACCTGGCGTCGCTCCGTCAGGATGGCGAGCCGCTTCCTGGAGTGGCGCCGGTCGCCATCCAGCAGGGACGCTACGTCGCGAGCGCGATCGAGGCCCGTATCGCGGGAAAGCCCTCGACGCCGTTTCGCTACCAGGACCGGGGAAGCCTCGCGGTAATTGGACGCGCCCGAGCGGTGGCGCTCGTCTGGGGACGCCGGTTCTGGGGGTATCCCGCCTGGCTACTCTGGCTCTTCGTCCACCTGCTCTACCTGGTGGAGTTCGAGAACCGAGTCATCGTCGCCATCCAGTGGGGCTGGAGCTACCTGACGCGCAACCGGCGCGCGCGCATCATAACGCAGGCGCCGGAGTGTGATTAGCCTCAGCTACGCCGGCGCTTACTCACGCAGTTCCTCTCGGGAATGCTGTTTCCAGTCGCTCCGCACTCTACCGTTCTCGCAGCGACCCGGCTTTCCGCGCGAGCTCGAGGAACTCGGCGCGATAGCCGTGGCGATCCGCTCCGAGACCCTCCCGGGCGAGCGCGAGAACGCCTTCGAGCGTGGCGTCGCCTTTGTGGGGTGAATCGCGAAGAATCATCCCGAAGGAAGCGACAGCGGCGGCGAACTTGAAATCCGCGGTCGCGGCCGCGTAGCTCGTCCCCTCGTCCCTCACGGGGCGCTCCAGGAGTCGGCTGGTCTCCCCATCCGGCTCTTTGTAGCGAAGCTTCACCGTCAGGAGTTCCCCGGTCGAGCCCCTATCCGTCGCCTCGAGCGGCCGCTGGTACTTCAGGGGGTCGACACTCCGGGCGTTCGAGGGGGCGCCGGCGGGCACGATCTCGTAGAGCGCGGTCACCGTATGTCCGGCGCCGATCTCGCCCGCGTCCTTCTCGTCGTCGTTGAAGTCCTCGGCCCGCAGGACGCGGTTCTCGTAACCGATGAGGCGATAGCTCTCGACCTCGGCGGGGTTGAACTCGATCTGGATCTTGACGTCCTTGGCGATGGTCACCAGGGTCGAGCCCATCTCCCGAACGAGGACCTTGCGGGCTTCGGAGAGGGAATCGATGTAGGCGTAGTTGCCGTTTCCTCGATCCGCGAGCTTCTCCAGAGTCGAGTCCTTCAGGTTCCCCATCCCGAACCCGAGAACGCTCAGGAAGACGCCGCTTTTCGCCCGCTCTTCGATGAGCCGCGTAAGCTCTCCCTCGCTCGTCACCCCGACGTTGAAATCACCGTCGGTCGCCAGCACGACGCGGTTGGTGCCGCCGGGGATGAAGTGAGCGACCGCTTGATCGTAAGCGAGCTGGATGCCCTCGCCGCCGTTCGTGGAGCCTCCCGCTTCGAGGCGATCCAGGGCGTCGAGTAGGACGCGCTTCTGATCGCCCGACGTCCGCGGCAGGACCATTCCCGAGGCCCCCGCGTACACCACGATGGCTACCTGGTCGCTCTCCCTGAGCTCGTCTACGAGCAGACGCATCGCCTGCTTCAGGAGCGGGAGCTTTTCGGGAGGCTCCATCGAGCCGGAAACGTCCACCAGGAAAACGAGATTGAGCCGCGGGCGCTCGGCTAGCGAAAGCGGCGCTCCTTTCAGGCCGACGCGCATCAGCCGATGCTCCGGCTTCCAGGGCGCGTCGGCAATTTCGACGTTCACCGAGAAGGGCTCTCCGTCGCCGGGAGGCGGATAGTCGTAGTCGAAATAGTTCACCATCTCCTCGATGCGGACGGCGTCCTTCGGAGGGAGCGTCGACTGCGTGATGAACCGGCGCACGTTCGCGTAGGAGGCCGTGTCGACGTCGATGGAGAAGGTCGAGAGCGGGTTCGCCCCGACGTCGAGAAACGGGTTGTCGTCGATGCGATCGTAGCCTTCGGTATGGAACGGGGGTCGTCGTGTTTGAACGTCCAGGTAGCCCGGTTCTCGAGGTCGGTACGCACCACCTCCGAATCCACTGCCAGAGATGTAACCGAGGCTCTGCCTCTGCTGAAATTGCCGCACCGATGCCGAGTCGATCGGCTTCGGCTCCGTCGTTTCCCGGGCGACGCCTCCCATCACCCCCCCGGGAACACCGCCCTCGGTCCCCACCGGCACCGTAACGTCCTCCACGTTCGCGCTCGACAGAGGCTGAGCGAGCTGTGACGCCGGGGGGGGTGGACCGCCGTCAGAAACCACAGGCGGATCCGGCGCGGAGACTTCCGGCATCGGCGACAACCTCAGCCACCACCCGACGGAGAGGCCGAGGAGCACGACTGCCGCCGCCGCCGTCCAGAACAGCAACGGGCCCGTCCGTCCGCGCTTCTCGAGGCTTCCATCGATCCGTTCGCGGTGGACTTCGGTGAGCCCCACCGACGGCTCCGCGGCGAGCTCCTTCCGCAGCAGGGAAGCGGCTTTCCGAATCTCTTCGACGAGTCGTCGGGCATCCTCCGACTGGGAAACGAGGGCCTCGATCCCGGCTCTCTCGCTCTCGTCCTCGACCTCGCCGAGCGCATAGGCGGTCAGCCTGGGGTCGTCTACATCGATCTTCATGGGACGCTCCTTAAGGGCCTCACGGGCTCGGAGCTCTCGCGCGAATCCCGGAGCAGCTTCTCCCGCAGCGATCGCAGGCCCCGGTGGATGAGGAAGCCGACGTTCGAGGTGCTGAGGCCGGTGATCTCGCTGATCTCGCGATAGGAGAGCTCGTTCTGGAACTTCAAGCGGATGACTTCCCGCTGGTTCTCGGGAAGGGTCGTCAACAGGGTGAGGACCCGGGTCAGGCCCTCTTTGGCCTCGAGCTCCGCCGACGGAATCGGGCCCGGGCTCTCCCACGACTCCGATCGGCCGTCCTCGAGCGGCAGCGTTCGCGCCTCTTTCTTCCTCACGTCGAGAGCGCGGTTGCGGCAAACCTTGAAGAGCCAGGGGGCGACGCGCCCATCCAGACTGGCCGGGCTCTCGGAGCACAGACGGAGGAACGTGTCCTGGACCACGTCGCGAGCGCGTTCGAGATCCCCCGTAATTCCAAAGGCGTAACGGGTCAGAGGGCCCTCGAACCGCTCCAGCGCCGATCGAATCCATGAAGCGTTGCTCATGCGACCGTCCCGCCTCCCCTCCATGTTGATAACGTCCCGGGGAGCGTCTTCTTAGACGGAAAGACACCGGAGCGTCGGATTTGGGTCCGTTCAACGGCCACCGGTGACGCTCAGCCGGACGTCAGTCGGGGGCCCGAAGTCCCCGGCCTCGGCGCGGACGGCCTCGGAAGCAGCCGTCTGGCCAGCGATTTACGCACCTCGGACACGCGTCCGGGGGTTTCCCGGTTCGGTTCTTACTTCGCGGAGACGCCGAGCGCCTTCAGCCGGGCGGCGACGTCCGCTCCCGCCGTTGGCGGCTTCACTTCCTTGTCGATGTAGAGGATCTTGCCGTCCGGGCCCACGTAGTAGGTCCACCGGAACGGAAACTCGCGCTCCGGGGTGACGACGCCGTAGGCTTTCGCGACTCCTTTTTCCGGATCGCTCAGGATGGGATAGTCGATCCCGAGAGACTCGCCGAATTGCTTGTTGGTCTCGGGAGTGTCGCAGCTCGCAGCGAAGTAGGCGACGTCGAACGCGCGAATCTCAGAGCCGCTCTCACGGAGCGATTTGCATTCGGCAGTTCAACCAGCGGTGAAGGCTTTGGGAAACCAGGCGAGAACGACGGTCTTTCCCTTCAGGTCGGAGAGCCGGTGGGTCTTCCCGTCCGTGCCCGCGAGCGCGAACTCCGGCGCGGCGTCGCCGACTTTGAGCTCGGCGCCCGAGACGCCGCCCCCGGCGAGCAGCATTCCAAGTGTCCATCCAACGATTTTGTTCATTCCTAGACCTCCCCATGGGACGTTCGTCCGAGCGCAGTCTAGCACCGGTGGACGAACGCGGCGCTGGAAACCCGGGGAGCGCCGCCCTCGAGGACGGCGCTCCCCCGGTGGAAACTAGTGGAACTTGAAGTAGGCGACGGCATCGCTCGGAGCGGGAATCCGAATCGTCAGCCTCCGGCAGGTGTCCTCCCAGGACTTACGCGTATCCCACAACAGGAAATAGGAGGCGCCCTGGCGCTTCAAATGCCGGGAATCGATGGGAGTAGGCTCGTTCCCCGTGGGCTCGAGCGTATTGCAGTCGACGCGCTGCGAGTCGATCACCAGCGGACTGCCGGCGCCCCTGAGCGTGAATTTCACCGGTATGTCGCGTCCCGCGTTCGCGCTGTTGATACCGGGAGCGTTCACGATCGGCGGACGGAATCCGCCGAACGTCGCCGCCATGCAGGTCGCGGGCAAATCGAAGGCCTGGACGCCGTCGGTGCGATCGTTCGAGCTCCCCTGGCTGGCGCTGAACCCGAGTCCCCGCTTCGCGAACCCGCGCCAGATCTCGCACTGGTTCTTGCCGCCGGTCAGCACGGTGTCCGCCGTGAGGATCGCGTTGCGACCGTCGACGAAGCCCGGACTGCAGGGCTGGAGCTTCATCCCATCCATCACCAGCTGCATCGCGAGGTTGTTCCCGCCCTTCGACCAGTCGGCGTAGATGTTCCTCTTGTATCCGTGGCGATCCACGAGGTTCCAGTACATCTCCCAGAGCATGGTGTTCCAGACGTAGCCTATTCCGTGAGGCTGGCTGATGTTCACGACGTCCGCCACCGACGCATAGGTAGAGGGGTTGACGGTCATGTCGGTGGTGTAGGGCGTCGGACGAATCCCGCCGCCGTCCGCCGGTTGGAAGACGACGTAGCTGCCTACGCCGCGGGCGGTCGTCCCCGTGTCGTCGGGATGCGTGGTGAGATTGAGTGCAAACCAGTCGCTCCAGCCCTCGCCCATCTGCTCGGCGTTCTGCAGGCAGGCCACGGTGGCCGGCCCGCCGGTGAGACGGTTCGAGACTCCGTGTCCGTACTCGTGAGAGATGACCCCGGCGTCGAGGTCGGAGTCGCGGTCGGGAGCCCCACCGGTGCCGTCCGCCACGGTCGCGTTGAGAGGGAGGTTCGCTTTGAACAGGTTCGCGTCGTCCAGGCTGATCATCACCGACGGGATTACGATGGTGGGATCGGCGCCGCCCATCCCGAGGGGCGGCCCGGCGATGTTGTTCGCGACGATCGCCACTGCGGCGCCGGCGTTCTGGGCGTTCTTGACCTTGATGACGAACGTGCAGGTGCCGCGGTCGATCAAGGGGATCGAGCCCGCGGGGACGGCGAACGCCTCGCAGCCATCGGAGTTCGACACGCCGGCGCCGTCGTTCACCAGCACCACGGTGCCGGAGAGCGGACCGGTCGTCACCAGGCTCTCGCCGAAACCCGCCATCGGGCCGAAATACGTGCCCGCGATGGGTGAGGGAGCTGCCACGGTGATCGGGTTCGGTGCCGAAGAGCGCCATTCGAACATCTGCATCCTTGGACGGAATCCGTCCACCGGGGTCCCGAAGTTGGCGTTGTTCCGGCCGCTTCCGTCTTGAGCCTCCGCCCGGACGTCGTCCGCACCGGTGCCGCCGTGGCCGTAGTTGTTCACCTGGAAATTGCCCGAGGCCTCGTCGAAGCCATAGCCGTAGGTGACGTCGTGCATGATGTTGTTCCAGTAGAAGAGGTTCGTCACCATCGCCGGCTGGGAATCGAGTGGCCTCGAGCCCAGATCGAGGGGGAAATCGAAGAACAGCTCCGGACCGCCATCCGGATCGCTACCGGGATCCACGATGTTGTCGTTGTTCCGGTCGGCGTACGCGTGGACGTTGTTCCCCCGGGTAGTCGTGAACTCGGGGCCGGCGACGCCGTTGGTATCGTGCCAACCGAACGGGGAAGCGGAGGGGTCAGCCGTGTTGGTAACGATCTCCCGATCGCCGTCGCTCGGGCTCTCGAAGGGAAGCGGGAATACGTTGTAAGCGGCTCCGTCGGTCTCGGGAAAGCCGTGTGACGGATTCTTATGTCGGTGGTGCGAGATGGCGTTCGCGATGTCGTGCGTCGAGTCGTGGACGATCAAGTCCTGCTGCGCCAGCCAGTCGCCGGTTTCGGCGTCCACGAAGACGTTCCACCAGTGCTCGCCGCCCGTCTCTTCGATCTCCATCTTCCAGGCGAGACGAACGGCGCCCTCGACGGGCATCCACACCAGGTTGGCGTCGATCGGCTTCCGGGCAATGCCCCCGCTCGAGATCGTCGTGGAATCGGCGGTGTCGCCCTTGCGGCGCATCACCTCGAAGGGCTTCGTCGCCCTCAGGTTCAAGTGTTTCGCGGCGACACCGACGGCTTCGAGCGCGGCCTTCCTCGGCCTCTGGTCACCGGCAGCGGCGGTGATGCCCTGGAAGAAGCGGCTGTCGGCGCTCACCACCGTGCCGTCGGGCGCGACGTTTACGTTGAGGATCGCGCCGTGTACATCGATCCCCCGATAGCGCTGCTGCAGATAGACATGGGTGATCCCGGTGTGAGCGCTCCTGACTTCACTGCTGATCGCCATGTCGCGAACGTCCGACCGGATGAGGCCGAAGCGCTCCAACTGCCGGGTGACGTAAGCGCGCGCCGAATCGGCGGCCGATTCTACCCGCGCGGACCAGGCGCTTCCGGCGATGAGGCAGACCAACGCCAAAACCGCTGCCAGAGGCTTACACCATCGCATCGTTCCCTCGCTTTCTCCCCGTCGGCGACGGATCTCAGTAGCTCTTCTTATCGATCCATCTTTCAGAGACTGAGTGGCCGCGACACTAGCAGAGTCGCGATTCCGCGGTCAATACAGGATCGTCGCGAAGCAGGTTACCGAAGGGTCGGGAAGCTCGTCACTCGTACCGGAGCGCCTCGATGGGATCGAGCCGGGCGGCGCGGCGCGCGGGGAAGAAGCCGGCGACGACACCGATAGCGATGGCGATCCCGTAGGAGACGACCACGACCGCGGGCGAGAGCGACGTCGTCCAGCCGAACGACTCCGACACCATCCGGGAAGCGGCGATGCCCAGGACGACTCCCGCGATTCCTCCGACGGCGCCCAGCAGAAGAGCCTCGAGGAAGAACTGAGTGCCGACGTCCCGGGCACGGGCACCGACCGACAGGCGCACTCCGATCTCCCGGGTGCGCTCGGTGACGGAGAGGAGCATGACGTTTCCGATACCGATACCGCCCACCAGCAGGGATACGAGTGCTATCGAGACCAGGAGAGCCATCATCGTGCGGCTCGAGCGCTCGAGGGTCATCGAGAGCTCCTCGAGCGTGACCCGCTCCAGGTTGGGGAGATTCCCCGCGAGCACCCGGGCCACGTTCGGATGAAGGCCTTTGGTCAGGACCTCGCTCGCCTGGGTAACGACCGTGAAGTCGTCGGGCTCGGTGTCCGCGATTCCGTGACGCACCCGAAGGAGCTCCCGCACCGCCTCGGCGACTCTCGAGACCTCCCCCGTCGACTCCGCGGTCACGGTGATGGTGTTGAGATTGGTCACGTTGAGGAGCCGGTGGACCGTGGTGACGGGCACGTAGACCGCGTCGAACTCGTCGTCTCCGACCGCCCCCGGCGTCATCCAGTTCGCGCTCGCGGTGACTCCCACGACGCGGAAGCTCTGGTTCCAGAGGGTGACCTCTTCTCCCACGGGATCGGCCTCGGGAGCGAAGAGCTTGTCCTTGACCACGCTTCCCAGGACCAGGACCTGCTCCGCCCGCCGCTGCTCGCGCTCCGAGAAGAACCTTCCCGCGGAAACCGCGTGCGCCCGACGAATCCTCGGGAGGTCGACGTCGGTTCCGTGCAGGCGCGTGAACCAGCGCCTTTCGCCGGCGAAGACCTTCGCGTTCTCGTGCACCCCCGAAGCGACGTCGGCGACGCCGGGGAGAGCCGCGATGGCGTCGGCGTCCTCCTGGGTGAGGTTGGCCGCCGCTCCCAGTCCGGCCTCGGCGTCCCCGAGCCTCTCCGCCGCCGTCGGGTGATCGTGCTTCTCCATGGGATCGTTCTCCGGGTGAGCGAGAACCTCGGGGAGAAATACCCTCCAGAGGCGATCGATAACCGGAGCGAGTCTCGCGTGCGGGGCTTGCACCTCGATGATCTCGTCTCCCTTCGTCTTGTAGTTCCCCGCTTTCACCAGGATGACGTTGAGTCCCGCGGCCCGGATCTGGTCCTGAATGGACTGATGCGCGCCGCTTCCGATGGCGACGGTGACGAGCACGCAGCCGACGCCGATGGCCAGCCCGAAGAGGGAGAGCGCGGTGCGGAGTCGGTAGCGTCTCAGCCCCGAGAGCGCGATCTCGAGACTCATGCCGCCCCCGCCGGGCCGTCGCTCTCGACCCTCCCGTCGCGAAGCTCGACGATACGGGAAGCGCACTCGGCGATATTGCGCTCGTGAGTGATGACTACCAGGGTCAAACCCCGCTCTTCGTTCAACCGCCGGAACAGGTCCATGATCTCGCGGCTCGTCTGGCTGTCGAGGTTCCCCGTCGGCTCGTCGGCGAGGAGGAGCCCGGGGGAGTTGACGAGCGCGCGAGCGATGGCGACCCGCTGCTGCTGTCCTCCCGAGAGCTGGTTCGGGTGGTGGAGCGCGCGATCGGAAAGTCCGAGGGACGCGAGCATCTCGAGAGCGCGAGCCCGCCGCTGGGAGCGAGAGAGCTTCCCGCCGTTGTACAGAAGCGGAAGCTCCACGTTCTCGACCGCGGGGGTCCGCGGCAGGAGGTTGAAGCTCTGGAAGACGAAGCCGATCTGCCGGTTGCGAAGCGCCGCTCTTTCGTCGGGGGAGAACTCGGAGACGTCTTTCTCTCCGAGGAGGTAGCTTCCGCTCGTCGGCCGATCGAGGCAGCCGAGGATGTGCATCAGCGTCGATTTGCCCGAGCCCGAAGGGCCGATGACGGCGACGAACTCCCCGTCCTCGATCGAAAGGCTCACGCCGCGAAGCGCTTCCACCTGGACCTCGCCGACGACGTAGGTTTTCCTCAGGTCGCGAACGGAGATCTTCGCCATCTTCTCCAGAGGGGGACGGGGCTCAGTTCCCCGTCGGATCCGCCGCCTTCGCCGGAGGGATCTTTCCCGCGTAGGCGTAGACGTAGGCGGCGACGGACTTCTCCGCTCCCGCCATTCCGTAGATCTTCTCCGCTCCTTCGATGACCCAGAACTCGTTGGCGGCGTGCGCTCCCGCTCCGTACCCCGCGGCCCCTCCCACGATGGGCATGTTGAGACCCGATACGTCGTTGACGAACAAGTACGCGGGCCAGTAGGGGCCCAGGATCGACTCCTCCGCTGGAGGCACGCTGTAGGGAATCTGGAAGATGTCGTAGGTCGTCATGAGCGCCTGGGCGGCTTCGTTGTCGTAGCGCATCTTGGACCAGGGAACGTCGCCGATGACCGTCATCTCGACGTCCTGGTATCCCTTCGCGTCGAGATAGGCGCGGACCTTCTTCACCATGTCGAGGCCGTTCATGTTCGGGACGTAGCGGAAGTTGTGCTTCGAGGTGACCTTGTTGGGCAGGATGGCGCCGGCGCCGCCCGGATACATGTTGCCGCCCCAGATGCCGTCGAGGTTGAAGGAGATGCCGTAGCGGGACATCTTCAGATACTCGAGCGGGTCGTCGGACATGAAGCGCGCCACGCCGACGTTCTCGGCGGCGACCTTCATGTCCAGCTTCTCCGCCGCTGTCTTCAGCTGTCGAGCTCCTTCTCGCTCAGCGGAACGGCGCCGTCGTAGAAGCCCGTGAACAGCGGCGTGTTGCCATCGTCCGCGATGACGAGCGAGAGCATCTTGATGTGGCGCCAGGCGGGACTGTCGATCGACCGCTTGTTCGCTGCCGTGGATGTCCGAGGCGACCGGACCGCGGCCCCACGTCTCCCCGCTGGTCGTGAGCTCGACGTACACGCAGCCCTCGGAGCCTCCCGAGAGCTCTCCTCCCCCGCTTCGGCCCTGGGAGCCGAATCGAAACATCGCGTCGGCATCGGCGAAGAGCTCCGGATGATCCTGCACGAACTTGCGCAGGCCGATCGACATCCGCTCTTCGTCGCCCTCGGCGACGAAGATCAGGTTGACCGGCAGCTTTCCCAGCACCGCCTTGATCGACATGAAGGCGTTCCACTGGACCATCTGCGGTCCTTTGGAGTTGGTGGCGCCGCGGCCGATCATGCACTTTCTTGAACGGCGGATACTCGACGATGCGCCCCTCGAAGGGCGGCACGATCCAGGCGTCGGGCTGGGTGACCGGCATCGTGTCGTACATCCAGTAGATGAGAAGCGTCTTCTCGGCGCCCTCGTCGCACTTCGCGTAGACGACGGGGTTTCCCGGCTGTCCCCACTCGGTGATGCGGACGTCGTAGACGCGCGACTCCTGGCAGCCGAGCTGCTCGAAGAAGCCCTTCACCATCTGCGCGGACTCGGGAATGCCTTCGCCCGAGTTCGAGATGCTGGGCTGCTGGATCCACTTCTGCAGGTTCACCACGTGCTGGTCGATGTTCTGGTCGATGTGATCGAAGACCTTCTTCAGCTCGTCGGGAATGCGGCTCAGGTCGATCGCGATCTCGGTGTCGCCGTTCGGGCGGATCCCGAGAGCCGTCGGCACTACGGCCGCGGGCGCGGCAGTATCGCCTCCGCCCGACGAGGGCTCGGGAGCGGCGCAGCTCCAGGCGAGGAGGAGAGCGCACGGAATTGCCCAATACTTGTTCATGAATACCTCCCTGACGAGAGCGCTACGCTAAGCCCGGCTTCCCGGGGTGTCAACTCTTTGACCCGAATCGAGCCGCGGTGGTAGCTTCCGGGTCGATGCGCGTTGTCGCCCTCGCGGCCTTCTCGATTCCGTTTTTCGCCTGCCGGCCCGATCCCGGGAGTGAGAACCCGCCGGCGGTTCGGGGCGAAACGTTCGATGAGGAGTCGCGGCTCGTTTACGGCGCCGTCGCTCCCCCGGTCGACGAGGGCGAGATGTCGCGCTCCCGAGCGGAGCTCGATCGCCTGCTCCCCGGGCATGGCCCGCTCGCTCCCCGCTACGCCTCGTTCCAGAAGCGCTTTCTCGTGCCTTCCGGAAAGCTCGACGAGGCGCTCACCCGTGCCCTGGAAGAATGCCGTCGCCGCACGCTCGAGCACCTCGATCTTCCTTCGGACGAAAGTGTTCGGCTCGAGTACGTCTCCGGAGCTCCCTGGCCGTCGTTCGCGAGCTACCTCGGGGACTACCGGAGCATCGTCGAGGTGAACCGGGACTTTCCTCTCACCGTGGGAACCCTCCTCGAGATCGCGGGGCACGAGGCCTACCCGGGCCATCACGTCGTGAACGTTCTTCGCGAGCGAGCGCGCGGGCGCGAGCGCAGCCTCGAATCCGCCGCCGGACACGAAGCGCTCCTGCACGAGGGTCTCGCGAGCTATGGCCTCGAGCTCGCGTTTCCCGGCGAGGAGCGGCTCCGCTTCGAGAGGGAGGTGCTCTTTCCGCTCGCCGGCCTCGATCCCACCGAGGCCGAACGCCACTATCGGGTCGAGCGGGAGATGCGCCGACTGGCTCCGCTTCGCGTCGAGGCGGCGAGGGCCTACCTCGACAGGAAGCGCGACCGGGTGCAGAGCGTCCTCTGGCTCGAGAGCGAGGCGCTGGTTCCCGCGCCCTGGGCCTTCCTGCGCTTCGTGGACCGCTACCGCACCTTCGTCATCGCCTACACCGTGGGACCCGAGCGGGTGCGCCGTCGGATCGAAAGCCGCGCCGGGGATCCCTGGCGGGAGTACGCCGCTCTCGTGGCGGAAGCGAATGACGAGACTTGAAGCGGCGTTCCTGCTGCTGTTCCTCGTCTCCTGCTCGAGCGAGCCCACGCCTCCGAAGAGCCAGGCCCCGGCGGCGGTCGCTCACGGCGATCACTCGCCTCACCATGGAGGCGTCGTCCTCATGCACGGAGACCTTCATTTCGAAGTGCTGCTCGACCCGAAAGGGAGCCATCGGGTCTATCTGACCGACGCCGTCCGCAACGAGCTTCCGGCTTCCGCCGCGTCCGAGGTGACGGTCACCGTGCTTCGTCCCGGGGCGGAAGAGGCGGAGATCCTCGTTCTCGAAATCGATGAGTACGGGGAGAGCTGGATCGCCCGCGGAAAACCCGTCGTCGAAGAAGAGAGCCGCGCCGTCGTCGCGCTCGTTCACGAGGGAGAGCGCTACGAGATCGAGCTCCCGTTCCTAGCGGAGCCGCTGGATCCCGGGGCGACCGATCCCCACCGGACGCACCGGCCTTGATTCGAATTGCGTCAAGCCCAGAAGCTCTCCACCGATAAACCTTCGATCCGGACGAGGTGCTTCACGTTGCGAGTGGCGACCTGGATACCGTGTACCAGTGCCGTCGAGCCGATGAGCACGTCTTCGACACCGATGGGAGTCCCTTGCTTCTCGAGCTTCGCGAGAATTTCTCCCGCCCGGGCAGCCTCCTCGTAGCCGACCGGCAGGATGGACACCAAGGGCTCGATCTCTTCCCGAATCCGATTCCAAAGGGCATCTCCCCGGGGATGTCTCGCCGCTCCGAAGCGGAGCTCCATGAAACAAACCGACGAAGTGAAGAGCTCGCTTCTCGCGATCTGTCCTACCCGGCGGACCACGGCTGCGGAGGGGGCCTTCTTCATCAACTCCGATAGCACGTTGGTGTCGAGCAGGTAGCCGGTCATCCGGGCCGCCGTGAGCTCCGACGCGTTGCTTCGCGTCGCCGGGAAGAAAGGACCCTTGGCCTGTGATTCACGCGGTCCGACACGATCTCATCGACGATCGCGAAGAAGGGATCGTCCTCCTCGAGCCAACCGCGGTGGCTGACAACCGGTCTGTCCGCCGATCCATCGTCGACGGGTACGAGGCGCGCCATCGGTTTGCCACGCCGAGTGATCAGTATCGTCTCCCTCCCGTAGGCGACCCGCCCGAGCAAATCGGAAAAGCCCCGTTTCGCGTCCGCCACGCTTACCGCAGTCCCTCTCTTGCTCATATGGTCATTATACCCTTAATGACCTAAAGGCCCTAAAGACAGGGCGCGGAGTCATTCGAACCGAAGCGCGTCGATCGGATCGAGCCTCGATGCCCGGTGCGCCGGGTAGTAGCCGAAGACCACCCCCACCGCGAACGCCAGCCCGAAGGCGAGGGCCACCGCGTTCGCGGAGACCCGGGTCGGCCACTCGAGGATTTCGGTCACCGCGTAGGCGCTCGCGACGCCGAAGAGGATTCCGAGGGCGCCGCCGGCGAGGCTGAGAGCGATCGCTTCCAGAAGGAACTGGAACAGGACGTCCCGGGTCCTCGCTCCGACCGACAGCCGGAGACCCACTTCCCTGGTGCGCTCGGTCACCGAGAGAAGCATCACGTTCATGATGCCGATGCCTCCCACTACCAGCGACACCGACGCGATGCTCAGAAGGAGCAGAGTCATCGTCGCGTTCGCCCGCGCCAGGGTCGAGACCATCTCTTCCGACGTCACCTCGTCGAGTCTCGGCATGCTCGCGAGCACCAGGGCCGCGGCCGGAGTGTAGAGGCCCTCGGTGAGCGCCCGAGCCGCCTCGGTCCGGATGGTGAAGTCGTCGGGCACGAGGCCCGTGCCTCTCATCGCGAAGGGACCCTTCGCCCGCGGCAGGCTCTTCGACTTCCCCGGATCGTCGAGCCCGTGCCGCGACCGGAGAAGCGCCCGCGCCTCGGAAGCGATGCGCGTCGCCTCGCCCGCCGTCTCGGCGGCGGCGGTGATGCCGTCGAGATGCTCGGAACCGAGAATCTTCTGGAGGCTCTCGAAGGGCACCAGCACGCGGTCGTCTCCGCCGACGACGCCGACGACTTCGAACGGGCTCCCGCGAACGAGGAGCTCCCGTCCGACGGGATCGACGCCCGGTCCGAAAACGACGTCGTTCACGAGGCTTCCGACTACGGCGACTCCGGCCTCGCCCTCGGTGAAGAACCGTCCTCGAGTCGTCTCGATTCCCTGGATCGAGGCGAAGGAAGCGCCGCAGCCCACGATTGGGGCGAATCCTTCCTTGTCCGCGGTGAGAGGCGCGCGGTCCTCGACCACCGGCGTCACCTCGGCGACGCCCGCGATGCCGGCAATCGCGGCGGCATCACTTTCGGTAAGGGTCGTCGCCCTTCCGAATCCCGAGGGGATTCGGACCGCGTCCCCGCCGCGCACGTAGTTGCCGGCGCGGATGTAAATCAGGTTGGTGCCCGCCTGAGAGACTTCGCCAGCGACCTGCTCCTGGGCTCCCCGGCCGAGCGCGACCATGGTGACCACTGCGCCTACGCCGATCACGAGGCCCACCATGGCGAGCGCGCTCCTGAGGAGATTCTTCGCGAGCGCTCCGAGGGCGAGAAGAAGTGCCGCGGGGACCGTCATCGGACGGTCATTCTATTGTGGCCTCCCCGGAATCGTGGAACAATACGTGGAGATCCCCATGGCCAGCTTCATCGGCGGCAGCGCATACGGCATGGCGACCCAGATTGCCGAAGGCTACCTGCTCTTGAATCACACCCACCTGAAGAAGTTGAACAAGGGGGAGCTCGCCTCGCTCCAGTTCGAGATCGGTCGCGTGCTGACGGAGGCCCGCGGCAACCAACCGCCTCTCGACGACACCCAGGCGCAGCAGCAGCGCAACCGGAAGATCAGCCGACTCACCGGCGCCCTGACCATGATCCAGCACCAGATGACGCTGAAGTAGGAAGCTCAGCGCAGCGGCGCGACCTGGACCCGGGCGTCGTTGAAGCAGGCGCCGCCGCCGACCATGTTTACGTTCGACGGAGTGAGCGCGGTCGATGTCCTCCCGTTGAGGGACGATTTCATCCAGGCGCCCTTGGGGAGGGAAACGACTCCCTCGCGCACGTGAGCGTCGACGCGGGCGACGCACTCGACCTCGCCGAGATCGTTCCAGACTCTCACCCGATTCCCCGAGGCGATGCCCCGCGTTCGGGCGTCCTCGGGATGAATCGTGAGGTGGAGCTCCTGTACGTTGAACTCCCCGAAGGTGCTGCTCACGAGCTTCGCGCTCGCCGGCGTGATTAGACAGAGAGGAAACGATTCGGAGTGGATCTCCTCGTAGGCGTAGGGCTCGGGGCCGAGGCACGGCGGAGCGAGATGGATCTTTCCGTCCTCGGTCTGGGGAAAGACGCTTTCGAACTGCACGGGGTTCGCGGCGCCGTCGAAGTCGTAGCCGTGGATCCCTCCCCTCGAGAACGGCTCGGGCGAGACCGGCTTTCCCTGCAGCTCGATGGCGGCGACCACCCTCTCCCGCAGCTCCGCCTCCTTCCAATGGAAGATCTCGTCCTCGAACCCGAGAGCGCGGCCGAGCTCGGCGAACACCGAGACGTTGCTGCGCGCTTCCCCGCAGGCATCGATCACCGGCTTCGTCGCCCCGACGACGTAGCTTCCATACGAGCGCTTGAAGTCGTAGTGCTCAAGAAACGTCGTCGCCGGGAGGAGAATATCCGCATAGCGGGCGGTATCGGTCATCACCTGCTCGAAGACCACGGTGAAGAGGTCCTCGCGCAGGAGTCCTCGCAGGATCCCGTTCTGGTCCGGCACCGTCGCCACCGGATTGCAGTTGTAGACGAAGAGCCCGTGAACCGGAGGCCCGTCGAGAGTGTCCGGCTCGTTCAGGACCCGGGCGAGCTCCGTCATATTGATGACCCTCGTCGTCCACGAAGAGGTTTCCCAGAGCTTCGACGAGTCGAGCTTTCCCGCACCGCTGTTGCTGAGGGTGTAGCCGCCTCCGCGCAGGCCGAACTTGCCCAGGAGCGCCGGCATCGCCATTATCGCCGCCGCCGCCTGGCCACCGTTGCGGTTGCGCTCCAGTCCCCAGCCGCAGCGAAGGATCGCGGGCGACGCGTCCGCATAGCGATCGGCGAGCAGACGGATGCTCTCCCGGTCGACGCGCGATTCTTTCGCCGCTCGGTCCAGGCTCCACTCCGACGCCGCATGGAGGAGCGTTTCGAGGCCCACGGCATTCGCTTCGAGAAAGGCGCGATCGAGGCGCCCCTTGTCCGCCCAGTGATGGATCATCCCGAGCGCGAGAGGAAGGTCCGCGCCCGGATAGACCGGGAGGTGGAGATCGATCAGATCGGCCGATAGGGTGCGCACGGGATCGACGAGCGCGATGAACGCCCCGCGCGCCTTCGCTTCCCGCAGGAACGGCACGAGGTGGATGTTGGAGGCCCTTGGGTTGGCGCCCCAGATCAGGATGAATTCGGCCTCGGGGTAGTCGGGAAACCCGACGCCCGCCATCTTCCCGTACATCCCCTTCGCAACCTCGGAGGTGGGCGCCGCGCAGATGGTCTTTCCCAGCCGTGATGCCCCGAGGCGGGCGAAGTACGCGCTGTCGACGAGGTCGTCGGTGAGGAATCCGTTCGAGCCCCCGTAGTTGTAGGGGAGGATCGCTTCGCCGCCGTGAGTCTCCCGAATCTCGCGGAATTTCTCGGTGATGGTCGCGAGGGCGGTGCCCCAGTCGATGCGCTCGAAGCGAGCCTCACCCTTGGGGTCTTTCTTGGCGAGGCGGCGCATGGGGTAGAGGAGCCTGTCGGGGTGGTACAGCCGGTCGGCGAATCGACCGACCTTGGAACAGATGAAATCCCGCGTGACGTCGTTTCCGGTCCCGGCTGCGACCCTCGCGACCCGTCCCCCCTCGACCGTGACCTCGAGAGCGCAGGCGTCGGGACAATCGAGGACACACGAGGTGCCGACGGTACGGGCGGTTTCATTCATTGGAATTCACTCGATCGGCGCCCAAGCCGCACCTCCTGAAGCGCGTAGGTCACGCCTGCATAGTTCGCGGCGATATCCGCGGGATCGACCTCCCCTTGGCCGACGAGGGCCGGGAGGTACTCCTTGAGGTATCCGAGAGCCAGGGTGACGTCGGGCCCCCACCGCCTCGTGCCCAGATAGCTCGCGATGGCATGGGCCGCTCGCCCCCGGTAGGAGCGGTCTCGATCGAAGCCGCCGGGAACCTCGGCGAGCCCGGTTCGCGCCTCGAGCCGATTCTGGTCCAGGTACGAGAGCTCTTCGAGCTCGTGATGGGTATAGCCGGTCAGCCAGACATAGGGAACGTCCGACAAGTCTGGAAACCTCAAGAGCACCAGCGGAAAGCTCAATAGAAGCCCCGCTTTGAGGACCCACGCGGCCCGACCCCTGTTCATAGCGACTTTCCCAATCGGCCGATTCGGCCCAGACCGTCCTCTCGGCGGTCCCGGGAATTGTACTCGATCCGGGGGCGGTCGCTGCGGAGCCACAGGGCGGACGCGAAGAGGCAGACCAGTCCGAGGACGATGGCGGCATCGGCGACGTTGAAGATCCCCGTCCGCAGGTCTCCGAACCCGATGCGCAGAAAGTCCACGACCCGGCCATCTCGCAGCAGACGATCGATGAGGTTCGACGCACCGCCGCCGATGACCAGGGACCATCCCACGAGCTCCACCGGCTTCGTCGCCTGGAAGAGGCGCGCGCTGAAGACCAGAAGAAGCCCGCTCACCCCCACGGTGAAGAGCCAGAACCGCGTGGAGTGGTGAAAGTCGGAGCCGAGTCCCAGGAACGCTCCCGGGTTCTCGGAATAGAAAAGCTCGACGAATCCGCCCACCAGGGTATAGGGAATGGCGTCGATGAAGGTGGACGCGGCGACGTGCTTCGTCGCCTGGTCGCAGGCTACCGTCATCAACAGCAGCAGAAGCGCCACGGCCCATCGGCGCGGCTTTTCGAGCATTTTCTTCATCATGGCTCAGGGCATAGGGGCGACGCTGCCAGGATGCACGCGGGAGGGGCGGGTCCGCAAGTGCTCGGAGACACCCACCCCCTCGAGCTCGAGGAGCGCCGCCTTCTTCGCAAGGCCTCCACCGTAATCGGTGAGAGACCCGTCCTTGCCCACCACCCGATGGCATGGAATCACGATCGAGATGGGGTTCTGGCCGTTGGCCGCGCCGGCGGCGCGGATGGCTCGCGGCCGCCCGGCCCGCTTCGCGAGCTCGCTGTACGAAAGGGTCTCGCCGTAGGGAATCCGTTCGAGCTCCGCCCAGATCCGCCGCTGGAACGGAGTTCCGACGGGAGCGAGAGGGAGCGAAAAGGACCGGCGCCTTCCCTCGAAATAGGCGGTCAGCTGCTCCTCCACCCTCCGCAACAGGGAGAACGTCCGGTCTTCCTCCCAATCCCGCGGAATCGAGATCGCGCCGTAGCGGCCGATCAGAAATTCCAGCTTCCGGAGCCCCTCGGAATCGCCCGCCGCGACCACCTTCCCGAGAGGGCTCGCGAGAACGCGATATTTCATGGCACCGCCGCAAGCTTCCGCTCGAGCGGCTGCAGGATCTCCTTTTCGAAGATCTCGACCAGATGCTCCGTGTCCCGGTAGCGGTACGGCTCTATCGCCCAGAGACCCGGAAGCTCCGGGGGCTCTTCGCCATCGGGCATGATGACCTGGAGCGGCAGGTCCTTGAGCGTGAAGCTGAACGGCTGGAGCTCCTTCGCGAAGGCGCGGCTTCCCGCCAGGTCGGCGATGACGAACCTCGCGAGATGCGCCAGATTCGCGATGACCGAGCGTAGCTTGGGCCCGACCGGTCTCTCGAGGTCGATCGCGAGCGGCGCGTAATGCGACCGGCGGACCTCTTCCCGGATGGCGTCGAGGTGCGGCCGGCGCCACTGGGGAAAACGGCCGATGAGGAGCGCGATCCGGAGCGAGCTCCGGGAGATGAGCTCCCGCCACCGGGGCTCCCGCAGCAGCGCCTCCATGAGGTGGGCCATCTCGAGATCGTCGACCAGCACCGCGGCCTCGTCGGAGGGTGTGAGCGCGAGGTTCGAGGTGACGATCCCCTCGTGCCTCGATCCCGCGATGATCGCTTCGTCGAGGCGGCTCTCCGTGAGAATCGCCTGGGTGAGGTTGCAGTTCATCACGAGCGCCCGGGAGAGCTCGCAGTGGCTGAGCTTGGCACCCCCGAGGTTCGTCCGCACCATCTCCGCTTCCACCAGTCGGGCCCCGGTGAGGTCCGCTTTCGAGAGATCGGCGCCTTTGAGGCACGCGCGGCTCAGGTTCACCTGGTTCATGTCCGCGCTGATGAATCGGCTATTGGCGAGCCGCGCCTCGGCGAGGTTCGCGAGAGGAAGCTGCGCCCGGCTGACGTCCGCTTCGTCGAGCTCCGCCCCGCTCAGGCTCGCCCCGGTGAGGTTGGCCTCATAGAGCACCGCCTTCCAGAGGTGAGCCTTGGCGGCCTCGGCCCGCGTGAGATCGGCCTGACGCAGGTTCGCCATCGGAAGCCGCGCGCCCTCGAGCATCGCTCCCGGAAGCTTCGCGCCCTCCAGGTTCGCCGCCGAAAGGATGGCTCGCTTGAGATTGGCGACCGGAAGCTGGGCCTTGTCCATGACCGCGCGGGAGGCGTTCGCCATCTGGAGCTGGCCCCCCGAGAGATTGGCCCGGGAGAGGCGGGTCTCGACGAGCTGGGCCCGCGTGAGGTCGGCGCCCGTCAGATCGGCTTCGACCATCGACGCCTGGGAGAGGTTCGCACCCGTGAGCCGCGCTCGCTGGAGGACGGCGCCGTCGAACCGCGCCCGCGGGGCCTTCGCCTGGGAAAGCTGTGCCTCGGTGAGGCGGGCGCCGGTGAGCGTCGCGTCCGCGAGGTTGGCGCCGGTGAGGTTCGCGCCGTGGAGATCGATCCCCTCGAGATTCAGTCCCTGGAGCTCCGCCCGGGAAAGGTTGGGAGACTGGGACTCAGGGTGCTCCTCGCGGAACCGGTTCCACGTTTCCGTCCCCCGGCGCAGGACGTCCACGAGATCCGGGTCGGCCATAGACGCGCATTCTATCGGATCCAGGGTTTTCCATCTCGAATATTCCCGCCGTAGCCCGAAGGGCGAAGGCGAGTCAGCACGAGGGAAAGAAAGCCCGGAACGTAGCGCCGTTTCCGGGAACGGTATCGATGGTGAGGAACCCGCCGTGGGCTCGGACCGCACCGAGGACCGTCGTCAGGCCGAGCCCACGATGCCGCGGCCTGGTGGTGAAGAACGGAACGAGGATCTTGGAGAGCGTCTCCTCGTCCATTCCCGTTCCGTTGTCGGAGACCTCCAGATAAATGTAGCTCCCCGGGCTCTTGCCCTTGCCGAGGTACGCGCGGTTCAAGAGCTCGGAGTCGACTTCGGTGGTGCCGGTGGCGACTCGGATCCATCCGTTCTCGTCGGAGACGGCGTCGGAGGCGTTTACCACGAGCGCGAGGATGAGCTCGGCGAGCTGACGAGCGTCGCCCCGGAGGGACGGAAGCGGGCCGTCGTCACCCCGGTCTCTCGAAGGCAGCTCCAGGGTCACTCCCGGCTTCACCGCCGCCCGGAGGCTGTGCTCGCCGTCCTGGAGCAGATCCCCGAGATGGACCCGCTGAACGTCGGCGCGTCCGTTCTTCGAGAGCGCGGAAAGCGTGCTGGTGAGAGCGTTGGCGGAGAGGGCCGCCTCCTCGATCTCTTCCACTCCCCGGCGCAGGGGCGAGTCCGGAGGCAGCTCCGAGAGCGCGACTCCCGCCTGGCTCAGGATTCCGGCGAGCAGAGGCTCCACTTCGCGGGCGAGGCCGCTCGCCAGGACCTCGAGCCCCTCGACTTTTCCCGCGCGGAGATGCTCCTCGCGCTCGACCGCCGATCGCTTCCGATCGTACGCCAGCTTCTCGTTCTCCCGCTTCAAATCGGAGAGCTCGCTCTCGAGGTGTCGCTGGACCTCGAGCTGCTGGAGACGCTGTTCGTCGACGCGGGCCATGGTCTCCCGCGCCTGCCGAAGCTGGGTCTCGCGCCTCTCGGTGACGTCCCGCAGGATGCCGATGCCGCCGAGGATCTCGCCCGAGTCTTCGGTGAGGGGAGAGTAGTAGCCGTCGAAGTAGACCTGACGAGCGGTGTCTCCATGGGTGTAGGCTCGGTTTCTCGAGATCGACGTGGTTCCGGCTAGCGCGTCGCGGAAGTAGCGATCCTCGCCGAGATCCTTGAGCTGCGGCAGCACCTGGAGCGCGTTCTTTCCCAGAACCTTGCTCTTTCGCTCTCCCAGGATCCGCTCCATCGCGGGATTCCAGTACGTCAGGTTGAAGCTGCGGTCGAAGGCCATGATCCCGTCGACGCTCCGGTGCGTGAGCCGGCTGAAGAACGCCCACTGGCGGCGGAGGCGGGCTTCGGACCGTTTGCGCTCGGTGACGTCTCGGGAGACGAGAAGGAGAAGCTCCTGGCCGTCGGACGTCGCGAGCCCCACGGAGACTTCGACGGGGAAGCGCGTTCCATCCTTGCGGCGATGGACCCCCTCGACGTACAGGACGTCCGGAGCACTGCGGACGTTCTCCACCCAGTCGTGCCATGCCGTCGACGGAGTGAGCGGGAGCGCGACCTCGATGTGGTTCAGCGAGAGCTCGAGCATGTCCTCCCGGGAGTAGCCGAGGACGCGGAGCGCCGTCTGGTTGACGTCGAGAAAGCGGCTGCTCGCAGGGTGGATGACGAAGATCGCTTCGCCCGATTGATCCAGCAGGTTGCGGAAGCGCTCCCGCTCGAGCTCCCGCCTCTTGCGGGAGGTGATCTCGTGGAAGACCGCGAGGATGTCCTGTTCGTAGTGCTCGAGATCCTCGATGCTGCGCGTGGCCTCGACCGTCGCGCGGAAGGAGCGCTCGAGCCGGTCGGCGTTGAGTTGCGACTCATCGCGATCCAGCTTCTTGGTGAGGGCGACGATGGTCTCGCGATTCAGCGGGTGGGTTGCCTGATTCTCCAGGTTTCGGAGAATCCGCCGGAACTCCCGAAGATGTCCGACATAATCGTCCAAACCCCACCCCCCAGCTTGCCCACCCCGTCCCGCCAACCCCCGGGAACGACAACCCCTGCCGTGGCCTCGAGGCCGCGAGCGCGCGAGAATGTAACTCCGTTTTCGTCCCGGTAGCAAACTTCGCTCGGGTGGCAGTTGCGGGGGATGAACGCCGCCGTTACGCTTGGACGACCCTAAAAAAAACCAGGGAGCGATGTCGAAACGCCCAGTTCTCCTCGCGATCGCTGCGGTTCTCCTTTCGCTGGCAGCCGGGGCCGACGACGAGGGAACGCTCACTACGAGGACCCGGCTGAAGCTCCACGAGTGGTATGAGGGCGTCGGAGCCCCTCTCGCCCACGAGACGTTCGGCACGTACCTCGCGCGTACCGCATTCTTTCAACAGGGGGCCGGCTACGAGTCGGTCCCAGCGCCGACAACGCCCGAGAAGCTCCGTGTAGAGCTCTCTCGATTCGAGTGCGTCACCTTCATCGAGTCGAGCCTCGCGGTGGCCCGATGCGGGTTTCGGAGGGAGCCGACCGAGTCCTGCTTCGAGCGCGAGCTCGTCGCCTCGCGGTATCGGGGCGGCACTCTCTCCGACTACGCGTCGCGGCTCCACTACTTCGACGACTGGATCGACGACAACGAATCGCGGAAACGCCTCGCCAACATGACGCAGGCTCTGGGCGGCGAGCCGCTGACCCGCAGCTATTTCCACATCAGCTCCCGCGTCCTCCCCGGCGCGGACGTCTCGAGGGATGCGCTCGCAGTGCTCACTCGCGAAGTCGCGGCGACCGAATCGCGGCTGAGTCGGACCCCGCACCTGGTGCTCTCCCGCGACCGGGCTCCCCGCGTTCTGGACCAGCTCGAGGACGGCGACCTGGTGGCTTTCGTCCGCGAGCGGTCGGGCCTCCTCATCCACCACGCGGGTTTCATCTACCGCATGGGCGGCAAACCGAGACTCCTTCACGCGTCGAGCTTCCACGGCCGCGTGGTCCTCACCCGGGAGGACGTCGCGAGCTATCTGCTGAGGCGCCCCGAGCGTCTGGGAATCGTCGTCGCGAGACCCTCGAGCCCCTGAAAAAACCAGGAAGAACGCAAAGGCGCAGAGGCGCCAAGACGCAAAGAAGAAAAATCCCGAGTCTTTCTTTGCGCCCTTGCGTCTTTGCGTCTTTGCGTTCGATTCCCCGAAAGCCTATCGAGCGAGATCGCCGCTAAGGAATGCGCGGAGCAGATTTCGAGACACCTCGAGGCGATAGGCTCGGGTCGAGCGCAGGTCGTCGATGGGAGACACGTCGCTCGCAAGGAGTTCGACCGCCTGCTCGACGAGCCTCGAGGTCGGCTTCCTTCCCGAGAGAAAAGACTCGACGGAAGCGAGCCTCCGCACCGTCGGCGCCATGCTTCCGAGGGCGAAACGGACCTCCCGGACCCGTCCGTCGGTCGAAACCCAGAGAAGGCCCGCGGCCACGGTCTTGGAGATCGCCGAAGCCGCCCTCGTTCCCACCTTGCGGAAGCTCTGGCGCGCGGGACGGCGGGGAAAGTCGATCTCGATCGAGTCGATGAGCTCATCCCCGGCGAGGGCGGTCCTCTTCACTCCGGTGAAGACCGAGAGGAGCGGGAGAGTCCGTGACGCCCCGACCGATCGCAGCCGCACACGGGCCTCGTAGACCGCGAGCGGGGCGAAGGTGTCCCCTGCCGGGGAAGCATTCGCGATGTTCCCACCGAGCGTGCCTCGAGCCTGGATCTGCCGCCCGCCGATGGTCGCGCAGGCCTGGACGAGGAGCGGAAGACGCGTTCGGATTCCGGAGTGAAGCTGGAGCTCGCGGTGGGTGACGAGAGCTCCGATGCGAACGCCGGTCTTCGTCTCGACGATGCGCTTCCAGGGCGCGAGGCGGGAGAGATCCAGGATCGTGCGACCGTTCGCCTCGCCCGCGTTCCAGGCGACCATGAAGTCCGTTCCCCCCGCGAGGGGAACGGCGCCGGGATGCTCCGCGTAGAGGCGGAGGGCCTCCTCGACGCTCCGGGGTCGAAGGAGCGTCATGCTCCGCGCGTCACCGCGCACGAGAGCGCCTCTTCCGTTCCCGCTTCGCCGTTTCCACCACGGCGGCCACGATGTGCTGATAGCCCGTGCACCGGCAGAGATTTCCCGCGAGTGCCACGCGGACCGCCTCGGTATCCGTCCCTCCCCCTCCGCGCAGGTGAGCAACGGCGGTCATGAGCATTCCCGGGGTGCAGATCCCGCACTGCGCCGCCCCCCGATCGAGAAACGAATGCTGGAGCGGGGAAAGCCGGGACGGCGCGGCCAGCCCCTCGACGGTCAGAACCCGGGAGCCCTCCGCCTGAGCCACGGGAATCAGGCACGAGTTCACCGGCTCTCCGTCGAGGATCACCGTGCAGGCACCGCACTCGCCTTCGCCGCAGCCTTCCTTCGTTCCCGTGAGCTCGAAGTCCTCGCGAAGCACATCGAGGAGCCGCTTGAAGGCGGGCCCGCGATAGCGGCGCTTCTTACGATTGACGGTGAGCTCGATCATGAATGGCCTTCGAGATGCGCTCGGGAAGAAGGGGAAGCTCGGTGAGGAAGAGCCCCGTCGCCTGGTGGACGGCGGCCGCGACCGCGGGAGCGGGAACGTCCATCGGAAGCTCGCCCACGCCCTTCGCGCCGAACGGTCCGCGCGAGTACGGCTTCTCCACGATCTCAACCAGCATCTCCGGCGTATCGAGAGTCGTCGGGATCACGTAGTTGGTGAAGCTCGCGTTCGCCATGGCGCCGTTCTCGAAGATCGCGTTCTCCAGGAGGGCGTAGCCGAGGGCCTGCGCCGTGCCTCCTACGATCTGCCCTTCCACCAGGAGCGGATTGATGGCCCGTCCGACGTCCTGGGCGGTGAACACTTCATTGACCTTCACTTCGCAGGTGAGCTTGTCGACCTCGACTTCGACGACCATCGCCGCATAGCCGTAGACGCCGTAGGCGTCGCCCCGGTAGGTGGCGTCGTCCCACCGGATGTCGCGCGGCGGCTCGTACTCCTGGACGAAGCCGAACGGCCGTCCGCTCGCGCAGAGCTTCCGCGCGGCGCGCTTCAAAGCGGCGGGGGTCGGAGGCCAGGGGATTCCCTCGTTCTCGAGGGCGCGCCTCAGCGCGTCCGCCGAGCGCTTCAGGAGTCCGCCCACGATCATGCACGTCCGGCTCGCGACCGTGGGTCCGCTGTTGGGGACTTTCGCGGTGTCGGGAGTGCAGACCCGGATCCAATCGTAGGGGACGTCGAGTGCGTCGGCGACGATCGACGCGAGGATGCTGGTGGTCCCCTGGCCGATCTCCGTCGAGGCGGCCTCGACCTCGATGTCGCCGCTCGGTAGAAGAGAGACGGTAGCCCGGCTCCGAAGGTGGACCTCGCCGCTTCCGGTGAAACCGGCGCCGTGGAAAACCGCGGCGAGTCCGACCCCGCGCCAGCTCGGCGCCGATTTCCTCCGGTTCCAGCGCTCGCAGTCTTTCTTCCGCGTGAGGTAGCGGCTCACCGCGACGGCGCGCTCCAGAACCTCCTGCGCCCCCACGCTCTCGGTCAGCACCTGCCCGGTGGCGGTCACCGAGCCCTCACGCAGGAGGTTCTTCCGGCGAACGGCGAGACCGTCGAGCCCGAGGCGGGCGGCGATTTTCTCCACCTGCATCTCGGCGGCGAAGAGAGTCTGCGGCGCTCCGAAACCCCGGAACGCGCCGTTCGGAGGGGTGTTGGTCTCGACGACCTGCCCGACGACGCGCACGTTCGGGCATTCGTAGGGTCCGGTCGCGTGGAGAACGCCTCGGGAAAGAACCACGGGAGACAGGGTCACGTAGGCGCCTCCGTCCATGAGGACGTCGATCTCCTGGACGACGAGGGTCCCGTCCTTCTTGACGCCGGTGCGATGGCGGACGCGGGCGGGGTGCCTCTTCGTCGTGGCCCGCATGTCCTCGGCGCGGTCGTAGACGATCTTCACCGGCCGCTTCGCCTTCAGCGAGAGCACCGCCGCGTGCCCGGCGATGAGATTGGGATACTCCTCCTTGCCCCCGAAGCCTCCCCCGGTGGCCGTCTGGATCACCCGAATCTTCTCGACGGCCCTCGGGAAGAGCCCGAGCATCGCCTTGTGTACATAATAAGGACACTGCATCGAGCCCATGACCACCAGGGTTCCGTCCTCCTCCTCCCAGGCGGCGATGCCGTTGTTCTCGATGTAGGCCTGCTCCTGGTGGGGAACCCGATACTCCCCTTCCACGACCACGTCGGCCTCCCGGAACCCGGCCTCGAGATCTCCCTTGACGATCTCGTATCGCTTGAAGACGGCGCCGTTGGCGAGCGCTTCTTCCATGGTGAGGACCGGCTTGCCTTCGTCGTAGAGGACGTCGATGCGTTCGAGCGCCTCGTAGGCTTTCGCCCGGTCGGGATGCCCGAGGATCAGAATCGGCTCCTCGAGGTGGTGGATCTCGTGAGACGCGAGAAGAGGCTGGTCTTTCTCGATCAGGAGAACCGAGTTCTCGCCGGGGATGTCGGAAGCGGAGGCGACGACGACGGAGCTCCAATCGAACGACGGATCGAAGCGGATCTCCCGGATGGTCCCGCGCGCGATCTTCGAGCGCAGCGTGACTCCGTGGAGCGCTCCTTCGAGAGGATAGTCGTCGATGTATCGGGCTTCGCCCGTGAGCTTTTCAGGGCCTTCCTTCCGGCGGGAGCTCGTGCCGACCGACGCCATCCCGCTATCTTAACAGCGGTGCCTCAGTCCACGAGATCGACCTTACGCACCTCGATGCGACCGTTGTAGCGGAGATGGGGCCCGGACTTCGCGATCTCGACGGCCTCGTCGTAGCTCGCCGCCTTCACGACGTAGTACCCGCCCAGGACCTCCTTCGCTTCGGCGAACGGACCATCCGTCACCAGGACCTCGCTCCCGCGCTTTTGCACGTGCCGGCCGCCCTCGTCGGTGAGCTTGTGGCTCGCTACCAGCCGTCCTTCGGAGGCAAGCCTCTGCCCCCAGGCCTGGTACTCCGCGATGACCGACTCCATCTGGTTCCGGGTGAGGTCCGAGAACTCGCTCGGATTCTCGTGGAGGAGCAGCATAAACTGAGCCATGGCGTCCCCTTTCGTTCCCAGAGTATGACGAAAATAGCCTTCCGGAATCGACATTCTCGATGGATCTGTCTGGCGCTCGCGGTCGCGGGCTGTGCCGCTCCCCCGAGGAGGAAAAACCTCCGGCCGAGGCGTCCCCGAAGCTGGTCGGGAAGGCCCCTCCTGCGACCGGAGGCTACCCCTCCGTCATCATGCTCGTACCCGCAGTTCCGATCGAGACCTCGATTCCCTCGGAGCCGGCCCTCATGGATCAGTATGGGACCGCCTTCCGTCCGAAGCTCCTCATCGTCCGACCGGGTCAGCCCGTCGATTTCAAGAACAGCGAGGACGTTCTCCACAACGTGCACGTCACCGAGGCGGATACGCGGAAGACGGAGTTCAACGTGGCAACGCCCGTGGTGGGCGCCTACCGGCACGTTTTCGAGCGCGAGGGCGCTTACGACGTCTCGTGCAACATCCATCCTTCCATGGCCGCGTTCGTGATCGTGACGGCGGCGCCGTTCGTCGCCGTCGCCGACAGTCAGGGGAACTTCGAGCTCGAGGCGATTCCCGAGGGCGACTACGACGTTCGTGTCTGGAACCTCGACCCGAAGCGGCGAAGCGAACGGAAGCTCACTCTGGACGAGGCGACGAAGAGTCTTACGCTCACCGATTCTTGAAGGGAAAGCCCCAGAGGCTCCGTACGCTCCCGGGGGCGAACGCCTGGCGCGAGAGCCTCGAGCCCGAGATCACGAGCATCCCGTAGATTCCGATCCCGGCCAGCAGGATCGCGGCCGCGAGAAGCGCGAGTCCCTTTGACATCGTCGTCCGGTCCGCGGCGGCGAGCGCTACCCAATCCCACGAGAAATGAAGCGCCACCGCGGCGGAGAACGAGAGGACGAGCGCTCGTCTCCATCCAGGGGCCCCCATTCGGCCCATCCCGACGCCGAATCCGGCGATGCCTCCCATCACCAGATGCCCGAGGAGACGCACGACTTCCTGGGGGAAGAGGAAGAGCTCGGCCGCGCTCCTCCCCTGGAGAAAGTGGAGAGACTCCTCCGCCGCCATCCCGAGCCCGACGATGGACCCGTAGATGATGCCGTCCATCGGGTCGTCGAACTCTCCCGGGAACACGAAGGCGATGGCCACGACCGCGGCGAGGCGCGTCGTCTCTTCGAGAATCGCCGCGACCGCGGCCTCCGCCGCGTCGGTGGCGACGAGGCCGAGAGCCCAGAGCTCGGTCTCGGCCACGACCCGCATCGTCGCGAACCCGAGCCCCGCCGCGAGAGCGATCAGATACCAGGGCTCGCGGTTGTAGAGGTCGTAACGGTACACGAGAAGGGCGGCGAGAAACGCCGACAGACAAACCGCGACATACAGGCCCACGACTTTGCCTTTCGCCTTCGGTGTTTTGGTTTCTCGAGCCGGGTTGGTAGCGGGGGGCGGATTCGAACCGCCGACCTAAGGGTTATGAGTCCTTCGCTCTAACCGCCTGAGCTACCCCGCCACTTCGGGGAATTTATTTTAGCCGATCTCGCCTCTCGATGCGGAGTGCGGTTTGGCACCCAGCTTGCAATAACACCTTGCGGGACTCGAAATCGGGTCGCTGGCGTTCCGAAACGGTGCATCAATGTTGGGGGGTGTACCGTGGCGGGTTCAGCGCGCCGGTGGCGAGACCGGCTCTTTGGGGGCTTAGCTCCCATGGTTGGGGTGCCGGTCTCGCCCAATCTTTTTTTGGGGCCCTCCCAGAAAAAAAACGCCAAATCGCGAAGTAGAAGAGATTCCAATCTCTGTTTGCGTCCTCGAAAGGAGATTCCAATCCACGTGTAGAACGTGACGGAGCAAGGACGAAAACGGAATTCCTTCGCGACCTTAGCACCCTTGCGTCTCGGGGTTCTTTTCCCCCGCTTCCAGCGTCTCCCGGTTCTGTTCCACCTCCTGTTCCATTTCGGGACTCCCGTTTTCCCCTTCCCAACCCGGAATCCAGTTGTTATCCTCTTTCTTAATCACACACAGCCGAGTTCCAGGCTTTCCGGCGGCGTTTCGCGTCGCCCGTCGAGGAGTTTCGTCATGGAAACGATGACCGAGGAACAGGTACAGCTCGAGGCGGTCACTCCGGCTCTGAAAGCCTGCCCTCTGTTTCAGGCCTTGAAAGAGGAGCACTTCTCTCAAATCCTGAAGATCGCCGAGCCCGTTCGATTCGCCGCTGAAGAGCAGATCGTTGACGCGGGAAGCGCAGCCGACGCCTTCTACGTCATCCTGGACGGCGAGGCGGCGATCCACCTGACGAGTCCTTCCGGGGAATCGGTCGAGATCGGCCGCATTCCCAAGGGAGCGACGTTCGGCGAGATGGGCTTGCTCCTCGGGCGGAAGAGAACCGCATCCGTCTCCGCCGTCACCGACCTCACGGCGTTGAAGTTCAGCGAGAAAGCCTTCGACACCATGTTCCAGAAGATCCCGAAGTTCGGGCTCGGCCTCTCGCAGGGGCTCGCACATCGCCTGGACGAGGTGTCGGCCCAGATTCCTCTCCCGAAGTACGACGCGCGCAGGGGAGCTCCGGGAACCGACGTGCTCAAGCTCATCCCCAAGGAGTTCTGCCAGCGCCATCGGGTGCTGCCGCTCGAAGTCGACGGCAACGTTCTCACCGTCGGCGTCGTCGACGATCCCTCGACCGCGGTGGTCTCCGCGATCCGCAAGCACGTCCCGAGCATGGAGCTCCATACCGTCCGCACCGACCTTCCGTTCTTCAACGAGGTGATGCAGACGCACTCCGGAGTTCACACCATTACCCGCGGCGCCGACGCGGCGGAGCCGGAGAAAGGCCAATCTCCCGAGCTCGACGCTCTCCTCTCGCAGATGGTCGCCGAAGGCGCCTCCGATCTCCACCTCTCGGCCGGCCACCGGCCCCGCTGGCGGATCAACGGAGACATGCAGGAGGTGGCGGACGCGCCGACGCTCGGCCCCTCGCAGGTATTCGAGCTCCTGAAGCCGGTCATGGCGGAGCGTCACCGAACCGAGTACATCGAAGACAGCGATTCCGATTTCGCCTATGCCGTCCCCGGGCTCGCGCGGTTCCGCGTCAACCTGTTCCGCGACCACCACGGGAGCGGCGCGGTGTTTCGCCAGATTCCCTCGACCATTCTGAGCCTCGAGCAGCTCGGCTTCCCGCCGGTCCTCAAGGATCTCTGCGAGATCCCCAAGGGACTGGTGCTGGTGACCGGACCGACGGGCTGCGGAAAGTCGACTACGCTCGCGGCGATGCTCGATCACATCAACAAGACCCGGAAGCTCCACATCGTGACGCTCGAGGATCCCATCGAGTTCGTGCACCAGAGCAGCCAGTGCCTGGTAAACCAGCGCGAGGTCGGCGGTCACACGAAGTCTTTCGGACGCGGGCTCCGCTCGGCCCTCCGCGAGGACCCCGACGTCGTCCTGGTGGGCGAGATGCGCGACCTCGAGACGATCTCTCTCGCCCTCGAGACCGCCAACACCGGCCACCTGGTATTCGCGACTCTCCACACCAACTCCGCGGTGAGCACCATCGACCGCATCGTCGATCAGTTCCCGGCGCACGAGCAGGCGCAGATCCGGAGCGTTCTCGCGGACGTGCTCCGGGCGGTCGTCACCCAGACCCTGATCAAGAAGAAGGAAGGCGGCCGCATCGCCGCGCTCGAGATCATGGTCGTGAACTACGCCATCTCGAACCTGATCCGCGAGGCGAAGACCGTCCAGATCCCGAGCATCATCCAGACCAACAAGGCGATGGGCATGCAGCTCCTGAACGACGTTCTCTCCGAGCTCGTCGAAGGCAGGAAGATCGAGCTGAAGGAAGCGATGGCCCACGCCGCCGACAAGAAGGACCTGGAGAAGCGCTTCCGCAACGGTCTCACCATCAGCGCCGATCCCGGAGGCGGAGACCGCTTCCGGGTCGTCGACGTGAAGCCGAACTCTCCCGCGTTCTTCGCCGGTCTCAAGCGCGGCACCCTCATCTTCGAGATCGACGGCCGCCCGGCGACCGCCTACTCGCTCGACGAGGCCCGCCGCGCTCTGAGAGCGGATGGAACCCACCCTTTGAGCGTCAGCGACGGCTCGGGAAAGAAGGTGAAGATCAACCTGGAGCTCCCGAGCCTGTAGAGATCGAGTCCTCTCTCCTGGCGTTTTGCGAAGCGGGGCGCCCACCCCCCGACCTTACGGCGCCCCGCTCTTTTTTTTGGCCGGTTATCGGCAGGTGATCGTCTTCTTCTGTCGGAGGGTCGGAACGTCGCGCCGGCGTCCGCCTTCGTCAACGACGAAGCGGAGCCGAACGTCGTAGTTCCCTCGGTTTTCGGCAGGTGGCAGGGTAAGCGTGAACTCCCGGGCTTCACCGGGCTCCAGGCGAGCGACAGGCTCGTGGAGCACGCTGCCGGCGGCGAACGCCTCCTCGACTTCGACGTTCTTCCGCCCGAAGTTCAATTGTGCCGTGAGGAGGAATGGAACCGTGATTCCCCCACGCCGCGCTGGCTCGTACTCCCACTGCTGAACGGCGTCGACCGCCGCAGGATCCAGGGGCGGAATGGAACGCAGCACCCGAATCGCCCCCACCGTTCCGCGCTCGTCGACGTTCATTTCGAGGATGACCCGCCCCTGGATGCGTGCGTTCTCGACGAAGGACGGTGTGGCGGCTCGTCGTTTCTTCGGGGGCTCCACGTCCGCGGGAGGATCGGTTCGCGGCGAAGACTCGTGACGGAAGTAGCTCACGATGGCCTCCAAACCGGAGACCGCGGCCGGCGAAAGGTTTTGGAGGGTCCCGCTGTAAGTCCGGCTCCCATCGTTACGTATGCTCAGGAAGAAATCGTCGAGCCGAAGCAACGCTTCCCCTTCCGGTTCCACCACCCACTCCTCCGCTTCCGGAAGCGTAAAGCCCAGGCCGACCGTCGTAACCACAGGAACCGCGCGGCCTTCGACAACAACGGGCTCGTATTCCCATTGGCGGACCGCATCGATCGCCGCCTGATCCAGCAGAGGAATGGAACGAACGACGACGACGTCTTCTATCGTCCCCCTCGTTCCAATAGTGATGTCCAGCGCTACCATTCCCTGGACCCAGGCGCAGCGCGCCTCCTCCGGATAAACGGGCTCGACCGATTTCGTGCGAACGGGAGCTGGATGGCCTGTTCCCACTCGGATCGGCGCCTGCGATTGACCGGCCGCGACAAGAAGGAGCCACCACCAGGCCAAGGGAACTTTTCCGACCTCGTTGCTCAGCGCCGCTTCAGGAAGAAATAGACGGGCACTCCCATCAGCATCACCACCGTTCCCAGACCCGCGTTTCTGGGATCGCCGACGGCGATGAACACCAGGAAGAACAACGCGACCGCGAGGTACAGAGCGGGGATGATTGGATACGCCGGGACTCGATAGGGACGCTCGAGGTTCGGCTGCCGGTATCGAAGGACGAACAGGCCGGCGACGGTCAGGGCGTTGAACAGCAGCGACGCGAACGATGTGAACGTCAGAAGGTCGCTGTACAGCTGCAACCCGCGCGCACCGAGACTTCCCGTCAAGACCAGGAGAATCGTCCACAGGGCCTGGTACCAGAGCGATCGGACCGGCGTCCCCCGCTCGGGATCGATGTTGGCGGCGCCCTTGAGGAAGAGGCCGTCCCGGGCCATCGCGAAGTAGAGCCGAGGGCCCGCGAGGACCAGGCCGTTGTCGCAGCCGAACGACGAAATCAGGATCGCGGCGGCGATGAGACTCACGCCGATGGGGCCCAGGATGATGCGAGCCACCTCGGCGGCGATTCGCTGATCGGGAACGGCGGCGGCGGCCTCGACCGGCAGAACGTGCAGGTAGGCTACGTTCGCGAGGGCGTAGAGGATGGTGACCCCGAGCGTTCCCATGAAGAGCGCTTTCGGCAGCGTCTTCACGGGGTCGCGGGTCTCCTCGGCGACGAAGGTCACCGTGTTCCAGGCGTCGAGCGCGAAGAGGGCTTTCGACATTCCCACGGCGAAGGCCGCGAGAACTCCGCCGCTGATCGCGGAGGGGAGCCACGGCTGGAAGTTCGACCAGCTTCCCTTGCTGGTGAAGATTCCGGCGAGGATGAGAGCAGCGAGCGCTCCGACCTTCGCGATGGTGAGGACGTTCTGGACCCAGGCGCCTTCCTTCACCCCGCGGGTGTTGAGCCAGGTGAGGAACACGACGAGGAGGATGGCCACGAGCTGCGCGCTCGAGAAGCTGACGTTTCCCGCGGCCACGAGCCGGTTCGACTGGCTCACCCAGGGGAGGAAAACTCCGAGGTAGTTCGCGAAGGCCACCGCCACCGCGGCGATGAGGCCGGTCTGGACCACGAGGAAGATCGTCCAGCCGTAGAGGAACGCGGGAAAGGGAGAGAACGCTTCCTTCAGGAAAACGTACTGCCCGCCGGCTTTGGGAAAGGCCGCCGCGAGCTCCCCGTAGGAGAGCGCGCCGCATAGCGTGAGCAGGCCCCCGATCACCCAGATGAGGACGAAGGACCCGGGTCCGAGATTGTCGGTGACGATGATCGCGGCGATGAGCGCGGGCGCGAGAAAGATGCCGCTTCCGATCATCGAGCCCATGATGATCGTGGTGGCCTCGAGGAGCCCGAGATCGCGCTTGAGACCGCTCGCGTCTTGGTTCATATCGACAAAGCGGCGGCAGTCTACCACAGGACCCAACGATGGTATGTTAGGGCGCGATGGCTGAAACCTCTTCTCCCTCCCTCACGCGAACACAGTGGCTCATCTGCGCGGTCGCGGCGATCGGCTTCGCGTTCGACATCTACGAAATTCTGGTGCTGCCGCTCATCGTGCGGCCGGCGCTCATGGAGCTCGGGCCGCTCGCCCCGGGAACGCCGGAGTTCAACGCCTGGGTCGGATGGCTCCTCTGGATCCCAGCGGTCGCCGGTGGAATCTTCGGTCTTCTCGGCGGCTACCTCACCGACCGCTTCGGCCGCCGGAAGGTTCTGACGTGGAGCATCCTCCTGTACGCGTTCTCCGCCGTCGGCGCCGGCTTCTCCACCTCGCTTCCAATGCTTCTCTTCTTTCGCACCACTACCTTCGTCGGGGTCTGCGTCGAGTTCGTCGCCGCCGTCGCCTGGCTCGCGGAGCTCTTCCCCGACCCGAAGCGCCGCGAAGCGGTTTTGGGATACACCCAGGCGTTCTCGTCCGTCGGCGGGCTGATGGTCACCTTCGCCTATACCTTCGCCGTCGACCTCGGACCGATGCTGCCCTTGGTTCGGGGCGGCCACGAGCCCTGGCGCTACACCCTCATGTCGGGAATCATTCCCGCGATACCTCTCATCGTGATTCGTCCGTTCCTCCCCGAATCGCCGACCTGGCGCCGGAAAAAGGAGTCCGGGACGCTGAAGAGACCGAGCCTGGCCGAGATCTTCCAACCTCGGCTGCGAAAGACGACGATCGTGACGGCGCTCATGTTCGCCTGCAGTTACGGGGCCGCGTTCGGCGCCATTCAGCATCTTCCGCGCATCGTTCCCGGGCTTCCCGAAGTTCAGAATCTTCCGAGGCCCCAGATCGAGACGGCGGTGGGCGAGGTACAGCGAGATCAGGAGATCGGGGGCCTCCTCGGACGGCTCGCGCTCGCGTTCCTCGCGGTGCGCATCCTTTCCCGGCGGGCGCTCCTCCGGGTGTTCCAGGTTCCCGGTCTGATTCTGGTGCCGCTGGTGTTCCTCTATCCGGCGGTGAACAACCTGGCGCTCTTGAAATGGGGCGCGTTCTTCGCCGGCTTCTTCACCGTCGCTCAATTCAGCTTCTGGGGTAACTACCTGCCCCGGGTCTACCCCACGCACCTTCGAGGAACCGGCGAGGGGTTCGCCGCCAACATCGGTGGACGGATGATCGGGACGTTCGCGGCGGTGGTGACGACGCAGCTCGCGAACGTGATGCCCGGCGCCACTCCGCCCACGAAGCTCACCTACGCGGCCGCCCTCGTCGCTTTCCTCGTTTACTTCGGGGGGTTCGTTCTCAGCTTCTTCCTCCCCGAACCGCCCGAGACGCTCCCGGAGTGAGCGCGCGGGTGCACGTCCGGTTCCTGGGAAGCGGCGATGCTTTCGGAAGCGGCGGTCGGCTGCAGACGTCGATTCTGATCGAATGCGACGGGTTCCGTGCTCTAGTCGACTGCGGGACGACGACCCTCGTGGGACTGAAACGGGCGGCGATCGATCCCGCGGTCGTCGACGTCATCCTCGTGAGCCACCTTCACGGCGACCACTTCGGGGGAATTCCGTTCTTCATTCTGGACGCCCAGTTCTCCCGCCGACTTCGGCCCCTGGTAATCGCGGGCCCGCCGGGCCTCGCCGATCGATTGAGGCAGGCGATGGAGGTCTTCTTCCCGGGGTCCTCAGGCGTCGAGCGTAAATTCGAGACCCGGGTGGTCGAGCTGGCTCCGGACACATCGACCTCGTTCGGAGCTCTGGCTGTGATCCCCTACCCCGTTCGCCACGAGAGCGGAGCTCCCGCCTATGCGCTTCGACTCTCGATCGGCGAACGAGTCGTTACCTACTCGGGCGACACCGAGTGGACCGAGGCCCTCACGAAAGCCGCGGCGGACAGCGACCTCTTCATCTGCGAGGCGTACTTCTACGAGAAGCAGGTCCCCTACCACCTCGACTACCGGACGCTCATGCAGCATCGGGGTGAAATCCGAACGAAGCGGCTCATCGTCACCCACATGAGCGCCGACATGCTCGAACGGCTCACGGAGCTCGAAGTCGAAGCGGCTTCGGACGGACGCGTCCTCGAGCTCTAGCTTCGCTCAGGGCCCTCCAGGCGGGAGAAGCTGATTCGCCCTGGTTTAGCCTTCCGCGCCTGCGGCGATCAGGTCTCTCAAAGTCTCGCGCCTTGTGACCCTGGGCCATTCGCGTAGAGGGTCGTACCAGGACGCCAGCACAGAGCGAACCTCACCGGGATTCCGCGCGTCGATGAAAGCCTGCCGGACCTCGTCGCGCATCGGGTGCAGGTCGGCGTAGGCAATCCCGAATTTGCGGACGCTTCCGCAAGCGCGCGCATCCTCGTAGAGCTTCAACGACTCCGCCAGATGAAGCTCGAGCGCCTCGCGCTGCTCGAAAATCGACGGCGGCGGGAGCTCGAGACCCTCCTGCAGCAGCGCGCGGCACTCGCGAAAGATGAACGGGTTCCCGATCGCTCCGCGCGCCACGGTGACGCCGTCCACTCCGGTTTCGTTCATCATCTGCACGACCGCTCTCGCAGTGAACAGGTCGCCGCTGCCGAGAATCGTTGCCCGGCCGGCGTGGCGCTTAACACGGGCGAGGAAGTCCCAGTTGGATGGTCCGATGTAGCGCTGCTTCACGGTGCGCCCATGGACGGTGATCGCCGCGACGCCGAGCCCGAACGCGCCGTCGAGGATCGAGAAGAAGTTCCGCTCACTCTCCTTCGAGTCGTCGAACCCGCGGCGCATCTTTACCGTTACGGGCCGCCGCCCGCCAACAGCCTGAATCACGGCTTTGACGATGGTCAGGGCAGTGTTCGGCTCGCTCAGGAGGTATCCGCCCCTGCAGCGGCCAAGCACCTTCTTCACGGGGCATCCAAAATTGATGTCGACGACGTCGTAGCCCGCTTCGACCAGGTCGCTCGCTGCCTCGCCGAACTGCTCCGGACGGCTGCCCATGAGCTGCCCTCCGAGAGGATGGTCGTCGGATCCTATCTTGAGTAAACGGAGGCGGTGCTTGCCCTCGCGGATCACGAGCTCATCGAGCATGACCTCGGCCGTCGCGAACTCCGCTCCAAAGCGGCGGGCGACCATGCGCATCGGCCGATCCGAAAAGCCGGAGAGCGCCGCCTGGATGGCGGGCATTGCAATCTTGAGCGGGCCGATATTAAGCACGGTAAATCCTAACCTGAGTTGCACTTTATAGTGAGATGTCGCTGGTCGCTCGTCGAATCCCGAGGATGCTTCCCCGCCAAGCCATTGACACAGCGTGGGAATGGACTGTATACGAATGCTCTGAGCACCCGGGCGCGTTGATGATCCTTCGTCGATGTCTTGCAGCTTCCGCTCTCTTTCTGATCGGAGCCTCGTGGACTTCCGCTCAGGTATCGGACACACCGAAACCCGTCAATTTCCAGCGGCAGGTTCGCCCCATCCTCGCCGACAACTGCTTTCAGTGCCATGGTCCCGATCAGCGCACCCGTCAGGCCAAGCTCCGACTCGACACCGAGGACGGCGCCTTCGCCGAGCGTCCTGGCGGCAGGACGATCGTCCCCGGGGACCCGAAGGCGAGCCTCCTCTATCAGCGCATCTCCCATGAAAGCGACGCGAAACGAATGCCGCCGCCCAGGCTATCCAAAAAGACGCTGTCGGCGGAGCAGATAGAGCTTCTGCGCCGGTGGATCGACGAGGGGGCGTCTTGGGACCAGCACTGGTCGTTCAAGCCCGTGCGGCGTGTCGACCCTCCGGCCGTCACCGACGAGGCCTGGGTCAAAAACCCGATCGACCGCTTCGTGCTCGCCCGGCTCGAGGCGGAAGGTCTCGCGCCGAGCTCCGAAGCCGACCGCCGCACGCTCGCCCGACGGGTGGCGCTCGATCTCACGGGACTTCCTCCCGACCCCGGAACGCTCGCGGGCTTCTTGAGCGACACCTCCGACGCGGCCTACGAAAAACTCGTCGACAAGCTCCTCGATTCCAAACATTGGGGTGAGCATCGCGCCCGCTACTGGCTCGATGCCGCCCGCTACGGAGATACCCACGGCATTCACATCGACAACTATCGCGAGATGTACTTCTATCGCGATTGGGTGATCGACGCCTACAACGACAACAAACCTTTCGACGAGTTCACGGTCGAGCAGATCGCCGGCGATCTGTTGCCGAACCCGACCCTCGACCAGCTGATCGCGACCGGGTTCCACCGCAATAACATCACCACCAACGAAGGCGGGGCCATACCCGAGGAATACGAAGCGATCTACGCCAAGGACCGCGCGGACACCACCGCCAGCGTGTTTCTGGGGCTCACCGCCGGATGCGCGACCTGCCACGATCACAAGTTCGACCCCATCGCGCAGCGGGAGTTCTACGCCCTGACGGCGTTTTTCCGGAACACGACGCAGTACGTTATGGACGGAAACGTCTCCGATCCCCCCCCGGTCCTCGTCGTGCCGGGGGACGAGGATCGCGATCGCTGGCAGGAGCTCCGAAAGCTCGCGTCGGAGACCGACGCCAAGATCGACGAACGCCCGGCCGCCGTCGACGAGGCGTTCGCGGCGTGGCTGGCGAGCGGGCAATACGGTTCGCTTACGAGCCCGCTCGAGGCGTCGGCGGTGCTGATGACGCTCCGGCTGGACGGGATGCCTTCGGTCGAGATCGAGGGAAAACGCACGGCGGTCATCCTTCACGAGGGAGCGGCGGTCGGCGAAGGACCGGGCGGGCAGCCCGCGCTGAGGTTCGGGGAGCGTTCGTGGGCGGAGCTTCCCTCGCTCCCGCTCTACCGCGATACGCCCTTCTCCTTGTCGCTCTGGGTGTATCACCCCGCGGACGAAGGCGACTTCGTCGTGGCCGGCCAGGATGACCCCGACGACGGCATGCGGGGATGGTCGATGGGCATCGGAGGTCGGCTGCTTACGTTTCGCATGACGGGCGACGAGCGGGCCGAAGGAGAGGAAAGGAGCGTCACCGTCTTCCCGATCAACACCAAGCGTCTGCCCGCGGGCGAATGGACGCACGTCGTGGTGACGTATGACGGGTCCGGCGAGCGTGCGGGCCTCGGTGTCTACCGAAATGGCGAGTCCATCGAGGTCGAAGGAAGCGAGTTCTTCGCGTCGGTCCAAGGCAGCATCCAGACGAAGCGGCCTCTCTACCTGGGGCACGGGATCGTCGACAGCCCTCCCGACGGCCTTCAGGCTCGATACTTTTCGGGTGGCGGCATCGCGGATCTGCGTGTCTTCAAGGGGCGGATCACGGCGCAGGAGGCCAAGGTCGTCTCCCGGTGGCCCGTCCTTCAGCGGGCGCGAAGCAAGGCACAAGAGGAGCTCGACGCCGAGGAGCGCGAAGCGCTCCGTCTCTATTACCTCGCCGTCGAGGACGAGGAGCTCCGCCGGCTGACGGCGCTCGAGAACCAAATCGATCGAGAGTGGCGCGAGATCCGGCGTCGGAGCGGCATCTCGGAGGTCATGCGGGAACGACCCGACACGGAGCCCGAAGCGCACGTCTTGTTCCGCGGCATGTACGACCAGCCCCGGGAGCGCGTTCCGGCCGGCACACCCGCGGTCCTGCCTCCCATGTCCCAATCGTTGCCGCGCAACCGGATGGGGCTCGCGCGATGGCTCGTGGACGAGGCCAATCCGTTGACCAGCCGGGTGGTCGTCAACCGGTACTGGCAACAGGTGTTCGGGACCGGCCTGGTGAAGACCGGCGAGGATTTCGGCACCCAGGGCGAGCCGCCCTCCCACCCCGAGCTCCTCGACTGGCTCGCGAGCGAGTTCCGTCAATCGGGCTGGGACACGAAGCGGTTCTTCCGCCTGCTCGTCAGCTCCTCCACCTATCGCCAGTCGGCGCAGGCGACGAAGGTGAAGCTCGACCGGGATCCCGAGAACCGCCTTCTCTCGAGAGGGCCACGCTTCCGTATGGATGCCGAGATGATCCGCGACTACGCTCTGGCCGCGAGCGATCTTCTCGTTCGAGAGATCGGCGGTCCGAGCGTGAAGCCCTATCAGCCGGCAGGCGTCTGGGAGATGGTAGCCATGCCCCAGAGCAATACGCGGGTCTACAAGCAGGATTCCGGAGACAAGCTCTACCGGCGCAGCCTCTATACCTTCTGGAAACGATCGGCGCCGCCGGCCTCGATGGACATCTTCAATGCGCCGACGCGGGAGCATGCCACGGTCGAGCGCGAGCGCACCAACACCCCGCTGCAGGCGCTGGTCACGATGAACGACACACAGTTCGTCGAGGCGTCGCGCTACCTCGCGCAGAAGGCGATGCGCGAGGCGGGCGACGGGTTCGAGGCGCGGCTCGACTACGTGACCGCGCGACTCCTGGCCCGCCCTCTCGAGGAAAAGGAACGCGCGGTGGCGAAGAGCTCTTACGATGCGTTTCTCGGTTCGTACCGCGCGAGCCCCGAGGAGGCTCGGAAACTCCTCGACGTCGGTGATTCGCCGGCCGACGAAGCGCTGCCCGGCGCCGAGTCCGCGGCCTGGACGATGCTCGTGAGCGAGCTCTTGAACCTGGACGAGGTATTGAACAAGTGACGCTTCATCCGATAAAGGACGCCATCCTCGCGGAGACCCGGAGGCAATTCTTCGGCAGGATGGCCAAGGGCATCGGAGGCATCGCCCTTGCCAACCTCTTTGCCGAGGACGGCTTCGCCATGCATCGACAGGAGGAATCCTTCGGCGGCCTTCCGTCCCTTCCGCACTTCGCCCCGAGGGCGAAACGCTGCATCTACCTTCACATGATGGGCGCGCCGCCGCAGATGGATCTGCTCGACTACAAGCCGCAGATGAAGGATTGGTACGACAAGGACCTTCCGGAATCGGTGCGTCAGGGTCAGCGGGTGACGACGATGACCTCCGGGCAGGCGCGCTTTCCCATCGCTCCCTCGGTCTTTCCGTTCGCGCAACACGGTCAGAGCGGCGCTTGGGTTTCCGAGCTCCTGCCCCATACCGCGAAGATGGTCGACGACATCACCATCATCCGCTCGATGCACACCGAGGCGATCAACCACGAGCCCGGGATCACTTTCATCCAGACCGGCCAGGAGCAGCCCGGCCGTCCCTGTATCGGGTCGTGGATCGCCTACGGGCTCGGGAGCATGAACCGCGATCTCCCGACGTTCGTGGTGATGAACGCGAAGCAGAGCCACCCCAAGGCGAACACTCAGGCCATCTCCGCGAAACTGTGGAGCTCCGGCTTTCTCTCTCCCGAGTACGCGGGCGTCGGCCTGCGCGCCGGCCGAGACCCGGTGCTCTATCTGAGCGATCCCGAGGGGGTGACCCGTGACGTCCGGCGGAGGATGCTCGATGGGCTCGCCGAGCTGAACCAGATCGAGCACGAGAGGATTGGAAGCTCGGAGACGCTCGCCCGGATCGCGCAATACGAGATGGCCTTCCGCATGCAGTCCTCGGTGCCGGAGATGGCGGATCTTGCGAGCGAGCCTCTGAGCACCTTCGAGCGATGGGGCGAAGAAGTGAAGGTGCCCGGCTCGTTCCAGAACGCGGCACTCATGGCGCGGCGGCTCGTCGAGCGCGGCGTTCGGTTCGTCCAGATCTATCACCGCGGGTGGGACGTCCATGCCTTCGCGCCCGAGGTGCTCCCCGCCCAGTCGCAGGACGTCGATCGAGCCTCCTGGGCTCTCGTCCAGGATCTCAAGGACCGTGGCCTCTTCGAGGACACCCTCGTCATCTGGGGCGGCGAGTTCGGCCGGACGATCTACTCCCAGGGGAAGCTCACCGCCACCGACTACGGCCGCGACCATCATCCCCGGTGCTTCAGCCTCTGGATGGCGGGCGGCGGGGTCAAGGGGGGCGTCGTCTATGGCGAGACCGACGAGTTCTCCTACAACATTATTAGAGACCCTGTGCACATCCGGGACTTCCAGGCGACACTCCTGCACCTCTTCGGTATCGACCACGAGCGGTTCACCGTCGACCTCCAGGGCCTTCCCGCCAAGCTGACCGGCGTCGAGCCCGCTCGGGTGGTCAGAGAGAATCCTTGCGTAGCGTTCCCGAGAACGTCGCGAGAGTTCCCAACGCCGCAAGCTTTACGCAACCGAAGACACTACTTGAGTAAGAGTCGGAAGGCGTCCCGCTCTTCTCAGTACCTGTGATTCCGATGTGAATTCAGAGAGCGCCTACGCCTCCCAGAAACCAGAATGGTCTGCTGAGGACAACCATCGTTGCCAGAAGCAAGAATACTACCTGGAGGACAAATTTCGTCTCTTCAGGGTTCAGGACAAGCCCACCAACTAACAGACCAGCGAGCCCCAAAAGACGATGGCGGAAAGAGCGTCTCGCTCAGAGAATCGCGGCATGCGGTTGTACTGCATCTTCGGACGAAGAAGCGGCCTCTTGTGGACGTCGGCAGCGGCATTCGTGCCTTGCCGCGGAAGAAGAACCGGATGCGCCAGAAAATGCTCGCCAAACTCATCGACATCTCGCCCGGTGCGTTGACCAATTTCGAGAAAAGCCGGCGGAGGGTCTCCCTGAACTACGGCTGCACAGTTATCCACACGGGGTTTGTAAACACGATGAACGGAACCCCCGACATTCCCGGCACGTTCCGGTCGGTCTCCCCAATCAACCTGTAGTAACCCGACTCGTTCACAGAGGTGAATTCCTGGACATACGCGCCCACGTTCCCCTCAATCGCTCCGCTTAAGATCTGCACCAATTGACATCAATAATTCGTATGGAGCGCCCGTCACGGTGTGCCCTTGAACGCGACCCGGCGCGCTTCAGCGCGCTGACCGTCCTTCATCCCTTCGGTACCGGCTGGAGGCAGGCCCTACTCGCGCCTGAAGGTCGATTGCGGCCTCCGAGCTCCTCTACTGACGCAAACCAACCCCTGCGCCCTGCCCACTTGTCCGAGAACGATGATTTCTCCTATCCTTCCATTTTACAAACGTCATGGTCAGCGAGTTTTCAGCGGTGCTGAGCGCCTCGCGACAAGGGAACCCCACCGCCTGCTCCCAAGCGTTCGAGGCCGCGTACCACGAGCTGCGGCGTCTCGCCCGCGGACAGCTCCGCCGGCTGCGACCCGGGCAGACCCTGACCACGACCTCTCTCGTCCACGAGGCCTACATCAAGCTCGTGGTGAGCCCGGTTGCGGCCCAGGACCGGGCGCACTTCCTCGCCCTCGCCGCCCGGGCCATGCGGCAGATCCTCGTCGATTACGCTCGAAGGCGCGCGACCGTGAAACGGGGCGGCGACCGCCGACCCGCGACCTTCGACGCCGAGGCCATCCCCATGGAGAGCCTCACCGACGAGATGCTCTCGATCGATCGCGCCCTGACGCGGCTCGAGGCCCTGGACGAGCGCCTGGCCCGCATCGTGGAGTGGCGCTACTTCGGGGGCATGACCGAGGAGGAAGTGGCCGAGGCCCTGGGCATCACGGCCCGCACGGTGCGACGCGACTGGCAGAAGGCGCGCGCATTCCTCTACCGCGAGCTGGCGGGCGAAGGCTCCGCCTGAACGCGGAAGACCGCCATGGATGAGGCCCTCGACCCCGCGCGCTGGAGGAGGCTCAGCACCATTCTCGACGGCGCGCTGGACCTGCCTCTCCACGCCCGCGAGCGCTACCTCCAGGAGACCTGCGGCAGCGATGCCGACCTGCGGCGGCAGGTCGAAGAGCTTCTGGCCGCGGAGGCGGGCGCCGGCGGCTTCCTCGAGACTCCGGCCGGGGAGCGCGCCGCGCCACTCGTCGCGGAGATGTCCGAGGGTCTGTACGACGCGGAGGCCCCTCCGACAGGACGCATGGTCGGAACCTATCGGCTGCTCGCCGAGCTGGGCGAAGGCGGCATGGGCACCGTCCACCTCGCCGAGCGCGCCGACGGGCAGTTCGAGCAGCAGGTCGCGATCAAGCTCCTGCGGCATGGTCTGGAGAGCCGCGAGGCGCGACGCCGCTTCCTTCAGGAGCGCCAGATTCTGGCCCGCCTCCAGCATCCGGCGATCGCTCGCCTGCTGGACGGGGGCGTCACCGAGCAGGGAGTCCCCTTCTTCGTCATGGAGCTCGTGGAGGGTCAACCGATCACCACGTACTGCGAGGAGCGCCGACTCGGGATCGAGTCGAGGCTGCGCGTGTTCCTCGAAGTCTGCGACGCCGCGCAGTATGCCCACCGCAACCTCGTGGTTCACCGCGATCTCAAACCTTCCAATGTCCTGGTGAGCTCCGACGGGCGCGTGAAGCTCCTGGACTTCGGCATCGCCAAGCTCCTGGAGGACAGCGCCGATACGGCACCGGCGGCGACGCGAACTCTGCTGCAAGCCATGACGCCCGAGTACGCGGCGCCGGAGCAGGTGACGGGCGGCGCGGTGACCACGGCCACCGACGTCTACGCGCTGGGAGTGCTGCTCTACGAGGTGCTCACGAGCGCGAGGCCCTACCGGGTCTCCGGTAGCACCCTGGCGGAGCTGGAGCGGGCGATCCTCGAGGAGGAGCCGCTGCGCCCGAGCGCCCGCGCACGCGGGCTGCACGGGGACCTGGACGGGATCGTCCTCAAGGCGCTTCAGAAGGAGCCCGAGCGCCGCTACCCGTCCGCCGACGCCCTGGCCAATGACATCCGGCGTCATCTCCAGGGGCTGCCGGTCTCGGCGCGGGGTGACACCCTGGCCTACCGGGCGCGGAAATTCGTGCGGCGCCACCGTCTGGGAGTCTCGGTGGCGACCCTTCTCGTCCTCTCCCTGATCGCCGGGCTGGCGGGTACGATCTCGCAGGCGCGCCGAGCCCAGCGCGAGGCGCGCAAGGCCGAGGCGGTGAAGGACTTCTTGAAGAGCCTCTTCGCGGCTTCCGACCCGGCGGAGTCCAAGGGCGAGGAGCGCACGGCGCGAGAGCTCCTCGAGGCGGGCGCGGAGCGCATCGGGACGGAGCTCCAGGATCAGCCCGAGGTGCAGTCGGAGGTGGCACGGCTGATCGCCGACGTCTACTTCCAGCTCGGCGACTATGGACAGGCCCTCCCGCTCCTGCGCGCGGACCTCGAGAGGCAGCTACAGATCGAGGGGCCGGGAAGCGTGGCGGTCGCCGAGTCCCTGACCCGGATCGCGGACGTGACCTACGACAGCGGTCAGTTCGACGAAGCGGCGGGGCTCTACGAGCGCGCCCTCGCGATCCAGCGCGAAAAACGTGGCGAGCGCAGCGCGGAGGTGGCCGAGCTGCTGTGGGACCTCGCGGGGGTAAGACGCAACCGTGACGACCTGGCCGAAGCCGAAAACCTGGACCAGCAAGCCCTGGCGATCTACGTCGAGACGAAGGGTGACGACTCCAAGGAGGCCGTTGGCGTCCGAGAGAGTCTGGCCATCGTGTACGCCAGAGGCGAGCGCCTGGCTGACGCCGCTGCCTTGCAGGAGCAGGTGGCCGGCTGGCGCGTCGACCACTATGGCCCCGACCACCCCCACACCCTGAACGCTCGTTACAACCTTGCGAGCTACCTCCTGACGCTGGGGCGCCTCGCGGAGGCCAGGGGGATCGCCGAGGACGTCGTCGCGCGACAGCGGCGCGTTATGGGCGAGGGGCACGACCGCCTCGGCGTGTCTCTGCGCGTCCTCGCCCGGGCGCTCGACGGCCAGGGCGACGCCGAGGCAGCGCTGCCGCAGATCGCCGAGGCCCTGTCCATCCACCGCGAGCGCTTCGGCCCCGCTCACCTCCAGGTGGCGTTGGACCTGGCCTGGCAAGGGATGATCGAGGCGCACACTCACCGGCTGGCCGAGGCCGTCGACCACTGCGTCCAGGCGGTAGCGCTGCTCGACGCCGAGAAGGCGGCGACGCCGCGCGACCTCGCGACCGCGCGCCTGTACGCGGGCAGCGTCCTGCTCGAAGCTGGACGGCTTCCGGAAGCCGACGCCCTGCTCACGCAGGCCGTGAGCGAGTTCAGCGACGCGGCCGGCACTCAGCTCCTCCTCGGCCGGGCGCTCGATGCGCAAGGCGATCTGGCGCGGCGACGCGGTCAAACCGCCCTCGCCGCGGCCCTCGGTCAGAAGGCCGTTTCGGCACTCGAGCGTGGCGTCGGCCCGGACAACCCCACGATCGTCCTCGCGCGCGCTCACCTGGGGGCCGCCCTTTGGGCCGAGGGGCACGAAGAGGAGGGCGAGGCCCAGCTGCGGGCTGGAATCGAGAGGCTGGAGCGAGACTTCCCAGCCGGGCACCCGGACCTCGCCAGTGCGCGATGCCTCCTGGGAAACGCCCTCGCGACCAGCGATCGCCGCGCCGAGGCGCTTCCCTTGCTCCTGAGCGCGCTCGAGTGGCGTGAGGCCCACCTCGGCCCCAGGGATCCCCGCACCCTGGCGACCCGGCGCGCCGTCGCCTCGATATCTCGCCCCTGACTCTTCGGTCTCCGTGTCCCGTTTCGGGCCTCGATTCCGTTTCTGGAAGTCTGAGGACCCCGGCCCCCGCTCGACCGCATGTCCGCTTCCGCCACTCCTTCTCGTAATAGTTAGTGAAGGGCACCGGATTCCGGCGCAGGAATGAGAGGGAGATCATGCGGGCAGCACCCATCTTCACAGGCGTTCTTGCAGCAGGTCGTCGGCCCATGGAGGAATCGCAATGACAATGAACATCGAAGATCGCCTGAATACGCGAAGCTCCCTGGGGGTGCTTCGATGCCTTCTCTTACTCGCGGCCGCCTCCGTGCGCCCGGCTTCCGCGGCCCCTTCGCCAATCGGCCCCCAGCGCGTGATCGTCATCCCGATCAATCTGGGCACGACGCTCGATGAGCTCTGTCCGCACGGTCCATTCGCGTTCGGCAGGCCATGCCCGTTCGACTCCAATACGGCCATGGTCTACCAGAAGCCGCGTCACACCGCCCACGAATGGGACACGCTGTTGAACGACTACGGGAGGAGGTTCTGGCAGCTTGCGAGCTATGGGCAGGCGCAGGCCGGGTTCACCGTGCTCGAGAACCCAGACAGCCAGGACGGCTGGTGGACGCCGCCCCACTCGGCCCAAGACTACGAGAACAACGCCGACTTCTACGTGGACAGCAAGTTCTGGGGATATGTCGAGGACCCCGCGCGAGGGGCGATCGACGCCGTCTGCGCCCAGCCCCTCCCGTTCTACCAGTACTTCTGTTCGATCCTCGGCCAGTACGACCGCATCATCGTGATGACGAACAAGAAGGCGAGGGGCGGGGTGACCAATTCAACGAACGGAATCAACACCATCACGGTCAACACCGTCACCCAGGGGAACTTGGCATTCACCGCGAGTCTCGTGAACGAGAGCTACAGCGATTCCGATGCCCTTTCCGCCCTGCTGCACGAGTTCGGACACCAGTTGGGCATCCCGGTCCACTACGGCGACTGCGCCGCCGCGTACACGCCCAAGGTCCAGGGCGCGGTGGAGTGCGCCGGGCCCTGGGACATCATGGGGGACGACACATACTGGACGCAGCCGACCGGGTATTCCAGGTTCAACCGCGGCTGGATCGCCCCGCAAACGACGCTGACCTACGCGCTTCTGACCCAGCCGTTCTCCACGCTGACGTTCATCCGGCCGGTCGAAGTGGCGCCAAACGGTGTGCCCAACTTGATCCGCCTGCCCACCTCACTCCCCAATTCGATAAACTTCTACGGCTATCACGTCGAGTGCCGGCGGAACATCAACGGCGATGAAGGACTTTATCCGCAATCGGTGGGCATCCCAGGGGAGGGCCTGCTCGTCACCTCGGTCCATGAGGGCGCCGGCCCTTCATTCATGCACGTCGTCCGGCCGACGTTCCCGCCCGGTCCGTTGACGTTGGCGGCGCTGCAGCCGGGTGACAGCTTTACCGACGCGCAGCGGGGGCTGTTTATCCGCTTGAACGGCTACGCCGGGGACGGGGTGGATGCGCTCTGTGACGTGGAGGTGGATTATTTGGCCCCGCCGGTGACCGGCCCGATCGTTCTCTGGCAGAACCGCGTCACGACTGGACCGGTGTCGGGTTTCGGCTCGTACGACATCGGCTGGAATCATCCCGCGCCGCAGGGAGCGGCCGGAGGCGCCCCCACCGACGCGCTCGCCCAGGCGCCCCTGTGGCCGGGACACAACAACGTGCTCTTCGTGCGCGCGCACACGACCGGTACGCTGCCGGTGGATGACGCTGCGCTCGACGTCAGCATCACGCAGCCGGCGCTCTTTTCCAGCGAATGCGGAAGCCCCAGCCTCGGTGACGTCCGGCAGGTGGAGCTATCGCCGGTCGATCCCGTGGAGGGTGGAAGCGCATCGCTCGACTTCGAGCCGCACCCCGGCAGCGTCGGAATCCAGTTGGTCGCGCCCGCGGATGGGGCGAGCGGCCGGGACGCCAGCAACGTGGTCAAAAGCCGCTTCGCTTACCAGTTCTTTCGCGCGGGCAGTCCGCGGCCCCAGGTGACACGCTTCGCGCTTTCGGCCAACGACGGTTGCGAGGGCGAGACTTTGTTCCGTGTCACTCCAGCGGTCGTTCCGGCAGGCTGGAGGGTGTCGGTGTCGCCCGAGATCGTAGCCCTCATGCCCGGGGAGGAGACGACTGTCAGGGTGGTAGTTCGGCCGCCGGACGGCGCGCAGCCAGGCGCAAACGCAGACATCGGCATCGCCGTGGAAGAGACCGAGGACACGCCCAGCCCGGTGCCCACGGACGATCCCGACCATCCGGTGGACCAAAGCTTGCTGAAGCACAGCGAGCTCCTCGGCTGGATGGAGGTCTTCGCCAAGGTCGTCGGCGAAGCCGCCAGCGTCGACCTCGCGTGCCGGCCTCCCGGGCGTCCGCCGCGCCCCGGAGAACCCGTTTCCGTGTCCGGGAACGTCGTTCCGGCGGCCGCGGACAGCAGCGTGATGCTCGAATACACCTGGCCGGACGGGACACAGACGCGCTTCGCCACGACCGATGCGACCGGAGGCTTCGCGGACAGCTTCGTCCCGGACCGCGACGGTCGCGCCCATGTCCAGGCCTTCTGGCCCGGGGACGCCACGCACGCGCCGGCCAAGTCGAGGCGGTGTCCGCTCTGAACTCCTCGGGGGCCCTTGGCCGGGAGGAGCGATGAAGTCGGACTCCGTCGCTTCCCAAAATGCTGGGCCGTAATTCTTGCATCAGCGAGACGCCTTACTTCCTCGCCTTTCTGGTATAGAGTGCATCGCCGAATTTCGCACCCGGCGAGGACGACCCTGAGGCGACCGTGATGCAACCCACCCGTTCGATCGCGACCCTCCTGGTCTTGCTCGTCGCGCCGGTCGGGCGGCTTCCTGCGGACCAGGCTCCGGCACCTAAGGGGTTGAAGGTGTACATCTCCGTGGACATGGAAGGCGTCGCGGGGCTCGCCATCTCGCCAAGTCAGATGGCGCCGACCGGGGTGGACTACCCGTACGGACGCCGGTTGATGACGGCCGAGGCGAATGCAGCCATCGCGGGCGCGTTCGAGGGCGGCGCGGCGGCGGTCACGGTGAGCGATTCCCATGGCTCTGAAATCAACCTCCTTGCCGACCAGCTCGATCGTCGTGCGGAGCTCATCACGGGGAAGCCGCGACCCTACGTGATGATGGAAGGAATCGACTCGACCTTCGACGCGGTGGTCTTCGTCGGTTACCACCCGCGTGCCTCATCGCTCGGTCACATCGATCACACCTTGAGCTACCAGATCAAACGCATCTCGCTCAATGGCACCGAGGTGGGCGAGGATGGGATCAACGCCGCGCTCGCTGCGCATTTCGGCGTACCGGTGGTTTTCCTGTCCGGAGACAAGGCAGTCACCGAGCAGGCTGCGGCAGCCTATCCCGGCATCGTGACGGTTGCCGTGAAGGAGGCCATCGGCCGATTCGCGATCAAGACGATCAACCCTGCGGACGCGGTCGCCCGGATCACTGCGGGTGTGAAGGATGCCGTGGCCCGTGCGAAATCGATCACGCCGGTCGGCTGCTCGGTGCCGATCACGATCGAGTTCGAGGTCAGCCACACCGGGCAGTCGGAAGTGGCGCTGCTCGTTCCCGGCATGGTGCGCGTCGCGCCTCGGGTGGTACGGTACGTCGCCCCCGACATGCCCACCGCGTACCGGGTCGCGGCGCTCGTCTCGATGCTGGTCGATCCGATCCAACCGTGACCACGAACGGTTCACCTACGAGCGAATGACTCTACTGATGTCTGAGCGCGACCAGGGGGTCGACGCGGCTCGCGCGGAGGGCCGGGATGGCGCTCGCGACGAGGGCCACTGCCGTCAGCACCAGCGTGACCCCCAGGAACGTCGCGGGGTCGGTGGCGCTGATGCCGAACAGCAATCCCTTCACCACGCGGGAGACGGCGAACGCCGCGGCCAGGCCGATCCCGACACCCACGGCGACGAGCGTCATGGCATTCGTCAGAACCATCCAGAGAACGTCCGAGCGGCGGGCTCCGAGAGACATCCGCAGCCCTATCTCCTGGAAGCGCTGACTTACGCGGAAGGCCAGGACTCCGTAGAGTCCGACCGAGGCGAGGGCGAGCGCCATGATACCCATGACGCCCAGGAGCCCGGCGGCGAGCTTCGGCGCGAACAGGGACTGATCCATCACCTCGCCCACGGTCAGCGGATTGATGACGGGAACGAGAGGATCCATCGCGTGCACTTCACGCTGAACGGCGGCCATCACCGGTGCGGGATCTTCCTCCGTGCGCAGATAGAGGGTCATGGCGTCGGAGTAGCTCTGCTCGAGCGGTAGATAGGCGCAGGCCTGCGGATCCTCGCCCAGAGTCGCGATCTTCGTCGTCTCGACGACGCCGACGACCTCCCGGAGCGAGTCTTCACCGTACATGCGAAATCGTTTTCCGATGGCATCCTCGCCCGGCCAGAACTGCTGCGCCATCCTCTCGTTGATCACTGCGACCGGGATCGAGTCTTTTCGGTCGGCAGAAGAGAAGTCTCGGCCCTGGAGGAGCGCAACGTCGAAGGTCTCGAAGAATCCCAGATCCACGACGTTGGTCTGGACCAGCACCCCTTCTTCCCGCTCCTGGTTCTGGAGCCCCTCGGGAAAGATGCTTCGCGACATCCCGCCGAAGAGGGGGAGGTTACTGGCCCAGGAGGCCGACCGAAGTCCCGGGGTTCCGCCGACTCGCTCGCGCACCGCATCGTAGAACTGCTCCGCTCGGGCCTGGTCGTAGCCGCCCTGGCCTGGATTCACGATCATCACGCCCAGCTTTCGAGTCTCGAACCCGGGGTCGAGCTCGTGGGCGCGGCTCGAGCTGCGCATGAACAATCCCGCCGCCACCAGAGAGACGATCGAGAGTGCCACCTGCACGACCACCAGCGCGTTTCGAAGGCTGACCCGTCGACGTGCGTGCCCGACGGTTCTCGACTCTTGCTTGAGTGCATCCACCACGCTGAAGCGGGAAGCCGAAAGCGCCGGCACGAGACCGAAAAGGAGTCCCGTCGCCAGAGAGATCAGGAGGGCGAAGCCGAAGACGCGGGCATCGAGCGTCAGCTCGAAGGTGTTGTTCGCGAGAAACGCGGGGCGGAAGGACAGGATGAAGTCGCGCCCCAGGAACGCAACGATCAAACCGACGAGGCCCCCCATGAGACCGAGAAGGACGCTCTCGGTGAGGAGCTGTCGCACGAGCCGCCACCGCCCTGCCCCCATCGACTGGCGAATCGCGATCTCCTTCTGACGTGCCACGGCCCTGGCGAGCATCAAATTGGCCACGTTGGAGCAAGCGATCAGGAGCACGAGCCCTACGATGACCATGAGCACTGCGCCGCCAAGGACGAGTCCCTGCCGCATGCCGGGAAAGAGGGTCGCTTCGGTGAGAGGCAGCGTTTTCGCCGATCGTCCTCGATTGGGCACCGGATACTCCTGCGCCAGCGCATCGGCGATCGTCTTGACGTTCGCGGTGGCCTGCTCCGGGCCCGCTCCGGCACGGAGCCGACCGAACACGCTGAAGAAGAGCGCACGCCGGTCGTCGAAGAAGTCGCGTACACGGACTGTCGCCACTTCGTGCATCATCGCCGGAACCCAGAGGTCGGGTCCAAAGACCACGGTCAGGCCCTTGAAGCGTTCGGGCGCCACGCCGACGACGGTGAACTGGCGGCCGTTCAGGCCGAAGGTCGATCCCAGCACCTTGGGGTCGCGGCCGAACCGCCGCGTCCAGAAGCCGTACCCGAGCACGACCACCGGATGGGCTCCCGGCGTCTCGCCCTCCTCGGGGAGGAAGAACCGACCGAGCGCAGGTTTCAGCCCGAGGACGTCGAAGTAATTGCCCGTGACGAACTCGATCATGATTTGCTGGGGCTCGACCCCTCGGGCCTGCATCGAAGCCGGGTTCGGAAACGAGTAAGCGGCCAGGTCGCTGAAGACCTCGTTCTGGTCCCGCAGATCCTCGTAGTTCGGGTACGACACCGTCCAGACGCCGGGATTGTTGGCGTCGACGGTGAGGACCGCGAGGAGCTCGCCCGGCCGCTCGACGGGAAGCGGGTTCAGGAATACCGCGTTGATCAACGTGAAGATCGTGGTATTGGCCCCGATCCCCAGCGCGAGCGAGATCACCGCGGCCGTGGCAAAGCCGGGGCTCTTCGCGAGCGCCCGGAGCGCGTAGCGGAGATCCTGCACCAGGGTTTGCATGATGTTCCCTCGACCGACTAACGCGGGATGTCGGAAGAGGAATCTTAAGCGCTCCGCCAGGACGGCGCCATCGTCCACAGGGTCCGCGGGGGCCTGCGATTCGGCCTTCAGGACGTTTCGAAGGGGTTCGCGCGCGATCAGGCCGACCTGTCGACGCGCACCCGATTGTCGTGATAGACGGCGCCGCCACCCATGTCCGAATCGCGTTCGTCGACGGTGGCGTTGACGTTGGCGCCCTCCTTGGAGTCTCGCGGCCAGCGTCCTTTCGAGCTCGCGACGACGCCGGGACGGACGCGATCGCTGACCTCGGCCACGGCAAGGAACGAGCCTCGCGCGTTTCTGACACGCACCTCGTCTCCCGCCGCAATGTTTCGCCGCGCGGCATCGTCGGGATGGATCAGAAGCGTCGGGGCGCCCGCCCGTCGTTGCTGCCTCTGAACGTTGGCGAAAATCGAGTTCAAGAAGTAGTGATCCGCGGGTGTGATCAGCGCGAGAGGATACTGGCGAGCGAGCGACGTGTCTCGCTCTGACGTCTCGTGCGCCGGTGTGTAGCCGGCAAGGGGGTCCAATCCAGCCGCCGCCATCCGATCGGAGACGAACTCCAGCTTGCCGGATGGGGTCGGAAACCGAGTCGCGAACGGCACGAATGGACGGGGATAGTTCAGTCGCATCCAGCCGCGGGCCTTCAGCTCTTCCAACGTGATCCCGGCGAGCGAAGAGTGCCCGCTCTCGAGCAGCTGCCGCGCCATGGCCTCGTCGCTGTCGTACAACGCCGGCTCGTCGAGGCCCATCGTTTCCGCGAGGCGCCGGAAGATCTCCGTCGTCGGCAGGCACTCGCCGGGAGGCGCTACGGCGGGCTCGTTCCACGCCAGGTACAGATGCCCGTACGCGATCAGCAGGTCGCTGTGCTCGATCGCCATCGTCGCCGGGAGCAGGATATCCGCGTAGCGGGCGGTGTCGGTCAAGAAGTGCTCGACTGTGACCGTGAACAAATCGTCGCGGGCGAGACCGCGCCGGACCTTCGTCTGATGCGGGATACTCGCCACGGGATTACCGGCGTAGACGAAAAGCGCCTTGACCGGAGGATCGTCCACCTCGAGAAGCCCCTCGCCGAGTCGCGTCATGGAGAGCGCCCGCGTCTGCCGCGGCCGAAGGTCGTCGCGCCAGAGCGCTTGCCAGTTCAGCCCGAAGAAGCCGCGGGTGTCGTAGGAGACGCCTCCCCCCGGATAGCGCCAGTCGCCGGTGACGCCGGGGATGCAGGTGATGGTCCGCACGGCCATGCCGCCGCCGCCGTGGCGTTGAATGCCGATGCCGATGCGGATGCCGGTCGGACGAGTCCCGGCCAGGCGCTTCCCCAGCTCGACGATGGATTCCGTCGGAAGCCCGGCGATCGCGGCGGCGCGCGACGGCGGGAACTCCAGGATCCGGCTCCGAAACGCCTCCCAGCCGACGGTGCGCTCGGAGAGGAAATCGCGATCCTCGCCCTGCTCACTCAGCACGACGTTCAGGAGACCGAGCGCGAGGGCGCCGTCCGTCCCCGGCAAAGGTGCCAGGTGCCAGTCGCTCGCGGCCGCGGTCCGCGTTCGAATCGGATCGATGGCGACGACGAGGGCACCGTTCCTGCGCGCCTCGAGGATCGACCGCCACAGGTGGGCATTGGTCGAGAGCACGTTCGCGCCCCAGAGCACGACGAGCTTGGAGAATCGGAACGTCTCCGGGTCCATTCCGACGCGGTTGTCTCCGAGCGTGTAGCCGGTGCCGAATCCGCCGGCGATGGTGCACATCGTCACCACGTGACGGGACGCGCCCAGCACGTTCCACAACCGGCGCCCGGCGCCGTAGATGCCCTGGATCAAGCCCATGCTGCCGCTGCCGACGTAGGGCCAGATCGCCTCGGCACCGTCGATGGCGATCACCTCGGAGAGCCGCGCGGCGATTGTCTCCAGCGCTTCGCCCCACGAGATGCGGAGGAACTCGCCTTCTCCCTTCGGGCCCACCCGGCGCATCGGATACAGGAGGCGCTCCGGCGAGCGCGCGTAGTCGAGGTAGTCCGCGACTTTGTTGCAGAGCGAGCCACGGGTGTAAGGGTGATCCGGATCGCCGCGAAGAGCGACCGCTTCGCCTTCCTTCACCGTGACAACCCAACTGCAGGTGTCTGGGCAGTCGAGGGGACAGGCGCCGCGGACGTTCATCGCTTGCGGTCCGGCGACTCGAGGCCGTAGCTCATCGTGGGTCGCAGAGTCAGGATTTCGACCGTCGTCTTCGAGACCAGGTCGCTGACCTTCTCAGGCAGCGCCTGTTCGCTCCTTCCATCGAGAATGGCCGAAAGGCTCCCCCGCGGACGCAGTCGGACATAGCGCGGAGCGCCTCCGCCCGCGACCATTCGGTACCAGAGAGTCTCGGCAGAGAGTGAGGACTGGCCCGCGCCGAGGGCCGCCTCGAAGGTTTTCTCCGCTCCGTGGTCGAGGTCCACGGTCGTGAGCTCGAGCCGAGCGGTCGGTGTCGGCACCCCCGTGCCCCGCGAGAGCCCCGGCAGAAACTCGTAGATGGCATTTCCCAGGAACTGAGCGTGCGGCGTGACGTTGAGAATGTTGTCCCGCTCGTCCTCCGCGGGAGGCACGGGATGGTCCAGGCTTTCGGCCGAATGCCCGAACGACGCGTAGACGAACCAGCGCTGTCGATCCCCGAAGGTGACGTTCCAGCCGTACCAGACCCAGGTGTCCTTGGCCTGGCGATGCCATTCGAGGTGCCGGATGTACCCGGCTTCGAAGTCGACGGTCTGTCCGTCATGGGGACGCAGGACGGCGATGCGGGCGTATGACTTGTCCGCCGTAGCTTCGGCGGAGGCGGAGCCTGTTTCGGTCTGAGCCGCCGCGAGCGTGGGAAGTACCATGCCAACGATCCCGAGCCAGCGATGCTTCATGGCCGCATCCTACGGAGGGATACACGTCGATTTGCGACACAGATCCGTCGAAATCCGCCACCGCTCTCGTTTCCGCTTGCGAAACGCTTCGACGCGGCGAGATAGTGAGTGGACGCATGGCCCCAACGCCCAGGAAACCCGGCTCGAGTCGGCGGATCGTCGTCGTCGCCGTGCCTCCCGTCGACGAGCTCGATCTGGTGGGGCCCCTCCAGGTGTTCAACTCCGTCAATCGCCTGGCGGGGAGGGCCATCTATACGATCGAGGTCGTCACCAATGCGGAGGGCTCCACGGTCGAGGGCGAGGGCGGTGTGCTGACGTTCATCGCGCGGCAGCACTTCCAGAAGGTCGAAGGCGCGTGCGACTCGGTGCTGCTGGTCTGCGGCCTCGCCAGCCGATCGTTGCGCGACCGGACGCTCTCCGCCTGGCTGACGAAGATCGCGGGCGAGGTCCGGCGGCTCGGTGCGGTATGCGTCAGCGCTTTCCTGCTCGCGGAGGCAGGGCTCCTGAACGGACGCAGAGCGACGGCGCACTGGAGGTTCGGGCGCGAGCTCGAAAAGCGATATCCCGCCGTACGGGTCGAGCACGATCCGCTCTGGGTCAAGGATGGGAACATCTACACGTCGGCGGGCACTTCCGCGGGCATCGACCTCGCGCTCGCGTGGGTGGAGGAGGATTGCGGCGCGGGTCTCGCCCACGAGGCGGCACGCGAGCTGGTGCTGTTCCTGCGACGGCCGGGCGGACAGCCGCAAGTCAGCGTCTCGCTCGCCTCACAGGCTTCCGAGATGACGTCGATCCGCGAGCTGCAGATCTGGATTGCCGATCATCTCGAAACGAGACTGTCGGTGGAGGACCTCGCGGATCGGATGTCGATGAGCGTGCGCAACTTCGAGCGCGTATTCACTCGAGAGGTGGGCACCACGCCGTCCCAGTACGTGCTCCAGATGCGGGTGGAGGCCGCGCGTCGTCAGCTCGAGCGCACGGAGAGAGGACTCAAGCAAGTAGCCTCGGCCGCGGGATTCGGCAGCGTCGACGTGATGAGACGCGCGTTCGTCCGGCTTCTGGGAATCACTCCGCGCCGCTATCGCGAGCTCGCCGAACAATCCGAAGGGGCAGAGAGGCCGAAGGGGCAGAGAGGGCGATCGGCGACTGACGGCACGGGACCGTGAGTCAGGATCCGTTGAGTTGCTCGACGACACGCAGAATCGCCGAGGCGGATCGGTCGATGTCCTCCTCGGTCGTCGACCAGTTGCAGATCGAAATCCGCATCGCTCGCCGAGCCTTTCCATTGCGTGGATCCCAACCAGCATGTGCCGTCTCTCTGTACGCCTGCGACGACCTCCATCGTGAACCCGCCCTCATCCCGAGGATCACCATCCAGGGGCACGAATCGCACCAGCACCTGGTTCAGCACGACGTCGTTCAACAGACGAACTTGTGCGTGTCGGTGGAGCGCTTCGGCCATCCGTCGAGCATTGCGACAGCAACGTTCGACGAGCTCGCTCACACCGCGCCGTCCGAGCGTCCGTAACGCCGCGTACACCGCCATGCCGCGGGCGCGGCGAGACTCGTCGGGGGTGAACGCGCGCGGGTCCCGTTCTCCCTCGGTCATCTGGATGTAATGTGCCGGGACCATCAATCCGCCCTGGTGCGATTCCGGGTGGGCCGTCAGTACGATCCCCGAGTCGTAGGGCACATTGAGCCACTTGTGAGCATCCGTGGCGATCGAATCCACCCCGTCAATTCCCTTGACGAGATGGCGCCGGGACTCGCTGGCCGCGGCCCAGAGACCGAACGCGGCATCGACGTGAAGCCATGCTCCTCGAGCGCGAGTCAGCGGGACGATGTCGGCCAGCGGATCGGCCGCACCGGTATTGACGTTGCCGAGCTGCGCACAGACGATGCAAGGGCCCGATCCCTGCTGCAAGATCTGCGCGAGACGATCGGGACGCATCCGGCCCTGGTCGTCGGTTTCCACGCGGTGCAGCCGCTCGCCTCCGAGGCCCGTCATTCGTAGCGCGGTGAAGATCGTGCGGTGTGACTCCTCGCTGACGATTACCTCGACTTCGGGAGCGCCGAACAATCCGAGACGCTCGACGTCCCAGTCGACTTGCCGCAGTACGTGATGTCTCGCCGCGATGATCGAGGCGAAGTTCGCCATCTGAGCTCCGGTAACGAAGCCCACACTCCAGATGGCCGGCAGCCCGAACAGGTCCTTCAGCCAATCGGCCGCAATTTGCTCGACGACCGAAGCGAGCGGGGACATGACGTACACTTGCGCGTTCTGGTCCCATGCCGAAACGAGCCAGTCGACGGCGGTAGCCACGGGCAGACTTCCGCCAGTCACGAATCCGAAGTAGCGAGGTCCCTGCGAGGCCGTCGTGCCGCTCTCTGCGGCCCGCGCGAGATCATCGACCACCTGTGCGCCGTCCTCACCGTTCTCCGGCAGTGGGCGACGGAGCAGCCGCCGAAGATCGTCACCGGACGCGGTCGCGCCGACATGCCGCTCGTGAATCGTCCCGAGGTATTGCTCGGCGTGCGACAGTGCGCGGGCGAGAAGCGGTGCGTAGACGGCGGACCCGCCGGCGGTAGCGGGCGTGACGGGAATCGCCGCCTCCCCGTCGTCGCCGTCCGGTCCGGGGTTGCCCGGATTGCTTCGTCTCGTCATGGGGCCATCCAATTCGGGCGGAGCGCGAGCGCAGCCACTGCTTACCAGCCTCTCGCGAATTGTTTCTTGGCAACGGCGATGCGCTTCTCGTCTCTCGCGTAAAACGTCCATTGCTTGATCCGCTTCGCCTTGAGCAGGCCGGCCCGCACGAGCACGCGCAGGTGCTCGCTGGCCGTCGGCTGGCCGACCCCCAGCTTCTGCGCGATGAAGAGCCCGCAGACTCCATCTTTCACCAGGTCGCCCTCGACTTGAGGCGGGAAATGGGCGCGCGGGTTCGCCAGCCAGCGCATGATCTGGAGCCGGCTGTCATTCGCCAATGCTTTGAGAACCGCGGTCGTCAAAGACGCGTCGTCTACCATCGCTCCCCGAGTTTACCGATGAGGGGCTTCGCCAATTCGGTAATTTGCCATTTAACGAATTACATTGTCAAGCCGCGGCCGCGGATCACACCCTCTCCAGCTCGCTGGTTCGAGGCTGCCAGACCATGAGCCGTTTCTCGACCACCGATACCAGGAGATCCAGCAACAGAGCGAATACCGTGAGGACGAGGATTCCCGCCATTACGGTGTTGATGTCGAATACTCCCTCGGCTTGAAGGATGAGATAGCCCACTCCCTCAGCCGAGCCCAGGTACTCCCCCACGACCGCCCCCACGAACGCGAGTCCGACGGAGTTGTGGAGGCTCGCGAACACCCAGCTCATCGCCGAGGGGAGGTAGACGTGCCGGAGGAGCCGCCTCGGAGTGGCGCCCAGCATCCGCGCGTTCGCCAGCACCACCGGGCTGACTTCGCGAACTCCCTGGTAGACGTTGAAGAAAACGACGAAGAACACCAGCGTCACCCCGAGGGCGACCTTCGAGGCGACGCCCAGTCCGAACCAGACGAAGAAGATCGGCGCCAGCACCACCCTGGGCATGGAGTTCGCCGCCTTGACGTAGGGCTCGAGAATCGCGGCGGAGAGAGTCGAGAGGGCGAGCCAGAGACCGAAGGCGACGCCGAGGAGCGTTCCGATTCCGAACGCGAGCACCGTCTCGAGAAGCGTCACCCACAGGTGGCGGTAGATTTCTCCTGACGTGAACCAATCGTAGATCCTGCCGAGGACCTCGAGGGGCTCACCGAAAAGGAACGCCGACCGGTTCGGGTCGTCGAAGTAGAAGGGCGGAAGGAGCGTCGGGCTCGTGAGGACGTGCCAAAGGACGAACACCAGCACGAGGACGAGCGCCTGGTAGATCCGGACCTCAACTCCTCTGCCTTGCATATCCCTTGAGCACTTCGGCCCTCATGGAATGCCAGAGGGCGGCGTGGAGCTCGACGAAGCGGGGCTGGAGCCGAATCTCGGCGACGTCCCGGGGGCGCGACAAATCGATGCGAAATTCGCCGATGGGATGGGTCTCCGGTCCCGCGGAGAGCAGCACCACCCGGTCGGAGAGCGAGATCGCTTCCTCCAGATCGTGGGTGATGAACAGAACCGACTTCCGGTTCGACGACCAGAGGTCGAGAAGCTCGTTCTCCATCAGCAGTCGGGTCTGCACGTCCAGCGCCGAGAACGGCTCGTCCATGAGCAGAAGCTCGGGATCGAGGATCATGACCTGGGCGAGCGCCACGCGCCGCCGCATGCCCCCGCTGAGCTCGCGCGGATAGCGATCCTCGAACCCTCCGAGACCGACGCGGGCCAGCCACTCCCGGCCGCGCTCTTCCGACACCACGCGCCGAATCGCGCGGAAGTCGAGGCCCGCCACCACGTTCGCGAGCGCCGTCCGCCACGGCATCAACCCATCGGCCTGGAACAGGTACCCCGCCCGGGTGTTCAGCCCGCGAAGCTCCTCTCCGCGGACGGTGACCCGGCCGGTCGAGGGCGACAGCAGGCCCGCGGCCACGTTCAGGAGGGTCGTCTTCCCGCAGCCCGTGGGACCGACGACGGAGACGAACTCTCCGGGGTCGACGCGGAGCGTCGTGTCCTTGACGGCGGTGTAGCGCTCGCGGGCGGCGCCCGTGGGGAAAGTGCAGGTGATGCTCTCGAGCGCGAGTGCCGGGGTCACGGGTACTTGTCGTTCGCGATCTTCGCGAACTCGTTGGTGTAGGTCCGCTCGAGAACGATCTCTCTCCCTTTCAAATCGGGATCGAATCCGGAGAGCGCCTCGAGAGTGGCCCGGGCGCCTTCCTCGGAGAGGATTCCATCGGGCGACATCGCCTCTTTCGCTTTCTCGAAGGAAGCCATGTAGAGCGCTCGGTCTCCCATGAGGTAGGACTCCGGAACGACTCGGGCGACGTCCTCGGCGCTCGCCTTTACGATCCACTTGTCGGCGCGGACGATTGCGTTCGCCAGCGCCTGCGCCGTCCCCGGGTTCTTGCGCACGAACTCGATGGGAGCGTAGAGACAGCCCGCGGGCAGCGAAGCTCCCCAGACCGCCAGGGTGCCCGCGACCGTCCGGGTGTCGGCGACGATCTTGACCGCACCGTCCATCTCCAGCTTGGTCATGACCGGTTCGACGCTCGAGATGGCGTCGAGCTGGCCGCTCTTCAGGGACGCGATCGCCCCGGCTCCGGTTCCGACGCCGATGATGGACACGTCCCGGTTCGGGTCCAGTCCCGCTTTCGACAGGAGCTGCTTCACGAGGTTGTGGGTGCTCGACCCGGGCGCGCTGACACCGACCTTCATGCCCTTCAGGTCGCGGAACGATCGGAAGCTCGAGGCCCGCGGCGTCGCGACGCCGAGGGCGATCTGAGGGAGTCGTCCGAGCAGTACGAACGACTGGAAGTTCTGCTTCTTCCCCTGAAGGGCAATGGTGTGCTCGTAGGCGCCCGTCACCACGTCGGCGCTTCCTCCCACGACGGCCCGGAGCGCCGCCGAACCGCCGGAGAAGTCGCTGATCCGCACGCGAAGACCCTCCGCCTCGAAGTATCCGAGCTTCTCCGCGATGGTCAGCGGGAGGTAATAGAGCCCGCTCTTCCCTCCGACGGCGATGTGCACGTCGCGCTTTTCGATAGCCGTCGGGGAGGCCCCCGAGCGCGCGAGGACCGCGAGTCCCGCGAGGACGGCGAAGAGACGCGTGAAGGAGAGCATCGGGACTAGCTAAGCCCTTCGAAGGAACGCGCGAGCTCGACAACGACGTGCGTCCCGATGACCCGGCCGGCGATCTTCGTTCTGCTCACGATTCCGCGTGAGTATCGTAGACCGCCGCCCCCGGTGCAACTCGGAGCGAGCTCGATCGTCCGAAGCAGCTTCGGATCCGGCAACCGCCGGCGAGCGGGGTGTGCTACGTTGTGAGCGCTTCCCGAAGGGAGAGGAGCTCACGATGGCTGCATCCAACCGCAGACACTTTCTCTCGAAGGCCTCGGCCGTGGCGGCCGGGGCCGCGGTGCCGGCGACGGCGGGCGCCCAATCGACGGATCCGGGCCGGCCGGCGAAAAAGGTGCATTGGAGCGGAGGCAAGCCGCCGGAAGAGACGCCGCTCTTCAGCGGCGTCGTTTCCTACGGCAACCTGGTGTTCATCGCCGGCATCGGTGCGCACTTCGAGGGGGACATCCAGGCGCACACCAGGCACGTGCTCGACGAGATTCAGAAGCGCCTCGAGGAGGTCGGCTCGTCGATGGAAAAGGTGCTGAAGGTGAACGTTTACCTGAACGACCTGAAGGACTACGCGGGGATGAACGAGGTGTTCCGAGGCCGCTTCGGCGCCGAGCCGCCCGTCCGGACGACGATCGCTGCGGCCGGCGGAATTCCGGGGAACTCGCTCGTGGAGATCGATTGCATCGCCGTCATCTGACGCGACCTCCGATCGCCCGGCTCACGATTTTCTGCAGGTAGCGCGGACGATCGATGGGCCGTTCGAGCCGCGCTCCGACCGCGTGGGCGAGGAGCTGGAGCGCCGGCGCGTAGACCAGAGGGGCCAGGAGCGCATCGACTCGCGGCAGTGGAACCGATGGACCTCCCACGACCACGACTTCACCGCCCCTCGACCGCGTTTCGGAAATCAGCCGGTCGTTCCAGGGCGGCGCGAGCGCGACCAATGCAAATCCGTCCTGCACGATCGCCATCGGACCGTGTCGGAACTCATCGGGAGGAAACGCGAGAGCGGGCGAGTAGGTGACTTCGAGGAACTTCAACGCAGCGTCGCAAGCGACGGGGTAGAGAAGCCCTCCTCCGATGAAAGCGGCGAACCGAGCCCGCGCCAGCACCGCGGCGGACTCCTCGACGGCGACGGACGACTCCTCGGCTCGCAGCCATCGCTCCACGACAGACGCGGCCCGAAGCAGAGCTCTGGTCGACGAGGCTCGCCGGCCTCTCACCGCTCCCGCGTGCGAAGCGAGGAGGAGGGCGGCGGCGATGGCCGCGGTGAACCCTTTCGTCGATGGGATCGCTCGTTCGGCGCCTGCGCCAGTTACCAGGACCGCGTCGGCTTCCCGGGCGAGCGGCGAGTCGTCGATGTTGGTGATGGCTGCGGTCGCAATGCCCTGGCGGCGCGCACGTCTCGCCGCGGCTCGCACGTCGGTCGAGCCTCCGGAATGGGACAGCGCGAGCGCGAGCAAGGATTCCGGCTGCGGCTCGTCCCATCGGAACGCCTCTGACGCATGGGTCGCTCGGGACGGGATACCCGCCAGGATCGAAAAGTAATCGCGGGCGAGAAGAGCGGCGTGAAACGAGGAACCGCTCCCGAAAATCACCGTCTGCCTCGAGCGCTTCAGGAAGGACGGGCTCAAGGGCCGGGGCAGGTTCTTCCGGCCGAGAACGCCGCCGACGGTCTCCGCCACTCGCCTCCAGGCCTCCGGTTGGGCGAGGATCTCCGCCTTCATCAGAGGACCCGCTTCGCTCCCGTCGTTCACCACGCCTCACCGGCCCTCTCGAGAATCACGGCGAAAGGCAACGCGAGGATTACGATCACCGGTGGCGAAGCTTCGGCACGTTCCAAGCCTCGACCTCGATATCGGGAGCCTCGCGGCCGTTCCGGCGCGGGTAAGCAGCCCGGATCTCCCGCTTCTCCCCCGGGAGGAGCGCGATATAGTTGTCGTCCCAGAAGACCGGCAGGATCTCTTCGCCGCTCGCCGGGTCCAACACCTTGAGGCGGACCTGGAACGCGAGCGCACTTCCGGTGTTCTCGACCTCGACGAACGCGATTCCTTCCGCTCCGGTATCCTCGAATCGTTTCGAGATCTCGAGCGTCGTCCGAGGCAATTCCGCGAGCTCCGTCAAATCGGCGTGGCTCTTGACCGGCGTGTAGTACCACTCCGTTCTCTCCCAATCGAGCTCGTCGTCTCGGGTCGATAGCCAGTAGAAGTTCGAGCTGATCCGCTTTCCCGCGGGATCCTCGAGCGCCAGGCGGAGAAAGTAGGTGGTCGTGAGATCCGTCATCGCCGGCAGGACCAACGCGCGCCGGACGCCGTCCGGATCGAGATCGATCCTGACCTCCCGCGAGAGTTTCGGCTGAAGGTTCCGATCGAGCACCTCGACCGATACCTTCATACCGGGGAAGCTTTCGCGAAGCTCGTTCACCACCACGATCGAGCGGTCGTCATAGGAGTACTGCACGTGCACCCCTTCGTTCGCCTTCTTCGTACCGAAGTAGCCGCCTCCCGGCCGCAGGTAGTGGTCGTAGAGGTGCCAGATCATGGAGGGCCAGGCGTTGTTGAGCATCCACTGGATGACGCCCGTCGAGGTGTACTTGTTGCGCCCGAACGCTTCGAACATCGCACGCTCGCCTTCGTACGCGAGCGCCTGCGCCTTCCGGGCGTAGTCCTCCGCGCTCCTGGCCTTTCCGTATCGGCCTTCGAGAGCCGCGGTGAACAGGTTCAAGTCTTTGAACTCGTCTCCCCCCGCGTGGAAACGCCAGAAATCGTCGATGGGCCAGAGATGATCGGCGCCCACCATCCTCTCGATGCTTTCGATGGGCGGGACGGCTGCTCCGGGCCCGACCTCGGTCGCGAACCCGAACGCCCCTCCGTGCTCGCTATCCCGAAGCCAGTAGGACGGCGGCACGTAGTCGTAGGGCCCGCGCATCTTCACCCCCGTCGGGCCGGTGAGCGGTCCCGGTGCGTCGGTAGCGTTCGACAGAACGGGTCTCTTCCACTCGCAGGAGTGGAGGACGTCCATGTAGCTTCGCTCCACGTCGGCGGGAGGGGGAAAGTCGCTTCCGTTGAGCCAGACGAGAAGGCTCGGATGGTTGCGGATGCGCTGGATCTGATCCTCGAGCGACGCCCGTGAGACCCGATGGTCCTCCTCGTCCCACTTTTCCCACATCTCCCATTGATCGCAGCAGCACCATCCGGGCATGAGGAGGATTCCCAGGCGATCGGCGAGATCGTAGAACTCGTCGCTCTCGAGCTTTCCCTCGAGGCGAACGGTGTTGAGTCCCATCTCTCTCACGTAGCGGAGCTCGGCCTCGAGGCGCTCGGTCGTAGCGGGACGGAGGAGCATGTCCGACGCCCAGCCTCCGCCCCGGATCAGGATCGGCGTTCCGTTGACCTTGAAGAGCCGGTGACCCTTCTCGGTCAGCTCGGAGGTCATTTCCTGGACGCCGAAGCGAACGCTCTGTCGATCGGAGGCAGCGCCCTCCACCTCGACGACGAGCGAGAGCTCGTACAGGTTCTGCGGCCCGTGGCGGTAGGGCCACCACACCCGCGGGTTCTCGATGAGGAGATCCCGCACCTCCTCGGGGGTGAAGCGGACGATGGCCCGCTCTCCCGGGGAGAGCGACACGGGCTTCGAGAACCTTCGCGTCTCGATCTCTCCTCGCACCACGCCGGCAACGGGGCGATCCGTGGCGTTCCAGACTTCGGCGGTCACCGTCACCCGGGCCGCCGCGAGCGAAGGAAGGTCCAGATCCGTCATCACGTGGGGATGCCGGAGCGCGAGCGGCCCGCTTTCCGTGAGGTATACCGGACCGTGAAGACCCATGTTCTTGTCGGCGGGCGTGGGGTTCCAGTCCACCCACATGAAGGCGAGGTCGTGGGGCTCGGGGCCGATCACCTCGACGGCGACGGCGTTGGCTTCACCGGGGCGGACGTGGGAGGTCACGTCGAAGACGAATCGCCGGAAAGCCCCGACTACCTCGTCGGCGCCTGCGACGAGCGTTCCGTTCACCCATAGGTTGGCGCGGTAGTTGATCCCGTCGAAGTGAAGCCAGAGGCTCTTTCCCGCGCTCGAGGCGGGAACGGCGAACTCGGTGCGATACCACCACGACGGTTTGAAGGGGCTATCGGGAGGCGTCGGAAGAAGGGTGAACCTCTCCCCGATGGGATAGGTGGTTCCGGGAATCGTCCGCAGATTCATCCCGAAATAAGGATCGGGAAAGTGCCCGCTTTCGACGAGAGCGCCCACCACGGTATTGGGCACTTTCACGCTGTGCCAGCCGTCGGTGCGGAAGCCGGGCCGGGACAGAACGTCGCCCTTCTCCCCGACTTTGGCGGACGACTGGAGGCACCAGCCGCTCTCAAGGAGTTGCTTCGAAGCCTCGGTCGAGGCCAACGACGAAACCGCGAGCGTGAGCCAGACGCCTCCGGCGAGCCACCACCGGGGTCGAGTCATGGCGACGTCCTCCTCTCGAGCTCGCGCGGCCTAGGTTAGTCTCAGAGGGAGGACCGAGGCAAGAGTTAATTAAGTCCCTTTAATATTCTTGCGAAAGGAAGACTATTTCCATAGACTGTTTTCTGAAAGGTCCCGCCGGCCATACCTTACCGAGCCATGAGTTCGCGGTCGAGCGAAGGAGAGCGGAGCCAGGACGCTGCGCGCCTTCGGGGGTTGAACCTCGATAGAGTCCTGGCCATCGCGATGGAACGCAGAGGTCCCTTCACCCGCGGCGAGCTCATGGAAGAGACCGGGCTCTCCGCTCCGACCGTCGGGAGTCTCGCCGAGCACCTCATCAAGAGCGGCCTGGTCCGGGACCTCGGCGCCGGACCCTCCCGCGGAGGGCGACGGCCCACCTTCATGGAGTTCAACGCCCGGCACGGCTTCGTCGCGGGGATCGATCTGGGGCCCACGCGTACCAGGCTCGCAATCGCCGATCTGCGGGGTGAACGCCTGGTCGAGCGCGTGGTGCCGACGCCGAATCGCGGACCGGCCCCGCTCTTGTCCCGACTCGCGACCGAAGTGCGCGCCATGCTGCGGCAGGCGCACGTGCCCGCGGGCCGCCTGCTGGCGGCAGGCGCGGGGGCGCCGGGCGCCGTCGACCCGAAGAGCGGAACGGTTTTGGCGCTCGCGCCGAACCTCAAAGGCTGGAGCGACGTCCCCATGGGCCGGATCCTGAAACGCGCTCTCGACGCCCCGGTAGTGGTGGAGAACGACGTCAACCTCGCGATCCTCGGGGAGCGCTGGCGGGGGGCGGCCCGCGGACACGACACCTGCGCCTTCATCACCGTGGGGAAAGGAATCGGCGCCGGCATCGTGGTGGGAGGCGACCTCCACCATGGACATCACTTCCTCGCGGGAGAGATCGCGCTGATGTGCATGGGGCCGCAATTCGTAGGAACCGATTTCGGTTCCCAGGGATGTCTCGAAAAGCTCGCCGGTCTCAAAGCTCTCGCGGCTCGCTGGTCCCACCCTCCGAGGAACGGAAAACCGTGGGTGGGAGAGTTGTTCAAGGCCGCTGATTCCGGGGACCGCAGCGCCCGAAAGACCGTGGACGAGGCGGTGACCCTCATCGGAATCGCGACCGCGAACCTGAGTGTGGTGCTCGACCCGTCGCTGGTGGTTCTCGGAGGCGCGCTCGTCGCCGAGGGCAGGCAGGTGGTGGACCGGGTGCGGAAGATCGTCGAGAGCATCGTGCCCACTCCACCTCGAATCGTGCTGTCGGAGCTTCACGAGGAGGCTCCGCTCTGGGGAAGCCTCCTGGTCGCAACCACCGAGGCGAGGCGCCGTCTGCGGCGAAACCTGGGGCAGCTTCGGGCCGCCGGTTGACGGCTCCCCCTTCTATCGGAGATGGAACTAAGATCGTAGATCTCGCGGACCGCGAGATGTTATCCACGCCACAGTGCGGCGCCGACGAGATCCACGGCCCAAAAAGCGCTTGACAGAACGCGCGGCGTCGACATAATACGAACTTTATTAAGAGGCTTAACGAACGGTTGCTCGGACCCGTTCGTTACCGAAAGGGGCCATGGGACAATTTCGGGCGCTTCTACCCGTTCTGCCCAACCTCCGGATTCACGGACACTCCGTAGCCCTGCGGTCTCCCGGCAGCCTTCGAGCCGCCGCTCCAATGACATCCCGGAGGGAGGCCTCCGACCCGAGCGCCGCAAGATTCTCGTGCAGTTTGCATCCCGGCCTGTTCGATCAAACCAACGGATTCGAGACGGATTGAAAGTAAGGAGGATGGCCATGCAGGTGGGAAGAGGATCGTTGATTGCGATTGGTTTTTCCCTCCTCCTCGTCGGCGTTGGCGCGAGATCGGTCCGCGCGCAAGCCATTCTGGAAGGCAAAGCGACGGGAACGGTGATGAGCGACGACGGCGCCCCTCTCCCCGGGGCGACCGTGGAGATCACCAGCCCCTCGCTCCTCGGCGGCAAGCGATCGACCACGACGTCGGAGAGAGGGACGTACGTGTTCCTCAACCTCCCGGGGGGCACCTACAGCATCACCGCGTCCCGCGACGCTTTCAAGACCGTCACCCAGGAGAACGTCGTCGTGTCTGCGGCATCGGTGATGACGGTCGATTTCACCCTTCCTGTTGGAGCGATCGAGGAGTACGTGACGGTCGCGGCAGAGGGACCGATCGTCGACACCAAGACCTCCACTATCGACGCGAAGATCGACCGCGATCTCATGGACAAGGTCCCGACGAGCCGGGACGCGTTCTTAGACCTGGCGCTCATGACGCCCGGCATGTCCCCGGGGTCTGGCGCGCCCACTCAAACCACCGAGTTCCAGAGTCCCACCGCTTACTCCAGCTCGACGAACGAGAACGTCTTCCTCATCAATGGAGTCGACGCCACTAGTCCCCGGGCCGGCTCGTTCGGGTCTCTGGTCAATGTCAACTACGACATCGTCGAGGAAGTGCGGGTGGTGTCCCTCGGATCGAGGGCCGAGTACGGGAGCTTCTCCGGCGCGGCCATCGACGTGGTCACCAAATCCGGCGGCAACGAGTTCAACGGCAGCTTCGCGTTCTATTCCAAGCTGGGCTCGGTTGCTGACAACCAGCCCGCTCCCGGTGAGGATCTCGGGCGGCCTTTTCTCTTCATCGGCGAGAACGCGCAGCTCGCCGGGGAGATCGAGACGGACTGGGAGGCGTCGGGCACGCTGGGGGGGCCGATCGTCAAGGACAAGGCGTGGTTCTTTGGCGCCTTCGACAACGTGAGCACTGCCAGTCTGCCTCCGCGGTGGCCGCTCAAGAGCGAGTACAAGGGACGCTATGCCGACGCGAAGGTTTCCGCCGCGCCCTTCGAGAATCACCTCGCCTGGGTCGCCTATCACCACGAGAACAACGACTCGAATGGAGGGAGCTGGGGCAGCCAACCCGGGTGGGACACCACCATGACCTACGGGACCAAGACCGCGAACAACACTCTTTCTTCCCAGTGGCAGTGGCTGGCGGGCCCCAAGACGACGTTTTCGGCCAAATGGCTGGGATTCTGGACCGACGACAGCCCCTACATTCCTGAAGACGCGCCCGACCATCCCGGGTACATCAACTGGTGGAAGTGGACCGATGCGTATGGGAGTTACGGCATCAACGGCGCCTTCCCTTACGTAGAGGGCTACCAGTCGAGCCGCAACACGCTCCAGGCCGACCTCTCGCACTATGCCGAAGATTTTCTCGGTGAGCACGACATCAAGTTCGGCGCGCAATATACGAAGGGGCGAAGCAACTCTCAGGGCGGCTATTTCCAGAATTACGTCAACTTCCTCTACCCGTACCGCTGGACGCAGAGCGTTCAATACCTGCAGTCCTGGTACGGTGATACGGGGCTCCGCTTCTACAACCAGCAGGACACCATCAACCCCTCGCTCACCGTGCGCACCGGCGACTCCCTCGGCATGTTTTTCGACGATCAGTGGACGCCGAGCCGCCGCCTGACGATCAACCTCGGGCTCCGATTCGATCACATGACGAGCAAATACGGAGCGGGGAAGGTCTACGAGTTCCCGGGCTCCCCCGACGCGATCAACGATCCACCCCCCGTTCTCCGCGACCGCGCCTCGACCGACAACATCTTCGACTTCAAGACGATTGCCCCGCGCATCGGGCTGACCTACCAGGTGACGGAAGACGGCAAGACCGTCGCCCGGGCATCCTACGGGCGCTACTACCTGCCGCTCACCGCCGAGTCCCTCCGCCGATTCGGCCCCGACATGCCCCTCGTCAGCCGGAGTTTCCAGATGTTCGAAGTCGGGCCGTGGGACAGGGTCGATACCAACGGCGACGGGTTCATCGACTCGATCGAGACGAGAGAGGCGGCCCGACTGGTCCACGGATTGACGCCGTTGAGCGAGGAGGAACAGACCATCGACTACTCCTGGACGCTGAACGTGGCCGACGGCCTCAAGAACCAGCACACCGACCAGTTCACGCTCGGCCTCGAGCGGGAGATTGCCCCCAACTTCTCGGTCAGCGGGACGTACATCTACAAGCATGCGACGGACCTGTTCGCCAACATCCCGATCAACGAGGTGACGGGCCAGGAGTGGGAGTACGAGAGAATCCCGTTCACCACATCGAACGGCCAGACGGTGAATCTCTACAGCGTCGTGCACCAGGACTACGACGGCAACGGCGTCGTCGATGGCGCCGACGTCGGGTTCGTCGACAACAACGACGGGTCCAGAGTTCAGAACCTCCCCTCTTTCGACGGCACCACGCCCAAGCGCGACTACCACGGAGCCCAGGTCACCTTCAGAAAGCGGTTCGACCAATGGCAGACCCTGGCGTCGGTCCTGTACTCGAGCTCGAGCGGCATCGCCCGCCGTTCCTTCCGACAGGACTTCAACGTCGAGGGCCCGATGTTCTACGACGACAACTGGATGGGGAACCTCAACTACGCGGTGAACAACCTCGAGGGCCCGCTCCCGTTCACACCCACATGGGAAGTCAAGGTGTCCGGCTCCTACTCGATTCCTTCGGTCGCAGTCGATGTGGGCGCGCGGTTGCGGTTCATGACCGGTCGACCCGTGTGGGAGCTGGAGAACTATCCGCAGCACACACAGTTCGGCGATCCGCCCGGCGGCGTGATCATCCCGAATGGATTGCCGCAGGTAGTGTCCGTCGATCCCAACGACCCCGACAACCTCCCCAACCTGGCTCTCCTCGACCTGCATGCCGCGAAGATCTTCCGGCTGGGTGAGCAGCAGTCGCTGCACGTGGTGCTCGACGGGTTCAACATATTCAACACCAACACCCCCACCGACATGGGCGTCGTCGGCGAAGGCTACGGCAACGTGACCAACATCCCGCAGGGCCGGCGCTTCCGGTTCGGCGTCCGTTTCGAGTTCTAAGGAGAACTCGTAGCCGCGAGCTCTTGCCGATGAAGGGCGCGCCGGCCTTCTCGAGTACTTCGAGGGCCGGCGCGCGCTTTCTTTTTTGGATTTCGGGCTCCCTCCTCGCCTGCTCCGTCGTGGTGCGAGCGACGGCACAGGAGAGTCGACCCGAAGCGAGCAAACTCGCCGCCGGCTTCCGGTACTCCGTATATGGTCCCGAGTACAACCCCGGACCGGCGTACTGGCGCGACGTGGGCCGGCAGATGGCGGCCCGCTTCCCGGGGTCGGTGCCGGGCGCTGTCTGGATCGTGGGCCGGCTCAAGGGGAAGGGGAGCGAGCTCAGCTTTCCCGGGCGGAGCGAGAGCCCGCTCATCCAGTTCACCACCGAAGATCAGAATGAAGAGACACTCGACCTCTTCGATCGGGATGGCGTCGAGACCTGGCTCCAGATAGAGCCGGGGCACGCCCCCGTCGAAGAGCTGATCCACTTGATGCTCCAGCGCTACGGGCACCACTCGTCGGTCGTTGGCGTCGGGGTGGACGTCGAGTGGTACCGCTCGATCGACGAGCCCGATGGTCAGGCGGTGACCGATGCCGAGGCGACGGCCTGGCTCGCCGCGGCCCGCTCCCACAACCCGAGCTACCGCCTCTTTCTCAAGCACTGGTTGGCCGAGAAGATGCCGCCCACCGTGCGAGACGGGATCTTCTTCATCGACGACAGCCAGATCCTCCCCTCCCTCGACGCCATGGTCGAGGAGTTCGCGGCCTGGGGGCGCGCCTTCTCCCCCGCGCCCGTCGGTTTCCAGATCGGGTACGAGACGGACCGGCCGTGGTGGAAGAAGCTCCAGGACCCGCCGGCGGAGATCGGGCGCCGCATCCTGGAGAAGACTCCGAACACCCGTGCCATCTATTGGGTAGACTTCACGGTGCTCGAGGTGTTCCCGCCTCCCGAGCGGCCAGATCTGGCGCGTGCTCCACCCGGGAAACCTCCACTCATCGGAGTCAAGATCTACGAGCGCCCCCCGAGCCTCGAAAAGCTCTTTGCCGAGTGGCAAGAGCTGCACATCGGCACCGCGTTCGCGAGCGAAGCCGTGGCGGAGGACGCAGAGTTCCGCCGTCTGGCGGCGGAGCACGGCGTCGACCTGTTCGTCATCGCGCCGGTCTTCTACAACCCCGAAGCCCTGGCGCGCGACCCGGGCCTCTACGCCGTCACCGCCGACGGTTCTCCGGCGCGCGACGACTGGGTGCAGTTCGTGTGCCCCTCCCGTCCGGAATACCGAGCACGGCGGATCCGCGAGATCGCGGATCTGGTGCGCCGGCTGCGCCCCCAGGGCCTCTCGCTCGACTTCATCCGCCATTTCGTATTCTGGGAGAAGATCCACCCCGCGACACGCCACAGCGACATCCCCAACGCCTGCTTCTGTCGCCACTGTATCGCTGCCTTCGCGGCCAGAACCGGAATAAAGCTCCCGGAATCGGTAACGGAGACGCGCGGGATTGCCGCGTGGATCCTCGAGCACCACGAGGCCCAGTGGACCGAGTGGAAGATCTCCCTCATCAACACGATGGTCGAAGACATCGTGCGCGAGGCGCGGGCCGTGGACTCGACGCTCGAGATAAACCTCCACGCCGTGCCGTGGACCCGCACCGACTTCGGCGGCGCCATACTTCGGAGCGCGGGACAGGATTTTGCGTCGCTGTCCAGGTACGGAGACTACCTCTCGCCCATGTGCTACGCGCACATGCTGGAGCGCCCGCCTCGCTGGATTCACTCGGTGGTCACGAGGCTCGCCGACGAGTCGGCGGCGCCGATCCTGCCCAGCATCCAGGTGGGCGAGGCCTACCGCCCCGGCGTCGCTTTCACCGCCGCGGAGTTCGAGCAGCAGCTCCGCGAAGCTCTCAAGCCTCCTTCCCGCGGCGTCGTGCTCTGGTCGTGGGAGGCGCTGGTGAAGGAGCCGGAGAAGCGGCGAGTGGTGCGCGAAGTCCTGGCGGAGCGATAGTTCGAGCCGTGCTATCGTTCCTGACCGTGTACCGGCGCTTCCTTACGTCGGCCTCCGCCACCGCGGTGGTTCTCGCCGCCGCAGGCGGCCTGTCCAGCTGCGGCCGCGGCCCGGTCCAGACCATCCCGGAGGTGCATCCGAGCGGCGGCTCCGCGTCGGTCAGACCGCCCGGAGGCCTGCCGGTCGAGCGGGTGCCGCAGTTCGTCCACTTCGGCTTCGACGACATCGGCATCTCGGGGCGCGACGGTTCCGGTACGAGCGGCGGGCTGAGGTTCGTCAACGACCTGTTCGCGGATAAACGCAACCCGGCCGGCTCCGGCAATCCGAGTACCTTCGACGGGACCCCGGCGAGGTTCTCGCTCTACGTCGTGACCCGTTACATCGAGACCGCGGAGACCGACGTTCCCGAGCACGTGAAGCGCGAGTGGCGACGGGCGGTTTCCGCCGGGCACGAGATCGGCCTCCACACTCACAACCACGCGCATGGCTCGGAGTTCACGAGCGAGCAGTGGTCCGCCGAGATCGCCGCCTGTGCCCGCTGGCTCGAGAAGCCTTTCGACGACGAGCGGGCCGCCGACCCCGAGACCGGCGTTGGCGTCCCGAGGTCTCTGACCTTCGGCTTCCGCGCCCCGTTCCTGGAGTCCGGCCGCCCGCTCTTCCCCGCTCTGCGCGGGAACGGGATCCTCTATGACTGCAGCCTCGAGGAGGGAGTCGACGATCGGTTCGATGGGACGAACTTCCTCTGGCCCTATCGCATCGCGGCAGGCTACGGCGGAGAGGGGGCCGCCTCTCGGGAGCTCTGGGAGATTCCGGTTTACGTACTGCTCGTCCCGCCCGACGAGGCGTGCGAGCGGTACGGCGTGCGGCCCGGCCTTCGGCAACGGCTCCACTCGGTGCACGACTACTTCGACCCCACCGACGGCAAGATCACCGGCATGGACTGGAACCTCTGGGTGGAGTTCGGAATGAGCCGGGAGGAGGTCGTCGCGGTTTTCAAGTACACGCTCGACCGGCGGCTATCGGGGAATCGCGCACCGTTCACCTTCGGCGCGCACAGCGACATCTACTCCGAGCAGTACGACACCGCGCTCACGACGAGCGCCGAGGAGCGGCGCCAGGCGCTCCGGGAGATCCTGGACTACGCCCTGTCCCGGCCGGAACTGCGGGTGGTCACGGCCAAGCAGCTCCTCGACTGGCTGCGTCACCCGGCGCCGATGTGACGCTTCGTTCCAACGGGATGACCGCGGGCTAACCCGTCGAGCTGGCCGTCGCTCCCGGTTGGGAAGCTACTCTCTCTCGGGCCGCTTGCGCCTCGTCGAGAGTGCGGAACTTGAACAGGCCGCGGGGATAGCTGCGCGGGGACACCGGCCAATAGCGAGCGCAGTGCGCAGAAAGCGAACGAAGCCGTCCGCCTCGTTCGTCAGAATCAGCGCAGCCTCCATTTGTTCGACGGAGCGAAACTTCTGGACGCTCACTCATCCTCCGTCAGATCAAAGCGTCGTCGCAGCGCCTCTCAGGTCGATCCCACTCAGGGTCGCTCGATTCTGGTGATGAGCGTCGTGACGCGCGCGATCTCGGTTCCGTATCGATCGGGTGGCGCGTCCGCAGCGAACCGCTTCAGGTACGGGAGCGCATCGCGGGGCTCCGGCGATTCCGCGAGCACGATGCCCAGATCGAACAGCGTGTCGAAATCGAGAGGGTCGAGCTTCACGGCGCGTTGCCATGCCTGGATCGCGCCAGCCGCGTCGCTGGCCACGAGCGCGACGCCCAGGCGTTGCCAGGCGGAAGCGTAATTGGGATCGGCGGTCACCGCCTCTCGAAAGGCATCGGCAGCGTCTCGTCGGTTGCCGGCATTCATCTCGAGAATCCCAAGATTGTTCCAGACCGCAGCCGCGCGCGGATCGGTCTCGAGAACCTGCCGGAACAATCGCCTGCCGTCCTCGAACCGATTGAGTCGGGAGTAGACGACACCCAGCGAGTTGAGCGTCTGGGCGTCATCCCCCCGCAGCCGGACCGCAGCGTCGAGGTGTTTCGCCGCCTCGACCAGGTTGCCGCTGGCTTCGAACGCGAGACCGAGCTGCGTCTGCACCGTCGCAGAGGCTGCTGCTCCCGGTGCCGATTGAAGCAGGAGAATCGCTTCGGCCGGACGACCCACGCTTTCGAGAATGGCCGCCGCGCTCACGCGCGCCGCGACGAAATCCGGGCGCGCCGCCACGACAGTGCCGAGGGTCGTGAGCGCCGACTCGGACCGGCCTTCGCGCTGGTCATTGAGGGCGGCGAAGAATGCTTCGTTGAGCGCGACCAGGTTCTTGGGGTCGTCCGCCTCCGAGAACGTCCGCTTTTCGGTCGTCTCCACGGAGCCGAGATAACCGAGCGCCGCCAACCGCTCCCTCGTCTCGGCATCGATGCGAGGGGGAGCGGCCTCTGCCGCCGGTTTGTGGCCCGCGATCAGTTCCGTCAGCCGCGCCTGGAGGACACGCGATCGCTCCGGCTCGCGCGGGGCCAGATTGTGCGTCTCGCCGGGGTCGTGCTCGAGGTCGTATAGCTCGGGAATCGGGAGCTCGATGAATTTGAAGCCGTCTACCATGATGCCCGTGAGCGGCGCCCACCCTCGCGTCAGGTTCGCGTCGAGCGCCTCCAAATAAAGGGCCCGCGGGACGCGCGTACCGGGGTCTCCCGCGCCAAGGAGAGATCGGCCGTCCAGGCCGGATGGGATCGCGATGCCCAGCAGATCCAACACCGTCGGCGCCAGATCCACGCTCGCGACCGCGTTGCGTACCACCTGAGCCCGCATGCCCGGGGCGGTCACGATCATCGGTACCCGCAAGGTCGATTCGTAGGCGAAGAGCCCGTGCGACGCTTCGCCGTGCTCGCCAAGCGCCTCACCATGATCGGCGACGGCGAGGACGATCGTCCGATCGAGTTGTCCGGCAGCCCGAAGCTCGTCGAGACCACGGCCGATCATCGCGTCGGTGTAGGCCACCTCGGCATCGTAGGGCGTGCGTCCGACGCGATAGTCGGATGGAGCTTGATAAGGAGCATGCGGGTCGTACAGGTGAATCCATGCGAACCACGGGCGGAACGATCCGTTGGACTCCGAATCCGCTGAGTCGCTCTGAAGGATCCAATCGGTGGCGGCTCGGATCACACCCTCGGCAGGACGTTCGGCCGGGCCGAAGCGATCGTCGTAAACATCGAAGTCACGATCGAGGCCGAAACCTGCGTTCAGCACCAACGCACCGACGAACGCCCCGGTTCGATATCCAGCGCTCTTCAACATCGTGGCCAGCGTGGGGGTCTGACCAAGTCTCGAAGCCGTGTTGTTGCGGATGCCGTGAGCGAACGGCTCGAGGCCGGTGAGGATGGATGCATGAGCCGGGAGGGTCATCGGCACCGGCGTGTATGCGGATTCGAACCGGATGCCGCTATCGGCGAGGCGATCCAACGCCGGCGTCAGACCCGATCGGTTGCCATAGGCGCCGACTCGATCGGCACGGAGGGTATCGACCGTGATGAGCAGGACGTTGCTGCCCGCAGCCGATCCCGGAGGAACCTGTGGCGGCTGTCGAACGCGTGCGAAAAGCCACAGACCGGCCGCGACGAGCGGCAGTAAAGCCCCTACGAGCGCAAGGGCGATGCGCATGGGCTGATGCGGGCGCGCGTCTTTCCGTGGCTGCTTCTTAGTGCGACTCGTCAAGGTTACGGTGACTTCGGGTCGGCCGTCGACTCCGGCTTGGGAGGCCTGGGTCGGTCCATGCTCATCGTGGCTCCGCCAAAGAAAGAAGTCCCCTTGCGCTCGACGACGTGGTTCCCATCGAGAAGATATTGAAGGAGCGCCTTGTCCCATTGCAGGCCCATCGTCGCCACCAGTTTCATCCAGTCCCCGTAGGCGGTTTCATCCGGCGCCTCGGTGACGCCGTACCAGATGGTGATGTCCGGTTGACGCACGACGAAGTCGTCATCGATGTTGGCGCGCGTGCCCTTGTCGGCGCGGTCGCCTTTGATGTCCGTGTAGATCAGCACCCCGTTCGCGAAATCCATCTTGAAATTCTCGTCGTCGAACTGGAACCCGTACCGCCGATATCGATCGTAGGAACGCTCGTTGAGCGCGCGGATCTCGGGCACGGCATTGATGTTGTTGGTGATCCTCTCGCGGATCTCGAACGCCGCTTCTTTGTGCCGCGGATACTTGGGATCGTCCAGATAGTTGAAGCCGGGAATGAACCACCCGCGCATCTGCTGCCAGTCGCGTGCCTCGGTCACGCGATTCCGGACCCACGCCGCATACTCGGAGAACATCTGCACCCATTCGTGTGACGGATACCCGTGCGGGTTGAGGAAGATGTCGGGCAACCAGGTTTTCCACAGCTTCACCCTGACCTTGGATTCCGGGTAGATGGGATCGCTGTCCCACCGCGTCACCAGAGTCACGCCGAGGGGGCCGAGATAGCCCGGATGGAGAAGGTAGTCGGGGGTGACCTTGTAGAGGTCGTAGGCGAGCTGCGCGCCGTCGGGATTGGTGTACGGGTGAAATACGACGTTCACTTTCTTGAGCGCGTCCTTGTACGCCGGATCCGTGAGGAGCATCTCGGCGAGCTTGAGCGTGTGGCTCGTCGACGACACCTCGTTCGCATCCTGCCGGGCCGAATAGACGACCGTGGGCTTCAGCGTGGTCGCCTTGGCCTGGGACCAGTGAGATGCCTCCATGGGCGGCATCAGGTCCATGGCCCAGATGTCTTTGCCGAGATAGCTCTCCCCGACCTTGTAAACGGAGGCCTCCTTGAAGGCCGACGTCATCTTCCCGAGGATCGCATGGCCTTCGGGCGGTGGCATGGGCGTATCCCACTGCACGAGCGGCTCGCCCTGATAGCGGTAGCCGGCCGGCAGGAGCGTCTTCGGATCGGGGAAGGGCGCGGGCGACCCGTTGGCATCGAGCGCCTTCACGATCTCGGTCGCCGAGTCGGGCGTCCAGGTCCATGCGGCGGCCAGTTGCAGGCCGCCGAGATCGTGGTACGCCAGCGCGTCCTTGTACAAGCCCTGGGCGCGCAGCTGCTCCAGGTTCGCGAGCGTCGCAGACACCTGTTCCGCCGACAGGATTCTCCGGTCCACGTTTGCCGCGCGCGTTCGCTTGACGAGCTCGGCGCGCTCATCCTTCTCCGTGTCCACCTTCACCCGCAGGTCGAGTCGTTCGATGCCGTTCTGTCCATCTCGCACGATCGCGGCCAATGCCTCCGGAGCCGCGAGATCCACTTTGGGGATGTCCAGACGGGCCACTCCCGTGCGGCCGCCCCGTTCGCGATACGTGACCTCGACCGCGGGACGATCCGTCGCGAACCCGGTGAACGTGATCTGAGCTTTTCCCGCGGTGCCGTCTTCTTTCGGACGGACGAGGGGGATCACCCGGCCGATGTAGTCGAGCGACTGCCCGCTCGCTTCACGACCGAGCACGTCGTAGAAGTGAAGCGTGTTGAAGTAAATCTCTTCCTGCACGGACTCGAGCGGTGCTATGAGCTCGTTGTCGATGCCGAGCTTGTAGCTCGGTTCGCTCAGCGTGAGGTCGACCCGGAGCTCCCCGAAAAAGGGCGCGTCCTCCGCGCGCGGCTTCCCTTTTGAAACCGCCATCTCGTAGTCGTAGATGGCGGGCAGGGTCTTCGCCTGGAAGTGATCCCAGAAGCGCTCGGCGTCCGTTACGATCCGTTGATCCGCGAGCACGCGGCCGCCAGACGTGGCTCGCAGCCAGCCGGTCTCGACGCGCACCTTTTCATAGGAAGGAAACTGATCGAAGAAATCCCGGACCACGATGCGCGGCTCGAAAGTCTCGTGGAAGATCGTCACACCGTCCGAACCGGTCACCGTCGCTTCGTACGCCGGAGCTCCGATCGGCGCCTCCTCGATGTGCATCTTCTCGATGTCGATCTTCAGATCGCGAGCCAGGACGTCCAGGATTGGATACATTTCGAGAAGCCACCGCGTCGGCGAGTACATCGCCTGGTGCTTCCACTCCGGGGGTGGCCCGATGCGCGCGAAACGGATGGTGATGTTCCCGACAGGCTTATCGGCGATCGCGGGGCGCATCACGTCGTGCAGCCAGCTGTAACCCTGCTTGTAGGCGCAGAGCACCGTCACCGACGTGCCTGAGTCGGCCGCCCCCGCCTTGATCAGCTCGGCCCGTGCGTCGTTCGCGATCTTCGTCCGCATCTCCGGCGACTCGCTCAGGCCAGCCTCGATCACCACCGGTTGACGTTTCTTCACGGCAGGGAGCACCTTGCTTCGGAACTCTTTCCAGAACTCGTCGACCTCGGAGGGGATGTCGAAGCTCTCCTCGAAGATCGTCTTGGCATGCTGCACGTCGCGGTTGTCGACGACGACGTTCACCCGATCCGCCTTGATCTTCGCGGCACGCTGCCGGACGACCTCGAGGAAGCCTTCCGCGGGCTTCTCCAGGGACACGACTACGTCGGCGGACTCGAGATCCTTGGCGGAGAGACTCCCGGCGATCTGATCCAGCTTGTACAGGGCCGTCGCCGCCTGACCCGCCGGCGTGCGTCCGGACAGGACCCGTCGCGCCTCGTCCTGAATGTCGTCGAGCGTCGTGCGATCCTTTCCACGCTCCCAGACGTGCGGGAGCCGCTCGGCGGCTTCGTGAAGCGCTCTCGCAAGGCCTCGCTCGTCGGCACCGGTGATGACCAGAGCGCTCTTGTCGCCAAAAGCCTTCCTGACGACCTGGATGAGTCCTTGTCCCGGCTGCAGCGCCGGCCGCTCGAATTTCTTCTCCGTGACCAGCCGATCGACGAGCGGATGTGTGGTTCCGATCAGGACGAGTGTCGGTTGGTCCTCGGGTTTTTCCAGTCGATCCGGAGGCAGCGCGACGGGAATGGAGATGCCCGTCGATTCGAGACCGAGCCGGGCCGCGAGCTCGACCGTACCTTCGATTCCGTCGCCAAAGGGAGAGAGGAGCATGTCGAAACGGTCGACGATGCGATTGCTGTCGGAGTCGCCCAGCAAACCGTCACTGGTAAAGAGGTTCGCGAGGGTGAGTTTTTCTTTCGCTTCGGAGCCGGGGCGCGCCGGTACGGGCCCCGGTCGCGCGCCCTCGGTGCGGGGAATCTCGACGACGGAAGGCCGCGCGCCTGCGGCGGCGACTTCGATCCGGATCATGGCCGCGCCCGGATAGGAGAGCGTACCCGCCGGTCGGGCCGATGGAGACGCAATCAGCTGACGAAGGGCTCGTACCGCGCTCGCCGCGGCGGCCGAAGTCTGGGCGGTCACCGCAACGTCGATCGCTTGGATTTCGTCCCCGCCCGCGCGCACGATTACCGCCGGAATGGTGATGCTTCCGACGTCACCGAGGACAGTCCTGACGTCGGAGGCGAGCTCGGAGAGTGACTTGCCTTCCGGATCCCACACATGGGGCAGGCGTCCCGCCAGAACCGCCGCCGCTGCCATCGTACCTGCGTCGTCCGCGCCCGCCACGATGACCGAGGGTGCCCCAGATGTCGTGACCGCAATCATTCCTTCGCCTGGACGGAGCGATGCCATCCTCGCGGGCGGCGTGACGCCCGACCGCCGCACGCCTTCCCGTCCGACGAGGAACGCGGTGGCACCGGCTTCCGGAGTCGATGACAACGGCAGGTTCATCGCCATCGTCTCGAAGCCGAGCCGCGCGGCCAGGTTCGCCGCCGCGGAGACGTCCGACGGACTCGGCCGTTCCCCCAGCACGACGCGCGCGTTGACGAAATCGATCACTCCGTCACCGTTGCGGTCCTGCAGCAGACCGCCCGGCGCGAACAGAGAGGCGAGGTCCGAGGACGCGATCGGCGGCTGCTGGGCCTGCGCGTTTCCGCACAGCGTCGCGACCAGCGTGATGGCAGCGACGCCGAAGGCACACCACTCTCTAGGGATGGATCGCATGACGATCTCTGCTCTTCCTACCAGGCGAAGCGTACGGCCAGCTCGGCCTGCTGCTCCGGCTTGGCGGTCAGAATCCTCCCGAAGCTGTCGGACAGCGCGCTCGTCACCTGTCCGCCGCTGAACGGCGCGTTCAGGTTTTCGGTGCCGAGAACGTTGAACACCTGGGCAATGAGCTCCAGCCTCTTGTCTCCACCGAAAATCATCGCCTTTGAGATGCGAACGTCGATGCTGCTGAACCGGTCGCTTTCGATCTGGCTCTCGGAAATGGGCCCGAAGCCGTTCGCGGCTCGGTACTGGTTGACCGCGGCGAGATCCAGGTCGCGGTTGCCCTGGTTGCGGGACGTGCCCGGCACATACAGGCGCTGCCCATAGGGATTGACGGTTGCGGCATAGGCGCTGAACGGCGCCGAGGATCGCAGCGTCCATACCGCGCCCAGCGTCATGTCCCAGGGAAGGAGTGCCGTCCCGCTCGCCACCAGTGCGTGGCGGCGCTCCACGTCGGACGGACCCTTGTCGAGATCGTAGTTGCTCTGATCCGTGATGTGGAAGGAACCGCCTGTGTTTCCCGCGCGTCCTCCGAAGTCGTCCGTGTCGGCGAGCGTATAGGACACGAGATAGGTGTACCTGTCGCTCAGACGCTTCTCGAGCCTGACGAACATCCCCGTGTAATGCGCGAGGCCGATGGACTGGTCCTCGTCGATGGTGGCATACCGCGGGTCCGGCCTGAGTCCGGTCACGGGATCGGGCTGATTCCGGTCGACCTTGATCCGATCCCCGCTGCTGTGCACGTACGTTCCGTCGACATGAATCGTCATGTCCTCTGTGAGCTGCTGACTCCAGCCGAAGCTGTACTGCTCCGAGCTGGGGTTCCGGAAATCGTTCGCCAAGATGAAGAGATTCGGCGGCGCCGTCGAGGCGAAGGTCAACGGATCCTGTCCCAGATATGGATCCGGGTACGGCGGGTTCACGATCGAGATGTTGAACTGCACAAGGTTTCGATACTCGGAAAAATTTATCAGTGTGCGGATGTTGTCGTAGTACTTCCCCGCCGCGGCCCTCGCGATCGATTTGCCGTTACCGCGCACGTCCCAGGTGATACCCACACGAGGACCGAAATTGTTCGAGTCGCCGCGCGAGGACGGATCGGCGAACGGAATGCGCGGATCCGGAGTCAGCCGTTCATTGAACGAGCCGAACTGCTTGTCCCAGCGCAGCCCGAGATCGACGGAGACGTTCCCGCCCGGCCTCCAGCTGTCCTGGACGAAGAACGCGAGGTGCTGGGACGGTACGCTGTCGTTGACCGCCGGGAGCGACGCCCCGAAGAACACCGGGTCGTGCAGGGCGGCAATCGAAGCATCGCTGCCATCGATGAATTGGTCCGTCCCGAAGACGTAATAGCCGTTCAGATTGTAGAGGGCGTCATCGGAAAAGGGGATGTGACTGAAGTCGACACCCATCTTGATGGAGTGCTTCTCACGGCTGAGGGTGATCGTATCTTTGAACTGGAACCGCTTCTCGGGGCCGAGCTCGTCGAAGCCGTTCCCGTACGTCAAGCTCGGGAGGTACAGCGCTCTCTCGATGCGGTCGATGCTGATCCGCTCCGGCGGATAGTCGCCGACGTCGGTGAACGCTTCCTTGCCGCCGGGAATCACCTGATACTCGGCGTAGGCGTACTGAAAGCGAATCTCGTTCAACAGTTGCGGTGAGACCACCCACGTGTGGCCGACGACCGTCGAGCGGGCGGGCTTCTGGAAGTCGAATCCCGAAGCTCCGGTGCCACCGCACCCGAGGCAGGTCTTCTTCCCTCCCTCCTGTCCGTAGCGGACGAAGAGCTGCTGATCCTGATTGATTTGATGATCCACGCGCGCGACGAACATGTTGCTATCGATCGGCTTCTTGAACGTTCCTTCGAGCGCCGAGTAGAACTCGGGCTTGCCGGTGCTGACCGTGTAGAACTCATCCGTCTGCGTGCGCTCGGCGGAAAAGAAGAAATGCGTTCGATCCTTGATGATCGGTCCGCCGAAGGAGGCCCCGAACTGATTCCGGTTGAAGTCCGGCTTGGGAGCCCCGTCCTGGCACTCGAACTTGTTGCACGCATTCAGGGCCTTTCCGCGCCAGTACTCGAAGACCTCGCCGTTGTACTGGTTCGTCCCGCTCTTGGTGACGATCTGGATGAAGCCGCCCGACGCCAGGCCCATCTCCGCGGGGAATCCGACCGTGTGGACCTTGAATTCCTCTACGGCTCCCTGTGGGAAGTTCTGCCGCGGCTCGCCCTGCTCGGCCCAGGTGTTGCTGACGCCGTCGACGGTGAAGCCGTTCGAGTAGAAACTCGTGCCGGCCCCGACCGTGACATTGTTATAGAAGGACCGCGCCGCGTCCTGGCTGGTGCCGGGCATGAGGAGGGCGAGGTTCAAATACTGTCGTGAATTGACCGGGAGGGTCTGGATCTGGTTTTGGGTCACGACCCCCGCGACCTCGCTCTTGGTCGTGTCCACCGCGGGCGCGACACCGCTCACGGTGATCGTTTCTTCCATGGCCTGGATCCCCATCACGAAGTCCTGTTCCACGGAGCGGCCGATGGTGATCCCGATGTTCCCCACCCCGGCGGTTGCGAACCCCGCAAGCTCCGCGGAGAGCGCGTAACGGCCGGGCGCCAGGGCCAGGAACTGATAATGACCTTCCGTGTCGGTCACTGCCGTCCGGACCACGCCCGTTTCTTCGTTGCGCAGGGTGACCGTTGCGCCCGGCAGCACGGCGCCCTGCTGGTCCTTCAGCGTGCCTTGAATCGAAGCGCCGGCACCCTGTCCGAGGACGGGCGATGCCATCGAAAGGCCGATACAGAGCATGAGCAAAGCGGTACACGCTCCACGAATCGTGCGAAATCGGTTCCTTGAACGATGACGGGACATCTTTTCTAGCAGCGCTCGAGGTTCCATGGGTCTCCTTCCGCGAAAGTCGTCAGCCAAGACTTGCTCAGACGTGAGTAGACAGCGGGCGATGAGCGGCCCGACGTTGCGGAAGCTAGTGGTGGATGGCGGCTCGGCCCGAGTGTGACTCCAAAACCGAAGGAGTGTCAAGATCGCGTGAAAACGTCATCGTGAATGGTTCACGCGTGGCAGAATGAACGACGCTCGTTCCAGCATCGGAGTGGCATGTCAGGTTCGCTCCGGCACACAATCCCGTGGATTGCCGGTGCGTGTGGAGGAAGTCATGAAGAAGTCTCGCTTGTCACCCAAGGTCGTCGGGACGCTCGCTCTCGTTCTGTTGATTGCCGCCGCCACGGGGATCCGTGGCCAGGTCATGGCCGTCAACGGGATGGTCGTCACGTCGTCGCCCATGGCCGCCCAGGCGGGGCTGCGCATTCTCCAGCAGGGCGGAAACGCGTTCGACGCGGCGGTGGCCACCGCGGCGACGCTGGCTGTCGTCGAGCCTCTCATGTCCGGTCTCGGAGGCGTGGGAGGCTACGCGCTGATCTACGACGCGAAGAAGCAGCAGATTCGCTCGCTCGATTTCGTCGGTGCCGCCCCGGCGGCGTTCAAACCCGAGATGTTCACCGCGGGTGCGCGGCTCTGGGACCGCGCCAATCCGGCGCGCGACAGCTTCGTAGCGCCTCTGGTTCCCGGTTCGCTCGCGGGCTGGGCGGCCTTGCGGGAGCAATATGGAACGATGACTTGGGCCCAATTGCTGGCGCCTGCCATCGAGTACGCGGAAAAAGGGTTCGCCATGACGCCCGCGGTGCGCGGGGGCTTCGGCGACGAAGGATTCGGCGGGGCGGTCGGACGTTACCCGTACGGCGCCGGCATCTTCTTTAAAGAAGGCGCGCCGTGGCCCGCTGCGGATGTTCTGAAACAGGCAGATCTGGCGAACACGTTGAAGGCGATCGCGGCGGGAGGGCCGGACGTGTTCTACGGCGGCGCCCTCGCTGAAAAATTCGCGGCGTTCTTTCATGACAACGGCGGGCTCCTCACCATCAAGGACTTCGCGGATTACAAGGCGCGGTGGGGGGAACCCCTGCACACGACCTACCGCGACTACGACGTCTACAGTCAGCCGCCCGGGAGCTCGGGCATGACGATTCTTCAGGCTTTGAACATCCTGGAGCAGTTCGATGTCCGCGCGCTCGAGCACAACTCGCCGGAGTTCGTCCATCTCGTCGCGGAGGCGATGAAGCTCGCGTTCATCGACGAGGACGCGTTCAATACCGGCAAGAGCTACGCGAAGATCCCTCTGGAGAAACTGCTTTCGAAGGAATACGGGAAGCAGCAGGCTGCCCGGATCGACCTGAATCGCGCGCAGTTCTACGCGCCGACCAGGCCGTCGGGCACGACGACCTCCAATTTCGGGCACACGACGAACCACACCGTCGTCGATCGCGACCACAACATCGTGGTCATCACACAAACGCTGATGCTGCCGGCGGGGATGGCGGTGCCGGATACGGGCGTCGTCTTCAACAACGGCATGTCGTACTTCAGCACCGATCCGCAGGACATCAACTTCGTCGAGGCCGGTGAGCGCCCTCGGTTCGTGATGAGCCCGACCATCGTCACCCGCCACGGCCAGCCCTATTTCGCACTCGGCTCCGCCGGCGGCTGGACGATTCCCCAGACGATTCTCCAGGTCGTCTTGCGGGCGCTCGATTTCCAGATGGATGCGCACGACGCGGTCAAAGCGCCGCGGTTCGTCCTGCAGTACCTCGGGAACTCGATTCCTTACATGACGGGTACGGATCTGGGATTGGAGAAGGGGTTCACGGACGAGTCGCGCGCCGCATTGGCAGCCAAGGGGCACCGCCTGCTCGATGCGAAAGAGGCCTACGGCATGCTCAATGGAATCATGATCTACCCACGAACGAACGTCTTGTCCGCGGGCGCGGACCCTCGCCGGGAAGGACACGCAGCAGCCTGGTAATCTGTTCGACCCGACACCTGGTCTGGGCGCGGGTCCGAGCGGCTACTTCCTCATCGCCGGCAGGTACGTCTTTTCGATAGACGCCACGATGACCAGAGTGAAGCAGCTCTCACCCGCCTCGAGGACGCGGAAACGCACGAGCTCGCCGTATTGCTCCGGGAGCTGCCCGAACAGAATGATTTCTCCTACCCTCATGAACGTGTCGGGCTCGATGTGGGCGCCGTGGTGGCGGGCCCGTTCCGCAGCCTCGAAAGAGGACGGATGAGTCGCCGCCGTGCGCATGTCGCTTTTGGATTCGGTGTCGGCCTGACTCTGTCGGCCCCGCCGAGGATTCCTGGTCCGCAAACCGTGGGTCCCATCCAGTTCGAGGACCGACAGCGAGAGTCCGGAATCCGCTTCGTCCTCGACAACGGCACGACTCCGGACAAGCCAATCATCGACGCCGTCCTCGGCGGTGTCGCCCTCCTCGACTTCGACGACGACGGCCGGCTCGACGTCTTCTTCGCCAACGGCGCGCGAATCCCGGAGCTCGTGAAGGACGACGCGCGCTTCTGGAACCGGCTCTATCGCAACGAGGGCGCGGGACGGTTCCGCGACGTGACCGAAGAGGCGGGAGTCAAGGGCGAGGGCTACTCGATGGGGGCTGCGGCCGCCGACTTCGACAACGATGGCGCGACCGACCTCTACGTGACCGGTGTGAACCGAAACATCCTCTATCGCAACGAGCGCGACCGAACGTTCTCCGACGTCACCGAGCGGGCCGGTGTCTCCGGGATCGGAGCCGGCGGCAAGAAACCGTGGTCGGTCGGTGCGGCCTGGCTGGACTACGACAACGATTCCGACCTCGACCTGTTCGTGGCCAACTACCTGGACTGGTCGCCTGAGAATAACCGGGTCTGCGGTGCGGAAGGAAAACGGGTGAACTGTTCGCCCACCGACTACCAGGGGCTCCCGAACCTTCTCTACCGCAACGACGGCGGCGGAAGGTTCACCGACGTGTCCGGCCCGACCGGGATCGGAGCCCACATCGGGAAAGGCATGAGCGTCGCGGTGGCGGATGCGGATTCTGACGGATTCACCGACATCTTCGTGGCCAACGACCGGATGAGACACTTCCTTTTCCGGAACGCGGGCGGCCTCGCGTTCGTCGAGAACGCGGTGGAGGCAGCCGTCGCCTACACGGAGGACGGGGTGCCCGTCTCCGGCATGGGCGTCGAGTTCCGCGACCTCAACGAGGACGGCCGCCCGGACATCTTCGTTACCGCCCTGAGCGGGGATACCTTTCCCCTCTACTACAACACGGCCGAGCGCTTCTTCTCCCCCGCCACCTATCGAGCCGGCCTCGGCTTCGCCACCGTCTTGATGAGCGGGTGGGGGACGGGCGCCTATGATTTCGACAACGACGGCTACAAGGAACTCTTCGTCGCGAACTCCCACCTCAGCGAGAACATCGAGCTCTTCGGCCATCACCGGTACCGGCAGCCAAACGCCGTCTTCCAGGGCATCGGGGACGGCCGCTTCCGCGACGTGAGTGCGGAGGCCGGAGCGGCGATGCGGCGGCCGCGCGCGCACCGGGGATGCGCCTTCGGTGACCTGGACAACGACGGCCTTGTCGACGTCGTCGTCTCGGTGATCGGAGAGCCGCCCGAAGTCCTGTACAACGCGACCGCCGACGCCGGGCACTGGCTCGAGCTCCAGCTGGAAGGAACCAAGAGCAACCGCGACGGCATCGGTACTACGGTCAAGCTGACGGGGGAGTCCGGGCGCACCCAGTACAATCACGTGACCACCGCTGTCGGCTACGCCAGCTCTTCCGACAAGCGGGTGCACTTCGGCCTCGGCACCGACCGCGTCGCTCGCGAGATCGAGAATCCGCTGGCCGAGCGGGACCACACAGACTCTGACGGACGTCATGGCCGACAAGACTCTCGAGGTCAGGGAGCCATGAGCGGCCGGACCACGGTTGCCCTCCTTATTAATGTGGTCCTCCTGGCGCAGCCCATCGCGTCGTCTCAAGACCGAGCCGGAGGTCCGTGCGCGGGAGTGGAGTCAGCGATTCGGTCGGCTGCGGAGGCACTGGACCGGGGCGAGTGGACGGAGGCGGAACGTCAGCTTCAGCCTCTCTCGGCGTCCCATGCGGACTGCGCCGGCGTCGTCCTCGGTCTCGCGAGACTACGGGCGGCGCGAGGCGAACCACGGGAGGCGGAACGGCTCTTCGCGCGCGCCATGGCGCTCGCCCCCGACGATGCGCTCGCCCCCGCACTCTTCGCGCAGTACTGGCTCTCCCGAGGTCAACCCGCCCCGGCGGAAGACCTGACGGCGCGGGCGCTTTCCCTGAACCCCGGCTGTCCGGAGGCGCTCGTGGTCAAAGGGCGGCTCCTGAGCATGAGAGGCCAGATAGACGAAGCTTTCCAGGCGCTGGAGCAGGCTGCCCGACTCAACCCCGCGAACGCCGAGGCGCAATATCGGCTGGGAATCTGGTTCTTCGGCCTGAGGCTTTCCGCCGAGGCCGCCGCCCGCTTCGAGAAGGTCGCCGCGCTGCGCCCCGTGGATGCGCTCGCCTTCGATTACCTCGCGCTCAGCCGCGAAGCGCTGGGCGAAGCCGAGGGGGCCGAGGAAGCCTATCGCAGCGCGCTGAAGATTAACGAAGGCCCCTTCTTCGACTCCTTCCTCGACTACAACTACGGGCGCTTTCTCCTCAAGCAAATGCGCCTGGAAGAGAGCCGGTCACACCTCGACCGCGCGGTTGCGCTTATGTCGGACCACCGTGGGGTCTATTACGAGCGGGCCAAGTTGAAGGTGGCGCTCTTGGACTACCCGGGCGCGCGCGAAGATGGCGAGCGAGCTCTCGGCCTCCGGAACCCGGGGAGCCTGGTCCTCGATGTTCAGGTGTACTACCTGCTCTCCAACGTCTACGCGCGCCTTGGAGAGCGAGAGCTGGCGCAGAAGTACGCGGAGCTTTCCCGGACGACTCCGATTCCCGACGAGAACTATTGATTCCTGGTTGCCGGAGACCTCAATCGGATCTCGGACGCGTAGGCTTCTGCCTTTCGTAGCGCCTCGTTCGCCTTGTCCGGCCGACGCATGCGGTTGTACAGGTCGGCGAGCACGAAATAGCCGAGCGCCCGGGTGTCGGGAGTCTCGGCGAGCGACAGCCCTTTCTCGACGAGAGCGTGGACCTCGTCGATCGGAGCGGATTCCAGGAGGAGCCCGCGGGCCAGGAACAGATAGCCTTCCGGCTGTTTCGGCGCAATCCGTATCACCTCCCGCATCTGCTCGAGAGAGCCCGCGCGATCTCCCAGCCGGAAGAGAACCTTGCCGAGGTTGAAACGCGCCTTGAAGTCTCCGGGATAAGCCGAGACCTCCGCCGCGTAGGCCGATCGCGCCTCCTCGAGCTGACCCTGCTCCTCGTACAGGAGCCCGAGGTTGAAGTGAGCGAGAGGAAAACGCGGGAAGTCGCGGGTGATTTCCTTCAGCAGTCCCTCCGCCCGGTCGTACTGTTTGACCTCGACCAGCGAGCCGGCGAGGTTGAGCCGGTTCTGGGTCAGCTTGGGTTGGATCTCGAGGGCTTTCTCGAAGTTGACGAGGGCCTCCGCGGGATTGCCCAGACCCGCCTGTACTTCCCCCAGGAGCGTGTAGGCCTGGGGATTCCGCTCGTCGAGAGAAAGCGTCCGCTTGCAGAGCGCGATGACGTCTTCGGACCTGCCCTCGTCGATGAGGAGGTTCGCCATGCCGATCAGGGCCTGGACGCTCTGGGGATCGTCCTTCAGGACGAGGTCGAACTGGGCCTTCGCCTTCGGTTTCTGTCCCAGCTCCGCGTAGGACGTGGCCAGCATCAGATGGGCCTGAGACATCTTCGGATCGTCCTGCAACGCCGACTCGAGGAGCTCGACGGCGGCGGTGTGCTGGTCTTTGACCATCAACTCGCCGGCTTGCTGGACGGCGGAGAAGATCCGGAGCTTGTCCTTGGGATCGGCGAGCGGCTCCGTGGCATCCGGCGTCCGTCGAGGGACGCCGCCTCCGAGGTATCCGAGCGCGGCCAGGCTCTCGAGCGTCTCCTTGTCGAGGTCCGCCGCCTCGGGTGCCGGCGCGTTCCGGGCGGTCTCGCGCATGAGCCGCTCCAGCTCGTTCGACATCTCTCGCGCCACTTCCGGGTGCCGCTCATAGAGGTTCGTCGTCTCTCCCGGGTCCGCGATCAGATCGTACAGCTCGGGCTTCGGCGCCTCGATCCACTTGTAGCGGTTCGAACGCAGGGTGTAGAGCGCGCTCCAGCCGAACTGGAGGCTCGGGGTCATGGACTCTCCGTAGGCGTAGGCTTCGTGCTCCTCCTGGGATTGGAACATCGCGGGCAGCAGGGACCGGCCGTGAACCTGCATCTCGGGATCGATCGCGAGAAGCGAGAGAACGGTCGGAAAGACGTCGACCACGCTCACCTGCGACTCGACGCGCACCGCGTGCAGCTCGCTGAAGGGGGCTGCCACCACGAGCGGCACGCGCATGGCGTAGTCGTAGACGAAATATCCGTGAGTCCCCTCCCCGTGGCTCCCCAGGCTCTCGCCGTGATCGCCCACGACCACGAGGATCGTCTTCTCGTCCAGCCCGTTGGCGTCGAGCCAGGACACGAAACGCCCCACCTGCGAGTCGACAAAGGCGATCTCGCCGTCGTAGAGACCTGCTGGACCTCGCCCGCCGTACTCCGACAGGAAGGGCTCCGGGGGCTCATAGGGCGTATGTGCGTCGTAGAGATGGATCCAGGCAAAGAAGGGATCCTGCTTCTCTTTCTCGAGCCAGGCCAGAGCCGCGTCCACGACCTGGTCGGCCGGCCTCTGGACGCCGGCGAGGTCGAGATGCTTGTACTTCTTGAGATCGAACTGGTCGTCGTAGACGCGGAATCCCTGGTTCAGCCCCCATCGCCTGTCGAGAACGAAGGCCCCGATGAAAGCCCCGGTCTCGTAGCCCTGCGCCGTGAGGACTTCGGCGAGCGTCGTCTGCGACTGGCCGAGGGCCGTGCTCCCGTTGATGCGGACTCCGTGGTAAGTCGGATAGGTACCCGTCATGAGCGAGGAATGCGCGGGCTGCGTCAGCGGAGCTGCGGAGAGAGCCTGTTCGAAAAGGACCCCCCGGCCCGCGAGGGCGTCGATGTTCGGGGTCTTCGCCTGGGCATCGCCGTAGCAGCCGAGGTGATCCGCGCGTGTGGTGTCGAGAGTGATCAGGACCAGGTTGGGTTTCTCGACCCTCCTCTCCGTCCAGAGCCGGCGGACAGTCTGCTCGGGCCGCTCGGAATACGTCGGCGCGCGAAGGAGCCAGGTCAACGCGAGGGCCGCGGCGAGGACCGCTCCGGCCAGAGCGGCAACGAGTCCCACCGACCGGCGTCTTTCGGCCTTCATGGTCTGCAAAGAATCGCTATAGATGTTCGGGCGGCCCGTCGGCACCGGAGGAGGGGGCTTCGTAGCCGAGCCCGGTACTCGACCGGAGGACGCGCCCGGCGCGCACGTCTTCCACCGACGCTCCCAGCTCTTTCAGAAAATCGTGGACCACCGATTCGTCGTCGACGCAATCCATCAGGAGGTGGATCGCGGGCGGCTCCTCGAATCGAGCCACCGGCCAACCGCGGTTCGTCATGGCGTCGGCCACCGCCATCATGTCCAGCTCCGGCGAAACGACGTTGAGGATACCGAGCTCGGGCTCGGCCAGGAGCTCCAGTCCCCGGATGGAACGGATCCCCGTGACGAAGAGCTCGGTGGTGCGGAGGATTCCGCGCGCAATCTCGAGGTAGCCATCCTGGCCCAGGTGGCGCATGAGCGCCCAGGCGGCGGCGGCGATTCCCGCGGGCCGTGAGCCGGCGAAGGTCTGGCTGCGATACGTCCCGTAAGGCCAGTCCGAGAACTCGAAGCGTTGGTGCGCGAGGAGTGCGCGGTCTCTAAGGGTCATGCTCGAGATGCCCAGCAGGCAATAAGCGAACTTGTGGAGGTCCGCCGAGACCGAGAAAACTCCGGGCACGGAAAAGTCGAACTCGGGAACCGGCCGCCCGAGCTTGCGCAGCCAGGGAGCCAGGAAGCCGCCTACGCAGGCGTCGACGTGGAGCCAGAGGTGATGACGAGTGGCGAGCTCCGCAAGCGCGGGAACGTCATCGACGCGGCCGTGGGTGTAGGGCGGCGCCGAGCCGACCAGCATCACCGTATTCGACGTGATCGCTTCGGCCATGGCCTTGACGTCGGCGCGATAGTCGGGACCCGCCGGTACGCGCACGACCTCGAGTCCCAGAAAGTTTGCGGCCTTGTTGATCGTGGGATGGGCGGTTCGGGGCGCGACGATCTCGGGGCGCTTCGCCTCCCGCCGGTTCTCTCGCGCCCAGTCGCGCGCGGTCTTGATCGCGAGGAAGTTGCTCTCCGTGCCACCGGAAGTGAGCGTCGTTGCAGCCTCGGCGGGAGCGCGCAGCAGCTCTTGAACCATCCCCGAAAGCTCCGACTCGATCTTGTGGACGCTTCCGACCCAGGGAGCGTAGAGGAGACTCGCGTGCGAGAACATCTCGAAGGCCTCGTTCGAGATCGAAAGCATCTCCGGACTCGGGTTCGGCCACCATAGGCCGAACATCCCGCGTGTCCAAGGGCAATCGGTGGACTTCGCGTCCTCGAGCTCGCGCCGGAGCTCAGACCAGGAGCTCCCCTTCAGGGGAAGGCGTTCATTCATAGGAAACCTCCGAGTTCACTCGAGCCGCGCGGCGCCTTCTCGCCCGCGCGTAGAACAGAAAGCCTACACCGAGGAGGGCGGCGGACTGCAAGATCAGATTGGCTTCGTACTTGAAGACGTTGGGTGTCCCGGGCGGCGGCACGAAAAGGAGCGCCATCGAGAGAGCCGTCGCCAGGAAGCCAGTAACTGCCGTCAACCAGACGCCTCCTCTCCCGCCAGGAATCCGGAAGCGGCGAGAGCCGTCGTTCTTCGAGTGGTCCACGAGATAAGTCAGCGCCAGGAACATATAGATGTAGGGAACGAAGTAAATGAGGATCGTGAGGTTGAACAACAGGTCGTAGGCTTCCCGGACGGTGGTCTGGACCCCGCCCAGCGGCAGAAACAGGCTGATCAGGAACAAGACGGACGAGGCGACTCCCTGCGCGACCAGGGCCACGTGCGGAGTGCGAAAGCGCGGGTGGAGGCTTGCGAGCGAGGAAGGCAGAACCTCGTCCACTCCGGCGGCGAAAGGCACCCGCGCGGAGCCAGCGACCCAGGAGGAGGTGAGCGCGACCCCCACGAGCGCGAGGCAGGCGCCGGTGAGGGCCCCCAGTCCAGAGATTCCGAGCCGCTGCGACATCAGCTCGACGGCGTCGGCGACGCCGCTTCGCTCGGAGAGCGCCTCTCGAGGAACGGCGACGAGGATCGAGGCCGAGCCCAGAACATAGATCAGGGTCGCAACCACGCCAGCCAGGAAGATTCCGAGCGGGATCGCTCGCTCGGGACTGCGGATCTCCTCGCGCACGTTGGCGGCGACCTCGTATCCCGAGAAGGCGAAGCACATCGCGGACCAGAGGGCGACGGAACCGAGCGCATCGTGGCGCGGCAGAAGCTCCGTCGTCGCGAAGGAAGTGGCCGAGCCCCCTGCGGTCCAGGCGCTGACACCGAGGGCGATCAGAACCCCGCTGGTTCCCCACACCCCCGCGGTCGTGAGGTTCTGCAGCCATCGCGCAGCGCCGAGTCCGATCACGTTCACGCCGATCGAGAACCAGAGCAGCGTCAAGACGAAGACGGCGGAGTACGTCGGGCTATCCGCCAGGTGCATGAAGCGGGGTCCGAAAGCGGCGAGCAGGTTGGGCGCGGCGAAGAGCAGCACCGCGGGGAAGAAGAAGAGGTTGTTGAGCCACAGGCACCAGGCGCACACGAAGCCGTGGAGCGGGCCAAACGCTCGACGAGTCCAGGCATAGATGCCGCCCTGCTCCGCGTATCGACCCGAGAGATCGGCAACCGCCAGCACGTGGGGCACGAGGAAGAACACCGCCGCCAGGATCCACAACAAGACCGATGAGGCTCCCGCGCGGGCGCCGCGAGCCGTGAGCTGTGGACTGATGGTGGCGGCGACGGTCATCAGGAAAACGTCGCCGAGGCCGAGCGCGCGGATGAAGGGCGACGAGTTCCGGTGGTCCATTTCGATGATCCGCTCGGGGCCGCAATCCTAGTGACGGCCGCCGGCCCCGTCAACATCGTTCACTTCTTGACACGAGCTGGACGGAACTTCAGCCGCTGATGGAAGGGGCGCCGATCCCCGAGGCGGCGAGAGCCCCAGGCGGTTCGTCGTGGCAACGGGGTCTACCGTTCCCGGCGAATCGCCGTAAATCACCAGGGCAAACGGGGCGTCCCACCCGCCCTTGCCTCACGCGATCGAAGATGCGACACTCCCCGCGTTCGGAAGGCTCGAGGAGATCTCATGACCCGCAGATTCGCTCTACTCGCCGCATTCGTGTGCGTCTGGGCCTGCACGAACGAGGACCGGACGCGCAAGGTCACGATCTACCGGGACAGGATGGGTGTCCCACACGTAGTCGCCGACACGCCCGAAGACCTGTATTTCGGCGGCGGCTATGCCCTGACGCAGGACCGCCTGGCCGAGTTCGAGCGCTCGCGGCGGGCGGCGCTCGGGCGAATGGCGGAGATCGACTCCACCAAGGTCGAGGCCGACAAGCGGGCGCGCCTGGTCGCCTATACCGAGGCCGAGACCCAGGCGATGTTCGACGCGCTGGCACCCGAGTATCAGCGGATGCTGGAGGCGCACCTTGCCGGGATGAACAAGGCGATCGACGAGGCGAACGCGGATCCCCAGAACAAGATGCCGTACGAGTTCGGCGTGCTCTGGAAAGTCACACCGGAGCGCTGGACGGTGCACGACTACATTGCCACCTACGCGGCGCACCGCCGCAGCCTGAGCTCGGGCGGCGGCGCCGAGCTCCAGAACCTCGACTTCTATCGTTATCTCGTCAGCCGGTACGGTGAGCAAAGGGCACGTCTGATCTTCGACGACGTGCTGCCGCTTTCGGATCCCGATGCGATCGCCACTATCGCCTCCAAGGGTCCGTTCCCCGAGAGTCTCGCGGGAACGCCGGTCCAGCGCACGGCGAATCCGCCCGCGATCGAGTCCCCGCAGCCGTTCGCGCAGCTCGCCGCACTCGGCGTCCTCTCCAGCACCGCGCCGGCGCTGGCAATCCACCCCGAGCTCCGGAGCGAGAGCCGCTCGATCGTGATCGGCCGCGAGCGCTCCGCCAATGGCAACGTGTTGATGGTGCATGCGACGTCCGACGGTCCCCAGATCCACTATTTGGGCGCCGGCTTCGACGCCTACGGTTACACCCGCCAGGGAGGCGGGCCACTGGTCATGGGCCGCGGTCCGGCGTTCGGTTGGTTCCAGAGCACGGGCCAGGACGACATGGTCGACACGTTTGCCGAGAAACTGAACCCGGCGAACCAGTATCAGTACTGGTTCCAAGGCGCCTGGCACGACATGGAGAGGCGCACCGAGACGATTGAAGTGCGCGACTCCGAGCCGCAGACGATCGAGATCGCGAGGACGGTCCATGGGCCGGTGGTGGCGTGGGACGTCGAGAACCAGATCGCCTACAGCCAGCGGCACGCGCTCCAGGGCGCGGAGATGAACGACTGGGTTTGCAATCTCGAGTGGGACCGCGCCAAGAACATGGCGGAGTTCGAGAAGTCGATCCCCCAATGCGCGTCGAGCACCAATATCCAGTATGGCGACGAGGACGGCCACATCGCGCACTGGCACGCGGCACGACTCGCCATCCGCCCCGGCGGTATCGACCCGCGGCTGCCGACGCCGGGAACGGGCGAGTACGAGTGGAAGGGTTGGGTCCCGTTCAGCGAATGGCCCAAGATCAAGGATCCCGCGGAAGGCTATCTCCACGTATGGAACAACAAGCCGACCGGCGCGACCACGTACGGCGACGAGTACCGATGGGGCGCGACTTTCCGCAACTACCTCGCGCACGACCTGATCCAGGCGAAGCCGAAGATCGGCCTCGACGATCTCAAGGAGATCAACCGGCAGGTCGGAAGCGGTTGGGGCGGCACCGACAATGCGCTGACCAGTCCGAAATTCTTCGTCCCGTACCTGAAGCCGGCCGTGGCGGAGGACGTACGGCTGCGGCAGGCCGTCGACCGGATGGCCGGCTGGAATGCGATCTTCGAGGACCTGGACAGCGACGGCTACTACGATCACGTCGGGCTCACGATCGCCCTGCGGTGGCTGAAAGTCGCCCGAGAGATGATCCTCGTCGACGACATCGGCGACTGGGAGGCGAAGATCGTGTCGAGCTACCGGACTGCCGTGCTCCACCGCGCGATCCAGGGGAAGGACGCCGGCCTGCCGATGAAGTTCGACTGGTTCGACGGCAAGGACAGGGACGCTCTTCTGCGTCAGACGGTCGCGCGCGTGGTCGACGAGCTCGCCCAGGAGTTCGGAACCGACGACATGGACGCCTGGAGGACGCCGATCTTCTGGAAATACTACGACGCGGACGCGATGGGCCGGCATCCGGACAAGCCGCCGTACGGCGCCTTGACCGTCGTCTGGGATCAGTTCAGCCCGTGGAGCGGATCGACGGCCGCGAGACTCGGTCTCATTCCCGCCGCCGTTCCGGCGAACGGCTCGGAGCAGTGGAACGGGCTGATGGAAATGACCCGAAGCTCGAAGATCATGTACGACGCGTCGCCGACGGGAGGCCAGAATCAGTTCATCACTCTCTCCGGCAAGGCGACTCCACACATCGGTGACCAGCTGATGCTCCACGTCAACTTCCAGTTCAAGAAGGTGCCCATGACTCTGGACGAGATCCAGGCGGAAGCCGAATCGGTCGTCACTCTGGACGTGCCGGCCATACCTTAAAGCCGAGTTCAACCGGCTCCTGGAGGAACGATGTCGGGACCGATATCAACGGACAGGATCAGCGTCAGATCGGAGTCTTCTACCAGGACGAGCTCCAGATCTGGCTCGATTGGGGCTATTCGGCGCACGAGGTGATTCAGGCGGCGACCCGTATCGGCGCGGAAGCGGCCGGTCTCGGCGACGAGCTGGGTACGCTTCAGCCGGGAAAGCTGGCCGATGCGATCGTCGTCCCCGGCAATCCGCTTCAGGATATCACCCTCGTCACCCGGCCCATCGTTGTCATCAAAGACGGGACCGTCCTGCGCGAGCGAGAGAACGGGAAGTTCTAACCCGCTCAGCCTCAGTCCTGTCGCAGCGCCCGCACCGGGGTCGAGCCGCGCGGCCAACCACGCGGGCACGAAGCAGGCCGCGAGGGTGACAGCGAGAAGCAGCGCAGCAACCCCGGCATAGGTGACGGGTCGGTGGCGCCACAGATCGAGAGGGAGAGCTCGTCGCCCTCCCTCTTACGAAGGGAGGAAAGTACCGGGCCTGGAGCGCGGCCTATCGCAGCCGAGGTGCTCCCCCTCACTTGCTTTCCTTCGTGGAGCTCCTGGCGAAGCATCCTCTCCCGCTCGGCACGACGGCGCGGGAGCGGCGCCGCATCGCCGCCGCTCTCGTCGAATCGGGCCCGTAAAGCGGCGATTTCCCCGTCTGAGGCCGAGCCGGCGCGAGGGCCATCATCGGATTTCCTCGCCACCGAGCCAGGTAACGCGCTCCTGACGGGCCGTTGCTGGGAACCTCGGCTTTCCGAAGCCCGGGGCCGCTCTTCAGCCGTCGTTCTCTGGCGGCCTGACGGTCACGTTCATGATCGTCTCGTCGGTCGCTTCGTGCATGCCCGCACTCACGCCGGCGGAGTCTGACCCGACCGAGCCGTAGAAGCAGCGCACATCGGACGCGATCGTATGCAGAAGGGCGATCGCCGTCTCGAAGCTCATGCCGTTGGCGACCTGTCCCAGCAGCGTGAAGATCGGGGGCTCCACGCTCCAACTGAAAACCGCGCCGATCTTGCAACAGCGGCCGGAAGCATCGTACGAGACCGTCACGCCTACGAGCGGGTAGTCGTCCCAACGCGCGAGCTCGGCCTCGCGCACCTCGATCAACGGAAAAAAGGCGCTTCCATCCGTGACGCGTCGCATCGGCCGGACCGTCGAGCTTTCTTCGATCTGCTCGCGCGTCATGCCGAGCTCGAACGGACCGATCGATCGCCCGGGGACGATCTCGTAGGCCCCGATCGGGCCGATCGTCCGCCCGCCCAGGCGGCCCTCGATGAGGGCGAGGTGGAGGCGCTCACCGGAATCCGCAAAGCCGTTGGACCAGACAAGCCGGTTGTGTTCCTTGTCGATGCGCGCGCTGCGGAAGCTCTCTGGATCGATCTCGAGTCCCGTCGTCGACCAGTACTCCGAGCCGAGCTCGACTTCGCGGAACAGTCCATCCGCAAAGCCGAGTCTCAGCCGGTAGTCGCCGGCCAGCTCCAAGCAGGTCAGGCGCGACTCGCGGCTCTTGACGAGCCACGCCCAGGGCGACCGGACTTTGGCGATGGCGGTCACAAGCCGCACCACCGACTCGTCCCGCTCGGCCTCCGCCCGCACCGCGAGTGCCTGCCGTTGCTGCTCGAAGTCCTCGGTCCGCGTCAGGACCTCACGCACGGCGTTCGAGGCCCGATCGATTCCCTCGCGGGTCTTCGTCCAGAGGACGACGTCCTGCGAGATCCACTGAGCGAGCGCGTCCCACTCCTGGCGCGCCGGCGCTCGAGCGGCCTCGCGAAGCGCGCCGACGAGCTCGCGAGAGCCGAGCAGGATCCGCGTCAGTGAGCCGCATGCGGTCGAGACGTACTGCAGCAGTTCCTCGAACACCGCGATGCTGCGACTGGAGGTGAAGCCGTATCGGTCGCGGAGCCCCGCGAAGTCGCTGACGACGTCCGCCCATCCGATATGACCGAGTTCAGCGCGGGGTTGGCCCTCCGACTCGTGGCGCCGGACGAAGGCCTCGCACGCAGCGGCGAGCTCGGTCGAAGGTTCCGGGGGCGCTTCTCCATGACGAATCGCGTGGGCCACCGATTGGCCGAGCTGCCTGCAGGGATGCGCGAGGTCGTGGACCATGCCGGCCGCGCGTCCCGCATCGAGAAAGGCGAGCAGCTCGAGCAGGCGGCCCGGTGCCGAGCTCTGTCGGTGCAGTGCGTTCAGGGCCTCTCGGACCGCCCCGAGCGCGGGCTCCCTGGATCCCATGCTCATCGCAAGGCAAATCTATGCTACGAGGCCAGGCCCGGCAATCGGAGGCGCGGACTCAGGGAACGGGCAACTGGTCCTGCATGCTTCGCTCCGCCTTCAACAACCTGAAAAAACGGCGACCGTTTCCTGAGATGTCCGCGAAAGACCTGAGGTCAGCCCGGACGCCGCCTACGAGCGCGGTAAACGCGGCACCGTAACCGGGCTCGCCGCCTCCACCTGACTCCAGATCCGCCGCCCGACTTTGTCGGCTTCGGCGATGAGCCTCGCCTCGTCCACCGTGAGAATCTTGCGGTCGCGCATCACGAACCGGCCATCGACGAGGACGGACTCGATGTCGGACGGCTGACCGTTGTTGATCCACGCGGACAGGATGCGCCCGGCGGGTACGAGGTGGGTCCGCTGGGTGTCGAGCACGATGATGTCCGCTTTCTTCCCCACCTCGAGCGAGCCGAGGAGCGTTTCCTGCCGAACGGCGCGCGCGCCGCCTTGCGCAGCGTCGGCGAGCATGTCCTCCGGCTGAGGCTGGCGGCCCGGGGTTGCATCGTCGCGCCGGATTCGTTCCGTCACCAGAGCGATGCGCATGGTCTCCAGCATGTCGTTGGTATTGTTGTCGGTGCCTTGAGCGATGGGGCAGCCCGCCGCGCGGAGGGCAGGGATGGGCGGAATCACCCCTCGATTCGCCGCCATGTGTGCCTGCTGGGTGACGATGGTGCCGGATCGGCCAAGGAGCGCGATCTCGGAATCGTCGACGTAACGGCAGTGCGCCGCGAAGAGCCGCGGGCCGAGGAAGTCGTGCTTGGCGAGATACTCCGATGGACGAAGGCCGTGGTGACGCAGCATGTACTCCACCTCCCAGGTGGTCTGAGCGAGGTGGATGGTGTATCCGAGATCGTGCTTCTCCGCGAATTCGCGAACGGCGGAGAGCAGCTCCGGCGATGAGTCCTCGGCGAGCGCGGTGGTCGGGAACACGCGGATCCGTCCCTCCCTCGCGCCGTGCCAGGCCTCGAACAAGTCAAGGGCGCGCTGCATGCCCTCGTCTCGCAGCTCGGGCGAGAACCTCGGGGCATCACTCCTGGCGAGACTCTCCGCCGAGACCGGGCCGGCACCGTTCTCGACGTCGCGGACGGACTCCGCGAACACGAAGCGCAGACCCGTGTCCGCCAGAGCTGCCGCCGAGCCAGCGATGTTTCCCGTATATTCCACCACCGTGGTGACCCCGCACCGTATGGATTCCAGGGCACCCATCACCGCCATCAGCGCGGCCTCCTCGTCGGAAAGGAGAGCTTCGGGCTGGATCGCCAGGCGATAGCTGTTGGGGAATCCGAAGTCCTCGTTGAAACCGCGAGCGATGGTCGCCCCGAGATGGGCATGACAGTTGATGAGGCCCGGGAGAAGCGCCTTCCCTCGTCCGTCGTAGACCGCGGCTCGGGGATACGACGCGAGCACGGCGTCGGTTTCGCCGATCGCCGCGATTCTGTCGCCTTCGACTGCCAGCGCCGACGTCGTGTCGAACGGCATCGGCGTTCACCACGGTGGTATGAGAGAAGACGACGGGCCCGCTCGACGGGGCCTGCGCCTTCAGGCCGCGTGGCTCGATGAGAAGAGCTGCGGCGCCGGCGCCGGTGAGCAGTTGACGACGGGTGATCGTTGAGTCTGGCATGACGCACGATCCATAGTCGACTCGCGCTTGCGAGTCAATCGGCGGCAAGGGATCTCATGGGCGATTTGGACCAAGGAATTCGATGGCTCCTCGGTCTCGATTGACTTTCCTCCCGCCGCTTTCGTATGAAGGCCCCGCGGGCCGCTCGGGAAGGGAGTCGCTCCCGTCCCGCGGGCTCGCTCAAGGAGGCTTCGAATGAAGAAGGCCCGCCAGGGGTTCATGGATTCGGGAGGTCCTGCCGTCACGAACAGGGGACTCTGTCCCGTCTCCCTCGTCCTGCTCGCGTGTGCGGTCACGTCCTGTTCGGAGGACGCGCCCCGGCGAGAGGTCCACGCGGCCGCACCTTCCGCGGCCGCGCAGACGGAGGAACAGCAGACTCCTGCCGAGAGACCGAGGGACACCTCTCAACTGCAGGACTCGGGCACGCCTGAGGGAGCCCACATGCTCGGCCCTCTGTCTCCGCAGCCGTCCCAGCTCCCCCCGGATTACGCAGTCATCCGACTGGACCCAAACGCTCCCCGCCTCGACGTCTGCACGCCCCGGGATACTTCACAGGGCCCGAGGCGGGATCCGGGCCCGATCGACGCCAACGGGGCGCTGACATTCTTCGGGCTGCCCCTGGCGGTCACCCCGGAGGATTTGAAGGCCGGGAAAGTGGAAGTCGCGATTATCGGAGCCCCCCTCGACATGGGCGTCGGCTACCGAGGCGCCGGCGAAGGCCCGCGCGCCTTTCGAGCGTCGAGAGGAGGGGGCGGAAGCATGGAAGTCATGATCAACTGGAGGAGGGAGCTGAAGGCCGTCGATTACGGCAACGCTCCCATCGATCCCTTCAGCATCGAGCGCAGCGTGCCTTGCGTCATGAATCTCGTCCGGGAAATTGCGGACGCGGGAGCGATTCCCGTCATCATCGGGGGGGATCACTCCCTCGAGTACCCGGACGTAGCCGGACTCGCGAGCAAGTACGGAAAAGAGAACGTGGGCGTGATTCACTTCGACTCCCACTACGATGCCGGCCCGGTGAGCGAGCGCAACGGACATCTCATCACGCACGCGCAGCCGGTTCGTCGGTTGGTCGACGACGGGTGGATCCTCGGCAAGAACTACATACAAGTCGGCCTCCGAGGATCCTGGCCCGGTCCCGAGGGGTTCGAGTGGATGCGCCAGAACGGCTTCCGTTATCACACCATGGCGGAGATCGAGCGCGACGGCTGGCCCGCGGTCATGGGTCGAGTGCTCAAAGAGGCGAACGACGGGCCGGAGCACCTGTTCATCTCTTTCGACATCGACGTCATGGACCCCGCCTACACGCCCGGAACGGGTACGCCCGTGCCCGGCGGGCTCACGCCGCGGGAAGTCTTCCCGCTCGTCCGCGGTCTCTGCGCGCAGAAGAACATGGTGGGCTTCGACCTCGTCGAGCTGGATCCGCTGGTCGATCCGGGTTACACCACGGCGCTCAACTCGAAGCAAATCGTGAACGAATGTCTGACGGGCATCGCCATGCGGAAGAAGGGATTGACGGACCCGCGCTATTTGAGCCCGCTGAGTGTCGACGACAACCGTTCCTAGAAGTCTGACTCGAATGGAAACGGCAAGGCACGGCTTCGTTCGCAGGGCTCTCCGAGAGCCTACCCTTCATTTCGCGCTTCTCGCGGCTCTGCTCTTCCTCATGGCGGCCGTCGCGAAGTCTCTGAACCGCCCTGTCGTCGAGATCGACCCGCGCTCCGTCGAGGTTCGCATCCGACAGCTCGAGCGAGGCCGCGGCGCGCCGCTGAACGAAACCGAGCGAAGGAACGCCGAGGTCGCATACATCGACGAGCAGGTTCTCGCTCGCGAGGCTCGCGTTCGCGGACTCGACGACGATGAGAAGATTCGCTCGATTCTCTACCAGAAGATGCTCCACGTTCTCAGCGGCGACGTACCCCAACCGACCGATGCCGAGCTCCGGAAGTACCTCGAGGACAACCGCGCTCGATACGCGGCGCCGCCCGCGGTAACGGTGGAGGATGTCGTCCTGCGGGAGCGCTTCCAGCCCGCCGAGATCGACGCCGGGTTCGATCCGGATTCGATCGAACCCGAAGGGCGGCTTCGGCGGGCGGTGTTGAGCCGAGTGACCGCAGGCGAGCTGGAATGGTCTTTCGGGGCGGCTACGGCGGCGATGGTCCTTGGGGCGGAGACGGGAAGATGGGTCGGGCCCCACCATTCGGCGGAGGGCGAACACTGGTTCCGGGTCATCGACCGATTGGAGGGAACCGACGCGCCTCCCCTCGATGTCATTCGCGAGCAGGTGCGTTTCGACTGGATGGCCCAGAAGGAGGATTCGCTCCTCAAGCAGCGCGTCGCCGAGCTTCGAGAACGGTACTCCGTGCGATTCTCGGGAGGAGGCTCCCCACCTTGACTTTCCGGCTGAGAACCGCGGCGATTTCCATCGCGCTGCTCGTACTCTCACCGCTGTCGGCATCCGCTCACGACGCGGGCATCACGTCGGTAGCGCGAGTGTTCATCGACGAGTTGGGGGAGAGTCGGTATGCGCTTTCCACTTGGGACACGGGCGTACCACCGCTCGAGGATTCGAAAGCCGTTCTCCCCTCACGATGCCACAGGTTGCCGGATCGCCTTACCGCACGTGGGGCGTCGGGATTCCTGTTCGACTGCGACCGACCGCTCACTTTCGACGACGTGATCACGTTGCCGTGGGGGTTGGGAGTCGTGGCGGTGGCTACCTGGGCGGATCGGTCAGGCGGGTCGGCTTATTTCGTGGCCGATGGCCGGAGCGTGACCATTCGTCTGGAGGAACTGAGAGCCGCGGCCGGATCTCGATTTCGGTTGGCGCGGCGCTACCTCGCGCTGGGTGCGGAGCACATTCTCCTGGGAATCGACCACCTGCTCTTCGTCCTGGGACTTCTCCTGCTGGTTCGAAGCGTCGGATCGCTCGTGAAGACCGTCACCGCCTTCACCGTCGCTCACAGTGTCACGTTGGCAGCAGCCGTGCTGGGTCTGGTTTCCGTGGAGAGAGCCCCGGTCGAGGCTGCCATCGCGCTCTCCGTAGTGCTGCTGGCCCGGGAAATCGTCGTCGGACCCCGTGGGGCCACCCATCTGGTGCATCGATGGCCGTGGCTCGTCGCTTTCGTCTTCGGGTTGCTCCACGGCCTGGGTTTCGCCGGAGCCCTCGGTGAGATCGGATTGCGGAGCGATGACATCCCTCTCGCTCTCCTGTTCTTCAACCTGGGGGTCGAGGCGGGTCAGCTCGCGTTCGTTGCCGTGGTCCTGGCCGCGAGCCGAATGATCCGGGGTCGGCGAGAACCGTTGACGGCCTGGATGGAACCTGCGCTCGGCTATTCACTGGGCGCGTTCGCGATGCTGTGGTTCTTTCTCCGGCTTCCTGCGGTGTGGGGCGGCCCGACGTGACATGGCGCGGCCCGCGACGGATAATCGACTCGCAGATGCGGGTCGATTCGGCGGGAACGGCATGAGCGCGATCACCCTGAGGGTCAACGGTCGTTCCCACTCTCTGGACCTCGATCCTTCGACGCCGCTCCTCTACGTTCTCAACGACGACCTCGAGCTCCGTGGACCGAAGTTCGGTTGTGGGCTGGCTCAGTGCGGAGCCTGCACGGTGATCGTGGACGGCCGAGCCATCCGCTCCTGCGTCACACCCGTGGAGAGCGTCGATGGAGCCGACGTTACTACGCTCGAGGGGTTGGGTACGGCCGAGAACCCGCACCCGATTCAGAAAGCTTTCATCGAGGAGCAGGCCGTGCAATGCGGATTCTGCCTGAGCGGCGTCCTCTTGACCGCAAAAGCTTTCCTCGACGAGAACCCGAAGGCAACCGACGAACAAATCCGGGAGGCGTTGTCGACGGTGCTCTGCCGATGTTTCGTACACGGCCGAATGCTTCGAGCCATCCGCCGGTATGCCAACGAGGTGGCGGGATGAGCCTGCCCCTGTCCCGCCGGGCCTTCCTGAAGGGAGCCGGTTGCCTCATCGTCGGCTTCAGCGCGTCGCGTCCTGCCCCAGCGCAGAACGTCCAGACATCCGGGGTTCCCCCTGCTGGACAAGACCAGCTCGATTCGTGGATTGCCATCGGTGCGGACGGGCGGGTCACCGTCTACACGGGCAAGTGCGAGCTCGGGCAAGGTCTGAGAACGGCGCAGATGCAACTGGTGGCCGAAGAGCTCGTCGTGCCGCTCGATCGCATCACCCTGATCGAGTGCGATACCGAACGCACTCCCGATCAGGGCACGACTTCCGGGAGCCAATCCCACCCGACCAATTTCAACCAGGCCAACCTGGCTCAGGCCGCGGCGACCGCTCGGGAAGCGCTCCTTCGAATGGCGTCGGCGCATCTCGGCGAGCCCGGCGGGGAGTTGGAGATCGAAAATGGCGTCATTCGTTCTCGGACCGATCCTGAAAAGCGCACGGACTATGGGGAATTGGTAGGAGGGAAGGCGTTCCACCTTTCGCTCGACGGCCGTGCCCGCCGCCGGCCTCCCGGCGATTGGCGAGTTCTGGGAACACCGGCACCGCGCGCGGAGATTCCGGATCTGGTGACCGGCCGCTTCGAGCACGTGCACAACGTGCGGGTCCCGGGGATGCTTCACGGCCGCGTGGTCCGACCGCCGGAGGTGGGCGCCAGGCTCATGCGCGTGCACGAGGAATCGGTCAAGGACGTGGCGGGACTCGTGAAGGTCGTGGTCAAGAACGACTTCGTGGGCGTGGTTGCCGAGAAGCCCTGGCAGGCGATTCAGGCCGCCGAAAAACTGAGCTGCGAATGGAGCCCGGGCGCTCGACTGGTGAGACAGAGCGACTTCTACGAGCATCTGCGGCGTCAGACGCCGACGAGCGACCAGCTGGTCGTGGATTCCAAGGATATGGAGCAAACGCTCGCGAGAGCGGCCCGCATCGTGAGCGCCACCTATCGACATCCCTACCAGATGCACGGATCGGTCGGGAGCTCCTGCGCCGTGGCCGACGTCCGGGACGGTAAGGTCACCCTCTGGTCGGCCAGCCAGGCGGTGCACCATTTGAAGCTGACGACCGCCATGGTCCTCGGCCTGTCGCCCGACGACGTGCGCGTGATCTTCAGAATGGGATCCGGCTGCTACGGGCTCAACGGCGCCGATACCGTGTCCTACGACGCCGCCCTGCTGTCGCAAGCAGTGGGCCGGCCGGTACGGGTGCAGCTCTCCCGACAGGACGAAATGGCGTGGGAGAACTACGGCTACGCCTACGTCATCGATCAGCGCCTGGGCCTCGACTCAGAGGGGCGGATTCTCGCCTGGGACTACGAAGCCTGGTTCCCGACGCTGGGCAGCCGACCCAGGACGGGAACTCCCGGGAACGTGGTCACGGGTTTTCTGGCCGGCTTCGAACCAGCGGCCGTCACCGAACCCTCGCCGGCCACGGATCCCGGCACCTACGAGAATGGCAGTAACGCGGCGCCCTCCTACGTCGCCGGCTGCGTCTCTGGCCGTTGCGGCGGCACCGGCACCATCAAGAGCGAACGGGTGCTCACGCACACCGCGCGCTCCATGTTCTTCACCGGGCCTCTGCGATCGCCGTCCCGTCTCCAGAACACCTTTGCGCACGAATCGATCCTGGACGAGGCGGCGGCGCTGGCCGGAGTGGATCCGGTGGCCTACCGGCTGGATCATCTGAGGGACACGCGGTTGATGGAGGTGTTGAGAGCCGTGGCCCGGAAAGCCGACTGGGATCCGCGTCCCTCCCCGAGGCGCGGCCTCTCGAAGGAAGGAGTCGTGTCCGGTCGCGGGATCGCCTGCGTGCTCTACGAGGGGGACAATGGCTACTGCGCGCTCGCCGTGAACGTCGAGGTGGATCAGGACACGGGAGCGGTTCTGGTCAAGCGCCTGGTGGCCGGTGTCGATTGCGGGCCGATTTCGAACCCCGATGGACTGCGGAACCAGGTCGAAGGGGGGACGCTTCAGGGAGTCAGCCGAGCGCTCCTCGAAGAGGTCACCTGGGACGAGAAGAAGGTGACTTCGGTGGACTGGGGAACCTACAAAAGCCTTCCGCTCGGCGTCGACCTGCCCGAGGTGGAAACGGTGCTCATCGATCGCCGCGACGTGGAGGCAATGGGCGCGGGCGAGACGACCATCACCCTCGCCGCCGCCGCCATCGGAAACGCCATCTTCGACGCCACCGGCGCTCGCATCCGAGAGGTGCCGTTCACCCGGGAGCGGGTGAAGGCGGCGCTCGGCGGCCGATAAGCGCGGCTTCTGAGCCATTGCGATCGGCTACTCGGCGGGAGCGAGCCGCTTCAATTCTCCGAACCCAGCACAGCTTTCCAGGGGATTCGTTTTGGGGATTTCGACATTGGTCGATTACGGCGAGCTCCATGGTTTCGTTGATTCCAGCTCAGCTCGGCGCATTTCTCGCCGCGACTTCGACGGTTTTCACTGACAGAGGGGTGTTTGATTTCTTTACAGCCTCGGAGAAAGTCGCGGCTCCCTCTCGCAACCTTCCGCCGTGCGGGGTGTCAGTCGAGCCCGGCCGACGCGAGAATCTGCGATGCGAACACTTCCCGCGCGGCGTTCGTGAGCATCGCTTTGCGGGCGTTGCGCCACTTCTTTGCGTTGTCGCCGAAGTAGCGCTGGACGCGTGCGGGAGTGTGGCCGCCCTGCTGGCCCCAGTGGCACGTGAACGGAATCCGTGCCTCGTCGAGCGCCTTCCAGCAGCGATCGAAGATTTGCATCGCGTCGGCCGATTGAATGGCGCCCATCTCGATGTGCGTGGTCATGCCGCGCTGACTCATTCCGAGGAGCGCACCCCCACCGCGCGGCCTTGGCACGAAGCGAACACCGAACGCTCCCAGGTGGTGACGCCCCTCCGCGGCCTCGGCGCCGATCGTGGCGTAGATCGTGTCCAGCATGGCCAGGGTGTGCTCGTGGTCCACGGCGATCTCGGTGCTCGTGCCGTTGCCGGGTGGGAGCTTCGTGGGGCCGAAGACCTCTCCCGGAGACCGCGGGGCTTCGTCGCGCTCCTCGTAGCGCTGGCGCAGGAGCTCGTTCACGACCGCCTCGATCACCTGCCCGCCGGTCGGCCCGGCGATCCTGCCGTTGAGGGCCCCGATGAAATCGAAGACGTCTCCGGAGAGCTCCGGATCCTGCGGCGGCGGCGCGGTCGGCGGCGGGTAGGCGTCCTCCTTCCACAGGAGCACCACGAACGCCGTCCGCCCCCGCGCGGGGTACGGGCTCAGCACGACCTCGAAATGGAACGGGCGCGCCGGACGGTCGGGATGGAGAGGCAGCGTGTCCAGCGTCTCGATCGCCTTCCGAAGCCTCGCGTCCTCGAACTCGAAGGCGACGACCCGGCGCCTGAGGCCGTAGAGCTTCTCCGCCTCCAGTACCACGGCGTGAACGACGCCGAGCGACCCCAGCGACACCTGAGCCGCGGCGAAGGCGTCGTCGTCGAACAGGGTTTCCGTCGGGATGCCCGTCATGGCGTCGAGCCAGTAGCCCACGACGTCGCTCATCGCGGGCTTCGTCTTCGGCATGACGAGCAGCGCCTTGTCCCCCGCGACCACGAGGTGGACGGCGAGGATCGCGTCGTGCATCGCGCCGAAGTCGACAGCCGATCCGTGCGTGCCGGTCGCGATCGCGCCCGCGATGCGTTGCCCATCACTCGCGCCCGAAGTCCGAAGCGCGAGCCCGAAGTCGGCGAGCGACTTGTTCAGGCTGTGGACCGTCGTCCCACCCTGCACGAAGATCGGTACCAGGCCCCGCGCCGAGCGGTCCTGGACGTACTCCGCGGTGAGCCACGAGGAAGGAACTTTCAGGATCTCGTTCATGTAAGCGGAGTCGAGAAGGATCGTCCCGGGCTCGATCACGTTCGAGAGCGACCACCGCGACCCCGCCACGCGTAGCGTCTTCCGCTCCTGGATCGCGTGCGCCACGATCTTCGAGAGCGCTTCGCCCATGCGCCAGAGCTTGGGCGGCGCGTCGGGATCGATCTCGCTCGGCATGTCGGGAACGGCGACCAGCGGAATCGCCCGGTCCCGAATCGTCCCGTGGTAGTTGCTCCATCGGGCGACCGAGGACACTCTCGTGTGCGGGAAGCCCGGCATCGTCACGGTTCTCCGACGGGGCCGCTCGACGCGTCACACTCGACGTAGATCTTCGGCGTACTCCTTCTCGCGCCGAGCACGATCAGCTCGTGGATGCGACCGCCGCAGTCCGCGGGAAGCAGGATCGGCCAGGTGCCCGCGCCGTCGTCGCCAGCGCCGATGGGATCGCACGCACCCGCCTCGCAGCGGTAGCTCGTAGAGCTCCCCTCCGGCCCGCACTCCACTTCGACCACGGGGCCTTCCCGACGCAGCAGCGCGCTCCGGAGCTCGACGCAACCCTCGGGGAGCACGTAGAAGTCCATTCTTCCCTGGTTCTTGCGCGATGGATCGTCCGTCCGGGCCGGGCCGCAGACCGCCCCATCGCACTCATAGAGTGGCCCGGGGGCTCCCTCGTTCACGAGGCGCACGTGCGCCGCTTGGGGGGCGCTCGTCCCTGTCGCTCTCGAAGAGGTTTGATGCTCCGACGGCCACCGGTACTGGACCAAAGCGATTGCGGCGAGCGGCGCAGTGAAAGTGAGGATGAGGGGGAGGGCCCATTTCAAGGGACGCTTGAAGTGCATCGTCGTCCTACCTCCCGGCGATTCGCAGTTCGGCAAACGATACCATGGTTTCCTCGCGCGCCCGCGGGCCGAACGCTTCGACGGCGCGGAAGATACACGAGGTTAACATTGGCCCCCTCTTGCCTGTGGCATATTGGTGCGAAAGAAGACCGAGGGAGCCACGGCTCGATCCGACGCGCCGGGCGAACTCGTCGTTCATGAAAGGACATTCCCATGACCACCAACCCGACTGCGCCCGATACCATCGTCTTGATCCATGGCTTCTGGGTGACTCCCCGAAGCTGGGAGCATTGGAAGGCCCGGTACGAGCAGCAAGGCTACCGCGTCCTGGCGCCCGCCTATCCCGGCTTCGAGGTGGAGGTCGAATCGCTCAACATCGACCCCTCGCCGATCGTGGCGCTGACGGTTTCGGCGATAAACGAGCGCCTCGAAGGCATCCTTGGAACGCTCGATAAACCTCCGATTCTCATCGGCCATTCGGCGGGAGGAGCGTTCGTGCAGCTCCTTCTCGACAGAGGTTTCGGGGCCGCCGGGGTGGCGATCAACTCGGCCCCTACCGAGGGGGTTACCGTCGTTCCCTTCTCGCAGATCAAGGCGACGTTCCCGGTCTTCAAGAACCCGGCGAACCGCCACCGGGCGGTGGGGTTGACCTTCGAGCAGTGGCACTACGCGTTCACCAACACCTTCAGCGAAGAGGCAGCCCGGGAAGCCTACGAGCGCTATGCCATCCCCGCTTCCGGCGGAATCGTTTGGGACAACGTGCTCGCCAATATCATTCCCGGGCCTCAGGCGACGTACGTCAACTACAAGAACGAATCGCGTGCTCCGCTGCTGTTCGTATCCGGCAGCAAGGACAATCTGATGCCGCCCAAGGTGCAGCAATCGAACGCGGCGCACTACAACTCGAAGGTGGTCACCGAGGTCAAGGAGTTCGAGGGGCGAGCGCACTTCCTTCCCGGTCAGGACGGGTGGGAGGAGGTTGCCGACTACGCGCTCTCGTGGGCCCGGGAGCACGCGGCTCCCGGTAAACCCGGGAGCGGGCCGCGCTCCCAAAAACCCGCATAGCGCCACGTCGATGCTGGTGAGCGACGTCGACACCGTCGACGAAGTGCTGCGCTCCCACTCGGCGGAGCTGGGCTCCGATTATGGGGCGTACGAGAACCACGTGTACCGGGTGCTGAACCTGTGCGTCGCCCAGACGGTGCCGGACTCCGAATCCCTCGAGAAGATCGCGATCGCCGCCGTGTTTCACGACCTGGGTATCTGGACGGACCGCACCTTCGACTACCTGCCGCCGTCCATCCGGCTGGCGAAGGCGCACCTTCTCCAGACGGGCCGCGCCGAATGGACGCCGGAGATTGAGGCGATGATCCTCGAGCACCACAAGATCTCCCGCTACCGTGGGGATTCCGGTCCGCTCGTCGAGTCGTTTCGCCGGGCGGACTGGATCGACGTCTCACTCGGCCTGCGCCGCTTCGGCGTTCCGCGATCGGTTGTCGCTCCCGTCTTCTCGGCGTGGCCGAACGAAGGCTTTCATCGGCGCCTGCTTCAGCTGTCGCTCGAGCGCGTGCGAACGAATCCACTTACGCCGCTTCCGATGATCCGGTTCTGAGCGGCCCGGGGCCGTCCTCGTCGAAGACTGTAAATCCGGGCGTTCCCGAGATTCTCGCGCGTCCCGATGTTGCCATCGCGCCTTGACACCGAAGCCGCGCCTGTTGAACACTCGGGCGCAGGGACGGAGGACAGGGAGTTCCCATGAGGAAACGAAAGGGCCCGTGGGCCTTGTGCCTGTTGCTCCTTTTGCCGGGCGATCTCGCGGCGCAGCGCACTACGACGGACGTCAACGAGACGGCGCGGCTCCTGGCGGAGATCATCCGGGTCGACACCAGCAACCCTCCCGGTGACGAGGCGAAGCTGGCGGAGCTCCTCGTCGGGAAGTTCCAGCCTCTCGGATTCGAGATCGACGTTGTCCCGACTCCGCAGGCGGGCAAAGCCCATTTTGTCGCCCGGCTGCGCGGCGACGGGAGCAAGAAGCCGGTGCTGCTGGCCGCTCATGCGGACGTCGTCGGGGTGGAGCGGGAGAAATGGACGTTCGATCCCTTCGCCGGCACCATCGCCGACGGTTTCGTTTTCGGTCGTGGAGCTCTCGACTTCAAGGGCGGGCTCGCGGTGTTCGCCAGGGCCGCGATGATGCTCGCCGAGAACAAGGTCCCTCTCACCCGCGACGTCATCTTCCTTGCGGAAGCGGACGAGGAAGGCGGGCGCTACAGCACGATGTGGCTCGCCCAGCATCACTGGGAGAAGATCGACTGCGAGTTCGCGCTCAACGAAGGCGGCTGGATTATCAAACGACCGGACGGCAGGGTGCGCTATGTCAGCATCTCAACCGCCGACAAGAGCGCGGTCTCGCTCGTGCTGACCGCGCGGGGCACGTCGACGCACTCCTCTCTGCCCCGTCCCGACAACGCGATCTTCAAGCTGTCGAAGGCTCTGGCCAGGCTGGCCGACTACGATACCGAACCGACTTTGATCCCCATTACCCGGCAGTTCTTCACCGCCCTCGCCAAAACGAGCGAGCCACCGATGTCGACCTATTTCCGGAATCTGGTGGAGGGAAAAGATCCGGATCTGGTCCGCGAGGCGGATCGGGAGATCAGCAAGAACGTCCTCCTGCACGCGGTGATGCGCAACACCATCGCCCCCGTACTCCTGAACGCGGGTTTTCGCGGCAACGTGATCCCGGGCTCGGCCGAGGCGACCATCAACTTCCGGACCATCCCGGGGACGGAAACCGAGGAGCTCATTCGCGAGGTCGAGGCGGTGATCGCGGATCCCGGCATCGAGGTCGCAGCGGCCGGATTCCCAGGGATGGAGCCCGAACAGCTCAAGGCGCTGATGAAAATGTTCGAGGGGATGGAACCCTCGTCCCAGGAGACGATTCTCTACCGCGCGCTGGCGAGCCAGGCGAAGAAGAGCTTTCCCGAGGCGGAGGTCACGCCGTGGCTCTTCCAGGCCGGCACCGATGCCTTCGCGTGGAGGAGCCGCGGGGTTCCGGTGTACGGAATTTACCCGTACCCCATCGATGACGAAGACCTGAGCCGCATGCACGGCAACGACGAACGGGTGAGCGTCGAATCGCTCGCCCGCGGGACCGAGCTCATTTATCGAACTCTGCTCGAAGTCGCAGGGAGATAGAGCTATTCCTGCGGCGCTCCCGGAATGAGAGGCTCGCAGGGTAGAGTCTCGGCACCGTTCTCGGTGCAGATCGAGTACCGGACGACGCGGCCCTCGAGCTGTCCGGCCCAGCCTCGCTCCTCGTCGTCCTCGCTATAGAGGGCGACACCCGCGTGGCGCCCCTCGCCGTCGAGGATGTAGAAGCTGACGTTGAAGTTGGGATTGCCGTTTTCTTTCCTCAGGCGCGTTTCGACGGTGTTCGTCCGAATGCGACGGAGGGCTTCCATGCCCGCATCCTTCGGATGCATCCCCCGCTTCATGCCCCTCGTCGCCGGTCCACTTCTGATCTAGAGTCCCCTCGTGCACCGCCGTCAATTCCTCTTCGGACTCTCCGCCCTGGCGCTCTCTCCCCGTGTCGCGTCGGGGGTCGACGGAGCCCGGCTGAATCGCCGGCTCCGAGAGCTCGCGCCTTTCGGGCGGACTCCCGAGGGCGGGATCAGCCGAGTCGCCTTCAGCGAGGCGGACCGGCAAGCGCGGGAGCTCGCGATTTCGTGGATGCGCGAAGCCGGGCTCGCGGTCCGGCTCGACGCCGCGGCGAACGTCATCGGAAGGCGCGAAGGCCGGGATCGGAGCCTTCCACCCCTTCTCTTCGGCTCCCACGTCGACTCGGTACCCGACGGCGGAAACTACGACGGGCAGGTCGGGTCGGTCGCGGCGATCGAGGTCGCCCGGTGTCTCGAGGAAAGAGGGATCGAGACTCTCCATCCGCTCGAGGTCGTGATCTTCACGAACGAAGAGAACGGGAAGACCGGCAGCCGCGCGATGGCGGGAGAGCTCGAGGACCGGGAGCTCGCGCTTCCGAGCCATGGAGAGAAGAGCGTCGCCGAAGGAATCTCGTTTCTCGGAGGCGATCCCGCGCGCATCGAGGAGGCGCGGCGGAAGCCGGGCGAGGTCTTCGCCTTTCTGGAGCTCCACGTCGAGCAGGGGGCGGTCCTCGACCGGCGCGACGTCGACGTAGGCGTCGTCGAGGGAATCGTCGGCATCGAGCGCTGGAACGTCCGGGTCGACGGATTCGCGAACCACGCGGGCACCACCCCCATGGACGAGAGGCGGGATGCGCTCCTCACCGCCTCCCGGCTCGTCGATGCCGTGAACCGCGTCGCCACCGGGACCGAGGGGCGCCAGGTGGCGACGGTGGGGAAGATCGCGGCCTACCCCGGAGCCCCGAACGTCATTCCCGGCCGGGTGGAGCTCACTCTCGAGATCCGCGATCTCGACATGGAGAAGATCGCGAAGCTGAAGGAAGCGATCGAGGCCGAAGCCCGGCGGATCGCCGCCGTCAACGAGACCTCGGTGAGCTTCGAGAAGTACTACGAAAGCCGCGGCGCTCCCGCCGACGATCGGCTGCGGGAAGTGATCCGGAGCTCCGCCGAAGGCCTGGGCCTGTCGACGCTCTCCCTTCCGAGCGGCGCCGGTCACGACGCCCAGAGCCTCGCGCTCATCGCCCCCATGGGCATGATCTTCGTTCCCAGCGTCGACGGAATCAGCCATTCGCCGAAGGAGCTCACGCTCGAAGCCGACCTCGAGGCGGGGGCGAACGTGCTCCTGCGGTCGGTCCTCCTGACCGACGCCCTCGCCCTGGGGTAGCTCCCGCGCTATACTTTTTCGTTTGCGATGAAGCACCAGTTTCGCGAGGCCATGGCTCGTCTCGAGGACGACCATTGGTGGTTCCGCGCGAGACGCGACATCCTGGATCGCGCCGTCGCGCGTTTCGTGGGAAAAACCGACCTCGCCTTGACCGTCGGCGTCGGCATCACCCGGGAGGCGGAAATGCTGGCGAAGCGGACGCGGCTCGTCGCCATCGATCGGGCCCGGATCGATCCGCGCTGCCTCGAGGTCGCCCTTCCCGCCCAGGCGGACGCTACGGCCATCCCTTTCGGGGATTCGGTGTTCGACGCCGTTTTCCTCTTCGACGTCCTGGAGCACGTGGACGAGGAATCGAAGGCGCTCTCGGAGATTCGCCGAGTGCTCCGGCCCGGAGGAAAGCTCTTGGTGACCGTCCCCGCGTTCATGTTCCTCTTCGGCCTCCAGGACGAGGTGAGCGAGCACAAGAGGCGATACCGCAGGAAGCCGCTGGTGGACCTGCTGCGCCGCTCGGGATTCCAGGTGGATTACGCGAGCTATTTCAACACCCTGCTGTTTCCGCCCATCGCCGCGGTCCGGGTCTTTCGCCGCGTGTTTCCCGAGACCCGCTCCCCGTCGAAAAACGGCGTCAGCGATTTCGATTTGAGGCTTCCGGGCGCCGTTGAGAGCGCTCTCGAGAAGCTCTTCTCCTTCGAGCGCCACGCCATCGGAAACGCGTCCCTTCCCGTGGGGATCTCCATCCTCTGCTCGGCGCGGCGCTCCTGATCCCGCCATGAATTTCGAACAGGAAGTGCGCCGGCGGAGGACGTTCGCCATCATCTCCCACCCCGACGCGGGCAAGACGACGCTCACCGAGAAGCTCCTGCTCTATGCCCGCGCCATCCACCTCGCGGGCGCGGTGAACGCCAAGAGGGAGACCCGGCGCACCATCTCCGACTGGATGAAGATCGAGCAGGAGCGCGGGATCTCGGTGACCTCCTCGGTGCTTCAGTTCGAGCACGAGGCGAAGGCCCTGAACCTCGTCGACACCCCGGGCCACGCCGACTTCTCCGAGGACACCTTCCGCACGCTCGCGGCGGTCGACTCGGCGGTGATGCTGATGGATCACGCCAAGGGCGTCGAGCCGCGGACGCGAAAGCTCTTCGAAGTCTGCCGCATGCGGAAGCTCCCGGTCATCACCTTCATGAACAAGCTCGACCGCCATGGACTCGACCCGCTGGAGCTCATCGACCAGGTTCGGACGACGCTCGACCTCGAGGTCGTGCCTCTCAACTGGCCCCTGGGCATGGGCGGGGAGTTCCGCGGCGTCGTGGACGTGAAGAGTCGCGATCTCGTCCTCTACGATCCCACGGCCGGGCGAAGGGGAGCGGAGATCGTGTCCTCGGAACGGAAGCCCTGGGCCGATGCGGAGTCGCTCCTCGGGGCCGCCGCCTTCGACCGCATCTCCGAGGAGCTGGAGCTCGTCGAGCACGCGGGCGACGCTTACGACGAGACCCGGTTCATGACCGGCGACGTGAGCCCCCTCTTCTGGGGCTCGGCAATGAGCAACTTCGGAGTCGAGGAGCTCCTTCACTTCATCGCCGAGAGCTCCGCCCCGCCGGCGCCCCGGGAGACGGAGGACCACGCGTGGGTACGGCCCGAGGAAGAAAGATTCACCGGCTTCGTGTTCAAGATCCAGGCGAACATGAACCCGCGTCACCGCGACGGCATCGCGTTCATGCGGGTGGTGAGCGGGAAGTTCGAGCGAGGGATGGACGCGGTCATCGGCCGCTCGGGAGAGGAGCTTCGGCTGTCGAAGCCGCACACGTTCCTCGGGGACGAACGCTCCCTGGTCGAGGAGGCCTGGCCCGGGGACATCGTCGGCCTCTACAACACCGGAAAGCTCCGCGTGGGGGATACGCTCTCGAACGCCGGACCGTTGAAGTTCGCCGGAATCCCGCGCTTCGCTCCCGAGCACTTCGTCACCGTGCGCCTCGAGGATCCGATGAAGCGCAAGGCACTCGACAGCGGCCTCGAGCAGCTCTCTCAGGAGGGGGTCATCCAGCTCTTCTTCCTTCCGGGCCGCGGCCGCCAGAACCCCTACCTCGGCGCCGTGGGTCTGCTGCAGTTCGAGGTTCTCAAGGAGCGGCTCAAGAACGAGTACCGGGTCGCCGTCGACTTCTCGAAGGCGAAATATACCAGGGCGCGCTGGATCGGCGGGCCGCCGGAAGCGATCGAGTGGCTGCGCTCGACTCACGGCTACGCGGTCGTCGAAGATCGACACGGCCAGCCCGTGGTGCTGACGGACTCGGATTGGAACCTGAGCTACGCGCTCGAGAAGGCGCCGGGACTGCTGCTTTTCGATGTCGAGCCTCTCTAGATCGACCTCGCCGGATGACAGCATCCGAACGGTAGGTCTCGGGCCACTTCTCCGCAAGCTATAGACGAGCTTGCTTTTCCCAGTGCGGGCCTGCCTGGCATCGCCATTGCTCTAGAGGTTTCCGGAGGAAGGGCCATGACGATCGGACGAACATTCTCATTGATACTGGCATTGACCACATCCGCCGCGGCGGCGGATACCGGCAGAGACGCCGCGATTCGGACTGCCGTCGAAGGGAAGCTCGACTCGAAGGACCTACGGGGTCCCGCGGTCGAAGTGCGCGACGGTGTCGTCACCCTCACGGGGCAGAGCCGGAGCGTCTGGGCGAAAACCCGGGCGGTCGAGCTCGCGATGAAAATCGAAGGGGTGGCGGCGGTCGAGGATCGGCTCGACATCGCCCGCGGCGAGAGCGACCAGAAAGTGGCGGAAGAAGTGGCGAAAGCCGTGAACCGTTATCCTTACTTCACCATCTATGACGACGTGAACCTTCAGATCGAGAGCGGAGCCGTCACGCTCCACGGACGGGTGACCATGCCGTACAAGTCGGAGGAGATCGGCACCCGGGTATCGAAGGTCCTCGGAGTCCAGAGCGTCGACAACCGCATCGAGACGCTCCCGGTGAATATTGGAGACCAGAAGCTCAGGGCGGCGCTTCTCTACCGCATCTACGGTGATTCGATGTTCCGCGAGTACGCTTCGCGCGCGAATCCTCCGATTCACATCGTGGTCGAGCGCGGTCGGGTGGCCTTGACCGGCGCGGTGCGCTCCGAAGTCGAAAGACGGAAGGCCGAGATCATCGCTCGCTCGACTTTCGGCGTCTTCGACGTCCAGAACCGACTCCAGGTCGGCAGCTGAGAATCCTCGGGGCGGAGTGCGGGACGGGAAGCACTCCGCCCGAACGTTTGCGGGCGGCCAGCGTCTATAATTCCGGGATGATCTCGCTCCCCTCGGTCCTCAAGCGTCTCGCGGTCGAGAAACGTTTCACCGCGCTCTCCGTTCTGACCCTCGCCGGCGGGATCGGGCTCGCCGTCGCGATCTTCGCCCTGGTGTACGGCGTTCTCCTGGCGCCTCTTCCCTATCCTCACCCCGGGCAGCTGGTCGACGTGAGCCACGCGGCCCCGGGGCTCGACCTGGACGACATGGACACCTCGGTGCCCCTGTATCTTCGCTACCGGGAGCGCATCCCCTCCTTCGCCGAGAGCGCGCTCATGCGGGACGGGAGGGTGAGCCTGACCGGGCTCGATACCCCCGATCGAGTCCGCCAGGGCACGGTCACCGCGTCGCTCTTCCGACTCGCGGGAGTGAATCCACTCCTCGGGCGCCCGTTCTCCGAGGACGACGAGAAGAAGGGGGCTCCCGAGGTGGTCCTGGTGAGCGAGGGATTCTGGCGCGGCCGTCTGGGCTCGGACCCTCGAGTCCTCGAACGCGCGATCGAGATCGACGGATCCCGTCGGCAGATCGTAGGCGTCCTCCCGCGGAGCTTCGCCCTCCCGTTCGAAGATATCGACGTTTGGATTCCGTTCGAGTTCGATCCCGGGACCCAGCGTCTGGGTCAGTTCAGCTACCGATCGCTCGCGCGGCTGAAAGAAGGTGCCACGATCGAATCGGCCTTGAGCGAGCTTCGGACAATCACCGCCAATCTCGTCGCGGAGTTTCCCGAGGAGCTTGCCGCTCCGGTCCTCGCGCGCTCCGAGTTCATGCCGCTCGTCTCTCCGCTCCTGGACCAGATGGTGGGAAACATCCGGAGCTCCCTTCTCGTCCTTTCGGGGGCGGTCGGCTTCGTGCTCTTGATGGCCTGCGTGAACGTGGCCAACGTCTTCCTGGTCCGGGCCGAGGGACGACGGCGCGAGCTCGCCCTGAGGAGCGCCCTCGGCGCGAGCCGCTCTCAGATCCTCGCCGAGTTCTTCGCCGAAGGCCTCGCCCTCGCCCTCGTTTCCGGAGCTCTGGCGCTCCTCTTCGCGCGAGCCGCGATCTCGGTGCTCCTGCGATTCGTTCCCGAGGGAGTCCCTCGTCTTTCCAGCGTGAGCATCGACGGGAGCGCCGTCGCCTTCGCTCTCTCGATCTCTCTCGCGGCCGCGGTCCTCGTGGCTCTTCTCCCGATTCTCCCTTACAGCCGTCCGGACGTGGTCTCGGCACTGAAGGAGGGCGGGCGCGGCAACAGCGCCGGGCGGACGAGAGTCACGGCGCGGAGGACTCTGGTCGCCCTTCAGATGGCTCTCGGCCTCGTTCTCCTCATCGGCGCCGGATTGATGGTAAGAAGTTTCTCGGAGCTCTCGACGGTTTCGCCCGGCTTCCGCCCCGAGGGAGCCCTGACCCTGCGGGTGTCGCTTCCGGCAGCTGCTTACGGCGACGAGCGGGTCTCGGCGTTCGTCGAAGACGTGACTCAAAAGCTCGCAGCTCTCCCCGGTGTGCGTGCGGTGGGAGCCGCCGACTCCCTCCCACTCACCGGATCCGCGACAGGATCCGGCCACGTGTTCGAGGATTTTCCCCTTGGCGAGAACGACCTCCCCCCGGTCTTCCTCACGAACGCGGCCGATCCCGGATATCGAGAGGCGCTCGGCATGCCCCTCGTCGAGGGCCGCTTCTTCGAGCCCGCGGATCATCGCGAGCGCCGCAGGGTCGTCGTCGTGAATCAATCGCTCGCGCGGCGCTACTGGCCGAACGGAGGCGCCCTCGGCCGGCGCATCTCACCCGGTAGCCCCGAGGAGCAAGGCTGGTACGAGATCGTGGGCGTCGTGGGGGACCTCCGCTTCGAGGACCTGCAGACGGAGCCCAGAGGCATGGTGTTCTATCCGATCCTGGGGCCCGAGGGATCGGACGGCTTCGGGACGAACTTGAGCTTCGTTCTGCGCACCGCCGATTCTCCGGAGTCCGTGGCGCAACCCGCCCGCTCCGCGGTCTGGTCCGTCGATCCCAACGTGCCCATCACCCACGTGATGACGCTCGAGGACCTGGTGCGGGACTCCAGGGCGCCGATGGCCTTCAGCATGTCGCTCCTCCTCGTCGCTTCCGCGCTCGCGGTTCTTCTCGGAGCGGTCGGCACTTACGGCGTCGTCTCCTATGTCGTGAGCCAGAGGACCCAGGAGATCGGAGTACGGATGGCGCTCGGGGCCCTGCGGAGCCACGTGCGCTCGATGATCCTTCGCGACGGGCTCCTGACCGCCGTTCCCGGTCTCGCGATCGGGCTTCTCGCGGCCTTCGCGCTCACCCGGACGATGTCCTCGCTGCTCTATTCCGTGAGCCCGCTCGACCCGCTGAGCTTCGTTCTCGCGCCTCTTCTTCTGCTCGCCGTCGCGCTCGCTTCGAGCCTGCTCCCCGCGGAGCGCGCGGCGAAAGTGAATCCTCTCACCGCCCTCAGGCGTGAGTGAGTCGTTCGGGAAGCCGCGCTGTTCCCTCCCGGGCTTGCAATGCCCTGGCTAGCGCGCTCGAGCGCGATGGCGCATCCGGATTACAAGCGCGGCAAACCCAAAGACGAGGAGCGTTCCGGCTCCGGAATCACCTGGCGGACGCCGATCGCGTCCAGATAGACCTGCTCGTGGTCCAGCGAAGGCTACGACGCCGCAGATTCGACGAAGGCCGCGTCCTGCTCGGACGTCGAGTCCCGAGGGGAGGAGTTTCCTCACCCATCCTGATAATTGCGTAAAACGGGTCAACCCGTTCCGGGACCCGCCGAGCTGCGATTCCTATCAGCCAGCAGGGCAAGAGGAAGATCAGCGATCGACGAAAGCCTGGAGGAAGTCGGCGCCGGCTCTGCGGCCCCAGGCGACGTCGGCCGAGAGCCAGACCGGGTCGGACGGGTACACGCAGCCGCTGCCGGACTCGCCGGAGGGGACAACCCCCATGTAGCAGTGATCGGCGAGGCCGTCGGTGACCTCGGCGTCGGGGGCGAGGACCCAGCCGCTTCCGTTCGCCCGGAGACAGTTGGTGTCGGCGGAGCAAGTCATGCCGGTGAGCGAGTTGAGCTGATTGACCATGGTGCTGCCGTAGGTAGCGTCGGACTCGCCGTTGACGGCACGAACGGAGTCGGCCGGGAGCACTCGTTCGTCGACGAGGCAGGACGCGTAGTTCAGCCCGGGACCGACCAGGTCGAAGCCCGTACCGAGGGCGAGGGCAGCACGCACGCGGCTGTCATAGTCCGCGGCGAGCATGGCCATCGCCGAGCCCTGGCTGTGGCCGGCGGTGACGATACCCTTCAGGCAGTTCGCCCTGGCTCGACTGCAGAGGACGGCGATCGCGCTGTCGGGACCCGAGTAGATGTCCGCCGCCTTCTCGTGAAGAGCGGAGCAGCCGGGCCGTGGACCGTTCGGGTAATCGACCGTGGCGGCGACGAAGCCGCGCGAGGCGATGTAGTCGATCCACGCGAGCGCGGAGGTCGTGTCATAGGTGCCAAACGTGCCCACGGTGTAGATGAAGACGGGGTACTCTCCCTCCGTGGCCGGCTCGGCACCATGGATCGTGTACGCAATGCCGTCGTCGCCGCGGTAGGTCGTATCGAAGGTGGCGAGCGTTGCGGTGGGGCCAGTCGACGACTCGCCGCCGCAGCCCTGGAGGATCACCAAGAGGAGGCTGAGGACGCAAGGGAGACGCACCATCTCCCGGAGATTGTAGCAGTCGCCATGGTCGACTCCCATGGGGAGAGCGTCCGCGCGAACGGGCGACCGCTCAGAGCGCCCGCAGGAGCACGAGGGTCATATCGTCGGTCTGCTGAAAACCGAGGCCCTCGACTACGTGGTCGACGAGGCGCCTGGGGAAAGAAAGAGCGTCTCCGTCCTCGGAGGCCAGGAGATCCCGGGCGGCCTTGACCAGGCCTTCTTCGCCGATCTCCTCACCAACCGGAGACTTCGCCTCGAGGAGCCCGTCCGAGTAAACGAGGAGCGAGTCGCCCGTCTCGAGGCGCACTTCCTCGACAGCGGGAAAGAGCTTCTCGAACATCCCGAACGCGCGCGCCGTCGATTCCAGTTTCCGCAGCGGACCGCCGGCCGAGACCACGATCGCCGGAGGATGACCGCAGCTCGTGTATCGGAGGCTGCGGCTCTCTTCGTCGTACACCGCGAAGAACAGCGTCGCGTAGTGGTGCGGCTCCGTCGACTCGAAGAAATGCCGGTTCGCGACTTCGAGAAAGCCCGCGAGATCCGAGGCGCCGTGCGAGACTCCGCTTCTCAGGATCGCCTGGAGGCTCGCCATCAGGAGTGCCGCCGGAAGACCCTTTCCCGAGACGTCCGCGAGCGAGAACGCGAACCGCTTCGCCTCCAGAGGAATGAAGTCGAAAGTATCGCCGCCCACGGCCCCTACCGGGCGGCAGTGGCCGGAGAGCGACAGACTCGAGAGCGTCACCGGCTCCGCCGGCCAGAGCTTGTGCTGGACCTGAGAAGCCACCTCGAGCTCGTTTCGCGCATAGCGCACGGGCTCTTTCTGCGTGTTCCTCCCGATCGTCAAGAGCAGCTCCCGGTTGTCCCAGGGCTTGGTCACGAAGTCGCGGGCGCCCCGCTTCATGGCCTCGACCGCGAGCTCGATGCTCCCCCAGGCCGTCATCACGATGACCGGAGGAGAGCCCGGGATCGCGGCGAGACGCGTCAGCACGTCGAGACCCTCCTCACCCGACGTGGTGTCCCGGGTGTAGTTCAGGTCCATGAGAACGGCGTCGAAGCGCTCTTCCTGGACGGAAGCCACGATGGCTTCGGGCGAGGTCACCGTCGAGGCCGAAATGCCTTCGGCCTTGAAGAGGAGCTCGAGCGCCGTCAGGACGTCTCGCTGATCGTCGGCAACGAGGAGACGCTTCATTGGGAATCTCGTGTGCAAAGGCGATACCATCCGGAGGGTGCCGAAAGAACCCGCCGTTTCGATTCCGGCCGACAATCCCTGTGCGTCCCCGGAGAGGCCGTTCCCACAACCGGACATCTCGTCTATGGTTTAATCCGCCTCATGGAAGCGCTCGGAATCGACATCGGGGGAACGGGAATCAAAGCAGCCCGGGTCGACACCCGGACGGGCAAACTCATTACGGAGCGAGTGCGCTTTCCCACGCCCGAGCCTTCGACCCCGTCGAGGGTGGCGAAGGTGGTCCAGGAGGCGGTTCGGCACTTCGGCTACGAGGGCGGGCCGGTGGGCTGCGGGTTTCCGGGGGTCGTCCGCGGGGGCGTCATCCTCAGCGCCGCGAACGTCTCCCGGAAGTGGATCGGGGTGCAAGGGGATGCGCTGTTCAAGGAGGCGACCGGTCTCGAGTTCTTCCTCGGCAACGACGCCGACTTCGCCGGCGTCGCCGAAATGCGGTTCGGCGCCGGCCGCGGGCGGAAGGGGCTCGTCATCATGCTCACGTTCGGTACGGGGATCGGAACCGCTTTCTTCATGGACGGCAAGCTGATTCCGAACGTCGAGCTCGGCCACCTCGAGATCCGGGGGCGCGAAGCGGAGAAATGGGCGTCGGAGAGGATGCGGATCGAAGAGAGATTGAGCTTCAAACGCTGGGCGCAGCGGGTGAATCTGTACCTCGGGCGGATGCACTCCTATTTCTGGCCCGAGCTCTTCATCCTGGGCGGAGGCGCGAGCAAGAAGTTCGAGAAGTTCAAGAAGCACCTCGACGTTCCCTGCGATCTCCTTCCCGCCGAGCTCCGCAACCGCGCGGGCGTGATCGGGGCGGCACTGGCCGCGTCGCGGGGCTCCCGGATCTGAGAACATTTCGCCCGATTTCTCCGTCCAAAGAACGAGGGTTGCGCCAGGATATGGATCTGACGCTGGTGGTCCCGGAAGGGGAAAGCGCCGTTTCTCTGTCTTCCGATGCCTTCGCCAAAGCGGGGATTTCCTCTGAGAGGAAACCCCGCGTCCCGGAGGCGTCGGGCGAGCACGTTCTCGTGGTGGCGCGGGGACACCACCTCGACCAGGACCTCTTCGAAAGGCTATGGGCCCGGCGGAACGAGGCGGAAGTGGTTCTGGCGTCACGCTACCTTCGCGGCGGCGGGTCCGACGTTTCGACTCTGGCCTCGCTCGCAACCCGGCTCGGCAACCGCGCGCTTCGGCGAGCGCTTCGAATTCCCTGTCACGATCTCGCGAGCGGAATCCGGCTCTACCGGCGAAGCGCTCTCGAGGAGCTCGGCCCGAGGGCCCTCGAGCACTCGTCGTCCCTCGAGATCCTGGTGAGGTTGCACAACCTGGGGTTCAAGCTGCGCGAGGTCGCATACCACGATCGCGGAGGACGGGGGCTGGGACGCGTTCTAGGGGAGTTGGCCGCGGGAGTTCGCGAGCTCCCCCGCCTCGCGAAAATGCGTCGATCCCCCGAGGCCGCCGACTTCGACGACATCGCCTTCGAGGCCTTTCCTCCGTGGCGCCGCCGACGACTCGCCGAGCGCAAACGGACCATCGTGGGCTTTCTCGAGGTCGACGTTCCGGTTCTCGACATCGGGTGCGGCTCGAGCCGAATCATCCAGTCGCTCTCCCGGGGAACGGGGCTCGACCGCGACCGCAGGAAGCTCCGCTTCCTTCGAGGACGCGCTCGGGCGATCGTCAGGGGTGAGCTGCCGCGGCTTCCCTTCAGCGACGGAAGCTTTCCCCAGGTCGTGTGCTCCGACGTCCTTCAATCGCTCGCGCCCTCGACCGCATACCTCCCGGAGCTTCGCCGCGTTCTCAGATCCCGCGGGACTCTGGTGCTGTCGACGAAAGCGGAGAGTGGGGCCGAGGTGTCGCTGCGAAACGAGCTTCAGAAGAACGGCTTCGCCGTGGACGAAGTCCGCTGGATCCGGGGACCGGAGCTGGTCTTCCGCGCGGTCCGAAGAGACGAATGAACGCGACCCTCTACTCCTTCTCCGTGCCTTTGCCCGTTCGCGCCTTTGCGTTCGACCCCTCCGCATCGCTGAGGGGGACCCTTCGCCTCATGAGGACGGCGGACGCGGGGCAGGCGCCTCGCAGCTCCTCGGAGGCTGCGAGCTTCGGATCGGCGGCTTCCCGCAGGAGCCGTTCGAACCCCAGCCGAAGGAAGTAGTCCTCGGCGGTCGTGGTGAGGAGGTACAGGCTCTCGACGCCCTTCGAGCGGGCGAGGTCGAAGAGACGCTCGACGAGCCGGGCTCCGAGGCCGCTGCCGCGCGCGCCGTTCGCGACCGCGAGGGACCGCAGAAGGCCGACGTCGTCGTAGACTTCGAGCCCGACGCAGCCGACGAGACTTCCGTCCCCGGCGCGGGCGACGAGGAACGAATCGAAGTGCCGGGCCACGCCCGCAACGGGCAGGCTCGATTCCCGAAGAAGCGCGAGAACCTCGGCGAGCGAATCGGGCTCGGCACCGGCAATCATTCGGCCCTTCGTCCCATACGTTGTTGTGCTATATAGGTAGCATCGAATGAGGTGACCATGAACCACCCCGAAAACGGAGTCTCCCGCGAGCGTCGTCTGGTTCTCGGCCTGCCGCTGCTCCTCGCCGGCTCGGCGCTCCCGGCCGCCCGGCTCCAGGCGGACAGCTTCACCGAGCTGACGCGAGTCTGCAAGTCGCTCGCCGCCGATCTCCTGGAGAAGAACGCCCTCACCGCGGACGAGTACCTGCTGCAGCTCGCGAGCCTGGGCGCGGCGCTCCATCCCGGCGACGTGCCCAAGGGGAAGCTCGGGCGCTTCTCCAACTTCGATCCTCCCATCGAGCTCGGGCCCATCCATCGCGAGCTTCCGATCTTCATCATCCAGTGGAAGTTCGCTCCCGGAGCCGTGCTTCGGCCGCACAACCATACTCCGGCGCACGTGCTCTCCCTCTGTATCGAGGGCGAGTGCCGCGTACGCCACTTCGATGCCATCGGAGCACCGCCTCTCGACTCCCGCGAGACGTTCCGGATTCGCGAGACCGAGAACCGCATCCTTCGCGCGGGACGCTCGACCTCCCTCACTCCCACGCGGGACAACATCCACACGTTCGAGGCCGGGCCCGAAGGCGCCTTCGGTTTCGACATCAACACGTCTCTTCCAGGCGAGGGCGACTGGTCGATGCTCGAGCTCGACGACCAGCCGTTGAAAGGTTACGAGCGGGTCTTCGAGGCCCGGTCGATCGGCAAGCCCGCGTGACGTTTCGCGGCGGCTTCGCGAGCTCGAGCTCAGGGAGCGAGGGCGACGAGGTCCATGGGGTTGACGCGCGCGTCTCCGAGTCGCACCCCCCAATGAAGATGGGCTCCGGTGACCCTCCCCGTGGCTCCCACCTTGCCGAGGGTCACGCCGCTCTCGACGAGAGTCCCCAGCTCGACCCCGATCGAGCTCAAATGACCGTAGAAAGAGTACAAACCGAAGCCGTGATCCAGGACCACCGTCGTGCCGAGGAAGAAAAGGTTCTTGGCCAGAACCACCCGGCCGCGAGCCGTTGCCAGGACCGGCGCTCCCGCGGGAGCGGAGAAGTCTTCTCCGCTGTGCGGGCTTCGAGGTTGACCGTTGAAGACCCTCCGTTTTCCGAAGCTCCCTGAAGGCCCGTGCCCCTCGACGGGCGCGCGGAAACCGCGCTGCCACAGCCGCTCCGGAGTCGTCGTCGAAAAGATGCGATCGAGCTCCGCGGCCTCGCGCCGGGACCGCGTCCGGTCCTCGGGGCTCAACTCCACATAGCCGGGAGCGACGTCGAGCCGCTGGACCGGAAAGGCTCCGTCCGCGATCGAGAGCTCCAGCTGGCAGTCGGCCGCCGGCCCCGAATCGGGAACCGCCCTGGCGCGGAGAGTCGTGGTACGGGGACTCTGGTAGAGATCCACGCCGAGAAGCGCCTGGAACACACGGGCATCGGCGTCGTGCCAGAAGTGGAGCTGGTCGCCTTCGAAGAAGCCCTCGACGGACGCGAGCGGCGATTCGCTCCGTACCTCGACGATGCCGATACTCCCCTGTTTCGGCGCGGGGTCCGAGACTCGGAGCGAAACGGACTCGCTGCAGCGAACGGTCGCGACCCTGGTCTCCTCGCCCGACCGAGCTTGTGCGGCCGCCAACAGAACCGAACTGACGACCGTCAATGCTGTCGTGAACACGTTGTCCCGGTCCATGTTACCTCTCGCCGCCTGGACCTGAGCTAACATCTTGATCATGACGACCCCGGATGACGTACGCGAACAGCTCCTCCGCGCGCTCTCGGGCGCATCGACCCATCCCGAGGTGGCGTCGGCGCTCGAGGGAGTGCCCGCGTCCGCTAGAGGGCGAAAAGCGCCCGGCACTCCGCACACCCTCTGGCAGCTCCTCGAGCACCTGCGCCTCGCGCAGAGAGACATCCTGGATTTCGGGCGCACCCCCGACCACGAATCGCCGGAGTTCCCGAAAGGCTATTGGCCCGCCTCGGAAGCGCCTCCGAGCGAGGCCGCCTGGGAGGGAAGCCTTCAGGCGTTTCTATCCGACCTGGAAGCCCTTCGAAGGATCGTGGCCGACAAGAAAGTCGACCTCTCGGCGCCGATCCCGCATCTCGACGGGGCGACGTGGTTTCGCGAGGTGATGCTGGTCGTGGGCCACAACGCCTATCACCTGGGCCAGTTCGTCCAGTTACGCCGCCTCCTCGGCTGCTGGGAGAGCTGATCGGAGTCAGGCAGAGACCACATACTCACTCTGGACGAGACCGCTGGCATACTGCCGCGTACCGACGTGCCTGAGGACGACGTCGCGCTCAAGCGCGCCAAAGAGCGGGATCCCGGACCCGATGAGCACCGGAACCCGTGTGATGATGAGGCGCTGAATGAGTCCTGCCCTCAGGAACCGCTGAACGGTTATCCCGCCATCCACGTAAGCATGCCGGAAGCCGCGAGCCTCGAGCGTCGACAGAATTTCGGCCGGTTCCCCCGACATGCGCTCCACCACGGCATCGTGCGGGACAGGGGCGAGCGTTCGGGTGCTGAGCACGAAAACGGGCTTCTCCCCATAGGGCCACGCGTCGAACTTCAAGACCGTCTCGAAGGTCTTGCGGCCGATGACGAGCGCGTCCACCGTGGAAATGAACTCCTCGTAGCCGTGGGGCTCCCCGCCGCCCGGCGGCAGGAAATCGAGATCCCCATTGACTCGAGCGATGTAGCCGTCGACGCTGGTTCCGACGAAGACCGACGCGTTCATGAAAATCTCCTTCCCTGCCCGGCTAACGGGTCGCGATTCGGCTCAGCGGGTCTCTGGGCCGACTCCCGCGGACCTCAGAATCCGGCTCCGGCCGTGCGCCCTTCCTCCGGAACCGCGCTCAGCATCCAGATGTCGGAGTCGACGGAGACCCGGACGAAGACGAGCGTCCTTCCGTCGGGAGAGAGCGCCGGCGTGTCGATGCTCGCACCCGGGATCGAGAGGATTTCCTGGAACTCCTTGGTGACCCGATCCACGACGAAGAGCTTGAAGTCCGGTTCATAGTGAGCGGGATCGCGCGCGCGGCCGGGGCCCAGAGCTTGAAAGAGCATCCTCCGGCCGTCGGGGAGCCACACCGGGAACATCCCGAAGTCGAGGATCTCCTCGAAGCCTCGCGTCGAAAGCGAGTAGGTGGCGAGGCCGGAGCGCAGGCCGGACTTCGACTGCAGGTACCCGGCGAGGGTCTCGCCGTCCGGTGACCAGTCGAGAGGAACGAACTCGCTCCGCTCCGACGGATAGGAGGGGAGGATCTCCGGCGTCTGTTCGCTCCAGGGGACTTCGGGGTCGATGATGAAGCCGGTGGTGTCGCGGCTGCTGAACAGCAGCTGCCTTCCGTCCGGAGACCAGATGGGATACCGCGTCGGCTGCTCCGGAAGATCGGTAAGCCGCTCGAGATCGCTTCCGTCCGGCTTCACGCTCCAGATCTCGTACTTTCCGCTGCGGTTCGAGTAGAACGCGATTCGCGATCCGTCGGGAGACCAACGGGGAACCCGATCGCGGTGCGGATCGTCGGTCACCAGCCGCTGATCGCTTCCATCCATGCGGACCAGAACGATGTCCTCCGGACTCTCCCGCGAGCCCACGATCCACTGCTTGTCGGGAGAGACTCTGGGGTTCGCGAACGAGCGCACCGCGCGGAGGAGCGGGACCGCGTCTCCGACGGCGGCCGTCGCCGGGTCGAAATCGAAGACCTCGAGCGTCTGCGTCGTGAGCGTCGAGGCGTAGACCAGGCTTCTTCCGTCGCGAGAGAAGCTCAGATGGGCGACGAAAGTCGAAGGAGCGCGGACCGGCTCGGGCGGCGCCTGCGTTTCTCCCGAGCGCTCGTCGATAGGGACGCGCCAGATGTTCATGCTGCCTCCGCGATCGCTCGAGAAGTACAGGTACTTCCCATCGGGCGACCACACGGGGCTCCAATCCACGGCGGCATCGTGAGTGACGGCCCTGGGCTCGCCTCCGCTCGCGGGGATGGTGTAGAGATCCCTCTGGGCGCCGCCTGCGTCGAGGCCCCAGTATGCGATGCGGCGCCCCGACGGGGACCAGCTTGGCTGAACGGCGTCGCCCTCGCTCAGTCGGTGGAGCTCGCCCGTGGCGACGTCGACCGTCCAGAGAGCGCTCGTCGTCGGGCGATCGAAGGGAGTGCGGGATATCGGCTCGGCGGCGAATACCAGCTTCTTTCCGTCGGGAGACCACGCGGGGTTCCACCCGAAAGTTGTGAGACGCCGTGCCGACTCCCCCGTCGCCCCCATGACGAACAGGCCCCCGTCTTCCCGCGAGGAGCGGAACGCGATCTGCCGCCCGTCGGGGGAGAACGCCGGCTGAACGTCGTCGGCGGGCGAGTCCTCGGTGAGATTGATCGAGCGCTGACCGCCCGCTCGCAGAAGGTAGACATCCCAGTCCTCGTCGCCCTGGCGGCTGGAATAAGCGAGAAATCCTCCGTCCGGCGAGAGCGTGGGGAAGAGCTCGACTCCCGCGTCGGTGGTGAGCTGGGAGAAGCTGCCGGTCGCGATGTCGACGCTCTTCCCCTTCCTTCCGAGGGCGAAGAGCAGGATCGCTCCCGCCACGACGATGCCGGCCGCCGCGATCGCCCACACCCGTCGGCTCGATTCTTCCCGCTCGAGAGCCGGCTGAAAGAGCTTTCGTGAATCGAGCTCGTACTCCAGCTCCTCGAGCTCGGTTCTGACGTCCACCGCGGTCTGATATCTCCTCTCGGGCTCCTTGGCGAGGCAGCGCTTGATCACGCGGCTCAGATCGCGGGGAAGCCGCGGGTCGATCTCGCTGACCGCCGCGGGAGTCTCCTTGAGGATCGAGGAGATCACCGCTGCCGGACTCCGGCCTTCGAACGGAAGCCGCCCGGTGCACATCTCGTAGAGGATGATGCCGAGGGAAAAGATGTCGGTGCGATGATCGACGCTCGCCCCTTCGGCCTGCTCCGGAGACATATGGGAGACGGTGCCGAGAACGTGCCCTTCCTGGGTCGCGGAGTCTTCTCCCAGGAGCGCGGACTCGGCTTCGAGCTTCGCCAGACCGAAGTCCAGTACCTTCACCCGGCCATCGTCTCCGATCATCACGTTCCCCGGCTTCAGGTCGCGGTGGACGACGCCCCGCTCGTGCGCCGTCGCCAGAGCGTCGGCGATGGGAATCGCGATTTGAAAGAACTTCTTGAGCGGAAGGCCTCCCTCGGGGATCCTCTCGCCCAGCGTGGCCCCGGTGACGAGCTCCATGGTGAGAAAGAAGATTCCATTCTCCTCTTCGATGGAGTAGAGGTGCACGATGTTGGGGTGGTTCAGCGCGGCGATCGCTTTCGCTTCGGTCTCGAAGCGCTTCCGCCTTTCTTCCGAGGCGACCTCGGGCGGCAGGACTTTCAAGGCGATCTTGCGGCCGAGCTTTCCGTCCTCCGCGGAGTAGACCCGCCCCATCCCGCCTTTTCCCAGGAACTCGACCACGCGATAGGAGCCGATCCGGTCTCCCACCTGAACCTGGCGCCCCTCCGACCCGCGGTCGAGCTCCCGCGCCACTTCCTCGAAGATGATCGCCGCGAAATCGCCGTCGGGCCTGAGGGGGTCGTCCTCGGCCTCGGCGAGCGCCAGAAGTCTCTCGACTTCCCTGCGAAGATCCCCGTCCCCCGCGCATCGTTCCTCGAGCCACAGAGAGCGCTGTTCCGGCGGGCGATCGAGGGCTCCATCGAGGAGCTCATCCACCTTCTGAAAGCGCTCGCGATCCATGGAAGGTCTCGGGAAGCCGGAACGGGAAAGATAAGCCGGGACCCGGGGAAACGCAAAGAAAGGGGCGACAACACCGGGATCGCCACGCGAGGGCCACAGTTACAGGTCATAATTCTTTCATGAAGAGCAAGGCGGCTCTTGCGTCGGTCCTCGGCGCGCCCCTGCTCCTCGCCCTCTGGGCCTTCGTCCTGGAGCCCGCGTCACTCGAAGTCCACCGCTCAGAGCTCACGCTTCCGCGTTGGCCCGCCGAGCAGGACGGCCTCGTCATCGCGCTCCTCAGTGATCTCCACGTGGGCTCGCCGTTCAACGGACCCCGGAAGCTCGAGGAGGTCGTGGCGCGCGTCAACCAGAGCCGGCCCCACATCGTTCTCCTGGCGGGAGACTACGTGGTCTCCGGAGCGCGAGGCGGCGATTTCGTTCCGCCGGAGAGAACCGCATCCCTCCTCTCCAAGCTCGAGGCGCCGCTCGGCGTGTTCGCGGTCCTCGGCAACCACGACCACTGGTATGACGGACCGCGGGTGCGGCGGGCCTTCGAGTCCGCGGGCATTCGAGTGCTCGAGAACGAGAACGTTCGGGTCGAGGGGGAGGGTTTCGATTTCTGGCTCGTAGGAATCGGCGACCTCATGGCGGGGAATCCCGACGTCGCCGGCGCTCTCGCGGGCCTGCCGCAGGAAGGCGCGGCGATAGCCCTCACCCACAACCCCGACCTCTTCCCCGAGATCACGGACCGCGTCGCGCTGACGCTCGCCGGCCACACTCACGGGGGACAGGTCGATTTTCCCTTCTGGGGAGCACCGGTCGTGCCCTCGCGGTTCGGCGAGCGCTACGTCCGCGGCCACGTGGTGGAGCAGGGCCGCCACCTGTTCGTCACCTCGGGCCTCGGGACCAGCATCCTGCCTGTGCGATTTCGCGTCCCGCCGGAAATCGCCATCCTCCGCGTCGGAAGTGCCTTCAGCTCGCTTCCGCCGGAGGAGCTCGCTTTTTCCCGCTCTCGAGGGAGCTCTTCGAAGACGGCCTCTCCAGCGCCGCACCGCCTCCGCCCGAAACGCGCTCGATTTTCACCCGGGTGATGCGAAGGTTGTCCATCTCGATCACTTCCATCCGGTAAGGCCCGAGGGTCACCTGATCGCCGACGACCGGGATACGGCCGAGCTTCTTCAGCACCAGGCCTCCCACCGTCCGCACGTCGTTCTCCTCCTCGCTCACCAGATCGGGAAACATCTCCTCGACCTCGTTGAGAGGCATCCCGCCATCGACGATCGTCTCCCCGCCGCGACGCTCGACTTCGAGCTCCTTGACATCGAACTCGTCGCGGATCTCTCCCACCAGCTCCTCGAGCACGTCCTCGAGAGTTACCACTCCGGCGACTCCGCCGTACTCGTCCACCACGATCGCCATGTGCGTTTGCGTCGCCTGGATGGTGCGCAGGAGAGCGTCGATCGAAGCCCTTTCGGGCACGAACAGGACCGGGCGCTTGATCGACTGCAGGACGCTCCCGGTGCGCTCGGCCGCGCGGTCCACGGTGATGGCGATGATGTCCTTGATGTGAATCATGCCGATGACGTTGTCGGCGCTCCCCTCCGCCAGAGGATAGCGGGTGTGCTGCTCCCCGCGCACGATCCCCAGGTTCTCCGCAATCGACTTGTTCACGAACAGGCAGACCATGTCCACGCGCGGAGTCATGATCTCCGCCACCTCGCGCTCGGAGAAGTCGATCACGTTCTCCAGCAGGCGCCGTTCGGTCGCGTTGAGGATGCCGTGGGCATGGCTCGCTCCCACGATCATTCGCAGCTCTTCGGAGGAATGCGCTTGCTCCGTCTCGTCCACCGGTTCGATCCCCACCACGCGCAGAATCCAGTTGGCGGACCCGTTCAACAGGATGATCGGCACATACATCAGCCAGTAGAAGGCGCGGAGCACCGGCGCGAGCCAGAGCGACGTGCTCTCGGGCTTTCGAATCGCGAGCGACTTGGGAGCTTGCTCTCCCAGAACGATGTGCAGGAACGAGATGAAAAGGAAAGCCACGGTGAAGGCGACGGTATGGACCAGCGTCTGGTTGGTGACGCCCGCGGCCCGGAGCGCCGGCTCGATCAACCGGGCCACCGCCGGCTCGCCGATCCAGCCGAGGCCGAGAGAAGCCATGGTGATCCCGAGCTGGCAGGCGGACAGATAGGCGTCGAGGTGGGAGAGCACGGTTCGGGCAACGACCGCGCGCCAGTCTCCCTCCTCGGCGAGCTCCCGGATCTTCGTCGAGCGGACCTTGACGATGGCGAACTCCGCCGCCACGAAAAACCCGTTCAGGAGCACCAGGAGGAGCGCCGCCCCGAGCAGCAGGACCTGTATCATAGGAGCGTACGATCCTATCCCATCCGTTCCCCGCCTGCGCCGGGTGCCTCCGGTTCCCACCGACCTCCATGTGCCAGCATGGGCGGTCCGGGAGAAGTGCACGACACCATTCACGAGCGCGTCCTGGCGCACGCGGGCGGCCGGCCGCTGGGGGACGACGTCACCACGCTCGTGGTCGAGCGCACTCCTACCTGAGGAAGTAGCCGGCGCGCGCCCTCACGTCCGCGCGGATGCCGCGAGCGAGTCGCACGTCAACGGTGTGCCACCCCGGAGCGGTTTCGGCAGGCTCGTAAACCAGGAGATACCGGCGACGCATGAGTTCGAGCACCTCCCGAAAGGCCGCGGCGAGGTCCGAGGTGTCGCGAACCGAAATCACCCGTCCTCCGGTGGCTCCGGCCACGGCGTCGAGGAGCGCCCGGGCGCTCTCTTCGGCGCCGCTCTCCAGGAAGATCGCGGGAGAAGTCTCCGTCGCCCCGATCGAGATTCCCGCGCCGCTCCCGGCCCTCACGACGAAGATGACGGCTTCGGACCGCTCGGCGGCCCGGGTCAGCTCCCGCGTCGAAAGCCAGCTCGCGTTGTCGTCGCCGTCCGAGAAGAGCAGCACCAGCGGCCGGCCGCTTCCCTGCTCGACGTAGATGAGCGAGGCGTAGAGCGAGTCGAGGAGCGCCGTGCCGCCGAAGCCGCCGAGCCGCCCTACGGAACGAGACGCGAGCCGGTGGTCTAGCGTCAACGGGAGGTTCAGGCGATAGCGTGTCCCGAATGAAAGGACCGAAACCTCGTCCTCACCCGCGAGATGCCCGATGAAGACGCGCGCCGCGTCCGTCAGACGCGCGAGCTTGTCGCCTCGAACGCTGGCGCTTCCATCCAGAACGAGAGCCACGCTCAACGGGAGGGTCGCCGATAGAAGGGTCACCCCCGGCTGGAGCGTGCGGTCGTCGTAGACCTCGAAATCCTCGGCGCGCAGGCCGTCGACCGGCCTCCCTTCGCGGGTGACGAAGACGTCCACGAAGACCCGCCTCGCCTCCGTGCGAAACCTGGGGTTCGGGGACGGCTGAGCGCAGGCCAGGAGCGAGGCCGCGACGATGCCCGAGATCATGGAATGCGCCCCCGGAGTGCTCGCCACCGCTCGTCATAGCTCGCCGAGTCGGCCATCAGGTACCGCTGGAAAAGATCGGGGGCGGGTATTTCGGGCGTGAGGGAGAAGCCGGGATCGAGCACCGCCTTGGCCTCGTCGACGCGGCCGAGATCCCGGAGCGTATAGGAGAGCGCTACCGTGGCTGCCTGGGAATCGGGATCGAAGGAGAGCGCCTCTCGATAGGCCTCCAGGGCCGGCTCCGCCGATCCGGTCTCTCGCAGCGCGTCGCCGAGAGAGAGAAAACCCACTACCCGGTCGGGCAAGCTCAGGTCGGCGGCGAGTGCGTCTCGCAGGCGCGGTATCGCCTCGTCGTACCGGCGGAGCAGGCTGAGCGTGTGGCCGAGCCTGAGGGCGGCGCGGCTATTTGCCGGATCGAGGAGGAGAGTCGCCTCGTACGTGCTGCGGGCTCTTTCGAGGAGCGCCGGAGACGACTGAAGCCACCCGCCGAGCTCGAGGAGAGTCCCGAAGGCGAATTGGAGCGACGGATCCGATGGGTATCGAACGGCCGCCGGCTCGAGCACCTGGAGAGCGTCCATCACCCGGCGCTGGTGGAAGAGCCGGTAGGAGGCCGCGAGGTGAAGCTCTTTCTGAAGGGCGATTCCTTCGTCCGGCTCCATCGATGTCGTCAACTTCACCGCTTCGTCCAGACTCAGGTCTCTTGCCTCGGGCGAGTCGACGATGAGCGCGGTTTCGGCGAGGAGCAGGATGCCGGCGAGGAGACGTTCCCGGTCGGCCGGCCGTTTCAGATCGAGCGCGACGGCGAACTCCGTGCTCAGCGCCGAAAGGCCCTTCAGGCCGGTGTCGCGCAGCGCTCGAGCCGCTGCGGAGTGGTTTCCGTCCCGGTAGTCTTCGACGAATGCACGAAGGCTCTCGATGGTCAGTTCCGGGGCGTACGAAGAGGACAGAAGGAGAAAGACGCAGCACCCCGGGAGGAGCACGAGGAAAAGAATACTGCGGTGGTTCCGGAAGCTCCAATCACTCGGAGCGCAGTGTCCGCGACGCGTCCACGCCTGCCGCCGATCGCGCGGGAAGGAGGCAGGCCACGAGAGCCGCCCCGGCGACCAGGGCCGCCACGGCGAGGAACGTGTAGGGATCGAGGGGCTCGACCTCGAAGAGAAGCCCCGACATCGCGCGGGCGAGGACCGACGCGGCAAGGGCCCCGGCCGCAATCCCCGCGACGACCGGCCGCATGCCTTCCCGTATCACCAGGGCCACCACCGACCGGGCCTCGGCCCCGAGGGCCATGCGGATGCCGATCTCACGAACCCGCCGCGCCGTCGATTGCGAGACGACTCCGCCAATCCCGACGGTCGCGAGCACCAGCGCCACCAGCGCCGATGCCGCGAGAAGAGCGAGGAGGAAGCGCTCGCGGGCGAGCGACGAGGAAACCGTGTCCTCGAGCGTGGTGACGTCGTAGAGAGGAAGCGCCGGATCGATCGCCGCCAGTCTGGAGCGCACGAGCTCCGAGAGCGCTTCGGGATTCATGTCGCTCCGCACCAGAAGATGCAACGCGAGGGCGTCCTCCTGCGGTATGGGAGCGTAGATCGTGGGCCCCTCCTCGAGCGCCAGGGTCTCGTCGCGCACGTTTCCGACCACTCCAACGATCTCGCGCCAGCGGGAATCTGCATCGGGCACACGGTCGAACACGATGCGCCGCCCGACAGGGTCCTCGCCGGGGAAGTACTTTTCCGCCAGGGCCTGGTTCACGATCACCACTCGAGGCGCTTCGACGCCGTCGGACCACTCGAAATCGCGTCCGCGCAGCAGGGGCACGCGCATCGTACGGAAGAGCGCGGGAGTCGCCTCATCATGGCGGACGTCGATGCCGAAGCGATCGGACGGCCAACCTTCCGCCGTGAAGTCGCTGGTCCAGCCGAACTGCTTGAAGGGAAGCCCTCGAGTCGCGCCCGCGCTCTCGACTCCGGGAATGGCGGCGGCCGATTGTACGAAGGTCTGAACGAAGGTCTCCCATCGGGCCGGGGAGTCGTAACGCATCGACGGAACGGACACCCGCGCTACGAGCACGTTCTCCGCCTCGAACCCGGGAGCGACCTGCGTCAATCCCCAGAGCGTTCGGATCATGAGTCCCGTGCCCACGACCAGAGGAAGGCTGAGCGCCACCTCGAGCGCTACCAGGGCGGCGGTAGTGCGTTTCGCGCTCCGCGAGGTAGAGGCGCCCCGGGCCCCGAGAGCAAGGCCTTCCCGGCGTTCCGACGCCGTGAGTCTCCAGGTCGAGACGACTCCCACCAGGAGGGCGCCGAGAAGGCTGACGCCGAAGGCGAACGCGACGACGGTCGCATCGGCGCCCACTTCGTCGACGCGAGGCAGCTTCTCCGGGCTCAAGGCGAGGATCGGCCGGAGGATCGAGATTCCGAGGAGGACTCCGAGAGCTCCTGACGATGCGCCGAGGAGGAGTCCGTCCGCGACCCCCAGAAACAGAAGCCTCCTCCCGCTACCCCCGAGCGCCCGCCGAATCCGCATCTCCTCGGCGCGGCCGGCGTTTCTCGCGAGCATCATGTTCGCCACGTTGATGCAGGCGATGAGGAACACGAACAGGACCGCGGCCATGAGAATCTGGATGGGCCGCCTCGTATCGCCGACCACCCACTCGTGGAGGCCGGTCGCGCCGCTCTTCATGAGACGGTTGGTCTCGGGATATTGCAGCTCCAGGCGGTCCGCGATGGCGGCCACTTCCGCTTCGGCTTCCTCCAGGGACACGCCGTCTCGGAGGCGGCCGAGAACGAACATCGAGTGCGCTCGCCGGAAGGAGACCTCGGAACGGAACTCCGGCTTCCACCTCATGGGGAGCCACAGCTCGGCGTCGCGGTAAGGGTAACGGAAGCTCTCCGGCATGACACCGACGACCCGGCGGGAAACGGAGTCGAGTGTCAGAGAGCGTCCCACGATCGCCGGGTCGCCTCCGAATCGGCGCATCCAGAGACCGTGGGAGAGGACAGCTACCGGCTCGCTTCCATCCCACGTGTGGCTGTCGTCGAAAACCCGGCCCTCGATCGGCGGGACCCCGAGGACCTCGAAGAAGCCGCCGGTGACGGTGCTGGCGCGTACGACCGTCGGCTCACCCTCGACGACGAGAGCCAGCTCGTCGAGCCACGAGTTGTATCCGGCCATCGCCTCGAAGCTCCGTGACTGCTCCTTCCAGTCGAGGTAGTTCGCGGGGGCTACCTGGGCTTTGTACCAGCCCCGCTCGGAGTTCTTCTCCCAGAGCGTCACCAGACGCTCCGGCTCGGCGAAGGGAAGCGGACGAAGGAGAACCGCCTGGAAGACGGAGAAGATCGCGACGCTCGCCCCGACGCCGAGCGCCATCGCCAGGACGGCGGTCGCGGTGAAGCCGGGACGTCTCATCAAGCCGCGGGCGGCGATGCGAAGGTCGTGAAGGATTCGATCCATGGCTCCTCCTCCATGTCTGGTTTTGCTGGTCCGCGGAGCCCGCGGCCTTCGGACGCCGCGGAATCGCGCGAGCCGCAGCCGGATGCCGGCGGCGACGAGCCCCGCGGCCTCTCGGGCGAGGAGCAGCCTTCGCCGCCCCCGGGAGCTCTCCATCCTCTCCAGAATCGTGGCGACGATCTCCGCTCCGTAGCGAAGACGGACCTCTTGGGGATAGGCAGCGAGCAGGAGGCCGAGGACGCGGTTCACGGCTTCCGGCCCACCGAGGCCTTCACCAGAGCTTCGAGCTGGCGGGCGCCCACGAGCTTCTTGCCGCGGGCGACTCCGAGAAGCGACGCGAGACGCCGGGTCTCGGCAACCGCGACTTCGCGGCCGTCGGGCGTCAAGCGATAGTACCGGCGCCGCGAATCCGAGGCGGAGGCGGTTTTCTCTTCCTCCAGGAGGCCGTCCTGCTCCAGGCGCTGGATCGCGAGGTACAGGGTGCCGGTGCTCGACTTGAGCGGCCGCCCCGAGCCCTCCTCGATCTCCTTGAGGATCCCGTAGCCGTGCTTGGGTCCGTCGGCGAGGGCCACGAGAATCTGGAACGACAGCGGGGTGAGAGGCAGACGGGAGTCCATCACACCTATCTAGCCCACAAATAGATTGACTGTCAACTTATTGCTAAACGATACTGTTTTGATATCATGTTCCCGGCCCCCGAGGAGGAGCCTCCCATGATCGAGGAAAAAGCGAAATCCGCGCTTTCCGGCTGGCTCGCGCTCGCCGTCCTGCTGCCCGTGGTCGGCGGTTCGGCCTACTACACGTCCCAGGAATTGGAGCGCAATCCGCTCACCGGGCTCGGCTGGCTGCTGTTGTTGATCGTCGCCGGCTTCTGTCTTGCGGGTCTGTTCGTGGTGCATCCCAATCAAGGAGTGGTGCTCCAGCTCTTCGGCGCCTATGCCTATACCGCGAAGACCCCGGGGCTCCGCTGGGCGAATCCGTTGTACTCCAAGCGCCGGATATCGCTCCGGGTGCGGAACTTCGAGAGCGAGAAGCTCAAAGTGAACGACTCCGACGGAAATCCCGTCGAGATCGCGGCCGTCGTCGTCTGGAGAGTGGTGGACACCGCCGAGGCCTGCTTCGAAGTAGACGACTACGAGAACTACGTCCGGGTGCAGAGCGAGGCCGCCGTTCGGAATCTCGCGACCCGCTACCCCTACGACGCGCACGACGAGACGCAGATCTCGCTCCGCAGCAACGCGGTGGCGGTCTCGGACGACCTCAAGTCCGAGATCCACGCGCGGCTGTCCAAAGCGGGGGTGCGGGTCCTGGAAGCCCGCATCAGCCACCTCGCCTACGCGCCGGAGATCGCCGCCGTCATGCTGCAGCGCCAGCAGGCGTCGGCGATCATCGCCGCGCGGCAGAAGATCGTGGAGGGCGCGGTGGGCATGGTGGAGATGGCGCTCGCGAGGCTCAAGCAGCAGAACGTCGTCGAGCTGGACGAGGAGCGCAAGGCGGCGATGGTGAGCAACCTCCTCGTCGTTCTCTGCGGCGAACGCGCGGCGCAGCCGGTGCTGAACACCGGAAGCCTCTATCAATAGGCCCGTGGCGGAGAGGAAGCCGTTCCTTCTCCGGCTGGAGCCGGAGGTGCTGCAAGCCCTCCAACTCTGGGCGAACGACGAGCTCCGAAGCGTGAACGCCCAGATGGAATTTCTCCTGAGAGAGGCTCTCCGAAAATCCGGCCGCCTGAAATCAGCGCAAAGACGCCCTCCCGCGCCGAGGAAGGACTGACGCCTTCATCCGCATCGGGACCAAGCTCCCCGAGAAGATGGCAGAGAGAGGCTCGTCAAGGAGCCCGCGTCGATTGACGCTCAATCGCCTGAGAAGCCTCTCAAAAGGCCGGCTGACGTCTCGCTTGTCCCGGAACGGTGATCTTTCCTATCCTCTTACGATGCCGCATCCAAGGAGTCCATTTGAGCAAAGCTACGCCACTCGTCGTCGTCGCTGTTTTTTTCGCCAGCGCCGTCACTGCCGATGCCCAGGGCTGGGAAGTCTCGTTCCTCGCGGGATGGACCGCACCCAGTTTCTCTGAAGAATTCGTTTACGACCCGGACCTCGACCTTCCGAACATTCCCGGCGGGAGCATTCACCAGGAAGGGGTCTTCCACCTCAAAGCCAATGGAAGCTTTGCCTTCGGCGGGAGCGTCGCTTACTTCTTCAACCGGCACGTGGCCGTCGAGGGCCGCGTCGATACGATCGATATCGGGATCGAGACCCTCGGGCCTCGCTTCGAGGCCGAGGTGCCGGTGTTTCCCGGCTTCAATGCGATCGCGGTGCTTGACGTGGGAAGCGGCACCATCAACGTCGAACGGCTCTTCCCGCTGTCCTTGAATCTCAAGGTGCGTACCGGCGGCACTACTACGCGGTTCATCGCTTCGGGTGGACTCAGCTATCTGCCTCGGGTTCGCTTCGACGCCTTTCAGCCGGTGAGCCTTTCGATTGGAGGAACGGGGTTACCCCTTGTCGAGATAGCGCAGGTCGTGCTCGAGGCCGGAGCGATCGACTCGGGGGAGAGCCGCTTTGGATTCAACGGCGGAGCCGGCGTCGAGATCGGCGTTGCACCGAATGTGTCGATCGTCGGAGAGGTCCGCGTCCACGGCTTCCAGCCGCAGACGTTCGTCTGGGAGAGCTCCGAGGGCCCGGCTGGCCCAATCGAGGAAGACCTGCTGGAAGCGCTGGTGGGGCTCCCGCCCAGCGAGGTGCAGCTGGTCTATTTTCAAGCGACGGGCGGCATCGCGTTCCGCTTCTAGCGCACCGAGCGGCGCCCACCCTCGCCCGCGAAAGGGCTAGGCCAGGCTCCCGCCGCAGGAGCTTCCGGCGCCGGCGGTGCATCCGAAGCAGTGACGGGCGGTCGCGATTCGACGGCTCTGAAGCGCGCGGGCATCGAAGTCTCGAACGTGCATCGGTCGCCCGCCTTCGCCCGCCATGGGAATCTCGAGCATCTGGTTGAAGTCGCAGTCGAACAGCCGGCCGTCCCAGGAGACGGAGATCGTGTTGCGGCACATGAGGCCGGGAACCGTCGCCGGGTTGAACGCTCGCACCAGGGTCTCCATGTACGCATGGAGGTTGCCGCTCGCCTCGAGCCACTCGAGGTAGCGGGAGATCGGCATGTTGTTGAGGGTGACGAGCCGATCGAACCGGACGCCGTGCTCGCGGTCGAGCCCCTCCTTCCACTCGCGCTCGAGACTCGTCTGGTTTCCCGCGAGAAACGCCCCGACGGGATTGGCCATGAGCGTGAGACGCTTTCGCGAATCGCCCTGCCCATAACCGGCGGCATTCAAGCGCCGCAGCGCCTGGATCGAGGCCTCGAACGTTCCCTCTCCCCGCTGGCTGTCTGTCCCCCGCCGCCGCCAATGAGGAAGGGAGGCAACGATTTCGACGCCGCGGTCGCCGAGCCACTCGGGAAGGTCCCGCGAGCGCGGAAGAAGAAGAACGCTCAGGTTGCATCGATCGATGACCTGTTTGGCCCGGGCGACGGCGCCCTCCACCAGGTAGCGGAAATGCGGATTGAGCTCGGGAGCCCCGCCGGTGATGTCCACCGTATGGGCTCCGCACCGGTCGAGAGCGCCAAGACAGGCTTCGGCGGTCTCGCGATCCATCTGCTCCGCCGCCCGATCGGGACCGGCGTCGACGTGGCAGTGCCGGCAGGTCATGTTGCAGAGCTTGCCCACGTTGATCTGAAAGATCTCGATGGCCGCGGGCCGCAGGATGCCTTGCCCCGAAGCAGCGAGCGCGAGATCGAAATCACCGCGGTGCGGGGCGCTTTCCAGATCGAGGCCGTCGAGGAGCGCGATCTGCCGGGACGGCGGCGCCAGCGGGTGCGCGCGGGCCAGAAGCGAGGTGGTGCCCCGCGGGCCTTGGAGCTCCAGCGGGCTCGTCGCGTTCACATCGTAGCTTTCTTCACGTGCTCGAGCATCTGCAGCCCGTGGACCAGCGAGGCCCCTCCGCGGATGGCCGTCGCGACGTGGACCGCTTCCGTCATCTCCTCGAGATCGGAGCCCTTCTGCAGGCAATCGTGGCTGTAGGCGTCGATGCAGTACGGACACTGCACCGCGTGCGCGACCGCGAGGGCGATGAGCGCTTTCTCCCTTTCGGTGAGGGCGCCGGCGGCGAACACCGCCCCGTAGTAGTCGAAGAATTTTTTCGCGAGCTCGCCGCCGCCTTCCGCGATGTCGCCGAAATGAGGCAGGTGATCCCGATTGTAGTAGCCTGCGGCCATCGATTCCTCCTCGCCCGGCCATTCTAGCATCGGCCGAAGGGGCGCCTCGGCTCAGTCCGCTTCGAGGCCGAGCTTCCCCAGGAGCTTCCGATAACGGGGCTCGTCGTGCAGGGGCTCGAGCCGGGGATCCACTCCCGCGTACACCAGAAACCCGTCCCTCTCTTCGTACGCTTTCTCGAGGGCCTCGAGCGAGCCCGCCCGGTCGCCGAGATCGAGCTTCAGGAGCGCGACGCTGTATGGGCTCACGTGGAGCCTCGACGAGGTGGCCTCCATCCTCTCGAGATACCAGCGGGACCACGCATCGCCGTCCTCGTGAAGCCGGGCTCGGACGGGCTCCGGGGCCTCGAGCAGACGGGCGAGCTCTGAAAGGCTCGCGCGCGCATCCGCGTCGCGTCCGGATTTCCGCGCCGCCTCGAGAACGCATTCGTGCGCCCAGGCGTAGTCGGGGGCGACGGCCAGGATCCGCCGGCACTCGCGAATGGCGTCGGGGTACCTCCGCGCGTAGAAGTAGTACCAGCCGGCGTCGGCATTGATGAGAGGCGAGAGCGGGTCGAGCTCCTGCGCCGCCCGGATCCTCGCGATCGCTTCCTCGTGCCGGCCCGCCGCCGAAAGGAGCCCCGCGTACCAGTAATGCGTCATCGCGAGGCCGGGCTGAAGCTCGAGCGCCCGGCGGAAGCGCGTTTCCGCCTCCGCGAAATCGAAGTCGTAATAAAGGTGCACGAAGCCGAGTGCGTCATGTCCTTCGGCGAGCAGGGGCGAGAGCGCGAGCGCCTTCTCCGCCGCCTCCCGTCCCCTGCGGGCAGACTCTTCGGGCGAGAGGCCCCCCCACCAGGACTGGAGGTTATAGGCGTCCGCGAGCCCGGCCCAGGCTCGCGCGTACGCGGGATCGAGGGCCACCGCGCGCTCGAGCGCTTCCGCCGCGAGGCGAAGGCTCGCCAGGTTCAGATCCGCGAGATGGTGGCGGCCTTCCAGATAAGCGTCGTGCGCCCGCGCGGAAGTCGTCGAGCCGGGATAGGTCTCGACGTTGAGAACGAGCTCCGGCAGGAGCGCTCTCGCCACCCGCGCGGAAACCTCCGATTGCACGTCGAGGACGTCCGACGCCGATCGCTCGTAGGTCTCCGTCCACAGAGTCGCTCCCTCGCGGCCCACGAGCCTCGCGGTGATGCGTATCCGATTCTCCTGGCGGCGAAAGCTCCCTTCGAGCGCGAAGTCGTAATCGAGGGCCGCGCCCTCGAATCGCAGCGCGGTGGACGGGGCGTAGACTCCGAGCCTGTCCGGCGCCAGAGACGCGGCCCGGGTGATGAGGTCCTCCGTAAGGCCCGCTGCGAGGAAGTCCTGCGACTCGTCGCCGCTCAGGTTCTCGAACGGGCGCACGAGGAGCATCGCGCGCTCCTTCGGCTTCGAGCTCCAGAGGAGAACCGAAGCGAGGACGGCCGCGATCGCCGCCGCGAGAACCGCGAGGAGAGCGAAACGCCTTCGCGATACCGCCGGCTCCGGCTTCCGGGGGGCGGGCTCGACCTTTCCTATGAACCGGTATCCGTGTCGCGGCACGGTCTCGATGAATCGCGGGGCTTCGGGATCGTCTCCGAGCGCCGAGCGGAGCTGGGTGATGCAGGAGTTCAGGCTGGCGTCGAAGTCCACGAAGGTATCCTCTCCCCAGAGGGCGCTTCGAATCTCCTCGCGCGCGACGGCCTCTCCCGCCCTTCGCGCGAGGATCCCGAGGACTCGCGCCGCCTGGGGTTTCAGCTTGATCTTCGAGCCACCCTTGAAGAGCTCGCTCGAATCGGGGCGAAGCTCGAAGACGTCGAATCGAATGGCGGGCGAGCTCACGGCGGGCCGCCGCCGAGCCACCGCTCGAACCACTCGAGGTTGCGCTCCATGATGATCTTTTCCATGCGCGGTTCGTAGTTGACGTGGCCGCCGCGCGGGTACAGGTCCATCTCCACGGTCTTGCCCAGCTTCCGCAGAGCCCGGTAGAACTTCTCCGCCTGCTGCACCGGGACCCGCCGGTCGTTCTCGCCGTGCTGTATGAGAAGCGGAGTCTTCACCGCCTCCACGTGGGTCATGGGAGAGTATTTGTCGTAGAGAGCGGTCTCCTCCCACGGGAGACCGAAGTACTCCTCCGTGACTTCGCCCGCGTCCGAGAGGTAGTACAGATCGGCGATGTCGCTGATGCTCGCCGCGGTCGACGCCGCCTTGAACCGATCGGTCTGGGTCACGATCCAGTTCGTCATGAAGCCTCCATAAGAAGCTCCCATGACCCCCAGCCTCTCCGGATCCGCGAGCCCGCGCTCGACCAGATGATCGACGCCCGTCATGATGTCGCGGTAATCCCCTTCACCCCAGGATCGGACGATCTTGCGGAATCCTTCGAGGCCATAGCCTGAGCCCCCGCGGGGCATCGGCATCAGGACCGCGATTCCCGCGGACGCGAGCGCTTCGACAGGGTAGGGCTCGATCTGCCCGGGGCGATGCATGAACTGAGGAAACAGACCTTGCGTGAAGCCGCCGATGGGTCCTCCGTGCACGTAGACGACGAGCGGCACGCGCGTTCCCGGAACATGCCCGGGAGGCGTCACCAGCATTCCCCAGATCTCCATGCCGTCGAACGACCGCCAGCTCAGGACTTCGAGGGGGCCGATCTCGAGGTCCTCGAGCTCGGGGTTCACGCGGGTGAGCGCTCGCGTCGTGCCCGATCTCAGGTCCACCGCCGCCACGTCTCCTGCGTCCCGGGGTCCGACGGAGCGAAACGCGAGGCGGCGCCCGTCCGCGCTCGAGCTCAGGGAAAAAGCCACGACGGCACCCGTAGTCACGACCTCCGTCTTGCCCTCCAGGTCGACGCGGAAGACGGGCTGCTCGAACATGCGCTCGCCGCCCCTCCCCGTGGCCTCGTTGGGGATGAACAGAAGCGATCGGCTCGAGGGCTCCCACAGGACCTCGCGCACCCAGGTGTCGGCGCCCGTCAGCGGACGAGGCTCGCCTCCCGCGGCGCTCACGACGTGAAGTCCCGGCGAGGAGATCATCCGCGCAACTCCCCCGGTCGAAGTGAATGCGACCAGTCGGCCGTCGGGCGAGTAGCGGGGCTCGGAGTTCATACCGTCGCGACCGACGAGGACCAGGGGCTCTCCGCCTTCCGCGGAGATTACGTAAAGACGGGAGCGCCAGTTCTCGAGATACTCCCCCGCCGCGGACGCGGAATAAACGAGCGACTTTCCGTCGGGGGACCAGTCGAAGCTCGACACGTAGTGCGCCGCGGGTGACAGCGTGCGGGAAGCGCCCCCGCCGGCGTCCTGCACGAAGAGCCGGGTCGGCCGTCCGGGCCGGCCGGCTCGCACGACGAACGTCTTGTCTGCCTTCTGGCGTGTCTCCTCCTCGGGCTCCGGCTCCGCCGCCATGTAGGCGATCCGAGTCGAGTCCTTCGACCATTCATAGCGCGCTACGCCCGTCGGCGACGAGGTGAGCGGCCAGGGCTCCCCGCCTTCGGCGTCCATCGCCATCGCCTGCGGGAGATCGGAGACGAACGCGAGGAACGAGAGCCGCTTCCCGTCGGGAGACCAACGCAGCTCGGGCCGCGGGAGCGGGCGATTGAAGAGGCGTGTGGTGTGCGTCAGACGCCGCGGTTCGCCACCCGCCGACGAGACCACATAGAGGGTCGCGACGTGCTCGTTCTTCTCGAGCGATGCCTCCGAGACGACGTACGCCACGCGCTCGCCGTCGGGCGAAATGCGCACGTCGACGACGGTTCGGACGGCCATCAGATCGGAAACGGTCGCGGGACGCGACGAGGCCCAGGCGGGCAGAAGGAGGAAGAGCAGAAGGCCCAGGAGAGCTCGAGCCATGGGTTTTCCGAAAAAGACGTTAGCCCAACGAGGATGGTTCTTGCAATCCAACGCGCTTTCCTCAACGTCCTGAAGTACTTGCGCGGAAAGAAACAAATCAGATCGCGGCCATTGCTCTGGAAAGCCTCGTTTCCCAGGATGGGGCGAAGGAGGACCTTCATGACCAAGTCCGTTCTGATTTCATCCGTGCTCATCGCGCTCGTTTCCCTGCCGGCGGCGGCCCAGGAGCCGACGGTCATCGAAACCCGGCCCTGCAAGGAGTCGCCCGAATACCGGGGCATGGACTTCTGGATCGGCGAGTGGGAGGTGGAGACGGCCCAGGGAAGGCCCGCCGGCACGAGCAAGATCGAGCTCGTCCTCGATGGATGCATCCTCGTCGAGAACTGGACGGGACGAAACGGCTACGCGGGCAAGAGCTTCAACCTGTTCCACCGGGATTCGTCGAAGTGGGAGCAGATCTGGGTCGACAATCAGGGACAGGTGACGCGCTACGAGGGGGAGGCGAAGGACGGCAACATCTTCTATCGCACCGAGGGCGTCGGCCCCGACGGGAAGAAGACGCTGAACAAGATGACGTTCTTCCCGAAGGGAGCCGACCAGCTGCGCCAGTTCGGAGAGGTGTCGAGAGACGGCGGGACGACCTGGACCGCGGAGTACGATTCTCCTGTACAAGCGCAAGAAGTAAGGTAGCGGCTCGCGCCGCACCTCTGCTAGGCTCGCGCTCGACTATGGAGCGGAAGGGCCGCCTGCGCTTCGCCGTGTTCGCGCTCGCCGGGACGGCGTTCTTTCTCTCGTTCTTCCATCGGGTCGCCCCGGCCGCGATCTCCCGGGAGCTGACCCGGGACTTCGGTCTCACGAGCGCCGCCCTGGGAACGCTCTCCGCCACCTACTTCTACGTCTACGCCGTCATGCAGCTTCCGACCGGAGTCCTCGTCGACACTCTCGGACCGAGGCGGGTGCTCACCGTCGGGGGTCTGGTGTCGGGAGGCGGCTCTCTCCTGATGGCCTTCGCGGAAACGTTCGGAGCCGCGGCTCTCGGACGGACTCTCGTCGGCCTCGGAGTATCGGTCGCGTTCGTCTCCACGCTCAAGTTGAACTCCGTATGGTTCGATGAGCGGCGTTTCGCGACGGTGACGGGAATCTCGACCGTTCTGGGAACTTCGGGGGCGGTGCTCGCGGCAGCGCCCCTCGCGTGGCTCGTCACCTGGGTGTCGTGGCGGAGCGTCTTCCTCGCCATCGGGCTGTCATCGCTCGCCGTGGCCGCTGTCATCTGGCTCGTCGTACGCGACCGGCCGGAGGCGGCGCCGGCAACGGCAGTGGGGAGCGCGCACCCGCCCTGGATGCGGGCTCTTTCGAGCGTGCTCAAAACCCCCGGGACCTGGCCCGGCTTCTGGGTCAACCTCGGGATGGCGGGCACCTATCTCTCGTTCGTGGGACTCTGGGCCGTCCCCTACCTCGTGACGGTTCACGGGATGACGTCGATCCAAGCGGCCCGCCACACCAGCCTGATGGTCGTGGCGCTCGCCGTCGCCGGGGCGGCGCTCACCGCGATCTCCGACCGCGTCGAGCTCCGCCGTCCGTTCGTGATCGTGAGTGCTGTCGTCTACTTCGCCTGCTGGCCCCTGTGGCTCACCGGATTCGCGTCGATGCCGGGCATGAGCTATGCGATCTCGGTCGCCCTCGGTCTCTCGGCGTCGGGCTTCTTCCTGAGCTGGGTCACGGCGAAGGAGGTCAACTCTCCCCGCTTCTCGGGGATCGCGGTGAGCCTCGTGAACAGCGGGGGGTTCCTGGCGGTGGGCATTCTACAGCCCACGATCGGCTGGCTTCTCGATCGATCGGACGACCAGAACGGCGCGTTCCGGCTCGGTATCCTGACGCTCGCGGGGGTCTCGTTCCTGGCCGTCCTCGGCTCGTTCTTCATTCCCGAGACCCGCTGCCGGAACGTCTGGAAGGGAGAGGCCGCATGAAACGCGCCCGGTTCCACGGATCGATCACTCCGCTCCCGACGCCGTTCGCCGGGGAAGGCGCCCGAGTCGACACCGCCGCCATCCGGCGCCTGGTGGAGTTCCAGATCGAGAACGGCTCCCACGGACTCAGCTCGACGGGCACCACGGGCGAGCCCACGTCGCTCTCGCTCGATGAGCGGAAGCTCGTGATCCGAACGGTGGTCGAGGCCGCCTCGGGGCGCCTCCCCGTGCTCGCGGGAACGGGATCGAACTGGACGGACGAGAGCATCGGGCTCAGCAAGTACGCACGGGATGCGGGAGCGGACGGTATCCTCGCGGTCGCGCCCTATCACGTGAAGCCTTCGCAGCAGGGACTCTTCGAGCACTACACCCGAATCGCGAGGGCCGTCGAGGACCTTCCGATGATGCTCTATAACATTCCCGGGAGGGCCGCGGTCAACATCGAGCCCGAAACCCAGAGGCGGATTCGCGAAGCCTGTCCCAACGTCTTCGGAATCAAGGAGGCGAACCCCGACTACCTGCAGGTCTCCTGGAACCTGAAGGTGGTGGGAAGGGACTGGGGGGTCTTCTCGGGAATCGAGACGCTTTGTTTTCCCATGCTCGCCGTCGGGGGCTCGGGCCACGTGAGCGCGACCGCCAACGTCGCGCCCCGCGAAGTCGCCGATCTCTACGAGCTGGTCCAGGCCGGCCGGTTTCGGGACGCGCAGGATCTGCATTTCAAGATGCTCGAGCTCAACCATGTGCTCTTCATCGAGACCAACCCCGGTCCGCTCAAGTTCCTCCTCGGGCAGATGGGCCTCATCGAGCCGACGCTCCGGCTCCCTCTCGTCCCGCCGAGCGAGGCCAACCAGAAGAAGATCGTACAGGTGGCGCGAGATTACGGGATTCTCTGAGCGCGAGATGGTCATCGGGGTCGCCCTCAACTTCGCTTCGGAGATCTCGGAGCTCGCGGACCCTCCGAAGACGCCGGTCCTCTACGTCAAACCGGCGAACACCCTCACCTCCCATCTCTCTCCCGTCCTCCACCCCGACGGGATTCCCGCGATTCAGCCGGGGCCTGCGCTCGCCGTCGTGATGGCGCGCCGCGCCCGCCGGGTGGACCGGAGGGAGGCGTTCGGCTGCATCGCGGGCTACACGCTCTTGAATGACTTCAGTCTGAAGGAGACCAGCCACTTCCGCCCTCCCGTCCGGACGAAATGCTTCGATTCCTTCGGGCCTCTCGGCCCGTCCGTCGTCCCCTGGGACCGGGTCTCCGACCCCCACGAGGTCACTCTTCGATGCCGGGTGAACGGCGAGCTCCGGCAGGAGGCATCGACGCGCGATCTCGTCCGGAAAATCCCGGAGCTCATCGAGGCGATTACTTCCTTCATGACCCTCGAAGAGGGTGACGCGATTGCGACCGGAGTTCCTCCGGGAAGAGTCGATGTGGTGGCGGGCGACGTGGTGACGATCGAAGCCGTGGGCTATCTCGAGCTGACCAATCCCGTCGTCGCCGAGAGCGAATATCGCCAAAAGGATCCATAATGCCCGCACGATGCGGCGGGCGAGAGTGCGCCACGGGAGCGCCGTCCAGGACGTGACCGTCGATGACGGCGGGCGGCTCCACACCCTCGACGGCCGCGTTCTCGTGGAAGACGAAGTGACCTGGCTCCCCCCTCGGCACGGAACGATCCTCGCGCTCGGACTGAACTACAGGGACCACGCCAAAGAGCTCGATTTCAAGGCGCCGGAGGAGCCCCTCCTCTTCTTCAAGACCTCGTCGAGCCTGACCGGACACAAGCGGCACTCCCCTCGGCCCGATGGGGTCGAGATGATGCACTACGAGGGGGAGCTGGTGGTGGTGATCGGACGGATCGCGAGCAGGGTGAGACGATCCGAGGCGATGGACTACGTCCTCGGCTATACGATTGCCAACGATTACGCCGTTCGGGATTACCTGGAGAATTTCTACCGGCCCAACTTGAGAGTGAAGTGCCGGGACGGGCTCACCCCTCTCGGACCCTGCATCGTGGAGAAGAGCCACGTCTCCGACCCTCAGGCGCTCGAGATACGCACCTACGTGAACGGCGAGCTGCGCCAGCAAGGCAACACTCGCGACATGGTGTTCGACATTCCGTTCCTCCTCGAGTACGTGACGAGCTTCATGACGCTCCGGCCTTTCGACATGATCTCGACGGGCACCCCGAAGGGGCTTTCGAACGTCATGCCCGGCGACGAGGTCGTGGTCGAGGTCGAAGGCCTCGGGCGCCTTCAGAACCGAATCGTCTCGGAAACGGAGTGGGAGGGCCTCGATGAGTGAGAAGCTCCAGGAGAACGTCCGCAAGGCCGCGGGCTTTCTTCGTCGGTTCCGGGACGAGGTGACGCCCCATTTCATCGCTGGAAAACCCCACCGGCGAAGCTCCGGCTCGACTTTCGAGAACCTGACGCCGGTCGACAACACGTCGCTCGGCAGAGTCGCGGAAGGCACGGCCGAGGACGTCGACGACGCCGCGCGCGCCGCCTCGGCGGCGTTTCCCGGGTGGCGGGGCCTCGCGGGGAAGGACCGCCAGCGGCTCTTGAACCGTTTCGCGGATCTCATCATCGACCGCGCCGAGGAGATCGCGCTCGTCGAGAGCATGGATACCGGCCAGCCCATCCGCTTCATGAAGGCGGCGGCGCTGCGGGGCGCCGAGAACTTCCGCTTCTTCGCCGACAAAGCGCCGGAGGCGCGAAACGGGCTGTCGCTCTTCCAGGAGGAGCACGTCAACTACACGATGCGAGCTCCCATCGGTCCCGTCGGGGTGATCACTCCCTGGAACACGCCCTTCATGCTTTCGACGTGGAAGATCGCGCCCGCCCTCGCCGCCGGCTGCACCGTGGTCCACAAGCCCGCGGAGCTGAGTCCCCTCACGGCGACGATTCTGGCGGAGACGGCGAAGGCCGCGGGCATTCCCGAGGGGGTCTGGAACACCGTCCATGGATTCGGCGAGGTCGCGGGGAAAGCCCTGACCGAGCATCCGGCGATCCGCGCCATCGCCTTCGTGGGAGAGACCGTCACCGGAAGGCGAATCATGGCCCAGGGCGCTCCCACCCTGAAGCGCGTCCACTTCGAGCTCGGCGGAAAGAATCCGGTCATCGTCTTCGAAGATGCCGACCTCGATCGCGCCCTCGAAGCGGTGGTCTTCATGATCTACAGCCTCAACGGGGAGCGCTGCACTTCCTCGAGCCGTCTCCTTCTCTCCCGCTCTCTCCAGGATTCCTTTGTTCCCGCTCTCGAGCGGCGCGTTCGAGATCTTCGGGTGGGACATCCCCTGGACCCGGAGACCGACGTGGGGCCGCTCGTTTCCCGCGAGCACCTGCAGAAAGTGGTGAGCTACGTCTCCGCCGCGCGCGAGGAGAAGGCCGTGGTCGCCGCCGGCGGGGAGCGCATCGAGGAGCTCGGCTCCGGGAACTACGTCCGGCCCATGCTCTTCACCGACGCCTCCCGGAGCATGAGAATCGCGAAAGAGGAAATCTTCGGTCCCGCGCTCACGGTGATTCCCTTCGATAGCGAGGAGGAAGCCATCGCGATCGCGAACGACACCGACTACGGCCTCGCCGCCTATCTCTGGACGAAGGACGCGGGCCGGGCCCTCCGCGTCGCCCAGGCGGTCGAGGCGGGGATGGTCTGGGTGAACTCCGAGAACAACCGGAACCTCCCCTCCCCGTTCGGCGGGATGAAGAACAGCGGGATCGGCCGCGACGGCGGGGACTACAGCTTCGATTTCTACATGGAGACGAAGAACGTCTGCATCGCGCACGGGACGCACTCGGTGCCGACGTTGGGAGGGCGCTAACATGTGCGTCCGCGCCCTCGCGAGCGGAGCGAGCACGGCGCGAAGCGCCGGGAAACCCGCGGCCGTGGGGGTGGGGCCCCACGGCACTGAGCACGGAATGTCGCGCCATGGGTGAAGTGGCGCTCGCCGCGAAGATCACGCACGTTCCTTCCATGTACCTCTCCGAGCTTCCGGGCCCGCATCACGGGTGCCGGAAAGCCGCGATCGACGGACACATCGAGCTCGGGCGCCGGGCGCGGGAGCGAGGCGTCGACACCCTGGTCATCTTCGACGTGCACTGGCTGGTGAACAGCGGCTACCACATCAACTGCTGCGAGAAGTTCCAGGGGATCTACAGCAGCAACGAGCTCCCGCACTTCGTGAAGGACATGGAGTACGACTACGACGGGAACCCCGCGCTCGGGGAGCTCATCGCCGAGAAGGCCAACGCCCGCGGGATCAAGACCCGCGCCCACCAGGTGCAGAGCCTCGGCCTCGAGTACGGAACGCTCGTACCCTGCCGCTACATGAACGCCGACCGCCGGTTCAAGGTGGTTTCTGTCGCCGCCTGGTGCGCCTGGCACAGCCTCGACGACTCCAGGATCTTCGGCGAGGCGGTGCGCGAAGCGATCGAGAAGAGCTCGAGCCGCGCGGCGATTCTCGCGAGCGGGTCGCTCTCCCACCGCTTCAACGACAACTCGAACGCGGAGGAGAAGATCTTCGACATCAGCAACGAGTTCTTCCGTCAGGTGGACCTGCGGGTCCTCGAGCTCTGGCAGAGGGGGGAGTGGAAGATCTTCACCGACATGCTCGCCGAGTACGCCTCCCGGTGCGTGGGCGAAGGCGGCATGCACGATACCGCGATGCTCCTGGGCGCCCTCGGCTGGGACCGATACCGGGGGAAGGTCGACATCGTCTCGCCGTACTTCCCGAGCTCGGGCACGGGCCAGGTGAACGCCGAGTTTCCCGTGGCATCCTGATGCCGCATTTCATTCTCGAGTACTCGCGAAACCTCGAGCCGGAGCTCGACGTCGAAGCACTCTTCCGGACGCTGCGCGCGGCCGCTCTCGAAACCGGGATCTTTCCCCCGGGTGGGATCCGCTTCCGCGCCCATCCCTGCGAGACCTATCTCGTGGCGGACGGTGACCCGCGGAATGGATTCGTACACCTGACGCTGAAGCTCGGCCACGGCCGTTCGCTCGACGTGAGGAAGAGCGCGGGCGAGAAGCTCTTCGCCGCGCTCACCGAGCAGCTGAATCCGATCTTCGAGAAGCGGCCTCTCGCAATCTCCTTCGAGATGCGGGAGCTCGATCCCGAGCTCAGTTTCAAGAAAAACAACCTTCACGGCAAAGCATGACCCCGCCCTTTCGCGCCGAGCAGGTTGGGAGCCTCCTCCGGCCTCCGGAGCTTCGCGCCGCACGAAGCACTCTCCCCGGGGACGCCCTCCGGGAGCTCGAGGATCGATTCATCGACGAGGCGATTCTCGGCCAGGAGCGGGTCGGGCTCGAGTGCATCACCGACGGCGAGTTCCGGCGCTCGATCTACTTCGGGCATTTCGCGCGGGCCGTCGAGGGGTTTACCGAGATGGAGGCGACGTCGGTCTTCAAGGATGCGGACGGCAGGGAGCTTCGATACACCACTCCGGTGGTCACGGGCAAGCTCGTGCGAAGGCGGGGGATCGCGACCGAGGAGCTCGACTACGTCCAGAAACGCACGAAGCGGACCCCGAAGGTCACGCTTCCGAGCCCCGAGTCCCAGCACTTCTTCCGCTTTCGCGAGGGAGTCTCCGACGCCGCCTACCCGGACCTCGACGAGTTCTTCGGGGACGTGGCCCGGGTCTACCGGGAAGAGCTCGACGAGCTGGCTCGACGAGGCGCGACGTACGTCCAGCTCGATTGCGTATCCATTCCTCTGCTCTGCGATCCGAAGCATCGCGAGGCCTTCCGCGCCCGGGGCTATGATCCCGACGCGTTCGTCTCGCGCTACGTCGATCTCTTCAACGAGGCGGTGCGCTCGAGGTCTTCCGAGATCACTCTCGGGGTTCACTTCTGCCGCGGGAACAATCAGGGAAAGTGGCTCGGCGAGGGCGGCTACGATCCGGTGGCCGAAGAGGTGTTCCGCCGCCTCGACGCCGACGCGCTGTTCCTCGAGTACGACTCCGAGCGCGCGGGTGGGTTCTCTCCGCTCCATCACGTCCCGGAGGACAAGCACGTGGTCCTCGGGCTCGTGAGCACGAAGACGCCGGTGCTCGAGTCCGGGGACGAGCTGATGCGAAGAGTCGAGGAAGCGAGCCGTTTCGTCCCGCTCGAGCGACTCGCGCTGAGCCCTCAATGCGGCTTCGCCAGTACCGAGGCGGGAAACCCCCTCGCCCCCGACGACCAGTGGCGGAAGCTCGAGCTCGTCGTCCGGACCGCGGCGCGGATCTGGAACTGAACGGAGATACGATGACCGCGTCTCTCGCGCTCCTCGCCGCGACCCTCGTCGCCGTTCCGCAGACGTCCGGAGTCTCGGTGCGCCTGCAAGCGGTGAGCGCGCCGGGCAATGGAGTCGTCTGGGTGAGCGGCCTCGCGGGCACCTTCGTGCGCTCTCTCGACTCCGGATCGTCCTGGCGTCCCGGAATCGTTCCCGGCGCCGAGAAGCTCGAGCTCCGCGACATTCACGCCGTCGACGGGTCCACCGCGTACGCGATGAGCTCTGGAACCGGCGACCAGTCGCGCATCTTCAAGACGACGGACGGAGGCGCGAGCTGGAGCCTTTCGCTCGTCAACCCCGACCCCGAAGGGTTCTTCGATTGCTTCGATTTCTGGGACGAAGACCACGGCCTGCTCTACGGCGACTCGGTCGGAGGAGAGCTCGTTCTCTTCGAGACGTCGGACGGAAAGACCTGGACCAGGGTGCCCGCGGAGCGGCTTCCAGCGGCGCGGCCGGGAGAGGGCGGGTTCGCGGCGAGCGGCACCTGCCTCGTCACCGTGGGCGAGTCGACGGCCTATGTCGGAACCGGCGCCGGATCATCCCGCGTTCTGCGCACCCGGGATCGCGGTCGAAGCTTTCGAGCATTCGAGACTCCGATCGGGAGCGCCGCCGCAACCGCGGGAATCACGTCTCTGAGCTACTGGGACGAGGAGAACGGAATCGCCGTCGGCGGTGACATCTCGAAGCCGGACGAAAGGCAGGACAACGTTGCCCTTCTCTCCGGCGGAGGCCGGGACGCGCGCCTCGCGGCGCCGCCGTCGTTCCTCGGCCCGATTTACGGGATCGCCCACGTCCCGGGAACCAACCCGCCGGCGCTCGTCGCCGTCAGTCCCAAAGGAGCCGCCTACTCCCTCGATTCGGCGAAAACCTGGATGCCGCTCTCGCAGGACAGCTATTGGAGCGTAGGCTTCGACTCGTCAGGCGTCGGATGGATGGTCGGAACCGACGGGCGGGTCAGCCGCCTCGAGCTTCGGAATTAGACCAGGCCCGCTCTCTCAGCCCACGCCTCATCGAAGTTCGATGCGTCACTCGAGGCCCAGGGTGACGATGAGGTTATCGAGGCGATTCCCGTAGTGGAGGTGTCCTCCCGCCGCCACCGTCACCAGCTGCTCCCCATTGGCCAGGAACGTCATCGGGGCGGCGTTCACGCCACCGCGCGTCTCGTGGCGGAAGAGCTCCGCCCCTGTCGATGCGTCGAGGGCGATGATGGCTCCTCCGAGCGGACTGCCTTCGCCATAGAAGACGAGGCCACCCGCAGTGGCGAGCGCACCCCCCACCAGCGGGCGTGCGGTCTGGTTCTGCCATCGGATCGTTCCCGCGTTCACGTCGATGGCCGTGAGCGTTCCGGCCGTATCGGACAGCTGGGGAATGGGAAGTCCGCCGAACCGGAAGAGCCCCGGCCGGGGCCGCAATTCCGGCCTCACGAAAAAAGTTGCCGGCTGGATGATGCCGGAGATGAACGCCAGTCCCAGGTCGGGATGGCAGGCGACCGGCGACCATTCCGATCCACCGTACATGGCTGGCTGCGTCTTCGTGCCCGTCGTCGTCGGAGGCGTGAAGATCGGGGTGATGGCGTTGTCCCCGTCCGGTGGGGATTCTCCCGGCCGCAACAGCGGGATGAACTGCAGGCCCGGATCGCATACCGGCTGCGTCGTCGCGGCCTGCTCCGGAGCTCCGTCGGGAGCGACGACATCCGAGGGCGGGACGGCCGTCTCCGGACAGGGGAAGAGCGGCGTTCCCGTCTCACGATCGAGGATGTAGAAGAAACCCGTCTTTCCCGCCTGCCCCACGGCTGGCCGTCCCGCGACGTCGAAGAGCAGCGGCGGGCTGGCCGGATCGAAGTCCCACAGGTCGTGGTGGACCTGCTGGAAATGCCAGACGCGCTCACCCGTCCGGACGTCGAGCGCCACGATCGAATCCGTGAACAGGTTGTCCCCGGCGCGATGGGTCCCGTCCATATTGGGGCCGGGATTGCCCACGGCGATATACAGCCGGCCGGCCGTGGAATCGTAGGCCGGCGTCATCCATACCGTGCCGCCGCCGCGAAGGTACGGATCGGCGAACTTGCCCCTTTGACTCGGCCAGGTGTCTCCCCCGAGCTCGCCCGGCGAGGGGACGGTGAAGAAGCGCCACGCGATCTCGCCGGTGAGCGCGTCATACGCGGTCACGAACCCGCGCGTCTCAAACTCACCTCCCGCGATTCCGACCACGACCAGGTCTTTGTCGCCGCCGATCCTGCCGCCCGGGATCGCGGCCCGGGGGATGAAGAGAGGGGCCATGGTGAGGCTGTAGCCGGCATTGTTTTCGGCCACGGTGACGGACCCGGCCGGCCCGGCGCCGTCCCCGAATCCCGCCACCGACTGTCCGGTCGAAGCCGACAGGGCCCACAGGCGAGCGTCGAGCGTGGCCACGTAGACTCGGGGCTCGGAGCTACCGTCAACGCGCCTGACTTTCCCGAAGGCGGCGCCCCGGTTGGCCCGCGAGCAGCAAACCCGGAGCGGCGAGCGCAAGGGCGGTGCGAACTCCCAAAAGGGCACGCCCCGGCCCGCATCCAGCGCGATCACGCGGCCCAGGGGAGAGGTAATCAACATGACGGCGTCGAAGGCCGGAACGCCGGCATCCCTTCCGCGGACGACGAGAGGTGTCGTCTGCAGGGAATTGTCGACGACACCGGCGTCCGGTACGGCGAACGTCCACACTACCTTGAGACTCGCCACGTTTCTCGTCGACACCTGGCGCAGCATGGAGAAGCGCTGATTGCTGAAGCTTCCGCCGTACGTGGGCCAGTCTGCCCGCGGGGTTTCGTCCAGCCGCTGGGCCATTGCGGGGCCCGCGAGGATCACCGCCGCCGAGGTGGCGAGGCAGGAACGAATCCAGGATCGAGCCATGACGCACCTCCGAGACGGGATTGTCGCACTCCCGAGGCGCCAGAACTGTGAGGTCGAACGGCATTCGCCGGTTGGCGACGCGGAACGTCGTTCGGAACCGGATCGCGGAAGCGCCTGACGGAGAATAGGAACCTTGACCACTACAGGGGGGCGGGTTCTTGACCTACGGTGCTCGGGAGCGGCACAACCGGGCGCGGGACCAGATTCGAGCGGGTCGATGGTTCGAGCCGCTGGAAGAGCTCAACCGGGTCGCTTCGGGTCGCGCAGCCGCTGGTAGAACCACCAGTGGTGGCCACCGATGTCCTCGCATTCGTAGCCGCGGTCGGTCCAGTAGTCCTCGCCGTAGTCCGTGGTCTTCGGCTCCGCCACGATCCGGGCGCCGGCCTCGCGGGCGCGCTCGCAATGGGCCTCGACGTCGTCGACGTACACCATCATGTTCTGCGTATTCGCGCCTCCGACCTGCCGGGGGCTTCGGATCTGGGGGAACTTCGAGCTCTTGTCGGCCCCCGCTACCATGATCAATCCTTCGCCGAAGGTGAGCTCGGAGTGCTCGATCCGGCCCCCCTCGCCCTCGATCTTGAGCCGGACCTCGAAACCGAATGCCCGGCACAACCAATCGATCGCTTCCGCCGGATCATCGTAGTAGAGGGAGGTGGAAATCCGCGGCCAACCCGGAGGTGTGGGTCTCATGTCCATTTATCCTTCGGTGCAATCGTTGCGTATTGAGTTGATTACTGCAGCATCCAGAACTGCGCCTCGTACTGAAAGACGGTGAAGGCGATGCGCGTCCCGTCGGGCGAGTACGCGGGATGGGTCTTGTTCGACGGATCGAACGTGACCTGCTCGGACGCGCCCCCTTTCGCCGGCAGGCGGAACACCTGCTGGTAGCCCGAAGGAAACGGCGCCACGTAGGCGATCCAGCTCCCGTCGGGCGAAACGGAGATCGCCGAAGTGCGCTCCTCGCAGTCGAACTCGTGCACCCGGCGCGGGCGTCCGCCCTCCCGGCTCACCCGGTAGATCCCCTTCCGACCCGGTCCGAGCTGCACCTCGAGCGCGATCTCGTCGCTTCCCCCCATCCATTCGGCGTGGCTCACCTCTCCCTCGAATTCGCGAAGGGGCACTTCCCGCTCGGGCTCGAGAAGCGTCCCGGTCTCCCCATCCACCCGGAGCACGTAAGCGCGCCCCGGCGCTTCCCGTCCCTTCGCCGTCGCGTAGACGACGAAGCGGCCGTCTCGAGACCACCGCGGCCAGCCCGTCTCGTAGCCGCCCTCCGTCAACCGACGCGGCGCTTTCGAAAGGTCGGCGGGCACGATCCAGATGTCATCGGACGGCCCGAAGTGCGAGTGGAAGGCGATCCATTTCCCGTCGGGCGAGAACGTCTGCCCCTGGTCCTCCGACGTCGACGCGCTCACGATGCCGTGCGGCGCTTCCGCGGGCAGCGGCGCATCGAGCCGAATGAATCCCACCTGCTGCGAGATGTCGGGGTAGTGGAGATCGTCGAGGACGCGCCGCCAGTTTCCGAACGTGAAGGCAATCCGCCCGGAGGCCGCGTCCCAGGACGGGGTCTCGGATTGGAACGTGGTGAGGGCCGTCGTCTCTCCTCCGGCGGCGGGGGCCATCGCGAGAAATGTCCGGTAGTCCTGCACCTTGAAGAGGACCCGCCCCTCGTCATCCACCGACGACGCGTAGGTGTCGCGGGCGAAGCTCGTGAGCCGCTCGAGTCGGCCGTCCGATTCTCGAAACGACCAGAGATCCAGCGTGCCTCCGTCGTTGGGGGAAGAGAAGTAGAGGATCTTCCCGTCGGGAGAATGGGCGAAGGAGCCGTAGGCCTCTCGATCCGTGATGGCCTCCCGAGTCGCGTTCGCGCAGTCGCGATCGAGCCTCTCCCCGATGATGCAAGGCACTCGACCCGAACGAACCACGGGATGGCTCATCCGTTCCCGGGAAGCGGCGAGCCGCGTGTCGCGCCCTTCGCTATCGCGGCGAACCAGCGCGAAACCCTCGGGGGTTCGCAGGATGCCGACCGCGGCTCCGCCTTCGCCGAAGGACACCTGAGAGATCTCGGGAGCGCCCGGCCAGAGAGGCTTCCGTTCCCCCGCCTCGAGATCGTAGACGTACCAGCGTGCCGCGGCCCCTCCCGCCGCGCGGTCTGGAACCGCGAGGCGCCTGCTGTCGGGCAGCCACGCGATTTCCCGGACGTCGAGGCTCATCGGCTCGAGCTCGCGCACCGGTCCGCCTTCCACGTGCTGGAGCTTCAGGAACCGGCCCTCGGAGTACGCCACCCACGTCCCGTCGGGCGAGAGAACACCGATCGGATCCCGGTGCCCGACCGGTCCTTTCTGTCGGGCGGTGGTCACGTAGCGCAGACGCGGCTCCGAAGAGGCGTCCTTCCACAAGAGCAGGAGGATGGCGAGGACGGCGATACGGCTCATGGGAGCACGATTCTAGACCAGGTTGGCGCTCGACCTTCCCGCTTCCCGGACGCGACCCTGGAATGGATGGCCGAATCCCGCGTCCTCGACATCCAGCCGGCGACGACCCGCGGCCCGCTCCTGGCCGCTTTGCTTCCGACCCTGCGCGCCGCCGGCCTCGCCTGCTCGGAGGCCCGGCTTGCGGGAATCCTCGGCCACGCCTTCACCTTCTCGATGGCCCGCGCCGGCGCCGAGGTGTGGCAGCTCGCCAACATCGAATGGTGCTTCTTCTTTCGCGAGCTCGATCGCCGAGCGGGAGGCGATTCAACGACTGAGCGCTCTATTCCTTGAACTCTCTCCGCTGAGCGGCCCGTGCCGCCACGGCTTCGTTCACCCCAAGTCGGGACTCGCTCTCAGAACTCCCGCAGAGCCCGGATCGGCTCCACCCGGGTGGCTCTCCGCGCGGGCATCCAGGCCGCGAGCAATGCGCAGAACGAGAGGACGATCGGAACCACCGCGAGGATCCACGGATCGCGGGCCTCTACGCCGACCAGAAGGCTCTCGAGGAGCCGGGCTTGCGCCCAGGCGCCGGCGAGCCCGATCAAAAGCCCGAGTCCTACGCGACGCATCGCCTCGGCGAGGACCCAGCGACCGACGTCGGCGCGCTCGGCACCCACGGCCATGCGGATTCCGATCTCGCGAGTGCGCTGGCTGACGGTGTAGCTCATGACGCTGAAGATGCCGAAACCGGAGAGTAGCAGGCCGAGCAGCGCGAGGCCGCCGGACATATCCGCATTCATGCGCTGAGTGGCGAGAGAGCGTTTCCTCTGCTCTTCGAAGGGGACGAGACTCACCACGGCGAGATCGGGATATTCGGAGCGCAGGAGGTCGCGCAGGCGGCGCTCGATCGGCCCTGCGGCCCGAACGACCAGCGTCGGCCGCGGCGAAGGATGCTGCGCGAAGGGAAGAAAGACCATCGGGGCCATCGGCCGCCACTCCGGCTCGCTCAAGCTGTCCGCGACCACCCCGACGACTTCGACGCGCGCTCCCGTCTCCTCCCACGATCCGGAATGAAGGGTCATCGTTCGTCCAATCGCCGGCTCGCCGGGGAAGAAGTGCTCGGCCGCGGTGCGGTTGAGCACCGCGACCCGCGGCGCCGCCCCGTCGTCGCCGTCGGCGAAGGTCCGGCCGGCGAGGGTGGCGACGCGCAGCGTGGCGAAGTAGTCGCGTCCGACGGCGTTGTACAGGACCGTCGCCCGCTCACCGTCTACTTCGACCCTGGTCTCGTCCTGCATGCCCAGCGGGACCTGCTGCACCAGGCTCGCGCTCTCGACGCCTGGAAGCTCGGCCAGCCGCTCGCTCAGCTCGTGAAACAGCAGAGCCCCGTCGTTTCCGTCGTTGAGGCGCTCCTTCGGCAGGTACACCGTCGCCAGGAACAGACCCCGCTCGTCGAAACCAAGCGGCAGGTGTTGCAGCCGCAGGAGCGCCCGTCCGAGGAGCGCGGCTCCTACCAGCAGTACCACCGAGAGCGCGACCTGTACGACCACCAGAGCGTCGCGGGCCTGCCATCGCCGACTGCCGCTCGCGATGGAGTCGCCCTTCAACGCCGTCACCAGATCGAGGCTCATCGTCTGCATCATCGGCGCGAGGCTGAAGAGCAATCCGGTGAGCACCGAGACCCCGGCGACGAACAGGGCCAGCTCGCCTTCGTTCACGATCAATCGCGTGCCTGCACCCCAGTCGCCCATGACGACCGGAACGTCCATGCGCAAATAGTGCTCGATCAGCCGCAGGAGGGGAGGCACGAGGATCAGGCCGACCATGCCGCCGGTCACCGAGAGGAGAACGCCCTCGAGCAGGAACCGCCGCATCGCCCTGCCGCGGCCGGCGCCGAGGGCGGCGTGCACCGCGATCTCCCGGCGGCGGCCGACTCCCTGGGCGAGCATCAAGCTCGCGACGTTGGCACAGCCGAGGAGGAGCAGCATCACGACGGCCGCCATCAGAACCCGGGCAGCCTGGTAAATCGGTTCCTCGGCGAAGCTCTCGTCGAAGCGTTCCACCGACTGGAGACGGGGCTCGCGCGGTGCGGCCAGGGGACGAGACTCATCGAGGCCCCTGGCGGCGGACGCGAGTCGGGTCTGCGCCTGGTCGATGGAAAGCTCGGGGCGCAGGCGGGCGAGAATGCTGACGCCTTGCTCTTCCAGCGGACGAGTGCGCGACAAGAGCGGACCCGCCTGGGCGAGCGGCGTGTGGACGGCGGCCCAGAAGCCGGTTCCCTGGAAGCCGGGCTCGGTGATGCCGATGATGGTGTATGAATGACGGCCATCCAGGCTCACGGTGGTGCCGACGACGCCGGGATCGCCGCGGAAATGCCGTCTCCAGGTGAGATCGCTGAGCACCAGGACGGGGTCGGCATCGATCCGATCGTCGCGAGGCTCGAGGAGACGTCCCCGGGACGCCCGGGCGCCGAGAAGCTCGAAGTACCCGCCCGAGACCGCGGTGCCGAACACGTGAAGCGTCTGATCTCCGCTTTGCAGCGAAGCGCTGTAGATTCGCGAAGCCGCCGTCTCCGTGAACAGTTCGCCGCTCGCGGACTCGAGCGCCTGCCAGTCGGCCAGGTCGAACCGGCGCCAGCGATCGTCCGGAGCAGGATTGCTCAGCCACACGAGGCTGCCGGGATCGGGAGCATCCAGCGTCGGTCGCACGAAATAGGACAGATAGACCCAGACCCCGACCGTAGTCCCGATGCCGATGGCCATCGTGGCGATCACCAGAGCGGAGAAGCGCCACCGGGAAGCGAGGGCTCTCAGCGCGAGGCGCAGATCGTGAAAGAGACCGATCATCCCGTTCCTCGAATATTCCTGAGTCGGATGTTTCAGTATACCGGACTACCGATTCGCGCTACGCACCGACGCCAACCATCGGGACGAAGGTTAGAATCGCTCCAACATGGAGCGACTCCGAGCCTCCCGCCTCATTGGGGCGGTTGCCCTCCTGGTGGCCTGGACCGCGCTTCTGACGCTCCTGAGCTCTTCCTGGAGCCGGCGGCAGTTCGAGGTTCCTCCGGCCTGGGATCACGCTCACTACCTGTCGATGAGCCTCCGCTTTCACCGCTCTTTCGAGGAAGCGGGCGCGGGCGCATTGGTGCGGCAGATCCTGCAGCAGCCTTCCGCGGTGGCGCCGCTCTTCCCGTTGACGACCGTTCCTCTCTATCGCGCTTTCGGCGAGTCCCGCGAGGTCGCGCAGCTCACGCTCGCGCCCTACCTGTTCCTGCTTCTCCTGGCGACCGCCCTCTTGAGCTCGAGGTACGAGGCAGGACTTCCCGTCGTTGCTCTTTCCGTCTTCCTGGTGTCCACGTTCACCGGGGTCGTGAACTTCTCGCGCGAGTACATGATGGATCTGCCGGCGGCGGCGACGGCGACCCTCGGGCTCTTCCTGCTGTCGCGTTCCGGCCCGAGCCCGGCGGCGGGGCTCGCCGCGGGGGTCACTCTTCTCACGAAGGTGCTCGCCTCGGTCTTCTTCGTGGGGCCACTCGTCTACTGCTTCGTCGCGGGGGAGCGGCGGAAGGTCCTGATCTTCGCGGCGGCCTCCATCGCGACCGCCGGCGTCTGGTACGCCTCTCACTTCTCGGACATCCTCCACTACGTCCGGTACTACGGCTTCGGCGAGGGCTCGCTTCCGTTTCGATCGAGCGGACACCCCGGGTACTATTTCCGGATCCTTCTGAGCCAGGGCATGGGATGGCTTCCATCCGCGGTCCTCATGGCGTCGCTGGTCCTCACCCTGGGGCGGGCCCGGCCGAAAGCGTTTCTGGCCGTCTGGATTGCGAGCGGTTACGCGCTTCTCGCGATTCTTCCGAACAAGGGAGGCGAACGCTACGTACTCGCTCTCCTGCCGGCGCTTGCGGTCCTCGGCGCTCTCGCGATCTCGAACGTCGAGTCGGCTTTCGCTCGCAGGACGCTCGTGGCCCTCGCCGTGGCCGCCGGTGCGCTCAACTACGCCGGAATCACCTGGCCATCGGCACTGAGCCAGTGGACCCATAACCACCTGCTGCCGTTCCCGCACGCGATGCCCCTCGAAGCCCACGAGCTCGGCGGATGGCCCACGCGGGAGGTGCTTCGAAGCCTCGGCGACCTTCGCCGGAGATCGGTCTCCCCATCGAGACTCGAGCGTTTCGTCGAGGGCGCGCGGGACCTCGACGATCGGGCGTTCGTGGATGCCGCCTACCGCGAGTGGCTGCGGCGCGATCCCGATCCCGAGGGCCGAGCGGCCTACGTCGAGCGCCTCGCGAAGGGCGGCCGCAGGGAGGTGATCGAGAGTCTCCTCCAGTCCGACGAATTCCGCCTGCGCCCTCTCAGGGTGCTGGTGGTCCCCGATCATCGGGTGTTCAACGCCGCGACCCTTCAGTACCTCGCCGAATCCGAGAGGCGCCCTCTCAGTTTCCGGCGCGCCGACCTGGGCGCGGCGGATGCCGCGATCCTCAAGGACGGCGGGCCGCAGGGACCGTGGCCCGGGGACGTCGTGTCCCGGGAGATCGTCGAAGCGATCCAGAGCCGCGCCGACGAGCGCGCGGCCTTTCCCTGCCCCGATGGCTCGCGGATCCTGGTCCTGTCCCTTCGAACCGGAAGCTGACACCGATGCCGGCTTCGGTTACTCTAGCTCGTGGTCTCCGAACGGTCGCGCGTGGTTCTCTCGCTTCTCCTCGCCGCCGTCGGCTGCTCGTCCAACGAGACCCCGTCTGTGGAGAAGGCGACGACTACGACCTCCGCCACGGCGGCGGAAAGTACGTTGGACTTTCAGAGGCTCGTCGGTCGGTGGCTCCGCAACGACATGAGCTACATGATCGAGATCGCGAGCGTTACCGCGGACGGCAAGCTCGAAGCCAGGTACCTGAATCCGCAGCCGGTCCATGTCTCGAAGGCCGAGGTGAGAGGGGAGAACGGCGTCCTCGAGGTGCTGGTGGAGCTCGACGATCGCGGCTATCCCGGAAGCTTCTATACGCTGACCTATGCCCCGGGGGAGGACTTGCTCCGCGGCGTCTACCATCACGCCGGCCTGCAGCAGAACTTCGACGTCGCCTTCTTCCGCCTGATGGACGAGGCGCCGCGCTGACCTCTTTCCAGTTGACGATTCTTCGATTCGGTCGTAAACAAGAGTAGATCCCCGTCAGCGGGTCAGGAGAGTGGAATGAGCCGAAAAGCGGTGAAGGACTACGCCATCGGATGGTACCCGGGATCGAACCGGGCAGTCGCGACCCTCGTGCTCGAGGACGGCCGGCGCCACGAGATCCCCGTGGATTCGCCCGAGGAGCTCGCGGCGATCGCGGCCGTCCTCCGGGAGCCGAAGGTGTATCTCCACGACGACGGACTGCTGGCGGCGCGCTGGGATGAAATTCACAAGACCTGACGGCCGCTGCCCGCCATTCCAGTTTCGATCTCGATTATCGAATCCTCGACGAACCGGACAAGCTGGAGCTCGAGGAGCTGGACCGCGACGAGCTGGAGCTCGAAGAGCTGGAGCTCGAGCGCGAGGAGCTCGAGGAGCTGGATGACGAGCTCGAGGAGCTGGACGAGGATCCCGAGCTGGACGAGGATCGCCGAGGTCGAGGCGGACGACGAGCTGGGCAAGGAAGAGCTGCTCGACCCTTCCGTGTCCGAGGTGGGCGAGTCACCGCAATCGACGAGCGAGCCGACTCCCGCGAGTACTGCGCCGCCGCTCAGGATACGGAGAAACTCCCTTCGTTTCTCGAGCCGGGAAGCCTCTGCTTCTTGCTGGGTTTCATTCCTGTCGTTCTTCATGTCTTCGAATACTCCATTCTCAGACCGCCAATGCTTCGGCGACCTGGGGTACGGCGCACCCGTATTGCAGCGCGCCGCCACGAAAATACGTCTCGATTCTCTGAATCACGTCTTCCGCGGTGATCAAATCCATGCATCGCGGGAGCCCATCCACCACGTCGACGCAAAGCTCACCTGGTTGATCCTTCTCGTCTCCGTCGCCCAGCGGAACCGTCCGGGATTTCCAACAGCCGCCTTCGTCGCAGCAAGAGAGCGCGCCGACCGTGTGGAGGAACTGGTGGTGTGGATAGGCGGTCCAGTGGGGCGGCTCGCGCCCGCCGGCGACGACGACGCACGGCCGATTGCGGGGATTCCCCGGCCTGCAGGGCACCGCCGCCGCCAGGTGCATCAGTAAGCTCACCGGACTGAGCACACCCTGACAGCTGTATACGAGCCGCACGAGCTGGCGCAGGTCGGTCTGCCCTCGGAGGTCTACGACACCGTCGAGAGGAGGGTGGTGATGTCCGGACTCGCCGACTTGCACGAACTCGATCCGCCCGCGAAACGCGTCCACCACCTGCTGGTACCGCTCGTGGGACCACCACTTGATCGTATAGTCGAGCTTACCGCCGGAAACAAAGAGCCAGTAGGGCCGCGAGGGTCCGAGCGTTCGCTCCACTCTCTCGAACCACGCTTTCTCCTCGTCCGAGATCCAGATATCGCCTTTGAAGGCCGTCGGCCGAATCCGGAGGCCCAGGGTCTCGTTCAAATATTCGATGAAGCCGTGAATGAAGTGATAAGGAGTCTGGTTGCTCCGATCGATGAGAGGGTAGTGGCACTCGACGACGGTCACGTCCGGGTCGTCCTCGCTCAGAGCGGTGATGTGCGGGTTGTTCTCCCAGAGAGCGGGACAGGACGTCCGCACGTCGATGAGGAACTCACCCGGATGGCACTCGTGCAGGTCCCTCACCGCCGCCGTGAGCATGACGATGTCGCCTGGCGATTGGTAGTTTCGCAGAATCAGCTTTCTCACAGGTGTCAAAGCTCTGTGCAAGAGTCGTTCCGGCGGTCGTGCGCCGCATCGGCGCGAGATCTGGAGAAAGAGGTGGGTGGGCTCGCCCAAACCTGCGCGATCGCGCGTACCGATCGCAGCTTCTTGTGAGGCCGGTCACACCAGATCTGTGATGTTCCGACGCCACTTCGTATCGCGCCTTTCGCGACTCGCGGCTATCTCGGCGGCGCGGGAAGGGAGCCCGAGTAGACCGGCTTTCCGAGACGCGTGATCCAGAGCCCCGAATTGAGATCGATGAAGTACGCGAGACCCTTATGCGGCTGGGCGCCCCAGGTGAACGGCAGGTTCGGCCGGAACCCGTCGGGAGATCCCGTCCACAGGCGCGCGATCTCGCGCCCCTGCCGCAGCAGGTCTCCCCGCAGCTCCCCCGAGACGTCGAGCACGCGGCCGCCGCCGGTGTAGTAGCCCATGTACAGGATATCGTCCTCGACCCAGATGTTGTGCGCGCCGCCCTCGGCGACGGTGTACTCGGCGACTTTGCGCGGCTTTCCGATATCGCTCACGTCCACCACCCAGACGGCGCCGCGGACGGGAATGCGGTCCTTGCTCTGCAGGTTCCATCGCGCGGGGAACACTTCGTCCCCGACGTAGACGTAGTTCTTGTAGCGGAAAACGGCGTGGGCTCCCGCGAGCCAGTCGTCGCCGTAGAGCTCGTGGTAGTTGAAACGGAGCTGGCTGACGAGCTCGGGCTTCTCCGGGCGGCCTCCGGCGACGCCCGCTCCTACGTCCAGGATGACGAGACCGTCTCGCCAATACGCGAGGTACGCGAGCCCGTCCTTCACGTAAACGTCGTGGAGATAACGACCGGCGGCGAAAGGCGCATGGCCCTCTCCCGTGGGCTCGATGGTGCGCGCCTCGGGATTGGGAACCTCCCACCGCGCCACCTGACGCGGTCCGATGGGATCGCGGAAGTCGATGATCCTCAACGACCCCGTGGCGTCGTCCGTGAGGTAGACGTAGTGGTCGTCGATGAAAGCGCTGTGCACGCCGCCGCTCACCGTCTCCGTGAACTCGGAGAGGACCCGCGGCTTCGATGGGTCTTCGGTGTCCAGGAACACGATCCCGTTCTTGCGGTTCGAAGCGCCTTCGCGAGTCATCACCCCGACCCTTCCTGACGGGTCCACGCTCACGTCGTTGATGATGCGCGCGTCCACTTTCAGCGTATGGACCTGCTTCGGGTTCGCGGGATCGGAGACGTCGTAGACGCGCAGCTCGTCGTCGATGGACGAGAGGTACGCGTAGTCGCCGAAGATCCATTGCTCCGCCGCCTGCAGATCGGTGAACGCCGCCCGTCCCACGACCTCGATCTCGCGCTCGACGTTTCTCGGGTCGATGCGGATCGACGTCGACGCCATCCGATCGCCGCTCGACACCAGGACGGTATAGGCACCGGGCCGCTCGGCGACGAATCCCCCGTCCGGATCGATGCTCGCGCCGGAGCCCGAGACCGAAAAGCGAAGGCTCGGGTTTTTGATCGCCTCGCCGGCCGCGCCGGTCACGGTTGCCTGGAAGCGGACCACGTCTCCCGTGCGGGCGGTTCCTCCCTGGGGCTCGATGGCGACGCGCGCCACAGGGTTCGGAACGACGTCCACCTCGAGCATCCCGCTCGAGCCTTCGGCGGCGGCCCGAAAGACGGCGCGGCCCGGAGCACGGCCGACGGCGAAGCCCGATGCGTCGACCGACGCGATTGCCGGGGTCTCCGAAGTCCAGGACCAGTCGACTCTCTCTCTAGGGACGCCCCGCGCGGTGAAGGCCAGCGCTTCGAGCCGAAGGTCGCCGCCGACCACGAGAAGAGACTCCGGTCTAAGGACCTCGACTCTCGCTACGCGGGGAGCCTTCACCGTGACCTCGGCGAACCCGGTCTTGCCTCCGATGACGGCTCCGACGCGGACCTTTCCCGCGTCGTGAAAGACGACGGAGCCGTCGTTGTCGGCCGAGGCCACGTCGAAAGGAGCCGCGAACCACGAGGCCACGGGCTCGTCGAGAGGCTTGCCCGACGCGTTCCTGCCGACGGCGTGAAACCGCAGGGTCTCTCCCACCTCGGCCTCGGCGGACGCGGGAGTCACCTCCACCGTTTCCGCTGCGCTTCCCGGCTCCTCTTTCTTGGGGGCGTTTTCCTGAGCTCCTGCGAAGACGAGAGCGACGAGAGCGGACAGGGCGAGCTTCATGGGGACGAACCTCCGGAAGCGGATTCTCTCACGGACGACCGGACGCAGCGGAAGCCGAGGTGGCCGCTTCCCGTCGAGACCTCACCTTTGCCTCGCGTGCCGATCATGTAGCGCGTGCAGTACTGATCCGTACACAGGAACGAGCCCCCGCGATGGACGCGCTTTTTTTCGCCGGGCTCCGCCGGGTCGAAGGGCTCGTCCGGACCTTGCGGGTTTCTCGCGACGCCGCCGGACGCCGCGAGCTTCGCGAACGTGTCATTCCGATACCAATCGCTCACCCACTCCCAGACGTTTCCGGACATGTCGTAGAGACCGTATCCGTTGGGAGGGAACTGCGCGACTTCGGCGATGCCGTGGAATCCATCCTCGGCATGGTCTTCATGCGGGAAGCTCCCTTGATGGGTGTTCGCCATGAAGCGGCCTCCCGGATTCAGATCGGCTCCCCAGGCGTAGACCTGACCGGAGAGACCGCCGCGAGCCGCGAACTCCCACTCCGCTTCGGTGGGCAGTCGCTTTCCGGCCCACCCTGCATAGGCGACGGCGTCCTCGTAGGCCACGTGCACCACGGGCTGGTGTTCGCGTCCCTCGAGATCGCTCTCGGGACCCGCGGGATGGCGCCAGCTCGCGCCGGGAACGTAGCTCCACCATTGATAGAGATCGTCGAGCGGCACCGGATGATCGGGCGGGGTGAACAGCACCGAGCCCGCGACCAGGTTCTCCTTCGGCGCCCCGGGAAAATCCTCGGCGCGCGGGGTGCGCTCGGCGACCGTCACGTAGCCCGTGGCCTCGACGAACTCTCGCGAACTCCTCGTTCGTCACCTCGGTCGCGTCCATCCAGAAGCCGTCGACGTAGACGCGGTGGATCGGGCGGGCGTCGGACATGGGATCGTGTCCCCCGTGATCGAGGCGACGCGGATCCTCGGCGCCCATCGAGAACTCGCCGCCGGGAATCCAGACCATGCCCTCCGGGGGGTCTCCGGGAGGGAGGGCCGCGTTGGGGACGGTGGGCTCGAATCCGGTAGCGTCGGCAACGGGCGCCATGGAACGGTGCCGCTCAACGCGTGCCGCCCAGACCGCGAGCCCGACGACTCCGATCACCGCGAAGAGGACGAAGACCACCCGCCTTCCGGTTCGGGTTCTCGCCTTCTTCGCCATGTTGACCTCCGCAGGCTTAGCGCCGACACTGTAGCGCAATCTGGAGCAGGGAGGACCCATGACGAAGACTCGCGCCTCGGTGATTCCGATTCTGTCGGTCTTGCTTCCAACGGGCCTGTTCGCCGGACCGACCGTTTACCCCACGGGAACGACGATTTACGCCCCCGAACGCTGCTGGTCCGGCTACACCGTCTTCCAGACGGAAACCGGAGCCGGAGCCGTCTTGATCGACATGAACGGGAACGCCGTCCGGAACTGGAAGCACATCGTCGGCTACCCGGTGGCCATTCTGCCCGGCGGCTACGTCATGGGCGGCGTCGTGGGCCGGGTAACGAAGCAGTACACGCACCACATCGGATCCGATGACCTGGTTCAGGAAGACTGGGACGGGAACGTCGTCTGGAAGTTCGGCAAGGCGGACGAGGTCGAGGTCGACGGCCGGCGCGCGTGGTCCGCCCGGCAGAACCACGACTTCGCGAGGGAGGGAGCTCCCCTCGCGTACTACGTTCCCGGAATGAACCCCCTGGTCGATCGGGGGAACACTTTGATCCTCAGTCAGAAGAGCGGCACCTGGCCCGGCGTGACCCGGGATTACCTGCCGCGGGCGGCGCGCATCATCGAAGTGAGCTGGGACGGCGAGATCCTCTGGGAGTGGATGCCCGCCGAGCATTTCGAGGAGTTCGGGCACGGCGAAGCGGCCCGGGACACCATCTATCGCGGTTGCAGGAACCAGCACTGCGTTTTCCTGAACACCGTTTCCCGCCTGGGGCCCAACCGCTGGTACGACGCGGGCGACGAGCGCTTTCATCCCGAGAACCTCATCAGCGATGACCGCGGCACCATCGTCTTCATCATCTCGAAGCGAACCGGAAAGATCGTCTGGAAAGTGGGTCCGGAGTACACGGCGACCCCGGCCCTGCGCGAGCTGGGGCCGATCATCGGTCCTCATAACGCGCATATGATTCCGAGGGGCCTGCCGGGCGAGGGGAACATCCTGGTCTTCGACAACGGCGGGGCCGCGGGCTTCGGCCCTCCCAATCCCGGCGCGCCCACCGGCGAGTGGAACGCTCTCCGGGACCACTCGCGGGTCCTCGAGTTCGACCCCGTAACACTCGAGATCGTCTGGCAGCACACCGCCGAAGCGATGGGATACGTCCCGATCATGGAGGACAGCAAGTTCTTCAGCCACTACGCGAGCGGGGCCCAGCGTCTTCCCAACGGAAACACGCTCATCGCGGAGACCACCTACGGACGCATCACCGAGGTCACGCGAGAGAACGAGATCGTCTGGGAGTACGTAAGCCCCTACAGCACGAGCGAGAAAGTGCACTCGGCCCGCATGTTTCGCGCGTACCGGGTTCCCTACGAGTGGATTCCGCAGCTTCCCAGGCCCGTAGAGAAGGCGGTCATCCCCCCGAAGAACTCGGATTTCAAAGTGAGCGCCAGGCCATGACCGAAGGATGCGAGGCGCTTCCCTCCGCCTCTTTGCATCCCTCTTGCTGACCCGCAACGTCCGTTGCGGTTCTGCAACGCACGGAGGGACAGGAGCGCGGCAACTTCGCGCCGGAGCGCGGTCTCTCCCTTGGCACGACTCGTGCGATAGCGCCCGACGAGGAGAAAGAACCCATGTCATGGACTCGTGCCTGGATCGCAATCGTTCTCGCGGGATTCCTCGCCCTCACGGTGCGGGCGCTCCTGCGCTACAGCTACCTCGGGTTTCTCGAGGCCGCGACCGCGAACGCGGTCGTGAGCCTGTTGCTCTTCGATCTGGTGATCTGCTTGACCGGGATCGCCGTCTGGATTCATGGCGACGCGCGGAAGCTCGGGGTCTCTCCATGGCCCTACATCGCCCTCGGTGCCGGCTTCGGAGTCGCCGGACCGCTTCTGTACCTGCTGGGCCGGCCGCGGCGCGACGCGAGTCTCGAGGACGCGCCCCGGAGCGCTCCGATCGTCCTCCTGCCTACGCTCGCGGTATTCACAGCGGCGACGCTCTTCGCGATCCGCCGCTACGGCTACCTGTCGTTTCTCTTCTTCGCCGCGGCGAACGAGGCAACGCAGCTTCTGTTCGTGGACCTTGCGCTCAGCCTCACGCTCGTCGCCCTCTGGATGGTCCGGGACGCCCGTTCTCGAAGGGCGGCGTACCTCCCCTTTCTCGCTCTCGCGTTCTTCTTCGGCTCGGTGGGACCGCTCGCGTACCTCCTCACCCGCGGATGGGGACGATCGCGGCAACGACTCGTCGGAGCCCTCGCCGTGGCGGCGGGAGCGTTCGCGATGACTCTGGGAAGCGGGTACGCGGATCGGGAGGCGCGGAATCAGGAACGGATCTCGACTCTCCAACCCCAAGACGCGGCGGACCGGAAGCCCGAGATTGACTAAGATCTCCAGAATGAACGCGGCGGACGCGCGGAAGCGCTGGGTATTCGCGGCGGCGGCCTTCGGCCTCGGTCTCGTGTATACGAGCCTCCTCGCCCTTCTCGGCGTCGAAGTTCGCGTCGCGGGGAAGAACGTCGCGCTTCCAGTCGCTGCTGCCACGGAGCTCGCTTTCGGCGCGTTCGGCTTCTTCCTGGGACGCGCGGCCGAGTCCCGGGCGGCCGAGAGGCGGTCGCTCGAAACCCTGGCCTCCCTTCAAAGCCGACTCCTCGGAGCGGAGAGGCTCGCGACCGTGGGCCAGGTCGCGAGCCGCATCGCCCACGAAGTCCGCAACCCGCTGGCGATCATCCGCTCGATGGTGCAGAACCTGGGGGAGAGCGCGGACCCGGAGGTGCTTCGCACCTGCGAGCAGGTTCTCGAGGAGATCGACCGGCTCTCCCGCGTGACTTCCTCCCTCGTCGGTCTTTCGCGACCCCTCCGGCCCCGGATCGTGGAGGTCGAAGCCAAGGACGTCTTGTCGCGGGTGGAGTGGCTTTCCCGCCGCCTTCTCGACGGCCGCGGAGTGGGACTCCGGGTCGAAGCCGGTCCAGAGCGCGCGAGAGTCCGCGCCGATCCCGATCTCGCCTGTCAGGTTCTCCTCGGCCTCGTCTCGAACGCCGCGGAAGCGACCGACGAAGGCGGGACCATCGATATCCTCTGGGAAGTGTCTCCGGGGGAGGTCGTCTTCGCGGTCCAGGACCGGGGGCCCGGCGTTCCTCCGGAGCTCCGTGAAAAAGTCTTCGATCCGTTCTTCACCACCAAAGCCGGAGGAGCGGGCCTCGGGCTCGCCGTGGCCCGCGAGGTCGCGGAGGCCCAGGGCGGTCGAGTCGATCTCGAGCGCTCGAGGAACGCGGGGGCCCGGTTCGCCCTTCACCTGCCCCGGGCGGCGGGGGACGCGGCTTGAAAGCACGAGTCGTCATCGTCGACGACGAGCCGAGGATGGCGCAGGCCATCGGGTCGGCGCTCGAGCGATCCGGCCACGAGTGCGTGGTCTTCACCAGCGGCCGGGAGGCGCTCGACGAGATCCTGGCGCGCGGTCCCGACGTAGTCGTCACCGACTGGCGGATGGAAGGCCTCGACGGACTCGAGCTCCTGAGAAGAATCCATGAGTCACGCCCGGCCACTCCGGTGATTCTGGTGACCGCTTACGGCGACGTGCCGTCGGCCGTGGCCGCGATGCGCGCCGGCGCTTTCGACTACGTCACCAAGCCTTTCGACAACGACGAGCTCCGGAGTCTGGTCGAACGGGCCCTCGAGCTCCGCAGGCTCCGGCACGAGAACCTCGAGCTCCGGCGCGAGATTCTCGGGAGCCGCGACGCGGAGGTGGTGGCCGAGAGCGAGGCCATGAAGAAGGTTCTCGATCTCGTGGGCCGCGCGGCTCCTTCGCGGGCACCGGTCCTGATCCTGGGCGAGAGCGGCGTGGGGAAGGAGATCGTGGCGCGGCGCCTGCACTTCGGAAGCGACCGCGTCGCTCGCCCCTTCGTCGCCGTGAACTGCAAGGCGCTCGCCGAGAGCGTTCTCGAGAGCGAGCTCTTCGGGCACGAGAAGGGCGCCTTCACCGGCGCGCACACCTCCCACGCCGGCTGCTTCGAGCGCGCTCACGGGGGAACGCTCTTCCTCGACGAGATCGGCGAAGTGAGCCCGTCGTTCCAGGGAAAGCTCCTGCGGGCGCTCCAGGAAGGAGAAGTGCAGCGCGTCGGCGCGAGCGCCCCTCGGAAAGTCGACGTGCGCGTCGTTTCGGCGACGAACCGCGACCTGCGCTCCGAGATCGCCGCCGGGCGCTTCCGCGAGGACCTGTTCTTCCGGCTCGACGTGATCCGTATCGCGATCCCGCCCCTCCGCGAGCGCAAAGAGGACGTGATCCCTCTCGCGCGATTCTTCCTCGACCGCCAGGCCCGGGCCTCCGGGCGTGAGCTCCGCTTGAGCCGCGAGGCGGAGGAGCACCTCCTCGCGCACCACTGGCCCGGGAACGTGCGCGAGCTTTCGAACGCCATCGAACGCGCTTCGGTCCTCGGTCGGAGCGAAGAGATCCTGGGCGAGGACCTCCTCCTCGAGCCTCGACCCGTCGACGACGCGTCTCCCGTTTCCGATGGAACGCTTCAGGAGGTCGTCGATCGCGCGGTCAAAGAGAGGATCCGAACGGCTCTCGCCGAGTCCGGAGGCCGCAAGGCGGAGGCCGCCGCCAGGCTAGGAATCGAGCGCACGACTCTCTTTCGCTGGATGAAGCGGCTCGGTCTGCCCTGATAAGAGTGCGCTTCCGGGTCTCCAATCACGAGCCGCCAGTAGCTAGAATGCGCGGGGAGGGCTCATGACCAGAAACGCTTCTTTGCTGTCGATGACGATGCTCGCGTTCGCGCTCGGCGCCGCCGCCCAGGTGAGGCAGGGGGCCTGGACGCCCGTGGTGGAGTCCATGGACCGCGGCTACAGCTCCATCAGCTACTGGACCTACCGTGACGACGGGGTCGAGATCGGAGGCGGACGAATCTCCGTGGAGCACGGGAAGCCCGCCTGGCCGGCCGAGCTCGAGGCGGGGGAGAGTTTCGACGATGCGACCGTGGGCAAGCTGTGGAGGCTCGGGAACAACAAGTGGACCACCCTCGATACGAACCTTCCGCTCCGGTTCGGCGCGCGCCGCGTGGAGCCAGGCATCTACTACCTCCTGGTCCAGCGGTCGGAGCCCTCGGTGTGGCGTCTCGCTTTCGTGACTCCGAGCTCGGCGATTCCGCACCTGATGGACGCGTGGGACGCGCAGGCGCGGCCTCGGGAAGTGCCTGTCCAGTTCTCCGTACCCTTGAGCCACAGCCCGGGAGCCGCGAAGAAGCTGGAGCTCGATATCACGCTCGCGCTCGATCCGTCCGACCCGTCGAAAGCGTCGCTCGCGATCGAGTGGGGTCCGCACCGCCTGGAGAGCGCGTTCGCCATCGAGATGGTCTCACCGACGTTCTATCGAGAGAGCGGCGCGAAGAAGTGACTCACGGCAGGGGCGCGGCCGAGGCAGGCGGTTCGACCTCTCGAGGTTCGCACTCCACTCCCACTTCCGTTAGACTCGCGCCGAGAATCCAAGACGAGGAGGGTGCCATGCACGCTCGCTTGCGTCGACTCCGACTCCTCACCGCGCTGGTCCTGGCGCCGAGCGCTCTCGCCGCCGCGTCCCAGGAGGACCTGGTCCTGGGAATCTGGGTCCTCAACCTCGAAAAGTCATCCTACGACCCCGGACCCGCGCCCCGGAGCCAGACGCGGACCTACGAAGCCGTTCCCGAGGGGATCCGGGCGACGATCGTGACGGTGGACCCCAAGGGCCAATCGATAACCGCCCGGTACACCGCGGCGTACGACAGCCTCGAGCATCCCCTCACGGGCTCGACCATGATCGACGCGATCGTGCTCCGGAGGATCAACGACCACACGGCGGAAGCGACTCTCACTCACGCGCGCAAGCTCATCGGGACGGCCCGGCGGGTCATCAGCGAGGACGGAAAGACGATGACCATCACCTACCGCGGGACCGACGAGAACGGCCGACAGGTGCAGAACGTGGCGGTGTACGAAAAAGACGGCGGTTCCTGAGTCGCCGCGGTTACACGGCCCGCCCCTCGGTGTGGTCGGAGAGGATGGTGATGACGTGGCCGTCGGGATCGGCCAAGTCGAACATGCGATGGCCGGAGAGCCGGTCCTCGCGCAGGTCGCCGGGGACGATTCCCGAGGACGTCAATTCGTCTCGAAGCGCGTCGGCGTCGTCCACCATGAAGTCGAAAGAGCGGATCACCCGCCGCCGCGGTTTGCTCCGTGCCTTGAACAACAGAAGATGCGTCCCGCCGCGCAGCTCGAGGATGGCGAGCCCGGGTTTCTCGACGATCGTCCGGAGTCCCAGTCTCCGGTAGAACTCCGCGGAGCGAGCGATGTCGGAGACCCTCAGCGTCACGTGACCGATAGCGACGGAAGGACGCTCCACGCGATTACCGCTCGCCGACGTGCCAGCAGACACCCGCCGGGTCCAGGAAGTGCACCTCGCGCCCCCAAGGGAAGTCTTCAGGCGGCTTGATCCGAAACCCCGGATAGGTTCGGTCGAGCCGCATTCGCGATACGGCATCCCACCAGCGGTCCAGATGGGGCACCACCAGTTTCATCATCAGGTTCGAAGCGAAGGCGTCGTCCCGAAAGTCCTGCAGGATGAACTCGGCTTCCCCGCTCCGGAAGCCCGCATAGCCCCCACTCTCCCAGAGCTCCTCGAACCCGAGAGCCGAGAACAGACGTCGGCTGAGTCCGTAGTCTTTGCCGCCGGGAATGAAGGGGATGAGCGACAAGGCGCACAAATCGTTCATCGGCGAAGTCTCCTCTCCAAAATATCCTTGTCGCCGGTTGCCGCCTTCCAACGGAGGTGTGGGTTCGGTCAATAGGTCCAGGAGGCGTCTCACCCCGACAAAGGCAGTTCAGAGGCAATCATGTCGGTGGCCCAAAGCCACGAGCCGTCGGCCTGCTTCCGCAGCAGTCCCATGTAATGGCCCCGGTCCGTCTGCCCCTTCGCTCCTCCTTCGGGAGAGACCGTGAGCACGTAGGTCCCGCGCACGAACGCCAGATCACTGCAACCGACTATCTCGTCGGCGGTGATGCTGAAGTGCTGAATCGGCGGGAACGTTTCGAGCCACGCGCGTATGGCATCTCGCCCTCGTACCGGCGGTTGATGTGGCGGAAAGCGAATGGCGTCGAGCGTGAACATCCGAACCGCCGCGGCCCAGTCGGCGCTCTTCACCGCCTCGACATCCTGTTCGATGACCGCACGGATCGCCTCGATGTCTTGTTCCTTCAATGGCATGGTGTGCCTCACCTCAGAATTTCCGGTATCCTGGCCAACATCACCCTGTTAGCTGTGTTCCCGGTTGCTCACTGGGTCAAGATTCCGCCTTGGGATTCGCCGAATCCGAACGCGACCCTCCTCGACGATCCACAGGCAGTTCTCTACGTCCTCGGTTTTCATGACCTCTATAAGACCCTCGCATACTTTGAGAACGTGAGGTCGGTCCTGAAACTTCAACCGAAAAACAATCAAACCCGGGTAGTTCGACGGCGGGTAGGACCGAATATCGGAAAATCCCAAGTCGAAGGTCAGAAGTGCTCGCGCCTCGCGCTGGCAGACAGAAGCGATATCGTCATCATCTCCCCGCGAAGCTTCTCGTCGTGAACCGTGACCGCATCGTGACCAGCTTCGTTCAGCAAAACGGCAAGCTCGATGGGAAGGTTCTCATCGACCTTGAACTTCATCCGCTAGGTCATTGCGACAACGCGCTCACGGGCCAGATCGGCGGCGTACGCGATCGCCGCTCTCACCGCTTCCTCCGACACGGAAGGGTAGCTCTTGAGAATCTCGCCAACCGTCAGTCCCGCTGCGAGATTATCCAAGACCACAGAGACGAGCACGCGTGTCCCCCGGATACAGGCGACACCGTGACACACCTTCGAGTCAACGGTAATGTGATCTTGCCAACGCATCTGCTTTCACTCCAGCACAGTATACCGCTGCCCGAAGAGGCCGGGTAACCACGCGCGATGAGCGGCGTGGCCGGTCCCGCGGCAGCAGCACCACGCCGACCGAAGACGACGCTCTTTCAATACGGCCTCTTTGCCACACGAAGAGCGAGGTCCCCACGTCCGCTGCAAGCGCGTTAGGGCTCCTTCCAAAGAGAAACGCGCCGAAGGATCCTGGTCGGCCGTGGACCAATATCCAGCCATGGGTTCGTAAATGCGACGACCGTACAGCTGGGTATCGATCTCACGCTCTATGTCGTTGAAGTGCCTGTGAAGCTCCTCGTCGGGAACCACCCAGCTTGGGTCCCCGGCTGAAGCATCGATGTAACCATCGAGAGAGAGCGAAGTCGCGTACACGAGCTTGCGCATGGGGTCCACCTCGGAACGTGAGATGGGTCAGGCTGCCTAACCACTGCGATTGAGTGGCGTGGCCAGCCTTGAGCAAATCTCTGAACTCAACGAAGGCGACGCCAGTAATTCGAGCTGCGACGAAGACGAAGAGGGGAACGTCCACTCGAATCGCTGGTTATACGTCCTTTCCAATTCGCTCTTTCCAATAACCGGGACGTCTCTTCAGATGCGCCACCGCAACGATCACGATCTTCTTGTCCTTCTTGCCCTCGATTGCATACAAGACACCGAACGGAAAACGACTGACAATGCGACGGCGGATGTTTGGCGAAACTGCCGGACCTGATTGTGGGTGCGCGAGAATCGATGCGATAGTCCGCTGGACTTCATTCAGAAACTCAAGCCCGAGTCCTTCTCTGCGGCGCTCATAAAAACGGGCTGTTTGGTTCATTTCCTCCTCGGCCTCGGGGAGGAACTCGTAACCCCTCATTCGAGCCGGGACTTCGCCAGACGCAAAACCTCCTCGCCGGCGCGACCCACCGTCACTCCCGCACGATACGCCGCATAGCGACGTTCAGCTTCCTCTATCCATTCGGCCTCGAAGTCGCCGGTGTCGGAGTCCTCAAGGCTCTCGATTAGACGGTGCGCAAGCTCGGCCCGTGCCTCCACCGGCAGCTTCAGCACCTCGACCTCGAGCTCCTCCTTGCGTGTGGCCATACGCTCACCTCGTCTTCATTCTATCGCTGTTGCTGGGCCGCGGCACTGGGACGTATAACCACCGGCGTTGAGTGGCGTGGCCAGCCTTGAGTGAACCACTGAACTCAACGAAGGCGTCATCGCTCATCTGAGCTCCGATGCTGCCGAAGAGGGCCACGTCCACTCCAACGCCAAGTTCGGCGGCTCCGCAAGGCGAGGATAACATCACGGTATTCGGTTGAGGTTCGACCAGCGGGCTCCCACGAAACAGCTCCCTGATGAGTGAAAAAGCCAGCAACAACAAACCTGTTGTCGCGAGTGCCGATGCAACCCGTCCAGCAATACGCGCTACACCTCCGAGGCACGCCAATTCGTCATTGACCCGGAACTGGGATGCAGCATGGTAACCGGCGTAAGCGAAGACGAAGGCCGCCAGGATTCGGCCCGCATTTCGCCCCTTACAGGAGAAGGACGAGAGCAAGTAACTCCACGACCCCAAGCGCCAGAGGATAGCCCGCGTAAATGAGAAGAAACTCTGCACGCCTTCGCGGGGTGAACCCGATCAGCCGCCTGGTGACCACCGCCAGCCGGCTGTAACGAGCGCTGAACCGATGAGAAGGAAAAGGAGAGCGAATCGCGATCCGGATTGTTCCGCTGCGAGAATCTCCAGATTATCGCTCATGCCGAGTGGTGGCTCAAAGCCGCCGAACTCTCTATTGACTTAGCCCAGCCTAGCACATTGGGGATGGTCGGCCTATTGGGATATGCACGCCGGCGCGTGCGGAATTTCCGCAGTGACATTCAACCACAAGTCTCGAGATCGCCGTGCCGAGCGAGAGTCCGCACAAACTGGAAAATACAAGGACCAAGGGCTCTGGAAACGTAATAGGAAGTTCCGCATAAAGGGCAGAAGAAGTTCTTTCTAAACCGCCCGGGCGGTCGCAACCCGATTGCTATGCTGGTTTCGCTGGACCGAGCAGGCGCTATGCCGCGGCGGGCTTGGGCCGGTGACTTACTTTTCGAGGTCTCTTCCGGCCGGGCGTGCGCTCCTCGATGTGGTGTACCGCCTGAGTCTTTTCCCGGAGCAGGATTTCCACTTTGAATCCTGGAGGCCGGATTCTCGTCCGCGGCTGGCTTCCGACGACGGCAGCGGGCTTCCCGGCCGCACGGAGCGTCGAGTGGGTCCCAGGCGAATCAGTAACCGATCGCGTAGCTTCGCCCGCGGGGGTCGGCGCCTCCCCGGAGGGCGCCGGTCGCGGGGTCCCGGGAAATCCCGTTGACCATCCCACCCTCCTCGGGAACGAGCTCGATTCGGTGTCCCATGCGCCTCAGCGCCTCGACGGCCTCGGAAGGGATTCGGTCCTCGACCCGCCAGACGGGCTCGATCGAGGTCCCCGTCTCCTGCGGCCCGCCGTAGCTGAAGCGGGGAGCGGCGACGGCGTCCTCGATGGTCATCCCGAAATCGAGGACGTTGGCGATGACCTGTGCCAGCCGCTGCCAGATGCCGTCGTTGCCGGGAGAGCCCACCGCCAGAACCGGCTCTCCGTCGCGGAGCACGATCGTCGGAGACTGATTCGAGCGGGGTCTCATTCCGCCTCGGACCTGGGACGGACTTCCGGGCTCGAGATGCATGTGCCGCATCTGGTTGCTGAAGAGAAGGCCGGTGTCGCCCACGACGAGCTTGGAGCCGAAGCCGGCTCCGAGGGTCTGTGTCAGCGCCACCACGTTCCCCTCCGCGTCCATGACCGTGAGATGCGTGGTATCGCCGTCGGGCTCGCTGACGAGCTCCCCGGGGCTCATCGCGGCGGAAGCCCTTTCGGGCTCGATGCGCGCGCGCTGGCGGGCCGCGTACTCCTTCGACAGCAACCCCTCGAGGGGAACGGGCACGGCGTCGGTATCGGCGACGAAATGGTTTCGATCCGCGAGAGACAGCCGCACGGCCTCCATGAAGCGATGAAGGTACGGGGTCGTGTTGTGACCGAGGGCCTTCGAGTCGAATCCCTCCATGATGTTGAGCTCTTCGAGAAGGGCGACGGCGCTGCTGTTGGGAGGCTGCGTGTGAATCGTGTAGCCGCGATAGGAGATGGAGATGGGCTCTACCCATTTCGCCTGGTAGCTCTCGAGATCCCGCTCGGTGAGAATCCCACCCTCCTTCGCGAAGAAGGCCGCGATCCTGCGGGCGATCTCCCCCTCGTAGAAGTCCCTGGCGCCCCTTTCGGCCACCTGGCGCAGGGTCCTCGCGTAGTCCGGCTGGCGGAAGATCGTCCCGACCTCGGGAGGAGCGCCCTTCGGAAGGAACACCGCGGCCGTCGTGGGATAGCGGCTGAAGACCTCGCGGTTGCGGGCGATCTGATCGTGGAACATCTGGGTCACGAGAAACCCTTCCTCGGCGAGCTCGATCGCAGGCTCGAGGACTCGTGAGAGCTGAAGCGTGCCATGGGCCTCGAGAAGCGCCCGATAGCCCTCGAGGTTCGAGGGGGCGGGCGACGAGAGGATGCCCTCGTTCAACGCCTCGTGAGTGAAGAGCTCGGGACGCGAGGCCGCGGGGGCGGTGCCGAAGAAGTTCAAGGCTCGCACCTCCCGGGACTTCGCGACGTAGATCGTGGCGAACCCGTTGCCTCCGAGGCTCGAGTTGGAGGGATCGACGACGCTGGTCGCCGCCGCCGTCGCGACCGCGGCGTCGAAGGCGTTTCCTCCCTGGAGGAGGACGCGGAACCCGGCGGCGGAGGCGAGCGGGTGGTTCGACGTCACCATGCCTTTCCGCCCGGTGACTTCGGGCCGGCTCCCGACGGCGGTCTGAGCGAGCGCGTCGGAAGCGCACATGAGAGCGGCGAGTCCGAGCCATCGACCGCAGTTCATCCCAGTCCCTTTCTCGAGATCGTCTCGATCGCCTCCGCGAAGAGGTCCACTTCCTCGAGGGTGGTGAAGACGTTCGGCGTGACCCGGATGCAATCGAGCTCGCCCTCGACGATTCGCGGCCGGACGTGAATGCGGTACTTCCGCTCCAGGTGATCCGTGAGAGCGTTCGCGTCGACGCCCTCGACGCTCAGCGCGCCGATGCCGCAGCTTTGCCGCGGGTCGTCGGAGTTGAGCACCCGGACGCCGGGAAGCTCGCGCAGCCGGTCGGACCATCGCCTCCGCAGGAATCTCAGCCGCTCCGCCTTTCTCCCGGCGCCGATTCCGTCATGAAACGTGAGGGCCTCGGTGATGGCACCCCGGATCGCGATCGGATGGGTTCCGATCTCCTCGAACTTGCGGATGTCCTCGCGCATCGAGAGCGGTGCCGCCATGAGGGGCCAGAGATCGCGGACTTTCTCCCGCCGCACGTAGAGGAAGCCCGTTCCCACGGGCGCGTAGAGCCATTTGTGGAGGCTGGTCGCGTAGTAGTCGCAGCCCAGATCGTCGCGAGTGAAAGGGAAGTGCGCGAATCCGTGGGCGCCGTCGACGAGGGTCTCGATGCCGCGCTCGCGGGCGAGGAGAGAGAGGGCCCTCACCGGAAAGATCTGCCCGGTGGTATAGGTCACGTGGCAAATCAGGAGGACTCGGGTTCTCGGGGTGATCGCCTCCTCGATCCTCCTCACCAGGTCCTCCGGATCCCGCGGCGGCGTCGGAAACGGGACGGTCCTGAGAACGATCCCGTCGCGCGCCTCCCGCTGGCGCCAGGCGGTGAGCATGCGCGGGTAGTCCTGCGTGGTGGTGAGGACTTCGTCGCCGGGCTTCAAATCGAGCCCCATCTGGACGATCTGCATCGACTCGGAGGTGTTCCGGGTGATGGCCATCTCCTCGAGCTCGCAGCCGAAGGCATCCGCGAGCCGTCTTCTCACGACCTCGACCCTCGGGCCGAGCATCTCGTCGACGTAGTAGGACGGGCTCATGTTGGTGATGTCCCAGTACTGGTGCATCACCGTCTGCACCGAGCGGGGAGCGGGGCTCACGCTTCCGCTGTTGAGGTTCACCGAGTTCCGATCGACGGTGAAGGACTCGCGGACGCGGAACCAGAAGTCCTCGTCCTGCGCGGCGGCCTCGGGGCTTTTGGAGGGAAGCGCTCGCAGCCGGGCGAAGGCTTCCCCGGAGAGCGCCGTAAGCCCCCCTCCCGCTGCAGCGAGAAAAGCGCGCCGGGTCCGTTCCATCACCGCACCGACTGTACCAATTCTTTCAACTCTTCGGCCCACTCGAGAACGACGGACAGGATCGCGGGAAGGCTAACACCACGATCGCAGTTTGGATAGGTGTGAGGGCGGATCTCGATTGGACGCCTCGAGACTACGGCCTCGATCTCACACTACAAGAATGTTAGAATTCTATTGTGATTACAATATCGATTACCGTCGATCCGTCTTTGTTGAAAGCTGTCGATCGGGTCGCGAGAGACTCCAAGCGAACGCGTTCGGACATTTGTCGGCTCGCCCTGCGGAAGTGGCTTCAGTCGGAGCGCGAAGCCCTCCTGGTTCGAGAAGAACAGGAGGCGTACCGCGCTCAGCCGGTGACAGCGGACGAATTCGACGATCTGATGGGGGTCCAGACGATCCACGATCCAGACGAACGCGAGGAGAATTGACGTGACGCGGGGAGAGATCTGGACCTACCGCTTCAAGGCCCCGGACAAGCAGCGGCCCGTCCTGATCCTCACGCGTCCGGAGATGATCGGCGTTCTGAACACCGTTACCGTCGCCGCTCTCACACGGACCATTCGAGGAGTCGCGAGCGAAGTGGTCGTCGGTGAGGAATGCGGACTGAGGGAGCGTTCCGCGATCAACCTGCATCACCTCTTCACGATTCCTCAATCAGGCATCCATCGGTTCGTGGGGTCGGTCTCGGAGCAGACGATGCGCGCGGTGCAGAGGGCCCTCCTTCACGCCCTCGCCTTCGATTGAGGGGCCGGCCGCCGAAGACTACTCGGTCGAGAGCGCCCGCACCGGCTGGATCCTCGACGCCCGCCGGGCGGGAAGATAGGTGGCGACGAACGCCACCGCCGTGAGCATCCCGACGACCAACAGCACCAATTGAGGTGAAACGCCGCTGGTGGTCACGAACGTGGAGCCGACGAGCCGGGTGAGGGCGAAGGCGAAGGGCGCTCCCAGGAGAAGGCCGAAGAGGGCCAGCCGCATTCCCTGGCGGGTCACGAGGCCCACGACGTCCCTTCCCGCGGCGCCGAGCGCCATGCGGATTCCGATCTCCCGCGTCTTCTGCGCCACTCCGTGGGCCATGACCCCGTAGATGCCCATGGCCGAGAGCAGGATCGCGGTCACTCCGAAGATGGAGAGGACGACGAAGATGATGTTCGGCCCGGCGAGCTCGGTATCGATGTGCTGGGTGAGAGTCTGGACGTTGCTGACCGGCTGCTCTGGATCGACCGCCCAGATGGCGGCGCGCAAGGCGTCCGCGTACGTGGAGGGCTCGCCTTCCACCCGGAGAGCGAAGCTCTTGCTCCGCGCCGCCTGCTGTTCCATGGGCAGGTAGACCACCGGCCCGAGCTTTCCGCCGTCATCGGGCATCCGCGACTGGTAGATGTTCTTCGAGACTCCGACGACGCGGCGCGGTTTTCCCATCATCACCACGCGCTTTCCCAGAGGGTCCTCGTCGGGGAAGAACGTCTCGACGAAGCTCTGGTTGACGACCGCGACCGCCTCGGTATCCTCGCGATCCTCCTCCGTAACCCCGCGCCCTTCCCGCATCGGCACTCCGAGCGTCGTGAAGTAAGCGCCGTTCACCGCCTGCCAGCCGGTGACCGGCTCTTCGTTGTTCCGCGGAGTCGCGCGGCCTTCGATCGTGAACTCCGTCGTGGACGAGCCGCGGCTGCGAGGAAGCTCGTTCATCGCCGCGACGCCCGTCACGCCGGGGATCTCCGAAAGCCTTCGGACCACCTCCCGGTGGAAGCGCTGGACGTCGGCATCCGTCGGGTGTCGGTCCTCGGAGACGGTGAGCTGCGCGGTCAGGATGCCCTCCACCTCGAAGCCGGGGTCGGGCATGATGAACTCCCGGAAGATGTTCATGAGGGCGCCCGAGCCGATGAGGAGCGCGAGCGCGGCACCGATCTCGGCGACGACGAACGCGTTTCGAAGGCGGTTTCGTTTCCGCGTGGCGGTTCCGCCGCGCGTGCTGTCGCCCAGGGCCTCGCGCAGATCGTCGCTGAAAGTATGGAGGGCGGGCATGATGCCGAAAATCATTCCCGCGAGCATCGAGGTCGCGAGCGTGTAGAGGAGCACCGTTCGATCCATCTCGGGCAGGAACGACAACGGGAGCTGAGCGGGCATGGACTGCCTCACCCAGCGGACGCTGTAGACGGACAAGAGCGTGCCCAGGGCTCCGCCCATGAGGGCCAGGAGCACGCTTTCCGTCAGAAGCTGCCGCAGAATGCGCGTGCGTCCGGCGCCGAGCGCGGTGCGTACCGCGACTTCCCTCTGCCGGACTTCAGCCCGCGCGAGCAGGAGGTTCGCGATGTTCGCACAGGCGATGAGCAGGACGAACCCCGAGACCGTGAGCAGGATGTACATCAGGAGCGTGTCCGTGCGGCCGGGGAAGTAGTCGCGCAGAGGCATGGTGACGGAGCGGTAGCCCTCGTTGGCCGCGGGATACTCCTTCGCCAGTTGGCTCGAGATCGCGGTGATCTCCGCTTCCGCTTCTTCCGGGGTTCGTCCATCCTTCAGGCGGGTCAGGACCAGAAGGCCGCGCTCGCGGTCGGTGCTGCGGTCCTCCCAGTCCGCGGGAACGAAGAGGTCCACGTCTGCCGGCAGGAAATCGAAATCCTCGGGCATGACGCCGATGACGTCGAATTTCTTGCCGTCAATGGTGACGTTCCTCCCGAGGACCGAGCGATCGGCGGCGAAGTAGCGCTGCCAGAAAGGATGGGACAGCACGGCGACGCTTCCGGCCCCCTCGACCCCCTCCTTCGCCTCGAAGTCACGGCCGAGAACCGGACTCCTCCCCAGAACGGCGAAGGTCTCGGGGCTCATCTTCACCAGGCGCACGCGCTCCGGCTGATCGCCGCCCGTCAGGTTCGCGTTCACGACGTCATAGGCGACCATGCGCTCGAAGACCGTCGCGCGCGTCCGGTAATCCAGGAAGTTCCCGGGCGAGACCCACTCGTCGTCCGTGCTCTTCGAATGGACCTCCGAGATCAGGACGAGCTCGTCCTGGTCGGGGTACGGGAAAGGCGCGAAGAGGAAGCCGTTCGCCACGGCGAAAGTCGTCGTGTTCGCTGCGATTCCCATCGCCAGCGATACGGCCGCCACCGCGGCGACCACCGGGGTCTTGGCCAGCATCCGGACGCCGTAGCGCACGTCGAGCAGGAAATCATGCATATGATCGTTTACGGAATACGGCCGGGGGAGGTTCCGGCGGATCGCTGACGGCTGAGGGACCGCCTACCCGTTGAAGATCTCCCGGAAGTACCTGAGCCAGTTCCCGCCCAGGAGCTTCCGGATGTTCTCCTCGGAGTAGCGGCGGCGCTCGAGCCCGCGGGCGACGTTGAGGAACCGCTCCGGCTCATCCAGGCCCTCGATCCAGGGGGGCCAGCGGACGTTGTAGGTGGGCTTGAAGCTCCTGAGGCGCGGCTCGTACCAGGTCTCCCGCGTGGCCCAGGCCTTGATTCCGCGGATCTCGAAATCCGTCGCCAGACCGACGTGGTCGATCCCGGCGACCTTCACCGCGTGGTCCACGTGGTTCAGGTAGTCCTCGATGCTGGTATCGGGGCTCGGCCCGATGAAGTACCCGAGGGCGGCGATGCCGCTGACGCCGCCCCAATCCGACATCGCCTTGAGGAGCTCGTCGGTCTTGGCCCGCGGATGGCCTCGATACAGAGCTTCGCAGAACGTGTGGGTGAACGCGGGTGGCTTGCGCGAGACCTCGATCCCGTCCGAGGAAGTCCTTTGACCGCAGTGCGAGAGGTCCACGATGATGCCGAGCTCGTTCATGCGCTCGACGACGCCCACTCCGAAGTCCGAAAGGCCGGCGTTGGTCCTCTCCGTGCAGCCGTCCCCCAGGAGGTTTCTCGAGTTGTAGGTGAGCTGGATGCAGCGCGTTCCGAGCTCGAAGAGCGCGTCGAGGTTCTCGACCTTCCCCTCGAGCATCGTCGCGTTCTGGAATCCGAAGACGACCGCCATCTTCCCTTCGGATTTCGCGCGCTCGACGTGAGCCGCTTTCGTCGCGTGGACGAGCCGGTCCGCGTTCTCGCGAATCCTGCGGTTCCATTCGGCGAGCTCCCGGATGGCGACATCGAGACTCCCGCTCGAGAGCGTCGTCTGGATGCCGGTGTAGCCGGACCGCTTCACCGCCTCGTACTCGATCGGGTCCCATTCGTGCCCCACGGCAAGGGAGTCGATGACGATGGCTTCTCTGAACAGCCGGTCGACCCCCGAGCCCTGTCCGAGCACTCCCCGGGGGAACAGAGCTCCCGCCGCCATTGCTTTCAGGAACTCACGTCGTTCGACTGCCACGGGCAACCTCCCAGAAGGAACAGACGCGCACCCACCCAGCCGGCGGGAGTGCCGCGGAGCATCTTACGGCCGCGGGCACGGCGGGGACAACTGGACCGCCGCCCGCGGATGCTCGATAATGCGCCGCGTGACCGATCGAGGATGGGCGCGCTTCTTCGCCCGGGGAATCGTCGGGATTCTCTTCTTCATGGCGGGATGGTGGAAATGCTTCGAGCTCACGCCCATCGGCCACACGCGGCGGTTTTTCCTCGAGGCCTACGCCGACACCTGGATCCCGGTGTTCCTGCTCTGGGCCATCGGGCTTTCGATCCCGGTCGTGGAGCTCATCGCCGGGGGGCTCGTCGTCGTCGGCTTCCGCACGCGGGAAGCCCTGATCGCTCTCGGATTCATCCTGCTCGTCGTGACCTACGGCCACACTCTCGTCGAGCCGCTCTTCAGCACCCAGGGCCACATCTTTCCCCGGGGCCTGTTTCTGCTGGCGGCTCTCTCCCTTCCCGCGGAGGAAGATCGCCTGTCGGTCGACTCCTGGCTCCGCCGACGAAAACGCGCTACCGGATGAAGTAGCCGGAAACCCGAAAGGTGCCGTCGGGCTCCTGCATCGGGGTCACGGTCTCGACCGCGGTCTTCTTGTTCCCGAACGACGTATCGAACTCGAGGATGACGTACTTCCCGTCCGGTGCCCCGGGGAGGTTCTCCTTGTAGGTGCGCGATTTCACTTCCCTCGAGAGGGTCTTCCCCACGGGCTGCCGGGTGCCCACCATCATTTTCTTCCAGTCTTCCTGGCTCACCGCCCCGCGAAAGAGCGACGCGGCCTCCTTCCAGCTCTCTTCGTATTTGCCGGAATCCACCAGGGCGAGCCACGCGAGAGCGCTCTTCTCGGCGAGATCCTCCGGCGATTGGGCCGCAGCGGGGACTGCGAACAGCGAGAGCGATACGAAGCCGACGTACAGGTTCATGATCTCCTCCGGAAACTCAGCCCAGAAATCGGTAGCCGAGCTTGTGAACGGTCACCACGTACTGCGGCCGCGACGGGTTGGGCTCGATCTTCTGGCGAAGCCCCGAGACGTGAACGTCGACGGTGCGCGAGTGGATCGCGGCATCATAACCCCAGACGCGGCTCAGGAGCTCGTCCCGGCTCAGGGTCGCGCCGCGGTTCTCGATGAAGTACTTGAGGAGCTTGAACTCGAGCGCCGAGAGCTCGACGGGAATTTTGCCGCGCGTGACCTCCGCCTTGCGGAAGTCGACGTCCACGTCGCCGAACGCGTAGCGGACTCCCACCGCCCCCTCCGGCGCGCTCCCGCCCGCGCGCCTCAACAGGGCTTCGACCCGGGCCGTCAGCTCCATCATGTCGAAGGGCTTGGTGAGGTAGTCGTCGCCTCCGAGCTTGAGCCCCACCACCTTGTCCGCCATCTCCCCTCGAGCCGTGAGAAAGAGGACCGGCGTCGACGAGCCGCGGCTTCTGAGCTCGCGGCAGACGTCGAATCCGCTCTTTCCCGGAAGCATCACGTCGAGGAGGATCGAGATCGTAACCACCCTCCGCGGCCTTGTTCAGAGCCTCCCCGCCCTCCCGAGCGGAATCGACGGCGTAGCCTTCGCTCTCGAGCCGATCCGTCAGGGTGAGGACGAGCCCGGGCTCGTCCTCCACGAGGAGGATCTTCTTCTCCTTCACTCGAGGCCTCCCGCCATGGGGAGGACGATCGAGAACCGGCTTCCCGCCCCCGGACTGGCTGTCCACTTCCACTCTTCCGCCGTGCTCCCGGGCAATCTGCTGGACCAGGCTCAATCCGAGCCCGCTTCCGCGAACCTGTCGCTCGCGCGCCCGGCGGCCTCGATAGAACGCTTCGAACAGATGCGGAACCTCCGAGGAAGGAATCCCCGGGCCGCGATCCGACACCGAAATCGAAACCTCTCCGGGGAGCCCCTCGACCGAGACCTGCACCGCGTTGTCCTCGCCTCCGTGCTTGATCGCATTCGCGACGAGATTGGCGACTCCCCGGCGGAGGGCGTACTCGTCGCCGAGCACGAAGAGATCCTCGGCGGGAAAGGAGGTTTGCACCTCGATCTCGCGCTCGCGGGCGTCGGCCGCGCTGTCGGCTATCGCGGCGCGCGCGACTCCGTGGTCGAGACCCTCTCCCTCGGAGAGTGCCGGCGCCTGCGATTGCACGCCCGCGAGCTCGAGCACTTTCTCGACCAGGTCCTCGAGGCGGCGGCCCTCCGCCTCGATGAGACCGCCGTAGCGTCTTATCTGAGGTCCGCCGGATACCGAACCGTCCGCGAGGTTCTGGGCCGCGGAACGGATGACCGCGAGCGGGGTGCGGAGCTCGTGGGAGACGCCGGCGACGAACTCCATCTTGCGCTCGCTGAGCTCCGTCGCCCGCCGCGCGGAGACGGTCAGAAGAACGATGCTCGTCGCCAGAAGGAAGAGGACCCCGGAGCCGAGCGCGAGGTTCCAGGTCCGCGCCCTTCCCACGACCGCGTCGAGAGAGCCCTCGCGATGACGGACGAAAACCGTCCACGGACCCTCGTCGTGAAAGAGATTCGGAGGAGGCGGCGGCGGCCCGCGGCGGCCGATCGGGACCGGGCCCGCGGTCCGGGGCGCGGGCGCGGTCGGCCAACGGCCGACCTCAACGAGAGAAGGCTCGCGGAGGCGTCCGGCGACCGGATGACCTCGGGCGCGTTGTCCCGGGAGGAAAAGATGACCCGATTGGCTTCATCGACGACCACGATGTCGAAGTCGAGAGATTCGTCGTGGCCGAACACCCGCGCCGCGATATCGGGAAGGAGACTCTCCGCGATCACGTCGTTTCTCAGGACCACCATCGACGCCGCGGGCCCCCGCGCTCCGGGCTCCCAGCGCCCGGGAACCACGATCGAGAGCGGATCGCTCGAGACGAGAGCGAGCGGAGGCCCAGGTTCCCGCGGGCGTCTTCGATGCGGGTTCCGGAGCGCCTCCGCGCGCTCCGAGAGCCGCTCGAGCCCCGGAGGGGGGCTGGTCCGTTGCGAAGGTGCCGTCTTCCAACAGTCTCCCGAGCTCGAGCTTCCCGTCATCGAAGCCGAGGCTATAGAGGTCGGCCACGATATCCGGGTAGTGGGACTGGTGCCGGAACTCGGCGAGCGCTTCCGGAAGCTCGGACGGAGAACGCATCGAGAAGGCCCGAAGGACGCGGGCGAGCTCGAAGTCCAGCTCGCCGCTGAAGCGGGCGAGAGAGGAGCTCAGGCCGGACCTCAGCCTCTCCGCCTCGGCGCGGCTCAGAGCTCCCGTCCAGCGGTACTGGAGCCAGGCGAGAACGAGAAGAAGGGCGAGAAGCGTGAATGGCAGCAGGAGGCCGAATCTCCGTCTCGCCTTCACCGTGACCATGATTCATTTTACGCGAGCCGAAGGCGCGAAAGACCTGCGGTCATCCGCCTTTTACATCCTTTACAAAAGATTTGCAGCGTCTTGATTCCGAAGCCGGCGTGGGTTCGCTATTCTCGAGGGGAAGGAGAATGAACATGTCGAATCGCAACGGGAAAAAGCTACTTGGAATCGCGCTCGCCGGGGCGCTCGCTCTCGCTTCGGAAACAGCCTTCGCTCAGCACGAAGGCAGGCCCCGCGGCGGTGGGCACGGTCCGCGCGGCGAAGGCATGGGACCCGTTGGCCCCATGGGCCAGTTGGGTATGCTGCGCGAGCTCGACCTGACCGGGGATCAGCGGGAACAGATTCGAGCCCTGTTCGAGGAGGTCGAAGCGACAGGAGTTCCCGACCGCCTCCGCGAAGCGCGCGAATCCCTTCACAAAGCGATCGAGAGCGGTGCCGACGAGTCGACCCTCCGGCAGCAGGCGTCTCAGCTGGGAGAGGTCGAAGGGGACGCCGCCGTCGAGTGGGCGCGGGCGACCGCGCGCATCCGGGAGATCCTCACCCCGGAACAGAAGAAAGAGCTCGAGCAGCTGAAGAAGGAGGCCGAGGAGAGGATGGAGATGCTCCGGCGCCAGCGCGAGGAGCGCAAGGCGAGAAGGAGCGAGAGCGGCGCCGATCTTCTATGATCGGACCATGATTGCAGCAATCCTGTTTGCCGGACTCTCGACGCTGGTGGTTCAGCCCTCGTTGCCGGAGACGCCGGGCGCTCCCGGCTTCTCCGGCACGTGGGAGCGTGACCCCGATCGAAGCGACGACGCCCAGGAGAAGATGCGGGCGGCGTTCGAGAGGATGCAGGAAGAGATGGAGCGCCGCGGGCGCGGCGGCTTTCCGCCGGGTGGACCGCCACCGGGTGGACCGCCACCGGGCGGACGGCCGCCGGGCGGACGGCCGCCGAGTGGTCCGGAGAGCCGAGGAGGCGGACCGGGACAGGTGCCCGAGGAGCTCTACGTGGAGCACGAGGACGGTGAGCTCCGGCTGGATGACGGAGACCGCCTCCAGATCTTCTACCTCGACGGGAAGAAACACCGGCGGGCGATGCCGAACGGAGCGAAGCTCGAGACGGTGGCCGCGATCGCCGGACGCATCGTGAACATCGAAGAGAAGCTGGAGCGGGGAAAAATCGAGCGGAAGATCGAGCTCTCGGAGGACCGCCGGTCGATGGTGATAACGCTGAACATCAAGATCGGCAACATGAAGGAGCCGGTCCTGATTCGGACCGTCTACGGAAGGGTCGAGTAGAGCGCCGGTCGAGAGCTCTACCAGGTCGCCGCGTAGCCCTTCGGCCGTCCGAAGGCTCCCGGGGCCATCCAGCGCGGAGGCAAGGGAAACCAGAGACGAAGCGCCGGACTACGCTTCGTCCTCGAGAGCCGCCTTTTCATCTTCCGTGAGAACGTCCACGACGTCCCACGCGAGTGGCTGGGGTCCGGGAACGATTCCGGCGATATCGGGATCTTCACCGACGGTGACATCGGTTGGGTCGCGATCCGTCTTGCGCTGCTGGCGCTTCTCCGCCTTGAGGCGCTGCTTTTCCTGGCGCGCTCTTTCCTTTTGGCGCTTGAGGAACGTCTGACGACTACGATTGGCCAAAGAGAACCTCCTCGTTGATAGATCTCACATGCTCCTTACGATGTCTTCCTCCTGAGAAGGGTGGAACCGCGGAGCGCCGTGCGTTCCGACGCTCCAGAACAAAGCTCGTCGCACGAAGCTTTAGCCACCCGCATTCTAATACAGGGCCGAGAAGGCGGCAAGAATTCGCTCCTTCCCGGCCTCGGCGACGCCGGCGATCGTCTCTTCGGTACGAGGTAGATAGAACGCGGTTGCATCCCCCGCGGCGAGCGGCCTATCCTTCACCGATCTCGACCCGCCTCAGGAAACAGGAGACAGGCCCTCATGAAGAAGACAGCGATCGGCTGCGTCCTCGCCCTATCGGCGACGTGGGTAACCGCGGTTTCGGCTCAGGAAGTTCAGTTCCGGGCCGATCGATTTCCCGGGCTGAAGTGGCGGGACATCGGTCCCCAGCGAGGCGGGCGCTCGCTCGCCTGCACCGGAAGCCCGGGACGGGTGAACGAGTACTACTTCGGCGCGACCGGGGGCGGCCTCTGGAAAACGACCGACGGGGGCACCGTCTGGAATCCGGTAACCGACGGGAAGATCTCGAGCTCCTCCATCGGCGCCGTCGCGGTGGCCGAGACCAATCCCGACATCATCTATATAGGTGGAGGCGAGACGGAGCTCAGGGGAAGCATCACTCAGGGAGACGGGGTCTACAAGTCGACCGACGGCGGGAAGACCTGGCGGCACATCGGGCTTCGCGACACCCAGGCCGTGTCCCGCATCCGCGTCCATCCCACGAACCCCGACATCGTCTACGTAACCGCCCTCGGCCATCCGTACGGGGACAACGAGGAGCGCGGAGTGTTCCGCTCGACGGACGGCGGGAACAGCTGGCAGAAGGTGCTCTACAAGAGCCCGAAGGCGGGAGGGGCCGACCTCATCATCGATCGCACCAATCCCCGCGTGATCTACGCCTCGCTCTGGCAGGTCTATCGCAAGGCCTGGAAGATGTGGGGGGGCGGCCCGGACTCCGGCCTCTACAAGTCGGAGAACGGGGGCGACACCTGGGTCGAGCTCACCAGGAACCCCGGAATGCCGGAGGGTCCCATTGGAAAGATCGGAGTCACGGTGTCCCCGGCAGACCCGAAGCGCGTCTGGGCGATCGTGGAAGCGGCCGAGGGCGGCATCTTCCGCTCCGACGACAGCGGCGCCACCTGGAAGCGAATCAACGAGGAGAGAAAGCTCCGGCAGCGCGCCTTCTACTATTCGCGCATCTACGCCGATCCTCAGGACCGCGAGACCGTCTACGCGCTGAACGTCGACTTCTTCAAGTCGACCGACGGCGGCGCCACCTTCACCGAGATCAAGCCGCCCCACGGCGACAACCACGACCTCTGGATTGACCCCAACAACCCGCAGCGGATGTGCGGCGCGGACGACGGCGGAGGCCACGTAACGCTGAACGGCGGAGCGACCTGGACCGAGCAGGACTATGGCACCGCCCAGCTCTACCACGTCACCACCACGAACGACGTGCCCTACCACGTTTGCGGAGCCCAGCAGGACAACACCACCGTCTGCGTTCCGAGCGACGGCTGGAGCAACATGCTCGTGCCCTTCGGCCCCAACCACGGGTGGAGGTACGAAGTGGGAGGGGGCGAGAGCGGCTACATCACCCAGCACCCGACGAACCTCGACGTCTTCTACGCCGGGAGCCAGGGCGCGCTACTGACCCGCTACGATCGATCGAACGGGCAGATCCGCGACATCCAGATTTACCCGCGCTTCTTCTCGGGTGAGCCGGCGAGCGCGCTTCCCGAGAGGTGGCAATGGACCTACCCCATCGTCTTCTCTCCCCTGGACGCGAACGTGCTCTATACCTGCTCCCAGCACGTCTGGAAGACGACGAACGACGGGCAGAGCTGGGAGAGGATCAGCCCCGACCTGACGTACGCCGATCCCGAGACCCTGGGCGAGACCGGAGGAGTCGTCACCATGGACATGAACGGCCCGGAGATCTACGGCACGGTCTTCGCCCTGGCGCCGTCGTTTCACGACATCGGCACGATCTGGGCGGGCTCCGACGACGGCAAGATCCAGCTCACCCGGGACGGAGGTAAGAACTGGCAGGACATCACTCCGCGGGATCTCCTCAAGTTCTCGCGGGTCGAGGGCATCGACGAGTCGCGTCACTCTCCCGGAACCGCATATTTCGCCGCGAGCCGCTACCAGGTGGATGACCGCGAGCCCTACGTCTACAGGACCCGAGACTACGGGAAGACCTGGACCAGGATCGTGACCGGGATCGCACCCGGCCATTTCGCGCGCGCGGTGCGTGAGGACCCCGTCAAGAAGGACCTGCTCTTCCTCGGAACCGAGCACGGGGTCTACGTCTCCTTCGACGCGGGGGACCACTGGCAATCGCTTCAATTGAATCTCCCCGACACCCCGATTCGCGATCTGGTGGTGAAAGACGCCGACGTCGTCCTCGGCACCCACGGCCGCGGCTTCTGGATCCTCGACGATATCGAGCCGCTGCGCGACCTCTCGCCCGCGGTTTATACCAAAGCGCTCACGGTGTTCGAGCCGGATGAGCCCGCGATCCGCGGGATTGGTAACGCGGTGATCCGCTACTTCCTTGCCGAAAAAGCGGAGAAGCTCACCGTCGAGATCCTGGATGGCGCGGGGAAGGTCGTCGACTCGTTCGAGGGGGCCGATGAGGTCAAGAAGGCCGAAACGAACTTCTTCAGCACGCCGGGCTCGACCACGCCTACCAAAGCGGCGGGATTGAATCGATTCGAATGGAACCTTCGTTACAAGGGGGCCACGAAATTCGAAGGGATGATCACCTGGAGCGCCGAGCCGGAGCACGGTCCGATAGCGCCACCCGGACGGTACCAGGCGCGGGTGAGCGCGGGAGGGGTGAGCGAGACCGCCGGCTTCGAGGTGGTCATGGACCCGCGCCTGAAGGGAGTCACCCAGGCGGATCTCGAAGAGCAATTTCGCCTCGCGAGCCAGATCAATGAGAAGACGAGCGCCGCCAACGACGCGGTCGTCGAGATCCGGAACGTGCGCAAGGAGCTCGAGAGTCGTCTCGAAGGCACTTCCAATGCCCAACTCCAGCAGCAGGGACGCGACCTCGTCGAGAAGATCTCGGCGATCGAACGGGAGCTCTACCAGGTGAAGAACCAGAGCGGCCAGGACCCTCTCAACTTCCCCATCCGGCTCAATAACCGCCTCGCGGCCCTTCGGAGGAGCGTCGAGACCGGCGACGCGAAGCCGACGGAGGGAGCCTACAAAGTCTTCCAGGAGCTCACCACGGAGCTCGATTCCCACCTCACGAAGCTCGAGAGTCTTTTCGGACAGGGGCTCGACGGAGTCAACCGAGAGCTCAAGAGCGAAGGCCTGGAGCCGGTGGCTCGGAAACCGAAGTGATGCCCGAGCTGACCGTCGATACGCTTACGCTCGGCCTCATCTGGTTCGTGGTCTTTCTGTTCTCGACGACGTGCCACGAGGGAGCTCACGCCCTCGTGGCCAAGCTCGGAGGCGATCCTACGGCGAGCGGCCAGGTGACGCTGAACCCCATTCCCCATATCCAGCGGGAGAAGTTCGGCATGGTGGTGATGCCGATCCTTTCCTACCTCCTCGGCGGATACATGATGGGATGGGCGAGCGCCCCCTACGACCCGCTCTGGGCTCATCGCCACCCCCATCGGGCGGCGCGGATGGCGCTCGCCGGCCCGGCCGCGAACTTCACCCTCATGGCGCTCGCTGCGCTCGCGATCCGGGCCGGTCTTGCCGCCGACTTCTTTCAGCCGCCTTCGACCGTCAACTTCGCCCGAATCACGGAAGCTACGGACCCGTCGGGAATCGGCTCGCTCCTGGCGACGGTGGTCAGCGTTCTCTTCATGCTCAATCTCATCCTCGGGACGTTCAACCTTCTTCCCATCCCACCGCTCGACGGGAACGTCGGCGTCACTCTGTTCATGACGGAAGACCGCGCCCGGCATTTCCTCGATATGTTCCGGACCTCGGGCTTCGCCATGATGGGGCTGTTTCTCGCATGGGCGCTCTTCGGAAGAGTCTTCGGGTACGTCTTCACTTACGCGTTGAACCTGCTGTACTACCCGATGGTGAGCTACGGCTAAGGTTCAAGGGGCGCGCTTGAGGTGGTCCTCGATGCACTGCCAGATGGGGAAGTACGCCCGGGGCGAGAGCATCTCCGGAGGATAGGCGCCCTGCAGCTCCTCGGCGATCCGCACCCGGATCCGGCGGGTGTTGCCGGATTGTTCCTCGCTCCGGTAGATGGCCAGCACCTCGTCGGCGAACCTCCGGCGTCTCAGGGTCGAGAGGCCCTCGATCCGCTCCAGCCGATCGAGCGAGCGGTCGTAGCGAAAGCCATCGCGGCTCAGCATTGCCACCGCCCACTCCGCCTGAGCGCGGAGCTTGTTCAGATGCTCCCGCATGAGGGTCATGGTCTCGCGCACGAAGAAGCGCTGTTCCTCGCTGAGGGCGTCGGGAGGCACGGTGCGCAGGATCTCGCTGAACTCGAAGACCAGCCTCTCTTCGCGGAGCCGCAGCTCCTCGGGGGTTCCCGCCTCGCGCAGAAAGGTCTCGAACTCGTCTATCAGGTCGCGCCGATCCCAGGACGGATGGCGGGTCGCGAGCGGCGCCTTCGCCAGCCCCGGATCGGCCTCGTTGGTCATCGACCCCCCGGATCGAGGGTACCGGTGGGGCTCGGGAGCTGTCAACCTGGCGAGCGCTCGCGGAAAAACCGAGACCTTGCATCCCGCCGCCCGTCGGACCAGAATCGCGGTCAACGACAATGAGCTTGGTCGGGGTGCTCGTCTCCTGGCTCGTCCAAGGGGCGCTTCCGGAGGGACTCCTCGTTTTCGGGGGCTTTTCGGGCCAGTTCTCCGAGAACGGGTCGTACCGCATCGAGGGAGAAGGCTGGCCGGCGCTGGCGGGTACGTTCACCGTAGCCGGCTCCGAGCTGGTCCTCGCGCCCACGGCAGGCGCGAGCGAGTGCTCGGGTCCGGGTCACTACCGCTTCGGTGTCGACTCCGGCCGGCTGTCGCTTCGGCTCGTGGCGGATGAGTGCGGTCCGCGGCGGATGATTCTCGACGGAAGCGTCTGGCGGCCGGCGGGCGAGAGAGAGACGCTGCCGGAACGCCGCATCACGGCCCATTCCGCCGACGCCCACCTTCCGCTCCCCGAGCCCGCGACCGCTTCGGGGAGCTGGCCGTCGTTTCGCGGCCAACGCGCCGCGGGCGTCGCCGAGAGACAGAACCTTCCCGACCGGTGGAACGGCCAAACCGGACAGAACGTGCTCTGGAAGACGCCGATCGAAGGCCTCGCCCATTCGAGCCCGATCGTCTGGGGCGACCGCATCTTCGTGACCAGCGCCGTCAGCAGCCGGGAAGGCGCGAGCTTTCGTCCCGGGCTCTACGGCGACGGCGACGCCTCGGACGATCGCTCCCCGCACAAGTGGACGATTCAGGCCATCGACAAACGAACCGGGGCGACGCTCTGGGAACGGGTGGCCTACGAGGGCGTCCCGACCGACAAACGCCACATCAAGTCGACCTACGCGAGCGCGACGCCGGCTACCGACGGGCGGCGGGTCGTCGCCTCGTTCGGCTCTCAGGGGATTCACGCCTACGACGTCGAGGGTCGTTTCCTGTGGAAGGTCGACCTCGGCCGCCTGAATCTCGGAGCCTATGACATTCCCACATTCGAGTGGGGGCCCGCCAGCTCCCCCGTGATCTGGGGCCGATTGGTATTCGTCCAGTGCGACACCCAGGACGACTCGTTCCTGCTCGCTCTCGACGTGGACTCCGGTGAAACGGTGTGGAAGGCGGAGAGAGAGGAGCTCCCGTCTTGGGGCTCGCCGGGAGTCTACGAGGGACCGCCGGGGCCCGAGCTCGTCACGAACTCTCCCCGCTATATTCGCGGCTACGATCCCGCGACGGGAAAAGAGCTCTGGCGTCTGGGAGGGAGCTCGAAGATCACCGCGCCCACGCCGGTTTTCGACGACGGGCTCATCGTCGTCGCGAGCGGCCGCAGGCCGGAACAGCCGATCTTCGTCGTTCGAGGGGGCTCGCGGGGCGACCTCACGCTGGGAGAAGGGCGGGAGTCGAGCGATTCCGTGGTCTGGAGCCGCACCCGCCGCGGTCCGTACATGCCGACGCCTCTCATCTACGAGGGGATTCTCTACGTCCTCGCGAACAACGGCGTCTTCGATGCTTACGAGCTGGCGACGGGAAAGGAAATCTACCGGCAACGGATACCGCATCTCGGAAGCGGTTTCAGCGCGTCCCCGGTGGCGGCGGACGGGAAGATCTACCTCTCGAACGAGGACGGCGAGATGATCGTCGTCAGGGCAGGGAAGGAGTTCGAGCACATCGCCACCAACCCGATGGGAGAGCTCCTGATGGCGACCCCGGCGCTCTCGGAAAGCGTCCTGTACGTGAAAGCGGCGTCTCATCTCTTCGCCATCGGACGCCGCGCGTCAGTCGACTGAGCGAGGTCAGAATGGGCGAGAAAACCAATGGCGGCGCGGCTCCACGGCTGGAATGGCCGATGCTCCTGCAATACGGGGGCGAGGAGGAGCTCGAGGTCGTTCGCAGCCAGGACGAGTGGGACCTGGATCCCGATCTTCACGCCAAACCTTACCAGCCGGAGGATCGCCTGATCGACTCGGAAGGAGTGGAGTACCGACTCGTGTTCGCCGGTTCCCGGGGCCGGGGACGCAACTCGCTGGTACCGACGGGCCGGCGCTACAGTCCCGGTGAAGTGGAGTCGGTCGCCGCCCGCCACATCGCGAGCGTGGGAGGGCAGCCGGAGTGGCTCACCGGGCACCTGCGGGACATCGCCGACGGCCAGAGAATCCGGGCAACCATCCTCTATCTGTCGAAGCTCGCGGCGGCGGACGTTTCCGAAGCCTCCGAAGACGACGAGTGACGATTCCCGCGCTTGGAAACGGCGGACGTCATCGTAGTCGGGGGCGGGGCGGCGGGTCTTGCCACCGCCATCTTCGCCGCTAGACGCCGGCGCGAGCGGAGGATCCTGGTCCTCGACGGCGCGCGGAAGCTCGGCGCCAAGATCCTCGTGAGCGGCGGAGGCCGGTGCAACGTCACGAACGCCGTCGTCACCGAGGCCGACTTCAACGGCGGAAGCTCTCGTTTCGTGAGAAGGGTGCTGCGCGCCTTCCGCGTCGAGCAGACGATCGCGTTCTTCGAGGAGCTGGGAGTCACCCTCCACGAGGAGGAGTACGGAAAGCTCTTCCCCAACTCGAACCGGGCGCGCACCGTTCTCGATGCCCTTCTCCTCGAGGCGGCGCGCCTGGGTGTGACGATTCTCCCGGGCCATCGAGTCGTCTCACTCGAGAAGCGGGACGACGGGTTCCTGGTGAGGACTCCCGAGCGGAGCCTCGCGGCCGGAAGAGTGGTTCTGGCCACCGGCGGGCTCTCCCTGCCCAAGACTGGAAGTGACGGGCTCGGGCTCGCTATCGCGGCCGGCCGCGGACATTCGATCGTTCCCACGACGCCGGCGCTCGTTCCGCTGGTGCTTCGTGGAGATTTTCACCGACCTCTTTCCGGGGTCTCGCATCTGGTCGAGCTCACCGTCCGGGTCGAGGGAAGAGAGCCGGTGCGAATCACGGGACCGCTCCTGTGGACGCACTTCGGCGTGAGCGGACCTTCCGTCCTCGACGCATCGCGGTTCTGGTGCCGCGCGCGGCTCGAAGGACGAAGCGTGACGGTTTCCGCCTGCCTCGTTTCAGGGGAGGACTTCGCGAGACTGGAAAAGGATATCCTGGCCTACGCGGTGGAGAGACCCCGGCTCCAGCTGCAGAACGCGCTCGTGGCGAAGCTCCCCGCGTCGGTTGGAAGGGCGGTTCTCGAGGACCTCGGGCTTTCCGGGGAAATTTCCGTCGGACGGCTGGGCCGCGACGACAGGCGTCGCCTGGTTCACTCTCTCGTCGACTGGCCGCTTCCGGTTGGAGGCAGCCGCGGATATTCCTTCGCCGAGGTCACCGCGGGCGGGATCCCTCTCGACGAGATCGACCCGGCGACCATGGCCTCGCAAAAGTGTCCCGGGCTCCACCTCGTGGGAGAGATGCTGGACGTCGACGGACGCATCGGCGGTTTCAACTTCCAATGGGCGTGGTCGACGGGGTTCGTCGCCGGCGCCGCCGTCGCCGAATGACTGCGATTCCGCGGCGTCGCCGGGCCCTCCGCGGCTTACAATACCGGGAGTCATGCGCAAAACCGTTCGCTACGCGCTCCTCGCACTCGCCCTCTTCGGCGGTTTGTTCCTCGCGTTCTGGCCGGGACCTTCGCCCGTTGTCGAGGTCATCCCCAGCCGTCCCGGAGTCGGCCGGGCGGGTACGACGGTAGTCGTCCGCGCGCGGGAAGGGGCCCGAGGAGTCACTTTCATTCGCGTGGAGGCGGTCCAGAGCGGCAACGCCGTCCTTCTCGCCGAGCGGGAGTTCCCGGCATCCTCGATGTGGATATGGAAGAAGGGCGAAGTCGAGACGGAAGTCCCTGTGGTAGTCGGTCCGGAGTCCGTTCCCGGTCTCGCGGAAGGACAACTCACCCTTCGGGTAGAAGCCCTCGGAACCGGCGCCTGGCTTCGAGGACCGCGTGCCGCTATCCAGGAGCTGCCGCTGCCGGTCCGGCTCACCCCTCCACAGTTGGCGGTTACTTCGCACCAGAACTACGCGGCGCAGGGGGGAAGCGGAATCGTCGTCTACCGCGTCGACGCGAGCGCACTCGAGAACGGCGGCCGCCACGGCGTCGAGGCGGGTGCGTCCTTCTTCCCTGGCCTTCCTTCACCGGCGGGAGGCGAGGAGCGCTTCGCGCTCTACGGCGTTCCCTATGACATGACGGACGAGAAGGAGATCCGACTCGTCGCCGAGGATCCTCTGGGCAACCGGACCACGGTCTCGTTCGTCGAGCGCTGGTTTCCCCGTCCCCTGAAGAAGGACACCATCCTGCTCACGGTCGATTTCATGAACAAGGTCGTGCCCGAGATCCGCTCCCAGACTCCGGAGCTCGAGGACCGCGGCGATCTCCTCGCGAACTACCTGGCCATCAACCGCGAGCTTCGCGCCGCGAACGCCCAGACCCTCAGAGACCTCGGCGGGCGCTCCCGGGAAAACTTCCTCTGGAGCGGTCGCTTCGATCCGCTTCCCGGAAGCGAGCCGACGTCCTCGTTCGCGGATCGCCGCACCTACGTATTCGAAGGTCGTGACGTGGACCAGCAAGACCATCTCGGTTTCGATCTCGCCTCCGTTCGCGGAGCCCCGGTTCCGGCGGCGAATCGCGGAGTGGTGGTCCTGGCGCATTATTTCGGAATCTATGGAAACTCCGTAGTTCTCGATCACGGCGCCGGGCTCATGAGTCTCTACAGTCATCTCTCCTCGATCGAGGTCGCTCCGGACCAGGAGGTGGAGAAGGGACAGGTGATCGGCCGCACGGGCCAGACGGGGCTCGCCGGCGGCGACCACCTGCATTTCACGCTCCTCATCCGCGGTATGCCGGTGAATCCGGTCGAGTGGTGGGACCCGATGTGGGTCCAGGACCGCGTGATGGCGAAGCTTTCAGCGCCTCGACCTTGACCTCAGGCCTTCTGGGCGTCCGACAAGGAGTGGCTCGTACGTGCGTCCGCGGTCAGCGCCATCGCGAAGCGGGGCGACCCGGGGCTCGTCTCCGCCGTCATTCCGCTCCTCGACGACGAGAACGATACCGTCCGGTTCAACGCCGCCGCCACGGTGATGAAGCTGAGCGCGAAATCGGCGAAAACTAGCCCCCGGCGCGAGTAACACCAAAGTTCAATTGAAGGCTCGCGGGCCAGCATCCTAGAATCGCATCTCGTTTTTCCACAGCATGAGGGAGATGCTCGAGAACGGGGAAAAAGGACGGAGGCAGGAACCCTACCGCGTGGTCGCCCGTTTTTGCTGCTCTCTCCGGAGCACTTGAGCGCTCAATGTCCCGAGTTTCGTACGAAATGAAGGCACCCGATTGAACCCAACCCACTGCCGGCGTCGGCCGGCGTGAAAAGGAGACTTATGTCAAGAGCTTACACGGCGGTTTTCGTCGCCCTCGCCCTCGGCCTCGCCCTCGGCGCGGCACCGGCGGTGGCGCAGCCCGCGGCGAAGAAGCCGAACATCCTGGTGATGTTCGGGGACGACATCGGCTACTGGAACATCAGCGCTTACAACCGCGGGATGATGGGCTACCGCACGCCCAACATCGACAGCATCGCGAGGGACGGGGCGATCTTCACCGACGCCTACGCCCAGCAGAGCTGCACGGCGGGGCGGGCGGCGTTCATCACCGGCCAGTCGCCGATCCGCACCGGCCTTCTGAAGGTCGGACTCCCGGGCGCTCCCGAGGGGCTCTCGGACAAGGACCCGACGATCGCCAACCTGCTCAAGGCCCAAGGTTATGCGACCGGCCAGTTCGGCAAGAACCACCTCGGCGACCGCAACGAGTTCATCCCGACGGTCCACGGCTTCGACGAGTTCTTCGGCAACTTCTACCACCTGAACGCCGAAGAGGAGCCCGAGAACCCGGACTATCCGAAGGACCCGAAGTTCAAGGAGATGTTCGGCCCGCGCGGTGTGTTCCACTGCTACGCGACGGACACCGCGAGCACTCTTCCCGACGACGGCCGCTTCGGGAAGTGGGGCAAGCAGCGCTGCGAGGACACGGGCCCCCTCACGAAGAAGCGGATGGAGACGATCGACGAAGAGGTGCTCGCCCAGACCTTCAAGTTCCTCGACGAGAAGCAGAAGGAAGGCAAGCCCTGGTTCGTCTGGTTCAACACGACCCGCATGCACATCTTCACCCACCTCAAGGCGGAGTCGCGAGGGCAAGACGGGGCTCGGGATCGTCCCGGACGGCATGGTCGAGCACGACGGTCACATCGGGCAGCTCTTGAAGAAGCTGACCGACATGGGCGTCGCCGACAACACGATCGTGATCTACACGACCGACAACGGCGGCGAGGTGATGAGCTGGCCCGACGGAGCCGCGGTCCCGTTCCGCGGCGAGAAGAACACCCCCTGGGAGGGCGGCTACCGCGTGCCCCATCGTCGTGCGCTGGCCCGGCGTGATCAAGCCCGGCACCGAGATGAACGAGATCGTCTCCCTCGAGGACTGGCTGCCGACGCTGCTGGCGGCCGCGGGCCAGCCCAACGTCAAGGAGTCGCTGCTCACCGGCTTGACGGCGGCGGGAGCGACCTACAAGGTGCACCTCGACGGGTACAACCTGCTGCCGTACCTCAAGGGCGAGACCAAGGAGTGGCCGCGCAAAGAGTTCGTCTACTGGACCGACGACGGCGAGCCCGCGGCCCTGCGCTTCGACCAGTGGAAGATGCTGTTCCTGGAGCAGCGCGCCAAGGTCTTCGAGGTCTGGCAGGATCCGATGGTGGTCCTGCGCGTCCCCAAGATGTTCAACCTCCGCGCCGATCCGTTCGAGCGCGGTGAGGAGGGCATCGAATACAAGCAATGGCGGCTCGATCGCACGTTCCTGGTGGGTCCGGCCGCTGGATACGTCGGCAAGTGGATGCAGAGCTTCCGTTCACTTCCCGCCGCGCCAGAAGCCTGGCTCCTTCAACCTCAGCCACGTGATGGAGAAGCTGACCAAGCCTACGGAGTAGGCCGAGCAGGCGCAACCACCGCTGTGCCCGCCGCCGCGGCGCGGCGGGCGCGGCTCGAATCCAGAGGAACGAAAGCACGAAAGCCATGGGAATCCCCTTCCGAAAACGGCTTCTCGCCATCGCGGTCGCTGCGCACCTGGGAGCCTTCAGTACCAACTCCTACGCCGCGGACCCGCTGCCATCCTGGAACGACGGCAAGGCCAAGCAGTCCATCGTGGACTTCGTCGCGAAGGTGACCAAGGAAGGCTCGCCGAGCTTCGTGCCCGTCGCCGAGCGCATCGCCACCTTCGACAACGACGGCACGCTCTGGGCCGAGCAGCCGATGTACTTCCAGCTCTTCTTCGCGCTCGACCGCGTGAAGGCGCTCGCTCCGCAGCACCCCGAGTGGAAGGACAAGGAACCGTTCGCCTCGCTCCTCAAGGGCGACGTGAAGGGCGCCCTCGCCGGCGGCGAGCCGGCCATCCTGCAGATCGTCGCGGCCACCCATGCCGGCATGACCACCGAGGAGTTCGACCAGATCGTCCGCGACTGGTTCGCTAGCGCCAAGCACCCGAAGACCGGGCGGCCCTACACCGAGATGGTCTACCAGCCGATGCTCGAGCTCCTCGCCTACCTGCGGGCGAACGGGTTCAAGACCTTCATCGTCTCCGGCGGAGGCATCGAGTTCATGCGCGCCTGGGCGGAGAAGGTCTACGGCATCCCGCCCGAGCAGGTCGTCGGCAGCAGCATCAAGACGAGCTTCGAGCTGCGCGACGGCAAGCCTGTCCTCGTACGGCTGCCCGAGATCAACTTCATCGACGACAAGGCGGGCAAGCCGGTCGGCATCCAGCAGCACATCGGCCGCCGTCCGATCGCGGCCTTCGGCAACTCCGACGGCGACCTCCAGATGCTCCAGTGGACGGCGGCGGGCGAGGGCCCGCGGCTATGCCTGATCGTCCACCACACCGACGCCGAGCGCGAATGGGCCTACGACCGCGACGTCCGCCATCGGTCGCCTGGACAAAGCGCTCGACGAGGCACAGGCGAAAGGCTGGACGGTCGTGGACATGAAGAACGACTGGAAGGTCATCTACCCGTTCGAGAACAGATAGAGACAGGAGAATCGCGTGACTGGATTCATGAACCTCCCGGGCGCACTGGTCATCGGCGTTGGATCGCTGCTCGGCTATCCGGAGACGTCCAGCGCGCAGCCGAGCCCGGTCACGGCCATCGACATCGCGCTGGAGCCGGACGCGACGATGATCCGCCACGCGCAAGCCGTCAACGCCCGTCTGCTCGAGGTGTTCCCGAAGGGCTTCGCCCTCGACGCGACGCACCATCCTCACATCACGATGCTGCAGAGGTACGTCCGCACGGCGGATCTCGACAAGGTCTACGCCGCGGCCGGCAAAGTCCTGGCCGACGAGAAGCCGTCCGGCTGGAAGTTGAAAGCGTTCAAGTACTATTACATCCCCACGGACGACCTTGGCCTCGCCGGTATTGTCGTCGAGCCGACGGCAAATCTCCTCGAGCTGCAACAGAAACTGATCGACGCCGTCGCCCCATTTACCGTGGAAACCGGGACCGCTGCCGCGTACGCGACCACGCCGGAGGCTCCCGACGTCAACCAGCCGACGATGGACTACGTCGCGTCGTTCGTTCCGAAACAAACGGGCAGGAACTTCAATCCGCACGTCACCATCGGCCTCGCGAGCCAGGAATACCTGAAGGCGATGCTCGCCGAGCCGTTCGATGGGTTCACGTTCTCGCCAGCAGGGGCGTCCGTTTACCACCTCGGCAACTTCGGGACGGCTCGAAAGCAACTCGAGGCGTTTGAGCTCGAGCGCTGAGGCGCCGAAATGGCACCTTCTCGCTGGTCATGCGGCGCTGGACCGTTGTCGACATGAAGAACGACTGGAGCCGCATCTTCCCGTAGGGTGCGCGGCCGGGAAGCAAAACGCCCGAACGATCCGCTGCTAGACTGGTCGCGCCCATGTCGCGACGACGAGCACGCCGACGGAAGCCACGAGACGCGGCGGCGGCACCCGCCGCGATCTCGCGCGGCCCGGTGGCGCATCGCCCAGGCGCTTCCCCTCGCTGCGCTTCTCTTCGCTTCCGGCACTGCGGCGCTCGTGTACGAGACGCTCTGGGTGAGGCAGCTCGGCCGGGTGGTCGGGGTCGAGGTCCACGCCGTCTCGGTCGCGCTCAGCGCTTTCTTCGCAGGTCTCGCCCTGGGAGGCGCCTTGCTCGGTCGCCTCGCCGACCGCGTCCGTCGCCCCGTGAGGCTGTACGCGTGGCTCGAGGCCGGCGTCGCCGCGCTCGGCCTTCTCTCCACTCTGGCGCTCGCCCGCTCGGCTCCGCTCTTCGTTTCGCTCCAGGACCAAGTGGGTCCCCTCGCCTGGGCCCTTCCGTTCGGCCTCGTGGGTTTGCCTGCCTTCCTGATGGGGGGCACTCTACCGGCGCTGCTGCGGTCGCTGCATCCAACCGCGGGCGCGGTGGCGCCCGCAACGGGTATTCTCTACGGGGCGAACACCGCCGGCGCGGTCCTCGGCACGCTCGCGACCCCCTTCCTGCTCGTGCCCGCCTTCGGCATCGAGGGCACGGGCTTCTTTGCCGCTGCCCTCGGGTTGTCCGTCGCGTCGGCGGCGCTGGTTCTCGATCGAAGCACCTCGGACCGGGCGGCGGTCGTGCCTTCACCGGCGGAGGGTCCGGCGCCAGTTACGCATCGCGATGCCCGCTTCGCCCTCGCCCTCTACGCGTTCGCCGGCGCGGTCGCCCTCGGATACGAGGTCGTCTGGTCCGAGCTGCTCGTCCAGTTCCTGAGCACCCGCAGCCACGCCTTTGCGGTGATGCTGGCCACGTACCTCTCGGGCCTCGCGCTCGGGAGCTTCCTGTTCGCCCGCTTCGGCGGGCGAACAGCTCACGCTCCCTGGCTGGCGTTCGGCGTCCTTCTGGCCGGCGCGGGAGCGAGTGCCGCGGCGACCGTCTCGCTTCTGGGCGCCTGGCTTCCCGATGCCCAGACCTTCGCGGGCATGTGGGCGATGCGCGCGACGGGAAGCGAGACCGTCGAGGTTTCAGCGCGCTTCGCGGTGGCCGCAGCCCTGGTGCTGCTGATGCCCACGACGTTTCTGGGCGCAGCTTTTCCCGCGGCGGCCCGGCTGATCACGAGCACGCACCGCGTCGGTTCCAGCGTCGGGACTACCCTCGCATGGAACACCGCCGGTGGGATCGCGGGTACCCTCCTCACCGGCTTCGTTCTCGTGCCGTCGTTAGGGCTCGTTCGCTCGCTCGGGTTGCTGGCGGTCGCGGGGACGCTCCTCGGTGGTATCGCGGTGCTGAGGGGCGGCCACACACGCATCGGCGCCGCAGCGGTGGTGCTCGTCGTCCTGATCCTTTCGCTCACGCCGCGCGACAAGCTGGCCACCCTGCTCGCCGAGAAGCGGGGCGGGAAGCTCGTCTTCTACGCGGAAGACACCGGCGGGACCGTGGCCGTACTCGAGCAGGAGGGGGCCCGCGGGAGCTTCCGTCGACTCTACATCCAGGGGGTTTCGAACTCCGGTGACGCGCCGACGTCCGTGCGCTACATGCGTCTCCAGGCGCTCCTGCCGCTCCTCGTTCACCGGGGCGAGCCGCGGAGCGCTCTGGTCGTGGGCTTCGGCACCGGCATCACCGCGGGTGCGCTCCTCGCCGATCCACAGTTGACGACGCGGGTCGTGGCCGAGCTTCTCCCTTCCGTCGTGCACGCCGCTACGTTCTTCTCGGGCCACCTGGGGGCATCGACGGATCCCCGCCTCGAGATTCGTATCGGCGACGGCCGGCAGGAGCTCCTGCGCCGATCCCAGCGCTACGACCTCATCACCCTCGAGCCGCCGCCGCCGTCCGCGGCTGGCGTCGTGAACCTCTACTCGAGGGACTTCTACGAGCTTTGCCGGGCCCGGCTGCAACCGGACGGCCTGATGGCGCAGTGGTGGCCGCTCCCGGCGCAGAACGACGAGGACTCGCGCTCCCTCGTGAAAAGCTTCCTCGACGTATTCCCCCACGCGACCGCCTGGAGCACGGAGCTCCACGAGGTGCTTCTGGTCGGATCGTCGAGCCCCATCGAGCTCGACAGCGCGCGAATCGCCTCCCGCTATTCGCAGCCCGAGGTGCGCTCCGTGCTCGCGGAGGTCGGCATCGAATCGCCGGAGGCGTTACTCGCCACGTGGTTGACCGACAGGGACGGCCTCGAGCGCTTCGCCGGGGACGCGCCGCCCGTGACCGACGACCGCCCGCTCATCGAGCACGCGGCGTGGGTTCGCCGCGGAGAGCTCCAACGAGTGTTACCCCGCCTCTTATCTCTTTCTACCGACGTGCCGCTTCCCGCTGACGACGCGCTCCGTCCGGCGGTCGAAGCGGAGCGTCAAGAGCTCTTCAGCTTCTACCGCTTCTCCCTCCACGCTCTCGCCGGCGACGAGGACCAGGCCGGGCACGCCCTCCGAGAAGTCCTGGCCCACGATCCGCGGAACCCGTACTACCTCTGGGTCGCGTACGGAAGGCAGTGAAAAACGCGGACCGCGTGCGAGAAGTGCGGCGCCGCGAAGTCATGAGGTCGACATCGGCTGAACGCCCGGCGGCTCGCGCCCAGCTTGATGGCGATTGACGTTAGTGCCTTCGAGCTGCCATCGAGCCGCGCCTTCGACGCCTTCGGAGTCGGTATGTTCGTTGTCTCAGGCGCTTGAACTGGCTTCTACCGAGGTCGCATTGGCCCGACCGGGCTTGCAGGAGGCGAACCCGATGCAGGCCAACCGAAGCGTCCGCGTCCTGAGCCACATCGCCGCATCATGTACTGGATTACCGACAAGCTCCATGACCGGGGAAAGAGGAAAACAGCGCTCATCGCCCGCATCGGCTTCAATGTCGCCTATAGCTACGTCGTGATGCACAACCTTCGCACCGCCTCCAGTGTCAGTCCCTGACGGCCCTGAATGCTCCGCGAGCCCGCGACGGGTCCAGCGCCCGCGCCTATCGTCGACGATCAAGGCTCGCGAACCTCGACCCTCCCGTCCCGGTAGAACGTCACGTCGTAGATCGGAAGGCCGTCGGCCAAATAGCGCAACGTCGCCGACAGCTGCCGGGCGCCCAGCTCCTCCATCACCGAGCGGAACTCGTCAGCGCGCGAGGGTTCGAGACCGACGGGCGAGGGCTCCCGGACCAGGAACTGGAGGTGCGCCTCGCGCAGGAAGGAGACCGCGTCCGGGTGATTGACGAACACCTGCTCGCCGGCGATGCGCGGGAAGATCAGCGGGACGTAGGCCAGCCCCCACAGCGGCTCGTGGACGCGCAGGTTGAGGACCGCGGACTCCTTGTGTCCGCCGGACAGCGCCGTGACCAGGATCTCCGGCGACCCTCGCCACAGGAGCTTCCAGGCCTCACGCTGGACCGCGATCGCCAGGCGTTGCCGAACGCCGTACTCCTCCCCGTGCTGCAGCATCAGCCGCAGGTGGCCACAGCCGATGTGCGCCGGGTCGACGAGCAGCGCGAGGAGCGCCTCCTCTCGGTCCTCTCCCGGACTGCGCAGGAAGCGCACGAAGGCGTCCAGGTCCTCGACCGCTGCGAGGGCAATCGAAAGCCGGCCCTCCGCGCGCGCGGCCTCGAGCAGCCGTGTGAGCGCGGGAAGGTCGGTGTGCAGGTAGAGCTCGCCGAAGCTATCCAGGCGCGCCAGCAGCGCCGCGGCCACCGCATCGTCGTCGAGCGCAGTTCCGGTAAGCGCCTCGAGCGCGGCAAGCTCGAGCACGAACTCGCCGGCATCCCCGCCCGGCGTCCCGATCACGCCCCGCTCGTCGCGCCCATCCACGCACGAGAGGTGGCTGAGTCGAGCGAGTGAGGCGAGCTGGATCCAGCGCACCGCGAGCGGGTCGCCCACGTGCGCTCGCACGGTGTCCGCCGTCGGCGGGCCGGTGAGAGTCCGCGCCGGGGCGGCGTTCCTCACTGGCCCCCGTGAAGTCAGAAGACCGAGGTGGCGCCACGCCGCCAGGCCGCCGGCGAGCGCCGCGACGAGCGGATGCCCCTCCTGCTCGAGGCGCCGCGCCAGGCGCGCCGCCTCCCGACCGTCGTCATCGACGAGCACCACCGGCCGCTCGCGGGGCACGCGATCGGCGGCGAGGAAGACGCTTCCGGGGATGTGGCCCATCACCCCGCGCGCGTCTCCGGCCGCACGCACGTCCGCGAGCAGCACATCGCCCCCTTGCTGGAGGACGAACAGCGGCGAGAGCGTGGGCGCGTGATCCGCGTCCCGAACCAGCCCCGCCCGCCAGCGGCGGAGAAAGATGTCCCCTATCATGTGCGCGATGGCAGGGCCCCGTACGTCATTTGCGTTGACTCCTGGGTCTTGAGCCGGGGATCGTCACCCCAAAGGAACCGATAGCCTCCATCATCGACGAAGAAGACCACCCCACGCTAGCCGATGGTCCCGTGCGTCACTCCCTCGGGCTATGTCAGCTCGACCCGGCTCGCGAGCGCGCGCCTGTCCTGGGCGAGGATGTCGAGGACGACTTCGGAGACGCCCTCGAGCGGAAAATCTCCTCCCAGCCCCCAACCGGCCGAGTTACGTTCTCCTATCAGTTCGCTCGACTTGCCGTAACATGGCGCCCTCGAATACCCTCGCGCCGTGGTGAACCAGCTCCTGGTCCGGTTGCAGTGGATCTACTAGTGCGGCTGCACGTTCCAGCGGCGGAGAAGGGTGCTGAAAACGTCGTCACGACTCCCAAGCGCTCGAATCGATCTCCGCTCCCGAAGGCGAGCCGGACCTGGGGATGGCGGGCGGAGTACTTGGGAGTGCGGCTTCTCGAGATCGTCGCCTCGTCGCTCCCCCGGAAGGCGGCGCTCCACCTCGGGGCCGCACTCGGAGAGACGGCGCGCATTCTGGGCGTCCGGCGCTCAACGGTCGCGGCCAACCTTCGATACGTCGGCGTGGAAGGGCCCGACGACGCCCTACTGCGGGACCTCTATCGGAATATGGGGAAGTACCTCATCGACACCCTCAGACTGCGGCTGAAGCCGCCGCCACACCGGCTTCACGGCGGCGAGGTCCTGGCCGCGCTGGGCTCGAAGGGTACGGTCGTGCTCGTGGCGCACATTGGCAACTTCGAGCTTCTCGCTTCTGTTTTCGGGACTTCGGTGGGTGGGCTTCACGTCATCGTAAAGCCGATGCACAACCCGCACGTCGAGAGATGGCTCCAGGCGCGACGACGGGCAACCGGCATTCTCCCACTCGCGCATGAGAAGGCCGCGAAAAAGGGGCTTTCGATTCTGAGGGGCAACGGCATCCTCGCGGTCCTCGTTGACCAGCACCCGGGACGCCACGGCGGCCCCGGTCTTTTTCTCGGGCGACCGGCGGTGACGGTTCGGGCCATCGCCGGACTTCAGGTGCGCACCGGGGCTTCGCTTATGGGTGCCCTCGCGATCCTCGGTGCGGACGACGTCTATGACGTCTTCCTCGAGGCGTTTCCCTCAGATTCATTCGAAGACGCCGCGGCCGCTCGGTCGTTTCACAACGACGTCATCGGCGCGTGGGTGCGGAAGTATCCCGCGCACTGGTTCGGATGGTTCCACCGCCGTTTCCGCCCATACCTCGACTATCTCTAGAATCGCGTCACCGCGGCCGGTCTACGAGATCGCCGCCGAGGCCCTGCGACTGAGCTCGGAAGGGTGCAAGTGCATTTTTCAGCACCCTTCTAATTACCGCCCTCCATGATTTTTTTCACCGCTCCGAGGTAGGTCTCCGATCCGCCTCGCGCTTTTGATCGAATCTGCCCCGCTGCCATCGCCCCGATGAACCCGGTGAGCCCGTCGCTTCGGGACTGATTCAGGGACACCAGGTAATAGGCGCCCGGTGAATCCGGCGACACCACCAGGAACTTCACCTCGAGCCCGGTATTGAAGTAATGAGTGGTGTAGATCATCTTCGAGGCCACCGCGTAGCGGACCCATTCGATCTCCTTCGGCTCGTAGATCGCGAGGTGGTTGACGCGAATGACAGGCTTGAGCCCGAAGTCGACCTTGGACCAGTAGAAGATCTCTTGCCCATTCGGTAAGGTCGCCGCGGGGTAATCCATCAAGAAGTCGTGGAGACTCGGAAAGTACTTGGGAAGGTTCCGAGATCGAATCATCTCTTCGAATTGCTCCTTCGCCAGGAGAGGCTTCTCCTTGTCGTGGAAAGCGCTCAAGGACGTGTTTCCGCCCTTCCGATAGGCGTTCATGAAGTCGGCGATCATCTCTCGCGCCAGCTTCTGGGCGTTCGAAACGGCATTCGGCGCCTTCCAATCGAGTTCTGCGAAGGCCTTGATGCCGAAATCGCTCAGCTTGACGTCGCAACTCCCCGGCTCGCAGCTCTTCAAGTCCTCGATGTCATCGGGGTCGAGCGTGAGGCCGGCTACGTCGGCGGCCGTCGAAGGGTCGCTGAAAAGTCCGATCTGGGTCACGCCGGTGCCCTTCTCGAAGTTCACCACGTCCCGCTGCCGACGGATGTAGTCCTCGGGGTTTCCGCGGATCTTCACCACTCCCAGGATCCGGGTCTCCGTCTCCTCTTCGGCCTCGAGGAGCTTCGCGATCGGGGTCCCGCTCTCGATCGCTTCCAGGTCCTCTTGAGTAAACTGGTTTCTCTTCAAGTACTCCGGGAGCGAAGTTGCCGCCGTTTGTATCGCGGAGCTCGCGCTCACGAGCGCCGTCAAAATCAGTAGAGGGTTCATCAGAAAACGACTCCTTTCCCGGGCCTGGGAATGGACGGTTTCGAGCCGAGGGCTCCGGCACCGAAATCGTGTGAATGCGCCCCAGCGATATCACGGAGGAATTTTCGCTGTCAATGTTCTTCGCCGGTGGGCCCTACGTCGAAAAAGCCGGTCCCGCGGGCTGCGATGGGGCCAATATCGACGGTCCCGCCGTGGCGGACCCGATGGCGGGCGTGATCTACGTCGCCTCGAGCAGCGGCTGCGTTGAAGATCTTGGCTGATTGAGTTAGAAACACACGATGATGACCGCTGTGCCTTTGCGCATCGCTGCCGTGCTCGCCCTGACCGCCCCGTACGAGAAGCCCCGCACCTTTCAGGCAAAGGAGCTGCTGGAGCCTTCGCAGATCCAAGGACCCCACCACCAGGTGGCATCTGCCGTCGGGACCGAAGGCTACATGCACCTGTTCGAGCTCACGACCGACTACGGACCGCTCGAGGCAGAGGGCATGGGCATGCTGCTGATGCGTCTCCACGAGGTGAAAGCCCTCGCCCAGCTCGACGAGATCTCGAAGAGCGAGGTGTTCCTGAAAGCCGCCGGCACGTCGGTGCTGAACGTGGGCAAGGGCGTGGCTTCGGTGGCAGAGGATCCCGAGGGCACGGCGAAGGGGATCGGAAGCGGAGTGAAGCGCTTCGGAACCAACCTCGGGCGCAAAGCCAAACGTACCGCCGACGCGGCGATGAACGATGAGAGTGAGAAAGCGGACGGGGCGGAGGCCGCGACCGGGATTGCGTACTCGATCTCGGGAGTCAATTCGGCGGCGCGCAACTGGGCGCAGAAGTTGGGTGTCGACCCTTACACCACGAATCCAATTCTGAAAAAGGCGCTCACCGATCTGGGTAAGATCGACCAGGCGGGGTCGATGGCCGGCAAGATCGTGGTACCGGTTCCGTCCGTGGTGAAGGGCACCGCGAACGTCGGAAACCTCGTGTGGGGGAAAGACCCGGAGGAGCTGCTGAAGATCAACGAGCGCAAGCTCACGGAGATGGGAGTGGGGACCGGGACGATCGCGGCTCTCTATCGCAGCAAGGCCTTTTCGCTCACGTTGTACACGCGCCTCGCCTCGAGCCTGCGCGACGTGAACGTCCCCGGGTGCGCCGCCTACGTGGAGACGGCCGCCGAGGCCGTCAGCGAGCGCGAGGCGGCGTTCTTCGTGGAGAGCGCCGAGATGCTGTCCTCCTTCCACCAGGCCACCCCCGTAGCCGCGGTGCTCGAAGACTCCCGCGCGCTCGTGGCGAAGACGAAGGACGGGCGCGCGGTGGTCATGCTTCCGGTCGATTGGGTTTCCTGGACCGAGGCCTACGACAAGGCGCTCGGCGAGGTTTCGAAGCGAGCCAAAGCGGAGCTGGGCGCCACCCCCCATGAGGTGCGCATGACGGGCAGGCTCTCGGCCGTCGCGAAGCGCGAGATGACCGCCCTGGGCTGGACCGTGGTCGAGGATCTGCCCACGTCGTTCGAGATCGTGCAGGCGCGCGCGTGGCGCCGAGCCCCAATCCGCGTTGCCCAGGCGCACGCGCTCCGCCGCAAGGAGACCGACGGGAGCACCTTGAGCTCGAAGGCCCCGTCGATCGCGAAGGGCCGCCCCGTCTTCTTCGTGACGAAGGCCTCGATGCGGCCCTTGTGCCGGCTCAGGTCGCCGAAGGCGAGGTAGAGCACGATCGCGAGGACGAGCGCCCCGACGATCGCGAGGACGGTGAGGACGAGGCGGCGAAGCGACATGGCGTACCCCCTACCCGGGCGAGGGTCTGGTTCGTCCTGCCCTCGATCCCGTTCTTGTCCAGGAAAGCCTGACCGCAGCCGAGGCTGAACTTTCCCCCGCCCGAGAGCTGTGACGCCGAAAGGAGATGAAGCTGTTCCCCGAACGCCTGCTCGCTCGCATTGTCGAGCGGCACGCGATCTCGGAGCACCCCGCGCGCAGGCTAGTGATAGCACTTTCGATCTGCGGGCGCAACGGGCGATACGGCCAGAGCGAACCGATAACCGCGGCACTCAATGCTTCACGGTGCTTCGGCTCGAGTCGCCCGGTGGACGACAACGCGACGCCCGAGGGCCGATCGCGGAACCGCCGCGTGGAGTTCCGCAAAGAGTAGCCGCGGGGCCCCCGCGGGCGCTGACTTCAGAGTCGGCGGCAGGGGTGGAGGCTTTGTCCGTCACGGTTGAACTTCGTGTCCCCGCGCCCGGAATATCTCGCCCATCCCGCCCGCGCCGATCGCGCCCTGATCTCTGGAGCGCGCGGCCGAAGGCCCAGATGTCGGTGCGCTTGTCGACCGTCTTTCCCCGCGGCTGCTCGGGGCTCATGTAGGACGCTGACTGCCAGGGAATTGTAACTGAGGCGGCGCGGGAAACGGACCGGAGATCGAGCTCGAGGAGGAAGGCGGGGAAAAGGTCGAGGATTTCAAGGGGAGAACGATTTATAATCCCCCGGGCGTCCGGAAGGAGGCAAGATGAGATCCGGGCGGTGCGTCTCCGTTCTCATGCTGCTCCTGGGGTCCGCTCGAGCGGGCTTCCCCACCGATTGGATCGAAGTGCGAAGCCCCAACTTCCGGGTCATCACTGACACCAGCGAAAAGCGCGGGCGCGAAGTCGCGGGGGCGCTCGAGCGAATCCGCCTGGTTTTCCGGAAGGCGCTGGTCAATCTGGCCCAGGACCCACGGCTGCCCATCATGGCCTTTGCGGTCCGGAACGAGGAAGGCCTGCGAGAGCTCCTCCCCGAGTACTGGGAGCGGGAGGGCCCGAAGCCAGCCGGGGTCTTCCTCGCCGGGCCCGACGAATACTACATCGTACTACGGGTCGACGCCCGCCCCGAGTTTCGGTACCAACTCGTCTACCACGAGTACCTCCATCTCCTGCTCGAGCTTAACGTTCCTCGCGTGCCGGTCTGGCTGAACGAAGGCCTCGCGGAGTTCTGGGATCAGACCGTCGTCCGCGGAAGCCAGGTCAAGATGGGCACGCGCAACCCGCGCCATATCGACCTCCTCCGCCGTCAGAGCATGATGCCGCTTCGCGAGCTCCTGTCGATGAAGCAGAACCCCTATGCCTCCCATCCCGACCGAGCGGGCCTCTTCTACGCTCAGGTCTGGGCACTCACCCACCTGCTGATGCTCGGCGCACAGGGCGAGAGCGCGAAGTCTCTCGGACAGTACCTGGGCATGGTGGAAGAGGGATCCGATCCGCTAGAGGCGTTCGTGGCCCTCTTCGGCGATCTCGACGCGATGGACAAGAAGCTCGAACACTACGTCCGTGAGACGCGACTCCCGGCTCTGCAAATGGAAGCGCCGGAGAAGGTCGACGACGATTCCTTTGACGTGACGGTACTCTCCGAATGCCACCGCCGCCGCACTGCGCGGCAACTTTCTCGAATCCGGAAGCCGTCCCGACGCCGCTCTCCCCCTCCTCGAACGGGCGCTCGCACTCGCCCCCGGCAACTCCCTCGTTCTCGAGAGCATGGGCTTCTATTACTACCGTAAGCAGCAATACGAAGCGGCCAAGGAGTGGCTCTCGAAGGCGACGAGTCTGAACTCCGGGAGCTTCCTGTGCCACTACTATCTCGCACTGCTGCTCTCCCGGGGCCAGGGTGACGCCGACCAGGCGAAGGAAGGTATGCGCCGCTCCATCGAGCTCAACCCGAAGTTCGCTCCTGCTTACGCCGAACTCGGACGTCTCTACGCGGCAACGGGGGTGCCACTCGAAAGCGCCTACGGGCTCGCGGCCAAGGCGGCGGAGCTCGAGCCCGACCACGCGTGGTACTGGGTAAACGTCGGGAAGATCCTGCTCCGGATGGAGAAACTTGCCGAAGCAAGTGACGCCGCCGAGAGAGCGTCGCGCGTAGCGCGCACGGAAGGATTGCGTGTCTTGGTCAAAGGCCTCCAGCGGGAGATAACGAGCCATGGAAACCGCGTGGCCGAGGACGTCGTCACCGATACCGACGCGCCGGTGGCGAATTCGATCGAGACGCCGTCCCCTCGACGCCGGGCGGTAGGTGACCGGCGAATCGAGGGTCGCTTCGCCGAGCTACGCTGCCGGGATGGGGGAAAGAGTTTCGATTTCGTCCTCGTATCGAAGGGACTGACCTCTGTCTTCCACACCCACACCCTCGGCTCGATCCGCCTCATGGAAAAAGGCGAAAGCGTGACCCGAGACATGAACTGCGGCCGCCACGATTCCCGGGTCGCGGTCATCTACACGCCGGCGAGCGAGCCATCGGGGAAGGGGGTTCACGGGGAGCTCCGGGTGCTGGAGTTCCTGCCGTAGTCTCGCGCTCCTTCAGGGTTTCGCCGCCGGCTTTCCGTCGTGGAAGATGCGGATCTCCTTCGGGTACCTGCCGCTCTCGAAGCCCTGGAACTCGCGCTTGTCCTGGACGGGAGCACCCTGGAGGGTCGTTCCCGGGAGAGTCAACGTGAGGAGGCGGAGCCTCGAGCCCCATAGCGGGAAACTCTCGCATAGCGAGCCGGGGCGCGGCCGTTACGCTATACTTCCGCGGTGCGAAACCGAGAAATGAGCCGACCGCGCCCGGCTGAGCGTGGAGGAATCATGCAACGGGTCTCGAGAAAGCTCTCTTGCTGAGTCTGCCTCTCGAGCGCATGGGAGGGGCTCGAAGCCTGGCCCGAGTCGGCAACCTCTCGGCGTCGCAGGCGGAGCGGGAGGAGTTCCATGCGGCACTTTACTCGTTCTCTCACAGCCAGTCTCACAATCGGCGTGGGGATTTCGGCTTGTTCCTCGGCGCCGCCGCCGCGAACCCCGGCCATGTCGGAGATCGGAGTCCGTCAAACGACTGCCGAGGTTCGGGTCCTGCTGAGTTCGTACCTGCGTTGGTTCACTACCCAGGTCGTCGCCACGGCAGATGCGGTCGTGAGGAACGAGGACGACCTCGAAATCAAGGAGTCGGCGATACGCTTGAAGATCGCCGCGATTTCTTCCATGCAGGCCGCGGTTTTCCAGCGCGACCCTCTGGCAGCGCTCGTAGATAGCTGGGCGCTCACGCTGGCGCTCGTTCGCTTCCTCGAAAACGGCGACGGGAGGACGCTCTTGGGGGCCTCTCAGCCCGCAGCGGTGGAGACGGTGCGACAGCTCGAAGCGGAGATTCGCACCCTCTGTAACACGGTGGTCGGCGAGAAGAAGATGGCCGAGGTCACGCCCCTCCTGGAGGGTTGGGTGCAGGAGCACCCGATTCGCGATCTCACGCTCGGCATGCGCGCGGCCGGGACCGACCCCGCGTCTACGGCGGCCGCGGCCTGGGGCACGTCGGGGCTCCAGGCGGTGGCGCAGATCGACGAGACCGCGCGCGAGCTGTCGGATCGCTTCACGGTCTACGCCGAACAGGTGCCGAACCAAGCGCGGTGGCAAGGCGAGCTGCTGCTCATTCAGTCCCAACACGAGTACCTCGCCAAGCAATTCGCTGACTTCGAGGCCGTCAGCCGGGATATCACCCGGATTCAGGCCGATATCGACCGTTTCGCGCGATTCGTTCTGGCGACACCGGAGCTCGTGTCCTCCGAGCGATCGCTTCTGCTGTCGGCTCTCGAGAAAGAGCGGGAGACGGTTCTCGGCTCGGTGGACCGGCAGAGAATCGACACCCTCGCCGTTCTTGAGAGCGAGCGCGAGACGATCCTCGCATCCATCGAAGAGCTTCGCCGCGCGAGCTTCGCTGACCTCGGAAGCGAGACCGAGCGGAGCCTCGCGCGGATCGATGCCCTCCGCGCGGACACGCTCCAGGAGTTCAAGGCGGCGACGGATGCGGCGATCGATCATCTGTTCTGGCGCGCACTTCAGCTCGTCCTCGTCATCCTGGCGGGTGTCGGCTTGTTGCTGCTCCTGGCGCGCCGCCCGCGAAGACGCCCGGAAAGCGCATGAGGCTCTCGCTTTCCACGGCGTGGCTTCACGCCTCCGGTTCTGCGTAGCTGGAACCAGGACCGTCCCGATCACGGAATTCGGCTGGCCCGGTGTGCCGGGCGTGTCGTACACGATGAGCGCGGACAACGTTCCCTGGGCGGCTACGTGCCGACCCGCAGGTGAAGGGCGCGAACACGTGGGACGGGGGGCAACCTGTCGCCCATCATTCCTCCGCTCACGGCGTACGCGCTCCAAGAACTTGATCGCGATCCCGAAGCCGACCGCTTCGCCACTAGCCTGTGCGGCTACCCCGCTCGGAACTAGGGGTACGCCTCAGCCATGTGCCAACGTCTCGCCGGGAGGGGAAGCGCGTAGTGGCAGGCGGGCCTCCGGCTCCGCCCAGCGCGCCTACTATCCGACGCCCGTTGAAATCGTTTAGGATGTCCGTCGCCTTGCCCGAAGGAGCAGGATTCGACTTGGTCAGAAACCGCCGGACTACATACTTCCGTCGTTGGTGCTTGGCGAGCCTTGCGGTTCTCATGGCTTCCACGGCGGTCTCGTCATGGGCGGAGCAGAATCCATCAGAGCACGTCGGCCCGGAGACAAAATCAAAGGTCAAGTCCTCATCCAAAGACCCCGGGGCGCACCCACCGCGTGAATTCAACGTCACCGTAACGGGAGGACGGGGGCTCATTCGGGCCGCTTCTCCCTACACGCTCGCTCCCGGGGAGCTCACCGCCAGCGCTAACGTCGTGAATTTCGATCGCAACCCTGGAGACATCGACTTCTTCGATTTTCCGATCGGGTTCACGCTGGGACTGCCGAAGCGAAGCGAGTTTTTTTTCAGCTACAGCCCGACGCTCCGAACGAACAGCGTGGGGCAGGATCCGGTCGGCTATCCGGTGCCTCCTCTCGATCTGTTCGTGGACATCTACCCGAGCGACGCGACGCGACCCCAGCCCTACCTCATGTACGCGCAGGAGGCGCCGTACAAGACCTATTTCGTTCCAGGCGTCACCATCGATCCGCCGGGACACGGCGCCTTTGCGTCGTCGACGGGTGACATCGTGCTCGGCGGCAAGATCGAGCTCACATCCGAGGAGCGTGACGCCGCGCTCGGCTTCGGCGTTCGAGGCTATGTGGTCATCCCGACGGAAAAGCCGGTGTACAACACGTCCGTGACCACGGACGAATGGCACAAATACGCTGGGGTGTCCGGCGAGAAAGACGTCGGGCTCGATCTCCTTTTCGCCAAGAAGTTCTGGATCACCGAGCTTCTGGTCAACGTCGGCTACCGGCTCGTGGGCGATCCCGATCGGGGGCTGCGAGTTCAATACGTGGACTCCTCGAAAACGAGCCCCGAGGAATTCCTGGTGGGCGAGCCGGTCGAGACGAAGCTGAACCTTTCCGACCGGGTGTTTCTGACCGGCGGGACGTCGCTTCCCGCGTTCTCGGTGTGGGGCCATCAGGTTTGGCTCCTGGGGGAGTTCACTTACACCCGCTACGTGGGCGGCGGCAGCGTCGAGAGGCTGGTACATCCAGCCGAAGCGCGTCTCGCCATCCAGTTCGACTTCCCCTGGTATCGGGATGTGACCATCGGGATGGGCTGGCAGATTCTGTTCAACGATGCCGGGGACGGGGACCAGCGGTTCTCCAGCCTGGTGAGCTCCCAGGGGTCCGGTGATATCAACTTCAGCGAGCTCGTCGACCCCGCGCTCTCGGAAGAGGTGGGGAGCTTCCTTTCGGCGCGCGGCGCGACGTTCTCCGATAACAGCAGCAGGGTCCTTTCGACCAACAACCCGGCGTTCGACGCGTGGCGGAACATTCCCACCGGGCCGATGACGGTAATCGGCCAGGGGGGAGGCAATTGGGTCGGCTACATCACGTGGCGCGTGAGCGCCTTGTGGCGAAAACGACGTTGAGACCCCTCGTCCTCGCCGCAGCGCTCTGTGCCGTCGGCTTCGATGCGCTCGCTTTTGGGGACGCCCAGGATCCCGTGAAAGTCGCCGATAGTCCGTCAGCTGTTATGGAATCCTCGATGCACCGCGGCGACAAGGAGCTCGCCGTCCTCGCCGGATTCGGCATTTCCCACGACCTATGGGATGGTGAGCCCGACGTCCGGTTCCTGGTGTTGGGCGCTCGCCTCGGGTATGTCCTCAGCGGACCGAGGGGACCCGGCTTTCTCAGAGGGAATCTCGAGGTGGCAGGCGAGCTGCTGCCCGTGTTTCTGGTCGATCCAGGCGAAACGACCTACGGCGCCTCCGCGACGCTTCTCGGGCGTCACTTCTTCATGCCGGAATCCGGATGCAGACCGTACGCTGTTCTCGGAATCGGAGCATTGAAAACAACGCAGCGCATACCGCTCGAGACCGCGAGCTTCAACTTCACGACCCAGGCTGGCATGGGCGTGCGGTTCGACTTCCACGGCAAGCTCGCGTTCTATGCAGAGTATCGTATCCATCACATCTCCGCCGGCGTGAAAACAGCGACCGAAAATCCCGGGGTCAACTCGAGCTACCTGCAGTTCAGCGCCAGCGTCTACCGCTGGTGACAAGGGCGTCTTTGCGCGATGAGGCGCGGCGGGGGAGAGCGATGGGAGCGAGTGGAAGCCGGCTCTGGCGGACATAGAGGATGCACTCGTCCCCGCGTTCATCATCGAGGAGCTGGAGGACGGCCGCCTTACCGTTTTTGTGCCCTCGGTGCCCACGCCTTTCGCCGGAGCCGTCTATATCCTCGACCGCGATCGTGTCCATCCCCTGGACGTTCCCTTCACCCAGGCGCTCAAGTCTGTCTCCCGCTGGGGGTCCGGTTCCAAAGACCTTGTCGCCGCCATGAAACGGTGACTATTCTGAGCTAGGCCTGGATGCTTTGCCTGGCGGGGCGGAGTCGCTGGGTTTGAGCAGATTGTAGTCTCGTCCCGACCCTCGGGCTCGTAAATTCTCCTCCTCCACCTCGTAGTTTTACGAGTTCCCCGCGCATCCTCCCTTCGTTACCTTACCTTCGCCGCAATGAACCTTCCTGGCATCGCAGCGGGCTGAATCTTAATGAAAGGGAGCAGGTACACCCATGTCAAATGAAGAAAATGAGAAACTTGATGACAAACTCAGCTCTACAGAGAAACCCCGTGAAGTCTTTCGGGAAGATCCGCTAGCGGATACAAGCCGATTGATCTCACAGGAGATTCCACCCGGCGTGGATCGCCGTAATTTCTTGATACGAAGCGCTGTGGGCGGTGCTGCCGCCGTGATGACGGGTCGCTCTGTCTCGGCCGAAGAGAGAACAGCGATGGCCATCGCAACACTGCCGCCGCAGGCTAAGGGATCGCCGCCGCCGCTCTCTGCCGACCTGGATGTCGTGAAGAGGGAGAAAGGGCCCGTGCTGACGACGGTGGACGAGTTCTACAAAGTGGGGCCCGGACCATCTAGCTCGCACACGATTGGTCCGATGCGCATTACCTACGATTTCTACCAGCGATGCACCAAACTGCCGGCCGACAAACTCGCCAAGGCGACGGCGCTCAAGGTCAACCTGTTCGGAAGCCTCAGCGCCACAGGAAAGGGACACGGCACGGAACGGGCTGCACTGGCGGGACTGGTCGGGAAAGAGCCGGCAACCGTCGACCCGAAATTTCTCGACAGCTTGCGAGACAAGCCCGACCAGACGTTCCCAGGTAAAGCTCGGCGACAAGTCAATCAATGTGAGCCTCAAGGACGTCATCTACGACGCGACGAAGGGCGACTTCAAGCACCCGAACACGATGACGGTCAAGCTCCTCGCCGGCAACGAGGTGCTGCTCGAGCAGGAGTACTACTCGGTGGGCGGCGGATTCATCGAGTGGAAAGGGTACACGCCCCCGAAGAAGAACCCGCCGAAGTACCCGTTCTCGACGATGAAAGAACTGCGGGCCCACGCCGACAAAAACAAGATCTCGATCGCGAAGGTGATGCTTGCCAACGAGATGTCGATCGCGGGCAGGACTGAAGAGGAAGTTTATGCCTTCATCGACAAGATCATCAACGCCATGGTCGCGACCGTAAAGTCGGGGCTTTCGATGCCGGAGGACGACGTACTGCCCGGCCCGATCAAGCTGCATAGCAAGGCAGCGACCGTTTACAAGCGCGCGATGGACGACAAGTATCAAGCAGACCGCGGCATCGCCTGCTCTCTCGGCGTACGCGTTGGCGGCATCCGAAGAGAACGGTCGTGGCCACCTCGTTATCACCGCGCCGACAGGCGGTTCCGCCGGCGTCATGCCGGCTTTGGTCTACGGGCTCGGCGAGGGAGGGCGGAAGCTCCCCCTGCAGAAGATCCGTGACGGTATGCTCGCCGCTGCGGCGATCGGCTACCTCTGCAAGCACCATGCGACTCTGTCTGCGGCCGAGGGCGGTTGCCAAGCAGAGATAGGCGTGGCGTCGTCGATGGCTGCGGCACTGACCGCTACTGCGTACGACGCAGAGCCGCTGGTGGTCGAGAATGCTGCCGAATCGGCGCTGGAGCATCACCTGGGCATGACCTGCGACCCGGTCGCCGGTTACGTGCAGGTTCCGTGCATCGAGCGGTGCGCATTCGGGGCAGTCAAGGCCTGGACCGCCTACGCGATCGCCAGCAACGAGATCGCGTCCAGGCACCGCATCGATTTCGACGCAACCGTGATGGCCCTGGCCCAGACCGCCAAGGACATGAACAGCAAGTACAAGGAAACCAGCGAGGCGGGCCTCGCCCTCTCCGTAACGCTCTGCTGATCGAATGGGGCTCCTCGCTCGAACGCAGCTTGGGGGATCGTTCTACGAGGAGCCTCCATTGCGTACCGGCGATGGCTCGCCAAGTCATGGGAAACTTCCGTGGCTTGGTGAGTGTCGCAATCCCAGTACTTCGATCATTTCGGGATGGCTTCGGGAGGGAGATTTAACGTGTCGATACGCCGCGCATTCATCAAGGCTCTCAGTCGCATTGGCGTTGACGTCAGTTATGTTCTTCACGACTTCTGCCTCCGGACAGTCTCCTGCAACCCGGCCAAACAGCACGGTCGCCGTTTCAGAACCGGGCATGCGGAGAACAGGCGCCGAAGCCAGCAAGGACCTGCAAAGCGAAATCGAGGCCGTGAAGACGGAGAACGCCGCGGTCCGAGAACTACTTCGCAAGATGGAGGAGCAGCAAAAGATACTGCTTGAACAAGTAGACCGTTTGCAGCGACGGCTTGACGGGGGCGCGGCAACGGATGTGTCTATCGCCGGCCAGCCAATGGTACCGCCGACAACGGCAGATGCCGCGGTGCCGGCAGCGAATACCGCGTTGAATACCCCACAGGCGGTGACAAATTCAGCAAGTACTTCCGTACAGCCGGCATCCGTTGCCGCACAGACAAACGACGATCGTTATAGAGATGGAATCGTAATCTGGCAAACTCCCGACGACGCCAAGGTGCCTTTCCTGCTGAAGTTCAACGTCAATACCCAAATCCGATATCTCAATACCCTTAATCAGCCAACGAAACTTTCACCGACCACCTGGGCGTTGTCCGCGAGGTTCATACGCGCAACGACATCACGGTAAATCGCGCGATGTTCATCTTGGGCGGCTACATCTTCGACGAGAGGCTGCGATATAGCTTCACCGTCTGGACGTCCGCCGGGGCCGCCTCGATCGTCGTAGCCGGAAACATTGGCTGGCAATTCAACAAGGCCCTTACGATCACCGGAGGTTACACGGGCGTTCCAGGCAGCCGATCACTTGGTTGCCACGTTCCCATTTTTTACGGCAACCGATAGGAGCATGGCGGACAACTTCTTCCGCCCCGGCTTCACCCAGGGCGCCTGGGCGAACGGAGAACCCGTGAAGGGGCTGAATTATTTGGCTGTTCGTCGGCAACGGTCTCAATACCTTGAATATCTCGGCAACCAAGATCGATACGAATCTGCTGCTTTCCGGCAGTGTCTGGTGGGAACCGCTGGGACCCTACGGGGAACCCGGCAAATCACGCCAACATGTACGATGATTATTTCGCCTCCAAAGAAACTCGCATTCGAATTGGTACCTGCGTTTACGAGATCCCGGGAGGACCGTTTTTCAAATCTCGATCAATCAAGTCCCGAGAACACTTCACTGTACAATTCCGACGGCGTGCTTACCTTCTCGACCGGAGCGTTTGCGCCGGGTGTAACGGTCGACAAGGCCACGTACAAGATGTGGGCGATCGACGGCGGCATCAAATGGAACGGGCTTGCGGTCAACGGGCAATACTTCATGCGTTGGCTAAGTGATTTCGAAGCCGACGGGCCGCTTCCGCTTGCATCCACATTCGACCACGGCTTTGAGTTGTCGGCGAGTCATTTTGTCATTCCCAAGAAGCTCGCGCTTTATGGCCGCGGGTCCAAGGTCTTCGGACAGTTTGGCAACTCTTCATGAGTATGCGCGGTGGTGTGAAGTGGTATTTCCTTCCGACCGAGCGTCTGTGGCTCAACGCAGAGCTGATGCGGGTCAACGATGCTCCTTATAGCGGGGCCTTTACTCCGTATACCGCAGGTATGAAGGGCTGGGTGCCGATGATACAGACGGTCCTCGCTTTTTGACGATCATCAGTTTCTGACATTGGCCGTCTTCGCCCCACCGGTAGGCCCGGGAGCGGGACTGGTCGTGCGAGAAGTAGTCCCATGCACTGCCGTCCGGGCTGTAGTCCTCGCGGACCGTACCTCACTGCCGCTCGCTGAGGTAGGGACCCCGCTTCTTCCACGCGATCGCCACCTCACGGGCCTCGTTCAGCCGTTTCTGCTCGGCGCCGTCTGCGATGCCTGTGTCAGCCGCTTGCTTCTTCGTCATTGCGCTCCTGTTTCTTCCCTGCGCCAACTGCCCGGAGATAGGCGAGGTCCGTTGCGGCGAGCGCCCGTCCTGGCTCGCCGGCTCCGCAATCTCGGGATTCTCTCGAGCCATCGAGGACGTCGAATCAGGGCGGCGAGGTTCCAATCGACGACCAACCTGTTGTACCGGTGCGGCGGTTGTTGTACTGAATGGCACTGAAATCGACCCTTCACGAAAAACGGAGGCTTCGTCAACGATCAATTTGGGCCTAGGAGGATGGTTCTGGGCCGAGTGTCCAAGACCTGTACAATCGTTCACACTGGCAATGGAGTGACCAATGCACTACCTGGCTTGTTTCTGGATTGCGATTCTCGGCGCGGTCCCCGCGCTTGCGCAAGACACACCCGTCGAGCCCAACCGCGAGGAACGGAAGCTCGGCTGGTCGAATGTCGCTGACGTGGGTTTCGTGATAACCGCAGGGAACACCTCGACCTCCTCGCTCACCGTGGACGACAAGCTCATTCGCGCCTGGGAGAGCGCCCATCTCTCGTTTCGCTTCGGTGTTCTCCGAGCCAAGACGGTGGACGACCGGTTCGCCGTGGGCACCCCCGAGGATTTCCGCGTAGCCGAGGACACCAGCCGGGAGATCGACAACGAGCGCTACTATGTCTCCGGTCGCTACGACCGGGACATTACCAAGCGGTTCTTCTGGGTCGCCGGAGCGGGCTGGGATCGAGACCTCGATGCCGGAATCGAAAACCGTTCGATCCTCTACGGCGGTCTCGGCAACAAGTGGCGAGACGACGACCACCTGCGGTTCAAGACCGACTACACGATCACCTTCACCCACCGGATCGATGAAATCCCCGACCCGGAGAGGGACACCAACTACTCCGAGGCGCGTCTCTCCTCGGACTACATGCACAAGCTCACGGCGAACGCGCAGTTCGACAGCGATTTCGTCTTCTTCGTCAACGTGGGCGACGGCAGTGACTACCGTTTCAACACCATCGAGTCGGTCACCTCGAACCTCAACTCCTTGATGGCCCTTCGTTTCAGCGCGCAGTTCCTCTACCAGAACCTTCCCGCCCTCGAAGAAATCGACCTCTACGACGTGGATCCCGGCGGAAGGGTCGTGGGGACGGCGGTGGTGCGCAAGAAGACACTCGATTCGATTCTCAAGTTCTCGCTCGTGATTACGTTCTGACGATCGGCTCGACCATCGGGTATTTCCCGCAGGATGTCCCAGTTGACAGCACGACCGTGTGCCGATATGATCCCGCCAGTCAAGCCAATAGTGCGGGAGTCGTGTCGGGATTCCGCGGACAGGTCCATCGTTTAGACGGGGTTGTGACGGTGGATTAACCCTCAGCGCCTGCAACGCCGAACACTCCACTGAGGGGAAACGAAAGCGGGAACAAATGACTAACTCATTGAGCGGTACCGTCCGCGTTATTGCCATCGCAGCGTCCGCGCTCAGCCTGACGGTGTTTGCCTCCGGCCAAGCCACTCAGACAAAAGAGAAGGTGCCAGGCACTCCCAAATACACAACCAGTCAATTGAAGGGAGAGGTGACCTACGTCAAGGGCGACGACCTCATCGCCAAGATGATCCCGAGCGGGGAATACCGGCTCTTCCATCTGAGGCCCGGCAAAACAGCTACGATCGACGGAAAGGTCATGCCTCTCAACAAGGTCAAGACCGGCACGGTGCTGACCGCGCATGTGACCATCACGGAACGGGAGGTTATTGACCGAACGGTCACGACGCTGAAAGGCACCGTTTGGTATGCCACGTCGACCGCCGTCATTCTGACCCTCGAGAATGGCGAGAATCGGCAGTACGAAGTACCGAAGGGGCTCAAGTTCAACGTAAATGGCCAAGAGAAAGAGGCGATGGAACTGAAACCCGGCCAGAGCGTCACAGCTACCAAGATCGTGGAATCGCCCTACATCGAGGTCAGAGAGGACAACATCGTCACGGGAGTGGGTCCGAAGACGTAGCGTTCGCTTCCGCTGCGGCGCTTCGGATTTCTGGCTCGACGGGCGGCTGAACTCCTCGAGCACGCGAACCCCTGAAGGCGCAGCCACTGAACGTTAAGGGAAGCCTGCGTAAGCGGGCGTTCGTCGCGCACCGACTCTGCGGCGCGGCCTGGGCGGAGTACGACGCCATGGGTTAGGATTTGTGCTGTCGAAACGAAGCAGCACTCGCGGCGCAGGTTTCCCGTAACGGATGAGGATGAAGCCCTCGTCCTCCGCAGGATATAATCCGCCGCTAGTTGGCGGGGCTCATCTGAATTGGCCAGAAAGTGGCAGTCGGTTTCACCTCTCCGGCGCCCCGAAGAAAGGGACCGATCATGGGATTTCGCGTTCGCGCGTCTGTGGCTCTCTTTGTCCTGCTACTTTCGGGTCTTGCGCAGCGGGCCGACGCGACCCGCGTTCAGGATCCTGCGGCGGCGCAAGAGCCCACGCGACCCTTCGGCGGCGACTTCTCCGATCTGGGTTCGCGCCGCCAGCGCCTCGTAGAAGTCTGGGTAGCGCGATTCAACGAGGTGACGGGGCAGAACGTGGAGGCCGGCCCTTTCTATGACACATTCGTCAAGCTCTCCACGAGGACGACATTCGACGCCGTCACCAACGCTCTGATGACGACGCCCCTGACCGATGCGTCGGGCGAACGGTTCGGGGACGCGCTTGACATCGTCGAGCGGGTAGAGGCGGTCCAGGGACATATCCCCGGATCCTCCGGCGATCGCCAATTTCGAATCTACGCGCGCCTCAAGGAGGATGCGGTCGACATGCTCGAGAGGTCGCGGGAGTTCGAGCGCGGCGTCGACAACACCGTTTATCACCGCGGCTACCCCATCAGCTATCGCCAGCAGGGAGGCACTCCCTCGATTCAGGTCTCTATCGCGACGGACCTCCGCCGTGCGGACATCGACGTGGACTATCGATCCTCGGCTTTTCCCGTCGCGCTCTTCAACGGGCACCTCGCCGCTTCGAACTCCGACGTGCGCGCCGGCGGCAACTACGACCGTCACGCGAACCGCTGGTCCGGCTTCCAGAACTGGTGGAATAGCTTCTTCGGCATCCGCCTCAAGGGATCTCCCGATGAGGAGATGCACGACCGATCGCGCGACATCCCGCGGGAGCCGCGCGCGGGAAAGAAGAACATCGACGTGATGATGCACGACTTCCTGACCGCCTGGCTCCTGGAGGGGGACGTGATGGCGGCGATGGGCTATATCTCGAATCGCGCGTACGCCTGCCTCGCGGAGGACCGGGATGACCCGATGGCGTTCGACCGGGGCATGGCGCCGTTTCAAATGCTGATGCGCCTGAAGGCCGCTCACGACTCTCTGGGTGCCCAGGATTCCCTGGAGGGCTTGACGGTCGGCGTTCATCTCAGGAACCCCGCGGCCAAGCTGGTCCAACAGCCCTACCACGCACAGTTCGTCCTCTATTCGCTTCCCGACGACATGGCGGCCAAGATGGACTGTGAGAATCTACTGACCCTCGGCGATCCGAAGACTGCCCGGCGTGAGTACGGCAACTACTTCGGCGCCACGTTCTACGTCGACGTGCCCGGGGGAAAGGACAGCGCGCTCGCGCTCCTCTGGGGCAAGGAAAACGATTACTGGAAGATCGTGTCCTGGCAGGCGGACCCCATCGAGGACGACGCGCCCGCGCTCTCGACCGCGCCCGACGTCCAGGTCGTCCGCATCCCCGCCGACGAAAGCCTCGTCGCCGCGGGCAAGGATTTCCTCGAAAACTGGCTGATTCGAAAGGACTACGACGCCGCCTTCCGGTATCTGTCCCCGGAGAGCTATGCCTGCTATGACCTGCTTCGAGGCCCGGATCAAGAAGCTTCGACCTCCCTGGAAGACGCCGGCAGGAGGATCCGAGAAGGCCTCGAGCGCGCGGGCGCGCGGTTCGGCAAAGAAGACAGCCTCGACGCGATCGTCGCCGCGATCGAGCCCGTCCATCCGGCGGTTCGGGTCATGGACCACCCGTACTCGCGCACGTTCGCGCTCACGAGCCTTCCCAACGCCATCGCCCAGTCCTTCGACTGCGCCGCTCGCGCCCGCGGCGGACGTTTCACCGGAGAGATCCCGCTCGAGTACGGGAAGGCCTTCGGGATGAACGTCCGCTTCAAGACCCGGGATGGCGAAGCGCCCGTGCTGCGCACGCTCTGGCTCAAGGAGAACGACCTTTGGCGGATCGCCGCCTACGACATCGAGGTCCCCTGAACAGTCAACCCCCGGGTGGAGCGGCGATGCGGTCTTCGATTCCGATTCGGCTCACGCGAATTGCGGGAACGGCGATCCATCGTTCGGAGACTCGGATCCGACGCCTTCAATGCGGTGAAACCCCGCCACGGAAGGGAATGCGTTCCCCTGTCCTGGTTCTGGTCATTCGGCGATTCACGGGTGCAGACGCCGGAGGCAAGCGACGCACCACACTCCCAGCGCCAGGTGCAATCCAACGGCCGGCCACAGGGCAACGCCGGTCAGACCCGGGCCAAGGCCTGCTTGCGCAAGAACCGCGGCGGCCGCGAAGTCATAGATCAACATCGCCGCGACCACGGCCCGGCCCGCCCGGCTATGCTCGTCCTGGCGCGCCAGCCAGCAAGCGGCGCCGAGCGACAGCAGCGCCGCGGCGGCCACACGCGCCAGAACCACCCCTACCGAGGTCTCGAGCGATACTCCGAGCAGCAGGGAGACCGGGAGCGACGGCGACGCCATCAGCGCGACGCCGGTTGCCATTTCAAGAAGCGCGGAAACGATCAGCAAGCTTTTCGTCGACACCCTTTGTGGCATGAGCCGCGATCGTCTCTTCTGGTCAGAGCAAGACTTTGACCCGAAAATCCACGATGTTCGCCGCGGTGGCGAAGCTGCTGTCGTCCGTCGTTCGGGTTCCGTCGCGGAGGAACAGGAGCTCGAAGCGCCACTTGGAATCACGGCGGTATCCCAGTCCCACCCGCGCCCGTCTCTTCGTCGCGAAGTGCTCGGGGACGTCGTCCGAGAGCGGCACGAAGAACTCGAAGTCGGCGATGAAGAAGAGGGTTTTGTCGAGGCTGAGCTCCTCGTGGTTGAGCCCGACCTTGAGCTCGATTCGGTTCCGGAAGCGGGTCTCGTGGCTGCTCGGAGTGTCGTCGGAGTACCAGAGATTGCGCCATTCGACGCGGGAGAAATTGGCGAACGACACCCTGCCCAACGGGCGAGGTCCTGGACGCATCGTCCGCAATCGGCTGAGGAGGTGGAGACGGACACCGAGCCGAGGCGTCACTTCCACGCTCGACACGTCGTTCGATTGCTTCGTCCGGGCGAATACCGTCTCGCCGACGAGATCCATCCAGTGGTTCGGGTAATACTCGACGGCGGGTGTGACGTCGATCCCCCGCCAGGTATCGCTTCCGGAGACCTGGGCCTTGGGCTCGAGGTCGATTTCGTAGACGAAGCGTTCTCCTTTCGGACGGTCCAGGGTGAAGTTCCCCCAGATCTGTCCCGAGGTCTGAGCCCACGAATCTCCCGCGAGCGGACACAGGAGAAGCGGGAGGAGTAACCGCTTCATTCTACGTCCCGTTGGGACTCAGTTCGGCGTGTACCAGATGGGCGCTGTGTACGCGCGCTCGGTGACCGTCATCCGGGTCCCGGGTGCAGGCGTCACTCCGAAGCGCTGCGCGTCGTAGGCGGTCCATCTCGGCGTGGGAATCTCGATGACCCGGACGTAGTAGAACGCGCGCTCGGCGGCGTCGAAGTCCGGATCGGTCCATACGGTGATGAGCTCGGTCGCACCGATGGTGTTGGTCCAGGTCGCGTTCGCGACGTCCACGGTGCTGCCTACCGACGGAAGCTTCCCGTCTGCGCCGGGTTTGCGGCCGCCGCTCCAGGCGACGTCGTGGACTTTCTCGTGGAGCGCGCCTGACGCGTCGAGCCAGCCCTTGACGACCTGGATGCGGTCGAGGTTCGCGCCCATCGGGTCTTTCAACGCGGCGGCGAGAAACGTCGGCGATTTCCCGGTGGGCGCCTTACGCAGATCGCCTCCCATGGGGACGCCCTTTGCATAGCCGATTGTCGCCGGCATGCGGTGCTGCGCATCCTTCGCCTCGAACTCGAAGCCTCCGAAGAAGCGCACGATCATTCGTGTACCGGTCGTGGCGTAGGTCTCTTTCCGCTGCATGGCATCCCATAGCGATTCCCGGGTGTTCTCGTTGGCCCAGACCGCGGCGTATCCGGCGGCGAGGACTTCCCAGTCCATGATCTTGACGCCGGTCTCGGTATTGTTCACGAAGGTGGCGCTCAGGCGCTCCGGGCTCGGCTCCTGCGGCGTGGTTTTGCCGAAGAAGTTGTCTTCCTCCATCGCGGTGAGTCCGGTGTGCGCGTCGCTGCTTCCGACCATGCCGAACTTGTAGGGATTCGTGCCGAGATCCCGTTCGAGCTTCAGGCCGTTCTTCAAACCCGAGCGGGCGTACTCGAACTCGAGCATCTCGTTCGTCTTCTTGACGCTCCCATCGAGGTTCCCCTTGTCCCAGCGTTCGAAGTCGGCGAACTCGTCGTTCGGCGAGAGGAAGGGGTGCGTCTCCCCGTCGCCCTTGGTCTGAACCGCCTCGTAGAGCCTCTCCCACTTCGCCCGGGTCTCGACGTACTCGCGGTCGATCCTCTTGCCGAAGGCTTCGATGAGCGGGAACATCAGGCCGCTGCTCAGATTGCCGTTGTGGGCGATGGCGAGAACGCTTCCGCCGGTCTTCTTTTCGTAGGCGTCCATCCATTTCCAGAGGTCTACTGGATTGTCGCTCCCCAGGGGCGGATAGACGGTGAAGGGCTCCACCTGGCTCGCCTTGTCAGCATTGTCGCGGAAGATGACGTTCCGATGCAGGTTGTTTCCCCCGGTGTTCGACGTCCATTCGTAGCCGATGAACGCGGTGAATCGGCCCGGCTCGTTGTACTGTTCCGCGGAGGCGATCGTCTCCTGCCACGCCCCGCGATAAGCGCGGGTGCCGGGGAAGTACATGATGTCCTTGGGGAAGGTTCCGTGCGAGAAGGCGACGATGATCTCGATCGCGGCCTCCGCTCCTTTTCCCGACTGGATCATGTCATACCATTTGCGACCCGTCGGATCGGCGAGCACTTCGGGCTTGCCCGCGAAGAGATCGGGAAAGAAACCCATGTTGTCCGAGTGATCGGCGACGACGAGAAAATCGAGCGGACGCGAGAGCTTCGCCGGCTGTCCGCTCGAGGCGGTGACTTCCTCGCCGCGAGCGAAACGGTAGGCGTCCCTCGGAGTGAGCCGCGCACCGAAGGCGCCCGCGTCCATCGAGAACGAGGTGTGGAGGTGGGTGTCGCCGAAGAACGGGCGCGTCGGGTAATTCCGCCCCGCGTAAGGCGAATAGGGGCGCTTGGGGAAGGCCTTCTCGGGCGGCGTTCCCGGAATCTGCGCGAATGCCGGCGAGGCAAGGACGGCGGCGAGAGACGCTGCAACGAAGGCTCTCCGAAAGTTCTCGGCGATCATCCATGGACTCCCTTCCCTGAGCTCCCTCCTACGGAGACACCTTCTGGTAGTTGCTGTTCTCTATCTGGACCTCGATCTGCTTGGCGGGAATCTTCAAGGCTGTCGTCGCCGCGTAGTTCGTGCCGTCGGGGAGCGACTGGAAATCCACCTCGAGCGTGACTTTGTTGGTCGGCTCGTCGAGCCATGTGTCCACGGCAACCCGGCGAAGCGCCTTCACTCCGGAGTCGAACGTCAGCGTGAGCGAGTCGCCCGCCTTCTCGTAATCCGGAAACTGGATCGCGACTGCGCCGGCCCCCGCTTGCGAGAGCGAGACTTTGCCGGCGGCGACGACCGCCTGGATCTTCTCGGGCGAAGGGGGGACGTAGCTCTGCGCGAGGGCGGCGGCGCTCTCGAGCTCTTCCTTCATCTCGCCCTTCTTCTTCTCGATGATTTTTCCCTTGAGGCCGCGTTTCTTCTCGGCCGGCGCCGGAGGGTCGGTGAGGAGCGTCTTCTGCACCTTGCCATCCGGTCCGTACTTGCAGGCCTCGATCTTGGTGTTCTTGACCTCGCCTTTGAGGCTGAGCTCGGTCTTGGCGACCCAGGAGTAAGACCGAAGGGCCTGCTGGTTTCGGGCAGCGGCCGCTTTGGCGGCGGCCGCTTTCTCCTGGATCTCCGGGCTCTGCAGCGCGAGAGCCATGCCGCCGAACGCAATCAGAAAGACACACAAGAATCCCAATTTCTTCATCGAATTATCTCCTCTGGTCAGGTCCGCACCGCCACGTTCGTCATCACCTGGATCTGGAACGGCACCTTCAGCTGGTCTTCAAGGGATGAAGACGCACCTGCTGGGCGAGACCACCACGAACTGTTCCTGCGTGCCCTGACGACGCGTCGATAGAACGTGTTGGAGTACAGGTATAGGTCGTCCCGGAGACGGTGACGAGCGCCCGCTCCGCCGGAAGCGTCTTCAGTTGAGCTCCCTCCGGCGCCGGGACGGCCTGGTATACGACGCTTCCGTCGCTGCTTGTCGTCTTCTTCTGATAGCTCCCCTGCTGCGAGACGAGGTAGGTAGCCCCGGCGACGGCCACGATGATGGCGCCTACCGGAGGCTGACTGTAGTAAGCGTAGTACGGCGGCGGCACGGATAGTAATAAGGTACGCCCCCGTACATGTAAGCCGGTAGTACCCCGCCGTAGCTGTAGTACGACGCCGTAGTAGCTCGTGTCCGATAGCCCGAAGAAGGTCGTCGGACCTCGCGTCCATGAGTCCGACCACCCTCTGGGCCCACATGTCGTCCTTGATGGGATGCTGGGACTCACCCCAGGCGTAGGTCTTGTATTTGGAGAAGTCGTTTCCTCGCTGCCAGTCCACGTTCACGTCTTGTGCCTGGACGGCCACCGCGAGCAAACACGTCAGTCCCAAAGCGAGCGCAATTTTAGTCTTCATCACAGGTTCTCTCTACTTGACGGTAATCATGACGGCAGCGGTGTAGGTGATATCGACGCGGTCGCCCACCTTCACGCCCTTGAGATTCTTCTTGTCGTCGACCTGGAAGCTCATCGTTTTTCCTTCTTCGGTCTTGACCGTCACTGACCCTACTTTGGGGTCCAGTTCGGTAATGGTCACCGTGGCCGTCAACTGCTGCGACATCGTTGCGGAGGGTTTGGGGCCGGTGCCGCGCACCAGAGTCGGATCGCCGGAGGCGACCGGGGCGGCATCGCCGGGTTTGCGGATGGAGGTCACGAGCGACTCGTAGTAGCGGAAGGTCACCTTGTCGCCGACCTTCAGCTCGTCGAAACGCTTCACCTCCGGCCCGGCCAGAACGGTCTCGACTTCCCCGTCCTCGTCCTCGAGCGTGATGAGCCGGGCGTCGTGGTCGATCGCCACGATCTTGGCGGTCATTTCCACGACGTCGCCCTCCGTCATTGGTTTCTGCCCGAGGGCCGAGACCGGGGCGAGGGCGAACAGGAGCAGGGGCAACAGTAGTTCCATGATCTTCCTCCCTCGGAATCGAGAGTTATTTCTCTCGTTTGATATCGGTGAGGCGGATCGGCTGCGTGCCCAGATACTCGACCTTGAGCTTGTTGTCCTTGTCGAAGCTGAATTTCGCGGCCTGATAGAGAGTTCCCGTCCCCTTTTCGATCACCTTGCTATCGCCCTGCACGGGTTCGAGCTCCATCACGAGGGCGGAGACGTCGTAGTCGACCGAGCGGCCTCCGCTCGACCTTTCGGCCATGGTCATGTTCCGCTCGGCCGCCAGGACCACGATGCGTTTGCCGTCCTGCTGGGTTTGGTGCGCATAGTAGAGGCGTACGCTCGGCCAGCCCTTCATGCCGGCGCCCGACTGCGTGCGCGCAAACCCGGTTTCCGGCTGTTTGCGCAGAAGGTCGACCATCTTCTCCTGGCCTTCCTTTGTAAGAGTGTCGATGAGAAGCTTTCGCTCCTCCTCCGTCGAGTACCGGGTGACGGTGATGTTGAGGACGCCCGCCATGCCCGCGCCCATGGCGACTCCGAAAGCGTTGTAGCGCTCTTCGAGCTTGTTGTCCTCCGCCGTACTGCCGGTGGGGACGAGGGCTACGAGAGCCAGAACCAACGCTCCGATTGCAGAAGTGCGGAAAGAATACGATTGTCCGTACGACATATTGCCTCCTTGGTGGCGGTCGAAGGATAGGTTAGGGACCGGGGGGGGAGACAATACGACCTTGGTTTTACGCTCCGAGGGTGCGCTAAAATACCGGACGTCGTGCGGGAAACGGCGAAAAGCTCAGGGAAAACCGCGGGCCTAGTGCAGCAGTTGCCGGCCCAGCCGAAGGTGTACATCGTCGACGACGACCCTGGGGTGCGCGCCTCGCTCTCCGAGCTGTTCCGCTCCGTTCGCATCTCGGCCGCGACCTTCCCCTCCTCGCAGGATTTCCTCGACGCGGCCCCGGACGAAGTTCCTTCCTGCCTGGTCCTCGATCTCAACCTGAAGGGCCCCAACGGGCTCGACCTCCAGGAGAAGCTTCGGTGCGAGGGGCGCGAGATTCCCATTGTTTTCATCACCGGCTATGGAGACGTCCCCGCGAGCGTACGTGCCATGAAAGCCGGCGCTCTGGACTTCCTCGAGAAGCCGTTCACCGACGACCGGCTTCTTTCGGCCGTCATGTCCGCGCTCGCTCGGGACGAGAAAGCCCGTGCCGAGCGGGCCGAACGGGCCGTCGTTCAGGAGCGATTCGAGGAGTTGACGCCGCGCGAGCGCCAGGTCATGGCTCTCGTAGTGAAAGGCCTCCTCAACAAGCAGATCGCGTCAGAGCTCGGCGCCGCCGAGCAGACCATCAAAATCCATCGCGGCCGGGTCATGGCGAAGATGGGAGCTCAATCGGTTCCGGACCTGGTGCACATGGCCGGGAGGGTCCAGGAAGACCGAGCTCCGTAGTACCTAAGTTCGATTCCCTCTTCGACGGCTCCGTGCTCCAATAGTCGGTCGCGGATTCACGGAGCCTGCATGGCATGGACCCCAGAAGAGAAAGCCACGGTGTACGTAGTGGACGACGAGCCCGCCGTCCGCCACTCTCTCGAGGCTTTGCTCCGCTCCGTCGGTCTCGGCGTCCAGACATTCGCCTCCGCGCGGGAGTTCCTCACCGCTCCCATCAGCCGTCCCGCCTGCCTGCTCCTGGACGTTCGGATGCCGGAGATGGACGGTTTCCGCCTGCAAAAGCGAATCGTGGGAACGGACCACGATCTGCCGATCCTCATCATCACCGGTGACGGGAACGAGGAGACTCGACGGCGAGCGCTGGAGGCCGGGGCGGTAGCGTTCTTCCACAAGCCCTTCGGCGACGAGGAGCTCCTCGACGCCATCCACGCAGCCCTCACGTCGAGTCCCGTGTCGGAAGACTGACGCGCATCGTCAGGCCTCGTCCCGTATTGCGCTCCGCCCAGAGCGTCCCGCCGTGGGACTCCACGATGGTCTGACTGATCGAAAGACCGATACCCAGTCCCTCGGGCTTGCTGGTGTAGAACCGCTGGAACATCTTCGAGAACGTCTCCTCGGCAATCGGAGGCCCGGAGTCGGTGAGCGCGATCTCGATTGTCTTTCCGCCGCCGCTCCACGTTCGAAATCGCATCTCGCGGGGGCCGTCGTTCCCCTGGCTCATGGCTTCGAAGCCGTTCATCACCAGATTCAGCATGACCTGCTGAAGCTCGATGGTATTTCCGGGGACACGTGGGAGCCCTGGTGCCAAAGCATGGCTCAGGGAGACCCCCTTCTGAAGCGCGTCACCATGCACCAGCGCGAGGACGCCTCGGAGGAGCTCGTTCACGTCGATGCGGGTGTGCTCGACCGGGCCTTTCCGGAGGAGCTCTCGCAGGTGAAGGACGATGTCCCCGGCCCGTTTTCCCTGGTCGGCGATGGCCTGCAGGATACCCCGGATGTCTTCCGAAGCCGGGGAGCCCCTATCGAGGAACCGCCGTCCGGCGTTCGCGTAGGTGACGATCGACGCGAGAGGCTGGTTGATCTCGTGGGCGATGGAGGCCGTGAGCTCTCCTACCGTCGCCACTCTGGCGAAATGCGCCAGTTCCTCGCGTCGTTTCTGCGCCTCGTCCACGGCGCGCCTGCGGTCGGTAACGTTGGTCAATGACACGACCGCGCCGCCCTCGTGGCCACGGAAGGGCACTACTGTCATCGAGTACCAGAGCATCCCTGCCGGGGCGGAATGAGGATACTCCAGATCGAAGATCTCCCGTCTCCCTTCGAGCACGGACTCGATGCCCGAGAGCACTTCGCGCGCCTTCTCGTCGCCGCCATCGGCCGAGCGCCGCAGAACTCCCGTGTAGTCGACTCCGACGTCCGCACCCACGAACGCGGACCAGCTTTCGTTCACCGCGGTGATTCTCCCGGCACGGTCGAGAAGGGCGATGTTGCTCTTCAGAGACTCGAGCACGCTGCGGTTCCGCTCTTCTCGCTCTCTGAGCGCCGCCTCCGCCGTCTTCCTGGCCGCGACTTCGTGCTGGAGCTCCGCGGCGCGCTTTTCCACCGCGCGCAACCGCCGCTGGTGGGCGGCGAACAGAGTGAGCGAAAGAGTCATCAATCCTCCACTTCGGAACCACCAGCTCTGCCACCAGAAGGGCAGGACCTGGAGTCGCAGGGCCGCGCCCTCTTCGTTCCAGATGCCGTCGTTGTTCGAGCCCCGCACGCGAAAGACGTAGCCCCCCGGCGGGAGATTGGTGTAGGTGACCTGTCGCCGCTCGCTGTCCACCTCCGTCCACTCGGAATCGAAGCCTTCGAGCCGGTAGCGATAGCGGTTCTTTCGCGGTGCGCGGTAGCTGAGCGCCGCGAACTCGAACGAGAGGACGCGATCTCGAGCGGGAAGCGCGAGCTCTTCGGTCTTGGTGATGGACTGCTTCAAGATCGAATCGCCTCCTACCGGAACCGCTCGATGAGCCAACTCCATTCCCGTGATGACCACTGGCGGGACGTACGAGCTATCGCGGATCTCCGAGGGGTCGAAAGCGAGCAGGCCGTCTCCGGCGCCGAAGAGGAGACGGCCGGTTCTGCTCCTGGCGGCGCCCATCAGGAATCCCTGCCGCAGCTGAAGCTCGTCCGAGCCGTAGTACTTGAATTCCTCGGTCCCGGGATCGAACCGGGCGAGCCCTCGGGACCGGCCGAGCCACAGGCGGCCCTCGTCGTCCCGAAGGATCGAGCCCACCATGCCGAAGTGCGTCTCTGGAGGATCGGCGTATCTTTTGACGGCTCCGGTCTCGGATTCGAACGAGAGGAGCCCGGAGGATGTCCCGAGCCAGAACCGGCCGTTCTCGCCCTCATGGATTGCCCACACCCCGATCTCGCTCGAGCCCGGATCCGTACTGAGACTGAAGTACCGGGACCGTCCCGTGGAAGGATCCAGCCGTTCGAGGCCGACGGATCTCGCGAGCCACAACGCGCCTTTCCGATCCTTGAGAATCGCGCGGACCTCGACCGGGCCCGCGCCCTCTTCTGTATTCGGCTCCCGCCGGTACCGGGTGAACTCCCCGGTTGCGGGGTCCAGGCGACTGAGCCCTTTCGACGTGCCCACCCAGACGGCGCCGGCCACCGGGTCATCGAGAACGGAAAGAACCACGGGATCGTTGAGGCTTTTCGGATCGCGCGCGTCATGATCGTACCGGTGGAATCGCCCGGTCGAGGGATCGAGCCGATTGAGACCGCTCGAGGTACCGACCCACAGGACGTCCCGCGAGCCCTCCGCAATCGACAAGACTACATCGTCGCTCAAGCTCCAGGGATTCGCAGGGTCGTTTCGGTAGTTCTGTACACCACGGGCTTTCTCGCTGGCAGCGTAAAGGCCGTTCCCGAACGTCCCGATCCACAAGGTTCCCTCACGGTCCTCGAGGACATCGCGCACGTCCGGCAGGAGACCGGCTCCTGCGGGACCTGAAGAGGAGAGGCGAAGAGTAGCGAAGGGTTTTCGCGCAGGATCGAGCACGTTCACGCCGCCGCCGCCGGTCCCCACCCAGAGAAGTCCTTCCTTGTCTTCGAACACCGACACGACGTTGTCGTGGCTCAAGCCGAGGGGCTCAGCAGGGTCGTGGCTGTAGGTTTCGAAGGACTCCGTGGTCCGGTCGAATCGACTCAGACCGGCTCCGGCAGCTCCAACCCACAAATGACCCGCGCTGTCTTCGAGAATGCTCGCGATCCGCATGCTCGACGGCCCCCCGTCGTAGCGCTCGAAGATCCCTCGACTCGGGTCGAACTTGTTGAGCCCGCCCCCCCAGGTTCCAATCCAGAGGCCTCCCTCCTGGTCCTCGTACACCACCCTCGCGAGATCGTTCGCGAGGCTCGCCGGGTTCTCGGGATCATGACGGTAGCGAACGAAGCGATTGCCGGCGTCGTCGACCAGTCGGCTGACTCCACCTCCATACGTCGCCGCCCAGAGTGTTCCAGCCCGGTCCTCGATCACGGAATAGACATCGTCGTGGCTCAGACTCTCGGGATCCCGCGGATCGTGTCGGTAGTGTCGGAATCGGCCGGAGGAAGCGTCCATCCGGTCCAGACCTTTCGAAGTGGCTACCCAGAGCGCCCCCGTCCGATCTTCACAAATCGCATGGACCTCGTTGTCCGCGAGGCTGTCGGGATCGTTCGGATCGTGCTGATAGCGAACGAAGCCCTCGGTAAGCGGATCGAATCGATGGAGACCGCCGCCCAGGGTTCCGACCCAGAGGCGCCCCGACCGATCGACGAAAAGCGCGTACACGAAGTTGAATCCCAGGCTGCGCGGGTTCGAAGGCTCGCTGCGGAAGACCCGCATCTCGTATCCGTCGAATCGATTGAGCCCATCGGCCGTCGCGAACCAGAGAAATCCTTCGTGGTCCTGAACGATGGACCTCACATGGCTATCGGAGAGCCCTTGATCGATGGAGATTTGTCGAATGACGCCGACGGGTGCTCGCCCCTGGCCCGCGGCTGGATGAGACAGCACTCCCGCTAGAACGAGAGCCGCACCCCGAAACACGACCCGCATTGTAGCGCTGGGGCCGTCGCCTTGCGCGCGTTCCGAACGAGGGCGGTGCTAGTACGCGGCGACGCCGCCGTCCCGGCGCCTGGTGTCGGAAGCGCCCTCGAAGATCTTCTCGTCGCGGCGGTAGAGGATCACCTGGGCGCAGCCGAGCTCGGGAACGGATACCAGGGCGTGGCCCCTCGCCGAAAGCCCGGCGAGGGTGTCGGGAGAGAACCGAAGGGCTTCGTGCTGGATCCTATCGGGAAGCCACTGGTGGTGGATTCGCCCGGCGTCGACCGCCTCCTGGGCGTTCAGATCGAAGTCGACGGCGTTCACGATCGTCTGCACCACGGTGTTGATGATGGTCCTCCCGCCCGGGCTTCCGGTGACGAAGAAGAGCTCTCCGTCTCGAGTAACGATCGTAGGCGACATGCTGGACAGTGGCCTTTTGCCTGGAGCAGCGAGGTTCGCTTTCGTTCCGATGAGACCTTCCGCGGTGGTGAGGCCGGGCGCGGCGTTGAAGTCCCCGAGCTCGGTGTTGAGGAGAAAGCCGCCGCCGGTCACGATCGTGAAGGGAAGCTCGATAGTATACGTGAGCGCGACCGCGTTCTTCTCGGAGTCGACCGCCGAGAAATGAGTCGTGTCGAGGCTCTCCGTCGTGGGGTCGAGGGCGGCGACCGAGGATGTCGACGCCCGCTCGGGATCGATGGTCGCGCGCAGCTGCGCGGCGTATTCCTTCGAGATCAGCTTCTCCCCGGGGATGCCGGGATTGAAGTCGGGGTCGCCGAGATCGCGTGCCCGGTCGGCGAACGCCCGGCGCATGGACTCGACCACCAGGTGAAGGCTCTTCGAGGACTGGAACCCATACGCCGCGAGATCGTAACCTTCGAGGATGTTGAGGATCTCGATGAGCGCGATTCCGCCTGAGCTGGGAGGAGGCATCGATGCGATCTCGTACCCGCGGTACGTGCCGCGCACCGGTTCTCTCTTCTTCGCACGGTACCCCTTCAAGTCATCGAGGGTGACGAGACCTCCGACCCGGGACATCTCCTCGACGATGAGCCGCGCGGTCTCGCCTTCGTAGAAGCCTTTCGGGCCGTCCGCGGCGATCCGTTCGAGCGTCCGGGCCAGGTCCTCCTGCTTCAGCCTGTCTCCCATGCGATAGGGAGCGCCGTTCTGCGTGAACTGGGCGATGGTGCCAGGATGCTCCTGCCAGCGTTCGGCGCGCATCGAAAGAAGAGAACGCTCCATGCCGTCGCTGACGAGGACGCCTTCCCGGGCGAGCCCAATGGCGGGCGCGACAAGGCGCTTCCAGGGCAGCTTTCCGTGCTCCTGCCAGGCGAGGTAGAGCCCGGCCACGGTTCCGGGCACTCCGACCGCGCGGCCGCTGCGATGATGCAGCTCCGGGTCGTAGACGCCGTCTCGCAGAAACATCTCCGGGCTCGTCGCCGCGGGAGCGGTCTCGCGAAAGTCGTAGGCCTCCGCCTCGCCCGAAGCCGGGCGGAAGAGGAGAAAGCCGCCGCCGCCGATGTTCCCCGCCTCGGGAAGAGTCACGGCGAGGGCGAAGGCGGTCGCGACCGCGGCATCGACGGCATTTCCCCCGGCCTTGAGCATCTCGACTCCGGCCTGGGAGGCGAGGATGTTCTGGGACGCAACCATACCGTTTCGTCCTCGAACGGGCTCGGAGCTCGCGAGGGCCAAGGACGTGACGAGACAAGACGCGGCGGCGAGACCTAGAAAACGTCTCATGGAGATCCTCCGAACGTGCCGAGGATAGCCCATCTCAGGACGGGCCGGGGGCTCCCAGGTAGAGATCCTGCGCCGACGGGAGATCGTTCTCGCCTTCCTGTATGCTCGGCTAAGGAGCGAGAACGATGAGACTCCCCCGCAGCGTCTGTGCCCTGATCCTGGTGGTGAGCGTGCCGGCGGCGGCACAGACTTCGGCGCCCGCCGACCTCGTCCTCGTAGGTGGGCGCGTCATTACTCTCGACCCCGAGGACAGAGTCACGCAGGCGATCGCGGTCCGCGGGAATCGTATCGCCGCGGTCGGCTCGGATGCGGAAATCCGGCTTCTTTCGGGACCCCGAACGCGAGTCATCGAGCTCTCGGGGCGAGGCGTGACTCCCGGCTTCATCGACTCGCACACACACGTCGAGAGCACGGCGGAGTTCCGCCGCTTCTGGGTCGACCTCCACAGTCCGCCGCTTCCGGCGGAGCGTTCGTCGGCGGCGATCCTCAGGACCCTTCGCGAACGCGTCGACAGCCTGCCCCCGGGAGCGTGGGTCGTCGGCCAGGGTCCGTTCGGCCCCCAGTTGCCCCCGACGGCGGCCGAATTGACCGCGGCGTTTCCTGTTCACCCCGTGGTCGTGAAGTACGGGATGCATCAGTACGTGGCGAACCGGAGGGCGCTGGAGCTCGCGAACATCACGAAGCTCACGCCGGATCCGCCCGGGGGAAAGATCGAGCGGGGCTCGGATGGAGAGCCGACGGGCATGATGTTCGAGTGCTTCGAGCTCTTCCCCATCTCCTATCCACGCGCCGAGCTGAAGCGCGCGCTCGAGACGACGCTCACGGATGATTTCCTGAAGCAAGGCGTGACCACGGTCTACGAGTTGAGCGTGACCACGGCGGCGAACGGCCTGTATCAGGAGCTGTACGACGAGGGAAAACTGCCGGTCCGCCTTCAAATCGGCTACATGATCTATCCTGCGCTCCAGCCGACCATCGATCTCGACTCGCTGCTGCGGTTGGGGATTCACACCGGATTGGGAGACGACTGGCTTTCGATCGGTCCCGCCAAGCTCTTCGTCAACGGCGCCGGCGCCGGGGTCCCCCTGATCCGGCGCGATCAGGCGGCGCTCGATAACGCCGTCCTGCGCCTGCACGAGGCCGGCTGGCAGCTCTGGATTCACGCCATCGGCGCCCCGGCGCAGGACATGGCGCTCGAAGCTCTCGAGAACGCGCTTCGCGTCGCTCCCCGGCCCGACCCGCGCCACCGCATCGAGCACATCGGAGGACAGCTCGACCCGCCGCGCTTCGAGCGCATGAAGCGCCTCGGCATCATTCCAGTGCCGACGGAGCCCGCGCTCGCGTACGAACCAGGCGGGGGACCTGCGGGCGGTTCCCCGGCCGTGCGCTATCCGTACCACACGCTCCTCGCGATGGGATTGGAGCCTCCCGGCAACTCGGACACCGGCGGGTCGTATTCGTGGCAGATGAACGTCGTCGCCCGTCTCGCGATGTTCGTCACCCGCGCCGCGGAGGACGGATCCGCGTATCATCCCGAGGAAGCGGTGTCGGTCGCCGAGGCCCTCCGGATTCTCTCGACCTACGGCGCCTACGCCGGCTTCGAGGAGAAGACCCGCGGCACGCTCGAGCCCGGGAAGCTCGCGGACCTCGTCGTGCTCTCCGAAGATCCGCTATCCATCGCCCCCGATCGCCTGAAGGATCTGAAGATCGATGCCACGATCCTCGACGGGAACGTTCGCTACGAGCGGTCGAAGTAGCACGGCCGATGTGCAAGGAAGTCTCTCCGCGCGCCCGTCGTCCCTCCGATCAGCCCGCGTGGTATGTTCTCGCGCGTCGTGCTCCTGCTCTTCTACCTCGCCTACCTTCTTGCGGCGCTCCTCTGCCTGAGACAATGGGGCAGCTCTGACCCCTGGGCCCGGATCGATCTTTTCTCGGGAGGTTTCTTCGCTATCGCACCTCTCTGGATGGCGGAGAGTCTCGCATTCGTCCGGAGCGTCGGGCGGACGAAGGAGATCCGCGCGGAGGCGACGGGAATGACCTACGACCCCGGCATGTCCCGCGCGATCCTGTTTCTTTCGCTTCTAGAGCTTCTGGTGTTCGTCGACTACGGACACTGGCGGCTCGCGCCCGGGCTCGCGAGGCCCCTCCTCCAGGGAACGGGACTCGCATTCTGGGCCGCAACGCCCTTTGGGCTCCTCTGGGCCGATCGCCATTTGAGGCGGCTGTTCTCGAAGCCGGAGGCGGAGTGGGCGCTGCTGACCGAGGGACCCTATCTTTTCGTGCGCCATCCGCGGTATTCCGGTCTCCTCGCGAGCCGCGTCGGGTTCTCGCTCCTCTTCGCGAGCGCTCTCGGCTGGCTTTTCGTGGTCGGCTGGGTCCTCGTCGTTCTGCGGCGCGTGCGGTTGGAAGAGAGACACCTTCGAGAGCGGTTTGGAGCGGAGTACGTGAAGTACGCGGCGCACACTCCCGCCCTCATACCATGGTTCTTCTGAACGGATCGTGTAAAGGTAGTCGCGTCTCTCGGCGAGAGCTGGCGCAACTCGTCCGGGCGATTCCGGAACGTGTCGAGCAGGAGAGGACTCCTATTTGCGGCGGATGAGAAATCGCAGCGCTGGGTAGACCCGGGTTCTTCACGGAGGGCGGGAGCGTCCCCGTCCTCCGCGGTGAATTGGTTCGATGTCGAGGAGGACGGAATGAACGAAGATACGCTCACTCGAAGGGAATTGCTCCGGCGCGGCGGGGCTGCCACCGCCGCAGTCGCCGCGAGCCTCATTGGACAGCCGACGGCCTTCCCGTGGGAGTGATGTTCTCGGCGCAGTTTGGCGACGAGGCAGTTCTTTTCCGCCTCGCCGCCCAACTCGAGCAGGCGCGACCCTGGGCGGGGAAGCGACCCGACGAGCGTCACGCGGCGCGGGGGTAGGTTCCTCCCCGCCACGACGTCGACTCCGCGCACGCGTAGAAGCTCCGTGGCCTTCGCAACACCACGGGCCAATCACACTAAGTTAGAATTCGCGGCCAGCAGTCCAGCACGCCCGTTCGTGGAGACAATAGATGCGAAGATGCATATCGTTCGGAATCGGTGGGCTTCTCGTCCTCGCCGCCCTCGGTGGCGGCCCTTCGAGTGCGTCGCAGACGACGGCGTCACCACAACCGGCGGCGCCTGGCCGCGTCGACGCCGACACGCCGGACGATTCGCTCCTTCGCTGGCCGCTGCCGCCGGGCGCGGAGAAGTACGCAGCGATCGACGGCAAGCGGATGCACAAGGACGTCGTCGCCCAGGCGCTCATCTCGCGCCGGTATCGCGATCAGGGGCACCCGAAGTTCTGGGGCCGGATCATCGGCACCTCGAGCGATGCGGAGAGCGCGGAGTGGCTTGCTGGCCGCTTCAAGGAGATCGGATTGTCCGATGTGCGCATCCAGTCGTTCGATCTCGAGCCGCAGTGGATGCCGCAGACGTGGGGGGTAGCGGTGACCAGCGGAGGCAAGACGATCGAGCTCGATTCCGCGCAGCCGAACTACGCGGCCGTGCCGACACCCGCCGGGGGACTCGACCTCGAGGCGGTCTATGTCGGCCTCGGCACCGAAGCGGATTACTCCGGCAAGGACGTGAAGGGTAGGGCGGTCTTCTACTACACCCAGGTGGGCCTGCAGCTCGGAACCGACTGGGCCGGGCTCGCCAAGCGCGCGGAGGCGAAGGGCGCCGCCGCGATCTTCGAAGTCGACATGCTCCCGGGCAACATGCGGTATCAGGGCTACCCGTCGAATACGAAGGCTCCGGCGTTCACCGTCGGAAGCGGCGACGGCTTCGCGGTTCGCGACCTGTTTGCCGCGGCGGCATCCGGCCAGGCGCCGCGGGTGAAGGTTTCGCTCGACGTGAGGATGGTGCCGAACCTGAAGACGGCCCTCGTGTGGGGCACGCTCCCGGGCGCGACCGACGAGACCATCTACGTCATCGCGCACCGCGACGGCTGGTTCGATGCCGCGGGGGACAACGCCGGCGGGGTGGCGTCGATGATCGGCCTCGCCGAGTACTACGCCAAGGTGCCGCAAGGGGAGCGGCGCCGGACGATGGTGTTCGTCGGCGTCGACGGGCATCACAATTCCGGCGCGGGTGCCGCCGTAGGAGAGAAATGGATGGCCGACAATCGCGACAAGCTCTTCGCCAAGACGGCGCTCATGATCAACGCGGAGCATCCCTCCACGGTGCAGACCTACGTGCGGCCGCGGTACGAGGAGCAGCGCGACATCGCCTGGTCGAACGCCTACACCGCGCAGCAATGGTATGCGGGCGGCGCCTCGCGCCCCGAGCTGCAGGCCATCGCCGTCAAGGCGTTCAGCGAGTTCGGCGTGCCGCTGCTGCGCGAGCCGAACGTGCGGCCGCCGCTCGGGGATCTGGGCCGCTTCTTCCGGTTCCTGCCGGGCGTCGCGACGAGCGACTTCTATCACTACTTCCACACCGACCAGGAGACGCCCGCGACCGTACCGTGGACCGGCCTCGAAGCCTCGACGCGCGCGTACGCGCGAATCATCGACGAGGTGAATGAGCTGTCGTTGAGCAGCCTGCAGCGGCCCCCCGAGCCGTGAGGAGCGGGTCCGCGGGAGGCGGTGATGACCCGGCGGCTTCTGGGGAAAGTTCCATTCAGTCCCCTGGGAAAAGGGTTCCTCACGGGAAAGATCATGCGCGCCGTCTTCGAGAACAGCTCGGCCTTGTTCTTCGTGAGCCAGTCGCGGCCGACGTTGCCCTCTGGCAGATTGTGGTGGCCGTCCAATCCGAGGAACACGATCTATCGCGGCGGGAAGACTTCCTACTCTTCCTACTTCGCTTCCACCGTGACTTTCACGATGCGCCCGGTGAACTCGCTGGCGCCGGCGTAGTCCTCGGTCACCGGCGTCTCATTGTCCACTCCGACGTCAATTCCTTCGTCGGCTGAGTACACGAAGGGCATCGTGCGGGGGACGCGCACCTCGCCGGCCGGCTCTCCGTCGATGGTCAGGCGGCTCAAGCCGCCCGAGCCCGGCTGCCCGCCGTCGTATGCGAACTCGTAGACGCACGGTGTGAGTCCCGGGCGCGAGAGCAGCCGGCGCCGCGACCGTGGAGTGCTCGAGACCGCCGAAGTTGTAGACGTGGTGCACGCGGCCGTCCTTCATGTACAGGCTCCAACCGCCGAAGCGTCCGGCCTGGGCGATGATGACGCCGTTCGCCCTCGCCGGCACGTCGATCTCGGCGGTGATCGCGCTCGACCGACCCTTGATGATTGATGAACGCGTTCTCCGTGATACCCGTCATTCCTTCGTAGAGGGTCAGCGACGTACGCGGCCCCATCAGATCCGGGCGCCCCGCGATGGCCGCGTCGAAGCGCTCCACCCGGCGGTCGTCCAGCGGAAAGACGTGGTTCCGGATCGCTTCCTGCGCGAAGAGCTCCTGCAGCTCTTTGAGCTTCTCGGGATTCTCCGCCGCGAGGTCGTTGGCCTGGCTGAAGTCCTCGTCGACGTTGTACAGCTCCCATCGGTCCTGATCGAGCGGCGGCAGCTGCGCCATCAGCCAGGGGATCGAGTGGCGCGTCGCCGCGACCCAACCGTCGTGATAGATCGCGCGGTTGCCGAACATCTCGAAGTACTGCGTGGTGCGGCGGCCGGGCGCTGCCGCATCGTCGAAGGTGTACACCATCGACGTTCCGTCCATCGGGTACTGCTTCGTGCCGTTCACCATGGTCGGCTGCGGCAGGCCGGCCGCCTCGAGCACCGTCGGCGCGACGTCGATGACGTGGTGGAACTGCGAGCGAACCTCGCCGTTGGCGTTTTGGATGCGTGCCGGCCAGTGGACGACCATGGCGTTGCGCGTGCCGCCGAAGTGCGAGGCCACCTGCTTGGTCCACTGGAACGGCGTGTTGCCCGCGTGCGCCCAACCGATCGAGAAGTGGGGAAACGTGTTGGGGCCGCCCCACTCGTCGATGTGCGCGAGCTGCGACGAGACGTCGCTGACGATGCCGTTCAGCGCCAGAATCTCGTTGTAGGTGCCGTCCGGGCCGCCCTCGGCGCTCGAGCCGTTGTCACCGACGATGTAGAAGAACAGCGTGTTGTCCAGCTCGCCCATGTCTTCGAGCGCCGAAACCAGGCGGCCGACCTCGTGGTCGGTGTGCTCGGCGAAGCCGGCGAAGGTCTCCATCTGGCGCGCGAACAGGCGCTTCTGATCGGCGGTGAGCGAGTCCCACGCCGGGATCTCCGCCGGGCGCGCGGTGAGCTTCGTCCCCGCCGGCACGATCCCCATCTCGAGCTGCCGCGCCAGCGTCTCCTCGCGCAGCTTGTCCCAGCCTTGATCGAACTCTCCCTTGTACTTCGCGATCCACTCCTTCGGGACATGGTGCGGCGCGTGGGTCGCGCCGGTGGCGAAGTACATGTAGAACGGCTTGTCGGGGGTCAGCGCCTGCTGGAAACGCGCCCACGCCATGGCCTGGTTCGTCATGTCGGTCGTGAAATGGTAATTCGGGTCGTGCGGCGGCTCGACGCGGGTGACGCCGTCGTAGATCGCGGGCGCCCACTGGTTGGTCTCGCCGCCGATGAACCCGTAGAACTTGTCGAAGCCGGAGCGCGTGGGCCAGCGATCGAAGGGACCCGAGACCGACGCCTCCCAGGGCGCGGTCTCGTGATACTTGCCGAAGGCCGCCGTGCTGTACCCGTTCAAGCGGAGGATCTCCGCGAGCGGCGCGACGCTGTTCGGCCGCACGCCGGTGTTGCCGGGAAAGCGGTCGCGAGCTCCATGATGGCGCCGGCGTTGTTGATGTGGTGATTGCGGCCCGTCAGGAGCGCCGTCCGAGTCGGCGAGCAGAGCGCCGTCGTATGGAAGCGGTTGTAGCGCAGTCCGCGGCTCGCGAGCTTCTCGAGCGTCGGCATGCGGATGGGACCGCCGAAAGCGCTCGAGTGACCGAAGCCGATGTCGTCGATCAGCACGATCACCACGTTGGGCGCGCCCTCGGGCGCCTTCACCTCGAAGCGCGCGGAGGCGCCGTCGCCTTGCGCGCGTCGACCTCGGTGATCGAGACCACGGGCGGCTCCGCGATCGGAAGGACCGTGCGGTCCAGGCCCGCGGCTGGACCCGCCGGCGGTGCTGCGGCTTCCTCGGGCTTCTCGCCGCACGAGGCCAGAATGACAGGAAACAAAACAGTCGCAGCACCAACCACCCGACAACGGAACATCAATCCTCCTTGGAAACGCCCGAGTCTAGCTCGGAATGAGATGAATCCGCCGGGGTTGCGGCCCCGCGTCAACCGCTCGAAGACTCCTTCACGGGATTCGGATTCCAACCCTCGCGGGGAACGAAAACCTTCTGCCCCGGCTGGCTCTCGAAATGCGGGGACATGATCTGAACGCCGAACTCGTTGAACGCGTCCTGGATCTGCGCGTGGAGATCGGAGAGCGCCTGGATGCGGCCCTCGACCTTCTCCAGGTTGGCGAAGAGCTGGTACTCGACGTAGAAGTCCGAGAGCGCCCGCTGAAGGACCCTGGGCTTGGGGGTCTTGCGCAATCCCTGCGTGCGATCGGCGGCGAGCTCGAGAAGGGCGTGCACCTGCCGCCAGGGAGCGTCGTAGCCGATGGTCACGGTGGTCCGAATGACCGCCCCGTCCTCGCCCGCGAGCTTGCTGAAGTTCGTGACCGTCGTTCCCGCGAGCACCGCGTTGGGGATGGTCACCTCCTCCCGGGCCAGGGTCTGAAGCTTGGTCGAGAGCGTCCCGATCTCTCTCACCACCCCTTCCTGGTCCCCGATGCGAACGAAGTCTCCGATCCGGAGCGAGCGGGAATAGACCACCATCAGTCCGCTCATCACCTGGTTCACGAGCCCGACGCCTCCGAGCGAGGCCATGAGCCCGACGAAGACGCTGAGGGCCCGGAACGCTTCCGTTCTCGAGCCGGGAATGTAGGGATAGGCGGCGGTGAGGACGAAGATCCAGATGAGCACCACGAAGATTCCGCCTCGTCGCCCGCGCGGTATCCGGGTCCAGTCCCGGAAGGGCGGCCTGGCCTTTTTCCACTCGATCGAAGAGACCGGAGACAGCGCGGGAGATGACTCTGCCGGCGACGAGGATGAGCGCCGCGGTCAGGAAGCCGGGAACGGCGCCGAGAGCGCGCTTTCCGAGCTCGAAGAAATGGAGGAGAACGAATCGTCCCAGGCCCTCGCCCCAGGGGCGGGTATAGGGGAACTGGGAGAGCGCGAACGCGACGAAGAAGTAGACGGCGAAGAGAACCAGCGCCGCGGACAGGACCCGAACCGTGCGTCTGCCCAGATAGGAGAGGACGGGACTCACATCGAACCCGTGGACCCGGACTCCGTCGAGGTAATGCGGGGGATGAAGCCGCTCGGACAATCGCCGGACTCGGCGGACTCCGCGCGTGAAGAGAAACAGCAGAAGGAGGCCTCCCACGGAATAGGCCACGCCCCTCGCGATCCCCTCAGGCCGCTGGGCCTCCCGGCGTGCCTGGACGATTTCCTGGACGTTGCGGACCGCGGACCGGGCGACCTGCTCGAGACTTTCCCCCGATTCCGGGTCCAGATCCTGCGGCACGAGACCAAAGAGCATCCCGTCTCCCGCGAAGACAGCGATACCCTCGAGCCCTCGGATTGCTGCCGGCTCGGCTCGAATCTCGGTGCCATCGAGGGGTAGATCCTCGATCCGGCGCCGGACTCCCGCGGCGCGTTCCTCGGGCGTGATGCCGCCGATCGTCGCCCGCAGGACGACCACGGGTCGGTTCCAGACGACGACCTCGGCCGGCTTCCCCGTTCGCGCTTCGAACGTGCCGGCGAGATCCGGGATTTGGGCCAGAGAAGGTGTCGTCGAAACCAGGCTCCCGCCCAGGACCAAACCCATGAGACGCAACCCAGGCTTCCTCATCAGAACCGAAACGTACCACCGATCTGGAACTGGTTGGAAGACCCGCTCTCGCCGTCCTTGTTCTTCCTCGTTCCCGCGAGGTACTCCAGAACGAGATCGATTCGAACGATGGGCGACCACGCGAGGTTCGCCGTGACCCGGTGGGTCTGGTCGAGTGAGTCGGACGTCTGGAACTCGAGGTTGCGGACGTTCACGAACCCGTAGGTCCAGGTCGAGCGCAGGCCTTCTGTCCACCAATGCTGCAAGCCCAGGTAGGAGGCGAAGACCGTGAGGGGCTCGAGCGACTCGCCACGACGTCGGGAACCTGGTTGACGCCCGCGGCCCCGGTGACGTCGGGGCTGGGGCTCTCGACGGCGATGGCGAAGTGGGCCGCGCTAGAGCTGTCGGGCGGCGTGCTTCTGCAGAAAGACGGCTACCTCGGACTTGGTGATCTTGCCCTCAGCGACTCCTAGTACGAGGTCCGTTAGATCGTCCTCACTCGAATCCATCTCGACCTCATCCATCAGCAGGAAGACGAGCGCGGAAGCGAGAGCGGTCCGCTCGTTACCGTCGACGAATGGGTGGTTTTGGGCGATGTGGAACAAGTACGCCGCGGCCATCTCGAACAGGCTCTGGTGAAGAAAGGCGCCCCCGAAGGTCGCCGAAGGTGTTCCCAGAGCGGATGAAAGGAGCCCTCGATCGCGGATACCGCCGCTGCCCCCGTATCTCCGGATCTGATCGCTGTGAAGGGCGAGTACCTCGTCCAGGGTCAGGAAGACCGGATCCATCAATCCGCCAGGCGGCGAAACACCCCCGCGTAGCGGCGATTGATCTCCTCCACGGCTGCTTTGAATCGAGCCTTGCGTTTCTTGCCTCGGATCGGAGAGATGACGATCACGTCGCCATCGGTCGAAACCTCGAGCGGTGTCGTGGCGTCGATGTGGGTCGCTTCCAGAATGGGACGATCGATCACCAGCGCCAGGCTGTTACCGGTCTTCGTCAGGCGCTTTACCAAGGGAACCCTCGTACGGACATAATATCATATCCGTCCGTACTTCGTGCCCGGGAGGCTCACATCGGCTCGCCGTCGACGTCCAGGCGGACGACCGGGCCGAGATCGAGCGACAGCAGGCCCTCGCCGACTTTGGCTTTGTCGCCCACCACCACCAGGATCGACTTCGCGGTGTCGAGGTATCGCCGCGCCGCATCCTCGAGCGCACCCAGGGTGACGGATTCCACCGCGTCGGTATAGCCGCGAAGCTCCTCGGGCCTGCGGCCGAACCCTTCGAGCTCCGCGATCTCCCCCGCGATCTGCGAGAGGGTCTCGAAACGCTGGGCGAAGCCGCGAACCAGGTTCTCCCGGGCGTTCGAGAGCTCCTCCGGCGTCACCGGCCGCCGCCACTGGTGGAGGTCTTCGAACTCCTTCAGCATTTCCTGGATAGCCTCTCTGGTGACCGAACTTTCGACCGGCGCCGAGCCCAGGAGCACGCTCTGCACGGTGCCATAGCGAATCGAGGAGAACGCCCCGTAGGTGTACCCCTTCTCTTCTCGAAGGTTCAGGTTGAGTCTTCCCGAGAAGCCGCCGCCGAGAACGATATTGAGGACTTCGAGGACGTGGTAGTCCGACGTCGCCCGCGGCGGCGCGAGCAGCGCGACGCGGATCTCGGACTGCGCCGCGCCCGGCCGGTCGACGAAGCAGGTCTTCCGCGAGGGAGGCGGCGCGGGCTCGACATCCACTTCGCCGAAGCTGTCGATGGACCAGCTCCCGAGAGCCCGCTCGGCGGCGCTCTCCGCCTCTTCCAACGAAATGTCGCCCACGACGATGAGGGCGCTCTCCCCGGGCGCGTAGTACCTCAGGTAGAACTGCTCGAGCTCGGCGCGCTTCATGTCGCGAACCGAGGACTCTTCCCCGGCCACCGGCCACCCGTAAGGGTGATGGCGGCCGAAGAGCGACTTCCGGACCGCCTTGCCGGCGATCGCGCCTCCGCTCACTCGCTCCTGCAGGATGCTGTCGAGTCGCTGCTTGCGGAGCCTCTCCAGCTCTTCGCTCGGAAAGCTCGGGTGGAGCAGCACGTCCGCCATGAGCTCCAGGGACTCGGGAAGATGCCGCTTCAGACAGTCGAGCGACACCGCGCTCCACTCGCGGCTTCCCCCGGAGGAGAGGTGGCTCCCCAGGCGATCGAGCTCGGCTTCGATCTGGAGCGAGGTCCTGGTGGCGGTCCCCTCCTCGAGCATCTCGGCGGTCATCGACGCGAGGCCGCTCCTCTCGGCGGGCTCCGCCGAAGCCCCCCGCTTCACCAGGAGCGACGCCGCTACCTTGGGCACTTCGCGCCGCTCGACCACCAGGAGCTTCAGGCCGTTTCCGAGGGTCGAGGTCGCGACCTCGGGCACGTGAAACGCGGGAGTCGGCTTGAGACCCGGCGAGAGGGAGCGATCGGGCTCGCTTCGATCCACCGGCTGAGAGCCCTCGGGAACGTAGGAGATCGCGAGCCGCGGCGAAAGCAGGTACTTCTTGGCGACGTACTTCAGGTCCTTCGCCTTGAGGCGCTGGTAGCGCTCGTAGTCTTCCTGGAAGCGATCGGGGTCGTCGAGAAACGTCTGGTACATCGCGAGCCGATCGGCTTTCCCGCCGAAGCCGCCGATGCGCTCGAGACCGGAGATGAAGTCGAACTCCTGACCGGCCTGGATGCGCTCGAGCTCCTCGCTGGTGGGCCCTTCCTTCGCGACCCTCGCGATCTCTTCGTCGATCATCCGTTCGAGCTTCGCGAGCTCGACGCCGGGCCGCGCTGTCGCGACCACTCCGACCAGGCCCGCGATCTCGAGACTGTAATTGAAGGCGCTGACGTCGGACGCCAGCTGCTCGTCGTAGACCATCCGTTTGAAGAGCCGCGAGTTCTTCCCGTCGGCGAGGAGCGTCGTGAGCAGATCGAGAGCGGCGTCGTCCTTCTCGAAATAGGCGACTCCAGGCCAGGCGAGGTAGAGCCGGTCCTGGGGAACTCGGTCGCAGACGGTGATCCGGGGCTCGGTCGGCAGGGTGGTCTCACGCCTTCGCTGCCGCTTCAGCGGCGGGCCGGGAGGCAGCGAGCCGAAGTACTGCTCGACGAGCTTCTTCGCTTCGGCGTTGTCGAACTCTCCGGCGATGGTGAGGACGCAGTTGTTCGGGGTGTAGTAGGTGCGGAAGAACTGATGAACGTCGTCGAGGGTCGCTCGCTCGAGATCCTGCATGCTCCCGATGATGTGCCAGGAGTAGGGATGCCCCTTGGGGAAGAGGTTCTGGAAGATCACCTCGACCGCGGTCCCGTAGGGCACGTTGTCCATGCTCTGGCGCCGCTCGTTCTTCACCACCTCCCGCTGGTTGTCGAAGTTCTCCTGGTTGACGGCGTCGAGGAGGTAGCCCATGCGATCCGATTCCGCCCAGAGGACGAGCTCGAGAGAGCCCGAAGGCACGGTCTCGAAGTAGTTGGTCCGGTCGAAGTTCGTGGTGCCGTTGATGCCCCCCTGGGAGATGTTGGCCCCGGCGCGCTCCATGAACGAGACGTAGGAGCCCTTCACGTTCCGCGAGCCCTCGAACATCATGTGCTCGAAGAGATGCGCGAAGCCGGTCTTGCCCTCCTCCTCGTTCTTGGAGCCCACGTGATACCAGAGGTTCACGTGGACCACGGGGAGCTTCCGGTCCTCGTGGAGGATCACGCGGAGGCCGTTTCGCAGCCGATAGGTCTCGAAGTCAATCTTGGGAAGGCCCCCGTTCTTGGGCTGGTTCAACGCGTCTCCTCCTGGACTCTTATAATACCCTCATGAGCTTGGCATTGGCTTCGTTCCTGGCCTTCCAGGAATTCTTCACCACACCTCTCGCTCTCGAAGAGATGAGGGAAAAGCAAGCGGTGCTCGAGACCGCCCTCGGACAGATAATCATCGATCTCCTCCCGGAGAAAGCTCCGAACCACGTCGGCTATTTCATGAAGCTCGCCGCCGAAGGGGCCTACGACGGGACCACGTTCCACCGGATGGTGAAGTACGGAATCATCCAGGGAGGCGACCCCGCGACCAAGGATCCCGACGCCCGGGATCGGTACGGAACCGGAGGCCTGGGAATGCTGGCCCGGGAGCCGAACGACGAGAAGCACACCCGGGGAGCGATCGCCGCCGTCCAGATTCCGGGAAAGCCCGACTCCGCGGGCTCGCAGTTCTTCATCGTCGTGACCGATCAGCCGGGCCTCGACGGACAGTTCACGGTCTTCGCCCGGGTGGCCGAAGGCATCGCGGTGGCGCAGAGGATCTCGGAGACCCCGGTCGACGAGAAGGGGCTCGCGACCGAAAGAGTCGAGATCGTGAAGGTCACGCTTCGGGACAGGCCTCCTCCGGAGATACCTCCGTTCTCGACCGAGACGGTGGAGGAGCTCCGGCAGTATCGCGCGGTGCTCGTGACCTCGTTCGGCGAGATCGTAGTCGAGCTCTATCCCGACAAGGCGGAGAACACCGTCAGGAACTTCCTGAGGCTCGCCGAGATCGGAGCCTATCAGGGCAACGCGTTCCACCGCATCGTGCCCGGATTCGTCGTCCAGACGGGGTTTCTGGAGACGCGGAGCGAGCCGCCCTCAGAGCGCATCCTGAAGTACGTCCCAAAGACCTTGGAGCCGGAGTTCAACGACATCCTGCACGAGCCGGGCGTGCTCTCGATGGCGCGGGGGGACGAATTGAACAGCGCTTCGACGTCGTTTTTCATCGTGACCGGGACCGCGACCTCTCTCGACCACAAGTACACTGCCTTCGGGCGGGTGGTCGACGGGATTTCGGTGGTGAAGGCGATCGAGGCGGTTCCGACCGACGGCGACAAGCCCCTCGGTCGGGTCGAGCTCTCGCGGGTGCGGGTCGAGAAAGTCTCTCCGTAATGCTCGACGTCGCCATCATCGGCGGCGGCCCCGCCGGGCTCGCCACCGCCATCGAATGCGGGAGGAAGGGCCTCTCTCACGCGGTGCTGGAGAAGGGCTCTCTCGTCGACTCCATCCGGCGGTTCCCGGTCAACATGGTGTACTTCACCACTCCCGAGCTCCTGGAGATCGGAGAGCTCCCCCTCACCTGCTCCGGAGAAAAGCCCACGCGGCTCGAGTCGCTCAAGTACTACCGGCGGGTGGTGGAGCACTTCGGAATCCCCCTCAGGCTGTACGAGAGAGTCCTCGCGGTGAAGCCCGTCGAGGGCGGCTTCGAGCTCGAGACGGGCTACGAGCGCGGCCAGGTGGGAGTGCTCGAGCCCGTTCGGGCGCGAAACGTCGTCGTGGCCTGCGGCTACTTCGACCATCCGAACCTGCTGGGTGTTCCGGGCGAGGATCTCCCGAAGGTCTCGCACTACTTCACGGAACCGCATCCCTACTTCGGGCTCGAAGTCGCGGTCATCGGCGGCGCGAACTCCGCGGCGGAATGCGCCCTCGAGCTCTTTCGCTCGGGGGTGTCGGTGACCCTGATCCATCGAGGGCCTGCGCTCTCGACCCACATCAAGTACTGGGTCCGGCCGGACATCCTCAACCGCATCGAGCGGGGCGAGGTGAAGGCGTTTCTCGAGACCGAGGTAGTCGCGATCCAGCCGGGGAAAGTCGAGCTGCGAAAGAAGACCGGGGAGCAGTTCCAGATCGCGAACGACGCCGTCCTCGCCCTCACCGGCTACCACCCCGACTACGCTTTCCTTTCCTCCATGGGGATCGAAATCGACTCCGAGAGCGGAAAGCCGAGAGTCGATCCCGACACCTGCGAGACCAACGTGCGCGGAATCTACCTCGCCGGCGGCGTCGTCGCCGGGCGGGAGACCAACAAGATCTTCATCGAGAACGGACGCTTCCACGGGAAGAAGATCGTCGAGCAGCTGAAGCCGTCGTGAGGGCCGACGTCGTCGTCAAGAACGGGCGCATCCTCGACGGCACCGGTGGCGCCGAGCGGCCGGGAGATCTCGCGATCCGGGGCGGGAGAATCGCCGGCCTCGGCGGCGAGTTCGAGGCCGACGAGGTCATCGACGCCGCGGGGAAGATCGTCGCCCCCGGCTTCATCGACCTCCACTCGCACGGCGACCTGGTCCTCGCCTGGCCCTCCGACGACCGGCTGTCTCTTCTCGAAGGGCGCATCGCGCAGGGAATCACCACCGAGATCGTGGGAAACTGCGGCTTGGGGGCGGCGCCTCTCTTCGGCGGCGCCGCCGAGATCCTGCCCCGGATCAACGGTTGGATGACGCCCGCCCCCTTCCCCTGGAGCTGGAAGCGAATCGCGGACTATCTCGCGCACCTCGAGCGCGTCGGCATTCCAGTGAACGTGGGAACGCTCGCCCCTCACGGCCCGCTTCGCCTCGGCGTCCATTCTCTCGCTCCGGGCGAGACCAGCGGGGAGGAGCGGGCCCGCATGGCCGGGGCGCTCGACGCCGCTCTCGACGAGGGCGCCTTCGGACTGTCGGCCGGACTCATTTATCCCCCGGGTATGTACACCTCGACGGAGGAGCTTTCGTTCCTGGCCCGGCGGGTCGCCCGTTCCGGGGGAATCTTCACCTGCCACGTGCGGGGATCGAGCGAGACGCTCCTCGACGCCGTGTCCGAGATTCTTCGCATCGGCCTCGAGAGCGGAGCCCGGGTGCACCACTCCCACGCGGAAGCGGTGGGCCGCCCCCATTGGCCGAAGCTCGCCCGCTTTCTCGAGATGGAGGACGCGGCGCGGGCCGAGGGAGTCTCGGTCTCGGCGGACATGTTCCCCTACACCGTGGCGGCGACGATGATGCTCGCGATCTTTCCGCCGTGGTCGCTCGAAGGCGGCCTCCTCAGTCTCATCGAGCGGCTGAAAGACGACGGGGAGCGGGAGCGCATCCGGATCAGCATCGAGACCGTATCTCCGAGCTGGCCTCCCTGGCGCGAGGGTGGATGGCCGCACAACCTCGTCAAGGCCGTCGGCTGGGACCGCATCCGGGTCTCGACCGTCGGCTCCGATCGGAATCGCGCCTCGGAGGGCCTGACGCTTTTGGAGCTCGGCCGGGCGCGCGGCCGCGATGCTTTCGATGCCATCGCCGACCTGATGATCGAAGAGGAGGGCAACGTCGGCCAGTTCGTGGAGGACATCTCGGGGGAAGAGGGAATCGCGGCGCTGGTCAAACGGCGCGAGATCGCCTTCATCACCGATGCGAACGACTACGGCAAAGGCAAGCCGCACCCCGCGGCCTATGGCGGCTTCCCCCGGGTCCTCGGCCGCTACGTCCGGGAAGAACGCCTGCTGACCCTCCCGGAAGCGGTGCGTCGCATGACATCGCTCCCGGCGTCCATCCTCGGTCTCGAGAACAGGGGCGTTCTGCGCGAAGGTGCTTTCGCGGACGTCGTGGTGTTCGATCCCGCAGCTCGTCGAAGATCGGGCCACGCTCGAGGAGCCTCGCCTGCGCGCCCGAGGGGTCGAGACGGTTCTGGTGAACGGGAAGGCGGTCTATCGCGCGGGGACCCTCACCGGCGCTCTTCCCGGAGTCGCCCTGCGGCGTTGATTCCTTGTTTCCGCCGGACCTACCATCTCTCGATCGACGGACCCCGTGATCAGGTGCACCGGGACCTCGAGCCGAGGAACTGAACGTGAGGAAGCGGTATCTTTCGCCTAGTGTGTATGAAGTTATGTTACACTACACACTGGAGATTTATATGGAGCGATCCTTGAAGCTCAAGCGCAAGAATGTGATGCTGGAGGAATCCAAGCTGAAGCGATTGGTCCGGAAGCTCGACGCCAAGAGCGAGTCCGAGGCGATTCGCACCCTCATCGATGACGCTCTGCTTACGGAGGAGGTGATGACGTCGGTGCGGGAGTTGCGTAATCGCGGCACGCTGCGCGACGCCTATCACCGTGCCGACCGGAAGTAACCCGCCTTGATGCTCAGGAGTCGACGGCTCCTCTTCGATACGTCCGTCCTCATTCCCCTGATTCGCGGAGAAGCCTACGAGGCGCTCTTTCGGCGCAGTTTGCGGGGAGGTCGCGCGCGTATGAGCTCGGTCGTGATGCAGGAGCTGTACGCGGGTGCACATAGCGTCGCTGACAAGAAGAGCCTGGACGGCATCAACCGAGCCTTTGAAAGTCGCGGTTACATGGTTACTCCCGGACACGACGACTGGATCGCGGCGGGAGTCATCCTCGCCCGTTATCAACGACTGCATGGAGAGGTCGAGCCGAAAGACCACATCCACGACATTTTGATCGTGCTCGGCGCTGCCAAATGCCGCGCCGACCTGGTCACCGAGAACGCTTTCGACATGGAGAGATGGAAACGCATGATGCGAGGCACGCCACGCTATTTCCGCATCCTGGCCCTCAGGCGGGAAGACTGGCGCCAGTGATGACCCAGCGATGGCAATAGTTCCAACCTGTATACGCGCCATGGCTCCCTCATCGGCGCTCTCCGGGGTGGCGCTTCGGCACTGATTTGCTTGTTTCCGCGCCGGCAGCGTGTCTAGAGTGACTCCAATGACGAATAGAATCCCCTTCATCGTGTCTCTCATCTGCATCGTCCCCGGTCTGGCCCTGGCGCAATCGAGCAATGACCGGAAGCTCGAAGTAGGCGGGCAGCTCGCGATGACCGATCTCGCCGAGCTCGAGACCACCGACTTCGGATTCGGCGGCCGTTTCGGTTTCCGCGCGACGGAGCTCCTGACCTTCGAGGGAGAGCTGAATTTCTTCCCCTCCGACATACCCGACGAGGTGCCGGTGACGAGCTCGAGGTTCGAGGGCCTCTTCGGGGTGAAGATCGGTCCGCGATTCGACCGGTTCTCGGTATTCGGGAAAGCGCGGCCGGGATTCGTCCAGTTCGGCGAAGCGTCCGCGCCCTTCCCCTGCATCCTGATTTATCCTCCGCCTCTGAGCTGCGCTCTCGGCGCGGGAGAGACCGTCTTCGCCCTCGATCTCGGAGGCGGAATCGAGCTCTATCCGACGGAGCGGAGTCTCGTCCGTTTCGACGTCTCCGATCTGATGCTGCAGTACCCGGGCCCCGTCCTCACCCGGGACGGGGAAGCGGTCACCGAAGACGGGTTCTGGGGCCACAACCTGAGAATCACGATCGGGGCAGGCTTCCGCTTCTGAACGCCGCGCTTGAATTCGGCCTCGGGGCTGGTTAACGTTTTCCCATGGCTTTCCTCGACAACCTGATCTCGGATCTGATCCGGAACTCGACCGGTTTCAACGCCAAGCCGTTCGTTCGGGCGGTAGGCGGGAAGAACCTCCTGCTCCTGGGAGGAGCCGCGATCGCCGGTGCGATCGCGGCGGAAAAGATGCGGGAGCAGCCGGCGCCCGGAGCGCCTCCGCTGCCTCCACTTCCGCCTCTCCCGTCGACCGAAGCCGTGCCGCCGCTGCCTCCGCTTCCGACGGCGGCTCCGGTCGAGCCGCAGCCTCCCCCGGGGTTGGTCTTCGCCATCGTGCGCACCATGGTCTCCGCCGCGCTGTCGGACGGCGAGATCCACGCGGAGGAAAAGAAGCTCATCGAAGGCCGCCTCGGCGAATCGGGGCTGTCCATCGACCAGACGAAACAGATCCACAAGGACCTGGTGTTTCCGCCGACGCCGGAAGAGATCGGGACGATGGTCTCGACGACGGAGGACCGCGAGATCCTGTATCGCTTCGGCGCACTCGTGGTGAGGTCACAGGGCGGGCAATCGGCGCCGGAGACAGCCTGGCTCGAGAGGCTCGGCGCAGCTCTGGGCCTCGCCCCGGATCGGCAAGCCGCCCTGGAGAGCGAGATCTTCCGCGCTACTTGATCAAGAGAATCCGCCGGTTTATCGGATAGAACCACTCGACGCCGCGCTCGGTCACGATGGCGTCGTCCTCGAGCGGAATCCGCACTTTCTTTCCACCGAACTCCGGCGCCTTGGTGTAGGCGAAGAGCTCGATCGAGAACATGTTGCTCGGGCGGATCTGGTACTGGAGTCTCTCCGGGTTGAACCAGGCGATCGAAGGGCCGATGCCGTGGCCCATGTCTCCGACGGAGTGGCAGCCGATGATGACGTCGGTGGTATCGGCGTCGGTCGGGCGGTTGAACTCGATGAGGGAGAAGCCGGCTTTCGCTATCTCCTCGTTCAGCCGCTCCAGCATCGCGGCCGCCGTGGGTCCGGCCTGGATCTTCTGCCGCAGGAGCTCCCGCACCTTCACCGCCTGGTCGAAGGCGTGCTGGAGCCCCGCGGGCGCCCGGGTCTCCCCCTCCTTCAGGACGTACGCGGTGCGTTTGACGTCCGTGTAGAAGCCCAGGTAGCCGACGCCCCAGTCGATGATGAGGAAGTCGCCCCGCTTGATGATGCGCTCGTTGGAGGTGTCTTCGATTCCCTCGGGGCCGGTGACATAGACCGAGGGCATTCCGAAGGAGGAGTCGAGACCTCGGGCGAGGAGCTGGTCCCACATCCACCAGGAGACGTCCTCCAGAGTCGTCCTCCCCGGAGTGATCACTTCGTTCGACAGAGCGCGCTCCGCGATCTCGCGCGACATCTCTCCCGCTTCCCCGAAGGCGACGATCTCGCTCGCCACCCGCCGCGAACGAAAGTCGGAGGCGAGCTTTTCCGCGGAGACGAACCGCGAGGCGTACTGGGCTCCCAGCGTCCTGGTCAAGTAGAGGTAGCTCGAATGAGAGAGTCCATCGGCGGCGCCGATTCCCTCCGACATGTTCAATGCGATCCGCCTGGGGTCCCGCTCCGAGACGAAGGCCTGGAGGTCGATGCCCTCCTCGACGGCGTCGTAGGCGCCGCAGGCCTCGAGCCTCCGATCGGAGAGCCCGACGGCCGTCCTCTCGATTCCCGCGGCGCCGCGGTCGGTGAAGATGAAATACGCGATACTTCCCACGTAGCCCTCGCCGAAGTCCCGGAACAGGGGGTCGTAGAGGCCTTCCTTGGACATGGTGATCCACATGTCGATCCCGTTCTCGCGCATCGCCTCGGGGAGGATGCGATCGAATTTCTCGTGGCGGATCTGGCAGAGGCGCTCCCAGCGTCTTCGGGATTCCTGGGCGGTCGCGTCGAAGGCGGATAGAAGGAGAGAGGCGGCGAGAACGAGCTTCTTCACGTCACACTCCTGTTCGATTTCCCGGCGGGCATGCTACAGCAGCCCGGAGTTGCTTGGAAAGCCGTCCGTTGACACAATCGGCGGCATGACGAAGCCGGAGGCCGACGAGCTCAAGGGGGGGCGTCCGCAGCTCAACCAGCGGCGCGCCCAGATTCTCGAGAAGGCGGCTCAACTCTTCCGCGTCAAGGGCTACGACTCGACGTCGATGAGCGATATCGCCGACGAGGTGGGAATCACCAAGGCGGGTCTCTATTACTTCGTCGAGAGCAAGGAGCACCTTCTCTATCTCATCACCGACTATGGACTCGATCTCCTCGACGAGACCGTGGTCCGGCCGCTCGAGGGCGTGCAGGACCCGAAGGAGCACCTTTCGAAGCTCATCGAGCGCCACGTGCACATGCTGCTCACGCGGCCGCGAGAGGTCACGATCATCCTCCACGAGAGGACGGCGCTCACCGGGGTCTATCGCGAGAAGATCCAGCAGCGAAAGAAGCAGTACATCGAGTACGTCCGCAGGGTGCTCACTCAGCTCCAGAAAAGGGGCGATGCCCGGAAGGACGTCGACGTCACCGCGGCGACGTTCTTCCTGCTGGGCGCCTTGAACTGGGTCTACCAGTGGTACAAGGCGGACGGACGGTTGTCGGAGCAACAACTTGCCCGCGAGCTGACCGAAGTCTTCTGCCGCGGATTCCTGACAGCCGCCTGAAGGGGAGCCTCAGGCTCCCTTACGTCGACCGCCGGCAGCCGAAAGCTCGATCACTTCCAGGAGCTGATCCTGGAGGTCGGGGTTGCCGATCCGGCGCCAGTGACCGAGGAGCTTCTCCTCTTCCTTGTTCTCGGCGAGGGGCTTTCGCGTCCGGCTCTCGGGAATGAGATCGGAGACGCTGACTCCCAACGCCTTGCTGATCTTCCGCAGCCAGTCGAGCGACGTACGCCGCCGACCCTGCTCGAAGTTCGAAAGCGCCGAGGGCGACAACCCCGCTTTTCGAGCGAGCTCTTCCTGGAGCATTCCTTTCTTCAGGCGAAGCTCGCGAATCTTCTGGCCTACCTCCGCGTGCAATGGAACCTCTCCTTGTGGTCGGGTTTTCCCCGTTGGGCGAAAGGACAACGTTTCTCGCATGCCGCCAACTTACCACAGGGAAGCCGGTTCGAAAAGCGAATGGAGAGACCGTCCTCCGTGGTAGAATGGGAGGCTTCGCGGGGCCCGGAGAGACCCATCCTCCCCGCGCGAGGCGCGGGGAGCGAGCCGAGCGAAGAGCGAGGCGAGCAACCAAGAAAGGCAGCCGATTTGAATATCAATGAAGCCGGAATCTTTCTGAGGGTCAACGTCGCCGCCCAGCGGGCCCGGCAGCTCATGCAGGGCGCGGCGCCCAAGATCGCAACCAAATCCCGAAAGGCCGCCGCCATCGCCATCCAGGAAGTGGAATTGGGGCTGATCGAGGCTTTCAGTCCGAGCGAGATGCCCGAAGCCCTGGCCGAAGAGGCCTTCGGTTCGAGCGACTCCGAGAACAACGCCGACGAGTAAATCGGGAAGAGGGATCCTCCCCGACTAGCTCACGATTCCTTCCACTCTGTCCCTCTTCAGGAACGCTTTCAGCGACTCCGCGGTCGCGGTCACCCGGTCGAGGTGATAGCGCGAGAGCACGTCCTTCAGGAACGGATGATGCCGCACCAGATCCCGCAGCTCCGGTTCCTCGATCTTCAATAGCTCCGTCGGCTCGACGGCATGGACGGTAGCCGTCCGGGGAACACCCGTCAGGAACGAGACTTCGCCGAAGAACTGGTGCCTGCCCAGCCGGGCGAGAACCAGGAGCTCTCCGTGGAGCTTGGCTCGCACCTCGACCGCTCCGCTCTTCACCAGGAACAGGGCTCCGCCGGGCTCGCCCTCCGAGAACGCCTGCCCTCCGGCCGGCAGTTCGACGAGCTTGAAGCGGGGCGCGAGACGGGCGCGGTCCTTCGACGGAATCACCTGAAACAGCGGCGACGAGGAGAGCACGTTCGCGAGAGCGCGCTCCCGATAGAGCTCGAACAGGACCTCGCGCAGACGCGGATGCTTCTTGACCGCCGAGCGCATGCTCTCCGCCGAGAGCTCCAGGAGCTCGCTCGCCTCGAGGGCCCTGACCGTCGCCGTCCGGGGCTCGCCGGTCAGGAACGAGAACTCGCCGAAGCAGCTTCCCGCCGACACCAACCCGAGCCGGTTCGCGCCCGATCGCACTTCGAGAAGACCCCGGTTCACGAAGTACAGCGATTGCCCCGGCGCTCCTTCCTCGAAGACCACCGCGCCCTCGTCGACGTCGTGGCGCCTCATCGTCGCCGCCACGCTCGCGAGCTCCTCGGCACCCAGGTCCTTCAGTAGCGGGATCTGATTCAGGGGGGTGACGATGGGCTCCGCGGGAAGCGTCCTCGCGTTCTGACGTTTCTGCTCTTCGCGGAGGCTCTCGAGCTTCACCTTCGCCACGTAGGCGAGCGGGTTCTCGAACTTCGGATCGAGCTCCACCACCCGGAGGCCCGAGGAGATCGCGCCGAGGAGATCTCCCTGGGCCGCGAGGTGCTCCTGGAGCTTGACCAGCTGGGTAATGGCGGCGTCTCGACTCCCCGTCTCCACGAGGAGGTCCGCGAGCTTCCGCCGCAGCTCGACGTCCCTCGGCTCCTCGGAGGCGAGGCTGCGAAGGATCTCGAGGGCCTTCTCCGGCTTGCCGCCGCGCCTCAAGCCCTCGGCTCGGCGGAGCTCGGAGGCTTTGTTGTTCTTCAAGTCCGATTCGACCCGTCAGGGCCCGGCCGGAGCCCGATTCGTCGCGAGCAGGATGGCGCGCACCCTGTCGTGAAGGCGCGCCCGGTAGGCGAGCCCTCCGAGTCCCGACTCGCGCAGCAGCGGATTTACCTCTTCGATGAGCTCGGGCCACTCGATCCAGCGCGCGGCTTCGATTTCCGCGGTGTCGCGGGGAGCGAGAGAACCCGCGAACGGCTGCGCCAGCATGACGTGGGTGGTCCACTTCGCGCGACGGATCGAGGGAAGGCCGGCGACGAAAGTCGCGTGCACCTGCAGCAGATAGTCCTCGATGCGCACCGAGAGCCCGGTCTCCTCGAGCGCCTCCCGGACCGCGCCGTCGATGAAGGACTCTTCGGGGTGGATTCCTCCGGAGGGAAAACGATAGGCCCCCGCAGGGTACCCCGACTTCCGGATGACCGCGAGCCGGCTCCCCTGCTGGATGACGAGGCTCACGTCGTGAGCTCGACCCAGGCCGAGGTGGCGCTCGACCCCGTCGAGCTCCTTATCGGTCATGGGAACTTCCCAGCGCTCCACTTCCGGGTCGCCGAAGGTGAAGACCAGCTCCTGAACGATGTGCCTTCCGATGTGCATGAGAGCTCGTCGAGAGGCGTCAACCCGGGAGGGAGGTTCTCCCGGGCGGCGGAGTCTCCTTCAGAAGGTCCACCATGTCCCGGATCACCGTCGGCGCCGACCAGTCGCGCGGCCCCACGACCTTGGACTTGAGTCGGCCGTCGCGGTCGAGGATATAGGTCTCGGGATACTTGAACGTCTGATACTTTCGCGAGACTTTCTTCCCCTCGTCGTAGAGCACCGGGAACGTCAGGTCGAACTTCTTCACGAAGGCGGGAACGTCGCTGAACCTCTCGTCGACCGAGACGGCGATGACCGCGACGCCCCGGTCGGCGAGCGCCTGGTGGAGCCTTTGAAGCGACGGCATCTCGTCGATGCAGGGGGGGCACCAGGTGGCCCAGAAGTTCAGCACCACCACCTGGCCCCGGAAGTCGGCGAGGCCGTGAACCTTTCCGTCGAGATCCGGGAGCGTGAAGTCCGGGGCCGGCATTCCCGGCTGGGGCCCCGGGTCCTTGTTGCAGGAGACGGACGCGAGGGCGAGGACGGCCGAAGCCAGTCCCGCGGCGACGAATCGGCGGCGATCACCCATGGTTTCCCCCGGGGCCGTTTCTCAGGTCCCGAAGGACGGCGACGTTCGCGATCGCGCGGGCCGGGTCGTCGGTCATGATGCCGTCGACTCCCCAGGAGAGGAGCCTGGCGATGTGCACCGGCTCGTTGACCGTCCAGACGTGGACCTCGACCCCGAAGCCGTGAACGGCTTCGATGACGGACTTCGAGACCACCCGTCGAAGACCCTTGTACTCGGGCACCTGGAACGCCACCCCCGGGGGACGGTAGCCGCCCATGGCCCCTCCCCGCAAGCGCAGAAGGAACTCCCGCACCTCGTCCTTGCTGAAGCTCGTCGCGACCGTTGGCGCTGCCGCACGGAACGCCGCGAGCAGCTCGTGCTCGTGCGAGGCGACGATCACCCGGTCTTCCGCATGATGGGAGAGCAGCACCTGGGCCAGCGCCTCGGCGACGCCGGCGCGCGTCTGCTTGATCTCGACGGTGATCCACATCTCGGGAAAGGTATCCAGGACCTCGCCCAGAGTCGGGACCCGAAGACTTCGGCCGCGATAGGGAAACGTGCGCCCGTGATCCATCGTGAACTTGAAGCCGGCGTCGAGCTTTCGAATCTCGGCGAGGTTCATGTTCTCGACCCGCCCTCTCCGGCCCGTCGTGCGCGAGACCGAGCTGTCGTGGATGACCACGAGCTCGGAATCGGCGCTGAGGTGAACGTCGAGCTCGAGATACGAGGCACCCTGCTCGCGCGCGAGTCGGAATGCTTCGAGAGTGTTCTCGGGAGCGCGGGCGCTCGCCCCTCGATGGGCGAAGAGTCGAGGCTCCGGACCGGAAAAAAAACCGTTTCTCAAGGGCACTCTCTTACGTCTCAGCCTGCGAGGCGGCGATCGCGTTCCCGCGGCACGGCGCCGGAGGCCTCTATTTTTCTGGCCTGATGCGGGATCGGTTTGTCTATGAATTCATTATCCGGAACGCCGGCACCCTAGTCAAAGGCCCCGCGAGCGCGGACCAGGACCCCGAGCTCGCGATCGTCCCGCGAGCCCGGGTCGAGAGCCGAGGGACGGAACCCGCTCTCGCTCGCGACGGCAAAGACCTCGACCCGCGAGTTCAGCGGAAGTCGGAGTTCGCGTTGTTCCCAGGGAGCGAGGCGAAAGCTCTCCCGGACGGCGTCGGAGTCCAGGCGGACCCCGTTCGCGAGGCCTCCGTTCGCGATCCCGAGCAGCACCTCCCGGGGGAGCGGCGAATCGACCTCGATCGCGAACGAAGCTCGCGAGGCCGTCCGGATCCAGAAGCCGGCGACATCGGAATAGACGTTCTCATCGAGCGCGTGAAGCCGCAGACCGTCCGAGGAGAGCGTGGAATACGCCTGGAGCCCGCCCAGCGAGGCCGGGCGAGGCTCGAGAAGAACGAGTCTCGGAGGCTCGAAGAGCTGGCGCGCGCGGAGGCGGAACCGGGCGAGCGCGACCCCGGTCGAAAACTCGAGATCGTCGGACGGGAGGACGCCGTCCCCGTTGTAGAAAGTAACTCCCGTCGGTGGAGCGCCCGACAGGCGATAGCGGCCCGCCGGAATCGAGTAGCTGCGGCTCCACCAGTGCGAAGGATCGAAGTCGCCCCCCGAAGCTTCGAGCGGGAGGGAAACTCGCGCGGTGAGGGCATCCGGGGAAAGTCGCTCGAAGGAGGGGAGGGCGAGATAGCGCTCCTCCGGGCGGTCGGAGAGACGGTGCAGGATGCGGGTCACCCAATGCGGCTCCAGTTCGCGCGACCGGGAGATGCCCGTCCGGTCGTGGGCCCAGGCGGCGAGAAGAAGAGCCAGCAGGAACGGAGCCACGCGGAATCCCCGCGCTCGCCGGATCTGCCCTCCGATCGCGAGAACCAGGAGAAGAACGAGGCCCGCCGCGGACGCGAGCGAACGCGGGTCCGCCCGAACGAGAGAGGGGAGGTAGTCCGCGAGGCTCCAGGAGGTCGAGAGCGCCTCCCAGATTCGTCCCGTCCCGTCCCGGGCGTTCAGGAAGAACGGGCCGCCGGGCAGAAAGACCATCGAGAGACCGACGGCGATACTCGACGCGAGAAGCCAGGGCGTCCAGGGGCCGACTCCGATCTCTTTCTCCCGCTCCAGGAGCGCGGCCGCGGCGATCATCCAGAGGGGAAGCACGGGGAAGAGGAATCGAGCCGGAGGGGAAGTCCCTCCGGACCAGAGCGGATGGGCGGCACCGGGGATCGCGACCGAGAGAAACGCGAGAACCGATAACGCTCCCAGAAAGGCGCTCCGCCGGAACAGGGTGACGATTCCCGCGAACCCCACGAGATAGATCGGCGCATGAAGGAGAAGGCCGTACTCCTGGTCGAAGAGGAGGCCCGCGATTCCCAGAGGAACGCGGTCGAGAAAAATCCGCTGGCGGCCGTAGGAGGCCGTGGGATCGAAGCTTCCCAGCGTGAAGAAGGAGTAGAGGAGGAAGCACCCCAGGGAGACCGCGGCTCCGAGGGCGAGCCAGGCGATGCGGGATCGCTTGCTGCGCCCGAACCGAAAGACGAACGCGGCGATCAGGATCCCGGCGAGCGGCAGGAACTTGAGGTGAAGAAACGGCAGCGCTCCGAGCGCGAGCGTCCAGGCGAAGGCGGCGAAAGCTCCCGGCGACTCCGAATCGAGGAGACGGAGCACGGCCAGCGCCACGACGAGCGCCGCCGGAAGCTCGGGGTAGGCGGAGACCGAGAGGAACAGAGCGGGCGACGTCAGGCCGAAGCCGGCCGCGGCCGCGAGCGAAGCGGGAGAGCTCGCGGTGATCCGGAGCGAAGCCCGGTAGATCGTCTGCAGGAGAAGCGCCGCGATGCAGGCTTCCGTCAGGAGCACTCCGAAGAGGCCCAGGGCGAAGTAGCCGGGAGCGAGCAGAAGCGGCACACCCGCGCCGTGCACCGAGTACGGCGTGCCCGCAGCCAGCCGCGGACCGATCTTCCCCTGGTAGAAGCTCCGGTAGTCCTCGGCCCCGTAATTGTTCTGTACCGCGAGATCGAGGTCGTGGAGAAGGCTGTACGTAATGAGGAGGTAGTGGGGCTCGTCCCCCGAAAGCCCTACCCTCGAGGAGATCCAGGAGCCGACGGCGAGATAGAAGGCGAAGGCGGCGAAGAGCACGGTCCTTCCGGAGAAGGCCAACGGGGGAAGCCGCCCCGCGATCCTCGAAAGCGAGATGCCGAGGCCGATGGCGAGCAGGAGATCGAGAAACCGTCCCGCGAACGCCGCGAGAAAAGGGGCGGCGGCGAAAGCACCCGGAAAAAAGATCGCGGCCGCGAGACCGCAGGGGAGAAACGGAGTCAAGAGGTCTTCCCTGCCCCTTCGCCCGAGGTGGGCTCCGAGAACGCCGGAGACGACGACGACGGTGAGAACGAGGAGGAGAGGCGGGAGCGAGCTCACGAGCCAGGGGGCCGCGGCCCCGGGGCGGGAATCGAAAACCGGAGCGCGGAGCGTGGAGCGGACGACGAGAGCGAGCCCGGCCGAGATTCCCGCGGCGGCTCCCAGAAAGGCGCGCTTCAACGGGGTCCGGTGTTCGTGAAGAGCGGGTGTCGTGTCAGGAAGGACAGGGCCACGATGGTCTTGGCGTCGCGGAGATCCGTCCCCGGCTCCAGGGCGAGTGCCTGCTCCCAGGAAAGCTCCACGATCTCCAGGCTCTCGTCTGCTTCGGGGGAAGCTTCGCGCTTTTCGAGCTCGGTCGCGAGGAAGAGGTGCATGCGCTCGGCCAGGATTCCGGGAGACGGAAAGAACTCCGCGAGCTTCTCGAGCCGGCGTGCGTGGTAGCCCGTCTCCTCGACGAGCTCTCGACCGGCGGTCTCCTCCGGGGTCTCACCGGGATCGATCGTCCCAGCCGGAACTTCGAGGAGCGTCTCGCCCGCGGCGTAGCGAAACTGCCGAATCAGGATGACGCGCCGGTCGGCGGTCACCGGCAGAAGCACCGCCGCTCCCGGATGACGCACGATCTCGCGCTCGACCTCCATCCCCGAAGGCTCGACGATGCGGTCGACGTCGAGATGCACCACGCGTCCGCGATAGATGCTCCTGGAGGAAAGAACGCGGACTTTGGGGGGCTCACCCACCGGGGAATTCTAGCATGCGGGGATCTTTGCTACATTCGGGGGGAGACATGAACGCTCTGCCGCTGCTCCTCGTCGCGTTCGGCGCCGCCACCGCTTCCGAGCTCGAGGAGACCGGGCGGAGTCATCTCTACAACATGGAGCTCGGCTCCGCGCGCGCGGTCTTCTCCGAGCTCGAGCGAAAGGCGCCGCTCTCCCCTGCCGGCCCGTACTACGAGGCGACCGCACTCTGGATGGAGGAGTTCTCGCGGCGGGGCGGGATGGCCGGAGCCACGTTCCGCACGGGACAGTACTGGTCCTGGAAAAGTATACCGCCCCCGGTGGAGCTCGACCGAGAGTTCAAGCGGCTGATACAGGAATCGATCGCGCGCGCCGATGCAATCCTGGAGAGGGAGCCGCTAGACCTCGAAGGCCTCTTCTTCCGGGGCTCCGCCGAAGGGCTCCGGAGCGCGTACCTCGCTTCCATCGAGCAGAGCTACTACGGCGCCTACCAGGCGGGAAAGCGCGCGAGGGAATACCACGAGAAACTCCTTCGGCTCGATCCCGGCTATGCCGACGCGTGCCTCCTGCCGGGCATCTTCGAGTACACGCTCGCCACCCTTCCCCGCTCGCTTCGTATCCTGGGGTTCATCGTCGGAATCAAGGGCTCGAAGGAGAAAGGCCTTTCCCTGGTGGAGCGCGCCGTCGCCGAGGGGGACCGCACGCGGTGGGTCGCCCGGCTTTCGCTCGCCGTGATGCAGCAGAGGGAGAAGCGTTACCTGAGCTCTCTCGCCGTGCTGCGCGAGCTCGAGAAGGCGTTTCCCCGAAACCCGTTCCTTCCCATGGAGCGCGGGAGCGTCCATCTCCTGCGCAAGGACTGGACCGCGGCCCGGCGGGCGTTCGAGGAAGTCCTGGCGAGGCGGACCGAGTGGGGGGAGAGCTTCGATCTCCTGGAGCCCGCTCTGGTCTATCTCCGTCTCGGGGAGAGCCGGCTCTTCGCCAAGGACCCCGCGGGGGCCGCGCGGGATCTCGAGCGGGCTCTCGAGACTCCGGGAGCCCCGGATTGGGTGCGATCCCAGGTCTTCCTGCGGAGAGGAATGACTTCCGACGCGCGTGGTTTACGCCCGAAAGCGGTGTCCGACTACGAGCGCGTTTTGCGGCTGGACACCGATCCCCAGACGACCAGGCTGGCGAAGCAGTATCTGGAGGAGCCGTACCGGTGATTCAGCTCCTTTACTGATTGCTGGCCGTTTCCCGTTCCGGAACCGCGTAGTACCCCTGCCGGGTGCGTACCAGGAGATCGTCGCGGTTCTTCACGCGCACCTCGATGGCTCGCCACTCGCCGTTCTTGTCCAGCTTCGAGGGAACGTAGGCGAGACGATACTGGCTGTGGAGCTCGTCCTGAATCTGCTCGAAGTTCTCGTTCAGATCGCCGATGCCTTTGGGAAAGAAGGCGGTCCCTCCGGTCTCCTCCGAGAGCTTCTTGAGGAATCCCTTGTTCACTCCTCCACCCATGCCGCCGCCCTCGAACCCCACGGAGTAGATCGTGACCTCGGAGAATTTCGCGCCTTCGACCACGTCCTTGGCCGAGGATTCGCTTCCGAAGCCGACGGAGCGCGAGTCGTCGCCGTCGGTGAACACCAGGAGCGCCTTTCGGCCGTCCGCTTCCGAGACCTTCTCGAGGGAGAGCAGCACCGAGTCGTAGAGCGCCGTCCAGCCCGAGGGATAGAGAGACTGGATGGTGGACACGAGTCGGTCGACGTCGTCCGAGAAATAGGAGCTGAAGCGGACGCGCTCGTTGAAGTCGGCGATAATGGCCTGGTCTCCCTCCCAGAGCTTGCCCACGAAGTTGGACGCCGCCTCCTTGACGCCGTCGACGCTCTCGCGCATGCTCGTGGAGGCGTCGAGGAGCAGGAGGAGAGTGACGGGAGTGACCTCCGCGGTGAAGAATGCCAGCTCCTGAGGAACGCGGTTCTCGTAGACGAGGAAGTCATCGGCACCGAGATTGGGGACGAAGCGGCCTTTCTTGTCGGTGACGACAACGCTCAGATTGACCGCCTCCACCGTGGATCGAAACTGGATGTGTCCTTCCTGCGAACCTCGCGAAGGCTCCTCTTGCGAGACGGCGAACGACGAGAACGAGAGCGTCCCTGCGATTAGTGCGAAGAAAATAAGACCCGCGTATGACTTCGCGAAAGAACGACGACCGGCTGGCAGGCTCATAGATGCTCCTCCGTGTCGGCGCGGTTGGGCGGCTCAAGACGTCGACGATGGGCCCGGGAAGCGCCTTCCGACCCTGCCCCGAGCCGCGCGTAGTTTACCACAAGCCCGTCCGCGACCACGGTCCCGGTTTGGCCCGGCACCCGTTTTTTCGCTAAACTCGAAGACGATGCAGAAGCGCTTCTTCACCGTGCGGGAAGCGAACGAGCTCCTCCCCTTTCTGAGCTCGAGGGTGCGCGATCTACGTCTGGTCCATCAGGAGCTCCAGACTCGCTGCGACGAAGTCCCCTCGAGCCAGGAGATCATGCTTCGCGGCGGAACGTTCGTTCCCCCGCGCTACCTCGCGCTCGTCGCCAACCTTCAAACCCTGGTCGAGGACATCAGCTCCTGCGGCTGCCACCTCAAGGATCTCGACTCCGGTCTCGTGGATTTTCCAACCCTCTGGGAGGGGCGCGAGGTCTACCTCTGCTGGAAGCTCGGCGAGCCTCACGTCGGGTACTGGCACGAGCTCGAAGCGGGTTTCGCCGGCCGCCGATCGCTCGAGATCGAGCCCGAAGCCTGAGCCGTCATTGCGCTTCTCCTACTATCAGCGTCTCACCCCTCGACAGAAGAGAATCTACGACGAGAGCGACGCCATCGGGGCGATCTCCCTCCATCGCCCCGAGCCCCATCGCGAGCGCGTCGAGGCGCTCGAGCGGGGCCTCGCTAGCGGCAACGCCCGGGCGACGGAGCTCGCGGCCCAGGCGCTGATGGACGGACTGACGGTGGCTTTCGGGGTTCCCGCGCTTCGGGTGGGGGTCGCGGAGCGGCGGCCCTCCTGGCAGACGGGCGAGCTTCACGGCCTCTATCAGGTGGACGAGAAAGGCCGGTTCCGGATCTCGCTCTGGATGCGCACGGCGCAGCGGGCGCAGGTAGTGAAGTTCAAGACTTTTCTCCGGACGTTTCTCCACGAGCTCTGCCACCACCTCGATTACCAGCGATTCCGTCTCGCCGATTCGTTTCATACGGAAGGGTTCTACCGGCGGGAATCGAGCCTTCTGCGGCAGCTCCATCGGGACCCGGGATCCGAGGACGAGCGCCCGTCGAGGTTGCGAAGGCCCTCCGCGAACGTGTAGACTACGCGTTTTGAGCGCCGCTCTAGGCTTCGAGGCAAACCATCGACTGGCCGAGGCCCACGAGCCCAGGGAATGGTGGGCGGCAGCCCAGTAACCGTTCGAACAATCGGCAAGAATCGCCAATACTCGGAGGAATCGAAGAATGAAGAAGCTGACCCTCATCGCACCCCTCGCGCTCTCACTTCTAGCAGCCGCTTGTGGCGGAGGAGGCGGCGGCGAGCACGCCGCGTCCACGGAAACGCCGGCCGCCGCCCCGAAGGCTCCCGCCGTCGACCCCGCCAAGGCGGGTAAGGTCGCGGGAAAGGTGACCCTCGAAGGCGCGGCGCCCGCGCAGGAGCCGATCCAGATGGCCGCGGACCCGAACTGCGCCAAGATGCATTCCACCCCGGTCACGACGGAGTTCGTGGTGGCGGGCGAAGGCGGTGCTCTCGCCAACAGCTTCGTCTACCTCAAGAGCGGGGTCCAGGGTGACTTTCCGCCTCCGGCCGAGCCCGTGGTGCTGGACCAGCAGGGCTGCACCTACCACCCCCACGTGATTGGTATCCAGGTGGGCCAGCCGCTCGAGATCGTGAACAGCGACGAGACCCTCCACAACATCCACGCGATGCCGAAGCTCAACAAGGAGTTCAACATCGGCCAGCCGGTGAAAGGCCTCAAGACCCAGAGGACTTTCGAAGCCGCCGAAGTGATGGTTCCCTTCAAGTGCGACGTCCACAAGTGGATGAACAGCTACGCCGGTGTCGTCGACCACCCGTTCTTCGCGGTGAGCGGCCCCGACGGAAGCTTCACCATCAGCGGAGTTCCGCCGGGGACCTACACCGTCGAGGTATGGCACGAGAAGTTCGGAACCAAGGAGATGAGCGTCACCGTGGCCGAGACGGCCACCGCGGAAGCCAACTTCTCCTACACCGCGCCCTAGGCATTCGGCTGCGCTTTTCGAAGCCCTTCCCGGTTCGCGCCGGGAAGGGCTTTTTCGTTTCCGAACGATGAGACTTCGATTCGCGGATCCCCTCGAGATCGAGTTCCAGAGAGACTACGGGGAGAAGTCCCTTCCCGCCGTCCGCGCGGGGCTCCTCCTCGGAGTGGCGGTCACCATCAAGCTCCCGCGCGTCGACCCGCCGGGTATAGCATAGGGCGCTACGAACGGGAGGCCCAGGAAGTGGAAAGACGCAGGTTTCTCGAGGGAGTCGTGAGCTCGGGTGCCCTGGCCCTGGCCGGGATTTCGCGGAGCGCCTCCGCCGCCGTCGAGATCGATCGCGGGGAGCTGCTGGAGCTCGCAGCCGCGCTGTGCCGAATCCCGAGCTTCACCACCGAGGAGAGCGACTGCGCGCGGTTCCTCCATGGTCATTTCCAGACGCTGGGATTCGAATCCGAGCTCCAGGAAGTGGACCCGGGACGGCTCCAGTGCATCGCGCGGCTCCGCGGGGCGGGAGGCGGCGAGAGCCTGATGCTGAACGGTCACATCGACATCGACCCCCTTCCGGACGGCCTCAGCCGCGATCCGTTCCAGCCGGCGGCCGAGGGAAACCTGTTCTTCGGAGCCGGCATCGGGAACATGAAGGCGGGAGTCGCCTCCATGATCGCAGCGGCGGCGGCGGCGAAGAGAGCCGGATTTCCGCGCCGCGGCGAGCTGGTGGTCGCCTGCGTCGTAGGAGAGCTCCAGGGAGGCGCCGGCACCGCTCACCTGCTGCGCTCGGGGGTTCGCACCGACGCCGCGATCGTCACCGAGCCGCACGGCGCCGGAAACGTGCTCACCAAGCACGCGGGGGTGATGCAGCTCGCGATCCACGTCCTCGGGCGAAGCGCCCACATCTCCAGGAAGCAAGAGGGCGTGAACGCAATCTTGAAGGCGGGAAAGGTGGCCCAGAGCCTCGAGAACCTTAAGCTCGAGGGCAAGCCCGACCCCGAGCTCCCCGGCCTCCCCCTCCTGAACGTCGGCAGCATCATCGGCGGCCGAGGCCGGAACGTCGAGCTCCGGGGACCGAACATCGTTCCCGACTTCGCGACGCTCTACGTCGACATCCGCTTCACCGAAGGGATGACGCCGGAGACGATCGTCGAAGACTTGAGGAGCTCTCTCGATGGGCTCGCGCGCGAGGACCGGGACCTGAAATACGAGATCGAGTTCCCGATGAATCCCGAGCGGCGTTGCCTGAGAGAGGTCATGATGCCGTTCTCGGTGTCTCCCGACAGCCCTTTCGTTCAGCGAGTCGCGAAGCACGTCGCCGCCGTCCGGGGCTCCGCTCCGAACGTCGGCGTCTCGCTTCCGAGCGGGTACTCGGGAAACGACACCTCTCACCTGAAGGCCGCCGGCATTCCCTGCTGCCTCTACGGTCCCTCGGGCCGTCCCGCTGGTTCCGAGCAGTACCTGTGGGCCTCGATCGACGAGATGCTGACCTGCGCTCGGGTGTACGGAGCGATGATCGCGGAGCTCTAGATCCTGCGGGAAGAACGGGGAGGTAGCTCCTTATCCCTTCTACCCGGGTTCAGTCGTTGAAGTCCTGAGTGATGACTCGTTCGGGCTCGAGGACTACCAGGAGCGCCGGCATGTCGCGTATGCTCTCGTAATAGGTCCGCGCCTCTTCCTCGCTCTCGTAATAGCGGCGGACGATGCGCCATCGCATGTCCTCCCCCGCATCCGCGACGAGACGCGCCCGGCCGTGGAAGATGACGGTTCGGACGTCGTCGCGCCCGCCGTCGATGCATAGCGAGATGCGGGGGTCCCGCTCGATGTTCCGGTGCTTCGCGGTGCCGGCGACGATGCCGAAGTAGAGCCGTCCGTCCTCGTATAGGTACCAGACGGGACTCAGCTGCGGAGCGCCGCTTCGCGAGATCGTGCCCACGATCGCGTGGAACGGACGACTCAGAAACGTTTCCATCTCGGGGGCACTCCATTGCGGCACCGCGCCAGTATACCAACTGGTCCCGATAGCTATCCCGCCGGGTTTGGGGTTACGATACCCCCGGGTTGAGGGGAACCCAGGTTTTCCATGATTCCGACTCGTCTCGGACGCTATGAGATTCTCGCCGAGCTCGGGCGGGGCGCCATGGGCAGAGTGTACCGGGCGCTGGATCCCATCGTCGGCCGGGAAGTCGCGATCAAGAGCCTGAACCTCGAGGAGTTCCCCAGGCGGCAGCAGGAGGAGATTCTGAGCCGCTTCCGGCGCGAAGCGCAGGCCGCCGGCCAGCTCAACCACCCCAACGTCGTCACCGTCTTCGACGTCGGCAAGAGCTTCTTCGTGATGGAGCTGCTGAGAGGCGAGACGCTCCAGGCCCATATCGCCCGCAAGAGTCACCTGTCGCCCGAAGCCACCCTGGACATCGTCGCGCCCATCGCTGCCGCTCTCGACTACGCTCACCATCGGGGCGTGGTTCACCGGGACGTCAAGCCCGCCAACATCATGTTGACGGATCGGGGCGTTCCGAAGCTGATGGACTTCGGTCTCGCCCACCTGGAGACCACGGTGCTCACCCGCGCCGGCCAGTCGCTCGGGTCGCCCGCCTACATGGCGCCCGAGCAGATCCAGGGATTCGAGCCTACTCCACGGACCGATCTCTATGCGCTCGCCGTCGTCACCTACGAGATACTGACCGGGGCCCGGCCCTTCGCCGGGAAGAACATCACGACGCTCCTTCACCAGGTGGTGCACGCTTCTCCGGTGCCGCCGCGCCACTTCAATGCCTCGCTCCCGCCGCGCTATGACGAACTCTTCGCGAGAGCGCTCTCGAAGCTCCCCGAGGAGCGATTCTCCGATGCCGCGGGCTTCGTGACCGAGCTCAACCTGAGGGAGCTCGAGGCGATCGTCTCCCGCATGGACGTTCTGGAACCCTTTTCCCGGATTCGGAAGACAGCCGTCGTCGACGTGAGTCCCGAGGGCGAGACAGTGGTGTCCATCGAGACCGCGCTCCGGCCGAGCGTGAGCACGACCGAGCGGCGTCCGAAGCCGCCTGCCGCCGACAGGCGACGGCGCTCCGGTCTCGCGATATCCGCCGCGCTCCTGTTCGGTGTCTCGACATGGCTCTTCTGGCCCGCTCCCGCTTCGAGTCCTTTCACCGTGGATAGCCTCCCCCCGGGAGCGACGGTATGGGTCGACGGCGCCGCCGTCGGGACCACGCCCGTCACCCTGGAGGATCTGCCCGCGGGTGAGCACGAGGTGGCTGTCGCCAAGGATGGGTTCGTGCGCGCGACGGAGGCGGTGACCTCGAAAGCCGGAGCGCCGCCGCTGGTCTTCGCCCTTCAGCCGGCGCGGACGCTCTTTTCGATCAGCAGCACGCCCTCGGACGCTTCGGTTCTCGTCGACGGCAACTCGGTAGGACGCACTCCTCTCGCGGAGATCCCGCTCGACGAAGGAGTCCACCAGCTCGAAGTCCGCCGACTGGGACACGAGCCGTTTCGCACCCGGGTCGAGGCGCGTCCCGGGGAAAGCCTCCACTACGTGGCTCGGTTGAAGCCCGTCGCCGCGCCCTAGGCCCGCGGTCGAGGAGCCGGTGAGTGCGTCAGAGGGGCGCTTACCCCGATCGATCTCTGCCGAAGCCAACGTGAGCCTGCGGAGCTTCCCGGGCAGTCGTCAAGCTCTCGGTCGCCATCAGCACCAGGAGTATCCAGAGCAGGTCCGCCGCGGCCAGGTGAACGAGCTGCATCCAGACCGGCGCCCTGAGGTAGACGTTGACGGTCCCCAGGAGAAGCTGGGCGGCGAAGACCGCGAGCGCGGTAATCCCGTGGCGGCGCGCTCTCTCTCCGACTCGAGGCCGGAGCCAGAGGACGACCGAGGCGACGGCGGCGAAGGCGAGAAGCGCCGTCGTCGGATGGTAGAAGCGCGAAGCCACCAGCTTCTCCACCAGGGGCGACTCCCCGGGGTCGATGCCCTCGGTGAAGACCAGGGTGTCGCCGAGCGCGGTGACCGCTCCGCTCGCGCCCAGGACCAGCACCGCGAGGAGAGCGGTGGCGGAGACCGCCGCAACCGCGTTCGAGCGCCTGCGCTCGAACGGCCCGCCCTGACCCGCGAACCATGCGGTCAAAGTCATCGCCGCCAGGAGCAGGAAGGTGTTCACCAGGTGGAAGGCCATCACGTAGACTCGCGCATCGGAGACGTTCGAGGCCACCCACTCGAACCGGACCAAACCCGCCCCGATGAGAGCTTCCGCGACGACCAGGAGAAGCGACAGGACCGCGAATCGCCGCGCAGGGTGGGCGGCGGGAAGAATCCGGAACGAGGAGACGGTGAACGCGACGACCAGGATTCCCAGCAGTCCGCTCGAGAGCCGATGACCGAACTCGATCAGGGTCTCGAGAGTGGGATCCCTCGGAATGGCTACCCCGTTGCAGAGGGGCCAATGGCTTCCGCACCCCGCGCCGGCGCCGGTCGCGCGGACGAAGGCGCCCCAGAGGATGACGAGAACGGTGTAACCCAGGAGCCACCAGGCGGCGGTGGCGAGAAGCCTATTTCGCCGGGCTTTCGGTTCCGAGGGCGCCTCCCGATCTTCGGCGCTTCCAGTACCAGGATCCGGCGATGGAGCCGAATATGAGGTACGGCATCGCGAGGAGGAACAGGATCCCGCGATTGAACCCGGCCGCGACCCTTCCCCCCTCCTGGTCGAGGGCGGTGCGGCACATCGCGCACTGCGCCGAAGCCGTGTCGACGTAGACGAGCGCCGCCACGAGCGTCAAAAGGAGCGCGAGCGCCGCGACTCTCCGGGCGTTCATCGGAAGTACCGGTGCTGAAGGATGTTGGTTCCGTCGTAGGCCGGGACCAGGAACATGAGGACGCTGGTCACGAAGATCCCGATGATGACGATGAGGATCAGGTTCCGATTCTCGAGCTTCAGGTGCATGTAGAAGAAGATGATCAGGCTCGCTTTGACCGACGAGCCCAGGAGGAGCAGGATGGCGTGGGGGGCTTTCGGCATGTTCGATTCGCCGATGAAGATCATCGTCACGGTGAGCATCAGGAGGATGACCCATAGAATCCAGTAGCCCTTGTAGCCGTGGCTGCCGGCCGATTCCGCATGTTCCGACATTTGGTTTTTCTCCAGCTCCTTGCGACTGCGCCAGCCTATACCAGATAGAACAGCGCGAACACGAAGACCCAGACCAGGTCGACGAAGTGCCAGTACAAGCCGGCATTCTCGACTCCTTGAACGGAGTACTTCCCCAGCGCCGAACGGATGGCAACGATCAGCAGGATGGTGACTCCGGTGGTCACGTGCATTCCGTGAAAACCGGTGATGATGAAGAACGCGGCGCTGAACTGAGGAACTCCCCAGGGGTTGCTCGTGAGGCGGGCGCCCTCGTGGATGAAGTGGGACCACTCGTAGACCTGCATCCCCAGAAAGGAGAAGCCGCCGAGAATGGTCAACCACAGGAACATCGTGACGTGCTTCTTGTTTCCCGCCATCGCCGCGGCGACGGCGCAGGCCATGGTGGCGCTCGAAGTGATGAGGGTGAACGTCATCAAGGTGATGTAGTTCATGTCGAACGCTTCGGCCTGGTGGGGCCAGGTCGGACTCGCGATCCGGACGACCCCGTAGCCCACCAGGAGACCGGCGAACAACAGAGCGTCGGTGATGATGAATATCCACATCATCAACTTCTGCCACGAGACCCCGAAAGGACTCGCGGTGCCGGCGGTACCCACCAGGGGCGAGCTCATCGCCGCTGCGGAGTTGCTCATGAAGGATCCTCCTACAAGTAAAACAGAACGACCATCAGGTAGAGCCAGAGGCCGTCGACGAAATGCCAATAGGTGGAGGCGATCGTGGGCGAGCTCGACTCACCCGGCGTCAGGCGGTACCTGAGCGCGAGGTAGAGCACGTAGAACAGCACCAGCACACCCGCCAGGAGGTGCACTCCGTGGATCGCCGTCAAGACGTAGAAGAACGAGCTGTGGGGGTGGCTCACGAGGTAGATGCCCTGCGCCGCGAGCTCACGCCAGGCGAAGAGCTGGCCGACGAGGAACGCTGCTCCGAGGACGGCCGTGACCAGGAGCCACTTGCGGAAGTTGATGGGCTGCCAGCGATGGAAGCTCCGGCGGGAGATCTCCATGGTCACGCTCGAGAGGAGCAGGATCGCGGTGTTCCACCACAGGATCGTCGGAGCCTCGAGAGGCACCCAATCCCCCCCGGCACTCCGGACGATGTACGCGCTGGTGAAGGCGGCGAATAGCATGGTGATGGTGCCCATGCCGAACCAGAGCCCGAGCTTCGCGGTCTCGATCCGGCGCGCCGCGTCTCCGCCCTTTCCGTAGTCGCCGTAGCCCGGCTCGAGGACGTCGATGCCTCCTCCGGATCCGCGGGAAGCAGCGGGCTCGGTTATCGTCTGCGGCATCTCAAAACCCCCTTCCCCCGAACGCGGCCAGGGCGAGCATGAGCGGCAGGTAGAGCAGGGACGTCGCCAGGAGAGCCGTGGCCCGGGCGCGGCACGAGCCGTTTCCGAAACGCACCGCCGAGATCATGAATACCAGTCCCAGCACCAGCGTACCCGCGGTGTAGGCCGCGCCCGCATCCCCCGTGAGCGACGGCAGCAGACTCGTGAGGATCAGTGCAGCCGAAGCGACGATGGTCCCGGCGGCGACCCCGCGCGCCGGGAGCGCGCGATGTCCCACGCGCTCGTAGTCCTCGCGGTACGTGGCGGCGATGGCCCAGGTGTGCGGAAACTGCCAGAAGAACAGGAGCCCGAAGAGGCACCAGGCGAGCGGCGAGAGCGTTCCCGCGGCCGCGGAGAATCCCATCAGCGTCGGCAGCGCCCCGGAAATCGCGCCCGGAAGAGTCGACCAGCTCGAGCGCCGCTTCATCGGCGTGTAGACGAGGACGTAGATAACGAGTCCGAGCAGGCCGAGACCGCCGGACAGTGGGCCGCTCTTCGCGAAGAGCATCAGAAGTCCGACGCCGGAGCTCAGCCCGGCCGCGACGGCCGCCTCCGAGGGTGTGATGCGTCCCGTGGGAATCGGACGCTGGGCGGTGCGGCGCATGCGCGCGTCGGACTCGCGCTCCAGGACCTGGTTGAAGGCGTTCGCACCCACCACGACGAGGAGCGTTCCCGCGACGAACCCGAGGAGGTGCGAGGGATCGATGGTCGAAGCCCCGAGCCAGTATCCCACGACTCCCGAGGCCACCACGGTGAGCGAAAGCCTCGCCTTGGTCAACTGGAGGTAGTCGCGCACGCGCACCTTCATCCCGTCGGCCAGAGTGCCGATCGCGGCGGGCGCTCCAACTCCCTCTCGTGCGGGAAGCATCTCCTGGCGCCTATCCCCCCGCGCTCACCTTCGCCGGGGATTTCTTCCACTGGGGCAGGAAGTCTTCCTTGGAATCCGGATGGTTGTAGTCATAGGGCCACCGGTGAACTTCGGGGATGTCTCCCTCCCAGTTCCCGTGGCCGGGATGAACCGGCGTCGACCACTCGAGGGTGTTGGACTGCCAGGGGTTGGACTCGGTGCACTCCCGGCCCTTGTACATGCTCCAGAAGTAGTTGGCGACGAAGATGAGCTGGGCCGCTCCGAGGACGAACGCGGAGATGGTGATGAAAGTGTTCACCGGCTGGAGCGGCTTCAGGTAATCGTAGGTATTCGGGTCGTAGATCCGGCGCATCATCCCGGCGATGCCGAGGTAGTGCATGGGGAAGAACGTTCCGTAGTAGGCGAGAAACGTCAGCCAGAAATGAACCTTCCCCAGGCCCTCGTTCATGAAGCGGCCGAACATCTTCGGAAACCAGTAATAGACCGCGGCCAGCGCGCCGAAGAGCCCGGCTCCCGCCATGATGAAGTGGAAGTGGGCGACGACGAAGTAGGTGTCGTGGAGCTGGATGTCGGTGGCGTTGGTTCCGAGAAAGACCCCGGTGAGCCCGCCGGTCACGAAGAGCGAGACCACGCCGAGAGCGAAGAGCATCGGTGTGGCGAAGCGTATCCTCGCCTGCCAGAGGGTCGCGAGCCAGTTGAAGGTCTTCACCGCCGACGGGATGGCGATGGCGAGGGTGGTCATGACGAACACGCTTCCGAGAAACGGGCTCATCCCGGAGACGAACATGTGGTGTCCCCAGACGACGAAGCTCAGCGCTCCGATGGAGATGATGGCGTAGACCATCGCCCGATACCCGAAGATGGGCCTGCGGCTGAAGGTCGCGATGATGTCGGAGGCGAAGCCCATGGCCGGGAGCATGATGATGTAGACCTCGGGGTGACCGAGGAACCAGAAGAGGTGCTGCCACAGCAGCGGCGCCCCGCCTTCGTGGGGGAAGAGGGTGTCGCCGATGTAAATCCCCTTGGGCAGGTAGAAGCTCGTGCCCAGGCCCCGGTCGAACAGCAGCAGGATGACCCCGGCGGTGAGCGCGGGGAAGCTCAGCAGGCCGAGGACGCCGACCGTGAATTGCGCCCAGGTGGTGAGCGGGAGCCGCATCATCGACAGGCCCTTGGTCCTGAGGCTGAAGATCGTCACCACGAAGTTGAGGCCGCCCATGGTGAACGAGGCGACGAAGAAGATCATCCCCACGATCCAGAGGGTCTGGCCCGTTCCCGACCCGGGAATCGCGGAGCGAATGGCCGAGAGCGGAGGATTGGCGGTCCAACCCGAGGCGGAGGCGCCGCCCTCGACGAAGAACGAGATCAGGATGATGATCGCCCCGGGAACGACCGTCCAGAACGAGAGCATGTTCAGGAAGGGAAACGCCATGTCCCGCGCTCCGATCTGGAGGGGGATGAGAAAATTCCCGAAGCCCGATACCGGCGCCAGCGACAACACGAAGAACACCATGATGGTGCCGTGCATCGTGAACAGCATGATGTAGAACTCGGGGGTCATCACCCCGCTCGCCATTCCCACGGGGAAGAACTTCTCCATCATGGGCCACTGCGTTCCCGGGAACCCCAGCTGCAGGCGGACGAGCATCGCGAGGAGCCCGCCCACGAGGGCCATCATCATGGCGAGGGTCAGGTACTGCTTCCCGATCATCTTGTGATCGAAGCTGAAGATGTAGGTGCTTATGAAGCTCTGCTTGCCATGGCCGTGGCCGTCATGACCTTCGCTCATGCCATCCTCTCCTTCACGGACTCACGGAAGCCGCGGTCGCGGCCTCCTGCTCCGACAGCCAGTTCTGGAAATCGGCCTCGCTCTTGACACTGAGAAAGGCCCGCATGCGGTAGTGTCCGAGCCCGCAGAGCTCGGCGCAGGCGACCTCGTACTCCCCGACCTTGGTCGGCGTGAACGTCACCCCGGTCGCCATGCCGGGAACGAGGTCCTGTTTCACCCGGAAGTTCGGAAGGAAGAACGCGTGCTGGAGGTCTTTCGACCGCAGCCGGATGTGAACGACGCGGTTCACCGGAAGGACCAGCTGGTTGGTGCGGAAGAAGTCGTCGGCCGAGGCCGGGTCCTCGGGATCGATTCCGAGTGAGTTCGAAAGCGAGTAGAGCTCGGGGCGGAAGGCGCCGAATCGCCCGTCGCGTCCGGGGTAGCGGAAGTCCCACTGGAACTGCGCGCCCACCGCCTCCACCACGAAGGCGTCGTCGGGGGGCGCCGCCTGGACCCGGCTCCAGAGGGCGAGACCGGAGAACACGATGGGGATGAGTATTACCGCCGTTCCGAGGGTCCAGATCATTTCGACCTTGTGGCTCTCGTGCCAGTAGCTCCCCACGGCGCCTTCCCGGTGCCGGAAACGCCAGATGTAGAGCCCGAGAAAGAACTGCACCAGCACGAAGGCGACTCCGGTGATCCCCAGGATGACGTTATATAGCGTGTCCAGACCCGCCCTATCCGAGGCCAGCTCGGGAACCCGGTACTTGAAGAAGAAGAGCACCGAGATCAGGATGATCGCCCAGATGGAGAGGGCCATGGCCATGCCGTGGTTGACGTGGGCCTTGGGCGCGTTTTCGTCTGCCATTAGCGCGTATACCTCATGACATAAGCCGCGACCGCCCGCATCTGCGCCTCGGCATCTCCTCCGAGGACGTCGGGAAGCGGCGTGATTCGGTTTCCGGAGGCTTGATCCACCGGCCAGAACTGGGGCATCTGAGTCCCGGGGGTGATGCGCTGCGGATCTTTCAGCCAATCCACGATCCACTCCTCACGAAGCCTCTCCCCCGACAAACGGAAGCTCGGCGCGAGCTGCGATGCCTCCATGGTCCCTGCGGCGGTGGCGATGTGGCAGCGCTCGCACTGGAGCCGCACGAGGAGCTGGTCTCCGGTGCGGACCAGCGCCGGATCCGCCTGGTGCTCCGCGGGCGTCTCGAACGGATCCGTCGCTTCCATCGCCATGAATCCCTGCACCAGCTCGTTGGCATCTGCGTCGGCGAAATGGAACGTCGGCATGCGCACCTTGAGCCAGAAGCGCACGGTCGAGGGCGCCTTCAGGAAACCGAAGAGCCAGTCCGCCTGGGCACGCGCCCCCTGGGTGTTCAAGTTCGGCGGCCGCATCCCGGTGTCGGCGATGGTCTGGTAGATTCCGCCGCCGAACCCGTCGACGATATGGCACCCGCGGCAGTTGTACTCGTGGATGAGCCTTCGCGCCCTCTCGCCGTAGGCCTCGTTCGCGCTCAGGTTCTTCCGTGCCTCGCGGGGAAGCTCGTCGCGCACCAGCGACAGCACGTTTCTGGAGACGTTCTCGATCTCGGCGTCGGTGAAACCGAAGTAGCCCATCTTGAGCTTCTCCGGGGGGCTCTTCATCTTTCCGTTGTCGTAGATTCGGGGCGCCTTCAGCTTCTGCTCGAGCCAGGCCTTGCGGGTGTGCTCGATATCCACGTAACCGAAATCGAGCCGGGTGACCATCTTCGAGCCCCAGGTCGAGAGGTCGACTCCGATCTTCTGCGCCTTCTCGAAGCCCTCGATGTCGTGGCAGCCGAAGCAGCCGTAGCGGAGGATCAACCGCTCTCCGGACAAGAGCGTCTTCTCGTCGCGCGACATCCCGGTGAGACGCTCCTGCGCCTGGGCCAGCGGAAGACTGGTGCGGAGGAACTCGAGCGTGATCTCGTCGAGGGCGGCGTCGTCGATTCGGGGAACGGGCAGGGACTCGAACGCTGGATTCTTCGAGTCCATCAAGAAAGCGGTGATGTCCGCCGCTTCCTTATCGGTGAGCCTCAAGTCCGGCATGAAGGTCTGTTCCCAGTAGTGCTTGGGATTCTTGACCCAGTTGAACAGGAACTCCCGGTTCACCTTGCTTCCGACGCCGGCGAGGCTCGGCCCCTTCCTTCGGAACCAGTCGACGTTCTCGAGATCCGTCTCCTCGGCGATGTGGCAACCCTGGCACCCCACGGTCTCGAAGAGCGCCTTGCCGCTCGCGGCGTCGCCGCCGGGAACGGGCCCGTAGCTCAGAGGCTTGGACTTCGAGAACACGTACGAGACGATCGAGGCGACTTCCGTCTGGTTGCGCGCGCCGATCTCGGAATCGAGGTTGTTCTCCAGATTCCAGAACCGCGGCATGTAGGTCGCGGTCTTGAAGCTCTTCGGGTCCTTCACCCACTTGAGCGCGAAGTCGGCCGTGGTCTTGGAAGCGATGTGCTGGAGATTGGGCCCGACCTTTCGGCGATTCTCGTAACCGGTGGTGTTGTGGCAGCCCCAGCATCCCGCCTGCTCGTAGAGCATCCGCGATTGATTGAAGCTCGCGGCTCCCGGCAGAAGGACCTGATCCTTGTGGCACCGCAGACATCCCGCTTCGGCGTAGCCGTTCGGGTACATCGGCTTGTCCCAGTGGTGGTCTTCCTTCCAGCCGTACTTCTGCTCCCACTCGTGCCGCTGCTCCTCGGTGCGCGGAGTGTGGTTCACTCCGGCGAAGGTGATGGCGCGGCCCCGCCCCTCGTGGCAGGAAGTGCAGCCGAAGTCGTCGCGAGGGTGCTTCGACTCGGGCGCGACATAGAGCTCGAGGTTCGGGTGCGTCCGGAACGGCTGCGGCGCGTCCGCGTAGGTCGGGTCGTCGATTCCCAGATGACAGGTCTGGCAGCGGTCGATGCGCGGCACCTGGGCGAAGTTCAGGTCTTCGGTGACGTTTCGGACCAGGACCTGCTGCACCTCGATATTGGGATCGATGAAGTCCACGACCGGAAGATTCCGGAAGATGTTGGGGAAGTTCTCGGCGATGGAATCGAGCTTGCGCCGAAGCAGTGACGCTCCCTGGGTCAAACTCGCTTTCTTACCGTTGAGCTCGGTTACCTTCGCCCGCAGCTCCCGGATCTGGCGCTGGGCCTGGGTGCGATCGAACTCGACGGCGAGCCTTTCCTCGCGCGCCGCCAAGAACTCGGTCTCGAGCGCCTGGATCCCCTCGGCCGAGACCCGCTTTCCCAGAGGGGCGTGATGACCCTCCTCGAAGTAGAACTTCTTCGAGTCGTAGACCGCCTTGAGCTCGCGCTCCCGGATGTCGGCCAGGGTCCACCTGGTGTTCAGCTCCGCGACGGCGCTCTCGAGCTGTTGGATCTCCTGCTCCTTCGCCGCGAGCTCCTGGCTGGCGGCCTCGAGCTCGGCTTCGATCCGCGAGAGCTCCCTCTGGTTCACCCGTTTGTCGGCATCGGCGATCTGCTTTTCGGTAGTCTCCCGCTCCAGCTGGAAAAACTGTCGCTGAAAAGCTTTCCACTCGCGGGAGTAGTCCGCCCAGACCATCCAGATGGTCGTGAGGAAGAGTGCTATGGCACTCACGCCGAAGATGATGTTCAGCCGCGGGATGAAATATGCGTGTCCAGGCTCGGGTTTGGCCACCGTCGACTCCAGCCTAAATGTTGAAGAAGATCTCCGGGAACGTGAGGATGTACTTCAAGTTGAACATCCACCGCAGGTACATCTTGATGGGAAGGCTCAGCATGAGCAGGAAGAGCGACACCCCCAGGTAGAACCGGGCCGGGCCCATCCTCACGTAGTACTTGTTCAGACTCAGCCACCCCAGGAAGCGAGGAAGCTTCTCCCTGGGTCTGGCCATCACTACCGGGAGAACGCCCACGTACACCAGGACCAGGATGATTCCGAGGAACTCGCGGACGATGGGATTGTGGGGTAGCGGCCGCCCGAGGAGCTTCACCCAGAAGAAGTCCGATACGTGGACGTTCAAGAGCGGCTCCACGCGGTGCTGGTCCCAGAATTCGTAGGGGCCGAAGAAGTTCCAGTTGGGACCGCGGAGAAACGTCCCGGAGATCACCAGAAGCACCCAGAGGACGAGAAAACCGTAGAGGAAGATTCCGATTTCGGTCCGGCGCTCCTTGAACGTGAAGTACCCATTCCCCTTGGGATTGGTGTCGATGAACGGGATCGCCATCAGGCCCACGATGATGAGCGTCGGGAAGACCACTCCCGCGAGCCAGGGGTCGAAGTAGACCAGCATCTCCTGGAGCCCGAGGAAGTACCACGGCGCTTTCGAGGGGTTCGGCGAGTCCGCGGGATTCGCCGGCTGCTCGAGCGGTGCCTTCAGGAGAATCGACCACACGATGAGCCCGATCCCGAGAAGGATCATGCAGAGGAACTCGACGTAGACCAGGTCGGGCCACACCCAGACCTTGTCTTCCTCCTTCTTCTCCATCGGGGGCTCTCCCGCCCCGATGCGCTTGTCATTCTCGATGCCCTGGTGCATGGCGAACCAGGTGAAGAACGCCACTCCGAAGAGCACGAAGGTGATGGGGACGTTGTCGGGCTTCGCCACGATGAGGAAGAAGTTCGGGTCGAACATGCTGACGAAGTAGAACACCGCCATGACCGCGAAGACCACGATGGCGTTTCGCTTGGACCAGACCTTGGGATAGCGAAGCGAGAAGATGAACCCGACGGTCGCCAGCGTGAACAGCACCGTCGGACCGGAGAGCCAGTTGATCAGGTTTTTGATCGCTTCCATATGCCGTATGCCCTTCGAGATCCTTCGATCGGGCTACATCGGGCCCGAGATGCCGCCGTCCTTGCGCACCCGCCAGAAGTGCACCGCCATCAACACCGCGGCCGCGAGCGGAAGACCGACGCAGTGCAGGACGTAGAACCGGAGAAGCGTGTTCTCCCCCACGTTGCGCGCCCCGAGGAGAATGAAGCGGGCGTCGCTCGCCGAGTTGATGATGTTGATATCGCCGATCTTCAGCGCCGCCGACAGCGGACCTTCGGTTCCGACCAGAGGCGTCGCCCTCGCCATGTTCGAGCCCACGGTGATCGCCCAGATGGCCAGCTGGTCCCAGGGAAGGAGGTACCCCGTGAACGACAGGAGAAGGGTCAGGACCAGCAGCACCACTCCCACGCCCCAGTTGAACTCGCGGGGCGGCTTGTAGGAGCCGGTCATGAACACCCGGAACATGTGGAGCCAGACGGTGATGACCATCGCGTGGGCGCCCCATCGATGGAGCTCCCGCATGACGCCGAGGGGAACGTGCTCGCCGAGATCGATGATGTCGGCGTAGGCGTACTCGACCGTCGGCCGGTAGTAGAACATCAGGAGCAGGCCGGTGAAGGTGAGCACCAGGAACAGGAAGAACGTGACCCCGCCCATGCACCAGGTGTAGCGGAGCTTGATGCCCGCTTTTCTCGACTTCACCGGGTGGAGGTGGAGAAAGACGTTCGACATCACCACCAGCACCCGGTTCCGGTTGCTGGTGACGGCGCCGTGGCGGAAGATCGACTTCCAGACCTGGGTCTCGGTGAGGGCGTTCCACCCGCTACTGAATGCGTTGACCAGCTTTTGCACTGATTTCGACTCCTAACAATCTCCCGATGCGCCGTGAGCCTTCACGAGGGAAGCCCCGGAGAGGACCTTCGGCGAAAGCGAAAAAGTCCAATCAGCTCAGACTCAAGAAGGATTCGGGATCGTTCCACTGCCCGGCCTCCTGCTTGAAGAGGCGGCCCTTGTCGATCAACACCTGGCCGTCGTCCGCGAGCGCGATCTTCACGCGCTCGAGGGGGCGCGGCGCCGGTCCCTCGAAGTTGATCCCGCTCATGTAGAAACCGCTGCCGTGGCACGGGCACTTGAACTTGTTCTCGGCGGCCAGCCAGTTCGGGGTGCAGCCGAGGTGGGTGCAGATCGCGGAGAGCGCGTACATCCCCTCCTCGTTGCGGATCACCCAGACGCGGTACTTCTCCTTGAACCGCTCGTCGACGGCCCCGACGGCGAAGTCGGTGGGAAAGCCGACCTTGAAGGAGGAAGGCGGCTCGGTGAGGACGTTCGGGAACATGAAGCGACCCATCGCCGTGAGGCCCGCGCCGGCGGAGGCGGCGAAGAACGACCACGCGAGAGCGAGCCAGTTGAACTCGCGTCGGGTCATCTCGGGCGCGTCGGCCTTCTTGGCTTTGGAGGCGGGCGCCTCCGCTCCGGTTCCACTGGTCTCGGGGGCTTTCGTTTCGTCGGCCATGCTTCTACCTAGTCGTGAGCGCTCAGTCCTGTGATCTCTCGTTTTGAAAAGTCTCTACTGCAACTTTTTTGACGGTGCGGAAACGGTCCGCGTTGGCGTAACGCATACAGCAGCGGGCAGATCGCCTGATGCAAACTCGATATTTTAGTCATCGGGCGAGAGGGGTGTCAAGAACTCGCGCGGCCCCCTCCGAAGTCAAACTTCTGCAGGGGGATGGCGTCAACGGGCGAGCGCTTCGAGGGCGAGCTTGCGAACGGCGAGGTTCGAATCGCTTTCGGCTATGCTCCCGGAGACGCGCGTCCAGGGTCTCGCTCGAAACGAGGGCGGAGGCCTGGATGGCGCTCTGCATCGCCAGGAGCTTGCGGGCCTCGTCGAACTCCGCGAGACCGTCGAGGTACTCCCGGTCGAGCATCAGGAGAAGCTGAGACTCTCCCGACGCGTCCCCGAGCTGCGCCAGGGCCACCGCCGCGTTCCAGGAGACGTCCCGATCGGGATCCCCGAGCGCGACCTGGAGCCCGGGGATCGCGCGCTCGTCGCCGAGGGTCCCCACGGCGTAGACCGCCATCTTGCGGACGCCCGGGTCGTCGTCGCCGAACTTCCGGAGGAGAGGCTCGACGGCTTCGGGATCCTCCAGGTTCCCGAGTGCCCAGCTCGCGTAGAGCCGGGTGGTGGAGTCGGGATCGTCGAGTGCCGCGATGAGGGTCGGGGTCGCGCTTCGGTCCCCGAGATGTCCCAGGGAAAGCGCCAGGTAGTGCCGCACCCGGGGATCGTCGCCCTTGGCTTCCTCGAAGGCCGCGATCATCTCGGGAACCAGGCCCACCATGCGCTTCTTCTCGGAGTCCATGTTGATGATCTTCGAGAGCTCGAACGCCGCCTGCCATCGGCGGTTGGCGCTCCCCGCGCGGATCTCGCGAAGGTAGTCGACTCCCGTCTTCTCGTCGGAGACGAGCCAGGCGAAGAAGAAGAACACACCGACGCAGGCGGCGACGACGATCGCGGGAACGAGGAAGAACTGGACGAGAGTGCGAGCGAAGCTCACGTCCTCGGGCGCTTCGGACACTTCGGGGGGCGCCGGCGTGGAGCTGCCTTCGTCGCTCATGAGGCGGCCATCTTAGCCCACCGCCGGGTCCCCGGACAGTGTCCGCCGCTCGGCTTGCTCAGAGACCGCGGGACATTCCCGCGATCTCCTGTTCCTTGTACTGGAGCTGGTAGAGCCGGTAGTAGATTCCCCGCAGCGCCAGGAGCTCCTGGTGGTTGCCGACCTCGCGCACTCTTCCTTTGTGCATCACCACGATGCGGTCCGCCTTCTGGATGGTGGAAAGCCGGTGGGCGATGACGAGGCTGGTGCGGTTCTCGAGCAGGCGCTCGAGGGCTTCGCGAATCAGGATTTCCGTGTGGGTGTCGACGCTGGAAGTGGCCTCGTCGAGAATGAGGATCCTGGGATCGTGCACCAGCGCGCGGGCGAAGCTCACGAGCTGCTTCTGTCCCGCGGAGAGCGACGAGCCCCGCTCTTTCACTTCTTCCTCGAGACCGCGGGGAAGGCCGGCGACGAAGCCGTCGAGGTGCACCGCCGCCGCGGCTTCCGCCACCTCGCGATCGGTTAACTCCCGATCGCCGAGACGGATGTTGGAGGCGATGGTACCGGAAAAGAGGTGGACGTCCTGGAGCACCATTCCGAACTGGCGCCTCAGATCCTGGAGATTCCACTCCCGGACGTCCACTCCGTCCACGAGGACCCGGCCCCGCTGCACGTCGTAGAAGCGGAGGAGGAGGCTGGTGAGCGTCGTCTTTCCCGCTCCGGTGTGCCCGACCACCGCCACCGTTTCGCCCGGGCGCACTTCGAGATCGAGGTCTTCGAGCACCCAGTCCTCGTTTCTATAGGCGAACCAGACGTTCTCGAACCGGATCGAGCCCCGGCCCTCCGCCCGTCGCCGCCGGCACCGGGGGCGTCGCCACCGTGACCTCGGTGTCGAGGAGCTTGAAGATCCGCTCCGAGGAGGCCATGGCGCCCTGCAGGATGTTGAACTTCTCCGAGAGGTCGCTGATCGGCCGGAAGAATTTTTCGGAGTACTGGATGAAGGCCACGAGGCCCCCGAGAGTGAGGCTCCCGAGGAGAATCCGCCAGCCTCCGTACCAGAGGATGAGAGCGACCGCGACGGCGCCCAGGAACTCGATCGCCGGATAGAAGAGCGCGTACTGGAAGACGGACTCCAGGTTGGCGTCCTGATGCTGTCGGTTGAGCTCGCTGTACTGCGCGAACTTCCGCGGCTCCTGCCGGAAGAGCTGGACCACCTGCATCCCGACGATGTTCTCCTGGATGAAGGCGTTCAACATCGCCACCCGCGTCCGGACCTTGCGATAGACCTCGCGCACGCGCCGCTTGAACATCAGTGTGACGGCGAAGAGCCCCGGGAGCACGATGAAGGTGACGAGCGCGAGCCGCCAGTCGAGATAGACGAGAACCACCATGATACCCAGGAGCATGAAGACGTCGCCGAAGATGGTGACCACCCCCGATGTGAAAAGCTCGTTCAGCGCGTCGACGTCCGTGGTGGCCCGGGTTACGAGTCTACCGACGGGGTTCTTGTCGAAGAACGCCGGCTGCAGGCGCTGGAGGTGGGCGAAGATCTCGCGCCTCATGTCGAACATCACGCGCTGGCCCGCCATGTTCATGAGATAGACCTGGAAGAAGGAGAGCGCGAACTGCAGAATCAGCGCGAGAACGTACAGGAGCGCTATGACATCGAGCCCCTCCAGGTTTCCCCGGGTGATGTAGTCGTCGATCGCGACTTTCGTCAGGTAGGGACCGACGAGCTTCAGAGCCGAGCCGGCGATGACCAGAAGAAGCGAGAAGACGACGGTCGGCTTGTACGGGCCCAGGTAGGCCAGCAAACGCCGCATCAGCCGGCGGTCGTAGATCTTCCCGAGCGCCTCCTCCTCGTGGAACGGGGCGGTCATATGCGGTTCAGCTCTTCCTCGAGGAGCTGCTTCCTGTGGAGGCTCGCGTAGAGGCCGTCCTGCGCCAGGAGCGCCTCGTGGCTTCCCCGCTCCACGATCCGCCCGTTCTCGAGAACGCAGATCAGGTCCGCCTGCTTGACGGTGCTGATGCGATGCGAGACCAGGAGCGTCGTCCGTGTCCTGAGGACTCCCGAGAGCTCGTTCAGGATCCGCTCCTCGGTCTCGGTGTCGACGGCCGAGAGGACGTCGTCGAGAATCAGGATCGGCGGCTCGATGAGCACCGCGCGGGCGATCGTCGCCCGCTGCCTCTGGCCCCCGGAAAGCGTGATGCCGCGCTCGCCCACCATGGTCTGGTATCCGTTCGGGAAGGAGGCGATGTCGGTATCGAGCCCCGCGCGCTTCGCCGCCTCCTCCACCTCGGCATCCGACGCGGAGGGCTTCCCGAAGGCGATATTGTCCCGGATGGTCTCCGAGAACAGGAAGCTCTCCTGCGGCACGTAGGCCACCGCCGAGCGCAGGGTCTCGAGAGGAAGCGTCCTGCACGTCCCGCCCGTCCACGAGCACCTGGCCCTCGGTCGCGTCGTAGAGCCGGGGCACGAGCCGGGTGAGAGTGGTCTTCCCCGAGCCCGTTCGCCCGACGAACGCCACCGTCTGCCCGGGCTCGATCAGGAGGTCGACGTCGGCGAGCACCTCCGAGTTTCCGTTCCCGTTCGAGCCCGCGTACCGGAAGGAAACGCCGCGGAACTCGATGCGTCCCTTCAGGGCGGAGACCGTCGCATCCGGTCCGTCCACGATTTCCGGCTCGGCGTCCAGAATCGCGGCGAGCCGCTTCATGGAGGCCGAGCCGCGCTGGTAGATGTTCACCACCCAGCCGAAGGCGATCATGGGCCAGGTCAGCATCTCGAGATAGGCGAAGAACGCGACGAGCTGACCGAGGGTGATCTCCTGGCGAACGACCATGCGCCCTCCCCACCAGAGGACGACGGCGCTTCCGAGTCCGATGATGGCGGCGAGAAGAGGGTAGAAAGCGCCCCAGATCTTCACCAGCCCCATGTTGCTCCGGAGGTAGCTTTCGTTCTCATGCTCGAACTTCCGTCTCTGGGCCTCCTCCTGGGCGTAGGCCTTCACCACCCGCATTCCCGAGACGTTCTCCTGCACGAATGCGGAGATGTCGCTCATCTTTTCCTGGATGGTCTCGAAGCGTTTGTGGATCACGGCCCCGAACTCCTTCACCGCGATCGACACCACGGGCATGATGGCGAGTGAGACCAGGGTGAGCTCCCAGCTGATGGCGAGCATGAACGCGAGGGCGCCGAGGGTGATGAGGATGGTCTCCGCCGGATACATGATCCCCGGACCCAGCACCATCCTCACTGCGCCGATGTCGTTCGAGGCCCGGGACATGAGATCCCCGGTGCGCCACTGCTGGTAGAAAGAGGGACTCATCCTCTGGAGGCGGGCGAAGAAATCGTTCCGCAGGTCGAACTCCACGAACCTCGAGACCCCGATGAGAAGCTTCCTCATCCAGAACCGGAAGAACCCCTCGAGGGCGGCGAGGACCACGATGAGGGAGCCGTAGAGAGCGAGCTTCGAGACCGTGACCCCGAGAGTGAGATCGTCGACCGTCCGCTCGAGAACGAGCGGAACGAGAACCGAGGCCGCCTTGGCGAGGACCAGGGCCGCCATTCCAACGATCATGGGACGGGGATAGCGACGAACGTACGGAAGGAGGCGCCTGAGCTCTTTCATCGAGCGGAGATCAAAGTATAGCTTGGCTTGCCCGCCGTAGCCCGGCGGCGGGCGTTATTACCGTCCGCTCTCGATGAGGCGCGCCTTTTCGTCGACCAGGCTCTGGTACGAAACGTCGCCCAGACTCCGGAAAATCGCGAGGGCCTCTCGGCGCTTTCCCTGCTCCTGCAGAGCCCGGGCGCGGTTGTAGGCGAGGTCGGAGAGGTCGTAAGGGGCCACCGGATCGATCTCCTTCTCCGCCTCGGTGAAGGCGAGAAGCGCTTTGGCGAAATCCTTCTCCTCGAAGAGTCGAATCCCGCGCTCGAGCGCGGTCTCGCTCCCGCCGGCGGCCCTTCGGTGGAAGAGAGGACCGCGGCCGGATCCGGGCGGCGGGTCGACGAGCGCGTTTCGAAGCTCGATGAGCTCGGAGTCGACGACCGCCGCGGGGCCGCCCTCGAAGGCCACCCGGCCCTCGGACCAGAGCCGGGCGCCGGGGCAAAGCGCCGGGCAGTCGAACAAGAACGCGGCCCCGTCCCGGACGGCGGCGACGCCGAGAGGCGCGTGCTCCTGACGAGCGCCCCAGAGAACGGCGAGAGCACCGGAGTCGTCCTCGAGAACGAAGTCGAAGTCGCGAAGACCGTCGTCCGCGTAAAACGACCTCTGTAGAAAGATCCGCTTTCCCGCGACCGCGAGGGACCAGACTCCCTCTTCACCGCCCGGAGTGCGGCGCACGGACGCGTCGAGCGATTTCGCGGTCTCGAGGAGCTTTTCTCCCACTCCCTGGCCCGCGAGCCCGAGAAAGCGGTTCTTCGCCGCGTGGGCGCCTTCGAGCCGCGAGAGCTCCTTCAAGACGTTCCAGGTGTCCTCCCGGTCCGCCGGAGTGATGCGCTGAGCGACCCGGTTGAGCTCGGAATAGAGCGAGTCGAGCGGAGCGGGCCCGGCCTCGAGCTTCTCGATCGTCGCGACCCAGTCGGTGAGCGCGCGTCTGTCGTCGGAATTCCTCGAAAGACTCACAACCCGTACGCTCGCATCTTCGGGCCGCGCCTCGGTGGGAAGGCCCGGCTCGTCGATGAACGAGAGCGAGGCCGCCACTCGCGGCCGGATCTCGCCCGACGCCAGGCCCGCGCTCATGGGAATGCGTATCTGGGTCATCCCCCCGCGGGCGACGATCCGGATCTCGCCGCCTTCGAGAACGTCCGTGGACGGCGGGAGGAAATCCTTCCGCGCCACCCGGATCGGCATCGAAAGAAGGCGCGCGATGCGACGCGCGACCGGAAGATCGCTCTCGGGGACGAAGGCCGCCACCTCGATGGGGAGCCGCCGCTTCTGCGCGTCCCTCACGGGATCCGTGAGTCCGTCGAGCTCCTCGCTGCAGCGGCCGCATCCGTCCACCGGGAAGTAGACGACGAGGTTGGTTCCCGCGCGAAAGAGCTGAGAAGGGATCAGGGTCCCGCCGTCGGTCGCGGCCTGAAAATCGGGGAACGGGAATCCGAGGAGCTCGAGGTCGGGGTAGCTCTCCTTCAGCTTCGCGAATCGCTTCCGATCGAGCCCCGCCTTCAGCGCGTTTCGATCGAGGAATGCGCCGGTCTCGAAGGAGCTCCCGTTCCAGATTCGCCCGGTCGCTGCCGGGCGAGAGGTAGGCGTCGACGAGGAGATCCAGCCGGCTCTCGAGGTCCAGGTCCGGGTGCCGCGCCATGACGAGCGAGAGCCCGGGCACCGCCTCGATATCGAGAACGCGTCGGTAGGCTTTGCGCGAGGCGGGCCATTTCTCCTGGGCCGCGAGGGCGTCGCCGAGCGTGCGGAAGTACCGGGCGCGACGTTCGCGATAGCTTTTGCGCGCCTCGAGGATCATGTCCTCGAACAGAAGCCCTCGATCGGGGCGCTTGCCGATCTCCTCCTCGGGGACGAACCGCTGCGACTGCGCGATGGCCTGAAGCGCTTTCCCCTCCGCCTCGGGCGCGTTCCCCGATTGCAGGAGCTGGACCGCTTCTTCGTGCAGGAGGTCGGCCCGCTCCGCGAGAAGGACTCCCGCGAGGAGCAGGGCCGGGTTCACCGGCGGGGCTCCGGACTGCGAGAGCCGCATGAGCCTCTTCGCCGCCGCGTCGAGAGTCTCGATCTTCTTGCAGAACGCGAACCGGAGCTTCTTCTGCCCTCCCTCCGAACGCTGATAGAAGCTCGAGCCGGGGACTGCGGCGACGCCGATGGACTCGATGAGATGTCGGGCGAAGGCCACGTCGTCGGGAAAGCCGAAGGCCGAGATATCGGTCATGATGTAGTAGGCCCCGCGAGGCACGAAGCACCGGAATCCCGCCGCGCGCAGGCTGGGCAGGAGCGTGTCCCTGCGGTTTTGATAGTCCCGGGCGAGAGTCTCGTAGTACGAGTCCGGAAGCCCCAGCGCTTCCGCCGCCGCTTCCTGGAGCGGCGCCGCCGCGCCCACGGTCAGGAAATCGTGCACCTTGCGGATGGCGCCCGTCAGCTCCGCCGGTCCCAACGCCCATCCCACCCGCCATCCGGTCACCGAGTAGGTCTTGGAGATGCTGTTGATGGTGACGGTGCGCTCCGCCATTCCGTCGAGGCTCGCGAGAGGAACGTGCTCCGAGTCGTCGTAGAGGATGTACTCGTAGATCTCGTCGGTGACGGCGATGACCCCCCACTTCTGGCAGAGCCGGGCGATGTGCATGAGCTCGTCTCGGGAAAAGACCTTACCCGTGGGGTTGTTGGGCGTATTAATAATGACGGCCCGGGTCTTCGGGTTGAAGGCGGCATCGAGCTCGTCGGGATCGAAGCTCCAGTCGGGCTCCCGGAGAGTCACGTAGCGGGGGACCGCTCCCGACAGGATGGCATCCGGCCCGTAGTTCTCGTAGAACGGCTCGAACACGATCACCTCGTCGCCGGGGTCGACGAGGGCGAGCAGGGTGGCGATCATCGCCTCGGTGGAGCCGCAGGTGACGGTCACCTCGCGCTCGGGATCGATCTCCATTCCGTAGGCGAAGCGGTACCGCGCGCAGATCGCGTCCCGGAGCTTTTTCGCGCCCCAGGTGATGGCGTACTGGTTGATGTCCTTGCGCACCGCGGCGATCGCCGCCTCTTTGACCTGGGAGTGGGCGGCGAAATCGGGAAAGCCCTGGGCGAGGTTGATCGCGTCGTGCTTCTGGGCGAGCCTCGTCATCTCCCGGATGACGGACTCGGTGAACTGGAGCGCTTTCCGTGACGTGAGCGGACGGACTCCGGATCGAGAGTTGGTCATGTTTGGCTGCTTGTCGCGGCGGGCGTGGACCGAAGCTATTCCGCGGGCGCCGTCGCCTCCGCACCTCCGTAGAGGCGACGATACAGCATCTCGTTCCGAAGAACCAGTTTCACGTAGTCCCGGGTCTCGTCGAAGGGGATCTCTTCGATGAAGACCTCGGAGGGGATGGTGAGGTCCATGCCCGTCCAGCGCTTCACCCGGTGCGGACCGGCGTTGTAGCTGGCGAGAGCGTAGTCGACACGGCCTCCGAAGCTCCCGAGGACGTCCTTGAGGTAGCGCGTCCCGTAGCGAATGTTCATCTCGGGATCGTAGAGGTCCGAGGCGTCGTACTTGACGCGCTCCTGGCGCGCGAGGAATCGTCCGGTCGAGGGAAGGATCTGCATGAGTCCCCGCGCCCCCGCGTGGGATCGCACCCGGGGATTGAAGGTGGATTCCTGCCGGATCAGGGCCGCCACCAGATACGGGTCGAGTCCGCGCTCCGCCGAGTAGCGCGCGATTTGATCCCAGTAGCCGAGGGGATAGAAGAGCTCCCAGATCGGCCGCGGCAGGAGATCCCCCGTCGCCGAAACGTGGAAGGGAAACGCCTCGCGGATCGTGCGGAACGCGTCGAGATTCCGGCGCCGGTCCGAGTGGATCCAGGCCGCCATCGCCAGGAACGCGGCGTCGTCTCTCTTCCCCTGGACCGCGCTCTCCGCTTCCCGGACCGCCTCTTTCTCCAGGCCGGCGGCGTAGAGCTGGGCGATGCGGGTCTGGACGTCGACGCGATCGACGCTCAACGCCTGGCTCAGATCGATGCCGCTCCGCGCGGCCTCGATGGCGGCGAGCGAGGAGCGCTGGTCCTGGATCTCCGACAGGTGCTCGAGCGCCCGGCGACCGTAGTACGTGTTCTGGTAGCCGAGCAGCACCTGACGGTAGAGCGGCTCGGCGCGGTCGAACCTGCCGGCCTCCTGGTACGAGCGCCCGGCCCAGTAGAGGAACTTCGCGGACTCCTCGCTTCCCGGCCGCTCGCGGACCGCCTCTTCCCAGCCGAAGCCGGCGTCGGCGTAGCGCCCCGAGCGGAAATCGTCCCACAGCACGCGCCACTTGGCGTCGAGGACGTGCTTTCCCGTTGGGAACTCCGCGAGCATGCGGCGGTAATAGACGAGGGCCTGCCCCGGCTCCTTCTCGTCGTCGTGCCAGCGCGCGAGGCTGAAGAGGATCTCTTCCGACCAGGGGCTCCTGGGATAAGCGCTCGAGAAGCTCGAAGGCTCGTGCGCGGAAGCCATCGTCCTGGCGAAGTCTCCGCGCGGTCTCGGCGAGATAGTAGAGTGCCTCGGGAGCGAGAATCGTCGCGGCGGATCTTCTTGAAGGTCGTAGACGCGGCCGCGAGCTGCCGCCGGTGGAACTGGCAGACTCCCATCCTGAGGCGCACCAGCTCCTCGTCTACCACCGCGGCCACCTTGGAGCTGCGGGTCAGAAGAGAGGAAAGGGTCTCGTAGGCGTCGGCGTATCGCTCCTCCGCCATGAGGGTCTCGGCGCGGTGGAGCCCGAGCGTCGCGACCCGCAAGGGCTCGACCGGAGGGAGCTTCGCCCGAACGAGGGTCAATTGCCGGCCGGCTGCCGGAGCTCTGGTATGCCTCGGGAGCTCGTAGTACAGGGTTTCGAGAGCGAGAGCCGCTTCCGAATACTGCCGGGACTCGATGAGGAGCGAGCCGAGCTCCGAAAGGGCCTCTCCCCGGAGCTTGGCGTCCCGGCTCTTCGCGACCGATCGAAGGAGCTTCGCGGCTCCCTCGCCGTCTCCCGCGCGCTTCAGGAGCGTGCCGAGGAGGAGCCGCGCCTCATCGAGAACGGCGATATCGCCGTAGTTGGAATCGATCTTCTGAAGGAGCTCGCGGGCTTCGTCGGGACGGTTCGTCTCGAGCTCGCGCGCCGCGAGAAAGAGCGCGTAGCCTTCGAGCTCCGTCGCCTCGATGGCGGGCGAACGGAAGAGCTCGACGGCTTCGGGTCCTCGATGATTCTCCGACAGGAGCACCCCGGCGGAGAAGGCTGCGAGACCCCTTTGCGCTTCCGGGCGGCGGTCGTCCTCGTAGATCGACCGCAGGGTAGCGAGCCGCTCCCTGAGGTTCGCCCGGGTGACGCCCGTCAGGGCCGACCGCATCTCGCCCAGGTCGTCGGGTGCGTGGAGCATCGGCTCCCAGGGAAGGAGAAGAGGTTGGGTGGGCTCGGCTCCGCCGGCTTCACCTTCAGGCCCCTCGGCGAGGACGGCGCGCGCTTCGGGCGAGAGGACCAGGAGCCCGACGAGCATGGAGGCGAACGCCCCGAGGATTGCCGTGAGTAAAATTCTGCTCGAGCCCCGGTACATCAGCGCGCTCCTGATACCCTTCTGCTCTGGAGATTGATTACATCAATTGTAGCAGACGAGTCGGCGGGATCGGCGCGAATTCAAGGGCTCAGGTCGCCGGAAGAGGCTGCCCCATGGCCCCTTCGTCGCCCTCGGCGAGGATCCGGACGAGCTCGTCGTTGAAGTAGTTCGTGCTGACTCGAATGCTCTCCTGCACCCGTTCCCGATAGAGCTGGCGGCTCCTCTCGATATCGTCCCGAAGGAGGTCGTAGAGGTCCTTGCTCTTCTGGCCCTGCTTCACCTTGGCTTCGTTGTAGAGCTTGATCTCGGAGACGAGCAGGCGGGCGAACCGCTGCGCCTCCTCGTGCTTCTTCCGCGTCTCGGGATCGAGAGCGTCGAGATTCCCGGCCGGCGATGGCACCGCGCGAGGACGGTCTTTTCCCGGGGCCGGCTTCGGCGCCTGGCCGTAGGTCGAGAGGTTCATCTCGGCGGTCGAGAACATCACCGTCCCCGAGCCCTCTTCGTCGTCGTCCGCGTGGGCGACGGCGGCCGCCTGGGGAACGACGGCCTCTCGCGGACGCACGGGCGGCGGCGGGGCGGGCGGGGCGGGCGGCGGCGTAAGATGCTCGCCGGTTCTCGGACCCGCCTTCTGCGCGCTCAACGCGTCGAGAAGCTTCGCGGCATAGACGGTGAGGATATCGAGCGCTTCCGCATCCTTGAGCCGGTCAGGACCGTCTCCGCTGTCGGCATAGATCACCGCAGTGACCTTGTCCCTGAGAATGAGAGGAGAGGCGAAGACCATCGAGGGGAGCACGTTTCCGATCCGCGAGAGGAGCTGCACGTTGTCGCGGTGTCGGTTGCTCTCACCGACGAACGACTGGCGGGAATTGGTGACGGCGCTGAACAGGGTGTCGGCGTTGGTGGGCACCGAGATCTTCTTGATCGCCTCGTTGCTGAACCCTGGACCGGAGTCGAAGCCTCTTCCGTTCCAGCCGATGCACGAGCCGCCCTTGAGGATGAAGAGCGCGACCCGGGGCGCGAAATGCGAGAGCTCCTCGAGCAGAATCGTCAGGACCTCGGTGAGCGAGCTCCCGTGATCGAGCCTCGCGAGGGAAGCGCGGACTTTCTTCAGCGTGTCGCCCGAGCCCGCGGCCCCCTTGACGAGGTTCATCGCTTCATTCGCGAACGTGAGGATCCGCTCTTCGTCGATCCTCTCTTCGTAGCTCGACATCCGCTCCTGGAGGCGATCGAGCTTCGAGAGCAGCTCGTCCTGGAGCCCGGTGACTTCCTTGCGCAGATCGTTCGACCAGTTGGACACCAGCGCATGGAAGAGTGCTAGCGATTTGGCGCGCAGTTGATCTTGATTCATTGGCAGAGCGCTCCCCGAAGTCTCCGGCACGCGTACCCCGCGCGGTGAAGCCTTCGGGTGCACTTACGCTTTTGGGCCGTCATTATCGGCCACATCTCCCACTTAAGTCAACATAAACAAAGACCTTGGGCGGATGCAACGCTATTTTTCAGGCTTGCGGATTGCGAGCCTCGGCAATCCGGCGTAAAATACGTGGCTAGAACGAGTTCGCAAAAGGGGGCGAACAGGGTTCGACGAAGGCAACTGAATCCGGAGTGGCATGCCGAGCGCTCACGCCTCGTAAAACCGTGGGGCAAAAACACAATCGCCAATAACGAATTGGCTCTAGCCGCCTAAAAACCGGCTACGTCCTTTCCGGTTCTCGCCCGCTGGGGTCGGAAAGGGCGTCATTACAGGCGGGCTGGCTTCTCATCTCTCCCCGGGTGAGGAGCGAGATAAAGGGGATGGCTCCCGTCGGCTCCTTGCCGGCTCCTGACCGACGGGGGCGAGAAAAACTGGAACCGGATAAGCATGTAGAGGCTCCGGGTAAAGGTTTTCGGACGCGGGTTCGATTCCCGCCGCCTCCACCAATTTTCGCCGCGCCGCACATCGAGACGCAGCGAACTGCGCGCTCGGTCTTCAATGCGTAGACTTGGAGCAGTCGGGCATTCGCGCCAAGGTGAAGGACGGACGGCTCCTGCTCGACGAGCCTACCAGCTTACCTGAGGGGACTATTCTAGAGCTCGTCGTCGATGACGAAGGTGACGACCTGACGGGTGAAGAACTCCTAGCGCTGAACGAAGCCATCCGCCGAGCGTGGGAGTCCGCCGCATCAGGACGCGTGAAGCCCGCAAAAGCCATTGTTGACAAGCTCCGCACGCGTTCGAAGTGACCTTCAAGGTAATCACCACTCCCGAGGTCGATCAACAAATCGGCCTGCCCCATGGATATGGAACGGGTGGTCCAAGGGGTGATCCGGCGGTTTCGTGATGTCGTTCCCCTGTGGCCGCGTGATGTGTGCGGCCGCCTGTGCCCCTGGCCGCCGCTTGGATGTAGTTGCGTAGATCTCGTGGGCGAGGTACTCGGTTCGTCGGCATCGGACGTTAACCGATAGAGTGTCGGGTGAAGAAGGCGGCCAGGCCGTCCGCCAGGCCGCTCGGATTCTGCAGGTGGAGCAAGTGCCCCGCGCCAGGGAGAACGAACGGCTCGACGTTCGGCAGCCACTCGAGGAGCAGTTTCTGCCTCTGATGGAAGCGTGTGTCGCTCTGCTCCCCCAATACGGCGAGAACCGGCTGCTTCACTAGGCGCGCCTCGTCCGGTCCGAAGGACCACCGTCGCAAGGCGGGAAGCTCATGGCCGAAGAACGTATCCGCGTCGGCCAGCGCTTGATCGACGGCGCCGGGAATCGCCTTCTCCAGGACCGCGCGGTAATGCGGACCGCAGGTCCCTCGAAGAAACGTATCGACGGCCTTGCTCGTATCACCTGCCCCGTACAGCCCGATCGCCTGAGGAACCTCAGGAGGGCTTGGCACCGCCATGAGCGCAGGCTCGAGGAGCGCGAGGGAGTGGATGCTGTCCGAGACCTCCAACGCCATCTGAAGGGCGATGCAGCCGCTCGCCGAGTGGCCGACGACGTGGGCTCGCTCGATGCCGAGATGACGAATCAGCGCGCGAAAGTTGGCCGCTTCGCGGGCGAAGGTGAGCGGAGCCGCGAGTCGACTGCTGCCCGCGTACCCCGCCCGATGATAGCGAAGCAGGCGGTACCGGCCGTTGAGGACCGGCTCCTCCAGCAGCGGGTTGAACCAATCAGCGCCGGCACCGTGATGCACCAGCACGACGGGTTCCCCGGCTCCCCGAATCTCGTATTCGAGCTCGACGTCACCGAGGGCTACTCGATCCATAGGTCTCATGGGGGTATCTCCCAATGACAGACAACGTCATCAGACCAAACCCTCCTGGGCGCCATTGCCGCGATGGACAGTGTGCTCCGCCCTACAGAGCGAGGACGGCGTCACGGCGTCCACAAGTCATAGCACCGGGTAAGACCAGGCGCGCGGTGCGCCGCCGCCGGCTCGTCGGGAGTATACAAAGAGAAGCGGCGCGCGTGGAATCCGCCCGAGCGGGCGGGGCGTATGCGGCCGTGGTGTCGCTAGCTTCGCGAGCGTCTCACTTGCCCGAGGTCGCCGGTTCTCCTATCCTCTCCCGGTCATAGAGCGACAACCCGAGGAGGCAATGAAAAACGCTTCGACTTTGCCGAAAAAGACGCGCGAGCTCCACAACCACCATTTCGATTCCACCATCTGGAACGACCTTCGGTTCCGCGACGACGACATCGTCATCGGCACCTACGCGAAGTCGGGGACGACCTGGATGCAGCAGATCATCGCCCAGCTGATGTTCGGAGGGGACCCGGACATCGAAGTGGCGGACATGTCTCCCTGGCTCGACCTCCGGGTGCCGCCGAAGGAGGTCAAGCTCCCGATCGTCGAGGCGCAGACCCACCGGCGATTTCTGAAGACGCATCTTCCGGTGGACGCTCTCGTCTTCTCGCCGAAGGCCAAGTACCTCTACATCGGCCGTGACGGCCGCGACGTGGTCTGGAGCATGTACAACCATCACGCGAACGCGAACGAGATCTGGTACAGCGCGCTCAACGACACTCCAGGGCGGGTGGGACCTCCCATCGAGCGGCCTCCCGCCGATATTCGTGAGTACTGGCGGGACTGGCTGGCCCGGGACGGGCATCCCTTCTGGCCCTTCTGGGAGAACGTGCGGAGCTGGTGGGAGATTCGCGCGCTTCCGAACGTCATGCTGGTCCACTTCACGAGCCTGAAGCGGGACATGCCGGGCGAGATGAGGCGCATCGCCGCCTTTCTCGACATTCCCATCGACGAGAGCCGGTGGGAGGCGATCGTCGAGTACTGCTCCTTCGACTGGATGAAGAAGAACGCCACCAAGAGCGTGCCCCTGGGAGGCGCGTTCTGGGACGCGGGGGCCGAGGTCTTCATCAACAAAGGCGTGAACGGACGCTGGAAGGACGTATTGAGCTCCGAAGACGTCGCCGAGTACGAGAAGCGCGCCGTCTCGGAGATCGGTCCGGAGTGCGCCCACTGGCTCGCCACCGGAGAGATCCGAGGCTGAGATGCCCGAGGCTCACTGCCGGCGGGACATCTGCCACGGACCTTCCTCGAAGTCGTCGCCTTCTCCCGTTCCCGACATCGACGTTCCGTCGAACTGTATCGTTCCCCGGAGGGTCCACCTCCGTCCATTGTCCGCCGTGCCTTCGATGGTGATCGCCAGGTTCGAGTGGGAGCCGCGGACCGTATAGGAGTAGAAGCTTCCGCAGAGAACGAAGTAGCGGCAATCGACTCCGCCGCCCTGGCCGGTGAAGGAGCCCGACGAATCCTGAAGGGTCATCTCGAGCGGAGTCGCAAGCCCGAAGCCCCACATCCCTCTCCCGCTCCAGGCGCCGGTGATGTCCGGTTCGGGCGTAGGGGGAGTGGGCTCGGACGGACCGTCACAGCCTTGGAGCAGGAGGACGAACGCTGCGGCCGGAAGGAGGCGCGGGAACACGCGCGATTCTAGCGCGCTCAGCCGATGGACACGGTCAGGCGAAGGATCTCCGAGCCTTGTTGAACGTCGGATAGAAGCTTCTCGCGCGTCAACTTCTCGACGTCGAACTCCAGCCCTACTCCCGCTGGATAGAGATAGACCCTCGTCACGCCATTGGATATTCCGTCGAGCTGACCGCGCAGCGTTTTGAGGTGCGCGAACACCGGCCGGGAGTCGAGCGGGCAATCGAGCTCCAGCGCGAAACGGCCCACACCGACACCGCGCTCGAAAGCCTCCTCGGGAAACGAGCTGGACCAGCCTGGATCCCCCATCGCTCTTGCCGCTGCGGCGTCCCAGCGAGGATCGTCGATCGAGAGAGAGGGTTTTGTGCGGGGGACGTAGAAGAAGCAACAGTAGTCGCTCACGCCTTCCCTGAACTGTGGGCCCGCAGTTCCGAGGTAGAGGGCGCCGCCGCCGCGATACTTGTTGGCGCGTTCGGTGTAGAAGGTGACGGGCACACCGCGGGCTTCTCCTCGCCAGAGCTGGTAGCCCGGTGAGCTCTCATGAAGACGGTTGGCGACGAACTCGCCCGGCTGCGCGCCGAACTCGGCGATCATCCACTCGACGTGCGGATCCCTTCCGAAACCGAGAGCGCGGAGGACTCCCATGGCGATCGACCCCTCGGAAACAGGATCGATGGCGGAACGGCGGGTGTCAACGGCGTTCCCGACGCTCCAGGAGTGCCCGGTAGACCCGGACGTTGACGTCGGCCCCGGTGATCCCGGTGTGTTCCTCGGCGACATGGGGCTCGTCCTCGATCCCGAGAGCTTCCGTCAAAGCGGAACCGTCCAGCTGCCTCAGTCCCAGGCTCCAGGCCATCGACGGCAGATCCAGGACGTAATAGTGATAGAGCTCCCTCCACGTCCGCCCCTGACCGCGGAAGAGATGATCGAGGAACGCGGCGTCGAAATGCGAGTTGTGGGCCACGAGAAGGACGGATCGTCCCCCCGCGGCTCGATGGTGAAAGGAAACGATGCGCTCGACCGCTTCTTTCGGAGAAAGCGCGCCCAGCTCGCGCCACCGGCCGGGATCGAACGCATTGACCGCCCGGGCCCCCTCGGAGGTGCGCTCCGGATGCTGCGGCTGGAGCCGGATGAAGAGGCGATCGATCTCCCGTCCTTCCACGTCGGTGAGGACCATGCCGATGTCGATCATCTCGTGGTAGCCGGGGAGGAGTCCCGTCGTCTCGACGTCGACGAAGGCGAGGAGCCAGTCCGAAGGCGCATCGGCCGGCGAGGCGGAAGGAGACGGCCGGCCTTCGAGCTGACTGAGAAACGGCGGGGCTTCCTGAACCGGATTGCCCTGGAAAAGCGAAGAAATCCACAGGAACAGAACCATGACGTCACCTCTCTCAACGCAGCAGTATCGTCGCGCCGCATATGGCGACGATGGTGCCGATCACCGCACGGTAGCTGATCGGCTCCGAGAAGACGAGTCTCGCAATCGGGAGCAGGAAGACCGGCGTAAGGCTCATCAGGGTCGACGCGATTCCCAGGGGCGCGCCATCGATGGCGACGAGCGAGAGCCAGACGCCGAAGATGGGTCCGGCGATGGTGCCCGTGGTGGTGAAGAGGGACGCTCGACCGTCGCCGCGCAACGCGGACCCGGTGCGCCGGGCGGTGCCGGTCAGGAGCGCCAGAAGCCAGATCGCCGCCGCGGCGCCGAGAAGCCTCATCAGGTTGGCCGATTGGGGCGCGACTCCTTCCGCGAGGCCGAGCTTCGCCGTCAGGAGGCCGAGCGCTTGTCCGAGCGCCCCGCCCCCGGCGTAGAGGAGTCCGGCGGCATAGGCTCGTCCGGATCCGTGGAAGTCGCGGCGCTTCGGCTCGCTCACCACCCAGCCGATTCCGAGGAGAGTCACCGCGATCCCCACCCACTCCACCGCCGCCAAGGTTTCCCCGAGGAAGACGTATCCGAACAGAGACGTGAAGACCGGAGTCGTCGAGAAGATCAGCATCGCGAGCGCCGGGCCGATGCGCACGTAGGCCTGGAACAAGCTCTGGTCACCGAGCGCGAGGCCGATGACCCCGGAAAGTCCCAGCCAGAGCCACGCGTGGACGGAGGCCGCGGACGGCAGAGGCTCGCCCCGGGTCACCTGATGAAGGGTGACGGCGAGGATTGCCGCGAGGAGGAGACGCGCGCGATTGACGCTCGACGGGCCAACTCTCCGCCCGGCGAGGGTGAAGAACGTCGAAGAGATCCCGAAGAGCGCCGCGGCGGCCACAGCCGCGAGCTCCCCTTCGAATCGGTCCAATCAGGTCATCTCGGAACGGCGACGTGAGGGACGTCGAGGGCTTTCGCTCTTTCGTTCCAGAGGGCGATGTCCCCTCGAACCGTCTGGTCCCACTCCGATCGCACGCTCTCGAGCTCGCCCGATAGCTCCGCGAACACCTCCTTCAGCCCCTGCGTCGGGGGTCCGTCGCCCTCGTCCACGTAACCCATGAGGGGCCCGAGCTTCGAGTAGAGCCTGGCGCCCCCGGGGGTCGCCAGGATGTCGTAGGCGACCTTCGCGCGGGGATTGTGCAGCCGCTCCTCGAGGGTTTTCGTCTTCTCGACGATCTTGGACGCGGAGTCCGAGAGCTCCCCCGGTCCGATTCGCTTCGCGGCGCTCTCGAGCTGCTCGCGGACGTCCCGCATCGCGGCCACCGTCTCCGAGAGCCGGGAGATCGCGTCCCGGATCGAAAGCGAGAACCGGAGCTGCTCTTCCAGATCGGCGATCGATAGGGTGACCCGCGGGTCCGGCTCGATGGTGAGGGGGCGGGTGAGCATCTTGTCTCCGACTCGAAGCTCGACGACGTACTCGCCGGGAACCGCCAGGGGGCCGACGGAGGGATCGCCCATGTCGATCTCCGCTCGAGGAATTCGCGCCGCGCCCCGGTGGCGGAGGTCCCATACGAAGCGATTGACGCCTTTCTTCTTGGGAATCGCGGGAGGCTTTCGCGAGTAGCCGTCGGGGGCGTCCTCGGGATCCTCGGGCTGCATTTCCTCGCTGGTGAAGGAGCGTACTTCGGAGCCGTCGCGGAGAAGGATGCGGAGCGAGATCGCTTCTTTCGGCTCCTCCTTCAGATAGTAATGAACGGCGGCGCCGACCGGCGGGTTCTCCGCTCCGTAGATGTCCCTCGGACCTCCGTGATAGCGAAAGCGCTTCGCGGCCCGGACGGAGAAGAGGTGGACATCCGAAGCCTCGATCTCGGCCGACATTTCCCGGATCGGGGTCAGGTCGTCGAGGATCCAGATCGACCGGCCGTGAGTTCCGACCACGAGGTCGCCGTCCTTCACCCGGAGCTCGTGGACCGCCATCGGCGGAAGGTTGAGCTTCAAGGGCGAGAAGCTCGCTCCCGAGTCTCTCGAGAACCAGACCCCCCTCTCGGTGCCGACGTAGAGGAGACCTTCTTTCTCGGGATCCTCGCGGACGGTATGAAGGTAGACGCTTTTCTCGAGCCCCGCATCGATGCGCCTCCAGGTGGCGCCGTAGTCCGTGGTCTTCCAGAGATAAGGCTTCATGTCGTCGAGCCGATGCTTCTCGGCGACGAGGTAAGCGGTGCCCTCGTCGAAGGGGGAGGGCTCGAGCGTCCGCACCGTGCCCCACTCGGGCATGTCCTTCGGAGTCACGTTCCGCCACTCCGCGCCCCCATCGATCGAGACGTGCACCAGCCCGTCGTCGCTCCCGACCCAGAGGAGGTCCTTCTTCAGGGGCGATTCGGCGATCGCGAAAATCGTCCCGTAGACCTCGACCCCGGTGTTATCGCCGGTGACGGGTCCCCCCGCGAATTTCTGCTTGGTCTTGTCGTTCCGAGTGAGGTCGGGGCTCACCGCCGTCCAGGTCATGCCGTCATCCGCGGTCTTCATGAGGAACTGAGAGCCGTGGTACACCACTTTCGGCTCGTGCACCGAGACGATCATGGGAGCGGTCCACTGGAAGCGGTAGCGGGCCTCTTCGGCGCCCTGGCCCGAGACGTCCATGGGGTAGATGCCCACGTGCCGCGCCTGGCGCGTGCGATGGTCGTAGCGCGAGAGGTACCCGAAGTACTCGCCGGCGTAGACGATCTCGGGCTCCCCCGGAACGGAGGCCGTGTGGCCGGTCTCGCCGCCACCGACGTCGTACCAGTCGAAGCGGGTGATGCCGTTGCGCGAGAGGCTGTTGCTCGGACCCGACGCGGTCCCGAGGTCCTGCATGTTTCCGTGGACGTGGTAGGGAACCCGATCGTCGACGCTCACGTGGTAGAACTGGCTGATGGGGAGCGCGGGCGCGTACCAGGTCTCGCCGCCGTCGACGCTCACGTCGACGCCTCCGTCGTTCGACGAGAGGATTCGTTTCGAGCTCGAGGGATCGAACCAGACGTCGTGATGGTCTCCGTGGTGGATGCCTTTCACCGTCTTGAAGGTCGCCCCTCCGTCGATGCTCTTGAGCATCTGGAGCGAGGGCGCCCAGACGACGTCCGCGTTCGTCGGGTCGACGGTGAGATGGGTGAAATACCACGGGCGGATGAGCAGGTACCGCTCGGCATTGACCTGCTTCCAGTTGTCGCCGCCGTCGTCCGAGCGGAAGAGGCCGCCCTTCTCCGCCTCGATGAGGGCATAGACCCGCCGCGGATCCGAGGGCGCGACGTCGACCGCGATTCTCCCGGTGACGCCCTCGGGAAGTCCCTTCCCTTCGATCTTCTTCCACGTGTCACCGCCGTCGCGCGAGACGAAAACGCCGCCGGTGTCCCCGCCGGATACCAGGCTCCAGGGACTGCGCCGCGCTTCCCACATGCCGGCGAAGACGATGCGCGGGTTCGCAGGATCGATCGAAATATCGGACGCCCCGGTGTCCTCATCGACATAGAGGACTCTCTCCCAGCTCGCTCCGCCGTCGCGGGTGCGATAGACGCCCCTCTCCGCGTTCGGGCCGAAGGCGTGCCCGAGTACCGCGGCGAAGGCGACGTCGGCGTTCTCCGGGTGGACCTCCATCGTTCCAATCTGACCTTCCTGGACCCAGACCTGCTTCCACGTCTTTCCGGCATCGGTCGACTTGTAGATTCCGTTTCCCGCTGCGACGTCTCCGCGAATGTTCGCTTCACCCGAACCGACGTAGACCACGTTCGGATCGGAGGCCGCCACCGCGATCGAGCCGATCGAGGCGACCGGCATCTCGTCGAAGATGGGTGACCAGCGGATCCCGCCGTCCGTGGATTTCCACACTCCTCCGGAAGCGGTCGCGGCGTAGTAGACGCGCGGGTCGCCCGGAATCCCCACGGCACGGGACACGCGCCCTCCGGCCGGAGGGCCGATCGAGCGGTACTTCAGGTTCGCGAGAACGTCCGTCGCCTTCGGCTGTTCCTGGGCCGACGCCGCCGAGGAGGTGACGAGCAGCGCCGCCGCGAGAGCTCTTCGAAGAGTTTCGTGTCTCATCGGATCCGGAAACTAGCACAATCAAGGCCGGGGTAGAATGAACAGGTGGCCGAACCGAGATCGCTCACGCCCGCGGAAAAGCTGGAAATCGCCCTCGAGCTCTTCGAGAGCGGTGTCGCGATGATGCGCGAGACGCTGAAGCGCCAGCATCCTTCCGAATCCGACGCCCAGATCGAGGAACGTCTGCGGCAGTGGGTCCGGCACCGCCCGGGGGCCGAGGACGGCGACTGCGTCGGCAGAAAGATCGACCCGAGCACGAGATTCCCGTGACTCCCCTCGGGCGCGCGCTTTCGCGAATCTCGGGAGAGCTCGCCAAATCGAAGACTCCTTTCGCCATCGTCGGTGGTCTTGCTGACCACCTCTCGAATCCTTACACCACTTACAACGATTTGACAGCGCGGGACGCCTCGCTTCGCTAGCTTGGTAACTGCGTCGCCCGCCCGGGGGTGAAATCGTGGACCCGAGGTCGCACCCTTGGTTCCGGTCCCGCTCCCGGGCGGGCGGCGTCATCCCCGGGGGTCGCCGGGCGTCTTCGCGATAGGACGCCTGCCGGCATCTGCCCGAGCCCAACTCGCCGCTCCAACTGGAAATGCAGGGGGCGGGCGATTGTGGAACCACTCTTGCACAGGAAGATCGAGACCAAGGGTGCGTTGATATGGAGAGACTCGATGCGATTCTCGATACTCGCGGGCACCCTGTCGCTTTCTCTGCTCTCGGTCCTCGCGCTTCAAACTGACGCCGAGGCCCACGGGGGGTATCGCTATTACCGCTACTATCCGAGCTGGTCCTACTGGGGAGGCTACTACCCCTACCCCGCTTTCTATTACAGCGGCTTCTACGGCGCGCCCTACCCCTACGCAGGCATCTACTATCCGCCGGACCGGGTGCCCGTCGCGCTGCGGCTCGAGGTGAAGCCCGTCGAGGCCGAGGTCTACGTCGACGGCTACCTCGCGGGAATCGTCGACGAGTTCGACGGTTTCTTCCAGAGGCTGTACGTCGCTCCCGGAAACCACGACATCGTCCTTCGTCTCGAGGGATACCGGACGATCCGGGAGAAGCTCTACTTGAGCCCCGGGGCTTCCTACAAGATCCGGCGGGTGATGGAGCCGCTCGCGGAGGGGGAGACGACGGAGCCGCGGCCCGAGCCCCCTCCCGAGCCGAAACCGGCGCCGAAAACGGAGGAGGAGTCGCGGCCCGAGGCGTCGATCTCCGTATCGGGGTTCGGGGTCCTCGAGCTCAGAGTGCAGCCGATGGACGCCGAGATCCGGATCGACGGAGAGCCATGGCCGTCGGGCGAAGCCCCGGAAGCTCTCGTCATCCACCTTCCCGCAGGCGATCACCGGGTCGAGATCCGAAGCGCCGGACACGAGCCTTTCGTGACCGACGTCAGCGTCGACCCCGGGAAGACCACGACACTCAACGTAAAGCTGCCCCGAGACAAATAGCCCAGGGCGAAAGGACATCAGAATGAAGAAGACCTATGCCTTCACAGCGGTGATCGTCTTCGCGAGCGCGACCGCGTTCGCGCAATCGACGGAGACCCAGGAGCTCGAGAAGATCCAGAGCGGCTTCGTCGTCGCCCCCGACTTCAAGTTCTCGGAGATGGACGGCGAGTCGGCGAACCTCCTCGGCGGCTATGCCGGTTGGCTCACCGACCGGAAGCTCTTCATCGGAGGCGGCGCCTACTGGCTTACCAGCGGGCCCGCCGGCTCGGACCTCGCTTACGGCGGGGCACTCGTCGAATGGTTCGCGCAGAGAAACGACCGATTCAACCTCTCGTTTCGGGGGCTCGCGGGCCTGGGAACGGGAACGACCTCGATCGACGTCGACGAGTTCCCCGAGCCCGAGTTTCCGGATCGAGGTTTCGGTACGCACGAAGACCGAGGACCGTCCGGAGCCAATGGAGCCAATGGAGCCATGGAGCCTATGGAGCCTATGGAGGAAGAGGCGGTCGATTTCCCCATCCGTTCCCCTCGAGCGTGCGCGTCGACGAAGCTTTCTTCGTCGCCGAGCCGCAGGCGAACGTCTCGTACACCTTCACCAGCTGGATGAGGTTGGGAGTGGGAGCAGGCTACCGGCTCATCGCCGGCGCGAGCGGTCTCGAGAACCGGTTCCGGGGACCGACGGCGTCGATATCTCTGCAGTTCGGAAAGTTCTACTGAGGATTGACGACGCCGATGTACGGGAGGCAGCGATAGCGGTCTCCCGAATCGAGGCCGTAGCCCACGACCCATTCGTCGGGGATGGTGAAGCCGAGGTAGTCGATGGGCACCTTCACCTTGAGACGCTCGGGCTTCTCCAGGAGAACGCAGGTCTTGAGCGACTTCGGCCCCCGGGCCTGGAGCGTCCTCAGAAGGTAGTCGAGGGTGAGACCGGTATCGACGATATCCTCGACCACGAGGACGTGCTGCCCCTCGAGCGGGGCCCGCACGTCCATGATGAGCCGCACCGCGCCGCCTTTGGTGGACTCGGACTCGTAGCTCGAAAGGGCGAGGAAGTCGACGCGCCTTGGAATCGTGAGCTGCCGCGAGAGGTCCGCGAGAAATATGAAGGCGCCTCGAAGGACTCCGAGCAGGGTGACGCTTTCTACGCCGTCGTAGTCCTTCGAGATGCGGCGCGCGAGATCGGAGACCCTCTCCCGGATAGCGTCCTCGGTCACGAGGACTCTGGGCTCCCGCTCCTGCATTTCGAGTCAGTCTTGCACGAACAGCGGCACGATTTCGAACTTCTCGACGTCGACCAGTCCGAGAATCGGTGAGCTTCAGGGAGGGCACGACCTCGAGCGCGAGGAAGCTCATGGTGGTGAAGGGGTCGAGTGCGGGCGAGCCCACGATTTCGCCGCGCGCTTCAGCGAGCGCACATCCTCCCCGATCGCGCTCGCGGGGCGGCCCGACATGAGCCCGGCAATCGGAAGCGACACGCGCGCGAGGACCCGGTCGTTCTCCGCCGCCGCTTGTCCCCCGCCCGCCTCGGCGACGGCCTCGACCGGCCGTCCCATTGTAGCAGGAGGTTCGGATCATGGTCCTTCGCAGCCGAGCGAGTAGGTGATCGCCCTGCACACATCCAGGAGCTTCTTGTCGCTCAGCCTCGCGACCCGCCGTCCGATTCCGCTCTTCGCGACGGTCACGATGTTGTGGAGATTCACCACCGAGGGATGTTTCATTCCATCGTCGGTGTCGAGAAGGACTTCCGAAGCAACGCCACGAATGGTCGACGTAACCGGCGCCACGGTCACTTTGCCGAGGTAACGGAGAGCCTCCCCGCGCGTCAGGATCAGGACCGGCCGCGCCTTGTCAGGGGAGGGGAAGCGGTACAGTCGTATCTCTCCTCGCTCTAGTCCTCCGGCCAAAGGGCAACCCCCTCCCAAAGAGCGACTTCTGACGCGTCATCGGGCGTTCGCTCGTAAGCGTCACGCTCCCGTTTTTCGAGCTCCCGAAAGTGCTCGTTCTTCAAATAAGCCCGCAGCGCCTCCCGAAAGAGGGCGGAGCGATTCACGTGATTCTTCTTCGCCATTCGATCAGCCGCCTTCAGCAGCCGGTCCTCGATAACCACCTGTATGGTCGCCATTGCACTGTGGAGTGTAGTCGACAACGGACTCCACAGTCAACTCATGGTTCCGGCTCGAAACCGGGAGGAGCAGGAGAGTTTTGACGAAGAGAAACGCGGGCGCTCAGGCGTCGCCGGCGACGCCAAGATTCGAAGGAGGAACCCACGAGTCGCCTCTCTCGACGAGGGCCTTCATCCACACGACGTGCTTCAACCAGCCAGTCCGGAAGTCCTCGGTGTCGCGATCCCCGAAGCCGCTGTGCACCAGAGTGAGGCGCGTCGCCGTACGTCTCGCGTTCGGAGGCTCGAGCGTCCAGGTGACGACGGTCTCGGGATCGTTCGCGTGAGCCCACGAGTACGACAGCTTTTCGTTCGGGACGATGGAGAGGATCCGGACCGGTCCTTCGGCCGGCCATCCGAAGCTCATGCGGCCGCCGACCACGGGCTCGACGGTCGATTTCGCGGTCATCCAGCGGTCGAGATCCGAAGGACGGGTGAGCGCCCGGAACACGGCCTCGGGCGACGCCTCGATGTCGACGACGAGCTCCGCCCCGCCTCTGGGGACAGCGGAATAGTCGCAGAGAACCGGGGCCGTCCCCTCCTCGAGGAAGCGGCGAAGGTTCTCGAACGACAAGAGCCAGAAGTCGGCGATGCTGATCTCGGTCGCGCCGCGCCGGGGAGCGTCGTGCCTGAGCTTCACGGTGGTTCCGCAGGTCGAGGGCGCGAGCACGATGTCGGCCGTAGTGTCCTTGCTGCGCAACCTCCATTCGAACGCGAGCCGCGCTTCGGGCTCGAACGCTCGCAGCCGGTGGCGTCCGGATTCCCGATCGGGGTTGCCGGGTGTGTGCCGTCCCCAGAAGTCGAAACGGCCCTCCGCTTCGGAAACGAACGCTTTCTCGGTGAACCACTTCTCGAGCTCCGCGGCTCGGGTGAGCGCTTCGAATACCCTCGAAGGCGGCGCGCCGACGTCGATCACGATCTCGATGGGTGAGCTCATTCCGATCTCCTTTCCGGTCGGGGATAACAGACCACGGACACCTGGAATCCCCGGGCTTCCGTGGAATCTCTGGCGGCGTACTTCCTCGCGAGCCCTTGAAACGTCTCCTGCAGCTCTTGGAGGAACCGGGCGCGCGCTTCGGCGTTCTCGAGCTCGATCTGGAACGAGAGTCCGAGCGAAGAAACCGCTTCGCCGTCCTGCGTTCTCTCCCCCAATCGGGCGACGTCGCCGTGGATCTCCTCCGCGAGGCCCAGGAGGAAGCCGAGGCTCAACTGATCGCGGGCGCGGGGCGCACCTCCGACCCTGCCCGCGAGCGACGGCGAAAGCCAATAGGACTTCGCCCGCGCGAGATAGATCCCTTCCATGATCCCGCGGACGCGGCGCTCCTCCACCTTCTCGATGAGCCCCGCGGATTCGAGGATCTTCACGTGGTAGTAGATCTTCTGGGACGTCTCGCCCAGCTCCTTCGCGACCTCGGGACAGGACCGCGGCTCGGCAAGCTTCTTCAAAACCTCAATCCGCAACGGATGGAGGAGGGCGCCGGCCTGATCCGCAACTTCCACATAGAGGACGTCTTGCATAGCAACGATCAAATAAATCCTATTGTACAAATATATTTGTACATGTCAAGAGATTATTCTGTGTGGGGACTTTCGGGGCACTGTAGGAGTTTCCCCCGGCTGGATTCTGGAGCTTTCGCGGAAATGTCTGAGTTAGAATCACTTCTGGGGTGCCGCAGCTGGCGTCACCCTTGCAGAGTTCGTGACGATGGCGGAAAGACCCTCCCCCCCCGACGGAACCATCGGCACCGCCACCCTTCCGGAAGTCGTGCGCGACCTCTGGAAAACCCGGGCGAGCGGAACGCTGGTCCTCGAGCGCGGAGGCGAGACCAAACGCATCGTGTTCCAGAGGGGCGATATCGTCTTCGCCGCCACCAACGTCGAGAAGGAACGGCTCGGCGAGCGCCTCGTCCGCGAGGGAAAAATCAAGCGCTCGGTCCTCGAGCTCGCCCTTCGCGTGATGGAGCGATCGAGTGAGCGTCTGGGCACCACGATGGTCGAGTGGGGCTGGGTGAGCTCGCCCGAGATGGGCCGCGCGGTGGCGACGCAGATCAAAGACATCATTTATTCGGTTTTCTCGTGGAGCGAGGGAAAGTATCGCTTCGAGCCCGAAGAGAAGCCCGTGCCCGCCGATCTGGTCCTCGAGCTGCGCACCGCGGAAGTGATTTACGAGGGGGCTCGCCGCGTGAGCGATCTGAAGGCCATAGAGGCCGGATTGGGAGCCGCGTCGGCGATCGTGGGGCTCGCCGAAGGAGGCCATCTGGGGATTCCCATCACTCAGGAAGACGGGTACATCCTCGCCCGCATCGACGGCCGCAGGCCTCTCGGGGGAATCGTATCCGGCTCGCCGCTGGGAAAGGAGGAGACCCAGCGCCGCCTCTACGCGATGCTCCTCGCGGGAGTGATCGAGAGGCGAGAGCGCCCCGCGCCCGTCGAAGGCCCCGCACCCGCGATGCCGCAGCGAGTTCCCTCCGACGCCGAGACGCGATTCCGCGACGGAGTCGTCGCCAGTCACGCTGCGATGAAGTTCGGGAGCTTCTACGATCGTCTGGCGATCGTCTCCTCCGCCTCGGAGAAGAAGATTCGTGAGGCCTACGAGGACGCCCTCGAGTCCCTCGAGCCGGACGCTTCGTTCGCGGGAGAGCTCGAGGACATTTCGAAACGCGTGGAGCAGGTCCGCGCGAGCGTCACCGAAGCCTACGAAACGCTCATCGACCCCGAGCGGCGCCGGGTCTACGACCGATCGCTATCGGGCACTTCCTCGGAGGCCACGGTCGCCGCCGAGACACTGGCCGCTCTCACCGTCGCCGTGAAGGCCCAGGCGCCGCCGCCGGAGAAGCCCGCGAAAGCCAAACCGTCTCCCAAGGCCGCGCAGGAAGCGGAGCTCTACTTCCTCGAAGCCAACCGCCACTGGCAGGCGGGTGACTACTTCGATGCCGTGGCCTCCATCAACGAGGCCGTGCGGCTCAATCCGGGAAAGGCGAGCTACCATCGCGTGCTCGGCCGCTGGCTCGCCGAGAACCCCAGCTGCGTCGAAGCCGCCCGGGAGCACTTCGAGCGGGCGATCGCTCTCGATCCCGCCGATCGCGAGGCCCAGCTGGAGCTCGCGAAGCTCTTCGAGAGCGAAGGCGAGCCCGAGAAGGCCCGCGGGATCTACCAGAAGCTGGGCGCTACTTCCGAGCTCCCCCGCCACTGATTCCCGAAAGAACGCGAAAGCGCCAATTTGTAGTTGGTTTTCCTTTGCCCCTTTGCGCCTTTGCGTTCCTTCCCGGTTTAGAATCCCGAGTTCTCCATGAGCGCGAACGCCGGGTATCTCGAGCTGTTCCGCGGAAACGACGACTTCCGGAACCTCTGGTACGGACACGTCGTCAGCCTCTTCGGAGACTGGTTCAACCTCATCGCCTCCGCTTCGCTCGTGGCCTCGCTCACCGGCTCGGGCCTCGCTGTGGGCGGCCTGTTCGTGGTGCGCATGCTCGCGCCCTTTCTCGTGAGTCCCATCGCCGGAGTCGCCGCCGATCGCTACGACAAGAGAATGCTTCTCATTGCGACCGACCTCGTCCGCGTCGTCGTGGTCCTCGGCTTTCTCCTGGTGCGCGAGCCTTCCCAGGTCTGGCTTCTCTACGTCCTCACTTTCGTCCAGCTCGCGATGCACGGCATCTTCTTCCCTACGCGCAACGCGATGCTTCCGGAGATCGTCTCCCCGCGCGAGCTCGGTGCGGCGAACGCCGTCACCTCCGCGACCTGGTCGGTCATGCTCGCGACCGGGGCGGCCGTGGGGGGTCTGGTCTCGGGGGGCTTCGGTGTCTACCCCGCGTTCGTCGTCGATTCCCTCACCTTCCTCCTGTCCGCGTTCTTCATCGCTCGGGTGAGATCCCGGAGCGCGCCGCCCGCCGACGGAGCGCACCCGAGCGCTCGAAAGGCCTTGTCGGACTACGTCGAAGGCCTCCGCTACCTGGCATCGCACGGGGACGTCCTCGCCATCGTGCTGAACAAAGCGGCCTTGACGCTCTTCGTCGCCGGCGCCTACGAGGTGGTGCAGGTCGCGCTCGCGAGGGACGTTTACGTGATCGGCGAGGGCGGGGGCATCAGCCTCGGACTGCTCTATACCTTCATCGGGGTCGGTTCCGGACTCGGTCCCATCCTCGCCCGCGCGGTGACCGGGGACGAGGACCGGCCGATGCGAGTCGCCATCGGCTTCTCGTATCTCGCGATGGGCGCCGGGCTGTCCCTGCTGGCGGCGCTCCCGAGCTTCGGCTGGGCCCTGTTCGGCGCCATGATTCGCGCCATGGGTGGAGGAACCGTGTGGGTCTTCTCGACGCAGCTCCTTCTCGTGTCCGTCCCCCAGGAAGTGCGCGGCCGGGTCTTCGCCACGGAGTATGCCCTCCTGACTCTTTCGATGGCGGCGAGCGCCGCCATCGGAGGTTTGGCCCTGGACCGCGCGGGGCTCTCGCCCGAGAAGCTCCTCCGCACCATGGCCCTCCTGACCCTGGTTCCCGGCGTTCTCTGGGGCCTCTGGAATCTGCGAGTCCCCGCAAAATCCTAGGAACTCCCGAGTGTGCGTTTTCCGTCTAACGGGTCATGGCCATCGCATTCCTACGCTCGTCGTCCCGGCAGCTCCTTCGAAAGCTCCTGCGCTCCCCGCTGTTCACCCTGGTCTCGATCGGGACCCTCGCCCTCGGTATCGGGGCGAACGCCGCGATCTTCAGCGTCGTTCACGGCGTCCTCCTGAAGCCCCTTCCGTTCGAGGAGCCGGAGAGGCTCGTCGGCATCTGGCACACCGCTCCCGGGCTCGGCTTCGACAAGGTCAACCAGTCGCCGGCACTCCACTTCACCTACCGCGACTCCGGGCGGGCGTTCGAACAGGTCGGGATGTGGGACAACGATCAGGTCTCGGTGACCGGGCTCGCCGAGCCCGAACGCGTCGAGTCGATGTTCGTGACCGATGGGACCCTGGCGCTGTTGCGGGTGAAGCCCAAGATCGGGCGAATTTTCACACCCGAGGACGACGCCCCCGGAACACCCCTGACTGTCATCCTCAGTGAAGCCTATTGGCAGAGGCGCCTCGGCGCCGATCCCGAAGTCCTGGGACGGACGCTCGTGGTAAACGGGAAGCCGAGGGAGATCGTCGGCGTCCTTCCCAAGGAGCTTCGCTTCCTCCGGTTCGAGCCGGACCTCTACCTCCCGTTCCAGTTCGACCCGGCAGAGGTCTTCATGGGGAATTTCAGCTACCAGGGGATCGCACGGCTGAAGCCGGGAGTCGGAATCGACGAGGCCAACGCCGACGTATCCCGGATGATCCCCCTCGGCGCGGAGAAGTACCCCAAGGGGTTGACGCTTCAGATGTTGAAGGACGCTCACTTCGACGCCAACATCGTGCCGCTCAAAGAAGATGTCGTGGGTGATGTCGGGAACGTGCTCTGGATCCTTCTCGGCACGGTAGGCCTCGTGCTTCTCATCGCCTGCGCCAACGTCGCCAACCTGTTCCTGGTCCGGACCGACGCCCGCCAGCAGGAGCTGGCGCTGCGCACCGCTCTCGGCGCCGACTGGAAGCGTCTTTCGAGGGAGCTGCTGCTCGAAAGCGTGAGCCTGGGAATCCTCGGCGGTCTCCTCGGTCTCGCGCTCGCATACGGGGGCGTTCGTCTTCTCGTCGCCATCGGACCCGAGAGCCTTCCCCGTTTGAACGAGATCGGGATCGACTCGACGGTGCTGCTGTTCACCCTCGGAATCTCGTTGCTCTCCGGAATCCTCTTCGGGCTCTTCCCGCTCTTCAAGTACGGCCGCCAGAGCCTCACCGCGGCGCTCAAGGAAGGAGGCCGTGGCGGAAGCGAAGGCCGCGAGCGGCATCGCGCGCGCAGCTTTCTCGTGGTCGCTCAAATCGCGCTCGCGCTGGTTCTTCTGGTGGGCGCCGGGCTCATGATTCGAAGCTTCCAGGCACTCCGGCAGGTGCAACCGGGGTTCGTGCGCCCGGAGGAAGTCCTTACCCTTCGCCTCTCGATCCCCTCGGCCGAAGTCGAAGATCCCCTTTCGGTCGTTCGCATGCACCGGCAGATCCTGGAGCGCATCGCCGCCACTACCCGGGGTCGACTCGATCGGCCTTTCGTCTTCCATAACCATGGACGGGTGGGACAGCAACGACGCCGTCTGGGTCGAGGATTTTCCAACGCCCGAGGGACAGCTTCCTCCGATCCGCCGCTACAAATGGGTCTCGGAGAATTTCTTCGAGACCATGGGAAATCCGCTCCTCGTCGGACGCGCAATCACCTGGAACGACATCGAGACCCATGCGCCGGTCGTGGTGGTGTCGGAGAACCTCGCGCGGGAATACTGGGGCGATCCCGCGAAAGCGATTGGCAAACGAATTCGGCAGTCGTTCGAGAATCCCGACCGGTGGCACGAGATTGTGGGCGTCGTCGGCAACGAGCACGACAACGGGGTGGCTGAAAAGGCGCCCACCATCGTCTACTGGCCCATGCTGGTCGAGAAGTTCTGGGGTCAGGATCTTTTCGCGCAGCGGTCCATGGCCTACGCCATCCGCACGCACAGGCTCGGCACACCCACGTTCCTCGAAGAGGTGCGCTCCGCGGTCTGGTCGGTCAACCCGAATCTTCCGCTCGCGAACGTCCGCACCCTCGAGGAGCTTCTGGAAGACTCGATGGCCCGCACTTCTTTCACTCTCATCATGCTCGGCATCGCCTCGGCGGTGGCGCTGGTCCTCGGCGCCGTCGGAATCTACGGGGTCATCTCCTATAGCGTCTCCCAGCGCACGCGGGAGATCGGAGTACGCATGGCGCTCGGGGCCGCTCGCAGAGACGTCAATCGACTCGTGCTCGAGGAGGGCGTTCCCCTGATTCTGGTGGGCCTGGCCCTCGGACTCGCCGCCGCTCTGGGACTGACGAGGCTGATGTCGTCGCTCCTCTTCGGGGTCAGCCCCATCGACCCCGTGACGTTCGCTCTGGTGTCGGTAACTCTCGCGGCGATCGCACTTCTCGCGAGCTACCTCCCCGCGCGGCGAGCGGCGGGACTGGACCCGACGGAGGCGCTTCGCTGGGAGTAGTCGCTCCGTGATGTACGACGTCTGGCTGGACGCGAAGTAGGCCGCGCGACCCGCTGACTCTCGCCCGGGCGGGAACGGCGGTGGCGACGGCGGCGTCGCTCGCGAGCTGGTCCCCGCCCGCCGCGTGAGCCGGCTCGACCCCATCGAAGTCTTCGCGGCGAATAATCGCGTTTCGGCGTAGACTGGTTGGCCCCTGGCTGGGGCAAGGAGGATTTTTCATGATTCGTTTGCTCAAACTGTGCGGGCTCGGGCTCCTGGTCGCCATCGCCATGGGATGCGCTTCGACGAGCTTCGTTTCGTCGTGGCAGGCGCCGGTCGAAGGCCCCATCGAATTCGACAACAAGCGGGTGGCGGCGGTGGTGGTCAGCGGCGACGAGACCACGCGCCGCGCGGGAGAGACCGCCCTCGCGCGGGAGATCTCGAAGCGCGGGAGGGCCCAGGGAGTCGCGTCTTACACCATCGTCTCCGGTGAGGCCGCGAAGGACAAGGACGCGGCAAAGAAGTTGCTTCTGGACGCGAAAATCGAGGGCGCCGTCGTCATGCGGGTGATCTCGAGCGAGCAGGAGATCTCCTACAGTCCCGGAACCTCCTGGTACGGGCCAACCCCTTACTACGGCTCGTTCTACGGCTACTGGGGCTACGGCTGGGGCATGGCCTACGACCCGGGTTACCTCAGAACCGACAGGGTGGTGATGGTGGAAACCCTGGTGTATTCCGTGACCAACGACAAGCTGCTCTGGGCGGGCAAGAGCAAGACGACGAACCCCGACAACATCCAGAAGTTCATCGGGGATCTGGCGGATGGAGCGGCGAAGGAGATGCGGAAAGCCGGATTCCTCAATTAAGAATCCTTAACCTTCCGGAAAAGTCCTCGAAAGGCTCCGTTCTCTACACTCCAGGCATTGGAGGAGTAGTGAACATGCGCAGAATGAGAGATTTTTCCAGATCGTACTGGCTTCCGCTGGCGGCGATCGTTTTCGGGGCTACGGCCCTCTGGGGCGTCGGGCCGACGCCTCCGGCGGCGGCGAGCCCGAGCGTGGACCAGGTCGTCGCCGGAAAGCTCGCGGGGGCGCCTTCGAGCTTCGCCGACATCGTCGAAGGGGTGCAGCCCGCGGTGGTGAACATCGCCGTCGCCGGGGCGGCGCCTTCCGGTGGTCCCGAAGGCGAAATGCCCCCGGGCGTTCCGTTCGAGAACTTCGAGGATTTCCTGAAGAGGTTCTTCGACCGCGACTTCTCCGGAAACTTCGGCTCGCCCGACGTTCCCCAGGAGCCGCGATCCCCGCGGACACCCATGTTCCGAGGCATGGGCTCGGGCTTCATCGTGGCGTCCGAGGGGTACGTCGTGACCAACCAGCACGTCGTCAACAACGCATCGGAGATCACGGTGACGCTTCACGACGGGAAGAAGCTCCCGGCGAAGCTCATCGGAATCGACGAGAAGACCGACCTGGCGCTTCTGAAAGTGGAGTCGAAGGAAGCCCTTCCCTACGCGCGCTTCGGAGACTCCGAGGCGACCCGCGTCGGCGACTGGGTCGTCGCCATCGGCAACCCCTTCGGCCTCGGAGGCAGCGCCACCGCCGGTATCGTCTCCGCCCGCGGACGCGACATCCAGGCGGGACCGTTCGATGATTTCTTCCAGATCGACGCTCCCATCAATCAGGGCAACTCCGGCGGACCGCTCTTCAATCTGAGCGGGCAGGTCATCGGCATCAACACCGCCATCTACTCCCCCAACGGGGGAAACGTGGGGATCGGATTCGCGATTCCCTCGAATCTCGCGGAAGGGGTCATCCATCAGCTTCGCACCAACGGCCGGGTCGAGCGGGGATTCGTGGGAGTCACGATTCAGCCCGTGGACGAAGAGATCGCGAAGAGCCTCGGTCTCGAATCCGCGACGGGCGCGCTCGTGGCGAGCGTGGTTGAAGGCGGTCCCGCGGCGAAGGCCGGCGTCGAGGCCGGTGACGTCATCGTCGCCGTCGACGGGGACGACATCGCCCAGGTGAAGGAGCTGACCCGCAAGATCGCGGCGCTCCCGCCCGACGCCAGGGCCGAGCTCGTGGTCCTTCGGAACGGAGAGCGGAAGAAGCTCGACGTCCACATCGGAAGGACGCCGTCGGAGCCGGAAGCGGTGCGAGCCGACGCCGGCTCCCCCGCCGGCGGCCTCGGGCTCACCCTCGGCGAGCTCACCCCACAGTCGAGGGAGCGCTTCGGGATTCCCCGAAGAAGTCCAGGGTGCGGTGGTGGTCGGAGTCGATCCGGCGGGCGGCGCCGCGGAGAAGGGCCTCAGGCCGGGAGACGTCATCGTTTCCGTAGGCCAGAAGAAGGTCGCGAGCCTCGCGGAAGCCAAGCGCGAGATCGAGCGCCAGAAGTCGGCGGAGCGCGGGAGCGTCTTGCTGCGCGTCGTCCGCGACGGCAACGCCAGCTTCGTCGCGGTGCCCGTTGCCTGAGCATTTGATCTATCCTTGCGAGCGGGGCGCTTCATCGGCGCCCTGCTCTTTCTTTGTCATGCGGATCCTGGTCATCGAAGACGATCCCGAGACGCGGGAGTTCATCGTTCAGGGACTGAACGAGAGCGGCCATACCGCCGATGACACCGCGGACGGCAAAGAAGGGCTCCTTCTCGCTCTCGAGCGGGAGTACGACGCGATCGTCCTCGACCGCATGCTTCCGGGGCTCGACGGGCTGTCGATCGTGAAGACCCTGCGGGCCGAGGGAAAACGGACCCCCATCCTCATCCTGAGCGCCCTCGGCGAAGTCGACGATCGGGTCGAAGGACTCACCCGGGGCGGCGACGACTACCTGGTGAAGCCGTTCGCCTTCTCCGAGCTCCTCGCGCGGCTCGAAGCCCTGACCCGAAGGCGCGACGCCGAGGCTCCGGAGACCCGCCTCCGGGTCGCCGATCTCGAGATGGACCTCCTGTCCCGGCGGGTAAAGCGCGCGGGGAAGACCATCGACCTCCAGCCGCGGGAGTTTCGCCTCCTCGAATATCTGATGCGCCACAGCGGGCAGGTCGTCACCCGCACCATGCTCCTGGAGAAAGTCTGGGACTATCACTTCGACCCTCAGACCAACGTGATCGACGTGCACGTGAGCCGGCTGCGGAGCAAGATCGACAAGGGCTTCGACCCACCGCTCCTCCACACCGTGCGAGGCGCCGGCTACGTGCTGCGGGTGCCGGAGAAGGAGCCCGCGAAGTAGGGGCCTCTCAGAGCCCCGCACCCCAGAGGAACTGGTAGCCGGCGACGAACGAGGTGAAATCGGCGCCGATGGTGGTGAAGGCGCCCCTGCTGAAAGCGACCTTCACCGACTGCCGCGCGCCCAGAGGAAAGGAGAACGTCGCCCCGATCCTGGAGTTCTTCTGAAGGTCGAGATTTCGCCGTCCGTCCACCGTCGTCGTTCCCCCGCTGTAGTAGTTCCCGTCGACCGCGATCCACAAACGCGGCCGGAAGGTATAGAGGACGTGGACCTGGGCAGAGCCGAGCGCGTCCTGTTCCCGGGTCTTTCCGCCATAGAAGTCCTCGTTGTCGGTGAAGAGCCAGACGCCGCCATAGAGCTCCAGGGTCCACCTTCCGAGAGCGCGGGAAACGCCGACTTCGGGCTTGAACGAGAAGCGGTTCGAGCCGAGGTTGATGAGCTTCGTCGGATCGTACTCTCCCAGAGGCAGCGCGGCGACGAGGCTTATGCCGACGTTCGTCTTCTGCCGATAGGAGGCGAAGCCCTTGAGATCCATCGCCGGCGCGCCGTACAGGTTGACGGCGAAGCGCACGGCGGGGTCTCGAAACCCGGAGCGGTCCACCTCGGTGAACTCCCCGATGTAATTGCCCTGGATGTGTCCCAGGGAGTACGGCACCAGGATCCCGACGTTTCCCGAGCGGCCGAAGACGTTCACGCTCCGAACGTAAGCGGCGACGGCGGTGTGGATGGTGGCCTCGGCGTCCTCGACGGGAAGCGCCGGATCGAAGGTCAGGTCTCCGCCGCTGTGGTTATAAGTGGCGACGAGAAAGTTGAGGCCGATGGGGGAGACCGAATACGCGCCGGGCTCGAGCTCCTGCGCTTCCGAGGGGACAGCGAAGGCGCAAAGGAGCACCCACGTCCATCGAAGCCTCAGCATCCGAGCGCGGATTCTATGCGATGTCGCGTGCGTCTGGATCAACCAACGCGCGCCTCGTGCTCGTCGAATCGATGGGTCTCGCGGCGGTGCTCGAAGCGGAGAACGGTCGGCTTCGCCGACGGACCGGTCGAGACGGTGACCACGGTCTTTCCATTCTCCTGCTGGATCGTCGCCGCCATGTCGGCGCTCCGCTCGTGGACGATCGCGAGCTCGGTGGCGGCGCCCACGACGACGATCCCGAACGTCTCCGCTAGCTCTTTCAGCTCGGCGACGGAGTGCAGAAGGTCGCTCTCGTTCGCGAGCTTGTCGAGGTTGTCGACGGCCACGAGCCGCGGGGCTCCCGCTCCCGAATCGAGGAGCCCTTGCCGCAGCTCGCGGATGCCGGTGACGCTGAGGCCTGGGCGGGCCTCGACGACGTAGATCCGCTGGAGCCACTCGACGGCGTGCTCGCCGGCCCGGACGATGTCCTGCCACTTCGCCGAGTCCCGGCCGAAAGCGCCCTTCTCGATCTCGGCCGACGGGGCCCCCGATAGACGCGACAGCGTCTGGAGTCGCAGGGCCGCTTTCGACCGTTCGAAGGAGAGATAGAGGCAGGGCCCCCGGGAGTCAATCGCGATCTGGTCGACGAGCTGCTTCAGAAAATCGATGAGCTGGCTCCGGTCGCTCCCCGCGAGCAGCACGAGCCCGGGAAGGAGCCCGCCGCATTCCGCGTCGAACGCCGCGAACCCGGTCTTCAGCCTTTCGGCCTGCTTCCTTGTGAGATCCGCGAGAAAGCTCAGCCATTGGCCGCTCTCGGGCGTGAGCACGTCGTTGGAAACCGGCTCCCCGGGTGGAGGCGCCTCCGGGAGGCGCGTGGGCCAGACGTCTTCGGGATCCTCCACCGCCGCGGCGGCGGGCGCCGGCGGCTCGAGGACCGCGGCGGGAGGCGCCTCCGGCTTTTCGGCCGACTTGAGAATCTCGATCCATCCCGAGAGCGTCGCCATCGAGGCGAGCTCGCCCTGGAACAGGTCCTCTACGTAGAAGTCGTCGGGTATGTCGACCGCATGCACGTTCAGAATGTCTTGCAGGTTTTGAGCCACCACCTGATCGCCGTTCTGGTGGAGCTCGGAGATGGCGGCGAACACCGTACGGGTGACGGGGAAGTAGAAGTCGTCTTCCACCAGGTCGTCGAGGATTCGATACTTGAGCTCGGAGCCGTCGGAGTTCACGGTGAGGCAGAGCGTGCGGAGTACGGAAATCTCCAGGAGGAGCTGACCTCCCAGGTCCGGCCGGCGAGCCGCCTCGGTAGACATGGTTTCCTCCCGTCCGAATCGCGATTCAGGTTGTGCAGGGCTTCAATCCATCGTAACAAATAGCGGGACCGAAATCTTCGAGGCGGGCGAATGCTGGAATGCGATCGGCGGGAATCTCGGGTTTTCCCGCCTGGCGTCAGATCAAGATCTCGACCTCGGCGCTCTTTTTCAGAATCTCGATCGCGCCCTCGATCTGCTCCTGAACGCCTCGCTGTTGGAGAAACTGCTGGATTCGCGGCTGCACCTGTTCGTAGGGCACGAGCTGGCCCGCGATCTTCTCCTGGAGCTCGATGACGTGGAAACCGAACTGGGTCTCGATGACCGGACTGATGCCTCCAGGAGCGAGCGCGAAAGCGGCCTTCTCGAACTCGGGGACGGTCTCTCCCGGGCTGATGGTGAGCTCTCCCCCATTGGCGGCGGAGCCGGGATCCTCGGAATGCTCGCGGGCGAGGGCAGCGAAGTCCGACCCGGAGCTCGCCTGCTCGCGTAGCTTCTCGAGCGCGGACCGAGCCGCTTCACGGACTTCCGGCGACGCGCCGGGCGGCACCTGCTTGAGGATGTGCCGGATGCGCAGCCGAGCGGGCTGTCGCATCTGGTCGCCGTTCTCATCGTAGAACTTCCTGACCGCCTCCGAGGTGACGCTGACCTTGGGAGCGATGTCGCTCGCGATCAGCTTCTGGATGCTCATGTTCTTCTGGACCTGGCTCCGGAGCCCATCGACGGTGAGACCCTGAGACGCGAGCGCCTGCTCGAACTGGGCGGGGTCGGGAAAGCGGCCGCGCATCGCCTCGAGCTGCCCGTTCACCTCGTCGGCAGTGGCCATGAGATTCCGGTCCCGGCTCTGCTGAAAGAGGAGCTCGGCTCCTATCAGGTCGTTCAGAACGCGTCGGTAGAACTCGAGCGACCGCACCTCCGAAGAGCCCTGCGCCGCCATGGCGTCGGCGCGATCGAGAAGGTCCTTCGTCGCGATCCCGGTGCCGTTCACCCGGGCGGCGACCTCGGGAAACGTCGAAGTATCCGCGGGCTGCTCGATCTTCTCGACGTTCTCTTCGGGCGCGGCTTCGCCGGACTTGGTTTCTACTTCCTCCGGTTTCGGCGCACAGGCCCCGAGGAAGAGCGCCAGAGCGGCTGTGCAGAGAACGAGAAACGCGCGCAAAACGGGAGCGGGTATCAGCACGGGTCCTTCCTTTTTCTGGGGACGCCGGGCTCGAATCGTCCCACGTTGTCCGATGTCGACGAGCGACATCGCTCGGCGCTGCTTTACTCCTATATTACCGCGGCGGGGATGAATCGACGAGGATCCGACACGGTGCCGGGTCTACAATGGGCCGAGCCGGAGAGGGAGGCTGCCCCGCACGAATTTCGTCTCGTTTCCATGATGGATCTGAAGGAAATTCTGAGGTCGGTTTTCGGGTACTCGGACTTCCGCGGACACCAGAAAGCGGTCATCGAGCACGTCTCCTCGGGCGGCGATGCGCTGGTGCTCATGCCGACCGGCGGCGGCAAGAGCCTCTGCTACCAGATCCCGGCCCTCGCCCGCGAAGGTGTCGGCGTCGTCGTATCCCCGCTCATCGCCCTCATGCAGGACCAGGTCGATGCGCTCCGCGAGCTCGGAGTGCGGGCGTCCTATCTGAACTCGAGCCTTTCGGGAAGCGAAGCCCGGCGGGTCGAATCGGACGTCGTCCAGGAACGGGTCGATCTCCTGTACGTCGCTCCGGAGCGGCTCGCGACGCCCGGCTTTCTCGACCTTCTTGGAAAGACCCGTATCGCTCTTTTCGCGATCGACGAGGCCCACTGCGTCAGCCAGTGGGGACATGACTTCCGTCCCGAGTACCGAAAGCTCGACGTCCTGCGAGAGCGGTTTCCCGGCGTCCCGAGGGTCGCGTTGACGGCGACCGCGGACGATCTCACCCGGCGGGAGATCCTCGAGCACCTGGAGCTCGAGAACGCGAGGATCTTCGTTTCCGGGTTCGATCGACCGAACATCCGTTATCAAGTCGTCCCCAAGCGGAACGCGAAGAACGACCTTCTTCAATTCTTTCGAAAACGGCACCAGGGAGCGAGCGGCATCGTCTATTGCATGAGCCGCCGGAAGGTGGAGGAGACGGCGCGCTTTCTGGACACGGAGGGGATTCCCGCCCTCGCGTATCACGCGGGCATGGAGACGGCGCAACGCCAGCGGCACCAGAGCCGCTTCCTCAAGGAAGACGGCGTCACCATGGTCGCCACCATCGCCTTCGGGCTCGGGATCGACAAGCCCGACGTCCGTTTCGTCGCTCACCTCGATCTTCCGAAGAGCCTCGAGGCCTACTATCAGGAGACCGGCCGCGCCGGACGCGACGGCCTTCCGTCCGATGCGTGGATGAGCTACGGGTACGGCGATGCGGTCCTCATCCGGCAGCTCGTCGAAGGCTCCGACGCCCCGGCCGAGCGCAAGCGCGTAGAGCACCGGAAGCTCAACGCTCTCCTGGGCTATTGCGAGACCGTCGAGTGCCGGAGAGCGGTGCTGCTGCGTTATTTCGGAGAGGAGCACGAAGGCGCCTGCGGAAACTGTGACACCTGCCTCGAGCCGGTCGCTACGTACGACGGAACGGAGGCGGCGCAGAAGGCGCTCTCGAACGTCTACCGGACGGGTCAGTCGTTCGGGGCGGCCTATCTCGCCGACGTCCTCACCGGGACCTCGAACGATCGCATCCGCGGCAAGGGACACGATCGCCTGTCGACGTTCGGGATCGGACGGGAGCTCGACCGCGGGGAATGGCTTTCGGTCTACCGCCAGCTCGTCGCCGCAGGCCTCCTGGAAGTCGAGCCCGAGCACGGGGGCCTTCGGCTCTCGCCCCGAGCGCGCCCGGTTCTGAAGGGAGAACAGAGCCTCCGCCTTCGCCGGGACCCGATGACGCACTCCGTCGCGGCGGTATCGAGGACAGCGAGGGCCGCTCCCGCCGACAGCCCGGGCGACCAGCGCCTCTTCGAGGCGCTGCGGGAGAAACGCCGCGCGATCGCGCAGGAGAAGAAACTTCCCGCCTACGTCATCTTCCACGACCGCACCCTCGCCGAGATGGCGCGCGTCCGCCCCTCGTCGCTCGCTGCTATGAGGTCGATCTCTGGAGTGGGGGAGGCCAAGCTCGAGAGGTACGGGAATCTGTTCCTCGAGGTCATACGCGAGAGTGGAACAGCGCGAAAGGCCGCCCGGGGGCTGACGAACCGGTCGAGCCGTCACGTTCCTCACCGCTCCGGTGTGGACTTTCCGACAAAGCGCCGGATCCCCTCCGGCAAAAAGCTTCGCGTGAGCGCCGCGACCGACGGTCCAGTGCTATGGCAGAGTGACGTAGTAACCCTGCAGGTAGATATTGGCCTGCTTCAAGGCTGCGGTTCCGTCGGCATAGACCTCTGCCGTCAACTGCTCTCCCGGGTTGAAGTACGCTCGGATCGTCCGATTGTATGCGGCCACCGTCGCGTTGAAGCTCAGGGTTCGAAATTCGCTCTCGCTGGGATCGAGCAGGAGATATACCGGCGGGTTCGGGAGGGTCTTCGGCCTGACCCACACGCCCGTAATCCTGTCGGGGTTGGTGGTAAAGGTCCAGACCGAGGCATTCTCGATTACGAGCCGTTTGCCGGGCGGGACGATCAATCCATCCACGGTTTGAAAACCTTGATTCGCCGGAATCTGTACGAGAAGCGCCGTTCGGACGGGATCGACGGCGGGGTTGTCCACGTCGCGCACGAGCGCGGCCCGCACCGCTTGAGCGAGCGCAGGAACCGAAGTCACCGCTCCCGCGACGGCGAGGAGGGCGCAGAGACCGAAACCCATGCCCAGGAGATTCTTCCAACGCGTCATGATTGGTCCTTTCTAGAGTCCTTCCGGTGTCGAAAGCCGAGCGCGGCCGCGCCGACGAGGGCGACGAGATGGAACGAAGACGGCTCTGGCGCGGGCGAAGTGGGGGTGGCGATCTCGATCTCGTAATAGTACGGATTCGCGAATCCGAGAAAGACGGGCGCACCGAGCCCGGTGAATCCATCCCCGAGAGTGGGGTCGGCGTCGGGATTGTTCTCGGCGAAGGACATGTTGGCGAAGGTGCCCATCGCCACGGTGTAGTCCCCGGCCGCGAGGGTGAAGGTAAGACTGAAGTCGCCCCCCGTCGAGAAAGCTTCATCGAAATTCGAATCGACGAATGTCGCCCCGGCACCGGTGCCCGAGAAGAGCGTGAAGTAGGGGTCGATTCCGCCCGTCGCGAAACCCAGGCTCGTGAACGTAACCGCTCCGGTGACCGGGATGGTAATGGGGTGGAGCGCCGTGTTGTTCGCGATTTCGAAGTCATCTGCGAACGAAGGCGCATTGGAGCCGCCCGGCCCGGGGCCGACCAGGAACGGGTTGGCCGATTCGTTCAGGTAGCCGCTCAGGGCAATCGTGGCCGCGTCCGCCGCGCCGGCGCACGAACCGAGGACGAGAAGCGGGAGAATCCAGTTGTTGTTCACGTGCTTCATCCCGTGGCGACCTGCAACTCCCGCGCCACCAGGAGGCTTCACATGGCTCATCTCTTTCGTCATCAAGGAGTTCACGCGCGCGCCGCAAGCGGTGCGGCAAGCTTGTCTGCTCCTTGCAGCCGTCGGCTTAACTTACATCGTCGATTTCGAGCTATCCGTTCATCATTCTATCGACGCGAGATAGGGTCCTCGAGACCCGTGTAAGGCGGACCGACAATTGGTTTCCTTGCACTCGACTGCTTGGAGCTCCGTCGCTTATCGTTAGAGGATGCGCGCGAACAGATGGAGGGCGCTGGCTCTACTTCCGCTCTTTCTACCGCTTCCGGTTTCCGCCCAACCCCGGTCCCTCTATTGGCGAAGCCTGGATGTGAAGGCCCGGCTGGATGCGGACGGGCGTCTCCAGGTTATCGAGCGCCATCACATGGTGTTCACCGGCGACTGGAACGGCGGGGAGCGGGGCTTTCGGCTCGGGCTCGAGCACCGGCTCGAGCTCAACGGCATCGAGAGAGAGGACCTCGCGACCCATTCCCGGATCCCGCTCACATTGAACCGGGATCTCGCCCGCGTCGACGAATACGCGTGGGCGGATTCGACGACGCTTCGATGGCGAAGCCGGCTGCCCTCCGACCCTCCCTTTGAGGATTCGGAACGGATCTACGTCCTCGACTACGCCCTCGAGAACGTTCTCGCTCCCACCGCCGAAGGCTACGTGCTCGATCACGACTTCGCCTTTCCCGAGCGGCCCGGACCCATCGTCTCCTTTTCCCTCGAGCTCATCCTGGACCCTTCGTGGAGAGCGAAAGAAGAGCTCGGCGAACGAATCCTCAGAGAGAAGCTCCAGCCGGGGGAAAGCGTGGTGGTGCACCGGCTCCTCCAGTATCGGGGAGAGGGCGCGCCGTCCGCGGTTCGAAGGGGCGCCCTTGGACCGCTCCGCTCCGGGCTCGCGCTTGCTTTCATGATTGCGGTCGCCGTGATTGGATTGCTCTTCTATCGGGGAGAGGACGTCCTCGGCCGCTTCGCACCCCTCGTTCCCCTGAGCTCGATCGATTGGAGCTGGCTCGAGGCCAACGTCTTCAGCATGCTTCCCGAAGAAGTGGGGACCGCATGGGACGACACCACTTCGGCGCCCGAAGTGGCGGCGCTCCTCGCGCGCATGGTCTCCGAGGGAAAGCTCCGGACGGAGGTCTTTCGGACTCGCGGTCTCCTCCGATCGACGGAGAACCTCCGCATGGAGCTCCTCGTCGACCGGAAGTCGCTGTCGGGATACGAGAGCGCGCTCGTGAGCTCGCTCTTCGTTTCAGGAAACGTGACCGATACCGTCAAGATCCGCAAGCACTACGAGAATCGGGGCTTCGATCCCGCCGCCCAGATCAAAGAGCCGTTGAAGCGCAGGGTCGCGAAGCTCCTCGGCGACTCGCGAGCGCCGAGGCAGGTCTCGGGAAGGCCTACGCGCTATCTCCTCGTCGCCTCGTTCCTCGCGATCGCCGCTTCCGCTCTCGTCGATCCGCCGGGGATCTGGTTTCTGCTGACGCCTGCGCTGATCGCCATCGTCGTCTACGGGGTGGGATTCATCGCTGCGGCGCTCTATCGGAAAAGGGTCCAACGGCTCCTCGCCTTCTCGCTCCCCTTCCTGATCCCCGCGGCGGTTCTCGCGATGGCCGCCTTCGCATTCGTGAACAAAAACCCGTGGCGGAACGGTGTTCTCGCGCTCCTGGGTTACGCGCTCTTCGTGCTCGCGCTCGTCGCGAGCCTCTTCAACGCGGCGAAGTTCCGCGAGGGCTCTCTCGCGCTCGATCTTCGCAAGAAGCTCGCGGCCGCCCGGAGGTACTTCGCGTACGAGCTCTCGAAGCCCGACCCTCGGCTCGAGGATCGATGGTTTCCCTACCTCCTGGCGTTCGAGCTCGGACCGGACGTGGATCGCTGGTTCCGGGCGCACGGGCCTCCCGGCTCATCGAGCCCCTCGGGCTCGACGGGGAGCGACTACGGAACCCCCTCGTCCGGAGGTGGTGGCGGGAGCTCGAGCCGTCCCTGGACGGGAGGAGGGGGCACCTTCGGCGGCGCGGGGGCGACGGGCTCCTGGGCGGCCGCCGTAGGAACCGTCGCGTCGGGCGTCTCCGCGCCTTCGCAGAGCTCGAGCGGAGGAAGCAGCGGCGGCGGTGGCGGCGGCGGGGGCGGAAGCTCCGGAGGGGGCAGCGGCGGCGGATGGTAACCGTCCGCGATTGACTGGCCCCGAGCGGTGTTAGAACATCGTCGTACCATGAATCGAACCCCGCACCTCCTCGCGGCCGCGCTCACGCTCTTTCTTTCCTCCATCTCCGCTGTCGCCGCGGACCACCGGACCCTCATCATGGGCGTCTGGCCCAACGAGCTTCGCCTTATCGACGAAGACACGGAGAAGGTCGTCGGCCAGATCCAGCTCCGGTACGGCGCGGTCACCGGCTACGGCCGGACGCCGCACACCCCGGACTTCAAGCGTCTCTACTACATCACCGATCGGATGGAGGCGGTCGAGGTCGTGGACCCGGCATCCCGCCAGGTGGTCGACGAGCTTCGGCTTTCGACCCCGGCGCGCCGGGTCCGCATTCTGGGAGTGTCGCCTTATCCCGATGGGAGCGCGGTCATCCTTCGGGTCGTGGCCGTCGGCATGGACATCGATCGCTTCGAGGCGGAGGATACGGAGTATGTGGTCTACGATCTGAATGCCCACGCGCAGAAGGAGAGCTTCCGTCTGCCGAAGGCGGTAAGGACCGACTTCACCAGCCCGTTCCCGTTCGCGAGCGACGGCAAGACGTTCTTCGCGTTCGGACGCGACGTGTTCGAGATCTCGGCCTCGACCCACGAGGTGGTGTCCAGGATCCGGCTCGCGACGCCGCTCGAGGCGGGCTACGGCCCGCTACGCCCCGCGGAGCTCTACTCCCCCGAGCCCGGGATCTACTACGGCCTGGTCTCGACCACGGATCCGTTCCTGAAGAAGGAGATGACGGGAGTGCTGCGCATCGACCTCGGGAAGAAGGTGGCAACGAGCTTCGAGATCGGTCCGAAGGTCGACGCCAACCTGTTCGCGCTCTCTCCCGACGGGAAGACCGGCTACGCCGGGGTCAAGGACCTGGTGAAGATCGACATGGAGAGCCATCGCATCGTGGCGATGAATAAGGGCTTCCTGCGGGGCCGAGCCGCGTCCGTTCTCATCCTTTCGGCCGACGGCACGAAGCTGTTCGTTACCGGCATCGGAGATGCGATCCAGGTGGTGGACCCGGAGAGCCTCGAGGTGATGAGAACGATTCAGCTCGGACGGGACCTGATGGCGAACCCGCTCCCGCTTCCGGCGGGGATTGGGACGGCGTCGGTTTCAAAGTAAGAGAAGACAGTTTGGGCGGCGAACTCGTGTTCGCCGTAGCAGCGTGTCAGCGAAATCTCTCGACCAGCATGATGTCGCTCGCGGCCGGTCCTTGCGACCAACGCAGAATCGAGCGCCAATGGGAACGCAGAAAATTCTGCGCCGCTGACATCAACAGGGAGTTCCAGGAAGTCTCCCATTCGACTCGTTGCTTCCTCCGGAGTTTGGTAGAGTGGGACACGTGCGATTCACTCGATACTTTCTCGAGATACGCACGCGTTCCGATCGAGCAGTCATTCTGGAGGAATGGATCCAACGAGCCGTGGTGACGCCAATACGTGAAGAGGTTCAGGCGGATGGTCGCATCCGAAGGTGGGCGCAGATTCCCGAAATGGATGGGCGCTTCCTGCGCGTCGTGCTTCTGCCCGATGGAGAGACCGTCCACAACGCTTTCTTTGACCGCGGGTTCAAGCCATGAAGATCAAGTATTTTGCCGAAACGGACACACTTTACATCGAGTTCCGTGAGGGGTCGGTGGCAGAGACACGCGATCTCGACGAGAACACCCTTCTCGACGTTGACTCTCACGGGAACATCTGTGCCATCACCGTCGAGCATGCCTCGGCGCGGACAGGCATTCCGGAATTCTCTTACGAGCAGATCCTGACTTGACTTTGACCGCACGAAAGGAGGATCGAATGACCTCTCCTCCGCTCCTCTCCGGTGTGCTCGCTCCCGTGGTGACGCCGTTCCAGCGGGATCTGTCACCCGACGCCACGCGGCTCATCGGCCACTGCCGCTGGCTTCTCGAGCGCGACTGCGGACTCGCGGTGTTCGGCACCAACAGCGAGGCGAACTCCCTTTCGGTGGACGAGCGCATCGAGCTCCTCGACCTGCTCCTCGAAGCCGGTCTCGACCCCGAGCGGATGATGCCCGGGACGGGATGCTGCGCCTTTCCCGACACCGTGCGCCTCACCTCCCACGCGGTCGAGAGCGGCGTCGGCGGCGTGCTGATGCTTCCGCCTTTCTATTACAAAGGAGTGAGCGACGAGGGGCTCTATCGCAGCTTCGCCCAGGTCATCGATCGGGTGGCGGACGATCGGCTGCGCATCTACCTCTACCATTTCCCGCAGATGTCCGCCGTTTCCATCTCCATCGACCTCGTGGGCCGGCTCCGGGAGGCCTTTCCCGGCATCGTGGTGGGAATGAAAGACAGCTCCGGCGATCGCGCCCACCTCGAAGCGGTGCTTCGGGCTTTCCCCGGCTTCGGGATGTTCGCGGGAAACGAGACGCTGCTTCTCGCCAACATGCGGGCAGGGGGTGCCGGATGCATCTCGGCGACGTCCAACGTCAATCCCCAAGCCATCGATCGCCTGTTCCGGAGCTGGCGGAGCGACGATGCGGAGTCCATCCAGGCGTCTCTGAACGACGTTCGTCTCGCGGTGCAGCAGTTCCCCCTGGTCCCCGCGCTCAAGAAGATCGTTTCCCATTACGCTTCCGATCCGGAATGGAATCGACTGCGTCCGCCGCTGGTGGAGCTCGGTGAAGCGGAGGGGAAGAAGCTGATTGGCGACCTCGAGCGGCTGGGATTCGAAATGCCGGGCTTGGGAGACGCCGCTCAGCCGTAGTACGAGAACATCAGCGAGTGGATCTTGAATCCTTCCGCGTCCTCGATCAATAGAAGGACGAGCTTTCCCCTTCTCGTCTCTCCATTGTCGGTGAGAACGAAGTCCGCCCAGACGCTCGCGAGCTTCCCTTTCCGGTCGATCTGGACGTTCTCCAGCACCTCTTTGATGTCGTGGCCGCTGTCGAAGTAGCGCCTCTGGGCCTCGTAGAACTCCTCGAGCGTGCGCTCGCCCACCGTCCCGTCCTCTCGCGTCGAGGCCACGGTGAAGTGCGGAAGGAAGAGCTTCTTCCATTCCGGCAGCGACTCCCTCTTGTACAGCCCGACGTAGTCGGCGACGACCTTGTCGAGATCGGAAGCGCCGGCGGGAGCGCCGAAGAGCGCCATCAACAGAAGGCCAAGCGCGACGGTCTTCATGGGAACCCTCCGATGCCGAGTTACGGCGTCGCGGCCGCGGGCCTGCCCTTACGGACGGCCTGCATCACATAGAAGGCGACGGGCCCGAGGAGCAGGAGCGGGATGCCGAAGTGCCCGTGCTCGCCGAACGTCAGAACCAGGAACACCACCCAGGTGACTCCGGGGACGATGGCGTTGAGCCAGAGGCCGACGCGCCCTCCGGGCACTCGAAAGCCCCCGTCCTGGAGCGATGCCTGCGAGCGCGCCCGAATCAGCGTCGCGTGCATGATCATGGTGTACATGCCGCTGACCCAGATGTCGGCCACCAACAACTGCTCGAACGGGAGCGCCGCCATGGCACAGTAGACGATCGCGTAGACCCAGAGCACTCGATAGGGTGTTCCGTACTTGGGGTGAAGCCGGGTGAACCAAGACGGTAGGTTGCGGTCCTCCGCCATCGACCAGGCGATGCGCGACATCCAGAGAAGGTAGGTGAGAAAGATGACGGCCTGGCTCGCGACCGTCCCGAAGAACGCCCAGCGGCCCAGAGCAGGCCCACCGAGCTCGGTGCCGATGGCGACGAACTGTCCCGAGCTCCAGCTCTCCCACCCTCCGACGGAGACGAGCCCGGCGATCACCGGAAGACTGTAAGTGAGAATGACAACGGGGGTGACGATGAGAAGACCGAGCGGAATATTCCTCTGCGGACGATCGACCTCTTCCGCGACCGTGCTCACCTCTCCGTAGCCCGAATAGAGCCAGAGGGCTAGAGCGAGCGCCGCTCCGAGGTCGGCGGAGAAATTGGTCCCACCCACGTGGAACGGCTCGAAGGGTGAGAACCGCGCTCCGCTGAAACCCGCGATCACGATCCAGATGACCGGCGCCAGCAGGAACAGGTTGAGCACGACCGCGGTCGCTCCGGTCACGACGATTCCCCGGTAGTTCACCCACGTCAGGGCGAGGATGAAGAGCGAAGCCGCGGCCCAGGTCTCGAACGCTCCCATCTCGGGAACGACGAAGGCGAGGGCCCGGGCGAAGATCACGGGGTAGAGGGCGTTATCGAGAAAAGAGGAAAGAACGCTGCAGACCCCCGACTGGAACCCCCAGAACTCGCCGAGGTGTTGGCGCGCCCAGCGGTAGTAACCACCCTCGACGGACTGCCTCGAGGAGAGCTCGGCGGACGCGAACGCCGCGGGAAGCCCCCAGAGCCAGGGGGTCACGAACAACAGGGTGATGAAGAGCCCCGGTCCCACGCGGGCGACGAAGTCCTCCATTCCGTATGGACCGCCGCAGGTGGAAGCGAACAGCAGGCCGACGAGGGGGAGAAGCCCGGCGCGGCTCTTGACGGCCGCGCGGTTCTCCGGGAGGAGGCCCCCGAGCGCTCGCGCACCGGACGAGTCGCTAGAAGCCATCGATGCCGAAGAATAACAACGGCACTCCCGATGTCAAGGAATTTCCGAAGCCGTCGCTTCCAAGGGCTTGCCGATCGCTATGAGCCGATCGTCGCTCCGCAGGAAGATCTGCGCTTCGGAGATGGCGGGAGACGCGAGGAACCGCGCGTTCATCTCGTTTCGAGCGAGAATCTCGAACTCCCTCTTCGCAGCGACGACGATCGTCTCTCCAGTCTCGCTCACGAAGTAGATCTTCCCGTCTCCCGCTACCGGAGCCGCCGAGAACACGCCGCCCGTCCGGCCCTGAAAGAGCCGCTCGCCCGTCGCCGCGTCGACCGCCTGCACCACGCCGGCATCGCTCGCCATATAGACCACGCCCTGGTAGTGGACGACCGAGGAGACGTAGGGCGCTCCGGTCGGCACGTGCCAGATAAGGTTCTCGGACCCTTTGAGGTCTCCCCGGGCGCCGGGACGGATCGCCATGTAGGGGCCGCTCCGGTAGCCGCGGCTCGTATAGATGATGCCGTCCGCGAAGGAAGGTACGGGAATCGGGAACTGGTTCGGCTCGACGAGAAACCAGAGGGGTTTTCCCGTCTTCGGATCGTATCCCTCGAGCTTCTCGCTCGAGTTCACCACGAGCTCGTCTCCCGCGGGCCCAGGGACCACGGTCGGCGTGCTGTAGGAGCGGAGCCCCTTTCCCCGGTCGGTCTTCCACTTCTCCTCGCCCGTCCGTTTGTCGAGAGCGAGAAGATACGACGCGGGCTCGTGGTCGCAGAGGAGAAGCAGGCTGTCTTCGTACACCGTGGGCGAGCTCGAGTGTCCCCATGGAATCTCGAAGGGAGCGTAGTCCCGGGCCAGGTGCTTCTTCCAGACGAGCTTCCCCTCCAGGTCGAGGGCGACGAGCTGACCGGTACCGAACCAGGCGTACACCCTCTCGCCGTCGGTGACGGGGCTCGGGCTCGCGAGGTTGTGCTTGCGGTGGACGGCAGGAAGCTCCCCTCCGCCCGCCGCCTCGGCGGGGAGCCGATACTGCCAGAGACGCTGCCCGCTCGCGCGATCGAAAGCCTCTACGAGAAACGCGACCTCTCCTTCAGCCGCCGAAGTCCCCTCCCCGAGCGAGCGCTCCGAGGGGGTTTCCTCGCCTCGCATCAACGTCGGATGGTTTCCCTCCCGGAGGACGCCCCGTCCCGCCTGCCCGGTGACGAACACCCGACTCCCATGGACGATCGGCGTCGAAACGCTGAGCCCGGAGAGCTTCGCCGTCCAGGCGACGTTATCCCGCTCGCTCCACGTAAGCGGAAGCCCGGTCTCGATGCTGACCCCGTTGCCGCGCGGCCCACGCCACTGAGGCCAGTTCTCGCAGAATGCGGTTCCGGTGAATGCCATGAGCGCGAGACCGGCGACGATGAAACCCCGCATGATTCCCCTCCTCCGTGTCATTCGCCCTCGAGGGCGAACAGAAAATCGACGCAGCCCTTCTCGATCTCGGCGAGACTTTTCGCGGTCGAGCGGGCCCGCGGTCTCACCACCCGGTACTCGGGCCGTGGGCGCATCGAGGATATTGTAACCGCGCCCTCCCCCACGCGCTCGGCGGATTCGGAATAGACTCTCGGGAGGCTCGGGACGCACCTCGATGCAGGATCTTCTCACCCATCTCGGATACCCCGCGCTGTTCCTCGGCACTCTCGTCGAGGGAGAGACGTTCATCCTCGTGGCCGGCTTCCTCGCCCACCGCGGCTATTTCTCCCTCGGGCTCGTCGTCCTCCTGGCGACGCTCGGGGCGTTCAGCGGCGACATCCTCTACTTTCTCGCGGGGCGCCGTTTCGGCCGCGCGCTCCTCGAGCGGAGCCCCCGGGCGAGAGCGCTCGTTCCCTGGCTCGAGCGCTGGATGGCGAAGCATCACGTGCTGTGGATCTTCGGTATGAGGTACCTCTACGGCATTCGGTGGCTGGGGGCGGTCGTCGCCGGCTCGTCTCACATGAGCCTGAAACGATTCTCGGCGCTCTCGCTTCCGTCCTGCCTCGTCTGGGCTTCGGTCGTCGGACTCCTGGGCTATGCGGCTGGGGAGATGTTGGAGCGGCTCCTCAAGGACGCCTCCCGCTACGAGCTTCTGTTCGTTCTGCTCCTGGTGATCGCGGCGCTCCTCTACGCCTTCCTGGCGCGGCGGGGAGAACGACGCCTGGAAGAGCCCAACCCGTGACCGGACCCGAGATTTCGCTCCGCGATCTGCGGCGAGAACCGTCGAACGCTCCTGAGGTCCAGGGGCGTCGTGAGGCCGGCGGTGGCGGAGCTCCCTTGAATGCCGAGCTCGAGATCCGGCACCTCCATCAGAAGCTCGACCATCTGCTCTCAGTGGGAGCGTATCGTCGAGATTCTGGAGATCCGGATTGGAGCCGATCCAGGAGATTCACGGACCGGTGATGGCCCGGCTCGCGCCCGGAGGCGCGACCGGGCATCTCGCGCGCGTCAATTCCCGCCGGTGTGGCCGGCAATTCCGACCGATCCTCCCTCGTGCCTCAAGAGCGCCGCTCGTTCGCGCTCCACCTCGCTCTTCGGGACCGCCCGTCCTTCATCCATACCCGCGACCCAGATCTCCGAAAGGAAATTGTCCGTTCCGTAGCGCTCGAAGACGAGCTTGGTTTCGCCGGCGATTTCCTGTCGGTTGCGCTCGGGAATGGTCAGCAAGAGCTCGTGCTCCTTCCCGTCCCGGTCCCGAATGGTGAGAAGCCCCGGCTCGCCTGCCCGATCCACGGTGAGCACGTAGCTTCCCGGCGGAAGCAGGAGCTTGCCCGCGTAGAAGGCGAACGGAACCTCCGCCCGAATCGCCGTGCTCATCGCAAATGCCGGCACGGCCGCCGAAAGCGCAAGAAAGCTCGCCGCAATGAGAAGCCGTTTCCGATTCATTTCACACCTCCCTTTTCGATGTCCACCGTTTTCGTCCTGCAATCGACGTTCCAGCCCGCTGGCACATAGGTTGCAATATCTCCGCGCCGGAGGGAGATACCGAAAGGAGTCCATCGATGAATCGGAAAGCGTTGGGGGGTCTCGTTCTCATCGTGACGGCTTGTGCCGTCCTCGTGGGCGCGGAGCAAGCGAAGTCGCAGGCGAAGCAGAAACCGATGGCGAAGGCGCCGACGACGTTCAGCGGCGAGATCGTCTCCGTGGACGGGCAGGCGCACACCTTCGCCGTGCGCGGCGCCGATGGGCACGAGATGAAGTTCCGGGCGGAGACGGGCTCGAAGGTCATGGTCAACGGTCAGCCGAAGACCGTCACCGACTTGACTCGCGGCGAGCACGTAAAGGTGACCTACACCGGTAGCGGGGACGTCCTCACCGCGACCTCGGTGACCGTCGAGCAGCCGAAAAAGAAGGGTTGAGGACCGCCCGGATGGCCGCCACCGGGTCCTCCGGTGGCGGCTTTTTTTTCGGTGCAATGCGGTGGTTTTCAACGTCGGGCGGTGGTTTTCCACCACTCGATCCGTCGAAGGCGGCGACTCGACTGTCGCGGAGCCCTGCGCCGTGTCTAGAATCGGACGGTGGGGAGGGTCTGAGAGCACTCCGATGTTCCGAACGCTTCTCCGGTCCTTCTGGGCGGTCGCCGCCGGGGCTGCCGCGGTGCTGGTGCTGGCGCTTTCGGTCATCGCAATCGCATCGGCCCGCAGCCTGGATCGTTTTGAAGCCGTCCATCGGCACGCGTCGGAGCTTTCGAGGCTTCGCCGGATCGAAGAGCGGGTCACGCGGAGCGTATCCGGCCCGGGAGCCGATCGATCCCGAGATCTCGAGGAGTCTCGGGTCGAGCTCGCGGAGGTTCTGAAACGCCACCGCTACATCGCATTCGAAACGGGAGCGCACCTTCGGAAGGCGTCGGGGCTCCTCGCCGACGAGCCTATCGCGGGAGTTCGCGAGATCGAGGAGAGCCTGGCCGGGGAGATGACGGCCCATGACGAGCTCCTCGCTCGCGTCGAGCGGGACACCCGCGTGGAGCTCCTGGTGTCGACCGTCCTCACCTTCGGCCTGCCGCTTCTGGGAGGGGTCCTCCTGATCGCCCTTCGAAAGCGGTTCCTTCTCCCCCTGGATCAGCTGCGCGATCTCATGAGACTTCTCGCCCGACAGGAGTATCGCACCGTGCCCACCGACGATCTCGACCCACTGCTGCAGCCGGTCTTCCACAACTACAACCAGATGGCGAGCCGGCTGCTCGATCTCGAGCGCCAGCACATCTCCCGGCAGCGGACGCTCGAAGAGGAAGTCCGCGCGGCGACGGGAGCGCTCCTGCGGCAGCAGCGAGAGCTCGCCCGATCCCAACGCCTCGCCGCGATGGGGGAGCTCGCCGCGGGCGTGGCTCATGAGCTCCGGAACCCGCTCGCGGGAATCCAGATGGCGCTCTCCGCCATCGGACGGGAAACGAACGATCGCGATCACGCTTCCCGTCTGACCCTCACCGTCGAAGAGCTCAAGCGGGTGACGCGCATGCTGAACGAGCTCCTGAACGCCGCTCGACCGACGCCGGAGCCATCGACTTCGATCCGCCTCGCGAAGCTGGTGTCCGATTTCGTCTCCCTCGCGCGCTATCAGCTTCCCCGACGCGTCGAGCTCCGGATGGACGTTCCCGACGAGCTCGAGTGCCGGCTGCCCGAGGGGGGGATGCGGCAGGCGCTCTGGAACCTCGTTCTGAACTCGATCCAGGCGCTGGGAGACGACGGAGGGCAAATCGAGATCACGGCTGTCTGTCGGGACGGCCGCATTCGGCTGCGCGTGGCGGACGACGGGCCGGGGTTTCCAAAGGGATTGATCGAAGGGGGCGTGCGGAGCTTCGCGCCGCTTCGTCCCGGAGGCACCGGACTCGGTCTCGCGATCGTTCGGCGCTTCGCGGGCGATCTGGGAGGAGAGCTTTCTCTCGAGAATCGGATCCCCCGCGGAGCCTCGGCGGTCCTTTCATTCCCGTGCCAGGAGAGTCATGCCTGACACGCTTCTTCTGATCGAGGACGAGCAGCTTCTGAGGACAGAGCTCGAGCGGCATTTCCGCGGCGGAGGATGGGAGGTCGCGACCGCGGAGGCGCTCTACTCCGCGAAGAAGCTCTTCCGCGACCGAGAAGTCGACCCCCTGGTGGTGGTCACCGACATGAGCCTGCCGGACGGAAACGCCCTCGACCTGCTCGAGGAGAGCCGGGAGAAGCGCTCGCCCGGCGAATGGATCTTCCTGACCGGGTACGGCAGCGTCCCCGATTCGGTGCGCGCGCTCCGGCTCGGAGCGTTCGATTTCCTGGAGAAGCCCTGCGAGCTCGAGCGACTCGACATGGTGGTCGCCGGTGCCGCGCGCAGCGCCCGCGCGCAGCGCCGGTTGAAAGAGCAGGCCGTGGCGCAGAGCCTCAAATACGCGCCGTCCTCGTTCACCGGGACGAGCCCCGCCGCCCGCTACGTCCGGGAGATGCTCGAGAAGCTCGCCGCGGTTCCGTTCAGCACGCTGGTTCTGACCGGCGAAACCGGGACGGGCAAGGGGCTCGCGGCGCGCATCCTCCACCACGCGGGAAGGCGCTCCGAGGGGCCGCTGGTGGAAGTGAACTGCGCCGCCTTTCCGCGCGATCTGCTGGAGTCGGAGCTCTTCGGACACGATGCCGGGGCGTTCACCGGCGCGAAGGGTCTTCACCGCGGACTGCTCGAAAAAGCCGACCAGGGCACCCTGTTCCTGGACGAAGTCAGCGAGATGCCGCTCGAGCTCCAGGTCAAGCTGCTGAAAGCCATCGAGGACCGGAGCTTTCGCCGCCTCGGCGGCGAGCGGGAGATCAAGGTCGACGTGACCGTCATCGCCGCCACCAACCGGGACATCGACGCCCGGGTTCAGGAAGGCCTGTTTCGCGGCGATCTCTATCATCGCCTGAGCGTCTTCCGGCTCGAGCTTCCACCGCTGCGCAATCGGAAAGAGGACCTCGAGGCCCTCGTTCCCATTTTCATCGCGGAGTTCAATGCGCTCGCGGGGAAATCGGTTCGCGTGGTGTCCGAAGGGACCTGGAGCCGCCTCGCGCGCCACGACTGGCCCGGGAACGTGCGGGAGCTCAGAAATGCGGTGGAGCGCTCCGTTCTCTTCGCCGAGACCGAGCTCCTTCCGGATGAATGGCTCCAGCTGCGGCCGGCGAAGCCCGATACGGTATCGCCGCGGGTCGAAGGGGATTGGCTCTCGCTTCCCCTCGACGGGAGCATGCCTCTCGACGCGATGGACCGCTACATCATCAAGACCGCGCTCGAGCGAAATCAATACAACGTCACCAAAGCCGCCCGCGCCCTGGGAACGACGAGAGAGACCCTGCGCTACCGAATCCAGAAGTACGGTCTCACTCGATCGGATGGACAGTAGTTTCAGAGCTCGATCTCACACTTCGGTGGAGGTTTCCGGTTACTCCTGAGGGGTCACACTCGACGCGGTCAGAACGCGAACATCGCGCCGACCTTGAACTCGTTGAGCGCGATGTCCTCCGGCCAGCCCGCCTTCCCGTTTGCGGGAAACACACTCCCGAGGCTCGCGTGGTCGAACTCGGCATAGGCATTCAGCGGCCCCGCAACCGCGAATCGAACCCTGCCGCCGACTCCGAGGCTGGTGCCTGAATTCTCGGTCGTCGTCGTGCCGCCTTGGACTTGCGCCTGCGGAATCCCCGCAAGCAGCGAGTCGACAAATGTCTCGCTCGAGTGCCACCTTACGAGCTTGACCACCGGCGTCAACCTCAAGCGTGTGCCCAAAGCGAACGATGGACCCGCGGAAACGCTGAAAATGCGGAATCGAGTCTCACTCGTCGCGTCGAACCGCAGGTTTCCGTTGGTACGAGTACCGGTGGTGACGACGGCGAGGTCGCCGAAGCCCTCGAACCCTGCCGTGGCTTCGATAGACAGTGCGCCAGAAATGGGCAGGCTGACGCCACCGCCGGCCTCGAAGCCGTTGGCACTCGCGGATCCGCTGCACGACGACTGGTTGTAGGCCGCCGTCGCGTACCGGCCGGTGATGACCGTGCACGCCGAGTCGACGGCGTTGCCGAACGCGGCGTATTCTGCGCCGACGAACGCGAGGAGCTCAACTTCAGACCTGTGGCCCGATGACGGCGCCATCGAGACTCTCCGCCCGTTCAGTTCTTCGAGCGTATCGACGATCTTTTCGACGTTGTCGGGCAGGGAAATCGATTCGACGTGTGTGCCCCTCAGATCGAAAGTGCTCTCGGGTTTCATCCCGTTCGGGAGCTGCTGCCCGTCGACCCGCACGACATCATCGTCTTTGCTCGACCCGAGCTGGTGGTGGACGTTCGGACCCGTTTTTCCGTTGAGATACCACATGGTCGAGTCTCTGAAGGGCGAGTAGAAGTTGGGAAACACTCCCGAAAAGAACGCCCCCGCGGCGGGGCCTCGCCCTTTCATACCGGTCATCCCGCTCAGCGGCGAGTCAACCGTCACGATATTGACCCTGGGCGCGTTCGGATCGTTGCTGGCCAGCGTGTGCTGGTCGGGATGATCCGGAAAGAAGACCGATGACCCGCGGGCGATGACGCCGCCCAGTGAAAAACCGATGATGTTCACCGTCGTCTCGTGGGTTTCACCGAACAGATACTTCGCAGCGTCGGCGAGACCCGATGACGCTTCCGGCAAATCCTCCAGCGACTCGATGTAGGTCTCGAGATTCGATGCCGTGAAGGCCTTGGCCGTGGTGGCCGGAATCATTTCCTTCTGGTACGTGTAGAGGTACAGGTTGTACCCCTTCTTCTTGAGCGCCTCGATCAGGTTCTTGAAGTCTTCTGGATTCGGCTCGTGGCCATGAACGACGATGACCGACGGTTGACCCGCTGTGGGTGCAAAAGCGGGAGCCAGCCCGCGACTCGCAAGCGCGTCAACGTTGGGGGGGGTTTGCCCACGTGCACCGACCGGAAGGGAGAAGCTCAGGAACAGCAGCGCCGCTGGGACAGCCCAAATGGGTCGATTCACGGCAAGTGACTATACAACACAGATCAAGCCGCGACGCCCTCCTCGCAGTTGTGCGCAGAAGGTCTTCAACACATTTTTCCGCCGATTCTCAAAAGAGCCCTCGGGGCGAATACCGCGAGGAAGCCGCCCGCGATTGCGAAGGCCCAATCGTCGAAATGGAGCGGGCTCAGATGAACCAGAGTGGAGAGGCGGGGTACCTGCACCAGAAGGACCGCGAGCGCGAGAGATGCCGCCGTGATCACGAGAGCGGTCCGGGTGCGCAACCCGCTCAACGACGCGGTGAGCGCAACGCCGAAGCCGACGAGGGAGACCAGAGCCATGGCACGGGCATGCTCGACGTCGATCGGGACGCCGAGACTCCGGTCGAAGCTCGTGGAGACGAGGAGCGTGCCCAGAGCCCCGACGAGCCCGATCGAAAGCCAGTCGAGCCTGCTGAAGAATCGGGCCTTTCGCGAGCGGCGCACGGGCTCGAGCCGCTTCTGAGGAAGCTCCTGAAACACCAGAAGCGCCGTCGGATGGATGATCGCCTCGAGCCAGATGATGTGAATCGGGAGGTACAAGAGCGGATAGCCTGCGAGCGGGATGAAAGTCGCGGTGAGCACCAGCGGTATGTGGAACGTCAGCAGGTACTGGAAGCTGAGCTGCAGGTTGCGGAAGAGCTGTCGACCTTCCGAGATCGCGCCCACGATGCTGCTGAAGTTGTCGTCGAGGAGAACGATGGAGGCCACTTCCCGGGCGCTCCTGGTGCCGCGCTCGCCCATCGCCACACCCACGTCCGCCGCCTGGAGAGCGGGGACGTCGTTGACCCCATCCCCGGTGACCACCACGACTTCGCCCGCGGCCTGAAGGGCGCGCACCAGGGCGAGCTTGTGGAGCGGCATCGCCCGGGCGATGACGTCGACGCCTTCGAGACGCCGGGCGAGAGGCTCGCTCGCGGTTCCCTCCATATCCTCTCCCAACAGCACCCTGGGCGAACCCTCTCCCAGCCCGACCGCCGCCGCGACCGCTCTGGCGGTCTCCGGATGATCGCCGGTTATCATGATGACCCGAATTCCCGATCGACGGCAGGTCTCGACCGCCTTTCGCGCGCCTTCCCGCAGCGGATCCTCGAACACCAGCGCACCCGCGAACTGGTAGTCGCTTTCAGGCTCGCCTTCCGCGAATCCCGAGGGCAATGATCGCGAGGCGGAGGCGATGACCCTTTTTCCTCCGGAAGCGAGCTCCTCGATCCGGCGGGTCCACAGCTTCCGCTCATCGTCCGGAAGAGCCGACATCCCCAGAATCACTTCGGGCGAGCCTTTGGTGACGGCGAGGACGACTCCTTCGATTTCGACGACCGCGGTTTCCCGGCGCCGATTTTCGGTGAACGGAAAGGTCGCGACGAGCTTTACGATCGGCCGCTCGAGCTTCTCCTCGGCCACGCGATTCAGGATGGCGGTGTCCAGGGGATCGGCGCTCTCCTCGCGGGAGGCGAGCGCTCCCAGACGTAGAAGACGCTCCGTGGACATGAGCCCCGCGGGAACTATCCGTTCGAGGCGAAGTCGTCCTTCGGTGATGGTGCCGGTCTTGTCCGAGCAGATGCACGTGGCCCGTCCGATGTTCTCGACCGACACCGCGCGCCGGACGAGCGCCTTCCGGCCCGCCAGGCGGTAGACGCCCACTCCGAGGAAAACCGTGAACACCACGGGAAACTCCTCGGGAAGCGCGGCGACACCGAGTGTAGCCGCGCTGATGAGCGCGTCGGCCCACCCGTGACCCTGGCGAATGCGCACCGCGGCCAGAACCACGCAGAGCGCCGCGGCGCCGACGAGGAGGCTCTGAACCAGATCCGCGACCGCTTCCTGGAGAGGCGTCGGCGCTCTCGCCCCCTGAGTCGCCGAGCGAACGATGGCGCCGTAGATCGTCTCCTGCCCCGTCGCCACGACCCGCAGGAGCGTGGTGCCGGTGAGCAGCCGCGTGCCGGCGAACCCCCAGTGGATTCCATCCACGATCGGATCCTCTACCTCGGGAGAAAGAGGTGGCAACGCATGCTTTCGGACCGGGTAGGCCTCTCCCGTGACCGAGGATTCGTCGGCCTGGGCCTCCTCGGCGAATGTGATGACCCCGTCGGCGGGGAACGCCTGGCCGCTTCCGACTCTCGCGAGATCGCCGGGCACGAGATCGATTGCCGGAAGCTCGCTCCAGGTTCCATCGCGCAGGACCATCGCGCGGGAGGCGAGCTTTTGCTGCAGGCCCGCGGTCGAAGCCTGGGTCCGCCGGTGCAGGTAGGCATCCATTCCGACGAGCGGCAGGATGGCGGAGAGGAGCGTGAGCGCTTCCGCGGTGCTCCCGAGCGCGAGATACAAGCCGGCGGTCCCTACGAGAAACCAGATCATCGGGTCCCGCGCCGTCTCCCGGAAGAGCTCGCCCCAGGGATTCCCCGGGACTTCCACGATGTCGTTGGTCCCGTACTTCCGGCGGCGAGCTTCGGCTTCGGCCGAGCTCAACCCGCGCTCGCCGTCGACGAGTCCCGCTACCCGCTCGATGGTCAGTTTCTGGCGCACGACTCCCGCCGATTCAAATGTAGATCCGGATCTGAAGAAGTCCGGAGATCGCCGCGGCGCCGTAGGTGCTCTGAAGCGTGAGCCCCTCGGGTGCGGCGCCGTAAGGAAGATAGACGCTTCCGAGCAGCGAAAGACGATCGGAGAGCGTCCAGGTGGCCGCAGGCACGACGACTCCCGAGCCGTCGACCGGGCTCTGGATCCACTGGCCGTTCAGCGTGAGCTCCGGGGAGGCCTCATAGGTTGCGAGCGCCGCGAGCGCGTGGCGCTCGAGGATCTGCGTGTCGCCCCGGAGGTATCGTTCCAGGAACGCGGGATTGGACAGAAGTGGAAGTATCTCGGAAGCATTCGGGGCGCCGAATCCCGAGTAGTGATACTCGACGAACAGCAGAATACCGTTCGCGAGCGGGATTCGGTACGAGCCGCCGAGAACGGCCTTCAGCGCCAGCCGCTCCTCGCTTCCCAGGCCTCCCGCGGGCAGCGCCTCCGGAGCATGGAAGAGGGCGAGCTCTCCATGGATCTCCGCGCCCCCAACCGCGGCGGAGCTGGTGACGCCGAAAAACGCGTCGCGGGCCCGATAGCCCGCGGCCAACTCCAAGTCCAGCTCGCCCCGGTAACCGCGAAAGCGCGCGGCGAAGGCCGACTCATCGAGGCTCTCGCCGAACGCTCCCACCACGTCGAGAGAAGAACGGGTCGTGAGCTCGAAGTCCGCTCGAATCGCGTCGACTCCCCTTCTCCACTCCCGATCGGCCTCGAGCGGGGTGAAGGGCGAGAATAGATCCACGGCGCCGAAGAGAACGCCCCGGCCCCAGCCGATGGCCTGGCGGCCCAGAGTGAGCTCCACGTTCTCCAGATGCGCGGCGACGTAGGCGCGATCGACCTCGTGGCGCCAGGAGGAGCCGGAGGAGCTCGAGATGTTCCAGTCGAGCTGCCGAACTCGATAGGGGGCGGGAGTGTCGGGAGGCAGGATGCCCAATCCGGCCGCGCCCGACGCCGCGGAGAAAACGCGGATGCGCTGCTCGTACGCCGCGCCCAGGGTGAAGCGCTCTCCCAGGCGAGCCTCGGGCTCGAACCGAACCCTCCAGAACGAGGTCGCGCTGTCGCTCTCGGGGAAGAGCTCGGGGGCGTCGGGAGCATGAGAGAGAAGGAGCGTTCCTTTGAACGAGGTCCGCAAGCGGAACCAGTCGTCCTCCGCGGCGAGAACGTTCGACGCGAGCGCGCAGGCGACGAGCACCGACGAGAGCGCCCGCCTCCGCACGTCAGGCCTCCGGGGCCTTCCCGATGCCGGGGAGGATCGCGTGCGGCGCCTCACCCGCCTTTTCCTCGTCCCGCGCCACGCGTCCGTCGACGAGCGTCACCACGCGGACGGCGTGAGCCACGACGCGGGGGTCGTGGGTCGAGAAGACGAACGTCATCCCGTGCTGCTCCCGGAGATCCCGCATCAGGTGCATTAGGATCTCCGCGTTCTCGCCGTCGAGATTCGCGGTGGGCTCGTCGGCGAGAACCAGCTTGGGACGGGCGGCCACGGCGCGCGCCACTGCGACGCGCTGCTGCTGTCCGCCCGAGAGCTCGGCGGGTCGCCGGTGGGCGAGATCGGCGAGCCCGAGCTCGTCGAGTGCCTCGAGGGCGCGGGTCCGTCGCTCCGACCCCATGCCGCGGAGCTCGAGCACGAACTCCACGTTCTCGAGCGCGGTGAGCACCGGCACCAGGTTGTAGGCCTGGAACACGAACCCGAGAGAGCGCAGCCGGAGCTCGGCGCGCTCCCGCTTCGAAAGCTCGGCGACCCGCGCTCCCACCACCGTGAGCTCCCCGCTCGTCGGCCCGTCGAGAGCGCCTACCAGGTTGAGGAACGTGGTCTTTCCGCTTCCCGAGGGACCGACGAGCGCGAGAAACTCCCCCTCGCGGATGACGAGGTCCACCCCCCGCAGGGCCGGCACATCGAGCTTTCCGACGTGGAAGATCTTGGTCAGCTCCCTCGCGACCACGATCGTTTCGGCGCTTTCGTTCATTGTGCGACCCTCAGGGCGACGGCGGGATCCGTTCTCGCCGCGAACCAGGCCGGATACAGGCTCGCGGCCAGCGTTGCGCCGAGGGCGATGAAAAGAACGTAGGGGATCATCCAGACTCCGAAATCGCCGTAGATGATGGGCTCGATGAGCACGCCTTGAAAGGCGTAGCTCCCGCCCATGTACTCGCGGAAGTCCAGACCCGCGCGCGCCATATGCCAGACGAGCGGCGCCCCCAGGGCGAAACCGAGACCACCGCCGAGAAGGCCGAGAGTAAGGCCTTCCTGGAGCACGAGCCGCACCATGTGGGAAGCCCGCATTCCGAGCGCGGAGAGGACGGCGAACTCGCGGCGCCTCTCGAGCACCGCGGCGAGCTGGGCGCTCGCCACTCCGAGCAGGACGATGACGATGATGAAAAAGCCGACGAAGCGGCTGGCGGCTTTGTCCTGCTCCATGTGTCCCTTGAACTCCGGCGCGATCTCGCCCCAGGTCATGACCTCGTCGCCGGCCGCGACTTTGGGTGCGAGAAGTGCGCGGGCCGCGTCCGTCTGACGCCAGTCCTTCAGGATGATCGCCACCTCGGCCGCGTTCGCGAGTCCGGTGAGCGCTCCCAGGTCCTCGAGGGATACCTGGCAGATACCGGCGTCGACTTCCTCGCTCCCCGTCGCGACGATCCCGACGATGCGATAGAGAGCGGCCTCGATGTCGCCGTCCTTTCCGACCGCCGTCGCCAGGATCTCGTCGTCCAGATCCACGCGGAGGCGCTCCGCCACGGCGCGGCCCACGACCGCCGCTCCCCGCTCGCCTGGGGTGAGGTACCGGCCTCGCTCGAGATTCCGGACGAAGCGGTTGGTGCCGGGCTCGTTCTCGGGATCGACACCCACCATTTCGAGAGCGACGACGTGGGTTCCCATGGCGAGGAGCACCTGGGCCCTCGCGCGCACGGTTATCGCTTCGACGCCGGGAAGGGTTCGTGCGGCCTCGAGGTCCGTCGATTCTTCGGCGAGCCTCAGTCGGGGATCGCGCCTCAGGCGCCAGCCCTGCGGCACCACGCGCAGGTGGCCCGCGCCGCTGAGGGCCCCCATTCGCGCGAAGAGCTCGTCGCGCCCGCGGTTGATGCTCTCGATCACGAGCGCGAGCATGCAGCCGATGCCGATTCCGAGGATGGAAAGCGCGGTTCGGCGGAAATTTCGCCCGACGCTCCGGAACGCGTACTTCGAAGAAACTAGAGCCATGTCACTCTCGAAGCGCTCGAGCGGGCTCGAGTCGCGCCGCTCGAAACGCGGGCCAGGCGGAAGCGATGAGCGATGTGACGACTACCGCCAGGATCGTACGACCCACGTCCCATGGCGTCAGCGTGGGGTAAAAGCGCAACGACCAGGTGAGGCCGGCGAAGGAAATCTCGCTCGGACCGCCTCCGGTGAGAGCGGCGAAGTCGAGCCCGCTCTCGTGGGTCAGGGCGACGACCAGGATGCCGAGAGCCCCGCCGGCCGTCGCTCCTACGAGGCCGAGCGCGACGGATTCCGCCAGGATCATGCGTACGATGCGGCCGGGCGAGGCCCCGAGGGCCAAGAGCATTCCGAGCTCGTGCGTGCGCTCGAAAGTCGCCATGAGCATCGTATTCGCGACGCCCGCCGCCGCCGCGACGAAGACGAGCACGAGAGCGAATACACCGGCCACCTCGATGATCTCGATGAGACTCAACATCTCGGGGGCAATGGTCTGCCAGTCGAGGACTTCGGTTCCCGCAAGACTCGGGAGTGCTTGGAGCCGCGAGGCGAGGAGCTTCGCCCGCGCGGGTTCGCGGGCATAGACCATCACTTCGTGCGCCTCATCGGGCATCGCGAAGAGGGTCTGTGCTTCCCCGATCTCGAGGAGGATGCCCTGGCGGTTCACGAAATCGACGGACGTCTGGACGACACCCTCCACCCGGAACAGCTCGTTCGCGAGCGAACCGTCGGCTCCCTGGCCGACGAGCGCGATCTCGTCGCCTGCCTTCACGCCCATCATCTCGGCGAGCGCCTTTCCCATGAGCGCGCGGCCGGATCCGCGCGGCGTCGACGAGCCCGAGAGAAGGCGGTTCGGTTGGGCCTCCGCCACCCAATCGACACCCAGAACGACCACGGCGAACCCTTCCTCGGCGAGGGCGGCGAGAGCGGGCGCGTAGATTCGGGCCGAGGCGCTCGCCACCTCGGGGTCGCTTCGCAGCCCCTCGAGAATCGAGGAGACGTCCAGGATCGTGCGATCCATCGCTCGATCCTTTCGCCACTCCGGTGCATGGATCTGGACGTGCCCGAGCATGGGGCCGGTGAGCGTCTCCAGAATCCAGTCGGCATAGCCGCGGAGGACCGCGAAGTAGGCGAGGACCAGAGCGACCGAGAGTCCGATGGCGGCGACGGCGAGGCCGGTGCGGCGGCGGTTCCGCCACAGGTTTCGCCAGGCGATCCGAAGAGTGCTTCCCAGTGCCATGAGAGCGGCCTAACGGGTCTGCTCCAGCCTGGAGAGGCTGAAGGTGTCGTCACCGATGGGGACGTCGAACTCCATCTCGAGGTAGCGCAGCTCCGTGCTCTGGCCTTCGACGTCTTCGGGTGTGAGAACCAGGTGGGCGGGAATACGCCGGCCACCGAGAGTCTTCACCTCATCGAAGCGCATCGTTCGCGCGAGCCGTCCTTTCCGGTCGTAGTGGCGCTCCTCGACGGGAAGCCAGTCGTCCGAGATCAAGATCTCAATCCTGGCCCAACGGCCCACGACATCCGGCTTCACTTCCAGCGTGAGCCACCAGCCCTTGGGGTCCTCGGAGCGGCGTTCGATCCGAGAGACGAAATCCTTGCGGAGCGAGGATTCCTTCACCAGGTCGTCGTTGGTGAAGTCCGTCCCCATCCAGGAGCCCAGCATCATCGCCGGCGGAACGCGGATGGTTCGGGCGATGCGGGGAAGATAGTTCCAGAGATTGTCGCCAACTCGAAGGGTCGCGGTGCCCGCCTCACGAGGGGGTTCTTCGATGACGACCAGCACTTCCTCCTCGCCTCGAGTCCAGGCCTTCATCCGAAGGGTTCGAGTCGTGCGGCGGCCTGCCACCTGGATCTCGATCCGGGACACGCTGCTCTTCGAGCGGTAGAGGTCGTCGAGATGGGTGAGCACCGCTTCCGCGTCGGGAAGTTTCTGGAACGGAGCGGCCATCGACGGGAATAGCAGCATCCAGGCGCTGAGCAAGAGTCGAGGGCGATTCATCCAACCGGTTCGCATTTCACGTACCATGCCAGGCCCATCGACCCGGGAGCAGGGCTTTCTCTCGCCCCCAAGGACATGACGGCTCGGGATTGGCCCGGTTTCATGAGACTTCTGGCCCAGAGCTGAGCGAAATCGCGCCCCTCGATGCGCATTACATCCCTTACAACTTGTTAGCAGTGGTTTTACAGCACCCTCGGAATCCCGGAAGGAACATGGCTCCATGAGCAAGACCCGAATCGGACGACGCAATGCCATCGGCAAAATCGGCTTCGCCGGCGTCGCGCTTCTCGCGGGCTCCCGGTGCGGCGACGGAACCGCGACGTCGCCCTCGGACTCGGCGGGCACGACGAGCGGCACCACCACCTCGAGCTCGGCCTGCGTTCTCACCCCGGCGCTGACCGAGGGCCCGTTCTATTTCGACGCCGGACAGATTCGCAGGGACATCACCGAGGGACGTCCGGGAACGCCGCTCCTTCTCGGGCTCGACGTGGTGAACGCGAGCTCCTGCAGCCCTATCCGCGACGCCGTCGTCGACATCTGGCACTGCGATGCCATCGGGCTTTACTCCGGGTACGGAAGCGAAGGCACCTCGGGGGAACGATTCCTCCGCGGGATCCAGGTGACCAATGCCGACGGACGGGCGGAGTTCGACACGATTTACCCCGGCTTCTACCGCGGCCGGACGGTTCACATCCACTTCAAGATTCACCTCGACGAGCGGACCGCGGTCACCTCGCAGCTGTTCTTTCCCGAATCGGTGAACGACGCGGTCCTGGCGACGAGCCCCTATCGCGACTCGGGCGCCCGAGACACGCGGAACTCCACGGATTCGATCTTCACCTCTTCGACCGTTCTCGAGGTCGCGGCCGACGGCGGCGGCTACGCGGCCTCTCTCGTCATCGGCGTAGCCGCCTGAGGTTCTCATGCGAAAATACATGGCGTTCTCCCTCCTGGCGGCGCTTTCGCTCACCTCCTGCGCGAGCGACAGCCCCACTTCGAGCTCGGGCTCGACAACCGACACCCGCAGCGTGCAAGCGAGTCCTTCGTTCTCGTCGACCATCCAGGAGATCTTCGACCGTCGCTCGTGCACCAGCGCCTCGTGCCACGGCACCGCGCAGATGGCGGGTCTCGACCTCCGGAGCGGGGCATCCTATCGCGAGCTCGTTTCCGTTCTCGCAACGAGCGAGCCCATCCTTCGGGTCGATCCCGGCGACCCGGAGGGAAGCTACCTGGTGAGGAAGCTCGAAGGCCGCCAGTCCGTCGGCGACCGCATGCCGCAGACCGGCGCGGCCCTCGACAGCATCGACCTCACGAACATCCGCAGCTGGATCTCCCAGGGCGCTCTGAACAACTGACGTCGAGCTCCCGTTCGATCTAGGATGGGCGATCTCGAAGGGAGGTCGCTCGAATGAAGACGCGGGTGCTTTCGCTTGGGGCCCTTTTCGCCGTCTCCTGCTCCTCGCCCCGACCCGCCCCTCCCCAGTCGAAACGGGTCGAGGTCCGAGAGACGCTCCACGGCGTCGAGCTCGTCGACTCCTATCGATGGCTCGAGGACCAGGAGAGCCCCGAGACCCGGCAGTGGATCGAGGCCCAGAACGCCTACGCCGAGAGGATCGTGGGCGAATCGGAGCGGAGGGCGCGGCTTCGTTCGCGGCTCGGAGAGATCCTGCGCCAGCCCGAAGTCGGCTTCCCGCGGAAGAGCGGGGAGTTCGAGTATTTCACGTTGAGGCGGACCTCGGACGAGCTTCCCGTCGTCTACCGCCGGCCCGCGCCCCCCGAAGGGGAAGTACCGCCGATCGACCCCGCCGCCACCTACGAGGTCGTTCTCGACCCTCATCCCCTGAGCCCCGACCATACGACCCGGGTCGACATCCTCTCGCTCTCCCCCGACGGGAAGCACCTCCTCTACAGCCTTCGCGACGGAGGGGAGGACGAGATCGAGGTGAGGCTTCGCGACCTCGAGGCGGGAGCCGATCTGGCGGACCGGCTCCCCAGGGCGCTCTACTCCTCGGTGTCTTTCGCGAAGAGCGGCGAAGGTTTCTACTATACTCACCGTTCGCGGCAGGTGGGCCCTCGGGTCCGCTTCCACCGCGTCGGATCGCCCGTCGAGGAGGACGAAGAGATCTTCGGCGACGGCATCGAGCCCACCAGCTTTCTCGAGACCCTCGAGCTTTCGGACGGCAAGACCCTGGTGTTCGTCGTGAACCACGGCTGGGCGAGCAGCGATCTCTATTACAAGGAGCCCGGCAAGGAAGCGGCTCCGATCGTGGTCGGCGCCGAGGCCCGTTTCTACCCTCAGCTTCACGAGGACGGACTCTACGCGCGAACGAACTTCGGCGCTCCCAACAACCGCATCGTCCGAATCGATCCGAAGGATCCGGATCCCGACCGCTGGAAGGAAATCGTTCCCGAGAGCACGGACGTCCTCGCCGCCTTCGCCGTGCTCGACGGGAAGATCTACGCGAGCTACCTCCATCACGGGACGACGCGGATCGCGGTCCGCGAGCTCGACGGAGCTCCGGCGGGCGAAATCCCCGTGCCGGAGCACCACACGGCCGAGCTCCGCGGCTCGGTACCGGGGCGCGCGTTTCTCACGCTGACATCCTTCACGCTCCCCCCTCGACTTACCTCCTCGACCTGAAGACGGGCGAGAGGACTCCCTGGGACGAGCACGCCTGGAACGTGGACCCCGGGAGTGTCGTGGTCCGGCAGGTTCGATATCCGTCGAAGGACGGGACCGAGATCCCGATGTATCTCTTTCACCGCCGCGGAACCGAGACGAACGGCGAGAACCCGACGCTCCTCTTCGGCTACGGCGGTTTCAACGCGGCGCAGACTCCGCGCTTCGACCCCATGGCCGCGGCCTGGGTGGAAGAGGGCGGCCTCTACGCCCTCGCGAACCTGAGGGGTGGAAGCGAGTACGGAGAGACCTGGCATCGCGCGGGAATGCTCGGGAACAAGCAGAACGTCTTCGACGATTTTCTCGCGGCCGCCGAGTTCCTGATCGAGAAAGGCTACACCCGGCCGGAGAAGCTCGCCATCCGCGGCGTGAGCAACGGAGGCCTTCTCGTCGCGAGTGCCTTCACGCAGCATCCCGAGCTCTTTCGCGCGGTGGTCTGCGGTTTTCCCGACCTCGACATGGTCCGGTTCTACAGTTTCACCGAGACCAACAACCTCCCCGCTCTGCTCGAGTATGGCGATGCTTCGAAGCCCGCGGAGCTCGAGTTTCTGAGAAAGTACTCGCCCTACCAGGCGGTGCGGGACCAGACGGCGTACCCCGCGGTGCTGCTGACCTCGGGCGACAAGGACACCCGCGTCTCTCCGCTCCAGGCGCGCAAGATGACGGCGCGCCTCCAGGCGGCGACGAGCTCCGGACTTCCCGTCCTCCTGCGCTATCACCCGAAGGCGGGTCACGCGGCCAACTACGGGATGCCGGTCTCGCGGACCATCGAGGACATGGCGATGGAGCTCGCGTTCCTCCTCGGCGAGCTCTCGCCCGACGCTCCCGAACCGTGAGCCCGAAGATCCTTCGCAGCTCCGCGTTCCGGCTCGCCATCGGCTACGTCGCTCTCTTCGCCGTCTCCGCGATCCTGCTCCTGGCGTTCGTTTACTGGCTTGCGGCCAGCTACATGGTCCGGCAGGCGGACGAGACCATCGAAGCGGAGATCGTGGGGCTCGCCGAGCGCTATCGCCTGGGCGGGCTCAACGGGCTCACCGCCTCGATTCGCGAGCGGCTCGACCGCAGGCCCCAGGGCTCTTCGATCTACCTTCTCACCGATGCCGCGGGTGCCCCCATCGTCGGGAACCTGAATCGCTGGCCACCGGTCGAGCCCGACGAGAGCGGGTTTCTAGACTTCGAGCTCGTCGCCGGACCGGGCGAGGCCCCGCACCGCGCGCGCGCGAAGCCGTTCGTGCTTCGGGGCGGCTTTCAGCTTCTCGTGGGCCGCGATCTCGAGGAGCTCGAGTCGGTGCGGTCCCTCCTCCTCCGGACCATGGCCTGGGGCCTCGCCCTCATCCTGGCGCTCGCGCTCTTGGGGGCGGTCGTGGTGAGCCGGAGCCGCATCCGGCGCATCGCCAAGATCGACGAGGTCATCGGTGAGGTCATGGCGGGCGACCTCTCACGGAGGATTCCCCTCGAGGGGACTTCCGACGACATCGAGGATCTCGCGGAAAAGCTCAACCGCATGCTCGGCGAGCTCTCCAACCTCGTCGAGGGGGTTCGCCGGGTCTCGGACAGCATCGCCCATGATCTCCGCACGCCCCTCGCCCGCCTGAAGACGCGGCTCGAACGGCTGCGACGGGGTCGATCCGGGGAAGAGGAGATCGGAGACGCCATCGAAGAAGCCGACCGGTTGCTCGCGATGTTCGGCGCGGTGCTGCGGATCGCGCGCATCGAGTCGGGAGAGCGCGGTCGAGCCGCTTTCGCCGAAGTCGACCTCACGTCGCTCGTCGACGACGTGGCCGAGCTCTACCGCCCCCTGATCGAAGAGAAGGGCTCGCGGCTCTCGCTCCACAATGCCCCTTCGGTCGTGGTCCCGGGGGATCGCGACATGCTCTTCCAGGCGGTCGCGAACCTCGTCGACAACGCCATCAAGCACACACCGGGAGGGGGACGGATCGAGATCTCGCTCGCCTCCGGGGACGGCGGCGCCGAGATCGTCGTCGCCGACGACGGCCCGGGGATTCCCCTGGAAGAGCGGGATAAGGTGCGCGAGCGGTTCTACCGCCTGGACGAAAGCCGCACGACACCGGGGGCGGGGCTCGGCCTGAGCCTGGTTTCGGCTGTCGCCGCGCGCCACGGAGGAGAGCTAAGGCTCGAGGACAACCATCCGGGACTCCGCGCGGTCTTGACGCTTCCGCGGTGAGCTTTCAGAACAAGGGGAGGCCGCCCCGGTCTTTCGCCGGGACGGCTCTCGACCCCGATGCTTTTCTACGCGTTGCTTCGGCGACGGATGCGCGCCAGAAACGCCAGGCCCAATCCCAGGAGTGCGATCCCCGATGGCTCGGGAGCCGTGCCATTCCCGACGTTGAGCACGATGTTATCGATGTTCATGGACGTGGTCTCCAGATCCGCCGGAGTTATCTGAATTCTCAGGCGATCCAGTACCGTTGCGGGGTTCGCGCTCGCGATCAGGTTGAAGGTGTTGATGTCGTCAATCGTTCCCGCCTGGGAAAGCACCAGCACGTTGTTGAGAAACCCCTCGATCAGGAACGGCGAGTCCGGCCGGGAGTTGCTCGAAAGATCCACGCTCTGGAAGGAGAATTGCCCGCCCGTGACCTGAATGGCGCTCTGCACCGGAAAGAAAATGGGACCAGCAAAGATGGAGGGCTCCGGATTGCCGAACTGATGGCCTTCGAACCATTCGCCCTGAACCGGCGTGACCGTGAATCCGTCCTCGACATGACCGGTGTACGGATCTTCGTTCGCGCCCGCCAAAGGTCCGAAATCGATCGTGATCAGCGACGCCTGCGACGCCGCGCAGACGCCGAATACGATCGCCCCCGCCAAAAGACCCCTCGAAATCGACCGTCTTATCTTCAACTTCGTCTTCCTCGTTTTGCGACCTTGAAGCCGCAGGTTGATGAATCTCTCGAATGTTCCCCCGTTCGGCTGTGAAGCAAAGCTCACGCCACACCTGCTAAGTTGCTGAGTTAAAGCGATTTCGAGGGAGAACCCTGGTCCGGAGCGTCTCGGCGGTGTAAGCGGTCCCGACGAGTAGCCTGTCCCCGGAAAGAGTGGACGGTTGAAGATTCAAGGACACAGTAACTTAGGCAAACGAGAGGGGTTGTAAGGTTTTTCGACAAAAACCAGTCATCCGGGGAACCCGACCGCTCTTTCCAATATTATAAGAGGTCGGTGAAGGTGCGAGGGCTACTGACGCCTGTTGCCTCCCCGGCGGAACCGCACTTCGACCCTTTCCACGGTCGCCAGACCCTCCTGGATGGCATCGTCGATTTCCACCAGGAACGACTCGACGGCCTCTTCCGTGTCGACGATCTCGATGACGATCGGAAGATCCGCCGAGAGATCGAGGAGGTTCGCCTTGTGAAGGATGCTCTTCGCGCCGAACCCTTCGACGCCCCTCAAGACCGTCGCGCCCGCGAGTCCTCGCGCGCGCGCCCTGCGGACGATCCATTCGTAGAGCGGCATGTGATCGCGCCGGTCCTGCTCGCCGATGAAGATCCGGAGGAGCTTCCCCTGCCGAAGCTCGCTCATCGGCTCGCGACTCCATGACCGAGCCAGGTGCCGACGAGGCAGAGAAGGAGGCTCGCTCCCACGTTCAGAGCCGCCTTCGTCACCTCGCCCGCGCGTATCAGCGCCAGGGTCTCGTAGCTGAACGTCGAGAACGTGGTGAAGCCGCCGAGGACCCCGATGAAGACGAAGAGGCGTGCGCTCGGGCCGAGCAGGTATCTCGAATCCGAGAGCCCGCCGAGGAGACCCAGCACGACGCAGCCCACGAGGTTCACCGCGAGAGTTCCGCCGGGAAAAGATCCCCAGAACTCGAGCCGCTGCACGAACGAGCTCGCGAGGTAGCGGAGCACCGAGCCGACGGCTCCGCCCGCGCCGACGAGAACGAGGTCCAGGCTCCTCACGGGAAGTGAACTTATCACTTGGCTCCCGGCCGGCACCACTGCTGTGAGCGGCTTCACACCGCCGCCCCGTCCGCGCTTCTAGAATGACGCGATGACCAAGAAGCTCCTCACGGTTCTCGGGCTCGCGCTCGCGCTCTTTTCCGAACGTGCCGCCGCGCAACCCCTCATCGATGCGACGGAAGAGCTCGAGTTCGACGAGCCCGAGTCGTGGGCGATGAAATACTACGCCTCCCTCGCCCTTCTTACCGGAATGGGAGTTCCCGAAGCGATGGGAGCGGGAAAGATCGACCTCGGATTCGAGGGAGGCTTCGTTCCCCAGTTGAGCGAGGAGCAGCGCCGCGTGGGATTCGGCGGGGTCAAGGTCGAAGACCTGAACCGCACCCCGTTCTTCGGGAGGATTCGCGGCAGAATCGGCCTCTCGGAAAGCACGTCGCTCGAGCTCGCGTACCTCCCGCCGATCGAGGTCGAAGGAACCAAGCCGCACATGTTCTCCGTCGCCGTCGGCCGCCCCTTCGACGTCGGGGACAGCTGGAAAGTCGGAGTTCGCGGCTACGGGCACTTCGGCTCCATCGAGGGGGACATCACCTGCAGCAGGGAGGATCTGGAGGGGGACAACCCTTACGATTGCGTCGCTCCCTCGAACGACGACCTCTCCCAGCGCGCGTACGGGGTCGAGGTGACGACCGGCTACGTCTCCGAGAGCCCGCTCCGGCCTTACGTGGGCTTCGCCGTCAACTACCTCGACCTCGAGTTCCAGGTGGACGCGCTGCACTCCGGAGTGCACGACCGCACGCTGCAGCTCACCGACGGCGCGACCCTGTACCTCACCGGCGGGGCGACCTACGCCGCCGGGGAGAAATGGCGCTTCACCGGAGAGCTCTTCTACTCCTGGCTTTCCGTCGTTCGACCGCCGGAAACCGAATCTGGAAACGACGGCCTGTTCAACTTCCGGTTTCTGGTCTCCTACCGGATTCATTGACCCCGTGGAGCAGCGCCGCGCCGCGATAGAGGCAGTAGAGTCCCGCCATCTGGATCACGTGGTAGAGATCGTTGTGGTTGAAGAGCCGATGAGGCGCTAGCTTCAGCACCAGCACCGCGAGGCCTGCGAGGCTCGCTCCAATGGCCCGCTTCAGCCAGAGGATCCCCTCGCGCCGCGCCCTTTCATCCTTCGCATGGGGGCGCATCGCGGACCGGGTCCCGGCGGCGACGAGGAGCGCGGAGCCGGAAGCGATCGCGAGGACGGTTATCTTCCAGACGACGCTCCAGCTCTCCCCCAGGGGCACGCGAAAGCCGTGGGCGGTCCCGCCGGCGAGGGCGGCGAGTGCGGTCACGGAGAACGCGGCGACCCAGAGTCCCTGGCTCCGCGCCCCCGAGCCCCGATGGAGCCGGAACGCGAAGACGGCGCACATCAGGGCGAGCGCGTAATCGGTGAGCATCGTCGCGGGCTCGGTCACGATCATGAGCGTCGATCGATATAGTGGCGCAATCGCGGCCGCCTTGCTAAAACGGAGACTCATAAGGAGACCCTTCGATGCGCGGAAATGTCCCGGTGGTGTTGTTCTCCCTGTTGTTGCTGGCTCCTTCCGCCGGCCTCGCTCAGGAGCGGGGTCATGCAGCCTTCGTATTCGGCTGGACCTTCGGCGAGGAGAACGGCTCCCTGTTCGGCGGCCAGTTCGGAGCCGGAGTCGGCCGCGGTTTTTCGATCGTGGGAGGCATCGAAAGCCTTCAAGACACGCTGACGGGCCGCTATTCGTTGTTCCTTGCCGAGCTCGCCTCGATTCCCGGAGTGAACGTGCAAGCGGAGATTCCCGGCGTCTATTACGGCGGGGGACTCCGCTGGTCGGTCCCCGGCGCGGGGGTCTCCCCGTTCGCCCAGGTGGAGCTGGGGGCGACGAAGGTCTCACCCGAGATCGTTTTCACCGCAAACGGTCAGGACGTCACCGACCAGATCCTCGATCCGGGAGAGCTCGACGAAACGGCTTTCACCTTCGTCCTCGGGGGCGGATTGCGAGGAAACATCGGCGACCGCTTCCTGGTGGAGATCGCCTTCAAGTTCTTCGACATCATGACCGAGCAAGAGCTCTCCCTCAACAAGCTGAGCTTCGCCTTCGGCGCGCGATTCTAGTGCGCTCCGGCGTCGGTCTTCTCGTACTCCTGATTCTGCAGGCGGGGCCCGCGTGGTCGAGGCCCAAGACCGACGTCGTCGTTTTGGAGAATGGAGACCGCGTCAGCTGCGAGATCAAGAAGCTCCAGCGCGGCAAGCTCACCGTCAAGACCGACGCCTCGGGCACCATCACCCTCAAGTGGAGCCGCATCGTCGGTCTCCAGACCAAATACCTCTTCCAGATCGAGCTCGACTCGGGCGAGCGCCACATCGGCCGTTTCGACCTCCCGCCGGAGTTCGGCAAGATCGCCATCGAGAACGGGGACGAGGAGGAGCTCGTCGACGTTTTCCGGGTGGTCTCGATGATCCCGATCGAGTCGACACTCTTGAGCCGCATCAAGGGATCGGTCGACGCCGGCTACGATTTCACCCAGGCGAGCACCGCCACCACCTGGTCGGCCGCAGCCGATGTAACCCACCGAACCCCGAGCTACGAGACCCACATCACCTTCGATTCCAGCATCAAGGAGCAGGAGGGGGCGGAGAGCGTCAACCGCCAGAACCTGACAGGCCAGGTGAACCGCTTCTTCGAGAACCGCTGGTTCGCCGCCGTCGTCACCCAGGCGGAAAAGAGCGCCAGCCAGGGACTCGACCTGCGCGGGCTCTTAGGAGGAGGCATCGGCCGGAAAGTGCTCCAGACCAACCGCTCCAATATCGCGGTCGTCGCCGGTGCCGCGTACTCGAGAGAGAAGTTCGAGGACAACGCGGACTTCGAGTCCAACGTCGAGGCCGTCGCCTCGATCGGGCTCGAAACGTTCCGCTTCGACAGTCCCGAGCTCGACATCTCGGCGGGCCTGGTGGTGCTTCCGAACCTGAAGACCTTGGGGCGGTATCGCCTGCAGGCGAACGGTAAAGCCCGGATCGAGATCGTCCGCAACCTCTACTGGTCCCTTTCCGTGTACGAAACCTTCGACAGCGACCCCCCGAGCGAGACCTCCGAGAGGAACGACTTCGGGATCTCCACCTCGATCGGCTGGTCGTTCAAGTAGCGCTCCGCCGGGAGACCCAGGAGCCGAGGGCCGCGCCCGCGATTCCGGCGAGGAAACCCGCGGGAACGTCGACTCCATGGTGATAGCGGTTGTAGACGCAGGAGAGGCTCAGCCCGAACGCGAGAAAGCCGCTGATCCAGGCGGCGCGACGATGGAAGGGCGCGAGACCGAAGACCGTCGCCCAGCTCGCGGCGACGTGCGAGCTGGGAAAGCAGCCGCCCGAAACCGCTCCGCGGTCGATGAGCGCCTGGACGGCGGGAACGAACAGCCGACCCTCGAAAGGAGTCAGAGGCGCCATCAGCTCGGCGTTCTCCCACGGCCCCCGGGCGGGGAGAAACGGATACCAGAGAAAACAGAGGAGAAAGGCGGCCACGACCGAAACGATCGTCGCGTCGAAAGCGGGACCGGGGCGGGGAGGGCGCGAGCCCAACCACGCCCGGACCGCGCCGCCGATGACGATGAAGTAATAGGAGAAGTAGAACGCGTGCATCAGCTCGTCCTGAAGAATCCCGGTGGAAGGATTCAGGAGGATCGCGGGTAGATCTCCGAAGAGGAATCGATCGGCGGCGTAGAGCCTGCTCTCGAACCAATAGGGCGCCTTCGGCCAGAGAGCGTTCACCGTGTGCTCGACTTCTTCGAAGTAGAACACCATGAGGAGCAACGGATAGGTGTACCGGAGGAATCGAAGACCTCCTCGGGCGTGGCGCTTCAAGGCTCCCTCACCGGGGCGCGTCGACTCCCAGGGCGCTCCCCGTCTCGGGAGGGCAGCCATCATGGCGAGCACCGCCAGGTGGAACCCGAGGATGGCCGGCCACCGGGAGACGTTATCTCGAAACAGGACGACCAGGACCGCGATCCAGGCCGTGTAGACCATCACCATCCGGTCGAGCACCATCGATCGCATTCTACGCTCGCGAAGCGGGCAGGAGTCTTGCAGTGACCCGGCGCGCACCATGAAACGGAAGGACCCCCAAACCATGAATATCTCGACGCCGTTGTTTTCCGGAGCCCTCTTTCTCCTCTTGTTGACGGGGGCTTGCGAGTCGACCACGTCGACGACGGAGCTTCGAACACCGACCCTCGCGACCCCCGTCGGCTCGTGGTCGCTTCGTGCGTTCGACCTCGCGGGAGGACAGACTGTCCTCGTTCCCGCTCCCGAGCGCTATCAATTGAGCCTCGAGCAGGACGGAGACGCTCACGTGCGCGCGGACTGCAATTTCTGCAACGGGGGCTACCGCGCGACCGGAACCGAGCTCGAGATGGGTCTCCTCGCCTGCACCCTCGCGGCCTGCCCTCCGGGCTCGCTCGACGGCGAGTACCTTCGCGCTCTCGGCTCCGCAAACACTTTCGAGCTGACGGAACGGGACCTTTCCGTCGCTTATCCGGGTGGCGTCCTCCGTTTCGGACCAACGTGAGGGCCGGGAGAGCCGGCGTCGGCCCTCCCGGCGCCGGCGCTCCCTCATTCGCCGAATCCGGTTTATGATCCGCCGATGCCTCTGACCCGCGACGAAGCCTGGGCTCACCTGTGCGAGTGGACCGACACCGATTCCCTGAGAAAGCACGCCCGCGCGGTGGAGCTGGTGATGCGGCAGGCGGCGCATCGGTACGGTGAAGGGGCCGCCGAGGAAGAAGTCTGGGGGATCGCGGGGATGCTCCACGACGCCGACTACGAGAAATGGCCCGAGGACCATCCGAAGCGCATCGTCGCCTGGCTCCGCGACCGCGGCGAAGAGACGATCGCCTACGCCGTCTCCGCCCACTACACCCAGTGGAACGTGCCCTACCAGAGCCCGCTCGACCGGGCGCTCCTCGCGTGCGACGAGCTCACGGGCTTCGTCGTCGCCTGCTGTCTCGTGCGGCCCGAGGGGGTCTCGACACTCGAGCCCAGGAGCGTGAGGAAGAAGCTCAAGGACAAGGCGTTCGCGGCGAAGGTCGACCGCCGCGAGATCGAGGCGGGGGCGGCTCTCCTCGGGGTCGACTTATCGGTGCATATCGACTTCGTGATCGAGTCCCTGAAACCCCACGCCGAGGAGCTGGGGTTGACCGGCAGGAACCTCCAGGCGAGCTAGACCGCCTGTACCAGCGTCCTCTCGCTCTGGTGCTTCGACAGCACTTCGGGCCCGATGCGCTTGCTCACGTAGACCTTGGACTCGCGGTTGTCGAGGAGGTTCCTTTCGTACTTGATCACGTCGAAGCTCAAGTGGGTGAGGGTGGCCCGCATTCCGTAGAACTTGTTCTTGGTCTTGACCACGATCTCCTTGAAGCCGTGCTCGAGCGCCCAGGCCTCCTGCTGCTCGGTGAGAGCCCGGAAGTGGCCCTGCCCGCGCCAGTCGGAGCGCGTTCCGCCGATCCAGCTATAGAGGACGCGGCGCCCGTGGAAGTCGACCGCCCCCGCGAGCCGGCTCACGAGATCGGCGAGGTGAGGGTCCTTCTCCTCGGCGAAGATCTCGTGGCTCACCTTGAAGGAGACCGGCACCTGAAGCGAGGGGTCGTCGGGCAGACGCGCCTCGGCCATGAGGATGCAGTGGTCCCGGGAAGCGAGCCTCTTCTGGATCTCGGAAGCCGTCTTCTTCCGGTCGAACTCCCCGAAGAACTCCTCGATGTACTGGATCTCGAGAGCGCCTTTTTCGAGGGGATACTGCTTGATGTGGTAGGTTCGTTCTCTCCCCATGGGGAGAGATTATAGTCAAGACTCGTTCCGAATTCGGTCCCCGAGCCCGGCGAGCTCTTCTCCCAGGTCGCGCACGACCTGGGAGAGACCCGGAGATTCTCCCGGGGCCCCAGGGAGGGTGGGCCTCTCGAACTCGGTGCTCCTGAGGATCGCGCGAAGCCGGTCGCGCTGTTCCGGGTCTTCGATCCGGAACTGCACGCCGTGCGCGAAGCTCGCCCTGTTCCGGGCGTCGCTCTCGTCCCGCGTCCAGACGACGTCCGCCGGAGTGGAAAAAGGCTCTTCGGGATTGAAGCCGATCCGGAGGAGGACGCGGCTATTCGTTTCGAAGAGAACTCCGGCGACGAACTGGGCGCCCCCCTCGGAGATGTCGGAAAGCACTCCGTAGGCCTGATCGCTCGACGGCCCGTAGACCGAGACCATGACCGAGCCCTTGGGGACCAGGCGAGGCCAGACGCGCTCGGGAAAGTACTTGGTCAAAACGAAGTCCTCGGGCGTTTTGCGAAGCAACGATCGCGCCACACCAGCTCATCCCGCATTCCCTTGGACCCGCGTGCGTTACGCGTTTCGCCGACGGGGCTTGCGTAGGAAAAAGCCGACAGCGGTGCGCTAGAATGCCCGTCGCATGACGACCTCGGAGCTCCCGTTCGAGTCCATCCAGGATCGACCTCTCTCGGAATCGCGCTGACGACGGAAGGAGTGATCTCTTGACCTCGAGTCGACCCCCGCTCTTCGCCCTGACGTTTCTCGCGTTTCTCCTCGCCGCCGCGATGGCCTTCGTCGAGACCGGGCCGATTTCCGCCGAGGATGGGCTGGCCCGGGAGATCTTCGAGCAGCTCGTCGAGATCAACACCACCGATTCCATCGGGGACAACACCGCGGCGGCGGAAGCGATGGCGCGGCGCCTTCGGGACGCCGGTTTTCCCGAGGGGGACGTCCGGGTCCTCGGGCCTCATCCCCGGAAGGGAAACCTCGTCGCCCGTCTGCGGGGAAGCGGCAAGCGCGAGCCGATCCTGCTCCTCGCCCACATCGACGTGGTCGAGGCGCTTCCGTCGGATTGGTCGTTCGACCCCTTCACCTTCCTGGAGCAGGACGGCTACTTCTACGGGCGCGGCACCTCGGACGACAAAGCGATGGCCGCGATCTGGATTGCCAACCTGATTCTCATGAAGCGACAGGGCTACGTTCCCGATCGCGACGTCATCGTGGCCCTGACCGCGGACGAAGAGGGCGGAAGCTACAACGGAGTCCAGTGGCTTCTCGCGAACCACCGCGATCTCATCGACGCCGCCTACTGTCTCAACGAAGGCGGAGGCGGGCAGATGAAGGACGGGAAGAAGCTCTCGAACAGCGTGCAGCTCAGCGAGAAGCTTTTCCAGAGCTTCTCGCTCGAGGCGACGAATCCCGGTGGACACAGCTCGAGGCCCCGGAAGGACAACGCCATCTATCAACTTTCCTCGGCGCTGGTGAGGATCTCCGAGCACGAATTTCCGGTGGAGCTCGACGAGATCACCAGCGCCTACTTCGAAAAGATGTCGGCCATCGAGAATGGAGAGACCTCTTCGGACATGCTCGCCGTCGCCCGGCGATCCGATCCCGGGGCGGCGGCCCGGCTCTCGAAGTCGCCGTACTACAACGCGGTGCTCCGCACCACCTGCGTGGCCACCCAGCTCCAGGGCGGTCACGCGGAGAACGCCCTTCCCCAGACCGCGCGCGCCACGGTGAACTGCCGGATCTTCCCCGGACGCGACCCCAAGGACGTCCAGGCGGCGCTCGAGAGCGCGGTCGCGGACGAGGAGGTGAGGATGTCCCCGGTACAGCCGGCGAGCCCGAGCCTTCCCTCGCCCCTCCTCCCCGAGGTCATGGGACCCATCGAGCGGATCACCGAGCAGATTTGGCCCGGAGTCCCCGTCGTCCCCACGATGAGCACCGGAGCGACCGACGGTCTCTACCTCCGAAACGCCGGCATTCCCACCTTCGGAGTTTCCGGAATCTTCGGCGACGTCGACGATGCGCGCGCCCACGGAAAGGACGAGCGGCTCCTCGTGTCCTCGTTCTACGAAGGGCGTGAGTTCCTGTATCGGCTCGTAGCGGCTCTCTCGAGCTCCAACTGAACCTTTCGCCGCGCTCCGGATTCAGTGAGGCAGCGACCCGAGGAACGCGAGCAGCTCCCGGTGGAACTCCTCGGGGCTGTCGACGTAGCAGGGGTGGCCCGCTCCCTTCAGGATGACTCGCTTCGCGTCCTCGAGCACGGCCGCGAGCGCGTCCGACTTCTGCATCGGAATGATCTCGTCCTTCTCGCCCCAGACGATGAGCGTCGGCACTTTGACCTTCTTCAAGAGGCGTAGATATTTGTCGCTGCCCGCGGGGGCCACGGGGACGAACGCCGCCGCTTTTTCGGGCGAGCGAATCAGGAGCGGAAAGCTGTACTGGCCGCTCATCGACGGGGAGACGATCACCGCGGACTCGAGTCCCAGGGCCGAAATCGCTTCGGCCAGGAACAGCTCGGGCTCGAGAGGCGAGACCTCGGAGCGGCCGTATCCGGGAAGGTCCAGAGCGATGGCGTGGAATCCGGCATTCGCCAGAAGGTCGAGGGTTCCGAGAGTCCGCCAGGTCTCCGAATCGAACCGGGCTCCGTGCAGCAGGAGCACCGCGAGACCCGTCGGGTTTCCCGCCTCGAGATAGTGGACCTTCTTTTCGGAAAGCCGCAGCTCCCGCTCCTGGACCGCCGCACCCTCGCCGGCTCCCGCGAGGGCGAGGAAGAGAAGCGCCTCGAACTCCATCAGCACAAACTCTAGCACAGCGACCCGGCAGGGCAGGGCGGGAACATCCCGGGAATTTCGTCTTCATGGAAGAGGGCGAACGGAAGGAGTCCCGAATGCCCCCCCTTGCCCGTCTCGAGCCCTTCCTGCTCCATGAGCGCTCCATGGTGCGGGACAGCGTGGGGTTCCATTTCCACGAATCCTGGTCTTCCGACGAGGAGCTCGCCCTTCTCGTCCTCGAGGCTTGCCATCGCTACGGCGAGGAGACCTGCCTGAATCTCTTGAGCTTCGGCTGCCGGTTTCGCCTCTCGTCGCGAGGCCTCGTCGAGGCGCTCCGGGCGCTCGCCCGGAGTCGTCCTCCGTTCGTCGAGCAATGGGTATCGCTGGCGCCGCTTTCCCTGACCCGGGGACGGGCGGAGCTCCTGAGGAGCGTTCTCTCCCGCCGCGCGATCGCGAGGCTGGAGCGCCGGACCTACTTTCATCGCGAGACCACGACCGAGCTCTGGCGGCGGCTCGAGGGCCTCTGCCGGAAGCTCGACGCCCGCGCGGCAGCGCCGGGAGAGCGCGACGAGATCGACGACCTCCTCGAGGCGCTCTCGGCCCTCGAGCGCCCAGAGACCGTGGCGAAGAGAGTCCTCGTGCTCGAGGAGAGCGCGAGGCACCTCCGCTGGGCGCTGGTGGAGCTTTGTGGAGTGATGAGACTCCCGGAGATCGAGGGATACCTCGTCGAGCTGCTGGAAACCGGAGAGGACGCGATCGCGCGCGCCGCCGTTCAGGCGCTCGCGCGCATCGGCTCGACCGCCGTCGTCTCCTTCATCGGCGCCCGCTACGCCTTCAGCTCGAAGCGATTCCGGAGGTTCGCGCTTCCGGTCCTGAAGGCGATCAAGCTCGAGAATTCCGGAGCGCTCCTCCGTGAGCTGGTCGAGAGCGAGCTCGACCCGGCCCTCCGGGGGCGCATTTTCGACGCGCTGCGGTTTCACTTCACCAAGGCGTCGGAGACGATTCTCAGGCGGGAGCTCGAGCGACCCACTTCCTGGATGATTCCCGAGGAGATCCGGAAAGCGCTGCACGTGTTCTCGATGCTCCAGGGAGACGAAGGCGGCCTCGAGCCGGTGGAGGACGGCGAGATCTGCTTTCACATCCCGTTCGCGCCAGTGGACGAGTAGACCGGTCGACCATCGAGACGAGCTAGACTGAATGGCACGATGCGTTACCTGCTCGCAGTCACGCCCTGGCCGTGAAGACCCCTCTGCGCGTCTCCGTACGCGGCCTCGTCGAGCGCGGTCTGCGCTCGGGAGATCTCGATCTCGAGGTCTTCGGCATCACCTCCCCGCTCGAAGCGATTCGTGCCCATCAGAAGCTCCAGGCATCCCGGCCTTCGGGGTATCGGAAGGAAGTTCCCGTCTGTCGCGCCTTCGAGAGAGACTGGCTCGTTCTCGAAGTCCACGGCCGGATCGACGGCGTTCTCGAGCGCGGAGCGGACGTCGTGGTCGAAGAGATCAAGACCACCCGCGGCGACCTCGACGAGGTGAGCCGCCGCGAGAAGCCCACCCACTGGGGCCAGCTCCGGGTATACGCCTTTCTCTACGCCGTCGAGAAGAAACTCGAGACCATCGTATCTTCGCTTTACTGAAGGGAATCTCCTGCTTGTCGTCCGCGGATGCGGGACCCTCGAGAATCGAAGCCGTCGTCAACAGGATCGGAATCAAGAGAGCTCGTGGGTTCATGGGAATGCCTCCTCGTCAATGGAAATCATCGTCTCCACGACGAGCTTAGCCACGAGCTCTGAAGAAATACTGAGGATCGACTCCGGAGAACGCTCTAAGGGGTCGTCCGATGGATCTTCCCGCCCTTCATGACGAGAACGACCTTCCTCAAGCTCGAGATGTCGCTCGTAGGATCGCCTTCGACCGCGACCAGATCCGCGAGAAGCCCGGGCCGTACCCGTCCGACCTCGTCCTCCAGGTGAAGGACGCGCGCGTTGACGGAGGTCGCCGATCTCAAAGCCGAGACCGGCGTCATGCCGTACTCCACCATGAGCTCGAGCTCCCGGGCGTTGTCGCCATGGGGAAAGACGCCGACGTCGCTCCCGTTGCAGACCACGACCCCGGCGTCGAGCGCCGCTCGAAACGAGCTCTTCGCCTCGAGGACCCGCGGAGGGTCGGGATCCACCCCCTTCTTCCAACCCGCGTAGCGGGAGGTGGCGTCGGTCGCGGCGAGAGTCGGGCAGAGGGCCACTCCGCGTGCGGCCATGAGGCGGAAGATCTCCGGGGTTCCTCCGTATCCATGCTCGATGGTCTCGACCCCGGCCTCGACCGCGCGCCTCATTCCCTCCGCCGTCCCGGCGTGGGCGACGACCGAGCGGCCGCTCGACTTCGCGGTCTCCACGATCCGCCTGAGCTCTTCCACCGAGAACGTCGCCCTCGATTCCCCCTTCGCGCCCCAGCGATAGTCGGCGTAGACCTTGATCCAGTCGGCGCCCTTTCCGATCTGATCGCGCACCACCCTCACGAGATCGTCCCCGTCCGCGGGCTCGGCTCCGAGAGGGACGTCCCACTCGGGATCGAAGCCTTTCGGGCCGTAGCTCCCGGTGGCGACGATCGCGCGGGTGGCGACGATCATCCTCGGACCGACGAGGATTCCCTGCTCGACCGCCTGCTTGAGCCCCACGTCGTCGTAGGCCGCGCCCTCGGTGCCCAGATCGCGTATGGTGGTGAATCCCGCGAGAAGCGTATCCCGCAGGTGATTCGTCGCCCGGGCCACGCGGAGGGACCGCGGCTCCTTCAAGACCTGGTCGTTCCACGAAGCTTCGTCGTACGCGTGGAGGAGAACGTGCGAGTGCGCCTCGATGAGTCCCGGGAGGAGCGTCGCGGTCGCGAGCGCGAGCCGCTCGGCGCCGGGCGGGGCCGCGACCGTGCTCGCCGGACCGGCGGCCTCGATCCGCTCTCCCCGTACCACGACCCGCCATCCGGATTGAAGGTTCTCGCCGTCGAAGACCCGCGACGGCTCGATCGCATAGAGCTCGGCCAGCAGGAGACCGAGAGCTAGAAAAGGGAGCGTCATACGGGGGGTTTAAATCGGGAAGCCCGGGATGTCAACTCCGCGCCCGGTGGCATACTGATTCCGTGGCGCAAGACAACGCTTCTCCGGAAAAGGCCTCGCCGGAAAAGACCGCCGAAGAGCCGTTTGTTCTCTCGATGCTGCCGTTCGCGGGACTCGCGCTCCTCCTGGTCCTGGCCCTGGTATGGCGATACATCCCCGACGACGAACCGGATACGCCGCCGCCCCCGGCACCCGAGGATACCGCGGAGACAGCCTTCTCCAACTTCGAGCAGATGCCGCAGCAGGCGATCGAAGTCTCCTCCGCGGATTTCAGCCTCGGTCCCGCGGGCGCTCCCGTGACCCTGGTGGAGTTCAGCGATTTCCAATGCCCGTTCTGCCGCAAGGGGGCGGAGGCGGTGCGGGCGGTTCTCGCCAGGCATCCGGAGGACGTCCGACTGGTCTTCAAGAACTTCCCCATCGATACCGCCTGCCACGATGCCCTGGAGAGGCAGCTTCATCCCTTCGCCTGCAAGGCGGCCCTTCTCGCGCGCTGCTCCGGGCCAGTCGAGCCCCGACGGGTTCTGGAAGGCGCACGACGCTCTCTTCCAGGAGAACGAGCTTTCAGATGACGTCCTCGGCGGCATCGCGCGCGCTCTCTCGCTCGAAATGGGCGAGCTCAATCGCTGTATGAACTCCCCCGAGCCGCTTCGGAAAGTGAAGGAAGACATTACTCTCGCGCGGAGTCTCGGCGTCACCGGCACCCCCACGTTCTTCGTCAACGGCCGCCGCGCTGCGGAGTACCAGGACGGCGCTCTCCTTCGTCTGGTGGAGCACGTCCTCGCGGCGCCCCCTCCGAAGTGACATACTCGCGGCACGAGCCCACGGAGGACGCGATGCTTCTGCAGACGATTTTGACGGCGGCGCTGGCGGCGGCTTCGGTCGGGGATTCGAGCTTCCGGCCGGCGAACGTCGCCTTCCTGATGCTGGAAGGCGTCTACAACACCGAGCTCATGGCGCCTTTCGACGTCATCCACCACGTGATGTTTCACGACGAGAAGCCGCCGCGGGTCTTCACGGTGGCGCTGTCGGAGGGGGCGGTCACCACCTTCGAGGGCCTCCGCATCACTCCCGATTACACACTCGAGAATGCGCCGCCCATCGACGTCCTCGTCGTGCCGAGCGCCAGGAACAGCATGGGGTCCGACCTCGAGAACACCCGCCTGATCCGCTGGGTGGCGGATACGGGGAGGAAAGCTCGGCACGTCATCTCCCTCTGCGACGGCGCCTTCGTTCTGGCCAAGGCGGGGCTCCTGGACGGCGTCCGGGCGACGACCTTTCCCGGAGACCAGGACGCGTTCGAGAAGATGTTTCCGAAGGTGAAGCTCGTCCGAAGCGTCTCCTTCGTGGACGCCGGCCACGCCCTCACTTCCGTTGGAGGCGCCCGGAGCTACGACGTCGCCATGTACTTCGTCGAGAAGGTCTATGGCGAGCAAGCGGTGAAGGCCATCGGCACCGGGCTTTTGATCGACTGGGATCTCTCGAAGGTGCCGCACGAGCTCGCGGCTCCATCCGTCGGACGCCGATAGCCGCGCTCGATCTCCTTCAGCGGGTCTTCGAAGCCAGCTCGTTCCTGTAAACCACGCCGCCCTTCATCACGAAGCGGACGCGCTCGATCTCGGTGATGTCCCGGAGCGGATTCTTCTCGACGCCGACGAGGTCCGCGAACTTTCCCGCTTCGACGCTCCCCACCCGATCGGACCACCCCATGATTTCGGCGTTCAAGCTCGTCGCCGACACCAGGGCCGACATCGGCGACTCCCCGAGCTCGACCCGGAGGGAGAGCTCCCGGGCGTTCTTGCCGTGGGGGTAGACGGGAGCATCGGTGGCGAGGCCGATGGGCAGACCGGCGGCGAGGGCCCGCTGGAACCCCCGGAGCATGATGTCTTTGATCTGTCGCAATCGTTCCTGCTCGGATTCGGGCATTACCTCCGTTCCCGCCTCGCTGATCACGAGGGTGGGCACGTAGAAGGTCCGGCGATCGCTCTTCTTCAGCAGCTCCACGGCTTCGTCGTCGAGATAGGAGCCATGGTCGATGGTCCGGACCCCGGCCCGGATCGCGGCGTGGATCCCCTGGGCGGCATGAGCGTGCGCCGCGACCTGACGACCCCAGCGCGCGGCTTCGGTGACCGCCGCCTCGATCTCGGCGTCGGAGTACTGTTGTGCCGTGGGGGCGATTCCCTTCGAGAGCACCGCTCCGGTGGCGAGGATCTTGATGAAGTCGGCGCCGTACTTGAAGTTCGTGCGCACCGCTTCGACGATCTCGTCGGGTCCGTCGGCGAGGTTGCGCACGATCGGCACGTCGACGTAGATCGAGAACTGCCGCGCGTCTCCCGCGCCTCCCGTCGAAGTGACGTAGTTCCCCGCGACCATCATGCGCGGTCCCGGGACCACTCCGGAATCGATGGCGTTTCGGAGCGAGACGTCGACGTAGGGCCAGGTCGGGCCCATGTCGCGGCAGGTGGTGAAGCCCGCCATCAGCGTTACCAGCGCGTTTCGAGCTCCGTAGAGCGCCGCGTCCGGAGGCGTCGTCTTCAGAAGCGCCTCCTCCCAGTGCACGTCGGCGCGGTCCACCATGTGCGTGTGGAGGTCGATGAGACCGGGGAGGAGGGTGGCCGAGCCGAGATCGACAACCGTTGCTCCCGGCGGAATCGCGAGGTTCTTGCCGACCTCCCGGATTCGATCGCCCTCGACGACGACCGTCGCCGGCTCGAGCGGCTCGCCTCCACGGCCGTCGATCAAGCGGCCCGCACGTATCACGGTGACCTGGGCCTCGGCAGAAGCGCTGAGAACCAGGGCGGCGACGCATCCAGCGAGTGCTTTCATCGGGACTCCTCTCTCGACGGCGAGGGGGCATTCTAGTGCATCCGTGCCGCGGGGCCCCACCCTCGCGGCCTCATCCCGGAAGTGAGATACTCGCCTCCGGAGTGAGCGAATCCGAAATCGCCGGTCGAGTCATCGGCACCGAGGACGCGACCCCGCTCGAGTTCTGGGTCGCGATCGCGGAGGGCCAGTTCCTCCAGCTCGACGACGTGGTCGCGCTCGAGAGGAAGCTCCCGAACGGCGAGTGCGTCCGCATCTTCGGGCTCGTCACCCAGGTGAGGGCCCGACACGAGGGAGCGCGATTCGACTCCGACGTCTTTCTCATCGAGAGCGGGGTGCTTCCGGCGCAGGTGAGCCAGGCAGCGAAGATCGTGGCCACCCGGTTCGAGCCCGAGGTGTTCGTTCCCCCGCTTCCCGGCCAGGAAGTGCGCCGGGCGAGAGGCCGCGACCGGGAGCAGGCGCTCTTCTTCGACGGGATGGACGAGGGGAAGCGCCTCGCCGCCGGTCTTTCGCGGGACGAGGAGCCGGTCTATCTGAACCTCGAGTTTCTCGACGGGACCCGCGGGGCCCACGTCAACATCAGCGGTATCTCGGGAGTCGCGACCAAGACGACCTACGCGAGCTTCCTTCTTTACAGCCTGTTCCATTCGAAGGTCCTCGGGGCCGATGCCCTGAACACCAAGGCCCTCATCTACAACGTCAAGGGGGAAGACCTGCTCTTTCTCGACCACCGGAACTCCCGGCTGGAGGACCGCGATCGCCGCCGGTACGAGAAGCTGGGCCTCGTGCCCGACGCCTTCCGGAGCGTCGAGCTCTGGGCTCCGCCGAGGCGGGGGGACCGAAACGCCGCCCCCGACGTGGCCACCCGACCGACGGGGGTCCGTTCCTACTTCTGGAGCCTGGCCGAGTTCTGCCGCGAGGGACTCCTGCCGTTCCTCTTCACGGACGCCGAGGACGACCAGAAGCAGTACACGCTCGTCGTCGCGAACGTCGCCGCCCGGCTCAGGGACGCGGAGCCTCTCGGCGAGGGCGGGGTGCGGGTCGAGGGCCGCGAAGTGCGGACGTTCCTCGAGCTCGCGCGGCTCGTCGCCGAGCACGTCGACGACGAGGCGACGCGGCGGCTCTGGGCGGGGCCGGCGATCGGCCAGGGGACGGTGAACGCCTTCGTACGGAGGCTCCACGGCGCGGTTCCGCACATCGAGCACCTGGTGCGGGGAGACATCCCTCGCGCGGAGACGCACAAGATCCGCCGAGAGGCCCAGGTCACGGTGGTCGACCTCCACAACCTGAGCGATCGCGCGAAACGGTTCGTGGTCGGGGTCACGCTCCGGCGGGCGTTCGAGGAGAAAGAGCGGTCGGGTCAGCCGCGGCCGCTCCTCTTCGTGGTGCTCGACGAGCTGAACAAGTACGCCCCCCGGGACGGGGGCAGCCCCATCAAGGAGACTCTTCTGGACGTCGCCGAGCGCGGCCGCTCGCTCGGTATCATCCTCATCGGGGCCGAGCAGACGGCGAGCGAAGTGGAGAGGCGCATCATCGCCAACTCCGCCATCCGGGTCGTGGGCCGCCTCGACACCGCGGAGGCGAACCGCGACGAGTACGGGTTTCTACCGGCCGTGCACCGGCAGAGGGCGACGATCGTGAAGCCGGGAACGATGATCCTTTCGCAGCCGGAGCTTCCCATCCCTCTCGTCACCCAGTTCCCCTTCCCCTCGTGGGCGACTCGAAGGAGCGAGGTGGGGCTCCCCGCCGGCTCCGATCCGGCGACGAGCGAAGTCTCCGCCGATCCTTTCGAAGGGCTAACATAGCCCTCGGATGCGCTTTCTCCACACCGGCGACTGGCACGTCGGGAAGACCCTCCGAGGAAAGAGCCGCGCCGAGGAGCACCGGCAGGTGCTCGCGGAGATCGCGGACATCGCCCGCGCGCGCAAGGTGGACATCGTTCTCGTCGCCGGCGACCTCTTCGACGGCTCCGCCCCCGGGCCCGAGGCCGAGGAGATCGTCTATCGCGCGCTCCTCGACCTCTCCCGCTCGAGCGAGTGGGTCGTGGTGATCTCCGGAAACCACGACAACCCGAGGCGGCTCGAAGCCGTCGAGCCGTTGATGCGGCTCACCAACATCCGGGTTCTGGCGAAGCCCGCTCGCCCCTCCGAGGGCGGGGTCCTCGCACTCCAGACGAAAGTGGGCGCCGCCACCATCGGGCTTCTCCCGTTTCTCTCCCAGCGCAGCATCGTGAAGGCCGACGACCTCATGAGCAAGGAGGCCTCGCAGCACCAGGGCGATTACGCCGAGCGGGCGACGCGGGTAATCGAGCATCTCTGTTCCGCGGCGCCGCCGCCTTCGACGGTGCAGGTCCTCCTCGCGCACGCCATGGTCTACGGCGGCGTCCTCGGCGGCGGCGAGCGTCAGGCGCATACCATCTTCGAGTACAGCGTTCCCGCGACCGCGTTTCCGGGATCGCTCCACTACGCCGCGCTCGGCCATCTCCACCGGGCGCAGAAGCTCCCCGCCGCCTGTCCCGCCTGGTACTCGGGCTCGCCCCTCCAGCTCGACTTCGGAGAGACCGACGACGTGAAGAGCGTCAACCTCATCGAAGCGGAGCCCGACCGCCCGGCCGAGGTCGAGGTGGTCCCGTTGCGCTCGGGGAGGCGGCTTCGCCGGGTGAAGGCGACGCTCGGCGAGCTCGAGCGGCTCGCTCCCGAGCTCGGCGACGCTTACCTGCGGGTCGAGGTTTCCGCCGCACCGAGTCCCGGGCTCGCCGACAAGGTCCGCGAGATCCTTCCGAACGCCGTCGACGTCGTCATCGCCGGCCGCGCCCGCGAAGCGGAAGAGCCGCAGCCGGAACGGAACCTGGCGCGCTCGCCGCGCGAGCTCTTCGCGGAGTATTTGAAGGAGCGGGGTGACGACGACGCCCGGGTTCGCGCGCTCTTCGACGAGCTTCTCGACCAGGTCCATGCGCCCGATTAGGCTGGAGCTCGAAGGCTTCACCACCTATCGGGAGCTCACCATCTGCGACTTCGAGGGAGTCGACCTCTTCGTTCTCACCGGTCCCACGGGCTCGGGAAAGTCGAGCCTCATCGACGCGCTGACGTTCGCTCTCTACGGAAGCGTTTCCCGCTACGGGAACCCCAACCTGGTGCATCCGGTCATCAGCCAGGGGAAGCTCGAGGCGAAAGTTCGATTCGACTTCTCGGTCGAAGGGCGGAGATACACCGCGGTCCGGGTGGTGCGAAGAACCAGAGGCGGCGCCACCACCCGGGAAGCGCGCCTCGAATCCGACGGAAGGACGCTCGCGGGAAACGCCGACGAGGTGACGGCCCGGGTGCGGGAGATCCTCGGCCTCGACTTCACCCAGTTCACCACCTGCGTGGTGCTGCCCCAGGGGGAGTTCGCCCGGTTTCTGCACGACAAGCCGGCGGATCGCCAGGATCTATTGACCAAGCTCCTGGGAGTCGGCGTTTACGAGCGCATGGGGAACCTGGCTCGAGTCCGCGAGGCGGAAGCGGCGCAGAAGGCGGCGCTGCACCGGGAAGAGCTCGAGAGAATGGCGGACGTGAGCGAGGAGTCGAGGAAGGCGGCCAGGGCGCGGGTCACAGAGCTCGAGCGCTTGAAGAAGGAGATCGAGTCGGAGGAGCCGGAGCTCGAGGCCCTCGGCCGTCGCGTCGAAGAGCTCCGCCGGGAGGCCGAGAAGTGGGAGGAGGAAAAACGGCTTCTCGAAGGAATCCCGATGCCGACGGATGCCGCGCGGCTCTCGGAGAAAATGGCCGCCGCTCGCGAAGGTCTCCTCCGGGCGAGGAGCGCGCGTGCCGAAGCCGAGGAGGCCCTCGCGTCCGCCGAGGAGGCGGCGTCCCGGCTCCCCGACGCTTCGTTGCTCTCCGAGCAGAAGCGCGGTCATCGAGACCTCGAAGAGCGGCGCCGGCTCCTTTCGGAAGCGAAGAGCGCATCGGACGACGCGCGCGAAATGCTCGAGCGAAGCGAGAAAGAAAGGCTCGAGGCCGCGGAAACGGAACGGAAAGCGCGGGAGCTCCTCGACGAGACCCGCCGGGAGCTCGCCGCCCACGACCTGCGGGGCCATCTGGTCCGGGGAGAAGCCTGCCCCGTGTGTCTTCGGGCGGTCGAGAGGATTCCCGAGGAGATCCTGCCGCCGGGTCTCACGAGCGCGGAGAAGTCCGCGTCCAAGGCCGCGAAGGAGAAGGCCCGGGCCGATGGCGCCTGGCAGGATGCCTCGAAGGGTGCCGCTCTCGCCGCCGACAGAGCCCGCGCGGTCGCGCGCGAAGTCGAGGCGCTCGAGAAGAAGCTCGCGAAGGCGCCGCCTCTCTCCGAGATCACGTCCGGTCTCGACTCCATCGCCGAGGCCGAGTCCAGCCGCGAGCGGGCGCGGGAGAGCGCTCGGCTCGCGCGAGAAGCGGAACGTCGCGCCGAATCCGAAGTGGAGAAGCGTTCCTCCGAGGAGCGCGGCGCGTTTCGCAGCTTCGACGAAGCGCGGGACCGCGTTGCCTCGCTCGGACCGCCGCCATCCGATCGGGAGAGCTTGCTCTCGGCCTGGAGGGCGCTCGCGGAATGGGCCCGACAGGAGCTGCCCCGGCGAACGGCCGCCTCCCGCAAAGCGGCGGAAGCGGCGAGGGCCGCGGAGTCGGAGCGGGAGCGGAAGCTCTCCGCGATCGCCGCGCGCTGCCGGGGGCTTTCGATTCCGGTGGCCGCCCGTCCGCGGGACTCCGTAGTGACGGCTCTCGCGAAGACCGAGCAGGAAGTCGAGCGCATCGAGAACGCTCTGGCGCTCGCCTCCCGTCTGCGGGAGGCGGTGAAGCTGGAGACCGAGGAGGCTGCCGTCGCCGGAGCGCTCGGCCGGCACCTCAAATCCACGGGCTTCGAGCGCTGGCTTCTGGAAGAAGCGTTCCGCCGGCTCGTCACCGGCGCGACGGCGATTCTCAACGAGCTCTCGAGCGGCCAGTATTCGTTCGAGTACGACGACCGGCTGAACTTCGAGGTCATCGACCACCGCAACGCCGACGAGAGGCGCTCCGCGCGGACGCTTTCGGGGGGCGAGACGTTCCTCGCCTCCCTCGCTCTCGCGCTCACCCTCGCGGAGCAGACGGTCGAGCTCGCGGCCGACGGGTCGGCTCGCCTCGAATCGCTCTTTCTCGACGAGGGATTCGGGACGCTCGACGACGAGACGCTCGACGTCGTCGCCTCCGCCATCACCGAGCTCGGCGCGCGGGGCCGCGTGGTAGGCGTCGTGACCCACCAGCAGAACCTCGCCGCCACGATTCCGGTACAGTATCGGGTGAGCAAGAGCCCGGTGACCTCGACGGTCACCAAGGTGGTCCTCTGATGCCTCGCATCCTCGTCGAAGCCTGGGATCCGGACTATGGAAGCCCGTTCGCGGCGGGAGAATTGACGCCGTCGCTCGCGGAAGTCGACCCCACGGTCGAAGTTTCCAAGGCGAGCTGGAAGCCGATTCCACCCGAGCCCGGGACGGGCGCCGCGGAGAGACTCGCGTTCATCGACGGCGTTCGCCGCATCGACGCTCTCGTCTGGATCGAGGGCTCGGAGGGAGGTCTCCTTCGGGGCCTCTGCGCGAGCTATGCAGCCGGGGTGGTGGCGATCGAGGATCGGGCCAGGATTCGGGAGATCCAGGTTCGGCGGCGGCTTCTCTCCGCAACGGGGAGCGACGCGTTCGCGACCGATGCCGGGACCTACGCCCTCGAGCCGGTTTCCGGTGAGTCCGTCGCCCAGCTGTCTTCGGGCCTCCAGGAGCTCCTTCGCCGTCTCGAGATCGACGTCGCGGTGAAGGAGGAGGACTTGGACTTCGATCTTCTCGTCGTCGACGGCCCGCTGTCTTCGCACCACGCGCGCGAGGGCGTCCTGGGCTACGTGAAATCCCACCAAGTGGGCTACCTCGAGCCCGGGCTCGAGCGCGTGGTGGGAGCCCTCGAGCCCTTCGAGCGCACCCCGCTCTTCCTGACCACGACCTCGTACCGCCGCTACTCCAGCTATCTCCGATTGGGAGGCGACCGCAGCCACCCGTTCTCGGGCGTGGTCCGCCTGGAGCTCTCCGCGGAGCTCCCCCTGGCGGACGTGCGGCGGCTCGCGAGCCTCGCGGCGCGGACGCTTCCGCGGTTCGGCTCCGTCCCCCACAAGGACCCTCGAGCGCCCCAGAACCTCTTCCCCATCGGCGCCCTCGAACGCGAGCTCCGAAGGCGGCTCGGCGATCACGCGATCGTGCATCGGGCGCTCAGGGCCGCCGCGGCAAGGAGCGGCTGATCGTGCTGGTCATTCTCTGGGAGTTCCGCGTCCGTCCGGAAATGCTCTCCGAATTTCTTTCCGCCTATGCTCCCGGCGGGGATTGGGATCTTCTCTTCCGCCGCGCCGAGGGGTATCTTTCGACCGAGCTTCTTCGGGACGAGCTGGACGGGACCCGTTTCCTCACCATCGATCGCTGGGACTCGCGGGAGGCGCGGGATCGATTTCGCCTCCAGTTTGGAGAACCGTACGAGGCGCTCGATCGAAACTGCGAGGACTACACCGTCGAGGAGACTCCGGTCGGAGATTTCTCTCTCCCGGGGACGCCGCGCTAATCTCGCTTCGTGAGTTTTCCCGCGCTCCTCCTTTCGCTCCCGGCTCTCTGGGTGCAGCCGGAGCCTGGACCGCACCGCGCAGGCTTCGAGCAGGTCGAGCTCTTCGACTACTCCCGTCCCTTCGGCGCCGAGGGAGAGCGCGGCCCCCGGCCCGTAACCATGTCCATCTGGTATCCGGCGGAAGGAGCCGAAGCCCGGCCGCTCACCTTCGGCCGCTACGTGGACGGCGCCGACGGCCGGGAGAGCTTCCGCGGGCGCCTCGCGACCTACGGCTTCCCGCTGTCCGATGCGGAGCTCGATGGGCTCCTCTCCTCGGAAACCGGGGCCGTCGAGAAGGCGCCGCGGGCTTCCGGTCCCTTTCCCCTCCTCATCTTCGGAACGGGCCTCACGGGAACTTTCTATCTGAACACCGTCCTCTGCGAGTACCTCGCGAGCCGCGGCTACGTCGTCGTGGCGATTCCATCTCTTCCCGCCCGCGAGGACGTCGAGGCCGCGTACGACGCCCTGGCGGTGGACGCCCAGATCCGGGACATGGAGTTCGTGATCCAGGGGCTGCACGATTACCCCGAGGTCTCGGACGGGCCCTTCGGTCTCGTGGCCTGGAGCCTCGGCGGCGTCGCCCAGGCGCTCCTCGCGATGAAGAATCCCAACGTCGGCGCGGTCGTGAGTCTCGACGCGGCTACCGGTTACGTCTACGGCGACAAGCTTCTCGAAAGCTCGATCTTCTTCGAGCCCCGCCGGGCGACGGCGGCGTTCCTGCACGTAACCGACTCCCGCGAGTCCGGGCAGGTCCCGAAGAGCTTCCGGTACTACGACGAGATCGCGCGGGGACGAACCTATCTCCTCACCATCGAAGGAGCGACGCACGCGGAATTCACCTCGCTCGCGACCGTCGTTCCTCCGAACGTCTCCTCCCGCGATGGCCGCGATGGCCGCGATGGCCGCGAGGCCGGCCTGGAGCGCTACCGGCGCCTCTGTCTCTACGTCGGTCGGTTTCTCGACGCCTTCCTCAAGAACGACCCCGACGCCGCCGAGTTCCTGGATGACGCGCCCACCCGGCACGGCTTCGACGGGCTCGTCCTGTCGCGCAAACGATAGCGGCCGCGCTCACATCCCCTCATCGGCGCTCGGCCCGTAGATTGCCGGAAGGGGAACGTCGTTCATCCGCAGGTACACGGTGAGCTGTCCCCGATGATGGATGACGTGGCTCATGATGAACGAGCGGATGCATGCGGCCCGGGGAAGAGTGAGGACGTGCGCGCCCTTGTTCTTCAGCGTCCAGGTCTCCCGCAGGTGCTCGTCGGACTTGCCCGCGAGAACCTCTCCGAACTCTTTCGCGTTCTTCTCGAAGTAGTCGAGGATTTCCCGCCGAGACTTTCGCTCGGCGGTCCGTCCTTCGACGATCCCCATGTCGAAGATGGAGTCGTTCACGACGGTCCGGATCCAGTCGGGGATGTGGGCGACGTGGGTCGCGAGCCCACCGAGGCTCATCGATTTCGGATGAGGCTTGAACGAGAGCTTGTCCTCGGGAAGACGCTCGAGGATCCGGCGCGTCCCCTGCGCTTCGTGATGGAACTCGGCAATGAACGCATCCGCAAGAGTCATGAGGTTCCTCCAGGAACCTGGATTCTAACCGCGAGGATGAACGTCGGAAAACTCCAGGAGGCGCCAGCGGCCCCGCAGCTTTCCCAGGGAGCAGCAGAGAGTGAAGCCGCGCCGGAGGTGGCGGGTAATTTCCTGCGGAAGGGCGATGGGCCCGATCTCCTCGGGAACGGCGGTCCGATGCACGCGGAGCCAGATACGGCCCGGCTCGACGCGGCCGACGAGGTGATCGTCGAGAGCCACGTAGTCGTCCGCCGCCAGTGACGAAGGATCGAGCGAGACGAGGCTTCTTTCGACACGGCGCGCGATGGGGCGCAGGCGGCGCTTCAGCCTTTCGCGGGCTTTCAAGCTCTCCTCCTGTTCTTCGAGAGCTTTCGCCGTCACGTGGCCTCGCTCCACGAGCCACCGGCGGAGCTCGGAAACGACGTCCTTCGCCTTTCGCACCACCCGGTCCGACGTATGGACTTCCTTTTTCAGGAACGTGCCGGTGAAGAAGTCCAGCTCCGGGAGGAGCAACTCGGGCCCGAAGAGCTCGAAGAAATCGCGGCCGCCGCCGTCGAGGTCCCGGTAGAGGCGCTCGTACCGCTCCCGGCCGTCCTCGTCCAGGTTGCGGTGGCCGTAGTTATTGATACAAAGCTCGAGAAAGAGAACCACGTGGCGGTAGAGGCGAGACTCCTGCTGCGCCAGATCTCGACCCCGGTCCTCCAGGAACTCGCGGAGAACGCTCTGAATGCTTTTGCCCGGCGCCGTCTGAGGGCCCATGTCGACCTCCCGTCGCGGCCCTCACCCCTATGAACAAAGACGAGAAACCGAGTCGTCCTCCTCCCCGCCGGGAAAAGTCGTTCGTGATACCTTGCGCGCCAGAATCCAGAGAGGTGACCCGATGAGCGCAGCAATCGAACGGTTGGTGAATCGGTACGAAACGGGCGCGATGACGCGCCGCGAGCTCGTGGCGGCGATCGCCGCGCTCGTCGTCGGGGGCCGCGCGGAGGCGCAAAACTCGAAACCTCGACTGCCCGCGCGCACTCTCAATCACGTCACGCTGTTCGTGTCGAGCGTCGAGCGGTCGGTAGCGTTCTATCAGGACCTTCTCGGCCTTCCGGTGATGAGCCGGCAGGACAACGGGATCAACCTGGCCGCGGGCGACTCGTTCGTCGGGATCTACTCCTCGGGAGAGGGGGCCAAGCCGCATATCAACCATTTCTGCCTCGGGGTCGAGCGCTTCGACGCCGACGAGGCGATCGCGGCCTGCGCGGCGCACGGAGTCGAAGCCCGCATCCGGATGCGCGGCCAGGTGAAGGAGCTCTACTTCGCGGACCCCGACGGAATCTCGGTCCAGCTCCAGGACGTCTCTTACCGTGGCTGACGTTCTCCAGAGCCGCGAGATCCGCCTGGCGTCGCGTCCGCGCGGCTGGCCGACCGCCGACAACTTCACCCTGGCGACGGTTTCGGTGGCTCCGCCTCAGGACGGCCAGGTGCTCGTCCGAAACCGGTATATGTCCGTCGACCCGTACATGCGAGGCCGCATGAACGACGTGAAGTCCTACGTGCCGCCGTTTTCGATCGACCGGCCGCTCGAGGGAAGCGCCCTCGGCGAGGTGGTCGCGTCGCGCGCGCCCGCGTTGAAGCCCGGCGACCTGGTGGCCTCCACGCGCGGATGGCGCGAGTACTTCGTGGCCGAGGCGAAGGAGCTCCGTGCCGTCGACGCGGGTGTTCAGCCGATCACCACGCATCTCAGCGCGCTGGGAATGACCGGCTTCACCGCGTGGGTGGGCCTGAAGCTCGCCGAGCTGAAGGAAGGCGACCGGGTTTTCGTGTCCGGCGCCGCGGGTGCGGTGGGGAGCATCGCCGGCCAGCTCGCGAAGCTCCGGGGCGCGTTCGTCTTGGGAAGCGCGGGCACGCCGGAAAAAGTCCGCCTGCTGCTGGAGGAGCTCGGCTTCGACGCCGCCTTCAACTACAAGGACGGCCCGGTGCTGGCGCAGCTTCAGGCCCGAGCCCCCGAGGGCATCGACGTCTACTTCGACAACGTCGGAGGCGACCACCTCGAGGCGGCGCTCTGGGCGATGCGCGATCACGGCCGCATCGTCGCCTGCGGAGCGATCTCGGGCTACAACGACGAGCGGCCGTCGCCCGGTCCCGCCAACCTGTTCACTGTTGTAACGAAGCGGCTGACGATGCGCGGCTTCATCGTGACCGACTGGATGAAGGAGCGCGATGCGTTCCTCCGCGAGGTCGCGCCGCTCGTCGGGGCCGGTAAGCTCCGGGTCAAGGAGACGATCGTCGAGGGCATCGAACGGGCGCCCCAAGCGTTTCTCGACATGCTCCGCGGGCAGAACGTCGGCAAGATGCTCGTCAAGCTCGCCTGAGAGGGTTTTGGAGAATCCGCGCGCAACCACCAATAGTGCCTCAGTGCCGCGGAGCCCCTGCGGCCCGAAGATGTCGGCGAAGCATTCCCACCAGGCGGGCGGCCGCTCGCGCAGGTTGCAGATGCATCTTTCCGCAACCTGCTAAGATGCGCGCCGATGGAGCCCGAGAGCCACCACCTCGCCGTTTCCCGCACCGCGCGCTATCTGACTCTGGGCCGGATGGACGGACCTCTCGATGACCTGTGGTTCCTTCTTCACGGCTACGGCCAGCTCGCTTCGGAGTTCCTCGACCAAGCTCGCGCGCTCGCGAGGGATCGCCGACTCCTCGTCGTTCCCGAGGCGCTCTCGCGCTTCTACCACGAGGACCACCGGAAGGTCGGCGCTTCCTGGATGACGCGGGAGGACCGCCTCGCGGAGATCGACGACTACGTCTCGTACCTCGACCGGCTGCACGATCGAATCCTGGAACGCCTGCGCCGACCGGAAATCCGTCTTCGGATCCTGGGCTACTCCCAGGGAGTCGCGACCGCGGCTCGCTGGGCGGCGCGGGGCAAGGCGGAGATCGACGAGCTTGTGCTCTGGGGCTCACCCCTTCCCCACGATCTCGACGACGCGGCGATGGAGCGTATCGGAAGCACCCGGTTGACCCTCGTCGGCGGGAGCCGCGATCCGTTTCTCACCGAGGCGCATCGGGAGGAGCAGTCCTCGTTACTGAGGCGGCACGGGGTCCGGTTCGACTCGAAGCGCTTCGAAGGCGGCCATCGCCTCGACGACGACACCCTCCGAGCTCTCGACCTCCCGTCGAGCGCTTCCGTTCTCGGCGTGGAGGAGATTCTGGGCCTCACTCATCCCGAGCCCGATGCTCGAATTCACTACGGCGCCGACGCGCTTCAGTTCGGAGAGCTTCGACTCCCTCGAGGGGCGGGGCCCCATCCCGTCGCCGTCGTCCTCCACGGCGGCTGCTGGCGAGCGCGCTACGACATCGGACACACCCGGGCCTTCTGCGACGCACTTCGCCGTGAAGGGTTCGCGGTCTGGAGCCTGGAGTACCGCCGCGTGGGGAATCATGGCGGTGGCTGGCCGGGTACGTTTCTGGACGTGTCCTCGGGCGCCGACTACCTGCGGGCGCTCGCGACGTCTCATCCGCTCGATCTCGAGCGCGTCGCAGCCGTCGGCCATTCGGCGGGAGGGCACCTCGCTCTCTGGCTCGCCGCCCGCGGCGGTCTCGGCGACGGCAGCGAGATTCGAGGGGGAGCCGATCCGCTGCCGCTCGCGGGAGTGGTCTCGCTCGCGGGAGTGACCGACCTCAGGCGCGCGGTCGCAGAAAGGGTGTGCGACACCATGGCGGCCGAGCTCGTGGGCGGCGGCCTCGACGGTGCTTCTTCCCGCTACGAGGAAGCCTCCCCAATCGAACGGCTCCCTCTGGGAGTACCTCAACGGCTCGTCACCGGTGCGCTCGACACCGTGGTGCCGCCGGCTTTCGGAGAGGACTACGCCGCCAGGGCCCGCGCGTGCGGCGACGATGCGACCCACGCGCTCGTGGAAGGCGCGGGGCACTTCGAAGTCATCGCCCCGTCGACCGGGGCTTTTCGGGTGGTCGTGGAATCGATCCGGACGCTCTTGCGCTGAGCTATCAGGCCGCCGCTTCCGCCCGCTCCTCGCCCGCGAGCCGCCCCTGCTCGAGGATGTGCGCCGGAACCCGCTTCAGGTCCCAGATGAGCCCGAGCTTCGAGAGGATGTATAGCCCGTAGTACGTGGCGTCGATCTCCCACCAATAGAAACCCTGCCGCGTCGAGGTCGGATAGAAGTGGTGGTTGTTGTGCCACCCTTCGCCCATGGTCAAGAGCGCCAGAGCGAGATTGTTCTTGCTGGTGTCGGTGGTCTCGAAGCGCCGTTTTCCGAGGAGATGGGAGAGGGAGTTGATGGTGAAGGTGCTATGGGCCAGCACCACGGTGGAGACGAAGTATCCCCAGACGAGCATCTGTAATCCCGAGGTTCCCAGGGACGGCGCGGTCGACTCGAGCAGCACGCCGAGCCCGAAGCAGCAGACCCCGGTGAGAATCGGAATGAGGACATCGAAGCGATCCAGGGCGCGAAGCTCGGGATACTTCGTGAGATCGGGAATGAGCCGCAGGCGTGTGGGGGCGTTGGCCCGATCGAAGATCCATCCCACGTGAGAGTACAGGAACCCGCGCTTCGTCGGCGAGTGGACGTCCTCGTCTTCATCGGAATACTGATGGTGGTGCCGGTGGTGGGCGGCCCACCAGAGCGGGCCCTTCTGGGTGCTCGCGTTGCCGACGACCGCGAAAAGGAATTGAAACCAGCGCGACGTCTTGTAGGTCCGATGGGACAGGTAGCGATGGTAGAACCCGGTGACGGCGAACATCCGCACCCAATAGAGCGCGAGACAGACGAGAAGCGCGGCCGGACTCCATCCCACCCAGAATACGCCGAGGGTCATGAGGTGAAGAGCGATGAAGGGAAGGGTGGCCGGCCAGGAAATCCCGCTGCGCGCGGGGACGGAAGGAAGGTTGGGCGCATTCGTATTCACGAAACTCTCCTGTTGCGGGGGATCGGCTACGGGGGCCTTCTCACGCGGGATCTGAACCAGTTTAACTCAAAAGCCTCACCGAGGCCGGATTCTCACGAGGACCATTGGGTCCTAGCGTAACATGAACCGAACCATGCAACCAATGGCCGGTGGAAGCCGGCGGCGGGAGAGAGTACCCGGCGAGTACGGGCTCACCCCCGAGACCATCCCTCGGCCGATTACGGGCATGGCTCTCTTCGGCAACGACCGGCCTCTCGAGCTCGAGATCGGGTCGGGCAAGGGCACCTTCCTGCTCGGGGAGTCGGAAGCGCGGCCCGAGGTGAACTTCATCGGGATCGAGTACGCGCGCAGGTACTGGATCTTCGCCGCCGATCGACTGAGACGCGCGGGAAGAGAGAACGCCCGCGTGGTGCGGGCCGAGGCGTCGTCGTTCGTACGCGACTTCCTCGAGAGCGAGAGCCTCTCCGCCATCCATGTCTACTTCCCCGACCCCTGGCCCAAGACCCGCCACCACCGGCGCCGCCTGATCCAGGCGGCATTCGTGGAAGTGATCGCTTCCAAGCTGAAGCCGGGGGCGCGGCTGTCGATCGCGACCGACCATCAGGAATACTTCGCGCAGATAGTCGCCGCCGTGAAACGCTCGCCGCTCGTCGCCGTCGACTTCACCGCCACCCGGGCCGCCATGGAGAACGAGGTCGTGGGCTCCAATTTCGAGCGCAAGTACCGCCGGGAGGGCCGAGAGATCTACAGGGTCGCTGCCGAAAAGCCGACCCCGTCTCCCTTCTTCCTGTAGGCGTTTTCCGCCGTCCGTCGGAGAAACCCCGCGCTCGATTGCCAGATGGAAAAGTTCCGTTCCATAAGCCTCAATCGATTAGCCGGGTCTTCCCGCTGGCAATTTTCTTGCAAGTTTCCCGGGTCGCTCCCCCAAGGAAGGTGCCCCGAACGCGCATGCACTGGCAGGAACAGAAAAGCCTCTTCCGGAAGGCCATGGAGCTGCTGCGCGGCGGACGAGGGAAGGACTCGGCCACGGTCTTCCGGAACATCATCGCCTCGGGGAGCCGCGACCCGAAGCACCTGTCGTTCGGAGGCCTGGTGGTGGCGACGGAGGAGGGCGACGTCAAGACCGGGCTCGCCTGGTGCGAGCGGGCACTGGAGCTCGCGTTCTACGACCCGCAGATGTACATCAACCTGGCGCGCCTTCACGAGCAGACCGGCTGGAAGACCCAGGCCGCCCAGGTCCTCCGCAAGGGTCTCCGCATGAATCCCGGAAACAGGAAGCTTCTCGCGGAGATCAATCGGGTGAACCCCCGAACGCCGAACGCCATTCGGGGTCTTCCTCGAAACCACCCCGTGAATCGCTACCTGGGAAAGCTGCGGTCCGAGCTTTCGACGAAAGAAAAGACCCGCGTCAAGCCCAAGACGTCGCCCACCTACTCGTAGCGCAGCGCCGTCACCGGGTCCATGCGCGCCGCCCTTCGCGCGGGAATGGCGCTCGCCGCGAGCGTCGCCGCTCCGAGCAGGAGGCACACCGAGACGAGGGTCCAGGGATCGAACGGCGACACCTGGAAGAGCACGCTCGAGAGCATGCGGCCGGCGAGAAGGGCGCCCCCGAGGCCCAGGCCGAGACCGAACGCGAGAATCTTCCAACCATCCGAGAGCGAGAGCCCCAGAATCTCGCGCGGGGTCGCGCCCAGGGCCATGCGGAGACCGTTCTCGCGCGTGCGCTCGGCCGCCTGGTAGCTCACGACGCTCGCGACTCCGCTCACCGCGATGATCAGCGCCACGCCGGCGAAGAACGACAGCAGGAGCGCGTAGAGACGCGGACGGGCGACGGACTCCTCGAGTCTCGCCTCCATGGTACGGACGTCGGCGAGGGGAAGCTCGGGGTCGAGTCCTCGGATCGCGGCCTTCACCGATTCGACGATGCCGCTCGTGCGGGGATCGAAGCGAACGGCGACGCTCATCCGCGAGATCGCTTCCCCCATGGCGTCGGGCACCTGACGATAGTCGAAGTAGACCTCCGGCTCCGGATCCCGGTCGAGCCCCTCCTGGCGAAAATCGGAGACCACGCCGACGATCGCCCCCAGGCGATGAACTCTCGCCGAGAGGGGATCCTCTCCCTCGAAGTAGCGCCGGGCGAGCGATTCGTTGACCAGCACCACCGGGGGCGCTCCGGTCTGGTCCCCCTCGGCGAGGGTGCGGCCGGAGACGAGCCGTATTCCCATGGCCCGGAAAAAGTCCGGGCTGACGATGCGGACGCTCGCGCGCGGCATCTGCATTCGATCCGCGGGGCGCGGCCGCCCTTCGATGTCGAGCATGGTGATCATGCGCTCCTGGTCGAGGGGAAGCGTCGTGACCAGACCCGAGGCGGTGACACCTCCGAGCCCGGAGAGCCTCTCCCTCAGCTGGTCGAAGAAAGCCCTTCGGGAGGTTCCGTCCGGATACTTCGTCTCGGGAAGGTTCAGTCGGAACGTCAAGACGTCCCGGGGCTCGTACCCGGGATCGTTGCGCGCGAGGTTCATGAAGCTTCGCAGCATCAGTCCCGCCGCCGCGAACAGCACCAGGGCGAGCGCGACCTCGGCCACCGCCAGCGCGGTTCTCGACCGTCGACCTCTTGGCCCCGATCCGGCGCTGCCTTTCAGTCCGCTCACGACGTCGACCTGGGAGGCTCGAATCGCCGGAAGGAACCCGACGAGAAACGCCGTCAGAACCGCCAAGCCCAGGTTGAAGGCGAGGACCGGGCCATCGAGAGCCACCTCCTCGAGCCAGGGGCTCGAGGGGAGAGCGAACCGGACGAGACGAAGGCACAACGTGGCGACGGCGATGGCAAGGGCGCCTCCCGCGAGAGCGTAGGTCAGACTCTCCGCGAGGAGCTGCCGCGCGAGCCGGCTCCGGCCCGCACCGAGCGCGGTGCGGACCGCCATCTCCGTCTCCCGACCCCGGGCCCGCGCGAGAAAGAGGTTCGCCACGTTGGCGCAGACGATGAGGAGAACGAAGGTCACCGCGACGAACAGCACGAGAAGCGCCGGGCGGATGGGGCGCGCGAGCTGCTCGTGAAGTGACGTGAGGTGAATGGAAACGTCCCGCTCCAGCTCCGGCGGCGCGGTGCTGGCGCCGCGGTACCGTTCGAGAAACGCCCGACCCTCCGCCTCCGCCTGCTCGATGGAGACGCCCTCCGCCAGCTTCGCGACCACGGGAACGAGCTCGATCCGGATCGCGCCCGGAGGAAGCGGCTCCGGGTCCGCGTCGGGTAGAGGCACCCAGAGCTCGGTGGCGGGCTGGGGAAACTTGAAGGTTCGCGGCATCACCCCGACCACGTCGTACGGCTCGCCGTCGAGACGAATCGCTCTTCCGACCACCGTCTCGTCTCCGCCGAAGACCCGCTGCCAGAGGCCGTAGCTCAAGACGGCCACGCGATCCCGGCCGCGCGCTTCCTCCTCCGGCGAGAACCCTCGCCCGAGTAGAGGCTCGACTCCCAGGAGCGCGAAAAGAGAGGGAGAGACGCTCTGGGCCTCTACCCGGAGCGGTTCCGAGCCTCCGGTGAGGTTGAAGCTCCGATCCTGATAGACCGCCATCGACTCGAAGAGGTCGGTCGAGCCGCGCCAGCCGCGGAAGTGATCCATCGAAAAAGCGGCCATGTCGGCGGAACCCTCGCCCATTCGCGGACGCGACTCCCATACCCGCACGATCCTCTCGGGGTCGCGGTACGGCAGAGATCTCAGAAGGACGGCATGCACCAGGCTGAAGATCGCGGTGTTCAGCCCAATTCCCAGGCCGAGTGCGGCGAGCGTCGCCGCCGTGAACCCCGGCCGGGACCAGACGCCTCGGAGGGCGCGCTTCGATTCGGTTGCGAGCTCCATAAGGATCCCCTCCAGCTTTCAACGCGCGAGGCGGGGAATGGTTCCGGATTTACTTGTACGACATGGCTTCGAGACCGAGGTAGCGCCGGAGGAAAGCCACCTGGCCCAGGTGGTAGGAGTCGTGCTGGACCAGAAACGCGAGGCAACCGAGCGTCGTTCCCCCACCTTCGATGGGAAACGCGAAGGGCGCGGGTTTATCCAGATCGGAGTCCTCGAGCTCGGCGATGTAGCTGGAGAGGCGCTCCCCTACGTCCTTCCACGCACGTCGCACCTCTTCGAGCGGCGGGAACTCCTTCACGTCGTCGATGCCCTTGGCCTGGTCGAGCATGGCCTTGAACGGAGACTCGCTCGAGAGTCCGAGCGAGCGAGCGAGGTAGTGACGGGCGTCCACCAGGTGGCAGGCGAGGAAAAGCGCGTGGTTCGTCCGCTCGTTCGGTCTCTTTCGAGCTCCTTCCTCGTCGATTCCATCGAGGGCGTTCAGGAGAAGCCGGGTATTGAGCTCGAGAGTCGCGACCAGCGGTCGCACGATGGGATTCATGGCGACACCGATTCCTTTCTCGCGTCTTGAATCTGAAGGAGACCCTCTTCCCGCATCACCGCTTCGATGGCGTCCATTTCCATGGGAAGAAAGTCGGTGAGGACTTCGGCGCCGCTCTCGGTCACCACGATGACGTCCTCGAGCCGGATGTAAACCTTCTCCTCCGGGATCCGGAACTGAGGCTCGATGGTGAAGACCATACCCGGAGCGAGAGTCCCGTCGTTCACCCCGACGTCGTGCACCGCCATGCCCACTCCGTGCCCGAGGCTCGCGGGCGCCCTTCGTGCCCCTTCCTTGAACTCCGCCACGAAACGCTCCGCCGCCTGGCGGTAGATGGGCTTGGTGAAGGGCCAGCTCGCGACGAGGCGATCCATTTTCGCCGCCGCGTCCCCCATCATCGCCGACACGTCTCCGGGACGAATCGACTCCAGGATCGCCTTGTAGAAGCCGAGATAGAAGCCGTAGAGATCGCGCTGCCATTCGTTGAACCGTCCGTTCACCGGAAACATCCGGGTCACGTCGCTGGTGTAGTACGAGACGTCGGGAGCGTAGTCCATGAGCAGGAGCTCTCCGTCGCGGAGGTCGCGCTTGCCGCGGTGATAGTGGGGGTACCAGGCGTTCGGGCCGGTGGCGATGAGGGAGTAGTAGCCGTCGCCCTGGGCGCCGCCGCGGTGGAAGACGAGCTTCGCCAGGGCATCGAGATCGGCTTCCCGGATTCCGGGCTCGGTCGACCGCATCGCCTCCAGGATCGCGAGCCCCGAAAGTCGCGTGGCCTTTCTTATCAGCTCGATCTCGAGCTGGCTCTTGACCAGGCGCAGCTGATCGAGGATCGGCGAGAAGTCTTCGATGGGAAACTGCGGGAACCGCTCGCGGATCCTCGCGAGGAAGTGCGCCTCCCGGGTCGGTCTTCCGTCCCAGGGGTCGTTCGCGATGTCCGATGCGGCCCGGGTCGCGAGATCGCGGCTGGTCGCGAGCCCCTCGGCGGGCTTGAAGGGCGTATAGAGCGGGGGAACCTGGCCTCCCCAGGCGAAGCGCGCCAGATGATCGCTCAGGAGCTCGACCCCGTAGACGGCGTCGATTCCCGTGAGCTCCTTCACCAGCTCCGCATCCTCGGCGGAGAGGAGCTTTCCCTCGCTCGCCTCCCGCCGCTCGTTGCGGTGGGGGAGATAGAGAGAGGCCGAGCGGCGAGCGGAGTCGAGGAGGACGTACGAGTGAGGGCTCTCGACGCCGCAGAGGTAGTAGAACTCGTTCGACTGACGGAAGCGCACGTAACCGACGGGCGAGGGGGCGCCCTGGACGACGGCGAGGGCCCGGCCTCCGAGAGCGTCGTAGACTCTTTCGCGTCGAGCGCGAAACTCCTCGGGAGGAAAGTCCCGGGTGAAGAGCGGCACGTCCTGGGCGGCCGCCGCGCCGGCGGCGAAAAGGGCGAGAAGGCATATCCCGACTCTCATGGCTGGGTCGCTCCGTTCGCGGGAACCTCGAGCGCGGAGCGGTCGACGACCACTCCCGCTTTGATCACCGCGTGAATCTTCTTGACGTTGTCGATGTCTTCGGTGGGATCGGCGTCGAGGAGCACCAGGTCCGCGAGCTTTCCCTCCTCGATGGTCCCCAGGTCCCTGTCCCTTCCGAGAAAGATCGCCCCGTTCCGGGTGGCGATTCCGATCGCGTCGAGAGGCGGAATTCCTCCCTCGACCAGGAGCTCGAGCTCGCGGTGGACGGCGGGGCCGAGGCTCTGGTCGGTCCCGAGCACCACGACCCCTCCCGCTTCGTGAAGGCGCTTCAGGTTCTCCTGCGCCACGGGGGTCATCACCTTCATCCACTGGGTCCAGCGCCGGGCCTCCCACTCCTTCCGGGTCTTCGTCCGCAGGCGATCGATCTCCTCGGAGGTCAAGGTCGCGCGGTAGAGCGGCTGGTCGAGGAACTCCGGGTGCTCCACCAGGCGCGAGTAACCGTCTCCGACGGTGAGGGTCGAAACCTGGGGGATTCGCTTGACCTTCATCATGTTCAGGTATCGATCGCTCACCGGGCCCTGGATCACCGGGTGGGCGAGGGTGTCGATCCCGGCGTAAACCGCCTCCCAGGCGCGGATCTCGCTCGATATGTGGATCGTGGTTCGTATGCCGTGCTCGTGGTAGTAGCGGACGATCTCTTCCAGGAGGTCCGCGGGGAGGTACCGGATCATCGGTCTCGTGCCCCAGCCGTGCTCGTCCTGGGTGATCTTGAGAACATCGGGCTTTCGAGCGATGTGCTCGTCGAGCTTCGGACGATCGCGGGCGAAGTCCTCTACGGTGACGGAGCCCTCGCCGCCGTGGCCTCCGGGAGCGGTCACGACGGCGCCGGCCGCGAAGATGCGGGGAGATACGATCTCCCCCGATCTCTCCTTGTCGCGGAGAGGGAAGATGACCTCGGGATCGTTCCCCGCGTCGTAAATCGACGTGACCCCGCTGTAGAGATAGCCGTGGAGAGCCCGGAGGCCTCCCTGCAGATGGACGTGCATGTCCATCAGGCCCGGTATCGCCCACTTCCCCGTTCCGTCGATGCGCGCTCCGGTCGAGGAAGGCGCTTCGTCGTTCGACGACACCGAAACGAATCGATCCCCCTCGATGACGAGGGTGACGCCCTGGACCGGCCGACGGCCGTTTCCGTCGACGAGGGTCACGTTGGTGATGACGAGAGCGAAAAGAAGCGGCGCGGCCGACATCGCTTCCCGCGACTATATCGGCCCGGGGCGGGGTTCGCCAGCGAAGCCGCGCTCCGTTAGAATCTCCGCACCCTTCGACGGAGGACCGCGATGAGAACGGCCACCCTCACGATTCTCGCTATCTGCGCGACCGCGAGCTCGAGCTCCGCGGAGAGCGTTCCCTACCGGATGCCGCCCAGGGCCATCGCCGACATCGCCGACGCTCTCCCGACCCCGCAGGTGGTCCTGGACCCCACGGGCACCTGGCTTCTGGTGCTCGAGCATGAGGCGCTCGCCTCGATGGCGGACCTCTCGAAAGAAGAGCTCCGGCTCGCGGGCATCCGATTGAATCCTGCGACCAACGCTCGCAGCCGCAGAGACGTAGCCGTCCGCGCTGAGCTCCTGCGGGTGGCGGACGGCTCCCCCCGCTCGATCCAGGGTCTTCCGCCCGCGCCTCGCATCGACGACGTTTCGTTCTCGCCCGACGGCGCGCTCTTCGCCTTCACCCACACGACCGAGGACGGACTGGAGCTCTGGGTCGGCGACGTCGGCACCGCGACCGTGAAGCGCGTCCTGTCCGGCCTCAACGGCGTCTTCGACGACATCTATCATTGGCGCCCGGACAGCCGCGGCCTCCTCGCGCGGACCGTTCCCCGGAACCGGGGAGCGGCGCCCGCCGCTCCGAGCATTCCCGAGGGGCCGGTGGTGCAGGAGACGAGCGGCGAGACCGCGGCGGCCTGGACCTATCAGGATCTCCTCGAGAGCCCTCACGACGAGGACTTGTTCGAGCACTACGGGACGGCGCAGATCGCGGAGGTGGACCTCGACGGCAGGACGACCGTCGTGGGCGCTCCGGCGCTCGCCTCGCGAGCGGAGCCTTCGCCGGACGGGAAGCTCCTTCTGGTCGAGCGCCTCGAACGGCCGTTCTCCTATCTCGTTCCCTACTCGCGGTTCGGAAAAAGCGTCGAGATCTGGGAGCGGTCGGGGAAGCTCGTGCGGGAAGTAGCGCGCGTTCCCCTCGCCGAGAACGTTCCCCTCGGGCGCAACGCCGTGCCTCTGGGTCCCCGCGCGATCCAGTGGAGGCCGGACGAGGACGCCACCCTCTTCTGGGTCGAGGCCCAGGACGGCGGCGACCCGAAGGCGGACGCGAGCGTACGGGACAAGCTGTTCTCGTTCGGCGCTCCCTTCGACTCCGAGCCGCGAGAGCTCGCCTCTCTCGGCCTCAGGTTCGGGGATGCGTTCTGGGGCTCCGGCCGCCTCGCCGTCGTGCGGGAGTGGTGGTGGGCCGATCGTCGCGAGCGACTGTGGAAGCTCGACACAGCTCCTTCCGGTACGAGCCCGAAGGTCCTCTTCGATTACTCCTACGAGGACCGCTACAACGTTCCCGGAACCCCGATGGTCGAAAAGGACGCCCGCGGGTTCGAAGTTCTGACGACCGCGGATTCCGGCAGAACGATCTTCCTGACGGCCGAGGGCGCATCCCCCGAAGGGGACCGTCCCTTCGTGGACGCGCTCGACGTCGAGAGCGGCAAGACGACGAGAATCTTCCACTCCGAGGCGCCCTACTACGAGGAGCCCGTCGGGTTCGTGGACGTGGACTCGAGAAAGCTCCTGACCCGCCGCGAATCGGCGGAGGAGCCGCCGAACTACTACGTTCGCGACCTTGCGAGGAGCGCGAACGACGTTCAGGCGCTCACGAAGTTTCCCCATCCCTACCCCGGGCTCGTCGGCGCGACCCGTGAGCTCGTCCGCTATCCGAGGGCCGACGGAGTCCAGCTCACGGCGACGCTCCATCTCCCGCCGGGCTACTCGCGCGGTCAGGAACGTCTTCCCGTCTTCGTTTGGGCCTATCCCATCGAGTTCAAGAGCGCCGACGCCGCGGGACAGGTGACGGAGTCTCCCTACCGCTTTCCCCGCATCGGCTGGGGCTCACCCCTCTACTGGCTGACCCAGGGCTGGGCCATCATGGAGAACGCGACGATGCCCATCGTGGGCGAGGGCAATGCGGAACCGAACGACACCTACGTGGAGCAGCTGGTCGCGAGCGCCCAGGCGGCCGTCGACGAGGCGGTGCGGCGTGGGGTCGCCGATCCCGAACGCGCCGCCATCGGCGGCCACTCCTACGGCGCGTTCATGACGGCGAACCTCCTGGCGCACTCCGATATCTTCCGCGCCGGGGTCGCGAGAAGCGGAGCCTACAACCGCACACTGACGCCCTTCGGATTCCAGTCGGAGCAGCGGACGTTCTGGGAGGCCCCCGAGGTCTACTTCAAGATGTCTCCCTTCATGCACGCCGACCGGATCGACGAGCCCATCCTGCTCGTCCACGGCGAGGCCGACAACAACTCGGGGACGTTTCCCATACAGAGCCAGCGGTTCTTCCACGCGCTCAAGGGACACGGTGCCAAGGCCCGCCTCGTCCTTCTTCCCCACGAGAGCCACGGCTATCGCGGACGCGAGTCCGTGATGCACATGCTCTGGGAAATGAACGAATGGCTCGAGAAGTACGTGAAGAACGCGCCGCCGAGAAAGGCGACGAGCAACTGAGCCCGGCGGACAAGCTCCGGCGACTTCTGGGCGGGCCGGGGATCCTTTCGTTTCCCTGCTGCTACGACGCGCTCTCGGCGCGCCTCATCGAGCGCGCGGGGTTTCCGCTGACGTTCATGAGCGGATTCGGAGTCTCCGCGGTTCACCTCGGTCTTCCCGACACCGGGCTCATCTCCTACGGAGAGATGCTCGGAATTGGAAAGGACATCTGCGCCGCCGTCGAGATTCCCATCATCGGCGACGGAGACACTGGCTATGGAAACGCGGTGAACGCCAAGCGGACGGTGCGCGGATACGCGCGGGCGGGCTTCGCCGCGGTGATGATCGAGGACCAGATCTCGCCGAAGCGCTGCGGACATACCCGGGGCAAGAGCGTCGTGCCCCGCGAGGAGGCGGTCGCGCGCGTCCGGGCCGCGGTCGACGCCCGCGAAGAAGGAGCCGATATCCTCATCCTCGCCAGGACCGACGCCCGCGGACCCGACGGGCTCGAGGAGGCGCTGTGGCGCGCGGAAGCGTTCGCGGACGCGGGAGCGGACCTCCTGTTCGTGGAAGCTCCGACGTCCCGGGACGAGATGCGCGAGATTCTGCCGCCGCGTCCCCGGACATCACCTCGCGAACATGCTCGAGGAGGGTCTGACCCCGATCTGCTCCGAGCGGGAGCTCGAGGAGATGGGGTTCAAGCTCGTGGCCCACCCCTTCGCGCTCCTCGGGCCGAGCATCCTCGCGATGAAACGGGCACTCGCCGCGCTCAAGGAGGGCCGCGCTCCCGAGGAGACGATCTCGTTCGAAGAGCTCAAGGAAGACGTCGGATTCCCGGAGTACTACCTCGAAGAGGAGCGGTACGTCCGGGACATGGGTCAAGGATCCACTTGAGGGAAGGCGGAGACTCACCGGACGGAACGCGGCCCACAGACAGCCCATTGGAATCTGCTTCCGCCGGATCCCGCCTCTGCCGACCGGGAAGCCTCACCGCAGACCTCCGACGATGCGGCGACGGGCGAGACGTTTGGCGAGCGCTCGTCGTCTGGAATGGGTGCGGTGAATTCTATCGGGGCCGCCGCCGTCTCAGCAGGTGCCCCAAGCCGAGCGCAGTGCCGAACAGGAAGAGGGAGTTCGGCTCTGGGACGGCAGCCGAGCCGAAGTCGACATTCAGAACCAGCGAGGAGTCGGCGGTGAAGGAGCCGTCCAGGTTCAGATTGATGTAGTCGGTACCAAAGAGAAGCTCGACGACTGAAATACCGGAAACGCTACCGATGGTGACGTTTTGAATCGAATGGCTGAATCCCAGGAACTGCAGCCCATCGAATGGGTTCGCCGGGCTGTAGATCGGGCCTGGCCTACCTCCGAACCCGCTAGCGCCCAGGAAATCGAACGAAATGCTGGTTGCTTCGAAGTCGATCGAATAGAGGGTCGGCTGAGGTGATGAGGGAAAGGCTTCGGGTCCAACGACCACAGGGACGGTGACAAAGCCGGGAATGGCGTCCGGAGGCGCTTCGTAGATGGTCGCCAGGTCGGGAAAGAAGCGGTTGACGGTAAGAACGTCGCCAATCATGGTGGCGTTCGCGAGGCGGGCAGGACCAAACATCACGCCACACGACAGAACGACGAGAAGTGCTCTTTTCATAATTCCTCCTGAAGAAGGAAGCCCTCTCCTAGCAACGGATTACCCATAGGAAGCATCCTTTATGCCAAGCGAAGGCGCGCTCAGGAGAAAGAACTTAAGGCCGAGCCTCGTTCAACTGCCGCCCTGCAGGTGTAAGGAGCGCCGACACTAGCAGCTGGAGCTCGAGTCAACGAAGTGAGGGACGGATAGCCGATCCGGCCACTCTGCAACGAATTGGCGATGAGCCGGCACACTCGCTCGCCACCGGCGACTCCCTGTAAGGAACGGTGACATTATCGGCCTGCGTCCCATTCGAGAGATCGTGAGAGGCGCCTGCCTCAGGCGTTCGGAACCGAAACGTCTTAGCGCGTGAGGTCCCCATCATTAGCCACAAGCGTGAGCCCTTCCACGCGACACGAGCGATCAACAGGCGGTCGAAGGGATCCCGACGGTGCATGCGCAGCTCGCCTACTCGGAACGCTTGCTCGATTGTCATCTCGAGACGGTGGAATGGCTGGATTCCCAGTACTTCGGGGAACTCGTCGGGAACGGCGAGCTTCCCCCAGTGACTTCTTGATGACAATCTCCCAAACGCTCACGGCGCTTACGAAAACGACGGCGTTCGGCTGCGGGATGACCTCTCGCGCGCTAGGGCCCAGCGCAGGTCGTCCTCCCAACCACCTTGGAAGCACATGTGTATAGGAGAATGCAGTTTCATCGAAGCTTCGCGCCGAGTGCCTCTGCAAGGTCATCAGGAAGCTCATCGAAGTCTGGCGCGATCTGGATCCTGCCCGCAGCCCTCGGGTGTCGGGGTCGTTCTTCCTTTCGATACAGCCTCGATAGCGCGACCGGCTTGCCCGCTCCGCTGATGATGTCGATCAACTGAGAGAGACGGGCTTTTGCCCCGGAGATCGTTTTGACCAACCATGTCCTTCTTCCTGGACCGGATCGGGTGTGGTCCAAGTCTAAGTACAACCCGTACCCCGGGGAACAGCTACTTAGTTGCCTCAGGACGCGTGAAGAGGTCCGCCACCGCCTCCGGATTCAAGGTGACTTTCGTGATGCGGGTCATCGCCGCAGGTTTCCCGTCGTGGGAAATGCGCACCTCGGTCGGGTAGGGGCCGCTTTCGAAGCCCGAGAACTCGCGTCTCTCTTCGACCGGCACCCCCTCGAGGTTCGTCCCCGCCAGAGTCAACGAGAGCAGGCGCCCCGAAGAGGGATCGAAGCTTCCGCGCATCGAGACCCCCTCGACCTCGAGGGCGACGTCTGCGGCACCGTCGAGGGCGCTCGCCTTCACCCGTCCGTTCGAAGCACCCCAGAGAAGACCCAGGTAGTGGCGGTAGAGTCCCTCGCGCGCGCGACGCTTCTGGTCGGGGTTGAGATCCGCAGTACCCCGCGGTGTCGTGGCCCAGGCGGCGTCGCCCGCGAGCACGGTCACCACTTCGCCGAAGGGAAGCACCGTGGACTCGCGGTAGCGATCCGGAGCCTCGAAGTCGACCTGGAAGCGAGCCGGGAGTTTTCCCTGCGGGGTCTCGATCTCGCTTTCGCCCTCGAGTCGGAACCCCCTCATGGATGCGCCCGCCTCGCCCGAGGTGGCGACGAACTTCCCGAGGAGCGCGCCCCCGAGGGCGGTGTTCCCGGCGCTTGCGGGCGGGCGCCTCGGCCCGGGGCGGTGGAGGGATGGTGACGTCGATGGCGCGCACTTCACCGAGCGTCGAGAGAGGAGCGTCGAAGTCGTCGTCACGGCCGACGGCGAGAACGACGAGACTCTCGGGGTGAAGGTGCTTCGCCGCGGCCCGTTGTACGTCCTCGACCGTCACCTGCTCCACACTCTTCTGGTAGGTCTGAAGAAAGTCCCGCGGGTAGCCGTAGTAGTCGTAGGCCATGAGCCGGCCCACGATCTCGCCCTTGCCGTCGAAGTTGAACACGAACGAGTTCAGGATTCCGTCCTTCGCGAGCCGGAGCTCTTCCTCCGTGACCGGTTCCCGGCTGATTCTCTCGATCTCCTCGACGATGCCGCGGATGGTCTCGACGGTGGACTCCGACTTGGTGCTGCTGGTGGCGACGAAGCTCCCCGGATAGTCGTAGGCGGCACCCCAGCGGGCGCTCGCGTGATAGGCGAGCCCGCGCTGGGTGCGGATGGTCTGGAAGAGACGGGAGGAGAATCCGCCTCCCAGGATCTCGGCCACCACCGACATGGCGAAGTAGTCGGGGTCGTCGATGCGCCCTCCGAGATGCCCGATCCGGATCTGCGTCTGGTTGACGTCATCCTTCTCGACGAAAGCGATGGTGCGGGCATTCTTTGCGTCGACGTGAGGAATGGGATCCTTGGAAGCCGGCCCGTTCGCCCACGACGCGAAGTGGCGCTCCACCAGGCCGCGCACCGCTTCCGAATCGAAGTCCCCCCAGAGACCGAGGAGAGCCCGGTTCGGCTGGAAGTACCGGCGATGAAAAGCCGCCAGATCCTCGCGGGTGACGGCCTCGATGGTCGCGTACTCGGGAACGGCGGCGTAGGGACTGTCCGCCCCGTAGAGCAGCTTCGCGAACTCGCGGCCGGCGATCTCCGAGACGTCGTCGTTGCGCCGCGCGATCGACGTGCGCTCCTGGACCTTCGCGAGCTCGATCTTGTCCTCGGGAAGCGCGGGGTTCCGCACCAGGTCCGCGAGGATCTCGAGGACGAGGGAGAGGTCCTCCTTGAGGGCGAAGATCGAGGCGCTCCCCGAGGAAGTCCCGATCTGGGTCTCGACGGAAGCCCCGGCGTTCTCGAGGAGGCGATCCACCTCCTCGCCGGAACGGCTGGTGGAGCCGCCGGTGCGAATCACCTGCCCGAGGATGCTCGCGAGCCCGACTTTGTCTTTCGGCTCGAGGCGCGAGCCGGTTCGTATCAGCATCACCCCCTCGATTTTCGGAAGGGACCGATCCTCGAGAAGGTAGAGCGCGAGCCCGTTCGGAAGATCGACCCGCTTCACCTCGGGAACGACGAGCTCGCGAAGCGGCGGATAGGCGAGCTCCTTGTAATGCTTCTGCGCCGCTGCGGGCAGGCTCAGGGAGAGCGCGACGACCGAGCACGAGAGCGCGCATCACTCGCCTCCTTCCGCGGGAACGAGGTAGGCGAAGCTTCGGTTCGCTTCGACGAAGTACTCCTTCGCCACCCTCTGGATGTCCTCGCGAGTGACGCCGTCGATCGCCTCGAGGCGGCGAAACAGGTTGCGCCAGTCCCCGGTGAGCACCTGGTAGACGGCGAGCTGGCTCGCGAGCCCGGTGTTCGAATCGAGCCCGTCGACGAGCTCCGCCCGGGCGCGCGCTTTCACCCGCGAGAGCTCCTCCTCGGTCACGAGCTCGGTCTTGAGCTTTTCGACCTCCGCGAGCATCGCCTTCTCGTTCTCGTCGTTGTCGTGGCCGGGCGCGGGAAACGAGAAGAACAGGAAGAGGTTCGGGTACTTGTTTCCCGGGAATCCGGGAAACCCCCCGGCGCCGGCGGAGATGCGCTTCTCCTGGACCAGGCTGCGATAGATCCGCGACGTCCGCCCGCCGGAGAGGATGTCCTGCACGGCATCGAAGACGGCGTCATCCTCGTCGAGGGCGCTCGGCTTGTGATAGCCGATGAGGAGGACCGGCTGCGACTGCGCGTGAATCGTGGTGGACCTCGGACCCTCCTGCTTGGGCTCCGCCGTGAGGACGGGCTCCGCCCGCTCCCGTTTCGGAAGGCGTCCGAAGTAGGCCTCGGCCCAGGCGACCGCCTGCTTCGGATCGACGTCGCCGACGATGACGGCGGTCAGAGTGGCGGGGACGTAGTGCTTCTCGAAGAACTCCTGCGCCTGCCAGCGCGTCAGGTTCTCGAGGTCCGAGCGCCAGCCGATGGCCTCGCGGCCGTAGGGGTGGGCGCGGTAGGCGAGAGAGAGCATGTTCGAGACGAGCTTTCCCACCGGCTGGCTCTCGACGCGCATCCGCCGCTCTTCCATGACCACGTCGCGCTCCTTGTAGAACTCCCGCAGCACCGGCTCGAGAAAGCGGGCGGACTCGAGCGAGAACCAGAGCTCGGCCTTGTTCGAGGGCAGACTGAGGTAGTAGCGCGTCGCGTCGTTCGAAGTGGAGGCATTGAGCCCGGAGCCGCCCGCCTGCTCGATGACCCGGGTGAGCTCGTCGCTCGCGGCGTACTCGCCCGCCTGCGCCTCGGCGGCTCGAAAGGCACTCTCGAGCTCCGCGATGCGCGCCGGGTCCGGCTTCTTTTCCAGCCTCGCGGCGCGAAGCTTCCGGTACGCTTCGTCCACGCGATCGAGGGCTTCTTTCTCCCGCGGGTAGTCGCGGGTGCCGATGTCCGGCGTTCCCTTGAACGCCATGTGCTCGAACATGTGGGCCATGCCCGTCTGACCGACCTCCTCGTCCACCGAACCGACGTCGGCGTAGAGGTGAAACGAGACCACGGGAACCTCGTGGCGCTCCACGATGAGGAACGTCATCCCGTTCTCGAGACGGTGCTCGGTCACCGTTCTCTCGAACGAGGAGAGGTCTTGAAATGCGAGAAGGAAGAGCGCAGTGCCTAGCATTTACGAAGTTTAGCTCACCGGCATCGCATGCTACTATCCCGCCCATGATGCGAATCGCAGGCGCTCTGTTTCTCCTGGGCCTATCCTCCTCCGCGGGGCTGGCCCAAACCCCGGACTGGGCCCGGCTCGAGGTCGAGACCATGGAGCACTACCAGGCGCTCCTGCGGTTCGACACCACCGATCCTCCGGGAGGCGAGAAGCCGGCCGCGGACTACTTGAAACAGGTCCTCGAGAAGGAGGGAATCCCGGTCGAGGTGTTCTCGCTCGAGCCCCACCGCCCGAACGTCGTGGCCCGGCTGAAAGGAAACGGAAAGAAGCGGCCCCTCCTCATCATGGCGCACACCGACACCGTGAACGTCGACCCGAAGAAGTGGACGTTCCCGCCCTTCAGCGCCACCCGCGATTCCGGCTACGTCTACAGCCGCGGCACCGTGGACGACAAGGACAACGTGGTCGCGGCGCTCATGCTCATGCTGCAGCTCAAGAGGATGAGCGTCCCTCTCGATCGCGACGTCATCTTCCTCGCGGAAGCGGGCGAGGAGGGCTCGACCCGGGTCGGAATCCAATTCATGGTGAACCAGCACCTGCCGAAGATCGAAGCCGAGTACTGCCTCGCCGAGGGAGGAGGCGTCACCCGCGGGGGCGGGAAGGTGAAATACGCGTCGGTACAGACGATCGAGAAGATCCCCTACGCCGCGGAGGTGATCGCCCGGGGCGTCGCCGGGCACGGCTCCGTCCCGCTCAAGACCAACTCCATCGTCCACCTCTCGAAAGCCGTCGCCGCCATCGCCGACTGGAGCCCCCCCATCCGGCTCAACGAGACCACGAGCATGTACTTCGAGAGGCTCGCTTCGATCTCCTCGCCGGAGGACGCCGCGCGCTATCGAAGCGTTCTCGATCCCGCGACCGCGAAGGCGGCCGACGAATACTTCCTCGACCACGAGCCGCGCCACTCGTCCATGCTGCGCACCTCCGTCTCACCCAACATCTTCCAGGGCGGCTACCGCGTGAACGTCATCCCTTCCGAATCGAAGGCGACGCTCGACATCCGGGCGCTTCCCGACGAGAACATGCAGAGCTTTCTCGACGAGATCCGGAAAGTGGTCGACGACCCCACGGTCGAGGTGAAGTTCGCCGAGCGCGACGTCCGACCGGGAAGCCGCGAGCAGCGGCTCGACTCCGAAGCGTTTCTCGCCATCGAGGCCGCGGTCAAGAAGCACTACGACGCGCCGACTCTCCCCTCGATGTCGACCGGGGCCACCGACATGGCCTACCTCCGGGGCAAGGGAATCCAGTGCTACGGCATCGGCCCGGCAATCGACGAGGAGGATGGGCCCAAGGGATTCGGCGCCCACAGCGACCAGGAGCGGATCCTGGAGAGCGAGCTCTTTCGGTTCGTCCGGTTCAATTGGGACGTCGTGCTGGACATGGCGCGAGCGGAGTGAAACGGCTCTCAGCCGTCAGCCGGCAGCTCGGGTCGATCCGATAGCCTGGCGATCAGGTACAGGGACGTCCCGAGCAGCAGGGGCGCCGTCAGAAGCCCGGGGAAGTAGCCTCCCCTCCCGAGAGCCAGAAGAATGTGACCCAACCCGTTCCCGAGCTCGAGCAACGCCCAGAACCACATGAGGCCGCGAGCCGACGGAAGGCCGCGGCGTACGCGGGCCGCATAGCACCAGACACCGAAGAGCACGATGCCCGCGTTCGCGATGGCGAACCCCCGGCTCGAGTCGCCGCTGAACAGGCCGCTCACGAAACGCGCCGGAGCGAAGACGTCGAAGAGGCGAAAGACGTACTCCTCTACCGAGTGTGCGGCTTGCGCCGCGATCAGCGCCAGGAACGCCGCTCGCGCTCGACGATCCACGCACTCAACCTCTCCCTGGCTATCGCCCGGGCATCCGATAGACGACCTTCCCTCCGAGCACGGTCATCACCACCTCAGTGTCCCGGATTTCCGCGTCGGGAATGGTGAGGATGTCCTTCGAGAGCACCGTCAGGTCCGCGAGCTTTCCCGGCGAGAGCGAGCCTTTGATGTCTTCCTCGAACGCCGCGTACGCGGGGTGGATGGTGTACATCTTCAGAGCGTCCATCCGGCTGACCTTCTGGGCTCCGTACCAGCCGCCTTCGGGCTTTCCATCGGCGTCCTGCCGGGTGACGGCGGCGTGGATGCCCCAGAGCGGATTGTTGTACACCACCGGGAAGGACGGCGTGTCCGAGCCGGCGGCGACCCGCGCTCCCGAGGAGAGGAGGCTCTGCCAGACGTAGCCTCCTTTGATTCTCTCCGGGCCGACTCTCGTCTCGGCGAATCCCATGTCCATCGTCGCGTGGATCGGCTGCATCGAAGCGATCACCGAGAGACCCGCGAAGCGCGGGATGTCGGAAGGCGACAGGATCTGCGCATGCTCGATCCGCACCCTCAGGTCCTTCCCGGGAAGCGCCTTCCGCGCCCGCTCGACGGCGTTCAGGGTATTCCGGTTCCCGCGATCTCCGATCGCGTGGATCGCCACCTGATAGCCCTTGCTTCCCGCCTTCTCGATCAGTCGGTCGAGCTCGTCCTCCGAGTTCTGAATCAGCCCCGTCGCTTCGGCGTCGTCGCTATAGGGCTCGAGGAGCGACGCCCCGCGCGCGCCGAGAGCGCCGTCCGCGTAGGCCTTGAAGCAGCGAATCGTGAGCCGATGGTCGCCGAGGCCTATTTCCGGCGGATGCTCGAGGTAGGAGTCCAGGACCGCGCCCGCGTTCGGCACGTCGAGCATCACGTAGAGCCGGAACGGAAACGCGCCTTCCGCGAGAAGTTCCTTGAAGATCCCCACGGTCTCGGCGTTCGAGCCGGCGTCGTGCATGCCCGTCAAGCCGAAGCGGAGCGCGGTCTCGATGCTTCTCCGTATGTCTTCCTTTCGACTCTCGCGGGTCTCGGGGGGAAGCAGGCGTGACACCAGGTCGAGCGCTTCCTCGAGCAGGATCCCCGTCGGCTGTCCCGTATCGGCGCGCTTCAGGATCTTCCTCCCGGAGGGTCCGGCGTGTCCCTGGTGATGCCCGCGAGCTCGAGCGCTTTCGCGTTCACCCAGGCGGCGTGGCTCGCCATTCCGACGAGATAAACGGGATTGTCGGGAGAGATGCGGCTCAGCTCCTCCTCTCCCGGGTAATCGCTCCCGTTCCAGGCCACGGTGTGCCAGCCCTGCCCCACGAGCCACTCTCCCGGCGGGATTTTCTCGAGCTCGCGCTTCACGATCTCGAGGGCTTCAGCCGCGCTCCGGGTCTCGTCGAGAAACACCTGCTGGACCCTCTTTCCGATGAGCGGGAAATGCTCGTGGGCGTCGATGAGCCCGGGGACGACGGTCGCGCCCGCGAGGTCGATGACCTCGGTCGCGTCTCCGCGGTATCTCTCGATCTCCTCCCGGCTCCCGACGGCGAGGATGCGCTCGCCGCGAACGGCGAGGGCCTCCGCACGAGGAGTCGCCGGATCGAGCGTGACGAAGTTCCCGTTCTCGAAGAGAACTTCGGCGGGTTCTTCCCCGCGCCGCGGCGATGCGCAGGCGGCGATGAGACAGCAAGCGATGCTCAGCGGAATTCGCACGACGCGCCTCCTTCTCGAAAGCCGGCGCCATTCTACGCGAGCGGGCGTCCCATGTATCATGTGGGAACCGGTGACTTCTCCTCGGAAGGTGCGATTCTGGCTCATCCTCGGCTGCTGGACCGCCCTCGCGCTTCTCTTCGGGGCCCAGATCCAGCTCATCAACACCCGGATTCTCGGCGGAACCGGCTCGTGGTCGGAAGCGCTCGCCTGGTCTTTCTCCTACTGGTACGCCTGGGCGGCCCTGGCGCCTCTGGTCGTCGGCCTCAGCCGTCTCTTCCTGAAAGAGGAGACCGGATTCCTCGTGAGCCTTCAGCTCCACCTTCCCGCCTGCGTTCTCCTCTCGTTCGCGCACCTTCTGGTCCTCGCGGTCGTGACCCGCGCGAGCCATATCGGAGTCGCGCCCCTGCGCGCGGTCTACGCCGTTCACATGCAGTGGAACGTCCTCATCTACTGGGTCCTGGTGGGAGCCACCCACGCTCTTCATTATTACGACCGGTTCCGAGAGCGTGAGCTCCGGGCCACCCAGCTCGAAGCCGAGCTCGCGCAGTCTCAGCTCCAGCGCCTGAAGATGCAGCTCCAGCCCCATTTCCTGTTCAACGCCCTGAACGCGGTCTCGACCCTCATCGAGACCGACCCGGAGGCCGCGGACCGGATGTTGTCCCAGCTCGCCTCGCTCCTGCGAGACAGCCTCCGGGGCGACGCCCCGCAGGAGGTGAGCCTTCGCGAGGAGCTTTCGTTCCTCGATCGCTACCTCGAGATCGAGAAGACCCGGTTCGCGGATCGGCTCCGGGTGACGTTCGAAATCGACCCGGAAACTCTGGACGCCCGGGTACCGAACCTCCTCCTCCAGCCGCTGGTCGAGAACGCCATCCGTCATGGCGTCTCCCGGCGCGCGGAGGGCGGTCGGGTCGACGTGCGTGCCTGGCGCGAGAACGGCGCCCTCCGGCTCGAAGTGGAAGACGACGGCCCCGGGCTCCCGGAGGCCCAGCGGGAATCGGGAATCGGGCTCGCCAATACCCGCGCGCGGCTCGAGCGGCTTCATGGCGACGACTACCGCTTCGAGCTCGCGAGCTTGCCGGAAGGCGGTGCCCTCGCGAGCGTACGGTTGCCTTTCATGGGAGCTTAGATGCCCCTACGAGCCCTGATCGCCGACGACGAGCCGCTGGCGCGCAGGAAGATCAAGACCCTCCTCGCACGCGAGCCCGACGCCGAGGTCGCCGGCGAGTGCGGCTCCGGAAGGGAGGCGGCGAGACTCATCCGCGAGCTCGACCCGAACCTGGTGTTCCTCGACATCGAGATGCCGGAGATCGACGGACTCACGCTCCTGCAGGGGCTCGGACCGCGCTCCCCGGCGGTCATCTTCGTCACGGCTTACGACCAGTACGCGGTGCGCGCCTTCGAGGTGAAGGCCCTCGACTACCTTCTGAAGCCGATCGATCGCCGGCGCTTCGGGGTGGCTGTCGAGCGCGCGCGCGATCACCTCCGCCAGTCCGAGGAGGCCGGGCCGAGTCCGCTCACGCGCCTCCTGGTGCGCTCGGGCGACCGCCAGCAGGTGCTCAGGGTGGAGGACATCGAGTGGGTGGAAACGGCAGACAACTACGTCAAAGTCCATGCGGCCGGGCAGACTCACCTTCTGAGAGAGACGCTGTCCCGCCTGAAGTCACGGCTCGATCCGGCGCGGTTTCTTCGAATCCATCGATCGACCCTGGTCAACGTGGACCGCATCCAGTCGCTGTACCCGCTCTTCCATGGCGACCAGATGGTCGTGCTAAAGGACGGAACCGAGCTCACGCTGAGTCGAAGGTATCGCCACGAGCTCGATGTCGCGCTCGGCCGTCCCTCTGGCCACTGAGATCGTCCCGCTCGCCCCGACTTCCTTGCCGGAAGATCGGCGCTGGGATTCCATGCCTTCATGTCCCAGCTCTTCGCCACCAAACCGCTCGATGCCGTCGTGGGCGAGACCGAAGGCGACGGTTCCCTTCACCGGGTGCTCGGCCCGTGGAACCTCGTCGCCCTCGGCATCGGCGCCGTGATCGGCGCCGGCATCTTCGTCATCACCGGCACCGCCGCCGCGCGGTACGCGGGTCCGTCGATCTCGCTTTCCTTCATCCTCGCGGGCGTCGGGTGCGCTCTCGCCGGGCTGTGCTATGCGGAGTTCGCGACGCTCATCCCGGTCGCGGGATCGGCCTATACCTACGGCTACGCCACGCTCGGCGAGATCTTCGCCTGGATCATCGGCTGGGACTTGATCCTGGAGTACGCCTTCAGCGCGGCCACCGTGGCCTCCGGATGGAGCGCCAACGTGGTGAGCCTTCTGCAGGATTTCGGGATCCACCTGCCCCCGCGCTTCACCGATACACCGGGCACGGTTCTGGTGTTCTTCCAGAACCGGTGGGAGCCGCTCCTCACGCTCGGGCCGACGCTCGCTTCGGCCGGGACCGATCCGTCTTCCCTTCCGACGGTCGCCGCGGTCTTCAACGTGCCCGCGTTCCTGGCGGTGCTCGCGGTGAGCGCGATCCTCATCGTGGGCATCCGGGAGTCGGCCAACTTCAACCTCGCGGTGGTGTTCGTCAAGGTGGGGACGGTGCTGATCTTCATCGTGGTCGCGGGCTCCTTCCTCCTGCGCCACCCCGAAGTCGCCGCCCTCAACTGGACGCCGTTTCTTCCCCCGAACGAAGGAAGCTTCGGCTCCTTCGGGCTCTCGGGGATCGCCCGGGGCGCGGCGGTGATCTTCTTCGCCTACGTCGGCTTCGACGCCGTCTCCACCGCCGCCCAGGAGGCGCGAAATCCGCAGCGCGACATGCCCCTGGGGCTTCTCGCTTCTCTCGGGATCTGCACCATCCTCTACATCGCCGTCGCGGTGATTCTCACCGGCGTCGTCCACTACTCGAGGCTCGACGTGGCCGCCCCCGTGGCCGTGGGCATCGATGCCACCGGCGTCGCCTGGGGAAGTCTCCTGGTGAAGGTGGGCGCCATCGCCGGCACCAGCACCGTGATGCTGGTGACGCTCCTCGGACAATCCCGGGTGTTCTTCGCCATGTCGCGCGACGGGCTCCTCCCTCCCTGGGCGGGCGCCATCCACCCTCGATTCCGGACCCCCTGGATCTCTTCCGTGATCACCGGACTCTTCGTCGCCGGATTCGCGGGGACGGTTCCCATCGCGATCCTCGGGCAGCTGGTGAGCATCGGGACGCTTCTCGCGTTCGTCATCGTCTGCTCTTCCGTCCTCATTCTCAGGAAGCGGAGGCCCGATCTCGAGAGGCCGTTTCGAACCCCGCTCGTGCCCTACGTACCCGTCCTCGGGATCCTCGTGTTCCTTCTGCTCATGGCGAGCCTTCCTCTCGACACCTGGATCCGGCTCATCGTCTGGCTCCTCATCGGCTTCGCGGTCTACTTCGGCTACGGGATCCGGCACAGTCGCTTGCGTGCTAGACTCCCCGGCCAGTGACCGGCGCCGCCGAGCTCCCGCGAAAACTCTCGATCGTAGATTCCGCCGCCATCGTCGTGGGGACGGTGATCGGCTCCGCGGTGTTCATCGTCCCGAACTCCGTCGCTCAGAACCTCCAGTCGGTCCCCGCGTTTCTCGGGGTCTGGGTGTTCACCGGGCTCCTGAGCTTCTTCGGAGCTCTCGCCTATGCCGAGCTCGGGGCGATGATGCCTTCGACCGGTGGCCAGTACGTCTACCTCCGAGAGGCCTACGGACCGCTTCCCGCGTTTCTCTGCGGCTGGGCGTTCTTCCTCGTGATCCAGTCGGGATCGATAGCCACGCTCAGCGCCGGGTTCTCGATCTACCTCTCGTACTTCGTGCCCCTCTCGACCGTGGGAGCTAGGCTCGTTTCCGTCGCTTTGATTCTCGCGCTCACCTTCGTCAACTACCGAGGCGTCCGACAGGGCGCTCTGGTGCAAAAGACGTTCACCGTGCTCAAGCTCACCGGCATCGCGATCCTCGTTGCGAGCGCTCTGTTCGCAGCGCGCGAGTCCGCTCCCGCCGCTGCGGCGCCGGCCCCCTTCGCGTTCCGCCATTTCGGCATCGCGATGATCGCCTGCCTCTGGGCCTACGAGGGCTGGTACTGCATCAGCTTCGTCGCCGGAGAGGTCAGGAACCCGCAGAGGAACATTCCTCTTTCGCTCGGGCTCGGGGTGGCCACCATCATGGCGATCTACCTGAGCGCGAACCTCGCCTACTTGAAGATCCTCTCTCTCCCGGAGATCGCCGAGACACCGCGGGTGGCCGCGACCGTCGCCGAGCGCACCCTCGGCGCTCTGGGGGCCTCCTTCGTCTCGCTGACGATCCTGCTTTCCATCACCGGCTCTACGAACGGGACCATCCTCACCGCGGCGCGGGTGTACTTCGCCCAGGCTCGCGATGGACTGTTCTTCTCCCGGGTCGCCGAGATCCACCCGCGCTTCGAGACCCCGGGATTTTCGCTCCTGTTCCAGGGCGTCTGGGCTTCGATCCTGGCGGCATCCGGCTCGTACGACAAGCTCTTCTCGTACGTCATCTTCTCCGCCTGGATCTTCTACGGGATGACGGTCGCGGGCGTTCTCATCCTGAGGCGGAAGCAGCCCGATCGAGAGCGGCCGTATCGAATGTGGGGCTACCCGGTGACCCCGATACTCTTCGCCGGGGTTTCTTTCTGGTTCGTCGGCAACACGCTGGTGACGACGCCCGGACCCTCGATCGTCGGGCTCGCCATCATTGCGACCGGAATCCCCGTCTACTTCTACTGGCGTCGAGGCCGGCTCGGCCAAGCTCCCGCGTAGCGCTGGGGCGCCCAGGGCGGAATCATGGCTGAGAGCCGTCACCGGATCCGCATTCGGCGTTCCCCTCTTCTCCTGGCAATCCACCCGATTGATCAAGAAGCCCTCGTGGCTCGGGTCCGCGCACGACGACGAACGTGGACGGGCCGAGATAATGTGACTCTGGCGCCTGCGGAATTGTCCGAGGCCGCCGATGCGGGATAATCGACGGAACGTTCACCGTTTCAAGCTGATCGTGACAAGGAGGGAGAGCATTCCATGACGACGATCACGACCAAAACGGAACGACGATCTACTACAGGAGCTGGGAAGGTCAGCCCATCGTGTCAGCCACGGCTGGCCGCTGTCGGCCGACGACTGGGGCGCCGCAGATGCTGTTCTTCCTCGACGCACGGCTATCGCGTCATAGCCCACGATCGGCGCGGCCATGGCCGCTCCACCCAGACCGGTCCTGGTCATGACATGGATCATTATGCCGACGACCTGGCGACGCTGACCGCCATCACGACCTCAAGGAGGCGGTGCACGTCGGCCCACTCGTACACGGCGTCGGCGACGTGCGCCACCACCTGGCGCGCCACGGCGCGAGCCGGGTGGCAACAGCGGTCGATCATCAGCGCCGTGCCGCCGCTGATGGTAAAGACGGCGGCCAATCCGGGCGGCTGCCCAAGGAGGTGTTCGACGAGTTTCAGGCGCAGCTCGCGAGACCGCGCCCAGTTCTATTACGATGTGGCGTCTGGACCGTTCTTATGGTTACAACCGGCTGGTGCGAACCTCTCAGGGGCTGATCTGGATTGGTGGCGCAGGGAATGATGGGAGGAGCCAGGCGCACTATGACGGCGTCGTCGCCTTTCTCAGACGGACTTCACCGAAGACCTGAAGAAGATCACCGTGCCGGTGCTGGTGATGCATCGGCGATGACGACCAGGTCGTGCCTTACGCCGACTCTGCACCGCTGTCGGCAAATTGCTGAAGAACGGCAATTGAAACCGACAAGGGCTTTCCGCACGGCATGCCCGCGTACCGAGGCCGACACCATCAACGCCGACCTGCTGGGCATTCCTGAAGCCTGACGCCGCGGCCGCGGCACCGGCCGTAGGTCGACGACCGGAGGCGATAGAGAGTTGGATCGAGACCGAGCGCCGGTTCCGGAGAGGCCAGGTCCGCGCGAGCCAGGCCGAAGGCGAGGATCGTCACGACGGCTGTCGAACGCGAAAGAGGAGATTCGCGGGCTTTGTTTCCCGATGGACGATACCCTACGACAGGAAGGTCTATGCGGCGGTTCTTGATACAGCGGCTCCCCGCGTAGCGGGCCGGCGCCACCGCGGGAGGGCCGCGGCGAAGCCTACGAAGAGCGCCGTCCCCACGATCATCTTGATCTCGTACTGCCAGGGAGATTCGACCGATGCCGGGGGAACGAAGGCCGTGGCGAGAGCGACGAGTGTCGCCACGAGGCCCGCGGCGCCGGCGATCCGGAGCAGGAGCGGGCTGCGATAGTGCCCTCCGGGCTGTCCCGCGACTCGGATCAGGCCCAGGAAGAGGTATACGGAGGGAATGACCTGGAGGACAACGGCGAGCGCGAGGAGCGTCAGGTAAGCGTCGCGTACTCCCGCTTCGATGAAGCTCATGCCGATGAAGAGCGAGGAGGCGGCGGCGTGGGTGATGAGCGCCACGTACGGCGTTTTCCACTTCGGGTGGACGCGGCCGAGCGCTTCGGGAAGATAGTGGTCGAGCCCGGCGACGAATGGAATCCGCGCCGAGCCCGAGAGCCATGCCGACGTCGCTCCCGAGATCGAAAGTGTCAGGATGAACGCGAGCGGGGCGATGAGGAGCGCGACCCCGCGAGCGAGCCCAGCCGCTCGAAGGCTTGCAGGATGCCCTGGACGACGCTCAGCTCCCCGGGCGGAAGAGCGGCGAGGAGCGAGACCGTCGCCGCCAGATAGAGGATGCCGCACACCAGTCCCCCCACGAGCGCCGCGCGAGGGATGTTCACCCTAGGATTCTCGACTTCGTCGCCCATGACCGAAGCGAGCTCCAGGCCGACCAATCCGAAACAGATGACGCTGAACGCGGATACGGTCCGCCATTCTCTCAACGTCGGAACGAGTCCCGAGACGCCGGGAAGCGCGTGCAGACCCTGGCCTCCCGAGCGGGTGAAGGCCGCGGCGGCGACCCCGAGGAGGACGAGCGTCGCCCCGACTGCGCCCACGGCTCCGAGGTTGTTCACCCATTTCCCCACTCCGAGCCCGCAGACATTGAGCGCGGTGAAGGCCCAGAGGAGCGTCATGGCGACCGCGAGCACGAACCCCCGGTTCTCGGCGAGGTGTAGCGCGTCCGGGCCGCCCATATAGACGGCGATGCCGACCAGATAGAGAAGCAGCGTCGGGATGTAGAAGATGTTGTTGGTCCAGTAGCACCAGCCGCTGACGAAGCCGTGGGTGTCGCCGAAGAGCTTCCGCGTCCAGAGATAGATCCCGCCCTCCTGGGGATATCGGGTCGCGAACTCCGCCACCGCAATCCCTTGAGGAAGGAAGAACAGCAGGAGCGCCGCGATCCAGAGAGTGATCGAAGGGAATCCTCCCGTCGCCGTGACCGGGCACCAGATTCAAGTTCAGGACGGCGACGATGTTGAGAAGGATGAGGTCCCGAAGACCCAGGGAGCGAGGAAGCTCGGGATGTGCCGCCTCGCCGCGTTCGTGGGCGGCGTCCATCGCGGCGGATTCTATACGGCACCCCACCCCCCGGCAACGACTCCCCGCGTTCCACGCCGTTGCGCCCGGCGCCTGAATGTCTGATAATCAGGCAAGCATGGGCGAATCGGCGAAGGTCGGAAAACGCGGAGCGGTGGTCATCCCCGCGAAGCTTCGCAAGAAGTTCGGCATCGAGGAGGGTTCTTCCGTCCTTGTCGAAGAAGCGGCGGACGGTGTCCTCATTCGTCCAGCGGTCACCGTCCCCATCGAAATCTGGTCCCCGGAGCGCAAGGCCGCGTTCCTTCTGGAGAATGCGGTAGACCCGGAGGACTACGAATGGGCGCGCCGCGAGGTGGGCAGAATGGGACTCGACCCGGACAGGATCCCGCACGGCAAGCCCAAGACCTAGCGCGTGGATCGTCTCTTCCTCGACGCCAACGTCCTCTTCTCCGCAGCCTATCGCGAGGACTCTCCCCTGCAGCGGCTGTGGCATCGACGGGGAGTCGAGCTGCTCACTTCAGCATATGCTCATGCCGAGGCCGAGAGGAACTTGAACCCGAGTCAGCGCGAGCGGCTCGTGGAGTTGATGAAGAGGGTTCGTCTAGTTCCGGACGCACCGTCACAAGACCTTCCCGAAGACTTATCGCTACGAGCAAGGGACGTTCCCATCGTTGCGGCAGCCATCGCGGCAGGAGCTAGTCACCTCATCACTGGAGATCGGAGGGATTTCGGCCCTTACTTTGGCAAACGGCTGGGGGACACATGGGTCGTCCCGCCTCGCGACTATCCGGGGCGGGCGCGCAAGCCGCGGCGCTCGCGCAAGAAATAGTATCTACGATTCCTCGCCAAATCTGAGCTCACGAAGGGCTCGCGCCACGTAGACCTTCGCCATCTTCTTGCGATAGGGGTTCGTGAGGTCCGTGTTGTCGAAAGGCTTCGCCGGCCGGTAGGCGAGAGCGGAAACTTCCTCGATGAGATCGTCGGTGAGCTTTTTTCCCACGAGAAGGGCCTCGGCCTTCTCGGCCTCGACGGGCGCAGACTCGACGGCGGTGAGCACGATCCGCGCTTTCGTCACCGTGCCGTCCTTCGCGGTCGAGAGCGCCGCCGCCACTCCGAGAATGGGAAAGTCGATGCTGTCCCGGCGGCGGAGCTTGAGGTAGGTCGCGCGCGATCCGTTCGATGCCGGCACGTGAATCGAAGTCAGGATCTCCTCGCGCTTCTTGGTCACGAAGTCGATTCCGTCGGGCCGGTAGAGATCCTTCACCGGGATTCGTCGTTCGCCCGACGGGCCCACTAGGGTTACGGTGGCGTCGAGAGCGATGAAGACCGGCGCGGTGTCGGAGGAGCTCACCGCCCAGCAGCGCGGGCTCGAAGGCGCGACCCAGCAGATGGCGCCGTCTTTTTTCATGCAGAAGTCGATCGCCTTCCGCCAGTCGTAGGTCTGGTTGTAGTAGGTGCAGCGGGTGTCGACGCAGAGGTTCCCGCCGACGGTGCCCATGTGGCGGAGGATCGGCGAGCTCACGAGCCCCGCGGCTTTCGCGAGCGCCGGAAATCGGTCCTGAAGGAGAGCGCTTCTCTCGACGGACTGCAGGGTCGCGAGGCCTCCGATGTCGAGAGCACCGTCCTCCCCCAACGCGATCTCTCGGCCGCCTTCGATCGCCCGGAGACCCACGAGCACCTTCGGCTCGAATTGACGCCTCTTCATGTTGGGATAGAGGTCGGTGCCACCCGAGACCGCCATCGCTTCTTCGCGGCCATGATCGGCGAGCATCTTCGCCGCCTCGCTCGCGGTGTTCGGCTTGAGGTAGCGGAACGGAGGGAGCCGCATCATAGCGGGGGGACCTCGATGGGCGGCGGGAACTCGTACGCGGGCACCGTCGGTCGAGCGAGCCTTCCCTCGAGGGCGAGAAGGATCTTGTCCGGAGTGACCGGGGTCTCGTCGATCCGCACTCCGAGGGCGTCGTAGACGGCGTTCGCGAGGGCGGGGATCACCGGAAGGAGCGGCCCCTGTCCGCACTCCTTGGCGCCGTAAGGACCCTCGGGATCGAGCGTTTCGACGAGAATCGACTCCACTTCCGGCATCTCGAGAAACGTCGGGCTCTTGTAGTCGAGAAGCGAGGGGATCTTGTGGAGACCCCGGCGGAAGACCTGCTCCTCGTAGAGGACCTCGCCGAGCCCCATGTAGACGCTTCCCTCGATCTGGCCGATCGCGAGGAGCGGGTTGATGGGTTTTCCCACGTCGTGGGCGATCCAGATCTTGTCGACGCGGACGATGCCCGTCTCCTCGTCGACCTCGAGCTCGAGAGCGCAGGCCGAGTAGCTGTAGGTCGCGCTCGGTCCCACCCCCGAGCCCTTGTATCTCGCGGCGGATCGAGGCGGGCTGTAGCTCCCGGTCGAGCCCAGAGTCCCGTAGCGCGCTTCGGCGAGGACCACCGCGTCCGCGAAAGCCATCCCCGCTTCCGGATGCTCGCGATCGAAGATGCGGCGATGGGCCATGCGAAGCCTGTCGACGGGAACCTGGAGCTTCCGAGCGGCCTCGTCGAGAAGAAGCGGCTTCAAGCGGCGCGCGGCCTGGATCGCGGCGTTTCCCGTCATGAGGGTGACGCGGCTCGAGTAGCTTCCGAGGTCGACGGGAGTGAGATGAGTGTCGGCGGTGACCACGTGAACGTCTTCCACCTCGACCCCGAGCTCTTCCGCCACCACGTAGGCGAGGACCGAATCCGAACCCTGGCCGATGTCGGTCGACCCGCAGAAAGCGGTGACGCCGCCGCCGCGATCGAGCTTCAGCTGGACGCCGCTATGGGGAAGGTTGTTCCAGTAGATCGGAAGACCCGCGCCCGTCAGGTAGCTCGAAGCGGCGAGACCGATTCCGCGCCCGCGCGGCAGATTTCCATGTTTCCTTCGGAAGTCCGACCGCTCTCCCACCCGCTCGAGGCACTCCTTCAAGCCCACGGTGCGGATCTCGAGGTGGTTGGCGGTTCTCGAGAACGGCTCGACGACGCGCTCCAGACGAAGGTCGAGAGGGTTCTTTCCGATCGCTTCCGCGATCTTGTCGAGGTGGCATTCGACGGCATAGCGGGGCTGCACCGTCCCGTGGCCGCGCTTGGGGCCGCAAGGAGGCTTGTTGGTGAAGACCCGAAGCCCCTCGAACTTGTAGCGCGGGACCTTGTAAGTCACCGTCTGCAGAGCCCCGGTGTAGTAGAGGCTCGCGACTCCATAGCTGCCGTACGCTCCGCCGTCGAGAAAGGAGCGGAAGTGCATCGCGGTGATGGCGCCGTTCTTCTTGACGCCGGTCTTCACCCACATCGCCACCGGGTGGCGTCCGCGGTGGCAGTAGAAGACCTCCTCGCGGTTGAGGGTCACCTTCACCGGACGGCGGGTCTTCATCGAGAGCTTGGCCACGACGATCTCGTGGTTGAACGGATCGCTCTTTCCGCCGAAGCCGCCGCCGTTGGGACAGGCGATGACGCGGATCTGGGAGGGCGGCATCTCGAGGACCTTGGCCATCGCCCGGTGCACGTAGTGAGGGGTCTGGGTCGAGGACCAGAGGGTCAGCTTTCCGTCGGCTCCGTAGCTCGCGAGGGCGGAATGCTGCTCGAGCGGCAGGTGGGTGTTCCCCTCGAAGAAGAACGTGTCCTCGCGAACGTGGTCGGCCTCGGCGAAGCCCTCGTCGACGTTTCCGAACTCGAGAGCCACCGCCTTCTGCACGTTTCCCTGGTAGCGAGGGTCCTCGTGAATCACCGGAGCGTCCGGAGAGAGCGCCTCCTCGATCGACATGACCGGAGGCAGAACCTGGTACTCGACGTCGATGAGCCGTATCGCCCGCTCCGCCGTCTCCTCGTCCAGGGCGGCGACCGCGGCCACGGGATCGCCGACGAAGCGCACCTTGTCGAAACAGAGAGCGTGCTCGTCCTGGGAAACAGGAAGAATACCGAAGGGGATGGGGAGCTCCGATCCCACGAGCGTTGCGGCGACCCCCGGCATCGCCTGAGCCTTCCGGACGTCGACGCTCAGAATGCGGGCGTGGGGGTGAGGGCTCCTCAGGAGCTTGCAGAAGAGCATCCGCGGAAGCGCGAGGTCGTCGGCGAAGAGGGTCTCTCCGCTCACCTTCGCCATGGCGTCGACCTTCCGGTTGGGCTTGCCGATGATGGTGAGAGGCTCCGCCTCGCGGGCCGCCGTCTTCTCTCCGGGTGGAACGTCGATTTTGGTGGACATGGTTACAGAGAGACGGGACTCCCCACTTCGCCGCGAGCCGCCCTTTCGATCGCCTGGAGGATCTGGAGGTAGCCGGTGCAGCGGCAGAGATTTCCAGCGAGCGCCTGCCGGATCTCGTCGCGCTCCGGCATCGGGTTGCGGTCGAGGAGCGCCTTCGCCGCGAGGAGAATTCCCGGGGTGCAGTACCCGCACTGCGCGGCGCCGATCTCGGCGAACGCGAGCTGGAGCGGGTGGACCCGACCGCCCTCGGTGAGCCCCTCGACGGTGAGAACTTCCGTCTCCTGGAGCTCGACGGGAAGGGCGAGACAAGAGAGCACCGGCTCGCCGTCCACCAGCACGGTGCAGGTGCCGCACTCTCCGAGCTCGCAGCCGTGCTTGGTTCCGGTGAGCCTGAGATCTTCTCTCAAGACCTCGAGAAGCGTCTTGTGCACGGGAACGGCGATCTCGACGGACTCACCATTGACGCGAAGACGCAGCAACGATTTTTCGGTCACTGCGACCAATTTACCACCGAACCGAACGGGCTGGGATGCTTCAGACGATCGGCCCCAGGCACTGCGCGCCGAGGTGCGCCGCGACCCTCATCACCCCGGAAGGCTCTCCCTCCGCGATGACCGACGACCGCCGGTCCACGACCGTGCCGAAGGTGTCGAAGACGAGAATTTGTACTCCGCGCAGTTTGTCGGGCGGATTTTGCGCCGCCGCTCCCGCGCGCTCGGCGAATCCCGGCGAGAAGCCGCCGGCCGGGAGTCCGCCCATGAGAGAGTCTCGTCTCTCCACGCGGGACAGGTTAGCGTGCTGCACGTCAGATTCCCACGGGCTAAGATCGGTGAAATGACGGGGCTCGTCCTCCTCCTGGTCACCCTGGTCTCGTGCCAGTCCGCCGGCGAGCCCACCCGAGGGCTCGAGCTTCGCATGGCGGAGCTCGTGAACGTCGAGCGCGAGGCCCGTGGGCTCGCCCCTCTCACTTACTCCACCGCCCTCGCCGACGTCGGGCGCGCCTACAGCGCCCGGATGGCCGAGACCCGAACGATCCACCACGATCTCGACCGCCCGATGGAGGAGAGAATCGCCGCCGCTCTTCCGGGTATCTGCACCTTCGGCGAGAACGTCTCGAAGCACACCAGCATCGACTACTCGCTGGGAGACTTGATGGCGAGCAAGGGTCACCGGGGAAACGTCCTCAGCGACCGCTTCACCCACATCGGGATCGGCATCGTCGAAGCCGACGGTTTTCTCTACATCACCCAGGAGTTCGCCCGTCCCTGCGACCCTCCGCCCAAGGGCTCAAAGCGCCGGAAAGACCTCCCCGAGTAGGAAGATCGAGCCCGCGACGAGGACTTCGCCGTCGGGGCCCGCGACCTCGCGCGCGCGGGCGAGGGCCGTTTCGGGGGAGCGCAAGGCCTCCGCAGGGACGCCCCGCTCTTTGGCGAATCGCGCGAGCCTTTCGGGGTCGCGGGCGCGGGACATCTCCGGACGGGTGGCGACGAAATAGCTCACGTGCGGAAGGAGCTCCTCGAGCATCTCCCACACTCTCTTGTCCTTCATGACCCCGAAGAGCAGCACCCGCGAGGGGTGAGGATGCGACTGGAGATAGCGCACCAGCGCCTCGGTCGCCATCACGTTGTGAGCGGCGTCGAGAAGGAGCGACGGCTTCCCCTCGATCCTCTGGAGACGACCCGGCCACTCGGTCGCGGCGACGCCCCGCGCCACGCTCTCGACCGCGAGAAAGCCGGAGTAGCACTCGACCGCGCGCACCGCGAGGGCGAGGTTGTCGAGCTGGTGCTTTCCCCTGAGCGGAAGATCGAGAACCCCGTAGTCGCGCGACGGAGTCTCGAGCCACACCCTCTGGCCCCTCGCCGATTCTTCCCCTCGGATCTCGACCCCATCGAGGGCGAGGATCAGCGGAGCGCTCCTCGCTTCCGCCTCCCGGCGGACGACTTCGAGGGCCTCGGGGGCGAGCCTTCCGACGACTACCGGACGGCCTTCCTTGATGATGGCCGCCTTCTCGGCGGCGATGGCGGCGAGAGTGCTTCCGAGGAACCTCTCATGGTCGAAGCCGATGGGAGCGATGACCGAAACGTCGGCGCGAGAGAGGTTGGTGGCATCGTACCGGCCGCCCATCCCCACTTCGAGGACCGCCACGTCGACGCCTCGCTCGGCGAAAGCCAGGAACGCGGCGGCAGTCATGGCCTCGAAATAGGTCGGGGCCGAGCGGTCGGACTCACCCTCGAAGAGGCCCTCCGCGGCCTCCGCCACCCGGGAAACGGCGGAGGCCAGCTCTTCTCGAGGAATCGGCCGTCCCTCGATATGGATGCGCTCCTCGACGAACCGGAGGTGGGGCGAAGTGTAGCGACCCGTCCTGAGACCGCTGGCCCGGAGGATGGACTCGGCCAAAGCCACCGTCGAACCCTTCCCGTTGGTCCCGGCCACGAGGAGCGAGGCGTAGCGGCGTTCGGGCCGGCCCAATGCCTCCGCCAGGCGGTCGATGTTCGAGAGGCCGAACTTGATGCCGTAGCGCTCTCGGCCCTTCAAATAGACGAGGGCTTCGTCGTACGTCATGGGCCCGAGATAGCGACGGTCCGCGAGACCCGCCTCAGGCGGATTCCTGCGCGGTCGGGCTGGGCATCGGCACCGGAATCTCGGTAGGCGCTATCCGGATTTCGAGCTTCGGCGGCTTCGAGGGGGCGGTCAGGAAGCGCAGGAGCTTCGAAAGCGTGTCTTTCATGGCCCCGCGCTCGACGATCATATCGAGCATGCCGTGCTCGAGGAGGTACTCGGACCGCTGAAACCCCGCGGGCAGCGGCTGCCGGATCGTCTGCTCGATGACCCGGGGCCCGGCGAAGCCGATGAGGGCTTTGGGCTCCGCGATGTTGAAGTCGCCGAGCATGGCGAAGCTCGCGGTCACCCCCCCGGTCGTGGGGTCGGTCAGAATCGAGATGTATGGAACTCTGGCTTCGTCGAGGCGGGCAAGAGCGGAGCTGATCTTGGCCATCTGCATGAGCGAAATCGCCCCCTCCTGCATCCGCGCCCCGCCGGAGCGTGAGACGATGAGCAGGGGGGAATGCTCCGCGATCGAGCGCTCCACGGCGCGGGTGATCTTCTCCCCGACGACCACGCCCATGCTTCCGCCGATGAAGCCGTACTCCATGACCGCGATAATCACAGGGATCCCGGAGACTTTGCCCCGGGCGATCAGAACCGCGTCGTCGAGTCCCGTCGACTGCTGGCTCTTCGAAAGCCGGTCGCCGTAGGGCTTCGTATCGGTGAAGTGCAGAGGGTCGTTCGAGCGCATTCCGCGCTCGAGCTCCTCGAATCTCCCGTCGTCCAGGATCGAACGGGCCCTCTCCCGAGACGTCAACCCCATGTGGTAGTTACATTTAGGACAAACGCTCAGGTTCCGGACGATCTCCTTCGTATACAGGATCTCCGAGCACTCCCGGCACTTGGTCCACAAGCCCTCGGGCATGCGGCTCTTTCGAATGGGAGCGAGGGGGGTCTTTTCCTTCTTGAACCAGCTCATAGAGTCAAGTTCGACGATCGTACCAGCGGTCGGGGGGGAGGTCAAACCGGGGTCCGGGAGCTCAATCCTGGCCCAGATCGTTCTCGATCCCGAGCATGGTGCAGGCCGCGTCGTAGACCTTCAGCGCCGCTTTGCGCTTCTCCTGGAGGGCGTCGATCCGCTCCCGGACCTCCCGGAGCTCTTTCTCGATCTCCTGGTCGATGCCTTCGAGCTGTTTCCGGACCATGGCAAGCCTCCGCTCGAAGAGCTCGGCCTCTTCCTTCGAGAGCGGGACCATGCCTTCGGGTGCTTTCATGGCCAAAGGATAGCTCCTATGGGTCCATCTCGAAGAGCCTTTTGACGAATCGAGAAAGGTCCCCCGAGCCCACCGCCGGACGTCGGCGCAGATAGGAATCCAGGTCCAGGAGCACTTCGGAGGCGTCCTGGTACCGCTCCACCGGGTTCTTGTTCAGGAGCCGCATCACCACCGCCTCGAGCTCGATGGGAACCGCGGGGTTCAAGGACGAGGGGGGCACGAAGCGAGCCTCCCGGACGCGCTCGAGGATGCTCATCTCCGAGCTGGCGCTGAAGAGGAGATGGCCGGTCAGGATCTCGAAGAAAACCGCCCCGAGCGCGAACAGGTCGGACCGTTTGTCGAGAGGCTTTCCCCAGGCCTGCTCCGGCGACATGTAGAGGAGCTTCCCTCGAAGCGAGCCGGTGTCCGTATGGGACGCTTTGGTCGCAGCCTTGGCGATCCCGAAGTCGACGAGCTTGACCTCCCCCTCGTCGGAGAGAAGGATGTTCTGCGGGCTCACGTCGCGGTGGACGATGCGGAGCTCCTGTCCCTCGCCGTCCCGGTGACGGTGCGCGTATTCCAGGGCGGCGCTCACCCGGGCGGCGATGAGCGCCGCGAGGTCGACGGCCGGAAGCGTGTTCCGGGTGCGGGCCCGGGTGAGGATTGTCCTCAGATCTTTGCCTTCCACGAACTCCATCGCGATGTAGTAGGTCTCGTCGATCTTGCCCAGGTCGAAGATCTGGACGATGTTCGGGTGCGACAACGAGGCCACCATCTTGGCCTCTTCGATGAACATCTCGACGAACTCCTTGTTGCTCGACAGGTGCGGGAGGATCCGCTTGACGGCGACCACCTTCTCGAAGCCTTCGACCCCCTTGCGCTTGGCGCGGAAGACCTCGGCCATCCCGCCGGTCGCGACCTTCTCCAGGAGGGAGTAGCGGCCGTAGTCCGCGCTGTCCTCGGGAGGCCCCTCCGGGTTCGTCAGCTTCTCGAGCCTCTCGACGTCCCGGTGGAGGTGGGAGTCCTTGAGAAGGGTCGAGTACGCGGCATCGAGGAGGTTGTAGCCCTTCCCGCTCGCCACGGGCTTCGGGGTTCCCGGGGTGAAGGGGTCGGTTCCCGCGGACTCGAAGTCGGGAGGGCGAGGCGGGCCTTCTCCGGGAGCGCCGGGTTGGGGCCGGAAATCGTCGATGATGTCGCCGAAGAGGTCGTTGGAGGTGAGGAGATCCCGGCCTTCCTCGGATCCCCGCCGGACTTTCTCTTTGACGACGGAAGGGTCGACCCCGAGAATGTCGCTATAGGGAGCGCCGTCCCGGAGAGGCTTTCCGTCGTTCCTTTTGGTCATATCCTGGGGCGACCTCGAGCTCGAAGTCGAGAAAGCGACAATAATATGCCAAACTCGGCCGTTCGCGCTCGGGTCCGCTAGTGCACGGTAAGGGACACCCTCTCGGGCTCCCGGGAGATTCCCACCGCATCCGGTCCAATCCCGAGCTGCGCCTCCTTGCGTTCCCGCTGCTTTCGGACGAGCCGCCTCCATTCGCCGGGATCGTCGTCGAGAGCCTCGATGGCCCGGAGCTCCTCGACTTCCATCTCCGCCTGGTGGCGCAGGCTGTCGAGCATGTTGTTGAAGGCCACGGGGACGTCCCGCAGAAAGTCGCCCTGGCGGAACTGGAGGTGGAAGCTCCACTCGCCTCGCCCCACACGATCCAGGCCCTGCTTGGTGCGGTAGAGAGGCCCGGCGATCTGATTGCTCATGTAGACCGCAACCAGCGTGAGGACGACGAAGCTGAAGGTGAAGACGAAGGCGATCGAGAGTGCCACGAGCGTCGAAGGCGAGATCAGCGGAAGCAGCCCCGGACGGGGCACGAGCTCGTAGAACTGCCGGAGGTGGCCCTCGTAGAAGAAATACAGCACCAGGGTGAAGAAAACGGAGTGCGCGAGCCAAATCAGAAGAAGCGTCCGGATGAGCCGGTACTGGAACGGCTGGTCGATGATGTAGCGGCGCTTGTGGAGGGCCGGGCGCCTCGAGGGGGTGTCGATCATGGGAACCTCCGCCAGTCGATGGAAAATCAGTCCTCCGCCGCCGGGAGAAAGGCGGGGCACCAGAGGAAGATGTTGTCCCGATGGTTTCAAGAAAAGGGTAGCACGCCCCCCAGGATCGGAACAAGCCTGGCCGGCGGAGGGCAGTGGATCCGACCCACTACCCGGCGGAGGGAACGTAATACCGGGTACCTCCCGGCATGAGCCGGATCTCCTGGACCAGGTCGCCGAGATTGGTCTCGGGGCTCGCGAAATCGACGTTGGACGCGTTCACGACGAGAAGCGGCGTCGCCGAGTAGTGGAAGAAGAAGTAATCGTAGGCGCGCACGATCTCGCGCATCGTGGAATCGTCGGGAACCTGTCCCGGGCTCCGGCGAAGTCGCTTGATGAGCGTCTCCGCGGGCGCCTGCAGGTAGAGCACCAGCTCCGGTGAGGGAATTTCGGCCGCCAGCGTCCGGTAGATTTTCTCGTACAGCAGTAGCTCGCTGTCGTCGAGGTTGAGGTAAGCGAAGATCTTGTCCTTGGGAAGGATGAAGTCCGAGATCTTGATCTGCGAGAAGAGCTCCCTCTGGGCGAGCTGCGAGAGCTCCCGGTAGCGGCTCAAGAGGAAGAAGATCTGCGTCTGGAACGCGGCGCCGGCGCGGCCCGCGTGGAAGTCCTTGAGGAACGGATTCGCTTCGCTTTCGAGGACCGTTCCGCCGTCGAGGGCCTCGGCGATCCGCTTCGCGAGGATGGACTTCCCCACCCCGGGAGGGCCCTCGATGGCGACGTATCGGTAGCGCATCAGCGGGTCGCGGAAATGGGCCCGGCGGAGGAAACCTTCAGGACCGCGCTCTCATCCGGACATCGGGAAAGCAGCTCGCGCATGGTGAGCCCCGAGATCGGGTCCTCGACCTCCGGGGCGATCTCTACCATCGGGACGAGAACGAAGCGCCGCTCGCGAAGCCGGGGATGGGGAATCGTGAGCTCGGGTGACGCGAGGACGAGGGCGCCGAAGAGGAGGATATCCAGATCGAGGGTTCGGGGCGCGTTCCTTCCCGGGCGCATTCGCCCGTGGAGCGACTCGATGGACCTGCAAACCGAAAGGAGCTCCATCGGATCACCGTCGAATCCGACTTCCGCCACGGCGTTGACGTACCAGTCCTGGGGCGGGCCGCCGATGGGCTCGGTCCGGTAGAGGCTGGAAGCTCGAATCCGCGGGACGCCTCGTTCGGGAAGCTCCGAGAGCGCGCTCTCGATCTGGCGGAGCGGATCTCCCTCGTTCGAGCCAAGGCCCAGGAAGGAGCGAGGCATTCTGCTGCAAGTATACCCAATGCGGAGGATCCCAAGGATTTCGGTGCTGTGTTAACATCCCTCGCAAGTTGAGGTACATCATGGAGTTCGAGACACTGAACCAGCTTCTCGCGGAGGCGGCGAAAGCGTACCGCAAGGACGATGCCCTTCTCTACAAGAAGGATGGCGCCTGGCACAAGATTTCATCGGAGAGCTGGCTCACCCGGGCGCGCCACCTGGCGCTCGGGCTTTCTGCCCTCGGCATCGAGCACGGTGACCGCGTCGCGCTCCTCTCCGAGAATCGCCACGAGTGGTTCCTCGTCGACGCCGCGCTTCAGATCCTGGGCGCCCCGAACGTTCCCGTTTACTGCACGCTCACGTCCCGTCAGACCGCCTATATCTTGAAGGACTCCGGATCGAAGGCGGTCGTCGTCTCGGACTCCACTCAACAGAAGAAGCTTGCGGAGGTCCGTGCCGAGCTTCCCTCGCTCGAGCACGTCATCACCCTCGATCCCGCGACGGCGATCGAGGGGACCTCGCTCGACGCGGTCGAGGCTCGAGGAAGGAAGGAGGCGGAGAGGGATCCCGCCGCCGCCGAGAGGCTTGCGAGCGCCGTGTCCCCGGAGGACCTGGCGAGCATCGTCTATACGTCGGGGACCACCGGTGAGCCCAAGGGAGTCATGCTCACGCAGCGCAACTTCGTCTCGAACGTGAAGGCCTCGATGCAGGCGCTTCCCGTCGGAGCGAAAGACCGGGCGCTCTCGGCGCTTCCCTACTCTCACGTCTTCGAGCGCATGGTGGCGCATTACCTGTACCCCGCCGCCGGCGTTTCGATCGCGATTGCCGGGAGCATCGATACCGTCCTCGAGGACCTCGGGCAGATCCACCCCACGTTCATGACCATGGTGCCCCGCTTCTACGAGAAGATGTACGCGCGGGTGAGGGAATCGGCCGCCGCGGGAAGCCCGCTGAAACGCAGGATCTTCGAGTGGGCGATCGCGACGGGAAGAGAGCACGGAGAGTATCGACTGCGGCGCGAAAACCCGCCGCTGAGGCTCGACCTGAAGTACAAGCTCGCGACGGCGCTGGTCTTCAAGAAGCTTCACCAGCGGCTCGGGGGAGAGCTCCGGTACTTCGTCTCCGGCTCGGCGCCTCTCTCGAAGGAGATCGCGGCCTTCTTCTGGGCCGCGGGCATCGTCATCCTCGAGGGCTACGGACTCACAGAGACTTCGCCGGTCATCAGCGTGAACCGGCCCGACCGCATCCGCTTCGGCACCGTGGGTCCTCCGGTGTCCGGAGTCGAGGTGGCGATCGCGGAGGACGGCGAGATCCTCGCCCGGGGGGAGAACGTGATGAAAGGCTACTGGAAGCAGGAGGGCGCGACCCGCGAGGCGATCGACCCCCGCGGCTTCTTCCACACCGGAGACATAGGCGTCCTCGATAGCGACGGATTCCTGACGATCACCGATCGCAAGAAAGACCTCATCGTCACCGCGGGGGGAAAGAAGATCGCGCCCCAGGCGATCGAAGGAAAGCTGAAGACCAACGCGTTCATCGCCGACGTGGTGGTGGTGGGAAACCGCCGGCGGTTCCCCGCCGCCCTGATTCTTCCGAACTTCGAGAAGCTCGCGCTCTGGTGCCGCGAGAGCTCGCTCCCCGCGGAGAGCCGCGAGCAGATGGCGGCTCACCCCCGGGTGCGGGCGTTCCTCATGGAGCAGGTGGAGAGGGTGAACCTCGAGTTCGCGCAGTACGAACGGGTGAAGAAGATCGCGCTGCTCTCGGAGGAATTCACCATCGAGCGCGGCGAGCTCACCCCGACCCTCAAGGCCAAACGTTCGGCCATCGAGTCGCGATACAAGCACCTCATCGACGAGCTCTATCACGAGCCCGAGCCCGCATGACCTCGGGGGAAGGAGCTTACGAGACGGTCATCGGGCTCGAGTGCCACGCTCAGCTCCTGACCCGGACCAAGCTCTTCTGCTCCTGCCGCGCGGAGTTCGGCGACGCGCCCAACACCCACGTCTGCCCGGTCTGCATCGGTCTTCCCGGTGCGCTTCCCGTCCTGAACCGCCTCGCGGTGGAGCTGGCGACCCGGATGGCGCTCGCCGTGGGCTGCCGCGTCCACCCCGAGTCGGTCTTCGCCCGGAAGAACTACTTCTATCCCGACCTTCCCAAGGGATACCAGATCTCGCAGTACGACCGGCCGCTCGCGGAGGACGGCGGACTCGAGATCGAGACCGGGTCCGGCCGCAGGCGGATCGGGATCGAGAGGATCCACATGGAGGAGGACGCGGGAAAGCTTCTACACGAGGGCTTCCGGGACGCCTCCACCAAGAGCGGCGTGGATTTCAACCGCAGCGGAGTCCCGCTCATCGAGATCGTGAGCCTTCCTTCGCTCTCGAGCCCGGAAGAGGCGGTGGCCTACGCGGAGTCGCTCCGGGAAATCCTCCAGTACACCGGAGTCTCCGACGCCGACATGGAGAAGGGGAACTTCCGCTGCGACGGGAACGTGTCCATAAGGCCGCGGGGGGCTTCCGTGCTCGGCACCAAGGTCGAGATCAAGAACCTGAACTCTTTCCGGTTCCTGGGGCGCGCCCTCGCCTACGAGGTCGAGCGGCAGGCCGCGCTCCTTACCGAGGGAGGCCGCGTGGTCCAGGAGACGAGGCTCTACGACCCGGACGCGGACGAGACTCATCCGATGAGGAGCAAGGAGGAGGCGCACGACTACCGCTATTTCCCCGACCCCGATCTCCCGCCTCTCAAGTTGAGCGCGCGTATGGTGGACGAGATTGCGAGAGCGCTTCCGGAGCTTCCGAAGGCGAAGCGCGAGCGGTTCGAGACAGAGCTCGGTCTCCCCGCCTACGACGCCTCGGTGCTCACGAGCTCGCGCGCACTCGCCGACTACTTCGAGGCCGCCGCCCGGCGCTCGGGAAACCCCAAAGCGACGAGCAACTGGGTGATGTCCGACGTCCTGCGGAAGCTGAAAGAGTCGGAGGTCGCGCTCGAAGCGTTCCCCGTTTCCCCCGATGCCCTGGGAGAGCTCGTCGCTCTCGTGGACCAGGGAAAGGTGAGCGGGAAGATGGCCCGGGAGGTCCTCGAGAAGATGTACGGCTCGGGAGAGCCGGCGGCGAGGATCATCGAGCGCGAAGGACTCACGCAGATCTCCGACCCCGCGGCGATCGAGGGAATCGTGAGGACGCTCGTCGAGGCTCACCCCGACCTCGTAGCTCAGTACCGGAGCGGAGAGGAAAAGGTCCTGGGGTTCTTCGTGGGCCAGGTCATGAAGGCGACGAAAGGGCAGGCGAACCCGAAGCTCGCGAGGGAGACGCTCGTCCGCCTCCTTTCGGTGAAGAACGCTTGATCCAGACGTTCCACGTCTCCAAGCAGTACAGCCGCGAGAACGTGGCGCTGACCGACGTCACCCTCGAGATCGACAAAGGGGAGTTCGTGTTCCTCACCGGCCCCAGCGGGGCCGGCAAGACGACGTTCCTGAAGCTCATTTTCCGGGAGGAGACTCCGACGTCGGGACAGATCCTGGTCAACGGCAGGAACGTCTCCGCTATTCCCGAGTCCAAGATTCCCTACCTGAGGCGCGACATCGGCGTGGTGTTCCAGGATTTCAAGCTGCTCCGGCGCAAGACGGTCTTCGAGAACGTCGCCTTCGTTCTGCGGGTGATGGGGGTCGACACGATGGAGAGGAAGCGCCGGGCGTTCCAGATCCTGAAGCAGGTGGGCCTGCACCACCGGATGCACAGCTACCCGCTGCAGCTCTCGGGGGGCGAGCAGCAGCGGGTCGCGGTGGCGCGTGCCCTCATCAACGAGCCGGTGCTCCTGCTGGCCGACGAGCCCACGGGAAACCTCGACCCCGATCTCGCCTACGAGATCATGTCCCTCTTCCAGGAGATCAACGCCCGCGGAACCACGGTGCTGGTCGCGACCCACGATCGCGAGCTCATCACCAGGATGGGCAAGCGCGTCATCGTTCTCGAGCAGGGCCGGGTGGTGGAGTCGTGAGTGCCATCGTCATCGGGGTAGCGGGCGGGACGGCCTCGGGAAAGACGAGCCTCGCGAGAGCCGTGGCCGAGAGAGTCGGGCCCCAGAGGGTGGCGATCCTTTCGCAGGACGCCTATTACCATGACCCCTCCCACCTTCCGTTCGCGGAAAGAGTGCTCATCAACTACGACCATCCTCGGGCCTACGACGGCGAGCTTCTGGTTTCCCATCTGGACGCCCTCAAGCGCGGCGAGCGGATCCCGAAGCTTGCGTATGATTTCGTGGCGCACGCGCGCGTCGTCCTCGACGGCTGCGTCGAGCCGAGACCGATCGTCATGCTCGAGGGCATACTCATCCTCGATGACGAACGCCTTCGCGATCGGCTGGACATCAAAATCTTCATCGACACCGATGCCGACGTGCGCATCCTGAGGCGGCTTACGCGCGATACCGTCGAGCGCGGCCGTACCCTGGAGTCCGTCACCCGGCAGTATCTGGAAACCGTGCGCCCGATGCATCTCGAGTTCACCGAGCCCTCGAAGCGCTACGCCGATCTCATCGTCCCCCGGGGCGCGGAGAACCGCGTGGCTCTCGACCTGGTGGTCGCTCGAATCCAGGAGCTCCTCGCGGACGCGGGCTGACGGCGGTCAGACGTTGCTCGCGAGGAACTTCCGTACGGAGAGCAGGCTTCCCAGAAGCCCCACCAGCATCCCTCCGACCACGATGAAGAGCCAGGTCGAGGGCGGGACGAAGCGGAGCCAGTCCGCGGCCGGCAGGAGCTGGAACGACCGCAGCGCCTCCCTCAGAAGGAACTCGTGAGCGAGGTAGAGGAAGGCGAGCGCCAGAAGCCCACCGAGCCCGCCCTGGAGGACTCCTTCGACGAGGAACGGCCCGCGGATGTAGGCATGGGTCGCGCCTACGAGACGCATGATGCCGATCTCGTCCTGGCGTCCGTACACCGTGAGCTTGATGACGTTGAAGATGGTGAAGACCGAGGCCAGGACCAGGGCGGCGCCGACGGCGAGTCCCAGCACCTGCGAAAGCTCGATGATGGAGGACAAGCGCTCGATCCAGAGAAGGTCGTAGTCCGCCTCGGAGACGCCGGAGACCGCGTCCAGCCGCCTCGCGAAGGTGCGGACCTGCTCGGGCGCGCGGAAGGCGGCGGCGACGTTCACTTCGAACGAGGCGGGGAGCGGGTTCGATTCCAGCAGGTCCGGAAGCGCCTCGAGCTCGGGAAAGTAGGAGCGGAACCGGGAGACGGCGGCTTCCCTGGAGATGTACTCGAAGGACTCGACCTCCGGGCTCTTGGTGAGGAGCTTGCGCAGCGTCTCCTCCTGCTCCGCGGTCGCCGCCGGCTCGAGATAGAGCGTGAGCTGGACCCGGCTGGCCCATCCTTCCATCAGCTGGCTCAGGTTCGCGGAGATCGAGAGGAATATCCCGAGGATGAAGAGCGACACCGCGATGGTGGCGATGGAGATCAGGTTGACGAGCCGGTTCCGCCAGAGCTCGACGACCGCCTCCTCGAGGGAGTAGCCGAGCGCTCGAAGGAGTTTCATTCCCGGGAGAACATTCTACCTCTCCAATCGGAGAGGGCCGAGATCAAAACTCGTAGGTTCTTCCCTGCTCGATGAGCTCGACGCCGACGAGACCCATGGCGGCGAGCTCCTTTTCGATCCGCGGCAGGTGGCCGGGCTTGGTATGGGTCACCAGAACCGGAACTTTGCCGGTGAGCTTGCGGAGCTCCGAGGCGAGAATGCGCGGGGTCATGTGTCCGCTCGCGCGCGCGAGCGCGTCGTCGTCGCTGCTGAAGGAGATCTCGGTGATGACGCACTTGAGGCGCTTGTGGGAGGAAGCGACTTCCCAGACCCGCTGGGTCGGTCCGGTGTCGCTGGTATAGAGAATCGCGCCCGACGCTGTCCTCGACGAGGATGCCGATGGTGGGGATCAGGTGATCCACGGCGATGGGAGTGAACGTGAGCCCCGAGATGCGGAACGGAGTCTCCGCTTCGATCGTCGAGAACCGCAGCGTGGGTCTGGACTCCGAGGGAAGCTTTGGCGAAATCGGGCCAGAGCTCGTCGTTGAACATGTGGATCTTCAAGCTCCGGACGACGGGGGCGGTGGCGTAGACGACGATGGGCTCGTCGAGCTGCCCGAAGACGTTGTCGAGAAAGAACGGAAGACCGCAGTTGTGATCGAGGTGGGTGTGGGTGACGATCACGTGCCGGATCCGGAGCTGCTCTTCGAGCGTGAGCGGCCCGGTCAGCCCGCCGGCGTCGAGGGCCACGGTATCGTTGAGAAGAAAGCAGGAGAGGAAGCGCTCTTTGACGCTCCCGCCGGAACAGCCAACGACCCGAAGTTTCATGATGACGGACCTGAGTTATCGGGCGACTCTACGTCGCGCGCAGGATGAGCGGCCATTCGGGACGTCCGTTTTGTAAACCTTCTAAGGTTGGGCGGCTCTTGAACTTCGAATATATCTACTAAATCAAACGCGTGTCAACACTTCTGCCGACCAGCGTTTCCGATTGGGCCCTCGCGGCCCTCGCGGCGTGGAATTTCCTCGTCGGCCTGTTCTCGATCCGCGCAGCACTCTCCTACCGGCGGTACGCCCGGCGGGCAGCGGGGGCGCGCGTCGAGAGTGCCGGCACTCGAGCCCCCGCGGTGACCCTGATCGTCCCCTGCTGCGGCGCCGAAGCGGGACTCGAGGAGAATCTGGAGGCGCTCCTGGCTCAAGACTATCCGCGCTTTTCCGTGCGGTTCGTCGTCGAGAGCGCCGGGGACGAAGCCGTACCGGTGATCGAGCGCTCGCTCGCGCGGCATCCTGAAAGAGGCGATACCGTTCTCGCCGGTCCGGCGCAGGGTCGCTCGCAGAAGGTGCAGAACCTCCTCGCCGCCCTGCAAAATTCTCCCTCGGCGGAAGTCCTGGTCTTCGCCGACTCGGACGGACGACCCCGGCGCGACTGGCTGAAGCTGCTGGTCGCTCCCCTGGAGCGAGCGGAGGTCGGCGTCGCCTCGAGCTATCGCTTCTACCTTCCCGAGCCAGCGAGCTTCGCGACCCTCCTGCGCTCGGCCTGGAACGCCGCGGTGCTCACGGTTCTCGGGGACCACGACCATAACTTCGCCTGGGGCGGAGCGATGGCGATCCGCCGGGATGTGTTCCAACGCATCGGAGTCGCGGAGGCCTGGGAGGGCGCTCTGTCGGACGACCTGGCGATGACCCACGCCGTGCGCCGCGCGGGCCTGAGGGTCGAGTTCGTCCCGGGCTGCATCGTCGGCTCGCGAGGCGACGTCGGCGTCGTGGAGCTCCTGTCCTGGTGCGCGCGGCAGCTGACCATCACCCGCGTGTACTGGCCCGCGCTCTTCTCGATCGCCGCCGCAACTCACTTGATCTACGGTGCGTTCCTCGCGCTCGCGATCCTTCAGGGCGCTTTCGCTCTCCTCGCGATCGTGCTCCTCCCCGGCCTCATCGGGGGCGGCCTTCGCGCGAAGGCGATCGGTGAGCTCGCACCCCAGTGGCGGGAAACCATCTCGCGCCATATCTGGGCGTATTTCCTCCTGGTTCCGATCGCGGGTGTCGTCACTCTCCTGGGAGTTCTTCGCGCGCTCTGGTCGCGGCGCATCGAATGGAGGGGAAGGGTCTACGAGATGCGCTCCCCCACGGAAACGGTGATCCTCGGGGAGTGACCCGCGGAGTTGCCCTTTTTCCGATCCCACCGGACCGCTCGTCTCCCAATCAGGAGAATTCCTTAAGGGTTCCGTAAGGACTTCGGCCAGGACCGGCGTCCACACTGTTCCCGTGCGGAGCATTCTCGCCTTTTCCCTGCTCGCCAGGCTTTCGTTCTTCGCGGGGCCCTCCTGCGACGCGCCCGCGGTCGAGGACGGCGAGCGCTTCGACTCCGCTTGCTCCATTCAGCCTTTGCTGGGCGCCGCGGTGACCTTCTCGGGTCCCGGCCGCCTGCGGCTCGAGGCCGAGGTTTCCTACGCGCGCCGGAGCTTCGAGTCGCCGGCTTTCGTGACCGACACCGCCGTTCGCGCGGATTTCCTGGAGCTCGCGGCGCTCGCCGGCTGGCCGCTTCACGAAGGCTCCCACAACCGGGTGACGGCGGTCTTCGGGCCGCAGGTCGGTCTTCGGCTTTCGGCCCACCGGGCGTTTCGGGAAATCGATCAGGACATGACCGACGAGCTCCGGCCGGCGGATCTCAAGGTGGTTCTGGGAGTCCGGCTCTCGCGAGCGACGAGGCGGGGCGAGGCGTTCGTCGAAGGACGCCTCGGAATCGGTCTCACCAATCTGGACGATACCAACCAGCAGGAGATCCATTCGCGCGGGGTCGCGGTGATCTTCGGTTTCTCTCCGTAGGAGGCGTTGACGATGGGGTTTCTCCTCTACCTGCTCCTCGTGACCGACGTGAACGCGAGCCGTTGGCCCGGCGATCAGAGCGAAGTGTCGATCGCGCTGGACCGATTCAACGGCCGAAGGATTCTCGCCGCCGCGATGAACCTGAACGAGGGCGGGCTGCTGACCATGGCGTCGGACGACGCGGGTGAAAACTGGTCTCGCGGCGTTCTGCCTCTCCCGACCGGAGCCGCATGGCACGCCGATCCGATGGTCGCGTTCGACTCGCGAGGAAGCGCCTTTCTCGCGGTGATTCCCGTGGCGCGGGACAACACTGCCCTCGGCATCGAACTCCTGCGGTCTGACGATTCCGGGCGGACATGGTCCGCGCCCGTTCGGATCAGCAAGGCAACCGGTCGCGACGACAAGGTGGCGCTCGCGGTCGACGACGGTCCCCGGAGTCGGTACCGGGACCGGATCCACGTCGCGTGGAAATGGCCGTCCGGTGGAATCTTCTACTCCTCTTCGGACGACGGGGCGCGCCGCTTCTCCCGTCCGCGGCTCATCGAGGTCGCAGCCGTCAGCGGAATCGATCTCGCCGTGACTTCCGACGGTGAGCTCTACGTTGCCGCGAGCGATGGGGGCGAGCGGGTCATGCGGGTGATTCGCTCGACGGACGGCGGAGGGTCGTTCCTGCCCTCGGTTGCCGTCGCTCCGGTGCGCGCGGAGTGGTACACCAGCCAGCCGTCCCACTGCCGGAGGCAGTCGATCGTGCACGCCTCAATCTCCGTCGACCGTTCGGAAGGTTCGCGCCTCGGAGCCGTCTACCTCACCTGGTCGGATCTCGCGGCGGGAGCGAGTCAGAGCTGCGGCGACCCGTGCAATCCGCAGACCGCCTGCAACACGGCGGTCTTCCTGTCCCGCTCTTTCGACAGCGGGCGGACATGGAGTCCGCCCTCGGCGCTGCCGGAGCAGATTCCGGGAAGCGACCGTTACTTCCAGTGGAGTCGGATCGACCCCGCAACCGGAGCTCTCTATGTAGCCTACAAGGACACTCGAATCGACCCACGCCGCATCGCGACCGACGTCTTCTTGAGCCGCTCCCTGGACGGCGGCGCGACCTGGGAGTCGCCGCTGCGCCTCTCGGGCGCCTCCAGCGACGCGAGCGGCTCCTCGTTCCAGTACGGCGACTATCAGGGGCTCGCCGTCCTGGACGGGCAGGTCTTCGCCGCCTGGTCCGATTATCGAGATCCGGCCGACGCGGAGATCTACGTGGGGCGAGCCCGATTCGCGGTCGCTCCGTAGCGACCGAAGGTCATCCGTCTTCCTCCACCGCGGCCTTCAGGCGAACGAGGGCTTCGTCCCAGCGTTCGGCCATGCGCTCGAGCGCGCGCCGCGCGTCGTCGAGCCGCGCCGCGTCGAGCTGCCAGAGCCGCTCGCGCCCCCTCCGCACCGAGCGCGCCAGGCCCGCGTCCGCGAGCACGCGCAAGTGCTTCGCGACCGCCTGCCGGGTGACATCCGTGCTCTCGGTGAGCCGCGCGATCGAAAGCGGACCTTCGCTCCCCAGGCGGGCGACCAGACGGAGACGCGTCTGGTCGCCCAGAGCCGCGAAGACGGGGGCGTCCGACCGGTAGCCTCTACTTCGTTTCACCCGCATACCGGGCGATGTTCTGCATCTGCGCCTCCCAGCCCCCGGAGTTCATGCGGAACGCCTCGGCGCGGCGCGCGAGCGGAATCCGATCGAACCCGGACTCCGTCACCTTCACCCGCGTGCCTTCCGGGACCTCCGAAAGCTCGAATGTCACGAGCGTCGTCGGCTCGCTCGAATAATCGTGATTGGGATCGACGGCGTAGGGATGCCAGCGATACGAGAACAAGCGCTCCGGCTCGATACGCTCGACGTAGACTTCGAAAGTCAGGTGCTCGTACCCCGGATGCAGGATACGCCCCCGGGCGGGAGCGCCGGGTGAGAATACGTCCTTCATCTCCGCCCGGAACCACTCGCCGAACTGCTTGGCGTCGCTGATTGCCTTCCAGACCCTCGAGCGCGGGGCTCGAACGACGATTTCCTTCTCGATACGATCCATGCTGGTCTCGATCATACGCAACCTCCGGGTTGCATATTAGACCAGCGGCCCGCCGATTGCAACCATTTGGTTGCTCTTTCGTCCTGGCCCTCAGCAAGCACGCTGAAAGTTGAAAGAGAGGACAAAAAGTTTTGCGTCGTATTGCTCGGTGACCGACGTGCGTGTCTTCACGGAAGACCGGCGTCGTTTCGATGGCGTCCACGGCCAGGAAGACCTCCCCGCCGTCCCGGGTGGACGCCAGCACGGGCAGCAGGTGCACCTTCATGACGAACTCGCCGTCGTAATAGACTTTCAGGATCTGGTAGTTCCGGTCCAGGAACCAGGAAAAGACCGTCCAGTAAATGTTCTCCACGTCCCGGTCCACCTGCCGGAAGAGCTTGTCGGCCGTGCAGTCTCCGACCTCCTTGCCGAGCGCGAGGAACGAGCCGTCCCGCGCCGCGAACGCGACCTCGACATCGCGGCCGCGAACCAACGACAGGCGGTCCACCCCGGCGACCGGCACGTGCCGCGACACGTCCCAGAGGATCCGGGCGACTTCGTCGGCATGGGTGGCGAGGCGGTCCTTGCCCCAACGGTTCGTATCCCCGCCCAAGAGGCGCGAAATCCTTCCCAGATGATCCCGAGCGTGAAGGAGGGCGAGCGCCCGCTCGATCCGCTCCCGTTCCCCCTCGTGGGCGGGATTCCGGCGCCGCTTGGCCAGGATCTCCTTGACCTTTTCCGGAAACCGATCCGCCGGGATGGACCGCAGCGTGGAGAGCGGGACGAACGCGTTGGCGTGCAGATGCGCCAGGACGTCTACCGCCAAGCAGTCGGCCAGACCGGCGCGGTTCTCCTCGACGATCTGCCCCACAGTCCAGGGGTCGTTGAAGCGGTGGAATGGCGCGATGTCGACCCCGAAATCCTTTCGGAAGTCCCGCCCCCAGCGCTCGTAGAACTGCGTCAGGAGCTCGGGCAGGCCCTTGCCGTCCCGCAACAGATCGAGGACGGCGAGCCCCACCGGGAGGTTGAGCGTCCGCCGGGCCCGGCGGTTCTTGACGTCCGAGAGGAGTCCGAAATCGCTGGGGAGGCGCCCGTACTCGTCCTGGGCGGCCTGGAGGTGCAATTGCACTGGCCCTTTGCCTTCGACGAATCCGATCACGATGGGATTGTAACTCTGGAGTGGCGGCATGACTCGGCTGTTCGGCTCCGACGGTTTAAACCGGATAGGACAGTCGACTCTCCCCGAGCGTGGCATTCCCGTCGACCATTCGCGCGGGGCGAGCAGGTGGCATGGCGAGGGGATTCTCGCGCATCGGGGCTCACGGAACAAGGACAGACCGCGGAATGATCGGAGTTCCGTGCGGCCGCAGGCGGTGGCGGTATGCGTCCCGCCGCCGCAGGCGTTCCGCTCCGGCGAGCGCGGAGTGCAGTATGTCCTTGCCAGCGTCCAGACCGTTCGTTAACCTGGTTCCAGTCGAGATAGCGGGCGACCGTGCGCGTGCC
>CAVQUX010000017.1:0-18702 GCA_963716925.1 uncultured Acidobacteriota bacterium | reverse complement strand
CGGCCCTTCTCGTCCCAAATCCGCGTACAGCCGCGCCGGGCCGCAGAGTGCGGCTACGAGCGGGAGGAGCGGACTCAAGCAGCGCGAGTCCGGGCGGAACGACGAGTCTCACGTTCCCGAGCTCGTCTACCCAGTTGACGCCTCGCTCCGGAAGCACCTCGATGGCCTCTGGAGACAACGAAGGGGTCACGACAACGAGAGGATGACGAGGCGAATGGGTGAATTGCCCGAGAGCATTCTTCACGTCGCTCGGCCATCCTTCTGGCAACCATGCGAGGTCGAGTCGATAGGGCTTTCCTCCCGGCAGCCGGATTTCGATTCGCATCTCCGGTGCTCCGTTTTTCGGCGAAACGACCAGGCCGTTCTGGAATCGGTCGGATACGAGGCCGTCCCGTTCGAATCCGCGGAAGCGTTCCTATTGTCCGGCGCGGTAGCCCCTCGGTGTCGATGGGATAGTCAGTGGTTCGGCGCTCAGTCGCCTATAGTGGGACTTTGCTTCCAGCGGGCAGCCGGCGGCCTCCAACATGAGGGAACAATGCAGACGCGAGAACTCGGCAAGAGCGGCTTGGCGCTTTCGGCCATCGGGTTCGGCTTCATGGGAATTTGGCTTCGGCTACGGCCCAGCGGTCGATGACGACAGGCGATTTCGGTAATCCGAGCAGCCGTCGAACGGGGAGGAGCACGGGGATATGAGAGCAAAGAAGATATTCCTATTGATCTCGGCCGGGACGATTGCGTCAGCGAGTGCAATGGCGGGCGGACAGGGCAAGGCCGCGCCGCTCCTCATCGAAGAGCAAGGCAGTTTCGCGGTCGGCGGAACGGTGCTCCGCAATGAAGGTACCTTCGATCCGAAAAACCCGACTTCCGACGGGCAGACACTGCACGGAGACCATGCTTATGTTTTCTACCAGATCCCGGAAAACGCTCGCGAGCTTCCTCTCGTCCTGTGGCATGGCTTCGGGCAGTTCTCGAAGACATGGGAAACGACACCGGACGGACGCGAGGGCTACCAGAACCTCTTCCTTCGCCGCCGCTTCAAGGTCTACGTCATCGACCAGCCGCGGCGCGGCGATGCCGGTCGCAGCACTCTGCCGATTACCATTACGCCCACGCCTGACGAGCAGGGATGGTTCGGCATTTTCCGCCTCGGTATCTGGCCGGACTTCTTTCCCGGCGTGCAGTTCTCACGCGACCCGGAGGCTCTGAACCAGTACTTCCGCCAGATGGCTCCCAACACGGGACCTTTCGACGTCGAAGTCGTCTCGAGCGCGGTTGCGGCGCTGTTCGACAAGATCGGGCCAGGGATACTCGTCACCCATTCCCAAGCGGGCGGCCCGGGCTGGCGCACGGCAATCAAGAGCCCGAAGGTCCGCGCCATCGTCGCCTATGAACCGGGCAGCAATTTCATTTTCCCGGAGGGCGAGGTGCCGCCCCCGATTCCGAGCTCCGCCGGTCCGCTGGAGGCGCTTCCCGCGCCTCTGTCGGAGTTCATGCTGCTCACGAAGATCCCGATCGTCATCTATTACGGCGACTACATTCCGGCGACCCCAATAGCGAACCCGGGCCAGGACCAATGGCGCGTACGTCTCCAGATGGCGCGGCTATGGAGGGACGCGGTGAACAACCGGGGCGGTGACGTCACGGTCGTACATCTGCCCGAGATCGGCGTTCATGGCAACACGCACTTTCCCTTCTCGGATCGGAACAACCTCCAGATCGCGGACCTGATGTCCGAATGGCTGAACAAGAAGGGCCTGGACAGATAACGAAAGGATCGCAATGAAACTGCTCGCCGCGACGGTCATGTTCCTCTCCTGGCCCGCTTCGGCGTTCGCCCAGACAGACCCGGGCGGAGATTCGCAGACAGTCACGATCGCGCGAAGCGGCTCGCAGCCCGGAAGCACGGCAGGCCGGGCCAGGTCATCGCGCGAAGAAGCGGGCAAGGACGGAGCGTTCTTCGAAGGCCGCCTCCAGCCGGGGCAGATCCCAGTAGTAGTGGGCCGTCAGGGATGAGGCAAAGAAGCGCTTTCCGTCCGCCGAAACGAGGGGGTAGCGTACGTACATGCCAATCGGAATCTTCCCCAGGAGCTCCAGGCTTTCGCGATCGTAGACGCGGATCTTGCCCTCGAAGAAAGTGGGGACGAAGACCAGACCGGCGGAGGGCGCGACCGCCGCCTGCCGTCCGACGAACCCCAGCCGGCGGCGGGCGACTCTGTTTCCCGTCGCCAGGTCGTAGACCTCGAGGCCCCAGAAGCCCGAGACGAGGAGCCGGCCCTTCTGCTCGTCCACGGCGATCTCCACCCCGAGCGTCTGCGGGTAGCGACGCCTGAGCTCGAGCGTTTCGAGGTCGAACTCTCCCACCGGTTCGGTTCCCGTGCCCAGGACCAGGAGGCTCCCCCGGCCCCGGTGAAGTGCGGCGCTCGTGCTCCCGCGGGCGAAGGGAGCTTTCTCGAGCACGGACTCGACCTCGCCGCTGCCGAGGTCGAGTCGACGGAAGGCGCTGGAGAAAGCGGTGATGTAATAGAGCCGGGAGGCCGCCTCGTCGTGAACCACGCGCGCCCCGCCGCGCCCACGGAGGGGATTGCGATTGACGAGCTCGGGCTGGTCCATGGGAAGCTCGATGACGTGCTCTCTCCTGAACTCGCCGTCGAGGACGGTATTCTCCATCCCGATCTGGAGCGAGTCGCCGATACAGGCGACCTGCTCCATGCGTCCATAGAACTCCTCGTCGAAGAAGCGGTGCACGCGCACGTTCGATAGATCCCGGGTATCGAACTCCTCCAGGTAGCCATCGCGGCAGGCCTCGAGATCCTTGCCGAAGCGGTCCGCCCGGCATTCGGGAACGACGGCGTAGAGGCGATGGCGGTCGGGGGCTTCGCAGAAGCTGTAGGCCATGCCGGGGGCCAGGAGCTGGCCGCCGTGCATGGGAGCGACCAGCGGGAGCGCGGCGACTCCGAGCTGGACCGCCGCGAGCGAAGCGGGGGCGAGCCAGGCGAGGTCGCGCCCCGCCACCTTTCCGCGCGAGAGGTGGATCCCCAGAAGCAAGAGCAGCCAGACGATCGTGCCCGCCCGGTCGGCGGAGTCCCGCGCCAGGACGAGCGCGCCGGCGGCGAAGCCGACCCAGGCTGCGGTGCCGAGCCACGGGCGAGCGACTCCCGCACGGGATCGCGAGAGCCCCGCAAGCAGGGCCCCGAGCAGGAGCGAGAGGGCCCCGAGGGCGGCGAGATCGGGGTTCAGGTCCAGAACCCAGGTTTCGCAGAAGAGGAGCGCCCACGCGAGCGACCGGAGCCACGGCCTGGCCGTCCAGGCACCGCCCTCCCGGGCTACGAGGCTCCGGGGCCGAACGAGGAGGAGGGCGAGCGCGACGGGCAAAGTGAGCGCCCCGATCGCCGCTCCCGCGATCCCCAGGACGAAGCTGAGGAGCAGATCGAGACGGAGGAGGTTACGGAAGGCTTCGTCGGCCGCCGGCGGCAGGGAGTCGACGGCGTAGTACAGGGCGCGAGTGCCGATGAGGCCGACGATTCCCGCGATCGAGACGCGCGCGACGAACCGATGAAACCGGGCGCCCCCCGTCCCCTTTTCCCTGACCATAGAGCCCGCGCGAGTCCCCAGGGGCGTCCTTTCAGGCCGGATGCGCGGGAGCGCTTCAGCCGCTCAGCTCGATGGGCGCGATAGGTACGACCTCGCGCACCCGCCGCGCCATGTCCTCCCGGAACAGACGGTCGTCGGGGCTCATCGAGAGCACCGAGAGTCCCGCCCGGGCCTTCCGCTTGAGCTCGCCGAAGGAGCGAAGCCGGAGAGCGCTCTTAAGGAGGTAGCGCGGCCTCATGTAGAAGCTCTTGTAGCATTTCACCAGCATCTCGCGAAGCTCCTGCCGCGTGAAGTTCTCCTCCCAGACGGGAGGCTCGAATCCCGGTCGCGGATCCAGCGCGAACTCGCGCCAGACGTCGCGATCGAGGATGCCGCGCGCGAGGCCCTCCTCGTAGATGGCCGTCCCCGGGTAGGGGCAGAAGATGGTGAAGTGAACGTAGTTCGGCGCGAGCCTCTTGGCGAGATCGATGGAGTCCTGGATGTCGCTCGCGGTCTCCGTCTGCTGCCCGATGATGAAGTACGCGAGGGTCTCCATCCCCGCGTCACGCGTCCAGCGGAAGGCGTTCTCCACCCGCTCCACCGAGTGGTTCTTCTGGATCACCCGGATCATGCGATCGTTGCCGCTCTCTACGCCGTAGTGCACCCGGTCGCACCCGGCATCGGCCATGGCCCTCAGCAGATCGGAAGTGACCGTGTTCACGTGAGCGCGGACGTCCCAGGTGAAGCGCAGGCGGCGCCTCTTGATCTCCTCGCAGAGCTCGTACACGCGATCCCGGCGAACCGTGAAGGTGTCGTCGTAGATGAAGGCCTCGCGGATGCCCATCTCGGCGCAAAGCTCCATCTCGTCGGCGACGTGGGCGGCCGAACGGAAGCGAAATCCCGAGAGCACGGGCGAGTAGGGGCGGTCGCAGAACGTGCAGCGATAGGGACAGCCCCGGCTGGTGAACATCGTGGTCACGCGATTGCTGCGGCCGAGAAGCGACGTGTAGTCGTCGAGACGGAGCTTCTGCCGCGCGGGAAATCCGAGGCCGTCGAGGTCGCTCGCGCTCGGGGCGATGCCGTTGTTCACCGGGAGACCCCTCTCGTCCCGGTAGACCAGACCCTTGACCGTCGGCCACAGGTCTTTATCGTGGAGCTTCGTGAGGAAATCGGCGAAGGCGATCTCCCCCTCTCCGAGGAGGAGAAAGTCCACTTCGGGCCGGGAGATGGTCTCCTCGGGGTAGAGGTGGACGTGCGGGCCGCCGAGGACGATCTTCGCCTCGGGACGCACGTGGCGAACGGCCTGGCACGTCAGGAAGACGTCGACCAGGGTGAAGGTCATGGCGGTGACACCGACGACGTCGAACCTCCTCGCCGCGAGCTGGTGCTGGAGCTCGGTGTAGTCCCAGCCGCGCGGCTGCGCGTCGAGGACCTCGACCTGATGCGGCGTATGGGCTTCGACGTATCCCGCGAGCTGGAGGAGACCGAGGGGAGGATTGAACCCCCGGTGTTTCTCGATGATGGCGGGGTTCTTCCCGATGAGCTCGTTGAACCGCGGTGGGTTCACGAGCAGCACCCGCAATGGCGGCCTTTCGCTCATACGTCGAAGACCGCCACGTGATAGAAGCCGAGCGGATGGGGCGCGTCCAGAAACCGAAGAAGCCGAAGGGCCGACACGGGGGTCTTGTTCGGCACCACCGCCCCCTGGGTAGCGAAGGCGCGGAGCCGCAGATTCGCGAGGTCTCCGAGCTCGCGCGTGTACCGCGCGGTGAACTTGAGGGTCCCGCGCTCTCCCGGGGCGACGGCGCCGAAGAGCGCCATGAGCGGATTCGAGGCGTTGGGCTCGATGAGGACCACGTGCCGGCGCGCGACCCGGGCCATCTCGCGAACGGCGTCGACGGGGGAGTCGAGGTGGTGGAGCAGATTCGCGCACAAGGCGACGTCGTAGGAACCCTCTCGAAAAGGAAGGCTCTCGGCCCGGGCCTGCACCTTGCGCGCGGTCGAAGTCGGGCCCGCTCTCAGCATGTTCCGGGAGAGATCGAGTGTCGTCAGACGGAACCAGCCCTCGAGCCTCCGGCTCAAGAACCCGTTTCCCGCTCCCACCTCCAGCAGGCTGAGCTCGAAGGGCGCGGCGTCGAGCGCCCGGCGCACGAGCTCGACCTTGGGGCTCGAGAAGGCGACGACCACCGGGTGGTCCGCCGGTCTCCGATGGAGCGCGGCGCCGTCCCAGTGAGCCCGATCCCCTTCGCTTCTCACGATGCCTCGAGACGCGCCTTGTTGCCGAAACGCGGCCTTCCCGCGTTGGGACTGAGGTGCTTGTGCCACAGGTCCAAGGCGCCGAGACGGTAGAGCGCGTAGCCGATCGGTCCGGGAAGGTTGGCGAAATCCATGAAGCGCAGGTGGGCGGCGGCGCGCCTAAGGAGCGAAAGCGCGCGAAGGCTGCGGTGCAGGTTGGGGTACAGGGGCTGCGCCTCGCTCGCGGGCCGCGCCTTCGAGAGAAGCCATCCGAAGAACCGCTCCGGAGGTTTTACCAGGCACAGGAGATAGAGAACCGCGTTCGCGAGCGTGGGAGCGAGCCTCTTGAAGTTCCTTCCGGCCTCTCCGGGCTCGACCCCGAGCTCCTGGAACTGCCGGGCGAGCGCGGTGTTGGGCATCACGTGAAGCGAGAAGACGTTGAGCGTGAAAGGCCGCGGCAGATCGTACACGAGCCGAAGCGTCGCCCGCACGTCCTCGGCGGTCTCGATGGGATTGTCGGTGATGATGTCGTAGGCGGGCGGGATCATCACCCGGTGGAAGCGATGGACGACCTCGGCCGAGCTCAGCACTTTCGGGGGAAGCGCCGGCCGCTCGTAGAAACGGAGCATGCGCTCGCTCCCGGACTGGATGCCCATGCGGATGCGGATGAGACCGGCGGCGGTCAAGACTTCGAGCTTCTCCTGTCGGACGTAGCTCGGGATCACGCCCGTCACCGTGAAAGGCACTCCCACCGTTTCGCGGTACTGGCGCGCGAACTCCTCGATGAGCGGAAGCGGCAGGGCCATGAAGCTGTCGTCGTCGAAAACGATCGAGCGTACGTGTGGATGTCGGTCCCTGACGCCCCGGAGCTCCCGCATGAGGGCTGGAACGGGCGAGTGGCGTATCTTCTGATAGGCGGAGTCGTTCTCGATGAACTTGGTGTTGCCGCAGAACGTGCAGTGGAACGGGCAGCCGATGGACCAGACGGTTCGGTAGGAGAGGCCGTTGAATTTCAGGTAGTGGCCCAGGGCCATCGGCACGAAGCCGCGTCCCGGCTCGAAGATCCGCTCCCCGGGATCCCCGTAGACGGGAGAGGGGTAGGCGCCCAGCTCCTCGTTCGTGAGCAGGGGCAGAAAGCCGTTCCGGACGACGTCGCCGCCCCGGCGGAACCAGAAGTTCGGCGTGCCGAAGGGATCGCGGCCGGTTCCCAGAGCCTCCAGAAGCTGCGCGAACGCGACTTCGCCCTCGCCGGTGCAGACGGCGTCCGCGTGCTCGATCGCCGACTGCGGGTCCAGAATCCCGTGACAGCCGCCCCAAACGACGTAGGTGCGGGGGCTCACCCGCCGAAGGTGGGCGATGATTCCCTGGACCGTCCCCGAGTGGATGCTCATCGAGGAGAAACCCACGACGTCGGCGCCGTCGAGGCTCCAGGCAATCTCCTCCGCAGCCCGTTCCCCTCTCCCCGCGTTCGACGGGAAGAGGTGCTCGCGGAGGCTCCGGCGGCCGGGAGCGACATAGCGGATCGCGGCGTCGGGATGGAGGCTCTTCACGAGCGCCGCCATCTTCCGGAAGCCGATGGAGACGATGCCGTCCTCGACGTTGACGAGAGCGATTTTCATGGCTTCTCGATGCGCCACCGGCAGAAGTTGGGGGGGATTCGCCGGCTCCCTGCGAGGTTAGCTTACGTTCGACGCCGCCTCGAGCGCAAGGGAGCGGGGGTCAGCGCATCCAGGTGCGGGCTCCGATGCGTGCGATCTGATCCGACAGCAGACCCAGCGACCAGACGATGGCGGCTCCGAGAAAACCCATCACGGCGGAATCCGAAATGTTCTCCTGGAAGAGATCGTAGACGAGCTTTCCCGATCCGATCAGGAACAGGACCATGCCGAGGGGAAGGAACACCCTCAGGGGATTGAAGTAAACGATGGAGCGCAGGACCAGCAGCACGAACTCGAAGGTATGCGCCGCTCGGAGCTTCGATCGGCCGACCCGCGGGCGATAGTCGATGGGATGGTAGCGGACCGGGGCGCCGCTGCAGAGGGCGGCGAGGGTGATCGAGGTCGTGAAGGAGAATCCGTCCGGAAGGACGTGGGCGAAACGCTCCACGAGCCGGCGCTGGATGACCCGCATCCCGGAATTGAGATCGGGAATGGGACGGCCCGAAAGGTAGCCGGCGAGCTTCCTCAGGAACCACTTCGCGGGCCGGCGCAGCCCGGGCACGTGCACGTCCCGGCCCGTCCTCGCGCCCACGACCATGTCGTAGTCTGCCGCGAAGGCGAGAAGCTCGGGCAGCGCCGCCGCGGGGTAGGTCCCGTCTCCGTCGAGGAGGACGATCGTGTCGTGCGCCGCGCGGGCGACGCCCGACTTGATCGCGGCGCCGTAGCCGCGGTTCTCCGGGTGGAGAAAACGCGCGCGCCGACCTCCCGGGCGCGGGACGCCGTCTGGTCGGTCGAGCCGTCGTCGACGACCAGCACCTCGTGGGGGATGGACGCCGCCGAGAGAGCGGCGATCACCTCCCGGACGGTGGCCGGGATGCCGTCCTCCTCGTCGAGGGCGGGAACGACGACGCTGACGGGCGCCGCCGCTACAGGCCCGGCTCGCTCCTTTTGATGACCTTCCATTCCTCCATTACCTCGGCTGTACCGCCGACCTCGCCCACGACGTCGTCGAGAACGACCGAGATCCACGGGTCGGACTCCCCCGAAGGCGCCGTCGGCCCCAGCGCCAGTGCCACCGGCCTCTCGCCGGCGTATACGAGATAGGCATCCCAGCCTCCGACCGGAGAAGACCGCTTCTGGAGAGCGGCGGGTCCCGGCCCCACGGCCCGACGGATGACTTCGTAGTCGGCCCAGAGAAAGCGCTCCGCCACGCTTTCGCCCCTGCCCTCGAAGACCCGGAGCAGGAAGGCCCCGAGCTCGGCGGCGTTTCCATCCACCGCGTCGAGCTTCTGCCAGATGCCGAAGTACTCGCGCGAGAACGCCTCTTCGCCGAGCACCACCCGTTCGCCGTCCGGAGACACGCTGTGGAAGTGCGTCTCGTCCTTCCAGTAGAGAGTCTCTTCTCCCTGGCCGGCGCCCGGACCATACCGCAGGTGAAACGCCACGGGAAGCTCGGGCCGGCGCAGCTCCCCGTCGAATGGGGCGAGGGCCTCGTTGGGGGGGCGCATCTCGCCCCTCAGGATCTCGTCCTCGCGGGCGCGATAGGCGGCATCGGCGCGCTCGTCGATCCAGCGGTGGAAGCGGCGGAGGGAAAGGCGGGCAAGGCTTCCGCCGAGGTGCTGGGGCCCCGCCGTTCGTCCCGTTCCCAGGCGACGCAGGTCCTCCGCCGGTCCGTAGAGGACGAACGCCGCCCCATCCTCGAGCTCCGCCGTCCGCTTCAGGATGTCTAGAGGTCCGTACACGTGATGGACGGCTCGCTCCGCAAGCGCGATCCGCTGGGGGGGGGGGAGGATCTCGATCTCGGTCGCGGGGGAGAAGATCCGGTCCGAGGGCTGGGTGTTTTCGCGAAGGAACCGCGCTTCCAGCGTCCAGTCGAGTCTCGGCTCGGGAAAGTACCGCCGGTAGCCGCTCTGCGACGGCCATATCGATACGAAAGCGAAGGCGCCGTAGGCGGCCCAGGCCGCGGCCCTCATCCATCGGTTGTGAATTCCGGCGACGGCGATCGGTGTGAGAAAGGTCCATGCCAGGGCGATGTAAGGAACGTACTGCATGGCGGCGACCGTATGCACCGACTGGTGGGGCGAGAGGACGAAGGTGAAGAGCAGGCCGGGGAGGAGCAGGTCGAGAAGGATCCCCCGCGCCGCCTCGGGGATGCCAGCGCTTTTCCGGCGGCGGACGAGCCTGCTGAGCGCGAGGCCGATGCAGAAGAACCCGAGAATGCCGAAGGCGTCGTAGAAATGCCCGGCGAAGTAGGCGACGAGGAACCACACGCGCGTGGCGAGAAAGAACCCGAGGCCCCCGCCCTGCGTGCCGAAGGTCCAGGTCAGGGCGCGATGGATCATGATCCCGATGTGGCCGTTGACGAGGAACAGAAACATCAGCACCAGCAGGGCAGCGAGGTACGGCCTGCGGAGGGTCCTCTTCCAGGGTTCCGATGTCGGGGCGAGGCCTCGCCACGACCGCAGCGCCCGCGCCGCCAGGAAGTAAGGAACGAGGAGCCAGAACAGGAAGTCGGTGAACGTCCCCGCGAACACGGAGATTCCCACCGCGCGATCCACCGCCCGTCGCCCCCGCTCCGTCGGAAACGAGTCGCGGAGGCGCCTTCCGGCGACGGCGATCAGAAGGAGCGGCAGGACGGTGAAGTACTGACACGAGAGGTTCTGCCCCCAGAAAAGAATCGGCGGAAACAGGAGGGAGAACAGGCCGCAGTGGAGAGCGACGAGGATCGGCCAGCGCAAGCTTTCCGGCTTCGCGAGGGCGGCGAGGTAGTAGGCGAGAAACGCGAGCAATAGAGCAAGCGCGAGGTGGATGCCCAGGTTCGCCTGCATGATTCGAACGAGCGTCGGCTCCGCGCCGAGAGCTTCGAGCGCGTAGTGGACTAGGATGGGGTGGCCCGGGAGAGCCCACTTCGTGAGCCGGTTGTCGCCCTCGTACTCCTCTGTCGGTGGCGATACGACGAGAGCGAACGACGAGGCCAAGGCGCCGTCCCGATGCCAGGTGCGAAGCCATCGGAGCGCCTGCGCGGTCACGTAGGAGTCGCCGTCCGCGAGAAACCCGCGCCAGGGCGACCTCATGACGACCGTGGCGAGAAACGCCACGAAGAGCACCGCACCGATGCCGACGAGTCGGCGTCTCGCCCCGGGATCGCGCATCGCCGCGGGGACGGTCGCGTCGAGAGAAGGGAGGGGCGCGGGCGAAGCCTCCGGGAGCACGCCGTCGGGACCGGGGGGAACGCTCCGCTCGCCCGAGGGCCCAGACGGCGTTGACGGTTCCTCGACCAGGACGTCCCTCCCCTCCGGGGTATCGCTCATCCTCTTTCGACCTCGGGCAGGCCGGAGACCGCCGCCCGGATCGGACGAGGTACGAACGCCCGATCGGGATCAGGCTCCTCACGGCCGCCCGCGACCGCCGGGGAGACTCTTCTATCCCAGATGCAGGGCGCCGGGCAAGCCGTCACGTCCTCTGGGATCGGCGTGATGACGCGGGCGAGGACTCGAGGGCGTCGATTTTTTCGAGCGGTGGGAAAGGCTCGCTCGGGCCGTCGTGAGAGGATTTGGGCGCGTAGAGGTTTCCCTCCCATCGCTGACAACCCGATATAATCGTTGCGCCATGCGAAGAGACTCTCCGTTGCCGTCGGCGGCCGTGGCGGTCCTGTTTTCGGTGGCCATCCCCCAAGCGCAGAGGACCCCCAGTCCAGTGCTCGCGAAATCTGCCGTCACCTTCAGCGGGTCGGCGCCGAAGGACGTGTATGTCGCAATCGGGAAGCTCGTCCTCGAGCGTCTCTAGAACTTGCCGCTTACTTCCCGCCCTCGTCGCACTGATGTGCGCGGTCGGGCTCGCGCGCCCGCAGTCGCCGCCTTCGCCACCCGCGGTTCCGGACGCCCGGCGCTGGTGTGAACAGATTCCGCGGCCCGCGAACACCGCGTTCCAACGGGTGGCCGAGTCCACCGAATGGTTCGATGTCTACCGGGTCGAGGACGGCGTCTACGCCTTCGTCGAGGCGAAGCAATTCCAGGAAGCGATCTCGTACCTGATCGCAGGGACGACGAGGGCCGTGATGTTCGACACCGGCATCGGCCTGGTGCCGATCCGACCCGTGGTCGAACGGCTGACCGCGCTCCCGGTCGACGTCGTCAACTCCCACACCCACTACGATCACGTCGGTGGCAACGCCGAGTTCGACCGGATCCTGGCGGTGTCGACCCCGTACACCGAAGCGAATCAGGCCGGGTTCCCTCATAGTGAGCTCGAAGGAGAGGTCGCGCCGGCGAGTTTCTGCTCCGAACCCCCGAGTGGCGCCGATACGGCCGCGTTCCACACCCGTCCGTGGCGGCCTACCCGCACCATCGCCGACGGCGACCGCATCGATCTCGGTGGCCGCGCTCTCGAGGTGCTCCACGTGCCCGGCCACACCCCCGATGCCCTGGCGCTCCTCGATCGGGACCGCGGCCTGCTGTTCACCGGCGACTCCTACTACGACGGGACCATCTGGCTCTTCGTTCCCGAAACGGACTACGACGCCTACGACCGATCGATGACCCGGCTCGTCGCGCTCGCGCCCGCGCTGAGGCGACTGCTTCCCGCCCACGCCGCCATCTCGGCGGATCCGGCGAACCTGGAGCGAGCGCTGGAGGCGTTTCGGCGAGTGCGGAAAGGCGAGGTGACTGGCATGGACCAAGGGGACCAGCGTCGATTCTTCCGCTTCAGCCCGTTCTCGATACTGACGTCGGTGCCGCTGCTCGAGGGGCGCCAGGGCGACCGAACCAAAGGCGGGTCGGGGCTATCGCTCTGGCGTTAGAGAGCCGCGCTCCGATGGTATGCTCCTCCGGCCGTACGCCTATTAACAGCGACCATGCCGAATACACGCCTTGCGGTTTTGGTGAGCTTCCTTGCCCTTGCCGGCTGCGGCGGACGCATTCCCGAGGTCCTCGTCGCCGACACCATCCTCATCAACGGAAACGTCATCACAGTCGATGCCGAGGACCGAATCGTCCAGGCGCTCGCCATCAAGAACGGACGGATCCTCGCCGTTGGGACCGACGCCGAGATCCGAAGGCTCGCGGGAAAGCACACTCGCGTCATCGATCTCACGGGGCGCACCGCCACCCCCGGGCTTCTCGATGCCCACTGTCATTTCGCAGCAGGCGGAACCAACATGCTCGAGGTCTCCGACCTCTCCTACCCCAAGGTGAAGAGCATCAAAGACGTCCTCGACGACGTGGAAGAACAGGTCGAAGGCAGAACCGGGGGGGAGTGGGTGGAGGGCCGCGGCTGGGACGAGGGAAAGCTCGATGAGCGGCGGTACATCTACGCCTCCAATCTCGATCCTCTTTCACGGGAGAACCCGGTGTGGCTCACGCACACCATGGGCCACTACGGCGTCGCCAACAGCCTCGCGCTCGAGCTCGCGCACGTCGACAGGAACACGCCCAATCCTCCGGGCGGGACCATCGACCGCTATCCGGACGGCACCCCCACCGGTGTCCTGAAGGAAAGGGCCCAGCGTCTCGTCACCCGGCTCATCCCCGAGCCCTCGGTCGAACAGATCCAGAAAGGCATCGAGCACATCGCGAAGGAGTTCCACAAGGAAGGGATGACCGGGCTCAAGGATCCGGGCATTCTCGAGCCGCAGTGGGAGGCCTATCAAAGGGCGCTCGCCGCCGGGAATCTCCCCGTGCGGGTGTTCGTCCTGTGGCGGGGGGGAAACACGCTCGAAGAATCGGAAGCCCTCGCTACGCGCATCGGCTCTTTCACCAAGCCGTACCGGACAACGGGAGACGACCGTCTGATCTCGGGCGGAATCAAGCTCGTGATCGACGGAAGCGGCGGCGCCCGGACCGCATGGCTCTACGAGCCCTGGAACAAGGACTACACGTCAATCGACGAAGGCAACTACGGCTACCCCGTGATCGATCCCGACGTGCTGAGAAGCCAGATCCAGATGTTTCACAACGCGGGGTTCCACGTGAGCGTTCATTCCATTGGAGACCGGGGCATCGACTGGGTAGTCGACTCCTACGCGATGGCTCTCGAAGCAAGGCCGCAGAAGGGCCTGCGCCACGGGATCAGCCACGCCAACATCCCGACGGATCGCGCGATCGACGCCATGGCGAGACTGGAAGTGGAGTTCGATGCCGCCTATCCCGAGCCATCGGCCCCCTTCATGTGGTGGATCGGCGACACCTACTCGGGCAACTTCGGCCCCGAACGGTCGAAGCGCCTCAATCCGTTCAAGACCTTCGTCGCGAAGAACATCCGATGGGCGGGCGCGTCGGATTTCTTCGTGACGCCTTTTCCCGCGCGCTTCGGCATCTGGGCTTCGGTCGCGCGAAAGCCGGCACTCGGGATCTACGACAAGGACCCGTTTGGAAGTGACGAAGCCGTCGACGTCCGGACCGCACTTCGCTCCTACACCATCTGGAGCGCGCACCAGATGTTCCTCGAGGACGAGATCGGCTCTCTCGAGCCGGGGAAGTACGCGGATATCGCCGTCTGGGACAAGAACCTCTACGAGATCCCGACTGAGGAGCTCGAGACGATCCAGTGCCAGATGACCCTGTTTCAGGGTGATGTGGTCTTCGAAAGATAAGACGCGGGGTTGCGCCCCGGCATGGTGGCCGTGATTCAGACCTTCGGCGCCCTCGTGACTCGCGGCGTCTCCTCGACGACGGGTCGGGCAGAACGGCCAACGGCTGGCGCATCGCCCATCTAGACCTGCTGGGCCACCCCGCTGGTCGAGATGGATGATGCAGTGAGCTTGCTCAGCATCGTCATAGGGCGATACAGGATCTCGCCGGACACCCCGGAAGCATGGCCGCGAACAATCGGTGACCGGTTAGCGTCGACCCTGGCCCGAAACACTCACCACCTCGGCCGCGCGCTCCGTCGATTGCGCGCCCGCGACGCCCGCGGACAGCAGGCCGATCGAGGCGGTCCACAGAAACGTCGTTCTCATCGCCGCGCCTCCCTCGCGCCGCACCGGAAGGGTCCGAAGAACCATGCTCTATTCCGTCCCCCGTGGCGCCATTCCGTACATCCACGCGAGCGCCACCCAGTACGTTGCGGGGATGAGCGTGAAGAGCACTCCGTAATTCTCGTCCGTCGCCGTCAGAACATACCCCACGATCTGGGTCATGAACATCCCGCCCACGGAGGCGACCATGCTTCCGAACCCGAACACCGACGCCAGGATCGACCGGGGAGTCACGTCCGCGAGGAGGCCGTACATGTTGGTGATCCAGGATTGGTGCGCGCCGAGGGCCATCGAGAGGGCGGCCACGGCCATCCACAGGCTCCCGGCGCGGGAAGCGAAGACGATGGGGCTCAGGCAGAGGGCGGAGAGAAGCATCGCGACGAGGCGCGCCTTGACGGGCGCCGTACCGCGCGCGATGAAGTAAGAGGACAGACCTCCGCCCGCGATCCCTCCCAGGTCCGCGCTCAGATAAATGACGATGAGAGGAAGGCCGATCTGGTCGAGGCTGATGCCGAGCTGGTACTGCCGGTTCAGAAACGGGGGAAGCCAGAACAGATAGAACCAGAACACGGGCACGGTCAGCGTGTAGGCGATGGTGAAAGCCCAGGTGACGCGAAGACCGACCACGCGCGAGTACGGAAGGGCCGATGGCTCGGGCTCCGCTTCCTTTTGCACGTACGCCAGTTCCTCCGGGCTCACGTGCGGATGGTCCTCGGGGTCGTGGTAGCGCTTCAGCCAGACCGCGAGCCAGAGGAAGCCGAGCGCCGAAGTCGCGAAGAACGCCGCCTGCCAGCCCCAGGCATGGAGCAAGGAGGGCAGGATCGCGGGCGTGAGCATCGCGCCCACCGTGGCCCCCGCGTTGAAGATGCCGGCGGCGAGAGCGCGCTCTCCCGGAGGAAACCACAGGCGCGCGGTCTTGACGCAGGCCGGGAAGTTCGCGGCTTCCGTGATTCCGAGAAAGAAGCGGCAGATCATGAAGCCGGAGGCCGTGGCCGCGAGACCGTGGGCTGCGGCCGCGAGGCTCCAGAGACAAACGGCGAGCGCGAAGGCGCGCTTCACGCCAATCCTGTCGACGAACCACCCCTGGGCCACGAATCCGATGGCGTAGCCGACCTGGAACCAGAAATTGATGTTGGCGTAGTCGAGGGCGGTCCAGCCCATCGCCTCCGCCAGGATGGGCTCGAGGACCCCGAGAGAGGCGCAATCGATGTAGTTGATGGCGGTGGCGAGGAAGAGGAGGGCCACCATGGCCCAGCGCACTCTGCCAACGCGAACGGGTTGAGTCGCCACGAGAGCGCCTCAGCTTATGCCGAAAGGCGAATCGACCGCATCCTTCCCGCAGGCATCGTTCCGTCCCGCCGCTCTCGGAACGAGGTCCGACGGGTCCGTCTTGCAGGCTGTTCGCCGGATCGCTTCGGTTAGAATTCGCCGGGGGGCACCGCGCAGGGGCAGCGTCGCCGCGATGCGCACATCGCTCTTCGCGCCGGTAGGAATGATTCGAGTGAAACGAGGGTGGTGATGCAGTCCACAATCGAGGGGCCATCGTGAAAAGACGCGAGTTTGGCGCCATCCTGGGTGCCGCGTTTCTTGGAGAACCAAGTCGATGGGGGAGCCAGGCGGCTCCTTCGGCCCCGTCCGTGACGACGGGCCGGGACCTCCTGCTCGTGAATGCCGACCTGATCACGTTGGATCCACTCAGGCCCTCCGCCTCCGCGGCGCTCGTTCGGAACGGACGTATCGTGCGGGTGGGTGACCGACGGGACGTGCGCGCGGAGGCACCGAACGCCCCCGAGTTCGACGCCGGCGGGCGCGTGGTCATCCCGGGATTCGTGGACAACCATTGCCACGTCGAGGACTCCTGCGTGGTCGGCGACCACCAGCCGACGCTTCGCGGCGTGAAGAGCATCTCGGAGATGGTCGCGAAGATTCGCTCCGTCGCGGCCGGCGTTCCCAGGGGCGAGTGGGTGCTGTTGCAGGCGCTCGCGAGCGACTTTCCGGACAACGTTCTCGAGAGGCGCTGGCTGAACCGACACGACCTCGATGAGGCGACCGCGGAGCATCCGGTGATGGTGATTCTGGGAATCCACGCGTCGATCCTGAACACCAACGCATGGAAGCGGACCGGATACTGGGAACCGGGCGGCGAAGAGAACGTGACCTGGAAGAGCGACGGCACGCCGCGGAGGGGGAGCTTCATCCACAGGGACCCGAGCGGCCATCCGGCGGGGTTGGCGACCGAAGTCTGGGACTTTCGACCGGGCTACTCCGTCGACCAGTACAAAGAGTCCATGCGCCGGCACTTCAAGGCATGGTTCCTTTCGAAGGGGCTCACCACGATCGTCACCATCCAGGATACGGCGCCGAACGAGTTTCTGGCGCTTCAGGAGTTGCAGGAGGAAGGCAGTCTTCCCGCGAGGCTTCGCGTTTATCCCGTCGTGCCCCACGCCGTGGCTTTGAGGGATCTCGTGCGCGTCGGCTGGCGTTCCGGCTTTGGCAGCGAGATGTTCCGATTCGGGGGCGTGAAGTTCTTCGTCGATGGCATCGGCTCCGATTACATGGGGCAGAGCCTGACGGATCTGAAATGGACCGGGGAGACGCTCACCGACGCTCTGGTGAGCTGCCAGCGAGGCGGACTTCAGGCGATCCTGCACGTGGTGACGGAGGGCGGCTGGGATCTCGCGGTCAGGAGCCTCGAGGCGGCGAAAGCCGCCGCCCCAGGCGATCTCCGCCACCGCATCGACCATCGAACGCCTGTCGACGATGAACGGATCCGCCAGGCGAAGTCGCTCGGTCTGACCCTCGGCATCACGGCGCCGCGGCAGAAGCCAGGATCCACCGCCGCCCCCGGCGCTTTCCGCAGGGTTCATCGCTATCGCACGCTCGTCGCTCAGGAGATGGCGATCGCGGTGCTCGACGCCGCCGGCCCAGGCGGCGACTACCATCCCATGCAGGGAATCGCGAACATGATCGCCGAGCAGTCCGCGGGAGGCGCCGCGCCCCCCGGAGAATCGGTGACTCTCGAGGAGGCGCTTTCGATGTGGACGCTCTGGCCGGCGCGCAACAATTCGGAAGATCACGAGAAGGGCTCGATCGAGGTCGGCAAGCTCGGCGACTTCGCGGTGCTCTCCGCGGATCCCCGCGGCCGTTCTGCCGAGGAGGTTCACGCTATCGAGACCATCGCCACGATCGTGGGAGGCGAGGTCGTTTACGAGGCCCGATGACTCGAGGAAAGGATCAGGTATGAATCGTCGAGAGCTCTTGATGCTGCCCGCCGGGGCGGTCCGGGTTCGAGCCGCCGCGTCCGCGACGCCCGGCTGGGCGAGTCCGGAATTCGACGTTCCGCGCCTGGAGCTCGTGCTGGAGCTGGTCGTGACCTGTTCCCGGCCGGAAGCGCCCGGCCCCGAGACCCTAAGCAAGGACGGTCAGCGAAAATCGATCTGGCCGATCGTCGGCGGCAAGTTCGTCGGTCAGGACATCCGGGGGGTGGTGGTCCCTGGGGGAGGCGACTTTCCCGTAGTCCGACCCGACGGCGTCACCGTCATCGACGCGCTCTACCGGCTTTCGACCGACGACGGAATCACCCTCCTCATTCACAACAAAGGACTCTCGATCGGAGCCGACGAGCCCGGCGGCCGCCCGAGGTACCGGCTCTCGCCCGAGTTCACGGCGCCTCGAGGCAAGTACGACTGGCTGAACAAGGGGGTCTTCATCGCCAACCTGACGACCAATGTCCCGAGCGACCGGCGACTGGCACGGTCGGAGGACGAGAACGACCGGCTCATTCACGTCTATCGACTCGCGTAGTGGGCGCACCCGGGAGCGCCACTCGTAGCAGGGTGGGCCGCCTCGTCCGGATTCTCCGGCGGGTCGTCTCCCCGGACGTCGAACGTCGTTCTCCCCTCTACTTCTTCGCCGCCGATTGCGCGCGCAGGCGCTCCTCCTGCTCGCGCAGCTCCGGCGTGACTGCGGGACCGAAGTCATCGAGCTCGAAAACCGGCCGGATCTTCGACGTCCGTTTCCGTTCTCTGAGGGTTGGGGCAACGCTTGACCCATTCGATCGCCTCTTCCATCGATTTCACCTGCCAGATCCAGAAGCCGGCGATGAGCTCCTTCGTCTCGGCGAAAGGCCCGTCGATCACCGTCCGTTTCGCTCCCGAGAACCGGACACGGGCGCCCTTGGAGCTCGGATGGAGCCCCTCGCCCGCGAGCAGCATGCCGGCCTTCGCCAGTTCTTCGTTGAACCTCCCCATCTCGAGCAATACATTC
>CAVQUX010000016.1:0-4738 GCA_963716925.1 uncultured Acidobacteriota bacterium | reverse complement strand
CAGGGTTGCTTGCCAATAGAACAAGAAGAGGCTCGCTTCCCGTCCGTTGACGCCTTTCGCGGCAGCGCCCATCGCGCGCCATTTCCTGAGAATCGCCCAAGTCCGTCGGCCAGCGAGCTAGCCAGCTAGCTAGCTAAGCTACCGCCTAATCACGCTCACCGGCGAGCTGGCGAGGCTTTCGGTCGGAGGGACCCGGGTGTGACCCGTGAGCTGCGTGCTGCGCGCGAGCGGCAGCATTGTTTTGGCCGCGACGTGCACCAGACGCGCCTCCTCTCGGACGACAGCTCGTCCGGAGACCCCGGCGGATGCCGCCGTCCCGGTCGCGATTGCGGACTCGGGCTCGGTCGCCGCCATCGGCTACTCTCACGAATACGGTCTTCCCATCAGGCTCGGGCTCATCCGACCACTAACGTGGGACGTACCTTCATCGAGCCCCGCTGGCTATTCAGGGCCTCGCCATAGCATCGCCGAAATCGCCCACTTCGTCGGCTGAGACTCTCTTGGCTACTTCTCGCAGGAAGGACCCTCTTCGCGGTGGCGGAGGATAGAAACCGCTACTGCGCGGCTCGCTTTTCGGAAAAGTATCCCCTTCCTCTCCGCGAGGAAGGACGGGATCAGCTGAGGCGCTTCGAGAAGTCAGGGAGTAGCGCGCTCTATTGCTAGTCGTCGAAGTTCTCTACGATGATGATGTCCGAGTTCCTTGGCTCCTCTTTGGAGTACAGGATCCACTTCCCATCCGGCGAAACTGATAACCCAAACCCGAAAGTTATCTCTTCCGGGCCAAAGGTGACGAGCTGCGTCTCCTCCCGCGTTTCGAGGTGATAGGCATTGATGAAGGCGTGCCCGTACTCGGAGACCCAGCCGCGGTAAATGAGCAGGTCCCGCCAGAGGACCCAATTGGGCGCTTCGAGCAGCTTGTCTTTCAGGACAGCGACTTCCTCGCCACCGGCAACAGGGACCTTCCAGATATCGACCCATTTGTAGGCGGCGTCCGATCGCGGCTTCGCGTAGTACACGAATCGACCGTCCGGGGATTCTCTCGGCGCGATGCCCCCTCCGCGCGTTATCGGAACTTCGTCCTTACCCTCGAGAGATCTCCTCCAGATTTCGTACTGGCCTGTCTCATTGGACTCGTAATAAATCGTCGACCCGTCCGAGGACCAGGCCATGGGCCAGCGCCCGACACGCCCTCGGGTCAGGCGTCGCGTGAATCCACCTTCGAGGCTCGTGAAGTAAAGATCCCGTTTATCATCCTCATTGATCCCATATCCAATCTCTTTACCGTCCGGAGACCACCGCGGTCCACTCGAGTTTTCTTCGCCTATCGGCGAGCAGTTCCTGCCGTTGGAATCGCACAGCCACACGGAGGGCCACCCCGAGCGGAGAGAATTGAATGCCACTTGGGAGCCGTCGGGTGAGTATTCGGGAAAAAAATCGGAGCGGCTCGACGGCATGAGCTTCCCCGGATCCTGCCGGACCTTCGAAGCAGGACCGGCCGCACGCCAGATATTCAAGAGCGACCCGTTGTCCTGAGTGAACGCCAGACGCTTGCCATCGCCCGACACGGATACTGAAACCGCCCCACTGCCCGAGGTCAGTTCGGAAGCGTGGCCGTCTTTCACGGTGACTCGAGTGAGACCTCGCTCCTCCCACCACCCACGGGCATAGACGATTGCCGAGCCATCCGGTACCCAGTCGAGGTCGTAAATCTGGCCTTCGTCGGCAGTCAAAAGACGCGCTTCGCCCCCTTTGAGGTTCTGGAGAAGGATCTGGAATTTCGCTTTGAGCGCTCCCCGGACGAAGGCCACGGTCTGACCATCCGGGGAAAATACGGCCTTGCGGTCGCGGAATGGGGCTCCCTCAGAGGGTGGCGCGCTCAACCTTTTCTTCTCACCTGTTTCGATCGAGAGGAGAAAAATGCCTTCCTGTTCTCCGGAGGACTCCTTATCTGAGAAAGCTAAGTACTTACCGTCGGCGGACCAGTCCAGTCCGGAGACGAAATCGTGGCCGATCTCGATCCGGATATCGGCCGTTCCCAACCGTCTCTCCTTTCCTCCCAGCGCGGAGATAATCCGAATCTCGCTCAACCCGGGCTTGCCGGGGTCGCGGATCTCTCGCAGAAAGGCGATCTGGTTTCCGTCGGGAGACCAGGCCGGCGAGTAATCGCGCCGGTTCTCGTCCGTGAGCCGCAGCGGCTCACTTCCGTCGACCAACTGAACGTAAAGATGCTCGCTTCTCCCACTGCCACCGTTCCACGTGTACGCGACTTTGTCTCCGTCGGGAGAGATGGCGCCGTAGGACTCGACACCGGCAAACGATGTGAGGGGCCGAATACGGATCCGGGGGGAGACCGGATCCGAGCTGGCGCGCAAGAAGAGCCAGAGAATGGCGCCCGTCACCACGGCGAGAAAGGCGACGGCTATCCGCCGGCTCCGAGGGCCCGCCTTCGGGACCGGGTCGGCGCTTTCGATTGGACCAACGAACCGATAACCCTTTCGCGGAACGGTTTGCACGTAACGGGGATGGTCCGGATCGTCCCGCAAAGCCGTCCGGATCTGACGGACGCAGGAGTTGATCCCCAGATCGAAATCGACGTGCGTGTCCCCGCCCCAGAGCTTTTCCCGGATCTCCTCACGAGGGACGAGAGTTCCTTGCCGCTGGACCAACAGGACGAGCAACTCGGCCGGCTGTGGGTTGAGCTTCACCGGCCGCCCGTCGCGGGTCAGCCCACCGGTCTCGGTGTCGACTGCGAAATCCGCGAACCGAACCAGAGCCACGCGCGACACCTCCAGGTCGAGGCCTTCAGTGGCGAATTATATCGACACGCCTCGATTCAGCCGAACACGATCGCGACGTTGGGTCGTTCGAGTACACTTATGCGTTCTTGCTCGGTCTCGATTCACAGCCGCTCTCTTGGACCAACCCTTCGCGAGATCTACTCCTTTCCGCCGAAGTTCTCGATGAGGATGATGTCAGAGTTTCTCGGCTCTGCTTTGGAGTAGAGAACCCATTCTCCGTCCGGCGAAACCGCTAGTCCGAACCCGAAAGCCCCTTCATTCGCTTCGAAGGTGAGAAGCCTTGTTTCCTCCCCCGTTTCGAGGTGGTAGGAATTGATGAAGCCCTGCCCGTACTCGGACACCCAGCCGCGATAGATAAGCAGGTCCCGCCACAGCACCCAGTTGGGTGCTTCGAGAAGCTTACCCTCCAATATGGGCACCCCTTCCCCGCCCTCGACCGGTACCTTCCAGATGTCGACCCATTTGTAGGCGGAATCCGTTCGCGGCTTCGCGTAGTAGACGTACCTTCCGTCCGGAGATTCTCTGGGCACTCTTCCGCCGCCGCGAGTCATCACAACGGCATCGTCTGCCTCGAGTGATCTCCTCCAGATCTCGTACTGTCCGCTCTGGTTCGATTCGTAGTAAATCCTCATCCCGTCTAGAGACCATGCAAAGGGCCAGAAGCCGACGCTCCCGTCCGTCAATCGTCGCGTGAAGCCGTGTTCGAGGCTCTTGAAATAGAGACCCCGTTGTTCCTCAGGCAGGTGCACGTATCCAATCTTCTTTCCGTCCGGAGACCATCGCGGTCCGCCCGAGGATTCGACGCCCAGCGGCGAGCAGTTCGTACCGTCGGAATCGCACACCCACACCGCGGCCCCCCCGGATCGTTGAGAACTGAAGGCGACCTGTGAGCCGTCGGGCGAGTAGTCGGGAAATAAATCCGAACGGGTCGACGGCATGAGCTTCACTGGATCCGTCCGCACCTTCGCAGCAGGACCGACCGTACGCCAGATATTCAGCAGCACTCCGTCGTCGCGTGCAAACGCGAGCCGCCTGCCATCGCCCGAGAGAGACACCGAAACCGCCCCACTGCCCGAGGTCAGTTTTGAAGCACGGCCGTCTTTCGCGGTGACTCGAGTGAGACCCCGCTCCTCCCACCATCCACGGGCATAGACGATTGCCGAGCCATCCGGTACCCAGTCGAGGTCGAAAATCGTGCCTTCGTCGCTCGTCAGAAGACGCGGTTCGCCCCCTTTGAGGTTCTGGAGAAGGATCTGGAATTTCGCTTTGAGCGCGCCCCGGACGAAGGCCACGGTCTGACCATCCGGGGAAAACGCGGCCTTACGGTCGCGGAAAGCAGCTCCCTCAGACGGTGGGGCGCTCAGTCTCTTTTTTTCGCCGGTCTCGATCGAGAGAAGAAAGATGCCTTCTCGCTCTCCGGGGGATTCCTTGTCTGAAAAAGCTAGATATTTTCCGTCTGGAGACCAGTCCAGCCCCGATACGAACTCGGGGCCGACCTCGATCCGGACGGCGGCGGTTCCCAACTGGCTTTCCTTTCCTCCCAGCGCGGAGATGACCCGGATCTCGCTCATTCCGGCCTGTCCGGGATCCCGGATCTCCCGCAGAAAGGCGATTCGGTTTCCATCAGGCGACCAAGCCGGCGAGTAGTCGCGCCGATTCTCGCTGGTGAGCCGGAGGGGCTCGCTCCCGTCGATCAATTGGACGTAAAGATGCTCGCTCTTCCCGCTGCCTCCATTCCACGTGTACGCGACCTTGTCTCCGTCGGGTGAGATTGCGCCGTAGGACTCGACGCCAGCAAACGATGTGAGGGGCCGAATACGGATCGGGGGGGAGACCGAGTCCGAGTTGGGGCGTAAGAAGAGCCATAAACCAGCTCCCGCCACCACCGTGAGAAGCGCGACAGCTACCCGGTGGCGCTGAGGGCCCGCCTCGAAGGCTTG
>CAVQUX010000015.1:0-533265 GCA_963716925.1 uncultured Acidobacteriota bacterium | reverse complement strand
GCACGGTTCGTTTCTTGAACTACTTTGGCAGCTGGCTTCCTGGTAAGGGAATACAGGACCCCGATGGGCCCGAATCAATCGTGGTGGGCCACAGGACCGAGCGACCTTTGCTATGTCCGCTGTGTTCGTGAGTAGGGGAAATTGGGTCGGTCGGCGTTTTGACAACCTTTTAAGGCATGAACGCCACAAAAAGAGGAATAAACGGCAAAAAGATCTCTAAGGAAATCAATTGCTTTAGAATGTGATCGAACGAGCCCATGAGAATAGAATACACAAAAGAGTAGCATTAGACAAGACCATTCGCCCGTGTTCGGGCTGGTTGCCCACAAAGCAGGATGGGTACAAAATACGGGATTTCCGCACAACAAATACGGGATTTGCCCTATTCACTTTATCAACACTTTGGGATGATATATAGAAGGGAAAGAAATGTTTGTAGAAAATAAAGGTCTTGAGTTATGGTCAGGGCGAGGATGTCGGGTCTAACTTTATCACCTTGCCCGAGAGACAACTTTCACGGTTCGAAGTAGATGCAGTGTCATGACCCATTCGTTAGAACAGGATGATTACCAATAAGAAAGGAGATTTCATATGTTAAAACGTCACGATTACGGTTCGCTGGTTATGGTTTTCTTCTTAATAGCAGCTCTACTCCAGTCGGTTCCTGCCCTCGGAAAGGCTGCTCCTGATCTGAGCACAGCCATTATAGAGGTAGCAAAGAAAAATATCCCTGCTGTCGTCTCTATCGAGATCACCGAAAGCCGGGAGGTGGCAAATCCTTTATTGCCTTTCGAAAATGATCCTTTCTTCCGACGTTTTTTCGGGGTTCCGAAGATGCCACCGAAGTTCAAACAGGAGGTGAAGGGGCTTGGCTCAGGAATGATCATCGACCCTCAAGGTCACATTCTCACGAACTACCACGTGGCCGGAGGCGCTACCAAAATGGAAGTCACTCTGGCTGACGGCGGCAAGTACCCCGCCCAGTTGGTCGGGGGTGATGCCAAGACCGATCTGGCCGTGATCAGGATTTCGCCGAAGAGTCTCTTCCTTCTGTGACCTTTGGAGATTCAGACAAAGTAAAGGTGGGTGAATGGGTAGTAGCCATCGGCCACCCCGCGGCCTCGATCAGACAGTCACTCAGGGGATAATCAGTGCGAAACATCGACGGGGATTGCAGAACCCAGTTACCAGGACTTTCTACAGACAGACGCTGCCATCAATCCCGGAAATAGCGGCGGTCCCCTGTTGAACCTCGAGGGTGAGGTGATCGGTGTCAATGCCGTAATTGTCTCAGAGTCAGGAGGTTTTGAAGGGATCGGCTTCGCCATTCCCAGCAATATGGCCGTCTACATTGCCAAAGCACTGATTGCCCACGGCAAGATAGAACGTGGGTGGTTAGGTGTCACCGTCCGGGACCTCACGCCGGAGTTTGCCAAAACCCTCGATGTGGAAACTCCCAAAGGTGGACTTGGTCGCTGAGGTAGTCAAGGGAGGGCCGGCAGACAAGGCCGGTTTGAAGAAAGATGATGTCGTCATTGCTTTTGGTGGTAAAGAGATCACTGACTCCAGCAGCTTCGGAATGACGTTGCAAACGCACCTATTGGCCAAGAGGTAAAAGTGACCATCCTTCGCAACGGCAAGAAAGAAGAAATGATGGTCAAAATAGGAAACTTGGAAGCCTCTGCAAAAATTATGGCAGCCGCAGTGAAAGACCGTCTTGGAGCGGAAGTGAGGGCTCTTACCCCCAGGAGCTTGAAAAGTACGGTCTCAGCGAAAATCAGGGCGTTGCCATCGGTTGGCTCGATCCTAAAGGGCCCCTCCATGGAGCGGGTTTCGAGGTAGGAGACCTCATTTTGGGAATAAATAATCAACCGGTGGCGGGAGTGGACAGCTTTGTTCAACTGATTACCGCGCTCACGTCGAATCAGAAAGCTTCTTTCCTCGCCCTTGACCACAAGAGTGGCAATACAGGTACGGTCTTGGTGATGGTTCGATAACATCTCTTCTTTGTTCCGGGAAGAATCTGAGAGAAGCCCAGCCATGTACAGGGAGGGAGAGCCATGCGTCAGAAGAAAAAAGAGAGAGAACCCGTTTCTGAGTCGAAGGGAAGAAAGGCCGGACGGATACTTACTCCTATGCCTTTAAATACATCCCGCTCCAAGGAGGAAACGAGCCCTATGGTGCGACGCCAATGCTGAATATGATCACCCTCCTCTTCATCTCCGTGCCTGTAGGTTTCTTAGGAGCTCTGACCGGCCTAGGCGGGGCAAGCATTTTGGTTCCTTTGTTGGTCCTCCTTGGGATACCCGTGAAGGAGGCGATCGCCTCTTGCATGGTGACCATCATTGCCACCTCCAGTGGCTCGGCTTCATCGTATGTCAGGAAGGGGATCACTAATGTTAAGGTCGCTTTCTACCTTGAAATGTTTACCACGGTCGGCGCCATCGTAGGGGCTACCATTACCACTCTCATCGCCCCGGTTTATCTCTACTTCTTCTTTGCCGGGTTCTTGATCACATCCTTCCTAAGACTTAAAGAGAAAGTGAGCGGGGATTTCGCTGTCCCCGAATATCAGGATAAGCTCTCAAGATGGCTCGATCTTCACGGAAGGTACTTTGACGAGGCGAAAAGTAATCTCATCGAATATAAAGTCCAAAATGCGCTTCTGGGAGGCCTTGGAATGCTGATTGCCGGGCTGGCAGCGGGGATGCTGGGTATAGGGGCCGGTGCTTTCAAGGTCACCGTTCAGGAAAGCATCCTGAAATTGCCTCCTAAAGTTTCCAGCACGACGAGCAATTTCATCATCGGCATGACAGCCCTGGCAGGAACGAGTGTCTATTTTTTCTCGGGATTGTTGAATCTAACATTAATGGCCCCGATGGCGGTAGGAACCACCCTGGGTGCTGTTGCCGGAGGCAGGGTGCTGAATAAGCTCGGGAACAGAACGCTTCGAATCCTTTTTTATGCCATTGTGGCTTTTTTAATCGCTCAAATGCTTTACAAAGGAGTAACTTCCATTTGAATTCTGAAGATAGATTCGACCGAGCGATTGGCTATGTCCTTATTACGGGCGTCGTGATCAGTCTCCTGGTGGAGGCCATCGGCATCCTTCTTTACTATCTATCATACAGGCATTTCAATATCTCGAGCGAAAGGACCCTGTTCATCCACGGGAGGAATTTCTTTGATTTCATGATCGAGCTCTTCAAAGGCGATTATGCGGGCAAGAGGGCTGTCTTTCTGATGTCCGTGGGCGTGGTCATCCTGATCTTGACCCCTTATGTCCGGGTGCTGATGTCTGTCCTCTATTTTGCCTGGGAGAAGAATACCAAATACATCTTAATTACACTTTTCGTCCTTCTTCTTTTGACGATCAGTTTAGCTGCTTAGCAACCTTTCCTTCATCACACCCATCAAAATTTTTTCCACGAATCGGACGATTCCGAGGCCTGTATGTAGAGACTGCTTGCTGTCTTAGCTGAAGGTTCCTCACCAGCGACCTGACGTCAAAATACCAGATTTCCGCACGAAAAATACGGGATTTACCTTATTTGTTTTCCCACAAGTTATGGGAAAATCTATACTCATGTGCATCATCCACGAAATCTTTTTTCTCCAAGTGGTCCCTTGAAACCATCGCCTGCTTTTAAAAACATGTTCCTAAGATGTTGAAAGGCGTAGGTGGAAGATTCTTTCCCGGAAGCCAACATTTAACTGCCTACGAAATACGATCTTCTTAACACCAACGGATTTTGATAGAATGACGTGTGTGAACCGATGTCTTCACTACCATGAGGAGGGTGCCATGGGAAGCCATTGTTTTATCCGTAAAATCCTTTTCTTCATCCTTGCCGCTTTCTGCTTTCAGACAGTAGGAAACCCTTTTTTCGTCCCTCTGTCACATGCCGAGGAACCAGAGGCCTTAACGCTATCCTCGGCCGTTGACAAGGCTCTGAAGAACAACCCGCTCATTCGCATCACTCTTTCAGGCCGCGAAATAGCCGATGCCCAACTCCGAGAAGCGCGTGCCGGCTGGTTCCCACTTTTACAGTTCAGCGAAACCTTCACACGAGGGAACAATCCTGTTTTTGTATTTGGATCCCTTCTCGAACAGGCCCGATTCGGACCGCAGAATTTTCAAATTTCCGCATTGAACAATCCGGACCCACTCAGTAATTTCCGGACGGCGATCAACCTCAGGCAAGCCCTCTTTGACCAGCTTCAGACGTATACCCGTGTCACGCAGGCCCGTCTCGGGCAGCAGCAGGCCGATCTCCAGAAGGCAATGGTCGAGCAACAGGTCCGTTTTGAAGTGATCCGCACCTACTATGGCATTCTCGTCGCCCATGCAAAGAAAGGGTGTCGCAGAAGAAGCAGTGAAGATGGCCGAATCGGATGTGAAGCGCATCCGGGACAGATTTCAGAGCGGGCTGGTGGTCCAATCGGACCTTCTGGCTGCCGAGGTTCAGTTGGGAGAATTTCGCCAACAGCAGATCGATGCAGAGGGTGATGTGGCGATTGCCTATGCGGCCCTTAACACGGTGCTGGGCCTTCCAGTCGATACATCCCAGAAGGTGATCGGGGAACTGGGTGATAAACGGTTTGAGATGACCCCGAAGGAAGAACTGATCCGTCTGGCCCTGCTCCATCGGCCCGGATTATGTCCGGTCCGGATATAGCGATTCAATTAAACAAGGAAGGAGTGGCCGGAGCAAAAAGAGAGTATCTCCCGAGGTTGGACCTTTTTGGGAATTACGGCCTAAGCGGAAAAGATCTGTCAAGCGGAAGCTCGGATTACACGATTGGTGCGAGCCTCACCTTTAATATCTTTGATGCCGGCCGCAGTGCAAGGATCAGCAAGGCCCGGGCGGCAGAATCGATGGCCGCTGCCGAGCAGGAACATCTTGCCAATCAGATCCGCCTCGAAGTGGTCCGAGCCTATCAGCAACATGTGTCAGCCCGTGAGCGCCTGGTGGTTGCAGGACAGGTGATCGACCAGGCAACGGAAACACATCGAATCGTTCAGAACCGCTACCGGGAAGGCCTGACGACAATCACCGAGGTCTTGAGGGCGGAGACAGCCCTGGTGCGGTCCCGCTTGAATCTGGTCGCGGCCCGCTACGACCATTATGTCAGCTTTGCCCATGTGCTCCTTTCCGTCGGAAAATTGACCGATATTGAACCTTTCCTTTCTTAGAGCAACAGAGGATAACCCCTCCTATCGCCCCTGAGTTAAGAGAGCAGGTGGGGTTAAAACCGATGGAGGAATCTATGAGAAGAAAATGGGTTGTCATCAGCATTGTTTCCCTTGCCGTCATGATCACCTCTTGCGGGAAAAAAGAAGAAGCGGTCATTGAAAAGCCAACCCTCCTTCAAGGTGTGAAGATAGAAACGATCAAATTATCTCCCGTCCAGGAGGATTATGAAGCCGTGGGGACAGTCCGCTCGAAGACGACAAGCGTCCTCTCTTCCAAGACGGTGGGCAATATCCTGGCCGTCCATGTCCGTGAAGGAGATCGTGTCCGAATCGGTCAGTTGCTGATCGAGATTGATGATCGAGACACCCGGGCCCAGCTTCAGAAGGCCCAAGCAGGACTTCGTGAGGTACAGGACGCCCAGGAGGAGATCGATCAGAACATTCGTGCTGCAGAATCTGCCAGGGAGGCTGCAGAAGCCGGAAGATCACTTGCAGCAGCCACGTTTAAACGCTACAACACCCTGCTCGAACAAAAATCGGTCAGCCAGCAGGAATTTGATGAGGTGCAGGCAAAGCTCAAGAGTCGCAGAGGCAGAAGTGGACCGGGCCGAAAGGATGCTTCAAGCCCTCATGGCCAAGAAGAATCAGGTGCTTGCGAAGACGGAACAGGTGAAAGCGGACATCACCAGCGCTCAGGTCTATGTTGGCTATAGCCGAATTCTCTCTCCGATCAATGGAATCGTTACTTCTAAACAGGCTGAGATTGGACTCCTTGCGGCTCCAGGGGTTCCCTTGCTCACCCTTGAGGATAACTCCCGCTACCGCCTTGAAGTTTCGGTGGAGGATTCCATGCTGAAAAAGATTCGTCTCGATACTCCCGTTCGGATCTCCATTGATGCCCTCGGACCACAAGAGTTCTCCAGCCGGGTGACAGAGATTGTCCCTGCTTCAGATCCGGGAAGCCGGAGTTCCACGGTGAAGATCGATCTCTTTGATGGAAAGGGAGGAGTCCATCGGTCAGCCGGTTCTGCGGTCCGGCCTCTTCGGAAAGGCCCGTTTTCCGATCGGGACAGAAACAGATCCTTAAGGTTCCGCAGAAAGCAATTTTGCAGAGCGGTCAGTTGGTGAGTGTCTTTACCGTGGACTCGTCCAACATTCTTCGTCTGAGGCTGATTAAGACGGGAAAGCAGTATGGCGATCAATTGGAAGTGCTTTCAGGACTGAACGATGGAGACCGGATCGTCGTTGAAGGAATGGAAAGAGTGAAAGAAGGGGACCGGGTGCAGTAATTCCAGAAAAGGTGATCGAGGATGAAAGAAAAACTTGGATTCGCAGGAAAATTTGCCCATGCCTTTATTGATTCGAAACTGACTCCCCTGATCATCGCCGCTTCGATCCTTCTTGGCGTGGGGGCCGTGCTGATGCTTCCGAGGGAAGAAGAGCCCCAGATCATCGTGCCGATGATCGATATCTTTGTGCAGATGCCCGGAGCGTCGGCCAAAGAGGTGGAGGAGCGGGTCACGAGGCCCATGGAACAACTCCTCTGGGAGATCCCCGGGGTGGAGTACATCTACTCCACGTCATCGCCCGGTTTTGCCATGGCGATCGTCCGGTTTAAGGTGGGTGAGGATGAAGAAAAGAGCATTGTAAGGCTCAATCAGAAGATGTTCGCCAACTTTGACCTGATTCCACCCGGGGCAAGCCAGCCCCTCATCAAGCCCCGCTCCATTGATGATGTCCCCATCCTGGCGCTCACGCTCTCGAGTGATCGTTATGACCATTTCATGCTTCGCAGGATTGCCGCCCAGGTTTACGATCAAATCAAACAGGTGGTGGATGTCTCGGAGGTAAAGATCATCGGCGGGCAGCGCCGGCAGGTCCGGGTGATCCTCGACAGCGCAAAAATGGCGGCCTACCATATTGCTCCCGGTTGCTGTCATCCCCATTCTCGAGCAGCAGAATCGCCAACTCGCTTCAGGCAGCTTTTCAAGTGATAATCGGGAATTTCTGGTTGATACCGGTGGCTTCCTGCGCACGGCTGAAGAGGTGGGGAGCATTGTCATAGGCGCATTCAACCAGCGACCTGTCTTTCTGCGAGATATCGCTAAAATAGAAGATGGGCCCGAAGAGCCTGCTGACTACGTGTTGATGGGCCAGGGGATTGGTGCCTCATTCGAAGAGCCAGGCAAATGTCTCCCTGTCTTCAGCCTCACCTGCTGTCACGCTCACGGTGGCAAAACGGAAAGGAACCAATGCCATCCAGATTGCGGACAGAGTCCTCGAGAAGATCAACCTGCTCAAAGGGACCATGATCCCGAGCGATGTCGAGGTGACGGTAACGCGAAACTATGGGGAAACAGCAAAAGAGAAATCGAATGAATTGCTCTTTCACATGCTGATCGCCATTGTCTCTGTATCGGTCCTGATCATGGTGACCCTGGGGCTCCGGGAATCGGGCATTGTGGCCATCGCCATTCCGGTCACACTGGCCCTTACCCTGGCCCTTCTCTACCTTTATGGCTATACCCTTAACCGCGTCACCCTCTTTGCCCTGATCTTCTCCATTGGCATCCTGGTGGATGATGCCATCGTCGTCGTCGAGAATATCGTCCGCCACTATCGCCTTCCTGAAAACCGGGGCCGCTCGATTCTGGATGTCGCGGTCGAGGCCGTCGACGAAGTTGGAAACCCGACCATCCTGGCCACATTTACGGTCATTGCCGCGATTATCCCCATGGCCTTTGTGCGGGGATTGATGGGGCCGTACATGCGGCCCATTCCGGTGGGGGCCTCTGCAGCGATGCTCTTTTCTCTGATCGTGGCCTTTATCGTGACGCCGTGGGCAAGCTTTCGCCTGCTCAAGAAAGAGGGGGAAGCGACTCATGGAACCGAGGGTTGGAGCACAAAGCTCTATCGCCGGGTCATGACACCGCTCATCCATTCTCCCTTCTGGCGCTACGGATTTCTGGTCCTTGTGGTCGTTCTGCTTCTGGCATCCTTCTCTCTTTTTGCCTTCAAGATTGTTCGTGTAAAAATGCTGCCCTTTGATAACAAGAGTGAATTTCAGATCATCATTGATATGCCCGAGGGGTCCACGCTGGAGCAAACGGCAGCCGTCACCCGTGAAATTGGCGATTATATCCGAACGGTGCCGGAAGTCATCAATTACCAGATGTATGCGGGGACGGCCTCCCCTTACAATTTTAACGGCCTTGTCCGCCATTACTTCCTCAGAAGAGGGCCTCATGAGGCCGATATTCAGGTGAACCTGAAGCCCAAGGGTGAGCGGAAGGCCCAGAGTCACGACATTGCCAAGCGGGTGCGGCCCAAGATCGACGAGATCGGCCGCAAGTACAATGCCCGGATTAAGGTTTCTGAAGTTCCTCCCGGGCCTCCTGTCCTTCAGACCCTTGTGGCTGAAGTCTATGGCCCGAATTATGAGCGCCAGATCGAGATCGCCCACCAGATCCGGGATATCTTTGACAAGACCCCGGGGGTCGTGGATGTCGACTGGTACGTTGAGGCAGACCATCCGAAATACCGGTTTGTCGTGGACAAAGAAAAAGCCTCGCTCAACGGGGTCTCTGCCGAGCAGGTTTCGAACACCCTTCGCATGGCTGTCGAAGGGATGGGCGCAGGACTGCTTCATCAACCGACGGAGAAAGGAGGACGTGGTCATCTTTCTCAGGCTGCCGCGGGATGAGCGGTCGAGCGTGGAGGACCTGAAACAGATCAAGGTGGTGGGCCAGAGGGGAAACCTCGTTGCCCTGGGAGAACTTGTCCGTGTGGAGAAGATGATCGCCGACAAGAGCATCTATCATAAGAACCTGATGCCCGTGGTTTATGTGACCGGGCGATGTGGCTGGGCAGGAGGAGAGTCCGCTCTATGCCATCATGAAGATGAACCGGGTCCTCGATCAACTGAAGCTTCCTGAAGGCTACCGGCTCGAAAGGTTCGTCTCTCATCAACCGTTCTCCACCCTGAAGTATGCCATGAAATGGGATGGTGAATGGCATATCTCTTACGAGGTTTTTCGCGATCTCGGCCTGGCCTTTGCTGCGGTGCTGGTTCTGATCTATATCCTGGTCGTGGGATGGTTCCAGTCTTTTAAGACTCCGGTGACCATCATGGCGGCCATTCCGTTCTCCCTGGTGGGAATCCTGCCAGCCCATGCGCTCATGGGCGCTTTCTTCACGGCGACTTCCATGATCGGTTTTATCGCGGGCGCAGGGATCGTTGTCCGCAATTCGATCATCCTGGTAGACTTCATCGAGCTCAGGATCAAGCAGGGGATGCCTCTTGCCGATGCAGTCGTCGATGCAGGGGCGGTCCGTTTCCGTCCCATGATGCTGACAGCAGCAGCCGTCATCGTGGGATCATCGGTCATCCTATTCGATCCGATCTTTCAGGGCCTTGCCCTCTCCCTCATGGCCGGGGAGGTGGCCTCCCTCCTTCTCTCGCGTATGACCGTGCCGATCCTCTTCTACCTGAGCGAACGGAAGAAACATAAATGATTAAGATATTGCGTGGAAAATAGCAGCATAAACGCTTTCGTGACACAACGGTCCTCGGAACAACAACCCTGAGGGTCACACGACATGCACCCTGCCCAGTTCTAACGGTTATTCGTAAATGAGGTTCCTCCACCCGTAACTCGATTCGATATCATCATGGCAAAGGCAGCCAGCGATAGCATGAGCTTCCTTGCCTGATTTTGGCGTCCACAGAGCGACCTTACCTCGAAATACCATATTCCCGCACAAAAAATACGGGATTTACCTTATTCATATTCTCAAAATATATGAGAAAATATAGGCGGGATCTCCTATGTAAAAAGGTCGAAGCAGATGACCCGGAGGAATCGCTCCACAAGGTGAATCATGATACCCATTAAGGACACCATTCCACGCATAGGATTTCCGTCTGTTACATGGACCCTCATCGTCTTAAACGGGATCATCTTCATCTTTGAAATATCGATCCCCAAAGATATCTTGAGCCAGATCTTCTATGTCTTTGGTCTTGTTCCCGCCAGGTATTCCTATCCAAAGTGGGCATATATCCATGGTCTTCCTTTTGATGATTACCTGTCATTCCTGACGAACATGTTTTTACATGGCGGCTGGTTGCACATCCTCGGGAATATGTGGTTCCTTTATCTCTTTGGGAGCACGGTGGAAGATCGCATGGGTCATATCCGATTCTTGATATTCTATCTCCTTTCCGGAATCGCAGCAAGTGTGATCTTTTTTTTGGTTGATATCCATTCAACGATTCCAGAATTTGGGGCATCAGGTGCCATTGCAGGAGTCATGGGTGCCTATATCGTGATGTTTCCCAGGGCCAGGATTGTAACGCTGATCTTTGTCCTGTTTTTTCCGTTTTTTGTTGAGGTATCAGCCTTCTTCTACATCGGATTCTGGTTTATCCTTCAGTTATTTTCCGGAACTCTTTCCTTTGCATCCCATAGACGTGGGAGGCGTTGCATGGTGGGCACATATTGGCGGATTTATTACAGGGATTGTGCTTCTTCCTTTTTTCAGAAGAAAGAGAGCATTCACACCGCAAGCTTTATCCAGATGAGACCTACCACTACACAAGCCATTAAGCAGGGGGCTGGAAAATTTTTGATTTACTTGGGGTAAGAATACCAACTTTAAGCGCCGTACAGAAAACGGTCGGCTCATTCTTCGACTGTATCGATTAAGAGATTTACCGATTTTACGTTCTTTGCTTGCATCAGAGATTTTCCTCGAGGCCAGCGGAACTAAACTTCATACAGGTTCCTTGCTCTTCTTCTACAGATGGATAAGGAGTAGCTTTCAGGTGATTTATATCATTGAGATTGAAGAAATCGATGGACTCCAGGATCATCGGATTTGCTGGGCTCTACGACGTAAAGATGGGGAAAAGTCTATGGTTATCCCTTACGATTCCTGACCCTAAAGACCGAAGGCGGGGATACGGGACAAAAGCACTTGAACTTCTCTTCGATCTTCTAAAAAGGAATGGTGCTGTACAAACGGTTTATGCCGAGGTTTTAGAAACAAATATAACTTCGTTGTGCTTCTTAAGAAAGCTTGGGTTTGAAGTTTCCAGGCGTTATGAAGACAGTCTCACACTGGAAAAAAGTCCAAACATCGTCGGGGAACCTCCCTCCAAGAAGGCTGAAAACATTTATATCAATCTCTTTAATCCATTCGAAATGGGAAGTCGGAGGTCTTCCACGGATGGGTGATTAGTGGAGGGGCGAATTGAATAAGGCCACTGCATTGATGCAGGTATGTGAAATGAGCCTGGACAAGACTAACGATAAAAGACTCATGGATAAAAGGAGACAACGAATGAACCGACATACGATTTCGTTGGGACGCATTCTGGGTATCCCCATCGGGCTGGACTATTCCTGGTTCCTGATCTTTGTGCTGCTCACCTGGACGCTGGCCGGGCGCTACTATCCCGCCGAGTTCAAGGACTGGCCGCCGCTCGCAGTACTGGATCGTGGGCGCCGTCACGGCCATCATGCTCTTTGTGCAGCGTGCTGCTCCACGAACTGGGGCATTCGGTGGTGGCGCTGCGCTACAAGATCCCGGTGCGCAGCATCACGCTCTTCATCTTCGGCGGCGTCGCCCAGATCGGCGCCGAGCCGCCCAGCGCCGACGCCGAATTCTGGATCGCCATCGCCGGTCCGGCTGTGAGTCTTCGCTCTGGCGCGCTTTTTCGAGTCGTTGCAGCCCGTTGTCGCCGGCGTTCGCGCCGCTCCTGGCCCTGGCCAAGTACCTGGCCTACATCAACGGCGCGCTGGTGCTGTTCAACCTGATTCCCGGCTTCCCGCTGGACGGTGGCCGCGTCTTTCGAGCCATCGTCTGGGGCGTCACGCAAGACCTGCGCCGGGCGACGCTCATCGCCGCCAACGTCGGGCGATTCATCGCCTTCCTGTTCATCCTCTTCGGTGTCTGGCAGATGTTCGGCGGCAACTTCGTCAACGGCCTGTGGATCGCCTTCATCGGCTGGTTCCTGGAGAGCGCCGCCAGGGGCCCAGGTCCAGCACCAGGCGCTCCACGATCTTCTGGCCGGCCATAAAGTGTCACAGGCCATGAATCGGCAACTATGCAGCCATTCCTGCCGACGACTACCTTGCAACACCTGGTGGACGATCACATCCTGGCGAGCGGTCGCGGAGTTTCGTGGTCAAACGGAGTGACGCGGTTACCGGCTTGTTGACCCTGCATCACTTCAAGGGTTCCACGTCCTGATTGGCCGACCATGACAGCCGCCCAGGTGATGATCCCAGCCGAGCAGATGAAACGGTTGCGGCCTGATACGGAACTATGGGCAGCTCTGGAAGAGATGGACCGCGATGGCGTCAACCAACTTCCCGTGATGGTAGATGGGCAAATTCAGGGCATGCTCAGCCGAGAGGATGTCGTCAGCTATCTGCGCACCTTACGGGAACTTGGTGTTTAGCCTAGTGGTTTGGCTTTGAGGCGGTGCTTATGCAGCAACTAAAACGAATAAGGAGGTGGAGTGTGATGGCAGCATCCAAGAAAAAAACAAAGAGAAGTGAAATGGTAAAGAAAACAGAGTTTAGTTTATCAGCGCCTCAGGCACAGAAGGTATCCATCGCCGGGGATTTCAATCAATGGAATCCGTCTTCACACCCTTTGCAACAGGATGCCAGAGGGACTTGGAAAATTTCACTTGATCTAAAACCAGCTAAGTATGAGTACCGATTCCTGTTGGACGGCGGATGGCAAAATGATCCAAATTGTGATTCTTTCGTTGAGAACCCTTTCGGCACGTCAAATTGTCTGAAAATTGTAGATGGTACCAAATCCTGGGCTCCCCGAAGCCGAACAAATCATTACGGGCGATGGCGGATGGCACAACCCCAAGCCTGAGGAGGCGATCGGATGACATCACCCGACGAAGTTGTATTCTTGTTTGACGTGGACAATACCCTGCTCGACAACGACCGGGTAGAAAAGGACCTCCAGCGCCATATTGAACGAGAGTTTGGGGCTGAAAGTCGGGATCGGTACTTTGCCATCTTCGAAGAGTTGCGCGCCGAGCTTGGCTATGCGGACTACCTGGGCGCTTTGCAGCGCTACCGGCTCGAAGACATGTGCGATCCGCGACTGCTGATGATGTCTTCGTTTCTGGTGGATTATCCGTTTGCGAACCGGTTGTACCCTGGTTCGCTCGATGCCCTTGAGCACGTTCGCGCCTGGGGAGAAACGGTCATCCTGTCCGATGGCGACGTGGTCTTCCAGCCGCGCAAAGTTCAACGCTCAGGGCTCTGGGAAGCGGTCGAGGGCCGGGTGCTGATCTACATCCACAAAGAACAGATGTTGGATGACGTCGAGCGGCTCTATCCGGCCCGGCATTATGTTATGGTGGACGACAAACTGCGCATTCTGGCGGCGATGAAAAGGATCTGGGGGGACCGGCTGACGACCGTATGGCCGCGCCAGGGACATTACGCGCTCGACCCCAAAGCCATCGCCACCTATCCGCCGGCTGACCTCACGATTGAGCGCATCGGCGATCTGGTCAACTACGACTTACCCGCGTTGCAACACGAAGACCGGCATGTTTCACCTCAAAGAGCGGGCCAACGACTTGAATGAATCCACCGAGCCTGGCCAAAGGACAATGAACGGACGGCGCTGTTGAGCGACGATTAAGCTCCCTTAAGGAGATATGGCAATGAAAGTGAGTCCTTTTGCAGGAAAGCCTGCTGAGCCATCGATGCTCGTCAACGTGCCCAAGCTCATCACGGCCTACTACACCGAGATTCCTGATCCTTCCGTGCCTGAGCAACGGGTTGTGTTCGGCACCTCAGGACATCGCGGTTCCGCCTTCGAGAAAGTCTTTCAACGAATGGCATATCCTCGCCATCACTCAGGCCATTTGCCTGTACCGTAAGCAGCAGAAGATCGATGGCCCGCTGTTCCTCGGTATGGACACGCACGCGCTCTCGGTGCCGGCTTTTCGCCAGCGCGCTGGAGGTGCTGGCGGCAAACGGGGTGGACGTCATGATCGCGGAGGAGGATGAATATACGCCGACGCCTGTCGTCTCCCACGCGATTCTCACTTACAACCGCGGGCGCAAGACAGGACTCGCCGACGGCGTCGTGATCACGCCCTCACACAATCCGCCCCATGATGGCGGCTTCAAGTACAACCCGCCAAACGGTGGGCCGGCGGAACGCGCCGTCACCGGTTGGATCGAAGCGAAGGCAAACGAGTTTCTTGAAAATGGCCTCTCGAGGTGTTAAAAGGATTCCTGTCGAGAAGGCTCTTCGCGCCTCCACGACGCACCGGCACGACTACCTCAATGCCTACGTGAGCGATCTCGGCAGTGTGATCGACATGGACGCCATTCGCGGTGCGAAGATCAGCCTGGGCGTAGATCCGCTCGGCGGCGCCGGGGTCCACTACTGGGGGCCGATTGCCGAGCGCTACGGGCTGAACCTCACCGTCGTCAACGAGGCCGTCGATCCGACCTTCCGATTTATGACGGTCGATTGGGACGGCCAGATCCGCATGGACCCCTCATCGCCCTATGCGATGCAGAGGTTGATCGGCCTGAAGGATCGCTTCGACATTGCTTTCGCGTGCGACACCGACCATGACCGGCATGGGATTGTTACCAGGAGTGCGGGACTGCTTCCGCCCAATCACTACCTTTCGGTCGCCATCTACTACCTCTTCCAACACCGTCCAAAGTGGCGCACGGATGCGGCGGTGGGCAAGACCGTGGTGAGCAGCCAGATGATTGATCGCGTCACCGCGAAGCTGGGGCGGAAGCTCTACGAGGTGCCGGTAGGCTTCAAGTGGTTCGTTGACGGTCTGCTCGACGGCTCGCTTGGCTTTGGCGGAGAGGAGAGTGCGGGTGCGTCTTTCGTCCGTCTGGATGGCAGCGTCTGGACGACGGACAAAGACGGAATCGTCCCGGCTCTGCTCGCGGCGGAGATCACGGCCCGGATGGGCCGCGATCCTGGCGAAATCTACCGCGAACTCACGCGCGAGTTCGGTGAGCCGGTTTACGACCGGGTTGAGGCGTCTGCCACCCCGGAGCAGAAAGAGGCGCTGGAAAGACTCTCACCGGAACAGGTTCGATTCACAGATCTGGCCGGCGAAAAGATCCAGACCCTGCTTACCCGTGCGCCGGGCAATGGCGCTCCTATCGGTGGAATAAAGGTGATTGCCGAGAGTGGATGGTTCGCGGCGCGTCCATCAGGGACAGAGAATATCTACAAGATCTACGCCGAGAGCTTCCGTGGAGAGGATCATCTTCGCCGCATCCTGGAGGAAGCGCAGACCATCGTTAACGAGGCTTTGGAGGCTGCGACGTCACAGGATAAGAGCACAGCATGATGTGACTCAAAGAAGCACACCCACCGTTTGTCACCGCTTCCGCCCTGAGAGGGAGAGTATGAGCGAGACAGTACCAGAACGGTAACGACCGAATCAAGCACAAGTGGAGGGAAGAGACCATGAACAAAGCAAAAAGAGTCAGTAGTCCGATCTATACTTTTTTCCCCACCGAAGTCGAGGGATTCGATTCCCTTGCTGAGCTGGCGCTGGATATGCACTGGTATTGGAATCATTCTGCCGACGAAGTGTGGAGGCAGCTTGATCCCGCACTATGGGAGCTCACCTATAACCCCTGGGTCGTCCTGCAAACGGTCTCGCGGGACCAACTCCATCGTGCGTTAGCCGATCCCGCCTTCCGCAAGAAGGTGGATGACCTCTTGCGAGCCAGGCGCCACGAGGCAGAGTCACCCGCGTGGTTTCAGCAAAATCATCCGCAGACGCCGCTGACCTCTGTCGCTTATTTCAGCATGGAGTTCATGTTGAGCGAAGCGCTCCCGATCTATTCGGGCGGGCTTGGCAATGTGGCCGGCGATCAACTCAAAACCGCAAGCGATCTGGGTGTGCCCGTGGTCGGCGTGGGGCTGCTCTACCAGCAAGGCTATTTTCGCCAGGTGATCGACAAGGACGGAGCACAGCAGGCCCTCTTCCCGTACAACGATCCCGGGCAATTACCGATCACGCCTTTGCGCGAACCGAACGGGGAGTGGCTGCGGCTGGAGCTCAAGTTGCCCGGTTACTCGGTCTGGCTGCGCGCCTGGCAGGTCCAGGTCGGCCGGGTGAAGCTCTACCTGCTCGACAGCAATGACCCGGCGAACTTCCCGGCCCGTCGAGGGATTACCAGTGAGCTGTACGGGGGCGGGCCGGAGCTGCGTCTCAATCAAGAGCTGGTGCTCGGGATCGGCGGATGGCGCCTGCTCAACGCCCTCGGCATCAAGCCCGAAGTCTGCCATCTGAATGAAGGGCATGCCGCCTTCGCCGTGTTGGAACGGGCTCGAACCTTTATGGAAGAGACAGGGCAGCCCTTCGAAGTCGCGCTGGCCGTCACGCGAGCGGGCAACCTCTTTACCACACACACGCCGGTGGCCGCCGGTTTTGACCGTTTCGCTCCTGCCCTCATCGAACAATACCTCGGTTGGTACGCCCAGAACAAGCTCGGCATCTCGCTCCACGATTTGCTGGCCCTTGGCCGCCAGAACCCGAATGACTCTTCTGAACCCTTCAATATGGCTTACCTGGCTGTACGAGGGAGCGGGGCGGTCAATGGGGTGAGCCGCTTGCACGGGCAGGTGAGCCGGCGCATCTTTGCGCCTCTCTTTCCGCGCTGGCCGGAGAACGAAGTGCCGATCGGACACGTTACCAACGGAGTCCATATGTCAAGCTGGGATTCGGAAGAGTCCGACGCTCTGTGGACAGGAGCATGCGGAAAGGACCGCTGGCTGGGGACGCTGGAAACCCTGGAAGAGGACATGCGCGGCGTTTCCGACTCCAGGCTCTGGGAGTGCCGCGCTTCCGCCCGCCAGTCGCTCATTGAATATGTCCGCGAACGGCTTTCCCGGCAACTGGAAGCCTCGGGCGCATCACCCGAGGAGGTTGAGGGTGCGAAGCATATTTTTGATCGCCAACGCATTGACGCTGGGCTTTGCGCGCCGCTTTGCCCCCTACAAGAGACCGAACCTGCTGCTGCACGATCCTGAGAGGCTCCTTCGCATCCTCACCGATCCTCGAGCGCCCCGTGCAACTCATCATTGCCGGCAAGGCCCATCCGGCGGACCAGGCGGGGCAGGCCTTGATTCAGGAGTGGACGCATTTCATCCGGCGGACCGAGGCGCGCAAACATGTGATCTTCCTGAGCGACTACGACATGCTTCTGACCGGGCAACTGGTGCAGGGGGTGGATGTCTGGATCAACACGCCACGGCGACCCTGGGAGGCCTGCGGGACGAGCGGCATGAAGGTGCTCGTCAATGGAGGCATCAATCTTTCGGAGCTGGATGGCTGGTGGGCGGAAGCCTACACGCCTGAAGTGGGGTGGGCGTTGGGTGACGGCAAGGAACATGGTGATGACCCGGCCTGGGATGCTGCCGAAGCCGAGGCGCTCTACGCGCTGCTCGAACGGGAGGTGATCCCCGAGTTTTATACCCGCGACCCAAACGGCATCCCCGTCGCCTGGGTCGCACGCATCCGTGAGAGCATGGGGCGGTTGACGCCTCGTTTTTCCGCCAACCGCACCGTGCGCGAGTACACCGAGCAGTACTACATCCCTGCTGCGGCGGCCTACCGCGAGCGTGCTGCCGATAAGGGCGCAATGGGCGCGCAGGTGGTGAATTGGCAGCGTGCTCTGGAACAGAACTGGTCAAATCTGCGCTTCGGCGAAGTGAAGGTAGCGAGTGACGGAGGAAAGCACGTATTCGAGGTTCAGGTCTATCTCAGCGGCCTTGACCCGAATACTGTGCGGGTAGAACTTTACGCCGACGGAGTGAACGGCGGCGAGCCGGTGCGGCAGGAGATGACGCGCGGTCAGCAACTGGTGGGCGCAAACGGCTACATCTATAGCGCACAGGTGCCTTCGACACGTCCAGCGACGGACTATACGGCGCGAGTGATACCGCACCGCTCCGGCGTTGCGGTTCCTCTCGAAGCTGCTCGAATCCTATGGCAGCGGTGATTCAATTTCCAATGGAGGATTACGGAGTGAATAGCGAGTTCAAGGAAAGCGATTCACAGGAATCGCAGAAAGTCTCGGGGTACAGCGCCCCTTTGGATATCCAGCCATTAGTTTCCCGCGTTGCGGGTCTCTCGTTTATCATTGCTTTTCTGATTAATGACCCGATGAAAGTGTTGTTGATGAGAAAGTTCTGGTCAAGATTATGAATGGGACGGAGGTGTTGTATTGAGGCTCGGTACGAAGTTGACTCTTTATCTCTCCCTGATCATCATCCTTGTGCTTTCCGGATATGGCTATCTCGATATTTTATCACGTCGGGACATCCTTGTTAGAAAGATGAAAGCAGAGGTGAGGAGCACGGGTCGAACCCTAGAGGTATCGCTTGAGAAGATCTCACCGCCGGAGGAGAGGGAGTATGTTCAGGGTCTGATCGATGCCATGAGTGAATATGAAAGAACATTGGGGGTCATTGTCTACTACCAGAGGGAAAACCTCATCTTTCGTTCCCATTCTTTGGAAGAGGGCATTGAACCCTATTTAGATTTGATCAAAAGATCGATTCGAGAGGATCGTCCTCAAGAGGAATTCGGAGCCTATAAAAAAGTTCCTATCTTTTCATATACCTTTCCTTTCAAAGACAGATCGGGGAAGAACATCGGCGGTGTTTCCATCCTCCAAAACACCTCTTTCATGGAGAAGGAAATTGAGAAAGCGAAATGGAGCATTTTCATCACGATCTTTGTGCTCATTGGTGGGACAGTGGCATTGGTCCTTTTGGGCACAAGAAAATGGGTTACTCAGCCCATCTCCAAACTGATGGAAGGAATTAAGAATTTGGCAAAGGGGAATCTCGATCACCGGATCGATTTGAAAAGCGAGGGATGAACTCTCCGAACTGGCGCAGGCGTTTAATCAGATGGCGGTCGATCTGAAAAAGGCCCAGGAACGGATCATTCGAGAAGCTGAAACCAAATTAGAATTGGAAAGGAGTCTTCGGCAATCTGAGAAATTGGCTACCATTGGTCAATTGGCTTCCGGGCTGGCCCACGAGATCGGCACCCCTCTCAACATCATTTATGGAAGGACGGAACTGATTCAAAGAAGATTGGAGGATAAGGAGGATTCAAAAGAATTTGGATATTATCCTTCACCAAACCGAGAGAATCACAAAGATCATTCAGCAACTTCTCGGGTTTGTCAGAAAAAAGAAACCGGAGCAGAAGACCTCTGAATATCAGCACCCTTTTAGAGACCACCCTCGATCTTCTTGACCACCAGATTCAGAAGCAAAGGGTGAAGGTGGTGAAGGATTGTGAGCGACAATCTCCCTCCGGTGATCGGAGATCCAGATCAACTCCAACAGGTCTTTTTAAACCTCATCCTCAATGCGATTCAGTCCATGCCCGAGGGGGGACGCTTCGTCTCTCTGCTTCGTCGAAGAGGATTTCCAAGGAGGGGCTTGAGGACGATCGACGGCAATATATGGAGGTAGGCGTGGAGGATACGGGAGTGGGGATGGAAAGAGAAGTCATGCAAAACATCTTCAATCCCTTTTTTACGACGAAGGATACCGGGAACGGGATTGGGATTGATGGTCACGCAAGGGAATCGTTCAGGATCATGAAGGATGGATCGATGTGGAGAGTGAGGTCGGGAAAGGGTCGGTGTTTAAAGTCTATCTTCCCTCTTGGCAAGGGAGGTGACAGGATGATGGATGAGAGCTATAAAATTTTAGTGGTTGACGATGATCCGGAGATGTGTGGATTGCTCTCCGATGTTCTCAGGGGAGAGGGATTCTCTGTCCTTACCATTGGCGAAAGTTTAGAGGCCTCCAAGATTCTCAGAGAAAGAAGAGTTCGATGTCATCATCACCGATTTAAAAATGAAGGGCTTGAAAGGTCTTGATCTCCTGGAGGAGGCCAAGAAAGTGGCCCCCCTGACGCCCGTGATCATCATCACAGCCTTTGGAACGATTGAATCGGCCATCCAGGCGATGAAGATGGGTGCCTATGACTATATCACCAAGCCCTTTCAAATGGATGAGATCGTCCTGACCGTTAAGAAGGCCCTGGAAAATCGCCTGCTAAAGAAGGAAGTCGTTCGATTAAAAAAGGAGGTGGAGTCGAGATATCACTTCCATCAACTCATCGGGAAAAGCCCTTCCATGCAAAAAATTTATGACCTCATTGAAAGAATCAGCGACAGCTCCAACAATGTCCTGATCACCGGGGAAAGCGGGACCGGCAAGGAGTTGGTCGCCAAAGGCGATCCATTATTCCGGTGTCCGAAAAGAGGGCCCCTTCATCGCGGTCAATTGTGCAGCCATTCCGGAAACGCTCCTTGAGAGTGAGTTGTTCGGCTATAAAAGAGGAGCCTTCACCGATGCGAAAACAGATAAGAAGGGATTGATTTTTGAAGCCAATGAAGGGACACTTTTCCTGGACGAGATCACCGAAATGCCTCCTATGCTCCAGGCGAAATTGCTCCGGGTGATCGAGGAGAGAGAGGTTCGACCTCTGGGGGATACGAATTCCTACCCCATTGATGTGCGGATCATCTCGGCATCGAACCGGGACATGAAAGAGATGATCCACCAGGGGCGATTTCGCGAAGACCTGTACTATCGATTGAAGGTGATCGATATCGAACTGCCGCCTCTTCGGGAGCGAAGAGAAGATATTCCCCTCCTCGTTCAACATTTTATTGAGTAGATTCGGGAAAGAACCGAAGAAGAAGTCTCAGGAGTCTCAGAAGAGGCCCTAAAAATTCTAATGAATTATTCCTGGCCTGGAAACGTGCGAGAACTGGAAAATGTCATTCAGAGGGCCATTACCCTATGTCAGCATGAAGTGATCCTCCCGGAGGATTTACCCGCCTCTATGCTCCAGGAGCCGGATGAGAACCTGATCGAGAAAGGCCTTCAGAGAGAAATATACGTTGGATCAATTAGAGAAAGAATATATCAGGAAGGTTCTGATCGAAGTCGGAGGAAATAAGTCCAAGGCGGCTGAAATACTGGGTCTCGATCGAAAAACCCTCTACCGAAAGCTCGAAGAGATGTAGCACCCCTTCCAAGTCCTACTGTCCCATTCTGCCACAGATTGTCCCGTTATTCCCCATCTTAATTTTCTCCTGATTCAGCTTCGATTTTGCAATCTATTGAAATAAGAAGTGTTTTTCTTCTCTCTTCACTTGGCAATATCCTTGCAATACCAAGAACAATGATGGAAGGCGTCGATGAAGGACTTAAAAAAATATAACTCCGTTGTTCGAATACTGATTATTGAAGATGATGAAGAGATGAGGTCTTTACTGGAAGATGTTCTTGGTGAGGAAGGGTTCAAAACAGAATCTGTCAGTAATGGCTCCGAGGGGCTTCGAAAAGTAACCCAAGAGCCTTTCGATCTCATCCTTACCGATATCCGCATGCCTGGTTTGACAGGGATTAGACATTCTTCCGGCGAATAAAAAGGCTCCAACCTGAAGCTTCCGTCATCGTTATCACGGCTTTTGGAAATGAGGAAATTCATCGCCGATCGGTTGAAAAAGGGGCTGCTGGCTATCTAGAAAAACCGATCCATATGGATAAATTGAAAACATTGGTTCATGAGATGGTCTCGTCAAAAGGAAACATTAGGAAGTTAGGCAACAGTAAAGATTTGGCTCCAATCCTTTAGATGATTTCAAAGGATGAAGGCGACAAGGTAAGGTTCATTAAAGATGGCATTAACTTGGGGCAATACCAAAATTCAGATGAAAGGAGGTGAATAGAAATGAAAAAAACAATACTGATGAGCATCGTAGCTTTAGTTGTCTCATTCGCTTTTGTTTCTGGGGTAATGGCAGAACAGAAACCAGCCCCTCAGGCAGCCACCACACAAGAGACTAAATTAGAAAAGTTCAGTGGCGTGGTTGAAAAAGTCGATGAGGCTACCAAGGATGTTCTCGTGCAGTTCCATAAAGAAAAGATGACCTTTTCTACAGGGGAACACACAAAAATCATGGAAGGCAAAAAAGAGATGCCTCTTAGTGATTTGAAGAAAGGCATGTGGGCGTCCGTTGAGTATAAGAAAGAAGGAGAAAAACTGATGGCTGAATCGATGCATGTGAGCATGCCGAAGATGCCGGTAAAGAAAGAGAACCCTTCTGAAAAAGTTAGTACGCCAGAAAAAGCTGCTCCCTCAGAGAAAACTCCTGAGAAGAAGTAGCTAAGAAGTCAACCTTAATCAAAAAGGTACTACTTTCTGGGTGCCTTTTGAACATAAGTCAAAATGAGGTATTGTCCCAGGTTATTTCCTAATAGGCTGTTGAAGTTGTCTTTTCCAGGTTGCTCAAAAGGGGGTAGATGCAAGGCTCCCGAAATCCTAAGGAGTGAGGCGTACATTGGACGTACGCTGCAACGACGAAGGGGGTGCGGGAACGCGCGGAATTGGCCATTTTTCAGCAACCTGATAGTCCCCGGGAAAAAGGTTGAAAGAAAGGGGACACGCAGCTGCAGCGTAAGCAGCAACTCAAATCTAATCAGAAAGGAGAAAAGAAAAATGAACAAGACAATAAAAATTCTAACATTGATTTCTATTTTCAGCTTATTTCTTTTTGGCAGTAACGCTTTTGCCGCAGGATGGCAGAATGTCCGGGTAGGAGCATCCTATCATCTGATGGGCTCGGAGAGGTTTGAAGCCACTTGGCTGATAGGACAGACTGTCAATGGTCGTGCAGGCGATTATATAGGCCAAATCAGCAATCTCGTCATCGATCAGGACAATGATCGGATAGCCCTCGTCGTTCTTTCAAATGTCCCAGGGTTCGGAGCCGATCAGGTGGCGATTCCCTATGGATGCCTTGAGAGAAGCGATAGCCACACCTTTACTGTTCGCTTTCCTATCATGGCAACAGCGTCCGTTAACAATCGTGAGGATCCGGATCTCTATTTGCTCAGACAGTACCCTACGGATTCCCCTCTCTACGGGATTCCACGACCTATTGATCCTAACTGGGTTGCTGAGATCTACCGAACCTATGGGTTAGGGGTGCCATACTGGACAGAAAAAGGAGAAACAGCGCCATCAACAGGGGCCTTTTACCTGAGCACCCAATTGATTGGCAGCAGAGTTCAAGCAACTGAAGGCAAGGTTGAAGCAAGGATCAGCGACTTGATTTTCGACTCTTCGATGGACGTATTACCCTGTTGGCCCTTTCCGATGTCAAGGGAAGAGGCGACAATTTGGTCGCGGTTCCCTTCGATGCTCTCAATATAACGGATAAGGAACCTTTACTCTCAACATCCATGGAAATCAACTCGCATCGGCACCAAGCTTTCGACCAGGTCGGATCTCAACAAACATGGATATGCAGAAAATGTTTACAGGTCCTTTGGTCTACGGCCCCTCTGGACAGAAGGAGGCCAGATACGAAGGCCTGAACCCCTATCAGTGGGGAGGATCGGCTCAAAATTTTTAAGCTTAGGAGTAAAACTAGATCAAATTGACTTTGGAAGACCCGGGAAGAACCGGAGGGAATATTTCCCTCCCTTCTTCCCATGGGTAAGGGATAGATCACCAGGGGTATTCCCCCAATTTCCTGGTCCCCGGGAATGAAATAAAGGGGACACGAAGCTGCAGCGTGAGCAGCAACTCAAATCTAATCAAAAAGGAGGATACAAAAATGAACAAGACAGTTAAAATTTTAATGCTAGTTTCAATTTTTACCCTATCGCTCTTTGGAAGTAGCAGTCTTTTCGCCAAAGAGTTGGGCAAAGGCGAATTAGGAGCCATGTCCCAGCCAGTGGGTTGGGAAACATTTGAGGCGAGTTGGTTAATAGGGCACCAGGTCTATAGTCCATATGGTGGAGACTCAGGCCAAATTGAAGATCTCATGATTGACAGGACCGATGGACATATTGCGCTGGTGATCCTTTCCGGAGTCCGGAGTTTTGGAACAGGGTTCGTAGCTGCCCCCTTTAGCGCCCTGGAAAGAACAGGGGAAGATACCTTCCTGCTCAACTCGATGCTCAATTATGATTCAAACCCCTACAGTTTTCAGAATCCTACAACCCCCTATGACAATCCGTACGACGATCCGTACGCATACCAACTGTATCGACTTAGAAGCATCGTTGGGTTATCGACTATCCCGTCGACGATCGATCCTCTTTGGGCTGATTCTGTTTACCAATTTTACGGGCAGACGCCCTATTGGACCGAGGGAAAAACACCACATCCGGATATTATGTCCTATCGAACTGCAAGACCTTCCATATTCCAGTCTCTCTTCGTGAAGAAAACGGCCCCGGTATTAATGGGTACTAAATTACAGTCTCGAGAATGGAAAAGTGGCAGCGAGGACCGATAACTGGGTAATCGATCCAGAGATGGACGCGTTGCCTTCTTGGTTATGGATAAAATACCAGGAAAGGGCGATACGGAGGTTGCAATTCCTTTCAGCGAACTGTCCATGAGTGGTGATGCTTTTGTGCTCAATACCACTGGAGACCGACTAGCATCTGCCCCCAGCTTCAACCAGTCTTTCGGATATGAACAATCTCAAATGGGCTGAAAACGTTTATCGATTCTTTGGCCAGCAACCGTACTGGACCGAAGGCGGAACGCGGTAAGTCCGAGGGTTGAAAACAATTTACCCTGCCCGCTTCGCACAACCGGGGCGGGCAGGATTTTTGTTCAATTGGGTTCGTCAAATCCTCCAAATACTTACAAAGCGACCTCAAGATAAGATGTCCCTCGTTAAAAAATAGGGTATTCATCTTATTTACTTTTGCCACCGCTCTAGGCGAAAATGACCATCAAAAAGCAAAATTTGCAGTGAACCTAGAAGGTATTCCTGGTTAACGTGAGAAATGACTCCAAAAAGAATGCGAAAGAAAAAATTTGTTAAAGATTATTTGGAACCGATCCTCATTGCTGTCCTGATCGCACTCTTCATCAGGACGTTTGTCGTGCAAGCCTTTAAAATTCCGTCCAGCTCGATGGAGCCCACCCTCCTTGTAGGGGATTACCTTATGGTTAACAAATTCATTTACGGTTTAAGAATTCCTTTCACGAATACCAAGATTTTTCAATATAAGAAGCCTCAGCGAGGCGACATCATTGTATTCATTTACCCGAAGGACGAGACCAAGGATTTTATTAAAAGGGTCATTGGAACAGAGGGGGAAAAAGTGCAGGTCATCCATAACAAAATATATATCAATGATCAATTGATCGATGACCCGTGGGGGCACTTTATAAGAACCGGTTGGTTAGGATCCCTTCAAGGCATGGAGAACTTCGGTCCAGTCGTTGTCCCGAAAGACTCTTTATTTGTTATGGGGGATAACCGCGACAATAGCCAAGACAGCCGTTTCTGGGGGTACGTAGATCTCAACGCGGTCCTGGGAAAGGCTTTCATCATCTATTTCTCGTGGAACGGCAATGCTGAAAATCTCTTTGATATGGTCAGGTGGTCAAGAATAGCGAAACTAATCCATTAGCTCAATCGGAAAAATGCGTTGCGGTTCTGCCGTTCTGCCGTGCTACTGGTAACCACAGGATTCCAAAACCGGAATAGGGCTGCACCTCGTTGTTATACACGACAGACGGTCCAAAATACAGGGTTTCCACTCCTTAAATACGGTACTCACCTTATTTATTTCCACACAATGACTGCGAGAAAATAATAAAACGAACCTTTTCAAGGCCCTTGGAAGCTTCTCAGGAGCTCACGGTTTCCATGGAGAAACCTGGAGGAGCTGCGGGCAGGTTGTGCCATAAGGGAGGGAAATGTGTGAGTAAGAAAATAGAAGGGAGGAGGCCTTTACCGCAATACCATTAGTTACTTCGGTGGACTGATCATCATTATCAGTATCCTCCTGATTCTGCTCTTCCTGTTACTCAGTTTCAGCCTGAGGAGACCGGGCCCCTATATCGGCATTTTCACCTACATGATTTTCCCTGCCTTCCTGACGCTGGGTCTCCTGATATTCCTTTATGGTTTACTCTGGGAAAGCCAAAGAAGACGCCAAATCGGAGCTAAAAAGGCATTGCCCTATCCCAGGCTTGACCTAAACGAATCGCGTCAGAGGAAGATATTCACCATTGTCTTAGCAGGGGGGAGTCTGCTTGCAATTCTGCTTTCATTTGTGGGTTACAATGCCTACCTCTTCACAGACTCCAACACCTTCTGCGGGAGACTGTGCCACCGGGTGATGAAGCCAGAATACACAGCTTACCTGAATGGTCCTCATGCACGAGTACCCTGTGTGGCCTGCCATGTAGGTTCGGGGGTTTCTTGGTATGTAAAATCTAAGATCTCGGGAGTTCCCCAGGTTTTTGCCACGCTCTTTCAGACCTATTCAACTCCTATTCCCGTCCCTCTTAAGAATCTGCGTCCTGCACGGGAAACCTGCGAAGAATGTCATTGGCCTGAAAAGTTTTATGGAGCTCAATTGATGCAGTACCCCTATTTCCGCTACGACGAAAAGAACACCCCGGAGCAGATCAGTCTTCTGGTAAGAACCGGAGGCGGAACTCCCAATCTCGGAGAGAATGCTGGAATCCATTGGCACATGGCCATCAGCAACAAGGTCTATTTTAGGGCTACGGATCCAGGCCTTCAGTATATTCCATGGATCCAGATCATACTCGGTGATGGATCTGCCATCGTTTATAAAGACAAAGAGGCTAAGATTTCGGACCAGGAACTGGAGAAACTGCCCATCAACTTTATGGACTGCATGGACTGTCACAACAGACCTTCCCATATCTTTTATCCGCCTGAAACCGCTGTGGATCAAGCCATGGCAGGTGGAAATATCTCCCCAAAACTGCCTTGGATCAAGAAGCTTGCCTTAGATGCCTTGGTGAAAAATTACGAAGACCAGAAGAACCCCGGGGAGGGAATCCGTCAGTTTATTGAAGGGTACTACACCAAACACCTCCCGGACGTCCTTAAAAATCAAAGAGCCCAGGTTGACCAAGCGATCGATACGATTTTTGCAATTTACGAACGGAACGTCTTCCAGACCATGAAGGTGAACTGGACGACCTACCCCAACAATATCGGTCACCGCAACTGGCCCGGATGTTTCAGATGTCATAATGATCGCCATGTAAGCCAGAACGGCAAAGTCCTCACGAGCGCCTGCCCCGTTTGCCACACTTTCCCTCAGCGCGGGCCACTTACGCCCCTCGGGGCAACCACGCCCGTCAGCTTGGGACCCTGGCATCCGTGGCCCCTGAAAGGCAGACACGCCACGATCCTCTGCAGCCTCTGCCACCGGGCAGGTTATCGGCCTCCCCTCGACTGCCTCTCTTGTCATAAACTTGACACCTCTACCCCTATGATGTCGATGGGCTGCAAGACATGCCATCTTAAAGAAGCGGAACTCCAGCCCATGGCCAACTGCAGATCTTGCCACAGCAACCTCGGCGGCTTGCACAAGAAGGGTGAACACGTCAACATCCCTTGTAATAGCTGTCACACCCCCCACGGCTGGAAGGTCGCCACACGCGAGACCTGCCTCACTTGCCATGACGACAAGAAAACCCATCACCCCCCTACCTTCTGTGGGGACTGCCATAAATTCGCTACAGGTTGATGAAATGAGTCTGCTCGTTAGAAAACCTCAAAATATCGTATCCCTCGCCTATCAACCGGGTTCACCCGATTGGATGCTTATCATGGAAAAATATAAAATGGAAATAGAAAGGGACTCGTTGAAAGAAGAATGGTAGCAGATAAATCCCGCCCCGATGATTCAAAAGGCTTAAGCCTGATCTTCCGTGCGCTCTCCCATCGAAATTACCGCCTCTTCTTTGGTGGCCAGGGGATCTCATTGATCGGAACCTGGATGCAGCAGATTGCGATGAGCTGGCTGGTCTATCATATTACCCGTTCTGCTTTCTTGTTGGGGTTCGTTGGATTCTTAAGTCAAATTCCTGTACTTTCTTCTATCGCCTTTTGCGGGCGTGCTAATCTGACCGATGGAACCGACACCGTATCCTGATCATGTACTCAATCGCTGGCAATGATCCAGGCTTTCGTTTTGGCACTTCTCACCCTGACGGGACTGATCGCCATTTGGCATATCATCATTCTGGCTTTATTCCTCGGGTTTGTGAATGCCTTTGATATGCCAACCCGTCAGTCATTTGTGGTCGAAATGGTCGAAACGGAGAGGATTTGGGAAATGCCATTGCCTTAAACTCTTTCCTGTTCAATGGTGCAAGACTGTTAGGGCCCTCCATTGGAGGAATATCTGATTTCTTTATTAGGCGAAGGGATGTGTTTTCTCCTGAACGGCATCAGTTTTCTCGCTGTGATCATCGCCCTCTTGGCTATGAAAATCACAAAGGAGAGAAATACGATCACGAAGTTCTCAGGTTTTGAAAGGGATGAAAGAAGGATTTACCTATGCCTTTGGTTTTGTGCCCATCCGGTCTATTTTACTCCTTCTCGCGTTGGATCAGTTTAATGGGAATGGCTAACACAATCCTGATGCCCGTCTTCGCGAAGATATCCTGCATGGGGGTCCTCAAACCTAGGTTTCCTGATGGCCGCTTGGGTGTTGGCGCTGCCGTCGGGGCGATTTACCTGGCTTCTCGAGAGAGTGTGCTTGGATTGGGAAGACTGATCGCGATTGCTTCTGGTATCTTTGGAATAGGCTTGATTGCTTTTTCACTCTTTCATCTTTTTTGGCTCTCTCTGTTCCTGCTGTTGCTCACGGGCTTTGGGATGATGGTCCAAATGGCATCGAGTAACACTGTTCTGCAGACCATTGTCGATGATGACAAAAGGGGACGGATGATGAGCCTTTATGTGATGGCATTTATGGGAGCAGGCACCTTTTGGTAGTTTATTGGGAGGGAGCTTGGCAAGCATGATCGGAGTTCCTACCACCTTGATGCTCGGTGGAGCTTGCCTGCATCTTGGGTTCGATTCCTGTTCACAAAAAAGCTTCCTTTATTGAGGGAACTTGTACGCCCGATCTATATGAGAAAAGGAATCGTTCAGGAAGAACCAGAACTACCAATTTCTTCAAAGCGTTAGAAAATTCAATTTCTATTGTTGCATAGAAGGCTTGATCGGAGTATTTAAACTTCAGGCGAGACCGAGAAGAATAGCAGTGGGTTGTTTTTATGGACTTAAAGATTAGAAACACCTCTGAATATAAAAAAATCCCTATAGAAGAGACGCTTAAACTCTTAAAGACGACCACAGAAGGTCTTACAGAAGGGGAAGTTAAGAATCGACTTGAATTCTTTGGACATAATGAAATAGTGGAGAAGAAGAAAAATCCTTTTTTCGAATTTTTACTGCGCTACTGGGGTCCCATGCCGTGGCTTCTGGAGCTGGCGATGGGCCTCTCGTTCGTACTGAGACATTATCTTGAAGGGATAATTATCTTTGTGCTGCTCACGGTAAACGCCATCATTGGTCACATGCACTCACGGGGTTCTCAGAAAGCGGTCGAACTTCTCAAGAAAAAGCTGGCGATAAAAGCGAAGGTATTACGGGACGGGAAATGGGGAATGAGGGAGGCTAAGGAGATCGTGCCCGGGGACATCATCGCCGTCGGACTCGGGGATATCGTGCCGGCCGATGCCGAGATTGTGAGCGGCGAGCTTTCAGTTGATCAGTCAGCCCTGACTGGAGAATCCTTGGCTGTAGAGACGCGCCAATCGGACGTCATCTACGCGAGTTCCATAGTGAGGCGTGGAGAGGCCAGGTGCGCGGTCGTCAATACGGGGGCAAATACGTACTTCGGTAAAACAGCGGAACTGGTCAAAACAGCCAAGCCAAAGTCCCATCAAGAGGAAGTAATGATGGCTGTAGTCAAGTATATGATGTATCTGGGTATAGCCGCATCGGTTTTAGTTTCAATAGATGTGCTGGTGATGAATTTAGGGATACTGCTGATACTGACTTTCGCGGTAATCTTCCTGATGGGCGCGGTCCCCGTAGCCCTTCCGGCCGTTCTCACCATAGTCCAGTCCGTCGGAGCAATGGAGCTGGCCAAAAAGGGAGCGCTGGTCACAAGGCTCGATTCGATCGAGGATGCCGCTTCAGTAGACGTCCTCTGCCTCGATAAGACAGGGACGATGACTCAGAACAAATTGTCGGTTACCGACAGCATACCGTTCTCCGGATATACGAAAGAGGATGTAATCGCCATAGCCGCCCTATCCTCACAAGAGGAAGGCATGGACATCATAGACCTTGCAGTTATTGGATACGCTAAAAATACGCGAGTTGATCTTAATGCATACAAACAAGTTTCACATACACCCTTCAATCCGTCGGTCAAGAGAACAGAGGCGATCATTGAAGCCGATGGAAAGCGTTTTAAAGCTGTTAAAGGCGCAGCCCAGGTAGTCATAGCTCTGTGCCGGGGAATCGATAAAGAGGCCATAGAGAAGGCAAAGAGAACCATAGAAGAGGTTTCTCAGAAAGGGTACAGAACGATAGCAGTTGCTCGATCGGAAGGCGATGACCTGGATAATCTCAAACTTGTAGGATTGCTGCCGATGGCTGATCCACCCAGGCCGGACTCAAAAAGCATGATCGAGGAAGCAAGAAAGCAGGGAATAAAGCCGCTGATGCTTACCGGTGATAATATTGCCATCGCTAAAGAAATAGCCTATCAGGTGGGTATCGGCAGTAACATTATCCGACTGGCTGATATTGAAGGCTTAAACGAAAATGAACAGGTGAAGGTTGTCGAAGAGAGCGACGGGTTTGCCGAGATATATCCCGAGGACAAGTACAAAGTCGTGAAACTCCTGCAATCCAGGGGTCACATGGTAGGGATGACCGGAGATGGGGTCAACGATGCGCCGGCGCTGAAGCAGGCGGAGATGGGAATAGCGGTAAGCAACTCGACCGACGCCGCGAAAGCGTCAGCAAGCGTGGTCTTAACCGAACCGGGCATGAGCGTGATCATTGATGCAGTAACCATAAGCAGGCAGACCTATCAACGGATGCTGACATGGGTCATCAATAAGGTTACGAAGGTCATAGAATTCGTCGGTCTATTGACCCTGAGCTTCTTCTGGCTCCATGAAATTGTGCTCTCTCTCCTCGGGATGTCGCTGCTTGTGTTTGCAAATGATTTCGTAACCATGTCTCTAGCAACCGATAATGTAAAGCATACAAGCAATCCAAACAAATGGAACGTAAAGAACATTACGTCTAGCTTCACTCATTCCAGGGCATGTTGCTGGTTGTAGAAGGCATGATCGTAATCCTTATGGGGATGAAATATTTTCATCTTGAATGGGAGAAGCTGCGCACCCTCGTCATGCTGAATCTTATATTTAACAGCCAGTTTAGAGTACTCATCGTAAGAGAAAGGAGACACTTCTGGTCATCACTTCCGGGCAGGGAGTTACTTATTTTGAGTACAGCAACTATAATCGCATTTGCGCTGCTAGGCGTATACGGTATCTTTGTTCCACCCTTAACGGTATATCAGGTCCTTGCTGTTCTGGGATTCTCGGTCTTATTTACGCTGGGTATCGATTTCCCTAAATACTATCTGTTTAAAAGATTTGAACTTTAAAAGAGAATGAATTTAGATGTAGGGGATCACTTCATAGACTTCAAGGAATCGGAGAAGTATTGTAGAATTAAATATTATCATAAATGATTTCCGTATTAACCTTAGCCCAAGAGGTATCTTCTATGCGAATCTTACTGGTTGAAGATGACCTAAAAATTGCTTCTTTTATCATCAAAGGGTTAAGAGCTACGGGTTATGCCGTTGATCATGCAGCAGATGGAGAAGAGGGCCTCCATCTGGCTTTAACCGAACCTTATGACACGGCCATTATTGACATTATGTTGCCCAAACTGGATGGTCTGGCGCTTATTGAAAGAATGCGTAAAGAAAAAGTCAATACTCCCGTCATTATCCTGAGTGCGAGAGATTCGATTGACGACCGGGTCAAAGGACTCCAGACGGGAGGAGATGATTATCTCACTAAACCATTTGCCTTTTCCGAACTATTGGCCCGTGTACAGGCCCTGATCCGGAGAGCAGGTGGCATTTCAGAGGCAACTCAACTGACCGTGGGAGAATTGTCCGTCAACCTCCTCACCCGGGGAGTGACAAGAGGAGGAAAGAAGATTGAACTACAACCCTTAGAATTTTCGCTTCTTGAATACCTTATGCGGAATAAGGGAAGGATCGTTTCCAAAACGATGATTATGGAACATGTATGGGACTACAATTTTGATCCCCAGACCAATGTGGTGGAGGTGAGAATCTCCAGGCTGCGAGACAAAATCGATAGGGGGTTTGATAAGAAACTGATCCACACCGTTCGGGGAGTGGGATATGTCCTTAAGGAAACGGATTAACTTTCGAAACACCCTCGCCTTTCGATTAACCCTTTGGTATGCAGGGGTCTTCACCGTTTCGTCTTGTGTCGCTTTTCTCCTGTTTTACATCCTTGTCACCTCGTTTATCCGAGGAACGCACCGATCGGGAACTCTTAAGCCAGGTCAATCGGTTCTCAACGCTCCTTGTCGCAGAAGGGGTTGAGGCAGTCAAAAACGATGCCGTGATTGAAGCGCAGGCAGCCGGAATAAAAAAGGTGTTCTTTCGGCTCCTTTCCCTGAACGGACACGTCTTTTCCTCGTCCAACATATCCTATTGGAAGGATATCGATATTAATGAAACGGCCATAAAGGAGTTGCTTCAAGGCGGCAGCCATGTGTTTGAAACCATCACCATCCCAGACCACAAAGATAAAGTCCGGATGCTTTATGCCTTGCTCAGCCCCAGTATCATCTTGCAGGTTGGCCAGGCGATGGAGAGTTATTCCCGATTTCTCGATGCCTTTAAGGGAATCTTCATCACAACGATGACTTTCCTAATCATATTAGCCGCCGGAGTCGGTTGGTTCATGGCCCGGCGTGCAGTTTCCGGTGTGGAAACGATCACCCGAACGGCTCAAAGCATCTCGGGAGGGACGCTGGAGAAACGCGTTCCTGTGAAAACCAGAGGCGATGAAATCGATCAACTCTCAATGACCTTCAATCAGATGCTCGATCGCATTCAAGCCCTGGTGACCGAGATCAAGGAGATGAGCGATAATATCGCCCATGACCTGAAGAGCCCGATTACCCGAATCCGGGGGATCGCAGAGGTGACCCTCACCAACGGGAAATCTATGGGTGAGTATGAAACCATGGCGGCCAGCACCATAGAGGAATGCGATCGCCTTCTGGACATGATTAACACGATGCTGATGATTTCAAAAACGGAATCGGGCGTGGAAAAACTCTTGCGTGAGGAAATCGATCTTGCAGGCCTTGTCCGGGAGGCATGCGAACTCTTTGAACCCACCGCTGAAGATAAAAGGGTAACCCTGAGCTATGATGTGCCCGACAAAAGTCATCTCATTGGAGATAATCGGATGATTCAACGAATGCTCTCCAATCTTCTTGACAATGCCATCAAATATACCCCGTCTGGGGGAACGGTAAGTGTTTCGGTTTCAGAAAACGATGGAAGAAACATCGTGATCACTGTCAAAGATACTGGCATTGGCATATCTCCAAGCGATCTTCCCCGAATTTTTGAGCGATTCTACCGATGTGATCAGAGTCGATCTGAGCCTGGCATCGGTTTGGGCCTCAGTCTGGCGAAGGCCATCGCCCGAGCCCACGGGGGAGACATCACGGTTATGAGTCGTCTCAACCAGGGGAGTACTTTTACGATTACCCTTCCAATCCCCAAACCTTCAGAGATAAGAGGCGTAGCGTAAGTTAACTTCAAAGATATTTCAATCTCTCCGCTCTGTTCACTCAAATACCTTCTTCCCAACATTACCAACTTGTAATCTTCCGATCATCTTCCCGTTAAGTTTGTTTCTTAAAATTGAATTAAGAAAAAAGGCCGGGATCCGGCCGAAAACCAAATAAGGAGGTCAGACCATGGAACAGAAAAAACGTTTCAAAACCATTCTTTATCGCCCTCTTAATGGTGGGAGCCCTGGTAGGATTCGGGTATGGCGTATCAACGGCAGTCAAGACTCCTGACACACACTGAGTTCATCAGTCATCAAGCGCTTTCCGATACCCCGATGGTTCCAGCAAACTTCAGTGATCTTGCCGAGAAAGTCCGTTCCGGTGTGGTCAATATCCAAGTGGTCAAGAAAATAAAGAATGTTGACTTTGGATTCCGTCATTTTCCTGGTACTCCCTTTGGAGACCAGAATCCTTTCGGGGATTTCTTCGGGCCTTTCTCCGAGGGCAAACCTCCCAGGAGTTTCGAACAGCAGGGTGTCGGGTCCGGGTTTATCATGAGCCGAGAAGGTTATATTCTGACCAACAATCACGTGGTCGAAGATGCGGACCAGATCAAGGTGAAACTCGCCAATGGCAAAGAGTACGATGGAAACGTCGTAGGTCGGGATCCCAAAACCGATCTCGCTCTCATCAAGATTAAAGCCTCTTCAGATCTGCAACCTCTAAACCTGGGTAATTCGGATGAACTTAAGGTTGGCAGTTGGGTCGTGGCCGTCGGGAGTCCATTCGGACTGGAGCAGACCGTGACCGCGGGAATTGTCAGTGCCAAGGGAAGAGTAATTGGCTCCGGACCGTATGACAATTTCATTCAGACCGATGCCTCGATCAACCCAGGAAACAGTGGGGGACCTCTGATCAACATGAAAGGGGAGGTGGTGGGCATCAACACGGCCATCATCGCGTCAGGCCAGGGGATTGGATTTGCGATCCCGATCAACATGGCCAAAGAGATTGCTCCCCAGCTCCAGGAGAAGGGACACGTGACCCGGGGATGGCTGGGTGTAAGCATCCAGGAAGTGACACCAGAACTGGCGAAGTCATTTGGTCTCAAGGAGAAGAAGGGGGCTCTGGTGGCGCAGGTGGTCTCAGGAAGCCCGGCAGAGAAATTCCGACAAATGGCTCGCTCATTCAGATCAGAAACGCCGTTGGCCACGAATCGGGTTCCGGCAACTCAATAAGGCGTTAGCAACCGCGCTCATCTCGCTTGGCACCGCGATCACGCTCCGTTCGCCGAGGTCCGATTGATGCCGATCCCAAGTTCCTTGCCCGGTCAGATTCAGCACATCTTTGACTTTCCTTGGCGCGCGAGTGCGAGCCCCAGGGAGCGGGCGATTGACAGTCGCTGAAGCAGACGGTCGGCGCGACCGTCTTCATCACGACAACGAGGGATAAAGTTCCCATCTCAGCAGCCGCCCGCTGCTTAGCTTTTCGTTAGACGCGGAAACACGAGATGGGAACGCAGGATGCCGAGTCGTGGGATCGATGGTGGCAGACTCGTCTTTCTGAAGGAACTGCCGACGTCTTCCCCACGTTCCCGGCTCCCATTGCTCAGCCTGCTGCCAACAGCAATGATTTACTAATAACCGCGATGGCCGAAAACGGCCTGCGAACGGTCCTTTGTGCAGGGAACGGAGTCTCACAGGAGCCTCGCGCACTCGCGGAGGCCGGTTTCGCTGTAACCGCGCTGGACATCTCACCTGTTGCCGCGCGCTTCGCAGAGGCGTTTCCGGATGATCCACATGAGCGCGGTTCTTTCTGTCGTACACAGCTGCGTCGGCCAGGTGGAAGCGTCGAGTTCGTCGTCGGCGACCTGCTGGATGTCACAGTATGTCCCGGTCCGTTCGATGTCATCATCGAGCGCCGCACCGTTCAAGTATTCGGCGAGCAACTGCGTGCGGCCGCTCTGTCGGCCCTTTCCAAGAGACTAGGCAGCGTCGGAGTGTTCCTGAGCCTATGCCTGGACGATCCCTTCCCGATGGAGCTGGGTTGGTCCCAGCATAAGACCGGGTTGTTCCACGCATCGGAATCATGGTTTCGAGAACAAGGTTGGGAGATCTGGGACGGCGTCCCGAGCTCCCCGTTGGCAGGACAAGTGGGCTGGTTGGTCAGGTGCGGGTCGATGAAGCCGCGACCAAGCCGGAAGAAAGATGGGTAACTGGCGGCTGCAGCCGGACGTAGCCCTCGTTGTCGGTCAGCGTCTTCGCTTGCTGTAGAAATCGACGGAGCTGATTTGGCCGAGGTAGTGGTCCCCGCCAAGGCCTCGGCATCCGGTTCCTCCACAATCCTTGCTTTGGCGCACGAAACGCCCAGGACAGTCGCCACACCACGCGATGTCCTGCCGCTGTCGGCTCATTCACGCTCAGGCTCCCGGAAGCTGCGCAGAGCAGCTTCCTCATCGTCGAAGACCTGAAAGACGTCGGCCAACTTGGTGCTTTCCAAGAGACTGCGGAGCTGCGTCGGGGGGCTGAGAATCCGAAGAATGCCGCCTGCCCGCATGAGGGTGGTCCCGCTGCGCACTAGCGGACCCAGACACGCAGAGTCCCAGTACGTCACCCCGGCTACGTTTAGCAGGACCTTGCGCCTCCCACGCTTGATGAGATCCGCGATCGTTTCGTAGGGCTCGTCGGAGCCGTCGATGAGCACCGTGCCTTCGAGATCCAAGATCGTCACGTCGCCCACAGTCCGTTCGTGAATCAACAGCATTTGGGCAGCTCCCCGGCGATGGGCAAAAACATATCATTCCAAAGCGCGTGGCGAGTGCGCGCCGAGGAGACGCCGGGCGTCAGAGTTTCTTCACGACCGGGGTTTGGACTCATCGCGGGGGGTCGCAGGTCGGACGAGCGGACACTTCGGACGGCGATTTTCCCTCAGTAAGACACCTCTTTCTATCATCTCCTTCTTTCCTCGTTTAAGAAGGAGCGAAGGGCCGTTCGCACCGGCGGACATGGCGCCAAACGGTTGGGAACAAACGGCATAGCCGCGGACGGCAAGTCCACGTCGCCTTGTCCGAGACCGTCCGGTGGCTAAAGCCGACTCCATCAACTCTTTCTGAGGGGCGCACCCTGTTAACAACCACCCTATGTACACCTACGCGAGTCCAAGGTATCCTCTCTAAATGCCCCAGCTTCCCGCCTGCGAGCGATGTGTCTTCTTCGTCCGAAGCTCAACCAGCTACGGGAGAAGCACACGAGGGAAGTGCCGCCGATTCCCGCCCATCCTTTATTACGACCCGAAAGCGAGCCAGCCGACCGAGCTCGGCTCGTCTACGAGAACTGGTGGTGCGGGGAGTTCAGGGTGCGAGCGCGCCGAGCGGGCGACTCCACCATGATTCCAGGCGCCAAGCGGGACTCCACCTCGACGAATGTTCATGAATCGATACCCTTCGGTCCCTACTCGGATCGGACCCGTAGCACTCCTCCCTACCCTGCTCGCGGCTCGCTGACAAATTCGCTTTCCATTTGGTGGTTGGCAGATTCACGGAAAGAATCGCTACTGGCCGTTGAAGCCGTCGATGCCTGGAGGCTTCCTTCCGGCCAGACTCCCACAGGCGATCGAGAGTGGATTCGACCTGCTCCCCGAAAACTAGGACAAGCCGGAGGCAGAAGTGAGCTGAGATAATGGCCGGGAAGAGGAGCGGCCATGAAGAGGAAGCGATTCACGGAGGAGCAGATCATCGGGATCCTGAAAGAGGCGGACGCGGGCACAGCGGTGACGGAGCTATGTCGCAAGCACGGGATGTCGAACCCGACGTTCTACAAGTGGCGGGCAAAATTCGGTGGGATGGACGTTCCGGATGCGCGGCGGCTGAAGCAACTCGAGGATGAGAACCGTCGTCTGAAAGGTTTGGTAGCCGACCAGGCGCTGGACATTCAGATGCTGAAGGCGGTGAACTCAAAAAAATGGTGAGTCCTGCCGTGAAGCGCGAGGCGGCGACGTGGCTGATGAAGGATTTCGGAGTCAGTCAACGTCGTGCGTGCAGGACGCTGGAGTTCAGCCTCGGAACCTGTCGCTACGAGAGTCGACGCCAAGACGGTGGCGTGCTCCGTACACGCATCCTAGCCCTGGCGGAGCAACGCCCCCGGTTCGGCTATCGCCGTATCTGGGTGCTGCTTCGTCGTGAAGGTCATCTGGTCAACGCCAAGCGTGTTTACCGTCTGTATCGCCTTGAACGACTGAAACTTCGAACGAAGAAGCGCAAACGGGTATCGCGTGAAACCAGAACACCATTGCTCGAGCCGAATACGGTGAATGAGCGCTGGTCGATGGATTTCGTGTCGGACCAGCTGGCCAATTCCCTCCGGTTCCGAACGCTCAACGTCGTCGACGACTGCAGTCGTGAAGCGCTGGCGATCGAAGCGGCGAGGTCGTTGCCGGGCTCGGCGGTGGTTGGTGTCCTCGACGCGGTCGCTCAAGCAACGCGGCTATCCGAGACAGATCGTCATCGACAACGGTCCCGAATTTCGCGGCCGTCTTCTCGACGCCTGGGCCTATGCGCATGGCGTCGAGCTCCGGTTCATCGACCCGGGAAAGCCGACGCAGAACGCGTTCGTAGAAAGTTTCAACGGTCGGTTTCGAGACGAGTGTCTCAACCAGCACTGGTTCGTCAACCTGGCGGACGCCCAGCGCACGATCGAACAATGGCGCCAGGATTACAACACGGCGCGACCCCATAGCTCACTCGGCAATCTAACGCCCGCCGAGTTTGCACGGAATCGCGTCGCCTGATGGCCATGTCTCACGGGTCTTCTGCTTCGGGGTTGTTGTAGAAAAGGAGCAGGTCAGATCCGTTGGTATAACGACGAACGCCTTCACCCGCTCTCGATCAAGAGCCGCGCAGTTCGCGCACAAAACGATGACAACCGGAGGACTCCCATTATGCCGGTAGCGGATCAAGGAGGCGGTGCAGTCGACCGAGAAAAGAGCCGCTGATGGACAAGAAATTCTCAGTTCACTTCGCCCACACGAATCCAGTGGTCTTCGTTATCTGGGTCGCACTCCTCGTGGGTGCAGGTTAGAATTTCAGTCACTGGATGAATCTCCCACAGCGTGATGCGCTTGGGCTCGGAGCCCTTCGGCGCGCTGGGGTTCTTGTTTACCAAATGCTCGCCATCATAGAACAGCCCGCCTCGGACACGCAGTAGCGTCCCATCCTCCTTTAAACTGTCAAAAAAGGGGGGCGTCCATACGCTGACACTCTTACCACGAGAACAGTACCGTTGGTACCTGGCCGTCCCTGGGCGATGGGTTCCGCAACGACGGATTTCCACTGGTCATGCGTGTCGATTTCAACCAAAGGAACGTGAATATCAGTTTTGTCGCATGGGCCTACCTGTATGCCGCTGTTTGACAGTTTACAGTTCACCGACTCAATTCCACCGCAAGTAACGTCTCTGTCAGATGCTACGTAACCGATGAGTTCTACATAATCGCCTTGAGAGTAAGTTTCGTTTTCGATCTCAATGTTCTTGAGCCGCTTGCGTTCATCACCATTTGGCGGGCTGCCTTGCGGCACGCCACGGGCGTTGGTTGCTGCCTGTAGTTTCCGCAGGAGATCAAACGTCAGGCGTTTCGGTGGCACTGTTGTCTTTGGAAAAAACCGTTTCGCCCTGTTGAACTGCTTGCGGTCTGAATCGGTAGTGCATCCCACAGCTGGGCAGGAGAGCAGCGTTTTCGGACATTTCAACGCCCTAACTGAGAACGATTCGAATACGCCGCTGCCGAGAACGTCGAACTCCGGGAGCTCCTCAAGCTGGCGGCGTAGTTCTAGGGCCTGGTAGGAAGCCACGAAGCTTTCGGCCACCCATCCTTCATTACCTTCTTCCGTCTAATGTGTACAAACCCTGCCACAGGGGCGTCCTCTAATCGCGTGGCGAGGGTGCCGGGCTCTACCAAACCTAGGGACGTGGAGTCGATGCTCGCGGACTGACGGAGATTAACTTCCTTCTGGATGAAGAGCTGATTGTCCGAGGTCTCGGATTGCGCTCCTAGATCAACAGGAAACAAGGAAAGGATGGCAACTAGCAATAGTGGAAGCGTCCTCATCGATACCTCCATGTCACGAATAGATGCATCTCCATCTACGCACTGCGGTCAAGCTCGGAGTGATATCGTTTTTTTGGAGCGACCTAACCTCCAACCGTTCTACAAAGGACCAAGAATAGAACTCCACTTGGGCTCTGTACGCCGCTGCGCGATAATAGGGAAGGGTAAAGTTTGACATGAAACCCAAAAAGAGCCAGAGCAAGACAAAGTTGCTGCATGTGTCCTACGTGAGCGATGGCAAACGTCGGAGTGTTGACGTCGAGGTGCCGGATAGCGGCGAGCCGGACCATGAGCTGATTGAGGAGGCGTCGAAATTCGTTCAGACTCTTGAAGACAACCATCAACTAGCGCACGGGCCAGGGCCGCTCTCTCCCGGCACGACTCACCAGATTGAGACGCTCCCCGACGGGACCAAGCGATTGACGCGAAAGCGGTTCAGCATTACCTGAGCCCGTGGGAGTGTCCTAGCGTCTGCAGAGAAACCTAATTCTGACCAAAGTCTTCTTCCTACCCTTCGTGACGATACGATGAGTCGACGGGCTTGTTAGCTTGGGAGGCTTAGTTTTCTCCAGTGCTCCTACGGCGCCCAACGCCAGCGCGCTCTTGGGTTTCGGGGCCTTCGTCTTGCTGAAGTCGATCCGGCCGTGCGCCAAGAGCGTCTGCACGAATTTAGTGACTTCGTCCGTTGTTGTCGACTCGTCGGGCATCGTGCTAAACGCCGCGGCGGTCCCTCCTGATCTGCCGACAACGATCGCCTCCGGAGCCATGGCCACCACACCTTTAAGTTGCTCGGATAGCCCGCTGAGCGACACGGCTCTGTGATGCACCAGCTCGACGGCCCGTACCGCACCTAGGGTGATCGGTGTCATCGAGAATTTGGCGTCAGGTGACGGGTGTATGCGCTGACGTAGATCTCTCGATTGTGGCGGGACTCACTTTTGCAGCTGCCTTGCCTGGTTTGGGCGCTTTGCCGGCGAGACTGGCTCTTGGCAGAAGCGCACCCGAAGAGCCAAGGTGGACACCGTGTCCAGTAAATGCTTGGCCGATCGCTGAGCGGTTCGCACCGCCATTGACCGCATCGTCGGCAAGTACCATCGCGCGTCCGACCGATTGGAAGAACCGAACGCTCAGCGGCGCCTGGGTGGCGCCCTTGACCAGCAGCTTTCCGGTGGTCTTCGCGGCTTTTAACAGCGCGGCTTCATTCTTAGCCCCAGGAAGTTCGTTGAAGATGTTCCTGATCGTGTCATAGAAGCAGCCGCTGAAGATGCGTCCGAAGCTGTGGATCTCAGACGTCAACCGGTCCGGCGGTCCAGACGTGGGTAGGCTTGTCGGCAGCTGAAACTGAAACGTATTCAAAGCTCGTCTCGGCTTGGCAGCAGGATGGCTGGCCCCAAGCGCCCGACGCACGCCATCGGACAGATCCTCGGCCGTGGATTCGACGAAGTTCGCCGCACCGAGGTTTGGCGACAAGGCGAGAAGGGCCTTGCGCGTAGCCTTGTCGAATAAGGCCACCAGGATCGCGATGCAGTCGCCAAAGGCTTCGTGGAACGCGCCATGCTCAGTCACATTGCTAACGAACAGTTCCGGGCGCAAGAGGTCCAGGAACGCGTGTCCCGCTTCGTGCGCTACGACGTCGGTACTCGCGCCGGAGAATGTGGTGTGGGTTCCAGTCGTGTGATGAAAGAAGGCGAGGTGCTCGCGGTCGTAGAACGCATTCAAGTCATCGCCGCCGTCCTGAACTAGCTTCAGCTTCTTGGGATTGGTGGCCTCCGCCGCCCAACTCGTTAGTGACTGGTGCAATTCCTCCCAGACTTGGACGGAGGTCAATGCAGCTTCTCGGCATTGCCAGAAGAGAAATCCCGGTGTACCGACCTGAAAGAGTCCTTGGGGCGCGACAGCGAAGAAATTGAACCCTGCCTTGTTTGCGGCGCGGTTCCGCCTCGGTGTTTTTTGGCGCATTGGAACGAATCCCGGCAAGGGGATCATTGGGGATGAAGTTTATTGGCACGGGATGCTCCTTTCGAGGATAACCAGCATTGCTAAGACCTCTTCCAGGATGAGGAATGACGCCGTCCGGCATCACTCGGGGACACTACGAATCCCCATCAGCAGCGAGAGGCCGCCTTGGAAGTCTGGCAAGGACCAATGCGAACTTGGCGGTCACAGCCGCAAAGCCGCGCCCCGTGGGGTGCAGTTCGTTGGCCCAGTCCTCCCTGTATGTTTCATCCGTCGCCAGAGTCCCGCGTAGATCGACGTAGTGCACGTGCCCGAATTGCGGGGCAGCGCTGACCTTCATCAACATCTCGTTAAAAGAGTCGATGAGTTGTCGCATGACTCTAGCGTTGCTAGATGGGTCCGAGTGACCCTTCTTACGGAAACCGGGCTGCAGCCACGGGCCTGGAAATAGCCCCCAGCCTCCCAAGAACCCGCGCCCATCTGGCACTGGGTAGTCGTAGCCATGTATCAGGGTTTCGATCGGCTGGTTGAGATATCGCCGGGAAATCTGTGTCAGGCCACCGATCAAGAAGGCGTACGCGTCACGGAGGCGCACATCGACTACTCCGCGCACCACGTCCTGATTGATAGGGGAAAGCCCAGAGGCCGCGTGGTTCAGGATCACTGCAAACTCTTTTCCTGCGATGTCATTGCCTCCGCCGGAGATGAGTATCGCGTCAGGGACGCGGCCCCGGCGTAGTAGTTTTTCCAGTCGACGCGCGAACTCCTCGAACTGTCCTCCGGAATACGCCATGTCTTCGACGCAGTCGCCCCAGTGGGCCACGGACTCGACATCGTAGCCATGGTCGTCCTCAAGCACGCGCAAGACGTCATTCATCGGGTAATCGAACCAGGAGTCACCTTCGGCGATCAGGATGCCGGTGGACCCCCGGGGCCCTAAAGCGCTGAGCGTGCGCGCCGGGATTCGGCGTGGTTGAAGGTCCTGCCCCAAGGCCGGGTGCGCAGCGATGACGCGCGCCCGCTTCCTCCGTTGCTTAGTGCGGAACGCGACAATCTCTTCCGCCTGCGCGCGACCCCGCGCGACCGCCGACGCAATTCCCGGAGTGTGCGGCGAACGTCTTCGCGTGGGTGTGGCCTTGTGCCTAGATGTCATGTCGTCTTGGGTTATTTACGCGTTCTCTCGAGGTCTCTTCTGTATATGACGGATTGGAGAAAGGATTTCACCTGCCCAGCCAAAGAAATGGCAATTTTCCACCAACACAGTTAGACGCCTACAAATTCATCAGGAATTTTCCTATGCCGTATCGGGAACCGCCCCCGGTGGCGACACCGGAGTTGCGGAAGGGGCTTGCGAGGGGACCGTCTCGATGCTTCTATGAATCGGCGGTCGTCAACTTTGACAGGTACTCCGTTGACCCGTTGGCAAAAGGAAGGAAGTAATACTGCAAGCCTATTCGCGGCAGCCCCCAATGCCGTTCGGCAGGCGATTTCGAATAAGGAGGCTGCTGTGAAGACCGTCCTCACTCGCATTACTCTCGCCCTTGGTTTGCTGATCCCCTCCGCATCATTCGCCGCGCCGATCTTCTTCGACCTCCGAGCGCCGGAGATCGAGAACGTCGACGAGGTGAACTCGTTCAGCCTGACCGAGGATGGGCTGACAGCGACGCTCACCGCGCTGCCATCGACCTTCAACGAACCTCCGCTGCGGGATCTCTTTCTGAATCGAACCGCCTCGTCCTTCGGCATCAACGTCGTCAACACGACCTGCGGAGGGATGGAAGAGTCCTCCCAGATCGACGGCGGCTGTACGGGGGAATCGGTTCAGATCGTGTTTGACCGCGATGTGATCTTGAGGAACCTCTCGGTATCCATCTTCGGCTCATTGGACGAGGGACGAATCGACATCACCGGCGAGCCGAGCATCGACATCACCAGCACTGGATTGCAGTCTCTCGGCGATATCTTCCTGGCGGCGGGCGATCCCTTCTCCGTTGTCTATGTCGCAGGAAACGGGTTCAGCTTCGACAATTTCACAGTGGACCTGGTTCCAGAGCCCGGCTTGGCACTGCTTCTGGCCATGGGGTTTGTTGGGTGTCTTCGTCGCTCCCGCCGTTGACCGAAAAAAGGGGAACCAGGTTGTGCGGACGCAACTTGTCTTCGGCATCATCGGCGTACTGGTAGCAGCCAACGCCACCGCTTCCGTCATCCCGCCTGAATTGATCACAGTCACCGGTGACTACTGCACAACCTGTCCGTTCCCCGCAGGCCCAGAGCGCACGATCGACAGAGATCTCGATACACAGTGGCATGGCGTGAACGACATCCCGCTGGGAGCTGTCAACATCCTCGCGTACCACTTCAAGGCCACCACGTCGCTCCAGGCGGTGGGCCTGTGGTTTATCAACCCGCTTGATGTCTGGACCGCCGGGGAACTCGACGTGCAGTGGAGCTCCGACACCACGGACGGATTCGACGGCACCTGGACTACGCTTGCGAGCCTACCAGGAGACACACCCAACTATCCAAAGCCCATCATCATTCCGTTTGCTTCAGTCGACACGGAGTGGGCTCGTTTACGGATGGAGTACCAGGGTCGAGGAGCATCAGGAGTCAGCCCAGCGTTCGGCCTCAACGAAATCCTCTTTATTCCCGAACCCTCCATGCTCTTCGTGCTCGGATGGGGGCTGGTGCACATCGTCGGGTACAGGAGAAAACGCCAGAGCTGAATGCGAACAGCGGTTTCTCGTGCGCGACGCCGTCTGTCCGTCGGACGGCCTGGACAGCAGTTCCGAAGTCCTTGGGCACTATCTCTTCTTCTCCTTTCTCTCTTCCTTTCTCTAGAGGAGAAGAGGCCGTCCGGGTTGTCCGACGGTTCGCCAGGCGAATATCTTCGTCACTTACCCCGGACAGCACCCCGAACTCGAGCGTCGAGAGCGTCCGTCAATGCGCAAAGTCGAGAATCGTAAGGGACCGAAGCGCGGGGGCTATCGAATGCTTCACCCGTCTCCCATTTCGGGTGAACATCTTTTCGCGACGATCAGCGTCCGGTCGTCAGTGGGGTGAGCTCCACGATGTACTCGTCTACCTCTCCCAGAATATTTTCAACCAATTCGCCGGAAGGGAGTGCGGCGTTCCTGCGAATCACATCAATGACCCTCTCTTCGCCAAACTCCACCTCGTCATCGCTCCAACTCTCGCTGACACCGTCTGTGAACGCTACAAGTAAATCACCGGGTTCGAGCCGAACAGTGCCGACCTGAAACACGGACTCCTCGAAGAGCCCGAGCACGGGCCCTCCTTCTTCCAGTCGCAGGACATCTCCATCACGCGCGCGATGGACAATGGGTGGGATGTGCCCAGCATTCACGTAACGAAGTTCGCATGAGCTCGGTAAGAATCTCCAAGGAAGAAGGTCGCGAAGGCGTGGGTAGGCGTGTTCCGGCACATCACCCGGTTCGTCTGTGCAATGATGGAAGCGACATCGCCTTCTTGCTCGGAACAAGCCCGCACGGTCGTCCCAAGGACCATCATCATTAACGCTGCTCCTGTTCCCTTCCCCGACACATCTCCGAGTGCCAAAGCCAGGCGACCCTGCGACCTCGGGACGAAATCGTAGTAGTCGCCTCCAATGCTGTAACAGGGCTCGTTGGTGCCCGCGAAGTCCCAATCGGGGAGCTTAGGAGCACTACCGGAAGGAGACTCCGCTGTATTTCAGCAGCCACCGCCTGCTCATGCTCCATCCTCTTCTTCTCAGCTATGTGCTCGAACAACATCGCATTTTCGATCTTGACAGCTGCGAGGTTGGCGAGCGATGTCAGGAGCGAGAGGTCGCCTTCCGTGAAGACGCCCTTTCCCCCGACGGTGTCGGCATAAAGGAGGCCAGTCAACCTCTCGCTAGTCCGGAGGGAGCCCACATTGCGGACCGAGCACCGATCGCTGCCAGGAAGTCCTGGATGGCACCGCTGACGAAGTGTTTCGATCGGCCGCTCGTAAGAAACGGTGCCTCTTCCAGCGTGAGCCAAGACGCGCAGGAGATCGAGTGAGCGAGCCGGAACTGTGAATCCAGACCAGTTTCTCTCACGCGAACCGCTCGTAGCCGGATCCGAGGCTCCTCGTCGCGGATCTCTACGAATGCAGTTCTATCTGCTGGCATCGCCTCTTGGAGCAATTCGAGGAGATGTTCCAGGAACTCCTTCATCGAGAAGCCCTGAGCGAGCGCGACGCTGGCTTGATTGAGGACGCTCACCATCAGCTTTCGCTTGCGAGTCGCCGAGCCCATTTTTCGCATCGGCCCCGCTATTGCGTCGAGCACGTTCCGCCAGATTTGGGTACCCGATGCTTCGGGCCGCGTCACCCTCGGCTCAGGGACTCCGAGCTGCGAGGCAGTCGGTGCCTTCCCAGAGCCAAGACCCCGTGTCGTCTGCTTGATCTCGCCCGGAGAACTGACCGCCATCATCACCGAAAGGTCCCAGCACGACAGCGTCAGAAGATCCGGCCACGAATCGGATGGATATGTTGCCGAGCTTAATTACGTCGCCGTTTTGGAGGAGAACACTTTCCCGGATGGTATTCCCGTTGATCTCTGTGCCGAAGCGACTGGCGAGAATCCCTCAACCAGTACCGCCCCCCTTCTCTTCGAATCTCCGCGTGATGGCGAGAGAGTTGGTTGTCGACGAGAGTAAGGTCGTTCTGATTTGACCGACCGATCGAAGTGAGTTCTTTTTCGAGAGGGAAAAGAAACGGATCTTCTGTCCTCGGCTCGGATTAGAAGCTCCGGATTACGCATAAGGGGTGAACTCCGCGAGATGCGGCACCCAGCTGACGAGGCGATTTCTGTATCATAGGGAACCTTTCCCGGTTCAAGCTTGGGGCTTACTCGGACCTCTCCTTTCTGTTCGTCGTTCGTGCCGAGTTCCGGTTGCCTTTTCCTGCAAAGGACGCGGACTCTGTTCCTCGTGCGAAGCAGCGAGCCGCGTTGTTCCCGAGCTGCTCCACCACAAAATCGTTGGGACGCACCTTAAGGCTCACTTGTTTCCATCCCGAGGGCGACCCTACTTTTCTAATCCATCAAAATCCTGCGGAGAACTCCCGGCACTGGCCTGCGAAACCGGCCGCGAGATCAGACGGCAGTCGATCAGCCTGGTGTTCACCCGCCCCCCCTAAACCAATCAGGAGTGTGTGAGTAGAGAGGGAGAGATGGATATCGGGAATTGGAACACAACCCCGAATCGCTATAGGGGGTACCCTGACCTGTCCCCTCGATCCGCTACGGGCAGAGTGTGAGTCCTCGGGTTGTTCCTGCGGGGTCTGGATACCGTCGTCGATTTATCCGCGCGACATCAATAGAATCCACCCCGGAGGTCGACATGAGACGCGCTACGTTCCTGGGAATCGTGCTCATCCTCTGCGCCGCCTGCGGCGGTCCACCGCCCGCCGAGCCCGTCGCTTCTCCCCCGCCCGGCTCTGACGAAGCGCTCATCGCTCGTGCGAAGCCGCTCGAGCTGAAGACAGAGTACACACCTCCTCCGGGAGACGCGCTCGAGCACCACACGGCGGGCTTTGCCAAAACCCTCTGCTCGGCAGTCTTCATCACCGGTCTCGACCCCGACTTCGCGCGGAGAACGTGGGCTATTTCACTGGCCCGTACGAGGAACGCAAGCACGTGACGGAGAAGCGCATCGACCGCGAGAACAAGGCGGTTCACCTGACGCTCGATACCGGCGTCGTGCGCACCGCGAAGTACCTGGGAGACCAGGGCTGTGTGGCCCTTGCCAAAGGCGAGGACTCCATCCACTACACGCCGGTGAAGCTCACGTCGACTCTTCCCGACGCCGCGACGACTCCGTGGCCCATGGGGGATCTGCTCCCCGAGGAGCCTCTCCGCGCAGAGCTCAACGCCGCCAAAGTCGCTGCGGCGGTGGACGCCGCGTTCGAGTCTCTTGAAATGACCGCCGCGTTCGTCGTCACCTGGAAGGGCCGCCTCATCGGCGAGAGATACGCGGACGGCATCGACATGCACACGCCGCTCGAAAGCTGGTCGATGGGAAAGAGCCTCACGGCGACGCTCATGGGTATGATGATCCTGAAAGGCGTCTATCAGCTCGAGCAACCGGCGCCGATTCCGGAATGGCAGGAGGAGGGGATCCCGAGGGCACAAATCAAGATTCAGGATATCCTCCGGATGTCGAGCGGGTTGCGATGCCCCGCGCCCGGCGAGCCCGGACTCGATCCATCCCTCGGTTACCCCGATCACCTCTACCTCTATACCGGCGGCGCCAACTCATTTTCCTGGGCCGCGACCCGGCCGCAGGAGTGGCCGCCGAACACCGTTGGACGCTACCGCAACTGCGACCCCGTGCTCATCAACTACCTCGTGCGGCTCGGAGTCGAAGGAAGGGGCGAGGAGTATCTTTCTTTCCGCGGCGCGAGCTTTTCGACAAGATCGGGATCCGCAACATGGTAGTCGAGGCCGACCCCTACGGGAACTTCCTACTCCAGGGCTACGAGCTCGGATCGGCTAGAGATTGGGCGCGGCTCGGCAATCTCTATCTCCAGGACGGCGTCTGGAACGGGGAGCGGATCCTCCCGGAGGGCTACACGAAGTTCGTAAGCACGGTCGCACCGGCGTGGGCCGCAGACGGAAGGCCAGTCTACGGCGGTTTCTTCTGGATCAACGGAACGGACGCGTTCCCGATTCCCAGGGAGGCGTACTCCATGCAGGGAGCGGGAGGCCAGTACACCATCATCATTCCTTCGCACAGCCTCGTGGTCGTACGCCTCGGACACTACAAAGGTGCTGAACCGGGCGAAGCGGTAGTCAAGGTCACATACCGCGCCCCGAAGCTCTGTCGAAAGCGCTTGCACTCTTGATGGAGGCGGTGCCACCCGGCTGAACGCAGTTTGTAATCAGGGCGTCTCGAATCCGCGCCCCTGCTTCCGTTCCGCCTCGGTGCGCTTCGAGCGAGAAGGGAGCCGGTCGAGGATGTCCGAGAGTCGAGCGTCCTTCTTCAGGGCACCACTTTCGAGTTGTAGTGAGCGTGAGCGAGCTTCCACTTCCCATCGCGCTTGAACCAGACGTCGGTCTCGTAGGCCTGCTCTTTGGTCTTTTTTCCGTCGGCTTGCCGGGTGAGGACATCCAACTTGTATGTGGCGATGGCGGTCTCTCCGCCCGGCGAGACCTGCACGCGCATGTCGGAGAGCGCGTTCTTCTCGACGCCGCCGCCTCCTTTGATGAGCGCGTACCAGTCTTTCTTGTAGTCGGCGAGATTCACCCTCCCGCTCTCGAACCACATCGTGACGTCATCGGCGAAGTAGGAGAAGTAGGCGTCGAGCTCGTTTCGCTCGTACGCCCCGTTGAAGACGACCTCGATCTTCTCGATCTCATTCACCGTGGATTGCTGCGCGGCTCCCGCGGCTGCGAGGAGCGAGAGAAGAGCGGTCCAAATCATCGATACCTCCAGTTTTCGGTCGGAACGCGACCGGTGAAATAGTACTAGAATGTCCGCCCCGGAGAGGTTCCCACACGAGTGGACCTTATGAGAACCAAGAACCCGACTTCGTCCGATGTGGTCGGCGTGTCCCACCCACCCCCTTAAACCAAACAGGGTTGTGTGAGTAGAGAGAGGAGAGAGAGGAGAAGGGACTGAAGACGCACACAACCCGGAACTGCTATAGGGGGTACCCCCTCTAAAGTAATTATGGGTGTGACGATTGAGATGGAGAGTGAGGAGGAGAGATTTAGCTCTCACACACCCCCAGATTTTCTTGGGGGAGGGGCGCACCGGAGATGGATTCCGTCTGGGCCTGGTTGGACCACCGGGATGGCCCAGTCTTTAGTTCTGGCGACAATAGAGTTGGCTAGACGTGGGCCTGGGACCATTGTATCGGGAGGCGGCTAGATGGCTTGATAGCACGCTGGCCCTTGTCATCTACATTCGGATCATGAAACTGCGGCGTCCCAAGGACCACTCTCGCGCAAAGGGCGCGCTTTCAAGCTGTTCAAGTGGGCCTCTTCGTGGGCCTGAAACTGCGAAGGACCAACCCGACGCTGTTCTGCGAGGGTACGGGGACCGGTGCTAGTTCGCTCTCGACCTATCCCTCTTCGGCTAACCTCCTCGACGACCCTGGAGTGGGGATTCGGTCAATCATTGAACGACATCCATGACCCAGATGTCGCCGAGGTCCTCGCTCCAGGTGAAGTAGAGCGATTTCCCGTCGTGAGAGACGGAATGGCGAAGAAGTTCCCCCTGCCTTCCACGAAGATCGGTCACAGGGCGCTCCTCCCCGTCCTCCAGAGAAAGCTCCCAAAAATTCCCGGTTCCGTTCCCCGTCGCCCTCGAAAAAGACACGCCTTCCATCGTTCGAAAAGAAAGGCCGTAAGCCGGGACCCTTCGTGAGAGGCTCGGCGTCGCCCCCTTCCGCTTGGACTCGCCAAAGGCGGCGTGACCCGGTTCGGTCGGAATCGAACACAATCCACTTGCCGTCGGGCGACCAATCGGGACGGGCATCGATAGCACGATCAACCGTTAACTGAACCTCTTCGGTGCCGTCAACGGAGATCTTCCATATGTCCCTGTTCTTCTGGAACACAAGGCTGAGACCGTCGGGAGACCAGCGCTCGTTATACTCGTCCGATTCGTCCCTCGTCACCTGACGCCAGGCTCCCCCCTCGGCTGGCATGATCCAGATATCACGGTTTCCATTGCGATAGGCGTAAAACGCAAGGTACTTCCCGTCTGGAGACCAGGTGGGCTTCCATTCCGGTGTCGGGTCGAGCGTGAGCTGGCGCATGTCCCCCCCCTCCACGGGAAGGATCCACACGTCATGGTTCCCCTTGCGATCGGAGTTCACTGCGATCCATTTCCCGTCTGGGGACTCGTCCATGAACTCCACGGTGACTTGGTCGAATGTAAGCTGGGTAGCGTCCTTCCAGGTCGCGGGACGTCCGGGAAGAATAGAGACCCGCCAGAGGTTCGCCACTGGCCGACCGCGGGAATAAGCGAGCATCGCCCCATCGGGTGAGAAAACCGCGCTTCGCATATCGATTCCCACCGTGACGGGCCGGGGCGCGCCTTCGGGCTCGCCGTCCGCTGTGAGGGATTGCTGCCAGAGGTCCATGCTCCCACCACGATTCGAGACGTAGTAGAGAGCCCGGGCATCGGCGGACCAGCTCGGGCTGCGGTCCTTCGTACGGCCGTCGGTCATGGGGTACGATTGTCCGTCGGCCATCCGTAACACTCGGACGAACGTCACGTCCGAAGCGTCATCGACGGCGTCAACGTATGCGAAAAAACGACCGTCGGGAGACCAGCTCAGGTCGAAAGGCGTGTCTATCAGACCGGAGAAGCGCAGGCGCCTCACTTCCTGTGTCGAGACATTGCGGATGTCGAGGTCCGTCCCAGGGTCTTCGCGGACGAGACACGCAATTTCCTGGCCATCCGATGACCACTGCGGCACTGAATTAAACCGCCTAGTAGCCTGTCTTCGACGCGGTTCGCCGCCTACTGCCGGCGACACGAAACAGCCGCCCCCCTCTCTCTCGGAGACGAACGCGATGGCGGAGCCATCGGGGTGCCAGCTCGGGCGGCGATCCAATCCGGGAAAATCAGCGGTTCGGTTAACGGGCTGTCCTTTTTCTGCTTGAGTGACCCAGAGGTCCCAGTTTCCGCTCTGCTGAGATTCATAAGCGATCATGCGCCCGTCTGGAGACCACGTGGGATGGTCCTCGACGCCGATAGCCGACGTGAGCTGCACGGGGTGCACGAGTCGCGGCACGCTCCTCGTCCGGGGGCGCGACAGGAACCACGCCGCAAACACCACCGACACGACTGCAAGCCCGAGTACGGCGATGACCGGTCCCGACCGACGGACCTCCGTCGGACGCTGGGAGGCTACCAGGCTTCCTGAGTCCATTTCCTGCTTGAGTTCCTCGATCTCGTTGCGGACGTCCTTGGCGCTCTGGTAACGGTGCTCCGGATCCTTGACGAGGCAACGCCGAACGATCTTCGAGAGCTCGGAGGGCAGCTCCGGCTTGAGCTCCATCACCGAAACAGGTGTGTCCTTCAAAATGGACGAGAGAACGGCGGTCGCGCTGTCGCCGCGGAAGGGGCGCTGCCCCGTGGCAAGCTCGTAAAGAACCACCCCGAGGGAAAAGATGTCCGAGCGAGGATCGATCGTCTTTCCTTCCGTCTGCTCCGGGGACATATAGCTCGCCGTCCCCACGATCACACCCTCCGTAGTCCTCGCCGCCGTCGGTAGTTCGCTCGCAGCGCCGTCACCGCTCGAGAGACCCGCCGTCGGCTTAGCCAGACCGAAGTCGAGCACCTTGACCCGGCCGTCTTCCGTCAGCATCACATTGGCTGGCTTCAGATCGCGGTGGATGATCCCATGGTCGTGAGCCACTGCGACGGCGTCGGCAAGCGGGATGGCAATCTTGAAGAATCTCTCCAAGGAGAGGCCTCCCTTGGGGATCCGCTCCGATAGCGTCTTCCCCCGGACAAGTTCCATGGTGATGAAGTGAATGCCCTCGGCCTCCTCCACGGAGTACACGGTGACGATGTTCGGATGGTTCAGCGCGGCGACGGTTCGCGCTTCTCGATTGAACCGGGCTCGCCTCTCCTCGTTTTCCGCTAGCTCCGGCGGGAGCACTTTGAGCGCTACGTCGCGTTTAAGCTCTGTGTCCTGGGCGAGGTAGACGTCTCCCATCCCGCCTGAGCCGAGCTTCTCGAGAATCCTGTAGTGAGATAGGGTGCGGCCGATCACGGGAACGGCTCCTTCGCGAGATTCTACGGCGGCAATCCAACTGTCTTCAATCAGCTACTTTAGGACCGCCCATTCTGTCCGTGTCCGCCGCGACTCGAACAGCTCTCTCCGCCCCTCCTTCTGGCTGTAGTTCGGATTTCGGATCTTTAGCCAGCGCGTTCCGTCCCGATAGAGTGACATCTTCCGCTTCGCGACGATTCCCTCGAGATCCATTGCGCACACCTTGCCGAAAAACTCGACCCCTTTTTCCTCAACATGATCGGCGAAGAGAATCTTCTCGGACTCTGCAGGTAGTCGCCCCCTGAGAAACTCCTTCCGCCTTAAGAGCGGATAGTCGCCCAGGTCCGCACCGTCCCACCAGAGGAGATCGAACGCGTAATAGACCGGCGGCCTCTTTCGGAACAAGAGGACACCAAACTCGAGGCGGCCCGCCTTCGTTACCCCGGGGCGAGCTCCTGGTCGCGAGTATCGTCACTGAAGACGGTGAGCACCGAGCAGCGATCATGGGTTCCTAGCGGCCGCTTTCCAGTCAGCCCCGGACGGGTAGCCCGGCGGAGGCGACTTCGCGATCTCTTCAGGAAAGTTTGAGTCGTTGAACGAGCAATTAGCCTCCCCGAAATCATGTTCGTTGAATTTGCGCCGGAGTTCCTCCGTCATGGTGTGCCAATCAACTAAGGTCGGTGTCACCCAACGACCCAGATGGTTCTCGGCCTGTTCGTCTTTGCCCGCGAACCGCATCGCATGAGTCAAGGCACCATCATGGTGGTAGACGATTTTGACATGGTCCTCTGCGTCGAGATCAAAATAGAGTTCGGATCTCGCTTGCGTGGTGACGTCGCCGTGGTGGCTGTAGCTCGCATGAGTGATCGCGCCATTAATTGTCCAGACCAGTGCAAACTCCCAGTCATGTCTATGGCCGCTGACACTATCGGCGGCCTTGTCCTTCATGAAGTAAAGCGCATACATATGGACGCTGTAGTCTCCAATGGATTCTTTGCGGTAATACGTCTTGGCTTTTTCCAGTTGACCCCCCTGCCGACACCCCGAGGTGATGCCCCAGTCATTTACTGAGAGTCCGGGATTCACGATTCCCTCATCGGACACCGCAGCTGACGGATAACAGCTGTCCGTGTCGAAATCGAAAACGACCGCGAACTTCTCGGACTCGGAGGGAACCACGACGACGTCTGACCTTGCCGTGGAAAGCGCTCCCGCATTGCCGCTGCCCAGTAGCTCCGCCTTCACATCAGGTGGAACATCAGGAAGGACGCCATCCGATGAGCGTGGAGCTGGGGAATAGCCCGAGGAGATATTGAAGTACGTCAGCTCCACATACCCATTCCCGATTGAAGAGGTAGTCAAGAAGACAAGATCACCTTCGGCGACCTGATCCACCTGCAAATCCGCGATGGGGTAGCTTTGCCCACCGATCGCATGTGCTTTCACAGGATCTGACGAATCGTAGGCGACTGCCTCGAGCCAGCCCGTCAACGGCTTCCGAGCGAGCCAGTTGTTGATTAACCGAAAGTGAACACCCCAAGGGGCATTAAAGATCGGTTGGGAGGGGTTGATTGCGGTTATCTCTAGCGTGGGAGGCAGAATCTCTACTACCGGAGTCTCTGGCGTAGGCGGCACAATCCATTCTGCCGCAGCCTGTGCGGCAGTATCGTTCTCGTTCGGGTTGGCGACGATACTGCCCGCGATCGCGCCAAGTCCGCAGGCGAGCTTCAGTTGCGAGCCGAGGCCGGCCTCGGACGGCAGCTCTTGTCGATGCTGTCGGGCGCCTGTGGCGCAAGTCCATTCCGCCACAAAGGTTTTGGCGCAGCCCGGAGCCGGGTCGCCTAGCACGTGGTAATCGACCGTGTAAACGCACGATTTCTGACCGTTGCACGCCGCCGCGACGGCATCTCTGGCGTTGTCGTGCGCCGCCCCGCAATTGGGACCGTACGTCGCGGAGATGATCTGGATCTCTGCGGCGGCATTGAGGGGAAACGCGCCCAGGACCGCGAGCAAGAGTATTCTCATTGGCGTTACCCTCCGGTATTTACTTTTCCCGCCAAGGCGCCCTCTGGGTTTATCCAAACTGCGAAGGGGCCGTTCCAGCATTCTGACCCCACCTATCTCCACCAAGCTGATAGTACTTTGCCTATTAACAACTCCTCCTTTAGACGGACGGAACCGCGTTTCTCCATCATGGAGTGCATTCTAGTTTGGAGGAGTCGAGCACGCTGGAAGGCGAGCGCCTACTTCATCCACCGAGTCACCAGGAACGAACGACCTCTGCTCTCTTTGAGAGCCGCGGACCGGCTATTCGTGGTGCCGACGAAGGGGAAACGTGCCGGGTTGGACGACAGGCGTTTCCTGAAGAGCGCTCCGGAAACGACCGGAGCCAGGAGCCATAGGGATGTGGGCTCGGGCACACCCGTGATCTCATTAAGTCGAAACTCGAAGGCCCAATCTCCACCACCACTGCTCGTCGACAACCCCAGGCTGCTGTCCGTATTGGCTGAACCCCTAAAGCCAGCGAACAACACGTAGCTCCCAGGCGTAAGTCTTCCGGATTGGGTGACAGGCAAAGAAGTCAGTGATCCCGGAACTGCGAACAGTTGGAAGCCGAAGCCAACCGGACCAATTAGACCGAGAAATCCATCGGCTTCACTGCCTCTTAGGCTCGCTTCGATCGACATGAGGCCCGAAAAATCGAACGTGTGCGGCGTAGTCAAAATGAAACCGATGTCGAAGTTCGACGCTGCGTGCGCGGTTGCCCTTTCAACTTCAGCCTGCCCAGCAAGAAACGCACTGTAGTCCATCTCTCCACTACCGGTAATCAGACTTGTAGTTACGGAACTGTTCTGGCTGGCGATTCCTTGCGAGCCTGTGTCTCCCACTGTGGCCTGGAAGGTAGCGGTTTCGTTGAAAGGTGCGAACTCAGATGATGGTTCTAGGCGGTCAAATTCCAGATCGCCATCATCATTCGAAGTGGCACGCGCCTCTCCGAAAACCACCCTGCGGTCCCCTAAGAGGATGGCGCTCGCTTCGGCAAAGCTCGAAGCGAAGAATAGAAGCATCGCCACGATTCCGAGATAGCGTGTCATGGTTCCCCCGGTTAATGCCGAACCGGTGGATCCCATGAAGTTCTGCCCGTCGGCTTTGGCGACTATGGCAAGGCGTGACCTTACGAATTCCTAGATTTCTGTGGGTAGCTTAATCGAGACGGAGAGGATGACGCAACCATCCAGAAAAACGGGGCCGGGAGGCTTCGGCTCATTGACTCCTCGGCCCCTGCCTCACCCCATTGCCCAATCAAAGACGAATTCCAAAAGCGGTACTGTGCGAAGCGGTCCTCGGTTCGGTCGTCCTTGTCACGACGAGCTTTCCGCCGAGCGCCAGACGTCAACGGCCGAGCCGAATCAGACGCAGATCGTGCTACTTGGCACCGGAAATCCTCCCGCCGACCCCGATCGGTCAGGACCGGCGACGGCGGTCGTCGTGAACGGCACGCCGTACCTGGTGGACATCGGCGCCGGAGTCGTACGGCGTGCGAAGTCCGCGGTCGTCGACCGGGGAATCCCCGCGCTGGAACCGGTCAAACTGCGGGTCGTCTTCGTGACGCACCTTCATTCCGATCACACCGTCGGATACCCGGACCTGATTCTCACGCCCTGGGTGATCGGACGGCGCGTCCCCTTGGAGGTCTATGGTCCCGCGGGAATCAAGGCGATGACCGAGCATCTCTTCGAAGCGTACAGCGCCGACTTCGAGACGCGGACGAAGGACCGCAGCCGTATTCAGTGGGCGCGTTTCCCGAGGGCCATGCCGTGAACGCGCACGAGATCCGCGCCGGCGTCGTCTACAAGGACGCCAACGTCACCGTCACGGCCTTCCCGACGAAGCACGCGATGGAAAGCTACGGATACCGATTCGACACGCCCGACCGCAGCATCGTCATCTCGGGCGACACCAATCCGACGCAGGCGACGATCGACGCCTGCCACGGATGTGACGTGTTGATTCACGAGGTGCTGACGCTGGAGTGGCTCGCCAAACGCCAGGATTTCCGAGGCTATGCCGCGCAATTCCACACGACGACGGCGCAGCTCACCGAGCTCGCCACGCAGGCCAAGCCACGATTGCTGATTCTCTACCACGCCTCGATGTCCCTGCGACCTGCTGTCGACGCCGAGCGGTCGACGCCGGCGGCCGTGCTGAGCGAAATGTCGGGCTATTCGGGACAAGTCGTCGTCGGCCGCGATCTGGACGTCTACTGAGCCGCGGCACAGGCCGTCAATGCGGGGCCAACTCCCGCCCGCGCCACCAACCTTCGTTCCTTTTCCAGAGTGTCGTCGTCGGATGCGGGGGGCGGACCGTGCGATTTGAAACTCCGGCTGCCGATCGGTATGATAAGCACTCATTTCCGGTGCCGCGCGCGGACGTCCGATCGGGCGCTCAGCGCGATCCTTGCAGAGTCTGCCTCCCGTCGATTACCTCAACCTTTGCGCCACCTGCGCGCGCCTTCGACTCCGCGCATCGCCCCGGAACCAACAAGAAGGAGTCCAATGAAGCATCTATCGATTCTTGGAGCATCGCTAGGCGTCTTGCTATACACCCAAGGAGTCTCGGCGCAGACCACCGATCCAATGATGGGAACCTGGGAGCTCAACGTCGCGAAATCGAAGTTCAGCCCGGGTCCAGCGCCGAAAAGCCAGACGCGGACGTACGAGCCTTCGGGAGCGGGCGTGAAGTACACCGCGAAAGGGATCGATGCCGACGGAAAGCCGACGCTCACCCAGTACACCGCCAACTTCGACGGCAAGGACTATCCCGTCACCGGCTCGCCGGATATCGATACCATCTCGCTGAAGAAAGTCGACGCTCATACCGTCGAAGCCACGCAGAAGAAAGCGGGCAAAGTGGTCCTCACCTCGAAGCGGGAGGTCTCGAAGGACGGAAAAACGATGACCGTCACCAACAAGGGGACGAACGCCAAGGGCCAGGCGGTCGATAACGTGGTGGTCTTCGACAAGAAGTAGCCTCACCCGTAAGGGCGCCAGCCTGCGATAGCGCACGGCCAACGTCGTGCGCTATCCCTTCGGTCCGAGGACGCGACCGTCTCAAAACGATAGCGTCGGTGACGCCGCCGAGAGGACCGCGCACTTATCCGCCGAGCCTCCGGTGAGCTCCTGGTCCAGAGCGTCGAGGAGCTCCCGCACATCCGCGTCCGCCGATGCGTGCAATCCCTCCGCGACGACGAGGGCGCGGCGGGTTTCGGGGCGAAACGTGGACTTGCGGCTCTGGCGGAAAGTCCACCGTCGAGCATGCGCCTGATCGGCGGCGTCGGCGAAGATGACCTCACCCTCCGGAACATTTTCGATCTCGCCGCTCCACGCGAGGTACGTCTCGTTACCCCGGGCGTGGCGTACTTCCAGGAACTGGTCCACTTGATCGAGGTCGAAGACCGCGACCGGAAGAGCGAACGCGAGTGAGACGGCGTTGCAGAGATCGATGACCGGGTGGATGCGCGGCAGCTCTCCCTCGCGCTTGAAACGACGGAGGAGCGCCTCCGCGGCCGAACGATACTGTGTCGGCTTCAAGCCCATCTGTGAGTAGGCCCGCCGCCACGCCGCGATCTCCGGCATCTCTCCTTCCGGTCCTTTCTCCAGGCGCTCCCGCGCGCGGCGGAGCCAGGGCTCGAGCCGCCTCCCCAGATCGGCGATGGGCTCGACGCGGTCGAGCACCAGGATCGCAGGCTTGAGTTGCGGAAACTCCTGCCAAAGCATCTCGGAGTGACGGAAGTGCATTGCGGTCTCAAATTATCACGGCCGAGAATCAGCGTCAGGGCTCGTCAGCGCGCGGCAAGCACGCGGAAGACCGGGGTCGCCGGCGCGATCGCTTCGAACTCGGCGAGTGGCGCGTCCTTGCCGACGGGAATGTGGGGCCGTGCCCCGGGCGCTCGCTGCAGGTACACCCTCAGCACCGGAGCCCGCTTCGCGACTGCGATCTCTTCGAGGCGCACCTGCTCCGCACGGCCGTGGCGGAGGACAGCATGGCCGTCGGCGGCCTTGACGTTTTTGACCCACTGCGCTTCCGTACCCAGCATCGAGACCAGAAACCGCTCTCCGTCCAGAACCGTCATCACGAGCGGGAACGAAATCCTGCGCCCCGATCGGCGCCCGGTCACTTCCAGCGTCACGAGATAGCCGGGCGCGATCCCACGGGCGTGGACAGCGGCCCAGAAACGATTGAGAAGCCGAGCGATCGGATTCGGTCGGCCGCCTCGGTAGAGCCAACGGTGCAGCTGTCGCCACGCCATGGGATCGTCCCAACGATAAGCAGGGACTCCATCGTACCACTGCAGGCTGGGACCGCGGGCCAGCCCGTCTTGTTCACTTCGAACGGAGTGCGGAACGATTCTTCCCCTGTCGCTTCGGTCTCCCCGTCGACTTCGCTCGGGACCTGCGTCGCGGTTTGCGAGTCGTACCTCGTTTACGCTTCGGCTTCACTCGCTCCGGGAGCTCGGCGCGCCCGTTTCGCGATTCCATCGCTCGTAGGCTTCGGGCGTGATCTTGCCCGTCACGAGGAGCTCCGCGAACTTCCGCCGTTGGGCCTTGCTCTTGAAGGCCATCTTTGGCTACGACCCTCGATGAATTCTTGAGGATGCCAGACCCAGGAAAATGAGCAGGGCGCCGAGGCCGGTGGCGAAAAGGATCCACGAGGCGGGCTCGGGGACGACCGCCAGGGTCTCGAGGCCTACGTTGTCTACGCCGAGCTGGAAGATGAACAGGTTGTCGGTTTCGGCGAAGCGGATTCGCAGCGTCTGGCCCGCATTCGCATTCAGGAGCGCGGTGAGGTCGGCGCTATGAGACGCATAGCCCGAGATCAGCGGGTCGCCGGGGTTGGTCTGGAACAGGGACATGAGCACGTCGGCGGCTGCCACGGTGAACGGGTCGGTTCCCGCGCGCAGGATGTCGACGCGCGCCTGCTGGTTCAGCGCGGGGGTGCTGAAATCCAGGGAGGCGGGAGAAGGAGTTGCGAATTCCCCGGCGCGGTTGCCGATGAACAACTCGAAAGTGAGCAGAGCGGTGCCCGGCGAGGCAGGCACGAAGAAGTCTTGATAGAGCACGTGACTCCCCGGACCTTGAGCGTCCGTCATGGCGGCGATGGCGCCGCCCGGCGGGGCGGGGACCGGGTCACCGTTGATCGGGCTCGCCGTGCCGGACTGCAGGAAGAAGGTCCCGTCGCTTCCAACAGCATCCGCGAGAATCCAACCGTTGAACCCGGATTCGAACCCGCCGTTCACAATCAAGGGCACGGCGCGAGCGGGTACGGCCGCGGCCAGCACCAGGAAAAGCGTGGCCGCGCACGAGAGCATTCGGGTTTGAGCTTGGGTTCTCATTAGGTGTACTCCTTAATTCATTCCCTGTCGCGGCCGAGCCTCACGTGCGGTCCTGACGTACGGGTGGATTTTCGGCGCCAATGCGGTTTCATGAATCACCTCTTGGAGGAACGGGTGTGGCTTCTTTCGGTGCATGAGTTCCCGGAGTCCGAGGCACCCAAGGGGGCGCGACGGAATCCCGAGACGCGCGATCCATCAGAGGTGGGCTGAAGTTCTAAAGAATCGCTCTGTCGACCCGGAACCGCTGCAAATCACGTTCCGGAGCAGCTGCGGGGCGTATCCCCCTCCTGTAGAAACACTTGCGGCGGCGATGCAGACGATCGACGATTCGCTCTCGTCAAGGAATCCGACATCCTCTCAGGACGAGCGTGCGGAACCTCGCAACTATCTTGGACTAAGACAACTGGATAGAAGGCAGAACTGTAGAGTGTCGCCAGAACTTACAACCAGCGAATGCGCCTTACGCGCGAACCCCGACGACCTCGAGATACTCCGCGTCGACCGTCGTCCGGGCGAGCCCGCCGGCCTGGTTGTGTGAGGTCCACAGATCCACGAGCTGCGCGCGAAGCGCTGCCCGGTCGGCTTCCCCCAGTGTCGCGAACGCCCGCGTCGTCGGCCCGTAGTTCTCGCGAAAGAACTCCACCACCTCCGCCGGCGCGAACGGGTAGTCGAACCGGTAGCTGACGCGCGTCAGCCGCAGGTCGGAGACACCGGCGCCGAACCGCTCGCGTACGACGCTCTCGTCTCCCCAGAGGACCGGAGAGGGCATGCCCGGGGGCGCGATGAAACGGGCGAAGGTCTTGAACATCTTCCCGATGAACCCTTCCTTGGTCCAGTTGCCCATGGCAATTCTCCCACCCGGACGGCACACGCGCACGAGCTCCGCTGCCACCCGTTCTGGGCGAGGAGCGAACATCGCGCCGATAGATGCTGGCGACCACGTCGAAGCTCGCATCCGGGTAAGGCAGTACCTCGGCGTCCCCCTCGTCGAAGCGCGCGTCGAGTCCCTCCGCGGCCGCACGGCCCCGCGCAGCCTGGATGGAGTTCGTGGCGATGTCGACCCCGGTGACCCTGGCGCCTCGACGCGCGGCGATGAGGCCGAGTTGACCCGAGCCGCAGGCGACATCGAGCAACGAGGCTCCGCGCTCGACGCCCAACCGATCCAGGAACTCCACGGCGCTCGACTCCATGAATCGCGAGAAACGGTCGTAGTTGCCGTCCATCCAGGTCGCCTTGAGACGGGTCTTGAGGGCGTCGATGTCCGTGTTCGTGGTTGTGGTTGTGGTCATGGTTCTTCCTCCTTCGGTTTCGTTTCGTTGGAGCGTCAGGCGGCGTCCTGACAGCACCCACCTAGAAATACGCCGAGCACAGCCGATCACCGCCACGAGCCGATTCGGGCATGGCGGAAGTCTTGGGGGTCAGAGCAACGTCGAGGCGCCCAAACGCTCCGCCCAGTGACTCTTCCTCTCTTTCAGAAGATCGGTCAGAGCCATCGGAGCGACGTCCGGGTCGAGCGTCTCGAGAACCTCGAACCCGAAGGATGCCTCTCCGTTCGAGTCCCACTCGGCCTGGAGGGAGCGGTCGCGATGGCTCCCGCTCCGGAGCATGAACCAGATGCGGTTGCGCGCCGCATCGAGATTGGGGGACGCGCCGACCCAGACGCGATCCGTCGTCCGGGAGCGCACCGCGAACGCGCCCCGGGCGGGCGTACGAGACTTGTACTCCTGGAGCGCCCGCTTTCGTGAGCTCATTCTTCGAGCACCGCAGGCGATGCTTCGAACGCACCGGCCGCCAGCATGCGGGCATGATTCCGGATATCCGCGGGCCACTCCTTCGTGTGGCTTTCGAAACGATCGCGATCCGAGGCGAAGAGCGCGCGGGTGGCTTCTTCGAACCCCGCCCGGTCCCCCGCCATCGCGTACAGGAACCGGTACGCGGCCTCCTGGGAGCGGCGATTTCGATCCGCTCCCGCGCTCGCCCGTCTCGCTTCGTCCACCAGCCGGCGGAGCGCGACGGACGCCCCGCCCCTCTGGCTGTTCAGCCAATCCCAGTGGCGCGGAAGAAGCGTCACCTCCCGAGCCACCACCCCCAGCTTCGGGCGTCCGGGTCCTCGGCGCCGCTCTTCCGGTGTTGCGGAATGCGGCTCGCCGCTCGAGAGCCGCCTCACGACGTCGGCCCGGGTCCCGCGTAAGTCCACCTCGATGAGCTCGCTCGTCTCGTCGTCGAAGATGAGGATGGAGGACGAGGGATCTCGATCGGCGGCGTCTTTCGCAGACCGCGCCACCCGCACCAGCTCGCCTGACGCGATCCGTCGGGAACCCTGGAAAGCGGTGCAGCGGACCTGGGCTCGTTCGCTCGCGCCGACTCTCACCACGAAATAATTATACCCGGATGAAATTCGCGGTTCAATCGTTGACGATGGGACGGGGATGGCGAAGGATCCGCGGAATGAGAATGCTGCTGTTCTTTCTCCCGGTTCTCCTGTCATCGATCCCGCGGCAGTCGTCGCCTCGGGCCACGCTCGTTCTTCGAGACGTCAACGTCGTCGACGTCGCCGCGGGTCTCGTGCTTCCGGGCATGACGGTCGTCGTCGAAGGGGACCAAATCGCGCGGGTGGGAAAGAGCGACACCATCGCCCCCGCGGCCGGGGCACGGGTCGTGGACGCCGCGGGCAAGTTTCTGATCCCCGGGCTATGGGACATGCACGTCCATACCATCTTTGGAGACTGGTTCCCCGGAGGGCGTGAGATCGCCCTTCCGCTCTTCATCGCGAACGGAGTCACGGGTATCCGCGACATGGGGGGAGATCTCGACGTGCTGCTTCGGTGGCGCATGGAGATCGCGCGGGGGGACATCGTCGGGCCCCGGCTCGTCGTTTCCGGAGAGATGCTCGATGGACCCGAGCCGCGCTTCCCCAGCTCGATCGCCGTCTCGAATCCAGAAGACGGCCGAAGGGCCGTGCGCGACTTGAAGCGCCGCGGCGCCGACTTCATCAAGCTACAGTCGTTGATACCCAGGGACGCGGTTTTCGCGATTGCCGACGAAGCCGGGAGACTCGGCATTCCTTTCGCCGGACACGTACCCGACGCGGTCCGCGCCGCCGAAGCTTCCGATTCGGGACAGAAGAGCTTCGAGCATCTCATCGGCATCTTCGAAGGCAGCTCTACTCGGGAGGACGAGTTCCTCGAGGGGGGCAAGGGACCCGGAAAGTTCCTCGAGAGCTTCGACGCGGCGCGCGCGACGAAGCTCGTAGCGCTCCTCGCAAAGAACGAGACCTGGCAATGTCCGACCCTCGTGTGGGAGCGGGGCGGAGCCTTGATCGAAGAGCGGGATCTCGACCGCGATCCCCTCGCGAAGTATGCACCGCTGTCCTGGAAGACCGGGACCTGGAGAAAGTTCACCGATCAGATCGTCCACGAGTTCAACGTGGACGACCTGGCCACGAGAAGGAGATTCGTCGAGAAGGAGCTCGAGCTGGTCTCCGAAATGCACCGCGCGGGGGTTCCGTTTCTCGCCGGCACCGACACCGCGGCGGGAGTCTACGTATTCCCCGGATTCAGCCTGCACGAGGAGCTTCAACTCTTCGTCGAGGCGGGCTTCACTCCGGCGGAAGCCCTTCGGACGGCGACCTCGAACCCCGCGCGGTTTCTGGGAATGGAAGACCGCCTCGGATCCATCGAGAAGGGAAAGCTCGCCGACCTGGTTCTCCTCGATCGAAACCCGCTCGACGACATCCGAAACACGCGCCAAGTCAACGCCGTCGTCGCGAACGGGCGCTATTTCTCGCGCAAGGATCTGGACCGGCTCCTTTCCCAGGTGCAGGAACGCGCTCTCTCCCAATGAGTGGGAGCGTGCCTCCCCGGAACTGGTCTATGCCGGGGCTCTCTCGCTCTCCTGCCGTCTTGACGTCCTCGATCGTATCGACGACCAGAAGCAGGAAGTTGTCGACCGAGCAGTCGAAGCTCTCCCGGAACGCGCAGCGCCCGGCCTCGTCCTGACTGCAGTTGGGGCAAACCTGGGTGCGAATGCCCTCGACGTAGGGCGTCAGGTCGAAGCTGTGAACGCTTTCGACGGCTCGCACGATCTCGGGAAGGTGCGCTTCGATGGCACAAACCCGCCCTTCGGGGAGCTCGCACGTGCCGTCGTCGTTGCGATCGAAGCAGATACTACATACCCTTTCTTTCAGGGCTTCACGGAACACGTCGATTCGGTCCATGGCGGCTCACCTCCAAGCCAGAGTCGTGCAAGGACCGCGCCAGTCGCATCCTCCTTTGTTTCATTGGACTTGCGCGGAGCGCTCGGCTCGGGGAGCGCGTTTTTGCGCATGAGTCCGGCAAATGTACGCGATAGACTCGACCCATGCCCAAGCGTCCCCTTCTCCGCATCCTCGGCCTGACCTTCGGCCTCGCGGTGATCCTCGGCGGCACGATCGGCGTAGGGATCCTCCGGACGCCCGGCACCGTCGCGGCGGGGCTCGGGAGCCGCACGCTGATTCTCACCGTCTGGACGCTCGGCGGACTCTACACGCTCGTCGGCGCGGTCTGCTTCGCCGAGCTCGGGACTTCGCTTCCCCGGACGGGAGGCTACTACGTCTATTCACGGCGCGCGTTCGGAGAGCGCTTCGGGTTCCTGACCGGATGGACCGACTGGGTGACCTATTGCGCCGTTCTCGGGTACATCTCGATCGCGACCGGAGAATTCTCGCTCGCACTCGTTCCCGAGCTGTCGGGCCTCGGGGTGACTCCCATCGCTCTCGCCGCGCTTCTGGTCTTCGTACTCCTGCAATGGATGGGTCTCAAGGTGTCGAGCCGTGCCCAGGAGATCACGAGCCTGGTCAAGTTCGTCGCGTTTCTCGCGCTGGTCGCGGCCTGCCTCCGCCACGCCGGCGTGACCGCGCCCGGCGAGATCGCCCGTCCGGGGAGCCTGTTCTTCGCCGTGGTCATCGCTCTTCAGTCGGTGACCATCACCTACGGCGGCTGGCAGAGCGCCCTCTATTTCGCCGAGGAGGATCGCGACCCCGCGAAGAACCTGCCGCGGTCGATGATCGGCGGAGTCGCGATCGTCGTGGTCGTCTACCTTCTGGTGAACCTCGCCCTTCTCCACGTCCTTTCGTTGTCGCAGCTCGCCGGCTCCAAGCTTCCCGCGGCCGACGCGGCCCAGGTCGTCTTCGGTCCCGGCGGCCAGCGCTTCGTGACGCTCCTTTCCCTGATCTCGCTCTTTCCCCTGTTGAACGCCATCCTCATGGTGGGAACGCGAATCCTCTACGCGTTGAGCCGAGACATCCCCCGGTGGTCGCCCGCCGCCGAGGTGAGCGAAGGCGGAACGCCGGTCGTCGCCATGCTGGTGACCGCCGCCGGCGCCATGCTCCTCGCGGCGAGCGGCACCTTCGAGAAGCTCGTCGCCATCGCGTCCTTCTTTCTCGCCTCGAACTATTTCGTTTGCTGCATCGCTCTGCTCGTCTTGAGGCGGCGGGAGCCGGAGCTGCCGCGTCCGTTCCGGGCCTGGGGTTATCCCGCCTCGGCGATTCTCGTCGCCGCGGGAGCGGGCATCTTCCTCGTCGGGGCCATCGCCGGCGACACACGAAACAGCCTCTATGCCCTCGGTCTAGCGGCAGTCGGGCTTCCCCTTAGGGCCTGGTCCCTCGGGCTGGCAAACTCAAATTCAAAATTAGATTTTTAATTTGTATATAGGCATACTGCACAGTAGCATAGAGTCGATGTTTCCCCGGGCTATCGCACCACAGCTACGGCAGCGCGCGGCACAAATGCCCATTGTTACCCTGACGGGGCCCCGACAGTCAGGAAAAACGACATTGGTGCGTCAAGCGTTCCCCGCGCACGCCTACGTCTCGCTCGAGCGACCCGACGAGAGGAAATTCGCCATCGAGGACCCTCTGTCGTTTCTCGCCAGGTTCCCCGGATCCGTCATCCTCGACGAGGTGCAGCGCGCGCCCGAGCTGCTCTCCTATCTTCAGGTCGCTGTGGACGAAAACCCATCGCCCGGCCGCTTCATCCTCACCGGCTCCTCGAACCTCCTCCTGATGGAGCGGGTGTCGCAATCCCTCGCAGGCCGCACGGCGATTCTCCACCTTCTTCCCCTGGCATCCACTGAGCTCTTTGGCCGCGATCCCCTGGATCCGACCGTTCTGGATACAGTGCTCGAAGATCCGAAGCCCCCCGATGCGGCGCTATGGTCGACCCTCTGGGGCGGATTCTTCCCGCGGATTCACGATGTGGAGCTCGACCCGACTCAGTGGCTCGCCGACTACCAGAGAACCTATGTCGAGAGAGACCTGCGCGACGTCTTGCGAGTCGTCGACCTCGACTCTTTCGAGCGCTTCATGAGACTCGTGGCAGCCCGGACCGGCCAGGAGCTCAATCTCTCCGCCCTCGCGACCGACGCGGGCATTACTCAGCCGACGGCGAAGCACTGGTTGACCGCGTTGCGGATTGGATTCATCGTAACCATCCTCTCTCCCCATCACGTGAGCTTCCGAAAGCGACTCCGCAAGACTCCTCGACTCCATTTCCTCGATACCGGGCTCGCTTGTTATCTCCTGGGCATTCCGGACCCGTCGACGCTCGAGCGTCATCCTCTTCGAGGCGCCATCTTCGAAAGCTACGTCGTCGCCGAGATCATCAAGGCCTTCGAGAACCTAGGTCGCGACGCACCGCTCTTTTTCTGGAAGGACCGTTCGGGGCACGAGATCGACGCTCTGGCCGACCTGGGAAGCCGGCTGCTGCCGATCGAAGCAAAGTCTGGATTGACCCTTGCCTCCGATGCCTTCGACGGTCTTCGCTTCTGGCTCGATCTTCCCGGGAATCCCAATGAGAGCGGTGTCCTCGTCTACGCCGGAGCCGAGAGCTACGTGAGAAACGGCATCACCGTGCGGCCGTGGTTTCTGTCCTGATGCGGGCCGATCTGGTCTAGTCCTGGATGCGGATGCAGTCTCCGGTGTACGGGATGCGCGCTCCGCCGTCGATCATCTGAAAATCGCTCACCTGGATCGCCTGGAGATCGCGCGCGCCGAGGAGTCCCGTCCACTTGGCGGCGGTGAAGCGATCGCTCTGGGCGGTCAGCGCGACGTTGCCTCCGTCGGCGAGGAACATGCCGTAGCGCTGGAGCGCCCGGGCGACTACCCGGGCGGCTTCGTTCGGAAGCGTGTTCAGCGGGAAGTCGGAACGAAGGCGGAATCGCGCTCCATAGGGAGGCGAGGAGGACGGACCGCTCGCGGCCCCGGTCGAATGGGTGGCGGGATGGACGTAGACACCGTCGCGGATTCGGCTGTTGGGAAGAATGAAGCGGATGGCGTGCGGGATCTCGCCCCGGGCGACTTCGTCGGCGCTGAAAAGGAGCGGTGCTATGGGATAGCCGGCGGCGTCCGCGCTGGTGCAGTTCTCGCCGCGGCCTCCGGGTCCGTAGACCCGCGCCATGTCCCAGACCGCGAGACATCCCCCGAAGAACGCGTCCCCGATCACGTTGGCCCGCCACATCTCGTAGAGGCGGTTCGCCGACCTCTGGACCACGATGAGATGGCAGTCTCCGTCGCTCGCGCACTCGTAGCCGCTCTCTCCTTCGAGGGCGCCTCCCGGCGGCAGGGGTACGGGAGCGACGTCGCAATCCGGACTGAAGTGATCCTGCGTGGGAATGAAGGAACGCAGAGGAGTTCCGGCGCTCGCGGTCAAGACCTCGATGGAGAAATCGATCTGCATCCGCCCGAGGCCCCAGCCGCCCGCGCCCTGGAGCCAGGAGATGACCTGGCTCGACTGCGGGTCGAGGGCGGCGCCGCTCACGTCCTGATACCAGACGGCTCCGGGCGGGAAGTAGGCGTCGGTGCCTGCCTGGGGCTGCACGGTGAATTTGCCGCGGGCGCTCGGCCACCCGACACCCGCCTCGTTCGACGCCCGCACCCACCAGGTATGAGCGCCGCTCGCGAGAGTCGTGGCGGGCGCTACCGCACAGGTGGAGCCCGAGCAGACTGCGGCCGCTTCGTACGATTCCTCCGTGACCTTGCCCGACGGTCCGTTGACCCGGAGGAGATAGTCCGTGGCCGTGCTCACCGCGGTCCAGACGTAGCTCGGTTGGGGCGTGGTAATGATCCCGAACGGCGACTGGAGCACGGGCCGCGATGGCCGGCGCAATTGCACTGCGTCGGACTCGAAGGGCGACGGAACCTGCGCGGCGAGTTGCGCCGCCAGGGGTCCCGCGGCTCCGAGCATCGAGAACAGGACGTAACGCCAATAGCTCTTCAAGAGTTTCGTCCTTCCGAAATGCGGACGTGATTTTCCCGGGACCCTCATGGTTTACCACGACGCTTGACGCCAGGTGGTGACCGGCGTCACACGGGACGTTCGATCGTCGAGCTCAACGCGAGCCGAGCTCTATCGTGCCCTCGCCCACGAAAACGGAAGCGCCTCCGACGCGAACTTCCTTGATGGCGTCTCCCTCCAGACCGATTGCGACGTGGACCCGGCTCGGGCGGCCCATCGCAACACCCTGGCGGCTCAGGATCGCGCCCGCCTTTTCCCTGGGAACGACGCCGTGGTGCACGAGATAGGAGCCCAGGGGACCGCTCGCGCTCCCCGTCGCCGGATCCTCGTTTCCCCCGAAGCTGAGCATGCGGCTGTAGACGGTGGCGTCGTCACCGCCCGGCTCTTTCGAGAAGATGAAGACGCCGCGGCGCTGCATTTCGAGTTTTTCGAGAAGGCTTCCCATCGCGGCGCGGTCGAGAGCGGCGCGATCCACGGCGGCACGGGTGGCCATGGGAACGAAGAGGAACGTCGCTCCGCAGGAGACTTCCTGCACCGGGAGGCCCGACGCCTCGACGTCCTTGGCTTCGACTCCGAGCGCCGTCGCCACCGCTCCCAGGTCCTCGATGGTCTTCCCGAACGTGGGCTCGAGCTGGTACATCCAGGCGAAGTCGAGCTCCCGCCCCTTCCACTCCAGATCGACGGGCACGGGACCGATTCCCTCCCCGAGAACCACGCGTTTCTGCAAGGGCGCGATCTTTCCCGCGCGCGCGAGCGCGAACGCGGTCCCGATGGTGGGATGGCCGGCGAAGTCGAGCTCGCTTCTCGGCGTGAAGATGCGCACCCGGAAGTCGGTCCCCTGGGCTTCCGGGGGAAGCACGAACGTGCTCTCCGAGAAGTTCATCTCGCGGGCGATGAGCTGCATCTCCTCGGCGCTCAGACCCGCAGGCGCGAGAAACACCGCGAGCTGATTCCCGGTGAGCACCTGGTCGGTGAACACGTCGAGGTGCAGGTAGCGATAGGTTCGATCCTGGCCGGCGAGGGCGCTCGAAGACATCAACATTATTAAGAAGAAACTCCGCATGAGCGGGGAAGCTAACGTGTTTCCGGCCGCCGCCGCAAGGGGGAGGCTCTCGAGAGGCTGTGCTAAGGTTCCGCCGTGGCGAGGAAGCCGCGAGAATCCGCCGTCGAGGAAGGGCAGGTGCGCGTCCACGATCCGTTCGAGCTCGTGCGCTGGCTCGCCCTGAGCCAGCCCGATCCGAGAAAAGCGCTCGCGGAGCTCGTCCAGAACAGCCTGGACGCGAACGCCCGCCACGTCCGTCTCGTTCGCGTACGCGAGAAGGGCATTCCCTGCCTGAAGATCCAGGACGATGGCGAGGGCGTGATTCCCGAGCTCGAGAGGCCCGACGCCCTTCGCTACATCGCGACCCATATCGGGCACAGCCGCAAGCGCTCCCTCACCCCGAGGGAGCGGCTTCAGCTGATGACCCAGGGCCAGTACGGGATCGGCCTTCTCGGCTTCTGGAGCCTGGGAGCGATGCTCGAGATTCGCACCTCGATGCCGGGTCAGAAGGCCTTCCGGCTCGTCCTCTATCGCGATCGGCCCCAGTACAAGATCGAGCCTCTCCGCGGAAAGCTGGCTTTCGAGGATCGCTTCACGGAGGTCGTGGTCGTCGGCCTGGCGAAGGAGGCGTCGACCGCGGTCGGCGCCCGCAGGGCGGCCGACTACCTGGCGTCGGAGCTGCGCGGACAGCTTCTGATGCGTCCGGTCGAAGTGACCATCGAGGACAAGATGGCCCGGGGCCGCTCCCCCAAGAAGCTCCGGGTCAAGCCGCCCCGGTTTCTCGGAGAGCGTCTCGAGGGACTGGGCACGATCGCGATCCCCGGCCACGCTCCGGTGAAGCTCGAGATTTACCTCGCGGGGGATCTCTCCAACGGAGACGCCGCCCGGCCGCTCGCGGTCTATGCGGCGGGAACCCTGGTGACCGAGAGCTTCTCCGAGCTTTCGGCGATCGGCCTCGATCGCGAGCCCTGGACGGACACCCGCCTCACCGGGATGGTGGATTTCCCCGAGCTCCGCGTCGCGCCCGGAAGCCGGCGCGGCGTCGTTCCCGACGAGATGGCCCATGCGTTCGCGCAGGCGCTCCTCCGGGTCGAGCCGCTCCTGATTTCGATCCTGGAGACGAAGGACCGCGAGCGCGCGGAGACGATCGATCAGAACCTCATTCGGGATCTGCAGAGGGCGTTCCGCGACTTCTATCGGAAGAGGCCGAGCTACACCATGCTCCCGACGGAGAAGAAGACAGAGGGTGCGGGCGTCGACGGCGCCGCACCGGGCGAGGACGCTTCCGCCGAGCCCGCCGAGGAAGACGTAGCGCCCGGCGAGTCCGGAGCCGACACCGCGGAGCTCTTTCCTCCGGGCCCACTCGCGACGGTGTCGATCTCGCCGACTCGCGTCGTAGTCGAGACCGGTGGCGAGAGGATCGTCCGCGCGAACGCGAGGGATGCCTCCGGGAGGAAGATCGTCGAGGGCGTCGATTTCGCCTGGCAGATTTGGGGGCCGGTCGGAAGCGTCCGCAACGATCCCGGCCGCGTCGTTGTCGCCGCGTCCGACTCCCCCGGGGAAGGGATTCTTTCCGTCCACGCGAGGGAGCGCGCGACCGGAAACGAAGCCTCGGCGGCGGCGCCGGTCGCGGTCGTGGAGACCCTCCCCTCGAGCGCGAACGAGGGGATTCCCGAGCCCGAGCTCGTCGACGCTCCCGGCGCCTCCTGGCGCTCGCGCCTTCACGACGGCCGCTGGCAGGTCAACAGCGGCCACCCGGACTACCGGGCGAGCTCGGCGAGGCCGGCGACGAAGCTCCGCTACCTGGCTCTCCTCTTCGCGAAAGAGGTCGTGCTCCGCTCGAGCCAGGATCCGAGGCTCGAGGAGCCGCTCGAGCAGGTGGTGGAAGTCGCCGCCTACGCCGACCGCAAGATCTCGGAGCGCCCCCCGGGAGGACGCCCGCGAAAGCCGAAGCCCTCCGGGTAATTTTTCCGTTGCCGGGAGCGGTCGTCTAGATATATAGTCTACATAGGTAGCGATGAAACGGCGGCAGCGAGCTCTGGGGAACGTGCAGATCCAGATCCTGGAGGCGGTGGCCCGCGGAGTCGGCCACGGCTTCGACATCATGGACGAGACGGAGCTTCCGAGCGGCACCGTCTACCCGGCTCTCTCCCGCCTGGAGCGCGACGGGCTGGTGCAGTCCCGCTGGGAGAACGCGCGCATCGCTCAGAAGGAGAAGCGGCCTCCCCGCCGCTACTACGAGGTCACCTCCGAAGGCCGGGAGCGGCTCGCCGAAGCCCTCGATCATTACAAGGACCTCGCGCGCTCGCTCGCGAAGGTCGTCAAAGAGCCGAGGTAACCGTGCGGCCGGAGCGTCTCCTCGTCGACCTCACCCGGGCGCTGGTGCGGACGGCGTCGCTCCTGGTCCCGCGGGACGAGCGCGCGCGTTGGGTGCAGGAATGGGAGGCGGAGCTCACCCATCGACTTCAGCGCGACGTGGATACCCGCGACGCGCTCCGGCTCCTTCGGCGGAGCGGAGGGGCGGTCCCCCACGCCCTCTGGCATCTGCGGGAGGCCTGGCGCTGGGATTCCTTCTCGCAGGATTTCCGTCAGGCCGTTCGCGGCCTCGTGAAGCGGCCGGGTTTCGTTCTCACCGCCTCCATCACCTTCGCCGTCGGGATCGGCGCCGCGACCGCGCTCTTCAGCGTGATCGAGGCGGTGCTCCTTCGCCCCCTCCCCTATCCCGAGCCGGAGAGACTCGTCTATCTCTTCGAGGTGCAGGAAGAGGCCGGTGAACGGCATGGACCCTCCCCCGCGAACGTCCTCGACTGGCGGCGCGAGAGCCGGAGCCTCTCGGAAGTCGCGGCCTGGTGGATCGAGCACACGACGATTCTCGGGGATTCCGGAAACGACGCCGAGGAAGTCCCGAGCGCCATGGTCACCGCCGATTTCTTCGCGGCGATCGGAGTCGCGCCCCTGCTCGGCCGTACGTTCGGGCCCGCCGAGGTGGCCTCGGGAGAACGGGTCGCGCTCCTGAGCTACGAGCTCTGGCAGCGGCGCTTCGGAGGGGAGGAGTCGATCGTCGGGCGGGACGTCCGCTTCAAGGATGCTTCGTGGCGCGTCCTCGGGGTGATGCCCGCGTCGTTCCGCACTCCAGGGACGCTCCAGGGCGAAGTGCAGCTCTTCAAGCCGTGGGACTTCGAGCGGGACTACGCACATCATTCCGGCCCTCCTCGCGACTGGCGCTTCCTGGAGGCGGCGGCGCGCATCACACCTGGAGTCTCACTGCCCGAAGCGCAGGAGGAGATCGAGGCCATCGCCAGAGCCCTCGCGGCGGCGCATCCCGCGACCAATCGAGGCTGGAGCGTCGCTCTCGTGCCGGTTCGAGAAGTTCTCGTGGGAACTGCAGAACCGGCGCTCCTCGTTCTCGCGGGCGCAGTTCTCTTCCTGCTGCTCCTCGCCTGCGCCAACGTCGCCGGTCTCCTCCTCGTGCGCTCCTCCGCCCGCAGCCGCGAGCTCGCCGTCCGAACCGCTCTCGGCGCCTCCCGCGGGAGGCTGGCTCGGCAGCTGCTCTTCGAAAGCGTGCTTCTGGCGCTCGCAGGGGGTTTCGCCGGGGTCGCGATCGCCTGGGCGGCGGTGGAGCTCCTGGTTCGATTGCAGCCGGGAGGCATCTTCCGCATCGAGGAGACCGTACTCGATGGGCAGGTCCTTTCGTTCGCGCTCGTCGCATCCGCCGCCGCCGGAGTCCTGAGCGGGATCGCGCCCGCGTTCCAGAGCGCGACCTCCGCCCCATCCGAGAGCCTCAAGGGTTCGGGAGGCGTCGTCTCCCTCGACCGGCGGCGTCTTCGGCTTCAAAGCGCACTCGTGGTTTCCGAGATCGCTCTCTCCGTCGTCCTTCTCGTGGGAACGATGCTGTTCCTGCGAAGCTTCACCCGCGTCCTCAGCGTCGATCCCGGGTTCGACCCCGAGAATCTCCTCGTGGTTCGGATGCGTCTCGACGACGACAAGTACCGAAAGGGGGGCGCGCATCCTTATTACACGGCGCTTCTTTCCGAGATCCGCTCGCTTCCCGGTGTCGAGGCCGCCGGGGGGTCTACGGCGCTCCCGATGGACTCGGTCGACGTCGATTTCGATCGGCCGTTCTGGCGCGACGGAGAGCCGAGACCGGAGGGTGGCGGCCCGGGGGTGCGGCTGAGGATGACCACGATCGGCTACTTCGAGACGATGCGCATTCCCCTTCTCGAAGGACGCCTCTTCGACGAACGCGACGACCGCACCAAACCCAGGGTCCTGATCGTCAACGAGACGATGGCCCGGAGCACCTGGCCCGGGGAGAGCCCCGTTGGAAGGCGGCTGATCCTGGATTATCAGGATTATCACGCCGCGTACGAAGTCGTAGGCGTCGCCGGCGACACCCGGTTCGATGGATACCGCAGCCGACCCGCGCCCGAGGCCTACATCCCCCACGCGCAAAACCCGTACCTTCCGATGAACCTCGTGATTCGAGTGGCTCCGGGCTCGTCGCCTTTGGAGCTCGCCCCCGTCGTGCGCTCCACCGTTCTCGCGATCGACGCGAGCGAGCCCGTTCACAGCCTTCAGACGATGTCGGAGCTCGCGGGGAGCTCCCTCGCGCACGATCGCTTCAGCGCCGTGGTCATGACGGTCTTCGGGGCCGTCGCTCTCCTTCTCGCCGGAATCGGTCTCTACGGGGTCGTCGCCCAGAGCGTCAGCCAGAGACAGCGCGAGATGGGACTCCGCATGGCGCTCGGAGCCGATCGGAGCAGCATCCTCGCTCTCGTCCTCGGAGGCGGTCTTCGGCTCGCGATGGCGGGCGGCTTTCTCGGTGTCGTGGGCGCGATCGTCGGAGGGCGGTTCCTGACGACGGTGCTGTTCGAGACCTCTCCCTCGGAGCCGGGCGCGATTCTCGTAGCCGTCGCGATCTCGACGGCGACGGTGCTCCTCGCCTGCGCCGTGCCCGCGCGCCGGGCGGCGGGATTGGACCCCAAGACCACTCTCCACCTGGACTGAGCGGGCTCGATCGCTCCTGGTCGTAGCCATCCCCAAAGGGCTCGAACGGCGGGAGTCATCGCGATACAATGCCCCTCCGTTCCGGCTGTTCGGATATTATTGGGATTCTGTGAGATTCTTTGGGCCGGTAGTCGATCTCGAGCTACATCGGATGCCGTACGGTGGCGCCACACCGTGGGCTGTGCCGTTTCTCGGCTCGAGCTCTTTCGGAGTGAAGGGAAGATGAATATGGGTAACGACCAGCGCGGGCGGTCTATGCACCTGCCAACCTTGCTTCGGCTCACGCTAGCACTCGGCGGGCTCGTTTGCCTGCCCATGACGAGCAAGGCTCAGGGGCCAGGAACCCAGGAGGGGCGATGGACCTTCCTGGGGGGGGATGCGTGGCATACGCGGTATACGCCGGCCGATCAGATCAACGCGTCCAACTTCAAGGACCTCAAGGTCGCCTGGCGGTTCGACGCCGGAAGCTTCGGCCCCAGCACCCCCCGTGCGACTCCCAGCTATGTGGATGGCAAGCTGATCACGGTCACCGGCGAACGCCGGCACGTCATCGCCCTCGACCCGGCCACGGGAGAGCTGCTGTGGAGCTTCACCGAGCCCAAGACCTTCCGCTACGAGTACTCGATGCGGAAGGGCTACGGGAAAGGGATCGCCTACGCCGAGATCGACGGGCGCGGGGTGGTGTACATCACGACGCCGGCCTTCTTTCTGCACGCTCTCGACGCCGACACGGGACAGCCCCTCGAGAATTGGGGCAAGCCCGTGGGCATCCCCGGGTTTCCGAAGTCGGGTTCCATCGACCTCGTGTGGGATCTGATCCAGGACTGGGGTCAGTGGCAGAACTGGAAAAAACCCTATGACCCCTACCAGGGGATTCCCCTCGAGATCGGGTACATCACCAGTTCCTCACCGCCGATCGTGGTCAACGGTGTGGTGGTGGTGGGAAACTCCGCCGAGCAGGGCTACGAACAGACCCGAAAGGAAATGGTCCCCGGAGACATCCTCGCCTACGACGCCCGCACCGGGGCGTTCAAGTGGAAGTTTCACGTCATTCCGCGTCCCGGAGAATTCGGACACGAGACCTGGGAGAACGACGCCTGGAAATGGTCGGGGGACGTCTCGTCCTGGGCGCCGATGTCGGCCGACCCGGAGCTTGGACTTGTCTACATTCCGACCAATGGCGGCACCATCGACTACTACGGAGGCTTTCGTCCGGGGGACGGCCTCTTCGGCACCAGCTTGATCGCGCTCGACGTCCAGACCGGCAAGCGAAAGTGGCACTACCAGTTCGTCCATCACGACATCTGGAACTACGACACGCCCACGGCTCCGGTCCTGATGGACGTCACCGTCAACGGGAAGAAGATCAAGGGCGTCTTCCAGGCCACCAAGCAGGGGTTCCTGTACGCGCTGAACCGCGAGACGGGAGAGCCGATCTGGCCCATCCCCGAGAAGCCCGTTCCCGCGTCGAGCGTCCCCGGCGAGAAGCTGTCGCCCACCCAACCCTTCCCCACCAAACCGGCGCCGTTCGAGCTGCAGGGACGGCAGGAAAAAGACTTGATCGACTACTCGCCCGAGATCCGGCAGAAGGTGCTCGACTACGCCAAGGCAAACAACCTCTTCGTGCCGTTGTTCAACCCGCCTGTCGTCTTCGATAGCCAGGAAGCCAACTGGGCGGGCGCCGGACTCGCGTGTCCGGGAGGGGGCGGCGGCGCCAACATCTACAGTCCCGCAGTGGCCGACCCGTTGACGGGCGTGATCTACGTCGCATCGAGCGACGGCTGCTCGACGTACACCCTCATGCACGGAAAGGATTCCCCGCGAGACACCGAGACCAGGCCGACGGGCACGACGCACTCCGAGTGGTCCCGCGCGGCGGGGCCTGCGGCAAGGCGCCGCGGGCCGACTCGCCCGGACCAGGCGAAGTTGGACGGTCTGTCCATCTGGAAGGGTCCCGTGGGACGCATCACCGCCATCGACATGAACACCGGCGAGCATCTCTGGGTAGTTCCCAACGGCGATGCAGACCCGGAAGACCAGGAAGCCATCAAGAATCATCCGCTGCTCCAGGGTGTACCCGGTGTCCCGACCAACCCCGGTCGCCGCGGATTTCCGGTGATGGTGGTGACCCCGACCTTGCTCATCACCGCCGGGCAAACCAGCGACGGGACCTGGAACCTCTTCGGCATCGACAAACGCACGGGCGAGCGCCTGGGGGCCGTCAAGATTCCCGGCGAGACGGGGTATGGCATGTCGAGCTGGGTGCACAACGGCAGACAGTACGTGCTCGTCCAGCTCGAGGACGGCCTGGCGGCGATGGCGCTTCCTGGTCCCGAGGACGAGAAAAAACCGACTCACCACTGAAAGGGCGGATTCCTCGTCTTCACAGGGGATCTTGGCGCTGAACTGGTGTGCTCCGGAGTGCGGCTAGAACCGGAAAAACACACCCCCGGTCAGTGACAAGTCGCTGCGCGTCGTCGACCCCTCTCCGGTGTCGAGGGCGGTCCGGGCGGGTCGTTTGCCCCAACGCCTGCGTGCTCTAGCGCGCTCCTCATCGGACCCCTCGCGCGAACTGCCAAACGAGGAAGGGGTTACGTCGGGGCACTTCTGGAACGGTTCTTGCCTCTGTGAATATTGAGAATAGGGGACTTTGGGTGTGGGACGGACCCGAGGGCCGCCCCCAGCCAGACCTGGAAACCCTCGGAAGGAGGCATCCATGAATCTCATACGCTGGGATCCTTATCGTGAGCTCGAGGAAATGGGTGACCGTCTCAATCGCATGTTCGTCGGACTCGGCCGGCCGGGTCTCGGCCGCCCCTCCGAGTTGACTCGAGAATCTCTGACCAATCCCGACTGGTCGCCGATGGTCGATATCACCGAGACCGTCGACGAGTACCTCATCAAGGCGGAGATCCCCGAGGTGAAGAAGGAAGAGGTCAAGGTGTGGGTCGAGGACGGCGTCCTCACGCTGCAGGGCGAGCGAAAGAAGGAAAAGGAAGAGAAAGGCAGGAAGTTCCATCGGATGGAGCGCTATTACGGATTGTTCCTGCGGACTTTCGTCGTTCCCGACAACGTCGACGAAACGAAGGTCAAGGCGGAGTTCAAGGACGGGCTGATGTTCGTCCATCTGCCCAAGACCGAGAAAGCAAAGCCCAAGGCCATCGAGGTCAAGGTGGCCTGACGGTTTCCGCAAGCGACCGCGGAGCGGAGTGACCGCTCCGCGGTTCTTCTTCGCGAATGCCCGCCGAAGGCAGCGAGCGGGGTCACGGCTCCCCGGGGCCTAGAACGACGCGGAATCCGATGAAGGGACGACGCGCGCCCGGGTCCACGCCGCCACGGATGGCGGCGCGGATGTTCTGCTCGGTGTCGCCGTACGATCCGCCGCGCATGACCCAGAGGGCATCCGCATCGAGATCGAGGTTGTCGCCGGTCGGATCGTACGGGTAAGGCCGATATGGGCTTCGCGTCAGCTCCCAGAGGTTCCCGCTCATATCGGACAGGTCGAAAGGACACTCCGGGCACGCGAAGCTGCCGACGGGCTTCGCGCTCGTGCCTCGGAAGTTCGCGCGATCCTCCCGGGGCTCATCCCCCCAAGGAAAGATCCGTCCGTCGGTCCCCCTCGCCGCTTTTTCCCACTGCGCCTCCGACGGCAGCGTCACGCGCCAGCCCTCGTCCAGCAAGCCTCTCAGCTGCGGCGGAGTGTGCGGCCATTCCCGCAGCCTGGCCTCGAGCCATCGGCAGTAAGCCAGCGCGTCCGGCCATGACACGAACCCGACCGGATGGTCCGGTCGCCCTCCGAGCGCCTGCGCGTCGGCGCGGAAGGCGGTCGCCTCGGCGAACGCGCGGAACTGCGCGACCGTGACCTCGTAGCGACCGATGTAGAAGACCGGGAGGTCCACGATGCCCTGGTCGCTCGACGCCGACCATCGCTCGTTGTCGAAGGCGCGTGGATCCACCTTCGTATCGCTTCCCATTCGAAACGGCCCCGCCGGAATCTCGACGAATCCAAGCAGACCCTCGTCGGGGAGGAACCAGGCGTCGGGACGGAACCCCGGGATAGCCGGGATGTCCGACGCGATGGAAGCCGCCGCCTCCGCCGCACCCTCCGGCCGTTGTGAAGACAACCATCCGGTCACGGCAGCGAGGATGACCGCGATGACCGCAAGCCCTCTGGCGTCACTCGGGGACGCCGGAGGCTCGAGCGGGTCCTTTGGCGTTGTCACGCTGAGATCCTCCCTCGGACTCGACGCCCGCGGCTCTCTGGCACGCGAAGGTCCATCGATGGTCGCAGGCACGTGCGTAGAGATCCGGCTCCGGCATCTCCATCAGATTCGGGCCGCCCTCGCGGAGCAACAATCGGAGATCGAAGGCGCGCGGGTTGGCCCGTCTGAGACTCCGAGGAGCCAGGAGGTTGACGCAGCCGGCCTGGAACCGGAGCTCGCAGGCTCGCGAAAAATAACCGAGCGCCAGCTCGGCGTCCGCGGCCGTCCCCATTCCCTCCCTGTAGTGACGGCCGAGCTCGTTACAGGCCCATCCGGAATTGTCCCCACAGTACGTCGACTCGATCTGCAGCAAGCGCTCGCAGGCGTTCCGGCGGCCCTCGGCACAGGCCTGCTCCCAGAACGGAACCGTGTCACCACGGTGCGTCCCGTCGGTCGCCCCGACGCTCGTCATGACGCCGAAGAAAACCGCCCAGACGGCCATCTGGGCCAGGTTCGCCCGGGAGGGCTCCCAACCGAGGGCGAAACGAACCACGGGGGTGTCCTGAAACGCGCGTACGAAACGATCGATGCCTCGAACGCTCAGGTTCAAGAGGGGCACGGAGAGAAGCTTGTCGTAGAAGGTGGGCGCTCCCGCCACTCCGAGCAGCGCGTACAGGACGAACACGCCGAGGCCGTACAGCACGCCGAAGACGAGCTTGCCTGGCGGCGTTCGCGGCGACGTCGACGGGTCGGTAACGAGCAGGTGCAATCCGAGAAACACCGCGGTGGGAATCTCCGAATCGATGAAATAGGGCACCCCCGTCGCCGCCGAGTACAGGGCGCTCGCGCCGAACAGCACCGCCGCCGCGGACCCGGCCACCAGAGTGATCGAGAAGAAGTACATGACCACCAGGCCGATCAGGAACAGAAAGAGATAGATGTGCGGCGCGAGACTCAAGGTGGTTGCGATCTCCCGGCCCCAGGTGAGGTCCGTCGTACCCGTCGCGATCAATACCAGGGAGAACAACGAGAGAGAGAAGGCGGACGGATTGAAGATGTGGACCCGGCGCCCGTCGCGGCTCCAGCGAACGAATTCCTTCCCCAGGAACCCGACGGCGATCATGACGAACTGAAGGTAGAACCAATCGTCCCGGAACCACAGAAACAGGTTGGTGCTCAAGACGATCGGAAACGCGCCGAAGCCGAGGACGTACGTCTCCCGTCGCGACCAGGCGAGCAGCATGTCGAAGGCGTAGGCGAACAAGAGCTGGCCCACCAGGAGCCAGGCGTAGTCATAGACCGGGCGCCAGTGATATCCCCAGTAGGCGTAGACCGAGAGCTGGACCGCCGCCTGAATATAGTGCTGCCGGCGGAGCTCGACACGAGCGATGCGGGTTTTGGACTCGCCCTCTTGTCTGAGCCGCAGGAACAGCGCGGCCTGCCACAAGGCCAGAACCGCGGCCGCGGCCCAGAACGATCGAGTCACGACCGGGCTTTCCTGCACCCGGGGTACGAAAGACAGCAGCGCGAGCCCGAGCGTCGCCGCCAGAGGCAGCCAGAGCACGCGCCTCTCCGCTGCGGCTGGACCCCGCGCGCTCTCGCGTCCGACCTTCGCTTTCGGAGCGGTCTTCCTCCCGCGTTGGTCAGGGGTTCGCTCCCGCCGTCGAGATGCCATCGATTCCGCGTCCTCCTTGGAGCTTCCGACTAGAGGGCCGCCTTCAGCTCCACTTCGATGAATACGAGCTCGTGCTCGTTCGCGTTGACGACGTTGTGCTCGACACCGGCGTTCTTGAAGTAGGGCCGGCCGACACGCAGCTCGGAGTACCGGGCCCCCTCTTTCGTCTCGAGAAGCAGGCTCCCGTCGGTCTGCGGCACGACGACGTAGTCGTGGCCGTGCACGTGCCAACCCGTCTCCGCCCCGGGCGCGAAGCGCCACTCGGTTACGATGACCCGGTCGTTCTCGATCAACCCCGTAGGCACCGCGCGCGCACGGACGGTCATGCTCGAGCGCCCTCCTTTCGCACTACCGCGCTCCAGCTTACACGATGGGCGCCGCGGCTCGCGACACGAAGTCTCGTCTCGAGAGTCGGCTTTTCACTCTCAACGGATGGGGCGGCCTTGGCCATCCGTCGAGCGAACGGAAGACTCGCCTGCGCTGGACTTCAGGAGATCTATGATGTCGCCGAGTAAGGAGAAAGACGCCATGGCATCCGACCGTTCTCGAGCCTTCCCGACGTCCCGACGCCGCTTTCTCGCCGCTTCCGCGGCGGATTCGTGCGGGTGGTGTGAGGACACGAATGAACGCATGGAGCTGGCGTCTCGTTCCCTCGAGCGCAATCGCGATTCTCGTGATCGCCGACGCCTATCCCCAGGGAGCCGGGGCGGGCCACGACGGCGGCGCTCTGTACCAGCGGTATTGCGCGCTCTGTCACGCATCGGACGGGACAGGCTATGCCGCCGACAATGCGCCTTCGCTGGTATCACCGTCGTTCCTTTCGACGGCCTCGGACGAGTTCCTCTTCGACTCGACGGCCTACGGACGGCCGGGCACGGCGATGGCCGCCTTCGGATCGGAGCTGGGCGGCCCGCTCGAGCCCGACGAGATACGGGCGATCGCGGCGTGGTTGAGGCGGCAGCGCCCGGTGGCTCCGTTGGCGCTCGATTCGAATCCGGTGACGGGCGACGCCGCCCGCGGGAGCGAGGTCTACGCGGAGGAGTGCGCGCGCTGCCACGGAGTCAGGGGCGAAGGTGTCGAGGCGGTGACCCTCTCGAACTCCCGATTCCTGGCGAGCGCGAGCGATGCCTTCGTCCAGCACGCGATCCGCGAGGGCAGAGAAGGCACGGAGATGATCGCCTTTGGACGGCGTCTTCCTCCGGAGCAGATTGCGGCGGTGACGGCCTTCATCCGGACCTGGGCACAGCCGATCGAGCCGCTGCGGCCCGTCGGGAGCGTCCCGGCAGCGATTGAGCCGCTCCTTCACCCCGACGGTCCGCGGCCGGAGTTCCAGCTGCGGGAGGGACGCTACCTTGCCGCGGACGATCTCAAGGCGGCTCTCGACGAGAAAGCCCGGGTGGTGCTGGTGGATGCGCGGCCGACGTCGGACTGGATCGCGTCGCACATCCCGGGAGCGGTTCCCATTCCCTACTACGACGTGAGCGCGCTGGCGGATAAGCTTCCGAAGGACGGAACGATGATCGTCGCCTACTGCGCGTGCCCGCACGCGGCCTCGGGCGAGGTGGTGGACCTGCTCCGCGAGATGGGATTCCCGGCTACGGCAGTCCTGGACGAGGGGTTCCTGGTATGGACGGAACGAGGTTATCCCGTCGTTCCCGGCACCCTCCCGGCCGATCCGCGCTGAGCCCGGGCGAGAAGGGGGGAGTTTTCGCCGCTCACTTCAGAACTTCTGCAAGCATCGCCCCGAGCGTAGACTCGTCCATTCTCCGCTTCGGGTCTTCGCTGAGCTTCTGATGGAGCCAGCCCGCCGGCTTCGGCGGCGCGGCGCCTGCTTCCCACTTCGCCCCTTTCGCGTACGCGATATAAACGTCCCAGGCCATCTGCATCTTGGTCCCGATGACCGGCGCGACGAGAGTTCCGACGGCGTTCGCTCCGTCCCAGTAGTGTCGGACCCGCCGGTCCGGTACGAGCTCCCGAGAGCGGACCGCCTCTTCATAAGTGTCGTTCCGGAGCGCCGCCGTCCAGACGATGGAAACCCGTAGAGAGTCGTCGTCGATCCCGCTCAAAACCTTCTGCACCACACGGGCGCCCGCCTGGCAGTTCCCTCAAGTGGGAGAAAGAATGACGAGGAGTTGGGGAACGCTCGACTGGGCGTTGAAGTCGGTAACGAGCGGCTCGAGCTTCGACCCGAGCGGGGTGACGAGCCTCTGGGCGAAGAGAGTGCCCGAGGCCGTGGCGAGCATCGAAATCGTGGCGGACAGGAGGCAGACAGCTCTCAACATGGCTCGGAACTCTAGCAACTCGCCCGCCCGAATCGCAATCGCATCGCGGGGATGAGCGCGAGGAGCATCACCTGCCGGGAGCCCGCTCCACGTCGGTCATGCGGGCCAGGAACGCCTCCGCTTCCGCCCGCAATTGCGGATCCTCCGAAGCCTCGATCGCAAGCCTCAGGTTCCTGCGCGCCTCTTCGTATCTCCCCCGCTTCGCCAGGAGCTGGCCCCGGAGAAAGAGAAGCGGCGGGTCGTCCGGAGCCATCGCGAGCGCCGTGTCGACGAGCGCTTCCGCTTCGTTCAGCCGCTCGCCGCGCACCAGGTAGAGAAAAGCGAGAAGCTCCGAGGCCGCGCGGCCCGAGGGCTCGAGAGCGAGGCTTCGCCTCAGGGCCGAAGCGGCCTCGGCGGCCACCGCGGCGGGGATGAAGGCGACCCTGCGGCGGGAGCGATCCGCGAGCAGGATCTCCGCGTACCGGAAGAGTCCGGAAGCGCTCGCGGAGTCGAGGTCGATCGCCTTCTTCAAGTGGATCTCCGCCCCCGCGGAATCCCCTTCCTCCAACTCCAGCAAGCCGAGCGCCTCCCACGCGGTTCCCTGATCGGGATCGAGGCGCACCGCCTCCTCGAGACAGACGCGGGCCTCCCGCAACCTCGAGGTCGCGAGGAAGAGCTCGCCCCAGCGCTCCTGGACCTCCGCCCTCGAGAGTCGTCTCGAGATTGCCGAGCCCGCGCCTTCCGGGGAGAGCTCGAGCTCGATTCCCGACCATCGATTCCGTCTCACGTATTCCTCGAGAGCCTGCTGCATCGCCGCCGGCTCCGAGCGGAAGGCCTCGCGAAAGGCGGCGACGAGCTCGCCTCCGTTCTCGTGGAGCGCGAGGAAGCGGGCCAGCCGTTCCCGGCCCTCGGGAGCTTCGACCAGCAGATAGTGAACGAGAGCCCAGGACTGGGCATGGAAGAGCGCGCCGGAGCCGCCGGACTCTTCGAGCGAAAGCAGCTCCTCCATGGGCAGGAGAGGAAGCCGCGAGAGCAGGGCCCGGTGTCGAGGGTCGGAAACGCCGATCTCGGCCTCGTTCTCGTCGAGGCGCGCGCCGGCGTAGAACTCGGACAGTCCCTCCTCGAACCAGAGAGGAAGGTCGCGCTCGCTCAAGCTCAGCACCAGGTGCACGTACTCGTGAAAGAGGGTGCGCTCGAAAGCGGGCATGCCTCCGGTGAGGTCGAGGACGATCACGTTCTGAGACGCTGCCTTTCGAAAGTATCCCGCGACCTTCGGGCCCGAAGGCGCCGAAAGCGGAAGGAAAGGCTCGAGGCTGTCGCGGTCGCGAAACCCGTAGACCCGGGTGCGGCCCGGGGTCCAGCGCCTCAGTTCCGGAACCACCTGGCCCAGCGCCGCTCGAAATCTCTCCAGGCTGAGAAGAATCGACTCGGCCCGCTCCGGCGAGGCGTTCGTCATCAGGACGAAGTTCTCGCTCGACGCTTCGTGCCACTTTTCCTCCGCCCGGGCGAGGTGCGCGACTAGAGCGAGGCCGCAGGCGGCCAGGATGAGATTGCGCATGTTGGGAGGGGTCTCCTAGAGGATACGGCAAAAGAGTTAGAATTTCGACGACATGGAGCACCGCAATCTGGGACGTACCGGTCTCAAGGTGTCGCGCCTGGGCCTCGGCTGCGGGAACTTCGGCGGGGTCGGCTCCGATCCCCGCTTCTACGGGCAGGGCGAGAGCGAGACCGAGGCCTTCGCCCTGATGGACCGGGCGCTCGAGATGGGCGTCAACTTCTTCGACACCGCCGACGCCTACGGCGGAGGGCGAAGCGAGTCGTTCATCGGCCGGTGGCTGAAGACGAAGGACGCGAGCGTCGTCGATCGGATCCTGGTGAGCTCGAAGGCGTTCAACCCCGTGGGAGACGGCCCGAACGACCGCGGTCTCTCGCGCCGTCATCTCAAGCGGCAGGTGGAGCGCAGTCTGAAGCGGCTCGGAATCGAAACGCTCGATATGTTCCTGATCCACGAGCCCGACCCGGAAACGCCGTTGGAAGAGACCCTCGAAGCCCTCGACGACCTGATTCACGCGGGAAAGATCCACTACATCGGCGCGAGCAACATCGAGGGCTTCCGGCTCGCGAAGGCGCTCGGGGTGAGCGGGAGGAACCGGGTGAACCGCTTCGAGTGGGTCCAGAACGGCTACAGCCTTCTCGACCGCGCGCCGGAGCGCGACGTCCTTCCGCTCTGTGCCGAAGAGAGCCTGGGCTTCACCCCCTTCAGTCCTCTAGCCGGGGGCTGGCTCACCGGCAAGTACGCCTCCGCCGACAGCTTCCCCGCGGGCTCGCGGATGACGCTCCGGCCCGAGCCCTACGCGCACCTCCGGAACGACGTCGTCCTCCGCGCGATCGCGGCCTTCGGCGAGCGCGCGAGGGAACGCGGCGTCAGCATGGCGGCCCTCGCCATCGCGTGGGTGCTGAGCCACCCTCGCACCACGGCGGTAATCCTCGGTCCGCGGAGGCCCGCGCACCTCGACCCCGCCGAGGAAGCGCTCTCGATTCAGCTGGGCGAGGCCGAGCGCCTCGACCTCGCCTCGCTCTTCGAAGCGCCGGCTACGGCATCCCGTCCGTAGAAGGCTTCACCTCGCCGTCTCCGGGCGGCTTCGCCCACTCGTAGGTTCGTCCTCGAACGTGCTTTTCGAACCAGTCGAGCTCGACGTTGATCTTGAACAGCTCGTGCCGGAGCTCGCGCCAGACGTGGGGCTCTCGGGGCGCCATGTAGAGCCGGGTCTCCACCCCGTTCGCCTTGAGCGCCCGATAGAGCTCGACGGACTGGGGCGGCGGCACCCGCTCGTCCTTCTCGCCCACGAGGACGAGCGTCGGCGTCTTCGCCTTGTAGATGTCCTTGAGCGGCGAATGGCCCCAGTAGAGGTCGATGGGGGCGTCTTCCTGCCAGGGCGTCCCTCCGAACCAGGGAGTCCGCTGGATTCGGGTGTCGCTCTGCGCGTACATGGAGATCCAGTTCGACGCCCCGGCGCCGGAGGAAGCCGCTTTGAAGCGGTCGGTGTAGGTGATGATCTTGTTCGTCATGTGCCCGCCGCCGCTCCAGCCCATCTTCACCATCCGGTCGCCGTCCGCGATCCCTCGGGCGATGAGATGGTCGACGCCGGCCATCACGTCGAGGTGCGCCTGCTCGAAGTAGTGGCCCACCATGCCCCGCAGGAAATCGTCGCCGTAGCCCGTGCTCCCGCGATAGTTCGGCTTGAACACCGCATAGCCGAGCGCGGTCGAAACCTGCGGGTAGCTCCCCCAGTCGCTGAACCCGAACTTGTCCGAGGAGCGCGGGCCTCCGTGGGTATGCACGATGAGAGGGTAGCGCCGGCCCGCTTCGTAACCGAGGGGATAGTAGAGGACTCCCTCCACCTCGACTCCATCCTGGCCCTGGAAGCGAACCGCTTCCTCCCGAGGGAGCTCGAACTTCGCGAGGTAACCGTAGACGGTCGTCACCCTTCTGGGCTTCGCTGCATCCGACTCGAGAACCCAGAGGTCTCCCGCGTTCTCCGGCTCGTCGACGGCGAAGACGTGGGTGGATAGCGCGGGCTCGTAGCGCCACTCGCCCACCGCGTGATCGCCCGCGGTCAGGGCCTGGTACTTCCCGGTAGCGAGATCCACGCGGAACAGCTCGGCGCGGACACCGGTATTGGCGACGAAGTAGATGGCCGATCCGTCTTTCGACCAGTGCGCGTCCGTGACCTCGTGCGGCATGTCGGCAAGGAGGAGCTTCGCCGCTCCTCCCGATGCCGGGACCACGAAGAGATTCCGGTTGTAGTAGAACTCGAAGCGATCGTTCGAGTCCGCGAGAAAGAGGACGCGGCTCGAATCGGGAGACAGCTCGGCCCCGCCTTCGGGAACGGAGTTCGAGGTCAGCCGCACCATGCCGGCGCCGTCGGCGCTCACGACGTAGACCTCGCCCTGAGCCGAGGCGTCGAGGAGCGGAGAGGGCGCGCGGTGGAGCGCAATCTTCCCTCCGTCGCGCGAGACCCGATACTCGCGGACGGTGAAATCGCCCGGGGTGAGGAGCCTCGACGTTCCTTGCTCGACGGAATGAGCCCAGAGGCGACGGTGTTTCCAGCTCTCGTCGAAGGCGAAGACGTCGTCCTCGAGCTTGCCCCGCGTCTTTTCCTCTTCGCTCTTGGGATCGTCGGCGAGGAAGTACAGGGTCTTCCCGTCGGGAGAGAACGAGGGGCTCGAGACCCCCGTCTCGTGGCTCGTGAGCCGCACCGCCTCTCCTCCTTCCGCGGAGATCCGGTAGAGCTGTGCCGCATCGTCTCCCTCGCGCTCGGCGACGAAGACGATCCACTTGCCGTCCGGCGACCAGCGCGGGCTCGACTCGCCTTTCGTCCCCCGGGTGAGCTGTACGCGATTCTCCCCGGCGACACCGGCCCGCCAGATGTGGCTCACCCGCTCGTTGGCTTTCCAGTCCGCCTCGGCGAGAACGAACAGGATCTCCTTGCCGTCGGGAGAGAGACGGGGATCGGTGAGAACCGGGACTTCGAGAAGATCGATGGGGGTCATCGGTATCTTCTGAGCCGCGGCGGGTGCGGCGACGACGAGCGCTAGGACGAGACGGGCGAAGGCTTCTCTCATTCTCATGGGCACTCCTGAATGGTGTCGATACTCTACAACAAGCCCCGATACGGTGGTTCTGGCGATCGTGACGGGCTGCAGGATCGTCCGTAGATCGCCACCAGGAGTCCCGTAATTCGAGGCGAATCTTCCACTAGGAGTGAGTTTCCGAACAGTTCAACCCGGTGGCATTGCTAGACTGGCTCGTGCGCGGCCGAATCGAGTTGGCTTTCATGACGGGTGAGCGACTGTTACTCGGAATGGCCTTGTGGACTGCTCTCTGCACGGGCGCAACGGCCGAGCCGATTCCCGTCCAGAAGATGGAAGGCGTGGTTCACGGGTTTCTCGTCCTCCGATCTCTCGAGGGCGACTTGTTGGCCGAGGGCGACCTCATCCAGGTCCCGCGGCGCGGCCGGATCGAGAGTCGGCTCACGTTCCGTTTCCGGGACGGCTCGATCCACGACGAGCGCGTGACCTTCACTCAGGACCGCGTCTTCCTTCTCGAGAGCTATCACCTGGTGCAAAAAGGGCCGTCTTTCCCGAAACCGCTCGAGGCCGATCTGGAGCGCGGGGAGGGCCGATACGAAGTTCGTCACACCGACGCGGACGGGGAAGAGAAAGTGCTCGAGGGGAAGCTCGAGCTTCCCCTCGACCTGTACAACGGAATGTTCTTCACGCTCTTGAAGAACATCGCGGCGGACGCCGCGAAGACGACGGTGAGCATGGTCGCATTCACGCCTGACCCGCGGCTCGTGAGCCTCGAAGTATCGACCAGGGGCGAAGAGCCCTTCTCGATCACCGGCATCTCTCGACGGGCGGTCCACTATCTGCTGGACATCGAGGTTACCGGGTTGACCGGGGTTCTCGCAAAGTTCTTCGGCAAGGACCCGCCGCCGCTCCATACCTGGATGCTCAACGGCGAGGCGCCGACGTTCGTACGGTTCCGGGGATTTCTCTACCCGGGAGGTCCCGTCTGGTCGATCGAGCTTGCGAGCCCCGTCTGGCCCGGCGAGCCGAAGCGTTCGCCGACGGCGAACCGCTAGCCCGCGACGCTAAAGCGGCACCCGAATGAGGGTGAGCGCCGCGAGCGCGGCCAGGAGCACGACGAACTGGGCGAAGGCGACGCGGTCTCCCGACGATCCGCGCTCGGCGCCGAAGGCTCGAAATCCCGCGACGATCAGCAGGAGCACGAGAAGACCCTCCCTCGTCCAGAACCACAGGGCCGCGAGGAGCCCCGTCACCCAGAACCGCTCGCTTCTCGAGAGCGCGCGGAAGCCGCGTCCGCCGTCGAGCTGCCACACCGGGAGGAGGTTGAAGAGGTTGATCCAGGCGCCTACCCGGGCGATGGCGCCCCAGATCGGCGCCTGAGTCAAGAAATAGACCGCGGCGGCCACGAGGGCCGCCCCGAGTCCCCACATGGGTCCCGCGAGTCCCACCCGGGCATCTTCCCGGGCGTCGACCGGATACTGCTGCATGCGTACCACGGCGCCCAGGCCCGGAAGGAACATCGGGGCCGAGGCCCGGATACCGAGGCGGTGGAGCGCCGCGACGTGTCCCATCTCGTGTACGTAGATCGAGGCGATCAATCCGGCGGCGAACTTCCAGCCGAACGCGGCCCAGTACACGCCCAGGGAGAGGAACATCGAGAGAAACGTGCCCGACTTGGTGAGACCGGCGAGGAGAAACTTCCCCTTGGTTACGATGAACGCGAAGACCGCACCCACTCCTGCCCAGCGCCAGGGGGATTTCGGCTGCTCCACCCGCTCCTCCACGAAGCGGGAGAGCTCGCTCACCCTCGCGGCGATGGAGCGGGACTGCTCGGATTCGGGAGGGAGGAGCTCGAGGGCACGGCGCCAGGAGAGGATCTCCTCGCGGGGCTCGTCGCGACCGCGCGCCGCTTCCGCCTCCTTCGCGAGACGCTCCAGCTCCTCGCGGTGGACGAGACGGTGGCAGACGGGGCAGCTGAGCCGGGTCGAAGCGATTTCACTCCCGCAGTCGGCGCACCGCATCAGACGGGGGTTTCTTTCGGGCGCGCTCCGATCTGGAGCGGGCCCTCGATATGAAGGGGCGTGTGGGCGTTCACCCGCCAGGCCTCGTAGAGCGCGAAGCCGATGATGAGAATGCCGATCGCGTTCTGGATACCGGCGAGAAACGGGGTCGCGAGCAACAGGAGGACGAGCATCAGGAGCGCCGAGAAGGCGGCCCCGGCGGTCATCTCGACTGCGGGCTCTACCGCAGGCGACGCCTCGGATTCCATCTGTTTACGGGCCTCCTCGACGATGAACGGCACGTGGGTGCTGACGATGGCGACGTAGGTGATAGCGACGGCGAGCGCCTGGTATTTTCGCCCTCCCCTGCCGCCCGAGCCCCAGCGCACTCCGAATCCCACCAGAAGCCCTACGACGATCGCGACGAGACCGATCTCGTATCCGGTGAGCGCGAGAACCGCATAGTAGATGCCGGCGCCTACGATTCCTCCGACGCCGCCGCCGAGCAGGGCTCGAAACGCCCTTCCGAGAGACGATCCCTCGCTGCGCTCGCTCTCGACTCGAAAGCGGCATTCCTCGCAGGCCGTCCGACCGTTGATCTCGTAGTACGTTCCGGAAACGTCGCGCTTGCAGAACGCGCAGCTCAGCGACTGCGGACCGCTCTCGTCGAACCTCGCCTTGTCGAAGCTCAGACTCACCGGCTCCGGGCTGTCCATGGGGCACCTCGCTGGGAAGGAATTTGGAAATCTGCGATTCATTCATTATCGCAGGAACTCTCGCGGACTTTCCACATCACCGCGCCGTCCTGGTCGATGAGATCGTGGACGAGAAGCCAGGCCCTGGCGTCCTCGGAGTCTCTCTCGAACCAGGCTTCCGTCGAGCCCAGGCGGAAGCTGTAGCCCCATTGGTCCATATCGAGGAACATGCGGGAGCGACCCATGCCGGGGAGGAGGTCGGATAGAAGGACTTGCAGATAGCAGACGGCCGATTCCTCTCGGTCGTCTCCGCCCGCGTCGCGCCGGAGAGAGGCCCGCCTCGACGGGTCCATGCAGACGCAGTGGCTCACTTCATGGAGGATGGAATGTACCGGCGTGTCGGCGCGAGCGTGGACTTCGTTCCCGACGAGACCAGCCTCCGACCCGCCCCAGTAGCTCCCGCGGATCTCTTCGTCCGGCGGCGTTTCGACGAGCCGGAGCCCGAACCTCGAGAGAAGCCGGGTCACGTCCCCGCGGTCGACGTCGCTCAGGAGCTTCATCCGGAGCGATTGTCCATCCGAGGCATGGAGACTTCCAGTTTGATAGTCTCCCTTCGTGGACGCGAACGAGAGAGGGATCCAGACCGCGGCGTCCTACCTCCGCGGGGCGTCGAGCGTTCTCTTCATCACCGGGGCAGGCATCTCCGCCGACTCCGGGCTTCCGACGTACCGCGGAATCGGGGGACTCTACGAAGAGGCGGACACTCCCGAGGGGATGCCCATCGAGGAGGCCCTCTCGGGCGAGATGATGCGCCGCCATCCCGCCATCCCCTGGAAGTATATCCACCAGATCGAGGCCTCGGCGCGGGGGGCGACCTTCAACCGCGCGCACGCGATCCTGGCGGAGGCGGAGCGCCGCTTCGAGCGGGTATGGGTCTTGACCCAGAACGTGGACGGCCTCCACCGCAAGGCGGGCTCCAGGAACGTCATCGACATCCACGGGGACGTGCACCAGCTCTTGTGCACCGCGTGCGACCACAGGGCGACCGTCGAGGACTACTCGAACCTCGCGCCCCTGCCCCTCTGTCCCGAATGCCGAGCGCCCCTCCGGCCCGACGTCGTGCTCTTCGGAGAGCTCCTTCCCCTCGCCAAAGTCGAGACGCTGGAGCGCGAGCTCGTGCGAGGCTTCGACGTCGTGTTCTCCATCGGCACCACCAGCGTCTTTCCTTATATCGCGCGTCCGGTGGTCGAAGCCCGGATGAGGAGGAAAGCGACGGTCGAGATCAACCCCGGCGAGACCCTGATCTCGGGCGAGGTCGACGTGAAGCTCGAGATGAGAGCGGCGGCGGCCTGCGAAGCGCTCTGGGCCCGACTCTAGTATTATCTGGCTCCGAGGGAGGACGACGTGACGACCCATCTCGATCGAACCTGGAGCTGCTACCCCCACGGCCCCGAGATTCCACGACGCCGGTTCCTTCGCTCGCTGGCGATGGCCGCCGCGGGCGCTTCGGTGGGCTTCCGGCGGATGGCCGCTGCTCAGGATGCTGCGCGGGTCGAGGTCGACGAGAGCGTTCTGTCGACGGAGGACGTCGTCGCCTTTCCCGAGGGCTCGGTTCGCCTCAACTTCAACGAGAACCCCATCGGACCCTCGCCCCGCGCCATCGCGGCGATCCTCGAGAACGGCCTCGGGGAGTCCAATCGCTACAGCTACGTCGATCCGCTGAAGAAGGAGATCGCCCGGCGAAACGGCGTCGAGGCCGGGAACCTCCTGATGGGATGCGGCTCCACCGAGTTCCTGCAGATAGCTCCCTGGACGTTTCTCCGGAAGGGCGGCCGACTCGTGCTGGCGAAGCCCACCTATTCCTGGTGTGCGGGAGTCGCCCGGGTGATGGGCTCCGAGGTGAGCGAGGTTCCGCTCCGGGCCGACGGCACCATCGATCTCGAAGGGATGAAACGGGCGATCGGCCGGGATACACGGCTGGTCTACATCGCCAACCCCGACAATCCGACGGGCGCGAGCCTGCCGCTCGCGGCGATTGCGGATCTCTCCGAATCTCTCCCCGACGACGCGGTGCTCCTGGTGGACGAGGCGTACGTCGATTTCCTGCCGAACGGAGAGTCTTCCGTCTCTCTGGTCAAAAAGGGTGCTCCGGTCATCGTGGCGCGCACGTTCTCGAAAGCGTTCGGCATGGCCGGCTTGAGGCTCGGCTACGTCGTCGCTCCCACGAATCTCATCGAGCCTCTGAAGCTCCTCTGGACCCTGGACATGGGAGTGAACGCTGCCGCGAACGTCGGCGGGCTCGCGGCGCTCTCGGACCAGGCGCACGTCGACCGCTACGTGAAGCTGGTGGACGACGGGCTCGACTATCTGCGCTCCGGTCTTTCGGCGCTCGGCGTCAAGAGCCTTCCCCATCGGGCCCCGTTCTTCATGGCGGATCTCGGGCGCGAGGCGGCGCCGGTGGTTCTCGCCCTCGCCCGCGAAAAGGTCTACGTGCGCGACGGGAAGTCGTGGGAGATGCCGACCCATCTTCGGATCTCCGTCGGACTGCCCGACGAGAACCGCGTCTTCCTCGAGAGACTCCGTGGAGCTCTGCGCGGGGCCTGACGACCCGTTGACAGCCCGGAACCCGCGCTCGATAATTCGCTTATCCAGAAGCTCGTGATGTCGATCCAAGAAACAATCTCGATTCTGATACTGGTGGGGACGGCGCTCACCCCGGCGCTCGCGCAGGAAGAAGACAAGAAGCCCGCGCGGGTTCCCTTCGGCCAGACGCTCAACGAGTACGGCGTTCTCAACGCCAGCGGCTGCATGTGCGAGGACCTCGAGGACGGAGAGATCCTGCCTCCGCCCGAGATCACCGTTCCCGAGCCGTTCCAGTACCTGCGCCCGGATCTCCAGATCACCGCGGCGGAGCTGACGGGCGAGCAGCGTTATCCCGTGCTGACCGAGTTCAAGATCCTCACTCCCGAGGTGGGCCCGGGCGACGAGGTCCGGGCCATCGCCCGGGTCACCTCCGCGTACAAGAACACTCTCCCGTTCGTCACCACGTTCTTCAGCGAGCGCTACAGCCGCCTGGGCTCGGCGACGATGTACGTGAACTTCGAGCCTTCCAAGGACGACAAGACCCTTTTTCTGGGGCGGGGGCGTGTCTCGAAGTTCGCGCCCGGAGGGCGCTACATCGTGGCTTATGCCACCATCTCCGACGAAGTGGGAAAACGACAGAGCTACGGCGCCGAGTTCCACGAACCTCTCGACAACGAGGATCGGACGCCGAAGTTCTTCCTGGTGGAAGACAACCCCCGCGTCGACCTGCGCGCGCCGGAGCTTCGATTGGTCGAGGTCGAAACGCCCTCGGTCCGAGCGGGAACCGAGGCGATTCGCTTCTCCGCCTACGCCGCCGACGACGTCTCCGGGCCGGTCGACGCCGAGGCCGTCTGGATCTCGCCGAGCGAGGAGCAGTGGATCCGGGTAACGATGGTCCACCAGGGAAGCGAGCCGGGGAAGTTCCTGGGGTACTTCACCATCCCCAAATGGTACGAGGGGGGGGAGTGGCGCTTGATGCGCATCGCCGTGACCGACGACGCCCGGAACACCGCCTACTTCTTCTCGAAGAACGACGCGGTGCTGCGAAACGCTCCCGCCGTCCGGGTCGCGCAGGACCCGGCGCTCGTGGACAAGAAGCCTCCCCGGATTCTCGCGGTCTCGCTTTCGACCACCGAAGCGCGCGTCGGCGAGTCGGTCACGGTCACGGCTCTCGTCGAAGACGACCTCTCGGGAGTGAAAGCGGTCGAAGGCTACGTCCGCTCTCCCCACGGCGTCGACGCGGTGAAGGTGAAGCTCGCGAGCGACTTCGTCGACCTCAACCGGCCGTCGAAGATCCCGGAGCCGAACGTCTGGTCAGCGACGTTCAAGATCAAGAAGAGCATGGAGCGCGGGGTCTGGAGCCTGGTCCGCCTCGGAATCGCCGACGAGGCGAACAACTTCCATACCTACTTCGAAGGACGCGAGAAGATCCTCACGGGAATCACCGTGAACTTTCTCCAGGAGGACGGCGAGAAAGAGACCGAGCCCACTCGGGGCAATGAGGGAGCGAGCCGATGAAAAGAAGAGATTTCTTCAAGTACGGAGCGGCGATGGGTGCCGCGGCCGTCTGGCCCCGCGAAGCCCGCGCCGAGCGAGGAACGGTGCGAATGGGAGAGATGCTCCTCCCCGAGAATCCCGACTTCAAGACCAAGCACCTCATCTTCGTCATCTACGGAAACGGTGCGCGGAAGAAAGACGTCGTCGACAACCCGGAGTACGCCCCCTACCAGACGAAGCTCATCCCCGAGGGCACGCTCTTCACCGAGGACTACGGGGACACCGCGAACCTCCACGGCTACATGTACACCGAGATGATGACGGGGATCGATCCCCCGACCCAGCGCCCGCTGTTCCCCACCCTGAACGAGTACGTGCGCAAGAAGACGGGTGCTTCGGCGAGCGACTTCTGGGTGCTCCAGGGAGCTTCCTACTATCGCGGCTGGACGTTCGACGTGAAGCACTTCAGCCGCCACGCGGACTACGGCATCGGTGTCGGCGCGACGTCTCTCACGATGAACAAGCTGTTCTACGAGAAGAACAGCGCGAGCCCGAGAGACCTCTTCGATCTCCTCATCGAGAAAGGCCTCGGACACACCGCACAGGAGCGGAAAGAGATCGAAGAGTGGATCGCGGACGTGATGGCCCGGCGGTCTTATGTCCCGCCCTCGACCAGAGAGCCGCTCATCGACCGGGAGCTTCAATACGGGGACGCGCAGGCGATCCACATGGTTCCGCAGATTCTGAAGGCCTTCAAGCCGAAGATCGTCACCGTGCAGCTCCTCGCGCTCGACGACGCCCACGCGGACTTCGGCTACTGGGACTACAACACCGACTACTGGGAGTACATCAAGCACGTGAAGGCCACCGACGAGCTCCTCGGAAGGATGTGGGCCGAAGTGCAGGCGGATCCGTACCTCCGCGATACCACCGCCCTCATCCTGCGGCCGGAGTGCGGCCGCGACGACGAGATCAACATCTACGGCCAGCTCGGCCACAGCCCCGGGAACTACTACGCCCACTACGTCTGGACCATGGCCATCGGCCCTGACTTCAAGAAGAACCACGTGGTGACGGAGAAGGTCCAGAGGCGCGACCTCGTTCCCACGATCACCTACCTGATGAGCGGCCAGAGCGCCGAGCACTCCGTCGGGCACGTCCGCACCCAGATGTTCAAGGACGAGCACCGGCTCCCCCCCTACGTCCTTCCCTTCACCGCCGACATGAAGCCGGGCATCGACCCGGAGGGCCAGCAGGAGGAGCGCCGGCGCGCGGAGATGTTCAAGCGGTTCGCGCGCTCGACCGTGGGCTACGGAGACTGACCCGGGCAGACCCGCGGGTGATCGTAGAGGGGGGCTCGCGCTCCCTCGGTTGGCAGAGCCCGATCAGAACGAGAACAGCTGAGTGAACTTGACGATGAATCCCCGTCCCGTCGGAATCGGGTCCTCCACGGTTACGAAGCGCTGCTCGTTGTAGACGATGAACAGATCGCTCATGGGATGGTGCATGAAATTGAATCGGACGTTCACGTTGACCTGGTCGCGGTCCCGGTCGTACTGGAGGAGCGAATCGAGGAACATGTTCGCGGAGAACGAGTAGTTGGCGCGAAGGGTCGAAATGCTGCTGACGAACTCGGTCTCCGGTACCTCGAGCTTCGCGTTCGTACGCTGGGTCCCGACCGACAGGCGAAATCGATAACTGGGCTGGAGGGTGACCGTCGCCTGCAGGGTCTTCTGCGTTCCGCTCCAGAGACCGCCCCAGATCCCCGTCAGGTTGAAGGAGACCGGCTGGCTCGGGTCCGAGTTGAACCGAAGTTGAACGGGAACCCAGCTGTAGCCCCCCACGGGGATGGGGGGCGCGTCGGGATGAATCTTGAAGGGTTGGATCAAGAGCTGGAATTCGGGATTCACCGACAGCTCCGTGAATCCGCCGTTGTTGAAAAAGACGCTGTAGCCCGTGTGGAGGCGCTTCGCCACCATAGTCCCCGAGTGGTCGGTGAAGTAGTCCCAGACGACGTGAGGGTGCATTTCACGAATTCCGCGGCGCTGGAGTGATTCGAACCTCGGCCGGATGCCGGTGTCGAGGAGATATTTTCGCACCCCGATCCGGTTATAGAACCCCAGCTCGTCGTTGAAGTGATCGCCGAGGAACATGATCCCGCTCTTGATGTGGAAGAAGTTCCCCTCGCGGTTGATCGTGCTCCGGAGCGCATACTGGCCGTCGGTGAAGCCGGGAGTCGCAGTCCTGACGAAGTACGAGGCCCAGTCCGCGTTTCCGAAGAGCCGGAGGGTGGCGTCTAGCCCATAGACCCGGTTGTAGTCCGAGCCGTCGTCCGTCGACTGGCGGGTCATGAAGATCGCGCCTACGTCGGAGTTTCTCAGGATGTCCCGGCGCAGCCGGACGATGGTGAAGTTGTTCGCCGGCTCCCGCTCCGTCCTCTCGGTCTGGACGTTCAGCGCCCCGATCCGGAGCCCGGCGAGGTTCCCCGTCAACCGGGCGCCGGCGACGATGGGGATGGGGAAACCCTCCGGCGTCAAGCCGATGCGCCGGGAGAAGAACAGGAGCAGATCGGTGTCGGCGGTAGGAGTCGCGGTGATGCGGCTGTTCCGCGCGGTGTCGCCCACGTAGAAGATTCCGGAGTTCTCGAGGAAGAACTCTCTCTTTTCGGGGAAGAATTGACTGAACTGGGTCAGGTTCACCTGCTGCTCGTCCGCTTCCACCTGAGCGAAATCGGGATGAAACGTGCCGTCGAGCGTCAGGGCCGGGGTGATGCCGTACTTTACGTCGACCCCGCCGGCCACATCGCTTCCGAATTCGTCCTCCCCCGCGGGACGAACGGAGCTCGCTACCGCGAACGGTTTCACCTTCAGGTTCTTCCCCGACGAGACGGCGGGAAGCCCGACCAGGTCCCCGGCCAACGACACCCGGCTCAGCGCGTAGGCGCGAGGTACGGGCGACCAGTAGTCGACCTCGTTCTTGCGCCTGAGGTGACGGCCGAAGTTGATCCCCCAGCTCGGCGCCGTCTCGAGGTCGAATCGCAGCGACTTGAACGGGATGGCGAGTTCCGCGGTCCAGCCGTCGGCTACGCGCCGAGTTGCGACGAACCACACCGCGTCCCAGCTCGCGTTCGTTTCGCGCCCCTCGTTGGCCATTTGCTCGTCGGAGCGGGCTCCGCCGGGGTTGGTCATGAAAGTGAACCCGTTCCGCCGGTCGGCGAAGGTGTCGAAGATTACTTCGAAGCTGTCCTGATCCCCGACGGTGAAATCCTCCCGAATCTGGTTGACCACGAGACTATCGGGCTCGCTGTCGTAGCAGTACGCACCGATGTAGAGATTGTCGGAGTCATATGCGATCCGCACCTCGGTCCGCTCCGTCGCGGGCTCTCCGGTACTGGGCTCGCTCTGGACGAATCCCGTCGCCGGGCTCGCCCGCTGCCATACCGGATCGTCGAGCGCGCCGTCGATGACGACGGCGGTCTCGGCCACCTCCGCCACGACCTGGAGCCGGCCAACCGACGCGGACGTGGAGACAAGCGTCTTCGGGCCCGGGTCGCCGGACTGCCTATCCGGTCGGGACTGGGCGAGCGTTTCCCGCGCCGATGCGGTGAGACAGAGGACCAGGACGACGAAGCAGATTCGTTGCCGGGTGTTCTGGGAGTCCATGTTGCAGTCGCTGCTCTTCGAGTTGTGAAGTCTTCTGCTTCGCTCCCTTCGAAGGCGGGCACAATCCTACCGGCCGGGACGTTTCGAGGCAACGAGAGGCTCGGGCTCGGCTACCTCAAGGTAGGCGACGGAACCTGGGCCAGGCTCGGCTCGAAGGATCTTGCGCGGGCTTGACGCGGCCCAGGAGGGCTCTGAACCGCGACGGTGGCATGCCCCCCTCGCGGCGAAACGAGTTCGTGAAGTGACCGTCGACGGCGCAGCCGGGGTCCAGCCCCAGACCCGTCAGTTTTCGGCCGAGAGCCGCTCGGCGGCGACGCGGGCGCCCAGCCGCCTCGTGAAGCGGCTACTCCCAGCGAAGGGCGCGAACGGGGTCGAGCCTTGTCGCCGCCCGTGCCGGGACCGACGCGGAGAACGCGGCGACGGCGATCAGAAGCGCACTCGTCAGCGCCAGAGTCACGGGGCTCACCACCACGACGCCGAATAGTTGCCCTGCGAGAAGGACGTTCACTCCGAAGGTGACCGGGAGAGCCACTCCCACGGCGACGACGGCGAGACGGAGAGTCCCTCTCAAAACCTCCCGGCGAGCCTCCCGAGGCCTCGCCCCGAGCGCCATCCTCAATCCGAGCTCGCGCGTTCGTTCGGCGACGGACGTTGCCACCACTCCGTAGACTCCGGTCACGGCGAGAAGGAGAGCGACCAGGGCGAAGACCAGAAGCAGCATGCCGATGATGCGAAGCGGAGCCAGGGAGTCCGCGATCTCGTCTTCCAGCGTCCTCGGCTCCGCGAGCGCCTGCCCGGGATCGATCTCTGCGAGCTTTCGCTGCACTGCCTCTGCGAGGGCGTAGCCGTCGACAGTCCCCCGAAGGGCGAGGCTCATGCGATTCCTCGCGTTCTGGAGGTGCGAGACGTAGATGAGGGGCCGCGGCTCCGGGTCGAACCAGTTCTGTTTGACGTCGGAGACGACGCCCACGAGGGTCCACCACGGACCTTCGGCTTCGCGCGTTCCGAAGCGCACGCGACGGCCGAGCGTCTCCTCGCCCCCGAGATACCGGCGGGCCCAGCTTTCGCTCACTACCGCGACCGGCGCCGCCTCCCGATCGTCGGAGGAGAGCAGGGCCCGGCCTCGTTGGACCTCTACGCGAAAGACGTCGAAGAACTCGCCCGCAACCGTCTGCAGGTCACAGCGCGGGACCTCCGCCGCGGTCGCCGGCTTTCGATCATCGATCTCGAAGAAGACCTCCTCGTTGGGGACGTTGCTCGCCGGGAGGTTGGCCGCCGCCGCCACGCCCTGGACTCCGGGGATCTCGGCGAACGCGTCGAGGGCAGCGGTGAAATATCTCTGGAGGTCGCGCTCCTCGGGAAAGCGCTCCCGGGAGAGGGCTACGCGAGCCGTCAGGACACCGCGAGGCTCCAGCCGTTCGAACACGCGCACCTGCTCCCCGAATCCGCGGATCATCCAGACCGCACTCGACAGAAGCAAGAACGCGAGCGCAATCTGAGCCCCCGTGAGAGCCTCTCGGAGCCGTGCGCTGCGCCGCCCCGCGGTGCCGCGGACCCCGCCCTGGAGGGACGCGACGGACGAGATCGAGCCGACGCGTCCCGCTCCCGATAAGCTCAGGATCGCGGCCACGAGAGCCGCGGTCGCGATACCGAGGACGACGGCGTTCCCCCCGAGACGGATCTCCCTCCAGCCCGAGACCCAGGTCGCGATCCCTTGCGGCATGGCGTTTCGCACCAGCTCCACGGCCCAGAAGGCGAGGGGAAGGGCCGCGAGCAGCCCGGCTACATTCAGAGCCAGGCACTCGACGAGCGACTGCAGCCAGAGCCGTCCGCGGCCGGCGCCGAGGGCGGCGCGAACGGCGAGCTCCCGGCTTCGCCCCATGCGCCAGACGAGAACCAGGTTGCTCACGTTGGTTGCCGCGAGAAGGAGCGCCAGGAAGCCGGCGATCTGGAGCATGCCGAACATGGGGAGCGTATAGCGATACTGCTCTTCCCGCAGTCGAAGGAGGCGAAAGCTGCGCTCCCGATGGGAGTCGGGGTATCTCTCCGCCAGCGTTCGTCCGAAGGCGTCGAGCTCCGAGACCGCGGCCGGAAGCCCGACCCCGGGAGAAAGGCGTGCGAGGACCTGGAGGGAGGGCGCGCCACGCTCCACCCGCTCCGCAGCGCCGAGAGCGAGCGGGACGAAAACGTCCACCGCACGAGGATAGTTGAGGCTCTCGGGCATGAGGCCGACGACGGTATGGGCCTCCCCGTTCAATGTGATCTCCGAGCCGACGACATCGGCTTTGCCGGAAAAGCGCCGCTCCACGAGTCCGTGGCTGAGGAGCGCCACGCGCGCCCCTCCGGTCGGTCCCTCGTCCATCGTGAACACGCGCCCCTCGCGGGCCTCGATGCCGAGGAGGGGGAAGAGGCTCGGCGTCACGTAGTAGCCGCGCACGCTCTCGGGAACGACGTCTCCGCCGAGGTTCAGCTCCGCGTAACGGAACGCCGCGACGCTCTCGAACGAGCCGATATTCAGCGACAGGTCGAGGAAGTCTCCCGGAGTGACCCGCAACTGTTCTTGAGAGCTCCCCGCTCGGACCTCCCTCACCAGCACCAGCCGTTCCAGGCCGGGAAAGGGGTAAGGCCGGAGCAGGAGAGAGTCGAGGATGCTGAAGACGGCCATGTTCGCGGCGAAACCGACGGCGAGCGTGACCGCTCCGTGGAGGAAGAGCGCCGGGCGCCGGATCAGGCCTCTCATCCCCATCCGAAGTTCCCGGGCGAGGGTCGAAAAAGCGAGGGACATGGCTTGACCTCCGACCGAATCTACGGAGGTTCCCGTCCCGAAGGAGGTGAGGCGAAGGTGAGTTCTGGGTGAGTCAGCCCCCTGCCCAGGGACAACGCTCGCCGGCGACCAGCATGTGGTGGTGGAGCCAGTCCACGAGCCGGCGGTGGACGCTCGAGCGGCCGTAGTCCTCGGCCAGTGCGGCTCCTCCGACCAGCCCCAGAACGAACGCGGCGGTGGTCAGCCGGAGGAGACCCGCCCGCGTCGAGGACCTCTTGACGCCTCCCGGCGTCACCGGCGCGAGGAATCGATATCCCCGCCGCGGCAGGGTCTGAAGGTAAAGAGGCGAGCGGGACGAGTCCCCGAGCGCCATCCGGATCCGACGCACGCAGAAATTGAGGCCGCGATCGAAATCCACGTACGTTTCACCGCCCCAGATCGCGGCGCGGAGCTCGTCCCTCGTCACCAGCTCGCCCGGGCGCCGGGTGAGGAGCTCCAGCACACGCGCGGGCTGATTCTGGAGCGAGACGCGCTCGCCGCCCCGAAAGAGCTCCCCCGTCTCCGGGTCGAACTGGAACGCTCCGAACCGGCGGACCTGCCGAGCCATGGCGGAAGCATACTTCGATCGGTCCTCCTTTGGAAAACCGGAGGAGACCCCGACTTTCGCCGGAGCGGCGACTACTCCTCGACGGTGAGCCGCAGCTCGTGAGGTCCCCATTCACCCGGACCCGCGGGAATCGAGACCTCGAGGACTCTCGGCGCCCCGTCGAAAACCCGCAGGCGATAGGTCCGTCCTCTTCTTCCTTCGAGCCGGGCGACGTACGTCCTGCCCTCGAGCCGTTCGTCGAGGATGCGGAGGCGGGAGGACCGTTCGCCGGAACGGAGGGGCTCGTGCAGCGGCACGACCTCGATTCCGCCGCGGTAGCGAAGCGTAAGAGTCTGAGCTTCCCGTCCGGGCTTCGGCCGAAAGGACGGCGCTCCCCCGCCGAGCAGCTTCGCTCCCAGCGGGAGCCTCCTTTCGACGACGAGGTCGGGAAGAGCGCTCCCCGCCCGGGGAGTGAGCCGAAATGTCTCGATCGTCTCTTTGCCCGAACGGCGACGGGACCAATCGATATCGTAGACACCCCCCTGGCGCAGATTCTCCACCCGAAGTCGATCCCAACCCGGGGGGATGCGCGGGCTGAGCCTCCCGGGCGCGATCCCGACGAGCCCTCGAAGAAGGGGCGAGACGAAGCCCGAGGTCGAGAAGAGCTGGTGGGGTACGGCGGCATCGACGGGCTTCAGACGATCGCCGGACAGGAGCTCGGGAACGTAGCCGCGCGCCTCGAGAAACGCGAGCGACTTCGCGCCCTCGATGTAGAACCAGGCCGCATGGGGGCGCTCGTTCTCGTAGAGCGCGAGGGCCGCGAAGCCGCTGAGAAACGGCCATACGGCGCCGTTGTTGTAGCTCTCGTGATCGTAGAGAGCGCTCTCGTTCGAGAGCATGCGCGCGCCCCAGTCGGCGCCGAGGCCGCTTCCGCCGAGGGCGTCGAGCGCCGCCGCGACGGCGGGCCGCCCCTGCTCGAAGAGACCGCGCCAGAGACCGAATGCGGGCCAGGTCGTCACTTCCGGCTGCGCTGTTCCGCTCTTCAAGAGCGCGAAGGCGATCCCGGGATCCGCGTCGTCGAGAAAGCGCCCGTTCAGCGAGGCGAGGGCCCTGCCGTGCGCCGCGCTCGCCTGGGTCGAGAAGTCGCGCTCGCCGAGAGCACTCGCCATCTCGGAGGCGCCCCGGGTCGCCGCGGTCCAGGCCGCGGCGAGATACACGTCGGTCAGGACGTCCGTCGATCGCAGCGTTCCGGTCTCGACCGCACCCAGGCCCGCCCGCGTGTTGTCCATGAGACCATCTCCGTCCTCGTCCGTCGAGGCGCAGTACTCGTAGGCCTTCCGGATCGAGGGCCAGATCTCGCGGGCGAAATCGAGGTCGGAGCTCTCGCGAACGAAGTCCGAGACCGCGAGGACGTAGAGCGGCGTCGTATCCGCGTGGTAGTAGCCATAGGGGTACTTTTCGAACCAGGGGATGTAGTCCGCTCCCTGGGAGAGCTCGTGCATCATCTTGCCGTCGGCGCGCTGGCGCTTCTCGAGAAAGCGCAGGCTCTCGCGCACGGTCTCGAAATCCCCATAGGCGGTCATCGCCCAGCCGTTGATGAAGGCGTCGCCCCCGAAGAACCAGCCGAACCCGGGTCTCTCCGACCGGCCCGAGGGTCCGAGCCCGGCGACGAGGCCGCAGCCGAGCCGCGGATTGCAGACGAACCCTTTGTCGAGTGCGACCTTGCCCCACTCGAGCGCGAGATCGAGATCGTCGTCCGGGGAGTCGATGCGAGTCATTTCCTCGTTCAGACGGAGGTAGTGGGCGGCCGTGGCCCGGTAGAGCGATTCGGTCTCTTCGAGAAGACGCCGGTACGTCGCGCGGGCTCCGTCGAGACCCTCGTCGCTCGCGGCGATCGCGATCGGCACCAGTCCCGAGGCCGCGGTCTCGATCGAGATCGGGATCTTCATCGCGGTGGGGGCGTCGGGAAGGTTGTGCGCCGGCTGCTCGGGGGGATCGGACGCCAGCGGCGACCCCACGATCGCGGCATGGCGGCGCGTGCTCTCGGTGATGACGTAGGCGCGGAGCTCCCGGTCCCAGTAGCTGTATTGACCGCCGAGGCCCGCAGGCCACATGAGCCTCATCTCGGTTCTGAACCGGGCTTCGATCGTGAGCGGCCCGGAGGTGTCGACGTCGAGCAGCACCAGACCGCCCGACTCCTCGAGAGGGACGAGCCACGTGGCGTCGGCGGTAAACGACGAGTGGGCGTACCGGATCGTCGAGGCTTCGGGCCGGACATCCACGCGGGACGCGAGGCTCGATCCGGGAATCGGGGAGGCATAGTCCTCGATCTCGAACGCGAGCTCGAAGCCGCGAAGGATCTTCATCGGATAGACCCAGGCCTCGAAGCTTCCGTCTTCCCGGCCGAGGAACGCGGCGCGCCTTCCCGAGGCTTCGAGATAGGCCGCGGGCCGAGCCGGACCTTCGAGAACGATCGGGCTCGCCGGCCGTTCGAACCGAGGCACGGTGGCCGCGGCGAGGAGAACCAGGGCCAGCGCGTTCATGGGTTAGAGATCGATGAGGACTCTCGCCAGGATGGAGTCCCAGATGTAGCTCTGAGGCGAGGCGAGCTTGACCTCGTCGGGACTGTAGGATTCCCAGAAGCGGTGGTTTCGCGAAAGCTGAGCCGCCGCCGCATTCACCATGCGCTCGCCGAGCTCCCTCGCGATCTCCTCGTAGCCGTATCGGCGAAGCCCGGAGAACACCAGGTAGTTCCATTCGAGCCACACCGCGCCGTTCCACTGGCAGCACCTTCGAATCTGGGGCTCGTAGCCGGGGTCGTCGGCCGCGAGCGTCGGGACCCCGAAGCGCCGCCAGAACTTGGCCGGATCGGTGAGCTTCGCCAGAAGCGCCTTCGCTCTCTCCGGGCTCGCCACTCCGGCCCACAGGGGGAGAAACCCGATGATCTCCTGGCGCCGCAGGTCGAGCCCGCCTCGCGTGACGAAGGCGTTGGTGTCGCGATCGACGTTGTAGTAGAACCCCGTCGACTCGTCCCACATCGTTTCTTCGACCCGGCGCGCCAGATCGTCCCCCCGCCGGCTCCAGGCGGCGCTCTCGTCCTTGCGACCCAGCTCCGCTGCCATCTCCCCGAGCGAGCGCATCTCCTGGACGACCATGACGCTCAAATCCAGAGCCTCGACGAGCGACGGCGCTTTCGGGTCGTTCTCCCCCAGCAGATCCCAGATGGGGACGAGGGAGTCGCGTACCGACTCCAGGACCGCGTGGCCTCCCCATTCGAGGAGACCGTCCCGGTCGCGGTCGCGGTTCGCGAGAAGGAACTCGGTGAAGGCCGCGCCCGAGCGATAAGCGTCCTCCAGGAACGCTTTGGCCTCTACGCGGTCCTCCGCGATGCGATAGACCTCCCAGTTGACCCAGGAGTAAAAGGGCGCCGAGGTCGTCTTCTCTCCGTCGACGGGAAAAGTGCGCACCACGTAGGGGCCGATGCGGTACGGAATGTAGCCGTCCGGCTCCTGGGCCTCGAGGAAGATCCTCTGCGAATCCATGGCGCTCGCGGGATCGAGGTGAGCGTAAGCGAGCATCGAGAGGCTCTCGTGGAACACCTGGCCGTCATGCCCCCAGCTCCAGGTGGGCTCGCGGGAGAAGACGTAGTAGTTGAAAAGGGTGCGGCCCTCGGGAGGGAGCATCGACTGTCGGGCGAGAGAGAGAGCCCCCCGGTAGATGAGCTCCTTTCTCGCATCGAGCGCGAGTCGTGGAGCTTTCGCGAAGAGCTTCGCCTCCTCCCGTTCGAGATCCTCGGTCGCGACCGAGAGCGCGCGACGCGCCGCCGAGAGCAGGGAATCGCGGCTCTCGGATGCGGGGGCCACCGCGCGCACCACGCGGAACGGCTTCGACTCTCCCGGAGAAAGGGACACCTCGGCGACGAGGAGGAGCGCGCTCGCGGTCGAAGAGAAATCGCCGCTCTCGAGGCCCCGGCCGAGCTCGTGCAGCATGGCGCCTTCGCCGCCCGGATAGCCTCCGAAGGAGTAGGCCTTCGTATCCGTGAGAATCAGGTCCTGAAGGACGCCGTCGTATTCGGGAGGCGGGGATTCGGATATGGCGTCCGGCGGCTCCTGGTGCCCGAAGAAGACACCGTCTCGCGCCTCCGTGAGAGACGCGCTCGAGAAGCGGGCTCCCGAGGAGAGCGCGAACGCGAAGACCCGAAGCTTCTTCGGCCGATCGCTCCCGTTGGTGAGCGCGAGGGCGAGAAGAGATTCACGGGAGCCGTAGACGGCGAACGCCGCATCCACGGCCACCTGGTGGAAAGGCTCGAACGTGAACCGGGCGAAAGACGCGAAGGACTGGCGGATCTCGGGAAGCCGCGCATAGTCCCCCGTTTGGTACACGACGACGCCGTCGAGCTCGAAGCCGATCCCCCACTCTCCGGCGCTGTCGGACGTGAGCGCGAGGGGCTTCCCCGAATCATGGAAGCGGAGGTGCCAGGCTTCATCGACGAGATACCGGGACCGGGAGAGCGGCGCGGCGTAGGTCGTGAACACCGGATCCGCGGGACCGGCCGCGATCGGCGGGAGGCTCTCCCGCTGCAGAACCGAAAGGAGCGCGAGCACGGGAAGAAGCGGTGCGGGGACCATGGACCGCGCCGAGTCTACCAGAATCGAAGTAAGGAGGATTCCACGAGGAAGTTTCTTATTTGCTTCTTTGCGCCTTCGCGCCTTCGCGCCTTTGCGTTCGTATCGTTGAATCCCGCTCTAAGGGAACCGGAAGCGCGTCGCCGAACGGAGGTCCTTGTCCCAGACGAAGGCGACCCTGGGACGAAGCACCCAGAACGGCGGCGGGTGAGGCATCCCGTACTTGGCTTTGTACGCGTCCTGGACCCGGGCGACCAGAGGGCCATCGGACTCTTCGACCCGGTCGACATCGCCTTCGAGAATCACCACGTCGTCGCCCTTCTCGAGGTGCACGGCGACCTTGGGGTTGGCCTTCAGGTTCCGCGACCAGCGGGTATCCGGCCCGCCTCCGAAACAGACGGCGCCGTCCACCCAGACGCCCCACACCGGGACCGTATGGGGACGACCGTCTCTGGAGGTCGTGGCCACCCAGTAGTGAAGGGAACGAGCGAGTCTTTCGTCCGCGTGCGACCAGGGGAGCATCCCTTTCGCGGTCTTCGGAATTCCATACCCGGGCACGTGGGGCCGGCTGGCCTCCGGCTCCGCGGCCCCCTTCTCGGTCGGTTTCGATCGCTTCTTCGCCATCGTCGCACCCCTCGATCAAACGCGGATAATAACTGAACGTCCATTTAGAAATCAAGATCGGTTCGAAATCGAACAGGCGGAGTCCCGCCACCGGGCGGCCGCGTCGAAAAACGGCTCGATGCCGCGCGAAATCCGTGGAACGTGGATTGCAGGGGGCCCTACCCATGCGCCTGCTCTACCTCGACCTCAAGCATGGAATCCGGGTGCTGCGGAAGAGCCCCGGCTTCGCCTGGGTCACGGTGCTCACGCTCGCGTTCGGGATCGGGGCGAACACCGCGATCTTCAGCGTCCTCGACACCGTCCTCCTCCGGCCCCTCGCGTTCGAGAGTCCGGATTCGCTGGTGCGGATCACCTCGGACCTGGAAGGCGCGAACCTGACCGACGCCGGTCTTTCCGTCCCCGAGCTCTTCGACTACCGCCGTCTCGGCGACGTTTTCGCCCAGGTCTCGGGGCTCTTCCCCATCGACGCGAATCTGACGGAATCCGACCAGCCGGAGCGCGTCGAGGCGATGCTCGTGGACATCGACTTCTTCAAGCTTCTCGGAATCGAGGCCCAGCGGGGACGCACGTTCGCCACCGAGGACTACCGCGCCGGGATCGCCGAGGTGGCCGTCATCAGCGACGAGCTATGGCGGCGAAGGTTCGGCTCGGACCCGAACGCCGTAGGGAAGAAGTTCCGTCTCGACCGCGACCTCTTCGAGATCATCGGAGTCGCCCCGCCGGGCTTCCGTCTGTCCGGTCCTACGGACGCCGACATGTGGCTTCCCGCGGGCTGGCTCGACAGCCCCTTCAACCGCACCCCGGTGAGAGGCGCCTATTTTCTCCAGGGGGCGCTCGCCCGGCTCCAGCCGGGAATCACGGTCGACGAGGCGCAGTCCCGACTCGAGGGGCTCGCGCTCGAGCTCCGCCGCCTCTACCCCGACGAGTATCGCGAGGCAGCGGGCTGGAGTCCCCGGCTCGTCCCCTTGAGAGAGGACGTCGTGGGTGAAGTGAGGCCCTTTCTCCTCCTGATCGGCGCCGCGGTGGGTCTGATCCTGCTCATGGTGGCAACCAACGTCGCGAACCTGTTCCTCGCTCGAGGCACGGACCGCACGCGAGAGCTCGCCTTGCGACAGACTCTCGGCGCGAGCCGCCGAGCGCTCGCGCGGCAGCTCCTGGTCGAGGCTTTCCTCCTGACCGCCGGAGGCGCGGTCCTGGGACTGATCGCAGCTTCGTTCGGCATCGATCTGCTGGCCCACTCCAGAGACCTTTCTCTTCCGCGCGCCTCGGAGATCGCCCTCGACGGCCGCGTTCTCCTGTTCACGACGCTGGTTTCGATCGCGGCCGGTCTTCTCTTCGGATCGGCTCCCGCGCTCCAGGCCGCCGCGGTCAGGCCCCTCTCGGCGCTGACTCAGGGCCGTGCGACCGCCGACGGCGGAGCGCCGAGCCGGGCGAGGGCCGCGCTCGCGGTGACCCAGTGCGCGCTCGCGCTTCTTCTCCTGACGAGCGCAGCACTGCTCGGCCGGAGCACGTTCCGTCTCCTGAACGTCGACCCCGGATTCGACGCGAAGGACCTCTACACCGCGCGGCTCTGGCTTCCCCAACCGAACCTGCCGGAGACCGGGCCCTACTTCGAGCATGAGTCCCGCGTTCTGCTCTTCCGGCCGACCCTCGAGCGACTCGCGGCGATTCCCGGAGTGGAGGCCGCCGCGGCGGCGTCCCTGCTGCCTCTCGACGGGGATCGCCCCATTCGCCGGTTCGAGATCGAAGGCCGGTCCGAGGACGGAGGCGAGCTCGCATCCGCCGTCCACTCCGCCGTGAGCCCCCGCTACTTCGAGGCGATGGGCATTCCTCTGCTCCGCGGGCGTGTCTTCACCGACGAAGACCGAGCGGAGGCGATCCCCGTCGCAATCGTGAGCGAGAGCCTCGCCCTGCAGTATTTTCGCGGAGAGGACCCCATCGGCCGGAGGATCCGGAGCAGCAACCGCCGCAATCCCGGGGAATGGCGGACCATCGTGGGGGTCGTTTCCGACGTTCGGGTGGAGGCCCTCGAGACGGCGCCGAGGCCCCACACCTATTCGCCGCTGTTCCAGGAGTCGGGTCTCGCCCTGGCTTTCGCGGTAAGGACCAACGGCGCTCTTCCCGGGCTCGCGGAGGAGATCTCCCGCGCGGTGCGCGCCGCCGACCCGGACCTGCCCGTATACTCTCCTCGCTCGATGGAGGAAATCGTTCTCGATGGTCTCGGCGAGCGCCGGCTCGCGGCAAATCTGACGGCGGGGTTCGCACTCGTCGCGCTCGGGCTCGCGATCCTCGGAATCTACGGAATCACTTCCTACGGCGTCCGCCGGCGTACGCGAGAGATGGGGATCCGCATGGCGCTCGGAGCCGAGCGCCGCGAGATCCTGGGTCTGGTGGTCGCCCGGGGGATGAAGCTGACCCTCATCGGGATCGCCGTCGGGCTCGTTGCGGCGCTCGCCGCGACGCGATTCTTGAGAAGTCTCCTGTTCGAGGTGAGCCCGACGGACCCGCTCACCATCGGAGCCATCGCCGTGATCCTCGCCGCGTCAGCGCTCGCGGCCTGCTATCTTCCCGCGCGCCGGGCGGCGCGCCTCGATCCGCTCACGGCGCTTCGACACGAGTAACTCGGTCGATAAGGGCGGCTACGCCGTCGAGGACTTCGCGGGGCGCGATCGATTCCATGCAGATGTTGCGGCGGCAAGCCTTCATCAAGGGGGTTTCGTAGCAGGGCGCGCAGGGAGGAGCGTGCCTGAGGAGCGTGACCGGAGACCGGGACGACAAGGGCCGAACCTGTTCCAGGATCGCCGGGCCCCACAGGACCACCAACGGAGTTCCCATCGCCGCGGCGAGATGAGCCGGACCCGAATCGACGGAGACGAGAGCGTCGAGCTTCTCGATCACCGCCGCGAGCGTGCGCATCGACGTCCGGCCCGCGAGGCTCACCACCGCACCCGCCGCGGGGAGCCGAGCGCGAATCGCTTCGACGTCGCCGCGGTCCTCGGGGCTTCCGGTGAACACCAGACTCCTCCCTCGCGCCAGGAGCTCCGCCGCGACTTTTGTGAAGTTGTCCGACGACCAGCCCTTCAGCCTCTCGCTCTGATTTCGCTTGCGGCCTCGAGGCCCGTATCCGACGTGGAGTCCAATCCTCGGACCGGGAACGTCGCGCAGGAGCTCGGCGGCCCGCTCGCGATCGTCGTCGGAGAGGAATACCTCCATGTCGAGACCGGACGCCTCCCCGAGCCCCGCGGCCCTGAGGTTGTTCACTATCGCATGGGAACGAGGGTCGAACGGAGTCTCGCGAAAGCTCCGGATCTCTCGAATGCCGGCGCGCTCGAGGAGGCGCCGGTAATGGTCCGCCCGCTCCAGGAGAACGGCATAGTCGTAGCCCCGGGAGCGAAGCTCGCGAACCATCTTCCGCTTCTCCAGGGACAGCGCATAGGGGAGATTCCGGTAGCGCAGCGCAAAGCGGCGGGCGACCCCCGGCGTGAGCTCGAGGATGTCGGCGGCGAGCCGGGAACAAAGGACGTCGATCTCCGCGCTCTCGAACTTCTCCCGCAGACCCCGCAAGAGAGGCGTGACCATCAGCGTATCCCCGAGGGCGCCGGCGCGCACGACGAGGATACGGCGGGGCGCGCTCAAGGCCGAAACGGCGAGTGCGGCAGAATGATTCCGGGCCTCGCGCCCTTCTCGAAGGCGTGGAGCCGCGGGAGCCAGAGCCCGATCCCTGCCGCACCCTCGATGGACGGGCTCAACGAGCGGGCGATCCCGCGGGGGTCGGCGAGAGGCTCCGGCCCCGAAAGCAGCATCGATGGAGCGAGCCCGAGCATCCGAATCGCCTCAGAACAGGACCGCGGATTCGCCTTTTTCGGCGATGAGCTTTTCCATCAGGGTCAGAAGCGCGTCTCGCCGGCCGAGGATGGCGCGAACCTGGGGGTCGAGAAGCATTCGGCCGAATCGCATTTGCAGAACGTCCGACTGGAGGGAACGGAGGCGCTCCATCAGTCGTTTGTCGAAGATCGTGGGAACCTGGTCGGGTCTCTGGCTGAGCTCGTTCGTGCTGAGGAATGCCTGCGAGTGGTCGATGAGGAGGACGTTCCAGTCGGCGTCGACCAGGAAATCCTTGTCGCTCCTCGCCCAGTTGCTGATGAGGTTGTCGAAGATCTTCATGCGGGACAGGGTCTGCTCCCAGGCGGCTCCGCCGGGAGCCTCGGAGCGGACTTCCTGGAAGAGGCGGCAGCCCTCCACCCAGAGCTGAAGCGAGCCCTTGACTCCGTGAATCTCTCTTACCACCGTGGGCGGAACCATGTGAAGCCCGAGCATCTTGTCGATCTCGTACGCCGCCACCTCCGCCTGATAACTCTCCCACGCCTCTTCCCGCGGACCGCGTTTGATGGGTTTCCAGACGCCTTGGACGGCGCGCCCCTGCTTCCGCAGGGTGACCTTCAAGGGTTTGTTGGCGCCCGTTCCCACGTCCTCGATGGCGGAGACCTCGCCCGTGTTGAGGATGTCCTCGAGGACCCTCCACTCGCTCGCGCGCGCCGAAGGTTGTCCCGAAGCGAGAGTGGAAGTGAGCAAGGCGAAAAACGCCGTCAGAGGAAGCGTCATGGACCTCATCGCTCACCTCCCTGGTGAAGGTGTCCGTAATTTCGGTGAGGGTACCACGAAAGCCGCCGGAGGTTCGATTACCCCGCGGCCCGTCACTCCGCCTTCAAAGCCCGGACCGGGTCGATGCGGCTCGCCCTCCTCGCGGGCACGTAGGCCGCGAGCGTCGCGACCACGATCAGCACCAGCGGCATGACGACGAAGGAGACGACGTCCGTGGGCCGAATCCCGAACAGCAGGTTCGCGAGAGCGGGGGTCGCCGCGAGCGAGGCGACGACTCCGAGGACCGCTCCCAGGCCGACCAGCTTGAGGCCGTTCCCCATGAGCATTCCCACGACGCTTCCGCCGTCGGCTCCGAGAGACATGCGAATCCCGACTTCGCGGGACCTCTGCGACACCGAGTAGCTCACGATGCCGTAGAGACCGATGCTCGCGAGCGCGAGAGCGACGCCAGCGAACGCCGAAAGCAGAAGCGCCGACAGACGGGCGGGCAGGAGTACGATGCCGAGGTAGCGCGCCATGGTCGTCGATTCCCAGACCCATAGTTCCGGGTCCAATTCCCGTGACGCGGCCAGCACGTCGAGCGACGTTCGCTCGGGCTCCGCGCTGGTCTTGGCGACCACCGTAACGTACGACGTGTACCGTTGAGAGAACGGCACGTAAACGAACGGCCGCGGTGCTTCTCCGAGCGAACGGATCTTCGCCGTTGCGGCGACTCCAACGATCATCAGGTCTTCGTCTCCCTCGTCCGGACGGCGCAGCATGCGACCCAGGGGATCCTGGCCGGGCCAGAACTTCTCGACGAGCGCTTCGTTCACGATCGCCACTTGAGGAGAGTCCGGGAGATCGCTCGGCTCGAAGTTGCGCCCTCGAAGGATACGGACTCCCGCGGCCTCGAAGAATCCGTCACTCACCGTGGCGCGATCCACCAGGTGCGACTCGCGGCCGGGGGGAGGTTCGACCCCGTCGACGTTCACGCTCATGTTCTGGGTGTTGAGGGTATTGAGATGCAGATTGCTGGTGACACCGACGGCGGTCACTCCCGGCACCTGGAGGATACGTTCCTCGAGACGCTTCTCGAAGAGCCGTCCTTGCTGCTCTGAGTATCGGGATCCGGGGAGCAGTATCGTGAGGACGGCGGAAGGATCGCGGCCGAAACCAGGGTCGACGGTCTGGATGCGCTGGAAACTCCGGAGAAACAGGCCGGCTCCGACGAGCAGCACGACGGAAGTCGCCACCTGGACCACGACGAGGGCGTTTCGGAGCGTGAGCCCTCCCGAGCGTCCCACCCCCGCGGTCTCGTCCTTGATGGTCGCGGACACGTCGGGGTTCGTGGTCTGGAGAGCCGGCGCAAGGCCGAGAAGGAGGCCGGCGGCGAGGGACACCACGAGACTGAAGCCGAGCACCGTCGGGTCGAGGCCCAGATCGAGCGTCAAGGGAATGGGAAGTGGAAGATCGGCGCCGACCAGCAGCGCGAGGAGCCCTTGCCCGAGAGCAACTCCGGCGACGCCTCCGAGAAGGGCGAGAAGCAGAGTCTCGGTGAGAAGCTGTCCCACGAGACGTCCGCGAGTAGCCCCGAGAGCGATGCGGAGCGCGACTTCCTTCCTGCGGTCGAGGGCCCTCGCCAGAAGAAAGCTCGCGAGGTTCACGCAGGCCATCAGGAGCACCAAACCCACCACGATCATGAGGAGCCAAGCCGCGGCGCGGACGAAGCGATCGAAGGGAGGATAGAGGATCACGTCCGAGGTGGGGACGAAGAGAAAGCTCGCCTGGGGATCCCAGTCCTCGATCGCGGATTCCCGAAGCCGCTCGGCCACGGCGTCGGCCGCAGTCCGGACCTGGGGGAGCGTCGCGCCTGGGCGCAGCCGTCCCTTCACGAAGAGTCCGTGATCGCCGCGAGACTCGAGCTGATCGTAGTTCGTGGGAGAGACCTCGTTCAGCATCATCCGCGGGAGAAAGAAAGCGGGCGCGAGGCCGCGGAAGTGGCCCGGGTAGTCCGCGGGGGCGACGCCGACGATGGTATAGGGGCGTCCTCCGATTCGGGCCTCGCGACCGACGACGGCAGGGTCAGAACCGAAGGCCTTGAGCCAATGGTCATGGCCGAGCATGACGACGGGGTGCGCTCCCGGGGCGACGTCGTCTTCCGGGAGGATTGTTCGACCGATCGCGGCCTCGATTCCGAGTGTGTGGAAGTAGTTTCCCGTCACCATCTCCGCCGGGAGGACTTCGACTCCCGAGTCGCTGTCCGTCTGGGTCAGCGTCAATTTCGTTCCCGAAACCTCCGCGAAGACGTCCTTGGTCCCCTCCACGAAGTCCCGGTAATCCGGATAGGAGAACGCGTTGTACTCGAACTCGGGGGAGGAAAGGTAAATCTCCACGAGCTCCTCGGGCTTCTCCAGCGGGGCCTTCCGCAGCAGTACCGCGTTGACCAGGCTGAAGATCGCGCTGTTGGCCCCGATCCCCAGGGCGAGCGAGGCGATCGCGACCAACGTGAACCCGGGCCGCTGAGCGATCCTCCGGACCGAGTATTGGACGTTCTTCCAGAATTGATCGGACATGGAGACCTCTCGTCGTGGTTACGGATTCCCCGAAGGCGAAGTTCGAACTCTATTAATATTGTCGGGATGAGTCTCGACGACTTCCCCCGCGTTCCCCTCCTCTTCGGCCCCTCTCCCATCCACCGGCTCGAACGGCTGAGCCGCCACCTGGGCGGCAAGGTCGAGCTCTGGGCCAAACGCGAGGACGCCAACTCCGGTCTCGCGTTCGGCGGCAACAAGGTGCGGAAGCTCGAGTATCTCGCCGCCGAGGCGCTCGCGCAAGGGTGCGACACGCTGGTCTCGATCGGCGGGATCCAGTCGAACCACACCCGACAGGTCGCCGCCGTCGCGGCGCATCTCGGTCTTTCCGCGGTGCTGGTCCAGGAGCACTGGGTGGACTGGCCCGACTCGATCTACGACAAGGTGGGGAACATTCTGCTGTCCCGTATTCTCGGCGCGGACGTCCGCCTCGTCGATGCCGGCTTCGACATCGGATTCCGCCCCAGCTGGGAAGACGCCGTCCAGTCCGTGACGGCCCGGGGAGGAAAGCCATACCCCATCCCCGCGGGCGCCTCCGATCACCCGCTGGGAGGCCACGGCTTCGCGCGATGGGCGATGGAGGTCCAGGAGCAGGAGCGAGCGCTCGGGACGTTCTTCGATACCATCCTCGTCTGCTCGGTCACCGGATCGACCCAGGCCGGAATGATTGCCGGGTTCGCGCTGCAGGAGCGACCGCGGAGCGTCCTCGGGATCGATGCTTCTGCAGCGACCGAGAAAACTCGAGACCAGGTCTCGAGGATCGCCCGGCGCACGGCGCGAGCGATCGGCCTGGGACGGGAGCTCGAGGAGGAGGAGATCGTGCTCCTGGACGAATGGCACGGAGGCCGCTACGGCGTTCCCGACGAAAAGACCCTCGAAGCGATCCGTCTGTGCGCCCGGATCGAGGGGATGCTCACCGACCCGGTGTACGAGGGAAAGTCGATGGCCGCGCTCATCGATCTCGTGCGCACCGGACGCATCGCGAGGGGCTCGCGCGTGCTCTACGCCCACCTCGGCGGCCAACCGGCGCTCAACGCCTACGCGGGCGCGTTCTAGGGGCTCGCCGCGCCGGAAATCACACCCCCGCGCTCACGATCGCTCCGGGAGAGGGTGCGTCGGCGCGGGCCAGAAGCCGCCGCCGAAACTTCAGGTGCCGAAGGCGCGTCGCCTCGACCAGCGGCCGCCACACGGCAGCCGTGAGCCGGTGGCGGATGAGCTGGTGCCAGAGGAAGTTCGATCGCTTGTAGAGATAGGACATGGCGAGGTACGGGAGCACCGCCCGGAAATCCGCCGGACGACGCCTCCAGATGGAACGGTGGGAGAAGAGTCGCTCGTAGCAGTACGCGTATCCGTCCGCGAGCTCGTCTTCCGTCATGCCTGCCGGCCGGAACACGACGTGCGCCGTGTCGTAGCGGTCCCAGTCGCGATGGAGAAGCCGCCCCTCGGCCTCCATCCTCGTGAAGAGCGGCGTACCCGGGTAAGGCGTCAGGATGTGGAACGTGGCGCACTCCAGCCGCTGTCGCTCGATCCAGTCCGTGGTCCTCTCGAAGACGTCGGGGCCGTCGTGGTCGAAGCCGAGAACGAAGCTGCCGTTCACCTGGATGCCGTGGTCATGGAGGATCCCGACCCGGCGCGCGTAGTCGTCGGCGCGCGGCGTCCGCTTTCGCGACTCGACCAGGTTCTCATCGGTGAGCGACTCGAACCCGACGAACACGCCGGTGCAGCCGGCGAGCGCCATCTCCCGCACGAGAGCGGGGTCGTCGGTGACGTCGATGGTGACGGCGGCGCTCCAGATCCGCTCGAGCGGCCGGAGCGCCCGGCACAAGCGCCGCAGGTAGTCCGGCTTCGACCCGAGGTTGTTGTCGACGAAGACGGCATAGGGCTGGCCGTCGGCCTCGATCTCGGCGACGACCTGCTCCGGATCGCGCACCTGATAGGGCATGTCGAGGCCTTCGGTCGAGAGATAGCAGAACCCGCAGCGGTTGTGGCAGCCGCGCGTCGCGATGACGCTCGTCGTCGTGAGGAAGCTCTCGCGCGGCAAGATGCTCCGGCGAGGCGGCGGGTCGTTCCTGTAGGGACGGCGGTAGCTCCCGTCGTACCGGCGCCGGAGTGTTCCCCGCTCGACGTCGTCCAGGATCCGCGGCCAGAGCTCGACGCCTTCGCCGACCGCGATCGCGTCCGCGTGGGCCGCCGCTTCCCTCGGGCAGGACAGGACGTGCAGGCCGCCGAGCACCACCACGGCGCCCCGCGCGCGGTACCAGTCCGCAAGCTCGTAGGCGCGGCGCGCGAACGTCAGGTGCACGGTGATGCCGACCACTCGAGGGAACGGATTCGATGGCGGAGGTCCCTGCAGCAGGTTCTCGTCCCAGTACCTCACCTCCCAGTGCGGAGGCGTGGCCCCGGCGATGCTGGTGAGCGCGAGCGACGGCGTCAGCACGTGCTTGCCGAAGCTGGCGTGGGGGTCCTTCGGGTAGAAGGGATTTATGAGAAGAGCCGTGTTGGGTGCGGAGACGAGTGGCTTCCAGTCCGGGGCGAGGACGGGTGCGATGCGAAGGGCGTCGGGAACGTAGGTCTTCATCGGGCGCCGCTCCCGGAGAGCCTCTCGAACCGCGGCGCCGTCTCCAGAAGTCCTCCGAAACGCCGTTCACGGCCGCGGAACCACGCGAGCGCCTTCGCCAGATCGTCTCCGTCGAAGTCGGGCCACAGGCGGTCGGTGAAATAGAGCTCGGCGTAGGCGCTCTCCCAGAGGAGGAAATCGGAAAGCCGCTGCTCGCCGCCGGTGCGGACGACGAGATCCACGTCCAGGGCTTCGCCCCCGTGGATGACGCGGGCCAGGGCCTCCGCGAAGTCCTCGCGGCCCGCCGCGCGCCGCTCCGCGGCGGCCATGAGGATGGCGTCGCGCGCCGAATAGTCGACGGCGATGCGCAGCAGCATCCGGGCTCCGGCGGCCGTGCGCGCCTCCGCCCTCGCGATTTCGAGGTGAAGGGCGAGGGGGAGACGATCGCGCCGGCCGATCACCCGCAGGCGGATGCCGTTCGAGAGACACCGCCTTGTCTCTACCCTCAGGTACTTAGCGAAGAGATCGAGGAGCGCATCGACTTCAACCCGCGGGCGGCCCCAGTTGTCGGAGGAGAAGGCATAGAGCGTCAGCACCGAGACCCCCTGGCGCGCTGCGGCCCGGACGACGCGGCGCACCGCCACCGCTCCCGCCCGGTGCCCGAACGCGCGCGGCTTGCCGCGGGCGCGAGCCCAACGGCCGTTGCCGTCCATGATGACGGCGACGTGCGGCCCGCTGTGAGAGGCCGGCGGCAACCCGGCGTGAACGCAATCCCGCCCCTTCGGACTCGAGGTCGGTCCGTCCTCCGGTTGCGGACGGGCGCTTTCGTCCCCCCTCTTCATCGAGCTCTCCATGGCTCGAGGCTAGCGAGGAAGCGTGCCCGTGAAACGGCCGAATTGTGGAAAGGTTATGACGCGGTTGCGCCCTGCGACAGGCGGTCTGGACCCGGATGGCGATAGGGAACGTCGCGGGTATGGGCAAGTTCCCCACCGACCGCGCGATCACCGATTACGCCCGGGAGGCCTGGGGCGTCAAGCCGGTGAGTCCCGGAAGGTAGCTCGGCTCTTCACCCGCCGATGCCGTCGGCGGTGATGTACGCTTCGAGCGATCCCAGCTCGTCCGAGAGCTTCTCGATCGTCTGTTTCATGATGCGCTTCGTCGTGGCGAGGCCGACGACTCTCGAGTCGGTGTCGACGATCGGGAGGTGGTTGAACGGCCTGGTCGCCATGAGCTTCATGGCTTCGTTGAGCTCGGTGTCCTTGGACAGGACCTCGACCGGCGACGTCATGACGGACGAGACCGGTGTCGACTCGAGAGACAGATTCGCGAGCACGACGCGCTCGATCGCGTCGCGGCGGGTGAAGATACCCGCGGCTTTCTCGTTCTCGATCACGACGATGCCGCCGACCTCCTCCCGCGTCATCGCCTGGAGCGCCTCCTTGACCGACGCGGTCTTGGGGACGACAACGGCGGGTTTCCGACAGACGCTATATACATTCATGGATACCCCCCCGGGGGAATCGATGGGAGATTGTCGCGGACTCGAGACCCGCTGTCCAGTGCCGCAAGGAGGGGAAACCCAAGGACGGAACGGTGGACGGGTGGCGCGGGGGGGGCAAGGCGCTCGAAGACCCGTGGATCCTCAGGGCTCAGGGTTTCGACGCCGCCCTTCGGAGCTCTTCGCCCCAGTTCAGAACGAGCCGGAGCTCGTCTACGGAGCTTTCCGCAGCCGACCTGAGCACGAGGAATCTCGAGCCGTCCCCCGCGATATCGTACGACGGGTTGCCTCCGGAACCCGGGAGAAGGGGCGCGTCCATGGCGGTGGCGGGCCTTCCCACCTCGAAACGAGGCGAGTAACGCACCGAGACGCTCATCAATTTATCGGCGTGACGGTAGAAGAGCTGGGCACCGTCACGGCTCCACACCGGCTCACTGCCGCCGTCTATCGAGATCACCGTAACGGCACCGGGCGGCGGATAAGGACGCACGTAGACCTCGTTTTGTCCGCTCTCGTCCGAAACGTAGGCGAGACGGCGGCCGTCGGGAGAGAAGACGGGAGAGAGCTCGTTGGCCTGCGTCGCCACGAACGGCCTGGGCGTTCGATCGCCGTCGAGATCGACGACCCAGATATCGCGCTGGGTCTCTTCCCCGATCTCGTAGTAGGCGAGAACGCCGTCTCGGGACCACGAGACCGGGATCTTGGTACGCTCCCCCGATACGACTCGCTCGGGCGGACCGCTCCCGTCGGCGGGGACGATGTAGAGATCCCCGCTCCCTGCCTGACGGCTCATGAAGCCGATGCGCTGCCCGTCCTGGCTCCACACCGGAAACCCGCCGCCTCGATAGGTGAGCTGTCGGGTCGAGCCGGGCCGCTCGAGATCCAGAAGCCAGACATCCCGCGTCTCGGGCCCTCCGACGTGCAGCGCGGCGAGGTGCCCATCGGGCGACAGCCGCGGCCAACCCGGGGTACCGCGCGGGATCTCGAGGGGAATTCTCGTGCCCGCGCGATCGACCCAGTCGAGCGTGGTCGTCTGCGTCGGCTCGACGTAGAGCAGCGCCCCCGACGGTGAAACGGCGAAAGAAGTTGCCCCTATCGGATAGCCATGCACGCTTTCGACGACCTGGACGCTTCCTCCCGTGGTGGTCAGACTCTCGAGATCGAGGCCCACCGCTTCGAGCGAGCCTCCCGTCGCATAAACGACGTGACCGCTCGGGACGAAGACTCCCTGCGTGCCTCGTCCGATGGCCTGGACCCGCGCCGAGGCGAGATCGAGCACTACGAGCTCGTCGCTGATCCCGGAAGCGTTCAATCTTCTCCTGGTGAAGAGCACCGAGCGCTGTTCCGGAAGCCACTGGGGCCACAGATACTCCACGACATCGTCGCCCGGATCGGGCGCCGCCAGCAGCTCGGCCTTCCCGCCGGCCGACGGAACCACGAAGAGCCCTTTCGCGCCGTCCTGGGAAAAGACGATGCGCTCGTCCGCGCCCCAGCTCGCGCCCCGCGACTGCAGGCTGGCGTGGGTTATGGACGAGGACGCTCCGCTCGCGAGGTGGACCCGGCGCATCTCCCCGCCGGCGAAGAAACCCACCCACTCCCCGTCGGGAGAGAAGAACGGGTCACGGGCACCCTCGCTCGACCGCACCGGGACTGCGTCATAGGCGTCCAGGCTGCGTACGAAGAGGCTGATCCGTTCCTCCTTCTCACCGACGAAAGCCACACGGGAGCCATCGGGTGAGATGGCGATCGACGAAGAAGCGCCCTGCCAAAGGCGCTCACCGGGACCCACCAGAACGGACATGCGCAGCAGTGGTTTCCGCGCCGTCGGGATACGCCAGTCGAGGATCGAAAGGAGCGCCGCGCCCGCGAGCAACCCGAAGAGAGTCGCAACGACCAGGGCACTCGCGGAAGGACGCCAGGCGAACGTCGCTCTGGTTCTCGACGCCGACTTGTCGTCGCGCTGGAGCTCCTCGAGCTCGATGCGGGCATCGCCGATGTCCTGCAGCCGTTCGCGAGCGTCCTGTTTGAGACACCTCCGCAGCATTCGCTCGAGCGCGGGGGGGGTCGAACGCGGGAGTCGACTCCAATCGACTTCTTCGCGGAGCGCCGCGGCGATCGCGTCCGACGCCGTCGCCCCGGCGAATGCCCGAGTCCCCACCAGCATCTCGTAGACCAAGCACCCGAACGCCCAGATATCGGAACGCTTGTCGACCGCGAGCCCGCGCACCTGCTCGGGGCTCATATAGCCCGGAGTTCCGAGAATCACGCCGGACCGCGTCGTGGGCGCCTCCGCCGTCGGCGTCGTTCCGCCCTCCTCCACGCCCGGCTCATCGGTCTTCGCGAGGCCGAAATCCAGAACCTTGACCCGTCCTTCGGGTGTCAGCTTGACGTTCGACGGCTTCAGATCGCGGTGGACGACGCCCTTACGGTGGGCTTCCTCCAGAGCATCCGCGAGCTGGGTGGCGATCCGGATGACCTCGGAGAGCTCGATGGGACCGCGCGCCAGCCGCTGGGAAAGGGTCTCGCCCTCGACGAGCTCGAGGACGAGATAGCTCCGGTCCTCGACCTGGAGGAGGTCGTGGATCACCGCGATATTCGGATGGTTGAGGCTCGCGAGCAGCTTCGCTTCCCGCTCGAATCGCCGGAGCGTGGAAGGATCCGCCGCAAAGGCGTAGGTCAACGCCTTGATCGCGACCTCGCGCTCCAGGGTCGCGTCCTTGGCCCGGTAGACCGCGCCCATTCCGCCCCGCCCGATGAGGCCGCGTATCTCGTAGGACCCGACGCGGTCGCCCGGGGCCAGCTCGTCCATCGACTCGAGCTCGGAGAGAACGTCGTCCCAGATCGGACCCGAGAGAGCGCCGCTCTCGAAAAGAGGCTTATCGCTCTCGGCGAGCCTGAGAAGCGCTTCGACTTCGACGCGAAGCCCGGCATCGCCGCCGCACGCTTCCTCGAGCCAGGAGGATCGCTCCGCGACGGGCCGGTCGAGAGCCGCATCGAAGAGCCGATCGACCAGAGAGAACCGCTCCGCTGGAATCACCTTTTTCGGCGCGAGGATAGACGCGCCGTCCGGCAAACGCAAGCAACGCTCGCGGCCCTCTTTCCACGATTCGTCGAAATGGCATCTCATCGGCGTGAGCTGGCAAATAACCCGCGGGCGTTGTATGAACGCTTCATGGAGAATCCCAGGACGCCGTTTGGTGAGCTGAAATACCTCTACGTAGGCACCAGCCGTTTCGAGGAGGATCTGACGTACTACGGCAACGTCCTCGGGGCCGAGAAAGTCTGGCAATTCGAAGAGTTCGGCGCCAAGGTCGCGGCCTTTCGGCTCGCGGCCGGCCCGCTCCTCCTCATCGCGGATCATCGGCCCGCGCCGAGCTGCCTTCCGGTCTTCGCCGTCCTCGACCTCGACTCCACGGTGCACGAGCTCGAGGGGCGAGGGTGGCGGCCTGAAGCGGGCCCGATCGAGATCCCGGATGGTCCCTGCTACCTGTTCCGCGATCGAAGCGGCAACCAGCTCGCGGTGTTCGGAAACGTCCGACCCGACGCGCTCACTCGGGTGGCCCCGTGAAATCTCAGGGAGGAGAGCCTTTCATGAGCAGGGGCCTGGTCGCTTCGAGGATCTCGAGAGCCGTCCGACGGTCCAAGTCTGTCGAGCCGGCGAGCTCCTCCCTCAGCCTCCTGGCGACGTACTTCCTGGTGAGGCCCGGGAGAGCGCCGAACGACTCCGAGTAGATGAGATAGCTCAAGGGATAGCGAAACAGGCGCTCTCTCAGGTCGAACTGACGCAGCGAGCGGCCTTTCTCGTCCGAGGGACCTTTCGCGACGAACTCATCGGCGAAGCTCGAGGCTCCCGCGACCGGGCCGGCGAGCTTCGCCTGGTCTGCGAAGAGGAGCGCCTGGACGAGGGGCTCGGCGAGCCGCTCCACGTCGGAAAGCTCTTTCGGACCCGGCTGGCCCCGCTTTTCCGCTTCGTGGAGCGCGGTCCTCGTGTCCCAGCTCACGCGGGTGATCCAGTTCTGAACGCGGACCTGGTGCTCGATGGTGAGGAGCGCGACCACGTCGCTGTGCTTACCCAGATAGGGCCTCGTGTCGAGGCGACCCTGCGTATAGTTAACAATATTAGGTTAACTAACGCCCAATGTCGCAAAACATGTAACACCATTATATTAAACTAGTTATGATACAAGACATTCAAGGGTCAGTTGAATTTCATCATGAACGCAAGCCGATTCCGCTTGACAATGATCTCTAATTAACTCACAGTAGTGAAGTAATGATGAAAAGGGCGCTCTCGTTAGCTCATCTGAAATGATTCAGGTCAGCTGAAGACGGCGCCTTAACAAGCCGAGGAGGTTTTCATGTACGCCAGAATCGTCAATATGAAGCTAAAAGCCAACGCCGGTCCCCAATTCACTCGCACTTTCGAGAAAGAGATCCTCCCCGTACTGCGCAAGCAGAAGGGGTTCCGTGATGAGATCAGCATGCTCGCTCCCGAGCGGTCGGAAGTCACCGGGATCAGTTTTTGGAACGAGAAGGAGAACGCGGAAGAGTACCAGCGGGCAACGTACCCTGGAGTGCTGAAGAGCCTGTCCACGCTGGTAGAGGGAACCCCGGAAGTCAAAACTTTTGAGGTCTCAAATTCGACCTTCCACAAGATCGCAGCGGCCTAAAGCGGACACGTCTTTATCAATCGGTAAAAGGGCGGCCTCGCCGCCCTTTTCTTTTGCCTTGGCGTCGTGTGAGATGTATTTGGACGGTAGCGTCTTGCGACAGCAAACGAGCCGCGGGCCATTCGCCGCTTTCCTCAAGGACGAGCTGCTCGGAACGACGACTCGGTCCCATGCTGGAGGCAGCATGTCGCGTCCGGTAGAGACGTCGACACCTCCGAACACGCCCGCTCCGATCGGCCCTACAGCCATTGCAATGGTCGGGTCCTTCATCACCATCGGCGGAACGGCGGGGGTCGACCCAGCGTCGGGCGAGCTCGCGGGACCGGACGTGTTCTCGCAGACGAAGCGGATTCTCGAGTCCTTCCGGGTGATGCTCGAGTCCGTGGGGTCGGACCTGGCGCACGTCGTGCACGTCAACGTCTTTCTCAAGGAGGTGCGGCATTTCGAGGAGATGAATCGAGCCTACGTGGAAGCGATGGGAGCGCACCGGCCCGCGAGAACGGTCATCGGCGTGAATGACCTTCCCAAACCGGGAGCGCTCCTCACGATGAATCTGACGGCGGTGGTTCGGGAGTAGGAGGCGGGGGGTCGGCTCCTTCGATCCGCCAATTCCCGCTTTTCTTCTCGATGTAAAATCCCGATCCGGTCCGTCTCTTTGTTCGAGACTTCGATTGCACCCCATCCGGGAGGGCATCGTGACGAAACGAATGTTGATCGCCGTCGCCTTTCTCGCATCGCTCAGTCTGTCCGCACGACTCGAAGCCCAGGCTCCCTCGGGTCTCCCGGCAGCGCCTGAGGAGTTCGAAGCAAAGCTCGGCTATGAGACCGGCATCGTGAGCCTGCCGGGCGGCACCGCCACGATACGGTTACCGGAATCGTTCCGGTTTCTCGGCTCGGAGGGGAGTCGTCGTCTCCTTACGGAAGCCTGGGGCAATCCTCCCGAGGCCGCCGAGGGAGTCCTCGGGATGCTGATTCCGTACGAGCTCAGTCCACTTTCCGCCGAGGGCTGGGGGATCGTCATCACTTTCGAAGAAGAGGGATACGTCAACGACGATGACGCGGCGGGAATCGACTATGACTCCCTGCTGAAGCAGATGCAGCAGGATACAGCGGCCAGCAGCGACGAAAGGAAGAAGCAGGGGTTCGAGCCCGTCACGCTCGTCGGTTGGGCTGAGCCGCCTTCGTACGACGCCGTCGCACACAAGCTCTACTGGGCGAAGGAGCTCGCTTTCGGGGAAGATGCCGACGCCGAGCACACGCTCAACTACAACATCCGGATTCTGGGGCGGCGGGGAGTTCTGGTGCTGAACGCCGTCTCGGGCATGCACCAGCTGCCCTCGATCAAGGAGGAGGCCAGGAGCATTCTTTCCGCCGTCGAGTTCAACGAGGGACATCGCTACACCGACTACTTGCCGGGAAAGGACAAAGCGGCGACTTACGGAATCGCCGGCCTCATCGCGGGCGCCGCGGCGGCGAAGATGGGATTCTTCAAGATGCTGTGGATCAGCATCCTCGCGTTCAAGAAACTCATCGTGGTGGCGGTGCTGGCGCTCGTCGCCGCAGTGAAGCGCTTCCTCGGGGGACGCTCCACGTAGCGGCTTCTCTTCAGGGTGAGCTGCTCGCGTCGACGGATGCCCGAATCTCCTCGAGGCTCCGGCCCGTCGAAACGCTTTCGGGCCGCTCGGTGAGAATGTCTCGCTTTCCCGAAGGATCGGCGCTCTCGTCCGTGCGCTTGATGAGAAGCCAGTTGGGTTTGCCCTTCTGCCACTTCTGGCCCTTCATGCGAACCAGGGTCCATCCGCCTTTGAGCTTTCGTCCGTCGAGACGGAACTTCAGCTCGCCTTTCCGCAGGCCTTCCGTCGCGTCGCCGTCCTCCCACCATTGACCGGCATCCCACAGGAGGGCCCCCCAAGGAGGCCACGATGCCGGTATTGAGCGCTTCGAAAGCTCGAGATCCGCCACATGGGTCAGGCCGTCGTGATCGACGTGACGTTAACAAGCGACTGGCGGAGCGGACCGGACTTGGCCTTGAAACAATTCCGAGCGAGGAGAACGACAACCACAATTCGTAAAGCGTCGCTGAGTGCTCGCAAGCCAGGGAAAGCCCTTACGTCACGCGAGAGCCCTCCTACCGGCGTCCCAGGTCCCTTCATCAACTATTCATGTTGTATGTGATAGAGATCATGCAGTATGTGATGGCGTCTATCGAATACTGCACTCTCGCCAGTTTCGGAAGCAGTAACACACTCTCCGAGTACGCGGCTGGGCGAGGTCGCTTGGGAGGTTCAGATGAGTTTGGTTCGATCTGTCCTCGTTCTTGCTGGTGGTTTGTTTCTTTGCCCTACGAGCTCCCTTCTGGCGCAGGGTCTGGGCACACCGTACCTGGTGAAGGATATCGAGACTACTCCGGGTTTTGGATTCGCTTCCGATCCGACCTCGCTCGCCCGAGTCGGTAACGTCCTCTATTTTTCAGCGCGCGATGCTGTCACCGGCGCCGAGCTCTGGCGAAGCGATGGCAGCATGCCCGGAAGCTCGCTGGTGAAAGACATCGTCGATGGACCTGGTTCGTCGAATCCGAAACAGATTACCGATGTCAGCGGGGTGGCTTTCTTCGTCCTCGGTAGCGAGCTCTGGAAGAGCGACGGTACGGATTCCGGCACGGAACTCCTCATGGCGTTCCAGGAGATCGACCAGCTGACCGCGGTCGGCGCTGCTCTTTACTTCGCAGCGAGCGACGGGCTCCATGGTGTCGAGCTCTGGGTGAGCGATGGAACGCCTGGCGGGACGGCGATGGTCGCGGATCTCTTTCCCGGAGAACAGGGCTCACAACCTCGAGACCTGACCACTGTCGGTGACGTACTTTTCTTTGGCGCTGAAGACCCTTTCGTCGGCCGGGAGCTGTGGAAAACAGACCCAAGCGTGGGCGTTGCGCTTGTGTTCGACCTCGTTCTGGGAGGGGAATCAGCAAATCCGAGGGAGCTCGCACCGTTCGGAGACAAGCTGTTATTCGCGGCGACCGATTTTCAGGGCGAGGAGCTCTGGGTGACGGACGGTACGCCGTTTGGAACGGGGCTCGTCGCCGACATCAATCCGGGGGAACAAGGCTCCCTCCCGGCGCGAATGACGGCGGTCGGGTCGGTCGCCTACCTCACCGCCGTGACGCCGGACGCGGGGCGGGAGCTCTGGATCACGGATGGCACGCCGTGGGGAACGTCCCTCGTGAGGGATATCAACCCGGGTAGTGATTCGTCGAACCCGGATTCACTCACCGATTTCCAGTCGAGTCTTTTCTTCGTGGCTGACGATGGATCGACCGGCCGCGAGCTTTGGCGTTCGGACGGAAGTGAGGACGGAACGTCGTTGTTCAAGGATCTCGTGCCCGGAGTCGAATCCTCGGATCCCCAAGAGCTAACCCCGTTCGGGACCAGAATCGTATTCACTGCACTCGCAGAACTCCTCTCGAGACAGCTCTGGCAAACCGACGGCAGCGCCGATGGGACGTCCCTAGTGCCTGTGGCCTCTTCCATCCCGGCGGAGCCGTCGCCGCGGGCGCTCACTCTCGTCGACGACCTAGTGTTCTTCGTTATGAACGACGGCCAGCGCGAGCAGCTGTTCACGGTAATCGACCAGGGCTTCGCGTTACCAGTGGACCTCCCGGGGCTCGTGCCTGGTTCGTCCTTTCCAATCGCGTTCAACGCGATAGGGAATACGATGCTGCTCCGCGCCTTTGAGTCACCGACGGGAAATGAGTTCTGGAAAAGCGATGGGACCGAAGCGGGTACTTCGATCCTGAAAGACATCGCGCCGGGTCCTGAGCCCTCGGGGGCTAGTTTGCAGGCGATCGTCGCGGTGGGAGGCACGCTCTTCTTTGCCGCAGTAAGTGAGTTTGGTTCTGAAGCTTTGTGGCGGAGCGATGGTACCGAGATTGGGACGGTACTTGTGAAGGACATCAACCCGACGGGTCTTGCCACTTACGATAACTTCGCTCGTCTCGGCAACGTGATCCTGTTTTCTGGTAACGACGGGACATCGGGGAGAGAACTGTGGCGAAGCGACGGGACGGCAGAAGGAACGTTTCTATTGAAGGATCTCAATCCCGGCGTCGGATCGTCAGACCCCGTTGGGTTCCTTGCTGTTGGGTCTACGGCGTACTTCACCGCCAGAGTCGACGGAATCGGTCGTGAGCTCTGGAAGACCGACGGTACGGATGCAGGGACTGTGTTGGTGGTGGATATCGCTCCGGGAGACGGTGGTGGCGGACCCCTGATCGCTTCGAACGGTATTCTCTACTTGTCCATGAGAGATGAAGCGCATGGGTTCGAGCTTTGGAAGACCGACGGAACGGAGTCGGGAACGGTCATGGTGAAGGACATTTCCCCCGGCGCTCAGTCATCGGACCCATCACGGGGCGTTGTGCTCGGAGACCTTCTACTGTTCAGCGCGTCAGAGGAGGCCAGCGGTCGGGAGCTGTGGGTGACCGACGGTACGGAGTCGGGGACGCGGCTTCTCAAAGACATCCTGCCGGGAAGTGCCTCGTCTCACCCATTGCGGCTGATTCGATTGGGTGACAGCGTCTTCTTTACGGCGGATGACGGCGAGCACGGGGAAGAGCTCTGGACGACGGATGGGACCGAGTCCGGTACGCATCTCGTGGTCGACATCACGAACGGATCCACCGGCTCGAGCGTCCAGGGACTGACGGTGGTTCGCGGGTCGCTGATTTTCTCCGCATTGACTCCGGAGCTGGGCCAGGAGCTCTATGAATCGGACGGTACGGCGGCGGGAACGGTACTCGTGGCGGACATCGCGCCCGGACCGTCGTCGTCGGGTCCGGACGGAATGACTCTTCTTGGGAATCGCCTCTTCTTCTCGGCGGAAGACGCGACGACGGGACGGGAGCTCTGGGCCGCAGACTTTCCGAATCAGGCGCCGATCGCAAACGCCGGGCCGGATCAAGAGGTAGAGGCGGGCGCGGCGATCATCCTCGACGGCACGGCCTCCTTCGATCCGGACAATGACGAAATCACGTTCGATTGGCGAGACTCGGAAGGGAACTCGCTGGGAAGTACGGCAGCGGTCAACCTGCCGTTGCTCGCTCCGGGGGAATACCAGTTCACCCTCACGGTCAGCGATGGCACGGAGAGCGACGTTGACACCGTCCAAATCGTCGTTCTCGGGCCGCTTACGGTCTCGATATTCGACGCTCTCATCCTCGAGGGGAATCAGGGATTGCGGGAGGCGCGTCTGCACGTTGAGCTTTCGCGAGCTTCGCAGAAGACGGTCTACGCGGTTTTCGCCACCTTGTCCGGGTCGGCCCTGCCTATTTTCGACTTTGTTCCCAGAATTGGAGTCGTGCAGTTTGCGCCCGGAGAGCTTCAATCCGAGATCACCGTACCCATCGTGGGCGAGAGACGATGCGAACCGAACGAGGCGTTCCGGGTCGAACTGTTCCTTCCGATAAACGTGGAGCTGGGCGACAGGACTGCCACGGTCACGATCCTAAATGACGATTGTGCTCCTTGAAACGAATGTTAGCCGAGGAAGGAGGACTCCGAGCGTAGTTTTCGTCCCTGTTCCATGGACGGACATCTGGAGATTGTTTCAGTCCTGGATCAGGAGGCGTTCATGGATCGGAAAGCGAAGGCTCCCGTACTGGAGTTCTGGCTGACACGGGAACAATGGGTGCAGTTCACTCGCGTCATGGAGCGATGCCACCGGATTGCGGAGGGACCGGTTGGGCCGGCCGAGTGCCTCGAGGTTCTCTGCCGGTACTACCTCGCGAGCGACCCGTTGTCGCGCGAATGAGGGAATCGACGACCTGGTTCGTTCCTTACCCGAACCAGAAGGAGGACCCTCATTCGGTGTCGAGCCCGCGAGCGTTCTCCGGAACGAGTAGAGTTCGTCCTCCGTACCTACGAGGCGGGCGCCGCGGAAAGCCGCGCCAGCTTCCTCGTGATCAGCATGACGAGAGACGAGATCCCCCACGAGAGGATCGAGCCGATGCCGATCCCGAAAGCCGCGTGGCCGAACAGGTGGAAGGCCTGCTGACCCTCGCCGCCGAACTCGGGAGCGGTGAAGATGTTCTGCTGGCCGGTGGCGAGAGCGATGAGGATTCCGACGATCGCGATTCCGTTCGCGAGCGTGGACTGGATCACGGCGAGCGGGAGTAGATGGCGGTAGGAGCCGAAGCCGGTCCTCGGCGCCTGGATGCCATAGTAGAAGACACCGATCAGGGCCACCACGGTCATGCTGAGCCAGCGCACCGTTCCATCGGGGACTCCCGCGAGCGACAGGCTCAAGCGGAGCAGCCCGACCACGAGGATCGCGATCAGGATCGGTTTCTGGAAACGAATGTACTCGGAAAGACTCTTGCCGAAGACTTGCATGATATCCCTCCCCGGGAGCCCACTATACGCCTTCCGTGGGCTCGAAGTGCACCGCCGCGAAGCTCACGACGGAGGCAGAGTCGATGTTCCACTGCTCGCAGCGACGGACCGCTCCCGCGAGCTTGTGAACCGGCGCCACGGCCCGAACGAAGGTGTAGAGAGGCGAGTAGCCGCACCAGTTCAGCTCGTCGCCTCCGGGATGGACGAGCTCGAAGAACCCATCCGCGTCTCCGAGGGATAGGAAATTTCATCCATGTCTGGCCAAGCGGAAGGCGAGCGAAGGGTGCATTCGAAGGCCGTGACCCCGGTCGTCGGCAGGTGAGTAGAGAAGGCGTCGGTCGCGGGGAGGGAGCTGGGTCGTGGGCTGGCGAGCTCTCCGGTCGCCGGTATCCGGTTGTCATTGGTAACGAAGACCCGTTGTTGTTCAGCGGCGTACGGGAAGAGGGTGGAGTCGAGCGTCCCTTCAGGAAAAACGTCGATTGCTCTTTGAACATCCCAACCTCGTACAACGAGCCCATCAATGAGCTGTTGACGAACGTGATTGTCGGTGAAAAGCGGAAACCGAGACACTAACGCTTGTCGTGTCGTTTCAAGAACTCGGCTCGTTTCCGCTCGGATTCGATGGCGCTTTCATGCGCCTCGGTGAAGGAGGCTTCAATCTCGTCCTTGTGATCGTAGTAATAGGCGAGAGCAGCGTGCACCTGGCCCAGAGTCAGCGGAACGGCGAACACGTTGAGCATCTTCTCAGGGGCGTACCCTTCGTTCTCGAGGGCGACGATATCCATCACTCGGATTCGCGTGCCATCGATACAGGCTTTCCCGCCGCAGACTTCCGAGTCTTTCGTTATGTGGGCGTAGACGGTGCTGGTCGTCGTGGCCATGACGCTTCTAGTATACCGCTCGTCCGCGCGGATCGCTCTTTGGGAGCTGGAAGCGAGGTCGCTCACTTCGACGTCGAGGTAGGCCTGGGTCGAAAGAAGCGACGTGAGGCCCGGAAGCTTCTGTACGCGGAGGGAAGCGACGCGGCAACCCGGCTTCAATGCCTTTCAGCTGATGATCTCGTCGAAGTCGATGATGCGCTTCCTCAGGGCGAAGAGGATGGTGTCGAGGGCGCTTTCCTTCGAGTAGCCGAACCGACGCTGCATGTTGACCAGGATCTCATCGGCGTAGCGCCGGACCTTCTCGTCGTAGGTGTCGTACTTTTCGGGCTTCATCCGCTTCTGGAAGAGCGCGTCCCGGAGCTGCTCGGGGTTCACGTCGCCGACGGTGCGCCGGTGCGAGAGGAGCTTCTGGTACTCCTGGCCGAAGGAGCTCAGGAAGTTGTCGTTTCTCGAGCTCACCACCGACTTTCCCTCCTCGAGCGCGAGCTCTCCCGAGTCGTTCATCCCGAGGAACCGCTCCGCCACCTCGCGGCGGAAGACCTCGGGAAGGAGCGACGGCGCAAGGATGCGCTCGATCGACGCCATGTACTTGATGTCGGGCTCGTCCACTTTCACTCCGGTCGTGGGGTCGAAATAAGTGAACCGCCGCACCATGACGTGCGCGAACGCCCGGTTCTCGTGCGCCCGCAGCAGGAGAACGTGCTGCACGTACTTCCGCAGGTCGAGCGCGATCTCCTGAGGGTCGCGGTTCACGGTGGCCACGGTGATCTCCCGCCGGATGATGTCGGTATAGATCGCCTGCGCCACCCTCACCAGCCCCGCGAAATCCCCATAGTCGCCCTCCCCCTCCTCGAGCACCGTATCGCCGATGGCCCGTCTCGAGCTGGGCTTGCGGTCCCGACGGTGTTTCTCCTCCATCGGGACCCAGCGATGAAGCGCCGGCCCCTCGGCCAGGGTCTTCTTCATCCGGCTGAAGAACGTCCCCACGTGCACCCGGAAGCCGTTCGAGCTCTGCATCGTGTCCCGCATCAGGTTCTGCAGCTGCCGCACCGAGATGCCGTTCTTCCCCTCGTTCGGGTAGTGCTCGCTCCAGAGCGCCCTCATGAAGTCGTCGTCCACCATCTTGAGCTGCTCGACGGTGAACACTCCCGCCTGCTCCAGGGTGGTCCGGTCCGGCCTCCGGGCGATGAGGTGCTCGTAGCGCTCCAGGTGATGGATGTCCACCCCCAGCCGAATCAGCTCGCTCCGGAACGGGTGCCATTCCGGGAGCTTCTTGATGGTCGCCATCGGATCGCCCGCCTGAGCCGAATAGATCACCATCTTCTGCTCGGGGGCGATGGAGTAGTAGAAGCTCTTCTTCGCCTCGCTCCAGCTCGCGAGCGGCGGGACTTTCCTCGGCGGCAGGAGCCGGGTCAGAACCGAAAAGTACGTCGCGATCCGCAGGAGGTTCGGGTCCACGTCGTACTTCTCCCGGATGTTGGACATGTCCCGCTTGAGGATGTCCATCTCCGAGTGGGCGTCGAGGAGGTAGTTGACGGGAATCTCGTCGATCCGGTCCAGGAGCTTCGAGGACGTGAGCTGCTGCTCGAGGCGCGTCATCTCCTCGATGTTGGTGGTGGCGATGACCGTGGTGTCGACCGGAGTCTGCGTGGATTCGATCGAGGCCTTTCCGCTGCCCAGCAGCATGAGGAGCGGCTTGTAGGCCTCCTCGATACCTCCCCGGTCCTCCTCGCCTCCGAACGCGTCATGGATGTGCAGCAGCCCCCGGTTCGCCGCCACCATCGCCCCGTCGTACTGATAGAGGTAGGCCCCCGGCAGGTGCTCGTTCACCACTTCCACGTGGTCCTGTCCGAGGTTCACCGGCTTCACGTCCACCTGGAGCTGCCTCATGTCGTCGATGTTCGCGATACCCTTCGCCTGGGCGTTCGAGAACTGGACCTCCTCCACCCGCACGTAGTCCTCGAGGATGTCGTAGAGGGTCTTTCCCGCGTTTCGCGGGTTCTGGATGACCTTCTCGATGATGTCCAGGCTCCTCTTGTCGATGGTGGCGTTCTGGTAGAACGTGGGGAACACGACGCGATCGCCCGGCACCCGGTCCCGGTTCACGAACTCGAAGAAGTCCTGGCGGGGGTGGCTGGTGGAGCCGTCGCGCTGGAGACTCGTGGGGAACAGCAGGATGGGGTTGTGCCGGAACTTCGGCCGGAACTCCACCACCCGCCCGTTGTTCTCGAAGCGGAAGTAGAAGGAGTGGAGCTTGATTTCCGCGTGCTTGGAGTACTCCTCGAGCGCCAGGCTGATGAGATCGACGATGTTGGTCTTCCCCGAGGCCGGCGGACCCACGAGCACGATCCCGCGCTGGGGGCTCGACTCCTTCCCCACCGACTCGATGACGTCGACGATCTGCTTGATGCAGTACTCCTGCCCGAAGACGGCGTTGGTGCCGGCGGAGAAGGGATCCTTGAAGACGTTGTAGCTCACCGCCGGCTCGCCGCTGCGCACCACGATCTCGAAGCCGAAGCTCTTGATGGCCTCGGAGATGAGCGTCGAGCTCGTGTGCAGGCACGCGAGCGGGTCCGCCATGAATGCGTCGATGAACTCGGAAAACCTCAAGCTCCTGGGACGGCTTCCCCCGAGAAAGCTCCTCAGGTCCATCTTTCTTCCCTTCTCCGCCAAGGTGACTCCTCCGCTGTGGCAAACCCCCCGTGGTTAACTAGCTCGAAATGGCTTCTCTCCCCTCCGCATTCTCTCGACCACCTGCTCGAACACCACCGGCTTGACCTCCTCGCTCTTGTACTGGTTGCCGGTCACTGCGAACAGCTGGTCCTTGCTCACCAGCGCCACCGGCGCCTTCCAGATCAGATTCAGGTTGCGAAGCGTCGGCCGGATCCAGTCCTTCCTCAGGGCCCGGCCGTCATCGCGATGGAAGAGGAGCAGTCCACCATCCTGGAAGTCGGTGTCGATGACGTAAATCCGGGGCCGGTAGAAGTGGGTATAGAAGCGCAGCATCTCCTCTTTGATGGGCTCGGGCTGGAGCCATACATGGCGCTCGTCGCGGTGGATCAGATCCTGTTCCTTGATGCCCAGCCGCTCGGCGGTCCGGCGATCGATGCGGTTCAGCTGCAGCTCGTGGATGAGCTCGGGCGTCAGGAACCTTCGCAGGAACTCGTAATCGGTCACGGTATCGACCAGATGACCCATGGCTTCGATGGGATCGCCCGTGCCCTTCTGGCGCCAGGAGTGCTTCTTCTCGAGATCGATCTCCTCGTGATAGTCGAGGCTCACCTTTCCATCCCGGTAGAGCTGCTCGATGTGGCACCAGAGGTTGTAGCCGAGGTGGTAGGGGTTGCGCTGGAAGTAGGGCCGCGGCCGGCAGACGTTCGAGAACACCCGCGCGTAGTCGATGATGCCGTTGACCGCGCGCTCCTTGAAGAGCTCGAGCATGATCTTCTTTTCCCAGTACATCGCCCAGCCTTCGTTCATGATCTGGGTGCGCATGACGAAGTCCTGGGGCGCCCGGGTCACGTACTTGTAGTCCAGGACCGATCGCTCCGCCTCGCTGGCGGGCGCGTGGCGGCGAAGGAAGTCGAGGACGTCCTGACAGGGCGCCTTGAGGGCGTAGCCCTTGCGGCTCAGCGTCGCGACCCGGCGTCTCTTCCGGAGCTCCGCTTCGAACGCCGAGGGCTCGCTCGCCCCCTTGAGCAGCACCGTCAGGGTGTCGAACACCGGAACCACCACCTTGGGACCGAGCTTCTCCATCTCCTTCGTCGGGATCTTGTAGTCGGACCCGATGGTCGACTCGGACTCGACGGAGCGGGCCACGTTGTACTGGGAGTTCGGAGCCATGAGGGTCGTCGCCGACTCCACCGCGTTCCAGTACTCGAGGTAGTCGCGCTCGCCCATCTGCTGGCGCGCCCGGTCCACCTTGCGAACGAGGTACATCACGTACTCGGTGCGGTTCTCGTTCGAGTCCCGGAGCACGTTGCGCTCGGAGAACTCGCAGTGCCCCACCACGTGGGCCATGACCGAGGCCTGAGTCACCGCGCTGTTGGCGCTGTTGAGGTAGGCGTAGGAGGGGTTTCCGGTCTGCACCACCTCGTAGAACAGGGAAGACTCGAGCCCGGCCTCGATGGCGTGCTTCTTGTGCACCATCCTCTTGCCTTCCCAGATGTTGATCGGGCTCGTGGGATAGACGTCCTTCTCCAGGAGCGAGGCGAACTCCAGCCGCTCGAGGATGAAGAAGCGGATCTCGGGAATCTTCCGGCCGAAGGCGCGCGCATGGACGAGCACCCGCTCCTCGAGAGCGGTGAGCTCCGGCTCGGAATGGATGCTAAGCACGGCGCTCCCCGAAGAGGCTCTTGATCACCTCCACCGTCTCCGTGCGCTGGCGGAGGGTTCCCATCCGCACCACGTCGTCCTTCTCGAACTGGCGCTTGATCTCCCGGTTGAGGTAGCTGAACTGGCTGGGCTTGACCTCCACCACCCCCACCCGATTGAAGCTCGCCCGCATCTGGCTTCCGAGGATTTCCACGATCTTCTTGGCGTCGTCCTCGAACACCTCGCCGTCCCCGAAATAGAACGCGTAGAAGTTGGTGGAGTTGGTGTCGTACTCGTTGAACGCGATCTGGGAGACGAGCTCGAACACGATGGACGCCCGGGTGCCGCCGGCGTTCGCCACCTTGTAGAAATCCGAGGGAGCGACCTCGTGAGCGTCGACGTCGTGCACGAAGAACCGGTGCTCGACGTTGCCGGCGCCGTAGTTGAAGTCGAGCCACTGGTGGATGAAGTTCACCAGGCGCTTTTCCATCTCCAGCCGCTCGCCGTAGGTGGAGTAGGAGATGTCGCCCATGTAGAACACCACCGCGCGGTGGCGCGGCTTCTCCACTCGCTGGGGAACCTTGAAGCGCCGATCCCGCCTTCGAACCTGAACCTCCACCTTCCCCTTCTCGGGAGCGTAGGTGCCGAGCCCGACGCTCGAGCGGAGCGCGCGCTTGAAGGTGCGGCGCTTGTCGAGGATGACCCCCACCTGGCCGAAGGTCTTGAAGGTATAGGAGACCTCCTTGATGCGCCCCTCGCCCTCCTTCACCAGGTTCGGCAGGCGGAGCTTCTGGCCCACCAGCTCCATGAACGCCTGGAACGGGATCCGGAAACGGAGCTTCCCCTTCTCGTTCCCGGGCCCCGGTCCTCCGGAGCCGCCGCCGGAGGCGTCGTCCCCGTAGACGAACGTGGGGGGGACGATGTCGTCCACCTCGATGATGATGTCGCTGCCGCGGTCGCCGAGCCGATCCAGATCGCCCCGATTGATGACTTCGTCGAGGATCTCGTCGAGCTGGTCCTGGATGAACTCGTTGAAAAGACCCTCGGACTCGTCGGAGGAGACGATGACGTCGGACTTCTTCATGGCATCTCCTGCTTAATGCGCTCTCGCTCCTCGCGAGAGCGCCCGGCGTGTCGGCGGGGCGTTCATCATGGCGCGCTCCCTCCTCGCTCGCGCGCTGTCCTCCGCTCGCAAGCTCGCTGCGGACGGCGGCGCGCCGGGCTCCCGCCTCCGCCCTTTGGGCTTCGGCGCGGTTTCGACGAAGCCTTGGCGAAGTCGAACGCTCCGCTCGCGGCAGGGTGCGGATTCTTTCATGAGCACCCTGCCTTCAGTCCAGGATGCTGGTGGAGCTCGCGGTGATGGTGAGCGCCTGGAACGCGCACTTGCCGCAGTAGCCGAGGTTCTCCATGAGGTAGCGGACGGTCTCGTTCAGCTGCTCCTGCTCCTTGGAGTGGACTCCGGCGGCGCTCGAGCCGCTCTTGATCCAGCCGAGGAGCTTGATGTTCTCGCTGGACTTGAACTCGTTCTCGAAGACGTAGCGGCGGATGGCGCTCTGGTACGAGGGCTCGTCCGCGAGGAGGACCGAGTGGCTCACGCTGGCGATGGCGTCCGAGAGCTCCTTGCGGAACACGTCCTTCTCCGCGATGCCGAGGTACTGCTCGATGGCCTGCATGAACTTCTCGTCCGGCTGCACGTCGGCGTGGGTGACCTCGTGCTTCACCTTGGTGTTGTGCACGTAGGCCCGCACGTGGTCGGTGTACTTCTTCCAGGTGCTCTCGACCACCGACTCGTCTCGCAGGACCGACCCGTAGACGTCGGTCGCGATCTGGCTCAGGATCCAGTGCTTCGCCTGCGGGAGGATCTTCTCGACGAAGTGGCCGAGCTTCGCCTTGTTGGTGGCGAAGGACTCCTTGAGCGCGATCTCCATGCGAAGGTAGAGATCCATCGGGGCGACGCAGGGGTTCTGGAGAGCGATGGAAGTGATCATCGCCGGCTCGCCGCCTTCCTCCTTGAGGCGGGAGAGGTTCGCGGCGTACTCGTTGATCTGGAAGTGCTCGGTGTTCTCGAAGACGTTCTGGATGAAGCGAGGGTCGAGGCCGAACGTCCCTTCCGAGGGCTTCACGAACTCGAACTCCTCGAGAATGGTGCGGGCCATGTTGTTGTCGACGCCGCTGTCGGCACGTCCGGAGTAGATCAGGGCCTTCTGGAGAAGGGTGAGGTTCGGGTTCTGCTTCGATTCGTAGAGCCGAGTCATGGTCGCGACCAGGCTCAGGAACTCGAGCGCGTGGGGCGCGACGTGGCCCAGGTGTTTCTTCTTCGGCGCCCATTTCCGCTGGGAGTTGGCGTAAGTGAAGGCGTAGATCTTCTCTTCGTCCTTGAAGTGCACCGAGAGCGGCATCTCGATGAACGTCGTTCGGGACCGGAGGGCCTCGAACGTCTCGTTGGCCATGAACATGTTGTACTCGTGGAAGTTGGTATGGCCGATGATGACCCCGTTGAAGGGAATGGGCGGCTGCCCCTCGGGCTTGAAGAAGCGGTCCTGGGTCGCGAACAGGAGCTCGTAGAGGAACCGGTCCGAGAGCTTGAGAATCTCGTGGATCTCGACGAAACCGTTCGCCCCGGCGCAGAGCTCGCCCTTGTAGTCGTGCACCAGGGGGTGAGACTCGCTTCCGAACCGCGGGAGAAGGCTGTAGTCGAGGTTCCCCACGAGCGAGCCCGCCTCCTGGCTCTTCTCGTCGCGCGGGGTGTAGGAGCCGATGCCGGTCTTGGTGCGCGCGTCGTAGACCATGCGCTTCACCTTGAGGTAAGGGAGCAGCTCCGCGAAATCGAGCCCTTTGGCGCTCATGAACTCCCGGAGCACGAAGTCGGCGTAGGGAGAGACGAGGCCGTCGATCTGCATCCGGAACTCGCCATCGTAGTGAGGATGGCGCCGGAGGAAGTCCTGGACTCCCTCACGCTCCACGAGCTCCGAAAGCTTCTCGACGAACGGGGCGCGGAGCGGTGACGGAATGACCTGGAGGGGACGCTCGTAGATGGGGGCCTGGAGGTAGTGAATCCCCTTCTCTTCGAAGAGCGCTTTCTCCTTCAGGCGCTCGTCGACGGTCGGAAGGAGCAGAGTGTAGGTCTTCCCCTCGTCCGAACGAGAGTAGTGGTTGAGCGCGGTCTTGATGCCGTCCATGGAGCGCGATTTCGCGGCCCCCGGCGGGCCGAGGAGGATCCAGAGGCGCTTCGATGCCTCGAGCCCACGGCTCGCGTTGTCGATCTTCTCGATCAGGTTCTCCTTCGCCTTCTGCTGGCCGAAGACCACGTACAGCCCCACGAGCTCCGAATCCTCGAAGAAAGCGTAGCGATGCCGGAGGGGCTTGCCGGGCACGATCGTCCTCTCGACGCCGCTCGAAAGCAGCATGTCGTGGAGCAGCTGGAACGTGTTCCGGGTGATCCAGGGCTCCCGCTTCACCAGGTCCAGGTAGGCGGGGAAGGTGAGGACTTCCTCTTCCGTGCCGCGGAAAGACGAGTTCTCCAGAATCTCGGTCAGGGCCCTAAGCATCGGTCTCCTCCAGATGGGAAGGGAGGGCGGACTTCGACCGCCTGCATCGTTCCGTCCGTGGCGAGTCGTTCCGCCTACACTGGTCCGCGCCCATAAGAGCTGTCGCTCCTTACGCGTTCAGTTGGTTAGCTTTGCGCTACTGGATTTATTCTAGCGCCTGAACCGAGCCGGGACAACAACCCGAAGGCAGGGAGGAGGGGAATCGAACGCAAAGGCGCAAAGGCGCAAAGACGCAAAGAAGAAAAATCAGTCCGTTTCTTCTTCGCGCCTTTGCGTCTTTGCGTCTTTGCGTTTCTTTCCCCTCTTCCCTCTCGAGTTGAGCTAGAAGCTTCCGCTCACGCCCTTGAAGCCGCGCATCGCCTGCTTCAGGCCCCACCAGACCACGCGTCGGGTGTTGTAGCAGAAGCCGAGAATGTAGTTGCAGGTCGACAGGCAGTGCTTGGTGCACTCCTTCTTCATCTCGTCGAGCTGGCGGGGCTCGAACTTGTGATTTCCCACGGTGCCCCAGTCGTGGCTCGCAGAGTACATGGGAAAGCAGGGCGCGAGCGTTCCGTCGACGCGGATGATCAGCATGTTATGGCCCGCCCGGCAGTTCCATCGGGTCTTCACCTCACCGCGCATGAGGTTCTTCATCTCGTGCAGGTGGGAGAGGGGGTTCACCACGCGCTGTCCGCTCTTGTGGCGCTCGATGATCCAGTCGAGGAGCTCGTCCACCTTCTCGTAGTCCTGCGGTCTGAGATAGGTCTGGTTCTCCTCGTAGTGCTGGAAGTGCCCCTGCTCGATCATGGGCGCCTCGTTGATGTGGAAATCGATGGCGATGTTGCGGTCGAGCGCGAGCTCCGTCAGCGCCCGCACGTCGTCCATGTTGTTGCGGCAGATGTTGGTGTTGATGGCGACGGTGTAGCCGTAGCGCCTCTGCTGCTTCAGAAGGTACTCGAAGTGATTTCGAATGGGGGCCAGAGCCTTCGGGAGCGATGGCTTGACGTCCATGGAGTCGATGGCGAGGTTCACGGTCGCGAGACCCGCGTCTCCCAGCCGGTCGATCACCTCCGGCCGCATGAGTCTCCCGTTCGTCGGAAGATATACGAAGAAGCCCTTCCTGGCCGCGTAGTCGGTGACCTTGTGCACGAAGTCGGGGCGAAGCAAGGGCTCGCCGCCCATGAGCGCGAGGACCCGGTTTCCGAGCGACTCGAGCCAGTCCACCGACCGCCTCGCCATCTCCTCGGTCATTCCCTTGACCGCGTTGTTGTACGCCCAGCAATAATGGCAATCCAGGTTGCATTTATAGTCGGTGAAGAGGTACGCGATGATCGGGCGGAGCTCGTTGCGGTTCTTCAGCGAGCGCGACGCGAAGTACGGCTTTGCCCAGGCTTCCCAGGTGCGCCGGGCGTTCATCCTCTGGTACTGGAGGAGCGACGGCTCGTCGTCGGAGTAAGTCCTCTGGGGATAAACGGGCATCGGTAGCCCGGTCCCGCCTCCGCCCACCGGCTTGGGAAGGGGGGAAACGGGGTGACCGTTCCCGGGGGTGCTCTCCATCAGCACCTCGTGGAGTTTTACGTCGATCCGGAAGGGCGCCGGCGTCGGCACCGAGCTGCGATCTGGGGTTGGATCCATGACCTCAGGCATCTCCTCCTCCTTTCGTTCCCGCGACCGGAGAATGACCTGTATGTGTTCAGCAGTCATTGCAGTCTAGACCACGGTTTGCAAAAATCAAGGCGAGGATTCGATTTTCCCCTAGAAATACGCCGGTGTCGGCGCCCTGCCGTGCGAAGCCAGGCGCCGCTTTGCTAGGATGGCCCTCATGCACCCCCTCGCCGGAAAGCCGGCGCCGCCGGAATTCCTGCCGAACGTCGCCCGGCTCGTCACCGCCTATTACGCGGAGACACCGAATCCGGAGAACGCCGCCGAGCGAGTCGCCTTCGGCACCTCGGGGCATCGGGGCTCGGCCTTTCTCCGCAGCTTCAACGAGGCCCACGTGCTCGCGACCGCCCAGGCGATCTGCGACTACCGCGCCGCCCGCGGTCCGGACGGTCCTCTCTTTCTCGGCATCGACACCCACGCCCTCTCCGAGCCCGCGCGGGTGACGACGCTCGAGGTCCTCGCGGGAAACGGCGTCGAGACCCTCATCGACTCGAAAGACGGCTACACTCCGACCCCGGTCGTCTCCCACGCGATTCTCACCCACAACCGGGGAAGACGCCGGGCTCTCGCCGACGGCATCGTCCTGACTCCGTCGCACAACCCGCCGGAGGACGGCGGCTTCAAGTACAACCCGCCGAACGGCGGCCCCGCGGACACCGACGTGACGAGCTGGGTGGAGGAGCGGGCGAACCGCATCCTCGCCGAAGGACTCGTTTCGGTGAAGCGCGTGCCGTATTCGCAGGCCCTCGCCGCTCCCACCACCCATCGCCACGATTACACAACCGCCTACGTCTCCGATCTGGCTTCCGTGCTCGAGCTGGAGAAGCTCCGCGGAATCCGCATCGGCGTCGATCCGCTGGGGGGCGCGGGGGTCTTCTACTGGGGGCCCATCGCCGAGCGCTACGGGCTCGACCTGGAGGTGGTGAACCCGCTGGTCGATCCCACGTTCCGGTTCATGACGCTCGACTGGGACGGCAAGATCCGCATGGACTGCTCCTCTCCCCAGGCGATGGCGCCTCTCATCGAGCTCCGCTCCCGCTTCGACGTCGCCTTCGCCAATGACACCGACAACGATCGCCACGGCATCGTCACCCGAAGCTCGGGGCTCCTGAACCCCAATCACTATCTCGCCGCGGCCATCGACTATCTGTTCGGCCATCGGCCCGGGTGGCGGGCGGACGCCGCCGTTGGAAAGACGGTCGTGACCAGCAGCATCGTGGATCGCGTCGCTCGGAAGCTCGGAAGGCGCCTGGTGGAAGTCCCCGTCGGCTTCAAGTGGTTCGTCGCCGGACTCCTCGACGGCTCGCTCGGATTCGGAGGAGAAGAAAGCGCGGGGGCCTCGCTCCTCAGACGGGACGGAACCGTCTGGACGACGGACAAGGACGGTATCGTGCTCGGGCTCCTCGCGGCCGAGATCCTCGGCGCCTCAGGCCGGGATCCCGGCGAGCTCTACCGCCGCCTCACCGAGGAGCTCGGCAGCCCGGTCTACGAGCGCATCGACCGAAAGGCGACGCGGGAGCAGAAGGCCCTTCTGAAGAAGCTCGGCGCTTCGGAGGTCACGACCTCGGAGCTCGCGGGCGATCCGATCCGCGAGATTCTGACCGCAGCCCCCGGCAACGGCGCTCCCATCGGCGGCCTCAAGGTCTCGACCGACTATGGATGGTTCGCCGCCCGCCCCTCGGGAACCGAGGAGGTGTACAAGCTCTACGCCGAGAGCTTCCGCGACCGAGAGCATCTGGTTCGCATCCAGACCGAAGCCGCGAGCCTCATCGAGCGCGTCTTCGAGAAGTCCGGCGAGAAGTCCGGCGAGACGTCGAGAAACGAAGTGTGAGTCTCATCCCCCTCGAGCCACGGGTCCAGCATTATGCGTGGGGGGACACCCGGTTCATTCCCTCGCTTCTCGGGCGGGAGAACCGCGACGGCCTCCCCTATGCCGAGCTCTGGATGGGAGCCCACCCCGACCTGCCTTCGAGGGTGGGCGCCGAGACGCTGAAAGACCGGATCGAAGAGGACTCCGAAGCGATTCTCGGCCCGGAGGTCGCTCGCGAGTTCCGGGGCGAGCTTCCGTTCCTTGTCAAAGTTCTCTCCGCCGCGATTCCGCTCTCCCTCCAGGCGCATCCTTCCGAAGAGCAGGCCCGGGTGGGTTTCCTTCGGGAGAACCGGAGCGGGATCCCCCTCGGGGCTCCGAATCGAAGCTACCGCGATCGGCGCGGAAAGCCCGAGCTTCTCGCGGCTCTCACCGATTTCTACGCCTTCGTCGGCTTCCGCCGTTTCGAAGAGATCGCGACCACGCTGGAAGAGGTGCCCGAGCTCCACCGGCTCGCCGCCGGTGTCGAGCTCGACGAACGGGCTCTCGGTGATCTCTACCGGCGGGTCCTGGCGCTTCCTCAGGCCGAGGTGGACGAGATCCTGGAGCCCATCCTCGTCCGCTTGAGGCGGCGAAGCTTCGATCGGGACCGGCGAGAGTTCTGGATGGTGCGATGCGACGACGTCTTCGCCAGAGGCGGCGGCGGCCATGACCGGGGCCTGCTGTCGATCCTGTTCCTGAACTTGGTTCACCTCAGGCCGGGAGAAGCGGTATTTCTCGGACCGGGGGTTCTGCACTCCTACCTGGAGGGCTCGGCGGTCGAGATCATGGCGAGCTCGAACAACGTGCTTCGCGGCGGCCTGACGGAGAAACATGTCGACGTCGAGGAGCTTTCGAATATCTTGAGCTTCGCGGGGGGACCACCGGTCATCCTGCGTCCGGCCCCAGGTCGAGAAGGCGAGGGCCTCTACCCTTCCACGCCCAAAGAGTTTCAGCTCGGAGTGATCGACGTCGGCTCCGGTACCCCTTATTCGAGCGGGGAGACCTACGGCGCCGAGATCCTGCTCGCCGTCGAGGCCGAAGGCGAGCTCGAGGTCTCGTCGGCCGAAGGTCCAAAGAGCTTGCGCCGGGGTGAATGTCTCCTGGTGACGCACGGCACGACGTACGGGATCGCCGGACGCGGAACTCTCTTTCGGGCCGCGGTTCCCGACCGGAGGCCGCGCTTCCGCGGCCGGCGTCCGAGCGAGCTCGCGTTCGGGACGAGCGGCCTTCGCGGGCTGGTCTCCGAGATGACCGACCTCGAGGTCTACGTCAACACCCGAGGGTTCCTCGAGTACCTTCTGGACCGTCGCGAGATCTACCGCGGCGACCCGGTTTCCGCCGCGGGAGACCTGAGGCCCTCGACGGAGAGGATCCTCGGCGCGGTCGCCCGCGCCGTCACCGACGCCGGTTTCCGACTCGACTACCTCGGAAGGATACCGACTCCCGCGCTCACCTGGAGCGCTCTTTCCCAGAGGCGCGCGAGCGTCATGGTCACGGGAAGCCACATTCCTTTCGACCGCAACGGCGTCAAGTTCGCCCGTCCGGCGGGCGAGGTGATGAAGGTGGACGAGGCCGGAATCCTCGCGGCGGTAGCCGGAGTCCGCGCCTGGGAGTACGCCCGCAAGGGCCCGGAATCCCCTTTCGCGGACGACGGCATGGTCCTGGCCGAGCGGGCCCGGCCTCTCGCCGAGGCCTCAGCGGCGGGAAGCGAAAGCTACGTCCGCCGGTACCTGGACTTCTTTCCGGAAGGCGCGCTGTCCAAAAAGCGCGTCGTGGTGTATCAACACTCCGCCGTGGGACGGGATCTCCTGGTGGGGATTCTGAGGAGCCTCGGGGCCGACGTCCTTCCGATGGAGCGCTCGGACTCCTTCATCCCCATCGATACCGAGAACATCAGCGACGAGCGGCTCCGGGAGCTCGAGCAGCTTCTGTCCGTCGCCCGGGACACCATCGGTGAGATCGACGCCATCGTCTCGACGGACGGCGACAGCGACCGGCCGCTCGTAGTCGGAATCGCGCCCGACGGCAAGGTCCGTTTCTTCGGCGGCGATCTCCTGGGGATCCTCGTCGCCGACTACCTTCGCGCCGACGCCGTCGTCGTCCCGGTGAGCGCCAACGACGCCGTCGATCTCTGGTTCGGCCCCCGGGGCGTTCCCGTGAAGAAGACCCGCATCGGATCGCCCTACGTCATCGAAGGCATGGAAGAGTATCTCGCTCGCGGAGGGTTCCGCCGCATCGTGGGGTTCGAGGCCAACGGCGGCTTTCTCACCGGGTCGGATCTGGAGCGGGATGGGCAGTGGCTCGCGGCTCTCCCCACCCGGGACGCCGTCCTTCCGATTCTCGCCGTGCTGCACCTCTCGGCGGAGAGGAACCGTTCGCTTCCGGAGCTCTTTGCCGAGCTTCCGCCCCGGTTCGGGAAGGCGGGACTGATCGACGGTTTTGCCGCGCGCACCAGCCGCGCCCTCCTCGCGAAGTTCTCCTCGGAAGAAGGGGCGCGGGCCCTGGCCTCGTTCTTCACCCCGGAGCTCGGATTCGGCGGGATCGTGCGCTCGGACGCGACCGACGGGATCCGCTTGTATTTCGAGGGCGGGGACATCGCCCACATCCGGCCCTCGGGGAACGCCCCGCAGCTTCGGATCTACGCGGTGGCCGGCACCCAGGAGCGGGCGAACGAGATCGTGAGGTTGGCTCTCTCCGAGCCGGATGGCATCCTGAGGAAGCTGGAACGCGCCTCGGTGCTAAAATAGACGAATGCGCTTTCGAACCAAGCAGATTCACGCCGGCGTCGAGCCCGACCCCACCACCGGATCGATCCTCACGCCGATCTACCAGACCACGACGTACGTCCAGGAGTCGGTCGACCGCTATCTCTCGAAAGGCTACTCCTACTCCCGCTCGGGCAACCCGACGGTGCGCGCGCTGGAGAAGAAGATCACGGAGCTCGAGGGCGGCGCGGACACCGCCTGTTTCGCCACGGGAATGGCGGCGATCCAGGCGGTCCTGTTGACGCTTCTGAATGCGGGCGATCACGCCGTGGTCTCGGACGTGGCCTACGGCGGAACCTACCGCATCTGCACCAAGATCTTCAGCCGATTCGGCGTCGACTTCACGTTCGCCGACACCTCGAAGCCGGAGGACGTGAGGAAGAGCCTCCGAGCCAACACCCGGCTGATACTCACCGAGACCCCGGCGAACCCGACGTTGAAGCTCACGGACATCGCCGCCATCTCGGAAATCGCGCGGGGCCGCGGCATCCCTCACGCCGTCGACAACACGTTTCTCACCCCTTACTACCAGCGCCCGCTCGAGCTCGGAGCGGACCTGAGCGTCCACAGCACCACCAAGTACTTCGACGGCCACAACGCGACCGTGGGCGGATCGGTCACGAGCCGGAGCGCCGAGCTCGCGGAGAAGATTCGATTCGTCCAGAACGCCTGCGGCATCATCCTCTCGCCCCAGGTCGCCTGGCTCACTCTCCAGGGCGCGAAGACCCTCTCCGTACGCATGGACGCGCAGTCGGAGAACGCCCTCGCGATCGCGAAGTTCCTCGAGTCTCACCCCAAGGTCGATCGGGTCTGCTACCCCGGACTCGCGTCGCACCCGCAGCACGACCTCGCGAAGCGGCAGGCTTCGGGCTTCGGCGCCATGGTCTGGTTCGAGGTCCGGGGCGGGGTCGCGGCGGGGAAGAAGATCATGGACTCCCTCCGCCTGTGGAGCCTCGCCGAGAACCTGGGCTCGGTGGAGTCGCTGGTGACCCATCCCGTGACCATGACCCACGCCGACGTCGAGGAAGCCGAGCGCAAGCGGGTCGGGATCACCGACGGCCTGGTACGGCTCTCCGTGGGCCTCGAAGACGGAGAAGACCTGATCGAAGACCTGAAGCAGGCGCTCGAGAAAGTCTGACCGCCGACGTCGGCTCCCACATCGAGAACAGGCTGCGGTGCGTCTTCGCCGGCTGAAGCTACCGGCGCCGAATCCCGCTTCGGCGCCAACAAGAGATAAGTCCTTCTAGCCCTTGACCTCTTCTTTCTCCCCCTCGCTTGTCACCGCCTCGGCAGCGAGGGCCGGAAGACTCCGCCAGTCCGTCAGCCTCGATTTCCGCGGGGGCGCGTGGATCCCCTCCCTCACGATTTCGATCTTCGCCGCGTTCTTCCAACCCGCCTCGGAATCGGAGCTTCGACGTCGAAGAACGGGGAGGCGAAGCGGCTCGCGGACGTTTCCTTGACGATCTGCTCCAGGCCCCGGCGCAACTGCCGCAGTTGCGAGGAGGGAAGGTCCTCGAGGGCTCTGCGCAGGCCGACCTGGAACGGAGGTGGGCTTCGTTTCAGAAGGCGACGGCCTAGTGGAGTCAGTGACAATCGTATTCCGCGACCGTCGAGCGGATCCACGGACCGCCGGAGCGCGCCGCGTTTCTTGAGACGGTCCACGATCCCGGAGACCGTCGACGGATGCGCGAAGAGCCGTTCCGAGAGTTCGCCGAGAGAAAGCTCGGGCTCGGCCCCGAGGATCGTGAGGGCCCATACCTGCGGGCCTGAGAGCCCCGTCTTGCGAAGGACTGCCTTCGAGTGTTCCTGGATCGCCTTGAAGAGGCGCCTGAGGTTGTTGACGACCTCCGCCGCTTCCTGCGCCTTGACGCCCGAGCGTCTTCCGACCTTCCCGCTCACGCCCGCCTTCCCCTCCTCGGATCGCTTCACGCTCGGTGCGTTTCCGCTTCGACGTCGGAGAGCGCGTCCAGAAATTCGCACACCGCTCGAGGGCTCGCGAGCCGGAATCGAGCTCGAGAGGCGCCATCTCCCACATGAATGGTCCAGGCGTCGGCGGGGAGCCGTTCGAAGAGGTCCTCGTCCGTTCGGTCATCGCCGATAGCGAGCTTGAACACCGCCTCGGGAACGTCGTTCACCATTTGAACCGCCACTTCGCCCTTGTTTGCCCAGGAAAGCTTCACCTCAACGGACTTCTGTCCGCGCACCGCGCAGAGCTCGGACTCCGCGAGCATCTCATCGAGGCTCGCCGCGAGCTCGTTCGCGAGCCACTCGCCGAATTCCGGGTCGGACATCCTGTAGTGCCAGACGAGAGAATACTCCTTTTCCTCGATGAAGCTTCCGGGAGTCCGATCCGTGAAGTGCTCGAGCACCGGCCGCACCCGCGTCTTCCACTCCACGGGGAGCGTCGGCCGGAGCGGCTCCCACGACGCCGAGCCCGGACGGCGAAGGATCGCGCCGTGCTCTGCCGCAAGCCATAGTCCTTCGATCGACGCGAACCACGGGTCGAGCTGAGACCGCGGGCGGCCCGAGACCAGCACCACGCGGTCGGCGGGGCGACAACAGAGTCGAGTCAGGAGCGAGACCAGGGGTCCGGGAGGGACCACCTCGTGCGGGCGGTTTCTGAAGGGCACCAGAGTTCCGTCGTAGTCGAGGAACAGGAGGCTACTCCCGGCCGCACGAAAAGCCGTGAGGGTGGCCTCGGTCGGGAGCGGTCGTGGCCCTTCCGCGGGAACTTGTGCCCGCAGGCGAGCAGCATCCCGCAGATTCTCGAGGAAACGCTGGCTCCATGCGGTGGCATTGTTGCGGACCACGCGTTGATAGAGGGCCGACATGCGCTCTCGCTGCTCCTCTGGCGCGAGGCCCAGAGCGCGCTCGACCACCACCGCCGTCCGCTCCTCGTCGTAGGGGTTGACGAGGAAGGCTTCGCCCATCTCCGCCGCCGCGCCCGCGAACTCGCTCAAGATCAGATTGCCGTCCCGCCCCCGATGGCACGCGACGTACTCCTTCGCCACCAGATTCATTCCATCGCGGAGCGGTGTCACCCAACCGACGTCGGCCGCTACGTAGAGCGCCACCAGCACCGACCGCGACACCGGGCGATGGATATAAACGACGGGCGTCCACTGCGGCATCCCGAACTCGCCATTGATCTCGCCCACGAGCTGGTTCACTTCCTGGCGCAGCTCGCGGTACAGCGGGATCCTTTCCCGCGAGGGAACGGCGATTTGCACCAGGGTCACTTTTTCGCGGAAGTCCGTCTTTTGCGCGAGCAGACGCCTGAAGGTCCGAAGGCGTTCGGGGATCCCTTTGGTGTAGTCGAGCCGGTCTACCGCGAGGAGGATGCGGCGACCCGTGAAACGGCGGCGCAGCTCCAATAGCGACTCCTGCACCGCGGGATCCCTCTCGATGGGAAGCGTGAATTCCTCCGGGCTGATGCCGATGGGAAGCACTTCCAGACGCACGAAGCGGCCGTCCGCCTCCACCCGGTCCATTCGACTGCCGATTCCCAGGATTCGGAGGAGCGAAGCCCGGAAGTGCTGCAGGTGGCCGTGCGTCTGGAAGGCGACGAAGTCCGCTCCCAGGAGGCCGCGAATCAACTCGTCCCGGCGCGGCAACACGCGGAACACGTCGGAGGAGGGGAACGGGATATGCAAAAAGAAGCCGACGGCGATGTCGGGGACGGAGTCCCGCAGCAACTGCGGCAGGAGCATGAGCTGGTAGTCGTGAATCCAAACAAGGTCCCCCTGACGGATTCGCGGCAGGACGGCGTCGCGGAAACGATGATTGGTATCGACGTAAGCGTCCCACCCTTTCGCGTCGAATTCGAAGCGCGAGGGGAATTGGTGGAAGAGCGGCCACAGCGTCCGATTGGCGTATCCGTAGTAGGAGCGCCTCGTCACCGACCTCGGCAGGTCCACGGCCACGTAGCCGTGCTCTCGCTCCCAGCGCGAGAGCAGCTTGCGCCTCTCGCTCACGGAGCCTTCGCGAGCGTCGCCGGGCCACCCGATCCAGAGCCCGCCGGTTCGTCGGAGCACGGGCTCGAGTGCGGTCGCGAGGCCGCCCGCGCTCGATTCGGCGCTCCACTCGTCTCCCGTCCGCCGCAGGGTCAGCGGAAGTCGGTTCGAGATGACAACGAGCCTTCCGCCGTCGGCCGCGATGTCCGTGGTAGCCGTCATGCGGCGTGTAGTCGCAGCATCTGAAGATAGTCCGCCAGGTGGCGGGTGATGAGGAGATTGCTCCGAGCGTGCTCGCGGCCGAGCTCCCCCATCCGCCGTCGCTCCTCGGGATCGTTCAGCAGGCGGCGAAGCGCGTAGGCGCACCCCTCGATTGAGTGGACGAGGTAGCCGGTGACGCCGTCCTGAATCTGCCGGGTGATGCCCCCTACCGCTCCGCCGACCACCGGCTTCGCCTTCCACATCGCTTCGGCCACCGTCAGCCCGAACCCCTCGCGCGTCGATTTCTGGATCGCTACCGCGGCTGCGCGCTGAAGCGCATTGATGTCGAGGTGGGCGTCGTTCGGGAGCAAGAGGACGTGAATGTCCGGATCGTCCGCAGCCTCCTCCCGGACCCGCGCGAGGACTTCCGCCCCCTCCGGGTCGTCGGCCGCTCCGCCGCCAGCCAGCACCAACACGCAGTCCCGCACCTTGCGCACCATTCTGTAGGCGCGGATGACTCCCAGAGGATCCTTGAACGGATCGAACCGCGATACCTGAAGGAGGAGAGGACGGTCGAGCGGCACACCCAACGCCGACACGCGCCGCTCGACTTCCATCTCGTCCATCTCCCGGTTCTTGTCCGAGAGTGGATCGATACTGGGGTGGATCAAAAAGCTGGGGATGGGGAGCCTCCATGCGAACTCCGCGAGATGGAACACGGCGCCGTCGTAGCGCCGTACGAAAGGCTCGAGAAAGCTCCGCGTCGTCCGCGCGGGGCGGGAGAGGTCGATATGGCATCGCCAGATCCACTTGGCCCCGGAAGGGCGGGCCTCGACGAGCGCTGCCGGCTGGGGATCGTGAATCATCACCAGGTCGGCCGAGAGGTCCAGCTGGCGCATCGCGGCTCGCGAGGTCTCGAGGAACACGTCCTGGTGGGCTTTGGTGAAGGGGAGGTCAGCGCCCTGCAGCGTGTTGTGGATCCGCTTGGTCGCGACGAAGAACTCGGGTGGCCCCGAGATGACCTCCCACCGCGTGCGGATGCCCTGCTCGTCCAAGAGCGGTAGGAGTCGATTCAGGATCTCCGCCACGCCGCCACCCTCCCGCGTGGAGTTGACGTGGAGGAAGCTCTTGCCCGCGAGGTCGCGCGCCAGGTACCGCACGAGACGCAGGGCTCCCGGGGGCGCGACCCCCTCGTAGGACGAAAGCATGGGTGCGTTTGTCGTCATGCGCTCGTCCCCAGGGCCAGCTCGGAGTCCACGATCTCGAGGAGCCGCGCCCGTACTCCGGCGAGGCTCGTCACGAACGGGTCGATCTCCGCGATATGCCGGGCGAGGGAAGGCAGGCGCAGGACGTCCTCCACCCACGCGGCGAAGTCGCCGCGCGGGTTCCCGAGTCGTCCGATGGCCTCTACCGCGTGGTAGTAGAGGGAGCTGTCGTCGACTTGGGCGAGCGCCTTCCTGAGACTCCGGAGATCCCAAGCCACAATCTCGAGAGGCACCGCGGCCAGATGTCCCGTGAGGAAGTAGAACGGTTTTCCGAGGACGGCCGCGGGCGCGGCCGGAAGGCGCGACAGGTGATCGTCGAGAGTCTCGAGAAGGTGATTTCGGAATGCCTCCACGTCGGGGAAGTCGAAGGGGGAGTGGAACGCGAGCCGCTCCGCCAGGGTGACGTCGCGCATTTCGCTCGCAACCCAGGTAGAGAAATCGTCGGGATAGGGTGTGGGGAAGACTCGCCGGCGGAGAATACAGCGCACGGTGTGGTAGTAAATGGACTCCTGAGGCACGCTCTCGAGCCGCTCGAGAAGATGACGCTCGCTGTCGGCGCGCAATCCGAGACTCTCCCGGATATCAGAGCATCCCCAGAAGTGGAACGAGCCGTTCTTGGGTATGGTCTCTGTCGTCATCGGGAGCCCGATTCTAACAGATAGTTTGAGTACAAAACAATTAAGAGGTCGTTCGGAACCGCGGAACCTCGAGGTTATACGGAGGATTCCCCGTCCTCGTGCTGCGGGAACGAGATTCCGCGCCGATGGAGCTTTAGGGTGTAGATGCTCTGCGGTAACAGGCGATGAGAAACGAAGGTGCTCGCGACCGTCGCCGTCATGAGCGGGAGCATGATGCGATAGTCGTTGGTCATCTCGAAGAGGATGAGGAGGGCCGTCATCGGCGCCTTGGCGCCCGCGGCGAAGAACGCCGCCATCCCGACCATCGCGTAGGCCCCGGGTCCGCCGGTCCAGGCCGGAAAGAGGGAGTGGGCCAGTACGCCGTAAGCGCCACCGAGCATCGCCCCCATGTAGAGACTCGGGGCGAAGACGCCGCCCGAGCCGCCGGAGCCGAGAGTCGCGCAATTCGCGAGCATCTCCGCCAGGAACAGGCCCAGCAGCAGCTCCCAGGGAAACCGCACCCAGAGAGCGGACTCGATGGCCGGGAAGCCCGATCCGTAGACCTGCGGGAAGAAGCGGATCAGAAGCCCCACCATCAGACCGCCGACGGCGGGCTTCAGAGGCTCGGGGAAGCTCCAGTCGCGGAAGAGGTCCTCGGCGCGGTACAAGAGTCGCACGTAGGCCATTGCCGCCATGCCGACGAGGAGCCCCATCAAGAAGTACAACGGGAGCTCCGCCGGGCTCGAGAGCTCGTACGCCGGCACCATGAACGCCGGATGGTTTCCCAGAAACGACCGGGCGACGATGCACGAGCTCAACGACGTCAGGAGTACGAGGAGAAAGTCCGCGTGGATCCTTCCCATCAAAACCTCGACGGCGAAGATGGCGCCCGCGATAGGGGCGTTGAACGTGGCCGCGATTCCCCCGGCGGCGCCGCAGGCCACGAGGGTGCGCACCTTCCCGGTGGACATTTGGGTCCACTGTCCGATGGCTGAGCCGATGGCCGACCCTATCTGGACCATGGGGCCCTCGCGGCCTGCCGCCCCGCCGAAGCCGATGGTCAGGGACGAGGCCAACACCTTGACCATGACGACTCGCTCGCGGATACGGCCGCCGCGGATCGCGAGGGCCGTCATGACTTCCGGGACCCCGTGGCCCTTGGCCTCCCTCGCGAAGCGCTCGATGAGCGGACCCACCATCAGACCGCCGATCGCCGGGACTAGCACCAGATTCGCGGGTCCGAATATCTCGAGGGCCGTTCCCACTCCATCTCGCGCGAATCGCCCAACGGCGGTCAGGAGATAGATGAAACCGACGGATCCGAGGCCCGTCAGGATGCCGACGGCGATCGAGAGCAAGATCAGATAGTTCTGGGACCGAAGGAAATTCTTGCGGAACCAGATTGCCACCCAACCCAAGCCGGGAGCGCCCGGAGCGGCGCGGCGACCGAGCCTCGCCATCGCCCGCAGCCGGGACCAGAGTCGCGACTGCGATCCTCGGCTCCGACTACTCGTCATTCGGCGACACGGCCAGCAGTCGGACGCGGCGATCGCGGCGCAAGAGGATCGGAAGCGCCCGGGGACGACGGCCGAAACTCTGAAGCACGTCGAGGCCGCCCTCCCGCAGCTCCAGGCCATCGACCATGAGGATCCGATCGGCGACCTTGATGCCGCCCCTCGCGGCCGGCCCTCCGGAGGTGAGGGTCAAGACCTCCCATCCAGTCTCGGGCCCGTCGGTCCCACCGAGCGTCATTCCGATCTTCGATAGCACGACCGACGACTTTCCGGCGGGCCTGCAGTCCGGTCCCGGCATGACGGTGCCGCCGCGCACCGGGCGGCGGCCGCGGCGTACCTCGAAGGCCACGACGGCGCCGGGTGTTTGGGCTTCGTAGGAACGACGGAACTCCTCGGGACTCGCGATCCCGCGGCCGCCCCACTCGAGAAGCACGTCTCCCTCGCGGATCGAAGGCCTGGGGACGAACGATGTCTCACGAACTCTTTCCACGAGGACGCCGCCGGTCACTCCTAGAAGCTCCTTCACCCGTTCGTCGATCGCGGCGACTTCGATGCCGTAGCAGAACGGACGGCTCCGGAGCCGCTCGACGACACGACCGAGAGTCTCCGAGGACAGAAGACGGAGGCTCCCTCCCACGTCGAAGGCGGCTCCGACGAGATTGCCGTCGAGATCGACGATGGCTGCAGTCGGTAACGAGTGAGGGAAGGCAATCGAGACCTCCAGAGAGTCCTCCTCACCTTCATTAACGGGGGCGCTCTGGCCCTCGGGCGGGACCGGTGCGGACGTGAGGTATCCGGGAGCTACCAGCAGCCGCCCATCGGCGGTGAGGCTGACAGCGGCGACGAGAAGACCGGGGTGAAGGGATGCGGGATCGGAAGGCACGAAAACCCCCGCCGGGGTGGACGGCGGGATCTCCAGGAGCGCGAGACCCGACTCCGGTCCACCGCCCAGGAGCTTGAAGGAGACTTCCGCTCGCTCCTCCGCGACTCGAGGAGACGAGACCGCGAGGCCGGGCGCGACGACGAGAGCGGGTGTGCTCCTGGACCCGACCAGCACGATCTTGGGTTTCACCCGCTCGCCCACCTGTCGCCAGTAGTCGGAGTAATACGACAGCGGCGTCTTCTCGAGATCGGGCCGCAGCGCCGAAGCGACCGGTGTGGGCTCGACTTTCGGAGACTCACTGGACGCGGAGGCTCCTCGTTGGCGCACGGCGAAACCGTGGACGAGGATCACCGCCACGGAGATTGCGAGGCCGGCGAGAAGCCACTCACCGCGACTCGACGGCATCAGGGCACACTCCGCATGCCGTCCAACCTTAGCATGGAGTTATTTGGTGTTCAAAATAACTCGAATCCTTCGATCATCGAGACCTCCGGATGGACCAGAGAAGAAGCGGCGGCGTTGCCATCGTCGTGGCCACCACCATGAAGATTGCAGCCGCGTAGACCCCCGCGTCGACGACGGGACGGCTGTCGAGGAGCAGGCGCGCCCCGATGCCGGCAAAGATGAGACCGACTTCGCCGCGCGGCATCATGCCGATGCCGACGGTGAGCCCCGAGACTCCCTTGGGAGTGGCGAAGGCGCAGGCGAGCTTACCCAAGATCGCCGCGAGCGTCAGGACGGCGGCGAAGCCCAGCACCGAGGGCGATGCGAACGAGCGTACGTCCAGTAGCATCCCCATCCTCACGAAGAATACCGGAACCAGGAGCTCGATCAGAGGCTCGAGGCTCTGATGGAGCGGCGGCTCGCCGCGCTTCACGTGGCCTTCGAAATGAACGTCTTCGAGGACCAGACCGGCTGCGAAAGCCCCAACGATCGGCGCCAGGCCCGCTCGAAGCGCCAGATAAGACAGCAGAAAGCAGAAGCCGAGCGACAGCGCCAGGACGACTCCGCGGGCGCGCACCGCGAGAGCGCTTCGGAAGATGCGGGGCGATAGCAGCGAACCGACAAGTAGCGAGCCCACGAGGAACAGGAAGGCCTTGGCGACGATGACCACTACCGCGCCCGCGGACGGCTCCACCCCCGTCGCCGCGCCACGGATGGTGCCCGAAACCACCGCCAGGACCAGCAGTCCGAGAACGTCATCGATGACCGCCGCCCCCAGGATGATGCGAGCGAAATTCGTCCGCAGCGCACCGGCATCCTTCAGCACGCGGGCGGTGATGCCAACGCTGGTTGCGGCGAGCATCGCCCCCAGGAAGGCGTGAAGCATCCAGGATTCGTCCGGCCGCAAAAGCTCTCCCACACCGAATCCCAGCGCCATCGGGGTCGCCACTCCCACCACGGCCACCAGCGTGGCTCGGCCTCCGACGGCCATCATCTCCTTGGGTGTGGACTCGAGCCCCACGTGGAACAACAGGAGTACGGCTCCCAGCTCGGCCAGGGTGGTGAAGGTTTCGCTCGATCCTAGGAACGATACATCCGGTCCGCCGACCAGCGCCGCGTTGCCGAGCAGGACCCCGACCAGGAGCTCCCCGACAACGGAAGGCTGTCCCAGTCGCTCGAGGAGCTCTCCGGCAAGCTTCGCGGCGACGAGCACGAAGGCCAGGGCGAGCAGCACCGAGGGCACGGCGTCGTGGCCGTCGGCCCCGGCAATCGAGAAAAGATACAAAGCGACCTCCCATGGAAGTGACGGCGGGCAGTGGACCCGTCGCGGACGGAGATGGCCGTTTCAGGGGACGAAAGGCGGATCGTGTTGGGAGCTCGGCGTGGCGGCGGGCGCCCTTGGGGTCAGCGCTGGACCGCGATAGCGCGAGCAAGTCATCTGCGGAAGGTTACCACCTCTCGGCCCCCTCCGTGCGCCGGGGCTCGATCACATTCAAGAGCGCTCCTCGGTCTCGCCGAATCGGTAGCGAGCGCGTAAGGGCGAAGTTCGTGAGAGCTCCCGGAAGGAGCGTAGCACATTGGAGAAGGGTGTCGGCGAAGTGCTTCCCTAGAGGTGCCTGAGGTCGTCCTTCTCTTCTGGCGCCTGGCGCCGGAGGAGCTGCTGCAGCAACTCCCGGGCCATGTCTCGTCCCGCCAGACCGAAGGCAAGAGAGAGCGCGAATACGACGACGCCGAAGAGGAGCGTGAACGAAACGAGCAGGATTTGGCGCCCGACGCCCAGATGCTCGGCGGCCATGGCGATGAACAAGATCATGAGTCCGGTGTAGGCGCCGCCCGCCAGAAGCCGCGCCGAGGGCAGCCCCGCGTTCACCGCGGCGATCAACACGCTGCGGCGGAGAAAGCTGCTGACGAGCGAGCCCATCGCGAGAAGCATCGCGGCGATCAGAAGCTGCGGCAAGTAGGCGAAGGCGCGAGAGACGAAGTCCATGGCGAACTGGAGGTCGAGGGCCCCGATGGCGAGAAGGGCGAAGACAGTGAGTACGGCCCAAGCGCTCACAAGGGCGACGACCGCCGAGGGTTTCGCGGCCACGTTTCCTTTTCGCAGCAGGCCGGCGAAGCCGACTTTTTCGGCGAACCCATCGAATCCAACGCGCGGCAAAAACCGCCGAAGCACGAACGACACCGCCCCCGCGGCCACGAGGCCGGCCACGAGGATGACCCCCATCGCGAGCACGTTGGGGCCAAAGGCCGCCAGACGGTCGCCGAAGCCTCTGAAGGTCCGCTCGACGATATCCCGCAGAAACTGAATCATGTCCGTCTCCTTTCTAGCCCCACCGCTGGCGAAGGTAGTCCTTTTGCCTCACGAACTCATCGGTCAGTCCACGGATGCTCTCCTCGACCTCCGCGGCGCCCGTCGAGGCGGTCTCGTGGACGAAGGACGCCGTCCGACCGAGGTAGAGGGGAACGAGCGATCGAAGAAGCTGCTCGCGCGGCAGCGCACGTCGATGGTAGGCGACCGCGAAGTCGTAGACGACGCGCACCCAGAGCGGGTTCGGAACCCGCAGCGGCGCCTCCGTTTGCGCGAGCAATGCGATCTCGGCCAGGTTGTCGGGCTCGAGAGCGTGCTGCCACACTTCATGGAGATCCCGGACGCCCTGGCGGAATATCGAGGCCATCCGATCCACGTTCACCTGGACGGGCTCCAAACCTACGCCGTGGCGAAAGCCGAAGAGCGGAACCTCCTCGACAGTGGTGACCGCGGCCCACTTCTCGGCGTAAGCCTCCATCAGATCGAAGACGGACGAGACCACCTGGACGAACATGCTGGTGAGGTCCGCGCCCGGATCCTTGGCATCGTGGATCTTGGCGCCAGGAACGCCTGACAAACGCGAAACCCCTCGGCGAGTGCCGTGGTGGTCATCCAGATGTCGACGCCGAATCGGGCGACGTCGGTCTCCCAAACGGGCTTCGACAAATAGTGCGATCCGAGCCCGGCTCGACAGGCCGAACTCGCCGCCGATGGGCTGCCGAACTTCCTTCCCGTAGAGGGCGCGAGTGAGCGGATAGACGATGGAGTTGGTGATCGTCCCGTCGTACTTGTGGCGCAGATAGAGGGGCGCCACGAAGTCGAACCCCTCCTGGAGCACGGGCCCGAGCAGGAGCTGGATCCACTCGGGAGTGATGCTCCGCAAGTCGGAGTCGACGACAGCACAGGCCTTGGCTCCGAGCCGCTCGGCGATGGCGAAGATCGTGCGAAATGCGCTCCCTTTTCCCGGGATGCCATGGTACGGGGTTGTGAACTTCTGAACCGCGGTCAGCGGATGGGTGACGAGAATTGCATCGGGGGTTGCGAACTCCGCAGAAGCCACGGTTTGCGGGGTGCCGTCCTTGGAGCCTCCGTCCGAGTTCACGATCACGGTACGTTGGTCGGCGAAGTATTTGTTGAGACCCGCCACGACGGCGCGAACGACGTGCCCGATGGTGGCGGCGTTGTTGAAACTGGGAATGCCCACGACGAGGTCCGCGCCGCCGATGGCCTGGAGGCGTACCTCGATGTCAGGATCGAGAGAGACGCTCACTCGCCGCCCTCCAACGGGGCCAGCGTCTCCCCGCCCAGTACGGTGGGGACGGCGGCGTTCCATCCCGCAGGTCCGGGGGTCGGGGCACGCTCGGCGTTGGGCAGTGCTGCCCGCAAAATAGGGTCGATCCCGCCGAAGAAACCCGGCACCACGACGGGCCGGTCCACCGCCTGGAGCAGAGAAAGATCGTTGGCCGCGTCTCCCAGCCCGACCGTCGAGAACTCGAGTCCTTCAGCTGCATAGAGGTGCAGGAGCGCGCGCAGGGCGTGCCCTTTGTCGCTCTCGCCGGTGAGATGCCAGAACCTCCCCGCTCGCGTAAGCCTGAAACCGCGCTCGCGGGCGACGCGCGTAATGGCCTCGAGAGGCCTTTCGTCTTCGAGGAGGAAGGGCTCGTCGTACTCCCGCTCCTGGGCGAGCGCCGCGGCGTCCGGTGCGAGGCCGGTGATCCGCTCCACCTCCTCGAGACCGAGCCTCGAAAAGGAGCGGACGCTTGCACCGGTTTCCGCGGCGATGGCGTCGAGAGCTTCGAGGATTTTCTCGCGTGGAGCGCCCAGAACGAGAGCCCAGAATCCCGCCTGCCACAGGGCGCCTCGGGCGCGTTGGCGAATTCCTTCTCCGGGACGAGCAGTGCACCGCCGTTTTCGACGATAAGCGGCGTCGTCAGGTCGAGGATCTGCGCCAGCGGCGCCATCTCCGCGCGCGTCTTGCTGCTAGCCAGAACCAGTGGAATGCTCCTCTCGGGCAAGAAGCGCGAGCGCGGGCCGCGCGGCCTCAAAAGAGTAGGTGGTGGCATCCAGGAGGCAGCTATCCAGGTCGGTGGCGATGAGGAGCTTCGAGGCCCCCGGGGCGACCGGCATCCTCTACGCCGCTCCTTCCGCGACCGCGCTCATGAGCAACGGGCCCGCGTCGTGCACGCCCGCCCAGACCCTGGACCAGTTGGGGACCAGGGGTGGCCCCGAGGGGTCGGCGCCGAACTCGTCAATCGACTGGCGCAACGAAAGAGAGAAGACCTGCACCGCGATCTCCTCCTCATGACGGTCGTATCCGAGCCCGTTGATCATGGCGACTGCGTAACTGTCGGCCACGGCATCCTCGGCCTCACGCTGGTAGGCCGCTAGCAAGCTTTTGAACAGGCCCTCGGAAAGGACCACTCCCGCGGCGGCGAGCGTGCGAAGCAGGTGGGTGCCGACGTCCCGCGCCATCCGGTTCAACCCGGTGCTCGCGTCCTGCGCCGACAGATCCTGGTGCTTGTGATCGTAGCGATCCGCGATCTCGACCTGGCAGACGCGGACGGGCGCGCGGTGGCGGAGCGCCTCGAAGAGGGTGACAATCTCGAGACCCCAATCCGAGGGCAAGCGCAGGCGCGAAGCGAGATCTCGCTGCACCGCGAACTCGCCCGACAGCGGGTAGCGGAAAGAGGACAGGTAGCGGATGTAAGGGTCGGCTCCGATCAAGCGGGTGAACGCCGCCAGCAGTGGCGAAACGAAAAGGCGAGTGACGCGGCCGTGGAGCCGATCGGAGAAGCGGGCGTAGTAGGCCTTCACGAAGTCGAAGTCCACGATGGGATCGAGAGCCGGCAGGATGAGACGGGCAAGCATCTCGCGACTGAAGTTGACGATATCGGCGTCGACGAACGCGATGTAGTCGACCTTCTCCTCGGCGAGGAGCAGACCCATGGCGAGCCAGCAGGCGCGCCCCTTGCCGGGAGAGCCTACGTTGAGCCCCGCCTGCTCCATCCTGTCAAGAAACGCCTGCGTGGAGCGCGCCTCGCTCCAGAGAATCACCTTGCGCCCGGAGTAGCGGTCGAAGTAGCGCACCGCCCGTTCGTAATCCTCGCGGGTTGCCCGGTTGAGCGATATGACGAGCGATTCCAGATAGCTGACCTGGCACAGCTCGTCGAGGATGCGGCCGAGAGCGGGCATCTCCATCTCCGTCGGGATCATCGGAATCACCAGCGACACGGGAAACTTCGGAGTGAGGGCGAGAATCTGGGCCTCGAGCTCCTCCACAGGACGCGCGACGAGGCGCGGCAGGATCGTGACGGGTCCTTGCTGGTGGAAGTCGCTCATGGGGCCTCCTTGTCTTCGCCGACCCGCGGTGAGCAGGCCTGCCGGTTCCCGAGCGGAAACGCCCAGCGGGTCAGCATTGCAAAGATAACAGGCCTTCTCGCCGGGGGCCAAACAATCATTCGATGGTAAATACCGATTCAACGCCCGGTCGGCTTATCGAGCGAGCGTCGTATCCGCTACCTCCCTCTCCGGCTCCATTTGCGATTTGGCAGCGGTTGGGAATATGATAGTTTGAGTACAAAATAATCTGCTTTAGGCGAGTGAGCGCGGTTATGCCTGCCACTGGACTCGCGACAACGAGGGATCGGAGGTTCGCGCGCGCGAAACTCTACGATCGTCTGAGCTCCTTCTATGACTGGATGGCTGAAGCAAGCGAGCGACGACCACGCCGTCGAGCGCTCACCGCTCTCGCCGCCGCTCAAGGAGAGCGCGTCCTTGAGATCGGGGTGGGTACGGGTCGTGCGCTTCCGGCCCTGGCCCGCGCCGTCGGCGCTTCGGGACGAGTAGCTGGTCTCGACCTCTCGGCTGGAATGCTGCGCGTCGCCAACCGTCACGTCGCTTCCGTGGGTCTCGGAAAAGTCGTCGCGCTGCAACAGGGAGACGCCCTTGCCCTGCCCTATCGTTCGGGATGCTTCGACGCGGTGTTCGCATCCTTCACCTTGGAGTTGTTCAAGGAAAACGAGATCCCTGCCGTGCTGGCTGAAGTCCGAAGGGTACTGCGACAGGGCGGCCGCTTAACGGTCGTGTCGCTTGGCGATCGAGATTCAACGACATGGCGCCCACGGTTTTACCGGTGGTTCAGCAGCCGCTGGCCGGCTCTCGTCGATTGTCGCCCCATTGCACTGCCTGATGTTCTCGAGGAGGCAGGGTTCGAGCTCCGTCGGGTCGGGCTTTCGGACGTGTCCGGTCTGCCGGTCAGCATCGCCGTTGGTGGTAATGGTTAGCGACGGCGCTCTGAGCAACCTTCAGACGAGGTGGCATCACCCCTTCTTGTGCTTCTTCCCCAAGCGGAATGCGTTCGCGAACGTTCGGACCGCTGCGCTTCGCACGCGGTCGATCGCACCTGCATTCATCAGGCGGATTATGCCGAGGCGGTTTTCCCCGTAGGTCTGAACGAGGCGATCGACCATGGATTCGAGGCTCTCACTCGCCGGGCGGTAGCGAAAGGCGGGCCGCGAGCCGCTCGCCTGCGACAGGATCAAGCCCGTGGCGCCAAAGTGGTCGATCGCCTCTTGCGCGGCCGCCGGAGTGATTCGCAGCTTCTCGGCGACTGCCTCGGAGGTCCAATCCTCATCTCGGTGGCTCCGAAGCAGAAGGAGAGCCTCGAGATGCTCATAAGACTTGACGTGTTGACGAAGGAACGCCTCCACGTCCCCATCGATTCGGCCTTCGCACACAGTTACCGACCAGTCGCCTTGCTATCCTGCGGTCGTGAGAACGCCTGGCGCCTCGGTAACAACGTGGGCGTCGATCTCTCGACGCAACACGCGCCGTGTGACCAGCTGTTCGACGATTTCTGACACCGTCGAGAGGTGCGCGCACATCCGGTCCACCAACTCGCCCACCACAATCCGGCTTCGCCGTGAAGAATCCGGACCATTCCAAACTAGGGCGACGACGGCCACGGCGTTCGACGGAGCTTTAGAGCGATCTCGTTGCATCCTGGCCGAATACTAGCAGAAAGTAATTGGTAGTCAAAACAATGCCGGCACGCGCTCTTCCTCGCCACCACCGTCCCAAACGGAGGCTCGGCGCACTGGCATCTAAGGCTCAGCACCGCTGCAGCAACACGAGGATTCCGAGCATCACGACGAACGCTGACGTCAGGACCATCCCTTCCCGGCGAGGCCAGACGATGGTCGGGAGCTTGGGCCAGGCCCTTGTCAGCAGGAGCGCTGACGTCACCGTGAAAGCGATGCCCGCGGGGTTCCACCATAGCCACGAAACAGCCGGGGCCAGCCGCGCCACGAGCAGGTTTCCCGCGAGGCCGACGCCGAGGCCCAACATAGCGGCTCGGCCGTCGACGGCCGGCGCGAGGACGCCGAGGGCGAACACTCCCAGGAGCGGACCATAGAAGGCGGAGCCGATCTGGTTGATGACCTCGATGATGCCGGTTCCGGCGCGCGCGAACGCCGTGCCGGAGACCACCGCGAACAGACCCCAGAAGAGCGTCGTGACCCGCGGGATCCAGACGCCCTGTCTCGCGGGCGGCAAATTGAAGACGTCTTCGAGCGTGACGGCGGCAAGGCTGTTGAGCGCAGAGTCGATCGAGGACATGGCCGCCGCCAGGATGGCGGCAAGCATGAGGCCGCGCAGCCCCGACGGGAGGTAGCTCGTCATGAAGATTGGAACCAGACTGTCGGGTGGCCGGCCCTCCATCGCCGCCGCGAAATGCGGATCCAGGCGCAGGAGACCGGCAAGAAGGAGGCCAAACAGGCAGTAGGTCAGGACGAGCGGGAAGCGGAGAAGGCCGTTCAGGACCAGAGCTCGGCGCGCCTCGCGGTCGTCGCGGGCGGTGAGGAGGCGCTGGGCCTGGCTCTGATCGCAGCCGTAGTACGTCAGATACAAGAAGAGACCTCCCAGCAGCATCGGCCAGAAGGAGAAGGTGTTACCGTCCACAAGTCCCGTCGAATCCAGCACCAGGGTCCGCATCCGCTCCTCGGGGACTGCGCGGAGGAGGGCGAAGCCTCGCTCCGCGAGCAAGTCGAGCGCGCACACGACGGTCCCACCCCACAGGAGGACGAGCTGGAACACGTCGCTCCAAATGTCCGCCACGATCCCTCCGAGCCCGGTGTAGGCGGCCGCGAACGCCCCGACGAGCAGCAGCGCCGCGTCCACCGGCCAGCCGAGCGTCTCGGCCACGACCAGCGCCGAGGCGTAGAGGACGACGCCGAGCGCCAGCCCCCGCGAGAGAAGGAACGCGCCAGCCAGCGCCCGCCGCGTGGAGCGGCCGAAGCGATTCTCGGCGTAGGCGTAGATGGACGACCCGGGCACGCTACGAAGCGCGGGAAGGAGGAGCGCAATGAGCAGCAGCATCGCGATGGGCACGGCGAGCTCGTACTGGAGCCACAGAAGGCCTCCACCCTCGCGCAGGGCCACGAACGCGGGCGCCCCCACGAGACTCACCGCACTCGCCTGGTTGGCGAGGATCGACGCTGCGAGCACGGGGCCGGACATCGCGCGGCCCGCGAGGAAGTACTCTTCTCCGCTGCGCTGTCGGCGGGCGAACGCCCACGACATCCCTACGATGGCCCCGAGGTACGAGAGGACGACGAACAAGTCGACGCCGGAGAGCGCCATCGCTCAACGCGCCCGGAGAAGTTCGTGCCCGCGTTTCCGTTTAGAAGGCGAGCGGATATATCGGATCGGCACTCCCGGCAATGTATGTTCCGTCGGTGCGATGCGTCAATCGGGCATCTCCCTTTCCACAAGAATACGGTTCAGGTCTGATCAGCCGCGAATACTTCGAGACGAAAGCTCGATGCCGCTGAACCACTTGACGAAAGTCGCGCGTCATCTGCCAGTTATTGAGATCGTTCAACCAAATCCGCGCATTCACTCCGAGCGGAGGGTCCTCACCGGGTCGACTCGAGCCGCCCGCAGCGTTGGAATGAGGGCGGCCGCGAGCGCGGTCACGCCGAGGATCGTGGTAACGCCGACGAAGGTCGCGGGATCCGAAGGCTCGATCCGGAAGAGCAGGCTCCGCAGCGCCTGGGTCAGGAAGGTCGCGCCGACGGCGCCGGCGGCGAGGCCCCAGACCACCGGCCTCATGCTCTCGAGGACGAGCATCCGCACCACGTCCTTCACCCTCGCGCCGAGCGCCATCCGGATTCCGATCTCGCGCTCGCGCTGAGCTACGGTGAGCCCCATGACCGCGTAGACTCCGAGAGCGGCGAGGCCGAGCGCGACCAGCGCGAAGAGCCCGAGGACGCGCGCGCGGAACCGCTCCTCGCTCACCGAACCCTCGAGGACCTCGCTCAGGCTGCGCACGGAGTAGAGGGGGATTTCCGGATCCATCGCCTTTAGCTCCCTCGAGATTCCGGAAGCGACGGCTTCCGCCGACGACGACGTTCGCACCACGAGCGTCATGGTGTGAAAAGAAGGCTCCTGGGCTTGAGGGGTGTAGAACATCGGGACGCTCTCCTCGTTCAGGTCCAGATGCTTCACGTCGGAAACGATTCCCACGATCTCGCGCGAGCCCGTTCCGCCCACGTCGAGCTTCCCCTCGTCGGAAACGCCGCGGTTGTAAGTGATGTGCGCTCCCAGAGGATCCTCGCCCGGCCAGAACTTCGCGGCCATCGATTCGCTTACCACCACCACCCGCGCCGCGCTCGCGATGTCCCGCTCGTCGAAGAGCCTGCCGCGGAGCAACGGAATCCCCATGGCCTCGAAGTAACCGGCGCTCACGGACCGCGCTTCCGCCCCGGGCCGCTCTCCCTGGGGCGCGGGGCGAGCCTCGATCTGGAACGCGTCGTTGGAGTAGTTGTCGCTCAAGGGAAGGATGTTGGTCCCGCCCACCGCACGGACCTCCGGAAGTGACCGAATCCTCTCGTAGAGCCGCTGGTAGAAGGGGATCTGCTCTCCCTCGGCGTAGCGGGCGAGAGGGAGAGAGAGGGACATCGTGAGGACGCGGTCGGCGCGGAACCCGGGCGCAACCGAGCGAAGCTCTCCGAGACTCCTGATCAGGAGCCCGGCGGCCAAGAGGAGCATCAGCGAGAGCGCGACCTCGACTCCGATCAGGATCCGCCGCGCGTCGGCCCTTGCGCTAGCGCCCCGGCCTCCGCCCTCGAGGAGAACGGTTCGGAGGTTCGTGGAAGCGAGGCTCAACGCCGGTGCGAATCCGAAGACGATCGCCGTCAGCGACGAGAGCAGGACGGCGAACCCGAGCGCGGTCCAGTCGAAGTCGATCTCGACCGCTCGCGGGATCGCCCGCTGCGCCAGGAATCCGCGCGCCGAGGCCGCGAGCAGGAGTCCGAGGAATCCCCCCGCCATCGAGAGAATCCAGCTCTCCGTCAGAAGCTGGCGCACCAGCGCCCCGCGGCCCGCCCCCAGAGCCGACTGGATCGCGAGCGCCTTCTGGCGAATCACCCCCTGCGCCAGCTGGAGGTTCGCGAGATTGACGCAGACGATGAGAAGCACCGCCCCGACGGCCCCGTAGAGGACCAGCAGACTCGTTCGCGAGCCGGCGACGATCGCCTCCTTGAGCTCGACGACGTGGGCGCCCCTTCCGGTGTTGGACGCGGGATCGTCCCGCTCGCGTCGCCGTGCGACGGCGGCGAGCTCGGCGCGGGCCTCTTCGACCGAGCGTCCGTCGCGGAGCCGTCCGATGGCGCGGATGAACCGGCAATCCTGACAAGGGTCGCCGCGGTCGAACCGCTGGAGAGTGTAGAGGAAGGGCTCTCGTTCGGGGTTCGGCTCGGGGTGCAGGTAGTCTGCCGGAAGAACTCCCACGATCTCGTGAGGCTCGGCGTTCACCCGGATCGTCTTTCCCAGGACTGAAGACGAGCCTCCCAGTCGTGATTGCCAGAACGAATGAGTAACTACGACGGTGAGAGGCGCCCCCGGCCGATCCTCGTCTTCGGTGAAGATCCTCCCGAGAGCGGGCCGCACTCGCAGGGTCTCGAAGAAGCCCGCGGTCACGCTCGAGCCGGCGACGCGCTCGGGCTCCAGATCGCCGGTGACGGTGAAGAATCCAACCCAGCCGTGAGCGCCCATCGATTCGAATACCTCGCTCCGTTCGGCGAAGTCGTAGAATTCCCCGGGGGAGATGTTCCCTGGTTGGCCGCTCGCGAGGGTCAGTCCCTGGACCTTCACCAACCGGTCGGGCTCGGCGTATCGGAGGGGACGAAGGAGGACGGCCTCGACGAGACTGAAGATGGCGATGTTGGCGCCGATGCCGACGGCGAGCGTGGCGAGGACGAAGAACGTCCAGCCCGGCCGCTGCCGGAAGCTTCGCAAGGCGAGACGGACATCGCGGAATCCCATGAACTTTCTCCTCCCCGTCTCTCTCGCCTCGGGCAACAGCCGGCGCGTTTCGAGAGCGTCCCGGAACACGCCGACGGTCCGGGCGGCGATCTTCGACGCCGGCGCTCCCTTATTCCTCAGGTGCCAGAGCTCGGAGAGCCACTCTTCGCGGAACCGATCGCGGTAGAACGCCGGAACCGCCAGGCTCGCGATCCCGACCGTGATCCGCGCGAGAATCGGAGGCTTCATCGGCTCGACTGAGGCTCGGCGACGGCGTCGCCGAAGACTCGGCGATGGTCGGAGAATCGCTCGAGCGCCATCGAGAGCAGCTTCCGGCCCTCCTCGGTGAGCTCGTAGTACCGTCGGCGGGGCCGCCCGTCGCGCTGCGCCGTCCTCTCCCCTTCCCAGCGCGAGCGAACGAGCTTCTCGATCTCGAAGCGCCTCAGGATGGGATAGGCGGTGCCGCTCGCGAGCGTCGTGAAGTCCATGATCTCGAAGCCGTAGCGGAAGCCGCGGGCGAGAGCCTGGAGCACCAAGGCCTCGTTGTAGCTGAGCCTCTTTCTTCTCATCGCGCCCAATCTATATGCATTTCTACATAGGATCAAGGCTCGGGATGCGGGAGCTCGGCCGGGAGGTCGGGGGTGAGGGCAGGTTTGTTATCGACCTCCCGGCCATGGGCTCCGATCGGTCGACCGTAGCAGGGCGCGTGCCAGCTCACCCCACCCGCTCGATCTCGATGTTTCGGGCTTTTTTCGCGATCTTCTTCAACTCGTCCGTCTCGAGCTGTCCAGACGCTGCTCACCACCTATACAATGGTTGAATATGAGCTCCGCGGATTTCACTCGAGAAGAAAGGGACTTCCTCGAGAACCTCTCCCGCCTCGCGACCGCGAACCCGTTCCTTCCCCAGCGCATCGAGCTCGAGCGCGAGATCCTGAAGGACGATTTCGAGGAAGTGAGCCCGGTCTGGAGCAAGCGCCTCGATCGGCAGAACCCCAACGTGGTCAAGATCGAGGCCCGGGCGGAGTCGACGGCGAAATCGCTGCGTCCTCGATTCGCTTCCGCAGGCAAGCCTTCGGCATACGACGCCCGGCTCTACGAGGAGCTGGTCTTCTACATTCTGTACTACCGCTTCGAAGGGGACTTCGGACGGGCGATGGGAGAGCCCGCCATTCGGTTCTACGATTCGTTCTGCCGCGAGGCCGTGCGCCTGCTGCCGCCGCCCGCGGTCTCCACGCGAATCGAGGCGGAGCTCTCGCACTGGTTCGCGTTCCTGTTCCAGATCCGCCGCGCCTCCCACCACATCTTCGAGTTCATCGTCGGGAGCTCCTACCCCGCGGCGCGGCTCCGGGCCGCCATCTGGCAATCCATCTTCACCCACGACCTGAGGCGCTATCGGCGCGCGCTCTTCGACCGTATGGGGGACATCTCGACGCTGGTGACCGGTCCTTCGGGTACGGGGAAGGAGCTGGTGGCGAGAGCCATCGGCTCCTCCCGCTACATCCCCTTCCAGCCGAAGACCGAGCGGTTCGTCCTCGACGCGGCCGAAGCTTTCTACCCCATGAACCTCTCGGCGCTCGCGCCGACGCTCATCGAATCCGAGCTCTTCGGCCACCGCCGCGGGGCCTTCACCGGCGCTCTCGCGGACCGCAAGGGATTCTTCGCGATCTGCCCCGCGCTCGGTACGGTGTTCCTCGACGAGATCGGCGATCTCGACCCGGCGATTCAGGTCAAGCTCCTGCGGGTGCTGCAGACGCGCGAGTTCCAGTCCCTGGGCGAGACCAAGACCCAGAAGTTCGAGGGCAAGATCGTGGCCGCGACCCACCGCGATCTGGCGGCGGAGATGCGGGCGGGCCGCTTCCGGGAGGATCTCTACTACCGCCTTTGCTCGGATCTCATCGCCACGCCCTCGCTCCGGGAGCAGCTCGGGGATGCGCCCGACGATCTCGAGGAGCTGGTCCGCTTCATCGCCCGGCGCATCGTGGGTCCGGAGGAATCGGACGCCGTCACTTCCGAAGTCCTCCATTGGATAGAGAGCCATCTCGGGCCCGACTACGGCTGGCCGGGAAACTTCCGCGAGCTCGAGCAATGCGTGCGGAACATCCTCGTCCGCAAGGAGTATCGTCCCGCGTCGAGGGCCGCGGACTCGCCCTGGCTGGTGGACTTGCGAGAGGGAAGCTCGACCGCGGAGGAGCTCCTCGAGGCCTATTGCGCCCACGTCTACGACCGTTCGGGCAACTTCCTCGAGACCGCGCGAAGGCTCGGGCTCGACCGCCGGACGGTGAAGAGCAAGGTCCAGGCCTACCGCAGGCGATCCCCGAAGGAAGCTAGCTCCTGACCCGCGGGAGGAACACCTCCGCCAGCATGCAGCGGACGCTTCCGCCGCCGAACTCCTCGATGGTGGGAATCGGGCTCCGGACGAGGCGCGCTCGACGTTCGAGCCTCTGGAGCTGCGTCCGGCTCAGCGACGAGAACGCGCGCTCGGACATCGCCAGGAGCGGCTCCCCCCGCCGGCTCTCGAGCGCGAGCATGTTGCCGGCGAACGCGTACAGCTGCTCCATCGTGAGCTCGACCACTTCGCGCCCGCCGCTCTCGAGAGACTCCATTACCTCTCGCCTCTCGCAAAGGTCCCGGACGGCCTCCCCGCAGAACAGGGCAACGCCGGCTCCTAGAGCGAGAGCGACGTTCGTGTGGTACACCGCGACGCCTCCGGCGTCGAACGCGTGGAAGGAAACGATCCGAAGACCGAACCTCTCGCCGTACTCGTGAAGGAGGCTCGGAGTGGTGCGCGGCGAGACGGAGGCATAGACCGTTCTCCCGGGCCGGTCGAAGACCATGCTGCCCGTGCCTTCGAGGAATCGACCCTCGGCCTCGTGAAAGCTCAGGTCGATGACCTCGTCCAGCCGGAAGCCTTTCTCGACCGAGAGCCAATCGAGAATCTCCGTGCGCCGCTCCCGCCTCCGATTCGGCGGCTCCATGGGGTAGAGGAGGGCCCGGCCTTCCTCGTGGAACGACACCCAGTTGTTGGGGAAGATCGCGTCCGGCGACGGAGAGTCGGCCCGGTCCCGAAATACCAGAGCCTCGACGCCTTCGCTCTCGAGCCGCTCGACCAGCGCCAGGAACTCACGAAGGGCCGAGGCCTGGAGCTCTTCGGGAGGGAAGCCCGTGGCGTCCCGCATGAAGGCGTTGGTCCGGGCCGAGTCGGGATTGCTCCCGAACGCAACCGGCTCGATCATCAAGACCGAGCTCGTCGACTGTCGCACGTCTCAGAGTAACAACTGAGACGCCGCGCCGCCTCCGCCCGGAGGGCCGCGGCGGACCCGCCGTAGCTCCCGCGACGGCGGGTTAAAGTTTCTTCTTCCCTTCCTGATCCAGCTCCGACTCGAGCTTCCGGAGCCGGTCCTCGACCTCTTTCATCCGGTCTTGAATCTTCCCGAGGTCCATCTCCCGGAACCGCTTCAGCTTCTCCTGCCACTCCTCGCTTTCGAAGCGGCCCTCGAGGTCGCGCATCGCCTCCTCGAAAGCGCGGAGGGCTTCCTCGTCGAGCGCGAGCCGGCTCCCGGGCGCGAAGAAGACGCCGTGCTCTCCTGGGGGTACGGGGAGCCCCGGAAACGCGCCGATCTCCGGAAGCGGGGGAATCGCGGTTTCGAACCCGGCGAGGTCGATTACCTTCCGATCGCGCTCCTCGACGGGAACCGAGGCGCTCAGCCCCGCCTCGTGGCGAATCCAATCGACGTTGACGCTTTCACCGGCATTCTTCTCACCCACCTCGACCGCGAGGATATGAGGGCCCGCAATCGGTTTTCCGTCGACGGCGGTGAGTACGTCTCCCACCTGGATGCCAGCCGCGGCGGCCGGGCTTCCCTCGTCGACCCGGGCCACGAGAACTCCCGCGTCCTCGGGCGCCCCGAAGTGGACGCGGAGCTCCGGCGTGAGCCCCAGCACCTGGACCCCGATATAGCCCCGGCCCATGCTCTTCCAGAAAAACGCGCGGGTGTGGTCCGCGGGTTTCCCGCTCTGCGCCGCTGCGATTCCGGCGAGCCCGACCGCCGCGAGGCCCGCAAGAACGACGTGAAACTTCCGTTCACTCGATGGTCGTCGATTCATGGTCTCCTCACTTCCGTTTTCGTAGGCATATCCGAAGGGGCGTCGGAGACGGGCTGGGCTCGCAGCCCTTCCGACTCCCTTCGCGCCAGCTCTCTCAGATCGAACACGAACTCCACGTCGTCGGTGCCGCCGAGCTCGAGGACGGGCTCGAGCTCGCGCGTCAACGTCCTGAGCTTCTCGAGCTCCGTCTGAAGCTCCCGGTACTCGTCGCGAAGCTCGCGGACGCGCGCCGCGGCCCGCGAGCGCTCGTACCGCTCCCGGAGGTAACCCTGGGACAGGAAGGCCCCGAGGAGTGCGGCCCCGGCCCACGCGATCACCGTGCCGCGGCTGCGACGACCGCTCCGGGAGCGGGCGTCCACTTTCGCGAGAACTCTCCTGGTGAAATCGAAGGACGGCTCCTCGCGCGGGAGCTCCCGCAGGAGCCGCGACACGTCCTCGTCGTTCATTCGGCCCATCGCCGACCTCCATTCCAATAAGGCTCGAGCAGCCGCCGCAGTCTCTCGCGACCGCGATGGATGCGGGACTTCACCGTCCCCTCACCGCAGCGCATCGCCCGCGCGATGTCGGTATAGGACCAGCCCTCCACGTCCCGCAGCACGAGCGGCGAGCGGTAGCGGAGCGGGAGCGCCGAGAGGGCTTCCGACAGCCGCGCGCTGAGCTCGTCCTGCAGGCAGACCGTCTGCGGACTCGGGGCCGCTTCGTGGGTCCCGTTGCCTCCGAAGGCCTTCAGGAGAATCGCACGGCGGCGGCGCTTGCGATCCTCGGTGCGAAGCAGATTGGCGGCGATGCGGTAGAGATACGGGGTGAACTGGCCGCGCTCCTGGTATCGATGGGAGAGCTCGAAGAGACGAACGAAGGCGTCCTGGGCCACCTCTTCGGCGCGATCCCGATCCCGGGAGAGCGCGGTGAGAAAACGGACCAGGGGGGCTTTGTGGCGCTCCACCAGCGCCGCGAAGGCTTCCCGGTCGCCGCCTTGTACCCGGAGCATCAGCTCCCCGTCCTCCAGTGGCGCGGGTGGGGTCATTTCAATGGGTTCAACGCGGGAACCCCGCGAAAGTTCCCCCTGACGAAGGAGCGTTTCACTTGGAAGTGCCTTTTGGTGTAGAATGCCCCACCCCACGGATCTAGTACGGCTCTCTTCTGAACTCATCTTTTATGTAAGGCGAGCGCCATGTACCTTCATCATTATGGTTTCCGCGACAAGCCGTTCAAGCTGACCCACGACCCCGCTTACTACTACGGCGAGGCCCACCAGGTTGCTCTGAACGAGATCTGCTACTCCATCGAGGAACGGCACGGCCTGGCTATTCTTCTCGGGGAGCCGGGCACGGGCAAAACGACTCTTCTGCTCCGGCTCCTGCGGACGTTCACCCGACAGCTCAACGGGGTGTTCCTCTCGGACGTCGCCGTGGGCGAGTCGTCCCTGATCCGGCAGGTCGCGCGGGCGCTCCTGGTGCCGTGCCGACCCCAGGAATCGACGGAAACGGTATCTCAGTACCTCGACATCTTTCTCCGGGGACAGGTGACCGCCGGACGAACGGTGGTGGTCCTGATCGACGAGGCGCAGGGTCTGACGGACGGCCAGTTCGAAGAGCTTCGCCATCTGACCAATCTCGAGCACAAGAACAAGAAGCTCCTCGAGATCGTTCTCGCGGGGCTTCCCTCGCTCGAGCGCAAGTTCCGGACTCCCGACCTGGAATCGCTGAGTCAAAGGGCGGTGGTGCGCTGCTGGGTGGAGCCGATGAGCCTCGCGCACACCCGCTCGTACATAAGGCACCGTCTCGACGTCGTCGGCGCGCCCAACCCCGACATGTTCAGCGTCGACGCGGTGGAGCGGATCCACAACGCCACCCGGGGCGTGCCCCGTCTCATCAACATCGTCTGCGAGCGCTCGCTCCTCGTGGGCTACGTGGAAGAAGTCCAGGTGCTCAAGGACTCGCACGTCGATCAATCCGTCGCGGATTTGAACCTGAAGCCCATCGCCGACGGCAGCTACGATCAAGCGACGGGAGCGTTGGGATTCGAGGGGAGCCTCCTGCTCCGCATGGCGGCGCAGCTCGATGCCATCATGAGGAAGCTCGAGGACCTCGAGAGCGCGACGGACGACATCGCCCAAAGAGGCGCGAAGGAAGAGCCGCGGTTGCGACAGTGGCTGAAGTCTCTCCGGAGCAATCCCCTCAAGGAGCCGGAGTCCACCCACGCTCACTCTTTCGATGAGCTTGTTGACGCGCCGGTCTCTTCGCTCACCACGGGAAAACCCGAGACGAATCACTGATGCATCCGCCCCGCGGGGCACCAACCCCAACGGCCCGGGGATGCGACGGCGACTGGAGGTTCGATGACGGCGGAGCCTCCGTCAGAGGCCCCGCCGCCCGAAAAGCTAGGTGCCGGCCTTGATGGTCGTGGTCCAGGTCGTGGCAGCCCACGAGAGCGTGAGCGCATCGCCCTTGATGGCGATGGTGAAGACGTCGGCCGCAGGGCCGGTCCCCTTCTTCATCGCCACTCGCGCGACCTCGTCCTTCGTCACCTTGCCGTAGCCGTCGAGCCTCGGCCAGAGCTCTTTTTTCATCTCCGCGGGAGCCTCGGCCCAGATTTCTCCCAGAGGGATGCCGAGGTTCTTGTTGACCACGAGAGCCCAGTCGCCCTGCGCGGGAGCGTGGACGTAGAGGCTGTACTTGCCGGCGGGAACGGGCTTGCCGCCGATGTTGAGGGCGGTCTGCGTGTCGAGGGTCGTCACCTGGTTCTCCCCGGCGCGCCAGATGCGATCCTCGGGCAGGTCCTTCATGAGCGCGTCGAGCGTCCGGCCTTTGAGGGCGGGACGGCCGTAGTCGATCACGACCTTCTTGCCGTTGATCGTGGCCTCCGCCTTGCCTCGGGGCTGGCCCTGCTGGGAGATGGCCATACCCGCGACAGCCGTGAGGGCCACCGCCATGGCGATTCGTTTCGTCATCATCGTTCGTCCAACTCCTTGTTACGTCGTTACGTTTTCTGGGTTGAGGGATTCGATCGAGGGTCCGAGCACGGGTGTCGATGCGAGGTGGAGAGAATTCAATTCTTTGAATTCCGACTCGGACGCCCGCAGCAGTATAGCGCGCGATGAACGAGGAACCGGAATTCTACGGGGACAAGGAAGAGTCCTGAAAGAACCAGACGGCTCCGCGTCGATACCACAACCTCGCGAAGAATGCGCTGTCGCCGGGCGGGCGCGGCACATCGAAGAAATCTTCGACTCTCAACGGTCCGCTGTCGGCCACGTCCCTCGCCCCCTTCGACCTACCCACGAGAAGCCGCCACTCGGTGATGCGCGCCCCCTCGGAAGCGAGTCGAATACGAAGCGCATCCTCATCGACCAGGGCCGTCGAGATCACGCGGGGAGGCGGAAGGCCGCGCCGGAAGCGCGCGGCGGTGGCACGGAGCACGTTCAGTGAGCGGGCATTGTCCTGCCGCTCGGTCCCCGCGGGAACGCCGCCGAAGAGGACCCGCGGATTCGAGAAGCGCGCGACCCGCCTTCCCGGACCGTAGGCCATGATGGTGCGAAATCCCGCGGACAGATCCTTGTAGCCGAACGAGTACGCGAAGGCGCTCTTCGTCGTCGGGTCTTCGGGCGCGTGATCGCAGCCGAGGTTGTGACCGAGCTCGTGCGCCATCGCGTAGGTGGTGTCGATGCAGCTCCTTTCGACCACGGAGAACGCCCACTCAGAGAACGAAGCCCCCGCCCGCCCCATCGAATAGGCGATTCCGCAGCCGTCTCCCTCCTCGACCACCAGCTGCACCAGGTCCGCTCCGTAGGCGTCGCGCAGCTGGTGCACTTCGTCGAGGGCGCCGTCGTTCTCCTGTTTCAGGATCTCGAGATCCGACTCCGCTCGGCCCGCCTCCGCGAACGGAACCTCCGCGAGCTCGACCAGCCTCAGCCGGGTCTCGACCTCGCTCTTCTCGAGCGCCAGGTTCGCCTCCGCGACGCCGAGCGCGACGAGAGAGGCGATCGCGTCGGAGCCTCCCGCCGCTCGTAGCGCCCCGGGCGTGTACACCACGAGCAGATCCAGCTCAGTTCCATCGTCGAGGCCGTCGGCCGCGGGAGGACGTGAGGTCCGGCCCGGAGTCAGCGGCTGGCGCTCCGGCGGCTCCGACGAGGGAGCTACTTCCTCGATGCGGTGCAGCCCCGCGCCTTGCGGCCGGATGCGATATTGCGCCGAACCCAGGCGAACGCTCCCCGAGAGAACGCCCCGGAAGACCGAGAGCACCACGGAGCTCGTCTCATCGCCCCGAACGGATCCGACCCAGGTGAACGCCTCCGGACCGACGGGCACGAGCCTGTCGCGCACCGCCTCGACCGCTTCGCGCTCGAAGAGCTCGAGACGAACAACCTCGCCCGAGAGCTCCTTCGCCTCGAAGCGGGTCAGGCGGCTCCGAAGAACCTCCGGGGGGCGCGTCCACAGATCGGCTCCGCTCCAGAGCAAAGGCAGGACGGCAAGAAGCGAGAGGTTTCCCATGGTGCGAGCCTCGATCAGGCTATCAGATCGAGAAGGCGACGTCAGCCGAACCGGCTCAGGAGAAAGAACACCAGGACCCCGGTGACGGAAACGTAGAGCCAGAGCGGAAAGGTGTACCGGGCGAGTCGACGGTGCCGCTCGAATCGTCGGGTGAACGCGAAGAAGAGCGTCGTGAGAACCATCGGGAGAGCGACCATCGAGCCGAGGATATGGGTCACGAGGACGAAGAAGTAGATCGGGCGCACCACGCCCTCGCCCTCGAAGGGGGTGTCCCCGTGATAATGATGATAGAGCACGTAGCTCGCGAGAAAGACGGCCGCGACGAGAAGCGCCCCGAGCATGAGCTTCATGTGGAGCTCGCGCCGCCGCCGGCGGATCGCGAGGAAGCCCGAGACCAGGAGAAGGGCGCTGGTTCCGTTCAGGGCGGCGTTCAGCGCCGGGAGCGACGACGTCCAGGAAGGCGCCTCGCTCGAGCCCTCTCTCCCGTAAAGGAGCCAGAAGAGGTACGCGAGGACGGCGGCGCTCAGAACGGCGATCACGGCGAAGGCCCTGCGCTCCGTGCCGCGGTCCAACGTTTGCTCGCTCAGATGGCCTCCTCCCCGCCGCTCACGCGAGCCGCAGTAGATCCGTCTGGGAAAAGATCGGGCCGACCTTGAGGCCGAGCCGGCGAATCGCCATCTCGGGAGCTCCGAGGTCGCCGAGATAGAGCTCGCCTCGATGCTCTTCGGCCCCGTGAGTGGTAACCCCCTTCAGCGGAAGTGCAAGGGCGAGCGTCGCCGTCGCCTTGATCGAAGGCGAGGAGACCGAGCCGGTGCCCGCGTCCATCCCCGCGGGGACCTCGAGCGAAAGGACCGGAATCCGCTGGGCCGCGGCCCAGCGGAGGGCATCCGCGAGGTCTTCTCGGGGACGGCCGCGAAGGCCGAAGCCGACCGCGCCCTCGAGGATCGCCTCGGGATCCCCGGCCGCGAGGGGCTCCGAGGAATCCCTCACCGTCACCTTCATGCGGTCGAGGGTCTCGAGAAGACGAAGGCCGAGAGCGCTCTGACGGGAGCGCTCCCGCAGCAGGAAGACTTCGACCGAGGCCCCCCAGCTCGAAAGCCTGCGAGCGGCGGCGAGGGCGACTCTCCCCTGCCCTCCGGCTCCCGCGAGCACCACGACGCTCTTCTCCCGGGCATCGCCCGCGAGGAACCGGTCCCGCGCGAGGTGGGCGAAGTGACGGGCGGCGCTCTCCAGAATCTGGATCGGGTCGACCGCGAAGTCCTCGACCATCGATCGGCCGAGCTCGACCCGCTGCTCGGGCGTGAGTGCCGGAATGGAGCTCAGAGGGTCGCGCATCGCCGGGCGCCATTCTATCAAGTTGATCGTTTTCGAATGGATTGCGATCATGTAGGCAGGCACCGAACCATGGACCTCGACCCTCGCTTCGTCGGAAGAACCTACAGCGACTTCCTGTTCCGCCCCCAGAAAGGGCGGGTCGCGAGCCGCACCGAGATCTCTCTCGCTTCGAAGCTCGCCCGGCGGAGCTCGTTCGAGCTCCCGGTGGTCTCTTCCAACATGGACAGCGTCACCGAGTGGGAGATGGCGCGGTGCATGGCGCTCGAGGGCGGCATCGGAATCGTCCACCGGGCGATGAGCGTCGAGCGCCAGGCGGAGATGGTGCGGCGCGTGAAGCGAAGCCACAGCGCCGTCATCGAGAGCCCGCTGCGGCTTCCGCGCGGTGTTTCGATCCGCGAGGCGAAAGCCTTCGCCCGACGCCACCATATCACCGCCATCCTCATCGAGGAGACCCCGGGAAGCGGAGCTCTGGCCGGGCTGCTCACGAACCGGGACATTCCCCGGCGCTCCGGCCTCGACGATCGGCCGGTCGACGAGTTCATGACTCCTTTCGAGCGGCTTCACGTCAGCCCGCCGGGGATCGGCGAGGACGAGGCGGAGCGCCTCATGTTCGAAAAGCGGATCGAGCGCCTGCCCCTGGTGGACGAAGCCCGGAGAATCCGCGGGCTCATCACCCTCCGCGACATCCTGTTCTTCCGGAACCGCCCGTTCTCGACCAAGGACGGAAAAGGCCGGCTCCTGGTGGGCGCGGCGATCGGAGCCCGGGGCGATTTTCTCGAGCGCGCGCGGGCGCTGGTCGAGGCCGAGGTCGACATCCTGTGCATCGACATCGCCCACGCCCACTCGGAGGTCATGGAGAAGGCCATCGCCGCGCTGCGCGCGCGATTCGAATCGACGCCCCTCCTCTGCGGAAACGTGGCGACCTACGAGGGCGCCCGGTTCCTCGCCGATTGCGGCGTCGACGCCATCAAGGTGGGCGTGGGACCGGGCCGCGGCTGCCGGACCCGGCTCGAGACCGCCGCCGGGGTTCCGCAGCTCCAGGCGATCCGGGAGGCCTACTGCGCCGTCGGCGATGAAGTCCCCATCGTCGCCGACGGAGGGATCGCCCACGACAAGGACATCTTTCTCGCCCTCATCGCCGGCGCTTCCTCGGTAATGCTCGGAAGCGCCCTTTCCGGAACCGACGAATCGCCGGGACACCTGATCGAAGATCCCGCCACGCACCAGAAGCGGAAGATGTACCGCGGCATGACCTCGCCCCAGGCGGTCTTCCAGTCCCTCGAGGATCCCGGAAACGGGGAAGAGCTCGCTTCCGCCCTGGCGACGCCGGCGGAGGGGATGGAGATTCAGGTGGCCTACAAGGGAAGCGTCGTCGACGTCCTGAGGCGCATCCGCGGCCACCTCCAGTCGGCGGTGAGCTACGCGGGCGAGAGGTCGCTCGCCTCCGCCCGAGCCAAGATCCTCCCCGACCCACTCCGCTTTCTCATTCCCCTCTCGGAGTCTTCGCGGCGCGAATCCTACGAGCGGTGACCTTCTCGACGAAGCCCTGTACCTGAAGCTCCTCCGGGAATCGTGATAGAAACGGGGGGACATGCCCGAGCCCTGGACCCTTCCCGCCGAGCCCTCGGTCGTCGTGACCGGAGCGTCGAGCGGCATCGGGGAGGCGACCGCCTGCCGCTTCGCCCGGGCCCGGGCGAAAGTCGGGCTCATCGCCCGCCGCGAGGACCGTCTCGCGAGAGTCGCGGAGCGCGTCCGCGAGCTCGGGGGCGTCGCGAAGATCGCCGTCGTCGACGTCGCCGAGGAGAAGAGGGTCGCCGCGGCGATCGCCGAGATCGAGAGCGCGTTCTCGGGGATCGACGTCCTCGTGAACAACGCGGGCTTCGGTCTCTACGCGCCGCTTCAATCGGTGAGACGGGAGGACATCGAGCGGCTGTTCGCCGTGAATACGTTCGGCGCCCTCACCTGCATCCAGGCCGTCCTTCCGGGGATGAGGCGGCGGGGACGCGGCCTCATCGTGAACGTCTCCTCGGTCGTGGGCAAGAGAGCGCTCCCCATGACCGGCGCCTACGCCGCGACGAAGTACGCGCTCCAGGGCCTTTCCGACGCGCTCCGGGTCGAGCTCGCGGGAACCGGAGTCCGGGTCTCCGTCGTTTGTCCCGGCTATACCGAGACGGAGTTCAGCGACAGCGTGATCGACTACGGCGTCCCGCGTCCTCGTTCGAACCGCGCGGCGATGTCGTCGGAGGGCGTCGCCGACGCGATCTTCGAATGCGCCCGGAGACCCCGGCGGGAGATCGTCCTCACCGGCAAAGGAAGGTTCCTCGTCCTCCTGCAGCGGTTCGCTCCCCTCGTCGCCGACTGGGTGATCGGACGCGTGATTCCGGTGGAGCTTCCGCCTTGAAGCGAAGGGAGGCTCTGGTTTCGCTCCTGGGTGCGGCCGCCCTCGGTGCGGGAACGGCCGAAGCCCAGGACCTGTCGCCGGAGACGGTGAAGCAGATGATGCGGACTCTCGCGAACCTCGATCCCATGCCGGGGGAGGAGGCCGGCGTCAGAGCTTTTCTCCTGTCCTATCGCTACGCGCTTCCCTCCGATCCGGCCGTCGAGCCGGCGTCGACGTTCGACCCCGAGCTCAGGCCGTGAGTCGAGAGCTTCTCCTTCGCCCGATGCGGGAGCTCTCGAGGCTCCTCGAGCGCCGCGAGATCTCTTCCGAAGAGCTGGTCCGGGCGACCATCGAGCGCACGGAAGCGATCGAAAGAGAGCTGAACACCTACATCACGTTCCTCCCGCAGAAGGCCCTCGAGCAGGCCCGAGCCCGCGATCGGGAAAGAGCGCGGGGAGAGGCGAAGGGACCGCTTCACGGGATCCCCATCAGCTTGAAGGACGTCTTCGACACCGCGGGTATCCCGTCGACGGCGGGTGCGCGTTTCCTCGAAGGAAGGATCCCGAGCGCGGACGCCGAGGTGACCCGGCGGCTCGCTGCCGCGGCAGCCGTCCTCATGGGAAAGTCGAACCTGAACAAGTTCGCCGGCGGCGAGTCGGGAGAGAACCCCGACTACGGCGATATCCGGAATCCCTGGAACCGGGAGTTCTCGCCGAGCGGTTCGAGCGGCGGCTCCGCGGCCCAGGTGGCGGCTGGAATGGCCGCGCTCTCCATGGGCTCCGACAACGGCGGCTCTGTCCGCAATCCCGCATGTGTCTGCGGCATCGTCGGGCTCAAGCCGACGCACGGCCTCGTTTCGACCGAAGGGATGTTCCCCCGCGCCTACAGCGTCGATCACGCCGGCACGTTGACGAGAACCGTCGAGGACGCGGCGATGGCACTCGAGGCCGTCGCGGGCGGCGACTACGTTTCCGGGCTGGCGCGTCCGGTCAAAGGACTCAAGGTGGGCCTCGATCGCAATCTGGCGAAAGTGGGAGAGCCGGACGTGCTCCGGATCTTCGACGAGGTCGTGAAGAAGCTCGCGGAGCTCGGCTTCGAGATCGTGGAGGTCGCGCTTCCCAGCCCGGAAGAGATGATGCCCGCGATGTACACCATCTTCTTCTGCGAATGGGGCGTCGCCCACGAGCCCTGGATGCGCTCTCACCCGGAGGAGTACGACGGAGGCGCCCGGGCGGCGCTGCTGATTCCCGCCGCGGACTACTTGAAGGCGCAGCAGCAGCGGCGGTTGTTCCAGAGGGGATACGCGAGAGCCCTCGCGACCGTCGACCTCCTGGTCTCGCCCACGTATCCCATCGTGAGGCGGGAGCACCGAAGGCTTCCCGTGGTCTCCGGGCGGAGGTTCACGCTCGACGACGCCCTCCGCTACACCATGCCTTACGACCTCATGGGTCTTCCCGCGGTCTCGATTCCCGGAGGGTTCGCTCGTCCGGATTCTCCCGTGGGGTTCCAGCTCGCGGGGGCCGCGTTCCAGGAAGGCAAGGTGCTGCAGGCGGCGCACGCCTACGAGCGCGCGACGGAGTGGCACCAGAGGCACCCCGCGATCTGATGGACATCGAAAAGGCGCGCGCATTCGCGGATTCGTTCTGGGAAGAGAGGATCCTTCCCGCGCTCTCCGAGTACATCCGCATTCCCGTTCTCTCGCGCGCGTTCGACGCCGGCTGGGAGACGAGCGGCCACACGGATCGCGCGCTCGCGCTCGTCCGGGACTGGCTCGAGGAGAATCGTCCCGAAGGCGCCACCGTGCGAGTCGGGAAGATCCCGAGGCGCACGCCCGTCCTCGTCGTCGAGGTCCCCGGCGACTCCGAAGAGACGGTCCTCATGTACGGCCACCTCGACAAGCAGCCGGAGATGTCCGGATGGCGCTCCGGCCTCTCCGCCTGGTCTCCCGTGCGCGAGGGCAATCGCCTCTACGGGCGAGGCGGCGCCGACGACGGCTACGCGGTCTTCGCCTCCGTCGCCGCCATCCGGGCTCTCGAGGAACAGAGCGTCCCCCACGCTCGAGTGGTGATCCTCATCGAGTTCTCGGAAGAGAGCGGATCTCCCGACCTTCCTGCATACATGGACGAGCTCTCGAGCGTCGTCGGGACCCCGGGACTCGTCGTCGCTCTCGACTCCGGGGTCTCGAGCTACGACCAGATCTGGTCCACGACTTCTTTGAGAGGCGTCGTGGGCTGTGCTCTCACCGTCGAGGTTCTCCGCGAAGGAGTGCACTCGGGAGACGGCAGCGGAATCGTGCCCTCGTCCTTCCGGATCGCGCGTCAGATCCTCTCCCGTCTCGAGGACGAGAAGACCGGGGTCATTCGACCGGACGGGCTCCAGGTTACGATCCCGGAGGCGCGGATCGGCGAAGCGAGAGCGGTCGCGGCGGCGCTGGGCGACGAGATCCAATCCGCGTTTCCCTGGGTAGCCGGAATGAGACCGGTGAGCGACGACCCGGTCGAGCTTCTCCTCAACCGGGCGTGGAGACCCGAGCTCGAGGTGACGGGACAGGAAGGCATCCCGAAGCTCGGCGAAGCGGGAAACGTGCTCCGTCCAGTCACCACGCTGAAGCTCTCGATGCGCATTCCTCCGACGCTTCCGCCGTCGCGAGCCGAGGCCATCGTTCGAGACGCGCTCACCCGCGAGCCGCCCTACGGAGCCCGGGTCTCGTGCGCCTTCGACGAGCCCGCGGGAGGCTGGGACGCGCCCGAGCTCGCTCCCTGGCTTCGCGAAGCGCTGGACGGGAGCTCGGAGGCGCTCTTCGGGAAGAAAGCGATGCACCTCGGCGACGGAGGCTCGATTCCCTTCATCGGGGCTCTCGGAAGAGAGTTCCCCGAGGCCCAGTTCCTCATCACGGGAGTCCTCGGTCCCGAGAGCAACGCTCATGGCCCCAACGAATTTCTCGAGATCGCCTACGCGAAGAAGCTGACGGCGGCCGTGGCCTCGGTTCTGGAGGCTCACGCGGCGAGTGGAGGTCGCGCTCGTGGATAGGGAGCTGACGTTCAAAGCCGTTTTCCTGGGCGTGCTGATGGCCGTGGTGCTCGGCGCCGCGAACGCGTACCTGGGCATGAAGGCGGGACTCACCGTCTCGGCGACCTTTCCCGCGGCGGTCGTCGCCATGGCCGCCCTCCGGCCCTTTCGCGGAACGATTCTCGAGGAGAACATCGCGCGCACCGCGGCCTCGGTGGGAGAGGCGCTGGTCGCGGGCGCGATTTTCACCATCCCCGCGTTCGTGATCGCCGGCGCATGGACGGAGCTCCACTACTGGGAGAGCACGCTCATCATGCTCATCGGCGGCGTCCTCGGCGTGCTGTTCATCATCGTTCTGAGGCGAACGCTCGTCGTCGAGTCGGATCTCCCGTTTCCCGAGAGCGTCGCCGCGGCCGAGATCCACAAAGCGGGTCAGGGAGGCCAGACCGGCGCCGGTTTCGTGTTCGGCGCCATGGGGCTCGGAGCCCTCTTTGAGCTCTTCAAGAACTCGAACGGAATCCACTTCATCGCCGACACCACGAGCCGGTTCCTCCATTTCAGCCGCTCCACTATCCGCATCGCGGAAAAGGAGATCTCGTACAGCGGAGGGTTCCACGTCGCCGCCCCCGCCCTCTCCCCCGCCCTCATGGGCATCGGATTCATCGTGGGCCCGCGGATTTCAGCGGTGCTCTTCGCGGGCGCCGTCACCGGCTGGCTGGTTCTGGTGCCTCTCGCGCTCTTCCTCAACCCGTCGCTGGGTCCCGTTGGGAGCGACCTCGCCAATGAAGTCTGGCTGCGCCAGGTGCGTCCCCTCGCCGTGGGGACGATGATCGTCGCCGCCTTTCAGACGCTCTACAACCTCAGGGGCTCGCTCACTGCGGGAATCGGCAAGGCTCTCAAGAACATCGGGGCGCAGGCCGAGACGGTCACCGATCGGACCGAGCTCGACCTCTCGTTCACGAAGACCGCCCTCGGAGTCGGCGTCGCCACTGGAGCTACCTTTCTCCTGTACTACTACTTCGCCGGTTCGGTGGGGGGCGCGCTCCTTCTCACTCTCGTCATGGTGATCCTCGGATTCCTCTTCTCCGCGGTCGCCGGCTACCTCGCCGGCCTCATCGGGGGATCCAACAGCCCGATCTCCGGGCTGACGCTCTCGGCGCTACTGATCGCGGCGGTTCTCATGGTCGGAGTCGGTCTCACCGACATCAAGGGGGTCGCCGCGGTGCTCGGAGTCGCGGGGGTCATCTGCTGCGCCGCGGGGATTGCGGGGGACATGATGCAGGACCTGAAAATCGGGCACATCCTCGGAGGCACTCCCTGGCGCATGGAAGTGGCGGAAATCCTCGGGGTCATCGGCGCGTCGTTCGTTCTCACGTTTCCGTTGATGGCGCTCCACAAGGTCTACGGAATCGGCTCGGCGGCGCTTCCCGCGCCCCAGGCGGGGCTCATGGCGCTCATGGCGAACGGGATCGTGAGCGGCCAGATGGCGTGGCCTCTGGTGATCGCGGGGATGTTCCTGGCGCTTGCCCTCATACTCGTCAAAGCGCCCTCGCCGATGATCATCGCCGTGGGGATGTACCTGCCGTTCGAGTCCACCGCGGCGATGTTCGTGGGCGGTCTCTTCCGACTCGCGCTCGACAAACTGCTCCACGGGCGGAAGGCATCCGCCGAGGAGCGAGTGCGCGCGGAGAACGTCGGGACGCTCCTCTCCTCCGGCCTCATCGCCGGGGAGTCGCTGATGGCGGTCGCCCTGGCGTTCGTCGTTCTCGGAGGGGATTTCGTCCCGGCGATCGCAGCCTTCCGCGAGCGGCTCGCCGGCATCACGCCGAGCTATCCCCTCGGGCTCGCGATCTATCCGGTGCTGGGTTATCTCTTCGTCTGGCTTCCGCTCAAGAAAATGAGAGAGACAGGACTCTCGAGCGTGAGAACGGGGTAACCTTCCGCAGCGGCCGCGTATGAGGACGCCGCCTGTTCGTCTGCATTCAGACGCTAGCGCGTCGAACACGAACCTTGTGGTCCGTCACGATGACCAGACAGCCGCTCCAGCCGTTGACCGCTTCACCACGGAACACGAGCTCGAGCCTCTTAGCGACAACCGCGCTGCGGTCATCCGACAGCCGGAACACCAGGATGCCGCGGTGGGTACCCGGAGGATAACGTCGAGCGTCGGAGAATCCGAGATCCTTGGTGATCAGAAATCGCTCCGCCTTCTGGACCGCCGGCCACAGGTCGACATCCTGCGCGCCCTTGAGGCCCTCGCCTACGACGGTGTCGACGTCATGACCCAGCTCGAGAAGGACGGAAACGAGTCGCGCGGGCAGATTCTCGTCGACCTTGAGCCTCACCGGGAGTCAACGATGGAGGGCACGGGCATGTCATCGCGGGCCGCGGCGGCCGCGAAGGCGATGGCGGCCCGCACCTGTTGCTCGTTGAGGCTGGGAAAGTCCTTCAGGATCTGCTCGATGGTCGCGCCGTCGGCGAGATCGGCCAGCACGGTGCGAAGCAGCACCCGAGTCCCCCGGAATACTGTTTCCCCGCCGCAGATCCTGGGTCGCGCACGAACTGCGCGGCATAATCCAACGACATTTGTCTAATAGAATATCACGCCCCGAAGGCGAGACCCGGTATGGCGGCGAGAGAATCGCGCCGTTTGACATCCCGAATCCCCGTTTCTAGACTGTCGCAGCCAACCCGGGTGCCGCCGTGCTCCCAAGCAATCGAATCTCCCACTACCGAATCCTGGAGCGCCTCGGCGGGGGCGGAATGGGCATCGTCTATTCCGCCGAGGACACGAAGCTCGGCCGCCGCGTAGCTCTGAAGTTTCTGCCCGAGGAGCTTTCGCAGGATCCACAAGCCCTCGAACGATTTCAGAGGGAAGCGCGTGCGGCTTCCGCCCTCAATCACCCGAATATCTGCACCATCCACGACGTCGATACCGGCGTCCGCTCCGAGAGCGGCGAGTCCACCCATTTCATCGTGATGGAATACCTCGAGGGGAAGACCCTCAAGCAGCTGGTCGATGCGGGCCCCTGGGAACCGCGGAGATTCTGGAGCTGGGAATCCAAATCGCCGATGGTCTCGAGGCGGCTCACGCGAAAGGAATCATCCATCGCGACGTGAAGCCCGCGAACCTTTTCGTGACGCCGAGGGGCCAGGCGAAGATTCTGGACTTCGGTCTCGCCAAGCTCGTCCGCATGATCGGCGGGCAAAGCAGCGGATTCGACGTCCGGCGACAGCCGAAAGACTCTTGACGAGCCCGGGCGCCGCGGTGGGAACGGTTTCCTACATGTCGCCCGAGCAGGCTCGCGGGCGAAGAGCTGGATTCGCGCACGGACGTCTTTTCGCTCGGCGCCGTTCTCTACGAAATGGCCACGGGTCAACAAGCTTTTCCGGGAAACACGTCCGCGGTGATTTTCGAGGCGGTCCTGAACCGTGAGCCGTCATCGATCCTGAAGCAAAATCCGCGGCTGCCGGCGGAGCTCGAGAAGATCGTTTCGAAGGCCCTGGAGAAGGATCGGGACCTACGCTACCAGACCGCCGCCGAGCTTCGCACGGACTTGAAGCGGCTGAAGCGGGAGTTGGAATCGGGGCGATCGTGTCGCGCAGCCGCAACCGCGCCGTTCCGGTTTCGGTTCTCGATTCCGGATGGCTGCCGTGATCCCCGTTCTCCTCGCCCTCGTTTGGGCGGGATACTGGCTCTGGACTTCCCGGCCTTCGCCTCCTCCACAGCTGAAACAAATCAGCCGGTGGAACAAGATCATGGAGTGGGCTGTGCTTTCGCCGGATGGTCACACCGTGGCCTTCGGCTCGTACGTCTCTTCCGTCCTTCAAGTATTCGTCATGCTGACCTCCGGCGGGGAGCCCTTGCAGTTGACCCGGGATGGGGGCGACAAGCTTCGTCGACGGCTTCTCGCCAGACGGAACAGAGATCTACTACCAAACGCTGGGCAGAGGTGAGGAATGGGCAGTCCCCACACTCGGAGGCGCCCCTCGACCACTCGTCACGGGCGTCGGCTTGATACCGTCGAGCGATGGAAGCACGTTCTACTACACAAAATGGGAGCGCCGCGCCATTTTCCAGTCTTCGAGCTCGGGACTAAACGAGCAAGAGATATACCGATTCGAAGATTTTCTTGAGTTTTACCTTCTCTATCCCGATCAGAAGCATCTCTTAGCAGGCACGCGTCCTTCGGGTTCTCCGGGAATTCAGCTCCATAGAGTCAATCGAGAATCCCGTACGGCCGAGGACCTGGGTACCCTCGACTTCCTGACGAGCGCGGAATGGGGCGAGCCAGGCGAGACTCTCCTTCTCAATCGAACGGTCCAGAATCTCACCAACATCTGGAAGTACGACCTCGGCAAGCGCACCTTCACTCAACTCACGTTCGGGCCTGGTCCGGATTTTTCGCCCATGGCCGATCCTTCGGGGAATGGATTCTATTTCGTGAGCGGAAAGACCTCCGGTCGTCTGACTGCTTATAACGCGAAGACGGGCGCGACAATCGACCTCGTGAACGAGTGGGCGTCCGAGCCGATCGTTTCCCCCGACGGGAAGCGCGTGATGTTCAAAACCTCGCCTCAACAGGGAGACATGGAACTCTGGGTTTCGGATATCGATGGAAGAAACCAGCGGAAACTTGCTTCCGTCGCTCTGCTGACGACGGGTGCGTGGTCCCCCGACGGATCTCATGTCAGCTTTACCGACCACACCGCGGGAGACCACAAGATCTTCACCGTCGGCGTGGACGGAATGCAATCTCAGGGAGATATCGACTCTTCAAAGAGTTCGTGGGCTGGTTGGTCTGGTCACCCGAAGGTTTTCATTACGCCAGCGCCCAGGGATTGGACATCTGGAAGGTCAGCGCCGACAGCGCTCCGGCAGAAAAGATTCTGGAAGGATGCGCGATGGTCACGGATTACCTCCCTGGTGGGAAGTTCCTCCTCGGAGCTTCGTCCGGTCGAACCCAGGGGAATCTACGTTGTGTCCCTCCTGGAAAAGCGCTGCATTCCCTTGGTGCCGGGAATTCTCACGATGACGGTCCGGTCCGCAGTCGATGGTCGTTCGATTCTATACGCGGTTTCCAGGCGAGCTCGAGACCGCTGTCTACCGCGTGAGCTGGAATGACGGAGAGGCGGGAAATCCCGAAGTAGCCGTCAGGCTGCCGTTTGTTTTCCACGGCCCAGCGTCGGACGACTCTCTACGACTTCTCTCGAGATCTTTCCACTTTCGTTTACTCCCGCCCTTCGGGCCAGGCCGACCTCTTCCATCTCGGAGTCCCCTAGAGCCTCGGTATATACTCCCGCCTCTTGACCTCGAAGACCCGCTACGACGCCATCGTCATCGGCGCCGGCCACAACGGACTGACCGCCGCCTTCTACCTCGCCCGCGGGGGCTCTCGACTCTCGTCCTCGAGCGACGCGACATCGTCGGCGGCTGCGCCGTCACCGAGGAGATCGCCCCCGGCTGCCGGGCCTCGACCACTTCCTACATCGCGAGCATGCTCCGGCCCGAGGTGATTCGCGATCTCGATCTTCCCTCGCACGGGCTGCGGATGGTGCCCTGCGAGCCCGGCATGCAGGTCGCGTTTCCCGATGGGAACGTCGTCCCCTGGTGGCCCGATCCCGAGCGCACCGCTTCCGAATGGAGCCGCTACTCGAAGACGGACGGCGCCCGGTTCCTCGCCGTCGACTCGGAGCTCAAAAGGCTCGCGCGCTACCTTCAGCCGTTCTTCCTCGAGCCGCCTCCCGACGTGGATCTCAAGGGCATATCCGGGTTCATGGAGCTCTCCCGCATCGGCCGGCGGTTCCGCGGCATAAAAGGCGACGAGATCGCCCGCATGGTCTCGTTCCTCACCGGGAGCCTCGGCGACTTCCTCGATCGCAACTTCACCTCCGACGTGGTGAAGACGATGTACGTCGCCAACAACGTCTACGGGAAGCACGGCGGACCTTACCAGGCGGGGACGGCGATCGGTCTCCTGTTCCACCTTCTGAGCGGAGGCGACCACGACCTCCAGGGTTTCTACGGCCACGTGATGGGGGGAATGGGAGCGATCACCCAGGCGATGGCGTCCGCCTGCCGAAAGGCCGGGGTCGAGATCCGGACCGGGCGCTCCCGTCGCGAGAATAGCCGTCGACGACGGCACCTCGCGAGGTGTGGTGCTCGAGGACGGAAGCGAGATCGGATCGCGCTTCGTACTCTCGAACGCCGACCCCAAGAGAACTTTCCTGAAGCTCGTCGAACCGAAGGCGCTTCCCGAGGATTTTCGGAGCGCCGTCGCCGGCATCAAGATGGACGGGCCGAGCGCGAAAGTGAACCTGGTGCTCGCGGAGGAGCCGAAGGTCACGGGAATGCCCCCGGACGCGGATCCCAACCGCCGCTCGCTCTTCACCCTCGTTCCCTCAGCGGAGTACGCCGAGCGGTGCTACGACAAGGCGAAGCTCGGAGAGATCCCCGAGGACCTCTGGGTGGATTGCGTCGTGGCGTCGAACGTCGACCCCTCGCTGGCTCCGGCGGGAAAGCACGTGATGACCTGTTTCGTGCAGTACGTTCCCTATCGCCTGAGAGCGGGAAGCTGGGACGAGAAGCGGGAGTGGCTCGGGGACCGCGTGGTCGAGATCATCGGCCGCTACGCGAAGAACGTTCCCGGGAGCGTCCTCGCGCGGCAGGTCCTGACGCCTCTGGATCTCGAGCGTATCTATGGCCTCACCGAGGGGAACATCTTCCACGGCGACCTGAGCCTGGAGCAGCTGTTCTTCATGCGCCCCGTTCCCGGTTGGGCCCAGTACCGGACGCCGGTCGAGGGGCTGTACCTCGCTGGCGCGGGCGCCCATCCCGGTGGCGGCGTCACCGGCGCTCCCGGCTACAATGCCGCCCATCAGGCGTTGAAAGACTTTCGCAAGAGGAGATCGCGATGAAGAAGAACATACTCGAACGACTCGAAGAAGGCCCGGTCCTCGGCGATGGAGGCTACCTCCTCGAGCTCGAAAAACGGGGCTGGGTGCGAGCCGGCCCGTTCACGCCCGAAGTGGTGCTCGAGCGCCCCTCGGCCCTCCACGAGCTCCACGTCGAGTTTCGAGAGGCGGGAGCCGACGTGCTCCAGGCGCTCACGTTCTACGCGAGCCGCGACAAGCTCGCGACCGTCGGGCTCGAGGACAAGGTGGAAGAGCTGAACCGCACCGCCGTTCGAATCGCGCGCGACGCCGCATCGGACCGATGCCTCGTCGCCGGGAACCTGAGCCTCACCTGGATGTACGAGGAGGGAAGCGAGAAGGCCCGAGCCCGGGTGGCCGCGACCTTCGACGAGCAGCTGAGACAGCAGGTCGAAGCCGGCGTCGATTTCATCATCGGCGAGACGTTCTCGTGGCTCGGAGAGGCGCTCATCGCGGCCGAGCGGGCGAAGAGCACGGGGCTTCCGGTGATGGTCACCATGAGCTTCGAAGAGAAGGACGTCACCTCGGACGGCAAGACGCCGGCCGACTGCGCCCGGGCCCTTCGGGACGCCGGGTGCGACATCGTCGGCATCAACTGCCTCCGCAATCCGGACACCACGCTTCCGCTCGCGGAGCAGATGGTCGAGGCGGTCGACGTCTACGTCGCGACCCAGCCCGCCGGCTATCACACGCCGAAGGGCAAGCCCGACTTCACCAGTCTTCCCGAGTTTCCTACGGGGCTCGACCCCTTGCAGTGGTCCCGGCATCAGATGGCGGACTACGCCCGAAAGGCGAACGACGCCGGCATCCGCTACATCGGAGCCTGCTGCGGCGTCGTGGCGACGCACATCCGGGAGATGGCGATCGCGCTGGGAAAGATGGAGCGGGATCGAAGGCCCTGGAAGATCGGGGGCGAAAAGCCGATGTCCGCCTTCGAGTACTACGGCCACGACAAGAAGAGCGGCTGAAAAGTCTCCCGACGCGAAGTCTCGGAGGGGCAAAATAGGGAAATGCGGAACTTCCCTTTGCTAGGGCGAAGGACCTATTGGACGAGAAGACCGACTACGAAGTGAACCGGCGTGCCGAGATGGAGACCATGAGGCTGCACGAGAAGCTGGACGCCGCGCGCGAGCATCAGTGGGCGGCTCTCGCCGAGCTCGTCACCGCCCAGAGCGAGCGCCTGACTAGGCTGGAGCAGCTTCTCGCCCTCCCTTCAAACACCTCGACGTTATGAGCCAAGGCACAGCGGGCGAGGCCACGGGCGCGGGCGGCGGAATCCTCCGCCGCTCTTTCGAGACTTCCGCCATCTCGACGCTCGCAGCAATGATGGACCGCAGACTCGCTTTGGCTTCTATCGTCCTCGCCGGTACTCTCGTCGCGAACGCGGAGAGCGCCGTCGAGTCGATCGAGTTCGGCCCATTTGGCGCGGTCGCTTTGTATCGGAACTCCCAGCATCCGTCACGCGTGGTGCTGTTCGTTTCGGGCGACGGAGGCTGGAACCTCGGAGTCGTCGACATGGCCGAAGCGCTCGCTTCGCTCGACGCGCTCGTGGTCGGCATCGATATCACGGCCTACCAGAAGTCGCTCGCGTCCGCGAAGGGATCCTGCTCGTATCCGGCCGCCGATTTCGAGGCGTTGAGCCAATTCGTTCAGAAGAAGCTCGGATACCCCAACTACGTTTCGCCGATCCTCGTGGGCTACTCGTCGGGAGCGACCCTGGTGTACGCGATTCTCGTCCAGGCGCCGACGGGTACGTTCGGAGGCGCGATCAGCATGGGATTCTGCCCGGACCTTCCGCTCACGAAACCTCTTTGCCGCGGCAACGGCCTCGAGTGGAAGGCCGGTCCTAAAGGCAAGGGTGTGAGCTTCGAGCCAGCGCCTCGCCTCGAAACGCCGTGGATCGCATTTCAGGGGAGCGTGGATCAAGTGTGCGACCCGAAGTCGGTCCAGGAATACGTTCAGAAGGTCGGCGGGGCACGTATTGTGCTTCTGGACAAAGTGGGGCACGGGTTCTCGGTCCAAAGAAACTGGATGCCGCAGTTCAAGACGGCGTTCGCCGACTTGACGCCCCCGCGGGGCGCGCCGAAGCCGGCGGAAGTCGATCTCACCGGGCTGCCCCTCGTGGAGGTCGAAGCGCAGGGAACGTCGGACGTTTTCGCCCTCCTTCTGAGCGGGGACGGTGGTTGGGTCGGATTGGACCGCGAGCTCGCTTCTGCAATGGCCGCGGAAGGCGTCCCCGTCGTCGGGCTCGATTCGCTTCGATACTTCTGGACCCGACGAACGCCGGAGGGCGCCGCAGCGGATCTGGCGAACGTCCTCAGTCACTATCTCAGCCGGTGGAACAAGCGGGCGGCGGTTCTCGTGGGTTACTCCCTCGGGGCGGACGTCCTTCCGTTTCTCGCTAACCGGCTATCTCCGGATCTCGCGGCGCGCCTACGCGTCGTGGCACTCCTGGGGCCGAGCCCTGACGTTGATTTCGAATTTCATCTGACGGATTGGCTTCCGGGGACGACGAGACCCGACAATCGTCCAGTGCTCCCCGAGGCGCAGAAGCTGACCGCACCCAGGCTCTTGTGCGTTTACGGCACGGAGGAAACGGACTCGCTCTGCCGGAAGCTCGATGCCGCGCGCTGGGAGCTCATGCCGCTTGAGGGATCGCATCACTTCGGGGGCAACTACGATGCGATCGCACGTGCCCTCCTCGCGGCTGCGCGGGAGTAAGATTTCTTGCCCTCAGAGGATTGGACATCCGAGGCGCAGCTTGGGCTTCGACTAGTCTGACGACCTCTTCCTATCGTTCTCTTCGAGCCCGCATCGGAACCGCCGCCGCTGGCGCGGCGACGGTCCCGAGCTTCTCGGTCTGACGGGCTCAGGTCGTCTTGGCCTTCGCCTTGCTTACGTGCCTGACCATTTGGTTTCCGCTCTCGTTGATGTAGTGCACGGTCACGTCGTCTCCCTTCTGAAGCTGTTTCAGGAGCTCGAGATGATCTGTCCCGATATAGATCCGCGTCGTCGGGTTGACGTGGAACTTCATCTCCTCCACCGGCCCGCCCTGGCTCCGCTTTACGGTAAACGTGTGGGCGGCAGCATCAACGGCGATCACCTGTCCGGTGAGCGCCATCTCCTTCGCGGCGGTCTTGTGTCGCTCCGCGCGCTTCACCGTGTGCTTTCCGTCCGAGGTTCCATACTCGACGGTCACTTGATCTCCCTTGCCGAGCTCCGCGAAAATCTTCCGTTCGCCGTCGACGACAACTTCGCTCTCCCTGCCGACGTGAAACTTCATTTCGGCGACTTCTCCCTTCGCCGTACCCTTGACGGTGAAAGTGTAGTCCTTGGTATCGACGGTGACGATTTCGCCTTCATATTTCTTCTCTTGCGCCGCGGCTATACCGGCCGACAGCGTAAGAAGGGCGCCGAGGCTCACTACCGACATGATTCGATGTACCATCATCTTTCTCCTTGTGTCCCGTACGGGACGTTTATTGACCGGAATTCCTCCTCGGTCAGCTCGCGCCAACGGGCGCGGCCTTCCGGCGAAGAACGCCGACCTACCAGCGATCAAGCCTGCGATTTCTTCCACTGAAAACACCGATTGCACCTTCAACTCCGCCCCTACGTCTTGCCCGACGGCGGATGATCGACAGCGAGCTCATTGTCGATCGCGAACGAACCTGGCACTTCTCGCGCCCGCACACCCGCGATTGTCTTGTCCGACTCCGAATCCACTACTCCCAGCAGCAAGACCCGGCCATTCTTCACGATGATGTGAATCGGGTAGTCGCCCGCCGGCTCGGTGCCCGGGAACCGACTCGGCCCGAGCGGCAGGAACGTGCCGGCGAGGAATGGATGCCGGTGACCCCACAGGAGCCCGCCTCCGGGTGCGTAGCGTGACAGGAAGGGATCGCGATAGATCGCGTAGTACACCTGCCAACGCAGACTGTCGTCGTTCGGCGACAGAGGTAATTCCTCGACCTGGTTTTCCACCGTCTGGACCTCAGCCACCCGCTTCACCGCTCTCTCGGCATCGTTCTTCAGAACGGGCCGATAGGCGTAGCCCATCAGGGTGAGGGATCCCTGGTCGTACTTGAACGCCAGAAAGTCGAACACCCCGTAATACGGCAGCTGGAGCAGCTCTTTGCGAATCTCGTCGACCGCGGATCGGGGCTTGTCCCGCGCGAGCGCGGGCAGAGCGGCGAGGCCGAGCCCCAGGGCGACCATCGACGCGTTCACCATCTTGCGAAGTCTCATGACGTCTCTCCTTCTCTTTTTTGCGGCACCGCGCTGAACGCCGAGCCACTCGCAACGCCGAACCGTTTTCCCAGTTCTATTTGACCTCTCGCCGATGATCGGAGCGTGAGTGACCGATTAACTCCGCTTAATGACCCCCTTGCCCGCTTTCCGGGGGTGCGCGGGGAGCTGACTGGCCCGAGAGAGCACAGGGAAGAGCAAGGCAGGAGAACCTGTTTCTCGTCGCCTCGGTTCGGTCGCCGGTCCCGCGGCCGATCCCTGTTGACATGGTCGTGGTAAGACTGCACTTAGGTGCGAAGAGGCCAGAGCGTCGGTCATGAAGGAAGCCGAGCCAGTATGTGATTGATGACGCCCCACCTATTCGCGAAGCACTCAGCAGTCTCCTCCGCTCGGTGGGGCTCGGCGTCGGGACTTTCGGCTCGGCGCAGGAGTTCCTGCACCAGGAGCAACCGGAGACGTTCCCGACTGCCTGGTGCTCGACGTGCGCCGCCTTCGATAGCGTCTTGAACCGCATCGAGAAGGTCTTGATCGCGGAACGGCTTCGTGAAGAACTCCACCGCGCCGGCCTTCATAGCCCGCACGGACATCGCGATGTCACCGTGACCGGTGACGAAAATGACGGGAATACACGCCCCGGCTCTGGCGAGCTCACTCTGAAGATCGAGCCCGCTGAGGCTCTCTCAGACGCGTTGGAGTCAATCCGCGTGCTCGTCGCCCGAGGACCGACCTGACGAGCTCCGCCGTGGTGATGCCCGATATCGAACCGCACAAACCGGTCCAGTCCGCGACGGACGCCATTCAATTCCTCGGCTCGAGCCGCGAGGCCGGTCTGACCGCTGCCGAGGCGAGGCTCAGGCTGGACCGGGAGGGTGCGAACGAGGTTCCCGAGAAGAGCGCTCACCCGCTCGCTCGACTCGCGAGCAAATTCTGGGGGCTTTCCGCGTGGATGCTCGAGCTGATCGTGGCCCTCTCCCTCATTCTCGACAAGCGGGCTGACTTCTGGAACGCCCTCGCGCTGCTCACGGTGAACGCGACCCTCGGTTTCCTGCACGAGCAACGCGCCTCGGCGGCCGTGTCCGCTCTTCGGCGCCGGCTCCAGGTCACGGCTCGAGTGCTTCGCGACGGGACCTGGAAGCCTCTCGCAGCGCGTGAGCTGGTGAAAGGCGACGTGGTGCGCGTGCGTGCGGGGGATATCGTCCCCGCCGACGCACTCATCCTCGAGGGCGAGTTGCGGGTGGACCAGTCTGCACTGACGGGAGAATCTCAGGAGGCCAAAAGGGCGGCGGACGAAGCCGTTTACTCCGGATCGAGCGTTCGTCGGGGTGAGGCCACCGCTGTCGTCGTGGCGACCGGCGTTGGGACGTACTTCGGCCGAACGACCGAGCTCATCCAGACGGCCCACCCGGCGCTGCATGTCGAGGAGGTGACCACCCGCCTGGTCAAATGGCTGTTTCTCATCGTCGGAGAGGAGCGCGGCGGGCCGCGCCACTCCCGACGTCCCGTGAGAGGAAAGCAGTCCGCCCCGCGCGCACATAGCGGTGGCGCGGCTGCTTCGCCACCCTTTCGTTGATCATCGCAGCCATCGTCAAGACTCGCGAGCGGTTCATGGGGATCGGGCAGATCCTGACGATGCCTCTATTCTTCGCCAGCAACGCCATCTACCCGTTGGCGATCATGCCCGATTGGTTGCGTCTCGTTGCGCGGATCAACCCGCTCAGCTACGAGGTCGATGTGCTTCGAGCTTTCATGATTGCGGGAGGAACCAGCATCTTTGGCATTGGCACGGATTTCCTGCTGCTCCTTTCGACCACGACTCTACTTGTGATCATTGCTGCCCAGGTCTATCCCCGCATAGCGGTGTGACCCGTCCTGCCGTGCAAAGGCGCGGGCAGCCGTGGCGCGGGGAGCCTTCGCAAGCTCCGTGCCGCGATCGATAGAGTCTTCCGGTATCGAGGATCGCGGTCGCGTCCAGGGCTCCCCGATCCGGAGCCGATTCTGTACCTCTTTTACGCCTGCCGATCGACGGGCTGCCTCTTCCGCGGCTCTCCTCGCAATGTCGTCCCCGACCATCCCGCTCAAAGTGACCGTGTCGTTCTCGATGACGACATGGAGGGAAGAAGTTCGTCGATCGAGCTTCACCAGAGCCGCCGAGACGTCGATGGCTACCCCTTCCTGCAGCTTTTCCTCTTCCGGAGTGTAGGGAAGGATTCGCACCTCGTTCTGGATCGCGCGGACGCCCCGCACCTTTGACAGGTCGCTCACGACTCCGTCGAGAGCGCTGTCCCGAGGCACGCGACCGGCGAGAGTCACGACACCTCCGGAGACGGATGCGCTCAGCTCGTCGTAAATCGTGTAGTGGCGGCTGTCCTCGAGCGCCGCCAGGACGTCTCGCTGCAGCTCGGCATCGGGAACCTGCGCCACTCGAAGCTCGTTGGAGACGTCGCGCACCTGCGATCTTCGCCTTATCGTCGATTCCGCTTCCTTCTTCTCGGCCAGACTTCCCACTTCGCCCGAAACGTCGACCATGCCCCCGACGACCCGGACGTCGAGACCGTGGATGTCGAGATGCGACAGGTCGGCCAGGAGGCAATCTTCGAGCTCTCCGTCGGTATAGAGCGCCTCCTGGCCCGCCATCGAGCGGCCGGGAACAAGCATCAGCGCGAAGGCAAATTCGAGAGCGCCTATTCGTCTCATTTTTCCACCCTTTCGTTCCCCCACCGTTGGGATCATGCGCAAGACTCATGCCCGCAAGCCGTCGCGGAGGACCCGGGTGTCGATAACGCGTTGATAGCGTTCACGTCGGCCGCTTCCTGAATCTCTGACAATTACCGAGTCGAGGCGGTCTGCATCGACTGCAGAACGACGAGCCCCCGTCCGGGAACTTCGATCTTCGCGCCGGCCTCCGAGACGCGTCTCGTTTCCGGCCAGACTCCGGCGGTGTCCAGCACCCGCACCCAGCGGGGAGACCAGTCGCGGTCCGGCAGGGTGAAGGGGAGAGCATCTTCGTAGGCGTTGAAGACGATGTACAAGCTGTCGTCGGAGACCCCTTCGCCTTTGGCGTTCGGATTCGGAATCGCCTGACCGTTGAGGAAGATGCCCAGCGTCTTGATGAAGCCATTCCCCCAGCTCTCCTCGGTCATCCGTTCGCCGTCGAGCGTGAACCAAGCGATGTCGTCGCAGCCGGCGCCGTGGATCGTTCGGCCCTGGAACCAGCGGCGGCGACGGAACACCGGGTGCGCCCGGCGAAAGGCAACGAGCTCGCGGCAGAAGGCGAGGAGCGATTCGTCGACGTCGCTCCAGTCGAACCAGGAGAGCTCGTTGTCCTGGCAGTAGGCGTTGTTGTTGCCCTGCTGCGTGCGGCCGATCTCGTCGCCGCCGAGCAGCATCGGCACGCCCTGCGAGAGCAGCAGCGTCGCGAGGAAGTTGCGCTGCTGGCGGGCCCGCAGCGCCAGTCACCTCCGGGATCGTCGGTCGGGCCCTCGACGCCGCAGTTCCACGAGCGGTTGTCGTCGCTCGCCGTCGCGGTTGTCCTCGCCGTTGGCCTCGTTGTGCTTGTCGTTGTAGGAGACGAGGTCGCGCAGCGTGAAGCCGTCGTGCGCGGTGACGAAGTTGATGCTCGCGAACGGGCGCCGGCCGGTGTTCTCGTAGAGGTCGGAGCTGCCGGTGAAGCGGTGAGGCGAACTCGCCGAGCGTCTCGTCCTCGCCGCGCCAGAAGTCGCGCACCGTGTCGCGGTACTTGCCGTTCCACTCCGACCACAGCGGCGGGAAGTTGCCGACCTGGTAGCCGCCCTCGCCGACGTCCCACGGCTCGGCGATCAGCTTCACCTGGCTGACCACCGGGTCCTGCTGGATGAGGTCGAAGAACGCCGACGAGCCGGTCGACCTCGTGCAGCTCGCGCGCCAGCGTGGCGGCGAGGTCGAAGCGGAAGCCGTCGACGTGCATCTCCGGTCACCCAGTAGCGCAGCGAGTCCATGATGAGCTGCAGCACGTGCGGGTGGCGCATGTTCAGGCTGTTGCCGGTGCCGGTGTAGTCGAGTAGTAGCGCCGGTCGTCGTCCGACGAGGCGGTAGTAGGCGGCGGTTGTCGATGCCCTTGAAGCGAGAGCATCGGGCCCGAGGTGGTTGCCCTCGGCCGTGTGGTTGTAGACGACGTCGAGGATCACCTCGATGCCGGCCTCGTGCAGCGCCTTGCACCATGCGCCTTGAACTCCTGCACCTGCGCCCGCGGACGCCGGTCGGCGGCGTACTCGTTGTGCGGCGCGAAGAAGCCGATCGAGTTGTAGCCCCAGTAGTTGCGCAGGCCGCGCTCGACGAGGCTGTGCGTCGTGGACGAACTGGTGCACCGGCATCAGCTCGACCGCCGTGACGCCGAGCCGGCTCAGGTGCTCGAGCGCCGCGGGGTGGGCGAGGCCGGCGTAGGTGCCGCGCATGCCGTCCGGGACGCCGGGATGGCGGGCGGTGAAGCCCTTGACGTGGGTCTCGTAGATGACCGTGTCGTGCAGCGGCGCTGCGGGTGGCGGTCGTCGCCCCAGTCGAAGTACGGGTCGATGCACGACGCTCTTGGGCACGAAGGGCGCGCTGTCGGCGTCGTTGCGGGCATCGGGGCTTCGCTCGAAGTGGTAGGGGAAGACCGCCTCGTTCCAGTCGACGCTCCCGTCGATCGCCTTGGCGTAGGGGTCGAGCAGCAGCTTGGCCGGGTTGCACCGCTGGCCCTGCTGCCGGCTCCCACGGGCCGTGGACGCGGAAGCCGTAGCGCTGGCCGGGCCCGACGTCGGGGAGGTAGCCGTGCCAGCAGTAGCCGGTCATCTCCGGCAGGTCGACGCGCGTCTCGCGGCCGGCCGTCGTCGAACAGGCAGAGCTCGACGCGCTCGGCGACCTCGGAGAAGACCGAGAAGTTCGTGCCCTCGCCGTCGTAGGTCGCGCCGAGCGGATAGGGATGCCCGGGCCAGACTTTCATGCTCGTTCTCGATCCGCGGTACGAGTCTACAACGCGGAGTCGTCCATCACGTACCGGGCGGAAATAGAAGACTTCGGAGCAGCGGCTCGACGTCTGCCCACACGCCAAACGGCGCCGTGATAATCGCGACGAGCCCGAAGATCGCGTCCGCCAGAAAGAACTGGAACGATGGGACGAGGAAGAGGAGGGCGATGAGGATCAACAGGCCGAACTGCTCGACGCGCCGGTAGAGGTCGAGACTCTCCCCGGAGAGGAAGTACTGGAGCACTCGCGACCCGTCGAGGGGAGGAATCGGGATGAGATTGAAAATCGCGAGCAGCGCGTTGAGGAAGATACCCACCGAGAGGATCTCCGTCAGGCTCGAAGACGCATCGGCGAGGCCGAGGTGCGCGGCGGCCGAGAGCAGGACCGTAAGCACGAGGGCGATGAGCACGTTCATGAGCGGCCCCGCGGCGCCCACCAGCGCCCAGTCGCGTCGAGGGTTCCGCAACCGCGACACGTTCACCGGAACCGGCTTGGCGCCTCCGAAGATGAAGCCCGAGCGGGACAGGATCAACACGAGCGGAAGCAGGATTGTGAAAAACAGGTCGATGTGCGGAAGCGGATTCAGGGTAAGGCGCCCCTGCTCGCGCGCCGTGGGATCGCCGAAACGATCGGCCACGAAACCGTGGGCCGCCTCGTGACTGGTGATGGAAACGATGGCCACCAGGGCCACGCCGATGATGGTGATTGGATCCATGGACGAATCTCCTGTCTGCGCGAGTCTTTCCGCCCCGGTCAACAGCGACCTGCGGGTGAACCGCGAAGACGAACCGTTCGAATGCTAGAGGCAGGATGTCTGGGCCGAACTCGTATTCCTTCATTTCCCTGAACTCCCGGGTCAGCGTTCCAACCGGGCCCCGACCTGATCTTTCGCCCGGCTCTCGCCTGCGCTCCGTACCGAAAGACGCCGAGGCGCTCGAGCGTCGTTCGGAGTGATTGATGTGGCGCGGGCAACCCTCGTCCCAAGCGTTTCCTATCCATCGCTCGTTTGATCCGCAATCCGAGTTCGCGCGACTAGACGAAGTGATCGGATGGATAAATGACGACGAGAGCCTCCGGGGCGAGCGCGAGGACGTAGGTGAGCGGAAGGAGGATTCCAGGCGCCGTGCCACGATTGCGGGGTTGAAAGAGCACTCGTCCCTCCCTATCGCCGAGTTGTTCGCGGACGTACCGGTCGTGGTGAGCTGCCGCCACCACGATTCGCTGGGCCTGCGGCGCCAAGGAGTCCGCTCGGTCGACGGTATGTTGAAAGAGCGAGCGCGTTCCGGTGAAAGTGCAGTACTGCTTCGGGCGGCCGTCGCCGAACCACATCTCGATGAACGGCTTGATCCGCGTTCCCTCGCCGTCGGCGAGTATGACGGACCAAACCTTCTCGACCCGTCGAGCCACGGCCGCGCTTCTCTTCCCGGCAACCAAGACCGCACTCTGCATCACCCCTCTCCTTCGCGCCTTTCGGCGTAGAAAATGGTCCACTTCGCACAGGCGAGACGGATAGGCCCCCGGTCGTGAACCTTATCCACCGATACGGGACCCCGCACCTGGGAAACTCCCCAGCTCACCCTCGGAAACCCACCAGGAGGCTCTCGACAAGGTCGTCCGCCGCGGCTTGAGCGTCTCGGGCCTTCTCCGCGGCGTCCTTGTAGCTCTTGGCGTCGAAGGCCTTCTCCGCGTCATAGAGCAGCTTCTCGCAGTCCTCGCCCCTCTTCTTCATCTCGGGCTGCTGCGCGAGCTGTCTCGGCGCTTTGGCGAGGGCCGCATTCGCCTGCTCGAGCCCGCTGCGTGCATCAGCGACGGCGGATTTCGCGTCACGCATCCACTTCTCGCGCTCTTGCTCCGCCTGAGCCTTCGCTTCATCGGCGCGGGTCTTCGCTTCTTCGAGAAGTCTCGAGGCTTCCCTGTAGCTGCGCATCGGACCGAAGCGGTGCGCTTCGGTGTCTATCGCTCGGGCGGCATCCGTCATCGCCTTTTCGGCAAGGGCGAGGGTGTCGGGGGCGTAGACTGCCGCCTCGGCGGCGCGGGCCATCGCGATCGCCGATTTCGCGTCTTTTTCCTCGCTCTCGGGAGCTTCGGCGCAGGCCGCTCCGAGCAAGCCGATGATCAAAGCGGCCGGAAACCAGTGGATCTTCAAGGGTCGGATGAGCATTTCTTGACTCCTACGGCGAAGTCTCATGACGTCTCTCCTCTTTTTTCGCGGCACCGCCCGAGGCTCACCGAGCCACCGGCGCTGCACCGCTGGATGCTCTCAACTCCATTTGACCTCTCGCCGATGATCGGAGCGTGAGCGACCGCTTAACTTCCCTTAATGACTGGACTGGGCGAACCGCAGCGGTACTCGGCGAGGTCCGTTGAAGCCGCACTCTATTGAGCCTCTGGGTGAGTACAGGACGACAAACGCCGCGCCGCCAGGTACCGCCATCGGCATGAAGGCGAAGTTCTGGGGGCCGTGTCGAGTCACGGTCCGCCCGACCAGCGTACCGATGGTCGCCCCGAAGACGACGTCGCTCAGGTAGTGCACGTTGTCGTGAAGCCGCGACATGGCCACATACGTCGCCAGCCCGTAGGCCGGCAGGGCCCACTTGAGGCCATGATGCCGCTGGAGCACGGTGGCGGTGGCGAACGTCACCGCCGCATGGCCGGACGGAAACGAATAGCCGCTGCTGCCGTCCGGCCGCTCCCGGCGCACCGCCACCTTCAACGACTGCACCAGGGCTTCGCTCACGAGCTGCGCTCGCACCACGTCCATCGCCACGTGGGTGACGCGATGATGGCCGGTCGCGAGCCCGACGCCGTACACGGCGAACGTCGCGCCCATGAGCGTGAACGTGTTTCCGAGCCGATCGCCAGCGCTGAAGAACGATGAGTCTTGGAGGTGCTCGTTGAACGTCGCGTCGAACGGGTGCAGGGCGAGAGCGGCGGTACCCCCTATGCTGGCGACGAAGAGCGAATCGCGAGACGGCAGGTGCGCGAAGTCGCTGCCAAGATCACGGAAAAGCGTGCGTAATCCGGTTTTCCCGTCCTGCGGCACGTCCTCCTCGGCCGCTCTGGTCTGCGATGGGTCGATCGCCGGCGACTGCTCCTTCGGCAACACAGCACCGTCCTCCACTGGGGGCTGGGCCGGCTCCGCTTGCCGCGTGCGGTCCGTTTCTGCGACGCTCCCGTCGTCCCTCGACGACGCTCGCCCCGTGGCGGGCACGCCCAGCGCCGCAGCAAGAACCAGGATCATTCCAGATGACGTCATGTCGCTTCTCCTCGACACGCTCGTGTGTCTCCGTGTATTACGCAGCAACCCGCGTGAGCGCGACGTGAAACCCCGATTAACTCCTTTTAATGACCGGCGACCACCAACGGACGACGGGGATTAATCCGAATTAATCGCGGCTTCACGTTCGCATCAGTCTTTTCGCGTCAAATCCACGGTGGAGGAACAGACATGCCGCGCAGGTACCCCGGAGCCGCCCTTTGGCTGATCGCTTGGCTCATGGCACCTCGTGCCTGGGCGCAAGCAACACGTGCTGAACAGATCAGTGACGAGAAAGCAGCCAAGGCCGCTGACGTGAAGCCCGAAACGCGCGAGAAGGGTGACGTCATCATCACCGAGCTCGAGCACATATTGCTGCCGGCGCCACCGGCCATCCGCCTCCACTTCGGTGATTTTCGGCCCGGCGGCGGCTTCGCCCTCGGCGTTGGCTACGAGATGCCCGTGGGCGAGCGTGGATTGTGGGACGTTTCGGCGGCATGGTCGGTGAAGCACTTCAAGGAGGTGGAGACGGCGGTGGACATACCGCCCCTGGCCACCGACCGGGTGCGCGTACGCGCCGTTGCCAGGTGGGAAGACGCTCCAGAACTTCAGTTCTTTGGACTCGGCACCGGCACTTCGATCGATGACGGGGTGAGTTACGGCCTGCGGACAACGGAAGTCGGCGGCGAAGTGCAGGCCCGCAGCGCCCGGTGGTTCCGATACGGCGTGGGCGCGAGCTATCTGGACGTCCAATCGAGCGAGGGGACCGGAGACGCGCCGACTATCGGTACGAGCTCGACCGCGGAATGGTGGCACACTACGGCGTACGCGGCGGTCGATTCGCGCCAATCGCCCGGGTACACGAGTTCCGGCGGCCTGTACCGCGTCGGCTTCCACGACTACGCAGGCCGCGGAACCGCTGCCGACTTCACCCGAACCGAGATCGACCTCCGGCAGTTCGTGCCCCTCCTTCACAACAACTGGATCATCGCCCTGCAGGCGCGAGCCGACCTGGCCTCGTCGGCGCAGGGGCAGGTCATCCCTTTCTTCATGCTGCCCTGGATCGGCGGGCGGGACACGCTTCCCGGGTTCGCAGACTACCGTTTCACGGACAACAACAGCCTGCTCCTGAGGTGCGAGCTGCGCTGGACACCGTCCCCGCTGGTCGACATGGCGGTCTTCCTCGACCACGGAACCGTCGCCGCAAGCGCGGGTGCGCTCGACCTGCACGACTTGAAGCGGGGATGGGGTATCGGCGCCCGGTTTCACGGCTCGACTTACACCGCGCTCCGTCTCGAAGTGGCCCACAGCGTCGAGGGCTGGCGTTACAACTTCGCGCGCACTGTCAGCTTCTGAGGTGGATCATGATGACTCCAAGGCTTCCCAACCTCCACGGATGCGCTCGCCGTGCCGGCGCCGCAATCGCGCTCGCGGTACTGCTCAGTCCGCCCCTGTCGGCCGCGGGACCCGCGTTCTTTCACGACGATCCGATCGCGCGGGAACCGGACCCGGCCGACGCGTCGCACGTACGACCGTTCCCGATCCACCTGTCGTGGGACATCCTTTCCAGCCTGTTCGTCAAGGAAGGCGATCCGACCCGGGGACGCGCACGGAACGTCAACACCATCGACGAGGTTCCCGATTCCAGCTGGTTCACGAATCGCGTCGGATCTCGAACGCTGTCCTTGGCGGACGTCGCCAGAGGCCCGGACACCACGGACGGACCGGTGCGGCCGTTGGACCGTCGTGTCCGGAAAGTCGGAGGGCGTGAGGCCGGGTTTCACGATCCGGGACGCGGCCGGAGTCCTCTGGTTCATCAAGTTCGACGCCCCGGGGTACCCCGAACAGGCCACCGGAGCGGAAGTCGTGGCCACGAAGCTGTTCTGGGCCCTTGGCTACTACGTCGCGGAGACGCACGTGGTGACGATTCGCCGCGGGGACCTGGTGGTGGGCCCGGACGCCACCATCACGGTGCATGGCAAACGGCGACGGCTGACGGCCAGCGACGTCGACCGGGTGCTGGCTCTGGTGGACCGGAGCCCCGACGGCAGCTTATCGTGCGATCACGAGCAAAGCGCTCGACGGCAAGCCGGTGGGAGAATTTCTGTACTATGGCACCCGCGCCGACGATCCCAACGACATCGTGCCCCACGAGAACCGGCGCGAGTTGCGCGCGATGGACGTGTTCGCCGCCTGGATCGACCGGGTGGATGCGAAAGCGGGCAACACGCTCGACACGCTCGTCACTGTCGATGGTAAGACGATCGTCCGCCATCACGTGCTCGACTTCGGATCGACGCTCGGTAGCGCCGGGATCGCTCCCAATGAGTACTGGGAAGGCTACGAATACCTTTACGCCGGCAAACCGCTTCTCAAGAAGCTTCTGGGATTCGGATTCCCCATCGAGGACTGGCGCACCATCCCCTACCCGAACCTCCGCGGGGTCGGTCGGATAGAAGCGGATCGCTTCGACCCCGAATCGTGGCGGAGCCGGGTGCCGAACGCCGCGTACCTCCGCGCCCAGCCGGACGACACGTTCTGGGCGGCGCGCAAGGTCATGGCGGTCACCGAGCCGATGATTGCGGCGGCGGTGAAGAGCGGGAAATTCAGTGACCCGGCGGCCGAGGACTACCTGGTGGAAACACTGGTCGGGCGTCGCAACGCCATTGGTCGGGCCTTCCTGACCAAGATCAACCCCATCGTCGCCCCATCGTTGGATGATACCGGCCTGCTGACCTTCCACAACGCCGCGGTCGATAGCGGCGTTGCGACCGCACCCTCCTCGTACCGCGTCGCCTGGTACCGGTTCGACAACGCGACGGGCGACGCCGCTCCACTGGGCGACGTCACCGAGACTCGCTCCACGAGCGCAAGCGCCCCGACTGCGCTTCCGAGCGACGTCGGCGCGTTCGTGCGCGTTGACATCCGTGCGCTGGCGCCGGCGAGTCCTGCCTGGGCGGTTCCCGTACGTGCCTACTTCCGCCGCGAGGCGGCCGGGTGGACACTCGTCGGCCTCGAACACTCGCAGCCGCTGACGACAACCCACGCATCGGCAATCACCGATGGCGCTGCCTTCAACGTTGCGGGAAGGATCCCCGTGGAGCCGTCCAACCGTAACGCGGATGACCGTCCCGAAAACGCCTAGGCCAATTCCGTAATCGGACCACTCGCCAGAGACACCGCGCGGTTATCGCCAAGGCGCTTGAACCACTCGGCCGTGAGGCGAATCGCCACCAGGAGCATTGCCCCGAGAAGAACCGTGGCTGCCGCTTCGTGGACGGTCCGTGCTCGAGCGTGCGACTCGCGCCGGCGTCTCGGGCAAAGGCGGCCATGGGCACGCGGAGCATGCGCGCGACGCTGGCGCCCACATGCTCCAAGGAGCGAAACCCCCGCTCGACGATGGTTTCCGCCTCCACGACTGCCCTGGGCGCGACGAAGACCCCGCGGACGGGACATCTCACCGGACGCTCCGGTGGGCCGCGGCGGCGTCGCGCGGCCTAACCCGTTGTGGGGCTTTATCGATCTCCCTCAGCAAAGCGCCGGCTAAGGCTCGAAGCTGGCCAGCGCCTCTGATTCTTCTTCGAAGCATGCGAACGTGGTCAGGAGCTTGGTCACCACGAGCAAGTCTTTCAGCCGCTTGGTCACCTTGAGGAGCTTCATCGCTCCGCCTCGGTTCAGCACGGCAGAGAACGCCTGCACGAGCTCCCCGAGTCCCGCGCTGTCTACGTAGCGCACGTGCCGCAAATCGAGCACAAAGCGATCGCGACCTTGCTGGAGCTCGCTTCGGACTTTGTCTGCCAGCGGAGTCGCCCCAGTTCCATTCATCGTGATATCGCCCCGGATCGACAGCACGATGACGTCCCCGACGCTCCGTTGCTCGATGTTCATCAACGTGTGACTAACCCCTTTTGGTTGATGCGGCAGTCGATCTCGTGATCATGAAGCAAATACTACGAGACACGGTTCAGCGGATCGTGAGGCGCAGATTAACTTCCGTTAATGTGCCGGGGGGGTGCCCATCGTGTCCCGTATCGTGAACGTGGAGTCCGGCTGGACATCGAAATACATGTCCCAGACGCGCTCGATACGAGAGACTCGCGAGCGCCCGCCCGGGGAGGTCCACTTCGTCGCAAGGGTGCAGAGGAGCGAACCCGTTTTCCCCCGGGCGGGCGTCAACCGAGCGCCGCCTTCAGCTCGCAACCACGAGACGGTTGTCGACCGAGAAGACGCCGAATGTGGAGCGGGCGATGACCTCCGCCTGGCGCTTTTCCACCTCGGATCGGACGGCGCCGGTCAGCGCGACGCGTCCGTGCTCGACGATGACGTGGATCGGCGGATTGACCATCGAGGCGTACTCGCGAAATGATGGGTTGCCGTAGATCCGGTGGGCGAGGACCGCCCGGAGTCTCTGGTCTCCGATGTTCGTCGGGAGCGTTTCGAGCTCGTTCTTGATGCTCTGCACGCCCGCGAGCTTCGAGACCCGTTCGGCGATCTCGTTCGACTTGAAGGGCATGGTCACGCGCCCCACGAGCGTCACGTTGCCATCGTCGATCAGCAGGTTCACGTCGTCATAGATGGTGAAGAACGGGTAGCGGCGCACCTCTCGAGTGATAGCCTCCGCGACCTTCGGATCGCTCTCGCCTTTCGGGATCTCCAGGCGGTCCTGGACGCCGGTGACACCCTCGACCCCCATCGCCGCGGCGACCGACTTGTCCTTGGAATACAGGGTCTCGGTCCGTCCCGTCAGAATGACCATGCCGTCTTTCACTTCGACGGAAGGACCGGTCAGGTTCGTCAGTTGTTCGGACTGGAGCTTCTTTTCGACCTTCGCACGGATTGTAGCGTCGTTCGTCTGGTCCGCGGCGGACACCGTAGGGGAGAGGTCCAGCGCTCCCGCCAGGATGATCGCCAGAATGGGTGATGTAGTTCTCATGACTCTTCTCCTTCTCTGCAATGAAGTAGAGCAATTCCGGTGCCAAGGCGTTGGGGTGCACACGAGGGCCAAACACGACACGTATTTGCCGCGATGCTCGTTGCTACAACTTTCAGGGTGGGTGTGCTCGAATGAGGTCACATCCCCGCGGAACAGAGGAGAACGCGCAAAGTGCCAAGAACTGTTCGGTGGGCCAAAACAGACGGAGAAGTCGTGTTCGGGAGGTGGAAACGACGGCGACAGTCCGCGAAGAACGGCAAGCCGTGAGCTGGGTTTTCTAGTGAAACTCGGCGGCGCCCGACGAAGACGCTGAACGTCGACCGCCGCCTTTGTTCAATCCAATCCGGACTGCGAGCGTGGCTCGCGGAATTTTCTGGTCCTTCCTGCTTCAGCCTCTCCGAAGCTCCCCCGTTCTCCCTCTGGACTCGCATCGCCGGCTCACTCGGAGCCCCTGACGAGCAACGATCGATCCTGTGGTTCCTCGAACGATCTGCTCGAAGACAGCTTCACGTTCAGCGTCGTGGTCCTCCCGGAGCTCACGACCACGTCGCCCGCGAAGGACTGAAAGCCTTCCTTCTCGATCTCGACTCGGTGGCGTCCCTGAGGCAGATGGATGGAAACCGGACCTGCAGGCTCGGCCAGCCAAGGCTCTCCGTCGATACGCAGGCGAACGCCGGAAGGCTGCACCCGCACTTCCAGGACTCCGAAATCGGCTGGCTCCGACACGGCGGCCGCCGCCGGGGGTGTCGAAGGCATCGTCGGAGCCGGCGTGAGCTGTGCCTGGGGAGTCATGACCGCGGGAGGCTCGTTCCCGGTGAACTCGTCCGGCGGCGCCGCCTCCGGCGGTGGCTCCTGCGCCTCACCCGGGGCCAGAGGAACCATCTCTTGCTTGATCTTGTAGGAGCTCCCGGGGCTCACGTAGAGGGCTTGTCGGATGGTCCGATACCCCTCGAGATACACCGCGATCTCGTGATTGCCCGGCGGCACGTTGAGTCGCTGGAACGCTCCGTCGTAGTCGTCCACGATGCCGGCGTAGTAGGCGTCGAGGTAAACGTTCGCCTCTCTGGGTTTGACCTCGATACGGAAGGAAGCCCACGGGCTGTAGGACCCGTAGTACCCGTAGTAGCCCGGATAGAAGGGGCCACCGTAATAGGGCCAGTAGTACGGGTAGTAGGGAGCGCCGAAGTAACCGTAGAAACCGACCCGAGGTCCATAGCCGTAGGGTCGATAATAATGAGGTTGGTAGCTCATCGATCGACCCCCGTGGTTATAGCCGTGGCGCGACTGCGCCATGACCGGCGAGCCAGAGACCAAAATCGCCATCGTCGCCAGTAGAGTGCTAGCTGCTTTCGTATGTCTCATGGGAACCTCTCATTCTTCTGCACCCTCGTTTGTTGATCTGTGCAAACGCAGTGCCAAGCAACACGGCGAAGACTTTACCGTTGCAGAACGACTTGCCCGCGAAGGCTGTTCGCGGGCGTCGCCCCGCCTGGACAAACTGCCGCCAACTGCCGCCCCGCTTTGCTCACAAGGGAGATAACGCGACCCGGCGCGGTCGGTGCGTACCTGCTCTTTACTTGCCCGAATGCGCGACACCTTCGAAGCGTCGCGCTCTTATACGGAGTCTGGCCTTGACCTTTGACGAGTTCGGACTCTGGCTGCACTTGGGAGGCAGCTACTGGCGGCGTGCAACCTTCGATGCCGTAGTGGTGATTCCTTCGTTATTGGGGTTGCTAGCAGTGACCGCGACGTCGCTCCACTTCCGGCCGCATCACTGGGCGACGCCGTTGCGCACGCGGCTGCGGTGATCGTCTTCGGTATCGAACTCGTCGATTCGTTCAAGTACGCGGATCGGCTGCTCATCCGGGTCCAGCTCACCGAGCGATCCTGAGCCCCCGCTGCGGGAAACGTGGTGGCTGCCCACGATCGGGGAACCGGATGCTGACCTGCATGGGCGTGGAACTCGGAAATTCTCGGTGTTCGCGGCGTATCCAGGTTGCCACTCGAAACAGAATCATCGCTGCCACAGGATTTGAGGGGCTTCCAGCGGAACCGCGACCCCGGGGAAGTTCGGAATTACTCGCGCCGTATAGTCCGTCGACGGGCGGGCAGAAGGCACCCGCGCGCGATAGGCGTAGCCGTTGGCAGCGCCCACCAGTTGCCGCACGCGCTCCATCTCCTGCCGCAGGGGAGCGCTGTCCCGGACTCCGTCGGCGTAGATCTCGACCCGCACGGCCTCCGGGTCGAGCTCATCGAGATAGACCTGAACCTCAAGAACGTGTTGCTCGCCGTCGGTCTCTACCTTCACTTCGCCGAAGCGCAGCGCGGTCCATTTCTGGTCCAGCGCATGCCGCCAATCAACCACCCGCACGCCGATGGCGCCATTGTCGGCAGCCCGCTCCAGGTAGGCCGAGGCCGCCGGGAAGTAATGTTGCTCGGTGTACTCGCGCACGACGCGGTTGGTGGAGAAGCGCGGCGTCAACCGCGCCATGCTTTCCCGCATCCGCGCCACCCAGGCGCTGGGGATCCCATGCTCGTCGCGGGTAGTAGAACTCGGGGATCACCTCGCGTTCGAGCAGGTCGTAGAGCGCTTCGGCTTCGGCAGCGTCCCAGGCCGGATCGTCGCCGTGTTCCTGGCCGTCCCCCAGCGCCCACCCCACCTCCGGCGTGTAGGCTTCCGCCCACCAGCCATCCAGCTCCGACAAATTGATGCCGCCGTTGACCAGTACTTTCATGCCGCTGGTCCCACACGCTTCCCAGGGGCGTCGCGGCGTGTTGAGCCAGACATCCACGCCTTGCACCAACTGCTCGGTCAAGAGCATGTCGTAGTCACTGAGGAAGATCGCATGACGGCGCGCGTCGGGCCGCCGGATGAAATGAGTCCATTCCTGGATCATCGCCTGGCCGGCCAGATCCTCGGGATGGGCCTTGCCCGCCAGGATGAGCTGCACCGGGCGTTGAGGATTCGTCAGCAGGCGCAGCAGTCGTTCCGGGTCGTGGAGCAGCAGATTCGGTCTCTTGTAGGCGGCAAAACGGCGAGCGAAACCGAGCGTCAACGTATTGCTGTCAAACAGGCGCTTCACGTCGTCAACCGCTTCGGACGACGCTCCTGACGCGACCAGTTGTTTGGACAATCGTTCGCGGGCGTATTCAACGAGCACCTTGCTGGCGGCCGTGCGAAACTGCCAGAGACTGGCGTCGGAGACGCAGCGAATATCCTGCTCCAGCGTTTCCATCGCCCCCAGCCAACGTTTCTTTCCACAGGCTTGCGTCCACAGATCATCGGCCGGGGCCGAGTCCCAGCTCGGCAGGTGGACTCCATTGGTTACGTGTCCGACCGGAACTGCGTCCTGCGGCCAGCGTGGAAAGAGCGGTCCAAACAGCTGCCGGCTCACTTTTCCGTGCAAGCGACTCACGCCATTGACCGCCCCGCTACCGCGAATTGCCAGATACGCCATGTTGAAGGGTTCGGACGAGTCGTTCGGGTTCTGACGGCCGAGGGCCAGCAAATCGTGGGGGGTCAGGCCGAGTTCCCGCTCGGCATAACCACCGAGGTATTGCTCGACGAGCGCCGGGGCGAAACGGTCGAAGCCGGCAGCCACTGCCGTGTGGGTGGTGAAAAGGTTGCCCGCCCGGGTGACGGCCAGCGCGACCTCGAACGTCCGCCCGGTATCCTCCATGAAGCTTCGCGCGCGTTCCAGCACAGCGAAGGCAGCGTGTCCCTCATTCAGGTGGCAGACTTCCGGCTCGCTGCCAAGCGCCGCGAGCAGCCGCCATCCGCCGACCCCGAGAAGGATTTCCTGTTTGAGGCGCAATTCCGGCCCGCCGCCGTAAAGCTCGCTGGTAATGCCTCGATGCGCGGGGTAATTCGCGGCGTCATTGCTGTCCAGCAGGTATAGCTTCAAGCGACCGACTTGAACCTGCCAGGCACGCAACCAGACCGAATAACCGGGTAAGGCGATCTCCAGCCGCAACCACTCGCCATTCGACTTACGCAACGGCGCGATCGGCAACTGTCCGGGATCGTTGTACGGAAAAAGCGCCTGTTGCGCGCCATCCTTGTCGATCAGCTGCCGAAAATAGCCTTGCTGGTAGAGAAGCCCCACGCCGATCACCGGGACGCCCAAATCGGCGGCAGCCTTGAGTTGATCGCCGGCAACGTTGCCCAGCCCGCCCGAGTAAATGGGCAACGCCTCGCTCAACATGAATTCCATACTGAAATACGCAACACGGCGCAGCTGGGATCCCGGGTAGGTTTTCTGAAACCACGCTGGCGCCTCCGCGGCATGCCGCCTCGCTTGCACCAGATCGTCAACGTCTTTGCGAAAAGCGGAATCGTCCAGTACGCGCTGGAGTTTCTCGCGCGAGACGGTCTGCAGAACGACCCAGGGATTCTGGGTCAGAGCCCAAAGCTCCGGATCCAGCTCCCGCCACACTCGGTCGGCGGCATGATTCCACGACCAGCGCATATCCAGAGCAAGGTCCGCGAGGGAATCGAATCCCTCGAGGTCCGTGGGCAGCAGGCCGTACAGGGGGTGGCTGACACGTGCGTGTTTGGTCATGGCCTTTCGATCACATGTCGAGTCCTTTGCGCGGAACAACGCGCCGGATGACACTCTGTCAATCGACTTACTATTTGCTCGCCGCGACCTGAGGCGAACCTGAAGGGGCGATCTCTCCTCAATGCCGCAAAGTGGCTTCTCGAGCGTCCTACGGAAGCTCGAGCGATGGGCGCCGGTGCGACAGAGGCCAAGGTCAGCCTCGACTGAGGGGCAGGGTGACGGTGAACGTCGAGCCCTCGCCCAGACGACTCTGAACGGTTACCGTTCCGCGATGTTGCGCCGCGATCCACCGGACCAGGCTCAGGCCGAGCCCCGCGCCTTCGGTCGAGGAGGAACGAGCGGGCTCGGCTCGGAAAAATCGTTCGAACGCCTGCCGCGCATCGGCGGGCGACAGGCCAACTCCCGTATCTTGCACATCGACCCGCGCGTCGTCGCCCTCGCGGGTGACCCGCACCACGATCCGGCCGTTCTCCTTCGTGAACTTGATGGCGTTGTCCACCAGGTTCAGCAACAGTCGTTGGAGCCAGCCGGCGTCGCCATCGACAAACACCGCATCGGACGGCTCCGAGCGCAGCTCGATCGACCTCGCCGCCGCGAGGGGCTCGAGCTGCTCGACGAGAGAGGCGGCGAGATCGGCGAGATTGACTGGCGCACGGGTAAGCCGAATCTGGCCGGACTCGGCCCGGGCCAAGGTCAGGATGTGGTCAATGAGCCGCGTCAGCCTGTCAATCTCCTCCACCTGGCTGGCACACCGGTCTCGCTGTGCCGGGTTCGCTCCAGGCGCCCGCATGGCCAGCTCGATCTCGCCTCGAAGCGCGGCCAGCGGCGTACGCAGCTCGTGCGCCAGGGCAGCACTGAACTGGCGCATCTCCCCGACCGCATGTTCGAGGCGCCCGAGCGTGTCGTTGAAGGCGTCGACCAACTGCTCGAGTTCATCGTCCACGCCGCGACTCGGCAGCCGCCGTTCGAGCGTCTGCACGTTGATCTCGCTCGCCGCCACCGCCACCCGAGAAAGCGGGAGCAAGGCGAGCGCCGACAGCCACCACGAGGCAGCGATGGCGACCAGAAGCGCCACCGGCACACGCCACAACAGGTGGTCGCGATAACGCGCGAGCGCCGTATCCATCGGCACGAGCGACACCCCCAACTGCAGGAGGTACGCGCGGCCGTTTGCCTCCGTCCCCAAGCTGTTGGAGATGCGCAGTCGGCCATACTCGGTCTCGATGTCGAAGGGCGTCGGCTCCGCGCGAAACCCCCGGACCTCACCCGGGGTCAAGTGCAGTGCGAGAGGTGTCAACGCACTCGACTCGGCAAGGAGGCGGCCGGTTTCTGCGTCGTATACCTGGTAGTATCTCGTCGCCTCGTTGACGAACACCGCCTGATCGTTGTCTCTTGCGTCGAACACGACCGACGCCGTGTCGCCGTCGAAATGCAAGTACCCATGGAGACCATCGGTGAGTTGCGTGAGGCGCTCCGTGACGTCAGCATCGAGCTGCCGGGAGAGTACTTCGTACGAAACAAAACTGAGCGCCGCGAGGAGCAGGCCAAACACGATCGTGGAGATCGTGGCCAACCGGGCGCGCAGAGTCAGGGTCACGACGGAGCCTCCGTGAGGACGTACCCGACTCCCCGGATGGTGTGAATGAGGGGGATGTCGAATCCCTTGTCGATCTTGTTTCGCAGCGAGTTGATGTGGACCTCGACGACGTTGCTGATGCTGTCGAAATGGATGTCCCAGACGTGCTCGATGATCAGCGCCTTGGTCAACGGACGATCGACGTTCCGCATCAGAATCTCGAGCAGCGCGTACTCCTTGGGCTTCAGGTCGATCGCTCTTCCCGCGCGTCGCACCTTGCGCCGCACGGTGTCCATCTCGAGGTCCGCCACGCGCAGAACGCTCTCGCGAGGCGCGCCGCGCCTGAGCAAGGCGCGGAGCCGTGCCGAGAGCTCCGCGAGCGCGAACGGCTTGGTCATGTAGTCATCCGCACCGGCATCGAGCCCGGCGACGCGCTCCTCGAGCGAGTCTCTTGGCCGTGAGAATGAGCACCGGCAGCGACGCCTTTCTCGCCCGGATGTCCCGCAGAACCTGGAACCCGGACCGGCCTGGCAGCATCAAATCGAGCACGACGGCGTCGTAATCGATGGCGAGCGCCTGATCGCCCGCCTCCGCGCCGTCGTTGAGGAGGTCCACGGCGTAGCCTTCCTGCTCGAGGCCGGTCTGGATGAAACTCGCGACCTTCCGGTCGTCCTCAATCACGAGGACGCGCATACCCACCCCCTGTCTGTCCGGTGCCTTCGCTGAGGCGTTCGCACGCGCCGCGCGGCCGGGTCCATAGTAATTCATCGTCGATCACCGGGGCGGCTCTGTCCTCTCACGGGCGTGCGATCGCGGGGGCGGATTAAGTGGATTTAATTCGCGCCTCATGTCCCGCTCAGGCCCTTCGGGTCTAATACAACCTGAGGCGACGACTTGATGGATTCCGACGAACGGGCTATGGCGGCGGTGCGCCGGGCGGCATCCCTTGAGTAACCGACGCATGGATGAAGGCTCAGAGGCGCTGAGCCCGACTCGCAGGGTGCCCGCCGGGGTCGGTCCGGCCGTGTGGATACCTTCGGTTCTCGCTACGGCGGCGGGAATCGCCGTCTTCGCCGTCGGCACGGCGGCAGAGTCGATGATCATCCGTGCGGTTCACGGCAACCGTGGCGAGTTGGAGTGGCTGAGCGACGCCGTGATTTCGATCGGTGTGGCCGGGCTCACCTACCTCTGGCTTCATCTGAAGGCTTCTCGAACTCACGTACTCAAGCTGCAGCAGGAGCAGATTGCCGTCAACGAGCAACTGCGCCTCGCAGCTGCAGATCCAGCGGGGCCTGCTGCCCGACGTCCCGCAGACCACCCAGAGCTTCCGCTGGGCGGCGCGCATGATCCCTGCGAGCCACATCGGGGGCGACTTCTACGACTTCTTCCAGCCCACCTCGGACACGGTGCTCGCGATCCTGGGCGACGTCTCGGGCAAGGGCATCCCGGCGGCGCTCATCCTGTCGTCGCTCAAGACTCTGTTTCGAGCCTTCGCTCGCGAGACCGGCGCCCCAGCGATCATCGCGGAGCGGATCTCCGCGGCGCTCTACGAAGAGTACGCGGGGCTACCGTACGCGACAGCCATCGTGGCGCGCTTCGAGACGGAGCCCGCGCGGCTCGTCTACGTCAACGCCGGCCATCCCGCGGGCTACTTGGTGCGGAACGGATCGCTCACCGCTGCGATCGAGTCCGGCGGGCCACCCCTGGGGCTGCTTCCGGGGGCGACGTATTCGGTCGCCGACCTCGCCCTGAGCCCGAACGACATCGGCGTACTGGTCACGGACGGCATTACCGAAGCGCTCGGAACCGGGCCGACGACTCTGAGCCAGACCCTGGGAGCGTCGCTGGAGCGTTTGACCGCGGGAAGTTCGCCAGCCCAGATCTGCGACGAACTGCTCCGGGTCGCGGCTGCGGCCCCCGGCCCTGCGGAAGTCCCCAACTGGTGTGACGACCGCACGGTTTTCGTCTTCGCCGTCGAGGCCAGCGAGTGAACCGAAACGAGCTGGGATCTGCCACCGTCATGTGCGCTGCGTGCTTGAAGCGGTCCGCGACGCCGGAACCGGGTGTGGGCGCCATTCTCTTCGTCCGGAACACACGACTTGGCACCGAACGCATCCAGGTCCAACGAGTGCGGGCCGCAGGAGCTCCTGGCCACCAATTCAGAGGCAAGTGCGAGCGGCTGGTCGAGCTGATCCTGGGTACGGTGCCACAATGAGGGTGCGCCTCTCGCGAACGACCGCCCTGGGCTTGGCAACCGCGGGGGTGGTGCTCGCGGGGATCGGTGACCACGTCAGCGGGGACGATGTCGCCTTCACGCTGATCCACCTGGGCCCCGTGGCAGTGGCGACTTGGAGCGCCGGACTTGGGAGCGGACTGTTCTTCGCCGCGGCGGCGGCGCTGAGCTCCTTTGTGGCGAATGGAACCCACCTCCCGCCGCTGAGTGATGCCGTGCGGTTCTGGAATTTCTCTACGGAACTGGCCGTTTTCGCCGTTATGGCCGCGCTGATCGCCAGCCTGAAGCGTCGGCTGGATTTCGAGTCGGAAATGGCGCTCACGGACACCTTGACAGGCCTCAAGAATCGGCGCGCCTTCCAGGAGGCGGCGGTCGCCGAGATCGAACGGGCCCGGCGCCACGGGCGTCCCTTCACCGTGGCGCTCATCGATCTCGACGGCTTCAAGCACCTGAACGACACTTTAGGCCATGAGGCGGGTGACAAGGCGCTCGTGGCCGTCAGTGGGTTGCTCCTTGGGCGGCTACGCGGGGTGGATCTCGTGGCTCGGTTGGGCGGTGACGAGTTCGGGCTCCTGCTGCCGGAGACGGCGGCGGAGGAGGCGGCGGCGGTCTTCCGCGATCTGCTCGAGCAAGTGCCGAGCCTGCGGGAGCGAGGCTGGCCGGTTGGCCTTAGCCTCGGCGCAGTGACTTTCAACTGCGCCCCTCCGAACCTCGACGACGCGCTGCGTGAAGCCGACGGCCGCTTGTACGAAGCGAAGCGTGCCGGCAAGGGACGGGTTCGGCACGATGCTTGGCCGGCCCGCTCCTGAATCAGCTGTGTGAGAGTCGTCAGGGGCGCCTGCGCGGCAACGGTAGTGTGGGCAGGAAATGGTCAGGCTCACGGTTATCCCCTCTCGAGACCGTCGGAATTGAAGCCAAACGGTAGCAGAGGTGTCTTCGCGACTTCTTCGTTGACAGCGCGCACGGATCGTCGGGGCGCGCGTGTCCACTCATGGGCGCGCGATCGCGGGGGCGGATTAAACGGAATTAATTCGCGCCTCATGTCCCGCTCAGGCTCTTCGGGTCTAATACAAATGGAGCTGACGACGTGATGAATTCCGACGAACGGGCCATGGCGGCGGTGCCCCGGCGGCATCCCTTGAGTAACCGATGAGTATGCAGAGGAAGACGGTTGTCCTGGCTGGCGCCATCACGTGCGCGATTGCCGGGCTGCTGACGTGGGCCTGGCTCGGCAGTCGGTCCGGCGTTCGATACCGAACGGCGACGATCGAACACGGCGACATCAACGTCACCATCTCGGCCACCGGGAACCCCAACGCGGTCGTCACCGTGCAAGTGGGCTCGCAGGTGTCAGGCAATATTCTGGCGTTGTTCGCCGACTTCAACACCAAGGTAACCAAGGGAGAGCTGATCGCCCAGATCGATCCGGCCCCCTTCCAGACGAGGGTGAATCAGGCACAGGCGAACGTCGCCGCCGCCCGAGCCGCCGTCGCCAACAGCCAGGCCGTGGTTCAGCAGGCGCTGGCGGGCATTCAGGCCGCCAACTCTTCGCTCGCCGCTGCCAAAGCGAATGTCGTGAAAGCACAGGCTATCGCCGAGGACGCCAAGGTCAAGGTCGATCGGCGCGTGATCATGGTCAGTCAGGACGCGGACTCCAAAGAGGATCTCGAAACCGCCCAGACGACGTACAAGTCGGCGGTGGCCGATCTCGACGCCCTCATGGCGCAGCAGACTGCGATGGAAGACAGCGTGAAGGTGGCGCAGGCTCAATTGAACGTGGCGAAATCGCTGATGACTTCCAACCAGGCGCAGGTGAAGCAGTTCACCGCGGCATTGCAGTCGGCCCAGATCGACCTGGATCACACGAACATCAAGGCGCCGGTGGACGGCATCGTGGTGTCACGGAACGTGGATGTCGGGCAGACGGTTGCTGCCAGCCTGGCGGCTCCCACGTTGTTTTTGATCGCGCAGGACCTGACGAAGATGCAGGTGGACACGAACGTGTCGGAAGCGGACGTGGGACGCGTGCGAGTGAACCAGTCTGCCACGTTCACCGTGGATGCCTATCCAGGGCAGACTTTCACCGGCACCGTGACCTCCGATCCGCAAGGCCCCCATCAACGTGCAGAACGTGATCACCTACGACGCCGTGATTGGCGTGTCGAATACGGAGCTGAAGCTGTTTCCCGGCATGACGGCGAACGTGAAGATTCTCGTGAATCAGCGGCCGAATGTGCTGAAGATCCCCAACGCCGCCCTTCGTTATCACCCCGAGCCCCGAACGGAAGCAGCCAGCGTCGAGAAGGGCGCCGCACCGGAAAAGGCTGTCTGGATCCTGGACGTGAACGACAGGCCGCACCGTGTCGTGGTCAGTACCGGCGAGACCGACGGCACCTTCACGGAGGTGACCGATGGGCGGCCTGAAGGACGGCGACCGCGTGATCGTCGCGGCGCTGGCGAAGGCAGCCCCCGAGTCGGGCGGTAGTCCCGGCTCCCGCAGGCGGGCGCAGAGGACCGGGATTCTGAGCGTCATGGCAGTCGATCATCGAAGTCAAGGATCTGGTCAAGGACTTCCACGCTGGGGGACGTGCCGGTACACGTGCTCAAGGGCATCTCGTTCGAGATCGAGCGCGGGGAGTTCGTCTCGATCATGGGTCCGTCGGGATCCGGTAAATCGACCCTCATGAACATTCTCGGGTGCCTCGACAAGCCGACGTCCGGGAGTTACATGCTGGACGGCATCAGCGTCGGAGCGCTCGATCGCGACCAGCTGGCGGAGATCCGCAACAAGAAGATCGGGTTCGTCTTCCAGCAGTTCAACCTGCTGGCGCGGACCAGCGCCGCGGAGAACGTCGAACTGCCGCTGATGTATACCGACGCGTCCGCGCCCGAGCGCCGGGAGCGGGCGCGGAAGGCGCTGCTCGCGGTGGGGCTCGCCGGACGCGAAGAGCATCAACCGAGCCAGCTTTCCGGCGGCCAGCAGCAGCGCGTGGCCATCGCGCGGTCACTGGTGAACGATCCCCGGATCATCCTGGCGGACGAGCCCACCGGAGCGCTGGACTCGAGGACCGGCGTCGAGATCATGGCGATCTTCCAGCGTCTGAACCGCGACGAGGGGATCACCCTGATCGTCGTCACGCACGATCCCGACATCGCGAGCTACGCGAACCGGACGCTGCACTTCAAAGATGGCAGACTGCGGCGGGACGAGCGGATCGAGCAGCCGCGCGATGCCCGGAAGGAGCTGGAGCAGCTTCCCGCCGATCCGGCGGACGAGGTGGTGTCGGCATGAAGAAGCTCCTCACCAGCGTGAAGATCGCGTTGCGCGCGCTGGAGGTGAACCGCACGCGCTCGGCGCTCACGATGCTCGGTATCATCATCGGCGTCGCGGCGGTGATCGCCATGGTGGGTGTGGGCGACGGCGCGACCGCGCGGATCCAGGAGCAGATTCAGAGCATCGGCAGCAACCTGATCATCGTGCTGCCGGGCAGCATCAGCAGCAACGGCGTCCGGCTCGGCTCCGGCGGCGTCGCCACGTTGACGGAAGACGACGCGAAGGCCATCGCGGCCGAGTGCCCGTCCGTCGCGCTCGTCGCCCCTACCGTGCGCGGCGGCGTGCAGGTGGTGTACGGCAACAACAACTGGGCCACGACCGTCCAGGGAGTGACTCCGGACTACATGACGATCCGCGACTACACGATGTTGTCCGGCCAGTTCTTCACGACGCAGGACGTGGATGCCGCCGCCAAAACCGCCGTGCTGGGTGAAACCGTCGCGACGAATCTGTTCGGCGACAGCGATCCCACCGGTCAGGTCGTCATCATCAAGAACGTGCCGTTCACCGTCGCGGGCGTGCTGACGCCGAAGGGCCAGTCACCGACGGGTCAGGACCAGGACGACGTCATCCTGCTGCCGATCTCCACGGCCAAGCAGAAGGTCCTCGGCGCCAACAAGGCCAACGCCAAGGCGGTCGGCTCGCTGATGGTGCAGGCCATGAGCCCGCAGGCCATGGACCAGGCGATCCAGGAGATGGAGGCGCTGCTGCGCGAGCGGCACCGGATCCTGCCGGGTCTGGAGGACGACTTCACGATCCGCAATCTCACCGAGGTGTTCGCCGCCCAGGAAACCTCGGCGCAAGTGATGTCGATTCTGCTGGGCGCGATCGCGTCGGTGTCGCTGATCGTCGGCGGCATCGGGATCATGAACATCATGCTGGTCTCGGTGACCGAACGCACGCGCGAGATCGGCCTGCGGCTGGCCGTCGGCGCCAAGACGCCGCGACATCCTCTCGCAGTTCCTGGTGGAAGCCGTGACGCTCTCCCTGCTCGGTGGAATCATCGGGATCGTGGTCGGGCTGACGGCGTCGGTGCTCGATCTCGCACTTCGCGCAATGGTCCACCGAGGTCAGCGCGCTGTCGATCCTGACGTCGTTTCTCTTCTCGGCGCTGGTGGGCGTGTTCTTTGGCTACTACCCGGCGCGCAAGGCGGCGTTCCTGGATCCGATCGAGGCGCTGCGGTATGAATGAACGCGGTCCGATCGACCGGATCGCTATGACCGTGCTCCCCGCTTCGCGCGGCTCGGCGTGCTGCTCGTTCGAACGCCTGCGCTGATCGGTCCGAAGTACCAGCGTCCTGACGTGCCGGCCCCGCCGGCGTTCGGGGAAGCTGCTGCCCGCCGGCTGGAAGGAAGCGCAGCCCAACGACGGCGCACCCCGCGGCAAGTGGTGGAGCCCGTACAACGACCCGCGGCTCGACGCGCTCGAAGACCAGGTGAGCATCTCGAACCAGAACGTTTTGGCCGCCGAGGCGCAGTTCCGCGCGGCCAAGGCGGCCGTGCGCGTCACCCGGGCGGGTCAGTTCCCCACCGTGACCGCGACCCCGTCCGCCACGGCTTCCGGAACCGGTGCCGTGTCCGGCGTGCGCCTGTACGACATCCCGATTGACGTGACCTATCAAGCGGACGTCTGGGGGAGCATCCGACGCAGCGTCGCGGCAAATTCAGCGGTCGCGCAGGCGTCCGCCGCGGACCTGGAGAATGCCCGGTTGTTGTACCAGGCGGAACTCGCCGCCGACTATTTCCAGATTCAGGGACTCGACGCCGAGCGGCGGTTGCTCGAGGCCACCGTACAGTCGTACGAACGGTACGTGCAGCTGACCAAGGACCGATACGAAGGCGGTGTCGCGTCGATGGCCGACGTGGCCCTGGCGCAAACGCAGTTGGAAACCGCCCGCGCGCAGTTGGCCGACCTGGGCATTCCGCGGGCCCAATTCGAGCACGCCATAGCCGTGCTGATCGGACAGCCACCGTCCGCGTTGTCGATGCCTGCGGCGCCGACTCAGTCGCCGCCGCCGCCAGTCGTCGTCGGCCTTCCTTCCACGCTTCTCGAACGACGGCCCGACGTCGCCGCCGCCGAGCGGCAGGTCGCGGCAGCGAACGAACAGATCGGCGTCGCCAAGTCGGCGTTCTACCCCGCCCTGAGCTTCGGCGGCAGCGTGGGCTCGCAGGCCGCGGCCATCGTCGACCTGCTCACGGTGCCGACCCGCCTCTGGTCGGTGGGAGTACAGTTGGCCGAGACGCTCTTCGACGCGGGCAAGCGCCGCGCTCAAGTCAGGCTGACCGAAGCCGCCTACGACGCCACCGTGGCGAATTACCGTCAGACCGTACTGACGGCATTCCAACAGGTGGAGGACAGCTCTGGCGGAGTTGCGCATCCTCTCCCACGAGGCAGAGATCGTCGACCGGGCGGTCGCAGCCGCGCAGCAGTCGCTTGACATCTCGACGATCCAATATCGGGGGGACTCGCGAACTACCTGCAAGTCATCACCTCGCAGACCAGCTTGCTGCAGAATCAACGGGCGGCAGTCGACATCCTCACCAGACGCCTGGTCGCGAGCGTGTCCTTGATCCAGGCCCTCGGCGGCGGATGGGACGCGTCGCAGTTGCCCTCCGCCCAGGACGTGCGCCGTTGAGCGAACGGACGGGCGACCCCGAGTCGCGTCCGCGTTCGTCCGGCTTGACGAGCCTCGAGGCCGCACGCCGCCTCGATGAGTACGGTCCGAATGAGCCGGCCCCGACGCGGCGCTTCTCGGCGGTGGTCGAGATCGGTCGCCTGTTCGCCAACCCTCTCGTCTTGATCTTGCTCGTGGCGAGTGCGGTTTCAACTTGGCTCGGCGAGGACGTCGATGCGGGGATCATCGTCACGATTATCCTGGTGAGCGTGAGCGTCAATTTCTGGCAGTCGTATCGTTCGCAGCGGGCGGCCGAACGACTCCGGGCGACGGTGGCGCCAACGGCGATCGTGCTCCGCGACGGAACCTGGCAGGAGGTCCCGCTGCGGCAGCTCGTCCCTGAAGACGTAGTCCGCCTGTCGGCCGGGGATCTCGTGCCCGCGGATGCGCGCCTGCTGGACTCGCGCGATCTCTCGGTTCAGCAATCCATGCTGACGGGCGAATCGCTGCCGGCGGACAAGATGGCGAGCGCCGACGAGACCCGGCGAACGACGGGGCCCGAGGCGCCGGGCCTCGTCTTCCTCGGTACGTCGGTCGTCAGCGGAACGGCGACGGCGATCGTGACGGCGACCGGGCCCAGGACGCTGTTCGGAGACATCGCCACGAGACTGGGCAGCCGTGTGCCCGAGACCGAGTTCGAAAGCGGCTTGCGGCGCTTCAGCCTCCTGATTCTGCGAACGACCACCGCGCTGGTGCTCTTCATCCTGCTGATGGGCATCGTCGTCAAGCACGATGCGCTCGAATCGCTGCTCTTTGCCGTGGCGCTGGGGGTCGGGCTGACACCGGAGTTCCTCCCGATGATCGCAACGGTCACGCTCACCCAGGGCGCCCTGCGGATGGCTCGAGACAAGGTCATCGTCAAACACCTTCCCGCGATTCAGAACCTTGGCAGCATCGACGTCCTGTGCACCGACAAGACGGGAACGCTCACGACCGGGGTGATGCACCTCGATCGCTCGCTGGGTCCGGCGGGTGAGGTATCGCCGCGACCTCTGGCGCTGGCTTCACTCAACAGCCGTTTTCAGACGGGCATTCGCAGTCCGTTGGACGCGGCGATTCTTCAAAACGGCGTCGGCCGATGCTTCGGCTTGTGCGAAGATAGACGAAATCCCGTTCGACTTCGAACGTCGCCGTTTGTCTGTGGTAGTGTCCACGCCGGACGACCCGCGGCAGCGCCTGCTGATCGCCAAGGGCGCGCCGGAGTCCCTGCTCGCGATCTGCGATGCCCAGGAGATCGACGGACGGGTCACCGCGCTCGATGCGACCGCGAGGGAAGCCTCCGCCGCGGTGTGCAACCAGCTGAGCGCCGACGGACGGCGGGTGCTGGCTGTCGGCTACCGCGGCCGTGGTTGCCCACGAACCTTAACAAGAGTTCATCTGAGGATCAGGTGTCCCTCATCTGGGGCGAGTCAAATAGCGGTAGATGAGGGGAATAGGCCTCCGCAATCAGACCTTTCCGCCAGGACTCGTGAGATGGCATTCGGGGGGCGAAAGGGACTTGGTCGGAGTCGGCAAGAGGCCGAGAGCTGGGTGCTTCAGATGGTAACGGGAATTACGACGGCTCTTCTCGTCGGGGCACTTTCGGCGGTTCCCCTGGCAGGCGGCGCGGCAGCCGGCCAGGCGGATTCGCCCAACACAACGGCAGAATCTTCCCCGCCGAAGAAACCCGTGCCCGACCACGCGGTGAGCGGAGTCGTGAAGTCCGTCGATGCGACCAGGCTCGTCATCACTCGGGTCGGCAAGACTCCAGGCGAGATGACGTTCGTTCTGAGCCGTTCCACGGAGCGCGAGGGCACGATCGGCGTCGGTGCCACGGTCCAGGTTCGCTTTCGCACGGAGGGACACAACCTGGTTGCCACGGCTATCTTCTTCGTCAAGGCGCGTCGCGAAGGGGAGGGCCTCCTGTCCACATCACCTTGTGGAACAAGAAGCGGTCCGTTGATGCCACCGCCGCCAAGAACGGTCTGAGACGAAAGCGGACTTCACTTTCGAAAGACCTTCAGATAGCCTCCCGCCACGAGCGCGGAGACGTCTGCCATGATGCGCGGCAGGCGAAGGCCACCCGGATAAGCCAGATAATGCGGCTCCCAGATCGGGTTGAACTTGTCCTTGTAGGCGCGCAGTCCCTGGAAGTTGTAGACGGATTCGACGTGCTCGTACAGGAAGGCGCCGAGCCGATTCCAGAGCGAGGCTACGGGCGAGTCTTCGAAGCCGGACAAGGGCGCCATGCCCATCGCGAACCAGCGATACCCCTGCTCCTGGCCCCATTTCATCAAGTGGACGAAAAGAGCCTCCATCACGCCTTTGGGCGCGTCGCGGTCGATATCGCATCAGATCGATCGAGAGCTCCACCTGCTTTGGCCCGGGCCAGACGTTCGCGAAGGCCTGAATTCGGCCGCCGCGCTCGATGACGGCGACGGGGAACCGGGAGACGTACGCCTCGTCGAAGAACCCGAGCGAGAACCCCTTCTCCGCGCTCGCCTTGGCTCTCAGCCAGTCATCGGACACCGCGCGGAGCTGGTCCATGATCGCTGGAACGGCAGCGGGCTCGACGATGCGAAAGGAGCCCCCTTCTTTCTCCAACCGACGAATCGACTGGCGGTATTTGGTCGCCTCGCTCCCCTCCAGCTGTGAACGTCGTCAAGTCCACCTTCGCTTCCTCCCCCAGCTTCACGAACGTCAGGCCGAAGTCGGCATACCGATGCAGGTGAGTCTTGCCGACTTCGTAAAAGATCGGAACGCCGCCAAAATCATCGCACCGTTCGAGGAAGCGGCGAATGAGATCGCTGAGCCGATCGTCCGGGCCAACGGGATCGCCGAGCGCGACCCAGGTGCGACCCTGGACTCCATACATGACGAACGCGGTTCGATCGTCGTTGAACAGCAGCGCTTTGTCCCGGAGATACACCAGGTAGGGGGAGGTCGATGTCTGTGCGGCGATCGCCTTTCCGGCGTCCTCTAGGTCGGCGTCGACCGGGGTGGGCGCTTCGTGAGGCGCGTATCCGATCAAGCGGGCAAATCCAAACAACAGCAGGAAGATGACCGCACCGACCGAGGCTCGGAGAAATCGCGAGGCTTCACCGTGAACCTCGAACTGCCACCAGAGCTCGTGCGAGTAGTCTACGTGCTTGAACGCGAACAAGCCCAGCCACACGGAGGCTCCGAGCGCGCCGACCAGTGCCGCGATCCACGCCGCGGAGAAGCGGGTGTCGAAAAAGGCCGCGCGGCGATCGAAGGCCGGCCGAGCCCGCCGCAACACCAGGAAGACCAGCAGTAGCAGCACCGCCTCTTCGTAATCGAATCCTTTCAGCAGAGATGCTGCCATCCCGGCGACGATCGTCGTTGCCGTGAGGTAGTAGGCGGCATCGAGGCGCCGCGCCAGCCCTTGCGACAGAATCAGCAGCGCCGCACCGGCCACGCTGCTGAGGAAGTGCGACGCCTCGATCACTCCAGAGGGCAGTATCCGATTGAGCGACTCGAGACGCCCGGCAGCTGCGGGCGTTGCGCCCGAGAACAGCAACACCAGCCCGGCGAGAAACGTGAAGGCTGCCAGCACGCGCGGCGTGACCTGCTCCGTCAGCTGACCGACGACGGCGCTGATGCGCGCCACGTGGGCGCGGCGCTGCCGCACTTCGTCGGCGACGAGGCCGAGGGTTGCGACGGTAAGCGGCAGCAGGTAGTAGACCGCGCGATACACGACGAGCGCCGGGAGTAATTGCCCCGAGGTCAGGTACGGCTTGAGGAGCAGGACCATCAGTCCCTCGAACACGCCGATACCGCCGGGCACGTGACTGGCCATTCCGAGAAGAATCGCAACCAGGAACGTGCCGAGGAACTCCAGAAAGGACAGCGCGCTCGGCGGCAACAACACATAGAGCACGGCCCCCGCCAAGGCCCAGTCGACGGCGGAAACCAGTGCTTGACCCGCCGCGATCCGTGGCGAGGGCAACGGCAGCTCGAAGCTCCGGATGCGCAGCGGCCGCCGTCGCACCACGGTTGCCAGCAGATAGGCCGGTGGCACCAGCATGAGCAGCCAACCGATCGGCGCCAGGAGCTGCTGCGCGGGCAGACCGCGCACGCTCGGCAAGGGACTGACGACGAGGCTCAGTCCACCCAACCCGAACAGGCCCAGCCAGAACGTCACCGAGTACGAGAAGACGATCCGCGAGAGCTCCTCGGCCGTGACTCCCCACCGCGTATAGAAGCGATACCGCACGGAGGCGCCGGACAACATCGCGAACCCGACGTTGTTGGAAATCGCGTACGCCAGAAACGACGCGAGAGCGATACGCGCGCGCGGAAGCGTCTTGCCGATGTAGGCGAACGCCAGCAGGTCGTAGCCAGTGAGAGCCGCGTAATTGAGGGCCGTGAGCAGCAAGGCGAGCACGAGCTGCGAAGGCGGCGTGCGGATCACGTCCGCCGTGAGCTCATGCCAACTGACCGCCCGCAGCTCGACGCGAAGCACCTCGAGGGCGGCGAGGAACAGCGCGAGGCCGACGGCGACCGGGATCGCCGCGACGCAGCCGCTCAGACATCGGGAACCTCAGCGCGCGACGTTCGCGGTCACCCAGGCAATCGCCTCGAGGAGCCGCCGATCGAACTCCGCCAGGTTGTCGCTGAACCGGTGATCGGATGCCTTCACGATCCAGAGCTTCTTCGGCTCCTTGGCGGCGTCGAGGATCTTTTGCACCTGCGACAGCGGAACGAACTCGTCCTGGGTTGAATGGATTGCGGCGAGCGGGGTTGGAGCCACCCGATCGACGATCGCGACGGTGCTGAACGTCGGCTCGTTCGGCACGCCGTGGGTCACGTATATCAACGAGTCCTTCCACCGCCAGCCCAGCTCATTCACCTCGGGAAGACCCAATCCGAGCACCCCGGCGATCGACTCTTTCGTTTCGGGATCGGTCGCCGCCAGGACGGACAGCGCCGCACCTTCGGAAACTCCAATCAGAATCGGCTTCTGCGTACTCCCGCGCGCGGCGAAATCGGCGAGCACCTTGTAGTCGCCCGGTTCGTCTTCGGGCTTCAGAGTGACCTTCCCGGAGGTGAAGCTCTCGAGATACGCCTTGACGTCGAAGCCCACCACGAAGAATCCCTTGGCTGAGAGCGCCTGGGCGACGTGCGGTCCGAGGTGGATCCAACCGCCGTCGCCGCTGGAGACGATCACCGGAGGACCGCCGCGCGTCCCGTAGAGGCGGAGAGATTGCGTTTGCCCACGGATGGTGATCGTCTCTGTCGCCTGCGCACGCACAAGGCGGTCCGGCGCCAACGCAAAACCAATCGTAAGAACGATGAGAAAGGTCGGGCGGCGTGAGAGCACAGTGCTCATGGTACTCATCGCTTCCGCGACGGGGAAGGGGCGTCCTGCCGCGGGCCTCCGGCGGGCACAGCGCGGCGCAGCGGCACGTACATGACCGAAGGACGGCCCTCGCCCGATGAAGGATAGAGATCCATCAATTCATAGATGAGCGGCGGCATGTCGGTCGACACGGGCAGCCCGAGTTGCGTCGCGGCTTCCACGGTGATCGGGAAGTCATGGGTCCAGCGCCCCTCACTCAACACCTTGGCCAGCGCCACGGCGCGATCTTTCGGAAGATGCTTCAGAAGCACTTCGGCCACGAACGTTGCCACCTGCACGCGAGCTTTCTGCGCCACGTCGGCCAGGACCAGCATCTCATCACTGATCTGGGCGGTCGGCTTCAGTTCCAGAAGCTTCACGATCGATGCCGCCGCCATGTCCCCGATCTGCGGGTCCACCGGGCCCAGCACGGCATTCGGGTCCATCAGGATCTCATCGGCGGTGAGCGCGATCAGAGTGCCACCGCTCATTGCGTAATGCGGCACGATCACCGTCACTTTGCCGGGACGCTCAACGAGCGCGTGCGCGATTTGCTCGGCCGCGAGCACCAGCCCGCCCGGAGTATGCAGGATCAAATCGATCGGCTGATCGGGAGGGGTGAGCCGGATGGCCCGTAGAACCGCTTCCGAGTCCTCGATCCCGATTGAACTGGAGACGGGTAGACCGAAGACGCTGACCGTTTCCTGCCGGTGGATCATCGCGATGACGCGGGACTTGCGTTCCTGCTGCAGGCGGTCGAGCAGATCGGCGCGAGTCGCCGCCGTCCTCCATGGCCCGTACAGCTGCTGCAGCACCACGAGCGCGAGCGCGATCCAGAACAGCGTGCGGATGATCCCCAGCAGCCGGTCCCACCATGAGCGCGACACGTTCTCCATAGGATCTCGCCTCCATGCGCCGTCCTCGTTGAATTCGCGGCGATTCTACTGCACGCCACCTCGACGTTGTCGAACGGACCGCGACACATCTGGCGAATCGTCGATGAACGCACCGAGGGGCGGGTGCCCCGTCCGGGATGTGGCGATGCGGCGGACATCTACGAGGTCGATACCGAGAAGAAGCTAAGTCGGTTGCATGCCCGATCTCATGGGAGCGGCGGGCACGATTTCTCCATGATCTCTATTCGAAACAAGAAGCGGTCGGCGTATCTCAACGAATCAAGCAGGAGAACGCCGAACACCGATGGCAAAGGGGACGATCCCCGAAGCGCGCGTGAAGGACCTACCGTATAAGGCTCGTTCTCTCTCGCGACCGTGAAGAAGCTCGGAGAGCCGCCCTGGCGCCGACCTGCCGCTTTTCCTCGATGAAATTTCCTTAACCCGGCGGCAACCGAGCGGCAATGCCGCGCGCGCTAGCCTTCGATCGGAAGCACGAGCTGGCGCTCGCGCAAGAAAGAAGGAGAACGACAATGAATCGTTTGGCGGTCCGAGTATCAGAGCTCACGGTTTTGCTGTTGCTGGTCGCCGGACTCGCGGCGGCTCAGGAGAAACGCTATGACGGCGAGATCGTCGCCGTCGACACCAAGGACTACACTTTCACCGTCAAGGGCACGGAGAAGGGCGAACCCGCCGAAATGAAGTTCCATGTGGACGCGGCGAGCCAGATCTTCGTCGAGGGAGAGCGAAAGATCTTCGCCGAGCTGGAGAAGGGCGACCGCGTCGCGGTGACCTACGGGACCACGAACGGCGCGCCCATGGTCCGGCGCGCCGAACGCCACCATACCGCGGTCGCGGAAATGTCGTTCGCCGGGCAGGTGATCGAGGTGGATACCAACTCCCATACGTTCACGGTGAAGCGGACCGCGGGCGCCAAGGTCGAGGAGATGAAGTTCCACGTCAGCCCCGCGAGCCGGTTGTACATCGGAGCCGAGCACCTCGCTCTCGTGCAGCAGATCAAGAAGGGGGACGAGGTGACCGTGCACTACGAGACGGTGGGCGCACAGCACGACGTCAAACACGTCGGGAGCGCCAAGCCGAAGACGACCTGAGAGACCTCGAAGCCGCAAACGACAGAGAGCCGAAGTCGGCGGAGGTTCCGCCTCCGTCGACTCTCGGATATGCCATCGGACCCACCCTCAGAAAAGAACCGCAGATGTGACCCGGAAAGCTCGAAGCCGAGACCTGGTCCCCACCACAGGCCCCACGGGCTCAGAGGCGCCTCTTTCGATCAGAGCAGCTCGTAGACCATCAAGGCCGAGACGATGACGAGAAGGCTAGGCCGGCGCCCCGGCGTCCGCTCTTTCCGTCGGCGCGCACCCAGGCGACGCGCGCCCGGCGGGCAAAGTACGACACGACCTGGAGGACGTCCAGGAGCGGAACGTCGTTCTCGCCTGAGACCCGCATGCCTTCCGCTGAATTCGCCGGGGATGTCTTCTCGATAAGCGGTACGCTCCGTGCCGCCCGTTCCGGGCGCGGGGCTCAGCGGCGCTGGGGCGCGGAGCGGGAGACCCGCTCGTCGTAGGCGAGGCGGATTTTCGCCTCCACGTGCGGGTGCCGGGCGCAGATCTCGGAAAGGTGCTCGCGGCTGAGCTCGAGGAGCTCCGTCGATTTCACCGCGGTGACGGTCGCGGTCCGAGGCTCGCCCGAGAGGACGGCCATCTCGCCGAAGAAATCTCCGTCGCGCATCGTGGCGACGGGCACCTGCTGGCCGTCCCGGAGGATCGTCGCTCGCACTTCCCCGGTCGAGACGATGAACATCGACTCTCCGGGATCGCCCTCGCGCACGATCACCTCGCCCACCTTCGCCACCCGGCGAACGAGGACGAGGGCGACGGCGATGAACTCCGACGACGTGAGGTCGGAGAAGAGCGGGATGTGGGTCGGGGGCGGCTCCCGCGAGGGCGCCGCTCCCTGGGCGGAGCTTCCGATGTCGTCGATGATGGAGTCGATGAGTGAGTCGATGTCCTCCCCCAGGGCGCCGATGAGCGACTCCGCTCCGTCCGCGGCGAGCGCCGGCTCGCTCTCGACGTCGAGCTCGACGACTTCGACTTCCTCGGGTTCCTGGACCGCATCGGGCGCTTGCTCATCCATGTCGAGCACGATGTCCGCCTGGAGCTCCGTCACCGGCTCTTCGACTCCTTCGAACGAAAGCTCTACCGCGCCGTCAGCGCCTCCGACGCTTTCATGGGAGGGCTCGACGTCGGTGACGATCTCAATCTCCTCTTCCTCGGCGGAAGTGTCGGTGAAGACCACGGGCTCTTCGGCGAACGTAGGCGGCTCGTCGGGAATCGCCCCCGCGGGTGGCGCTGCCGGAGTCGACTCGTCCACGAGCTCGAACCCCCCGGAGAACTCCTCGGCGCGCGGCGCGGGCTCGATCTCCTCGATGATCTGAACCTCTTCGACCTCCCCGACGTCTTCCACTTGCTCGACAGGGGATTCGGAGCCGCCGGGAAGCTCCTGGCTGTCCCCGAACTCCATCGCCATGCTCTCCTCGAGGCTGATCTCCGGGAGCGGCGCGGGCCGCGGTGCGGGGGCTTGCGGCGCCGGAGGCGACGAGCGCTTCAGGGGATCGGAGGGACGATGGAGCGCCTCCGAGAGCGCCGCCCTGGACGAGGTTTCCGTCGAACGTTCCTCGTTCATCGCCGCCAGCTTCTGGTGCACGTCGGTCTGGCTGGGATCGAGCTGGAGGATCTTCTTGTTGATGGCGATGGCGCGGATCATGAACCCCTTCTCCGCGAGCTCGTCGGCCACGACGCGAAACTGCTTCACCGCCTCGCGCTTGCTCCCGGCCAACACCAGGGTGTCGGCGAAGCGGAGACGGATCTGCGTGTTCCTGGGATCCTTCTGGAGAAGGGTATTGAACCAGTCGAGCGCCGACTTGTAGTCGCGCCTCTGGAGGCACGCCTGGATTTCGAGGAAAGGATCTTGCTTTTTCTTGCGAAAGGCCATCGTTCGCCGGAGCGCTCGGTGTCGCGCGCTACTAAGGAGTCGCCTCGTCTTCGGGGACCGCGATTTCCGATCCTACCATGAATCCCAGGCGCTCCATCTCCCGCCTCATCGCCCATAGACCCGCGGAGACGTTCCGGGAGGGCAGCCCGAGGGTGGCGGCGGTCGACGATGCCAGGGAGACGTCCCTCGGCCGCGGCGCCCGGGAGCGCACGTCGGCTTGCGAGCAGGCCCTAGCCCGATCGGTTGCGAGACCGAACAGGGTGAGCGCCAGGGTTCCCATCGTAAGCCGGGAGCAGCGGTCCGGACCGCCCAGGTGAATCGTCGGAGGAGGCCGCGGGCCATCGACCAGGAGCGCGAGGGCGCTCGCCGCGTCTTCCACGTAGATCGGAGTCCGGATTTCATCGTCGAAGAGCGAAACCCGCTCACCCCGGGAAGCGCTCGACACCATCCGTTCGATGAAGTTCGGCCGCGAGAGGGCGCTCGGACGCGGGCCGAAGGTGAGGGCGAGGCGGGCGATACAGGCCCGCTCGCCGAGGATTCGGACGACACCCCGCTCGCCCGCGAGCTTGGTGCGGCCGTAGACCGAGATCGGCAGCGCCTCGTCACTCTCTCCGTACGGCGCCCGCTCGCCGTCGAAAACCAGATCGGTGGAGACGTGAACGAACCTCCGGCAGCTCTTCGAGACCGCGGAGGCCAGGCGCAGGGGAATCTCCGCGTTCATCTCCCGCGCCCGCTCGGGTTGCTCCTCGCACCGATCCGCGTCGGTGAGGGCCGCGAGGTGGACCACGGCGTCCGGCGCGGTCCGCGCCAGGAGATCGAGAATGCGAGCCTCCTCTAGATCTCCCTGGAGGTGGCGCGTGGAATCGGGAAGCGGCCGACGTCCGACGGTTGTCACCTGGTGCCGGTCCCGAAGCTTCCGCCAGAGGTGACCGCCTACGAAACCGCGCGCTCCCGTCAGAAGGATATTCAAAGCGACTCCGGCGGGAGCGAGCGTCTTGCCGCCTTCGGGAACGCTCTGTTACACTTTGACCACAGCATTCGCTCTCCAAATTACACAAATGCGCTTTCCCGGCAGCAAACTGCTCTCTCAGGAGCTCTCCACAAAGACGACTCCCTTCGACAGCATCGTCCGCCACTGCGAGGACGTGAATCTCTCCGGGTATGTGGAGATCACCTTCGGTGACGCCGAGGGGCTGATCCTCTTCTACCTGGGTGAGCAGATCAACGTCATCTACCGCCACGGGGTGAACAAGTTCTTCCTCGGCGGCGAGGCCACGCTGAAGCTCCGGAACACGGCCGCTCTGAAAGAAGGCCGGATTTCGATCTTCGAGCTCCCCCTGGACATGGCCCACATGCTGCGCGGCCTTTCGAACCGCAAGGAGATCTTCGGACAGATATTCGCCTCCGACCCCTTGAAGGACCTGGTGAAGAAGCTCCAGGGCGAAGGCCATACCGGGTCGCTCGAGGTCTTCACCAACCGCGGCACGGGCATGATCCTGAACGTCCGCGGGCGCTTCTCGACGGCCTACTTCGAGACCGAGGCCGGCGTCACCTTCGAGAAGAAGGAAGCCCTGAACAAGATCTACGAGCTCCTGGATCGCGACGACACGTCGGCCCAGGTGTTCCAGTCCGACTTCTCTCCCGACATCTGGAAGTCGCGGCAGCAGGGAAGCTCGAAATCCCGCGCCAGCCGTCTGCAGGAAATCCTCGAGCAGCGGCGGCCGGACCAACCGCCGAGCGGGGAAAAGGCCGAAGCCGACGCGGGGGAGTCCGGGGGCGAGGGACGGTCCGCCTCTTCCGATCGCAACGCCGACCGGCGCCCTTTGCAGCAGCAGATCCTCGCGGAGATCCGCGACCAGACCCCGTCTCTCCTCGCCGCCTTCTTCTTCGACCTGCGAACCGAGGAGATCGACACCGAGATCGTGACCGCCCCCGAGGAGACCGCCGATCGACTCATCGTCGACAAGCTTCCGGCGTTCGTGAAGTACCTCGAGAACCTGGCGGCGATGCGAGGGGACGATCACGTCGAGATCCTCTCGATGTCGACGGAGAACTTCTACCTGATCGTGAAGTGCCTCCGCGAGACGGACGAGGGCATAGCCATCATCACCGACCGAAGCCAGCCGGTGACCCTCGCCTCCTCGCTCCTTCTCAACTGCTCTCACCGCTACCTGACGATGCTCGCCGGCGCCGCCGTTTGACCGGCGCGAAGTCCAGGCGTATCGTCCTCGTTGCTCTCCCCCATTCCGCCTATCGACGTTGAGCCTTTTCATCACACTCGAAGGACCCGAAGGCACGGGCAAGTCCACCCAGGCGCGTCTCCTCGCCCGGCGTCTCCGGCGCGAGGGATACGAGACCGTTCTCACCCGCGAGCCGGGCGGCACCCCCATCGGGCGGCGCATCCGGGAGGTAATCCTCGCCCCGGGCCATCGCGCCATGTGTCCGGAGACGGAGCTGGCCCTCTATTTCTCCGATCGCGCGCAGCACCTCCGAGAGGTAGTCTGGCCGGCGCTCGAGGAGGGGAAGATCGTGGTCTCGGATCGCTTTACCGACTCGACGCTCGCGTATCAGGGTTACGGCCGCGGGCTGTCGCTCGGCCTCATACGCCGGCTCGACCGGATCCTGACCGGAGGGTTCCGGCCCGACGTCACGGTCCTTCTCGATCTGACGGCGGAGAAGGGTCTCTCGCGCGCCCGTCGCCGCAACCGTGAGAACGAGTCGTTCCGCAGAGAAGGACGCTTCGAAATCGAGGCGCTCGAATTCCACCAGCGCGTTCGCCGTGGCTACCTGAGGCTCGCCCGCCGGGAGCCCGGCCGGTTCCTCCTGGTGCCGGTGGAAGGAAGTCCCGCAAAGGTCCACGAAGCCGTCTGGACGCGGCTGCTCTCGGCTTCCAGGCTTCCGCGGCGCGAACGCAGGAGCTGAGAGCGCAGGATGGCTTTTTCGGACCTCACGGGAAACGCCGCGGTCGTGGCGCGGCTGAAGCACCTGCTTTGCTCGGGAAGACTTCCCCGAAGCATGATCTTCTTCGGACGCGCCGGCGTCGGGAAGGTCGAAGCCGCCGTGACCCTGGCGCAGGCGCTCAACTGCCTGGTCTCGGAGAACGACGCCTGCGGCCGTTGCCCGGCCTGCGTCCGGATCGCGAAGGACGAGCATCCCGACGTTCGAATCCTCAGGCCCGAGGGACGCGGTGGTCAGCTTCGGGCGGAAGGCGTGCGGGATGCCATCTCCGAGATTCCGTTTCGTCCGTTCGAGGGACGTCGGCGCGTCATCATCATCGCCGAGGCGGAGCGAATGAACCCGACCACGGCCAACACGCTGCTGAAGACTCTCGAGGAGCCGCCGCCCTGGGCGACCCTCATCCTCGTGACCGCGAACGAGGCCGCGCTCCTGCCGACGATTCTGTCGAGGTGCCAGATAGTCCGGTTCTCGCCGCTCGCCCCGGAAGAGCTCGAAGCGCTCCTCGTAGCGCGTCACGGGTTTCCGCCCGATCGGGCGGCGCTTCTCTCGGCGGTGGCCGGAGGCGGCATCGCCCGGGCGCTGGAGCTCGCGGACGAGCCGCTCTTCGAACTGCGCCAGCAAGCGCTCGCGATCTCGGCGCTCGCGCTCGAGAGCCGGAAGGCCGAAGAGCTCGTCCCCCTGGCGGACGCCCTGTCGAAGGACTCGCGTCTGATGCTCCTGTTGGAGCTTCTCCTTTCGATCCTCCGCGACCTGACGGCGAAAGGAGCGGGGGCCCGGGTCCTCCACCGGGATATCGAGAGCGAGATCGAGACGCTCTCGAAGCGCGCTCCCGTCGACCTCTGGCTCGAAGCGTTCGCGCTCGCGGAGGAGGTGGTGGTGGATCTGCGCGATCGCTACCTGAACAAGCGCATCTGCTTGTCGAAGCTTCTTCTTTCCTTCCAGGATCTCGGCGCGAGGCGTTAGACGATCCGGCTTCGTTTGCTTGCCGACTGCCCTTCTGTTAAACTAAGCTCACTATCTGTAGCTCATCAGGGCCATCTCTCTCGCTGAACGATTAGGCGAGCATCGGCCGAGGAGGCTGGCGTCTAAGCGTGTCGTCGGGAGAGTCGGACTACTGAACGCACAGGGACCTTCCCCCGGGTCGCAAACGGGTACTCTCGAAGAGATCGGGAAACCGAGGTAAACCGTGAATCGCAAGCTGATTCGGCCAAATTTGGCGGAATTGAAGGACCAGTTGGCTTCGAAGTCCGTGGCGCCTCGTCCCCGGCGCGTTCCCCCGGAGCAAACGAACGCCGAGAGCTTCTACTACCTCAAGCAGATGAACAGCAAGACGCCGATGGTGGTGGTCTTGCAGGACGGCGAAGAGATCCGCGGAATCATCGAGTGGTACGACAAGAACTGCTTGAAGCTCAACCGCGTCGATCGCCCGAACCTTCTTCTGCTGAAGCACAACATCAAGTACCTGTACAAAGAGTCCGAGGAGACCGACCCCTCCTCCTCGTCGCCGGACCACCTCGACGACGAAGACGGCCAGCCCCAGGCGTAGCGAAGGCCCTCAACGCAAGGGCGCGTGGAACAACGACCCGGGATTTCCCTTTGCGTCTTTGCGACTTTGCGCCTTTGCGTTCTTTTCCCAGGTCTCAACGGTCGAGCTCTTGGCTCGTTCCACGCGTAGGGAAGAGTTTTAACGCAAAGACGCGAAGGCGCAAAGACGCAAAGAAAGAACGACTCGGGATTTTCCCCGTTTGCGCTCTTGGTTCTTCTCGCCTTTGAGTTGTTCCCCGAGTTTCAGCGATTGCGCTCCTTGAGGGCCGCCGCGACGTCGCGCTTCACGTCCTTCTCCCGCTCCGCCGCCCGGCGATCGTGCTGCCGCTTTCCCCGCGCGAGCGCGATCTCGACTTTCAGACGCCCGTTCTTGAAGTACATGCGCGTGGGAATCAGCGTGAGGCCCCTCTCGGTCACCTTGCCGATCAGCTTGCGGAGCTCTCGCTTGTGCAGAAGGAGCTTCCTCGGCCGCAGCGCTTCATGGTTCTCGTGGGTTCCGTGCGAGTAGGGGTTGATGTGGCTCTGGAGAAGGAAGAGCTCTCCTCCTCGAGGAGCGGCATAGCTGTCCTTGAGGTTGACCTTGCCGTCCCGCGCCGACTTGACCTCGGAACCGAGGAGCGCGAGACCCGCCTCGAAACGCTCGACGAGCTCGTAGTCGTGGCTCGCCTTGCGATTGACGGCAACGACCTTCACCGATTCCTCGGCGTTTTTTTCTTTGAGCTTCATGTTCGGTCTCGGGAAGGAAACCCCTCGCCCGGGGTATGACAGGTTGAGCCCCCGCGGTGTATGCTGGAGCCTTAGATCCCCCAAGGCAATACGCCTCGTGTGGTATAGTACACTTTAGCATTTGCCCCGTAAACCCACGACGGATCGAGACTAATGGCCGGCCAAGGGGCCGGCGAAGTTGCTTCCTTGCGGGGCCCTTGGAAGAGGTCGAGGTCGAGCGACGATGGGTCAGTTCCTCGCAAAAGTGGGAACCGCGACAGGAGACATCGAGGAGCTCTCACTGACTGCGGCGAACGAGAGCCTCCTGCGGGACGATCTCCGCGACCGGGGGTACCACGTCTTCTGGATAAGGAAGAGCCTGGGCCTCCCCTCGCTGAAGTCACTCTTTCAGGGACGAAAGCGCATCTCCCAGACCGAGTTCACTCTCTTCAACCAGGAGCTCGCCGCGCTCCTGCGCGCCGGACTGCCGCTTCTCCAGTGCCTCGACATCATGCTGGAGCGGATGCCCAACCCCCTGTTCCGGAGCGTCCTCAAGGAGGTCCGCGACAAGGTCAAGTCGGGAACCGCACTCTCCGACGCGTTCCGCGCCCACGGCGACCTCTTTCCCCGGATTTATTCCGCTTCCCTCGTAGCCGGCGAGAAGAGCGGCGGCCTCGAAACGGTCATCCAGCGCTACGTCCAGTACCTGAAGCTCACCGAGGGGACCCGGAAGAAAGTCGTGGCGGCCATGGTCTATCCGATCTTCCTCTTCATCTCGCTCATCGTCGCCGCCGCATTCCTCCTTCTCTGGGTGGTGCCCCGATTCGCGGGCTTCTTCGAGGGATTCGACGCCAAGCTCCCGTTTCTCACCGTGGTCCTGCTCACCGTCGCCAAGACCCTGCAGAACAACGTCTGGTACATTCTCGCCGCGCTCGCCGCGGGGTCCTACTTCCTCTTCAGCTGGTCCCGGCGCGAGGGCTCGAAAGCCATCATCGACCGCATCCTGCTCAAGCTCCCGTTCCTGGGAGCCATCTTCCACCTGTTCGCGACGTCGCAGCTCACCCGCTCTCTGGGTACGCTCCTTTCGGGAGGAATCCCTCTGGTCCAGGCGATCGACATCGCCGCGGGCTCCATCGGAAACCGCCATGTGGGTCAGGCGGTGGTGCCGGTGGCGGAGCGGGTCCGCGAAGGAAAGGCGTTCTCCATCAGCCTCGAGGAGACGGGAGAGTTCTCGAACCTCACCATCGAGATGGTGAAAGTGGGCGAGAACACCGGCGGCCTCGCGGAAATGCTCCAGAACGTCGCCGACTTCGCCGACGAGGAGATCGACAACCGGTTGAACCTCATGCTCTCGATGCTGACCCCCGTCGTGCTGCTGTTCATGGGCGGTATGGTCGCAGTGATCCTGCTGTCGATCTACCTCCCGATGTTCGATCTCATCAACGCCACCCGGCACGGGATGTAAATCATGGCAACTGGAAAGCTCGGTGAAGGCAAGCTGGTCCCGGGCATCGACCCGGATGCCGGGGCGCTCAGCCCCGAGGAAGCGAAAGCGAGAGAGGAAGAGCGCGCGAAGCGGCTGGCCGAGCGCTGCCGCCTCCAATTCATCGATCTCACCGCCTTCCAGCCCGATCAGGATCTCTTCCGAAACGTTCCCGTGGAGCTGATGTTCCGCTACAGCTTTCTCCCTTACAAACGGGAGGACGGGAAGCTCGTCGTGGTGACCGCGGACCCGACCAACGTGCCCGTGATGGACGAGCTCTCGACTCTTCTCAAGATGCCGATCCGGGCGGCGGTCGGGACGGACTCCGCCATCCAGGAGCTCCTCAAGAAGAGCCAGAGCGCCCAGCGGGTGCTGGAGGAAGCTTCCGAGAGCTTCCACATGGAGATCGTCCGCGAGGTCGACGAGGGCGAGGAGACGCTCTCGATCAATCGGCTCACGGACAGCGCGAGCCCCATCATCCGGCTCGTGGACTCCGCCATCTACAACGCCCTCAATCGCCGCGCCTCGGACATCCACATCGAGACCCGCGACGAGGAAGTGGTCATCAAGTACCGCATCGACGGCGCGCTCACCCGGGCGATGAAGCCCATCCCCAAGGCCCACCACTCGGAGATCATCAGCCGCATCAAGGTCATGGCCGAGCTCGACATCGCCGAGAAGCGAATCCCCCAGGACGGGCGCTTCCGCCTGAAGATCAAGGGCCGCCGCATCGACTTCCGGGTCTCGGTGATGCCCAGCATCCACGGCGAGGACGCGGTCATCCGTATCCTGGACAAGGAATCGATCAGCGAGCGCTTCAGCGAGCTCCGTCTCGACATCCTGGGCATGGCCGACGAAGAGGTCCGCCGGATCCGCCGCTTCATCCACGAGCCCTACGGGATGTTCCTGGTCACCGGACCCACGGGAAGCGGCAAGACCACCACCCTCTACGCCGCCCTTTCCGAGATCTACAACGAGGAAGACAAGATCGTCACCATCGAGGACCCGGTCGAGTACCAGCTCAAGGGCATCACCCAGATCCCGGTCAACGAGAAGAAGGGCCTCACCTTCGCCCGGGGGCTTCGATCGATCCTCCGCCACGACCCCGACAAGATCATGGTGGGAGAGATCCGCGACGCCGAGACCGCCCAGATCGCGATCAACTCGGCGCTCACCGGCCACCTCGTCTTCACCACGGTTCACGCCAACAACGTCATCGACGTCATCGGCCGCTTCCTGAACATGGGAGTCGAGCCCTACAACTTCGTCTCCTCGCTCAACTGCATCCTCGCCCAGCGCCTGGTGCGGACCATCTGCCCGTTCTGCAAGCGGCCCCACAAGCCGGACGCGGCGCTCCTCGAGGAGTCGGGCCTCGACCCCGCGCGCTACGCCGGCCATACGTTCTTTCGCGGCGAGGGATGCATCCAGTGCTCGGGCACCGGCTACAAGGGACGGAGCGCCATCAGCGAGCTCCTCGACTTGAGCGACGAGATTCGCGAGATGCTCATCATGAGACGGCCTTCCGCCGACATCAAGAAAGCGGCGAAGAGGTCGGGAATGAGCTTCCTCCGGGAGTCGGCGGTGGCGCGAGTGCTCACCGGACAGACGACGCTCGAAGAGATCAACCGGTCGACTTTCGTGGAGACGTCCTAGGGCGCATGAACAAGAATCGCGTCCTCAGCTGGCTCGTGGATCCCGAGCCTCCCGGTCTGGGAATCGATCTCCGTTCGGATGCGATTTCGCTGGTGCGACTCTCCGACAAGCGCCGGCCGCTCGAGATCGATCTCTCGTTCGTGGCGCCGCTCCCGCCGGGCCTGCTGCGATTCCACATGCTCGAGCCCAATGTACTCGACGAAGAGGGCTTCGTCAGGACGGTCGAGAACGTCCTTCTGCGCGCCGGACTCGCCGGAAGGAAGCGCGTGGCGCTCTCGATACCGGACCACCTGGCGCGGATCGCGTTGATGGAGCTTCCCGCCGCCCCCCGATCGACGGCCGAGCTGGTGGAGTTCCTGAAGTTCCGGATGAAGAAGTCCATCCCGTTCGACGTCGAGCGGGCGAGGGTCGCATTCGAAAGGCTGCCGGGCGAAGTGCCCACGTTTCTCACCGGGGTGATGCACGAAGAGGTGGTCTCCCAGTACGAGAACGTCTTTACCCGGCTCGGGTTCCACGTCGGCCTGGTGCTCCCGGCGAGCGTGAGCCTGCTCCAGCTTCTCCGTCCCGTCGCACGCCGGGAGCTCGCTCCCGGGGCCGACTACTTCTTCGTCAACGCGGAGCGCGAGTACTTCTCCGTCAGCCTGGTGCGAGATCGGGATCAGCCGGCGCTCACCCGAACGCTCGGACTTTCCGCCGAGGACGGAGTCGCGCGGATCTACGGCGAAGAGGATCTCCTGCAAGAGCTCATCCCCACCGCGATTTACTATCGCGAGAAGCTCGAGGGCCAGTCGCTCGCCCGGGTCTACTACCGTTCCCTGCGCCCCGACCTGATGCATCTTCGCGAGATTCTCGAGGAGCAGTTCGAGGCCCCGTCGGAGCCCTTCAACCTGGCGAAAGCGATACCCGTCGCCCGCGAAGTGGGCCTCGACGCCGAAGCCGCGGACGCCGTGGCCGCGGCCGCCGGCGCCGCTCGGGGAAAGGCAGCATGAGCCGGGAGGAGAAACGTGGCTAACGAGTTCAACTTCGCCCGCGCGCCGTTCGTGAACGAGCGGCTGCCGCGCGCGATCGTCGTTCTCGCGATTGCCGCGGTCGCCGCGGCGACTCTGTTCCACGGCGCCCTCCTCACCCGCTACCTCCTGCGGGAGCAGGAAGCGCTCGACACCCGCGTCGCGGATCTGCGGCGCGAGATCTCGGATACCGACGCTCGAATCGCCGGAGCTCAGAGCTCTCTCGCCCGCAACCGGACGGAGCTCGGAAGCGTGCAAACCCGGTTCCTGACGACGCTCTTTCGGCGCAAGAGCTTCTCCTGGACCGACCTCTTCAACGAGCTCGAGAAAATCACGCCGCCCTCGGTGCGCATCACTTCGGTAGCACCCGCCGAGGAAGAGGGCGAGATTACCGTCACCATGACGGTGGTGGGACGGACCCTGAAGGACGTCCTCGAGATGGTGCGGGGTCTGGAGTCGAGCTCGTTCTTCGCGACCATCTACCCGGTGGACGAGGCGAACCTCGAGGCCGAGGACCGCGGAGAGACCGGTATCGCGGCCACGCTGAGGCTCAACTACGTCGAGGACGTTCGCGAGCCGGGGGCGGCCCCGACGGCCCTCGACGCTCCCGAAACGCCAGAAACAGGGGAAACGGAAGTCCCGTCCAGTTTCATGGGGCCGGTGAAGCCCGAAGAGCCAACGGAGGAGCCTCGATGAGCGAGCTGCGCGCTCTCATCGAGAGTCTCCTCGCCCGCCGCCGGACGTTTCTCTGGCTCCTGCTCATCCTCGCCGTGAACGTCGCGGTGTTCGCGGGAATCACCCGCCGCCTCGCGAACAAACAGGAGAGGCTCGCGTCCGAGCTCGAGCGTCTCCGCGCCGAGCTCGCGGAGAAGCAGGACGCGCTCCGTGCGGTGTCGGAATCCGAAGCCCTCGCCACCCGGAACGCCGAGGCGGTGCGGCGGTTCTGGAACGACGTGGTGCAGCAGCGCGCCCCCGGTCTGACCGATGCCTGGGACGAGATCGACCGGCTGGCGAGCGAGACCAGCGTGCGCCGCGGAAGAACCGGATACGACAGGGAGGTCCTCGACGTCGGTCTCGAGCAGATCAAAGCGACGATGCCGGTCGAGGGGGACTACTTCGACCTGGTGCGCTTCATCAATCGTCTCGAACGCTCGGAGCGCTTCTTCCTGGTGGAGCGGATCACCCTCTCTCAGAGCGAGACCGACGACGCCGGCATCCAGCTCGCCTGCAGCATCGCGTTCTTCCTCAAGTCGGGCGCGGGCGACACGGGGGTCGGGCCATGAGGCAGGACGGCTTCACCTATCTCGAGCTCATCATCGCGACGATCCTGCTCGCGGTCCTCGCCTCGGCGATCGTGCCGGTGGCCGAGGTGGCGTCGAAGCGGGCCAAGGAGGCCGAGCTGCGAGCGGCGCTTCGCACCATGCGGACGGCCATCGACGAGTACAAGCGGGCGGTCGACATGGGAGCCATCGGCGGAACCGACGTCGAGCTCGGGAGCGAGGGCTATCCCGAGAAGCTGGACGTCCTGGTGGAGGGCGTCAGCCAGGTCGGAACCCCGGGGAAGAAGCTCAAGTTCCTTCGCCGGATTCCCATCGACCCGATGACCAACTCCACCGACTGGGGAATGCGCTCCTACCAGGACGAGCCCGACGCCAGCCTCTGGGGAGGCCAGAACGTCTACGATGTGTTCACCAAGTCGACGGGGATCGCCCTCGATGGATCGAAATACAGTGAGTGGTAAAACCGCCGCCGCTGCCGGCTTCACCTTCATCGAGATGGTGATGGTGATCGTGGTAATGGGGATCCTTCTGGGCATCGCTATCCCCGTCTATCAGGCACAGATTCGCACCAGCAAGGAAGCCGTGCTCAAACACAACCTCGCGATTCTCCGGGAGCGGCTCGATCAGTTCAAGGCGGATCGGAACAAGCTCGCCACGAGCCTCCAGGAGCTCGTGGAGGCGGGCTACCTCCGCGAAATCCCCGAGGACCCGATGACCGGCGGCCAGGAGTGGGAGGAGGTCTTCGCAGAGTACGATCCCAACGAGCCCGATGCCGAACCGGGAATCGAGGACGTGCGCAGCCGGTCGGAGGAGACCAGCTCGAACGGTACGCCGTACGCCGAATGGTAACCACCCGCTTCGCTCCGCTAAGCCGTCTCCTGCGGGCGGCGGCGCTCGCCTCGGCCTGTTGGCCCTGTTGGGTATGCTCGGCCTGTTCCGGTCCGGACGAAGCGCCCGCGGGAGGGGCTCCGTCCGGGGTCTCTACTCCGGCGCGAAGCGGCCCCCGGGGCGGCCCGCCGTCGGAAGAGAGTCTCGATCTCGAAGCGATGCTCTCGCCGGTCCCTGAGTACGAGGGAATGGGCCGCAACCTCTTCGCCTACGGTCCGCCGCGGCGCCCGGACAACGCGATCGCGGAGCGCGTTGAGCCTCGACCAGTCGAGCCCGCGCCGCGCCCGGTGACCCCTCCGACCCGCACGCCGCGGACCGGGCCTTCGTCCGCGCGCCTCGACATGAAGTACGCGGGATTCCTCGAGAAGACGGGGCCCGACGGGGGCAAGGCGAAGTACGCGATATTTCTCGACGGGAACGAGATTCTCGCGGGAGCGGAGGGGGAGATACTCGCGAACCGGTTCACCGTGGTCGAGATCGGCCTAGAGTCGGTTACCGTCTCCCCCACGGGATCGAGCTCCACCCAGCGCATTCCGCTGCAGTCGAAATGAACGCCTCGAGGACGACCCTGATGAGCCTGAAGAGTAAGACGGGCCTGATGAGAAAGAAAATGCCATCGTCCGGACGAATCGCGCTCGTCGGGATCACCTGGCTCGCTGCGGCGTTCCTCGTGCTCGCGTCTCTCGCCTGCAGCGTCGCCGCCGGCGCCTATCGCAAGGGAACGACCGCGGCCCAGCAGGGCAACTGGGACGCGGCGGTGGTGCACTACACCCGCGCGGTGAACGAGAAGCCGGACAACATCGAGTATCGGATGGCGCTCGAGCGCGCGCTCATCGAGGCCGGCGCTTTCCACGTGCAGCAGGCCCAGAAGAGGCTCGCCGCGGAGGACCTCGAGGGAGCGGTCCAGGAGCTCGAGCTCGCGATCAATCTCCATCCCGCGAACCGGTACGCGCAGACCATTCTCCAGGAGACCCGCACCCGCCTCAAGGAGCGCGAGGCCAGCCGCGAGGACGCCGAAGGCTTCGAGGAGCGGCGGCGCCGCGCGCAGGAGCTCTTCGGCGGAAGACCGATTCTCGAGCCGTCGTCGACCGCGCCCATCCAGCTCCGCTTCGCGGAGGACACCAGCCTCCAGAAGATCTTCGAAGTCCTCTCCAAGCTTTCCGGCATCAACATCCTTTTCGACGAGTCGTTCCGCGACAAAAGGGTGACCATCGACCTCGTCGACGTGTCCTTCGAAGAAGCGCTCGACAAGCTCGCCCTCATCAACCGGCTGTTCTACAAGGTCGTGGACCCCTCCACCATCATCATCGTTCCCGACAACGCCCAGAAGCACCGCCAGTACGACGACCTCGTGCTCCGCACCTTCTTCATCGTGAACGCGGAAGTGAACACCGTCGCCAACATGCTCCGGACCATCGCCGGGATCCAGAGGGTACAGCCGAACCCCGAGCTCAAGTCCATAACGGTACGCGCCACTCCCGATCAAGTGGCGGTGGCGGAGCGGATCATCGAGCTGAACGACAAGACGAAGTCCGAGATCATGCTCGACATCGAGATCCTGGAGATCAACCGCAGCAAGGCCCTCGAGTTCGGTTTGAAAATCGCGGAGCAGCAGGTGACCCTCGGCTTCTCCCCCGCAGGCACGGAGGGCGAGGGCAACGCCCTCCGCCTCAACCGCCTCGCTTCGATCGACACTTCGGACTTCACCATCAACCTGCCGAACGTGGCGACGTACCGGCTCTTCAAGAGCGACAGCGAAGCGCGGCTCCTCGCGGCGCCGAAGCTCCGGGCGAGCGAGGGGCAGCCCGCGGAACTTCGTCTCGGCCAGGAGATCCCGATTCCCGTGACGTCGTTCGTCTCGCAGTTCGGGACCCCGGGCGGAGTCCCCACGACTCCGGTGACGTCCTTCCAGTACCGTAACGTCGGCGTCAACGTCACCATCACCCCCAAGGTTTTCGTCGACGGAGAAATCGAGCTTCAGCTCACCCTCGAGACCAGCAGCCAGCTCGACACCCGCACCATCGGCGGCATCGAGCTTCCCGTTTTCGGGCTCCGAAACGTGAACAACACGGTGCGCCTGCGGGACGGAGAGACGAACGTCGTCGGCGGGTTGATCTCGGAGGAGGATCGGAAGGCGGTCTCGGGCTTTCCGGGGATCACCGACATTCCGCTGCTGAACAAGATCTTCGCGTTCAACGACAACGAGACCGCGTCGAACGACGTCGTGTTCTCCATCACCCCGCACATCATCCGCGCCCCTCGGGTGTCGGAGATGGACCTGGCTCCCCTCCCCATGGGAACCGAGCAGCAGATCAAGGTTCCCGGGAACCGGCCTCGAATCTTCGACGCCGTGAAGGACGCGGAGGTGATCGAGCCCGAGCCCGAGCCGCCGGCCGAGGAGGCCCCACCCGAGCCCGCCGAGCAGGTCCCGGCGCCACCCGTACCATCGGAGCCGCCGGTCCAAGAGCCGGCGCCGCCACCCGCGGAGCCCGCGCCCGCTCCACCCGCGTCTCCGATCTCCGTGCTCTTCAGCCCGGCGACGGCGACCCCCGCCGTGGGAGAGAGCATCGAGGTAGTGCTCGTTGCGGGAGGGGCTCAGGGACTCTCCTCGGGAGAGATCCTCATCAGCTACGACCCGGCAGTTCTCCGGATCTCGAACGTGCAGCCGGGCGCTTTTCTCACCATCGACGGCCGGCCGCTCACCTTCACCCCGACGTTCAATCCCGGTCAGGTCCGCGTCGAGTTCGCCCGTCCCGGGGACGTCGAGGGATTGCGCGGCTCGGGGCATCTGGTACGGCTGACGCTGGAAGCGGTGGCGCCCGGTCCCGCGCTCGTCGTGAGCGCGACGGGAGCCCTCCGGAACGTCGCCGGCGCGAACATCCCCGCGAGCTTCGCCTCCCTGCGGATCGAGGTGCGGTGACATGGGAGGGAGGCGCGCAAGGGTGGCGCTCGCGGCGCTCGCCATTTCGTGCTTCGCGGTCTGCGACGGGGAGGTGCCGCTCACCGCCCCGGAAGGGGCGACCCTCACCATCGAGGCCAATCCCAAGTCCATTCCCGCGGTGGGCGGGCGTTCTCGGATCACGGTCGTCGCCTTCAAGGCCGCGGAGGACGGCGGAGGAACCGTCGCCGACGGGACCCAGATCTTCTTCACCACCGACCTCGGGGCGATCGAGCAGCGCGTCCAGACGCAGAACGGCATCGCGCAGGCGATGCTCCAAGCGGACGGGAGATCGGGGACCGCGACCGTCACCGCGCAGTCCGGGGGGGGCATCCCCCTTCTCACCACCACCGTCGAGATCGGCGCCGGAACGGGGGGCGATGTCTTCATCACCGTCACCGCGAATCCCGTCACCCTCGGTCCCGAGGACCTGACGTCGGAGATCGTCGCCACGGTGACCGACGACCGCGGGAACGCTCTCTCCGACGTACCCGTCCTCTTCAGCACCGACTCCGGCGCGCTCGCCTCCCAGGGGTCGATCCTCCGAACGAACGCGAGCGGCCAGGCTTTCGATCGCCTGACGCTCCTCGACGAGTCCGACCAGGCCAAGGTCACGGTGACGTCGGGAACGGTCACCGCCTCGGTTACCGTGACCCGCGGAGATTTCGGCGAGCCCCTCATCGATTCCGTCTCGCCCGCAACCGGTACCAGGGGCGCGAGCCTCACCGTGACCCTCACCGGTCAGAATTTCCAGCAGGGGGCCACGGTGAGCTTCGGAGAAGGCATCGCCATCAACGACGTGACCTGGGTCAACTCGGAGACCCTCCTCGTGGACATCACCATCGACGGCAGCGCTTCCTCCGACCCGCGGACGGTCACCGTGACCAACCCCGACGGCGGGAGCGGGACCTTCGCCTCCGCCTTCACCGTGTCGAGCCGGGCGCCGATCTGCAGGATGACGGTCTCTCCGCTCACTTCGGGGAGCGGATCGTTCGCCGATCCCTGGGTCATGAACACGAGCCTGGTCGCTTTCAACGGCACCGCTTCCTCGGACCCCGACGGCGGTCCCCTGACGTTCGACTGGGACGTGGGGGATCCTCCCACCTCGAACTTCTCGACGGCGAGCTTCACGTACGACTTCTCGGCTCCGAGCCTCCCCGGGGCCCCCTATCAGGTGGTGCTGACGGTTACCGACGAGGACGACGACTTCTGTACCCTCACCCGATTCCTGGACGTGCCATGATGCGAAGCGGCATTCTGGTGCTGGGGACGGCGCTGCTCGCGGCTTCGGCCGAGGCCGAGATCGCCGTCATGGAGAGCGGAAAGATCCTCTATGTCGACCGCTTCGAGCGGATCGACGAGCGGATCACTCTCCACATCACCGGAGGAGGCGTCGTCACCGTGCCGTCGGAGATTGTCGTGAACGTGGTGCCGAACGAGATGGTGGAGGAGGGAGAGGATCCGCAAAAGGTGTCTCTCTTCCCTCAGCTCGAGGACGTCATCGATCCCGCCGCATCGAAGTACGGAGTCGCCCCCGAGCTCGTGGCCGCGGTCATCTGGGCGGAGTCGAGCGGCGACCCCAACGCGAAATCGAGCCGCGGCGCGCGCGGCCTGATGCAGCTCATGCCGGAGACGGCCAAAGAGCTCGGGGTGACGAAGATCCTCGACCCGCACGAGAACGTCGAGGGCGGTACGAAATACCTGAAGCAGATGCTCGATGCCCACGAGGGCGACGTGAGCCTCGCCCTCGCCGCGTACAACGCCGGTCCGGAAGCGGTGCGCCGCTACGGCGGGATTCCACCGTACAGGGAGACCCGCGAGTACGTGGGCCGGGTGATGCGCGTTTACGAGCGCGCCCTGGGAGGCGAGGAATGAGAGGCGAGCGGTCTCGGGACGACTCCGGCTACATCCTTTTCGGCATCACCATCCTGCTCGTCATCCTCGCGATCTCGCTGGTTGCGGCCGTTCCCCTCTGGCAGAAAGCCGTCCAGCGGGAGCGCGAGCAGGAGCTCATCTTCCGGGGCTATCAGTACATGCAGGCGATCGAGCGCTACCAGAGGAAATACCCCGGCGCCTATCCCCCGAACGTCGACGTGCTCGTCGAGGAGAAGTTCCTGCGCAAGGCATACAAGGATCCGTTGGGGGGCGAGAAAGGCGAGTGGAGCGTCCTGCGACAGCTCTCGCCCGAGCTTCAGATGGGTGGGCAGCTGCCGCAGCAGCAGCTGCGCGAGCAGGCGGGAATCACCGACTTGAATCGAAGCCGCGCCGAGCTTCGAACTCCCGGAGGCCAGCGCGCGGGCGCGCAAGGCTCGAACCGGCCGACGACGGGCGGGAGCACTCGGGGATTCCAGTCGAGTCTCGGACGCGGCGCTTCCGATGCGAGCATGGGCGGAATCGTGGGAGTTGCGAGCCGGAGCACGGAGAAGACGTTCTATCGCGTGCCGGGAAAGGAAAAGTACAAGGATTGGCTGTTCGTCTGGGGCGCGCAGCAGGGCGGCGTACCGGGGGTGCCCATCCCGGGACAAGGACCAGGGCAGGAACCGGGAATTGGACCAGGAGCGGGACAAGGCATCGGACAAGGTGGTATGGGACAAGGCGTGGGACAAGGCGCTTTGGGACAAGGCATGGGACAAGGCGCCTTGGGACTGGGTATGGGACAAGGACTGGGGCAGGGGCAGCAGAGTCCTTTTCCCGGACTCCCGCCGCCGCCGCGTCTCACGAGCTTCGGATTCGGGGCGAGTCCCGGGGTTCCCGGTCAGCCCGGCCAACCGGGCCAACCTGGTATGCCCGGAGTGCCCGGACAGCCCGGCCTTCCGGGGGAACAGGGATTCCCTGGCACCGGCGAAGGAGGAACAGCATTTCCCGGACAGCAGGGGCAGCCGGGCTTCGGCAACCCGGGACAATCCGGGTTCGGGAACCCGGGGCAGGGGGACTCCGGTCAGTCGGGATTCGGAATGCAGCCGCAGCCGCGCCAACGACGTCGGCCGGATTGACCCCGGAATCCGCATGCGCATCGGAATCGATGCCCATCACGTCAACGGGAAGCCGCAGGGAAGCCGGACCTATCTCCTCGAGCTCGTCAAGGCGCTCTCGCGCCTCTTGCCCGCGGACGACGAGATCGTCGTCTACAGCTTCCGTCCAGCGGAGACCGCCGACCTTCTCCCCTCGAAGCACGTCGCGCACCGACGATTGTTCCCCGGCTCTGCGCGCGTTCGGCTCCCCTTCGTGGCTCCCGCGCTCGCGCTGCGCGATCGGCTCTCGGTTCTGCATTCACAGTACATAGCCCCGCCCTTCTCCTTCGTCCCCGACGTCGTCACCATTCATGACATCCTCTTCGAGACCCATCCGGAGCTCTTCAAAGGCGCGTTCTCCGAGCGCTCGGTGGCGCTCATCCGACGAACGGCGCGGCGGGCCGCGATCGTGCTCACCGTCTCCGAGTTCTCCCGCCGGGCGCTCGTCGAGCGCTACCAGCTTCCTCCGGAAAGAGTTCTCGTGACCCCGAACGGCGTCGATCGCGAGACGTTTCGGCCTTTCGGATCCGAGCCCGCAGCAATCCGCGAGAGGTACCGTCTCGGCGGCCCCTTCGTCCTCTTCGTAGGGCGGATCGAGCCGCGAAAGAACCTGCCCCGGCTGATCCGGGCTTTCTCCCGCGTCCGGACGAAGCTCGGGGGGGGCGTCCGCCTCGTCATCGTCGGTCAGGAAGATTTCCGCTCCCGGGAGGTATTCCAGGAAGCGGAGCGGCAGGCCGAAGCTTCGGTCGTGTTTCTCGGCGCGGTTCCCGATGCGGATCTCCCAGGTCTCTACAACCTCGCGGAAGCCGTGGCCTATCCTTCCCTCGCCGAGGGCTTCGGGATCCCGGTGCTCGAGGCCATGGCCTGCGGTACTCCGGTCCTCGCATCGCCCCGGGGCGCTCTCGTGGAGGTGGGAGGCGACGCCGTTCTCTGGGTCGAGCCCGAGGACGAGGACGCGCTCGCGGAGGGAATCGAGAGAATCATGACCGACACCGACCTTCGACACAGGCTTCGAGCGGCCGGACTCTGCCGGGCGGAGCGCTTCGATTGGAAAGAAACGGCGAGGGGAACGCTCGAAGCGTACCGCCGCGCGGCAGGACCGTAGGAGGGCGCTTTGACAGTGCAGGACAAGGGTGCTAGCGTGGGTCTGAACTCATCCCTAAGGAGCTCCACCGTGAGAAACGCCCTGATTGGTTCTCTGGGGGCAGTCCTCCTGTTCCTGTCACCTTATGTTCCGGCTGTCCGGGCGCAGTCCGTCGATGTGACCTATCTGAACGGTCTCATCGCCATTCAATGCAAGGACGCCCCGCTCTCGAACGTGTTCGAAAGCATCGAGCAGGCGACGGGAATCGAGCTCACGCTGGAGGATGAGGTGAAGTCGAAGCGGCTCTCCGCGAACCTCTCCGGCCTTCCGGTTTCGATGGCGGTGTCGCGCCTTCTGGAGGGCGTCGGCGTGAACTACATCGTGATGATGGATCCATCCGACTGGGAACAGGTGGCCAAGATCTTCGTGGGCGCGGGCGGCGGCGGCCCCGCCCGATCGGCGGGTCCGGTCCGCGGACCGGTGGTCGCGGAGCAGCCCGAGGAAGCCATCGAAGACGTCCCGCCGGAGTCCTTCGAAGAGGGTATGGACGCCATGGAGATGGGAGACGCGACGGATCCAGGCCTCGAGGCGCCGCCCGAGGAGATGGCCAACCCCGACGATTTCGGCGGCGCCGAGGATCCGGGAGCCGTGGCACCTCCGGGAAGCTCGCCTCTGCCCGACTACCTTCCGCCGGCGCAATCGTTCCCGAGGAGCAGCTTCACCCCCGGGCTTCCTCAGAAGAACCAGCGCACTCAGGGCGGCCAAAGCGGCCAAAGCGGCCAAAGCGGATTGAACCAGCCGCAGCAGTTCCAGGAGCAGGACCCCGCGAACACGCCGCCGGCGACGTATCCCTTCACCGACCCCTTCGGGCGCCCGATCCCCGTCCCGCCGGGAATGAATAACCAGCAACAGCAACCGCAGCAGCGGCGCCCACAGCAGCAACAGCAGCGCTAAGAGCGTACCGGGTCCCGTGGCGAAGACGTCGAAATCGATCGACGCCTACCGCGAGAAGCGGGACTTCGAGCGGACTCCCGAGCCGCCTCCCGATTCCGCGATCGAGCGCGGCACGAGGACGTTCGTCGTACACCGCCACGAGGCTCGAAATCTCCACTACGACCTTCGCCTGGAGATGGAAGGGGTCCTCAAATCCTGGGCCGTGCCCCGGGGATTCTCCTACGATCCGAAAGACAAGCACCTGGCCGTCCACACCGAGGATCACCCGTTGATGTACGAGACGTTCTCGGGGGTGATCCCCAAAGGGGAGTACGGCGGCGGCACGATGACCATCTGGGATCGGGGCCGTTACGACCTCCTGAAAGCAGCCGACGGTCCGAAGGCGATCGAACAGGGGAAGCTCGAGATCCATCTTCGCGGGCGAAAGCTCCGGGGGGAATGGCATCTGGTGAAGACCCGCTCGGAGAAGGACCAATGGATCCTGTTCAAGGCACGGGACCGCTACGCTCGCGGCGAATCGGAGAAAGCGCCGTTCTTCGATCTGGCGCAGGCCGCGGAGGCGCCGCTTCCGGAGCGAATCGAGCCGATGAGCGCCGGAGTCGAGCGGGCTCCGTTCTCCGACCCGGCGTGGATTTTCGAGGTGGAGTTCGAGGGACGGCGCGTCGGGCTCCGGAAAAAGGGCGATCGGATCCAGCTCCTGGCCAGGGGAGGGGAGGATCTCTCGGACAGGGTGCCTGCGATGGTGAAGGAGGCGTCCGCTCTGAAGGCGGAGAACGCCTGGATCGACGGCGTCCTGGTCGTCGTGGATTCTTCGCAGAGGCCGTCGCGGGAGAAGCTCGAGGCGCGGCTCTCGGGCGCATCCGCCGACCCCGTCGTCTTCTACGCCTTCGATTTGCTCTACTACGAAGAGTGGGACGTGAGGCCGCTATCGCTTCTCGATCGCAAGGTGATCCTGACTACGGTACTGCCGAAGCTCCCGCACGTCCTCTTCGTAGATCCCGTGCAGGGTCGAGGCGAGGAGCTCCACTCGGTGACCGCCGCCGCGGGGCTTCCCGCGGTTCTCGGAAAGCTCGGCGCGAGCACCTACGTCTCCGGCCCGTCCCCCGACTGGTGCCGCGTTCCTGCTCAGGCCCCTTCCGAAGCGAAGAGCCAGGATCTCGCGGACGCGCTGCGGGCGCGCAAGCCGGGGGCGCGCAAGATCCAGCTCAGCAACCTCGACAAGGTGTTCTGGCCACGCGAGGGATACACCAAGGGAGATCTACTCCGTTATTACGACCAGATCGCGGAGACCCTGCTCCCCTACCTGCACGAGAGGCCGGTGCACATGCTCCGCTACCCCGACGGGATCGAGGGGAAGTCGTTCTACCAGAAAGACGCCCCCGATCACACGCCCGACTGGGTGGTCACCGAGAGCATCGAATCCGACGGCAAAGCCATCCGCTACATCATCGGAAACGACCGCGACACCCTCATCTGGATGGTGAACCTCGCGAGCATCGACCTCCACCCGTGGCTCTCCCGACGGATGACCCGCGACAACCCGGACTGGGTGGTCTTCGACCTCGACGCGAAAAAGGCGCCCTTCGGCGACGTCGTGAAGATCGCGCGCGCGGTCGGGAAGGTCCTCCGCGGCATAGGCCTCAGGCCCTACTTGAAGACTTCCGGCGCCACCGGGCTCCATGTGTTCGTGCCGCTGAAGCCCGGCTACACCTACGGGCAGACCAGCGACTTTTGCGAGGCGGTCGCGACCCACGTCGCCTCGGAGCACCGGGACATCGCGACCGTCGAGCGCGTCGTGACCCGGAGAGGCTCCCGGGTATACGTGGATTTCGGGCAGAACCGGAGGGGTCAGACCGTCGTTCCCGCCTACGTGGTCCGGCCGCGTCCAGGAGCGCCGGTATCGACCCCCCTCGACTGGGACGAGCTCGAGACCGACCTCGATCCGGTGCAGTTCAACATCAAGACGATGCCCGCGAGGCTCGCGAAGTACGCCGACCTCTTCCAGGGAACGCTCCGCGACCCCCAGGATCTCCTTCCCGCGATCGAGGCGTTCCGGAAGAACTACATCCGCGGATAGACGTTTCAGCGGCCGATTGCAGTTGTAATACACTGCCGTCGGTTCGCGGGAGAGTCCACATGCTCTCAATTCAACGCCTGCCGGGAGTCTTCGGCGTCGAGGTCTCGGGTATCGATCTTTCGAAGCCGCTGGACGAGGACACCGAGCGCGAGCTTCTCGACGCGTTTCACGAGCACCAGGTCATCGTCGTGAAGAACCAGTCGCTCGAGTTCGAGGAGTTCGATCGGCTCACGAAGTGCTTCGGCCGCCAGGACCCGCACTTTCTCGACCACCTGCGCATGCGCGGCCACCCCGCGATCCTCATGCTGTCGAATGTCTTCGAGAACGACAAGCCCATCGGGGTCTTCGAGGGCGCGGCGTTCTGGCACACCGACGTGGCCTATCGAGATCCGCCGAACAGCGCCACCATCGTCTACTCCCTCGAGTGCCCGCGCGGCGGGTGTCCGACCCACTTCGCGGATATGTTCTCCGCCTATGACGCTCTCCCGGCCTCGATGAAGGAGCGCATCGACGGCCTGGTCGTCCTCCACCACTACGGGAACCGGGCCGACATGGACGAGAACTCGAGGACGTCGGCCGAACGCCTCACCCCCGAGCAGAAGAAGCGGGTCACGAACGTCTATCACCCGCTCGTTCAGCGTCATCCCCTAACCGGACGGAAAAGCCTTTACGGTGTCGCCGGGAGCTCGTTCGGTATCGTGGGAATGCCCGACGACGAGGCCCTCGAGCTCCTCGACGAGCTGAAGGCGCATGCGACAGAACCGCGGTTCGTGACCCAATACGACTACGGCATCGGCGACGTCGCCGCCTGGGACACCTACTCGACCCTTCACATGGCGACGCTCCAGGACCGGGCGACCACCCCGGAGACGCGAAGACTGCTCTGGCGCGTGAGCGTCACCGGCAAGGCGCCGGTCTACGAAAGGATGGCGGGCCGGTAGCGGTCGATGCTCCCGCGTGGCCGGAAACGCTGGAAGCTCGGTACAGGAAACCGACGGCATCGAGCGCGCGCCAGGAAGGGCAGCGCGAGATGAACCGGAAGGCTACTTCGCCGCTACCGCTTCGATTTCCAGTTTCCATGCCGGATCGAGAAGCCGGCAACATACGACCGTCGACGCCGGCTGGTGACTTCCCAGGTACTTGACGCGGAGGCGCACGTTGGCTTCGTCGTAGTCCGGGTCGGCGAGGTAGGTCCGCAAGGAAACCAGGTCTTGATAGTCCATGCCAGCGGCTTGCAGAAGAGTCCGAATGTGGCTCCAGATCACGTCGCCTTGTTCTTCGAAGGACACCGGCATGGTCTTACCATCCGCTAGATAGCCGTTCAGGCCGCTCAGCAACAGGAGCCTCTTGGCCCCGCGGATCTCGATCGCATGGCTGTAAGAGCGATACGGCGGAAACAGGCCGCCGGGGTTGTGCTGGATCATGCTCCTCCCCTCGTTCACGAGGCTCCTTCACGAGCTCATTCCCTCGCGAGAACGCGAGAAGCATAGGCTCACTCTTCCAAAGCAGGCCAGACGCCCGCAGCTTTGGACGCCCGCCCCTTCGGGCGCTAAACTCGCGCTCTCGACATGCACCACGTCCTTGCCGCCGGGATCCCCGCGTTTCTGCCCGAGGTCGTGACCCTCATCGTGGCCGGGGCGCTCATCGCCTACGTGTCCTACCGCCTCGGACTCGTTCCCATCGTCGGATTCCTCCTCGCAGGCGTGGTCATCGGTCCTCACGGGCTCAGGTTGGTGATGGACCAGGACACCGTCGACGCTGCCGCGGAGGTGGGAGTCATACTCCTTCTCTTCACCATCGGCATCGAGTTCAGCCTCGAAAAGCTCGCGCGCATCAAGATGCTGATCTTCGCCGGCGGCGGGCTCCAGGTGGGGCTCGCGACTCTCGCCAGTGCGGGCCTTCTCGCGCTTCTCGGCGTCGACTGGAAAGTCGGCCTGTTCACCGGCTTTCTCGTCGCTCTCTCCTCGACCGCGATCGTCCTGAAGCTCCTCGAAGGAAGGGGCGAGACTTCGTCTCCCCACGGACAGGTCGCGCTCGGCCTTCTCATCTTTCAGGACCTCGCGATCGTGGTGATGGTCCTTCTCGTCCCCATGCTCTCCGGGGCCGGCGGCTCCGCGGGCGGAGTCCTGCTGGCGCTCGGAAAGGCCGCGGTTCTCATCGCGCTTACGCTCCTGGTCGCGCGCCGGCTCATGCCCCGGATGCTCGAGGCCGTGGCGCGTACCTGCTCTCCCGAGCTCTTCCTCCTGACGATCATCGCCGTCTGCTTCGGAACCGCATACCTCACGAGCCTCGCCGGCGTGAGCCTCTCGCTCGGAGCGTTCCTCGCGGGCCTCGTGGTGAGCGAGAGCAGCTTCTCCGAGCACGCGCTCGGGGAAATCCTGCCGCTCCAGATACTCTTCAGCGCGACGTTCTTCGTTTCCGTGGGGATGCTCCTCGACATCGGCTTCGTGGTCATGCACCTCCCCGCGGTCCTGGCGGTCGTCGCCGCGGTCCTCGCGGTCAAGGTCGCGACCACCACCGCGAGCGTCGTCGCTCTCGGCTACCCGCTTCCTCTCGCGAGCGCCGTGGGGCTCATGCTGGCGCAGGTCGGGGAGTTCTCGTTCGTGCTCGAGCGCGCGGGAAGGGAGGTCGGGCTGTCCCCCGCCGGGAACGCCGCTCAGGGCTCGCAGGCGTTCATCGCGGCGACGGTGGTTCTGATGGTGGCGACGCCGTTTCTCACCTCCCTCGGGGCCCGCTCCGCCTCCGCCATCGAGCGCACCCTGGCGCGGTCGACGCCGCTGGAGCCTCCGGGGCCTCTCCCCTCTCCCGGAGCTCCGCGGGCGGATCACGTGGTGGTCGCGGGCTACGGCGAGGCCGCGCGCCGACTGGTGAGAGTCCTTCAGGGATCGAGGATTCCGTTTCTGATCACCACGCTGAGTCCCACGGGGGCGGCTTCGGCGGAGGCCGAGGGGCTTCCGGTGCTGAGAGGAGACGCGAGCCGGACGCGAACGCTCCAGCACGCAGGCATGGAGCGGGCGAAGATGCTGGTCGTCGCCGACGACGAGCCGGCGATGGCGCGACGAATCGTCTCGGTCGCGCGAAGTCTCAATCCGCTCGCGCGCGTCGTCGTCCGCACTCGGTACCATTCGGAAGCCGAGCCCCTGCTCGCAATCGGGGCCGATCGCGTCGTGGCGGACGAGCTCGAAGGCATCGTCGCTCTCTTCTCCGAGGCGCTCCGCGACTACCGCGTTCCCGCCGAGGAGATACAGCGCTACGAAGAGGCCCTCCGGAGCGGGAGCTACGCCGCGCTCGAATCGAGCGGGCCCAACGAGGCCAGGGAGCGCCTGGGCCCTTGTACGCTCGGGGAGAATTGCCTTTCGCTCCGCTCCTTCGTCATTCGCGCCGGAGCGCCGGTCGCGGGCCGCAGCTGGGAGGAGCTCGGACTCGCGGGACGGCTCGGAGTGCGCCTCGTCTCGCTCGAGCGGCGCGGTGCCGAGATTGCTTCGGAGCCGGAGCGAGAGAGACTTCTACCCGGAGACGGGGTCGCGATCGAGGGGAGCGCTGAAGCGTTCGCAGAGGCGGCGGCGCTCTTCGCCGCCGGCTCGCCCCTGGTTCTACCCGACGCGGCGCCTCAGCGAGCGGATTGGATCGACCCCGGGAAGCCGATCGACCTCGTGGTGAAGGACGCAAGCGCCTGCGGCCACCTGGGCGAGATTCGGGAGGTCTACCCGAGTGCCCCGGGATGCGAAGACTGCCTTCGAACGGGAGATCGCTGGGTGCACCTCCGTGCCTGTATGAGCTGCGGGCACATGGGTTGCTGCGACTCTTCACCGAACCGGCATGCGACCAAGCATTACCAGGCGACGGCCCATCCCATCATGCGCTCGATGGAGCGCGGCGAGAGCTGGGGATGGTGCTACGCGGACGAGATCGAGCTGTAGAGCGCCTCGGCCCGCTCGGATCTCCTACTGGCGGCGGACCACCGCGAAGTTCCGGTAGACGAGGCCTATGATCGACTCGCGCCTTTCCTCGACGCCGAGCTCGATCCAGTGCACGTTGGGCTGGTACGAGTGGAGGTACGGCAACCGCATGACCTCGACGCCGTCGAGGAAAACGCGCGCGAGCTCGTCCTCGCCGCTCGGTCCCCAATCGACCCGCCAGGTGTAGACCCTTCCCGGATCCCAGCTGTTGAAGTTGTAGCCGGCGTCTTCCTGATGGCCCTGGGAGATCCAGCGCAGCCGGATCCAGGGCGGATTGTGGTCGGGCGGCCAGGCGTGCTGCAGGTGCACGCGGAAGGCATTCGTTCGATAGTTGCCGACCGTGGGATCCCACATTCCGAAGAACATGCGGCTGTCGGCGATTCCCTGCGGGGTAAGCCCGATGTTCTCCCACTGCACGTATCCGTCCTGGATCGAATCCACTTCGTAGCGCAGGAAGTCGTTGTTCGTGTCCACGCGCCAGCCGGAAGAGGTGAACGTACCGCCCCCTCTCGCTATCGCCGCCGTGGCTCCGTCCAATAGATCGTCGGACAACACGATCGACTCACCCGGGCCTCCGCCCACCCCGCGAATCGCCACTTCAGCGACGGCGGAGAACGGTCCGGCGACGCCGGGAACATCGGCGCGAGCCTTCCAGAAATAAGAACCGTCCGCGAGAGGCTGGCTCACCTCCCAGCTCGTCTGGCCGGAGCCCTGAGCGATTCCCGAGGTCTGGACGACGATGGCTCCGAAGGCCTGATCGCTCGCGACCTGGAAGGAGTACGTCGGCGACGCGCCGTTGCTCGCGGTGGCATTGGTGACGGTGAGCGTCGGCTGGGTATCCGAAGTGGGAGCCGACGAGTTCGGGCCCGAGATGCCCGGCGCCGTGAGGGTGACGCTCGCACCCCCGGGCGTCCCGCTTTCCTCTTCGCCGCAGCCGCCGAAAGCGAGCGAAATCGCGAGAAGTGCCATCGAGCTGAAAGACCCCTTGTTCATGGCGGCAAACCCTAGCAGATTGATTCGCTTACGTCCAGACGGTAACGGCTGGGGCGCCGAAGCTCCCGTGTCTCGGTAAGCAGGTAGGAGCTTCCGAGCGTCCCGTCGGCGAAGAGGTTCAGGCTCCGGCAGGTGCTCGCTTCGAAGCTCCAGAGGGTGACCTCCATGCCGGAGAACACCATCACCGGATTTCCGCGATATCGGCCGAGGGCGCGAAGGCCGGCGAAGGAAGGCCACGGACGAGGGTCGCCGAACAGCCGGCGCAGGACCAGCCTCCGGACTCCAATCGCCCGGCATCTCTCCAGGAACGCTTCGATTCCCGGCTCGTTGTGCTCGTTCACGACCGTGGAGACCTTGACCGGAATCGCCGCCCGCTCGACGATGCGTGCGAGGTCCGGTACGCGTCGCGAGCCCATGAGCTTCTCGTATATCGCGGGCTCGAACGAGGGAAAGGAGATGGCGGCGCGGTCGTAGAGGTTGAGGACCGAGAGCTTCTTCAAAGACAGGACTCCGTTCGTGTGGATCGAGATCCGCGCCCGGGGATGGAGCCGGCGCCTGAGCTCCTCGACGAGCTTCGCCTCGTATCGGTAGAGGTGCGGGTCGGTCACCGTCCCGGTGAAGACGATCTCGGGCACCTCCGCCTCGTTCACTCTCTCGATGAAGGAGTCGAGGTTCCGGAGGGGCCAGAGGTCGAGGTTCGACCGGTTCACCTCCGTCGGAAGTCTCTTCCCGATGCACCAGGGACAGGCGCGGTTGCAGGGTCCGGCGAAGAGAACGTTCGCGAAATCGAACCTGTTCAAGCGGAGACCGGCTCCTCCGCGAGTCTCCGCGCGGATTTTCGATGTCGCTCGAAGTCCTCCGCCCGCTCCGGATCCCGCGAGAGAAGGTATTGCTGGATCGAGGGCGCGTAGAAGAGCGCGTGGACCCCGTTCTTGTGATCGCACCCCGACGCCGTCAGCCGGAGCGTGTCCTCGTCGGAGTACTCCATGAGCTTCTCCCGCAGCACGAACTCGACCGCTCGAGGGAACGCATCTTCGAGAGTCGTGCCGAACTTCCTCTGGAACGACGCGAGGTGGATCTCGCCGAAGTAGAAGCTCACCGAGCACATCTTCCCCATCATCTGGACGGCGGGAAGGTCGTAGAGGTCCTGAATGGGGAGCCGCCCGGCGCCGACGCTTCTGAGGTAGGGCGCAAGCGCCTTCGCCGCTGCCCCGTCGTTGTAGGCGATGGTGGTGTCGGTAAAGGTCTGCGCGCCGAGACCGAGCCCCAGGTAGGGAAGCCCTTCGGTCACCCGTCTCGCGAGATAGGAGCTCGTGCCCACGTCGCCGGGAACGCGGCTGAAGGTCGTTTTCCCGTGAGTCGCGAAGAAGCCGGCGTCGAGGAGCATCGCCTTCGCAAGCCTCTCCATCGGCCGAACGCGCTCGAGGGTTACGGCGGGCGCCTGGTGAGAGATGCGGGTGAGCTTGTAGCGCATCCGGTAGAGAGTGATGTACTCCGGGCCGAGATCGATGGCATGGCGCACCGCGGCCCGGAGGCTCTCGAGAGACTGGTCCTTGAAGCCGTACATCAGATCGAGATTCAGCCTCCGAAAACCCGCGTCCCGGAGGTTGTCGACCGCGGCCCGGTGGGTCTCGATGCCGTTCGCCTCCCGATTCAGCACCTTCAGCAGATCGGGCTCGATGACCTGGATGCCCATGCTGATGCGCTCGATCCCCGATTCGCGATAGGCGCGGAGCTTCGAGGGCTCGGCGGCGGCGATCTTCGGCGTGGTCTCGATGCTGATGTCGGCCCCCTCGCGGAACGCGAGCCTCCCGCGCACCGCGCGCACGAGTCGGTCGATCTCTCCGGCCGGAACGAAAGACGGAGTTCCCCCGCCGATGTCGAACCCCGCGAGGGTCTTCGACCGCAGGTCGATCGCTTCTTCGTAGAGCTCGAGCTCGCGCAGAATTGCGTCCATGTAAAGGGCGACGCTCGAGTGCTCCGAGCGGCGGGTCACGGTGTACTCGCAGAAGGAGCAGCGGGTCTCGCAGAACGGAATGTGGGCGTAGAGGCCGAGCTCGGAGATCGAGCGAAACGCGCGGGCGGTGGCCCCCTCCATCTCCTCGCGCGGGACCCGGTACGGCCGCCAGCTGGAATCGTGGGCGATGGGATAGGCGGTCGAAGACACGTGATGGTTCAGGAGACCCGCCTCGAACACCGCTTCGGGCTCGAAGCTTCCGCGGTCGATGGAGTCGGGCTCGCGCCAGCTCGTCATCGGGTGCCTCCCGAGAGATACCCACAGTCGATTCCCGAATCGGCGGCGATGCGCGCCGCGAGATAGCCGCGGCGGCCGGTCTCGGATCGGAACACCACCGGTCCTTTCTCCGCGAGCCGCCGAAGCTCGGGGAGCCTTCGTCGAAGCTCTTCGAGGGGGATCGCGCCGTGCTCCCGGCCGCGCTTTGCGTCGACGTCCACGACGACCAGGGCCTTCGAACCTTCGACCTCCGCGGGGGAGTAAGCGCGCGCCTTCCCGGAGCGAACGGCGGACGCCACGGTCCCGGCGACGTTCACGGCGTCGCGGGCGGCGGCGAATGGCGACTGATAGGCGAGGTCGATACGGGCGAGGTCGGAGACGCCGAGTCGCCCGAGGATCGCCGCCGCCAGGACGTCGATTCGCTTGTCGGCGCCGGCCCCTCCCACCACCTCGGCTCCGAGCAGTCGGCCCTGCCGCCGATCGAAATAGATCTCGATGGACAAGGGAGCGGCGCCCGGGAAGAACGAATCGCGGCTCGGGGCATGGATTCGAGCGGTCTCGACCTCGGGCCCGCTTCCGCCGGTCCAGCCGGTGCGGGCGAGCGCGAGATCGCCGACGCGGACGATCGATGTCCCGAGCATCCCTCCGAGCTTCTCGTCCCCTCCCGCGGCGTTCGCCCCGGCCACCTGGGCCGTTCGATCGGCGACCGCCGCCTGAGCCGTCCAGAACGTCTTGCCGGTGACGGCGTGCTCGACGCCGACCGCGATCCCGCAAGCGTAGACATCCGGGAGGCTCGTCTGGCACCGTGAGTCGATCCAGAGAGAGGCGTCGGCGTGGGTCTTCGCACCGGTGTTCCTCAGTAGCTCGGTGCGCGGCTCGACGCCGGCGGCGACGACGACCAGATCCGCGGCGATGGCGGTTCCGTCGTCGAATCCAAGCTCGCGCACCGTCCTGCCGCCGGAGACAGAGACGAGGGTGCGGTCGAGAAGAACTCTCGCCCCCGCCGACTCGAGACTCTCCTGGGCTCGAAGGCTCGCCCTGGGAGAGAAGTCCTTCAGGATCCTGGGGCCGCCCTCGACGAGGGTCACGCGGGGCCGGGGACGCCTCCGGAGGAATCCGTCGGCCGCCTCGACCCCGAAGTAGCCCCCTCCGAGGATCACGACGCGCCTCGCGCCGCGATCGAGAAGCCGCAGGATGCCCTTGAGATCGGAAAGCCTCCGGAATCGGAAGACGTTCTTCGCCTTCGAAAGTCCCTCGACCGGAGGCACGATCGATCGCGCGCCGGTCGCGACCACCAGCCGGTCGTAGGCGATCTTCTTACCCGAAGCATCGATCATCTTTCTCACGGCATCGATACCGAGGACCTCGACTCCGGTCCGGACTTCGACGTTGTACGTGTCCCGGAAGAACCGGGCTTTCTCCCGGTCCAGCTTCGCCAGGGCATCGACCTCGCCTCCGAGGACATGGGCGAGCCCGCCCACGGCATAGCTCACCTCCGGCGCCCGCTCGAGGAGAAGAATCTCGGCTCGCTCGTCGGTCTCGCGGGCCCGGGCCGCGGCCGCGGGTCCGCTGAAAGCGCCGCCGACGACGACGATCTTCGAAACAGGCATGGGGGATCTCCTGCGCCGAATCGCGCGAAGGGTGCAGATATCGATGGGAGGTTCGATTTCAGTGTATCGAACGGACGGGCGGCCGTCGAGACTCGGTCCGGGCGAATCAACCAGACCCTGGACCGGAAGCGGATTCCGCGGCGTCAGCCGCGCCTGCCCTCGAAGGCTCGACTCCGAAGAGGGTCAGGGCGAATCGAGCTTCGGGGTCGACCCACTGCGCCCACGGAGTGAAGCCCGCCCGCGCGCCGAGCGCCAGTACCCGCTGCGGCTCGTACTTGTACGAGCTCTCGGTCCATATCGACTCGTTCCGCCGCAGCGACACCGTGCAGCGGGCTCCCGGGATCCGGACGTTCTGGTCTCGGGTGCTGACCAGATGCATCTCGACCCTCCGGGCATCGGCGTTCCAGATCGCTCGATGCCGGAAAGCGCGGAGATCGAACAGGCCGCCGAGCTCCCGATTGATGCGGACCAGGAGGTTCTTGTTGAACGCTGCGGTCACCCCCAGCGGGTCGTCATAGGCGAGGAGAAGATCGGGCTCGGGCTTCACCAGATCCGTCCCGAGCAGGAGCCCGTCGCCGCGGCGGAGCGTTTCCCGGATGGTCGAGAGGAACGCCTCGTCCGCCGGCGGATCCAGGTTTCCGATGTTCGATCCCAGAAACAGAACCAGAGTCGCCGCGTCGTCCCGGCGGTGCTCCGCCACGCGTCTCAAGCCGTTGGCATAGGTGGTCCGGTGCCCCACGACCGAGAGCTGCCGAAACCGGCGCAGGGCGCGCGTGGAGGCTTCGATGGCGGTGGGCGAAATATCGATGAGCTGCACTTGCTCCACCGTGCCGCGCTTCGCGCCCGCCTCGGCCACGATCGCGAGCTTCTCTCCGCTGCCGCACCCGAGCTCGACGACCGCCGTCGGAGCCGGAAACCTCGAGAGGATGGCGTCCGCGTGGCGGCTCAGGAGCGCCAACTCGGCCCTCGTTATCCCGTACCACGGCAGACGGCAGATCGCCTCGAACAGGCAGGAGCCCAGGGCGTCGTAGAAGTATTTCGACTGCAGCTGCTTGGGCGCGAGAGCCAGACCGCGACGGACCTCGTCGGCGAACTCGTCGACCGCTTCGAGCCTTGCCGCGGAAGTACGCACGTGGCCTCCTTCGAGAATCGCTCAAGACGCGACCGAACGGAACGTCGCGTAGACGTAGGGATAGTGCGGGCGGAACCAGTTCCGGAAACTGCGGCGCAGAAGCTCCGCCGGCGTCCCCGACGAGCCGCCCTTCAAAACGAAGTGCCGGCCGTCGAAGAAGTCGGCCGAGTACTCGGGGTAAGAAGCCATCGGACGGAAGCCGGGGAACCCCGAGAACACCGTCGAGGTCCATTCCCATCCGTTTCCGACGAGGTCCTGGACTCCCCAAGCGCTCCGGCCGCCTGGAAACGACCCGACCCTCACGGGGTCCGATCGAAGGAACCCGAAGTTGCCGTGAGAGCGGTCCGGAGGCTCTTCGCCCCACGGATAGGCCCGCTCTTGCCGCGACGGCGTCCCATAGGCCGCGCGATGGAACTCGGCTTCGGTGGGGAGGCGCCTCCCCCTGAAGCGCGCGTAGGCCGAGGCTTCCGCATGGGTCACATAGACAGGCCAGCCCGGCGGCAGGGGGAGATCCTCGAACAGGCCGCGCCACAGCCAATCCCCGTTCCTCCGGGTCCAGAAGAGCGGGTGCTCGATCGCTTCCGTGCGAACCCATCGCCAGTCCTCCGGCGTCCAGAGGTCCTCCCGCAGGTAGCCGCCGGCCTCCACGAACTCGAGAAACTGCTCGTTGGTGACATCGTAGACGTCGATCTCGAACGCGGGCACTACGACGTCGAGAGCCGGGAACTCGTTGTCCCACCCGAACCGCCCCGATTCGATCGCGGCTCCGAGGACGGCGACTCCAGCGGGAACCCGAACGGTCTCGGGGCGCGGCGCCGCGCCGCCCCTCTCGGGTTCGGATCCGGCGGGCCTTAGCTTCTGATCGTGGGGGAGCTGGTGCAGGATGTAGAGAAGCGTCTCCTGGTGCATCAGCTCGTGCTCCAGGATCGCGAATACCGCCTCACCGCGCCGCAGCGCGGGCCGGTCCTCGCACTCGAGCGGAGCGTTCTGAAGCGCATCGCGGACGGCGCGATCCGCCGCCTCCGCGTAACGCAGCACCTCGCCGCGCTCCGGCCAGCTCGATACGTTTCCCCGGGGCGCGGCCGTGGTCTCGTCCTCGGGATCGATGCCGCGCTCGAAAATCCGCTCGAGCGCCGGGTCGACGCCCTCCCGGCCCATGCCCTTCTTCAGGAGGGTATTCACGCTGAAAGCCGGCAGGTGACCTTCGTAGAACACGATCGGATTCCGCAGGCGGATGGGACGGGACTCGTAGGACCCGGGCGCCACCAGGTCGAAGAGCGATCGCGTTCTCGAACGGATCGCGTCGAAGGACAGGAGCAGCTCCGCCCGATCCAATTCGCGGGCAACGGAAGACACTATGCGCGAATTTTAGCGCGCGGAAGCGGCGCTACCGAGTCGCGGAGTACGTAAGGCGACCTAGGGGATGTCCCGGACTTCACCCGGCGAAACGAACAGGTCGTACTCCGCGAGATCGGGAGGACGATCCTTCGTCATCTCGACCGGAACGTGGATGCCGACTGCGTGCGCGGGTCTCAACCTCTGGTCGAGCACCCGCCGGCCGTCTTCCGATTGGAAGAACCAGTACGGCGGAAACGCCATGTCGAGGGGACGCCGCTGCCAATAGACGGAGTCCTGGGCGAAGTGAACGTCGCTCGTGTCCGCGTCTCCGAGGTGGACCACCGTGGTCGACTCGTCGAGCGTCACCCGGTAAGCGATGTTCTCCACGTCGAGCTGCCGGTCCGGCCAGCCGGCGTGCGGGATCCGCACCGCCTCGACGACGAGATCGCCCGCTTCGATCGAGATCGGCGCATCCTTGTACTCGAGCCGGATCTCCGTCACCCGCGAGAAGCCCTCGCTGTCGCCATCACCGGCGATACTTCTCATCTCGGTCACCGCTTGAGCCGGCGCGTAGAGCCGGATCTCCCCGCGCTCTCTCAGGAGCCGGAGGACGTCGACGGGCGAGAAATGGTCCTCGTGGTAGTGGCTGATGAAGACCGCGTCCAACCCGGCGAAAGGCGGCTCCCCGGCGAAGAGAGCGCGCTCGAGCTCCCGAGGCAGCAGCTGGTAGGTCCCGAAATCGTTTCGAAAGAGCGGATCGAATACGATCCGGGTCTCGCCGGACACGACGAGGACTCCCTCGTTGGCAAGGTAGTGCGCCTTTGCCTTGGGTCCGGGGGACGGAGAGGAGTCGCCACGCGTGCCGCAGGAAGCCCCCCCGAGGATCGCAGCCGCAGCAACCAGAGGCGCCGTGAGTCGCATGAGATTCCGTTTCATCGGTTCGAAAGGGCCTCCCTTCCGGAATCGAGGAATCCTAGCGCGCTCGCGCCGAGTTGGAAACGCCTTCGCCTGCTGCTGCGCTTTCCTCCATCTCGAAAATGGAGGCCCTTGAAGAAGCAGCTCGCGAGACCGCGACGTGGGACTTCGGCCCCGGCAGTCTAACGCCCGCGAAGCGCTTCCCGGATCTCCAGGAGCTCGTCCCCGGTGGACGATTCCTCTCCGAGCTCACGCCGGCAACGACGATACCAGTAGCGCGCGTTCTCGAGGTCGCCCTCCATCCTGTGCGCGATTGCGTGGATCCAGTTCGCGAGGTCGTCCCCCTCGTGCTCCTGCGCGATCCTATGAGCGCCTTCCCAGTCGCCCGCGAGAGCGAGATCCACGGCCTCGAGGAGCCGGGTATCTCGTTTCGACATCCAGGACCGCTTTCGGCTTTCCCCCGCCGCCTTACGGAGCGGGCGCCGCAAGCAGGGCGTCGACCTTCTCGATCAGCTTCTCGAAGGGCTGCTCGGTGCTGGGAGCGGGTGTCAAGCGCCCCTGCCGGTCGACCAGATAGTTGGCAGGGTAACGTGCCGTCGTCCGGTAGATCTCGGGAACATCGCCTTCGATGGTGAGCAAGGGATAGGTAATCGAGACCTTCTGCTCGGCGAAATCACGCTGGAGGTCCGAGCTCTCGGTCGAGAGTCCGAAGACGACGAAACCCTGATCCGCCCGGCTCAGATAGAGCGCTTCGAGCTCCGGCATTTCCTTTCTGCAAGGGGGACACCAGGTCGCCCAGATGTTGATGAGCACCACCTTCCCCTGGTGGTCGGAAAGCCGGTGCGTCTTTCCGTAGATGTCGGGGGTCTCGAATTCCGGCGCGTCGACGTTCTCGAGCGCGAGAAGCTTTACCTGGTTCGCGCGGCGGATCGCGCCGCGGATCGGAACCACGGTGAGCGCCAGCGAGGCGACCGCGATCGCAAGCCCTGCCTTCGAGGCCCTTCCGAGAGCTCCGCGGCGGCGGTCGCGGAGCGCGAGTGCCGCGGTCCCGACGAACGGCAGCGCCATGGCGAGGGCGGTCATCGAGAGCCGGAAGACGAAATCGGCGTCGCGATCGGCGCTCGCGCGCGTGAGAGTTCCATACGTCAGAGCGCCAAGCGCGGCCGCGGCGACAGGCGACGCGATCCCTGCGACCAGAGTGCGATACTTTCCGACTCCGGACATGGCCGGAACGTAGCACGGTTCCACGCCAGACTCCAACGTTACCCCGAAATGCCAGGACCTCGTTTCGTGACACTATGAGGCGCCATGGGAGGCTACGGGAAAGCCCTCGCCCCGATCGCTCTCGCCGCCGTTCTCGCACTAATCCCCCACCCCGAAGGGCTCCCGCCGCACGCGTGGTACTACTTCGCGATTTTCTCGGCGGTGATTCTCGGCTTGATCCTCGAACCGGTTCCCGGGGCGGCGGTCGGATGGATCGGGATCACGGTCCTGGCGCTTCTCGCGCGCTGGGCCTACTTCAGCCCGGAGCAGTTGGCGGAGCCGGGGTTCGCGCCGGCCGAACAGGCGATCCGGTGGGCATTGTCCGGCTTCTCGAACACGACGGTGTGGCTCATCTTCAGCGCGTTCACTTTCGCGCTCGGCTACGAGAAGACGGGGCTCGGCCGCCGCATCGCCCTCGTTCTCGTCCGGCGAACGGGCGGGAGCACGCTCGCCCTCGGCTATGCGGTGACCTTTGCGGACGCGATCCTGGCGCCGTTCACTCCGTCGAACACCTCTCGAAGCGCGGGCACGATCTATCCCATCATCCGCAACCTGCCGCCGCTCTACGATTCGAAGCCCAACGATCCCTCGGCGAGAAGGATCGGCTCGTATCTCATGTGGACGGCGATCTCCGCGACCTGTGTCGCCAGCACCCTCTTTCTCACCGCCATGGCGCCGAACCCTCTCGCAGTCGAGCTGACTCGAAAGACCGCCGACGTCACCATTCACTGGATGGAGTGGTTCATGGCGATGGCGCCCTTCGGGATCCCGATGCTCCTGCTCACGCCCCTCCTCGGCTACGTCCTCTATCCGCCGGAAGTGAAGAGCGAAGAGCGTCTTCCTCTGTGGGCGGCGGATGAGCTCGACCGCATGGGGCCCCTGACGCGGCGCGAGCTCCTTCTCGCCTTTCTCGTCATCCTGGCGCTCTCGCTATGGATTCTCGCCGGGGAGTTCATCGACGGCACCGCCGTGGGTTTCGCCGTGGTCTCGTTGATGTTGATGCTGGGAGTCGTGACCTGGAGCGACCTCCTCGCGAACCGTCAGGCCTGGAACACGCTGGTGTGGTTCGCTTCGCTCGTCACTCTCGCCGCGGGGCTGGCTTCCGTGGGTTTCCTGAAGTGGTTCGCCGGCAGAATGAGCGTCCACCTCGCCGATTCGTCGCCGACGTCGGCCATGCTGGTCCTGGCGATCGCCTTCTTCGTCCTCCATTACATGTTCGCGAGCGTCACCGCGCACGTGACCGCGCTCCTACCCATCCTCCTCACCGTCGGGTCCGCCGTCCCCGGGATGGACATGCGTGATCTCGCGCTCCTGCTCTGCGGAACGCTCGGGATCATGGGCATCCTCACGCCGTACGCGGCCGGCCCGTCGCCGGCGTACTACGGAAGCGGCTATTTGCCGTCGAAGGACTACTGGCGGCTCGGCGCCCTCTTCGGCGCCATCTTTCTCGCGACCTATCTGCTCATCGAAATGCCGTGGCTGCTGAGCCGCGAGTGACATCGACCTTCCGCCTCCAGGCGCTTACTAGAACCGGAACAGGTAGGAGAGCTTCAGGAAGACCTGCCAGGCGTCGTACGTCAGGTCGTCCGCCGCCGTGAGCCGCGGCCGCTCCCACTCCGGGCGGAGGAGATCCAGGCTTCGCGCGTTTCCGTTGTATCCCACGAACAGCGCCGTCCCCGGGTTCACGAGGTAGGTCGCGAGCAGGTCGAAGTTCAGGTTCTTCTCGTTACGAAGCGAGGTTGCGGTCTCGTCGGCATCGATCTCGTCGTACTGGGCGATGAAGCGGAACGAGAGCTCGCGCGTCCACTGCCAGTTCCACTTCGAGCGGAAGATGTGGTTGTCGAAGATCTTCGTCCCGTCCTCGGGGGAGGAGAGCCGCGTCGAGAGATAGGTGTTGTCGATGGTGAGGGCGTGCCAGGGCCTGAGGGTGAGCGTGAGATCGAGACTGCTGACGTCGGCGGACTCCGGGGCCTCGCCGAAAGGCGGCGTGAAGTGGATCGTCGAGCCGAAGCCCATCTCGAGCTCGAACGTCGCCTCGGGAAGAAAGCTCGTGCGGAGCTCCAGGTCGGCCTGGCGCTGCGGAAACGCCAGGTTCTCCACGATCGCCGCGAAATCCTTCGGCCGCAGGACCTCGTTCTTGTGGTTCCACGATACCGTGGCCGACGTTCGGCGAAGGAGCTCGAGCTCGAGCTCCGCCTCGTAGACCTCGTCGAGGAGCGTCCCCTCGTGGTCCCAGACGCGCTCCACCGAGAACGAGGGACCCCACGAGATCACCTTGTCCCCCTCGGGCCAGAAAGTGTACTGGGCCTCGAAGTCCCCCGACCGGATATCCCGCCGGGTGACGAATCCGTTCTCGGCGCGAAATCCGTCGGCGACGTCCAGGTACTCCAAGCGGGTCTGGAAATGGCGCCCGCTCCTGTCGAGCTCCAGGGCATAGGCGGGCCCCTCGAGCCCCCGTCCATCGGCAAGATGCGTCTCGCTTGCGACCGCCTGGCCCATCAGGGACCAGTTCGGGTCGAGCTTGAACCGGAAATCCCCTCCCCCGACGCGGTTCGAGGCCCCTTCGAGCTCCCGATCGGTGAAGATCCCTCCGACCATCCCCTGCTGGAACAGGTCGCGGCTCACGCGCACGATCCCGTTGTACGCGCGGCTCCCGGAAAGAGGGCTCCCCGCCGGAGCCGCCTTGCCCTGCGATTCGTCGTCGGCGAAGATGAAGCCGAGCGCCCAGGGGCCGGCCTTTCCCGTGAGCCTCGCTCCGAGCTCCGGATCGGCGATGCGCCGCGTGAACACCAGGTTCAGAGGGGTCTGGAAGTACTGCGCGTTCTCGATGAAGAACGGCCGCTTCTCGGGAAAGAAGACCTCGAAACGCTGGTTGACGGTGACCTGGGGCTCGTCGGACTCCACCTGGCTGAAGTCGGGGTTCACCGTTCCATCGAGGACCAGGCTCTCGCGGAGGACGACTTTGGCGTCGAGGCCGACGCTGGTATCGGCGAGGTCCTCGTCTTCGAGGGTCGAGAACGAGCGGTTCACTCCGTACGGAATGAGCTGAACGTTTCGGCCCGCGGATATGCCTTCCATCTCGATGCGCCCGGTCTGGGCGAGGAATCCCTCGATGCGCGTCGAGGCCTGCGGCCAGAAGGACCAGTCGCTCGAGTGCGCGCTCCACCGCTCGAGGAGGATGCCCCAGGTCTGCCTCGGGGAAGCGGGAAATCGCAGGCTCTCGAAGGGGAGCGCGAACCACACGACGAAACCTCGGTCGGTTCTCTGGCCCTTCGAGTACCAGAGGGTGTCGAACGTGCGGTCGGGGTCGTTTCCCTCGATGAACAGGGAGTCGAACTGCACCCCGAGCGCGTTCGTCCCGAACTCGTAGCCGCGGCGCTCGTCGTTGAACGTGTCGAGGTTCACGTAGACCAGGTCGTCGTCGCGATCGACGCTCTCCCGCCGGGCGAGCCGCGCCCGCACCCGCTCCGGCTGGTCGTCGAAGGCGACGAACACCACGAATAGATGCTCGTCGTCGTAGCCCATGTAGACGTCGGTGGGCTTGGTGGAAGGCTCGCCGTCGTTCGGCGAGCGCTGGGTGAAGCCGGATACCTTCGTCATTCGCCCGTCGACCCGGTCGCTCGGCTTCATGTCCAGGAAGTCCTCGAGCGTTGGCGCGACGTCGACCTTCCGGATCTCGATCGTGGGCCGGCGCGGCACGAAGTCCTCGGCCGCGGCCAAGGCCTCCGCCATCGGGAACATGGCCGCGGCGAGGAGGCGCGACAACGGGAACGACGGGGCTTCAGGCAAGCGGAGGGTTCTCAGTTGTGGACGAGATTGTCCACCGCGAGCACCTTGAGCTCGCTCTCGCCCCTGAGCGCGATCAGGATGATCTGAGGAGTCGCGGTGCTCACGGTGAGGGTCTGCATCTGTGGAGTGAGCAGGACGGAGGCGGAGTCCACGACCCGGAAGAGAGTGTTGTAGGCAACGAGGCTCACCATCCGACCTTCGTCCCTCTTGCTCGCCACGTCGATCGATACCGTCTGTTTGCGCGCGAGCCCCAACCGGTCGGGCTTGAGGAAGAGAACGAGCTCGGGGAGCTGAGGAATGGAACCGTCGCCGTTGACCGCGGTGCGGCCGTTGAAGGCGAGGATGCTCGTCCCGCTGGTACCCGTGACCTCGAAGCTCGCCGCGTCCAGAACGACGCCTTTTCCGAAGAAGACGGCTCCGCTGCGGAGGGTCTGAAACACCGAAAGCGGCAGGGTGTCGCTGAAGAGCTTCGGGGTGTCGAAGTCGATCGAGCTCGAGGTCAAGGCGGCGGCCCGAGGACGGCGGCCGGAAGCGGACCCCGGATCGACCCGCTCCACCACAACGCCGTCGACGATCGTGGGCTGCTCCCCGAACGTCCGGCTCACCGTAAGAAAGAGAAACATTCCGGCAATCGCGAACCAACAGGATGTCATGATTTCATCCCCAATCCCCGATGGTGGCCCTCAAGGGTACAGACGATACGAGAACCGGATGCGCTCTCCCGGCCGGCCGCCAAGACGAAACGTGAGTGTCCGGCTCTCGATACCCAGAACCTCGCCCTGCTGGACCTCGATGCTTCCAGGCGCGAAGCGGGGGTCGGGCGAGAAGTCGAAGATCCAACGCGATTCCCCCGAGGTACGCTGGATCACCCCTTCCACCACGATCGACTCCGAACGCGAGCGGAATCGATGATGAAAGCTCGCCGTGTCGTTGACGCTATCGACGGATCTTTCGCCCATCCGAATCGTGCCCGACGTCGAGCCGTCGCCCCGTGACGAGCTCAGGGTGGAGACGAAGCTCACCGTCGCTTCCGGCCGCGAGCTCGTGCCGTCAATCGTGAGCGGCCGGCGAAGGACGGTCGTCACCGTGGCCTGGTTGTTCGAAGGCGAAGGGTCGGTCCCCGCCGACTGCACGGAGGCGGTATTGGTCACCACGGTGTTCTCGGCGACACCCGGTCGAACGTCCACGTCGAGGCGAACCGTCGCCACTCCGCCCGCGGTCAGCGTACCGAGATTGCAGGTCACGACGCGTGCCACCACGTCGCAGCTTCCCGCAGAGGACGTCGACGACGTGGGTGTCAGGTCGGCGGCCAAGGGGTCGAGAAGCCCGACCGAGCCCGCCGGATTCGGCCCGAGGTTCGTAACCTGGAGAGTGTAGGCGATATGGAACTCGAGGACGCCGTCCACGATCCTCGACGTGAGCTGGCCCGATTTCGAGACGGCGAGGTCGGCGATGGTCTCGCCACCGTTCGGCGGAGTGGACGGCGGTGGCGACATCGGGGGCTCGGCGGTGATGAGGATCGGCTTTTCCAGGCGGTCGACGTCGCCTTCGCCGGCTGGCTCGAGGCGCGAGATCGTGAGCTCGACGGTGTACAGGCCCGGAGCTCCGTAGATGGGATTGATGACCCGGCCTTCGCGCGTACGCCCGTCGCCGAGCTCCCACGTGTAGGCGATCGAGCCCCGAGGGGACGAACAGCTCGCGTCGATTCGAACCGGGACTCCCACTCGCTCCGAGCGTGGAAGATCGAAGCATGCTTGAACGGGAGCCGGTATGGGAACGGGCGGCGGGGCGGGCGGGGGCGGCTCCGGTGGCGGCGCCGGCGGTTCCGGCTCGGTGGCGGACGTCTCGCCGCCCCCGGCCAGGAGACCCAGACCGGCAGCGGCTCCCGCCGCCGCTCCGAGCGCGAGGAGCGCCGCTTTCTTCTTCGACTTCTTCTTCTCCGGCTCTTTCGGCGGCTCGCCTGGCGCCTGGGGGCTCTGGAGCACGGCGGCGGGAGCCCCGATCGCGTCGGGGACGGGGACACCGGGAGACCCATCCGATTCGAGTACCCCGGCTCCCCAACATCCGGCCCGACCCTGCGCGACCGGTACATGAAACTCCGGGGTCCTCGTGGCTTGGAAGGATGCGTCCACGACTTCGAGAAAGTAAACGATCTCCTGCGTGTCGGGTCCGGGGCGAGGGAGGACGGCTTCGTACGCTCCGTCGGCTTCCCTCCGGTCGAGCCGATAGAGCTCGCCCGGCTCCGCCCCGCGCAGATGGATTCGGACCCTCGCCGTGGCCGGGTCCGGAGTGTCGACCGTGGCCCGGATGAGGGGGAAGCCCGGCGCGGACCGCGCGATGCATTCCGGAGGATCGTGGAAGATTCGAGCGCCGGTCTCCGTGCCCGCGGAGACGGACGCTCCGGTCGAAATGGCTATCGCACCCAGCAGACTACACGCGCGCACTCGTCGGTCTTCCCATCACCCGCCCGATTTCCGACAACGACTCCTGCTCAATCCATGTCGGGGTCTCGCACAAGCTATCATCGATTCGCGGAAAGTGGCCAGCGGACGGTCGGGGCGCAGGAGTCCCAAGGGCCGTCCTCCGTTGATAAAGTACCCTCTTAGCGCGGATCGCGCGGACGATGTCCAACTTCTCGACGCTCGCAAGCTTTCTTTCCTTTCTCGCGACCGTCGGCGCCGGCGGGTGCGGCGGAGAGTCGAGCCCGGCAGCTTCGACGGGTCCGGTGACGCTCTCGCGGGCTCCCGCGGGCGATCGCGTGCTGTTCGTCGGAAACAGCCTCACCGAAGCCAACGACCTGCCTCTGATGGTCGAAGCGCTCTCCCACGCGGGCGGCCATCCGTTCGTGGTCGAATCGGTCACCTATGGCGGCGTGGCCCTCGAGGACCACTGGAATCTCGGCACGCAGAACCGCATCGCCGCCGGCGGGTTTCGGTTCGTCGTGCTGCAGCAGGGGCCTTCGGCGCTACCGGAGAGCCAGGCCAACCTGAGGGAGTGGACGCGGCGCTTCGACGCCGTGATCCGGGAGACCGGGGGCCGCACCGCGCTCTACATGGTCTGGCCGGAGAGCTACCGCCCGCAGGCGTTTCCCGACGTGAGCGCGTCGTACCGCCTCGCGGCGGAGGACGTGGGCGGAACCCTGCTGCCGGCCGGCGACGCATGGGTCGCCGCCTGGCGCCAGGATCCGGACTTCCGGCTCTACGGTTCGGACGGATTCCATCCGACGGAGCTCGGCTCGTATCTCGCGGCCCTTGCGATCTACGGCGGGCTCGCGAACGCCTCGCCTTCGGGCCTGCCCGCCCGCCTGCAGCTCCGGAACGGCCGCACGCTCGAGGTGTCGGCCCGTGAGGCCTCGATCGCGCAGACGGCGGCCGCGGAAGCGCTGCGCTGAAACGTTCTGGAATGTCTCGAAGCCGACGCGGGAAATCTCGGGATTAGAGCTCCATCAGATCCCTGCCGACGAGGATCGCTCCCCGGAAATGCGGGCGGGCGGCCGCGAGCCACATCTCCTCCGTCACCTCGGGGTCGTCCGGGGGGATCAGGTGGGAGAGAACGAGGGTAGCAACACCCGCCGCCTGGGCGACGCGCGCGGCGTCCTCGACCGTGCCCTGAAGAGAGAGGATGCTGTCTCTGAGACCGGGGGCGCCTCCCACCCTCGCCACCAGGCGGTCGAGCGCCGGAAGGTAAAGCGCCGAATGAACGAGGACGTCCGCGCCTCGCGCGAGCTCGACGAGATTGTCCGACCGCTTCGTGTCTCCGGAAATGACGATCGACCGATCGGGAGCGTCGAAGCGATAGCCGTAGGCCGGCACCATGGGAGGATGATCCACGAGAGCCGCGGTCACCTTCAGGTTCTCGTCCTCGAGGACGAGTCCTCCCGACTTCAGCTCGTGGACCTGTACCAGGGGGGCGAGCGGCACCCTTCCTTCGGTCGCGATTCGAGCTTCGATGTCGGCCGCGTTCATCTCGAAGAACAGCTTCGTCATGCGCTCGAGAGGCGGCGGTCCCCAGGTGTCGACCCGGGTTCGCAGCCCCGCAGTCCATGCGAGCCAGATCAGGTTGCCGTAATCCGCCGTATGGTCCGAGTGCTGGTGGGTGATGAAGACGTGGCGGAGAGTCGAGACCGGCACGTCGGCGAATACGAGCTGACGCGCGACGCCGTCGCCGCAGTCGACGACATAAGCCGTCCCGTTCGCGACGACGACCTGGGAAGAGCCCGAGCTCGCTTTCCGCGGCCTCGGCCCGCCGCCGGTCCCGAGAAGGATGAGCCGGGTCTTTCCGGCGTTCGCTCGACGCCGGTGAGCGAGCCCCAGAGCGCCCGTGAGAAAGGTGCGCCGATCCATTCCCCGGCCATTACACCACGGAACCGCGAAAGACTCACTCGTGCCCTCGCCTTTGGTTTCTGGGCCGTATTTCTGCTCAGCCTGCAATGACGGGGAACTCGTGGACTCAGCGCGCCGGTCGCCTCCATCGCGGGATGCGTCCCGGAGTCCACGGAGCCCCGGCGTCGTCGAGCTTCGCTTCCAGTGCCGGAAGGTCGTCTTCGAGGAGACGGCGCAGGTTCTCGAGTACCGGCTCGAACGCGGCGCCCGCGATGCGACAAGCTTCGCGCTGGGTCTCGGTGGGAGCCGAAGTCGAGGTCCAGTGGCCTGAGACCACGTCGTCCACCCGGTCGGCGATTGCGGGAGGCGTCGACTCCGATCGGGAACGGAGGGTGGCATCTCCCGAGAGCGCGACGTCGATCGCCTGCAGGCGGTCCTCGAGCGCCCGGGCCTCCGGAAGGAGCCCGGCATCGGCCCGCGGGGACTGAAGGATCGCTCGAGCCACGTAGTCGAGTCGGCCCGCCGTCTCTTCGACGGCGCGGATCGAGCCGAGTACGGCGCGCTGGAGCGCCGCCGTCTCCTGCTGGAACTCGAGGAGCGCCCTCTTGTCTTCGGCGGGAAGGCTAGCGGTGCCCAGAGCCGCGGCTTCCACCTTCTGCGGATCGGATAGCGGCGTCACGATTCCATCGACCCTTCGCGATAGAGAGATCTCGTACGTTCCGGGAACGACCATGGGGCCTCGCGGCGGATCGACGAAGGGGTTGTCCGGAGGCACGTCCTTCAGCCGCGCGGGACGCGAGTCGGGGAATCGAAAGTCCCAGGCCACTCGATGGAAGCCCGCGGTCACCGGCCCTTCGAGCCTTCGCACCGCTTCGCCCTGCGCGTCCTTCACCGTGATCAGAATGGCGGGCGCGTCCTCGCGGTCCTCGGCTCGAAGCTCGTCCCAGCTCGGATATCGGACGGTTCCGCCCTCGCCTTCGATGCGCTTCTCCTCCTCCTGCCTCGCTTTCTTCTTCGTCCGGATCTCGTCCTTCACGTAGTAGGTCACGACGGCGCCGAAGGGCGGGTTGTCGGCGGCATAGAACGAGTCCCCCTGGAATGATTTCCCGCGGAGACCCAGGGGCAGCTCCTCCATGTACATCCAGGAGCGCTTCGAGGGAAACAGAATCGCCTCCCGCTCGAGGGCCTCCGGGGTCGCGGCGCGGAGCAAGGAGTAATCGTCGAGGACGTAGAATCCCCGGCCGAAGGTGGCGAGCACGAGATCGTTCTCCCGGGCCTGGATCGCGAGATCCCGGACGGCGATCGGGGGAAGTCCGCCCTTCAACTGGGTCCAGAGCTTCCCGCCGTCCGAGGTGAAGAACAGACCGAACTCCGTGCCGGCGAAGAGGAGGCTCGGGTTCCCGGGATCCTCGACCACGACGTAGACCGGACCGTTCGTGGGGAGCCCCGTGGTAATCGAGGTCCAGCTCGCTCCGCGGTCGACGCTCTTATAAAGGTAGGGCGTGAAATCTCCCATCTGGTGGTTGTCGAACGCGGCGTAGAGCGTATCCACGTCGTGGGAGGAGGCTTCGAGCCGGCTGACGTAGGTCGTTTCGGGGAGGTCCCGCGGGAGCTCCGTTCGGTTCCAGACCGCGCCCGAATCCTCCGTCACCTGGATGAGTCCATCGTCGGTCCCGACGTAGAGGAGGCCCTCCTTCACGGGAGACTCCGAGAGCGAAACGATGTTCCCGTAGATGGAGGTCGAGCTGTTCTTGGCGACGGCATCGACGCTCCAGACTTTTCCCATCACTTCGAGCTGGTTCCTGTCGATTCCAGCGGTGAGGTCGGGACTGACCGGCCTCCACGAGTTCCCGCGGTCATCGCTGCGATAGAGACGGTTGGCGGCGAAGTAGAGCCGCGTAGCCGAGTGGGGGCTGACCATCAAGGGCGAGTCCCAGTTCCACCTCAGACCCTCTTCGCCAGCGCCCGGCTGCGGCTGGATATAGATTGCCTCTCCGCTCTTGCGGTCGTAGCGGACGAGTCCGCCGTGCTGCGACTGCGCGTAGAGGATGTTGGGGTCCTCGGGATCGACCACGGTCTCGAAGCCGTCTCCGCCGCGGGTCACGAACCAGTCGGAGTTCAAGATGCCGTGAGCGCTCGTGGTCCGCGAGGGACCGCCGAGGCTGAAGTTGTCCTGGGTCCCTCCGTAGACGTAGTAGAACGGGGCGGCGTTGTCGACGGAAACCCGGTAGAACTGGGTGATGGGGAGGTTCGCCTTGTAGTCCCACGTCGCCCCGCGATCGAAGCTCTCGTAGACCCCGCCGTCGCAGCCGGCGAGAAGATGATCGGTGTGGTCGGGGTCGATCCAGAGCGCGTGGTTGTCGACGTGCTTGTAGGCCTCGCCCACCCGGGAGAACGTCTTTCCCCCGTCCTCGGTCACCATCATCCAGGTATCCATGGAGTACAGGCGATCGACGTCCCGGGGGTCGGCGACGATCTCCTGGTAGTACTGAGGGCTCCCGCTCACGTGGTCGGATCGCTTCTCCCAGTTCTCGCCGCCGTCGACGGATCGGAAGAAGCCGCCCTCGCCCGGGGACGCCTCGACGATGGCGTAGAGGACGTCGGGAGCCGCGGGCGAGCGCGCGAGGCCGATGCGGCCGATGTCGCCCTTCGGAAGACCGTTCGTGACCTTCCGGAAGCTCATGCCTCCGTCCGTCGTCTTGTAGATCGCGGACTCCGGCCCGCCGTCGATGAGAGTCCAGACGTGCCGTCGCCTCTGGTACGACGCGGCCACGAGGACGTCGGGGTTTCGTGGATCCATCACCACGTCGGTGACTCCGGTGTTCTCGCTCACCTCGAGGACGGCCTTCCACGTACTCCCGCCGTCCTCGGTCTTGAAGAGACCTCGCTCGCCTCCGGGTTTCCAGAGCGGCCCCTGGGAGGCGACGTAGACGGTGTCCGAGTCGCGGGGGTCGATGACGATCTTCGCGATGTGCTCCGACGTCTTCAGTCCCACGTTCCTCCAGGTCTTCCCGGCGTCGAGCGACTTGTAGACTCCGTCGCCGTACGACACGCTCCTCTGGCTTCCGTTCTCGCCCGTTCCCACCCAGACCACGAGCGGATCGTTGGGGTCGATGGTGACGGTGCCGATCGAGAACGATTTCTCGGAATCGAAGATCGGCGTCCAGGTCGTCCCCGAGTTCTCCGTCTTCCAGACGCCGCCCGAGGCGGCCGCCACGTAGTAGATCCTGCGCTCCCGCGGATGGACGGCGATGTCCCCGATGCGGCCTGACGTGAGCGCAGGCCCGATCGAGCGCAGGGCCAGGCCGTCGAAGGTCGTGCTCGTCATTTTCGAGGTTTCCTCGGCCGCGAACGAGACGGAGGCCGCGAGCAGGGCGGGAAACAGAGGGAGCGCGCGTCTTTTCATCGGGGGATTATAGAGCCGGCGCTTCAGCGTCGCCCGCGGACCCAGTCCGCGAGCGCCTGCCACTCGGGATCGCCCTGCGACTCCCAGTGCTTTCCGCCCGGGTGGAAGGGAGCGCCGCCCGCTTCTTCCGCAAGGGGCATGAGAAGGAGCCGGCTCTTCAGGGGATCGCCGGGCGACACCAGCCGGCCCGCTGCCTCGAAGTTGAGGCGCGACTCCTCCTCGCTCCAGGAAGCGCTCTCCGCCGGCAGGACCTGCAGCCGGAAGGGCGTCGTGGCCCGGGTGTGGCAAACGACGCAGCGCGCGTGGCCTTCGCGCTTGCGCAGGAACACGGGCTCGACTCGGGCCCGGAAATCCTCGAAGTTCAGGCCTCGCGACGACGCGCGGCTCGTGGAGCGGGCCGCGACCCAGTCCGCGAGAGTCTTCCATTCCGGATCGTCGCGCGACTCCCAGTGCTTGCCGCCGGGGTGGAAGGGATTGCCGCCCGCCTCCTCGGCGAGGGCCATCGTCAGCAGGCGGCTTCGCAGCGGATCTCCGGGAACGACGAGACGACCGGCGGCTTCGAAGTTGCGGCGCGACTCCTCGTCGTTCCACGAGGCGCTTCCGGGGCTGAGAGGCTGGAGACGAAACGGGGTGGTCGCTCGCGAATGACAGACGACGCAGCGGGCGTGACCCTCGCGCTTCTCCAGAAAGATGGGCTGGACGCGATTCTGGAAGACCTGAAAATCGAGAGACTCTGCCGGAGGGTCCTGCCGAAGAAGCGCCAGAATCAGGAGCGACGGAGCCAGTCCCATGGCCCGCCTATCATACGATCCCCCGTCGATTCTTGACTTCCCGAAACCCCCTCACTAGAGTTCCCGCGGGAGGCTCGACGACCATGAAACTCGCCGCACTCGGCCTCGCTCTCGTCCCACTTCTGGCGCCTTCCGATCGAGTGGTGATCGTCCAGACCAACGCCGCTGGAGACAACGTCTTCCTCATCGACCCCACGACCAACCAGATCGTGGGCGAGATCAAGGGCATCGAGGTCAACCACGGCGCCGCGGCCGCTCCCGACGGAAGCCGGTTCTATTTCACCAACGAGGCGAACGAGACGCTCGACGTCGTCGACGGGAAGACTCTCGCCGTCACCAAGAGCATTCCCTTGAGCGGCCGGCCGAACAACCTCACCATCAGCCGCGACGGCCGCAGGGTGTACGTGGCGATCGTCTCCTCTCCGGGCGCGGTCGACGTGATCGATACCCCCACCCTCGAGCTCGACCAGACGATTCCGACGCGCGGCGGAGTCCACAATACGTTCCTCACCCCGGATGGAAGGCACGTCATCGCCGGCTCGATCGTCGGTAAGAACCTGACGGTCATCGACCAGAAGACCGAAGAGCCGATCTGGACGCTCTACTTCGAGAACGGCGTCCGCCCGATCGCCTTCGACACCAACCCCGACGGCTCGACCCGGAGGATGTTCGTGCAGATCTCGAACTTTCACGGATTCTTCGTCGTCGATTTCGAGAAGCGCAAGGAGATCGGGCGGATCGAGCTTCCGGCGCTCCCGAAGGAAGAGCAGAACTGGGACACGCTCCAGGGCTCGCCGTCCCATGGAATCGGGGTCACGCCCGATGGAAAGACCCTCTGGGTCTGCAGCAAGGTGAACCACGCGGTCTACGCTTATTCCCTTCCCGATTTGAAGCTTCTCGGAGGAGTGGAGGTCGGGCACCATCCCGACTGGCTCACCTTCACCCCCGATAGCAAGACGGTCTACGTGGCGAACGCGGGCTCGAACTCCGTCTCCGCGGTCGACATCCTGTCGAGGAAGGAAGTGGCTCGGATCCCCGTGGGACAGGTTCCCAAGCGGAATATCACGGCGATCGTGCGTTGACGCGCCGCGCCTTTCTTCTGCTCGCGGCCGCGCTCTCGCTCGGCGTTCACCCCGCGGCGGCGCAGAGAGTCGTCCTCGTCTCGGTCGACGGGCTGAGGCCCGATTTCTATCTGGATCCCGCGGCTCACGGCGCCGAGCTTCCCACGTTCCGCAGCCTGATGCGGGAGGGTGTGTACGCGGAGGCGGTCGAGGGAGTCTATCCGACGGTTACTTACCCTTCTCACACGTCCATGGTGACGGGCGCGCTGCCCGCCCGGCACGGCGTCGTGAACAACTACGTCTTCGACGAGAAGGGACGCTTCGACGACTGGTACTGGCGGTCGGATGCGATCCGGGTGAAGACTTTGTGGGACGTCGCTCCCGGCGCGACCGCCGCGCTTCAATGGCCAGTGACCGTGGGCGCCGATATCGACTTCAACTTTCCCGAGTTCTGGATTCCCGGAAGCGACCCCGTGGGGCGAAGTCATGGCGAAGGTCATGAGCCGGGAGAGTCTGGACGCGCTCGGCCCGCTTCCGCGGGAGCCGTTCGACGAAGAGCCGCTCGAGGATCTCGTGTTTCAAGCGGCCGAGCGAGTGCTCGAGGCGCACCGCCCCACGCTTCTCCTGGTCCACGTGATCAATACCGACACCAAGCAGCACCGCCACGGAAGGGAGCACCGCGAGGTCTCCGCGGCGTTCGAGCGCGTCGATCGGGCGCTCGGCAGGCTCCGCGCCAGGATCGCGTCGCTCGGTCTCGCGGACGAGACTCTCTTCGTGGTCACCGGCGACCACGGCTTCATCCAGACCCATACGTCGATCCACATGAATGCGCGTCTCCGCGAAGCGGGTCTTCTCGAGTTGGGTCCGGACGGTTCGGTCTCGAGCTTTCGCGCGCTCGCCTGGCCGAGCGGGGGATCGTGTGCGTTGATCTTGAAGGACCCGCGGGACACCGATACCCGGCTGAAGCTGGAGGCTCTGGTCGCAGGAATGCTGGCGGGACCGCTCGGCGGCGCGATGGTCAAGGTCGAGAGGGCCGAGCTCGACCACCTCGGAGCCATGCCCGAAGCTCTGTTCGCGCTCGACGCGACGGAGGGCTACATCTTCGGAAAGAATCTCGAAGGCCCACTCCTGTCGCCGTCCGATGATCTCGGCTATCACGGCTCGCTCCCGGGACACCCGAAGATGAAGACCGGTTTCCTTATGGTCGGTCCGCGCGTCAGGACGGGAGTCGCGGTGCCCCACATGCGCCAGATCGACATCGCTCCCACCATCGCTCTCTGGGCGGGGTGGGAGCTTCCAGAAGCCGACGGTCTCGCGCTTCGCGGGCTGTTCGAGGATCATCCGTGACGCCAATCCTTCTCGCTGCCCTTCTGCTCAGCGCGCCTCCTCGCGACATCGTCGCGAACAACGCGTTCTTCTACTGCGCCGACGTGAACCCTCGACTTCTACGCGCCCTGGACGTGGACGAAACGAACGTTGTGGAGCGGCAAGGATCCAAGCGCCAGACGAATCTTCTGTACCAGATCCCGGCCCGGATCGTCGCAGTCCCGCATTCGACGAGGCGCTTGAGGTAGTCTCTCCCGAACCGAGCCGCGTCAGCGGTTCGCGGCGAAGTATCCGTGGACGAGCGCGATGGCGCTGCCTATGTTGCCCGTGTTGACGGAATAGCACATCGTCTCACCTGCTTTGAAGACGACGCCGGTGATTGGCATGTGCCCTCCCGCGCGCGAATCGTCGCTGCCGCCGCTGTGTGCTATGACGATGGGCCAGATGACGCCGCTGTCGGTCTGCGAGTGAAGAAAAAGAGTTTCGGCCTTGTTCGGTGCGCCGGTATTGCCCTGTGTCCAGTCGAGGCCGGTGACCACGAACACCTTGTTCGCCGGGATGGTGAACGGGGAGAAGGTGCCGTCGGAATTCTGCACGCTGACAAGCGTCCGGCCAATCGGGTTCACCCCACACTGCGCTCCGTCGCCGTAACTCGTCACCGTAATCATCTGGCTGGGCCTCACAGCGGCGCTCCCTACCTGCGCTCCCGCTGGCGCCGAAACCCCGAGAGAAACCGCACAGATTGTCGAAAACAGCAACTTCATCCCACCCTCCATTTCGAGTCAGTAACGGATTGGAAGCAATAATTGTAGGTATCGCCAAACACGTAGCCGTGTCCTCCGAATCCGCCTCCGGACGCTTTCCCAGCATCCCGAAGGCGGCGGACTGCCCGGAGCCATTTGGGGGGTCGTGGCGGCTCCGGCCGGAGTAATCTAACTTACTTTCCTCCCTGGAGCAATCTTTGGATTCGAGTTCGACACGTTCCTCGACGTGGAGGGGAACGAGAAGCTCCTGGAGCGTCTAGGAGCGAAGCGCTAGCCGCGCCTCCTCGACGAGGCCGCGGTCGAGGTCTCCGTCTTTCCAGAAGTCGTAAAACCGCCGGAAGTATTCCCTCGCTTTTGCCGCATCGCCCCGCTTCTCGTGGATCTTCGCCAGATGGTAGAAGCTCCGCACGTAGGGGATGGGCCAGGCGTTGCGCTCCGTCGTGCTGGATACGACACGCTCGAACCATTTTTCGGCGCGCTGGTCATCGCCCGCGGCGAAGTAGGCGGAGCCGAGGCTGTACCAGATGGGGACGTGCTGAGGGATGTTCGTCGGCCCCCCGACCCCTCGGGCCGGGAGCGTCGAAGCCGCCTGTTCGAGCTCCTCGATGGCCTCTCGAACGTCGCCCCTCGCGAGCAGAAGCTCGCCTCTCAGATGATGGTAGCGGCGCTTCTCTTTCTCCGTCGGGAGAGACTCCGCGCTGGTGCGAAGCGCGTCGGCGAGGCGGTCGGCCTCCTGTCTCTTCCCCAGTCGCTCTTCCGCGAGCGCCGCGAAGAACAAACCCGCCCACTCGCCGTAGTTCCCGTCTCCGGCGACGCGCGCTTCGCCCGCGTGCCGAAGCGCTTTTTCCGGCTCCCCTCTCTCGAGCAGGATGTGCGCAGCGTAGACTTGGGCACGACCGGAGAGGGGACCGGGGCTGCCGAACGCCCGGGTTGCGTCTTCCACGGCCGACAGCGCCTCGGCCGAGCGTCCCTGGTTGAGAAGACACAACGCCAGAAACTGCGGACCGATCCAGCGAAAGAACGGGTCATCGACGGCCGCGAGATCTCTCGCGATAGACGCCGCCACCTCGGGCTCTCCCCGGAGGAGGTGGGCCGACACCTGGCCCATCCGGGGAAGGGGGCTATCGGGATCGAGCGCATGCGCCCGGGCGAGCACTTCGAGCGCTTCACCCGACCGGCCCTGCCGGTCCAGTTGGTTGCCGAGATCGGCAAGCACGTAGCTGTTGTCCGGGTACGTTCTCACTCCATCCTGGAGGATCGCGAGCGCCTTCTCGTCCTCACCGAGCGCGGTGTGGATGGTCGCCAGGTTCCCGGGCGCCGCGGCGAAGCGCGTGCCTCGATCCAGCAGAAACTGGAATTGAACCAGCGCCTCTTCGTAACGCTCGAACTGTTCCAGCCGGACTCCGAGATTGTTGCGCGCCGAGCCGTGATCGGGATAGAGCTCCACGGCCTTCCGATACGCCTCGATGGCCCGACCGAACGTCCGCTCTTTCTGGGAGTAGTAGTTGCCCTCGATGTAGTACCTCTCTCGAGGCGTGAGGCGCTCGACGTGCTCCAGAGCCTCCGCGGAGTAACGAACCCACTCCTGATCGTGGCCGAGATTGCTGTGCGCAATCGAAAGCTTCGCCATGGCCATGGCGAACCCGGGATCGATCGAAAGCGCCGCCTCGAAGTGGGCAATGGCGTCTCTATAGTTGAGGCGCTCCTGCAGGTTGATGCCCTCGGCGTACTCCCGGTACGCGTCGACCGACGCGGTCGTCACTTCGCTCAGGTCCCGATCCAGCTCGCCGCCCATCGCCGGCACGGTGTCGAGCTTGAGACGAACGCGCCGCGACAGATCGTCGACCATTTCGAAGAGGCTCGCTTCACCGACCCCCTCGACCTTCTCCGACGTGAGGATACGGCCCGTAGCCGCCTCCTGGATGCGAACGTTGATGCGTATGCTCTCCCCGGCCTTCAGGAAGCTTCCCTCGAGGACGGTCTCGACCCCGCCCCGCTTCGCGAGGTCCTGAACGACCTCGAGAGATTCGATCCTTTCGTCGAGGCGTTTCATATCGCGGAGCACCTGGTACAGGCGGTCGGTGCTCAACACGTCGAGCTGAGTCGATTGCGAGAGGTCGGTAATGAGCATATCGGCGAGCCCCGTACGGAGCCAGTCGAGGGAAGGATCTCCGCTCAAGTTCTCGAAGCGCAGGACGGCGAGGGAGGGTTTACCCGTGGAAGGGAGCGGAGTCTGGGCGGGTGGCTCGCGCCGCAGAAGAAGCGCGACCGCGACGGCCGCGACGCCGACTCCCGCTAGAACGACGACCCACGAACGGCGCGACCGGGCCTCGGGTGGAGCCGGGGTGACGACCGATCCGGATTCGAGGCGGCGGCGCGCGGCGCGAAGGTCGACGACCAGGTCCTTCATCGACTGGTAGCGATCCGCCGGATCCTTCGCCAGGCACTTGTCCAGGATTCGCTGGAGCTCGCCCCGGTCGAGCGACTGGCCGGGCGGTGCTTCGAGCGTTGGAGTCGGGGCGCTCGCGATCGCCTGGAGGATCTCGAGCGGACTGGCGCCATCGAACGGACGGCGGCCCGAGAGCATCTCGAAGAGCATGACCCCGAAGGAGAAGACGTCCGTCCGGTGATCCACCCGCGCGGCGCGCGCCTGCTCCGGCGACATGTACAAGACCGTGCCCAGAACGACGCCGGGCCCCGTGTCGCGCGCGGAACGGGTGACGCTCTCGCCTCCCCCGCCGAACCCGCTCGGAGGCTCGACGAGCTTGGCGAGCCCGAAGTCGATGATCTTCGGATGGCCGTCCTCCGTTACCATCACGTTCGCTGGCTTCAGGTCCCGATGGACCACGCCGCGATCGTGCGCCTGGGCAAGGCCCTCGGCGATTTGCGTCGCGATCTCGAGAGCACGGGTCCAGGGGAGGCGCCCTTGGAGGAGCCGGTCCGAGAGCGTCTCGCCGCGGATGAGCTCCATGGTGACGAACGTCACCCCGTCGGCCTCACCGATCTCGTGGATGACGGCGATGTTGGGATGCTCGAGCTTCGAGGCCGCGCGCGCCTCCTGCTCGAACCGGCGGCGCCTTTCGGGGTCAGCTACCAGATCTGGCGGGAGGACTTTCAGAGCGACCTCCCGATCGAGCTTGGTGTCGAGGGCGCGGTAGACGATTCCCATTCCCCCACGGCTGACCTCCGCGAGGATGCGGTAGTGGGAGAGGGTCTTACCGATCACTTTCGTGTGCCTGGATTCTATGGTGCTCGGCCGACGGCTTCAATTCTCCTCGAGTCCAGGTGACCTTGGGCTCCCGACCTCTGGATCGATGCCGAGCCAGAGTGCCGCGGCGATGAGGGAAAGCGCCGCCGCGACGTGGAGCGCGTTCTCCCAGCCGATGTATCGGGCCAAAAGCGGCGTGAGCGCGGGAGAGACGAGGCCACCGAGGTTGCTCCCCATGTTCATGATTCCTCCCGCGGCGCCGCTTCTCGGCCCCGCGATACCGATCATCGTCGCCCAGAACGGCCCCTCGACCGAAAGCAGGAGCGCCGTCGCGAGTGCGAGCGTGACGGCGGCCAAAACCGGACTCGCGGTATGAGCTCCGATGGCGATCAGGATTCCGGAAGATCCCAGGCCGAGGATCGGGATCGCCCGACGCCCCCACGCCGGACCGAGACCGCTCGCCGCCAGGCGGTCCGAAACGTAGCCTCCCAGAGGAATGGAGGCCATCGAGAGAAGCCACGGAAGCGAGCTCGCCCAGGCCCCTTGCAGAAGATCGAACTTTCTTTCCTGGACCAGGTACAGGTAGAACCAGAAGACGAAGATATATCCCACGTAGCCCTGGAGGGTGTAGCTCAAGGTGAGAAGAGCGAAACCCGGAGTCCTCAGTCGGGCCCGCCTCGCCCCGCTAGCGAGCGCCGGGACCTCCTCCGCTACCTCCTCGCTCCTCGAGGGAGGTTCCGCCACACTCCGCCAGATGAGTGCGACCACGAGCGCCGGGAGCGCCGAAAGAAAGAGCGCTGCCCGCCATCCCCAACTCGTCATCACGTGGGACAGAAGCGGCGGCGCCATGGCGGAGCCGAGCCCGATCGAGGCCAGGACGATTCCGTTGGCACGACCTCGATCTCCCGGGCGAACCCATCGAGCGACTCCCTGAGCCGCGCCGGGGTAGGTGGGCGCCGCAGACACACCGAGCAGGAAGCGGAGGATCAGGAGCGAGAGCATCGCGGTTCCGGCGCCGACGGAGAGCCCGCGGAAGCCCAGGATGCCCTGCGCTACCGTAAGCGTCGTCCAGCAAATCGCCGCCGTCTGAAGGACCGCCTTCGCGCCGAAGCGGTCGGCCAGGGCGCCGCCGGGAATCTGGAAGATCGCGTAACCGAGGACGAACGCGCTGAAGACGCGTCCCATTCCGACTTGATCCAGCCGGAACTCCTCCATCAGGAGCGCGCCCACGGTCGAGATGTTGACGCGGCAGAGATAGCCCGCCGTCGCCGTGGCGCAGAGGAGCGCTACCACCGGCCACGGTGTGCGCCGCGGCGGATTCATCTCGTCATCTCAGGCGCTTGTGCATGAGGATCTCGGAGGCCCCGTCGATGACGTAGTTCTCGAGCTCACCCACGGTCCGGTAACCGCGGCGCTCGTAGAAGGAGCGCGCTCGCCCGTTGAACGAGGAGACGCACAGGAACAGATGCCGGGCGTCTTTCCGGAACAGGTTCTCCGCGAACTCCATGAGCGCGCTCCCGACGCCCGCTCCACGCCAACGGGCTTCCACGGCGATCGACTTCACGTACGGCGAGCTCGCGACACCGCGCCGCTGGAGCAGGATGGCGCCGCAGGGACCGGCGTCGCGATGAGCCACGTAGAGGAGGTACTCCCCATCATGGCATGCGCGGCGGCAGTCTTCGGCGGTCGCGCCCAGCGTGATCCAGGGCTCCGACCCCGCAAGAAGCGCCGCGACCCAATCTCTCTCGTCCTCCGTTGCCGGAGCGATTTCGACCGTGGCCGCCATGGGATTCCCCGCCGCTCCGCGCTAGCTCCGCCCGGCCAAGTAGAAAGGCTTGAGCCTGCGGTAGAGGTCGAGGGTCGCGCGGCAGTCGGCGAGGCAGTAGCGCGCGATGTCTTCGATCCTCCCTTCAGCATAGGCCTGCCCCACGAGCGAGCCGTCCATTTCCATCTTGGGGGAGGGTACGCCGAAAACGGCGCAGAAATAGTCGAGGCTTCCGCGTCTTCTCTTGTCGTCGCCCTCGAGCGCCTCGCGCACGTCGAAATGCGAGCTCCACCCGAGGGGGATGGAATAGGCGGGCTCGATTCCGTGGATGGCGCTCCGGATGTTGAGATAGGGAACGTCGAAGCGCCGCCCGTTGAAGGTCACGAAGAGAGTGGGTCTCGCGCCGTCGAGCCATCTCCAGAAGGACTCCAGGAGCTCTTTCTCGTCGGACTGGGCGAACGTCCGCTCGAAGGGAGTCTCGGTGTCGATGACGCCGATGCATACGATCCTTCCCGTGGTGGGATCGAGGCCCAGGCGCGAGAGGAGCTCCTCGCGGCGTCTTTCCAGCTCCACCGGGTCCGGGGCGTCGCGCTCGAGGCCTCGGAAGAGATAGTCGAGCGCTCTCTCGGGAATCTCTTCGACCGGCTGTCCGATGGTCTCGATGTCCAGGACGATCGCCATCTCAGTAGTCCAGACCGAGCGCCCGGGCGGCCGCTTCCGCCGGATGGTACGCGCGGCGGCCGGCCGTGTCGTGAATCTGGTGGCGGCAGGACGTGCCGGGAGCGACGACGAGGGTCGACGGCGCCGCCTCCCGCGCCGCGGGAGCGAGCCTCCGCTCCGCCATCTGGAGCGAGACGTCGTAGTGCTCCTTCTCGTAGCCGAAAGACCCCGCCATCCCGCAGCATCCCGAATCCACGAGCGACACCTGTCCTCCCAGCGACTTCAGGAACGAGACCAGGGACTCCGTTCCCACGAGAGCCTTCAGATGGCAGTGGCCGTGGACGAGCACTTTCTCGAGCGGATTCCGGACGTCGAGGCGCGAGCCCTCCCGGAGGAGAAGCTCCTCGAGAAGAAAGCTGCCCCGCGCCAGATCCTTCGACTTCTCTCCGGGCACGAGATCCGGGTACTCGTCGCGAAACCCCAGGATACAGGAGGGCTCACAGCCGACGATCGGGATTCCCTCGCGGACGAAAGGGTGAAGCGCCTCGACGTTCTCGGCGGCGAGCCTGCGGGCGTCGTCGAGCATTCCTTTCGAGATCGCCGGCCGGCCGCAGCAGGTCCTCTTCGCGAGCAGGACCTCGAAACCCGCGGCCTCGAGAACGAGCGTCGCCGCCTTTCCGATCCCGGGCTCGTGGTAGTTCATGAAGGTGTCGTGGAACAGGACGACCTTCCGGCCCGTGCCCGTCTTTCCGGCGGCGCGGCGCCGGAACCAGCGCTCGAACGTTTCGCTCGCGAACGGCGGGAGGCTCCGCCGGGAGTCGATCCCGACGGCGGCCTCGAGGAGCTTCCGGAACCATCTCGTGCGAAGCAGAGGATTCGCGAGGAAGCTCGTCGCGACGCCGAGCCGTCCCGCGACCCAGGGACGGGTCAGGATCCGGTCCCGGAGCGAGTACGGATTCTTCTCGTGATAGAGCGCGAGGAACTCCGACTTGAGGCGCGCCATGTCCACGTTCGAGGGGCACTCCGCCTTGCAGCCCTTGCAGGAGATGCAGAGGTCCATCACCTGGTAGAGCCTCTCGCCCGTCATCTCCTCCGGGGGGAGGCGACCGTCGAGGACCGCGCGCAGCGCGTTCGCCCGGCCGCGCGTCGAGTGCTCCTCTTCTCTCGTGACCTGGAACGAAGGGCACATCGTGCCCTCCACGTTCTTGCGGCACACGCCGGCGCCGTTGCAGAGCTCGATGGCCCGGGCGAAGCCGCCTTCTTTTGTATAGGGAAAGCGCGTCTCCGGCTCCCGGACCCGGTAGGACTCTCCGTAGCGCAGGTTCTCCGCCATCGAGGGCGCGTTCACCACTTTCCCGGGGTTCATGATCCCCTGGGGGTCGAATGCGGCCTTCAGCTCCCGGAAGGCGCCGTAGATGCGGCTTCCGAAGAGGCGCTCGTTGAAGTGGCTCCTCGCGAGGCCGTCGCCGTGCTCTCCGCTCATGGAGCCTCCGAACTCCATGACGAGGCGGAAGACTTCCTCGGAGATCTCCGTCATCTTCCTCACTTCCGCGCCTTCCTTCAGGTTCACCAGAGGACGGATGTGCAGGCACCCGGCGCCCGCATGGGCGTAGAACGAGCCGACGGTATGGTGGTCGTCGAGGATCGCGACGAAGCGCCGGATGAACTCGGGGACCTTCTCGGGAGAGACGGCGGTATCCTCGACGAAGGCGATGGGCTTCTTGTCTCCGGGAAGGCCGAGGAGGAGCGGAAGCGCGGCCTTCCTCACCTTCCAGACGTTCGCCTGCTCCGCCGGATCGAGGACGCGCACCATGGGCCGGGCGGAGGCGCCGATGCGCGCTTCCAGGCGGTCGAGCTTCGACGACACCTCGGCTTCGGTCGCGCCCATGAACTCGACGACGAGGAGCGCTTTCGGCTCCCCCTGGACGAAGTACATCCTTCGGGAGTACTCGAGGGACTTCCGCGCGAGGTCCATGACCATCTCGTCCACGAGCTCGATCGCGGAAGGGTGGAGCTCCAGAATCTCGCAGCCGGTCTCGAGGGCGTCCTCGAGACTTCGGAAGTGCAGCACCGCGAGACCGGAGACCGGAGGAACGGGAACGAGAGCGACCTTCGCTTCGACCACCGTCGCGAAGGTCCCCTCGGAGCCGACCACGAGCTTCGCCAGGTTCACCTCGTCGGGCGAGAGGAGCTCGTCGAGGTTGTAGCCGCTCACCCGGCGCGGGATCTTCGGGTACCGCCTCTCGATCTCGTCCTTGTGGGCGTCCGCGAGCTCGAGCGCTTTTCGGTAGATCGCGGCCTCGAGCGAATCGCCACGGATTTTCGAAGCCAGGTCCTTCCTCGCGACTCTTCCGAACGTCGCCGTGGTCCCGTCGGAAAGGACGACCTTGACCTCGTGGACGTTGTCCACGGTCTTCCCGTAGACGAGCGAGCGCGCCCCCGCCGAGTTGTTCCCGATCATCCCTCCCAGGTTCGCGCGATTGCTGGTCGCGGTCTCGGGTCCGAAGCGCAGGCGATGGGGTTTCAGGTGCGCTCCGAGGACGTCGTGGACGATGCCGGGTTGGATGCGCGCCCAGGATTCCTCGGTCGAGACCTCGAGGACCTCCCGCATGTACTTGGAGAGATCCATGATGATGGCCTCGCCGACCGCCTGGCCCGCGAGAGACGTTCCCCCGCCGCGGGGAAGCACCGGGACCCGTTCCCGGGCGGCGAGGCGCACCACTTCCTGGACGTCGCCCGCATGCCGCGGCACCACGACGCCGATGGGCTCGATCTGGTAGATGCTGGCGTCGGTCGAGTAGAGGATCCGGCTGTAGCGGTCGAACCGCACTTCCCCCTCGATTCGCGAGCGGAGCTCTTCGGCGATGCCCATGGCTTTGGATTCTAGCATTGTGCTAATTTCGCCCCTCATCATGCGCCGCCTCGGGATCCTCGCGCTCGCGATCGTCGGGCTCCTCGCGTCGTGCGGGAAGGAAGGCGGCGGCCCGCGGGTGATCCGGCTCGGGCATATCGGCTATCCCGACTCGCCCTACGACCTGGGAGCGCGGAAGTTCAAGGAGATCCTCGAGGCGCGCTTTCCCGGACGGGTCGAGGTCCGCATCTTCGGCTCGGCGCAGCTCGGCGAGGACAAGGAGATGCTCGAAGGGCTGCGCCTCGGGACACTCGAGATGCACGTGCCGTCGTCGGTTCTCCACTCCGTCGAGCCGATGTTCGGGCTGTTCGATCTTCCGTTCCTCATCGAAGATCGCGAGCAGATCGAGCGCATCGCCGAGGGGCCTCTGGGGGAGAAGCTGGGCGAGGCGCTCGCGGACGATGACCTCGTTCTTCTCGGCTTCTGGGAGAACGGCTTCCGCATGATCACCAACAACGTGCGGCCGGTCCGAACGCCCGAGGATCTGAAAGGGATCCGGCTCCGGACTCCGAAGGACCCCGAGCGCATGAAGATGTTCGCCGCGTTCGGCGCGAGCCCCACGTCGATGAGCTTCGGCGAAGTCTTCTCCGCCCTCAAGCAGGGGGTCATCGACGGGCAGGAGAATCCGCTCTCCCAGATCGTGCCCGGCCGCTTCTACGAAGCGCAGCGCTATCTTTCGCTCTCGAAGCACGTGTACTCGCCCGCGTACCCGGTGATGAGCCGCAGGTACTTCGAGGCGCTCGACGAGGATCTGCGCCTCGGCATCCTGGCAGCGGCGAAAGAGGTGGGACGCTTCCACCGGGAGCTCGGAGAGAGGGAGGACGAGAAATTTCTCGAGCTTCTCCGGGAGCGCATGGAGGTGACCGAGATCGACCGGGCTGCATTCACCGCCGCCGCCGAGCCCCTCTACCGCGAGTTCGAGGAGAAGTTCGGGGCCGAGATGGTGGCGACGGTTCGGAGCTATCACCAACCGACGGCCGCGCTCGCGCCGTGACTCTCGATCGCTTTGAGCTCGCTCTCCGCTCGGGTCTAGGAGTCGTGGTCTCGGTCCTGCTCTCGGCCATCGCCGTCATCTGCTTTCTCGAGGTCATCCTGCGGTACGTCTTCGCCGCGAGCCTGTCCTGGTACGACGAGCTCGTCGGGTACCTTCTGGTGTGGCTCACGTTCCTCGGTGCGGTCCTCGCGCAGTCTCACGGACAGCATATCGGCATCGGGGACCTCGTGGAGCGCGCTCCGGAGCGGGCCCGGCGGACGCTCCTGCTCGCGGGTCACCTGGTTCTCGTGGGCATTCATCTGGTGCTCCTGGTCTACGGGGCCCAGCTCGCGATTCGCTTTCTCGGCGAGCGCGCGATCACTTTCCCCGTGCCCATGGGGGTCGTCTACGGCGTCATTCCCGTGTCCGCCGCGCTCATGCTGGTGGCGGAAGCGATCCGCGTCGTCCGCCTGGCCAGGCCGTAGATCTTGGAGACCCTCGTCCTTCTGCTCATCGCCGCGCTGGTGCTCCTCGGTGTACCTATCGGATACGTGCTCATCGCCGCTACCATCGCCGTCATCGTTTTGACCACGGGAACCCCTCTGGTGGTGGTCCCGCTCCGGCTCTTCAACGGGAGCGACAGCTTTCCCATGGTCGCCGTTCCGCTCTTCATCCTCTCGGGAGCGCTCATGAACCAGACGGGCATCTCGAGGAGGCTCGTAGATTTCGCCGCGAGCCTGGTGGGGTTCGTCCGGGGCGGCCTGGCGATGACGACGACGGTCTCGACCCTGTTCTTCTCCGAGATCTCGGGCTCGGCGGTCGCGGACGCCGCCGCGATCGGGAGCGTCCTCATTCCGGCGATGAAGGAGCGCGGCTATCCAGGCCGCTTCGCGGCCGCGGTTCTGTCGTCGTCCGCCACCGCCGCCATCCTAATCCCGCCGTCGATTCCCATGATCCTCTTCGGCGCCATCACCGGGGCCTCGATCGTGAAGCTCTTCCTCGCGGGCATCGTTCCGGGAATCATTTCCGGCGCCGCGATCATGGGAACCAGCTACGTCCTCGCGCGCCGCGGCGGGTTCGCGGAGTCGCGGCCCTTCGACAAGACCCGCGTCGCGAGCACGTTCCGGGGAGCGATTCTCGCGCTCGCGCTCCCGTTCGTCATCCTCGGAGGGATCGTCGGAGGAGTCTTCACCGCGACCGAGGCCGCCGCCGTCGCCGTGTTTCTCGCTCTCCTTCTCGGGTTCGGGGTCTATCGGGAGCTACGACTCCGCGAGCTCTATCCCATCCTGGTGGACTCCGCCCGCCAAACGGGGGTGGTGATGATTCTCGTCGCCGCTTCGGCGGTACTGGGCTGGTATCTCGCGAACCAGCAGGTGCCCGAGAGGATCACGGGATTCGTTCTCGAGCACGTCGAAGGCCGGACGGCTTCGCTCCTCCTCATCAACGCGGTGCTCCTCGCGGCCGGCATGTTCCTCCACAGCACCGCGGCGATCGTGCTCCTGGTGCCCATCCTGATGCCGCTCGCGAACCAGATCGGCCTCGATCCCGTCCACTTCGGGGTCATCTTCACCGCGAACCTCGCGATTGGGCAGCAGACCCCTCCGGTGGCCTCGGTGCTCATGACCGCCTGCAGCATCGCGGGGGAATCGATGTGGGAGGTCACGAGGGTGAACGTCTACTTCATCCTCGCGCTCGCGGTGGTGGTGCTTCTCGTTACGTTCTTCCCGGGATTGAGCCTGTTCCTTCCGAACCTCCTCAGTCCGGGCCCTTGATCTTCAGTCTCACCACCGTGGCGCCGAAGCCCCCGCGGTCGGGAGTCGCCTCTTCGAAATGGGCGACGTGCGCATTTCGCGCGAGCACCTGCCGCACCCGTTCTTTCTGAACTCCCTTGCCGCGGCCGTGGATGACCCGGACTTCCTCGAGACCCGCGTCGCGCGCAGCTTCCAGATAAGCCTCCACGACCGAAGGGATGTCCTTGGGAGCGAAGGGGTGGAGGTCGATCGAGTCCTCGATCGGAAGGACGACGGGCTCCGCCTCCGGATCTTCGTCCCTCACGGAACGGATTCGAGCGCTACGAGGTTCGGCGCCAGCGGGTCCAGTTCCCGGACGACGCTCATCGCGGAAAGAAGCGCGGTGTCCTGGCTGTCGACTTCCCGGGTGTAGCTCCCCGCGAACCAGACCCCGTCCTGTCCTTGAAAAGCCTCCAGACTCCGCCCCGCTTCGATGAACTGGGGAGTGATCAAGGGATGCTGGAACGCCCGCCGAAAAACCTCCTGCGCCGGCGTCTGGGAGCGCGCCGTAGCCCAGCTCTTGAAGAGAGAGACCGGCTCGCCGCCCGACTGGCGGAAGGCGCCGTACCAGACGGAGGCTTCGGCGTGATTGCCATCGACGAAGGTGTTGTAGGCCGACCAGTAGCGGGGTTTGTCCGGCATGTAGACGGGGTCGCGATGGATGGCGATCTCCGCGGGAAAGTACGAGAAGCTTTCCAGCACCGGCGCTACCGGGTCCAGCCCGGGAAGCGCGGGAAGGAGGAGCCGGGTCACGAAGGGCGGAGTCGCGAAGACCACCACGTCCACGTTCTCGACGATCCCGTCGGCGTTCTCGATCGCGAAGCCGCCGGGGCCTAGAGGAGAGACGCTCACCACGTTCGAGCCGAGATGGGTGCTGAGGTTCCCGGCTAAAGAGGCGAGAAACTCGACGTTCCCGCCGAGGCCGAGGAAGCTCTGGCGGTAGAGGACGGGAGCGAGGAGGTTCTGGGGCAGCGCGAGCCCGATGAACACCATGGCGCTTCGAGCGGATAGACCCCGTGCCTGGTCGATTGAGCAGCCGATGGTGCCGGCGACGAGAGGAAGGAGCAGCCCTTCGCGCTCCTCGGGACGCACGGGAAGAGACGAGAGCCAGTCGTCGAGAGGAACGAGCCAATCTCCATTCTTCGTGAGTCTCTTGGCCGCGAGGGCGAACACGAAGAACGCGAGGAGCGCGCGGCGGTTCCAGGGAGCGAGAATGGGCCAGTAGCGTTTCGAGGCGGGAGACACGAATCGGGGCGAAGCTTCTTCCAAGGGCCCGGCTCCGGTGACGGTAATCGACATTTCGGCTTCGAAGGTCTCGTCCGACTCCGGATCCGCGGCGTTGGTGAGACCGATGAGCTCGAGCAGCTTCGAATAGGTGGGATGGGGACCGGGCGCGAAGAACTGCGCTCCTACGTCCACGAGGAGAGTGTCATCGCCGACGTCGACAGGAATCGTATGCGCGTGTCCGCCAAGGGTCGGGCGGCTCTCGAAGAGAACGGCGTCGGCGACGCCGTCGAGGAGCCAGGCGCAGGAGACGCCGGAGAGCCCCCCGCCGACGATTCCCACTCTCGGCAAAGAAGATGCGGCGAGAGGCGATCGCCCTCCCTGGACTCCGAGCCCGACCGCGGCCAGGGCGCCTTTCTTGAGAAACGACCTGCGAGAGTTGGACGCCATTGGTGCTCCTGAGGGGGGGATTTTCGGCCGCCGCACCGGCCGGGGATATTGTCGTGGAACGGCGCCGGGCGTTCAAGCGCGTCGGAACCAGAACCCCTGTCCCTGGACGGTGGGACCGATGGGAAGCGGGATTCCCGTCATCAGCTCGTGCTCGTATTTCAGCTCTTTCAGCTCCGGCGAGAAGAAGGCGACGATCTCACCGCGCGTCCTTCGCGCCGGGCCCACGGGACGCCAGTCCCAAGCGCCTCTCTTCCCGAAATGGCCCAGGATGTAGTCCCCGCCGGGCGCGAGCAAGCGGAGGAGCCTGGCCCGGTAGCGGCGCAGGTCTCCTCCGATCAGAGAGTGAAGGCATCCGGAGTCGAGGATCAGGTCGAACCCGACCGATGGGGTCCATTCGAGCAAATCCGCGTGGATCCACTCCACGCCCGCGTTCTCTCGCGCAGCACGCTCCTTGGCCATCTCGATGGCGCGCGGCATCAAATCGATGCCCGTGACCTGGCAGCCTCGCTTGGCCATGTAAACGGAGAACACTCCCGACCCGCAACCGAGGTCGAGCGCTCTCCCGGTCGAGCGTCTCTCGTCGATGGCCTCTTTCAGAAAGCGACCGGGCTCATCGCGATGCCAGGGCAACTCCTCGGGAGCTCTCGCCTTTCGATAGAACATCTCCTGCAATTGGCGGTTGAACATGGCCTCCTCCGCAACCCGAGGAAATGTTATTTAGCACTCCCGCTAAGAGTAGTCAATAGCTCGTCCGCCGGGCCTTGACGATACAATCGGCGGCATTCGAAACGCCTCCACCAACACGGAAGGGGACGGCATGAAAATCGTCGTTGCCGGGGGAACGGGTCTCATCGGTTCGAAGCTCGTCGCCAGGCTCGTCGAGCGGGGCCATGAGGCGATTGCCGCCTCGCCCAAGACGGGCGTCGACGCGGTCACCGGCGAGGGGCTGAAAGAAGTCCTCCAGGGGGCCTCGGTCGTCGTCGACGTGTCGAACTCTCCCTCCTTCGGGGACCAGGCGGTGATGGAGTTCTTCACGACGTCGACTGCCAACCTCCTCACTCATGAAGCCTCTGCGGGCGTTCGACATCACGTGGCATTGTCGGTCGTGGGCAGCGAGCGTCTGCCCGACAGCGGCTACTTCCGCGCGAAGATCGCGCAGGAGCGGTTAATCAAGCAATCCTCGATTCCGTACACGATCGTCCGCGCGACGCAGTTCTTCGAGTTCATCAAGAGCATCGCCGATGCCTCCAACGACGGCGGCAAGGTTCGCGTCCCGCCCGCACTCCTCCAGCCCGTCGCGGCCGACGACGTCGTCCAAGAGATCGGCCAGATGGCCGTGGGCAGGCCGGTGAACGGCACCGTCGAGGTGGCGGGGCCCGAACGGTTCCGTCTCGACGAGCTCATCCGACGGACCCTCGGGGCGCGCCGCGATCCAAGGGAAGTCGTGGCCGACCCAAAGGCGCGCTACTTCGGCGCCGAGCTGAGCGAACGGACACTCGTTGCCGGCGACGACGCCCGACTCGGCGAGACCCGTTTCGAGGATTGGCTCCGGAAGCAGCCGCTCGCGGAGTAGTGGACGATAGATTCACTGGCGGAAGTGCGTGGGAATCGAACCCACCATCCCGGGGATTAGCCCAGGATCATCGGATTTGAAGTCCGTGGAGGCCACCAGACCCCAGTCACTTCCGTCCGCATCCTATCAAATCCCCCGGTCTCCGTTAGAATGACCCACATGAAAGGCGGCGAAGCGGCGGTCGAGACCCTGAAACAGCTCGGGGTCGAGGTCATTTTCGGCCTTTGCGGCGACACGACGCTTCCGCTCTACGAGGCGCTCCACGACCTCGACCACGGGATGCGCCATATCCTCACGAGGGACGAGCGCTCCGCTTCCTTCATGGCGGACGCGTATGCGCGGCTCGGCGGCAAGGTGGGAGTCTGCGAGGCTCCGAGCGGCGGCGGCGCCACGTACATCCTTCCCGGAGTCGCCGAGGCCAACGGCTCTTCCGTGCCGCTCGTCTGCCTGACGAGCGACATCGATCAGAAAGACCGCGGACGAGGGACACTCACCGAGCTCGACCAGTCGGCGCTCTTTCGTCCCGTGACCCGATGGACGCACATGCCGGCGGTAGCCTCCGAGATCCCCCGAACCTTGCGCCGCGCGTTCCGCACCGCGACTTCCGGCCCCATGGGAGCGGTCCACGTCGGTCTCTCGTTCGACGTCCTGGTGGGGGAGGCCGGCTCCGATCCGATCGCGCGGGACGAGCGCGCGAGCCGTTATCCCCGAGCCCGCGTCGGCCCGGAGCTCGACGACGTTCGCAAGGCGGCGCGGCTTCTCGTGGAAGCCCGCCGCCCCCTGATCCTCGCGGGGGCGGGAGCCCTTCGTTCGGAAGCCTGGGATCCCTTGAGGGAGCTCGCGCACCTTCTCGGCGCTCCTGTCGCCACCTCCATCAGCGGCAAAGGAAGCATCGCTGAGACCGATCGCTACTCGCTCGGAGTGGTCGGTAGCAATGGAGGCCTGCCCTATCGCCACGAGATTCTGAAGACCGCGGACGTGCTTCTCATCGTCGGCTGCAGCCTGGGCTCGGTCACGACGGAGAAATGGACGCTCCTCGAGACGGGAAAGACGCGCATCGTCCAGCTCGATGTCGATCCCGACCGGTTGGGACTCAACTACGACATCGAAGTCGGGATCGTGGCCGATGCCCGACGCGGCGTCGAGGCTCTCCTCGAGGAGTGCAGCCGCTCGGTCTCCGGAGCCGCGGGAAAAATCGATCCGGAGGAGATCCAAGAGCGGCGACGGGCGCATCTCGAGAGCGTTTCGGAGTTCCATTCGAGCGAGACTCCCATCCGGCCAGAGCGCTTCCTGACGGAGCTCCTGCCGCGTCTCAAGGACGAGACGGTGATGTGCGTCGACCCCGGGACCGGCTGTCCCTACCTCTCCGCCTACTACCGCCTCCCGCGCGCCGGGCGCTGGTTCGTCTCCCCCCGGGCGCACGGCGCCCTCGGATACGCGCTTCCCGCCGTCTGCGGCGCATACTTCGCGCGACCGGATGCTTCCCGCGTCCTCGGCATCATGGGAGACGGAAGCTTCGGCATCTCCTGCGGGGAGCTCGAGACGCTCGCTCGCCTGTCGCTTCCCGTGACCCTCGTCGTCCTGAACAATTCCGGCTACGGCTGGATCAAGGCGGGACAGAAGATGCGAGGGCGCAAGTACTACTCAGTCGACTTCTCCGACTCGGACCACGCCGCGATCGCCCGGGCCTTCGGGCTCGCGGCCCGGCGCGTCGAGAATCCGCAGGAGCTCGGCCTCGCGATCGAGGAAAGTCTTTCCTCGAAGGGGCCGTTTCTCCTGGACGTCGTGGTGCAGCCGCTCCATGAGGCCAAAGCGCCGGTCTCGAAGTGGATCGCCTGACGCTCCGGGTAGGGAGCGGGCCCATCCTCGGGCCTTCCTGCGAAAGACGGGGTTGGCGGCTTCAGCGCCGTGCTCATCGATCGGATGTCGACTTCGGCGTTCGAGCGGACGTCTTGACGTTTAAACGTCTTAGCGCTATGCTGACTCCATGAGCGAAGCCGTCAAGCGGGCCACGATCTACTTCGACGCCGGCATCCACCGCGCTTTGCGCTTGAAAGCCGCGGAGACCGAGAGACCCATTTCCGAGCTGGTCAACGAAGCCGTCCGGCGCTCGCTCGCCGAGGACGCTTTGGACCTGGGAGCGTTCCAGGACCGGGTGCGCGAGCCGAGCCTCGCGTTCGAGGAAGTGGTGAAAGACCTCAAGAAGCGTGGCAAGCTTTAAGATCCTCATCAAGCCCTCCGCCGCCAAAGAGCTCGAAGACATCGACGGGAAGCCGGACCGACGGCGTGTGGCGCAGAGAATCCAGGATCTCGCGACCGATCCTCGTCCCCCTGGCTGCGAAAAGTTATCGGGAGAAGACAAATACCGCGTGAGGCAGGGTGACTACCGGATTGTGTACGCAGTCGACGACAGGAAATCCGTGGTCACCGTCGTCAAAGTGGGACACCGCAAGGAAGTCTACCGATAGTTTTCGTCCCTGACGCACCCCGTCTCGGCGCTGTCGCGTCCGAGAACCCCGCCGCTCAGTCCGGCCTCGATAACATCACCGGCGTCGCACCTCTCTCGCGCGCCAAGGACTGGAAGGCCGCGAGATCGGACCCGAACAAACCGTCGAGCCGGGCGAGAACCGCGGCGAGATCCCTCTTCAGGTCCTGATAGCGGTTCTTCTGGCCCTCAGTCGGACGGGCGTCCGCCTGGTCGACGAGCCAGTACACGTAGGCGAGCTGGTTGTCGATCTTGGTGGGAAAGTTCTCGACGTCCTGGTCGGCCTGGTTCTTCGGCTGCATCAGCTCTTCCTCGATCGAATTGAGCTTCGACGCCAGCGCTTCGGCGGCCTCCTCGAGACCGCTCACGTCGAGACCCGCTTCCCGCATCCGTCGGACAAGCTCCCGTACCTGGCTCCTCACGTCCCGCGCCCGGCGCACTCCGTCATAGGTCTCGTCGAGGCTCGACCGCGCCTCGAGCATGAAACCCAGAGCCTCCTCGAGGTCCGCCGGGCTGGTCGAGATGCGCGGATCCTGGAGAATCCGGAAGCTCCGGGACTCGGTCCAATCGCCGGCCCGGAGCGTAGCCCGATAAGTCCCGGGGACGGCGCGGGGTCCGCCGGTGAATCCCCAGACGATGGCGTCGGGCACGATGTCGACGACGGGATGGCGGAGGTCCCACACGAAGCGGTTCATTCCGGCCTTCTTGGTGAGCTTCTTCTGACCCGCGCTTCCCATGAAGATCGCGGGAGGGTTGGGAAGAGGCTCTCGCTCGCTCGAGTAGGTTTGAATCAGCTTCCCCTCGGGGTCGAAGAGCTCCAGAGTGACCTCCCCCCGGGGCTCCTCGGCGAAAGCGTAGAAGATCATCGCACCATCCGGCGGATTCTCCCCTCTCCTCCAGGCGGCGCTCGTCCCCATCGCCATCCGCATCCGGTAGGTATCGCGCGGGGTGAACAGGTGGCCGCGCGCATTCAGCGTCTCCGGCCCAAGCTCGTGGAGAGGCGTCACGTCGTCGAGTATCCAGAACCCCCGGCCCTTGGTCGAAAGCACCAGGTCCTGGTGGTGGACCCTGAGGTCGGTAATCCCGACCGCGGGAAGATCGAGCTGCAGCGACTGCCAGTGCGCCCCGTCGTCGAAAGAAACGTATATGCCGTGCTCGGTTCCGGCGTAGAGGAGTCCCTTCCGGTCGGGATCCTCCCGAACGACGCGCGTCGGCTCGCCCGCAGGAATGCCATTGACGCTATCGGTCAGAAGCGTCCAGCTTTTTCCGTAGTCGTCGGTGCGGAAGAGGTAAGGACGGTAGTCCTCGAACATGTACCGGAGCACGGCGATGAACGTCCGCCCGGGGTCGTGGGGAGAGATCTCGACCATCTGCACCGTGCCCAGCTCGGGCATGGCCTTCGGAGTGACGTCGATCCAGCTCGCTCCCGCGTCGCGCGACACCTGCACGCGTCCGTCGTCGGTTCCCGCCCAGAGGACGCCGCGCTCCAGGGGAGACTCTTCGAACGTGAGGATATTGGAATAGACCTCGATTCCAGTGTTCTCCTTGGTAATCGGCCCGCCCGAGTAGTCCTGTTTTTCCTCGTCGTCGTGGGAGAGGTCGGGGCTCACGACTTCCCAGCTCTGTCCGCCGTCGGTCGAGCGATGGACGAACTGAGAGGCGTGGTAAAGGACGTCGGGGTCGTGAGGTGAGAGCCGGATGGGAGCGTTCCAGTTGAAGCGATGGCGGAGGTCCCGGGGAGCGAGCCCCACTTCCATCTCCGCGTAGGCCATGATCTGACGGCGCTCGCCGGTGGCGAGGTTCTTTCGCGTGATCTCTCCCCCATAGCAGCCGGCGTAGACGATGTCGATATCGCGCGGGTCGACGGCGATCTGTCCGTCCTCGCAGCCTCCCACGTCCTCCCAGAAGCGATAGGGAGACAGACTCCTTCCGAATCGGCTCGGAAGGCGGATGGTGGAATTGTCCTGCTGGGCCCCGTAGACGTTGTAGGGAAACTCGTCGTCGACGGTGACGTAGTAGATCTCGGGAGTCGGCTGATTGTCGATGCTCGACCAGGTGCCTCCGCCGTCGAGACTCACGGTGCCGCCGCCGTCGAACGCCATGATCAGAATCTCCGGGTGGCGAGGGTTGATCCAGAGGTCGTGCCCGTCGCCATGGCGAAGGGTAGTTATCTCCTCGAAGGTCTCGCCTCCGTCCACCGATTTGAACGAGTCCACGTTGAGAACGTAGAGCGTGTTCCGGTCGCGGGGATCGGCGGTAACCCGCATGTAGTACCAGGAGCGCTGGAAGAGCCGGCGCCTCTGGTTGGTCTCGAGCTTCTTCCAGCTCCCACCGCCGTCATCGGAGCGGAAGAGACCTCCCTCCTCCGCCTCGACGAGGGCCCAGAGACGGTTGGAATCGGCGGGAGAGACGGCGACGCCGATCTTTCCCACGATGCCGGTCGGAAGACCGCCCTCGAGCTTCTTCCAGCTGTCGCCTCCGTCGGTGCTCTTGTAGAGCCCGCCTTCCTCGCTTCCGGAGATGATGGTCCAGGGCTTGCGCTCCGTGGTCCAGGCGCTGGCGTAGAGCACCCGCGGGTTTCCCGAATCCATGGCGAGATCCCAGACTCCCGTCTTCGGGCTCACATAGAGGATCTTCTTCCAGGTCACCCCGCCGTCCCCGGAGCGGAAAACACCCCGCTCCTCGTTCGGCCCGAACGCATGGCCCACGGCCGACACGTAGAGGTGGTCCGCGTTCTTCGGGTGGATGAGGATTTTTCCGATCTGTCCGACGTCCTCGAGGCCGGAGTGGGCCCAGGTCTTTCCTCCGTCCGTCGATTTGTAGAGACCGACGCCGAACGAGATGTTTCCACGCATCGTGGCTTCTCCCGTTCCCACGTAGAGGACGTTGGGGTCGGACTCCGAGACCGCGACCGCTCCGATGGAGCCCGTCGCGATGAAGCCGTCCGAGATGTTCTCCCAGCTCTCGCCGGCGTTGACGGTCTTCCATACGCCGCCGGACGTCCCCATGAAGAACGTGTGGGGTCGATCGGGAATTCCGGCGACGGTCGACGCACGGCCCCCGCGGTAGGGACCGAGGAACCGGTAGTGCAGGGCCTGGTAGAGCGAAGGGTCGTGGAGAACGTTCGAGTCCTGAGCGGCGAAAAGCGCCGCCTCGCCCGCGGATGCGATGAGGAGCGCGGTCAGGACTCGTCCGACGCGCGCGCTGGGTTTCTGTCTCATTCTCACTTCGAGCTCCCTCTCCTCCGGCCGGTGCGAGTATACGGGCATTGCGCCCCTTCGAGAGACTCCTGTTTCGAAAGCACGGCGAAACTCTCCGCTCCTTGCGAGAGAAAACGACGCGCTCAGAACGCCTGCATCGCCTCCCGGGCACCGATGACGACGAAGAGAACGAGGATCAACGCGAGAAGCGCCGTGGTGACGCGGTTGTTACGAGGGACGGCGCCGGTCCAGGGCACCTTGCGGTCGAGCCAAAGGAGGGTCGCCGCGAGGAAAGGCAGGAAGAAGCTCCCCACGATGGTGAAGCCCACGATGATGAAGATGGGCCGGCCGAGAAACGCGAACGGAATGGGCGCGAGCGAGATGAAGGCGAGGGCGATCCGGTACGGGGTGCTCGTGACCCGGGTGATCCGGTCCCGCTCCGAGGGCGTGGCGCGCTTCCAGAGCGCGTAGAAATCCGCATACAGGTAGGGGACGCTCTGCCACACCCCGAGGAGCGACGCGAAGACCGCGGCCCAGAATCCGATCGAGTACACGTAGAAGCCGATGGGCCCCACGATCGAGCCCAGCATCTCCGCCATCCGCGGCACCGCCTGAGAGTCCGTCAGGGGAATGCCCGCGGCGTGAAACGCGCGGCTCGCGATCATCATGATGGAGATTCCGAAGACCGCGGTGAAGCAGTACGCGAGACCCAGGTCCTTCCGCACGAACGCGAACGTGCTCCGGCCCGACCATGTTCTCTTCGCGCAGCCAGTAGTTGTACGAGAGGAGGGTGACCGAGCCGCCGATGCCTCCGATCAAGGACAGCAGGTAGGCGGCGCCGCCTTCGGGAATCCGGGGAACGACGAGACCCTGGAGGAAGGTCGAGAAATCGGAGAACGTCATCGCGGCGCAGGCGATGATGCAGAAGAACATCGTTCCGATGAGAATCCTCATCGCTTTCTCGAAGCCCGAGAAGCCGCCGACGAGCACGAAGGCGAAACCGAAAAGAGAGTGCGCGACCGAGCCCCAGGACTGCGGCACCGCACCCCCTGTGAGGTTCGAGATCCCGAGGCCGCAGGCGTTCGCAAGAGCCGCGGAGACCGCGACCGTCCAGAGCGTGAGGTACGTCCCGAAGTACGCGCGGACCCACCAGGGAAGGTACGCCGCCCAGCTCTCGAGCGCGGTGAGACCGGTCGCGAGCTGGAAACGGGCGACGGACTCGTTCAATACGAACTTGAAGAAGGCGCCGAGAACGACGGCCCAGAGAAGGAGCTGTCCGTAGCGTGCCCCTCCCACGGTCGCCGAAACGACGTCGCCGGCGCCAATGCCCGTGGCGGCAACGATGAGGCCAGGGCCGGCCAGCCGCAGGAGGCTGACTTCGGTGCGGGAGGTTTTGGCTCGCCTTGCGGCCTCGACGCTAAGCGACATACTCTTCGAACCGCCGGTGCGGTCCTAGAGAGTATGTCTCATCAAGGCCGTTTGGTGGAGCTGATGGGGATCGAACCCATGACCTCCTGAATGCCATTCAGGCGCGCTCCCAACTGCGCCACAGCCCCACAAACGAGCGTTTCATCGTAGCGAAGCGGCCCGGGCGCGTCAAGGAAAGGTCTGGCGGGCTCTCCCCTCGCGCGCGTAATCTTTCCAGGGAGGTCTCGCATGGTCACGATCTCGCTCTCCGTTCTCGGCCTGTTCCTGCCGCTTGCGCAGCCGTTCGAAAAGAGATCCGTCGAACTGGCGACGGGCATCTCCATGAAGTACGTGGAGGCCGGGAACCCCGCGGGGGAACCGGTGATCCTGCTTCACGGGATTACCGACAGCAGTCGCTCGTTCTACCCGACGATGGAGCACCTCGCCGCACTCAGGCCGGAGCTCCGTCTCATCGCCCTCGATCAGCGCGGGCACGGCGGAACGTCGCTACCAAAAGGGCCGAACTGCCGCAAAACCCCCGAAGAGTGTTTCCGTCCCGAGGATTTCGCCGCCGACGTCGTCGCCCTCCTGGATGCCCTGGGCATCGAGCGCGCGCACGTCGTTGGGCACTCCATGGGCACGGCCGTCGCGCAACTCCTGGCGCTCGACCGGCCGGAGCGTGTGCGACGTCTCGTTCTCATCGCCGGCTTCGCGAGCATGATCGATGGTCCCGTCCTCCGTGACTTTCTGCTCGGCGACCGGGCCGAGGGTGCCTGGAAGGAAGCCTTGGTGCGGAAGGGGTATCGATTTCCCGAAGACGTCTACGAGCTCGCTCCCGTCGACGCCGATCCCGAGGCGGAGAAGTGGATGCTCGAGAACTGGGTCACCGATCCGACCGCCGATCCCAACTACCTGGCGGCGATAGCGCGTGAGACGGCCCGGATTCCGCTCGCCACCTGGCTCGGCGCGGCGCGCGCCTTGCTTTCCTTCGACAACCGCGAGCGGCTGGAGCAGCTGACGGTCCCGACGCTCGTCCTCTGGGCGACGCAGGACAACGTGGTTCCCCGCTCACCTTACCAGGACGATCTTCTCGCCTCGCTCGACCGCGCCGTCGCCTCCTGCCGAACGAGCTACGTTTTCAAGCAGTACGGAACACGGCCTCTTCCCGCTTCCGGCCTTCAGGAAGACGATTTCGGTCACAACCTGCAATGGGGGCCTTCGCGCGAAGTGGCCCTCGATCTTGCTTCCTGGCTGCGCGAGGGCGGACGGCCGACGAAGGACCACTATGCGGCCGATCCCGAGAACCCGCGCCGGGTGGTTACGGAGAAAGGAGAGGCCCTCTGGACCGAAAGCGCGAAGGGCTGCTCGGCCCTCCGGAAATGAAAAAGGAGGGCGAGGGTTGATTTATAGGTGGGTTAAGACAAGGAGTGGTTCTATGAAGAGCGTGCGCTCGTTTCCGAGCACAGCTTGTGGTCCCAGTCTCATTCAGTAAGTATCGGTGAGCCCTCGCCCATCCAAAACCATATTAAGCACGACGGATTCCCGTTCGCAAATACGTTATGCCGGGTAGAAAGTCTGACTTCTCCGGCCGGAAATGCGGCAACCGATTGAAATACTTCGGGTAAGAGCAGATCGTCAGGCGGGGGTGAGCAGTCGCTCGAGGTCGTCCTTGGTCTCCGGATCGACGTCCACGAACTGTATTGCTGCCCGGTATTTGACGGCGGGCAGGCCCTTTTCGTCCTTTTCGAAGCCGTGCACGTAGCTCCGCACGACTTCTCCGGAGAGCTCGAGCGGCCCGCCCTCCGCTCGCTCGAGCCGGACTGTATAGCGGGTCCTGGGGGGCAGGGTCGATCCCACCTCCAGCAGGGCGCCCGAAAGCGAAAGGTCCACGATGGTGCTCGCGACCACCCGGGAGGGGCTTTCGCTTTCCTTCAGCGAGACGCGGGGATGCGCGCGACGCTCCTCCCCCTGCCACTCGTTCGACATCGGACGGCCCTCGATTGTGAGATGGATTTCCCATGATACCGGGTCACCCGAGGGCTCGCAATCTGCCTCCAGCGGACGGCGGGGCCCGGAGGGCCCCCATCCCCCCCGCGCGAGGAGCGCGGGGAGCGAGCCGAGCGGAGCCTTCAGCTGAGAGCGGTGGGGGTGGGGCCCCACCGCACTAATCGAAGAGCGAGGCGAGCCTTGATTAATGCACCAGCTTCGTCTTCTTCTTCACGTAGTCCATGAGCACGTACTGCCCGAGGGACGCCGGAGTCGTGAAGTAGGCCTTGCCCTGGACGATCTCCGTCACCTTCTGCACGAAGCCGACGAGAGAATAGTCGCGCGCGAGCATGAAGGTATTGATCACGATGCCCTTGCGCCGGCAGGAGACCACCTGCTTGAGCGTCTGATCGAGGATCAGGGGGTCGAGACCGAAGGGGTTCTTGTAGATCCGTCCGTCCTCGAGAGTCAGCGCCGAGGGCTTGCCGTCGGTGATCATGATGATCTGCCGCATGTCGGAGCGCTCGCGAAGAAGAATCTCCTGAGCGAGCCTCAGTCCCTCGGCGGTATTGGTGTGGAACGGGCCCACCCGCACCGCGGGGAGGCGCGAGAGCGGCACCTCCTCGGCGCTGTCGTGGAACAGCACCAGATGAAGCCGATCGCCCGGAAACTGCGTCGCGATCAAGTGGGAGAGCGCGAGCGTCACCCGCTTCGCCGGAGTGAAGCGATCCTCGCCGTAGAGGATCATGCTGTGGCTGCAGTCCAGCATGAGCACCGTCGCGCACGAGCTCCGGTACTCCGACTGGTGCACGTGAAGGTCCTCGTACGACAGGTCGATGGGAACGCCGATCCCTTTTCTGCCGACGGCGGAAAGGAGAGTCCTCGAGACGTCCAGATTGAGCGTATCGCCGAACTCGTAGGGCTTGGAGCTCCCCACCACCTCCACTCCCGTCGCGAGCTCCCTCGTCTCGTGCTGGCCGAAGCTCGCCTTCCCCAGACCGCCGAGAAGCCCTCGAAGCGCCTTGAAGCCGAGAAAGTCGATGGATTTGTCGGTGAGCTCGAACTTCACGTTTCCCCGCGGCATCCCGACCTCGCCCGGACCTTCGGCATCGGGGTCGCCTGCGGCGGTGAGATTGGGATCGGGCGGCGAGATACGGATGAATCCCTCGTCCTGCATCCGCTGGATCAACCGATCGAGGAGCTTCCGGAGCTCCGAATCCTCGAAGCTCTCCGCGTCGCCCATCAGCCGCTCGATGTCGTCGCGGGTGATGGTCCCCTGCCGCAGCAGCGCCTTCAGGAGCGCCTCGCGAAGCGACTCCATCGTCTTCTCGGAGAGCTCCGAGAACTGATACCGGTCGAAGCCGCTGTCGAGAAGGTAGTCCGAGAGCTCGTCGACGAGGTCCGAGAGATCGATGTCCTCGAACGGGTCCGGCCGGTACTTGCTGTACTTGGTCGTCGCCATGAAGTAACGCCTCAGTTCAAGTGGCCCTTGCCGCTGTCCACTTCCTCGTACCCGATCTCGGGCCGCCCCCGCTCCTCGCTGCGTCCATAGCCCCGCTCCTCGTTGCGCGAGATGCGCTTGGTGGCCGCGAGGCCTTCGAGCAGGAACTCGCAGGCGGCGACGCGCTCCGCGGGAGACCGGCTCTCGTCGACGTTCAGGAGAGATGCCCGGGAAAGGAGGCCCGGTATCCGCGAAAGCGACTCCAGGGCGTCCTTCGAAGCCGCAGTCTCGGGAAGCCTGAGCCAGGCTCCCTCTTCGAACCACTTCAGGACCGGGGCGAAGTCGCTCGCCGTCGCATACTTCTGGAAGATCTGGCCCACCGCCTTGCGGATCAGGTCGCGACCGACGGCCTCGGCGCCCTTGAGCTCTCCTTCGTACTCGAGCTCCAGCTTCCCCGTGACCGCGGGAAGCGACGCGTAGAGGTCGGCCACTCGCGGGTAGGGGCGGTTCTCACCGAGCTTGAGAGCTCGCCGCTCCGCGCTCGAGACCACGTTCTCCAGAAGCGAGATCGCGAGCCTCTGCGATACCCCGGAGCGTTTGTCGACTCTTCGATCCTTCCTCGCCTGGATCGCGACCTCGTCCACCACCTCCCGCAGGTAGTAGGGGATCATGGTCTCGAATCCAGGCCCGCGATCCGTCCAGGCTTCGCTTCTCGTGATGGCGACGGACTGCTCGAGCGTCGACGGGTAGTGCGTCCGGATCTCCGAGCCGATCCGATCCTTGAGCGGGGTGATGATGCGGCCTCGGGCGGTGTAGTCCTCGGGGTTCGCGGTGAACACCATGAGCACGTCGAGAGGAAGGCGAATGGGGTACCCCTTTATCTGGACGTCGCCTTCCTGGAGGATGTTGAAGAGGCCGACCTGGATCTTGCTCGCCAGATCCGGAAGCTCGTTGATGGCGAAGATCCCGCGATGGGCGCGGGGCACGAGCCCGTAGTGGATCGTGAGCTCGTTCGAGAGATCGAGACCGCTCCTCGCCGCCCGGATCGGGTCCAGGTCGCCGATCATGTCGGCGATGGTGACGTCGGGGGTCGCGAGCTTTTCGACGTAGCGCTCGTCCCGCGTGAGCCACCGGATCGGGGTCTCGTCGCCCTTTTCCTCCAGAGCGACGCGGCACGCGCGGCAGATCGGTCGGTAAGGATCGTCGTGGATCTCGCATCCCGCGACCGTCGGCACCTCGTCGTCGAGGAACCGGGTCAGCCCCCGGATGATTCTCGTCTTCGCCTGGCCCCTCAGGCCGAGCAGGATGAAGTGGTGCCGGGAAAGCAGCGCGTTCACGATCTGGGGACCGACGGTGTCGTCGTACCCCACGATTCCGGGGAAGAGCTCCTCCTTGGCCTTCATCCGGGAAAGGAGGTTCGCGCGCATCTCGTCGCGCACCGTGCGGTTTCGCTTCTCGTAATAGGGTGATTTGGACAGCTCGCCTAGAGTTCGGGGTTTGGGCATACCTGGATTATAGCCACATGGGGGGAGAAGCTGCGGTAAGCTTCGTCGTGCTGCGCGCGCTCCTTCGGACGTTCTTCCGGGGCGTCCTGGTGCTGGTCCTTCTGGCCGTCTCGGCCTCCGTCTACTATCTCTATCGATCCGGGCGACTTCCATACGTGCAGGAGGCGGTCGAGGACGCCGCCGTGGTGGCCTCGGTCAAAGCGGCCTACGCGTTGAATCGCGAGCTGGCCGATCGGGCGATTCGCGTCGAAGCCCGTTCCGGAAACGTGATCCTGCGGGGAATCGTAGGGGCGGAATCCGAGAAATCGGCCGCTGCCTCGCTTGCGGAAAGCGTCGAGGGCGTGCGCTCGGTCGAGAACCTCCTCGAGGTCCAGTCCTCGCTCCCCCCTGAATCCGGGAGCTCCCGCTCCCTGGGAGAGACCATCGACGACGCTGCGCTGATCGCCAAGGTACAGGCCGCCCTGCGGCTCGACAAGGAGACGAGACCGCTTCGGATCGAAGTGAGCGCTCGCGGCGGCACGGTGGTGGTCGAGGGAACCGTTCCGTCTCCGAGCTTGCGGACGAGAGTGCTCGAGAGAGTGGCGAGCGTCAGCGGCGTCGAATCGGTCGAGGACCGGATGCGGCTTCCGTAGAGGCTAGGCTCCGCCGCGATCGCCCAACGCCGAGAGCAGCTCGGCCGGACCGAACGGCTTTTCCAGATAGGCGGCCAGTCCCAGCTCCGACGCCTGCTTCCGTACGGCGCTGCAGCCGTAGCCGGTCATCAGAATCGAGCGCATCCGGGGCCGGAATTGCCGCGCCGTCGCGAGGAGGTCGAGCCCGGTTCCTCCGGGGAGGTCCAGGTCGGTGATGAGGGTGTCGAAGAGCTCCTTCTCGATGAGCTCCTGAGCCCGTGCGAACTCCGCGACGGCCACCACGTCGAACCCTTCCCGCTCGAGGAAGAGCGTCAGGCTCGACCGAATCGCCGCGTTGTCCTCGACCACGAGCACCCGAATCCCAGGGACCATCGGTTTTTCCTCCGCATCCCCGAAGTAAAGCAATCCACGTACCAAAAGCCCTGGGAAGCCCACCGGTGCTGGAACGACCTGAAAACACGGTTCTTCTCCGAATGAGACTCGAAAGGCGGCCCGGCCTGAGAGTGTAGAAAAGTGATGACGGTCTGCCGTTTTTTGGCGGGAGTGTAGTCGGAGACAGCGCACCAACTAAGGCCGGCTCAGCCGATCGACGTCCTCGGCGAGAATCAGCCCCTTGTCGATCAGGACGACAGCCCGGCGGGGGTCGCCTTCCGCGAGCGCCTGGCGAGCCTGGGCGACGAAGCCCCGGGCGGCGATGAGCTGTTCCGCCTGCACGGGAGTCAGGATCCTTCGGCTTATCGATCGGAGAAGAGAGCTCGCGCGCTCGAGCTTCGAGGCGAGCTCGGGGTCGACCTCGGTGGATCCAGCGAGGGTCGTCGAAGGAGGCGCAACGGGCGGAGCCTCCTCGGGAGAAGGTGCTTGCGGCCTCGGACGCGGGGCGGCATCGGGAGGCTCCTCCGGTTCGTCCTCGGTCTCGGGCGCGGTGTCGACGGGCTCCGTCGCCACCGGCTCTTCGGGAGCCGCGGTGGGCGGGATCTCCTCGGGCAAGTCCTTGGGGGCCGGCAAGGACGCGGTCGCCGGCGGTCTCGGGAAATCCGCTTTGACCTCCCTGGCGCAGCCGGCCGCGGACCAGAGAAGCACAAAGAGACACGAGGCTCGCAGGCAGACCTGGATCGACGCGCGCATGAAATTCGGCACCGAGAGCCGGGACCCCGCTCGCTCAGCCCGGCACCTGGGGCAGCCGGACCAGGAATCGAGCCCCTTCCCCCTTTCGTGATTCTACCGTGATTTCTCCTCCGTGAAGCTGGACGATGCGATAGACGACGGAAAGACCGATACCACTTCCCTTGCTCTTGGTCGTCACGTACAGGTCGAAGATCTTGTCGATGAGCTCGGGGTCGATACCGACACCGGTATCCGCCACCGCGATCTCGAGGTTCTCCTCCCCCGGCCGCGCCGAAAGCTCGAGCCGACCGCCTTCCGGCATCGCCTCGAGCGCGTTTCTCATCAGGTTGACGAAGACCTGCTGCAAGAGCTCGCGGTCGCCGTAGACCGGGGGAAGATCGCCCGAGACCGCGGTCGTGATCGCGATGCGGGAGGCTTCGGCTTCCGCCGAGACCAGCCGCACTACTTCCTCCAGGAGCTCGGGGAGGGTCACCGACGTCAACTGCAGGTCCTCGGGGCGGGTGAACTTGAGGAAGCCGGAGATCACCCGATCGAGCCTGCGGATTTCCTGCTCGAGGGTGTCGAGGGAGGCCTTCGCGTCCGGCGGCCCGGCGCGCGCGATCTTCTCCCGAAGGAGCGCCACGTGGATCACCATGGCGTTCAGCGGGTTCTTGATCTCGTGCGCGACTCCGGAGGTGAGCTTCCCCAGGGCCGCGAGCTTCTGAGAGTAAGAGAGGTGAGAGCCCAGCCGCGAGAGCTTGTCCATGTCGCGCGCGCTCACCATGACGCCGGAGACGCCGCTCGCGTCCCGCAGCACCTGGGCGGAGAGAGCGTAGACCGTGCGACGCCCGGAGTCTTCGATGCGGACGTTCGAGGGGCCGAGGGATTCGCCGCGGTCCAGAGCCCGCTGGATGACCCGGGCGATGGGATGATCGCGGGGAAGGAGCTCGGTGATCGATCGCCCTTCGAGCTCCTCCCGGCGTTTTCCGAGGAGCTTTTCCGCCGATCGGTTGAGAGAGAGCACGCGCCCCTGGCCGTTGACGACCACCACGGCGTCGGAAAGCCCGCCGAGCATCGTCGACAGCCACCCGGACTCGCCCTCGCGGCCGCTTCTTCCGTCAGCGAGCCTCCGGCTCATCGAGGCAAAGAACTCCGCGACGCGGCTGACGTCCGCCTCGTTTCTGAGGTCGAGGGGCGGCTCGCCTTCTCCCGGATCGATTCGGACGAGCTCGCGCCTGAGCATCTCGATGGGAGCGAGGAGCCGGTTCGCGAGGTAGAACGAAGCGATGAAGGCCACGAGGACCGCGCCCGTCGCCAGGAGGACGTTCCTCACGATCGCCCCCGCGATCTCTTCGCGGAGCAGAAGCGTCGAGATCGCCACCCGCACCGAGCCGAACGGCTGTCCGTCGACCTCGAAAGGAACGCTCACCTCGAGGACCTGATGCCCTCGGGCGAGGGCCCAGAGCTGCGAAAGCGGGTTCTCCTCGGCGAACTCCGTGAGCGACGGCGCCGGGGGAACCGGCTTTCCCTTGGAGGACGGATCGCTGTGGACGAGCGCCGCGTCCCGGCCGTCCACGACGGTGGTGATGGCGACGTACATGATCGTCGGGGAATAGCCGACGACGCCCTCGGCGTAGCTCGCGAGCGAGGGATCCGAAGCGAGCGCCTCGTCGATCCCGTCCCGACCGTGCTGGCGAATCACCCGCGAGGCCTGGTGGTACAGCGTCTCCGCGAGGAGCTCGGCGCGCGAGCGGCTCTCGTCGATGGTGAGCTGCGCGAGCGCCGCGAGGTTGACGAGGCTCGTGGCGAGGGCGACGACCGCCGCCACGAGCGTGAGCGTCGCGATCTGCTTTCCCCGGAATCCCACGGTCGGTTCTCGGCGCCGAACAGCCGGCTCAGGTCGCTTTGCGGTACTTCTTCAGCTTGTTGTGCAAGGTCTTCAAGCTGATTCCCAGGATCTCGGCGGCCCTGGTCTTGTTCTGCCCGGTGGCATCCAGCGTCTTCAGGATCAGGTTCCTCTCCGCTTCGTCGACGGTCGTGCCCACGGGGAACTCGACGGCCGCGTCGGGTCGGGCTCGGGCCAGCGGCGAGAGCACCGACGGAGGCAGGTCCTCTTTGCGGATGCGGCTTCCCTTGGCCACGATGACCGACCGCTCGATCACGTTCCGGAGCTCGCGAAGGTTCCCCGGCCAATGGTAGGACCGGAGGACCTCCCGAGCGTCGTCCTCGATTCCCGCCACGTTTCTCTGATTTCGTTCGTTCACTTCGCGGACGAACGCCGCGATCAGGAGAGGGATGTCCTCCTTTCGATCCCGGAGCGGAGGCAGCTCGAGGGTGAACACGTTCAGCCGATAGTACAAGTCCTCGCGGAGCTTCCCCTCCTCGAGCGCCTTCGCGGGATCGCGGTTCGTGGCCGCGAGCACCCGGACGTCGACCTGGATCTCCTCGCTCCCCCCGAGGCGCCGGAAGGAGCGCTCTTCGAGAACGCGCAGGAGCTTCGCCTGGGTCGCGGGCGCCATCTCCGCCACCTCGTCGAGGAACAGCGTTCCGCCGCCCGCGAGCTCGAAGAGCCCCTGCCGGCGGCCCTCGGCTCCGGTGAAAGCGCCGCGCTCGTGTCCGAAGATCTCGCTCTCGAGCAGCGTTTCCGGAATCGCCGCGCAATTCACGGCGACGAACCGGGCTTTCTGCCGGGGGGAGAGCTCGTGCAGCGTGCGCGCCACGAGCTCTTTTCCGGTACCCGACTCACCCACGATCAGCACCGAGGCGGCCGAAGGCCCGATCTTCGCCATGAGATCGTGGAGCTTCGACATCGCCGGGCTCGAGCCCACCATCCGGCCGAAGGCCCCGGTCTCCCGGAGGTTCTTTCGATAGCTCTCGGCGCGCTCGAAAGCGGCGCTGCGCTCCAGCGCGCGGTCCAGGACCTGGCGAAGCTGCTCGGTATCGACGGGCTTCGTGAGGAAATCGAAGGCGCCTTTCTTCATCGCCTCGACCGCGATGGCGATGCTCCCCTTGGCCGTCAGCATGACGACGGCGAGGTGGTCGAGGTCGTCCTCGAGGCCGGAGAGAAGGCCGAGGCCGTCCATTCGAGGCATGACGAGATCGGCGATGACCACCTGGGGCCGGAACTCCCGGGCCTTCACCAGACCTTCGGCGCCGTCCGAGGCGACGTCGGTCGAATACCCCCAGCTCCCCACCAGCTCCGAGAGGCCCTGGCGCGAGCCCGCCTCGTCGTCGACGATGAGAACGCGATTCATGATGCGCCAAGCATAGCGCGTGAGTCTATTTCCGCTTCAGCCGAATCTTCAGCAGGAGCTCGATGTCCTGATCCGCGGCCTCGGCGTCAATCTCGATGGTGATCGGGACCTCGATGGGGCCTCTGGCTTTCGGCGCTTCCTTCGCGGCGGCTTTCGGCGGGGCGCTCGAAATGTGGCGTTCCGCCGGGATGGAGACGCGGGTCTTGATGAGCTCGCTCAGGTGGGAGCGGTTGTCTTCTTCCTCTTCGACCGGCTCGAGGCTCTCGCCGAGGAAATCGACCTCGATCTCCCGCATGGCGTCGCTCCGGTCCCGGGGAGGATTCGTGGTGTGTCGGCTCGAGGCACCGCCCCCTCCAAGGACGCTGTCGAGGATCGACTCGGTCTCCTGAGAGCCAAGAGCCTCGTCGAGAAGCCCAGAGAACATCGAGTCCTCCTCTTCGGCCGGTACGGGCTCGGGCTTGGCCTTTGCCTTGACGCGTTGGGGCGCGGGGCGCACCGGCTCGTCCTCGGGCTCGTCGAGCCTCAGCGCCTCGTCGAGGATGCCTTCGATATTCAGGCTCTCGAAAGCATCCAGTGGATTCGAGTCCTTCGAGGCCACTTTGTCCTCCTTCGGTGCCGACGGCCAGGGCCCGGCGGCTTTCGGCTTCGGATCCTTGCCGCGCGGGGGGCTTCCTCCCGACGAAGCCTTCCCCGCCCCGGCACCGCCCACCAACGCCGTCGCGGAAACGAGAGCGTCGGGGTCGGTTCGCGCGGGATCGGAGGCGGCGACTTTCGCGGCTGCCCCGGCGGACCCCACGGGTGCCATCGTTCCGAGAGGGGTCATGCTTCGATCGCCGCCGTAGCGGTCGATGACCGACTTGAGCACCAGACCGCTGATTGCTTGAAGCGTCTCCTCGACGCCGACCCCGTCCTTCGCCACGGCCTCGTAGAACGGGCCGTTCATGGGGTTCAGGCTGTCGTTCATCTCCTCGAGGGTGCAGATTTCCTGCAGGTCCCGCTTGTTGAACTGGAGAACCAGCGGCATTTCTTCGACCTTGAGGTCGTGGGCCTTGAGGTTCTCCCTGAGGTTCTCGAAGCTCTCGAGATTCGCTTCGACCATGCTCCTCTGTGAGTCCGCTACGAAGACGACGCCGTCCGCCCCCTTCAGCACCATCCGGCGGGTGGCGTTGTAAAAAACCTGGCCGGGAACGGTATAGAGCTGAACCCGGGTCTTGATTCCGCGCACCACTCCCGCGTCCACCGGCAGGAAATCGAAATACAGCGTCCGGTCGGTCTCCGTGGCGAGCGTGAGCATCCTCCCCTTGTTCTTGATGGGGAGCTCTTCGTAGATGTACTGCAGGTTGGAGGTCTTTCCGGAGAGACCGGGACCGTAGTACACGATCTTCGCGGTCAGCTCCTTCAGAGCGTAGTTGAAAAGAACCAAAGAGGTAACCTTCCGGCGCTAGAAGTGGACTGGATCTAATAGTTTAAATCCTTCGAGGGCGGAGTTCAAACCCGGGGTCGACGCCCGCTCGTCTTGTCGTTCTCTCCGGCTTTCGGATAAACTCGCTCCCGTTCCATGACGCAGATCCTGGCGCCGGTCGATCGAAGCCGCGCCCTCGAGAACGTGGTTGCGGAGCTCGAAGGCGAAGCGGCAAGACTCCAGAGCATCACCGCCCTTCGGCACTTTCCCCCGCAGCCCGCGGACTTCGTCGATTTCCCCGAGGATCTTTCGCCGGCGATACGCGAGGCGCTCCTCCGCCGCGGGATCGAGCGGCTGTACTCCCATCAGCGCGAGGCCTTCGAAACGGTTCGCGAGGGGAAAAACGCGGTCGTGGTCACTCCGACCGCCTCGGGAAAGACCCTCTGCTACAACCTGCCAGTGCTCGATCGGGTGCTGCGGGAGCCCGAGACCCGCGCGCTCTATCTCTTCCCTACCAAGGCGCTGTCCCAGGATCAGCTCGCGGAGCTGCACTCTTTGATTACCGACATCGGCGCCGACGTCCGGACGTTCACCTACGACGGAGACACACCGCAGGACGCGCGCAAAGCCATCCGCTCGCGCGGCCATCTGGTGGTGACCAACCCCGACATGCTCCACAGCGGCATCCTGCCGCACCACCCCAAGTGGGTGAAGCTCTTCGAGAACCTGCGGTACGTCGTGATCGACGAAGTGCACGCCTACCGCGGGGTCTTCGGAAGCCACCTCGCGAACATCGTGAGGCGCCTGAAGCGCATCTGCCGCTTCTACGGGGCTTCGCCCACATTCATCTGCTCCTCCGCGACCATCGCGAACCCGAAGGAGCTGACGGAAGCCCTTCTCGAAGAAGACGTCGAGCTCATCGAGCGAAACGGCGCGCCGCGCGGGCGAGAAGTACTTCGTCTTCTACAACCCTCCGGTCGTGAACCCCGAGCTCGGCATCCGCCGCTCGTACATCAACGAGACCCGCCGCATCGCTTCGTCGTTTCTCAAGCGCGGGCTTTCGACGATCGTCTTCGCCACGAGCCGCCTGAATACCGAAGTCCTGGTGACGTACCTCAAGGACGAGCTCGAGCGCGGGGGAATCCGGGACGGCGACCTCGTTCGCGGCTACCGCGGAGGCTACCTTCCGAAGAAGCGCCGGGAGATCGAGGCGGGGCTCCGCGAGGGAAGCGTCCTCGGCGTCGTATCGACGAACGCTCTGGAGCTCGGAATCGACATCGGCTCACTCGACGTCGCCGTCATCGCCGGCTATCCCGGGAGCATCGCTTCTACCTGGCAGCAGGCGGGCCGGGCGGGCCGCCGGACGGGGGCCTCGGTCGCGGTCTTCATCGCCAACAGCAACCCCTTGAACCAGTTCATCGTGAACCACCCGGATTACTTCTTCGGGGGCTCCCCGGAGCACGGCCTCATCAATCCCGACAATCTCTCGATCCTGGTGGACCACATCAAGTGCGCGTCCTTCGAGCTCCCGTTCCAGGACGGGGAGAAGTTCGGCAAGGAGAGCCTCGAGGAGATCCTGGCGTTTCTCCAGGAGAAGAACGTCCTGCACCACTCCGACGGCCGGTGGCACTGGACCACGGACGCCTATCCCGCCGACAACGTCAGCCTCCGATCGGTGAGCTCCGACAACTTCATCGTCTACGACGACTCGCGCGAGCCCCGGATCGTCGCCGAGGTCGACTTCGTGAGCGCGCATTCGACGCTCCACGAGAAGGCGATCTACATCCTCGAGGGAAAGCAGTACATCGTCGAGAAGTTCGACTACGCGGAGCGGCGGGCGACGGTGCGTCCGTGGGAGAGCGACTACTTCACCGACGCCATCACCTATACCAAGGTCAATATCCTGGATCGTTTCGAGGGTTCCGAGCACCTTCGTGGACGTCGCAGTCACGGAGAGGTTCACGTCGTCTCTCAGGTGGTAGGCTTCAAGAAGATCAAGTTCTACACCATGGAGAACGTGGGCTCGGGCGAGCTCGACATGCCCGAGATCGAGATGCACACCACGTCGTACTGGCTCACCATACCCCGTGAGGTAATGGCCGCGGTCCGGGGGACGTCGGAAGAGCGCCGCGACGGCGTCGTGGGGCTTGCGAACGCTCTCAAGACGGTCGCCATGCTGTTCCTGATGTGCGACGGGAGGGACATCGGGGTCGCGATCGGAGACAACGCCCAGGGCACGGCTTCGGTCGAGCGCGGATTCAAGCGGCTGACCGCGGGAGCAGGGGCGGCCGCCTCGGCCGAGCCCGCGGGAGCGGCCTACGAGCCGAACGTCTTCATCTACGACAACTACCCCGGCGGCATCGGTTTCTCGCAGCCGCTCTACGAGCTCCACGGAAAGCTCCTCTCGGAATCGAAGCGGCTCATCGAGGGTTGCCCCTGCCACGAGGGATGCCCCTCCTGCGTAGGACCCGTGGGGGAGATCGGTCACCGCGGCAAGCAAACAGCCCTCGCGATTCTGGAGCTGCTCTCGCCGGCATGAGCTCGACGAGAGAACGTCTCGAGCGTCTCTACGGTCGAAGGCAGCGCGTCGGCGCTCCCGAGAACGGCGCCCTGAAGCGGCTCGAGAGCGAGCTCCTGGGCCAGTCGGCGGCGACCGGCTCCGAGCTCTCGCTCAAGGAGAGGCTCGAACGTCTCGTCGCCGTCGCTCAGTCCAAGCCGGCGCGCGCCTTGGAGCCTTCGCGAGCGCCCGCAAGGCGCGAGGTCGTCGCTCTCGAGGCAGCCCTTCGCGACGGCAAGGAGATCCGGAACGAGCTCGGGTCTTACTTCTGCGTGGACCGGTACTTCCCTCTCGATCACCGCCATGGACGGATCGAGCTCGATCGCCTCCTCCGCATTCCCCGGGAGAGCTTCTCCGTCCTGGCGCGCGGAAGTGACGGCGCCGAAATCGACCTCGAGCGAGCACTCTTCCTCGACACGGAAACCACGGGCCTCGCCGGCGGCTCGGGGACTTATGCATTCCTGATCGGTCTCGGGTTCGTCGAGGACGGAGCTTTCGTTCTCCGCCAGCTCTTCATGCGCCACTACCGCGAGGAGGCGGCGATGCTCCGGGCGCTGGTCGAGCTCGCCTCGCGCTTCGAGCTCCTCGTGACCTACAACGGCAAGAGCTTCGACGCGCCTCTCCTCGAGACCCGCTACGTCCTCAACCGGCAGGAGTTCCCCTTCGAGGAAAAGCTCCACTTCGATCTCCTCCATCCCGCGCGAAGCCTCTGGAAGGCGCGCTTCGAGAGCTGCCGCCTCGTCGAGCTCGAGCAATGGCTCCTGGGATTCGAGCGGGAGAACGACGTCCCCGGCCACCTAATCGCCGATATCTACTTCCGCTTCGTCCGCACCGGCGACGCCTCCGAGCTTCCCCACGTGCTCGACCACAACGCCCACGACGTGCTTTCGCTCGCGGCCCTCACGGTCTCCGCCTCCGACATGCTCGACGAGGAGAACGCGCCGGACAACCCAATCGACGACTTCAGCCTTGGACGGCTCTTCGCGAGAGTGGAGAACCAGGAGAGGTCGATTCTTCATTACGGGCGTGCCGTAGAGTCGGGGCTCACCGGTGCCGCTAGACGCCGGTCGCTTCAGGGTCTAGCGGAGCTCCACAAACGCCGCGGCGAGATCGAAAGGGCTCGTGAGCTCTGGGAGGAGCTATCCCGCGAGGATGGCGGAGAGTCGGTCCTGGCGCTCCACGAGCTCGCGATGCATCTCGAACATCGGGTGAAGGACTACGTCTCCGCGCTCGCGCACTGCGAGTCGGCGCTCGAGAGACTCGATTCGGGATTCGAGCTGCCTCTGGGGTTTCGGGAGCGGTGGAGAGAGGCGTTCGAGCATCGGAGGGGCAGGCTGAAGCGCAGGATCAGCGCTTAGGTAAGGGAACGCGCTGCTTGAGCTCCTCGAACCAGTTCTGGACGACGTGGATCTGGGTGGACCAGGATTCCACGTCCTGAATCATGACGAAATGCTGGCCGTCGGGCGCAACGTCGTATTCGGCGGAATGGTAGAGAACCCCCGCAAACCTTGCTTCGAAGAGCTGGATTGGCTTTCCCGCTCGGAACACCGGGTGCGTCTGGATGCTGACCGCCATCATCTTGTCGCCGTTCCGGTAGAAAATCTCGCGCCCACTTCGAGCCCAGACCGGCTGCTCACCACCCTCGCTTCGAAATCTGCCACTTGGGTCCCGGGCCCGGAAACGGCCGGACGTAGACCTCGAACCTTCCGGTCTCTGTCGAGGCGTAGGCGAGGAACCGACCGTCCGGTGAGAAAACTCCGCCAACGACATCATTCAACGGTGTCTGGAGGAAGGTCCGCGTGCTTCTCTCGTCCTCGAGTGTCAGCAGGGCGATGTCCCGTGCTCCATTCGGTTGCAACTCATAGTACAGGAGCATCTTGCCGTCGGGCGACCACGAGGTCGGAGTTTGAACGAATTCGCTCGTCGTCAATCTTTCCGCAGGGAGGCTTCCATCCGCGGGCTGCCAGAAAAGGTTGGCGGGTGAGCCGCTTCGAAACGCCAAACGGCTTCCGTCGGGTGCCCAGATGGGCGTCTCCTCTTGGCCTGGACCCAAGCTCAGTCGCGCCAGGGTATCGCGCGATGATCTCGTAAACCCAGACGTGGAGTCCGTCATCCCGGATGGTCACGGCGAGTCTCTGTCCATCGGGCGAGAGACGCGGGTCTTCAAAAACCCGTCGAGCCTCGGTGATCGGTCTGACGAGTCCCTGTCGGTCCACCCAAACGAGAGCCCTCTCTCCCGCGACCCGGGGAACATAGACGAGAGTGCCGTCCCCCGAGAGAGCGAAATGCGCCGTTCCATATTGACGGCTGGTCCAGACTCCCTCGAGCACGGGGACCGACTCGCCCGTCAATTCGAGACGCTCGAGATCGAAGGGCGCCGCCAGAAGCACGCCTTCCCTCACGTAGACGAGGTGACCCGTCGGAACGTACCGGGCGAAAGAGCCTCCTTCGAGCAAAACTCGATACTCACCGCTTTCGAGAGAGAGGAGGCCGATGCGCGGGATGCCCGAGCCGGTCAGAATCGTAAAGAGAGCCGATCTTTCCACTCGGGAAGAATCTCCGGCCACCGATGCGAGGTTTCGCCCCGCGACGCGTCCGGCGTCGTCACGACCGAAGGGGAGCCTCCCGAAGCGGAGACCCGCGATAGCCCCGAGCCACGTCGGGTGCGAAGAGAATGAAGTCTTCCGAGACCCCAACTCGCGCCCCAAGGATCTCGCGCATCACAGAGCGTGATGGGCAATCCAGAGTCGAATCCCACCTTTTTTAGCTTCGTGGGATTGGATCTGTAGAAGCCCACCCACTCTCCATCCGGTGAAAAGAAAGCCGTCGCCGCACCTTCGGTGCCAGGGAGGGACGAGCCTCGAGCTGATCGATCGGTCGGACGTAGAGCTTGCGGTCGTTAGCCGAACCTCCGACGTAGACAAGACGCCTTCCATCCGGAGAAAGTGCCAGGGAGGGATCGTTTGCCCAGGTGAGAGCTTGCTCCGGAGGAAGGTTCACGGTGAAGCGTGAGACCGTGCGCTCTGGTTGTTCTCCAGTGGTCGCAGCAAACTCCAGACGGCGACACCGAACAAGAGCGCCGCCACCGCCCACGGCAAGTAGCGGTGCCGCGGCGCACGCTGACGGGTGATTCCGAAGGCTCGTCACTCTCGATCCTCGCATCGCCGATATCCCGCAAGCGCCGATGCGGCTCCTTCTGCAGACACCATCGCAGCAGATCGCGGATCTTCGCCGGCGTGCTTGCGGGCAATGCCGTCCAGTCGGGCTCCTTCTCGAGAATCGCAGCGAGGATGTCCGAGACCGTCTCGCCCGAGAATGCCTTTCTCCCCGTCAGCGCTTCATAGAACACGCACCCGAAAGACCAGATGTCGGTCCTTCGATCGAGAGTCTTCCCCCGCGCCTGTTCCGGGCTCATGTAGGACGCTGTTCCCAGGATGACGCCCTGCTCGGTGCCTTCTCGCGTCAGCGTCGGAGACTTGGACAGGTCGGAGGACGGCGCCTCCTCTGCCACCGCCTTCGCCAGACCGAAGTCCAGGACCTTGACTCTTCCCTCGGACGTGACGATGACGTTCGCGGGCTTCAGGTCCCGATGGACGATCTCCCTTCTCGTGCGCCGCCTCGAGACCCTCGGCGATCTGGCGAAAGATGCCGAGGCACTCTTCGATTCGCACCGGCCCTCGGGAGATCCTCTCGGCGAGCGTCTCTCCCGGCACGAGCTCCATCACCAGATACTTGAGCCCGTTCGACTCCTCGAGCCCGTGGAGGGTCGCGATGTTGGGGTGACTCAGGGAAGCGAGAAGCCGTGCCTCGCGCTCGAGTCGCGCGACCTTCTCGGAATCGCCCGAACCGAACTCGGGCAGAAGCTTCAGCGCCACGTCCCGCCCGAGCGTCGTGTCGCGGGCCCGGTAGACCGCTCCCATGCCGCCTTCGCCGAGCTTCTCGACGATCTCGTAGTGGCCGAGCGTTCGCCCGATCATGGAGACCTTTTCTGGTCGTGTAGCCTACATCTTCCGTGCGCGCTCCGCGAACACGTGCTCGCGGAGCTCAAGAGATACTTGAAGGAGCAATCACTGCCGGAGGAGAGTGGGCGTCCGGCGCGGGTCGCCCTCAGGCATCATTTTCTGCTCGCCTGCGATTTCACAGACGGTATTGCACAGGAGGGTCGCCATCTTCTCTCTCAGAACGGGCAGTTCCTTCTCCACGATCTCCCAAACGATATCGAGGTCGACGCGAAAGTAGCCGTGGATCACCCGGTCTCTCGTGCCGGTGATCTTCTTCCATGGAATCTCCGGGTGGGCCTTCGCGAGTGGCTTCCGTCACTCCCCTCACCGCTTCGCCCAGGATCTCCAGGTTTCTCACAACCGCGTCTTGAACCATTGAGTTGCCGAAGAAGACCTCGCGACCGGCCGAGGTGTACTCGAGGATTCGATCGATCGCGCCGCGAATGTCAGTGAGGTACAGCCTCTCGTTTCGCTTTTCGGGCATCAGAGGGGAACGGCTTCCGCGAGCACCTTGTCACGGATGACGGGATGGAGGCTCTTCTCGGTTACTACGTCGACCTTTCGCCTCAACAGCCCCTCGACGGCGTCGCAAAAATCCACGAATGCAAAGCCTCCGTGACCGGGAACGTACTCGACGAGCAGATCGATGTCACTCTCGGGTCCGCTTCGCCACGGGCAAGTGAACCGAAGACGCGGATATTGCGTATCCCGTAGCGATCCCCTAACTGGCGAATCTCTGCTGCCAAAGCCTCTGTCAATATCAATTGCTGTTCCATGGCGCTCCCTCATTCTACCGCTAGGGGAGCGCCTGCGCGCCAGGACTCAGCGCGAAGGAGACGAAACCCTGGCCGCGCGCAACGAACTTCCCCGGGTCCGTTCTCTCGTTGTGGACCGCGCGAAGGTCGTTGAGTACCTCCTGAACCGGGAGCATCCGGATGGTCGACACAAGGCCGCGTTCTTCGAGCACTTCGGGTTCAAGGTCGAGGAGTGGGCGGTGTTGGCGGAGGCGCTCCGAGCCGCATGGCGGGACCCAGCCGGTTGTCGCACTCGTGGAATCGAGTCACGGTGCACGGTATATTGTCGAACGCGAGATCGTAACGCCGGATGGACGCAACCCACGTATTCGAACGGTGTGGCTGGTCGAGGCAAAGACCACCCCGCCTCGTCTGATTACAGCCTACCCCGTCTAGGAGCCGCCATGATCCGAGAACATGAACGAGTCGTTTTGACGGCTGACATTTCCCAAGAACGACTCGTTGCCGGCGACATCGGAACCGTAGTGCACATCCACAGGAACGGCGAGGCCTACGAAGTCGAGTTCATGACCCTCAATGGAAAGACCGTGGCGGTGACCACTCTTCTCGCGTCTCAAGTTCGTCCCATCGAACCTCACGAGATAGCGCACGCGAGAGCTCTCATCGAGGCGTGAACGAGCGCGACTCCCCGAGTAACTCGTCGAGTTACATGGGTACGAGGCCCATGGTATCGGCAAGAGAAGAATGAAGATCAAGCGTCTACTGAGCTGAAACAGATATGGAGAAGCGAGAGGTTGAGTTCGCGCTCTGCGTGAAGAACGACGATTGCGACGATCTGGAACAGCGGAAAATCTACCGACTGATTCCAGACGAGACGGCCGCCAAGGACGGGTACATGCGCGTAGTGGACGAGTCGGGCGAGGACTACCTGTGCCCAGGTCCTACTTCATCACCGTAAAGCTACCGATAGAAGTGGAGGAGGCATTGGCGGCGAGGGGTTGAGAAACGCTCAGCTCAGCGTCCGACGGTCCGCCAATGGGCACACGCCCCTTCAGCTCTTCGAATCAATTGAGCACGATGTGGATTTGCACCCCAGGCATCCGGTGCTCCACAGAGAGTGTTTTCAGCTTCACGGATTGGAAGCTATTCCGAACCCTCGCGCGCGGCAGCTCCGGCCTGCCTTCTTGCGATTTCCATCAGCTCACGCAGCGCTCGATTGACCGCTTCGGAGCTCCGGAACACGGCGGCCACGTCCGGCTGGAGTAACACGACGTTTGTTCCCTGGCGATAGCGTTCGAAGTACTTGCCTCGAACCCCCCCGCGAATGTCGTACTCGGGCCGCATTTCGTCGGCGTCTGTTTCATTCTCCTGACTCATAGACCCTCCGCTCCTGCGTCGTCACCTCGCGGGCACCGATGATTCGGATTCCATTGTCGCCCTCGGTGTGCCAGACGATCAACACCCTTTTCTCGCTCGAGACCCCGGCGATCAGAAATCGTTCTTCATCCTCGGAGTGAATCGTATCGCGCACCGTGGTCGCCAGCGGATCGCCGAAGACCGAAACAGCTTCCTCGAAGGACACTCCGTGTTTCGTGACGTTGGATTCCGCCTTTTCCGGATCCCACTCGAACTGCACCAGGCGAGCGTAGCACGGTCGTCACTTTTTCGAACCGCGCGCTCCGCCTCCCGCAAGTTGCGTGAGCACGAGCACGGGCCGACTCTCAGGAGGCGAGTAAACTCGAACGTCCAGACTCCGCCACCAAATTACTCGGGGGGCCGGTCACTTTGCTTCTCCCACCCCTCGAACTCGTCTTCCAGACCCTGGCCATCGGCGTAGGCTTCGCGATACTGCAGTGCGATCACTCGCTGCCGCCGCCGTTTGAGATAGTCCCGAACCGCCCGGCCTATCACCTCCGATCGCCCTTCACGCTGAACCTCGTCGTCCGCGTCCAATTCGGCCAGCAGCGCTTCGTCGATGAGTACCAGTACGGGTTTCATGTTCATGGTTTTCATACACGTCGGAAAAGGCCTGTTCTGGCTGCTCGCCCGGCTTCCATTCTCGATTGGCGAATGCGTGTTCGCGAAGCTCAAGTAATACCTGAGCTAACTCCGCCCGGACGGAGTTAATTCTTGAAATGCCGCGGAAAACCTCTTCAGCCCCGCTCGGGCGGAGCTTCCGGAAGCCACCAGCGGGACATCTCGATGGATACGTTCCCGAACGGCTCGGCCTGAACGACTTCATCGTTGACCGAGGTCTGGAGCAGCGTCCACTTACCCTCGGACAGCCGATAGACCTCGAGTGTTCTCGCGAGAGGGTTGACGAGCCACAGGTGACTCACGCCCTCGCGGGCATAGATCCGCAGCTTTCGGCCGCGATCGATCGACTCCGTGCTCGGCGAGAGACGACCTCACATACCCAATCGGGGGCGATATCGGACCACGGTGCGTTGGGGAGAAACGGTACACGTTCTCGACGCCAACCCGCGACGTCGGGCACCACGACGTCATCCCGAAAATGAAGCTCGGGCTCGAAAAGGATCCACCAACCGCCTGGGTTGTCGCCCCCGCCTCCGGGTCGATGGAAGCGGGTCGAGATCTCACCGCCGAGAGTGGTGGATGCATGAGCGTGAGGGAACGCAGGGCGAGGACTCGCGAAGAGCTCTCCGTCCAGGATCTCGGCCACCTTATGGTCGGGAACCGCCAGCAGATCCTCGTAAGTCGCCGGCTTACGTTGGACCGACGTGCTCATAGGCAAAGCTTACCACGCCATTTACCGCCCGCTGACCGCGCGCAGGCGCTTCTCGACCGCCTGCGCGTCGGCGTCGCTTCTGGCGATGAGCAGGATAGTGTCGTCCCCCGCGATGGTGCCCATGATCTCCGGCCACTCGACTTCGTCGATCGCGCGGGCGACTCCCATGGCGTTTCCCGGCGGGGTCTTGACCACGATGAAGTTCTTGGCGCTCTCGAGGCTCGTAACGAACGCCGCGACCGGGGCGAGCGGACCCTCACCGGCCGAGGCTCCGGCGACGTAGCGGTAGCCGCCGCGGCCGTCGGGGGCCTTCCCGATTCCGAGGCTCTTGAGCTCGCGGGAGAGCGTCGACTGCGTCAAGGACACGCCCGCGCGCTCCAGTCCTTCGAGAAGCTCGTTCTGGTTGCGGATCGGCTTGTCGCGGATGAGGGTGAGGATGGCTTCCTGGCGCCGCTTTCGGTCCGGCGCCATCAACCACCGCTGACCGGAGGCAGGAAGGCTACCTCGTCGTCCGGCGCAAGCTGGGTCTCGCGGGAGACGAAGTCGTGATTCACGGCGAAGTTGATGGATTTCGCGTAGGGGCCGAGCCGTTCGTTCCGCGAGACGAGATTTTCCCAGACGCCGTTCACCGTCGTGCCCGGTTGGAGCTCGAGCTCCACCTCTTCCTGACCCGACGATTTCTCGAAGCGCGGCGAAGAGGCGCACGCGGACTTTCAAGGCACCTCCACGGTCTCGACCGGGCCTTCGACCCAGACTTCGCCGTCCTCGAAGACTTCCTTCTTCCAGATGGGAACGATGCGCTTCAGCCGGTTGATGGCGTACTGGCAGGCGGCGAAGGCATCGTCGCGATGGGGCGCGGCGACGACGATGACGACGCTGGTCTCGCCCACGTTGAGGCGACCGACGCGGTGCTGCATGCGGACGCTCGAGAGTCCCCAGGTGTCCTGGATCTCCTTGCCTATCCGCTCCATCATCTTCCCCGCCATCTCGGGATAGGCCTCGTACTCGAGGAACAGCACTTTCTTCCCCTGGTTCGTGCCCCGTACGATTCCGGAAAACGTGACGATGGCGCCGTCGGACTGGCTCGCGACCTGGAGGGCGAGGGTCCGCACGTCCAGGATGTCGTGAACGATCTCGAACATTCCTTCAAGCCCCCGATGGCGCCGATCCTAGCCTACCCTCGATGAACGCTACAACTCGCTGGTCGCTCAACTCGATGGGGGGAAATGGTTCAAGGGACCGTGGCCTCTTCCAAGGTCGAAACCCGCCGCTATGGCCTTCGTGAGGTAGGCCTTGGCCCGCTCGACGGCCTCTTCCAGCTCGCGGCCGAGAGCGAGCTCGGCGGCGATCGCCGCCGAGAACGTGCAGCCCGTACCATGGGTGTTCTTCGTCGCGATCCGCGGAGCGCGGTAGTGGCGGAAGCTGCCCCGGTAATAGAGCACGTCGACGGACTCCGCTCCCCCGCCGTGGCCTCCCTTCACCAGTGCCGCTTTCGCTCCCATTCCGACGATCCGCCTCGCCGCCTCGAGGATCGAGGCCTCGTCCTCGAGGGGAAAGCCGACGAGGGTTTCCGCCTCCGGCAGGTTCGGGGTCACGACGAGAGCGTGCGGAAGCAATTCACCGGAAAGCGCTTTGACCGCTCCGGGATCGAGAAGCCGGGCGCCGCTCTTCGCGACCATCACCGGGTCGATCACGGTCTTCTCGAGCCGGTGCTCCTCGAGCTTCCGCGCGACCATCTCGATGAGGCGCCTCGACGAGAGCATCCCCGTTTTCACGGCATCGACTCCGATATCGGTCACAACTGCGTCGATCTGGAGGCCGACGATCTCCGGGGACAGCTCCTCGATCCCCGTCACTTCCACCGTGTTCTGCGCCGTCACCGCGGTCACGGCGCTCGTTCCGAAAACTCCATGGGCGGCGAAAGTCTTCAGATCGGCCTGGATCCCGGCGCCTCCGCCGGAGTCCGACCCCGCGATGGTCAGGGCGACTTTGGGTCTCACATCTCCTGTATAGCACGGGCACCGCTTGACCGGCGCCGATGCGGTTGGCTATTCTGTTGTTTATAAGGGACTTCCCTCAGGTCCCACGGCGAAAGAACGGTAACAGAGCAAGAACGTGGCGAAGCCTACTCTCCAATCGCTCCCGGGCGACCGGCCGGAGTCGACGGGCTGGCAGTATCGCTCCGCGTTCGAGAAGATTCCCCTCGCCACGTTTCTCTTCGACGCCGTGAACCGGCTCTGCCTCGACGCGAACAAAGAGGCGGAGAGCCTCACCGGATGCACGCGGAGAGAGCTGCTCGATCTTCGCCTCGAGGACCTCCACCCGAGGACTTCCCGCACCCGCGCCGTCGAGCACTTCCAGAGGTTTCTCACGCCCGCGGGATTCACCTACGACGACCTTCTCCTCGAGACCAAGGAGCAGGGTCCGATCCCCGTTTCCGTGCGAGGCCTGGCCATCGGGTTCGACGAAGGCCGGGTGGTGCTGGTGCACTTCCGCGACCTGAGCGAAGAGCGCCTGCTGCAGCGGGAAGTGCTCTTTGGAAACCACAAGCTCAGCGCGCTCAACTCGCTCTCCTCCGCGATCTCCAAGTCCTTCGACCTTTCGGAGATCTTCTCGGACTCGCTCCAGGTCATCATGGAGGCGAGCGCGAGCGTCTACGGCGAGATGCTTCTCTATCAAGAGGAAACGAAAACCTTCCAGTTCGCGGCGTTCCAGGGAGACCGGGGCATCGCTCCGACGGAGAAGGAGCTCCAGCTCGACGTCTGCGAGCTCGCCCGCCGGGTGCTCGAGAGCGGGGAGCCCATGCTGGAGTCTCTCGACCGCGAGCCCAGGCTCCACCAGCTTCTCAAGGAGCGGGACGACGTCGGCGCCGTCGCCGGCGTACCCCTCCGGAGCAAGAACCGGATCCTGGGGGTGATGCAGCTCGCGATTGCCGCGAAGCAGCTCTTCCCCACGTTCGATTTCGACCTCTTCACCTCCATCGGCAACCAGATCGGCATGGCGGCGGAGAACGCGCTCCTGTTCCAGAGGACGGTACGGCAGTCGAAGGAGATCAAGGTCCTCAACAACATCGCCCGGGTCATCAGCAGCAGCCTCCAGATCGAGGAAGTGTTCGACTCTTTCGCGAACGAGATGGAGAAGCTCTTCTCGTTCGACCGGCTTTCGGTGGCGTTCCTGGACGAGTCGGGGAGCTACCTCCGGATCTTCGCCTCCGGCTCGAGGACCGATTCCGGATGGGGCATGGAGTCGCTCATCCCGCTCGTCGGCACCGGCCCCGGCTGGGTGGTGTTGAACGAGACCCATTTCATCCACCGCGACACCAAAACCCAGCCGCGCTTCATCGAGGACCAGTTCCTCTACGAGGACGGAATACGCTCGTACATCCTGTTGCCGCTCGAGTCCCGTCGGAAGGTGGTGGGCACCTTCGGTCTGGGGTCGCGCCGCGAGGGGGCCTTCTCGGAAAAGGACCTCCCGCTCCTGACGCAGCTCTCGAAGCAGATCTCGGTCGCGATCGAGAACGTGAAGCTCTACCAGCAGACCAAGGAAACCTCGATCCTCGACGACGTGAGCTCGCTCTTCAACTTCCGCTATTTCCACCAGGCGCTCGAGCGCGAGCTGAAGCTCACCGCTCGGCACAAGTCCCGATTGAGCCTCCTGTTCATCGACCTCGACTATTTCAAGATCGTGAACGATACCCACGGGCACCTCCGCGGAAGCAAGGTGCTGCGAGAGGTCGGATTTCTCCTTCGCGCCGCGATTCGGGAGACGGACATCGCCGCCCGCTACGGCGGCGACGAGTTCGTGGTGATTCTTCCCGACACCGACTCCCCTCAGGCGCAGCGGCTCGGCGAGCGCATGCGCCAGCTCATTCTCCGCACCACCTTCCTCAAAGAGGAAGGCATCAACTCGCGGATCGGCGCCAGCATCGGTCTCGCGACGTTTCCCACCGAGGCTCCTACCAAGGAAGAGCTCATCCAGCTCGCGGACGAGAGGATGTATCGGGACAAGGAGAAGAACCGCGGGAAGCCGATTCCCCGCGAAGACTGATCGAGCCCGCTCAGCCCTTCACGGTGGTGAAGGTCAGGATCAAGGCGGCGCCGGGCTCGATCTCGCCCGACTCCTCCTGGGGGGCAGCTTCTGGCCTTCCACGTCGGAGATGGCGTCGTAGAGAATGAGCCGGATCTCTTTGCCCGGCTCCAGCTCCTTCCCCGGGTTCACGGTGAGGGTGCGGCTCGGTCCGTCGTAGGTGACCTGGAGGTCGGGGAAGGGGTTTCCGATTCCGTCGTCGTCGCCGTAGAGCAGGTCCACGTTGCGGTGGAAGCTCTCTTCCTTCATGTCCTTCGAGAACTGGACGCGGAACTCCGACTTCAGGGGAATGTCCTTTTCACCCGCGATGGGGAGGGTGAAGGTCACCTCCGGCGGTGGACCGAGCTCTTTCTCCGCGGCTCGCGCCACGCGCACCGGCTCGAGGTCGGGATCGTCCGGCTCCTCCGCGATCTCCACCTTGACCGCGCGAAGATAGACCTTGCCTCCGTCCTCGAAGGGCTCCCCCACGATACGGAGCCATTCGCCGGTATCACGGCGCTTCGAGGGGTCGAGCCGGAATCCCTCGCCCCGGGGCCTTCGTCCCGTGACCCAGATCGCAGCGTCCGCGACCTTGATCACGAAATCCCTCGGCGTTCGCTTGTCGCGGATCGAGAGGTCGCCGTAGAGATTGCTCCCCCGGAACTTCCCGAGAACGACCACCTGCTTTCCGAGGTGCGGCGTCGGGTCTTTGACCAGCTCCCGGAGATCCAGGGCGCCCAACGTCGAGCTGTCGATGTCGGGGTCGGTGACGTCCGCCTCCTCGACCTCCTTGTCGGGACCGATGTCGCTCTTGACCTCCTCGAGGACGTCGACGGAGGTGACGGCGATGAAGAAATTCTTGTCGAAGCTCATGCCGTCCTGCCGGACGGCGCCGGGAAAATAGCGGAGAACCGGATGGCGCTGAGGGTCGGTGACGTGCTCGAGGTCGAAGAAGATTCCCTGAACCTCGACCCGCTGGCCGGCCTTGAACCGGAGATCCTCCATGGCTCCCGAAGGGGTCGCGACCCGCACCGTCCGCAGCACGTCGTCTCCACGGAGCTCGAAGATGTTGTAGTTCGTGTCCGTCGAGTCGCCCCAGGTGAGGTCGCCGGTGGTGATGACCGGGCTCTCGTTGTACATCATGCTCGACCGGGTGAGCTCGGAAATCGGAACCCGCCTCGCGTCCTGACCCTGATACTGGGCAGAGACCACCCACGCGAAAGCCAGGATCGACAGCAAGGGGATGACCACCCTCGGCATGAGCTCATCCTAGCGAGGGGTGCGAACGAGATCAAATACGCGAGCGATCGCGAATGTTGATTCTCGAAGCGCGCTGTCGCAGAATGGGGGCCATGGCCAAGCCGTTCAGGTCGGGCCATCGGCCGTTCGAGATCCTGAAAGAGCTTCTCGACTTGGACGCGCTCGCGTCCTCGAGTGCTTCGTCTCCTCCGCCCCGTTTCCCTTCGAATCTCACGGACGAGGAGGCGTTCCAGATGGAGATGAAGAGCGTTCGGCCTCTGGGCTGGAGCGCGCAGCCGCTTCGCCTTCCCCCGCCCCCGGATCTTCCCAAACGTGCAGACGACGAGGCCGAGACTCTCGCCTCCCTTTCCGAGTTCGTCGCCGGTCGGGGTGAGATCGATCCCTTTGCCACGGGCGAGGGCGTCGAAGGCGCCTCGAGCCGGGAAGGCCTGAGGTACCTCGCGCGCCTCAAACGCGGCGATTTCTCGGTGCAGGGGCATCTCGACCTCCATGGCTTCGGGCGCGAAGACGCGCGCCCCGCTCTCGAGCGGTTTCTTCGCGATGCGCAGCGCCTCGGGCACTCCTGCGTGAGGGTGATCCACGGACGCGGAACTCACTCCGAGACCGAGCCCTCCTTGATGAAGCGCGAGGTGACGCGGTGGCTCTCCTCGAAGCGGCTGAGCCGGACGGTCGTGGCCTTCGCCTCGGCTCGATGGAAAGACGGCGGAAGCGGGGCGGTGTACGTCCTCCTCAGATATAGCGCCGGGAACGGCGCTCGCCCGTCTCCCCGAGACGGAGCTCCACGTCGGCGTTGAGGTCGATCCCCGAGAAGTCCTTTCGCAGGACTTTCAGGTAGCCGGCCGCGGCGATCATCGCGGCGTTGTCGGTCGAAAGCTTGAGGCTCGGGAACGACACCGGGATCCCGAGGGCGCGGGCCCGATCCTCGAACGTCGCCCGGAGCTCGCGATTCGCCGCGACCCCCCCGGACACCAGAATCGCGAGGGCCTTCTGCTCGAGGGCCGCCCGCTCGGTTCGATCGACCAGCGCCGTCACCACGGCACGCTGGAATCCCGCTGCCAGGTCCAGCAGCTCGCGGCGGCTCTCGGGATCCTCGCCGGATGCGAGCGGGCGGATGTTCTTCTCGACGATCGCCCGCAGAACCGCGCTCTTGAGACCGCTGAAGCTGAAGTCCGCGCTTCCGTCGGTGAACCGGGCGACGGTGAAGCGAAAGGCATCCGCGTCTCCAAGCCGCGCCAGCCGATCGAGGACCGGCCCCCCGGGATACCCGAGGCCGAGTCTCTTCGCGACCTTGTCATAGGCCTCTCCCGCGGCATCGTCGCGGGTCTTGCCCAGGAGACGGTACTTCTCCTCCCGCTCCATGAGGAACAGGCTGGTGTGGCCGCCGGAAACGACGAGGGAGACCGCGGGATGTGGAATCTCGCTCTTCGACTCGAGGTAGACGGCCCGGATGTGGCCTTCCAGATGATCGACGGCGACGAGAGGAATCCCCCGCGCGTATGCGAGAGACTTCGCGAACGAGAGGCCGACCAGGAGCGAGCCGATGAGGCCGGGCCCCTGGGTGACCGCGATGGCCGACAGGTCCGAAAGCGTCACCTTCGCTTCCTCGAGGGCGCCTCTCACGATCGGGCCTATATGGGTGAGATGTTGTCTCGAAGCGAGCTCGGGAACGACGCCGCCGTAAGGCCGATGAACGTCGTCCTGGGACCCGACGAGGTTCGAAAGGATCACCCGCCCATCGGCGACGACCGCGGCGGACGTCTCATCGCAAGAGCTTTCGATACCCAAAACAAGAACGGCAGATTCCAAGCTTCTCACTCCGTACTCAACGTAGCTCCACGGTCTAGGCCGCCTGGGCCGACGCGAGTCTCCTCAAGCTCTCGACGTAAGGCGCTCTCGCGACGCCGTTCTCGCACACGATAGCGGTCACCATATGATTCGGGGTGACGTCGAAGGCCGGGTTCCGGATGCCGACGCCTTCCGGGGCGAGCCTTACGCCCTGCAGGTGGGTGACCTCCTTCGAGCTTCGCTCCTCGATCGGGATCTCCTTGCCGCTCGCGAGGGACAGATCGAAGGTCGAGGTCGGGGCGACGACGTAGAAAGGAAGCCCGTGCTCCTTCGCCAGCACCGCCACGGTGTAGGTGCCGATCTTGTTCGCGACGTCCCCGTTCGCCGCGATGCGGTCGGCGCCCACGACGGCGCAGTCGATCTCGCCCTTCGCCATGAGATAGCCCGCCATGCTGTCGGTGATGAGGGTGACGGGGATCCCGTCTTTCATCAGCTCCCATGCGGTGAGCCGCGCGCCCTGCAAGAACGGCCGGGTCTCGTCGGAGAAGACCGAGATTCTCTTCCCAGCCTCGACCGCAGCGCGCATCACACCGAGGGCGGTCCCGTAGCCCGCGGTCGCGAGCGCTCCCGCGTTACAGTGGGTCAGGATTCGAGCGCCGTCCTTCAGGAGCTTCTCCCCGTGGGCGCCCATCCGGCGGCACATCTCGACGTCCTCGCGATGAATCGCGATCGCTTCCCTCACCATTCCCGCGCGGGTAGCCTCCACGCCCTCGGGAACGAGCTCCTCGAACCGCCGCTTCATGCGGTCGATCGCCCAGAAGAGGTTGACCGCCGTCGGCCGCGTGGCCGCGAGAAGCGCTTCGAGCGACTCCATCTCCGCCCGCAGAGCGCGGGCATCCACCGCCCGCGATTGTTTCAACCCGAGAGCGATTCCCATGGCGGCGGTGACGCCGATGGCCGGCGCCCCTCGAACCACCATGTCCCGGATGGCCTCGGCGACCGCGGCGGCGTCGCGGCAATGGACGTACTCCTCCCGCGTCGGGAGAACTCTTTGATCGATGAGGACGACGGCGTCGCCCTCCCAGCGAATCGTATCGAACAATTCCATGCCCTCCGAACGTGATAGATTCTCTCTCTTTCCCGGTGCTTCTGCGACTCTTCCTCCTCTCGACCGCGAGCGAGGGACTCTACCTCCTGCTCGCCGCCCGCTACCGGCCCCTGGGCTTCGAGGAAACCCCCGCGTTTCTCGCGCTCTGGGCGGCGCTTTTCGCCGCTTACGCCCTGGCAATCCGCTCGGTCCAGGGGAAGAGCGGACGCGCTCTCTTCCTCTTCCTCTTCATCACCTCCGCGCTGTTCCGGGCGAGCCTCCTCTTCGAAGAGCGCGGCGCCGCGGCCGAACCGCCGGAGGCGTTCCTTCAAGCCTCGAGCCCCATTCGAGCGGCAACGGAAATCCGGCCCGATCTCCAGCGGTTCGTCTCGGTGGCGTTCGACCTCGGCGCCCTCCTGATGATGCCCGCGCTCCTGCGGGGCCTCTCCCTTCCGTCCGGACTCGCGCTCGTCTACGGATGGAATCCGCTCCTGGTGAAAGAGAGCGCCGTCAACGCCCGGATCGAGACCATCCCCCTCTTCTTTCTGCTGCTCGCGTTCCTGCTGCTCCAGAGGAAGCGCCCGGGGGCTTCCGCGCTCGCCTACGGAGCGAGCCTCGCAGGCCCCCCATTCTTCTGGGCGACGCTCCCTCTGGCGGCGAGGGCGCTCGGTTTCCGGAGCGCGGTCTCACTCCTCGTCGCCGGGCTCGCCTGGGCTCCTCTTCTGGCGACGGCGCCCTTCGCGCAACTGGTGGGATGGCCGCCCGAGAACTACATCGGGGGAAGCCTCTTGCCGGGCGTGACGACGCTAGCGAGCCTCTTGCTGACGCGAGACCCGCTCGCACCGTTTCTTTTCTGCGCCGGAGCCTGGCTGCTCTTGGCGCTCGCGAGAACGGCGAAACTCGCCCGGGGCGGAGCGGAGCTCCCTCGCGAGGCGCTCGTGCTCCTGGGGTGCTTTCTCTTCCTGTCGCCGCAGGTTCTGCCGTGGGCGTTTCTTCCGATCGCCGGGCTCGCGGCATTCAGCGCAAACCCGGGATGGATCGTTGCGACCGCGACTGCTCCCCTCACCTACGTCGCGCTCGGCGAGGAAAACTGGAGCTTCTGGCTCGCGTTCGCGCAGTACTTTCCCGTTTACGCGAGCCTGGTTTTCGTCGCGCTGGGAACGAAACGGGGTCGAAAGGGACGTCCGGGGAAGGCGAAGTAGGATCGCCTTCCCCGGAGGCCCTGGAAGGCTTGAGCTAGGCCACGCCCCACTTCACGAAAATGATGCTGAGGGCGATCACGAACACGTAGATCACCAGGGACTCGATGAGCACCACACCGAGCAGGAGCACGAACCGGATCTGAGGGGCGGCGCCGGGGTTCCTGGAGATGCCGTCGCAAGCCGCGCTGACCGCGCGGCTCTGGGCGTAGGCTCCCATCGCTGCAGCGAGCGCCAGAGCGCCGCCTCCCGCGATCATCGCCCATTTGTAGACTTCGGGGGTCCAGGCCGCGGAGCCACCCTCCTGGGCGAACACCGGGGCTGCGAGCATGAAGAACACGCCCCATACGAAGATTGTCGAGAGAGCCTTTCTAGTCACCAGATTCCTCCTTGAACTCGAAACGAACGCAAAACGCATCAGTGCTCCTCGGCGGCAACCGCGCCGCCGAGGTAGATCATCGTCAACATGATGAAGACGAAAGCTTGGAGCAGGCTCCCGAAGACGCCGAAGAGCATCATGGGCACGGGGACGACGAATGGAATCAGGCTCCCGAGAACCAGAACCACGAGCTCTTCCCCGAAGATGTTCCCGAAGAGACGAATCGAGAGCGAGAGCACGCGGCTGAGGTGGCTGATGATCTCGATGGGAAGCATGATGATCGCGAGAGGCAGGAGCGGGCCGAGAAAGTGCTTGAAATACGGCCCGACGCCCTGAGCCCGGATGCCCTGGAAGTTGTAGTAGAGAAACGTCACCAGCGCGCAGCCCACCGGCATGTTCAAAGACACCGTGGGAGAGGAAAAGAAAGGGACGAGGCCGAGAAGGTTCGACGTCAGGATGAACAGCCCGAGCGTCCCCACGAGCCCCAGGAACTGCCGCCCCTTGTGCCCCACGTTCTCTTCGAGCATCCCGATGAGCCCGCCCACCACGGATTCGAGCGCGAGCTGCAGCTTTCCCGGATTCTCGAGGCTGATGCGGCTCCGGAACCAGAGGGCGAAGACGGTGAGGAGCACGGCCACGAAGATCGCCATGACCACGTGGTCGGGAAGGTGGATGTGGAATACGGATTCCAGGATCCCCGAGAGCGCCGAATGATGCTCGAATTGCTCCATGTTGCCGCGTTCAACGATCCGCGCGCGCGCGAGCCGGCCTTGCGTATCCCGGGAGATTCCGATGAAGGCTCAAGGCTCGGCGAGGGCGGGGGCTAGGTGTCGATGTCGCTATGGCTCCGAAACTCCCTCAGCGTGTCGCGGGCGAGCTCCCAAAAAACCGCCGCAGCAGGCGCGGACAGACCCAGGCTGAGAGCCAGCACGTTGACACGCCAAACGCTAACTATAACAAAGAGACCAACTCCCAACAAGAGGTAACGAAAACCCACACCAACGACGGCGAGCCAGGAAGCTCGATCGGAGTTCCGGGAGGTGACGAGACGGACCATGCGAGCCAGGCCTTCCATGTTGAGGGCCGACAGGACCCCGCCCGCGAGGACCGCCCCCGCGAAACCGACTCCGAACGGAAGGCTGGCGACGGAGAGGAGCAGCACCAGGAGCCAGCAGATGCGCCGCAGCCGGCGCTCGGAAGCCTCGGGGTCGGAGCTCAACTCGGGGGGCTCGGCTTCTGGCTTTCGGCATCGAGCTTTTCGAACTTGTCGAGCGTCTTGAAGAGGTTTATGAAGGCCGCCGCGATCCCGAACATGAGGAAGATGGCCGAGAACCAGGGGAGGGTCCCCAGCTTTCGATCGATGAAGTAACCGAAGGCGGCGCCCAGAGTGATCGAGACCGGGAACATGATCCCGATGCTCGTGAGCAGAGCCCACCGGGCCCGCTGGGAAACAGCGGGGACCGGTTCCTCGGGCATGGCGGCCTAATTGTCGCCGGCGGCGCTCTTCTTACGGGTCTCGGCCGGTGGCGGCGCCGTCGGCTTCCCCGCGAATCTTTCGGCCGGCTCGATACGCTCCACGATGGCCCGAACGGGAACCCGGAGGGGATCGAGAAACGGCTTGGGATAGACCCCGATCCAGACGCAGAGGGCGACCAGAGGAAGAAGCGTCGCGTGCTCGCGCCAGGTGACGTCCCGCAGCTTCTCGTTCTCCGGCTTGTCGAGTTTGCCGAACATGAGCCGCTGGTAGAGCCAGAGCAGGTACGCCGCTCCGAGCACGATCCCCGAGACCGCGAACGCGGCGTAGCGCCAGCCGGCGTGGGGGCTCGCGAACGTGCCCTGGAGAATCATGAACTCCCCGATGAACCCGTTCAGGAGCGGAAGCCCCATCGAGGCGAGGGCGATGACGAGAAAGAGCGCCGCGAACACCGGCACCACCTTCGCGATGCCGCCGTAGGCGGAGATCGCCCGGGTGTGGGTCTGCTCGTACATGATCCCCACGATCAGGAACAGGCCGCCGGTCGAAAGGCCGTGGTTGATCATCTGGAGGATCCCGCCCTGGAGGCCGAGCTCCGTGAGCGCGAAGATCCCGAGCATCACGAATCCCAGGTGGCTCACCGAGCTGTAGGCGACGAGCTTCTTCCAGTCGGGCTGCACCAGGGCCACGAGAGCGCCGTAGATGATCCCGATGACCGCAAACGCAAGCACCCACCAGACCGCATCGCGACTCGCGTCGGGCAGAAGAGGGAGCGAGAATCGGACGAAGCCGTAAGTTCCCATCTTCAGGAGAACGCCCGCCAGAATCACCGATCCCGCCGTCGGCGCCTCCACGTGGGCGTCGGGAAGCCAGGTGTGGAAGGGAAACATCGGGACCTTGATGGCGAAGCCGATGTAGAACGCGACGAAGACCCAGAACTGGAGCCCGGGCGCGTAGTCCGCGGTCCAGAGCTGCGTTATGTCGAACGTGTAGACCCCGGTCGCTTGGTAGTACGCGAAATAGAGAGCGAGGATACCGAGGAGCATGAGGACGCTCCCCACCAGGGTGTACAGGAAGAACTTGATCGCGGCGTAGAGCTTCCGCGGACCTCCCCAGACGCCGATGAGGAAGTACATCGGGACCAGCATCACTTCCCAGAACACGTAAAACAGGAAGAAATCGAGGGAGACGAAGACCCCGAGCATGCCCGTCTGCAGAAGGAGCAGAAAGATGTAGTACTGCTTCACCCGGTCGGTGATGGCGTCCCACGAGGACAGGCAGGCGATGAAACCGAGGAGCGTCGTCATCATCACCAGCAGAAGGCTGATGCCGTCGAGCCCGAGGTGGTACTGGACCCCGATCGTGGGGATCCACTCGTAGACTTCCTTGTACTGGAACTGGGGTCCGTTGTTGTCGAAGGAGGTCCAGAGCGGCAGCGAGATCAAGAAGCTCACGAGAAAAATCGCGTTCGCCGCCCACTTGATCGCGTTCTCCTGGGTCTTCTTCAATCCGAAGAGGATCGCGACCGCTCCCAGGGTGGGAAACCAGACCACCAGCGAGAGGATGTTGAAGCCGAAGGGATTGTTCTCGAGCATGAACCTCGTCCTCTACCAGAAATAGATATAGAAGAACCCGACCAGGATGCCGACGCCGAAGAGCATCATCAGGGCATAGTTCTGGATGAGACCCGTCTGCACCTGCCGAAAGAGGTTGGACAGCTGGGCGAATATCTTCCAGACCGCGTTCACCGCGCCGTCGACCAGGCTCGCGTCGGCGAGCGAAGAGAGGTCCGCGGCGCCGACGGTGAGGTTCGCAGCGGCGTTGACCGCTCCATCGATGACTTCGGCGTCGAAGGTGTTGAGTCCCTTGGCGCCTTCGAGGGTACCCGCGACCACCGTGGCCCCGTAGATCTCGTCCACGTAGTACTTGTTGTAGAGCGTTCGGTAGAACGCGGGCCAGGAGCGCGCGATCGACTCGTCGGCTTTCGCGTTCGTCCAGTACGTCCGATAGGCCAGGAAGATTCCCGTCGCGGCGATGGCGACGGAGATCAGCATGAACGTCCACTCGAGGGCCGCGCTCGCTTCGTGGGCGGCCGCTTCCGCGGCCGGATGCGTCCCCGCCATGATGGCGGGCTCGAGGAAGCTCTCGATGCGGTTGTGCCCGCCGAGGAAGTGGGGCCAGCCGACCCAACCGGCGAGTATCGAGCCGAGGGCGAGGACCACAAGCGGAACCCACATCACCGGCGGAGCTTCGTGGAGATGCTTCTCCATCTTTTCCCCGCCGCGGAACTTTCCGAAGAACGTGAGGATGACCTGGCGGGTCATGTAGAACGCGGTCATGCCCGCCGCGAGGGCGGCGACGATCCAGAGCGGCGTCAAGTGCCCGCCTCCGGTCGCGCGCCAGAGGATCTCGTCCTTGCTCACGAAGCCCGCGAGGGGAGGAATCCCGGCGATGGCGATCGTCGCCACGATGAACGTCCGCGCCGTCCAGGGCATGTGGGCGAACAGACCGCCCATGTTCCTCATGTCCTGCATCTCGGTGTAGTGGCGGTGTCCGCCGGAGGCGTGCTCGGCGTGCTCCATCGAGTGGATGACGCTTCCCGAGCCCAGGAACAGGCAGGCCTTGAAAAAGGCGTGGGTCATCAAGTGGAAGATGGAGGCTGCGAAAGCCCCTACTCCCGCGCCGAGGAACATGAAGCCGAGCTGCGAGACGGTGGAGTACGCGAGGACGCGCTTGATGTCGTTCTGAAAGAGCCCTATCGAGGCGGCGAAGAACGCGGTCGCGCAGCCGATGGCCGCGACCACCGACAAAGCCGCGGGCGCGTGCGCGTAGAGGACGCCGCAGCGCGCGGTCATGTAGACGCCCGCGGTCACCATGGTGGCGGCGTGGATGAGGGCGGAAACCGGAGTCGGACCCTCCATCGCATCGGGAAGCCAGACGTAGAGCGGAATCTGCGCCGACTTTCCCGTGGCGCCGACGAAGAGAAGAAGACCGATCGCCGAGAGCACTCCGAAGCCGACCTCGGGAGAATCGAAGCGCGAAGCCACGCCCTGCATCACCTGATAGAAATCGACGGATCCGAATTGAAAGAAGATGAGCATGATCGCGAGGACGAACCCCGCGTCGCCGATGCGGTTGACGATGAACGCCTTCTTTCCGGCGTTCGCGGCGGAATCCCGTCGAACCAGAAGCCGATGAGGAGGTACGAGCAGAGCCCGACTCCTTCCCACCCGATGAAGGCGATAAGGAAGTTCGCTCCCAGCACCAGGTTCAACATGAAGAACGTGAACATGTTGAGGTAGGTGAAGAAACGCCAGAAGCCGGGGTCGTGGCTCATGTAACCGACGGAGTACAGATGGATCAGAAACCCGACCCCGGAGACGACGAGCACCATGACCATCGACAGCGAATCGAGCCGATAGCTCCAGTCGACGACAAAGTCCTTGGTGGAGCCGTCCGCCGAAGGCACGCTCATCCCGGGGATCCAGCCGAAGAGGGTCTTTTCCAGGACCGACTCCGATCCCTGGGCGACGAACACGCCGAAAAAGCACGAGGCGGCGATCAGAAAGGAAAGGGCGACCACTCCGCAGGCGATGAAGGCGACCGCGCTCTTCGGAAGTCGCTTTCCGAAGAGCCCGTTGATGAGGGCGCCGGCGCCGGGGATGAGAGGAATCAGCCAGAACAGTTCACTCACGGCGAAAGCTCGCTAATTAACCCAGGGCGATTGGAAATTCGAGACAACTCGAAGACAGAAAGGCCTTGAAGGACGTTTGGAACCTCGAAGCACTCCAAAACGAGCGGCAACTTATAGCACCGGGCATCATTGTTGTCAAGAAATCGCGGGAGGGCAAGTTTCTCATTAGGCCTTGATAGAACGGGATTTATGGCTCTCGACTCGTCCGCCTTCGCGAGGCTACGGCGGACAAGTCAGAAGACTCCCTTAACGACGCCTCCGTCCACCTGAAGGCAGGTGCCGGTCACGTAGCTCGCCCGGTCGGAGCAGAGAAAGGCGACGACGGACGCGAACTCCTCCGGCGCTCCCAGGCGACCGAGGGGAATCTGGCTCGTCCACCGCGCGTAGATCGACTCGGGGGGAACGCCTTCCTGCTGGCTGAGTCGGGAAGCGAGCTCGACGAGCCGGTCGGTGCGGGTATAGCCGGGGCAGACGACGTTGACGCCGATTCCGAAGGGTCCGAGCTCGTTCGAGAGGGTCTTCATGAGACCGACGACGCCCGCGCGGGCGGTGTTCGAAAGGATTAGACCCTCCACCGGCTGTTTCACCGAGATGGAAGTCACGGCCACGATCCGTCCCGATCGCTGCTCTTTCATGCGGGGGACCACCGCACGACAGAGGAGGACGGTCGAGAGAAGGCTCAGGTCGATGCCGTTCTTCCAGTCGGCGAGCCCGGTGGTCTCGAAACGGCTCGCGGGAGGCCCGCCGGCGTTCGCCACGAGCGCGTCGATCCTGCCGAACCTGCCCAGGACTCCGTCGACGAGCGCCGAGACCTGGTCCTCGCGGGTGACGTCGGTCGGCCGGGAGAAAACGTCGGCTCCGGATCGCGCGCGAACTTCGCGCGCGGCGGCATCGAGGGCTTCCGGGTCGCGGGCGGCGATGGCGATCGAGGCGCCTTCCGAGGCGAGGAGGTCGGCGACCGCTCTGCCGAGACCCCGGCTCGCTCCGGTGATCAGCGCGACCTTCCCCGCGAAACCGAGGTCCACGGGCGGGAGTGTATCAGGAAGGGACGAGGTCTAGCTGTACTGCTTCTCTTTGCAGGAGATGCAGACCTTGGTCCAGGGGACGGCCTTCAACCGCGCGGCCGAGATCTCTTCTTCGCAATCGACGCAGATGCCGTAGGTACCGGCTTCCACTCGCGCCAGGGCGTCTTCGATCGCGCGAAGGAGCTTCGCATCGGTCTGCTTGAGCTGGATGCTGATCTCTTCTTCATTCGCGGCGGCGGAGCGATCGGCGAAGTCACCGTGCCCGTCGGTCGGCGCCCCGCCGGTGAGCATACCCTTCATGCCGATGGACCGCTCGAGGTCCTGCTTCTTCTCCAGAAGCGCCTTCTTGTGCTGTGCCAGGTCGGTTTTCTTCATTACCACGTCCGATTTCATAGCTCCAGATGCTCGCCCTCGCTGCGGTGAGTGCATTTGTTGCAGCCCTGTTGGCCCGAAATCAGTCATTATAGATCGCCGAAATGGACGGGGCAAGCCGGGGGCAGCGGCTATCGGCGGACGTAGCCTCGAAGCCGACCGGCGTCCTCCTCCGACATCGAGAGAAACTCCATCCCTGCGAGACAGTCCTCTTCCGCGCGATCGACGCGTACCACCCGCGCCTGCACCACCGCTAACTGGTTCTCGAACAGGAGCTTGATGACGTAGGCCGAACCGGGAGTCAGTAGACGCCTCAGGCGAAGCAGCATGCCGCCGAGGCTGACGTTCAGGACCGAGGCCTCCCAACCGTCACCGAGCTGCGCGAAGCATCTCCCCACGGAATCCACCCGGTGGTATCGGCGGCGGGAGGCGTGTGCCATGAAAGGTGTCCGCTCCTGATGTAAGCCGGTGGACGATCCTTCTGGCACCATCGTCCTCGGGCGCCATCGTATCGCTCCTCGATTTCCCTGACAACCCGGAATCTAACGGCCGGTCCGCACCCCGGGAGGAGGGGGAAAAAAACGCAAAGACGCAAGGACGCAAAGACGCAAAGAAAATCCCCTTTCTTCTTTGCGCCTTTGCGCCTTTGCGTTTAGAAGTCTTCCCTCCCCAGAGCTCACTTCGCCCCCGCTTTTGGAGGGACGTACTAGGAATGGCCCGTATCCCCGGCTAGCAGCTGCAGGGCGTGGGTCAAGGTCGGAGCGAGCACCGCGATCCCCTGCGAAACCGCTTTGGGGCTCCCGGGGAGGACCACGACGAGGACGGAGCCGATGTTTCCCGCGAGGCTTCGCGCCAGGACCGCCATTGGCGTGTGAGCGAGACCGCTCGAACGGAGGAGCTCCCCGTACCCGGGAATCTCGCGATCGAGGATTCGACGGACGGCTTCCGGGGTGACGTCGCGGGGTCCGAGGCCGGTGCCGCCCGTGGTGAGCACGAGATCGACGGCGCCGCCCACGACCCAGGCGCGAATCTCCGCTTCGATGCGCGCCTTCTCGTCCGGCACCACGGAGCGGTGGAGGATCGAAAATCCGAGCTTCCTGAGCTCGACGGCGGCGACGTCTCCGGAAACGTCCAGCCGCGCCCCCGCGGCGACGCCGTCGCTCACCGTCAGCACCGCCGCCGCGCGCCTCGTCGAAGCGGTGGTCATAGTCGAGTCTGGCTCCCCCCGAAGTATAAAGCTATAGTGGGTAACGCGCGCGAAGGAGCGTGGCCCTTTTCGATCACCATGGGGAGATTCTCACTCGTCTGGACGATGGCGGTCGTCGGGTGGGCCGTTTGCGCCGCTCCGACGGGCTCCCAGGAGCAGGAGCCGAAACAGGAGGACCGGTACCAGTTCCGGGTAACGGTCGACCTCATCTCGCTCAACGTCACCGTCACCGACGCTCGCAGTCGCTTCGTCACCGAGCTGCTGCAGAAAGACTTCGCCGTCTACGAGGACGGGATCTCTCAGGAGGTCTCGGTCTTCTCCCGTGAAGATCTTCCGATTCGCATGACGCTCCTACTGGACACCAGCGCCAGCATGGACGAAAAACTGAGCTTCGCCCAGGAGGCCGCGGTCAACTTCGTCCAGACGATGAAGACCGACGACGTCACCGAGGTGATGGAGTTCGGAAGCAAGCAGACCGTGCTCCAGCCCTTTACCGCCGATACCGAGAAGCTCGCCAGGGCGATCCGCATGACGCAGGCCGGCGGCACCACGAGTCTCTACAACGCCCTCTATGTCGCGCTCAAGAACCTGAACCGCCGGCGGGAGGACATCCGGCGGCAGGCGATCGTCGTTCTCTCCGACGGGGAGGACACGAGCTCCCTGGTGACCTTCGAGCAGGTGATGGAGCTCACCAAGGACACGGACGTCGTCGTCTACACCATTTCTCTGAGGAGGCCCAACGCGCGGCGAGGGCGCGCGTTCTCCGAAGCGGAGCACGTTCTGAAGAAGCTCGCCGAAGAGACGGGGGGCCAGTGGTTCTTTCCGAACGAGATTCAGGAGCTCGCTTCCGTTTACGAGAGGATATCGACCGAGCTCAAAAGCCAGTACAACCTCGGCTACATCTCCAACAACCCGAAAAGGGATGGGTCCTGGCGGAGGGTGGTCGTCCAGACGGGGTTTCCGGATCTCATCGTCCGCACGAAGCTCGGCTACTACGCGCCTCGCGCGAATTGAGGCGAGCGTTGCTTCAGTTCCAGCTGTCGAGGCCGAGGTCGATCGCCTTCTGCTGCGCCTGGCTGAGCTGGTTCCTGAGGCTCACCGTGGTCGTGAACGTCCGGCGCAAGTGCGTGTCCCCCGCCGCGTAGACTCCGGGCCTCGCGCCCTCGAGGTTCGTGCTCTCGCTGCGCCCGCCGACGGTGATCCGAACCCTCGTCACCCACGTGGTCGGATCGGCGCCCATGGGCAGGAGGGCCGGGGCGTCCTCGAAGACCTCTTTCAATCCCTGGACGTACTGCACCTGGAGGCTCTCGATGTTTCCCGCCACCGCGGACCAGGGGCCGCCGAGCGCGACGTCCCTGCGCTCGAGCTGAGGGTTGTCCGCCGGCGGGAGCGGATTCACGCGGTACTGCACCACGTGGAAGAGACCAATGGCGGCGCAGTGCAGGCTGACGTCGCTCTCGAACCCCGCGGGAGGTTCGAGGTCGGTCACGGAAGGCGCCGGTCCGAGCGTCAGGTTCAGGGTCTCGCAGGCAGCCGGTCCGTTCGCGGCGCCACCGGCTCCGGTGCAAGTCGGAATCCCGTTGAGCTGGAAAGGCAGCAGACCGGGCGCCACATGGTCGCAGGCGGGATCTCCGTTCGGACCCTGGATGGCGAAGAGGACCATTCCGTCCTGGTACGCCTCGGCGAAATTGGGCGGCTGGGGCGAGAAGCTGAATGGATCCACGCTCACGACCGAAGACGTGCCGATGGTGGGGCAAGGCCCCCCGACCGGGCAGGGCCTCGGCCTCGAGACCGGGACCTCGGGATCGGCGTACAGGATGCCTATCCGATCCGGCGTCAGGCCGCCGCCGTCGGACCACATCACCGCCATGTTCGACGGCGTCGCGAAACCCGCGACCGCGAGATCCTGGCTGATGCGGTCGAGACCGGCCCTCGCATTCGCGTTCATGTCGGAAACCTCGGGCTCGCGCGCAAAGCTCTTCTGGCTCTGCTGCAGGAGCAGGAAGACCGAAGTCATCACCAGCATGGTGATGGCGAGCGCCATCAGGATCTCGATCAGCGAGAATCCCCGCGTCTGGTTGGAGGAAGCGGCTTCTTTCGGCATGCGCAGAGGAATAGCAAGCGCCGTTCCAATCGAATAGGACGGATAAGCGTTTGATTATATTTAGGTTACGCGTTTGCACTCGAGCCGCCGAGAACGCGACTGTGGGGCTTTGGCGGACGGCTCGTGGGGAAATTCCCGTTGCTCGGGTTCAAGGTCTTTCGCGGCACGCAAAGAATGTTTACAGGATCCCATCACCTCGCTCCGGGCGGCACATGGATAAACGACTGATGCGACGCGACTTGTTGAGTCAGGAACATTCGCCTCGCGTGGCATGGGACTTGCTCTCTATCGAGGCGTCTACTAACCGGATGCTCTCGAATCGGGAAATGGCCCGGTTCGGGAGTCCGAGCTCCCTCCTATCGTAGGCACGGAAAAGGGGCCGGACCTCGAAAGAGGTTTCGGCCCTTTTTTCTTTTCGCGCGCGGGCTTTGACATCCCGAGAGGCGAGAGAGTAGTGTGCCCTCGACTTCATCCATGCCCGATCGAAGCTATTTCGAAGAGCAGGAGCGGAAGCTTCTCGCCCCGTACGCTTCGTCGAGCGCGCGCTCGCGCGGAAGGCGCCACAAGGAGCCCGAGCATCGGTTCCGCACCGCGTTCCAGAGGGACCGCGATCGAATCATCCACAGCACTGCCTTTCGCAGGCTCGAGTACAAGACCCAGGTTTTCGTGAACCACGAGGGGGATCACTATCGCACCCGCCTCACCCACTCCCTCGAAGCGGCGCAGATCGCCCGCACCATGGCACGGTATCTGAGGCTGAACGAAGACCTCACGGAAACGGTGACGCTTTCCCACGACCTGGGTCATACGCCCTTCGGCCACGCGGGGGAAGACGTCATGAACGCGCTCATGGCGGAGCACGGGGGCTTCGAGCACAACCTGCAATCGCTGAGGATCGTGGATCACCTCGAGCGGCGGTACCCGGAGTTTCGGGGGTTGAACCTCAGCTACGAGGTCCGCGAAGGGATTTTCAAGCATTCGCCGCGGAAAGAGGCGGGACCGGCGGAGTTCCGAAACGACCTGAGCCCGTCGCTCGAGGCGCAGCTCGTCGACCTCGCCGACGAGATCGCCTATATCAACCACGATCTCGAGGACGGGCTCACTTCACGCCTCCTCGAGCTTCCGGTCCTCGAGGAAGTCGAGCTCTGGCGTACGCACTTCGGAGAGGCCTCCCGGAATCATCCGAGCGAGCCTTCGAAGGTACGGATCCGGGTCGCCATCCGCAGAATCATCGACCACCTCACGACCGATCTCATCGCCGAAACGGAGCGCGCGATCCTGAGCGCAGGCGTCGAGACCGACGAAGACGTGAGGCGGAACGACGGGAGGCTCGTTCGCTTCACTCCCGAAGTGGAAGAGCTCAAGGCCCGGTTGAAGCGATTCCTGTTCCAGCACCTCTATCGCCACTACAAGGTCGTTCGCATGGCGGAGAAGGCGAAGCGGGTGGTGAAAGAGCTCTTCGATGCCTACGTGGAGAATCCCCGCCAGCTTCCGCCCCATATCTCGGCGCGCATCGACGTCGAGGGACTGCACCGCGTGGTCTGCGACTACATCGCGGGGATGACGGATCGGTTCGCGCTCGACGAGCATCGAAAACTCTTCGACCCGCTCGAGCGGCTGTAGCCGGAAGGCCACAGTCGCCCGGGGCTCACGCTGCTCGAGGCCGGGGAGGACTCCCGGGCGAAATTCATTCGCGGGAACGACTTCACCGTCAGGCGGAACGAGGCGCCCCGGTCGTGGCCCGCTTCTTGCTTGGTTTCGACGAAACCGAGGAGATGGCCCATGAGTGAAGCGGTCGCAACCGAGCAACGGGAGCATCGAAGGCACGCGCCCACGATTCTGCGGGCCGAAGTGGAGCGAGGCGGCGGTCGCCAGAAGGGCTATCTCATGAACGTGAGTCTGGGCGGCGCGTTTCTGACCGTCGACGAGCCGCCTTCTCCCGAGGAAGCCCTGGTGATTCACCTCCTGTTTCCCTGGGGGATGGGAGAATGCGCGCTGAAAGCGCGCGCCGTCTGGGTGCAGACGGACGAACGGGGTCGCGCCATCGGGGCGGGACTTTCCTTCGCGGAAGTTTCCGATGACGCCGGGAGGAAACTGACGGCCTATCTCGAAAGATTCGTCGAGCTCGAGGCCGAGATCACGAGCTAGGCCTCCTCGCCCGGGCGAGTCACGAGACTCGTCGTTTCGCCTTGCGGACGCCCTTCGCGCGTCCGAGATGCTCGAGCAGCTGAAGGAAATCTCCCCTCAGCACGTCGCTCTTCCCCAGCTGGCGCCAAGCCGCCAGGAGCCTGCGCTCGCGGGGATCGCCTGGAGTCGCCCGGTTCCTGTCCTTCTCGTCTGGAAGGAAATAGGAGACCGGGGTGTCCAGGGCCTCGGCGATCTTCTGGAGCCAGTCCAGCGAAATACGACGACGCCCCTTTTCGAAATTGGTCAACGCACCCGGAGAAATCCCCACCATGCGGGCCAGGACTTTCTGCCGGATACGCTTCGATTTGCGGACCTCGCGGATCCGCTCACCCACTTTCATTTCTGCCCCTGCATTCAAGTCCGAACCTACCTCCAGCGGTGTTTGACGCCGTTCCTTCGCAGGAACGGACGCCACCTTCTCGGGCAGCCCGATACTTGCCTGAGAAAATTCCTGATGGGCCATGATGTTTTCCCCTAGTCTTCCATCGGAAAGTCTCAACGTACCACAACCCTCATTCGAGAACAACTCGAAAGGTTCAGGGGTTTGGGCGCCGGATGGGGTCCGGGCTCACCGCGCGGCTGGGGCGGGCTCGGTCTCCGGCGCCGGCTCGAGGAACTTCTCCAGGCCGGGGGCCCCTATCTGCTTGGGCACCTCCAGCGAAAGGACGGGTTTCCAGCTCGACGGGCCGACTCGCAGGAACACCGATACCGTGACCTTTTCCCACTTTGCGCTTTGAAACATCCTCTCCGGGGCGTCCTTGGATACGAAGTTCGTATCGGAGCGCAGGGTCAGGATTTCCGAGCGGGTCCCCGGCGCGAGCGGCTTCTCCGAGATCGAGTAGAGGAAATCGTTCCCCCAGGGCTCGTCGGGGAGCATCTCCCGCTTGAAGACCGCCATCGCCTGGATGTAGCCCACTTCCCGCGCTCCCGTGTTCTTGATCCGGAACCGCACCACCGGATGGATGTAGTTGTTCTCCTCCCGATCCTTTCCCCGGACCGCCCAGTACGCGGCGACCTCTTCGAGCTCGAGGGCTTGGGCCTTCGCCTCGCTCTCGGCTTCGCCGCATCCGAAGGAAGCGGCGATGAGCAGGGAGGCGAGCCCCGGACGGAGCGCGGCGGAGAACCCACCCGTCAATGAACCTTTCTTCATCTTTCGCCGATGGCAGCCGGATTATACTCCAGCGAAGGATGAGGAGCTTTTCACCGTGATCGAAGTCTCGGGCATCACCAAGGAGTTCGGCCGCTTCACCGCCGTCAGCGATCTCTCGTTCTCGGTGGCGAAGGGAGAGGTGCTGGGTTTTCTCGGCCCGAATGGAGCCGGAAAGACCACGACGATGCGCATCCTCACCGGGTTCATCCCGGCGACGCGGGGCACGGCGGTGGTCGCCGGCCACGACATCCTTTCCGAGCCGCTCCAGGCGAAACGAAAGATCGGATACCTCCCGGAGAGCCCTCCGCTCTATCCCGAGATGACCGTCTTCGACTATCTGGACTTCGCGGCCCGCATCAAAGGCGTTCCCCGCGAGCGGCGGAAGGCGAGGATCGACGAGTCCCTCGAGAGATGCGCGATCGGGGACGTGCGCGACAAGCTCGCGGGAAAGCTCTCGAAGGGTTACCGGCAGCGGGTGGGGCTCGCCCAGGCGCTGGTCCACGAGCCGGAGGTCCTGATTCTCGACGAGCCCACCGCCGGACTCGATCCCAAGCAGATCCACTCGACGCGGGCCCTCATTCGCTCTCTCGGCGGCGACCACACGGTAGTGCTTTCGACCCACATCCTTCCCGAGGTGGTGATGACCTGCGACCGCGTGGTCATCATCAACAAAGGCTCGGTCGTGGCCCAGGGAACGACTCAGAGCCTCATCGACGAGTTCCGGGAGAAGGATCATCTGCAGGTGACGGTCGAGGGGCAGGAGAACGAAGTCCTTCTGAGTCTGCGCTCGCAGGACGGCGTCCTCGCCGTCGAGCCCGTCGCCGGAACCAGCCGCGACGGGAGCGTTCTCACCTATCGACTGTCGGTCGCTCCCGGCCGGGACGTGCGTCGGGAGGTCGCGGCGCGGCTGGTTCGGGCGGGCTACGGCCTCCTGGACCTGCGACAGGAGGGAGCTACCCTCGAGGAAGTCTACCTGCGCGTGGTCTCTTCCGAGGAGCCGGGGGAGGCTTCGTGATGGCCTGGATGGCCCTTATGGAAAGCGTCTCGAACGTCTGGGCTCTCGCGCGGCGGGAAGTGCAGTCCTACTTCGCCTCTCCCGTCGCCTACGTCGTGCTCGCCCTCTTCATTCTCCTCTTCGGCTACTTCTTCTCCGACTATCTCTTCGTGTTCCTCGAGCGCAGCATGGGGCGGGGCGGGTTCGGGGCGCCCTCCGAGCCCCTGAACCTGAATCAAGACCTGATACGCTACCTGCTCCTCAGCGCGAGCGTGGTCCTCCTGTTCCTCGTTCCCATGCTGACCATGCGCGCGTTCGCGGAGGAGATCCGCTCCGGCACCATCGAGCTCCTGCTGACGTCGCCGCTCACCGATTTCCAGATCGTTCTGGGAAAGTTCCTCGGTGCCCTGTTCCTCTACGCCGCGATGCTCCTGCTCACGTCTCTCCACATGGCGATACTCTTCTTCTTCGGGGACCCGGAGTGGAAGCCGCTCCTCGCGGGCTACCTCGGCCTCTTCCTTCTCGGCTCCGCCTTCATCTCTTTCGGCCTTGTCTTCAGCAGCCTCACCCGGAACCAGATCGTGGCCGGTTTCCTGACCTTCGGCACGTTCCTGTTCCTCTGGCTCATCGAGTACGCCGAGAGCTGGGCGGGTCCGGCCTCCGGCCTCGTCACTTACCTTTCGGTGACCAAGCACCTCGAAGAGTTCGCGAAGGGAGTCATCGACAGCCGCGACGTGATCTACTACCTCACGTTCACCGGCCTCGGGCTCTTCCTTTCGAAGCAGTCCCTGGAGTCTCTGAGATGGAGGGGGTGAAGTGAAAAGACTCTCTCCCTATTTCGGCGCGTCCGGCATGGGGTTTCTCGCCGCCGGCGTCCTGCTCCGGCTCCTGCAGCCGGGCCGCGATCGCGTCTGGGCCTCGTTTCTCATCGCCGGGCTCGCGCTCTCCGTCGTCTATCTGGTGAACCGTTGGCAGGAGGTTGTTCGCCTCGCCGGACGAAGGAGCTCACGCGAAGGAGCGAACGCGCTCGCGCTCACCCTCGCCGTCTCCGGAATCGTCGTCGCCATCAACTGGATCGGAAGCCGCCATCAGAAGCGGTGGGACTTCACCGCCGCCCGCCAGTACACCCTCTCGGAGCAGACGTCGAAGGTGCTCGCGGGGCTCGAGAACGAGCTCGAGCTCGTTCTCCTCGACAACCCCACCGTCGGCCGCGCCCTAGCCGCGCGGGACCTGCTCGAGCTCTACGACGGCGAAAGCGAGAGGGTCCGGGTCACGGTCGTCGATCCCGAGGGCGATCCCCAGAAGGCGCTCTCCTACCAGGAGCCGGGCGAGCCCGGGATCCCCATGGGCACGATTCTCGTCGCCTCCGGCGCGCGCAAGGAACGGGCCACTGCCGCGACCGAGCCGGAGATCACCAACGCCATTCTGCGGGTTCTACGGCAGGACAGGAAGAAGATCTACTTCAGCTCCGGCCACCAGGAGAAATCGATCGAGGACACCGACGCGAGCGCCGGGCTTTCGGTCGTGAACAAGAAACTCGAAGGCTCCACCTACGAGACCGGGAGCCTGGTCATCGCCCGCTCGGTCCAGGGCGACGAGATGCGGGTGCCGGAGGACGCCGATGCCGTAGTGGTCGCCGGACCCAGGACCGATTTTCTTCCGGAGGAGATCGCGACCCTCGACCAGTACCTCCAGTCGGGAGGCCGGGCGGTGTTCCTGCTGGATCCCTCGACCCAGGCAAGAACGCCCGCGCTCGACCAGTATCTGCGCGAGCAGGGGGTGTCGCTCGGGAGCGACGTCGTCGTCGATCCCCTGAGCGTTCCCCCGCTCTATCCCGTGGTGCGTACCTACGGCGCCCATCCCATCGTGGAGAGCTTCTCGAACGCATTGAGTATCTTTCCCCTCGCGCGCAGCGTCGAGCGCGCCGATCGCGCGCCCGAAGGCGCCGAGGTGCGGGACCTCTTCTCTTCGGAGGCCGAAAGCTGGGGGGAGACGCGAATCGATGAGCTCGCCACCCGCCGGGGACCGGCGCCGGACCAGAGGCGGGGTCCGCTCACGCTCGCGGTGGCGGTCAGCCTCGCCTCCGGAGAGCCCGGGCCCGAGGCGGAAGAGAGCGAGGCCGGAGCGGAGGAGGAGAAGAAGCCGGCGTCGGGCCGATTCGTCGTCGTCGGGGATTCGGACTTCATCACCAACGAGCTCGCGTCGGCGCCTGTGCTCAACGCCGATCTCTTCCTCAACATGGTGAACTGGGCGGCCGAGGACGAGGACCTCATCTCCATCCGGCCGCGCGAGCCCGAAGATCGTCGAATCTTCCTCTCGTCCCAGCAGATGACGAACGTGGTGCTCTTTTCGCTCCTCATCGTTCCCGGAGTGATCCTGGTGACGGGAATCTCCGTCTGGTGGGGGAGGAGATAGTCTTGCGGCGGTCGACGGTCGCGGCGGCGGCGGTCCTCGCGCTCCTGGCAGGCTACATCTACTGGTTCGAGCGCGAGCCGGTCGAAGATGCGGAAGGCGAAAAGGTATTCGCGGTCGAGAAGGACTCGATCGATCGGATCGAGATCCGCCGAGCGTCCGAGAGCGAAGGGGTGGTCCTGGAAAGAGACGCCGAGAAAGGCTGGCGCCTGGTCTCGCCCCGGGCAGCGGAGGCGGACGAAGGGGAGGTCGACCTTCTTCTCCAGAACCTCGCCACCATGCGGTTCGGGCGGATCGTGGCCAGGGCCTCTTCGGTGAAGCTCTCCGACTTCGGGCTCGAGCCCCCGGCGATCGACGTCCGCTTCCGCACCAAGGACGGCGCCGAGAGAAGCTTCGCGTTCGGCTCCGATACGCCCACGCCGTCGAACCAATACGCCCGCCGAGACGGGGGAGAGGACATCCTCGTCGTCGCTTCGCACCTCTCTTTGAATTTCGACAAGAGCGGATGGGACCTGCGGGAGAAGGCGGTGTTCGCCGTCGAGACCTCTTCGGAGGCGACGAGCCTTCAGATCGAAAGGCCCGAGGGGACGCTGGCCCTGGTGAGAGAAGGCGGACTGTGGTTCGTCGCCGAGCCCCGTTCGCGCGCCGACCGAAACCGCGTTTCGGGCATCGTCTCCCGCATCCGCGGCGCCGAGATGAAGGAAATCGTCTCGGAGACCTCGGAGGCCCTCGAGACCTACGGGCTCGAGGCGCCGACGCGGCGAGTCCGCATCGAGATCGAAGGCGAGGGATCGCCGGCGCTTTCGCTCGACATCGGCGCGAGCAGGGACTCCGACTTCTACGCCAGGACGCCGGCCAGGGAGCAGGTGTTCGTTCTCGCCCCGGACCTGGTGAGCGAGCTCGACACTCCGTTGAGCGACATCCAGTCGAAGAAGCTCTTCGACTATTCCACCTTCGCCGCGAAGCGCTTGCGGATCGAGGCGAAGGGAGCACCTTCCGTCGAGCTCGAAAGGCAGGAATCGACCGAGGAGAAGAAGTGGCGCCTTATTTCTCCCGAGCCCGCGCGCGACCTCGAGACCACGACGGTCGAGGATCTGCTCTACGCCCTCAACGGAGCGAGCGGAACCCTGGTGGCGACCCCGACCAAGGGGGACGCCGAGCTCACGATCACCGTCGGGTCCGGCGAACCCGTGGCCGAGGAGACGATCCTGGTGAGAAAGAAGGCGGACGGAGTCGAGGTGGAGCGCAAGGGCGAATCGGTGGCGCTGGAGCTGACCGGGGAGGTGTGGAAAGAGATCGAGGCGAAGTTGAAGCTCGAGCCGGAAGCCAAGCAGTGACCGCTGATCGCTGACGGCTACTTGCCCGTATAGAGCTCCCGCGCCCTCTGCCCCGCCTTCACCACCGCCTTGATGAGCGTCACCCGGAGCTTGCCTTCCTCGAGCTCCAGAAGACCGTCGATGGTGCAGCCGGCAGGGGTCGTGACCTCGTCCTTCAAGAGCGCCGGATGGGCGCCGGTCTCGAGAACCTGCTTCGCCGCGCCGAGAGTCGTCTGGGCCGCGAGGAGCGTCGCCACGTCGCGGGGGAGCCCCATCTTGACGCCCGCCTCGGCGAGGGACTCGAGAATGACGTAGATGAACGCGGGCCCGCTCGCCGAAAGGCCGGTCACCGCGTCCATGTGCTTCTCGTCGAGGACCATTGTCCGGCCCACGGTATCGAAGAGCCGAGAGGCGAGCGCGAGGTCCGACGCTCCCGCGGATCGGCCGCGGCAGAGGACGGTCATCCCCGCTCCCACGGCGCAGGGAGTGTTCGGCATCGCCCGGACCACCGGGACCTCATCGCCGAGCGCTTTCTCGATGCTCCAGGTCGGAACCGAGGCGAGGACCGAGATGACGAGCGTGTCCTTGTTGACGGCGGAGCGGATCTCGGCCGCCACCTCCTCCATGCCCTGGGGCTTCACCGCGAGGAGCACGATCTCGGCGGATGCCGCCGCTTCCCGGTTGTCGGTACCGACGGGGAACGGAAGGCGCTTCGAGAGCGCTTCGGCGCGCTCGGCGTGCCGTACCGTCGCCAACAGTTTTCCGGAGTCGACGAGGCCCCGCGACAGGAACGCCTCGGCGAGAAGACCTCCGAATCTTTCCGAGCCCGAGAATCGCTAGTGTTTGGTCGAGCATTTCTTCTCCAATTTCAAGGCTCGCTCCCCTCTTCGGCTCGCTCGTCCCCTCGCACCGGCGTGGGGGAGGACGGGGCCTCCGGCCGCGTTGACAGAAAAGACGCCCGCGAGATCGTGCCCTTGCCGAAACGCGCCTCGAGCACGTCCCGCGCGCGTCCGAGCTTCTCGTTCTTCACGACTTTCTCGGGGCGATCGAAGAGCGCGCGCTGGCGCGCCTCTCCCGCTCTTGAAAGGCCGGAAACGCTCACCCCGATAAGGCGGACCTTTCTTCCCTTCGAACGGATGCGGGCGAGGAGGCCCATCGCCGCCTCGAAGATCGAGGCGCCGTCGGCGACGGGAAGGGGCAGGGTATGGGCGCGGGTTTCGGTTGCGAAGCTCGCGTCCCGAAACTTCAACGTCACCGTCTTTCCCTCGAGCTCGTGCTTCCTCAACCGGACGGCCACCGCATCGGAGAGAGCGAGGAGAGTCTTCCGCACCCGTTCCGGATCCTCGACGTCCTCCGCGAACGTCGTCTCATGGCCGATGGATTTCGGCTCGTGGTGCGGCACCACGGGGCGGTCGTCGATCCCTCGCGCCAGAAGGAGCAGGTGCTCCCCATGCTTCCCCATCAGGCCGGAGAGTCCCATCGATGCCATGCGAGGATCCGAGGTCGAGAGGCCCCACAGGTCAGAGATTCGCAGGAGCCCGGCGCGCCGCAGCGGCTCGGCGGTCTTGGGTCCGACCCCCCAGAGCCGCTCGATGGGAAGGTCCCGGAGAAACTCGAGCTCCGCCCCCGGGACGACCACCACCAGCCCATCCGGCTTCTTCAGGTCGGAGGCGATCTTCGCGAGGAACTTGTTGGGCGCGACTCCGATCGAGGCCCGGAGCTCTTCCTTCCTCCAGATGGTCTCCTTGATCTCGGAGGCGAGGGCTCTCCCTCGCTCCGGAAGGCAGATCGCGCTCACGTCGAGAAACGCTTCATCGATGGACAAGGGCTCCACCAGGTCGGTGTAGCTTTCGAGGATTTCCATGATGCGCCCGGAAACCTCGACGTACTTCTCCATGTTCCCCCGCAGGTAGATCCCCTGGGGGCAGGCGCGCCACGCGCGGGAGATGGGCATCGCCGAGCGCACGCCGAAGCGGCGGGCTTCGTAGGAGGCGGCCGCCACCACTCCGCGCCCCCGCCCCTCCCTGGGATCGGCGCCCACGATGACCGGCTTTCCGCGGTACTCGGGATGGTCGCGCTCTTCGACGGACGTGTAGAACGCGTCCATGTCGACGTGGAGAATCGTTCGCGTCACGACGGGACCTCCGCCCGGCGCTCAGTAGCCGAGCCGCTTGCAGTAGCCGCTCTGATAGCAGGGGCGATCGGGCTCGATGACGCAGGGGCGCGACGCTTCGGGATCGAGCTCCTTCCGATCGTCCTCGGGCAGGTGGAGCACCAGAAGCGCCGGATGACGGGCATCCCGATGAGGCGCGTGAGCCCCGAGCCTCTTTCCGAGCTCTTCCCTCACCAGCTCCCGGACGCGATCCCGCTCCGCGTTCATCCCAGCTCCACCCGGTCGATGACGGCGACGACGGCGCAATCGAGAGGGCTTTCGAGCCGCCCGGAGACCATCGAAGCGGACCTTCCTTCCTGGACCACCAGAACTCGATCCCCCTCGCCGGCGTCGACGCCGTCGACCGCCAGCAGAAGCTCGCCGCGATCGACGCCTTCGAGGGTCTGCGGCTGGACCAGGAGGAGCTTTCTACCCTCGAGCTTGTAGTGCTTCGCCGTGGCCACGACACTCCCCGCGACTCTCCCGATGATCATTTCTTCAGTGCTCGCTCGCCTCTTCGGCTCACTCGCTCCCCGCGCTCCCCGCGCGGGGAGGATGGGGCCCTCCGGGCCCCGCTGCTGCGCGCCTCTTCGGCTCACTCGCTCCCCGCGCTCCCCGCGCGGGGAGGAGCGGGCCCTCTGCTCGCGCGCCTCTTCGGCTCACTCGCTCCCCGCGCTCCCCGCGCGGGGAGGATGGGGCCCTCCGGGCCCCGTTGCCTTCACGGTCGATGTCGACCGAATCCACTTTCCCCACGATCGAGGCGTCGGCAAGAACGGTGTCGGGCAGGAACGCGAACGCCGCCTCCCGGCCCTTCACGAACAGGACGTCTTCTCCAGGTCCCACGCCGACGCCGTCGACGGCGACGAGCGGCGCGCCCGCGGGAGCGCCGGAGGGCGCGATCGGCTGGATGACGAGGAGCGTCCGGCTTTCGAGCGCCGGATCCTTCACCGTCGCCACCACGCTTCCGACGACTCTCGCGAGCAGCATGGAAATCAACCCCGACCCGTGGACGGCAGGTCCACTTCGTCGACGATCCCGGCGACGGCGGCGTCCACCGGGCGATCGGCGCAGCCCGAGGCCATGCGCGCGGAGCTTCCCGAGACGACCAGCACCAGCTCGCCGACGCCGGCATCGACGGTGTCGACGGCGACGACGTAGCTGTCCTTCGGGCGGCCGTCGGGCTCGACCGCCTGCACCACGAGGAGCTTGAAGCCCTCGAGCCGCTCGTCCTTGCGGGTCGCCACCACCGTGCCCGCCACTCTTCCGAGGATCATCGGGTTCGGCGCCTTCTGTCTCTGGTGGGGTTACTTGCTGTTGGTTTTTCCGATCGGGAGACGATCCTCGAGGCTCGAGTGCGGTCTCGGGATCACGTGCACCGACACCAGCTCGCCCACGCGCCGGGCCGCGGCGGCGCCGGCGTCGGTAGCCGCTTTGCAGGCCGCGACGTCCCCGCGCACCATCACGGTCACGTAACCCGCCCCGATCTTCTCGTAGCCGATCAAGGTCACTTTCGCTGCCTTGACCATGGCATCCGCTGCCTCGATCATCGCCACCAGGCCCTTGGTCTCGATCATTCCCAGTGCTTCACCCATGGAATCCGCCATGCATCCTCCCTATGAGAAAACGAAAAAACGATTGCCGTTGCCACTATCGGTCGACTTCGCGGATGGCCTCCGCGATGAGATCCACGAGCTGCCGGCGCGTGAGACGGATCTCGTCTCCATCGCCCTCGGCTTCGGCCGGAACGGGACAGGCGTCGCCCCCGGGCGGCCCCTGAAGCTGATAAACCTTCTGGCGCAGCTCGAGGAGGCGCGAGACTTCCTGCCGCGGCAGGAGACGCTCGCCTCCGAGCTGTCGCGAGATGAGCGAGATCTCCGCGAAATGCTCGATCACTTCCATCTTGTAGTACGCGTCGTAGATGTCCTTGCCCACGGTGAGCGCTCCATGGTTCGAGAGCAGGATCCCGTCGGAGGTGCGGACCAGGCGATCGACGGAGTCCGCGAGCTCCTGGGTCGAGGGGGTTCCATACTGCGCCAGAGGAACGCAGCCGAGCGTGACCACCACCTCGGCGAGGACCGCCTTGTTGAGGGGAACGCCGGCGACCGCGAACCCCGTGCTCTTGGGCGGGTGCGCGTGCACCACCGCGCGCATGTCGGGCCGGGCCCGGTAGACCGCGAGATGCATCTGGATCTCCGTCGATACCCGGAGCTCGCCCTGGAGCTTCCTCCCGTCCATGTCGCAGGTCACGATCATCGAGGGCGTGAGGTACCCCTTGCAGACGCCCGCAGGCGTGCTCATGACCTCGTTCTCTCCGAGCCGTATGCTCGCGTTTCCTTCCATCGCGGCGATGTAGCCGTTTCGATAGAGGCGTCTTCCGATCTCGCAGATGTCTTCCTTGAGCTGGTCGAGCGTACTCGGCGGGTGGGATGGACTCAAGGGGCAGCGCTCCGGAAGGACGCGCGGCAGGCCTCCGAGCAGAAGTGGACCCGCTCTCCGCCACGGACCTCTACGAGAGCGCGGCTTTCGGGAATGTGAACCCCGCACACCGGATCCCGGACCATGAGGCCTTTGTAGACCCCCGGCATCGCGTCGCCCGGGCTCGACCCTCCCCGGGGCTGGGCGAGAGCGCCGCGGAAGAAGCTCCGCCAAACGACTCGAAGCAGGAGCGCGATGACGACCCAGTACAGCCAGCGAACGAGCATTTCTAGTGCTCGCCCCGCTCTTCGCGCGGCTCGCTCCCCGCGCTCCTCGCGCGGGGAGGATGGGGCCCTCCGGGCCCCGGTGCCGTGCTTGAACGCAATCGTTTCTTGACCACCATGCGCAAACTAGCTTCCGGCGTGCGCGGATTTCAAGGCCTCGAGCTCGTCCTTGACCGCGGCCGCTTCCGGGGAGTTTGGCGCCACTTCCACGAGCTTCTCCCAGAGCGCGAGACCTCCCTGGATGTCCTGCTGGACGTAGAGCTTGATGCGCCCGAGGCCGAGAAGACTCGGAGCGTGGGCCGGGTCTTTCCTCAGGTTCTCCTCGAACGCGGCCACGGCGGGCTCGAGGCGCCCGAGGTTCAGATAGACGAGCGCGAGGTGGTTACGGGCGTGAAGATCGCCGGGATCGATCCGAACGGCCTCCTCGAGCCAGGGCAGCGCGTCGGCGTGGCGGCCCGCCTCCATGTAGAGTCCCCCGATCTTCGTGCGCACCGCGCTGTCTCCCGGGTTCTCGCGGGCCTGGGCCTCGAGACTCTGGATCTCCTTCTCGTCGAGCTTGCGCGCCTCGCCCGGATTCTCGAGGCCGATGCTCGATCCGGGCATCGTCGTCGATGCCGCGGAGGACCCGGAAGCGACTCCCGAAGGAGAGAGCGCCCGGAAGACGAAGTATCCGGCGGCGACCCCGAAGGCGAGCCCCGACACGAAGAACACGAGATCGCGATTCATGGCGTTCCGGCGAACGAGTCTATCACTGGCGCGCGGGCGGAAGCCAAGGCTCAGCCCGTCGTGAGCGGGGGATGCAGCGCCGGCGTCGCGGGAGAGGCGGCGCGAAGCGCCTTGAGCTCGACCGATTCCCAGAGGGAGAGCACCCCCGTGTAGAGAAACCCCACCTGGAAGAGGACCAGAAACGGAATCGAGCCGAGAATCTCGTGCGTCGCGGCGTAGGAGACGGCCGCGGTGAAATAGAGGCCGAAGGCGAGCTCGAGCCAGGGGAGGAGGCTTAGAAGCCCCCGGTATTTCTTCTGCTTCCAGCCATCGGCGGAAGACTCGATTCGGTACTTCGGCGTCCTCACGAAAGACGACTCTTTCCCCATCAGAGCCTCGACGACCGCGCGCGCGTTCGAAAGGCACATGCCGATCCCGAGCGCGAGAAGCATGGGAAGGACTTTGAGACGCTGACGCCAGTCGGGATAGAGCTCGCGCTGCGAGACGACATAGAAGCTGGTGACGGAAGCGGTCGCGAGGAGAAACAGCGGCACGTCGAGGAGCAGCATCTCGGCGAATCCCATGTCGAAGCGGATCAACATGCTCGGAAACATGAGGACCGAGAGCAGCACCATGAGCGGGTACGCGAGATTCGCCGTCAAATGAAAGAGGGCCTCGACCTTGACGCGGAGGCTCAAGGGGCTCGCGAGGATCCGGGGCAGGAGTTTTCTCGCCGTCTGGATCGAGCCCTTGGTCCAGCGATGCTGCTGGCTCTTGAAGGCGCCCATCGAGACGGGGATCTCCGCGGGCGCGACCACGTCGGGGAGGAACACGAACCGGTAGCCCGCGAGCTGCGCGCGGTACGAGAGGTCCATGTCCTCGGTCAACGTGTCGTGCTGCCACCCTCCGGCGATCTCGATCGCCTCGCGCCGCCACAGCCCAGCGGTGCCGTTGAAATTGAAGAACGCCCCGGCGCGGTGCCGGCCGCCGTGCTCCAGCACGAAATGGGCGTCGAGGAGTACCGCCTGGATTCGGGTCAGGAGCGAATAGGAATCGTTGATGTGGCCCCACCGCGCCTGGACCATCCCCACTTCGCGCTCGACGAAGTAGTGGACCGTCTGGAGGAGAAAGTCGGACTCGGGAACGAAATCGGCGTCGAAGATGGCGATGATCTCCCCCCGGGCGGTAGCGAGCCCCGAGGCGAGGGCGCCGGCTTTGAAGCCCGTCCGATTGGACCGGTGGAGGTAGTGGATGTCGATGCCCCGCTCCCGATGGTGCTCGACCCGGGCCCGGGCGCGATCTCCGGTCTCGTCGGTCGAATCGTCGAGGACCTGAATCTCGAGAAGCTCTCCCGGGTAGTCGAGGCGGCAAACCGAGTCGATGAGTCTCTCCACCACGTAGAGCTCGTTGTAGAGGGGGAGCTGGACGGTCACGCGCGGAAGCGTCGTGAAGCGGCCCGGAGGCCCGGGGCAGAGGTGGCGATTCCGGAAGTACAGATAGACCATCCGGTAGCGATGGGCGCCGAAGATGGCGAGCGTCGTCAGAACCGCGAAGTAGAGAGCGAGCAGAACGTCGCTCGACCAGCCGGTCGAAAACATCCTCTTATCGTAGACTGCCGAAGGACAAAGCCCAAATGATCGCGCGAACGGGTCGGCGCCTGCTCTGGGCTGCGGCGGCGATCGAGTCCATTCTCGCCATCGCCGCCGCGTGCTATGTAGACCGGGACTCGACGTTTCCCCTTTACCTCGCGCTCTATCTGGCGATGTCCCTCCCCTGGCTCGCCGCCAGCTTCATTGCGATCCGGAACGAAAGCTCCCACGCTTCCGATACCGCGCTCGTCGTCGGGGTCGCCGCCGTCCTGCGCGCGATCTTCCTCGTGACCGAGCCCGTCCTTTCCGACGACATCTTTCGCTACGTCTGGGACGGTCGAGTGCAGCACGCCGGAATCAACCCGTATCTCCACCCCCCCGACGACCCGAAACTCGCGCCGCTCCGGGAGGAGATCCCCGAAGTCTACGAGGGACTCAACAATAAAGATATCCCGACGCTCTACCCCCCGTTCATGCAGATGCTGTTCTACGCGGCGACTTCCTTCTCCTCGAGCCTCCTCTGGATGAAGGCGTTTTACACCCTGTTCGACCTGGCTCTCATCCTCGTCCTGACCCGTCTGCTGGCCGCTCTGGGCTTCCACCCTCTGCGGGCGCTGATCTACGCATGGAGTCCCCTTCCGATCGTCGAGATCGCGGGGAGCGGGCACAACGACGTGGCCGCGGTTTTCTTCCTGGTGGTGGGGCTCTGGGCTTTCGAGCGGGGCCGCTCTCTCGGATCGATCGGGCTCGCGACCGCATCCGGCCTCGCGAAGCTCGCCGGGTTCGCGCTCCTTCCCTTCTTCGCGCCCTTCGTGAAGCTCCGGACCTTCTGGGTCGTGCCGCTGTTGACGGCGCTCGCGGCCCTCCCTTACCGGTCGGCGGGCGAGCTCGCGTTTCGCGGGCTTTCGGAGTACGCGCTCCGCTGGCGGGGCAACGACAGCCTGTTCCACGTTCTCTTCCTGATCACGGGCTCCCTTACGCGTGCCAAGATTCTCGTCGCCGCGATTCTCGCCGTCCTCGCTCTCGGTGTCCTCTTCCGAAAAACGCCTCCCGTCCGCGCGTTCTTCCTCACTCTCGGCGCCATCCTCCTTCTGACGCCCACCGTACATCCCTGGTACCTCCTCTGGGTAGCTCCGCTCCTCGCGGTCTTTCCCCATCCCGCGTGGCTCTTTCTCCAGGCGAGCGTGGCCCTGAGCTATCACGCCGCCTACCTCGCGACACCGGGCGAGCCGTGGCAGGAGCTTTCATGGATCAAACTGCTGGAGTACGGTCCGTTCTTCCTGCTCCTCGGGCTAAACCTGCTAAAGTGGGCGTTCGATGGATCCCGAAAGACTCCGGAAGGTCTTGAAAGCGGTCGAGCAGGGAGAGATGACTGCGGATAAGGCCGCGGAGAAGCTTCGTACTCTCGCGTTCGAAGATCTCGGCTTTGCGAAGATCGACCACCACCGCACTCTCCGGCGCGGCTTCCCCGAAGTGATCTTCGGCCCCGGAAAAACACCGGCGCAGATCGCCGCCATCGCCGACCGCCTCGCGGCGAGCGGGCAGATCGTTCTCGTCACCCGCACCAACGAGGAGGCCTATCGCGCCGTCGCCGCGGCTCATCCGGAAGCAGTCTGGCACCGGGAGGCGTCCGCGATCACCGTGGGCCGTGGAAGTCCGGAACGGGTGGGGAAGGCTTCGGTCCTCTCGGCCGGCACTTCGGATATCCCCGTCGCCGAGGAAGCCGCGCTCACCGCGGAGCTCATGGGGGCTTCCGTGGGCCGCCTCTACGACGTGGGAGTCGCGGGCCTCCATCGGCTTCTCGAGCATATCGACATCCTCGCTTCCGCCGACGTTCTCGTCGTCGTCGCGGGAATGGATGGAGCGCTTCCCAGCGTCGTCTCCGGTCTCACCCGGGCTCCCGTCGTAGCCGTTCCCACGAGCGTCGGCTACGGGGCGAGCTTCTCCGGCCTCTCGGCGCTGCTCGCGATGCTGAACGGCTGCTCTCCCGGAGTCGCGGTCGTCAATATCGACAACGGGTTCGGCGGGGGGTACCTCGCGGGTCTGCTCTGCCAGGGGCGACGCAGCCCCACGTAGGCGGACCGGGGTTCGCGCAGGCCCCGCCCGGGGCCGCCGTAGCTCCGCGAAGGCGGCTCGCCCATGCTAAAATAGCTGGTTGGTCGATTTCCCGTGGGTCTCGCGGGGGCTCGCTCCCGGAACCCCGAGGAAATCCGCCTCGTGTCGATGAACACCAGTGCCTCCCTCACGCTAGACTTCGACAGGGTGCGCGCGGTCCTCGCGGGGCTCACCGCCACCGCGAAGGGGCGCCTCCTCGCCGAGACCCTCGAGCCCTCCTCCGAGATCGAGGACGTCCGCCGACGCCTCGACGAGACGAGCGAGGCGAAGCGCCTCGAGCAAGAGAACGCCCGGCTCGCGCTCGAAGGCCTCCCCGACGTCGAGAGCGATCTGCAGGAGCTCGGGATCGAAGGAAGAATCCTCGGCGTCGAGAGCTTCCTCCGGCTCGCGACGGTGAGCGCCGTCGTCCACGAAACCCGGCGGGCGCTCCTTGCCCGCGAGAGCGAGGCGCCGCTTCTCGCGTCGCGGGCCGCAGATCTTCCCCGCCTCGAGGAGCTCGAATCCAGCGTCCGGAGAATCATCGATCCCGAGACCGAGACCGTCCGCGATGACGCCAGCAGAGAGCTCGAACGGATCCGGGAGAGCACGAGAAGGGTCGAGTCCAGACTGGGAAAGCTCCTCGATCAGGTGCTCGCCTCGCGCGACCACCAGAAGCTCCTGCAGGAGAGCCTGGTCACCACCCGGAACAACCGCCCCGTCGTGCCCATCAAGGCGGAGTGCCGATCGCAGTTCCCCGGGATCGTGCATGGCGCTTCCGCGAGCGGCGCGACGCTCTTCGTCGAGCCTCTGGCGGCGGTGGAGCTCGGAAACGAAATGGCGGTTCTTCGCGATCGCGAGCGCGAAGAGATTCGGAGGATCCTCGCGGAGCTCACGGAGCGGGTGCGGCCGCGGCGGGAGGACGTCGCCGCCGCGGTTTCCGTTCTGGCGGAGATCGATCTGGCGCAGGGCAAGGGGCGGCTTTCCGAGATCTGCCGCGGAGAAGCCCCGGTCCTTAGCGAGAAGAGCGAGCTGCGGCTCTACGATGCCCGCCATCCCCTTCTGATCCCCGAAGTGGCCTCCCGCGCGGGCATTCCGCGCGAAGCCCCCGCGGTGCCTCTCACGTTCGGGCTCGCCGAAGGCAAACGAGGCCTGGTGTTCACCGGCCCCAATACCGGCGGAAAGACGGTCGCGCTCAAGACCGCGGGGCTGCTTTCGCTGATGACCCAGGCGGGGCTGCACGTGCCCGCGCGCTCCTCCAGCGTTTTTCCCGTCTTCCATTCGATCTTCGCCGACATCGGCGACGACCAGTCCATCGGCTCCTCGCTCTCCACCTTCTCGTCGCATCTCGCCAAAGTCGTTTCGATGGAGCGGGAGCTCGAGCTCCCGGCCCTTCTGATCCTCGACGAGGTGGGCACGGGAACCGACCCCGCGGAAGGAGGGGCCCTCGGTACGGCGCTGGTCGAGCATTTTCTCGAGCGGGGAGCGATGGTGCTGGCTTCGACTCACCACGGCCTCCTCAAAGCCTATGCCCTCACGCACGAGGGGATCGGCGCGGCCTCGTTCGAGTTCGATCCGGCGACCTACGCTCCCACCTATCGGATCGTGGAGGGAGCCGCGGGCAGAAGTCTCGCGTTCGAGATGGCGGAACGCCTCGGCCTTCCGCGGAACATCGTGAAAAGGGCTCGGGCGCTCGAAAGCGAGCGCGAGCGGCAGGTGGGAGAGCTGGTTTCGCGGCTGGAGGCGGAGAGCGCCGAGCTCGAGCAGGAGCGGATCCGTCTCGCGGACGATCGAAAGGTGGCGGAAGAGAGCCGGCGCCGGCTCGAAGCGCTTCAGGAGGAGGAGACGCAGGAGCGACGGCGGCGTCTATCCGCTTTCCGGGCCTCCCTCGAAGAGGAAGTCGATTCCACCCGCCGCGAGCTCAAAGACGTCGTGGCGGAGGCGAAGCGGGCCATCGCCGAGATTCGCGCCTCACGGCAGGAGGATCGCGCCTTCCTTTCGGAGCTCGAGAAGACGCTCTCGAATCGCATTGAAGCTTCGACGGCGCCGCTTCTCGAAAGGGCGAAGGCCGAGACCCCGAGGGATGCCTTTCCGGCGAGCTCCGACGCCATCCGTCCGGGATCCCGGGTCCTGGTGGCGAGCTTCGGGATGGAGGGAATCGTCGAGCGGATCGCGGGCGAGGAAGCAGAGGTGACGGTCCGGGACAAGAAGCTCAAGCTTCCGGTCTCGAGCCTGGAGGCGCTTCCTCCGGTCGCCCCGGTCCATCCGGCAAGAGCGGCGCAGGCCTCGAGAGGCGCGACCACCTTCCCCCAGCCAAAACAGACACCGGAGGAGCTGAACCTCATCGGATGCACGGTGGAGGAAGCCCTGAGCCAGGCGGACAAATTTCTGGACGACGCGCTCCTGAGCGAGTATCGTCACGTGCGTTTGATCCACGGTCACGGCACCGGGCGCCTCAAGAGCGCGTTGAGGGAATGGCTTTCGGCGCATCCGAGGGTCGAAAAGCTCGAGAGCGACAGCCGTGGAGGGGTCACGGTGGTGGAGCTGAAGGACTGATGCCCTCGATTCCACAAGACTTCATCGACCTGGTCCGGAGCTCGACCGACATCGTCGGCGTCATTTCCCAGTACGTTCCCCTCAAGGCCACGGGAGCGAGCTTCAAGGGTCTCTGTCCGTTCCACAGCGAGAAGACCGCCTCGTTCCACGTGAACCCCGAGCGCCAGATCTTCCACTGCTTCGGATGCCACCAGGGGGGCGACGCCTTCAAGTTCCTGATGCTCTACGAGAAGCTCTCCTTCGTCGAGGCCATCGAGCAGCTCGCGTCGAGGGCGGGTCTTCAGCTGCCCCGCGCGTCCGGAGCCTCGCGGCGCGAGGACGAAGAACGGACGATCCTCCTGAAGCTTCACGACGAAGCCGCGAGGTATTTTCGAAGCCAGCTCCTCGATTCGAAGGAGGGGTCCAAGGCCCTCGAATACCTGAAGAAGCGAGGCCTCACTCCGGAGACTCTCGAGACCTACGGCTTCGGCTGGGCTCCCGACCAGTGGAGCGGCCTTCTCGATCACCTCGCCCGGCGGGGCGCGAAGCCGGAGCAGGTGGAGCGCGCCGGACTCGCGGTTCCCCGCAAGACCGGCAAGGGGTTCTACGATCGGTTCCGGAGCCGGGTCATGATCCCCATTCGCGGCGAATCCGGGCGGATCGTCGCTTTCGGAGGCCGGATACTCGGGCCCGGCGAGCCCAAGTACCTGAACTCTCCCGAAAGCCCCATCTACAACAAGAGCGCGGTCCTCTACGGATTCGACCGGGCCAAGGAAGCCATCCGCAAGGAGGGCTTCGCGATCCTCATGGAGGGCTATCTCGACTGCCTCCAGGCTTATCAGGCCGGAATCGCACAGGCGGTCGCCTGCTGCGGTACGAGTCTCACCAAGGGCCACGCTCGTCTCCTTCGCCGCTACGCCGAGCGCGTCGTCGTCAATTTCGACCCCGACGCCGCGGGCGAGCGGGCGGCCCGGAGAAGCATCGATCTGCTGCTCGAGGAAGGTTTCGAAGTGCGCGTGCTCCGGCTTCCCGAGGGGGAGGATCCGGATAGTTTCCTGCTGAAGCGCGGCTCCGAGCCCTACCGGGAGCTCCTTTCGAAAGCTTTGTCCCTGGTGGACTTCTTGATCGCCGAAGCCGGTAAGCGCTACGATGTGCGGGACCCGAGGGGCAAGGCGGCGTTCCTGAACGACGTTTTGCCGGTCATCGGGAAGATTCCGAACCGAGTGGAGCGAGTAGGCTACATAGGCCCTCTCGCGGAGCACGCCGGCATCACGGACCAGACGGTCCTGAACGAGCTGCGGCGGCACGTCGAGATTCAGGCCCACCGGTTTCAACTCCCTTCCGCGGAGAGGTCTGTCTTGAAGCCCGCGGAACGGGATTTGATTCGCTGGTTGATGAAGAGTCCCGAGGAATCCTCAATCCTCGAGGAGATCGAGGAGGAGGATCTGGATGGCCTGTGGTCGGCGCCCATCTTGAGGGCGATGAAGGAGCTCGTGGCATCGGGTACGCTTTCCGCGGAACGTCTCTTCGACCGGCTTTCGTCGGAAGACGTCCGGAACCAGCTGACCCGGATTCTGATGGAGCCTTCTCCCCTCGCTCCCCGTCAGAATCCTCGAGACTGTTTCGACCAGCTCCGCAGGGAGCGGCTGCAGCGCGAATTGAAGCGTCTCCGCGGAGAGACGCCGATCCCGAACGACAACCAACTCGCCGAGCTCAACTCGCTCGCCCGGCGCATCGAAATGCTCAAATAGGTTAGGACACAGCATGACCGAGGAATCGATCCGCAGCAACATGGCCATCGAGGAAAGGTACGACGAGGTCAAAGCCCTCATCACTCTCGGAAAGGAGAAGGGCTACCTTCTCTACGACGAGGTGAACGACATGCTCCCCTCGGAAGTGAGCACGTCGGAGGATCTGGACGAGCTCTTCGACGCCTTCGGGAACCACGGCATCGACATCGTCGAGTCCGAGGACAAGTACAAGGAGATGAAGGCCGCGGGGCTCGCGGGAATGGGCAAGCAGGGCGACGTCGAGCTCGACCTCACCCCGGGAGCGATCGAGAAGACCAACGACCCGGTGCGGATGTACCTCCGCGAGATGGGGACGGTGCCGCTCCTGACGCGCGAGGGAGAAGTCGAGATCGCGAAGCGCATCGAGCGGGGGAAGAACATGGCCACGCGGTCCATCACCCGCACCCTCCTGGTCACCAAGGAGATCATCCAGCTCCGGGAGGCGCTCCGGAACAGCGAGGTCAACCTCCGCGACGTCATCGTGTTCAACGAGGAAGAGTTCACCGAGCAGAAGATCGAGAACCACCGCAAGAAGACCATCGCCGCCATCGACGAAGTGGAGAAGGCCTACAAGCTGTACAAGGCCACGGAGAAGCGGTTCGTCAAGGTCAAGCGCCGCTCGCGGGGCTACGTGAAGGCCAAATGGAAGCTCTCCCGCCTCCGGGTGGCGCTGGCGCTGAGCGCGCAGGAGATCGAGTTCACCGAGACCTACTGGTCCCAGATGCGGGAGCGCATCCGGGAGGCGCTCGACAAGTTCCAGACGATGGAGCGCAAGTTCTCGCGCTACGAGAGCAAGGCGGAAGCGGTCAAGGGCAAGGGCAAGGCCAAGGACGAGGAGCGCGGCCGCTTCCGCACGGAGGCGCGCAAGATCCGGACCGACGTGCGCGTGCTCTCCGACGAGTACGAAGCGACCATGGAGGAGCTCAAGCACGCGGTCGAGAAGATCCGGGAGGGCGAGGCCCAGGCCCAGCAGGCGAAGAGTGAGCTCGTCGAGGCGAACCTGCGCCTCGTGGTCTCCATCGCCAAGAAGTACACCAACCGCGGTCTGCAGTTCCTCGATCTCATCCAGGAGGGGAACATCGGCCTCATGAAGGCCGTCGACAAGTTCGAGTACCGCCGCGGGTACAAGTTCTCGACCTACGCCACCTGGTGGATCCGCCAGGCGATCACCCGCGCCATCGCCGATCAGGCGCGCACCATCCGCATTCCGGTGCACATGATCGAGACCATCAACAAGCTCATCCGAACCTCGCGGAGCCTGGTGCAGGAGTACGGCCGCGAGCCGACTTCGGAAGAGATCGCGAAGCGCATGGACATCCCGGTGTCCAAGGTCCGGAAAGTGCTCAAGATCGCGCAGGAGCCCATCTCCCTCGAGACCCCGATCGGGGAGGAAGAGGACAGTCATCTCGGCGACTTCATCGAGGACCGGGGCGTCATCTCCCCTGCGGAGCAGGTGATCAACACCAATCTCAAAGAGATGACGGAAGCGGTTCTCAAGACCTTGACCCCCAGGGAAGAGAAAGTGATCAAGATGCGCTTCGGCGTCGGCGACGGAAGCGAGCACACGCTGGAAGAAGTGGGGCAGAGCTTCGCCGTGACCCGGGAGCGAATCCGGCAGATCGAGACCAAGGCGCTCCGGAAGCTCCGGCATCCGTCGCGCAGCCGGAAGCTCAAGGCGTTCCTGGAAGGATCGAGGATCTGAGAAAAACATTCGGGCCCATAGCTCAGCGGTTAGAGCCACCGGCTCATAACCGGTTGGTCCCAGGTTCGAACCCTGGTGGGCCCACCAGAAAGAGGAGAATCAGGGGAGCGGGCGCGCCTCGGAGGGCGCGCGCTTCGAACAGGGTGCCCACCGCGGCACCTTTTTTTTGCCTTCCGGCGGGAGTTTCCAATAAATGATGACGCCTGAGATCGAGAGCCTGGTCCACCTGCAGAAGGTCGACGACGAGATTCGCGCGCTCGAGACGAGGTTGCGCGCGATTCCGAAGGAGGTCGAGGCCCTGGAGAAGGAGATCGCGACCGAGCGCAAGAACCTGGACGATGCCGCCAAGGCGCTCGCCGAGGCGCAGAAAGCGCATCGGGCCAACGAGAGCGCCCTCGCCGCCACCGAGGAGAAGGTCAAGAAGTTCCGCGACCAGCTCATGAACGTGAAGACCAACGACGAGTATCGGCTGATGCAGAAGCAGATCGAGGCCGCGACGTCGGAGGTGAGCGAGGTCGAGGACAGGATCCTTCAGGGATACGACGCCATCAAGGAGCTCGAGGAGAAGAAGAAAGCGCGCCAGAAAGAGCTCGAGAAGGGCCAGACGGAGATCTCGGCGATGGAGCGGACGCTCGAAGCGGAGCGGGTGAAGCTCGAGGGCGAGCTCCTGACGAGACGCGAAAGCCGTGACGGCATTCTGAAGGAAATCCCGTCGGATCTATTCGAGGACTACAGCCGGATCGCGAAGACCCGAGGCGGTGTCGCGATGGCGGAAGCGATCGACGAGCGCTGCCAGGTATGCATGGTGCGCCTGAGGCCGCAGGTCTACCAGGAGCTTCGCGTGGGAGAGAAGATCTTCCACTGCGAGAACTGCCGGCGGATTCTCTATTTCCAGCAGAAAGAGCAGGCGGCGGCTACCTGAGTCCGGCGCGCGCGCTGCCTCAAGTCCACTCCACTCAGAAGCTCCTGGCGTCGACGAGTCTTCGACACCCTTCCTGTTTTCTTCCTGTCTACACTTGCGTTCACAAAAGAATAATGATTTTTACTATTGCCATTCCGACAGCAATCTCTTAATATCCCCGACCGTCCCCCCCAAGGAGTTTGTGGCCGGTATATCGGGCCCGCGCCACAAGTGCGGGTAAAGCTCCGATGATCGGGTGCGAATCCGGCCTTGGGGAGTTTTTTTGTCCGGTGTCGTTTCCGGTGTACAGGTGTGTCTCAGCGGTTCGAAGGAGAGAGCATGGCAACTCGATGTCTCAAACTAGAACGGATTCATTCGTGGTTCCCGCGCCTGGTGGCGCCATTAATCGTTTTGCTCCTAGCCGCAGCCGCCACGGCGGCGGCGGTGGACGTGGACGGGGATGGCTTCGAGCCGCCCGCGGACTGCAACGACGGCAACGCCGCCATTCATCCCGGCGCCGCCGAAGCCTGTGACGGGATCGACTCGAACTGCGACGGCATCGATATACAGGACCCCGACCCCGTGGGTGGCGGAGATCAGGATACGGACGGGCAGCTCGACGAAGGATTCGGGTTCTGCGTATTTGCCGAAACCGGGCCGGCGAACGAATGCAAGACCGCAGGCCGGACGGCTTGCGTCGCCGGGGCCCTGACCTGTCAGAACGTCAACAACGGAAACGAGATCATCCAGTGGGTCGACGAGCTGACCTCCGCGGGCAACTGCGCGGACGGAAGCGACAACGATTGCGACGGCAGCATCGATATTGCGGACTCCGGATGCTTCACCCCCGAGGTATGCGACGGCATCGACAACGATGGAAACGGAACCATCGACAACGGATTCCCGGTGGGGCAGGCCTGCGTCAGCACGGGAGTCGGGGAGTGCGCGAATGACGGCGTCTTCTACTGCAAACCCGACGGCTCGGGCGTGCTGTGCAGCGCCGTGGAAGGAAACCCCGACAAAGAGGGCGTGAAGTTCGGGGAAACCTGCGAAGACACCAAAGACAACGACTGCGACGGGGTGGCGGATCTCGACGACGAAGGTTGCGCCGGCTTCGGCATTACCGAACAGTGCAACGGCATCGACGACGACTCCGACGGTAAGGTCGACGAGGGATTCATTCTCGGTGCGCCTTGCTCCGAAGGCCTCGGAGTTTGCACCGAGTTCGGGACGACGGTCTGCAGCGCCGACGGCACGGGTACGGAGTGCAACGCCGTAGCGGGCTCGGCCGGTGTCGAGACGGCGGCTGCGGGGACCTGCGTCGACTTCTCCGACAACGACTGCGACGGTTTCATCGACGTCGCCGATGACGACTGCGCCGACGCCTATGCCGACCTCGGTGTGACCTGCTCGCTCCCCTACGACCGGGGCAAGCCCGGCGCCGATTGCCAAGGGTGGCACGTCATCCAGTTCGACGGCGGAAGCGCGGAGGAAGTCCAGGCGGACCTCCTCGCGCTCGATACGAACGGAACGCTCCTGGCCACCATCGAGAACGTGCAGCCGGGAGACCTCGCCCATCTCGCGAGCCGCCAGCCTCCTCGCGACTTCAAGGTGGATTCCAAGACCAACAAGCAGGGAACGCGCCACACGATGTGGGCCCCCATGCCCATCCTTCGCGTCACCGGACGGAAGCCCGGGGTCGAAGACGTGGCCTACTGCAGCATCCTTCCTTACCTCGAGGTCACCAAGCCGGACGGCGTGACCATTTCGCTCTCGGATGCCAAAGACGTCGACGTCGATGCCTTCGTGCCTCTGGTGAACGTCGACAGCCTCAGCATCAAGCTCGACGGCATCGATATCGTCGCGGCCCTGGGAATCAACCCGGCGACGGCCTTTCCCACGACCGGAGGAGCGCTCTGCGCCGATCCGCTCGACCCGTGCGTGGTCCAGATCGCGGCGGGCTGCGGGGATGCGGGCACGGTTCCGGTCGAGATCCGAAACCTCAGGGTCGAGGGTCTCGACACCAGTCTTGCCGCCACCGCCAAGGACGGATCGGAGGTGGCCGACCAGGTCAACACCGTGAGCTTCAACGTGACCAACCTTCCGGCGGGCGGGCACGTCGTGCTCATCGACGGCAAGCCGCTGCCTCTCAACAAGCGTCTCTCGGCCCAGTGCGTGGTCGACGACCTGAAGGATACGGGGGAGGCCTCGGCCTTCGGCATCGCCGTCACCTCGCCCCTGAATCTGGAAGTCGTCGATGTCGCGCCGGTGAACGTGCAGGGCAAGGTTTGCGGCGGGAGCGAGATCGAGGCGTTCTCCATCAACGGGCTTCCAGTAGACGTTTCTACACAGACCTGCACGCCCTGGCGACGGCGTCTCGTCCTCCGAAGAGTGCTACCTCCCGTTCGACGTTCCCGTGCCGGAAAAGGACCTACAGCTCGCGGCTCAGGGCAGCGGTCACACGGGAACGTTCAAGCGAGGCTCGAACCGCGTCATCGCGGACGCGAGCGACGTCCTCGGCAATCGAACGTTCAACACCGACGTCATCTTCGGCCTCGGAAACGTGCAGGCGCCTCTGGCGCCGGCGGCGATGGCGATGGAGTTCGCGGCCCAGAACGCCTTGAAGCAGGCGCTCTTCGACATGCAGATGGCGATGTCGACGGAGATCAACCCGGCGTTCGTCGTCGGCCTGGACGAGGCGGCGGCTCAGGACTTCTTCAGCGTCAAATGCCCCGCCGCGATCGCCGACTTCACCGCGAAGGCGACCGAGAGCCTTCAGGGCTCCGACCTCGGGGACGTGACTCTCGAGCCCGATTGCTCCTGCAACCTGACGACGCCCGTCGTTCTCGAGGAGCTGACGTTCGACAACAGCGTCACCGGCTGCGCCGTCGACTTCGTGGACAATCAAATCAACGTCTCGATCACCCTGCCCAACATTCGCATGCAGGCGGGCGCCCACGACTCCTGCACCGATCACGGACTCTTCGGCGAATGCATCGCGCGCACCAAGCTGAACGTGACCGCAGTCACCAAGATCGAGAACATCAAGTTCGATTTCGCCATCACCGAGACCCAGATCGAGACCAAGACGGCCCCCGATCCGAACAGCTTCACCTTCGCTTTCGCGATCAAGGACAACGGCGGCGATCCGCTGTTCACGAACAACGGCACCTGCAGCGGCGGCGTTCACGACGGGAAGATGTGCCTCAACGCCGCGATGTGCGAAGGCGGAACCTGTGCGGGACTGCCTCCGAAGAACCCCGCTTTCGACCCCATCACCAGCAACAACAGCGGTATCGAATGCTGGGGGGCCGACGTGTGCACGTTCTTCGAGGCGGTGGGGGCGGTGTTCATCAGCGTCTTCACCTTCGGGATCGTGGACGGGTTCGAGGTCATCGGGTTTCTCGACTTCGGCGTAGATATCAACGAGGAGTTCCTCGACGCGCTCAAGGTCGACAACCCCGACCCGCTCGAGCTCGACGAGATAGAAGTCGATGAAGGTACGGTCCAGGAAGCCGGACATGCGGAGTTCACACCCGGTCCCATCGACGTCGAGATCGAGAACGGTGGATTGACGGCGGCCTTCGGCGCCGAGTTCTCGGTGCAGAACGTCGACCCGACGATCCCGCCCACTACCGGCGCCGTCCTGACGCCCGCGGCCGTCCCGACGGTCTCGGAGGTGATCACCGTCGGCGACGACGTCACGATGCTCGTGGCCGACGACGTGTTCAACCAGATTTTCGCGGCGATGAAGATCTCGGGAGCGCTCAAGGCGACCTGCAACCCGCTCGACGGTCTGACCATCGACGACCTTCTTCCCGCGGATGCGGATGGCGGCTGTGAGTCCGTGGGCGGGGACAACGTGGCCGGAGCGACGATCCGCGGCCTCTGCCACGCCATTCGGGGCTCGACCTGCGTCGGTCTCGCCGACGAGGGGACCGAGTTCAGGAACAACACCAAGCAGGGGGTCTGCGTCGGCTTTCAGGATGGCCCGGACCCCTCGCCGGCCGGTGAATGCTCCGCCCTCCCGGCGGGTCCGAAGGGGATCTGCAACGCGACTCCTTACCGCGACATCCAGGCGACGGACGGCGTTCTCGTCTGCGCGCGGCAGGACATGGAGCCGGAGCTTCTCATCAAGGACGACTCGACCGCCGACGATTCCGTAGGAACCCAGCTCTTCCTCGAGGATCTGAACGTGGTCTTCGCTCTCGACAGGAACAACGACGGTGCCTACAACGGGACGCTGGAGTCCCTCCCGAACTGCCTGGCGGCGGCCGCGAACGGCGCGGGCGACTGCAAGGTCATCGCCTCCTGCCTCGATTTGACCATCAGCGCCAACATGAGCGTCGACTCGAGCGAGTGCACGGCGGACGAGGCGGGGTTCGTGTTCCAGGACCTCACCATCGTCGAGCCCGCCTCGAACATCGACTTCGGAGTGATGTGCGGCGCGGCCACGGGGACGAGCGACGAAATCGCCCTTCTCGAGAGCTTCGAGAGCAAAGTGATCGATACGGTCAACCAGGCAGCGAAGAACTTCACCCCTCCCATCTGCGTCGAGGGTTTGACGCTCGGTGGAGTGCTCGACTTCTCGAGTACGGATGCGAGGGTCTTCGGTCTGACGACGGATGGAGTGACACCGGGGTTCTCGGACTATCTGGGGATCACGGTGCCGCTGCACCCGTAAGGATTGGTTCTGCGACCCTGGCCCGCGCGGGCGGGCCAGGGTCCTTTTCTCACCCCCAGCGCAGCGTCACGGCGGTCGAACCCATGAAGTCGATACCTCTCTCGATACGGAGACCCTCGAGTCCGAACTGGATGCTCTCGCTCGCCTTGTCGTTGTCGGCGGTCCCTCTCACCGCCGCGCAGAATCCACGGGTGCCGCCGGCCATCGAAGCGGCAATTCTTCCCGGCGCGGATTTCTTCGCCCGCTTCGACCCCGCGGCCATCGAGAGGTCGCCCCTGGTGCGAAGTCTCTGGGGGGACGGAGTATCGCGCCTTTTGGCCCGACTCGAATCGAGCGGCATCGCCGTCTCCGACATCGCCGAAGTGCTCATCTCCGGCCGGAGCGACTCGGTCGCGCCCGAAGGCGCGGGCCCGGGGGATCGCGCTGACGGAGTTTCCGCGGTGGTCGCGATCTCGCTGAAAGCGAAGATCGACCAGGACAAGCTCGCCGCCTTTCTCGCGGCGCTATGGGAAGGACGCCGAACGGCGAGCCGGTCGGAGCTCGACGGTGCGGCCCTGATCGAGCTGCGGTCGTCGAGTCCCCAGGACCCGCCGCTCCTCGCCGCCGCCTCGGCGTCCGGGACGACGGTGTTCCTCTCCACGCACCGGGAGAGCCTGGAGGGAGCGCTCGCGCGGGAGCGAAGCGGCAGGCACGAGAAGCTCGGAGAAGAGCTCGCCCGGGTGGATGCGAGCCTCCCTTCCGGCCTCGAGGCCCGTACCCTCCTGCTACCGGCTCGGCTCTGGGAACGCTTCGCGTCGACGAAGGAGAAGGGAAGCGAACGGAGGCAGCCGACGATGTCCGAAAGGGTGCTCCTGCCGTTTCGCGGACTCCGGAGCCTCGCGCTCACCCTCGATCTGGCCGAGGAAGCCAGGATAGGCATCGTCGGTGAGCAGGCGGACCCGGCCGCGGCGCGAAATCTCGAGGTCCTTCTCACCACTTTGTTCCTGCCGAATCTGGAGCGGGTGCTTTCCCAGCGTCTGGGTACGGCGGTCCGGTTGGCGGATTCCCTCGAGATCGGTAGCGCGGGCTCGACGACGCGCCTCACGCTCCGACTCGGCGCCGAGGATTTGAAGCCTTTGTCCGGGCCCCGCTGACGGAGCTCGAGCCTGAACCCGTTCCCGCGGCGCCCCTCTGCCGTTCCCTCAGGGTTTCACCGCAGACTCCGAATTCGAGAGCAAGAGGCGGAGTGTGGGCCGCCGAGGCGGGTGCCATAATGGCGTCACAGCGCAGGAGGCCGACATGCAGACCAGCTCATCGATCGAGAAGGACCCGCGGTGGGGTGCGGTCGTCGCCCGCGACCGCGAGGCGGAAGGAAAGTTCTTTTATTCGGTCCGAACGACGGGGGTCTACTGCCGGCCTTCGTGCGGGGCACGGCTTCCGAGCCCCGGGAACGTGGAATTTCACCTCACCTCCGAGGACGCCGAGCGGGCGGGCTTCCGGCCCTGCAAGCGCTGCAAGCCCGGCGAGCCGCCGCTTGCGCAACGCTACGCGGCGACGGTCGCCGACGTCTGCCGCGCGATCGAAGCGAGCGAGTCGATGCCGAGCCTCTCCACCCTGGCGAAGCGGGCGGGCCTCAGCCTTCATCATTTCCATCGCGTCTTCAAGGGAGTCACCGGCCTCACTCCCAGGGAGTACGGGGCGGCGCATCGGACCCGGAGGGTGCGCGACGTGCTCCGCAAGAGCGCGACCGTGACCGAAGCCATCTACGACGCCGGCTTCAGCTCAAGCGGCCGCTTCTACGCGGCGAGCGACGACATGCTGGGCATGACACCCACCGACTACCGCGCCGGCGGTAGGCGCGCGGAGATTCACTTCGCCGTCGGTGAATGCTCGCTCGGATCGATCGTGGTGGCGGCGACGTCGAAAGGAGTCTGCTCCATTCTGCTCGGCGATGGGCCCGAGGACCTCGTGCGCGAGCTCCAGGACCGGTTTCCCCGTGCGACGCTTCTCGGGGGCGACGAGGATTTCGAGCGGGTCGTGGCCAAGGTGGTCGGCTTCGTCGAGGCGCCCGCTCTGGGGCTGGACCTGCCGCTCGACGTGCGCGGGACCGCGTTCCAGCAGCGGGTGTGGCAGGCGCTCCGCGAGATTCCGCCGGGCTCGACCGCCAGCTACTCGGAGATCGCGGCTTCGATCGGCGCGCCGAACCGGGCGCGCGCGGTGGCGCGGGCCTGCGCGGCGAATCCGCTCGCCGTCGCCATCCCCTGCCATCGCGTCCTGAGGCAGGACGGAGCGCTCTCGGGCTACCGTTGGGGGGTGGAGCGCAAGCGGGCCCTGCTGACGAGGGAAGGCGCGGCATGAGCTCGCTCGCGGTCACGGCCCCGGCGCGGGAGAAGGGGATCACCGAGCGCATCGACTCTTTCGATTGGACGGAAGCGGAGGCCCATCTCGATGGCCACGGCTTCTCGACGCTGGCGCGGATTCTCACCGCGGAGGAATGCCGGTCGGTTGCCGGCCTCTACGACGACGACGGCCTGTTCCGAAGCCGCGTCGTCATGGCGCGGCACGGCTTCGGCCGCGGCGAGTACAAGTACTTCCGCTACCCTCTCCCGGACCTCGTCTTCGAGCTGCGCGAAGCGCTCTATCCCCGCCTCGCGCCGATCGCCAACCGGTGGAACGAATCGATGCGCCTCGAGGTGCGCTACCCGCCCCGGCACGCCGATTTCCTCGAGCGGTGCCGCGAAGCCGGACAGAGCCGGCCGACGCCGCTCCTGCTTCGGTACGGCGCGGGCGACTTCAACGCGCTGCACCAGGACCTGTACGGCGAGCACGTTTTTCCGCTCCAGGTCGCGTTTCTGCTCTCCGAGCCGGAGAAAGACTTCACCGGAGGCGAGCTGGTGCTGACGGAACAGCGGCCGCGGATGCAGTCCCGCGCCGCGGTGGTGCCGCTCCGCCGCGGCGACGCCGTCGTCTTCGCCGTGCATCATCGACCGGTGCAGGGAACTCGCGGGACGTACCGGGTAAACCTCCGGCACGGGGTGAGCGAGGTGAGGTTCGGCCGGCGCCACACCCTCGGCGTGATCTTCCACGACGCAAAGTGACTCCAGACCTGTTCGCGGATGAGGTGCGGGAGGTAGCGCTCGCACCGGGTGCGATGCTGCTTTCCGGGTTCGCGCGTCCAGCGGACGAAGCGCTGGTCACCGCGTTGGAGCGAGTCGCCGAGGTCGCGCCTTTCCGCCACATGGAGACACCCGGAGGTCACCGCATGTCGGTCGCGATGACCAACTGCGGCGCCGCCGGCTGGGTGACGGATCGCACGGGCTATCGCTACGACGCCCGCGATCCGGAGAGCGGCCGTCCCTGGCCGGGGATGCCCGACCCGTTCTCTGATCTCGCCGCACGGGCGGCGGAGCGGGCTGGATTCCCCGGGTTCGCGCCGGACGCCTGCCTCATCAACCGCTACGCCCCCGGAGCCCGGCTGTCGCTGCACCAGGACAGGAACGAGCGGGATTTCGAGGCCCCGATCGTCTCCGTGTCACTGGGTCTCTCGGCGGTGTTCCTCTTCGGCGGCTTCGATCGCGCCGACCGCACGCGCCGCTTGCGGCTTTCGCACGGCGACGTCGTGGTCTGGGGCGGTCCATCCCGCCTTCGCTATCACGGCGTCCTGCCCCTCGAGGAGGGCTATCACCCGCTTACGGGCGGACACCGCATCAACCTGACTTTCCGGAAGGCGTCAGCCAAGAGCGCTCACGAGCGCTGGAGCGTTAGCCCGGGAGCTCAACCCGCCCGCGAGGACGCTCGGCGGCCCGAAGGCGTTCGCGCAGACTCATGACTTCTCGAGCGGGGCTCGCCCCGAACACTCGCTTGTACTCCCTGCTGAACTGAGACGCCGACTGGTATCCGACGCGGTAGCCCGCTTCGCCCACGTTCAGCCCTTCCTGGAGCAGGAGTGCCCGCGCCCGGTGGAGGCGTATCTTCTTCAGGTACTGGATGGGCGAGAGCGAGGTGACCGCCTTGAACGTGTGGTGGAGCGTCGAGGTACTCATTCCCGCCTCGCGCGCGATGGTTTTGATGTCGAGGGGCTTCGCGAAGTGATCGTCCAGGTAGCGAAGGACGCGGGAGACGTGGTGGGTAGCGCCGTCGCGAATGGCGAGGGTGCGCAGGAGCTCTCCCTGAGAGCCGGTGTACACGCGGAACAGCAGCTCTCGCAGCGCCGCAGGCGCCAGGATTCGGCGCTCCAGCGGATCGGAAAGCGCCCGCAGGTACCGCGCGAGGGCGTCGCGGACTTCCGGGTCCATCGCGGCGGCCTCGATGCCGCGGCGGGCCGAGCCGTTCGTCGAGGGGGGTTCTCCGACTTCCAGCAGGAGATCGCTCACCGCCTTGGCGTCGATCTCGAGGGACATCGCCAGAAACGGCTTCTCGGGGCTCGCCTCGACGATCTCCGTCTCGAGCGGGAGCGGCACCGAGAGCACGAGGTAATGCATCGGGTCGTAGCGGTAGGCGCGCTCGCCGAGATAGGCGCGCTTTCTTCCCTGGGCGACGAAGCAAAGGCACTGTTTGTAGATGACGCCGCCCCGGGCCACGCGCTCGGAGCTTCGGATGAACGTGAGCCCCGGCCAGGGTCCCGGGTGAGCTCCGTCGCCCGGGGCGTATCGCATCATGAGCTCCAGGACGTCCGCCACGGCATTATTATGGCACCGGTTCTCGCGCACGGCCGGAGCGCCGGCAGTTTTAGGCAAACGTCTCGCAGGATCGGTCTAGGGACGGAGCCTCGACCCCGACTAATCTGGCCTCGTCGAAAGGAGCGCAGCGATGCGAACACGTGAGCTTGGAACCAGCGGACTTCGGGTGTCGATGGTGGGCCTGGGATGCATGGGAATGTCGGAGTTCTATGGCCCGACGAACGAGGCGGAATCCCTCGCCACCCTGGAGCGGGCGATAGAGGTCGGAGTCACGTTCTGGGATACCGCGGACGTCTACGGGAACGGCGCCAACGAGGAGCTTCTGAGAAAGGCGCTCCGCGGCGGGCGGCGCGACCAGGTCACGCTGGCGACGAAGTTCGGGAACGTCCGCGCGGCGGACGGCGCCTTTCTCGGCATCGACGGCCGGCCGGAGTACGTCCGCAAGGCGGCGGAGGCGAGCTTGAAGCGGCTCGGCGTAGACCACGTCGATCTCTACTACCAGCACCGGGTCGACCCCAAGGTTCCTATCGAGGAAACCGTGGGAGCGATGGCGGGTCTCGTGAAAGAAGGGAAGGTCCGCTATCTCGGACTCTCGGAAGCGGCGGCGGCCACGGTGGAGCGGGCCGTGAAAGTCCACCCGATTGCCGCGCTCCAGACGGAGTACTCGCTCTGGACGCGGGACATCGAGGCGGAGATTCTCCCCACCTGCCGGAAGCTCGGGGTCGGGCTCGTCGCCTACAGCCCGCTCGGCCGCGGCTTCCTGAGCGGTCAATTCCGCAGCCCCGACGAGCTCGCGGGCGACGATTGGCGGCGCTCCAATCCCCGGCTGCAGGGCGAGAACCTGAAGAAGAACCTCGCGCTCGTGGAGAACGTCCGAGAGCTCGCTCGGAGCAAAGGCTGCACGCCGGCGCAGCTCGCCCTCGCCTGGGTCCTCCTTCAGGGAAAAGACACCGTGCCCATCCCCGGCACGAGGCGGCGCGAGCGGCTCGAGGAGAACAGTGCCGCGGTCGATGTCGCTCTCTCGGCGGCGGAGCTCGCCGGGATCGACGCTTCGTTCCCGCCGGGTGTGGCCGCGGGCACGCGCTACCCCGAGGCGTTCATGGCTTCCGTGAACCGCTGAGGGACGGCTTCGGGAAGAACTTCGGGGCCGACATGCGAGAGACGGGCATCTCGATGAGAGCGGAGCGATCCTGGGCGAGCGCGTCCTTGACGCTCTCGCCCAGATCCTCGGCCGTCGTGACCCGGACGCCGCGCACTCCGTAGGCGTCGGCGAGCTTCACGAAATCGGGGTTCTCGAGCTCCGCTCCGTAGCTCCCGCCGAAGCTCTCGTCCAGGTCGCGGGCGACGTTTCCGTAGGAGCCGTCGTTGAAGACGACGACCACCACGTGGATTCCGTACTGGACCGCGGTTGCGAGCTCCTGCGCGTTGTAGAGGAACCCCCCGTCCCCGCAGAGCGCGAGGACCGGCCGATCGGGCCGGGCGACCTTGGCGCCGAGGGCCGTCGGATAGGCGAACCCGAGATTCTGGGAATAGGACGACGAGAGATAGGTCCGCCCCTCGTACACCGGCCAGAACGGACGCGAGTAGTAGCCGATCTGGGTCATGTCGGGGACGAGGATGGTGTCCTTCGGCGCCCCGGCGCGCAGACTCTTGAGAATGGTCGCCTGCGGTTCCTGGTCCGCCGTTGCCGCGACTTCGGCGCGCAGGCGCACCCGCTCCGACTTCCTCGAATCTCGAGCCGGCAAACGGTCGAGGAGCGCTTCGAGCGTCGCCTTCGCGTCGCCGTGAAGAGGACAGGTCTTCTGGTGATTGCGGCCCATCTCGTCGGGATCGATCTCGATCTGGATGACCTGCTGATCCGGCCTCGGCCGCGCGAGAGCGAACCTCGTCCCGACGGCGAGGATGACGTCGGCGGAGGCGAAGTGTCGGCGGAGAGGCCCGTCGGGCCACAGAACCGCGCCGAGGGACAGGTCGCTCTCGTCGCTGACGCTTCCCTTCCCCTCCGTCGATTGGATCACTCCGGCCTCGAGACGCTCGGCGACATCGCGCAGCGCTTCGTGAGCTCCCGAGGCATGAACTCCTCCGCCGGCGTAGATCACGGGATTCGCCGATCCGATGAGGAGCTCGGCGGCGCGGTCCAGAAGCGCCGCGCTCGGAACGACGCGCTCCAATGGGAGAGGACCGAGGAGCTCCGCGGTCCCTTCCTCTTCCATGACCTCGGGCGGCATCTCGATAGCGACGGGCCGGGGGCGACCGCTTCGAAGCGCTTCGAACGCCTCGCGGACGGCGGAGGGTATCTTCGATACGTCGAGCACCCGCCGGCGCCACTTCGTCACCGCGCGGACGGCGTCGAGCTGCTTTCCGACCTCATGCACCTGCCCGACGCCCTTGTCGATGAATGCCCTCGGGACCTGTCCCACGATGAGGAGAACGGGCGACGAGCAGGCGTAGGCCGTTGCCAGACCCGACGCCGCGTTGAAGAGACCCGGGCCGGGAACGACGAGAGCCACGCCCACGCTGCCGCCGGCGCGAGCGTAGCCGTCCGCCATGTAGGTCGTCGCCTGCTCGTGGCGCGTGGCGATGAAACGCACTTTCGGCTCGTCGCGCAGCGCCGCCATCGCGCCGTAGATCTGGACTCCAGGAAGACCGAAAACGACCTCGACCCCTTCGCGGACGAGGGAGGCGACCAAGACTTCACCCCCGGTCACCGCACCACCCAGGTGTTCTCCGAGGAGACGCTCAGGAATACGCTCTCGCCGACTTCGAACCTTCGATCGGGAGGGCCGTCGACGTGAAACTGGGTGTCGCCTGCCGCCACTGCGAAGAAGCGCCGGCTTCCGCGGAAGAAGCCCTCCCGGATCCGGCCGCTCCATACGATGTCCGCCGATCGGGGCTCGCGGCCCATTTCGATCGCTTCGGGACGGACGACCGCCGTCACCTCCTCGCTCGCGCGGACGTCGGAAGGCGACCGGCACCAGCCCTCCCATCCCGCGCCCGCGATACGGGCGAGAGTCTTTTCCCCCTCGCGGCGGATCTCGGCGACCCTTCCCGCGAGCAGGTTCGGCGTTCCGAAGAAAGCGGCGACGGTGCGGCTCGCGGGACGGTGGTAGACCTCCTCGGGCGGTCCGAGCTGCGCCAGGCGGCCTTCGTGCAGCACCGCGATGGTATCGGCGAGGACCATCGCTTCCTCCTGATCGTGGGTGACGTACACGGTCGTGATCCGGAGCCGTTCCTGGAGCTCGCGGAGCTGGATTCGCATCTGCTCCCGGAGCTGGGCGTCGAGGTTGGAAAGCGGTTCGTCCATCAGGAGAATCGACGGCTCGAAGACGAGCGCGCGGGCGATGGCCACCCGCTGCTGCTGCCCGCCGCTCAGCGCCGTCGCCTGCCGCTCCGCGAGCCCGTCCATCGACAGAAGCGCGAGCGTGTCAGAGACGCGGCGCCGGATCTCGTCCGCCGGGCGCTTCCGGATCCGGAGCGGATAGGCGACGTTGTCGAAGACCGACATGTGGGGCCAGATCGCGTAGGACTGGAACACCATGCCGATATTGCGTCGTTCCGGGGGCACGAACACCCTCTCTCCGGGGCTGCTCATCACCCTCTCCCCGATCTGGATCCGCCCGCCGTCGTTGCGCTCGAGCCCCGCGATCATCCGCAGCGTCGTGGTCTTTCCACACCCGCTCGGCCCGAGGAGCGTCAGGAACTTGCCCTCCTTCGCGTCGAGACTGACCCCATCGACGGCGCGAACGGGTCCGAAGCTCTTCGTCACCTCGGAAAGACGAACCTCGGACACGTTACTTGTAGATCTCGCGCGCGAGGCGAGCCATCTCCGCCATCGTCTTCAGCTCGGACGTGCCGAGGAGCGCCGGTGTCGAGGTCCGTTTCCGGACGGCCTCGACGACCGGCCCATAGCCGTCCTCGGCGTAGATCGCCTGCGCCTCGTCGCTCAGGAGGAAATCCATGAAGAGTCGCGCCGCGTTCGGGTGCGGCGCGTTCTTGAATACCGCCGTCTGGTAGACGACGTAGACCGCCCCTTCCGAGGGGACGACGGTTTTGAGCGGAAGCCCCTCGAGCTCCTTGATCGCCGCGAGGCTCGAGGGGAGGAAGATCGGATACTCGCCCCGGGCTACACGCCTCTGGCTCCCGCGGGGGTCGCGGGTAAAGCTCGGGTCCTGGGCCGCGAGCTTCTCGTGGAACGCGCGGCCGAGCTTCCCGTACGTCGCCTGGAAGAAGAGGCTGCCGCTCCCGACCGGATGCACGTCGTCCGCGAGGATCTGCCCCTTCCATCGGGGCAGGAGGAGGTCGGTCCAGCTCCGGGGCTCGTCCGCGGGCTTCACCAGGTCGGTATTCACGAGGATTCCGAAGTGGATGACGAACGCCGGGACTCTGGTGCCGTCGCTCGCGAACGGCGCTGCGAGGCGGGAGACGCTCGAGAGGCCCCCGTGGGGGACGAAGACCGAGTCGAGCATCTGCCGCTCGGTCGCGGTCGATCCGTTGTAGGAGAGGTCGCCGAGCGCCCGGCCCGAGGCCTGCTCGGTGCGCACTCGCTCGAGGAGCTCGCTCGCCCGCGCCTCGAGCGTGTCTACCGGAATCCCGTACTTCGCTTCGAAGGCTTCGGTGATCCTCCCGGTCGACGGCGCTCCGACGAGGGCGCTGTAGAGGACGACCTTCCCTTCTCGTTTCGCCGCCTCGACGACCTTCTGCCACTCCGACGAGCTCTGAGCCAGGCTTCCCGCGAGCACGAAGACGGCGAGAGATTTCACGATGAACCCACCTCATGCGTTCTCACGATTCGGGATTCGAGGAAGCGAAAGGCGAAGACGAACAGGAGGAGGACGAGCGCGATTACGCTCACCTCTTCCGCCTTTCCCTCGCTCCAGAGCCTCATCACCACCACCGACAACACTTCGCTGCCTGGACCGTAGAGCAGGATCGAGGCCGAGAGCTCGCGCAGGATGATGAAGAAGAGAAGGATCCAGCCGACGGCGAACGACGGCCAGGAGAGCGAGAGCAGGATTTTTCGAAACGTGGTCCAGAAGCCGGCGCCGTGGACCCGCGAGCTCTCCTCGAGATCCGCCGAGATCCGGGAGAACGCTCCCGCCATAGTCCGGACCGCGAGCGGGAGAGAGAGCGTGACGTAGGCAATGAGGAGGGCCCACCTCGTCCCGTAGAGCGCGAGGGGTCCGGGGAGAAGTGCGTAGGCCCAGAGGAGGCCCACACCGAGCACCATCCCCGGCATCATCCAGGGAAGCCAGGCGAGTACCTCGACGAGGCGCCTCATCGGGAGTCGCGTCCTCACGATGACATAGGCTGCCACGGAACCGAGGAGCATCGTTGCGGTGGCACCGGCGAAGCCGAGGAGGAGCGTGTTCGCGAACGCGCGAAAGACGAGGCGGCTCTCCCATACCTCGCGGTAGTGCTGGAGAGTGAGCATGTCCCTCCGGTAGAAGCCGAAGAACTTGAAGAACGATCCCAGGACGAGCTGACCGACGGGAAGAACGACTGTCACCCCGATGAAAGCGAGAGCGAGGGCAAGAGTCACGAAGCGCCAGCGCCCGAGTGCGGTCACCCGGGGCTGATAGCCGCGGCCGGTGACGGTGAGGAAGCTTCGCGAGCCCAGCAGCCGCCACTGCCAGACGATGAGAAGCGAGAGGAGCCCCATCACGAAGAGGGCGAGCGCCGTCGCTTCCTGGTAGTTCGGCTCGGTGTCGTGGTTTATCAGGTTGTAGATCTCCGTCGTGAGAACGTGGATTCGAGCGGGAGTGCCGAAGAACATCGGAGACTCGAAAGCCTCGACCCCGCGGATGAACGCAAGGATGAAGGCGCTGGTGGTGATGGGAAGCATCAGGGAGAGCGTGACTCGTCGAAACGTGGTCCAGGAGGAAGCGCCCGACATCCGGCTCGACTCTTCGAGAGACGGGTCCATGGACTTGAACGCCGTGGCGAAGAGAAGGAACAGGAACGGCGTCGTGTACTGCATCATGTGCCAGACGACTCCTCCGTAGGAGTAGATGTTCACGAGGGGCTCGGCGGAACCCGTGAGACCTGTCCACGCCAGATTGATGAGCCCGCCGCGAGGCGCCGCGAGCATTCCCCAGGCGGTCGCGGTGAGGACCGGGGGAATGAAGAACGGAAGGGCCGCGAAGGACTCGATCGTCCTCCGGCCGGGAGTATCGGTTCGGGCGACGATCCAGGCGAGCCCGAGCGCCACAACCATGGAGAGGGTCGTCTTCACGAGCGATATGCCCACGGTGTTGGCGAGGACCGCGGCGTTTCTCGAGGTCGCGAGCGCGCGGTAGCCCGCGAGCGAGAACTCTCCCGGCTCTCCGGGAGGCGTCGTTCTGAGGCTTCCATAAACGAGCATGCCGAGAGGATAGAGAGTCAGGAGGGCGAGCAGAAGGAGCAGGAGGGCCAGACCCAGGCCGGAGAGCGAGAGGGCTCTCATCCCAGGACGAGGTGGCCGGCGGTGGTTTCGATGCCCTCGTCTTCCGGGCCGAGCACGACTCCCACCGGATCCTCGCCGCGCGCGACGGCATCCAGTGCCTCGCGGATCCGATGGCGCACCAGGATGACTCCGCGGTCGCTCGACGCGAGGTGCTCGCGGTTGCGCGCGGCAATCGGCCCCTGGCTCACCATCGCCTCGGCGTCACCCGGCAGAAGTCGATGCTCCTCCTCGGTGAGCTCCGCCCAGAGCTTTCCCGCGTGGCGGGCTCGAGGCGCGAAGATCGGGCTCCCGTACTCGACGGGCACGCGAAGAAGAGAGTACATCCGGGTGTGGGTATCGTCGATGGGGAGGATCCATCCCACGTGCCGGGCGCGATCCGACTCTCCCGCTTTCGCGGCCCCGACGCTCGGCACGATCCGCACGTTGGGGATCAGGACTTCGGTGATGCGGCGAAAGACCCGGCCGTCCTCGAGATCGCGATCCTGGATCGATCGCATCCCTCTTTCCGTCGCCTCCCAGCTCACGCGGGGACGGGCGCCGAGAGCTTTCGTGAACTGCTGCCCGCTGAACGCGTTGTGAAGGACGAAGACGTGGAACGGGTCCATGACGTTCTCGAAGATCTGGAGCCAGTTGCAGTCGAGGATCTCTCCCCCTCCGAGACCGTAGGACGAACCGTCGGCGACGACGGCGCCGTCGCCCTCCTCCAGGATGTCGAAACGCGGAAAGGCGGGCATCCGATCGGGAGGACCCAGGTACGCGAACACGAGACCGTGGTACTCGCGGCAGGGATACCCCGGCTGGCGGACGCGCTCCTTGTAAGTGCTCTCCTCGGGCTCGCACGGCTGATCGAGACAGCGCCCCGAGACGTCGAATAGCCAACCGTGGTAGCAGCAGCGGATCCCCTCCGGCTCCACCCGTCCGTAGTAAAGGGAGGTCCCTCGATGGCAGCAGTGCGAATCGAGGAGCCCGAATCTTCCTCTTCCATCTCGAAAGAGAACGAGATCCTCTCCCAGGACCCGCACCGATTTTGCGAGCTGCGCTCGACCGCTTTGCTCGGAAAGCTCGGTCGCGACCCCTACGGGCTGCCAGTAACGCCGGAAGAGCTCTCCCGCGGGCGTTCCCGGTCCGACCGGTGTCATGCTCTCGTCGGGACGCGGCGCCTCCCGTCCATAGCCGGAACCGCCGTCGGCAAGCTTGGTCATATCGGCCCGGGAGTGATCATATAATGATGCCCCCGCAGCCAGTACCAAAGGGGGGGGTGGTCAATGGGGGAAGCAGGGGATCGTTCCAGCTTGCGGTCGTTCTTCGCTCTGCTCTGCATGGGCTTCGCTCTGGAGGCCCAGGCTTCCACGAAGCCGTCGATTTCGAAGGTGCTTTCCGATCCAGCCGGTGAGGTTCTCTTCATTCACGGAGAGAACTTCGACAGCGATTCGGCCGTCTGGCTCGAGGGGTTGCGGCTTCACGTGCTCCTGACGACGGAAACGCTCATCGAGGCCGAGCTCCCGCCTATCGACCCGGGGACGTATCTACTGATCGTCTCGCGCGAGGGAGCGCGATTCCCCCGGCTCGCCGGCCTCGCCGCCATGGACGTCACACTCGGGGCCGCCGGCGCGGAAGGCCCCGTCGGCCCGCGGGGACCCGAGGGTCCGCCGGGAGAGCGGGGCGAGATGGGAGCTCCGGGACGGGACGGCAGCGCCTGGTTCACCGGCGACGGCCCTCCGCCTCCCACACTCGGAAAGCCGGGAGACCTGTACCTCGACCAGACCTCGGGCGACGTCCATCGAAACGACGGCAGCTGGAGGCGCGTGGCCTCTCTCGTCGGACCGCAGGGCCCACCCGGAGCGCCGGGTCCCGCATCCGACCCTCGGGAGGATGTCGCGGCGCTTCTCGGCGTCGACGCCGCCGAAGTGGATGTGCCCCTCGACGCGGTGACCCCGGCCCAATGCGCTTCGGGCGCCGCCGTCTCGCTCGCAACCACCGGCGGGTCGCCGGGTGCGGTGGTCGGACTCGCCGGGTACGAGGCGATCTCCTCTCCGTTCCGGTTCGTCGTCGCGGTGCGATCGCCGAGGGGCTCGGACCCGTCGTCCCTCATCGGCGTCGAGGCGACTTTGACGATGGCCAACCTCTCGACGTCGTCGGTGCGCGGAATCGTCACCGCCGCGGACTTCGCGGGGACGATGGAGGGGGATGCGCTCAACGTTCTCACCATCGAGCCCGCGCTGGTCAACGCGCGGTCGTTCCACGGCTTCGCCTCGTTCGAGAGATCCACCCCGGTCCAGATCGTCCAGCAGGTCCTCGCGGACTTCGACGTTCTCGTCTCCTTCAGCGTCGGAAGCGCGCCCCGGCTGGAGTACGAAGCTCAATGGAACGAAAGCTCCCTCGACTTCCTTCGCCGGCTGATGGAGCGCGAAGGCATGCACTTCCACTTCGGCGACGACGGAACGATGGTCGTCGGAGACAGCAACGGCGTTTTCGGGATGGGCCCATCGCTTCCGTATCTGGGGCATTTCGCCGATCCCGGAAAGGCGGAGGTCGTGAGCAGCTTTCGGGTGGGAGGCTCGCCGGGCCCCGGACAGGTGACGGTTCACGGATGGGACTACCTGCGAAAACAGTCGGTGACGGGAACGGCGACAGATTCCACCGGAATCGGCGACGTCTTCACTTTTTTTGGAGACGCCGAGAGCAACGCTACCGCGGTCGACCGCGCCTCGACGCTCCTCGAACGAGCGCGCTCCGGCGCCTCTCTGCGCACGGGAACGAGCAATGCGCCCGCCATCCGAGCGGGGAAGCGAATCACGATCGAAGGCGCGGGCGGGGCTTTCAACGGCAGCTACCTCGTAACCGGGGTGCGTCACGTCATTCATCCCACGGACGGCTGCTTCGCCTATGGCAACGAGTTCACCGCCCTCCGTGCGGACATCGCGTTCCAACCCGAGGCCAAGACTCCGGTTCCGCGTATCCAGGGCACGGTTTCGGCGGTGGTCACGAATAACAACGACCCGGATCGTCTCTATCGGGTCAAGGTGCGGTTTCCCTGGTTTCCCGCCGGAGAGAGCAACTGGGCGCGGGTCGCGGTTCCCGCCGTGGGAGCTCCCTTCGTTCTTCCCGAGGTGGACGACGAGGTGCTGGTGGCGTTCAACCACGGGGATATCCGGTTCCCGGTCGTGATCGGAACGCTATGGAACGGAATAGACAAGCCCCCCACCACGCCTTGAACGACCATGGGTGAGCTCTCCGGCGTCTACCTCGCGGCCCATACTCCGCGCTACTGCACCCGGGCGGCGGCCTTCGAGGGGAAGCTCGCGCATCCCGACTTCCGCCCGCTCCGCGACGGCCTCGTGGAGCAGGGGGCCCACCTCCGGGAGCGGAAACCCGGCGTCATCGTCATCAACTCGTGCCATCTGGTGTCGACGTTCTCGACGCTCGTCGACGGGACCGCGCGCCACCGCGGCGTTCTCACCGCGCAGGAGGCCCCCGATCTCATCGCCGGAGTCGAGTTCGATTTTCCCGGAGATCGGGAGCTCGCCTCGGCCCTCGTCGCGCGAGGCGAGGCGGAAGGACACCTCTCTGGTCTCGTCGACGACCCCCACTACCCTCTCGACTACGGAACGGTGATGCCGCTCGTTTGTTATCTCGATCCCGGGCAGTCGATCCCGGTCGTGCCCATCTCGGTAACGCTCATGAACGACCTCGAGGAGTGCTTCCGATGGGGGCGCTACATCGTTCAGACGCTGCGGGACAGCGGCCGCCGCGGCGCCTTCGTCGCGAGCGGCGCCCTGTCGCACCGCCTCGTCCGCGGCCCGGAGATATGGCCGCTTCCCGAGGACCGGGAACGCGACGGGCGCTTCGCCTCACTCCTCGCGCTGGGTGAGTACGAAGCCGCCCGGCAGTGGCTCCCGGAGTTCGCCGACGCGGTCTCGGCGGAGATGGGAGGCCGCCACCTGGCGATGATGCTCGGCGTTCTCGAGGAAGCAGGCTCCGCATTCGACACGACGATTCACGCCTACGGGCCGTCCTCGGGAAGCGGAAACTACGCGATGTCGTTCGCCCCTTCGGACTCCATGATCTTGTAGAGGAGCTCCGACGCCAGGTTCATGACCGTCAGCCCTCCATAGAGCCCGGCCATTGCGGCCACGGCGTGGAGCTCTTCCCAGCTGGCTCCCGCGCGCCTGGCCGCGATGGCGTGGAACCGCGCCCCCTCCGATGCGGCCATCAGAAGAAGGCCGAAGAGCATGAGCTGGGCGGTCTTCAGGTCGAAGCACGGCGGGTACATGCAGTGGGTGCGCATCCGCTCCTGCAGCCGCAGATGCTCGGGGTCGACCTTTCCGCTCACCGAGAGCCGGGCCTGGATGCGCGGCGGCACGAAGCCGATCAGATCGGCGTAGTGCTTTTCCATTCGCTCGAGCTCGGCGTCATCGACGGTCTCGCTCATGTCCTAAGGCTCCGGCTTGGGCTCCAGGTGGGGCTTCAGCAGCTTCACGATCTCCTTGGACAGGGCGTTGATGGCGCCGCCCTTGGTCCCCCGTCCGCCCCGGGAGACGGCGAAGACGAGCTTGCACTCAGGCGTCAGCACCGCGGCGCTGGCGTCCGCTCCTCCGCCGAAGAGGATATCTTTCTTCGCCATGCTTTCCGCCGCCAGGGCGATGCGGAACTGATAGGTCTCTTCGGACCGCGTGAACTGAAGACCTTCCTTGGCGCCGTTCTCGTTGAGCTTCGCTAGAAGCTCCACCGCCTCTTCGTCCGATGCGTCGAGGCTCACGGCGACCTGCTGACCGAAAAGAGTGCTCGAGACCAGAAGCGCGAGCAGAGCTACCAACGAGGCACGAAATCGCATGGCTCCTCCTGAGTGAAAGACCCGCACCTATCCAGAGTACCAGACTGAGGTAAGCTCGCCACCTTCGAAAGGAGGTTGCCATGAACCCGTACCGCGCCGACAACGTGGGTAGTCTGCTACGCCCCGCCTATCTGCACCATGCGCGGGAGCAGTACGCGCTCGGCGGTGTTTCCGCTTTCGAGTTCAAGAGAATCGAGGATCGAGCCGTCAACGAGGCGGTCGCCCTCCAGGAGGCCGTCGGCATCGACACCGTCACCGACGGCGAGATGCGACGCGATCTCTTCCTCAGCCAGCTCGCGCAGTCGACCTCCGGCTTCGAGAAGCTTCCACCGACGAAATACGTCTGGTACCACATGGATGGGACCGAGGACGTCGCGACCCTTACCTACGGCCTCACCGGCAGGCTCCGCCGCAAGCGAAGCCTTTCCTCCGAGGAGCTCAGCTACCTCCGCGGCCGCACCGATCGACCCGTCAAGGTGACCGTTCCCAGCCCCACGATGTTCGTGTTCTACTGGGTGCCGGGAATCTCGGAAGGGGCTTACCCGTCGATCACCGAGTTTCTCGACGATGTGACCGACATCCTGCGCGACGAGGTCGCGGAGCTCGCCCGGCTCGGAGCGCGGTACATCCAGATCGACGCCCCGGAGCTCGGAATCGGCCTCGAGCCCCGCCAGCAGGAGTGGTTCCGGAGCAAGGGATTCGGCTTCGAGCGAATGGTGCCCGAAGCGGTGGAGCGCATCAATGCCATTCTCGGGGATCATCCCGCGATCACCTCCGGCCTCCACCTGTGCCGCGGCAACAACGCGAGCCGATACATGGGAAAGGGATCCTACGCTGCCGTCGCGGAGCAGATATTCCCCCGAACCCGCGCGCAGCGCCTTCTCCTCGAGTACGACGACGAGCGCTCGGGCGACTTCTCGCCTCTGACGCGCGTCCCCGAAGACAAGACCGTGGTCCTCGGGCTCATCACCACCAAAACCCCCCGGATGGAGACCCCGAACGAGGTGGAGGATCGCATCCGGGAAGCGAATCGCTACATTCCCCTGGAGAGGCTCGCGCTTTCGACCCAGTGCGGCTTCGCGTCCGTCGCCAAGGGGAACGACATCTCCGCCGAGGCGCAGGAGCGAAAGCTCCGGCTGGTGGTCGAAGTCGCGCGAAGGGTCTGGAGCGGCTAGGGCGCTCGCTCCCACTCAGCGGCCGGCGGCTGCAATCGCCTTCCGGATCGCACCGGCGGTGATTTCCGCCCGATAGTCCACCAGATGCCGCGCCGCCGCGAGAGTCTTTTCGATGGGCGCGAGCTCGATACCGTACACCTCGAACTTCCCCGCCCGGACGCGCTGGTCCATGCGAATGTGCTTCGGGTCAGAGAGCGCCACCATGGACTCGTAGTGAAAATCGGTATGGACGCCGTCGCGCGCCGCCGACTTCACGTCCGGCTTCTGCACGATGCCCATGCGTTTCAGCTCGTCGTAGCTCCAGATGTCCTGCTCGTAGTACTCGGCGACGTGATACACGCGCGTCGGGCCGCCGCGCCACTCCTCGTCGAGCGAATCCGCGGTCGCCTGCATTCCGCGGGTGTTGCCTCCGCTGTCGCCGATGAGCACGATGTCCAGAAACCCGTGCTGCTTCAGGCTCGCGCAGACGTCCGTCAGGAGCGCCTCGAACGTTTCCTCGCGCAGGCTGACGGTTCCCGGATACCACATGTGCCCGCTCGGAGGATCGATGCTCCCCTCCGGCACGAACGGAATGATGGGCGACACGAGGGCGTTTCCGAGCTTTCGCGCGATGGCCTCGGTCGTCGAGCGGAGCACGAAGTTGTGCTTTCCGGTCGCCACGTGGGGACCGTTCTGCTCCAGTCCGCCGGTGGCCACGATCGCGGTCGTCTTGCCCGCGCGGATCGCGTCGCGGACCTCCATCCACGTCATCTCTTCGGTGAAGACCGTGTCCACCGCGTCGATGGGCCGCGGATCGTCGAGTCCTGCCGGACGCGTTTCCCGCCCGCCCTGGGGTCGGCCCGTTTCGGACAAAGACACGACAGCGACAAGGGCGCCCGCGATCGCCAGGATCGTTCGCATGGTGAGTCCTCCGGTCGGCGAGGGTAGCATCCCGACGTCCACTCCGTCAGTAGCCGCGGGTTACGAACGTCAGAACCAGGAGCTCGCTCAAGTCGGCGCCCTGCTGGACCGCGCCCCGCCTCGACTGGAGAGACCTCGGCGCCTGCGGCGCGACGCGCAGCGGCTGGCCATCGGCTCCGGAGACCCCCCGATAGAAGGAGAGTGTAACCTGCTTCAATAGAGGCAGTGGCTCGAGGGGCGTCAGCGTGAGCGCTCTCGCACTCGCGTCGTAGGCAAAGACCGCGGGTACGAACCAGGAAGGCGTCCGACCGATGTCCCCGAGTCGGAGCCATACGTTTCCCTCGAAGGTAGTCTCGTCCATCGGGGCGGAGAACCGAACCTCGAAGACCGTCTTCGGATGCAGATCCCGGAGTCCGGGCGAGGGTGCGATGGAAGCGACCTCGGGTGGAGGAGTCGTGCCTCCCCGGTCGGAGGGAGCTTCCCCTTCCTCGGACCGAACACCAGTCGGCTCCACACTCGCCTGCACGACGTCCTTCGCCAGGATCGCGAATCGCCCGTACCTCTTCCACCCGTCGCCCGGGACCTGCGTCGAGTGATCGACGAAAGTGCCTCGGACTTCCACTCGGTGATGGAGCAAGGACGTCAAGTCGGATCCGGCCGTGGGGGCGACGAGGGCGACCGAGTGGACCTGGTCCCGAAGAACGTACATTTCAGCGAACGGAGTGCGGCCGGCATCGAGCTCTCCGTGGACCAGGACCTCGCGCTCGTGGAATCGGCCGGGATCGCGGTGGAGCTCCGCGACGGAAACCTGGATCGATTCCTGGCTCCCGGCGAACAGGAAGGTGCTCAGGGTGAGAACGCTGGATAGGGCGCGGTCGCACACGGCGCGGTCCGATCTTCTCACATTGGAGGCCCGGTATTCGAGGTATGCTCGGGACGGCGACGAGGGGCGAGCGCCGCTGTATGGTCAGTCTTCTAATCCTGGGATTTTTCATCGGCATGCGGCATGCCCTGGAGGCGGATCACGTCGCCGCGGTCTCGAGCCTCGCGACGCGAAGCGCGAGCGCGAGGGAGTGCATCCGGCAAGGCGTCTTCTGGGGCCTGGGACATACCTTGACGCTGTTCCTCTTCGGCTCCGTCGTTCTGCTGCTGGACCGTGTTCTTCCCGAGAGGCTCGCCTCGGCACTCGAGCTCGCGGTCGGGCTGATGCTGGTCGTACTGGGCCTCGACGTTCTGCGGAGGCTCGCGAAGGAGCGGGTCCACTTCCACCTGCACGAGCACGAGGGGGGGGTCCGGCATTTCCACGGGCACTCGCACTCCGGAGAGTCGGTCCATCGCACCCATCGCCACGGGCACCGGGGAAAGCTTCCCCTCCGGGCACTCGTTGTCGGTCTCGTGCATGGAATGGCTGGCTCCGCCGCCCTCATCCTGCTCACTCTCGAGAGAGCTCCGAGCCCGGCCGCGGGTCTTCTTTACATACTGTTGTTCGGCGCGGGCTCGATCGCGGGGATGGCTCTTCTCTCGGTCGTCATCGCCGTGCCCCTCCGTTACTCAGCGGCGGGACTGACGCGGCTTCACGGTCTCCTGCACGGCACGATCGGCCTCGCCACCGTCGCGATCGGCGTAGCGACCGCTTTCGTGGCGGCTCGAAGCCTCTTCGGTTAGTCCCTCTCAGAGACCGAGCCGGTCGAGCAGAGGCTTCTCGTACTCCCCGTCTTCGCCCGGGTAGCGGAGGCGGTCCTCGTACTTTCCGGAGGCGTGGGCGATCGACCAGATTAGGCTCTCGCCCGCTGGAATCGCGTCCACGGAGTCGCGATACACGGGATCGGTGTAGGCCTCGTCGACGTCGATCCGCTCCCAGCCGTCCGCTTCGAGCGCCCGGAGCACGTCGCTCAGAAAGAGGGCGTTCAGCAGATTGTAGTGAGTCAGGAGCGTGTGCGGGACGCTGCGGCCGAGGGTGTCCACACATAGCCGGTCATAGAAAGCGACTCGGTCCCGGATATGCGCTACGTAGGGCTCCCGGAACCTTTCCACCGGAAACGAAGGGTCTTCCGCGAGCTTGTTTCGCAGGCGCTGGTCGTAGTACCAGTCCGACGCGTCGATGGTGACGTGAGCGTTCCGGTAGCCCCTTCGATTCAGGTAGTCGCGCACCTGGTCCCGCTCCTCGCGGCGGTCTCCCTCCTTGAGCTGGGGGAACCGGAACCACTTCCGAAACGAGGGGTAGCCGTCGAGGACGGTTTCGTTCCTGGAAATCGCCTGAACGAAGGCCTGCGGTCCCGCGATATAGAGAGGACTGTGGTCGTAGGTGTGGTTTCCGAGGATGTGCCCTGCGCGGCTCCAGGCGGAAAGAATCCCGCGGCCTTCCTCGTTCTCGACGTTCTCGCCCACGACGAAGAGCGCCGCGCGGATCGAACCGATGGACTCCAGGATGCTCGGAAGAGCCGATTCGGAAAAGGCCGCGGGAATCGCCGCCCAGTTCACGTCGTCCATCGTGACCGCGATCCGTCGCCGCGGCCTCAATAGCGCGAGGGCGGGGACCAGGGCGAGAAACGAACGGCGATTCATCGAGCGATGATAATCCGGTCGGGATCGCCAGCCAAGCTCCAGCCAAACCGCAGGCGTTCTGTGACGCGTTTGACCTTTCCCCCCATTTCCTCCCCAATAGATATGTGATGGACGGTGTGAATCGAATATGTGGATAGCCCTTCTTCTCGCGGCCGTCGCCATCGGCATCTGGATCGCGGCGCTGTTCAACGGTCTCATCCACCTGCGCAACACCAGCAGCAATGCGTGGAGCGACGTCGACGTGCAGCTGAAGAAGAGGCACGACCTCGTCCCCAACCTGGTCGAGACCGTCAAGGGGTACGCGAAGCACGAGAAAGACACTCTGGAGCGAGTCGTCCTCGCGCGAAATCAGGCGGTCTCCGCGACGTCGACCGAGGCCCGGAGGGCCGCCGAAGACGCGCTGACCCGGAGCCTGCGGGGACTCTTCGCCCTCGCCGAGTCCTACCCCGACCTCAAGGCCAACGAGGGTTTTCTGGGCCTCCAGCGAGATCTCAGCCGGATCGAGGACGACATCGCGAACGCCCGCCGCTACTACAATGCCGTGGTTCGTGATTTCAACACCCGGCAGGAGGTGTTCCCCGCGAACCTTCTCGCCGGCATCCTCGGCTTCGAGACGCGATCTTTCTTCCAGGCCGAATCCGGCGAGCGATCGGCCCCGAGCGTGGAGCTTTGACGGTGCGCAGGAACGCCGTTCTCCTCGCGGGAATCCTGGTGTTCGGCCTCGATGCGGCGGCCATCGAGATCGCGAAGTTCGACGTATCCATCCTGCTCGATCCCGACGGCACGATATTCGTGACCGAGACCATCGATGTCGACTTCGGCGAGATCGAGAAGCACGGCATCTTTCGAACTCTCCCCGTGCGCTATGCCCGAACGGAGAACCTCGCGGGCGTCCCGGTGGGGACGACCTATGCCCTCCGGATGAGGGTCCTGAGCGTCACCGACGGCGGAAGCGCCTCTCTGCGCTTCAGCGCCTGGCCCGAAGACCGGAATCTCTTCATTCGCATCGGAGACCCCGATCGGACCGTTCGGGGAAAGGTGACCTACGTGATCACCTACCGCGTCCAGCGCGCCATCAATCGTTTCGAAAGCCACGACGAGCTCTACTGGAACGTGACGGGAACGGAGTGGGACTGGCCCATTCACCAGGCGGGGGTGCGCGTGCACCTTCCGAGCGACGTCGCTCCGGAAACGATTCAGCACAAGACGTTCACCGGCAGGTTCGGCTCCCCGATGACGAAGGCGATCGATCGGCTCGGGCCGAAGGTATACGAGGCCGAGGTGGCGGACCTCCTGCCCGGGGAAGGCCTGACGTTCGTGCTCGGCCTTCCGAAGGGCGTCCTCGAGCCGGCATCCGCATTCCGGGAGCTCTGGTGGAAGGCAGCGGACAACGCCGCGTTCTTCCTCGTGGGACTCGTGCCCCTGCTCACTCTGGCCGCGATGCTCTTCCTGTACCTCCGGTTCGGACGGGACCCCGGCCGGCGCACCCCGATCGTTGTGCAATACGAGCCTCCGGACGAGCTCTCCCCCGCCGAGGTGGGAAGCCTTCTCGACGAGCGGATCGACACCCCGGACATCGTCTCGACGGTGATCGATCTCGCCGTCCGGGGATATCTCACGATCCAGGAGGAAGAGACGACGAAGTTTCTCTTCCTGACGAACAGGGACTACCGCTTCGAGAAGTTGAAGCCCTCGGACGAAGCTCTTCAAAGCCACGAGCGCGCGTTCCACGACGCGCTCTTCGCCTCGGGCAATTCGGTCCTGCTCTCGAGCCTCAAGAACCATTTCTACGTTTCGATTCCATCGATCCGGAGCTCCCTCGTGAGGCAGATGCTGGCAAAGGGTCTCTTTCCCCGCGATCCCGCGCGCGTCCGCGATTTCTATCGGCGCGTCGCGGCGGCCGCAGGGGTCCTGCCCATCGGTCTCGCTGTCCTTCTTCTGAGCTCGGGCCGGGGGCGCTCCTTCCTTCCTCCGGAGCCCGCCGCGTTCTTCGTGTTCAGCGCGGTTTGTATCCTCTTCACCATCCTCGCCGTTCGCGCGTTCGTCGGCGCCATGCCGGCGAAGACCGCGAAGGGGGCGCGACTGGCCCGATACTGCCTGGGATTCCAGGAGTTCGTGACTCGTGTGGAAAAGGACCGGCTCGCGCGGATGTCGAAGGAGGACCCGACGCTCTTCGAGCGCGTTCTTCCTTACGCGGTAGTCCTGGGGTGCGCCGACGAGTGGGCGGAGCGCTTCGAGGGGCTTCTCACCGTGCCCCCCTCGTGGTACCGCTCCTCTTCCATCGCGCCGGGACGCTTCGACTCCCGCGCTCTCGTTTCCGGCCTCGGCCGGAGCATGCACTCCATGGGGTCGACTCTGACGTCGCAACCGCGCCCCAGCGGGGGCGGCTTCGGTGGAATCAGCTTCGGCGCCGGCCGCGGCTCGAGTGGATTCGGCGGAGGAGGAGGAAGCGGCGGCGGGTTCGGAGGGGGCGGAGGTGGAAGCTGGTAGCGGAGTCTCTGCGAGGCGCGCGTCGCCCGCACTCCGGAGACCGGAGCCCCCGGAGTACGGGGCTACGCGCAGACTAGAACGAGAGTCGACTTACCAGCGCCGGCCGCCGCCGCCGCCGCGTCCGCCGCCACCGCCGCCGTTGCCCTTGGGGCGGGCTTCGTTGACGTTGAGCGTGCGGCCGCCGAGCTCGGTGCCGTTGACGCCGCGGATGGCCGCCTGAGCGGCCGAGGCGTCCGACATCTCCACGAAAGCGAAGCCGCGCGGGCGGCCGGTGTCGCGATCGGTGATGACGCTGACGCTATCCACCTCGCCGTAAGCCGAAAAGACGTCGCGGAGCTGCTGCTCGGTGACGTCGAAGGAACAATTGCCTACGTAAATCTTAGCCATGGGAAACGATACTCCTACAGATACGGCCTAGGCGAGGGCTAACGGAGGTGTGGTGGAAGTCACCAGCTGAAGTGTTCTACGAAAAGCCATCGGTTGGCCAGACGCCTTATGCTCGGCTAATTCAACTCGATTGTCAAATCCCAAACTGGCCGCGCGGGACACCAGGCCCGGCGGCTCCCCCACGGGGTAACCTGCTACCTTACGGACGGGTCTCTACCTTCGAGAACGAACGATGAATCGCACGGAAGCACCCCGTTTCGCGGCGGCGGTGAGCGAGGTCCAGGCGGGGGACGACGCGCGATTTTCCGAGCTCGTCGAGAGCTTCCAGGACATGGCGGTCGGATACGCCTACTCCATCCTGGGCGATTTTCAGCTCGCGGAGGACTCCGCCCAGGAGGCGTTTCTGGACGCCTATCGCCATATCCGGGACCTCCGGGAGCCGCTCGCTTTCCCGAGCTGGCTCCGGCGGATCGTCTTCAAACACTGCGATCGCCGCACCCGCAGGCATACACCGCCGATGCTCTCGTTCGAGGAGCTCGCGGACGCACGATCGAAGGACCCGTCGCCCGCCGACGTCGCCGAGAGGAACGAGATGCGAGATCGATTGGTCGATGCGCTCGACTTGATTCCCGAGAAACAGCGTTCGGTCCTGGTGCTGCACTACATGAGCGGGCATTCTCTCGCCGAGCTCTCCGCTTTCCTGAACGTGCCCGTGGGAACGGTAAAGAAACGCCTGCACGACGGACGGGAGAAGCTCCGCGAGATCCTGACGGACGAGGTGACCGACGATCTGAGGCGCCGCCGCCCTTCCCGCGACTCGAGCTTCGCGGAGGGCGTCGTCGAGATCCTGCGCGCCGCGAGGAGCGGGGACGCGGAACGGGTGAAGTCGCTCCTTCTGCGGAACCCCCGACTGCGCCACGGACGGGACTTCATGGGCAACACCGCCCTCATCCTCGCCGCCAACAACGGGCACCACGAGGTCGCGGCGCTTCTGCGCGAGGCGGGCGCGCCCGTGGATCACCACGAGGCGGCGGCGATCGGCGACACCGACCGCGTTCGCGCGATCCTCCAGGGAAAGCCGGAGCTTCTCGACTCTTTTTCTTCCGAGGGCTTCACCGCTCTCGCGCTCGCGGCGCACTTCGGCCACCTGGACACGATGCGGTTTCTCCTGGACCGCGGGGCCGACGCGAGCGTCGTCTCCCGCCATCCGGTCGGCGCCACGCCGATCATCGCCGCACTCTTCGGCCGTCGAGTCGAAGCCGCGAGGCTCCTGATCGAGCGCGGTGCCGACGTCGATACGCGACGCGGAGGAAGAGGTTGGCCGCGAGCGGGCTGGAGCCCGCTCCATTACGCGGCGGCCTACGGGTTCGTCGATCTCGTCGCGCTGCTTCTCGAGCGCGGCGCTTCCCCGGATGCGCGGGACGATTCGGGGGCTTCGCCTCTCGACGTGGCGCGTGAGGCGGGTCAAGAGGAGGCTTTTGGGCTCCTCTTGAGAAAGGAGTCGTGAGATGGTGAGAGAGGCGGAATTTCTGGCGGAGGTGACGGGTGGAGAGCTGTCCCGGGTGAGGGCGCTGGTCGAGGAATCGCCCTCGCTCGCGGCGGCCAGGAACGAGACCGGGGTCTCGGCTCCGCTTCTCGCGCTCTACCATCGCAAGCGGGAGACCGCCGAGCTCCTCGTGGCCCGTAAGGAAGCGCTCTCGCCCCTCGACGTCTTCGAGGCCGCGGCCTTCGGGAAGACGGCGCGGCTCGAGGTCCTGCTCGAAGGAGATCCGGCGCTGGTCGATGCCTACGCTACGGACGGGTTCTTCCCCCTGGGCCTCGCCGCGTTCTTCGGGCGCGTGGAGGCGGTGCGGCTTCTGCTGGCGCGCGGCGCGAATCCGAACCTCGCGGCCCAGAACGCGATGAAGGTGGCGGCCATCCATGCCGCGAGCGCCGCGGGTAGCTTCGAAATCGCGCTTCTCCTGGTCGAGGCGGGAGCCGACGTGAACGCGGTGCAGCAGGCCGGATTCACGCCCCTCCACGCGGCGGCGATGGCGGGTCGGGTCGACCTCGCAAAGCTGTTTCTGGAGCGAGGCGCGGATCCGAGCGCGAAAGCCGACGACGGCGCGAACCGCGCTCGCGATGGCGCGGGACGCGAAGCATCCGGCGCTCGTCGATCTCCTCTCCTGATCGCCAGGCTCCTGGTATCCTTTTCTCAGGACGCCCCGCTCGAGATCAGGAGGTTCGCTGATGTGTCGATGGCTTGCCTACTCGGGAGCTCCGGTGCTCCTCGACGAGCTGCTGTTCAAGCCCGCGCACTCGCTGATCGATCAGAGCATGAGCGCCAAGGCCGCGGTCACCGTGACCAACGGAGACGGCTTCGGGGTCGGCTGGTACGACCTTCGCGGGCGGCCGGCGCTCTTCCGGAGCATCCGCCCCGCGTGGAACGATTTCAACCTTCTCGAGATCTGCTCCATCATCGAGTCCCCCCTGTTCCTGGCGCACGTCCGCGCCGCCTCGCAGGCTGCGGTCCAGGAAACGAACTGCCATCCCTTCCGCAAGGGGCGGTGGCTGTTCGTTCACAACGGAGAGATCCACGGGATCGAGAAGATCCGGCGCGAGCTCCTGTTCGCCGTCGATCCCGATCTGTTTCCTCTCATCAATGGAACCACCGATTCGGAGGTCATGTTCTACCTGATGCTGACCTTCGGCCTCGAGCAGGACCCGCTGGGCGCGGCCGAGAGGATGGCGGGCTTCGTCGAAACGGCCGCGAGAAAGAGGGGCGTCTCCGATCCGCTGTGGATGACGCTCGGTTTCAGCGACGGCCATACTCTCTACGCGGTCCGCTACGCCACCGACGGCGACGCTCCGACGCTCTTCCACAGCCGGGAGATCGAAGACCTGTACGAGCTCAACCCGGCGCTGCGGCGGGTCTTCGCCCGGAGCGCCCGCGCCGTCGTCTCCGAGCCCCTGGGGAACGTGGCCGCGGCCTGGACCGAGATCCCGCAGCGCACCGCGCTCGTCGTCAGTCCCTCCGGCGTCGAGTCCCGGCCGTTCGTACCCCGGGCTCCCTGAGGTTCACGAAGCCGCCGAGGGCTCAGGTGATGTGAGCGCCGCGCGTGTCCACGTAGAGTGCATAGAGCGACTGACTCGCGGTCATGAAGAGCCGGTTTCTCTTCGCTCCTCCGAAGCACAGGTTGGCGCAGATCTCGGGAAGGAGAATCTGGCCGATGCGGACGCCGTCGGGCGCGAAGACGTGCACTCCGTCGAAGTCCTCTCCCGCCCAGCCGGCGCTCGCCCAGAGGTTGCCGTCCTCGTCGGCGCGGATGCCGTCGGCGGCTCCGGGCGCCATCGAGCAGAACTCGCGTCCACCCATGAGCTTCCTCCCGTCGACGACGTCCCAGACTTTGATGTTTCTCGGCGAGGCACCGGTGTCGGCGACGTAGAGCTTCCCGTAGTCCGGAGAGAAGCAGATTCCGTTGGGCTTCACGACGTCGGCGGTCACGACGTCCATCGTGCCGGTCGCGGCATCGACGCGATAGACCGCCTCTTTGATCTCGAGCTCGGCCTTGGCGCCTTCGTAGTGCCCCATGCTCCCGTAGCCGGGGTCCGTGAACCAGATCGCGCCGTCCCGGGGATGGACGACGACGTCGTTGGGAGCGTTGAGCGGCTTTCCTTCCCATCGGTCGGCGACGACGGTCCGGGTGCCGTCGTGCTCGTAGCGCACCACACGCCGGTTCCCGTGCTCGCAGGAAATCTGCCGTCCCTCCCAATCGAACGTGTTCCCGTTGCTGTTCCCCGAAGGATGGCGAAACGCGCTGACGTGCCCGTCCTCCTCGAGAAAGCGAAGCTGCAGGTCGTTCGGGATGTCGCTCCAGACGAGATAGCGGCCGACGGCGTTCCAGGCGGGACCTTCCGCCCAGAGGGTTCCCGTGTGAAGGCGCTGGAGCGGCGTGTTTCCGATGCGGTAGCGCGCGAACCGGGGATCGAGAACCTTGACGCGCGGATCGGGATAGCGCACGGGCGGGTCCTGCCAGGGCGCCGCCAGAAGCGCGGCGCCGTGGGAGAGAAACGATCGTCGAGTCGGCATTGCCTGCTCTTCAGCGCGGAATGGGCTTGTCGATCGAGTCCCAGTCGTAGGCCCGCGCGATTCGGTCCTTCAGCTCGCGGATGACGATGCTGCCGTTGTCGCCGTTCGTCATGATGGCGACGCCGTACCCCTTGATCTTGTGAGCTACCAGATCGCAGCGGAATCCCCAGTTGCTCCCGCCATGGCCGAAGTACCAGCCTTCGCCGAGTTTCGAGATCTGGAACCCCACAGCGAAGTCCCCGACCCCCACCGGCTCCATCATCTCCCGCGCCGACGCCCGCGTGAGTACGCGATTCGACTCGTTCCGGAGCGACTTCTGGACCTCGATCGCGAGCTTCGCCAGATCGACGGAGGTCGTCCACAGGCCCGCGGCCTCGAGCTCGGGGTAGACGTGCCATTTGGCGTCCATGGCCTTGCCTTCGCCGTCGTGAGCTCGCGCCGCTTTCCGATCCCGCATCGACCCGAGCGGCTGCTCATAGGTACTGTCTTTCATCCCGATCGGCCCCAGCACCCATTCCTCGAGGATCCGGGGGAAGGGCTTTTGAACCGCGTCCACGAGAGCGAGCTCCATGATGGTGACTCCCCCTCCGGAGTACTTCATCCCCGTGAGCGGCGGTCGCTCCATGCGCACCGGGCCGACGTTCGAAGGACTCTGGCCGTCGAGGATCTGGACGGTCGTCGGCAAAGGCGCGGAGGGGTGGTAGCCGGGAAACCCGAACCCGTCTCCGGTGCCCGAAGTGTGGCTGAGAAGAGCCCGCGGGGTGACGGGACCGCGGCCGGCGAAGCCCTCGACCGGGAGCTTCCACGACTTCAGGATCCCATTGATGTCGTCGTCCAGGGAGAACTTTCCCTCTTGAACGGCCTTGAGCACCGCCATCGCGGCGACGGGCTTACTGATCGATGCCGCCTGAAAGAGCGTGTCGTTCTCGACTCCCGCCCCGGTGGAGACGTCGGCGACGCCGTAGCCCTTCGCCCAGTGGACCGCGAAGTCGCGAATGACGGCGATGCTGAGGCCGGGAACGTGGTACCGGTCCATGACCTCCGGAAGCGTGTAGGGGTCGAGACCTTCCCGATCCGGGGTCTGGGCGGCCTCGACTCGAGCCATGGCGTCGGAAACGGAGATCTGCGCCGCGAACAGCAAAGAAAGAAGAGCGTGCATGCGCGGCAGCGTAGAGGCAGCCCGCATCCGCGTCAAGGGCTACAATGGCGGCGAAGGAGACTCCGTTGTCGACGCTGCTGATCCTTCTCGGCGCAGCGCTGGGCGCGGCGCAAACGCCGGCTCTCCGCATCGCCTCCGACGCCACGTTTCCTCCCTTTCATTTCATCGCCGAGCCGGGAGGGCCGACCGGCTTCGAGATCGAGCTCGCGCGCCTCGTCGCGCAACGCTCGGGCTTCCGCCCGGAGGTCCTCGTGCTGCCGTACGACGACCTGCTCCCGGGCCTTGCGACCGGCGCCCACGATCTCGTCGCGGCCACCACCGGAATCACCCCCGAGCGAGAGAAGCTCTATCTCTTCACCCGACCGTACTTCGAGACCTGCCAGGCGGCGCTGGTGCGCGTGGGAGAGAGCGAGCCCAGGACCCTGGCGGAGCTCTCCGGCCGCCCGGTGGGCGCCGCGGGCGCGGGCACATCGGCCCGGGCTCTCGCGGGGCTTCGGGGCGTGGAAGCCGTGGCCCTCGGCAAGGGAGAAGCAGGGGTGCCTTTTCTCGAGCAAGGCAGGATCGACGCTCTCATCGTCGACGAGTACGGAGCGGTCCGGACGGCCCGCGCTTCGAACGGGCGCCTGCGCGTTCTTCGCGAGCCCGTCGCGCTCGAGCGCTACGCCTTCGTGCTCTCTCTCGCCGCCTCCGATCTCAAGGTCTCCCTGGATTCCGCGCTCGAGGCGCTCGAACGGGAGGGCCTCCTCGACGAGCTGCGAAAGAGGTTCGGCGTCGCGCGCGATGCGGACTGGCCGGTTGCGATCGGACGTTAGAGAAGAACGGCGCACCCGCGGAGCTCGAGCTCCGCGAGCCAGGCGGGGGCGGTCCGGAGCTTGTTCCATCGCAGATCGAGCTTCTCGAGGCTCGGGAGATTCCGAATACCGTCGGGAAGAGAGACCAGACGATTCCCGCGCAGATCCAGGTGGGTCAGGCTCTTTAGCCCCGCGACCGCCGTCGGGAGGGCCGTCAGCTCGTTGTTCCTCAGATCGAGATCGGTGAGCCGGCCCAACCCGCCGATGGAGTCCGGGAGCGACTGGATACGGTTGTTCGACAGCCTGAGCTCTCGCAGGCTTCCGAGCAGGCCGATCGAATCCGGCAGCGCGGTAAGCCGGTTGTTCGCGAGATGGATCTCTCTCAAGTCGGAGAAACCGGCGAGCGCCTCCGGGAGCATTTCGAGGCGGTTGTTGTAGAGCCGCAGCTCGCGGAGCCGCGACAATCGTCCGAGCGTTTCCGGCAGCGTCGCCAGCTGGTTGTCGGTGATGCTCAGATACCGGAGCTCGCGGAGGCCGCCGAGAGACTCCGGGATCGAGGTCAGTCGGTTGTCGCTGAGGTATAGGCCGTCCCTGAGCTTCGTCAGGGCTCCCATCTCCTCGGGAATCGAGGACAGCGCGTTGTGCCCGAGATCCAGCATGCGCAGCTCGATGAGCCGTCCGATCCTCGGCGATACTGACGACAGGCGATTTTCCGACAGGTCGAGAATCTCGAGGCTGACGAGATCCCAGAGGCAATCCGGGACTTCCGTAAGGAGGTTCTTGCCGACCCTCAGGTCTTTCAGCGAACGGAGGCGCGAAATGCTCTCGGGAATCGAGTCGAGACGATTGCGGCGCAGGTGCATCACCTCGAGCGCAGAGAGGCTCTCGATGGCCCGGGGAAGAGAAGTCAGAAGGTTTCCGTCCAGATGAAGCTCGCGAAGATACCCTTCGCTTGCGAACCCATCGGGGAGCGACGTGAGATTCCGATCGTCGAGGCGCAGAATCCCCGCATCGAGGGGCGGCCGTCCGCTCATCGCGGAAGTATGACAGCGATGCAGTCGAGGGGCGATCGGGATTGTTTCCGGCCGGACGAAAGTAACGATCGCGTTCGTCGCGCGAGTTCCTGGTCATCACGCCCCAGCCCCAATGATGGGGCATTTTGCCACGCTCCATCGGAGAGCGGTCGACCAACTCAAGGATTCTTGAGATAATTCGACTGGCACCCTACTTGCAACAGCCGCACGACTTTTGACTTCCCACGCTTCGAGGAGGAATGAATGAGGTTTGTCTCTGCGATCGGCGTTGGCCTGCTCGTCTTCACACTCGCGCTCACTCTCGCGCGATGCAGCGATGAGGACTCCGCGCCGAGCGGCCCCGCGCCGACCCTCTCCGCCCCGGTTCATGTCTCGCCCCCGAGCGGCAGCTTCGCGGACAGCCAGCCGACCTTGACGGTCCAGAACGTGACGCCGAGCGACGGCAGCACCGCGACGTATCATTTCCAGGTCGCTCTCGGCAGCTCCTATAGCCCGGTGGCCGCCGAACAGACGGGAATCACCGCGGGCTCCGGAGGACAGACCTCATGGAGGGTCAACGTTCCGCTGCCGCCGGGGACCTATTTCTGGCACGTAAGGGCGCAAATGGGATCGACCAGCGGACCGTTCTCGGAGAACGATCGCTTCACCGCCACGACGGACGTCGCCGGCGGATCGCTCTTGATTCAAGACCCACTCACCAACGGGACGTCCGTCGGCAGCGTGCGCGGCGGCGAGTTCACGCCCGACGGCTGGAAGATCAACAACCTGGACGAGTACATCCGGTACGAGATCCCGCCGACATCGAGCGGCTTCGTCGAATGGGAGAACCTCGGACTCCGGCGCACGAACGCGGACGCCGAGGCCTACATGATGTTCGCAATGTGGGATCCCGGGAGCGGCGAATTCCGAACCAACCCGTTCCGGGTCAACATCCAGAAGCTCGATACCCAGCACAACCCGCCGTACGTGAGGCTTCGTTTCATCTCGGATGGGGACGAACGAAATACCGGCTACAACTTCATCGACTGGGATCCGTCCCAGCGGTACCGGTGGCGCGTCGAGTGGGGACCCGGAACCGATAGAAACGCGGCGCGGGTCTTCGTGAACGGCATCGAAGTGATGCAGGTAGCCTATACGCCCGTGTACGAGCCGAGGACGCACTTCGTCGAGATGGGAGTGAACGAATCTCGAAACGAATCGTGCATCGGGGCCATCTTCTCCAACGTTCGCATCGGACGGCGCTGATTTCCAGCTGAATCGCGGGGCGCTTTTCCTCACTGTGGCGTTTTGCGCCAGTGGAGGATCGAAATTGGTACGGGAATCCGCATTCCCGGCCGGGCACGGGATTTGCCTACGCCCAGCGGGTGGACGTTGCCCGGCCGAAGGCGCGCGATGGGTTTCTCTGCGTCGCCGCTCTCGTCGTGGCTTGTCTCCTGGTCTACGGACGAGCCCCGGAAGGGTTCTTCCTCGCCGACGACTACACCATCCTCGGTTCCTTCTGGGCAAAGAACAGCCGGTATCTCCTGGGGCTCATCGCGTCGGACGAGATCGACGGGGTCTGGAACGAAGCCTTCGTCCGGCCGGTCCGTCCCTGGTCGCTCGCTTTCGACCGCTGGATCTGGGGCCTCGAGCCCCGGGGATACCACCTTACCAACCTCGTTTTGCACGCTTCCACCTCCGTCCTGATTGCGGCCCTCGTCCTTCGGCTGGGAGGCGGGCTCCTTTCCGCATTCCTGGCATCGATACTCTTCCTCCTCCACCCGGTCAACGTGGAGGTGGCAACGTGGGTCTCGGGCCGGGACGAATCCCTCGCCTGCGCCGCGCTCCTCGGCGCGGTCGCCTGTCGTCCCGCGGCGGCCTCCGGCCGGAGGCGGCTCTGGCTCGCCCTGTCGACGTCTCTCTTCGCCCTGAGCCTGTTCGCGAAGGAGTACGCTCTCCTCCTTCCCGTCGCAATCTGCGCCTCTGCGTGGCTTGCGCCCCCTCGCGGTGATTCTCGGCTTCGCGCTCTGCGAGGCGCGCTCTCGAGCTCGGTTCCGTTGCTCGGGGTCATCGCAGTCTTTCTCGCACTCCGCTTTCATGTGAGCGGGCACCCTTTCGGAGGGTACGGAGACGGGGGGGAGGCGCACACGACGTTCAGACCGGATCTTCTTCTCGGCTCGGTTACGAGCTTCGCCAGGGATTTCATAGCGCCCTTCGAGGCTCGTCCCTATGCGTCCGCGACCCTGCTTCTGGGATTCCTGTTCGCGACAGGGATCGGACGAGAGGCGGACGGGCGGTCCGCGCTCATCGGCTTCTGGGCTCTATTCTGGCCGGCCCTCTTCCTGTTGCCCACGCACAACCTCGTCTATACACCGCGGCACCTTTATGTCTCGTTCGCGGGCATCGCGGTCGCGTTCGGGCTATTGCTGGCCCGGGCTCGCGGAAGGCGGCTTCTGGGGCTCGCTCCGGTGATCGGAGGGGTCCAGGTCATGGTGCTGGCGCCTCCGACTCTCGCGACCGTCGAGAACTACACCCGAATGTCCAACCGATGCCGGCTGGCCCTGTCTTCGATAGAACAAGACACGAGGAGCATGCCTCGTGGTGACGTCCTGGTGCTCGTCGGCATGCCCGCTCACGAAACCCCACCCTGGGGCTTCGGATGGAGCCTCGCGGAAGCCCTACGGCCTCCGTTCGTCGAAGAGCCAATCGATTCACGGCTCGAGGTCGTCTACCGGAAGCAATGGCGACCGGACGCCTGGGCCGGGTATCGACGCAAATACCCGGGCCGCGGTATCCACGTTCTCGCGTGGAATCCGCGGTTCGACGGAATCGAGCTGCTCCGAGGCGCCGAGCTCGAATCGCGCGACGACAGCTATCCCTAGGGCCGCGCCGCGAACGGCCCACGGGCCCACCGGCTGGATGGAGGGAGGCGGCTCTCAGTGGCCGGTGCGTGCGTCGATCGTGTGGATCCCCGGTCCGAGACTCGTCCGGGTTACGACCATTCCATTGGTGAAGCGAACTTCCACGTCGTAGGAGGACGCAGCTTCGATTCCAAAATGCAGGCGCGGAGACTCCTGCGCACAGTAGCCATTCGAACCGCGTACCTCCCGCATGCCCCGGAGGTACTCGAGAGCGCCCAGGTGCCCCGCCGCGAACAGGCGCACCCGCGCACCCAGAGCACCCGCCTCGCCGTTCGGTCCCACGAGGGCTATCTGGATCGCCGAGGTTCGCGCGGACCGGTTCCGGAAGAGCGTGTTGACCCCTTGCTTGCTGGCGATGATGAGCTCCACCGTTCCGTCGTTGTTCAGGTCCGCGAAAACGCCGGCCCGAGCGTCGTTGCCCACTCCCCCGACCACCCCCGGCAGCAGGGTGAGCGCACCGCGGCCGTCGTTCACGAAAATGCCTTCCACGAAGTCGCCTCGCTCGCCGGTGATATAGAGGTCGAGATCGCCGTCGTTGTCCACGTCGCCGAAAGCGCCGGTGTAGTGCACTCCCTCGAACTGCTGGATCATGCGGAACCGGCCGTCGTCGTTCCGATAGAGCGCGGAGCCGTGGTATCCCGCGATGAAGGCGTCGAGGTCACCGTCGTTGTCGATGTCGATGAAGCTGAAACCGTTCGTACCCCGGTAGTCCTTATCGGCTCGAGGGTAGTGAAACCCGAGATCCTGGGTGGCGTCCCGGAATCTCTTGTCGCCGGTGTTCAGGAGGATGGTGATCGGTCCCACGGTCTCCTCCTTGTCGTATTCGAACGACGTGAGGGCCACATCCTGGAGGCCGTCCCCGTCGACGTCGGCCACGGTGGCTCCCTGATTGGCGGGCCATCGATCGTCGACGCCGTGGACCCGCTCCCGCTCGAAATGCATGCCGCCGGAGTTCCAGTAGACGATCGGCTGAGCGCCCTGCCAGGCGGAGACGAGAATGTCGAGGAAACCGTTCCCGTCGAAATCGCCCGCCCCCACGCCTCGGGTGCCGAGGTCGGTCACGTCGATTCCCGCGCTCTCGGAAAGGTCCACGAACGCCCCCGCGCCGTCGTTCCGGTACAAGCGGTTCGATCCGTTCCAGGTGCGGGCGTTGTAGAGATTGAAATCTCCATCGTTGTCGAGGTCGGCGAAGATCGCGGCATGAGTCTCGTTCGAGGAGCCCGCATAGAAGCCGTCGTCCTCGACCGCCCGCTCGACGCCGACCTCGGAGAACCGGATGGCGGGCTCGCGCCGGTTGATGAACAGCAGGTCTCGGCGGTCCTGCTGATCGTTGTAGATGTTGGTGACGTAGATGTCGAGCCAGCCGTCTCCATCCACGTCGACCACCTGGATACCGTGACCGCCGACCTCCGGCAGGCTCACGAACCCCGAAACCTCGGTCGCGTTCTCGAACTGGACGGCACTCTCCTGCGAAAAAGCCTCGGTTCCGGCGGGCACGATGCCCGCTACCGTGAGCCAGATTCGCGCGCTCTTGGGAAACCTCAAGGTGGAACTGCCTCCTGAAATTGGAAGCCGGCGGGATGCCGGCTGAACGGCATCTCGATGCAAGACCCGGGCCCGTTCGACAACCGCGAAGGCCCCTGCGGTTCTGGCCGCCAAAATCGGGCGCGGGAAACTCGGCTTGTGTGACAGGACGCCCCTTGTGGCGATCTGCCACGCCGCTCCAGGAATTAGGAAGCTCGGGAGGGATATACTAAGTTCCGCCCGAAGATGAGGCTCACGCTGGAAATCTCTCTCGCACTCGGGATTGCCGTCCTCGTCGTCCTGACCGGGGCCGCGGCCATAGGCGCGCAGCGGCAACTGCGCCTCATGGAACGGGACCTGACGCAGGATCACCTCCTCCTGGGGACCCAGCTCGCCTCCGCGGTGGCCCGCGTCTGGAAAGCCGCCGGACCCGAGGAGGCGCTCGCGGTTCTGGACGCCGAATCCAACACGGGAAGCGTGCGGGCGCGTTGGCGGTGGCTGGACGAGGAGCCGACCAGCGGAGGGCGGCTTGAGCCCAGCCAGGTCCAGAGATTGAAGGGGGGGCATACCGTGACCCTTTCGGTGACCGCCCGGGACGGCGCGGAGCTGAGACAGACGCTCGTCCCGGTCCGGACTCCCGACGGCCGGTGGGGAGCGGTGGAGCTTCAGGAACGCCTCTTGCATTTGCAGAGAGATCTCTGGAGGCGGGAGGTCAAGCAGGCCGCGCTCACCGTCGGGGCCGCGGCCGCGGTCTCCGGGGTTCTCGCGGTCGCGCTCGGCGTTTTTCTGGTGGGCAAGCCCGTCCGGATGCTCGTGGAGAAGGCGCGACGGATAGGAGCCGGCGACCTTACGGGAGAGATCGTTCTGGGACAAAGAGACGAGCTGGGTGAGCTCGCGCGAGAAATGAATGCGATGGGGCAGAAGCTTGCCGCCACCCGCGAGCGAGCCGAGCTCGAGGCTTCGGAGCGAATCTCCGCTCTCGAGCAGCTCCGCCATGCCGATCGGCTGACGACCATCGGAAAGCTGGCGTCGGGAATCGGGCACGAGCTCGGGACGCCCCTCGCGATCGTGAACGGGCGCGCCGAGCTCATCCTGGACGCTCACGAAGCGGGCACCGCGGCGCACGACAACGCCGCCATCATCCTCGATCAGGCGCGAAAGATGGCGGCCATCATCCGCCAGTTCCTGGACTTCGCGCGGCGGCGGCACAGGGAGCAGGCGCGGCACGACGTCCGCCAGATCCTCGAGCAAACCACCTGCCTCCTCGGCACCCTCGCCGAGCGACGCGGACTGTCCCTCGCGATCGAGGGCGGCGGGACGCCGGAGTGGAACCTCGACGCGTTCCAGATCCAGCAGGCGATCGCCAACCTCGTCATCAATGGGCTGCAGGCGACCCCTCCGGGTGGTCGGCTCGTCATCGGTTACGAGGTCCGTCCGGACCCGCGACTCGAAGGAGTCGAACGAGCGGAAGCTGACGCCTTTCTTCACATCTACGTGACCGACGAGGGGACGGGGATCCCGCAGGAGCTCCTGGAACGGGTTTTCGAGCCGTTCTTCACCACCAAGGAGATCGGGGAAGGAACGGGACTCGGCCTGTCCATCGCGCAGGGAATCGTCCGCGATCACGGCGGCTGGATCGACGTAGCGAGCAAGGTCGGCAAGGGGAGTCGATTCTCGATCTGGCTTCCGAACGGCGAGGTGTCATGAGAGCCCGCGTGCTCGTCGTCGACGACGACCAGGCGATGTGCTCGCTGGTTGCGGCCGGTCTCGCTCGCTACCAGTTCGAAGTGACCTGGAAGACGCGCGCCGACGAGGCGTTCGAGACCCTGAACGCCTCCGACTTCGACGTGGTAGTCACCGATCTGAACATGCGCGGGATGAGCGGCCTCGAGCTCTGCGAGCGCATCGTCGCCAATCGACCGGACATCCCGGTCATCGTGATTACCGCCTTTGGAAGCCTCGACACCGCGGTCGCCGCGATCCGGGCCGGCGCCTACGATTTTCTCACCAAGCCCTTCGAGATGCAGGCGCTCCGGATCGCCCTGGAGCGAGGAGTCCAGCACCGCAAGCTGCGGGACGAGGTCCGCCGGCTGCAGCGCGTGGTGACCGACACTCGACGGCTCGGCGAGCTCCTCGGCAACAGTCTGGCGATGCGGCAGGTCTTCGATCTCCTGGAGCGCATTTCCGATCAGAACGTCTCGGTGCTCATCACCGGAGAGACGGGCACGGGGAAAGAGCGGGTGGCCAAGACGCTCCACCGGCGCAGCCCTCGCCGGGACGGTCCGTTCGTGGCGATCGATTGCGCAGCGCTTCCCGAGGCTCTCCTCGAGAGCGAGCTGTTCGGCCATGCGAGCGGCGCTTTCACCGACGCGCGAGGGGCCCGCACGGGGCTGTTCGTCCAGGCGAACGAGGGAACGCTGTTCCTCGACGAGATCGGAGAGCTGCCCCTGGGACTTCAGCCGAAGCTGCTCCGCGCGCTCCAGGAGCGGCGCGTTCGGCCGGTCGGGAGCAACAGCGAGGTCCCGTTCGACGTGCGCATCATCACCGCGACCAACCGGGACCTGGAGACCGCCGTCGAGGAGGGTCGATTCCGGCGGGATCTCTATTACCGCATCAACGTGGTGCACGTGCACCTGCCGCCCCTTCGGGCCCGCGGAAGCGACATCCTTCCGCTCGCACAGTATTTTCTCGAGCGAATCATGGAGAGCTCGCCGAAGCGGGTGACGGGCTTCTCCCCGGCGGTGGCGGAGAAGCTCGTGAGCTACACCTGGCCGGGGAACGTCCGAGAGCTCCAGAACTGCGTTGCCCGCGCGGTCGCGCTCACCGCGTTCTCCGAGATCACCGTCGAGGATCTCCCGTCGCGGATCCAGAACTACGCGCGCGCGCCCATTCTGGTCGATAGCGACAATCCGCTGGAGCTCATCACCATGGAGGAAGTCGAGAGACGTTACATCCTGCGCGTGCTGCAGGCCACTGCCGGCAACAAGACGCTCGCCGCCCAGATTCTGGGCATGGATCGAAAGACGCTCTATCGAAAGCTCGAGCGTATCGGGAGCATGGAAGAGCCGCTGCACCTCGAGACCGGTTGATCCCGAGGCATCTTGCCCCGTGTGGCGATTCGCCACTCCCGGACGGGCGGCAACCGAGCGCTCCTGTTGCCGTTCCTCCATGGCACCCTCCTTGCTTCCCCAGCTCTCCAAATGGGGTGGCATCCACCTCGACGCTTGTCATCGCGCGCCCTCGCGAACACGGCGAAGGCCGCGGTTCTCCTGTCCGCCGTGGCGATGATGGTCAAGGACCTCGACGCCCCCATCCACGGCAGCTTCTACTTTCGTCAGGCCCACGTCGCCTCGAACATCGAGCTGTTCGTCGAGCGCGGCCCGTCGCTCGTGCCCGCCACGTACAATCTCGACGTCCCTTACGCCGTCTTCGACTTTCCGGCTTATCAGCTGCTCGTCGCCTCGATCTGTCGGTCCCTCGGAAGCGACCCGCTGGTCACGTCTCGAGCGGTCAACGTCGCGATTCTCGCCCTCACCCTCCTCCTGATCGACCGACTTCTCGCGGCCGCGGGAACGGGGCGGATTCATCGCGTCGCCTGCGGCTTCCTCTTTTGTTTCTCGCCGATGAACCTCTTCTACTACCAGACCCCGTTCGTAGACCCGCTCGCCATCGGCCTCGCGCTGCTGTCGCTCTATGCCTTCATCCGGCTCGAGGCCGTCGAAGGCTCTCGCCGGCTCCTGTGGCTCGCGATCCTGCTCGTCGGGTCCGTGCTAAGCACGCTGATCAAGAGTCCCATCTACCTGCCGGTCTTCGTCGCCCTGGTCGTCGACAGCCTGTGGCGAAGATTCCAACCGATGTCGCCACCGGAGCTTCTGGCCTACGTCGCCGCCATCTCCGGCACGGTTCTCGGCTTCAAAGCCTGGTCGAATCGGATCAACGGAGTCACCGGATTTTTCGACGCCAGCGAACCTCAGGAGTATTTTGGACCGCTGACCGACCGATTCGATCCAGAAAGCTGGCACCGAATCGGAGGAGTCCTCCACCATGACGCCGCCAACTCCTTGACCGTGGCCCTGGCTCTCGTCGGAGCCGTCCTCTGGGCCTTTCGCTCGCGAAGCCGCCACAAGCCGCTGTTTCTGGGGCTGCTTCTCGGATGGATTCTGACGCTCGTCGTCTTTTTCAACCGGTTCACCTGGCACAACTACTACCTTCTGGGCTTCGAGTTTCCGCTCGCGTTCTACGGGGCCTACGCCCTGGACCGCGCGCGCATATTGAGCCGTGCATGGCGCCGGAGAGAGGGAGCGCGGCTCCGCCTCCCGATATCTACCGCGTTCGCGCTGGTCGCGGTTTACACCGTCGTCGCCTCGACGACGGCGATGCACGACTTGGCGGCGACTCCCACGGAGTGGATCCGGGAGAGCGGGGAGTTCATTCATCGAACGACCGCGCCCGATGATTTCGTCGTCTACCTGGTGGAGTCCGAGGACTTCCGGGACTGGAATCCCGTCTTCCTGTACTTCGCCCACCGCCGCGGATACAACGTCACGACTCGGCGCATCGAACGGCACCCGTCCATCCTCTCGCGCCTCGAAGGGCGCTATGGCTCCTCGGGCAGGCGCTTTTTGGTGTTCTGTCCCGTGAGGGCGGCGCCGCGGCTGGCGCCACTCATCGAATCCGAGGGCGCTCGGCTCGTCGATGCCGGACCCTCCGGCTGGCTGTACCGGATGAGACCCTCTTCCCGGTTGCCTTGGATTCAAGGCCGGATGGAATCGAGCCGCCAGATCGAGACCACGGGGCCGGGCCGATCCACGCTTCCCGGCCGCTGATAAGGGACGTAGAACGCGTCGAGCTCGTCGTAGAGCCCCGGCGGCTCTCCGTTACGAAACGGCGTGAAGCGAGCGAGGAGCGAAGCGGCGCCGAGACGTTTCGCCAGGCTCTGATCGATTCTCGAGAACCTGTGGAGCGCCGGATGCTCGTGGGTCACGAGGTGCGCGAATCCTTCTCTCTCCCCATCGCGGACGGCTCCGACCCGGACGCCGACGTCCCGCACCGGATAGCCCGCGGGAACCCGGGGCGCGCCATAGCCTTCCGAGACCATGACGGCTGTCCCCGGAGGAAGGTTCCCGGCAATCCAGGAGGCGGCGAGAGAACGAGTGTCTTCCCGTCCCACCACCCGATCGAAGGAGATCGAGTCGAGAAGCGAAGGGAGGACCGCCGCGAAAACCAGTCCCTGTTTCATCACCCGTCGAGCCGGGAGACTCTCGACGAAAAGCGCCGCCGCGAGACAGAGGGGGGGAACCGCCGGCAGGGAGTACCGCGCGAATCGGGTTGGTGTGACGGCGGCCACGGCATAGAATGTCGCGAACCACAGCACGAGGAGGAAGCCGTTCCAGCGTCGCCATCCCGCGAGAAACCCCATCAGGCCGAGACTGAGGAGTGGAAGCCCCAAGCCGTGGAGGAGAGAAAAGGTCAGGGGAAACAGAGGATCGCGGGAGGCGAGGCGGCGATCGCCCCAGACCTCGCGGAAGAGCTCGGTGACGCTGTGCCGCGCGCCCTCGGGGTCGAGCAGAAAAAAGGGCGAGGTGATGGCGAAGGAGGCCGCGAATAGAACCGAACCGAGGAGAATCTCGCGCGCCCGATCGCGGAACGAAAGCCCCGGAACGCTCGCTCCCAGGAAGAGAGCGGAAACGAGCGCGAGGACCCCGGGATACTTGGTGGAAGCCGCGAGACCCGCCAGGAAAGCGGAGAGGCGGAAGAAGGACAGGCGACCTTGGATCCTTCCTTCCACAGCCGCCCACAGGCTCGCGGTTACGAGAAACACGAAGGGAACGTCGGTCGTCGCGAAGTGGGACTCGCGCACGTGCTGGTATGCCGCCGCGAGAAAGAGAGCGGCGAGCCAACCCGCGGCGGGCGAGAACAGGCGCGCTCCCAGCGCACCGAGGAGCCATACCGTTCCCACACCGCAGGCCACGGTGACCAGACGGCCGACGAGACGCGGCTCGATCGAGTCGCCGGCTGCGAGAAGAAGCGCGGCGTCCACGTACATGAGAAGGCTCGGATAATGGAAGAAGTGAGGATTGAGATCGCCGGTCTCGAGGATCTCGCGTCCTTTCCCAACCACGAATTCTTCATCCGGTCGAGCGCGCTCGATGTCGAGCCCGAAGTCGATGGACCACAACCGGAGGCCGGCCGCGAGAACCAGCAGGGATACCCATCTCGCGCGACCGGTCATGCTTCTTCCAGATCGTAAGCCGTCGTGAAGCGTCTTCTCCTGCTCCTGGTGGTCGCCGCCGCGATCGTGCGAAGCCGGGGGATCGATCGTCCCTGGAGCCACGGCGATCATAATGGCTGGGGCGGCGCTTTCTACAGCAATATCGCGCGAAATTACCTCCGCTACGGATATCTCGAGACTCGCTTCGCGCCGGTCATCAGTACCGGTACCGTCGCACGCGAGGACCGCCGCTACTATCTGACCCACCCGCCGGGCATCGGGCTCACGGTCTCGGCCGCGTTTCACCTCTTCGGCGAGCACGAGTGGACCGCCCGATTGGTTCCCCTGCTCTTCGGTCTCGGCTCGATCGTCCTCGTCTTCCGGCTCGGTTCGAGGATCGCGTCCCGGGAGACCGGACTCCTGGCCGCGGCTCTCTTTTCCCTGGCGCCTCTCGAGACCCTCTACGGCGCGCACGTCGACCCCCAGGGGCCGCCGGTCGTCTTCTTCGGGCTGCTGCTCTTCCTCGCGTACGAGGAAAAGAGGCCGCTGCTCGCCGCCGCGGCGCTCGTTCTCGGCGCGGCTTTCGACTGGCCCATTCACTATCTCTCGGGGCTCCTGGCGCTTCACGCCTTGTTCTTCCGGCCCGATCGGAGGCGGTGGGCCGTGGGTCTTCTCGCAGGCTCTCTCTTCCTCGTTCTCGCCTTCCTGCTCTACGCGCGCTTCGTGGCGCCGCATCCTCGCCAGCAATACCTGCAATCGACCCCCCTGGATTCGTTCCTGTTCTGGTCGGGAGTTCGTGTCCCTCCCGGACGAATTCCCGGGCGGCCCATCAGGACACCCACACCGCGCGATTGGCTGGTCCGATTGGCGAGCCATCTGGACTCTCTCTACACGGTCCCCCTCCTCGCTCTCGCCGCCTTCGGCGCCGTCTTGGCCGCGGGCGGAGCTTCGGGCGCCGTTCGGATACTCCTCCTCTGGGGGCTCGCGCACATCCTGCTGTTCCCCCTGGGAGCTTTCGTTCACGACTACTGGTCGATGTATCTCGGGCCGGGTCTTTCGTTCGCGGCGGCTTCGGGATTGTTGCGGATCGCGGATTCCCTACGCCGGGGACGGACGCTAATCCTCGCAGCTTCCTCGACGGCGCTCTCCCTGTTCCTCCTGACGGCGGGAATCCGCCGGGTGGATTCACTTCCCAGAGAGCCCGCCGCGTTCGGGGTGAAGCTCCACGAGCTCACGCGCCCGGATGAGGGCATCCTCCTGCTGACCCCCATCGACGCGCGCGATGCGTACTATGCCGACCGCGTGATCCAGGACGGCGTCAACCGGCTCTCCCTCTTCGAGGACGCTCTCCGTGGAGATGTCCGCTATCGCTACTTCGTGGTGCCGGCGCGGATCTATCGCGATCGTCCTCGAAAGCCGCTCTTCCGGGTCGTCGGCGGTTGCTGCCGGGCCTATTCCTTCGAGGAGTACTACCTGTTCGACCTGGAGCCGCTCCACTCGAGCGCCCCGACCCCGTAACCCCGCTCCTGCCGTTGCCCCACCGAGAGCGTTTCCCTAGAATGCTCGGGTGACGACACGCTGGAAATCCGTCTCCCCCCTCGTTCTCGCTTTCGTCTCCTCGGTCGTTCTCGCACAGGAATGGCCGACCCACGACGGGGACCTGGCCGCCACGAAATATTCCCGGCTTACGGAGATCAACCGGGAAAACGTTTCGCGGTTGGCACCTGCCTGGACCTGGGAGGCGCGCGAGGAGCCCATTCCCGCGTCCAGTACGACCTTCCCCGGAAGGCCGCTCGCGCCGGGGAAGTTCCAGGGGACGCCGGTTCTCGTCGGCGACACGCTCTACATCACCACGTCTTTCACCCAGGTGGCGGCGCTCGACGCCGAGACCGGCCTCGAGAAGTGGCGGTACGATCCGCGGGCCTACGACTGGGGGCCGCTTCCACGCGGATGCGGCTTCTGCCACCGCGGGGTGGCGGTCTGGACCGACGGAAAGGAAATCCGCGTCTTCATCAATACGCGCTGGCGTCTGATCGCTCTCGACGGCCGCACGGGAGAGCCGATCTCGACCTTCGGCCTCAAAGGCGAGGTCGATCTGACCGAAGGTCTGGTCTGGGAGGTGAACCGGCTTCACTTCACTCATACCTCGCCTCCGCTCGTCTGGAAGAACCTGGTGATCACCGGCAGCGGAATGCCTGACAACCGGATCTATCGTAGAAACCCGCCCGGAGACGTGCAGGCGTTCGACGTCCGGACGGGCGAGCGAGTCTGGAGCTTCCATACCGTCCCCCAGAAGGGAGAGGTCGGAAACGAAACATGGGAGGACGAGTCCTGGTCCTACACCGGCTCGACGAACGTGTGGGGGCCATTCTCGATCGACGAGGAGCGCGGTCTCGTCTATCTCCCCATCGGAACCCCCAATAACGACTTCTATGGGGGACACCGCAAGGGCGACAACCTCTTCGCGGAGTCCATCGTCTGCCTCGACGCGCGGACGGGAAAGCGCATCTGGCACTTCCAGACCGTCCACCACGGCGTCTGGGACTACGACCTTCCCGCGCCGCCGAACCTCGTCACCATCACCGTCGACGGAAAGACGATCGACGCCGTGGCCGTGGTGGCGAAGACCGGTTTCACCTACGTGTTCGACCGCGTCACCGGAGTGCCCGTGTGGCCGATCGAGGAGCGTCCCGTTCCCGCGAGCGAGGTGCCGGGAGAGCGCCTGGCGAAGACCCAGCCCTACCCGACCAAGCCGCCGCCGTTCATACGACAGGCCTTCACCGAGAACGACCTCGTCGACTTCACGCCGGAGCTCAAAGCGAAGGCGGTGAAGGCCATGGAAGGCTACCGATTCGGGTCGATGTTCGATCCCCCGTCGCTCCAGGGGACGGTCACCCTTCCCGGCGTCTGGGGCGGCGCGAACTGGGGCGGCGCCGCATTCGATCCCGAGACCGGCCTTCTCTACGTGCGGAGCATCGAGTGGCCGTTCGTTTTCAAGCTCGACAAGCCGGAGCCCGGAACCGCGGACGCCGACTACGACATCGCCGGAGTGCCCCCGCTCGAGATCGACGGGATTCCGATCCACAAGCCGCCCTATGCCACTCTGACCGCCATCGATTTGAACCGCGGGGAGCACGTCTGGCAGGTTCCGTTCGGGGACATGCCTTCGCTGCGGCGCCACCCGCTTCTCGAGGGCGTCGAGATTCCGCAGACGGGCGAGGCGCCTCCGCAGCACGGACAGGCCGGCGCCCTGGTGACGGCGGGAGGAGTGCTCTTCATCAGCAGCGCGAGCCCCTACCTCTACGCGTACGACAAGACGAACGGCCGGCTTTTGTGGCGGACGGAGCTCGACGGCGGCGGGGGTTTCGGAAGCCCGATGACCTACCGGTCGCCGTCCGGCCGACAGATCGTCGTGGTGGGGACGTCGAAGAGCCGGGGCGAGGACGCGAAGCTCATGGCATTCGCTCTTCCCCGGGAGTGATCACCACAGGCGCGAGGGGAGCGCGTCGCGGTCGAAGTACATGAAGTAGGGATAGCTCTCTCCGATCTCGTAGAAGGGGCGGAAGCGGAGACGGACCGAGCGCCCGTCGGGAGGAGAGACGCGGAGGCTCGTCGGGTACTCGGCCTCCGTGAGCCCTGTCGACCAGACGCCGCGCGGAAGGCTCCCCTCTTCGGGCACCAGCCAACGCTCGAGCTCTTCGTCGCGCATCGGGAGAGCAAAGCCGGGATCGTGGTACGCACCCTCGAGGACGAATACCGCCGGACCGCGCATCACGGCCACGCGGTTCGGATGCTGCTCGTCGACGGGCTCCATGCGCAGCCTGAGGGGGATGCGAATCTCGACCTGGTCTCCCGACGACCAGGTTCGCCGTACGGTCGCCCAGGAACCGGGCCGAGCGTCCACCGGAACGTCGCTCCCGTTCACGCGCACCGCGACGTTCCTGGTCCAAGAAGGCACGCGGAAGCGGAGAGGGAACGTCTTCGGACCTTCGGCCTTCACCGAGAGCGTGGTCGTGTCTGAGTCGGGATAGCGGGTCTCCTGGGTGATCGTGAGTCCGCTCCACCGCACGGAAGACGGCAGGAAGAGGTTCACGTAGAGCCCCGCGTCGTCCTTGAAGTAGATGAGGTTGTGATACTCGGCGAGGTTCTGGATGTAGGTCCCCGAACAGCAGGTGTAGGTGTCCCAGTTATAGACCTTCATGCCGCCGCCGACGCGGTAGTCGCCGTAGTAGAAGCTCCGGCCCCCCTCGGTTATCGGAAGGGCCGCTCCGACGCCGTTGTAGAGGAGCCGCTCAATCCAATCGCCGTAGCGAGCTTCCCCGGTGAGACGCAGGAGATAGCGCGCGAGCTTGAAGCCGGCCCAGGAGCCGCAGGAAGCCTCGAAGGTATCCGACCGGGTCTCGAGCGCTCTGCCGAGGCTTCCGTCGAGCGCCATGAAACGCTCGTTCGGTCCGTAGCCCCCGGTTGCGAAGCACTGGTGGCGCTGGAGGTAATCGAACGCATTGCGGATCGAGTCGAGATACGCGGGCTCGCCCGTCGCCTCGTAAGCCGCGGCGGCGCTCGAGAACGTGTTCACGTGGCTGTAGGCGTGGACTCCGTGCGCATCCGGGGGAGACGAAGTCTTCCGGAACTTGGCCCAGTAGGCGTGGTAGTGCCATTCCTCGGCGAACGCGCGGAACATGGGGTCGCCGGTGAGCCGGTACGCGCGATGGAGGTTCTCGGCGAGCGTGTACCACTCCTGAGGAACCCCGTAGTACCGCTGGTTGTGCGTCGGATCGGCGAGCGCCTCCTGGGGGCTCTCGGGTCTTTCGAGAGTTCTCACCGCATTCGCCGTCACGCGCGAGAGGACCGCTGAAGCCTTGCGATGACCCGCGTAGAGGTCGAGGTCCACGAGACCCCCGACGAGCTTGTCGAAGCGGTAATGCCCCATCCGGGCGTCGCCGTCCGGAGGAAGGGTCTCGACCCAGCCTTCGAAGAGCCCGACCGCCTTGTCGCGGAGGGCGGCGTCGCCCGTCGCCCGCGAGAGCCGCGACATCCCGCTCAGCCACTGCCCGAAGACCGTGCTGCTGTCGACCCCGCACCAGCCGCCGAGCGGCTTTCCCGGCGCCTTCCTGCCGGAGGCGGCGCGGAATCCATGGAGGATGTCGTCGTCGCCGACCCCGAAGTAGAAATCACGGCCGCGACGGACCTGAGATTCCCATCGACCTGGAAGGAGACGCACGTCCTGGTAGTCGAAGTCCCGCAGCTTCGTCGGCGCGATCCCGGCGGCGGTTCGGGTGAAGCCATACGCCGCCAGGGGAGCCGTTTTCAGAAACTCACGCCGCTCCATGGATACACCAGTCTAACCGCTCAATGCCCGGAGGAGGGCTCGGAGGGACGGCGGAAAGCCTCGGTGAGCTCCTGCAGCGTCCAACAGAACGCATTCTGCGAGGAGCTCGCGCAGAGCCGCCCCGCCGCTTCCGAAACGTGAGCGAGCCGAACCCCGAAGCCGATGGGGATGACCCCCTTGCCTGCGAGCGTCTCGCGGTCGAGCACGTAGATTCGACCCGCGACCGTGGAGGGAACGAAGATGAGCCCGGCGGTCTCGCTGATGACGGGATATCGGTTGAGAAGGCCCAGGCGGCGCCGCATCACGATCCGCCCGGTTGTCAGGTCCCAGGCGCTGAAGCCCCAGAGGCCGGCGACGTAGATCCGATCGTAGGCCTCGTCCACGGTGACTCCCAGGGAGCCGCCGTCGTTGAGGGCGTATCGGTTGACGATCTCGAGCTTCTCGAGATCGAGCTCCAGCACCGCGCGGCCGGCGATCCACTCCGAGAGGAACAGGCTGTCGCGGCCGGCGTGGATCCCCGTCGGCGCGAGCTCGTAGGACTCCTGGCGTACCAGGAGACGCTCGAGCCCCCACTGCCGTTGGAGGTAGACGCGCCGAGCCTCGCCCGTGGCGCGGTCGTAGGTCGCGATCCCTTTTCCCCACTCGGGCACGTAGAGGACGCGGTCGCGCTTCTTGTCGTAGGCGAGGCGATGGCCCATGTGAGTTCCGACCAGGTGGGCGCGAAAGGTCTCCGGGCGGTCCGCGTCGAACTCGATGACGGTGTCCCGGCTCTCTTCGCCGTCGATCACGACGCCGTTCAAGCCGATCTGGACGGCGTCCTCGAAACAGAGCAGCTGCTCGAGCCGGCCGTGGAAGTCCTCGGAAAAGAAAGAATGGGTGGCGAGCAGCTCGAGCGACGAGAGCCGGAACTCGGCGACGACCCCGTCGCGACAGGCCTCGCGCCCCGAGAAGACGTCGGGAAGGGTCGGGCAGTTGGTGAGCGCCGCGTAGAGCCGATCGCGGCTTTTGATCTCGCAGAAGCCATAGGCCATCCGATCGATGAGGACTTTCCCCCCGTGGCTCGAAAGCCAGAGAGGGCCCATCGCTCCGAGGAGCTGCGCGAGCGCGACGAGGACCACCGCCATCCACAGCCGGTCCCGCGCCAGAAATCTAAGGCCTCCGCCCGAAGCGAGCCAGGAGAGAGACGCCCAGAAGAGCCCGACGGCGAGCGCGGCGGTGAGATGATCGGCGACGAGAACGTAGAACAGGACCAGCGCCATCAGGAGCCGCAGTCCGATTCGAGCCAGACGACTCCGCCGGAAAAACGCCCTCGGCCGCGGGTGCAGGAAGGGCAGGCTCACCCAGCAGAGACGGGCGATCAGAGGATGGAAGTCGAACCCCGCATGGCCCAGGACCACACCCGTCCACAGGAGCGAGTGGAGAATGGGCGCGGTGCCGCGGACGCCGCCGACGCTCGTGAACAGGCGCTTTCGAAGCGCGAAGACGGCTATCGCCAGGGGAACGAGGAGGAGCCTCGCGAAGAACCCCGCCACCACCCACACGGCGAGAAAAACGAGCGCTTCGTAACTGAGAGCGACGCCCAGGAGAATCGTCGAGAGGCCCGGGGAGCGACGAGACGCCGTATCGCAGGGAGCGCGAGAACAGCATCGAGAGCAGCGCGCCGAAGGCCAACGAGCACCAGACGAGGTGACGGAGCGGCAGGTGGAGCTTCGCGGCTGCCGACTCGAGATTCACCGGCGGTTCTCAGTACAGTGTTTCGAAGGCGGCGCGGGCGTCCTCGCCGAGAAAGAGGACGCGGCTCTCGGGTTGACGGACGATGTATCGGTAGAGCTCTTCATCGATGAAGTACAGACCGGTATCGCTGAGCTGGTGGATCACGATCCGGTTCTCCGGCGCCTCGTCGAGGCAGCGGACTATATCATCCGTCGAAACCCGGAATCGCGCGAAGGCATCGCCCAGGAACCCGGGCAGGCGCTGGGTGAAGGGATCCTGGAGGCCGCAGGCCAGCTCGGTCCGCGACAGCACGTTGACGGTCGGGTCGAAGGCCAGCAGGGGTGCGCTTTCCCCGCGCAGTTCGAGCACGGCCGAGTAGTCGCGGAGTCGACCCCGCGTCGCGAGAAGGCCCGCGAGCGCATAGCCCAGCAGGAGCGCAGACGCCCCCGCGGTCCGAACGGCGCTGCCGGCGGCGACCCGGCGTATCCAGAGGGCGGAGAAAAGGCACAGCGGAGGAAAGTCCAGGAGGTGATAGTGCTCCCAGGACAAATCCCAGACGAAGAGCGAGAACAGCGGCGCGAGCACGAGCCACGTCGTCCAGAGCACCTTGTCCTCGACGCGGAGGGTCGAGGCCGAACGCCACACCGTCGAAAGCCCCGCGAGCGACGCGAGAACGAGGAGCGCGTCGAAGCTCGCGTAGGCCTTCCCGAGAAGGAGAAGGTTCATGGTCAGAGGCGTCAGATTGGCCAGCGCCGGGCGGATCGCGGGGATTCCCTCGCGGAGAAGGTCGAGACCGCTCCGGTTCGAGTACCGCGACCACTGCTGTCGCAGGAGATCGGTGAAGGCGCCCTCGCTCGCCACGTGAAAAGCGCCCCAGGCGAGGAGCCCGAAGAGCCCGAGCCAGAGGACGAAAGGCAGAGCCTGGCGCCGGCGGGAAGGCGAGCTCAGCAGGGCCGCCAGCGCCGCGAGAAAGACGACCAGGGTAAGCGGTTTGTAGAGGATCGAGATCGCGAGACAGAGCGCGCCCGCGACCAGCCGGGGCCGTGACCCGTAGAAGACCAGCCAGACGCTTGCGAGCGCGAAGCCGAGCATGGGCGCGTTCGGAAGCGCGAGCAGACCGTAGTACTGCATCCCGGCGAAAAGGAACAGTCCGGCCGCGAGGGCGCCCTCGCCGAAACGTCGCGCCACGGCGAAGAGCAATCCCCCGGAGAACGCCAGCCAGAGCATGGAGAGAAGCCTCCCGTACCAGATGTGATCCGTCGGCAGGAGCGACAGCGTGAAAACGTAGGTAGGCATCTGATGGTAGAGGAAATCGCGAAACGGGAGCTCTCCCTGCTGGACCCGCCTCGCTGCCACGACGTTGACCCCCTCGTCGATGAGGTGCTGGAGCTCGTCCAGCTCGAACGCATGCGCGGAGACGAATACGGAAAGCAGCAGGACGAGCGCGAGCCCGGAGGAGCCGAAGGACCGCAACTCAGCGGGCCCTTCGGAATCGCCACGCCAGAGCGGCGCCGTCCCAGAAGAAGTGAGCCGCGCTCGAGCTCGAGAACAGCCGCTGCTGGATCTCAGAGTAGTAGGGAATGCGGGGACCGTGACCCACCGGAAGAACCCCCAGGAGCTCCAGGGTGCGGCGGTCGAACAAACGGATCTTCCCCTCCGTCGTCGAGGGAACGTAGACGATATCGTGCTCGCGGTCGATGGCGGGCGAGCGGCTCAGGAGACCGAGCCGGCGCCGGCGCAGGAGCCTGCCGGTCTCGAGGTCGAAGATCTCCATTCCCCAGACGCCGACGACGTAGAGGCGATCGAGATCCTCGTCGACGGTGATGCCGAGCGCGCCTCCGTCGCGATGGAGAAAGCGGCGCACGATCTTGCGGGTTTCGAGATCGAGCTCGTAGGCCGCGGTGCCGTTGAACCACTCCGTGAGGAACAAGCTGTCCCGGCGCCGATGGATCGAGCTCGGGCCCACGATGAGCGAGAGAAACGGCTTGTCCTGGAGGCCCTCCGCTGCAACCGTCTCCCTCTCTCCCGTGGAGCGGACGTAGCGCAGAATCGTGGGTTTGTTCTCGCTCACATAGTAGAGGACGTCGCGATGCGCGTCGTAAGCGATTCCATGGCCGACTCCTCCCTGCAGGAGATCGGGCACGAACCTTCGCGGGTCGGAAATCGAGAACTCCATCGCGTGATCCTGGTCGCGCCGGCCCCGGAAGAAGGCATTCGTCATCCCCACCTGGACGGTGTCGTCGAGACAGAGGAGCCACTCGAGACGGCCGTAGAACTCGTCGGAGAAGAAACGGTGTCGGGCGGCGAGGGTGAGGTCGGGGGTCCGGTACTCGACGACGGATCCATCCCTGCCGTGCGGTTTCCCGAGCGACCACGGTGTCATGGTAGGCGCGTCGGGCACGGCGGCGTAGAGCGCCTGGCGCCGGGGCGCCTCGCAGAAGCTGTAGGCCATCCCCGCGCCGAGCTTCGTGCCGCCATGCAGGGGAAGGGCGAGCGGCAGCCCGGAGGCGAGCAACTGGCACGAGACGCCTCCGGCGAGAACGAGGAGGCGCCGCTCTCTCGAGCCGAAGAGGCGCGACCCGGGACCGAGGAGCGCCGCGAGAAGGAGCGCGAACAGCACGATGGCGACGGCGTCGGCCCAGGTGTCGGAGAAGGCGAACAGCAGGGCCAGCGCGAGAACGACGCCCGCGTCCAGGAAGCGAGCGTTCCGCCCCACGGAATCGCGAAGGCGGCCGCGCTCCAGAGCGATGAAGCCGAGGACAATCAAGAGCGCCAGATACGGGCTGAGATCGAACAGATAGTGGTTGAGGGAGCACTCGAGCCAGAGAAAGGCGTGGGCCCAGGGACGCAGCAGCCACTTCCCCCCCTCACGCGCGACGAAGAAAGAACGCCGGATCAGAAAGGCCGCGGAGAGGACTCCCAGAGCCGCCAGGTGCTGGGGGAGTAGCAGGAGCGGAAAGATGAACAGGAGCCAGGCGGCGACGAGCGCTTCTCCGAGCCCGGCATCGAGCCCGTCCGGAAGCGACAGCGGCAGATAGCGGAGGACGCGGAGCGCGAGGAGCGCCGCCAGAGCGAGAGCGGAGAGACGGTAGACGAGGTCGAAGAAGCGCGACCGCGTCTCGCCCGGCATCCGCCGGATTATCTCCCCGGGCCCGGTCGAGCGCGACTGCGCGCTTACCCGAGGCCGATGATTCCGAAAATCCGGCCGACGCCGCTCCCCTCTCTGCGGAACGAGTAGAAGTCGTCGTTCTCGCAGAACGTGCACAGACCGCTGTCGTGAACGCGCTCCGGGGATACTCCGGCGGAAACGAGCTGTCGGCGGTTCTCCTCCAGCAGATCGAGATGACGCCGCCCGCGGGGACCCGGACGGGCGATACGGCGGATGTCCCGCCCGCTTTCGGCGAAGGCCGAGAGGACCTCGTCTCCGACCTCGTAGCAGCAGACGCGGATCGCCGGTCCCATCGCCGCATGAATCTCGTCGAACGGGGCGCCGTAGACCTCGTGGAGCTTCGAGACCGCCCGCGAAGCGATCCCGGAGAGCGTCCCGCGCCAGCCGGCGTGAACCGCGGCGATGGCCTTCGTTCTCGGAGCCAGGAGGAGCAGGGGAACGCAGTCCGCGCTCTGCACCTCCAGACCGACGCCCCTCTGGTCGGTCAGGAGCCCGTCGCACCGGGAAACGCCGCCGTCGTCGAGGACCCGAACGTCGTTTCCGTGAACCTGATGCATGCCCGCGAGTCGCGAGACCCCGAGCGCGCGAGCGAGCTTAAGGCGGTCTCTCTCGCCGTTCTCGCGGGCCCCGACGCCGCCGGTTCGAAGAGTGAATCCATGAGGAACGCCTTCCTCCAGAAACGCCGGGCACTGGAGGAGCTCGACGCCTTCGAGCGCCTTCGCGCGAAACCGAGGAGGGCTCAAGCGATGCTGAGAGCCGCGGCGGTCGAGCCGAGCGCCTTCTCGTACTGGCTCTCGAGGAGCGCCGGCTTCATGCCGTTGTCGATGTGCGCCCAGGGGAGGACCTCGTCCCGCGGACGCAGGCGATGGATGTAGAAGTCGATGTCGAGGCCTTCCTCCTTCATCGCCCGCCGGAGGTCCGCCTCGCCCCGCGCCATGCGTACCAGGACCGGAGCCAGACGCCGGTCGCCGAGGGAGAGGAGCGCCTGGAGCTTTTCCTGACGCGGGGACTTGAAGTGCGCTTCGACGTTGGGAATTCGGGCGAAGTCCCGCTCCAGCCGCCTCATCTTCCGCGTGAGCTCGGAGGTAGACTCCATCGGATGCCATTGAAAGGGCGTCCCCGGCTTGGGAATGAAGGGATTGACGCTGGGGATGATGCGCCCCAGCCGCCCCCGCGCGCGCCCGTGCTCCAGGAGGAGGGCGCGGATCCGCTCGACGAGATCGACCATACCGTCGAGATCCTCCTCGGTTTCGGTGGGCAGGCCGACCATGAGGTAGAGCTTCAGGTTCTCGATGCCGCGCGAAAGAATGAGGTCGGTCTTCTCCAAGATCTCTTCGTTCGGGATGCGCTTGTGGATCGCGAAGCGCAGGCGATCGGTTCCGACCTCGGGCGCGACGGCGAGCGTCCTTTCGCCGCTCGCGGAGAGCGGCTCGAGAAGCTCGGCCCTGAGGTCCTCGAATCGCAGCGAGGAGACGCTGATGCGGAAGCGCATCTCCTTGAGCGCTTCGAGAAGCGGAACGATCTCCCGGTGCGCCCCGACCGCCGTCGAGACCAGGCCGATGTCGGAAGTGTGCGCCCGCGCGGCGCGAGCCACGTCCAGAATCCGCTCGACCTCGAAGGACCGTTTCGGGAGGTAGTTGTACCCCGCCCAGCAGAAGCTGCAGAGCGTGGGGCAGCCTCGCGAAACCTCGACCAGGAACTTCCCGGACATCTCGGTGTCGGAGGTCAGAACGTACGTCGCGGGCGGCGGAAGGTCGGCGCGCTTCCCCATCTTGGCGCGCACGATCCTGCGCTGCCGGAGCTCCGTGTCTTCGTGCGACGGGAGGTAGAAGCCTTCCTCGGCTTCGAGGGCATCGAAAAGCTCCCGGCGGGAAAGGCGACGGCGAAGGGCGTCGGTCAGGGTAGGTAGGAGGGCCTCGGCTTCCCCGATGGCCACGACGTCGAGAAACGGGGCCATGGGCTCGGGATTGAGAAATGTGATCGGCCCGCCGGCCACGACCAGAGGGTAGCGGCCCTCTTCGCGGTCGCGGGCGAGCGGCGGAATCCGCGCGAGGTCCAGCATCCGCACGAGGTTCAGCTCGTCGGGCTCGAACGTGATGGAGAAGGCGAGAACGTCGAACTCGGCGACGGGTGTCTGCGACTCGAGGGTTACGAGCGGGACGTTCGTTCGGCGGTATTCTCGAAGCTCCTCGGCGTCGGGCAGGAACACTCTCTCGCAGACGACGTCCGGAAGCTCGTTCCAGAACTTGTAGACCGCCTGGAACCCAACGTTGGACATCCCGATGTAGTATCGGTTGGGATACGCCAGCGCTATGCGTAGAGCGGTCCCGTGAGGTTTGCGAATGGTCCCGATCTCCGCCGCGAGGCGCCGTCGGGCTCGGGTTTCTAGAGCCCGGTTCATGACATCATCATTATAGGCTTTCGATGGGGCCGGCGCCGGGGATGCTGGGTTGCCGGTTGGCGAAAAGAGTGCATCTTCCGAAGTACCTGCGATACGCGAGCGCGGCCGTAGTCCTGGCGTTGCCCTGGGCGCCGACGACTGTCCAGGCCCAGAGTCGTCCCCTCTTCCTCGAGTCCGCGGTAGCCGGAGAGCCCGACGCATCCGACCAGGCGGTCGTGCGAAGCCGCTTCGTCCGGGTGAGCTTCCGAAACCTTTTCGAGTGGGGTCAGGCCGCGAGGCAGGGGGCTGCGGCCTCCACCCTTCTCGATTTGAATCTCTTTCCCGATCGGTCGCTCCGGGCCCGGATCGACCGCGTCGACTCTCAAACGGATCACACCGCTTACTTCGGGCGCCTCGAGGGCACGGACCCGGGCGATCTGGTTCTCGTGGTCCGGAAAGGAGTCGTCGCCGGAAGCCTTCGCGGAGGCGGCAAGCTGTTCCAGTTCCGTTTCGCCGGAGGGGACATCCACGAGGTGCAGGAGATCGACCCCGGTCTCCTCCCTCCCGAGAGCGAGCCGCTGCTCGCGTCCGACGAGGGTCCGGCGGCCGAGACCGTCGGGGAAAGAAGCCTCACGACTGCGGCGGACGACGGCACGCAGATCGACGTCCTCGTCGCTTACACCGCCGCCGCCCGCGCGGCGGCGGGAGGCACGGACGCGATTCGCGCGCTCATCGACCTGGGGATCGCCGAGACGAACCAGGCTTACCTCAACTCCGGCGCCGTCCAGAGGGTGCGGTTGGTGGGAGCCACGGAGGTCGCCTACACCGAGTCGGGAGATATCGCCGATGACCTGAACCGCCTTCGGCTCACCGCGGACGGGAACATGGACGAGGTCCATGCTCTGCGGAACACCTACGGCGCCGACCTCGTGCACCTCATCGTGAACAGCGGCGGCTGTGGAATCGCCTACGTGTTGGACCCGGTCTCGAGTGCGTTCGCGAGCTTCGCCTTCGGGGTCACGGCGCGAAGCTGCGTGTCGCCCAATCTGTCCTTCGCTCACGAGATGGGCCACAACATGGGACTGCAGCACGACCGCTACGTCATCCTGTCGAATTCTCCTTATCCCTACAGCCACGGGTACGTGAACCAGGCGGCCTTCGTACCCGGTGCCCCCCAGAGCAAGCGCTGGCGAACCATCATGGCGTACAACGACGAGTGCGCCGCCGCCGGCTTCGGCTGCACGCGCCTCATGTACTTTTCCGACCCTTCGATTTCCTACAACGGGGATCCCATGGGGGTCCCTGGAACCGCGCCGAGCTCGAGCGTCGACGGACCGGCGAACGCGCGACTGTCGCTCGACAACACCCGCGTAACCGTCGCCAACTTCCGCGCGACCGCGGGCGTTCCCGGAGCGCCGACACTGGTCTCCCCATCGGGAAACGTCGTCGACGAAACCCCCGAGTTCCGCTGGCTTCCCGTAGCCAGCGCTACCGGTTATCGGCTCCGGGTCCGGAAAGGCACGGTCGACCTGCCGACGCACGCCCTGGAGTACACGTCCTCGGCCGCCGGCTGTTCCACGGGCACCGGAGTCTGCTCGGTGACTCCCGCCGCGGCGCTGACCCTCGGAGCGCACACGTTCTGGATCCAGGCATTCAACGCGAACGGAGCGGGCCCCTGGAGCGCCGGCGGCGACTTCACCATCGTTCCGAGCGGCTTCGATTCTCAGTTCACGGGCACGACCGACCCCTGGCAGGTACACTCCGGCACTTGGTCGAATCTATGGCGCCGGTATTTCCAAACCGCGGGCGTCGATGGAACGTTCTCCTCGGTGAGCTATCCGGAGAACTTCGCCGACCTCGACTTCCGCGTGAGGCTCCGGAGGAGCGGAAGCGATCCGTCGAACGCCACGGAGATTCTCGTCCGCGGGAATCCGGTGCTGGTCGCGGAGAATCAATGGTCGCAGGGCTACAGGTTCCGGATCGCCCGCGATGGCTTCTTTTCCGTCTATCGGGGGGACGTCACGGCGCTCCAGGGCTGGACGGCGACGTCCGCCATCCATCAGGGAAGCACCTGGAACGAGCTCCGGGTGCTCGCCATCGGCTCGAGTCTGAGCTTCTATATCAACGATATCCTGGTCTGGACCGGCTCGGACGCGAGCTTCGCCTCGGGCAGAGTGGGGGTAGGGATGTTCCGCGGAACCGGTACGAGGCGGAACCGGCTCCTCGTCGACTCTGCGACGCTCGGCGTTCCCGAGAACCCGTGAGCGAAACGAGCGCCTCCGGCTGACGGCGTCGATTCGCCGTCAACCTTTGCCTTTCCTCAGGAACGTGGGCACGTCGAGATCTTCCCCGCCCTCGTTCTCGATGGAGCCGAAGTCGAGATCCATCGCGAGGCTGTCCGATCCCTTTCGATAGAACCCCTCGGAGCCCACCGCCATCTCCGCGGGCCGCTTGTAGTTCGCGATGTCGACCGGAGTCACCGTGGTCCTCTTGATTCCGCTCGAGGCCCGCTGAAACCCCGTGGCGATCACGGTGATCTTCATCCTTCCCTGCATCCTGGGATCGACCACCGCGCCGAAGATGATGTTGGCCTCGGTATCGGCTTCGTCGTGGATGATGGACGAGGCTTCGTTCACCTCGACGAGGCTCATGTCCTCGCCGCCGGTGATGTTGATGATGACCCCTCTCGCTCCCTTGACCGAGGCTTCCTCCAGGAGGGGGCTGCTGATCGCCTTGTGAGCGGCCTCCTCGGCGCGCTTCTCTCCCTCGGCGATGCCGGTTCCCATCACCGCGTCGCCCATGCCGCGCATGATGGTCCTGACGTCGGCGAAGTCCAGGTTGATGAGGCCGGGCACGGTGATGAGATCGGAGATGCCCTGGACCGCCTGGCGCAGGACGTCGTCGGCGACGCTGAAGGCGTCGGAGAGCGGCGTCGATCGCTCGACCGTCTGGAGCAGGCGATCGTTGGGAATCGAGATCAGCGTATCCACCTGCTCCCTGAGCTCCCGCATCCCCTCTTCCGCCTGCATCTGCCGGCGGCGGCCCTCGAACGTGAACGGCTTGGTCACCACCGCCACGGTGAGGGCGCCGAGCTCCGACGCGAGTGAGGCCACGATGGGAGCGGCGCCGGTTCCGGTGCCGCCTCCGAGACCCGCGGTGATGAACACCATGTCGGCGCCCTCGATCGCCTCGAGGATGTGGTCCGTGTCCTCGAGCGCCGCCTGGCGGCCGATGTCGGGATCGGCCCCGCAGCCGAGCCCCTTGGTGAGCTTGGCGCCGAGCTGAACCCTCGCGGGCGCGTGAGACGCCTTGAGCGCCTGGAGATCGGTGTTCGCCGCGAGGAACTCCACCCCGGCGATCCGGGAGGCGATCATGCGGTTCACGGCGTTGCCGCCTCCGCCCCCGACCCCGATGACCTTGATTCGCGCGGTGGGCTCGACGCCTTCCGCGAAACTCAGCCGTCCGGCATCGCTTACCGGCTTTTCGTCGTCGAAACGAATCATTGCTTGGATCCTCCTATCTTTCGAAACCGATCCCAGATGTTCCACCAGGGCGCCGACACGCCGGTGGAAAGAAGCTTGTTCGCCCGCACTCGATGAGCGTAGAGGACGAGGCCGACCGAAGTGGCGTACGACGGATTGGCGACCACGTCCACCAGTCCGCCCACTCCCGTCGGAGTGCCGCAGCGGATCGGCATGTCGAAGATCCGATCCGCCACCTCGGTGAGGCCCTCGAGCGAGGCCGACCCTCCGGTGAAGACCACTCCCGAGTTCAGGACGCGCTCGTACCCGGCGCGGGAGATCTCGTCGTAGATCAGGTGGCAAATCTCCTCCGCCCGCGGCTGGATGATGTCCGACAGGAGCTGCCGCGGCAGGATCCGCGACTTCCTGCCACCGACGCTCGGGACCTCGATGGTGTCCTCCTCCGAGATCATGGTCGCGAGAGCGCAGCCGTACTTCTTCTTGATCTTCTCCGCTTCCGCGATCGGAGTGCGGAGTCCCACGGCGACGTCGCTGGTGAAATGATCGCCGCCCGTCGGGAGCACCGACGTGTGCCAGATGCTTCCCTTGTCGAAGATCGCGAGATCGGTCGTGCCCCCCCCGATATCGACCAGGGCGACACCCAGCTCCTTCTCGTCCGGAGTGAGCACCGCTTCCGCCGCCGCGAGCTGCTCCAGGACGGACTCGGTCACCTCCATGCCCGCGCGGTTGACGCAGGTGACGATGTTGGAGGTGGCGGTGGCGCTCGCGGTGATGATGTGGACGTTGGCCTCCAGGCGGGACCCGGTCATGCCCGTGGGATCGTCGATTCCATCGTGCCCGTCCACCACGAACTCCTGCGGGACCACATGGACGATCTCCCGGTCGTTCGGAAGCGCTATCGCCTTAGCGGCGTCGATGGCGCGGAACACGTCCTCCCGGGCGATCTCCCGCGTCTTGCCGGTGATGGCGACGACCGCGCGGCTGTTGAACCCCTTGATGTGGCTTCCCGCGAGCCCGACGTGGGCGGAGTCGATCTCGACTCCCGCCATGAGCTCCGCTTCCTCCACCACTCGTTTGATGCAGTCGACGGTCTGATCCAGGTTGATCACGACTCCCTTGCGAATCCCCTTGGACTCCGTCGAGCCGATGCCGATGATGTCGACTCGCCCTTCCTCGGTCACCTCGGCCACGATGGCCGTGACCTTGGTGGTCCCGATGTCGAGTCCGACGATGTACTTCTCTCTCTTGCTCAGAATGGGGCACCTCCGGGAACGATGACGCCGGTAACGCCGGTTGAGTCGGTTGAGTCGGAACCCTGGGTCTCGCCGGGGACGGGTTGGCTCGATTTCGCGTAAACACGGTTCTGGAAGCGAAGATCCAGGACTTCCAGCCCCGGCAGTCGCTCGGTGATTCCCGCGAGTAGCGGTACCACCTCCGAGAGGCGCGACATCATGGTGGGCGCCGAGACCAGGAGAACGAGGGGCGACCGGCGAAGACGCAGCGTCACGGATTCCGCTCCGCCGCCGACGTCGAGCTCCGAGACCAGGAGCATCAACCGCTCGTCGGTTGTGAGCGCTTCCGCCATGCGCCCCGCGAGCGCGGCCCGATCGGCGGAGACGCCGCCGTCCTGGTCCCGCAGGCCGCGGACGAGCACCAGCTTTCCCATGTCGAAGAACGGCGGGAGCTGGTCGAGGATCGTCCCATCCTCGGCGAGGAGATAGAGCTCGGAGAGCGCCGCCACCGCGACCGGGGTTCGCTCGACGATCTGAAGGGTCAGGGTGGCCGGGAGCATGCGCTTCAGCTCCACGTCCCGAACCCAGGCGGAGCGAAGCAGCTTCCGCTTCGTCTCGTCGAGATCGAGGGTGAGGATGCTCGTTTTTTCGTCGACCTCGATGAGCTCCAGGATCTCGCCCTCGGAGAGACGAACGTTGCCCTCGACGAGAATCCGGTCGATCTCGAGACCCGGGGCGCCGCGGCGCACGACCGCGGTCCACACTCCGAAAACGGCGGCGGCGAACAGCAGGCAGAAGAGGACGAGCCTCGCCAGGCGAGCGCGAGACAGCCTTCCTGAAGCCTTGCGGACACGGAGCTGTCCCCGAAGGAAGTGCTCTTCCCGCTCGGGCCCCGACGGTCCGGTCATTCCCGTCATTCCTTTCAGGGGCTCCAGGTCATCACCTCCGTTTCCAGGAGAGTCGACGTTTTCTCGAGCACTTTCTCCCGCACCGCTTCGATCAGCGCGATCACGTCCCTGGTCTTCGCCCTTCCCTCGTGGACGATGAAGTTCGCGTGGACCTCCGATACCCGTGCGCCGCCCACGGAGAAGCCCTTGAGGCCCGCGCGGTCGATGAGCCTTCCAGCGGAATCCCCCGCGGGGTTCTTGAAGATGCAGCCGGCGCTCTTGACCCCCACCGGCTGGGTCTCCTTCCGGAACCGCATGTGCTCGTTCATATCCCTCTTGATCGCGAGGGGATCGTCGGGCGTGAGAGAGAGCCTCGCCCGCGCGACGATGAGGTTCGCTCCGAAGGACGAGGCGCGATACCGGAAGTCGATCTCGTTCTCGTGTAGTAGCACCCGTCCCTTCACCGGAGCGACGGCTTCGACCTCGCGGACTAGAGGTCCAATCGAGAACTGGTAGGCGCCGGCGTTCATGGTGAGGATGCCGCCGAGGGAGCCGGGAATCCCCACCCCGGCCTGGAGACCTCGCAGCCCCCTCGCCGCCGCCTGTCGGACCAGAGCGGGAAAGTGGACGCCGGCGCCCGCCTCCACGATCCCTTCCGCGGGGAAGTGCACCTGACTCAGGGCGGCGGTCGCGATCACCACACCGCGGACACCGGCGTCGTCGATGAGAAGGTTGCTGCCCGCGCCGAGGACTCTCACCGGCAGATCCGCCGCTCGCGCGAGGGCGAGGAGCTTGACCATCTCCGCGACCGAAGTCGGACGAGCCAGGACGTCCGCGGGTCCCCCGAGGCCCATGGTGGTGTACCGCGAGAGCGGCTCGTCCAGGAGGAAATCGATCCCCGCCTCGCGGAGCTCCCGCGCGAGAGAAGAGGTGCCGTTAGCGAGCCCGCTCACGCACCACCTCCGCCAGCCGATCGGACAACCCGGTTACGCTTCCCGCCCCGAGGGTCATCACCAGATCCCCCTCCTGGAGCTCCGTCTTCAGCACCGAGAGTGCCTCGTCGAGGTCCGCAACGTAGCGCACGTGGCGATGACCATGCCGCTCTATCCCCTCGGCGAGCAGCTTTCCCGAGACTCCGGGCATCGAGTCCTCGCCCGCGGCGTAGACCTCGGTCACCAGAAGCAGGTCCGCCTGGTGAAACGCGCGGCAGAACTCCTCGAACAGATCGTGGACCCGGGAATAGCGGTGGGGCTGGAACACCACCACCGTACGGCGCCCGAAGGCTTCCTTGGCCGTCTGCAGGGTCGCCCGGATCTCCGTGGGGTGATGCCCGTAATCGTCGATGACGAGGATCCCGGCCGAATCCGCCTTGACCTGGAACCTCCGCTCCACTCCGGAGAAAGCCTCGAGGCCGCTCGCGATCTCCGGAAAGCCCAGACCGAGCTCGCGGGCCACGGCGGCGGCCGCGAGCGAGTTCAGGACCGCGACCCGTCCGGGAACGTGCAGTCGGACTTCTGCGACTGTCTCCCCCGAGAGCTTCAGGCGATAGGACGAGCCCGCGCCTTCGAGCTTCACCTCTTCCGCGGAGACGTCGGCTTGCGCCGAGAACCCATAGGTCACGTGCCGTCTTCGAATCCGCGGGAGGATGTCTTGAATGCGCTCTTCATCCAGGCAGACGATGGAGGCGCCGTAGAACGGAACCTTGTTGACGAAATCGACGAACGCCTGCTCCAGGTCCGACATGTCCCGGTAGGCTTCCATGTGCTCGCGATCGATTCCCGTCACCACCGCCACCACCGGCGAGAGCTGGAGAAAGCTCCGATCCGACTCGTCCGCTTCCACCACCATGAGGTCGGAGTCGCCGAGCCGGGCGTTGGTGCCGAAGGCAGTGATGCGTCCGCCGATGACCAGGGTGGGATCGAGTCCCGCGCGATCCAGGACCACCGCGGCCATCGAGGTGGTGGTGGTCTTCCCATGGGAGCCGGCGACCGCGATCCCGTACTTCAGCCGCATCAGCTCCGCGAGCATCTCCGCCCTGGGAATGATGGGGATCTGGAGTCGGCGGGCCTCGACGACCTCGGGGTTCGAGGCCTTGACGGCGGAGGAGACCACCACCACGTCGGCTCCTTCGACCTGCTCCGCTCTATGGCCCTCGTGCACCCGGACCCCGAGGGAGCTCAGCCGCGCCGTCGAGGCCGAGCTCTTCAGGTCCGATCCGCTCACCCTGTAGCCGAGATTCTCGAGCACCTCGGCGATGCCGCTCATCCCGATGCCGCCGATGCCGACGAAATGCACCCGGGTCTTCTTCGAGAAGAGGGGGGCTCTCACGTCGCCGCCTCCTCGCTCGCGGTCCCCGAGAGACGAAGCAGGCGACGGGCGACGTTCTCCGCGGCGTCGGGACGCGCGAGCGCGCGCGCGGAAGCCGCCATGAGTGCGCGCTCCTCGGGAGCGTCCAGGAGCGCCAGAATCTCGCGCGCGAGCCGCTCGGGAGTGAGATCGCTCCCGCGCAGATACCGCGCGGCGCCGGCTCCCGCCATCATCTCCGCGTTTCTCTCCTGATGACCTCCCGCGATCGGGAGAGGCAGAAGGAGCGCCCCTCGCCCGGCGCAGGCGAGCTCGGCGCAGGTGGTTGCGCCCGCGCGGGCGATGACCAGGTCCGCGGCCTCGTACGCCTCGTGCATCGCATCGATGTACGGAACCACGAGCGCCCGGACCGAATGACGGGCGTAGGCCTCGCTCACCGCGGAAAGGTCCCGGGGACCCGTTTGATGCACCCATTCGAGACGATGGAGCTCGGGCGCGAGGATCGCAAGGCTATCCGCCACCGCGCGGTTCAGCGCCGCCGAGCCCTGGCTTCCTCCGAAGATCAGGACCCGCATCCTTTCGGGCGTCTGAGGACCGAGGGGCGAAATCCCGACGATCTCGCGCCGGACCGGGTTTCCGGTTACGAAGCCCTTCCTGCCGAAGTAGCGCGTCGTCTCTTCCCAGGCGCAGGCGGCTTCGTCGACGAAGGGCGCGAGCCACCGATTGGCGAGACCGGGCTCGGCGTTGGGCTCGAGGATGAGAGTCGGGATCCCCTTGAGCGCCGCCGCGAGGAGAAGCGTCCCCGACACGTAAGCGCCGACCCCCATCACGAGCTGCGGGTCGAGCCGCCTCAGGAGGCGGACCGAATCCAGGAGGCCGAGAAAGAGCCCCTCGACTCCCCGAAGCTTGCGCGCGACCGATCCTCCCCGGAGCGGAGCGGCGCGAACGAGCTCGAGAGGAAAACCCGCGGCGGGAACGATCGAAGATTCGAGTCCCCTTTCGGTGCCGACGAAGATCACTTCGGCTCCCTTCGCGAGCTCGCGGAATCTCTCCGCGACCGCGATCGCGGGGTAGAGGTGCCCTCCGGTGCCGCCGGCGGCGACCAGCAACCGCATCCGACGACCTTTCTCGGGCGCCTGGGCCAACCTTCACCTCGCATGCTGAGATACCGAAAGAAGAAGCCCCACCGCCGCCATACCGGCGAGAAGCGACGAACCGCCCGCGGAGACGAAGGGGAGCGGTATTCCCGTCGTAGGCAGCATCCCCATGACCACTCCCATGTTGATGAGCCCCTGGCCGACGAGAAACATCGTGAGCCCCGAGGCCAGGAGCGAGCCGAAACGATCGGGCGCGCGGTTGGCGATGACCAGGCCCCGCCACAGGAGCATGGAGAAGCCGCCGAGGACGACCAGCCCTCCGACGAGACCGAGCTCCTCACCGATGACCGCGAAGATGAAGTCGGAGTGCGGCTCCGGGAGGTAGAAGTGCTTCTGCTGGCTCGCCATGAAACCCTTACCCAGGACTCCTCCCGAGCCCACGGCGATGAGGGACTGGAGGATCTGGAACCCCTTCCCCAGGGGGTCCTGATCGGGATCGAAGAAAATGAGGAACCGCTCACGCCGGTACTCTTCGCTGAAGACGAGCCAGATCAGAATCGGCGCGGAAGACAGGGCGAGCGCGGTGAGCTGCCCGAGGGGCACGCCGGAGACGAAGAACAGGCAGGCGCCGATGAAGACCAGGCAGATCGCCGTCCCGTAGTCGGGCTCGATGAGCACCAGAAAGCCGAGAAGGCCGGTTATCAACAGCGACCAGAAACAGCCGGACCAGAAATCCTCGAGCCGGTCGCTGCGGCGATCGAGCTGGTAGGCGAGAGTCACCACCAGGGAGAGCTTCGCGAGCTCCGAAGGCTGGAACGAGACGAGGCCCAGTCGGATCCAGCGATGGGCGTTGTTGAGCGGCGGACTGAAGAGGACGGCGATCAGGAGGGCCACCGTCGCGGCCAGAAGACCGTAGACCACCAGGGGGCGTCTCAGCTTTCGATAGTCGAGGCGCGTGAGGACCATCATGAGGAGGACGCCCATCGCCGCCCACATGCCTTGCTTCACCGCGAAAAAATAAGGGCTCCGGTGCGACTCGAGAGCCATGACCGACGACGCGCTGTACAGCATGACGACCCCGAAGCCGACGATGGCGATGGTGGTGATGAACAGCGTCCTGTCGGGAGCGAGCTTCTGGGCCACCCTTTCAGTCCCTCTCCGCCTGAAGCCTCTGGACTGCCGCCCGAAAGCGCTCGCCTCGTTCGCGATAGTCCCGAAACATGTCGAAGCTCGAGCCCGCGGGCGAAAGGAGAACCACGTCTCCGGGTATCGCGCGGCGATGGGCCTCCGAGACCGCCGCCTCCAGATCCTCCGCCATCTCGACGGGAGCGGCGCCGGAGAGCGCCTCGCGCACCATCTCGCGGCTCTCGCCGATAGCGAAGACGCATTTCACCTTCCGGGTCACCGGATCGCGGAGGTCGCGGAAGTCACCGCCCTTGAAGCGCCCTCCGAGGATCAGGAGGATTCCGCCGTCGAAGCTCTCGAGTGCGGCGCGCACCGCCTGCACGTTGGTCGCCTTGGAGTCGTTGTAGAACCGGACTCCGTTCACCACCGCCACCTGCTCGAGCGCGTGCGGCAGGCCCTGAAAATGCAGAAACACCTCTTCGATCTCGTCTCCGGAGACTCCCAGGAGGGCGGCGGCGGCGGAAGCCGCCATGGCGTTCAGCCGGTTGTGCCTTCCTACGAGCTGGAACTCCTCGAGAGAGGCGAGGGGTGTCACCACCCCGTCCTCGTGCTTCACGATCCAGGGCCCGTCGAGGTGCAGGTGCGGCGGCAGCCCGGAGAGCCGGTCGAGGCAGTCGAGATCGAAGTACCACTTCTGCGATTTCGCTTTCTCAGCCATGGACACCGTCAGTGGATTTCCGCCGAAGACAACGGCCTTGTCTTCTTCGGTCTGGTTCTCGAAAATGCGGCGCTTGGCCGCGACGTAGGCCTCGAAGTCGGGATGCCAGTCCAGGTGATCGGGCGTCACGTCGAGGAGCACCGCGACCCGGGGTCGGAACGATTCCACCGTCTCGAGCTGAAAGCTCGAGACCTCGAGGACGAAGATAGTCCGCTCCGAGCTTCCCGAGACCTCTCTCACCAGGGGCGCGCCGATGTTTCCCGCGAGCCGTACGTCCTGCCCCGCGGCGCGGAGCATCGCCGCGAGGAGGGACGCGGTCGTGGACTTGCCCTTGGTCCCGGTCACTGCGGCGACCGTGCCTCGAATCTCCCGGAACCCGAGCTCCAGCTCCCCCCAGACGGGAACGCCGCGTGCGCGCGCTTCCGAGATGATCGGGAGGTCTACTCTCACTCCCGGGCTGGAAACTATCAGGTCCATTCCCGATGCGAGCGACGTCGGATGAGAGCCGAGGTGCAGCGTGACCCCTTCCGCCTCGAGCGCCAGCGCGCTCGGCTCGAGCTCCTCGCGCGTCCTTCGATCGGCCGCCGTCACGACCGCTCCCCGGGAGCGAAGGAGCTCGCAGGCGGCGACCCCCGAAAGCCCGAGCCCCACCACCAGGACCTGTCGATTCCGATAGTCTTCGAGGGGAGGGATCATGGCGGTCCGTCGACTTTGCCCACGTTCGCTTCATCTCAGCTTCAAGGTCGTCAGGCTCGCGAGGGCGAACATGATTCCCAAAATCCAGAAACGGACGATTACCTTCGGCTCGCTCCAGCCCGCCAGCTCGAAATGGTGGTGGAGAGGCGCCATGCGGAAGACGCGCTTGCCGGTGAGCTTGAACGAAGCCACCTGGATGATGACCGAGAGCGCCTCGAGCACGAAAACCCCGCCGACCAGTACCAGGAGGATCTCCTGCTTGATCAGGAGTGCCATGGTGCCGATGGCGCTTCCGAGGGCTAGCGACCCCACGTCGCCCATGAACACCTGAGCGGGATAGGAGTTGAACCACAGGAATCCGAGGCTCGCGCCGACCATCGCTCCGCCGAAGATGGTGAGCTCCCAGATCCTCGGAATGTGGATCAGATCCAGGTAAGCGGAGAACTGCGCGTGTCCGGTGACGTAAGTGAGGACGGTGTAGGCGGAAGCGGCGATGAGGACGGTTCCGATCGCGAGGCCGTCGAGCCCGTCGGTGAGGTTGACGGCGTTCGACGCTCCCACGATGACCAGGACCGCGAAGGGAACGAAGAACCAGGAGAGGTCGGGCCTCAGCTCCTTCACGAAAGGAAAGAGGATGACCGTCGAGAAGTCGCCGTTCTTGGACATCGCGAAGAGCACCATCCCGACGACGAGGGCGGAGGCGGTCTGGAGCAGAAACTTGGCGCGCGCCGAAAGCCCGAGCGAGCGTTTCTTGACGACCTTCCGGTAGTCGTCGGTGAAGCCGACGAGCCCGAAGGCGACGGTCGTTCCCAGCGCTACCCAGACGAAGATACTCGTGAGGTTGGCCCAGAGGAGCGTCGGCACCGCTATCGCCGTGAGGATGAGAATGCCGCCCATGGTGGGGGTCCCCGCCTTCGAGCGGTGGGTCTCGGGACCCTCCTGGCGGATGTGCTGCCCGATCTGGAACTGCCGGAGCCGCGCGATGAGCCACGGGCCGAGGAAGAACGAAATCGCGAGAGCGGTGAGGGTCGCGCAGGCTGTGCGAAAGGTGACGTACCGAAAGACGTTGAGGAACCCGTACTCCGTATGCAGCGGATAGAGGAGGTGGTAGAGCATCAGTCCCCCTCCGTCCCCCGCCGGGCGACTCCCTTTCGCACGACGTCGATGGCGCGCTCGAGGCCGATCCCGCGGGAGGCTTTCAGGAGGACCAGGTCCCCTTCGCGGAGCTCGCCGAGGAGGAGACTTCCCGCCTCCTCCGCCGTCGATACCGAGTGGAGCCCGGCCGGCGCCGCCCCGGCCTCGAGGGCACCCTCGAGGAGCTTCGCGGCGAGCGGGCCCACCGCCACCAGCGTCTGGATGGGAAGGCCGGCGGCGAAGCGCCCGACTTCCCGGTGAAGCTCGGCCCCGCGCCCGCCGAGCTCCAGCATGTCCCCGACGACCGCGATCCGCCGCACCGCTTCTTCCTCGGAGAGCGCTTCGAGGGCGGAGCGAAGGGCCCGGGGATTCGAGTTGTAGGTCTCGTCGACGAGGATGAAACCCCGGCCGAGATCCACGCGCTCGCCGCGGTGGTGAGCGGGACGAAGATCGGAAAGCGCCCGGGCAGCGGCTCCGAAGGGCACCTCGAGCGCGCTCGCCGCCGCGAGACCCGCGAGGAGGTTGTAGACGTTGTGCCGGCCGCGAAGGACGGATTCGACCTCCACTTCTTCTCCGCGGAAGAGCGCCTTGAAGCGAAGTCCGTCCCGGGTCGTCCGGATCGCCGAGCCCCGGACGTCCGCGTCCTCCTCGACTCCGAACCGGACCTGACGTCCCGAGAAGCGGCGCGCCTGATCGAGCACCAGGGGATCGTCGGCGTTCACCACCGCCGTGGCGCCTTCCGGAAGCCCGCGAAAGAGCTCGCCCTTGGCCTCGGCGATGGCCGAGATCTTCCCGAAGAACTCGAGGTGCACTTCGGCGACGTTGGTGAGGACCCCGACGTCGGGCCGGGCGATCTCGGTGAGCCGGGCGATCTCTCCCGGCGCGGACATTCCCATCTCGAGGACGGCGACCTCCTCGTCCTCGAGCTTCAGGATGGACAGCGGAAGGCCGTAGAAGTTGTTCAGGTTTCCCTCCGACTTCAGGACCCGTTTCGCGCTTCCGATCGCCGAAGCCGCCGCCTCTTTCGTCGTCGTCTTGCCCATGCTTCCGGTGACGGCGACGACCTGGACGGCGCGCCCGCCCAGGAAGCCGCTCGCGAGATCCTGGAGGGCGCGCGTCGTGTCGTCGACGCGAATCGCGAACGCGGGCGGCGAGACCTCGACGTCTTTCTGAATCACCACCCCCGCGGCTCCCTTACCCACCGCATCGCGGAGAAACTCGTGAGCGTCGTGCCGCGGTCCGGAGATGGCGAAGAACAGATCCCCGCGGCGGAGGGTGCGGCTGTCGATCGAGACCCCTCCGTCGAAGACGACCGAGGGCGCCCCGTTCCGCAGGGTTCCGCCCGCGAGACGCGCGATCTCACCCAGCTCGAGTCTCAACGTCCCAGGATCTCCCTCACCACGTCTCGATCGTCGAAATCGAGCACGCGATTGCCCACGATCTGGTAGGGCTCGTGGCCCTTTCCCGCGACGACCACCAGGTCCCCGGGCTCGGCCCTCTCGAGCGCGAACGCGATCGCTCTGCGGCGATCGACCTCGACCTCGATCGATCCCGAGTGCTCCTTGGTCCCGAGCTGGATCTCCCGCACGATCGCCTCGGGATCCTCGCCCCGCGGATTATCGGAGGTGAGCACCACCCGGTCCGCGAGCCGCGCCGCCACCATCCCCATCAGCGGCCGCTTCGACCGGTCGCGCTCTCCGCCGCAGCCGAAGACCACCCAGAGCTTCCCGCGCGTCAGCGGCCGCGCCGCCTCGAGAAGCTTCCGGAGCGCGTCGTCGGTGTGGGCATAGTCGACCACGACGTCGAAGGGGCGGGAGACGGGGACTCTCTCGAATCGGCCAGGCGCTCCCGGGACGTCGGGGAGCGTTCTCAGGATGTCGTCGCTTCCGAATCCCAGCGCGCGGACCGCGGCGAAGACGCCGAGAAGGTTGAGCGCGTTGTACCGCCCGACGAGCGGGCTCCGAATCTCGCGGACGACGGTTCCTTCCCGGAACGAGAGCCGGGTCCCCTCGAGAGAGGTCTCGACGGAGACCATCGTCAGGTCCGCGGTGGGAGAGATACCGAAAGTCGTCATCTCCGCGGCAAGGCCGGACGCGAGCCGCTCTCCATAGACATCGTCGATGGCGATGACCGCGCGGCCGCCGGGCCGCAGGTAGCGGGTGAAGAGGAGCCTCTTGGCCTCCCAGTAGCTCTCCATGTCCCTGTGGAAATCCAGGTGATCCCGGGAGAGGTTGGTGAAGACGGCGACCTGGAACTCCGAGCCCTCGAGACGGGAGAGCGCCAGGCCGTGGGACGAGACCTCGAGAGCGCCGAACCGGCAGCCCGCGGCTACGGCGTCCGCGAGGAACTCCTGGATCGCCGGCGCCTCGGGAGTGGTATGGCGCGTCGGTTTCGCCCGATCGCCGATTTTCGATACGACGGTGCCGAGCATGGCGCAGGGCGGAGCGAGTCGGGAAACGAGCCCATCGATGAGATAGGCGGTAGTCGTCTTGCCGTTGGTCCCGGTCACGCCCACGAGATCCATTCTCTTCGCCGGCTCGCCCCAGGCCTTGGCCGCCATCAAGCCCGCCGCCTTGCGCGCGTCCGGGGTCTGCACCCAGGTCAGCTTCCCTGCGGGGGCGCCGGCTTTCGGGTCGGGCGGCTTTTCGCTCACGAGGACGACCGCGCCGCGGGCGACGGCGTCCCCGAGAAAGCGATGACCGTCGGTCTTCTCGCCCTCGACAGCGACGAAGACGTAGCCCGGGCGGACTTCGCGCGAGTCCACCGCCACGCCCTGAATCTCGACGTCGCGCGGTCCGCGCACCGACTGGAGCGGCACGAGCGCGAGAAGCTCTCCCAGCTTCACTCGGCTGCCGCTGGCGTTCAGGTCTCTTCCTCCCTCGATCTCGGTCGTCGCTTTCATCGGAATTCTTGGCTCACCTCTCGAATCGCCGGCCGCCGCCGCGAAGCTCCGGCGAGCCCGGCCGAAGCCCCGGGGGCGATGGCCGGACGCGTGACTCCCGCCACTCGGATGGCTCCCGGCGCCTCGCGCGGCGGCGCCGAAGGAGCGGACCGTCCTGGCGTTTCCCGCGGTATCGGACTCAGGACCAAACGCGCCTCGGTTCCCGGCTCGAGCCATAGCCCCGCGGCGGGACTCTGCTCGACGACGAAGCCCGTCCCCTCCACATTCGGCACCAGGCCCGAGGCGACGAATCGAGCGAGAGCGTCCCTCGCGGAGAGGCCGAGGACCTCGGGGGCTCCCGCGCCCGAAAGCCTCGACCAGGAGGCGTCTCGCAGGGCCGCCGCCCCCGCCGTGACCTCTACCGCCCTCATGGGAAGAATAGGTTCCGTTTGTGGCCAAACTTTGGCGAAGCGTACGACCTCCTCTTCGTCGCGCGGCACGCCGAGGTGGCCGAGCGATCGCTCGACGATCCGGGCGAAAACCGCCGCGGCCCGCGACCCCGAGTGATCCCCCTCGGGGGAATCGAGGATGACGAGCGCGGTCACTTCCGGCCGATAGGCGGGGGCGAAGCCGACGAAAGAGGCGATGAAGTCCGTTTTCGAGTAGCCGCCGGGAACCGCCTTCTGCGCGGTTCCAGTCTTTCCCGCGACTCGATAGCCGCGGAGAACGGCGGTTCTCCCCGTGCCCTTCTCCACGACGTCGATGAGGATCTCCGTCATCCGCCGGGCGGTCGTCTCGCTCACGACCCGCCGGACCGGCTCGGGCGAGAGCCTCGGCACTATCGCTCCATCGATCCCGCCGAAGCCCAGGACCAGTCTCGGCCGCATGAGGTAGCCGGAGGTCGCGATGACGTTCGCCGCGGCCACCATCTGCAGCGGGGTGACGCTCACCTCCTGGCCGAAGGCGATCGAGGCGCTCGTGACCGGCCCCCACCGGTCGGCGGCGCGCAGGATCCCGCGGCTCTCGGCGGGGAGCTCGACCCCGGTCGGCTCGCCGAAACCGAAAGCCCTCACGTAGGCCTCGAGTCGGTCCTTTCCCAGGCGCTGGCCGATGCGGATCATTCCCACGTTGCTCGAGTGCGTCACCACCTCGCGGAAGGTGAGGACGTCGAACTGCTTGTGGTCGCGGATGTAGCGGTCCGCGATCCGGATCCCGCCCTGGCCGCAGTCGATGCGCTCGTCCTCTGCCGTGACCCCTTCCTCGAGCGCCGCGGCGGCGGCGACGATCTTGAACGTCGAGCCCGGCTCGTAGACGTCGGTCACCGAACGGTTGCGCCGGTGGCTCTCGGGCGAATCGTTGAAGCGATTCGGATTGAAGCTCGGAAACGAGGCCATCGCGAGAATCTCACCGGTGTGCGGCCGCATCACGATCGCGATCCCGCTCCGGGAGCGGCTCTCGTGGACTGCGGCGGAAAGCTCGGTCTCGGCGATGTACTGGAGGTTCTCGTCGAGCGTCAGGTAGACGGACTCTCCGGGGAGGGGACGCTTTTCCACCCGAGTTCCCGCGCGCCGCTTCAGAGCGTCGCTCCAGATGATACGGCTTCCCGGATCGCCCTTGATCCGCGCCTCGAGCGCGTACTCCACCCCTCCCATACCCGCGTTGTCGATGCCCACATAGCCCAGGACCTGGGACGCGAGGCGGCGCTTGGGGTAGAACCGGCGGCTTTCCTCGACGGAGTGGACTCCGCCGACGTTCAGCGCCTCGACGCATCGCATCGCCTCGGGGCTGGCCTTTCTCTCGAGCCAGACGAAATCCTTCTGCCCCAGAAGCCGGGTGAGGACTCGCCGCCGCGGGATCTCGAGACAGCGGGCGATGAGGCCCGCCGCCTCCTGGGCTCGCTCCGGGCTGAACGCGCTGGGCACGGCATAGAGCGAATCGACTTCGACGCTCTCCGCGAGCGCCTGCCCGTTTCGGTCGAAGATGGTCCCGCGGCGGGCGTCGAGCTTCAATCGCTGCTGGTACTGGACGAGGCCCCGCGCCTCGTACTCTTCCTTCGCGACGATGGTGAGGTAGGCGAGCCTCGCGGCCACGGCCACGACCGCGAGAGACGTGCAAAGCCCGAGAAGCAGAAGGCGGACGCGGACCCGGGTCAAAGGACGAATTTCCTGACGACCCTCTCCGGCTTTCATGGGGTCTCTCTCCCGATTCGACCGTTCGCGGCGGCCGTTTCGGTGCCCGCGGGCGACGGGGATTCGACGGGCTCGAGCACGAGGATCTGCTCGGGGCGCGGATACACCATTCCGAGCTCGTTCTTCGCGATGCTCTCGATCCGCGCCGGATCGGATTCGGTAGCGCGCTGGAGCTCCAGGTGATGCTTCAGCTGGACCAGCTCGTCGCGCCTCTCCCGGAGCTCCTCCATGCGATAGCCGAGGCGAATCAGCTCGAAGTGAGGCCAGGCATAGACGATCACCGCGAGCGTGAGCACCACGCCCAGAAAGGCGACCCAGAAGAGCTCGCGGTGCCGCTTTCGGTCGAGCTCGCGCACGAGCTGCTCGTTCGCGACCGCCTTGGTCAAGGCGAAGCTCTGGCCCTTCACGCGACCCGCTCCAATGCCCGCAGCTTGGCGCTGCGAGCTCGCCGATTGCGGGCGACCTCGGAGGGACCCGCGGTGAGGGGCTTCTTGGTGAGGATCCGGAAGGAGCGCTCGTCCCCCGCGCTCTTCGCCCTCGCGCGAAAAGCGAGCTTCACCGCCCGGTCCTCGAGGGAGTGATACGAGACCACCACCAGTCTGCCTTCGACGCGAAGACGATCGGGCGCCTTCTCGAGGAAGGTCTCGAGGGCTTCGAGCTCGCGGTTCACCGCGATCCGAATCGCCTGGAAAGTCCGGGTGGCGGGGTCGGTGCCCCCTTTGAAGGGCCCGAGGACGGAGACCACGGCCCGCCTCAGATCGGTCGTCGTGCGTAGCGGACGTCGAGATACGATGCGCCGGGCGATGGCCCGGGCCCTCCGCTCGTCGCCGTAGTCCCTCAGGATCCTCTCGAGCTCCCGTTCGTCCGTCTCGTTCACCAGCTCCGCCGCCGTGAGGTCCTGCGATCGATCGAATCTCATGTCGAGCGGACCTTCCGCCCCGAACGCGAATCCCCGATCGGCATCGTCGAGCTGTAGGCTCGAGAGTCCCAGATCGGCGACGATCCCGTCGACGAGGCCCTCCACGAGCTCTTCGAGATCCGCGAACGAGGCCCAGACGAAGGAAAGGCGATCCGCGTCGGCACGGAGCCGTTCTCTCGCCTTCTCGATCGCTTCCCGGTCGCGGTCGAAAGCCACGACGCGGCCCGAGGGAGCGCTCGCGCGCAGAAGCGCCTGGGTGTAGCCGCCGCCGCCGAGGGTCGCGTCGACATAGAGCCCGCCCGGCCTCGCGGCGACGAGCTCCAGCACCTCCGGGAGAAGCACCGGCAAGTGCTTTCCCCGCTCTGCCCCTCGAACCCCATCGTCGTTACCGTGCTGCACTCCCTGTCTCAGATTCCAAAGCCGGAGAGCGCGCGCTGGTCGTCGTCCGTCATCGGCTCGCTGTTCAGCTTCTCGAGGAAGTAGTCCTGGTTCCAGACTTCGAGGAAGTTGAACTTGCCGAGCACCGCGACGCTTCCCTTCATCCGCGCCGACTCCCGCAGGAGCGCGGGAATCACCAGACGGCCCTGCTTGTCCAGCACACCGGCCTGTCCGAAGAAATGAACGCGGTTCAGAAATTTCACTTTTGCCGGATGTGAATCCGGCATCGACCCCAGCCTTCTCTCGACCTCCGCCCACACGTTCATCGGGTAGATGCGCGCGTTGTCCCCGCTCACGCTGGTGACGAAGATCTCCGAGCCGTAGTTGGTCTCGATGAGCTCGAAGAACCCGGAAGGGATCTTCAGCCGCCCCTTCTCGTCTACCCGCGCGGGATGATTTCCGCGGAGCAACTGGACCTCCCCAGAACCTCGGTTGTCACACCGAGACCACCAGTGGCTGAATCAGACCACTTTGTTCCACTTAATTCCACGAGGATCCTAAGGTGGCCACTATCTCCTTGTCAAGCTACATTTAGGGGCGTTCGCCACTCCGGGGAATGAGAGTTTGTCCGTGGGAAATGACCCACAGCCTGTCGGCCTCGGAGGCTCGGGATTCCTCCGGCGCCCGGGACCGCTGTAGTAAGATTCGGCGGTTTCCCATGAAGGCCGGCATCGTCGGTTTCGAAGGCGTTGGAAAGCGCACGCTCTTCGCCCTCCTCACCCAGGTCGCGGGCGCGGCGTCGAGCCGCACGGAGCAGGTGGGAATCCTGAAGGTTCCCGATTCGAAACTCTTGATTCTTTCGCGTTTGCACGAGTCGCGGAAGACCACGCCGGCGACGGTTGAGTTCGTGCTCATTCCCGGGCTGGTGAAAGGACGCTCCAAGGAGAAGCTCGACGTGTCGAGCCTCCGGGCGGTGGACGTCCTGGTGCACGTGGTGAGAGCCTTCGAAGACCCCTCGGTGCCTCATCCCGAAGGATCCGTCGACGCCGAGCGCGACGTCGAGATGATGGAGCTCGAGCTGACGCTCGCGGATCTCGCCGTCGTCGAGAAGCGAATCGAGAGGCTGGAAGCGGACTCGAAGAAGGGGCGGAAAGGCGAGCTCCAGGATCTTCCCATCCTCAACCGCGCCAAGGAGGCGCTTTCGGAGGGCCGGCCTCTCCGCGAAGCGCTCTCCCTGGAGGAGCGGGAGGCGCTCCGGGGCTACGCGCTGCTCACGGCGAAGCCCATGCTGCTCGTGATGAACGCGGGAGAGAACGACGCCCGAAGGCTCGATGGGAAGGAAAGACCCGGCCTCGCCGTGGCTTACGTATCCGCGCGGATCGAGTCGGAGATCGCGGAGCTCCCCCCCGAGGAAGCGAAAGCGTTCCGGGAGGAGATGGGGCTCTCCGAGGGAGCGGTCGAGCGGATCGTCCGCGCGGCCTTCGAGCTCATGGGCGTCATCACCTTCTACACCGCGGGCGACACCGAGTCGCGCGCCTGGATCGTGCCCAAGAAGACGCGGGCGGTAAAAGCCGCGGGCACGATCCACAGCGATATCGAGCGCGGATTCATCCGGGCCGAGGTGGTCCACTACGACATTCTGGTTAGAGAGGGCTCGTGGAACGCCTGCCGCGACAAAGGTCTCCTCCGGCTGGAGGGCAAGGACTATCCCATCGCCGAGGCGGACGTGGTCTACTTCCGGTTCAACGTGTGACGCGCCCGTCATGAAACTGCCATGAAGTTAGTGGTCCAGATCCCCTGCCTCAACGAAGCCGAGACCCTTCCCGCGACGCTCGCCGAGATCCCCCGCGCCATCGAGGGCTTCGACGAGGTCGAGATCCTGATCATCGACGACGGCTCGACCGACGGGACGGCGGAGATCGCGAAGAGGCACGGAGCCGACTACGTGCAGCGCTCCTCGAGGAGCCGCGGACTCGCGGCGGCGTTCAAAGCGGGGCTCGAGATCGCGCTCGGGCTCGGTGCCGACGTCATCGTCAACACCGACGGCGACAACCAGTATCCGGGAAGCGAGATCCCGAAGCTCGTCGGTCCCATCCTGCGGGGCGAGGCCGACATGGTCATCGGCGACCGGAGGGTGAAGGACGTCGAGCACTTCTCGGGCACCAAGAAGAAGCTCCAGGCCGTCGGAAGCTGGGTGGTTCGGCAGGTCTCGGGCACCAAGGTCCCCGACACCACCAGCGGCTTCCGCGCGTTCTCCCGCGAGGCCGCGCAGAAGATGAACCTGGTCTCCGACTACACCTACACGCTCGAGACCATCATCCAGGCCGGGAAGAAGAGGCTCGCGGTCGCCCAGGTGCCGATCGAGGCGAGGCAGACCCGTCCGAGCCGTCTCATCCGCAGCAACTGGGACTACGTGAAGCGCTCCGCCGCCACCATCGTGCGCATCTACGCGATGTACGAGCCTCTGAAGATCTTCAGCTACCTCGCTCTCGTTTTCTTTCTCCCCGGCTTCTATCTCTCCGTCCGGTATCTCTATTTCCACCTCAAAGGCCAAGGGGGGCACGTTCAGTCTGTGCTCCTCGCGATTCTCCTGCTGATCCTCGCTTTCGGATCCTTGATCTTCGGTCTCGTGGCCGACATCCTGGCTTCGGTAAGAAGGCTGCTCGAAGAAGTGCTCTACCGCCAGAGGCTCCTCGAAGAACGTCTCGACCGCCTTCCGGGCTCCCGCGAGTCTCGCCGAAGCTACGCGGAGGCGGACAGGGCCGATAGAAATCGATGACGATCCGCGAGCGTACCAGCGTCCTCATTCCCGCCTACGAGGAAGAGTCCGCAATCGGCACCCTGGTCGAGAGCATACGCGGGCTGGGGAGCTGGAAAGAGATACTCGTCGTGGACGACGGGTCGAAAGACCGAACGGCGGAACGAGCCCGGGCCGCCGGGGCCACGGTGATCCGCCATCCGTACAACAAGGGAAACGGCGCCGCGGTGAAGACCGCCGTCCGGGCGGCGACGGGAGAGTTCCTGTTGCTTCTCGACGCCGACGGACAGCATCCGCCGGAGGAGATCGAGAAGCTCCTGGCGAGGCTCTCCGAGTACGACCTCGTCGTCGGCGCCCGCTCGTTCAAGGACCAGGCGGGCTTCGCGCGAGCGATGGGAAACGCCGCGCTCAACCGCTTCGCTTCGGCGGTCGCGAGCTTCCGGATCGACGACCTCACTTCGGGCTTCCGCGCCGCCCGGAGGTCCCGGTTCCGCGAGTTCCTCCACCTCTACCCGAACGGATTCAGCTATCCCGCGACCAGCACCCTCGCCTTCGTGAAGGCGGGCTACGACGTGGTCTTCGTTCCCATCGAAGGGAAGAGGCGCTCCTCCGGTTCGAAGAGCAAGATGAGGCCCTGGCGCGAAGGGTTCCGCTTTCTCGCCATCATTCTGCGCATGGCGACCCTCTTCAGCCCGCTCCGAGTCATCCTTCCCGTGGCGCTCACTTTCTTCTTCCTGGGAGTGGGCTACACCGCCTATACCATCGTGACGGAGACCGACATCACGGATACGTCGGTGCTGCTCTTCGCCGCCTCCGCGGTCCTCTTCCTCTTCGGGCTGCTCTCGGAGCAGATCGCGGCGCTTCGTCTGGTCCATCGCGGCGACGACTGAGCCGGTCGATCGAGCCTTGGATCGTCAGAGCCGCGGCGGCGGCAGGTGGCCGAGGACCTTCTCCATCGAGACTCCGAGCGCGAGGAGGTCGCGGTCCATGCTCTCGGCGGCGTCGAGCTCGATGGCGACGGGAAGCCCTTCCCGCGTGAGCCCGGCCGGCAGGACCAGCCCCGGAATCCCGGCGGTGCTTCCCGGCGCGATATTCCGCGACATCGCGGTCGCGAAGCTGACCTTCTCGCCGCCGATCGAGACTTCGGAGTCCTGGCCGATCGGAAGCGCCGGAACCATCGTCGCGGGAAAGAGGAGCGCGGCCACGGCATTCTCGCGGAAATAGCGCCGGATCTCTTCCTGGAGAGCGGGCCGCTCCGTGTCCCGGGCCGCGCGGTACGCTTCCTCCGAAACCGAAAGCTTCGCGCCCGGAAGCGCGTAGAGCTCGAGCTCGCGCCTCACGTCGGGGCTGACGCTCTCGAGCAGTTGGTCGAAGGTCATCCCGGCGTCGTACTCCTCCAGGTATCTCGCGAGCATCGGTACCACGTCGTGGTTCTGCACCACGTCGGTGATCTTCTCGTCGAACCGCGCGAGGTTCGAGACCTCCGCCTCCACGAGCACCACCCCCGCGTCCCGAAGCTTCCCGAGGGCTTCCTCGGTGATCCGCGAGACCTCCGGGTCCAGCTTGTCGAAGTAGTACCCGCGTGCGATTCCGATCCGCACTCCCGCGAGCGGAAGGGACGGGAGAGGCCTCTCGTCGCCGCTCGCGACCCGGTCGAACAGAGCGAGGTCTTCGACCGCTCGCGCGTGGGGCCCGATCTGATCGAAGAGCGGCGAGATCGGAACCACTCCGGTCGTCTCATACCGTCCGGTCGTCGGACGAAACCCATAGATCCCGCACAGGGCAGCGGGCACACGGATCGATCCTTCCGTGTCCTCGGCGACTCCGAGAGGCGCCATCCGGGCCGCCACCGCGGCAGCGGTTCCGCCGCTGCTGCCCCCGGGGATGCGAGTCGGGTCGTAGGGATTCCGTACCGCGCCGAACGCGAGATTGTTGCTGGTCCATCCGAAGGAGAGCTCGTGCAGATTCGTCTTGCCCATCACGATCCCGCCCGCTTCGACGAGCTTTCGGACCAGCGGTGCGTCTTCCCTCGGGTGGAAGTTTCTCAGCGCCGGCGTTCCGCCGGTGGTGGGCAGCTCCCGGGTATTGACGCTGTCCTTGATCGGAATCGGAAGCCCGTGGAGGGAGGGGAGCGGCGCTCCCGAGGCGCGCGTCCGGTCGGCCTCGCGCGCCGCTTCGAGAACCAGCGCCGGGTCGAGAGTGATGAACGCGTTGAGACTCTTTCCGGCTTCGGCGCGCGCGAGGAGAGCCGAAGCGTAGTCTTCCGCCTTGACGTCGCCCTGACGGATGGCCCGCACGGCGGCCGTCGCCGTGAGCTCGATGAGCTCGGCCTCCGTAGACGCCGTCGGCGATGGACCGGGCGCCTCGCCCCGACAGCCGCTCGCACCGATGGCCACGGCTCCGCTCTGAACCAAGAACTCCCGCCGGGAAAGCTTGAACATCGGGGGTCCTACCTCGGCTCCATGCTAACCGTTTCGAACAGTGAGGGAAAAGCGCTCCGCCGTTCGTTCCTCCTTCCGAGCCCCGAACCGCACTCCTGCGGAAGGGCCGAAGGAAGGGTCCCATGAAGACGAAACGAAACAAATGCGCCCCAATCGCGATGCTTCTGGCAGGGCTCGCGGGCACGGCCTCCTACGGCTCGGCCGCCGCTCTCGACACCTCCTGTTCGAACGCGGGGCATCGCGCTCTCATCGACGGCCTCAGCCAGTGCGTCTGCGAAGCCGAATACTCGGGCGTCTCGTGCGAGCTGTGCGCGGTCGGTTTCGAGCGCGCCGCCGGCGGGAAATGCGCTCTCGGCGCCGGTGCGCGCCGCGACGTCTGCTTCGACAAGGGAGCTCCCTACCTCGACCCTTTCGGCGGAATCGCATGCCGCTGCGACGCCGGTCGGAAGGGAGAGGATTGCGGCGGGCCGGACATCCGGATCGACGGCGCCACGCGGTCGGTCGAAGCCGGCAAGAAACTCCGCCTCCGGGCTCGCGGCGGACGCGGCCCCTACGAGTGGGAGCTCGTCTCGCAGCGGGGCGCGCTCTCGGGCGGCAATGCGCGCGGGACTCGGCGGATCTACCAGGCTCCGACGGATGTCCCGCGGCTCGAGATCGTGAAAGTGAGAGTCACCGATGTCGGCCGCCACGCTCAGCGCGAGTTCGATCTGACGCTCACCCCACCCAAATCGCTCGCGGTGACCGGCATCCCCGTGGGAGAGCTCGTTTCGTTCGACCAGGCCATGATCGACTACATGAAGGGGCGAGGGATTCGCGCGGGGGTGCTGGCCGTCGCGAAGGATGGACAGATTGTCCTGAGCCGCGGGTACGGCTATATGGACAAGGGCGCCGACGCCGACCCGTTCATTCACGACGAAGGCGGCGTGGGGCTGGTAAGCCCGTCGACCCCCATGCGCCTCGCGAGCGTCACCAAGCCCATCACCGCGGCCGCGGTGCGCGAGGCCCTCGAGGAACAGCAGCTCGACACCGGCGAGCCCGCCCTCCCCTGGATCGACGCCAGCCTGGGCGATGCCCAGACCAGCCTCGCGGAGCTCCACTTCCCCTATACCCCGGACGCAGAGCCGTACTACGTCGAGGCCGACGTCAACAACGCGTATCAGAATTGTCTGGAGTGGCAGGAGGGTTCCATGCCCGACTCGCGCTGGGAGGACATCACCATCCAGCACCTGCTGGCCCACGAGGGCGGCTTCGACCGATCCCTCAGTCCCTCGCCGCGCTGGTCCGGCGGCTTCGCCCCTCCGCCCGCCCTATCGGACACGAGCTACCTCGCGACGACGGGAGATCCGAATTTCAAGCCCGCGATGATGATCCACGACCTGGAGCTGGCCGCGGGATTCGACTTCGAAGGCCCCCTGCGTCCGAAAGCGCTGGTGCAGTACATGGCCGGTCTGTGCCTGGCGTTCAGCCCCGGCACACGGAGCGAGTACTCGAACTTCGGCTACACGCTGCTGGGCCGCGTCCTCGAAGGACTCCACGGCGAGCAATGGTCTCCCGGCAACGGAGTCAATCGCCGCTACGGCTGGGGGCCCTACATCGACATCATCGAGTCGTTCCTCGAAGGCCACGGCGTGAGCGGGATCCGTGCCGGCGGAACCGGCAGTTTCTCTTCGGAGAACCCCGACCACATCACGTCGGACGAGCCGTACTACCGCCACCTCGACGACGACGGGAGCGAGATCAGCTACCTCAACGTCGGCGACGCCTTCGGAATCGCCCCCGACGGAAACATGTACTTCGGGCCACCGGGCGCAGTTCCCGCGCCGTACGGCGGCTTCTCGATGCAGACGATGGAGGCGCACGGAGGCCTCGTGGCCACGGCCCCGGGTCTGCTGAAGTTCATGCGGCACTTTCGCCTGGCTCCCGGCGACTACGGCGAGATTGGGACGCCGCGCGAGAACGGCGCCGGCAACGCCTCTCACGGGGGCCTTCTGCCCGGCACCTACACCCTCGCGTGGCAGATGCCTTCGGGCGACCGGACCTTCACCGTCCCGGCCCTCGTCGGCGCCTGGGATCAGACGAGCGCCTCGAATCTCGTCCTCAGCAGTCCGACGTCCTGCACGCTGCCCACGGGCGTGGACGTGGTCGCACTCTTCGCGCAATCCCTCGACCCCAAGGACCACGACGTGAGCGAGTACAACAAGCTGTCCCAGTTCCTGGGCAAGGCGGTATGTGAAGTGGCCGAGTGGCCCAATCCGCTGCCCGCCGGCTCGGACTTCACCGTGAAGTAGGAGTCTTCATGACGATTCGGTCACGCCTCTTCTCACTCCCGGCTGCGACTGGCCGTTGCCCGAAGGTCTCTGGAACCGTCGAACCCGACGGACCCCTCGATCGAGAGGATTTCGTCCCCTGCCTCGAGCTCGAGCCTCTCGAAGTGGACGCGCTCGTCCCGCACCTCGAATGCGATCTCGACCGGGGCATGCTCCGCGCCGGCGAGAGCCGGGTCGATTTCCCGAACCCAGGGAGCGTCGGGAAGCCGCCCGCGCTCGAGAGCGAAAGTGCCCTTCCCTCTCAGGTCCCGCCCCCGGGTTCCGAAGCCTTCCGCTTCGAGCCGCAGCGTTCCGCGCCCGAGGCCTTCCAGCTCGAACGAGGGTCCGAGAAGCGAAGCCTCGTAGCGGAACGGAAACGAGTTGAAGTCGAGACCGAGCTCGCCCGAGAGCTCACCGCGACCGGTCGCGAAGCTGAGGCTCTCGAGCCGGAAGCGCCCGTTCTCGGTGGTGATTCTTCCCGCGACGTCCGCGAGCCTGGTGCGTTCGAGAACCATCTCCCGAATGGCCACGCTCCCCTCGGACCGGAGGGCGTGAAGCGGCGTGAGCGCCCGCCGGTCATAGGCGAGGCTCGTGAGCGTCATCCCGAGCCCGCCGACCGAGAGGTGATCGAAGACGATGAGATTGCCGCCCTCGATTTCGACGTCCTCGAGCGACGCTTCGACCTCGAGCCAGGGCTTCCCCGCGTCGACCGTCTCGAGAACCATCGCGTTCCGGATCCTGGCGAGTGCCGCGGCAGGTCGAGCGAGGTCGAGCTGTACCGTGGGCCGCTCGAGCCGGACCCCCGTCAACTCCAGTCGTCCTCTCAGAAGACGGAGCGGCCGGTTCTCGAGAACCACGCGGGGAACGTGAATCCGATAGCTTCCGGCGACGAAGCTCGCCGACGCGCTCACCTCCTCGAGCACCAGCCCGCCAAGCAGGCGAAGCCGCGCCCGGGAGACTTCGAGGGGGATCCCCGTCGCCGACCGGGCGCGTTTCTCGATCTCCTGCGCGAGTCCGGGAGCGTCGACGGGAATGACGAGCGCGAGAGCCGCGAGGGTCAGGAGTGAAGCGAGGGCGGCAAGAAGAGCTTTTCTCGCGCTCAAATATCCAGCTGTTCGACTTCCGGCGCGTGCTCTTTGATGAGGTTGAATCGCGGCTCGGGATCCTTTCCCATGAGATCCGAGATGACCCGATCCGTCTTCAGGGCGTTGTCGATCGTAACCCGCTGCAGCCGGCGGGTCTTGGGATTGAGGGTCGTGTCCCAGAGAACCTTGGGCATCATCTCCCCGAGTCCCTTGAACCGCGTGATATCCGCCTTCCCGTTCTTCGCCTGCTTCGCGAGGATTCTCTCCTTGTGGAGGTCGTCCGCCGCCCAGAACGTCTCCTTACCGACGTCGATCCGGTAGAGGGGCGGCTGGGCGATGTACACCCGGCCGGCGCGGATGAGCTCGGGCATGTGACGGTAGATGAACGTGAGGAGCAGCGTCGTGATGTGATGGCCGTCGGCGTCGGCATCGGCAAGAAGGATGACTCTCTGGTAGCGCAGCCGGTCGAGCTCGAAGCTCTTCCCCAGGCCGCAACCGAGGGCCTGGACGAGGTCCACGAGCTCCTTGTTCTCCAGCACCTTCGCGAGCGACGCCTGCTCGGTGTTGAGGACCTTGCCGCGCAGCGGCAGGACCGCCTGGCGCTCGCGGTCACGGCCCTGTTTCGCCGAGCCGCCGGCGGAGTCCCCTTCCACGATGAAGAGCTCCGTCTCGCTCGAGCGGGAGCTGGTGCAGTCCGACAGCTTTCCCGGGAGCATCATGCGTCCCTTGGTCGCGGTCTTGCGCACGATCGCCGCGGACGCCGCCCGAGAGGCTTCCCTCGCCCGGGACGCGAGGATGATCCGGGCCACGATCGAGTCGGCGGTCGAGCGATTCTGGTTGAGCCAGAGCTCGAGCGCCGGCCGGACGGCGGCGTCGACCGTCTGCTGCAGCTCGGGATTGTTGAGCCGATCCTTCGTCTGTCCCTGAAATTGCGGATCGGTGATGAAGGTGCTGAGGACGGCGGTCAGCCCCTCGCGCAGGTCCTCCGACGAGATGGTGACCCCTTTCGGGGTCAGCTTGTGGGTCTCGATGTAGTTGCGGAGCGCCTTTCCCACACCCGAGCGAAAGCCGTTCTCGTGGGAGCCGCCGGAGGCAGTGGGGATCCCGTTCACGTAGCTCCGCACGAGCTCGTCCGTCGACTCCGTCCACTGCATCACGATCTCGAGACGCGTCGAGTCCCGCCCGTCTCCATCGCGCTTCAGGACGAAGGGAAGCTCGTGGGCGGGCTTCGCCTTCTGCTCCGCCATGATTTTCTTCAGGTAGGCAGTCAGTCCCTCGTTCTGTTGAAAAACGACTTTCTCGTCCGTGGCCTCGTCGTGAAAAGCGATGCGAAGACCCTGGTGCAGATAGCTCGCGGTCTCGAGACGCTCTCGAATGATCTCCGGCTGGAATTTGGTCTTGGGAAAAATCTTGGGGTCGGGATGGAATGTGATGGTCGTGCCCGAGCCCCGCCCGCGGCCGATGGTCTTGAGCTTCGTGACCGGCCGTCCCTGCTTGAACTCCATCTGGTAGACGTGGCCGTCCCGCTTGACCGTCGCGACCAGGTGGGAGGAGAGAGCGTTCACCACCGAGGCCCCGACGCCGTGAAGACCTCCCGCGGTCTTGTAGTTCTGACCCTCGAACTTCCCTCCGGCGTGAAGGGTGGTAAGGATCACCTCGAGCGCCGACTTTTTCACCTTCGGGTGCTTGTCCACGGGAATTCCGCGGCCGTCATCGACAACGGTGATGGAGGAATGCTCCTCGTGCAGCGTCACCTGGATCGACGTGGCGTAGCCGTTCATCGCCTCGTCGACGCTGTTGTCGAGGATCTCCCAGACGAGGTGATGGAGTCCCTGAGCGTTGACACCCCCGATGTACATACCGGGGCGCTTGCGCACGGGCTCGAGCCCCTGGAGAACGGTGATGTCCTTCGCGGTATAGGTGGACATTCTTAGTGCTCGCCGCGCTCTTCGCGCGGCTCGCTCCCCGCGCTCCTCGCGCGGGGAGGAGGAGGCCCTCCGGGCCCCATTACTCGGCCACCTCGACTTCTTGGCCTTCGAACAGCGGGGGGGCTTCCACTTCCGGCCTGACGATGCCCGTCAGCGTTCCGTTCTTCAGGAGCTCGCGACCGCGCCCGGCCCGCGAAGTGATACCGTAGCTCGAGGCGCTGATGTTCTTCGAAGCACCGCGGTTCGTCGTGACCGTGAGCGCCGCGTCCTTCTTGCCGGCGGCGGTGAAACCGAGAACCCGATCGCCCTTGCCGAGCTTGATGAGGATGGTCCCTCGCCCCGTCCCCTCGAGGTAGTTGATCTCTTCCGCCCTGCACAGCAGCACCCGGGCCTGTTCCGTCGCCGCGATGACGATTTCGTCTCCGCCGACGGGAACTACTCCGGACACTTCGGCGCCAGCGCGAAGACGCGCGAAGCGTCTGCCGTTGCGGGTGCTCGGCTCGACGAAGCCCTGAAGACCGAAGCGGAAGGCGTAGCCGTCGGTCGAGACCGCGAGGGCATGGATGTCGGGAGCGAGGTCAGGCCGCTTTTCATTCACGGAGATGTTTCCAATGATGCGGGGATCCAGGCTGAGGGCGCTCACGATCTTCTCGCCGTCGCGGAGCTTGAAGAGCGTCTGGATGGGGACGCCGTGCCCGGTGGTCGCGGGAAGGTCGATGACCCGCGAGGTATAGGCGGAGCCGAAGCTCGAAAAGAAAACGGCGGTCGCGCGCGTCGAGCCGGCGAAGCAGGCGAGGACCGAGTCGCCCTCGCGGAGCCGCGTCTTGCCGGGGTCGCGGATCTCGCGCTGCCTCTTCACCCACCCGTCGGTCGTGACCAGGACGTGGTTGTCTTCGGCCACGATGAAGTCGTCGGCGGTGAACTCGGGCTCGTCCTTTACCGCCTCGATGAGCGTCCGCCTGGGGTCCTTCTCCCCGTAGTTCTTCTGGATCTCGACCAGCTCCTCGCGGACCAGCTTCCACCTGGATTCCTCGTTCTTCAGGAGCTTCCGGATCTCGGTCGCGCGCTTGCGGCGCTCCTCGAGCTCCTTGCGCACGACCAGGATCTCGAGCTTCGCGAGGCGGTACAGCTTGAGCTCGAGGATGGCGTCGGTCTGCTCCTCGTCCAGCGGGAACCGCGCCATGATCTTCTTCGCCGCGTCCTGCTTTCCGTCGGAGGCGCGAACGATCTTCAGAATCTGGTCGAGAGCGTCGAATACCGCCTCGAGCCCCTCGAGGATGTGGATGCGCTTTCCCACCTTGTCGAGCTCGTCCTCGAGGCGCCGGACGACGACGTCCATGCGGAAGTGGAGGAAGTGCCACAGGATCTCGGAGAGCTCGAGCCTCTCGGGGCTCCCGGTCTCGGGGTTCTCCGTGGGCACGAGACAGGTGAGGTTCATGCTGAAGTTCGACTGGAGCGGAGTGTTCTTGTAGAGATAGGCGAGAACTTTCTGAACTCCCTCGTCGCCGGCGTCGGCCTTGATCGCGAGCTCGATGCGGACGTCGTCGGTCGACACGTCCTTGACGTCGACCAAAAGCGGCATCTTCCGGGAGATCACGATCTCTGCGATGCGCTGCACCAGCAGCGCCTTGTTCACCATGTAGGGGATCGAGGTGACGTAGAGGTACCGGGTGCCGCGCTTGGTCTCGCCGCTCTCGATCGTGGCGCGGACCCGGATGGTGCCGCTCCCCTCTTCGTAGAACTTCTTCAGCTCCTCGGAATCGTTCAGAATCTGCCCGCCGGTCGGGAAGTCCGGCCCCTTGATCCATCGGCAGAGCTGCCGGGTGGAGAGCTCCTTGTCCTGGAGCTGGGCGTCGAGCATCTTGAGAAGCGCTACCATCACTTCGTCGAGGTTGTGGGGCGGGATATTGGTAGCCATCCCCACGGCGATTCCGGTAGCGCCGTTCACCAGGAGGTTCGGAATCCTCGTGGGAAGAACGACGGGCTCGGACATCCTGCCGTCGTAGTTGGGCCGGAAGTGCACCGTACGCTTGTCGATCTCGCCCAGGATCTCGTCGCACGGACGCGAGAGACGGCATTCGGTGTAGCGCATCGCCGCGGCGGAGTCGCCGTCGAGAGAGCCGAAATTCCCCGAGCCCTCGATCAGGGGAAGCCTCGTGGTGAACGGCTGCGCCAGACGTACGAGGGCGTCGTAGATCGCAGCGTCGCCGTGCGGGTGGTACCGCCCCATGACTTCACCCACCACGTTCGCGCATTTGCGGTGCTTCGCGTCCGCGGTGAGGTTCTGCTGCCACATCGTGTAGAGGATTCGCCGCTGCACGGGCTTCAGGCCGTCGCGGACGTCGGGGAGAGCGCGCGAGGTGATGACCGAAAGGGCGTAGCTCAGGTATCGGGTCTGCGCCGCCTCATGGAGCTCCACCGAGACGCCGTCGCCGCTCGGCCCCGGAATCGCACCTGCACCTCCCGGGGGGAGGACGCCATCGAAGGAAAGACGCCCTTGGCGGGCGTTCTCACTGGCTGCCCGTGCCCGCTTTCCGCGTTTCGAAGAGGAAGCTTCGCCTCGTTCTTTACCGCTATCGCCTGCTGATGTCTTCTCGGACTTCCGCGCCCGCGTCTTCTTCGGTTGGCCCAAAGGGCTCTCTTGCCTCCTCCTGAGCCTCCTAAACTAGAGAAAAGCCGCTCCGATGGCAAGAGCCCGGCGATTGCAACCGCGATTTGGAACGAAATTCAGGTCCCCGTATCGACGATCTTGATCCGCTTGGGCTCGTTCACACCGACGATGAGCTTGTAGCCGTACTTCGCGACTTTTCCCACGGCCTTGATCTTCTTCCCGGTGTACTTGTGCTGGATGCCCCCGAAAGCGTCGACGTTCGCCTTGGGGATCATCACGCGAACGAACTTCTCATTGGCGCTGAACACGAGATAGACGCCCTCGGGAGTGCTTTCGGTCTTGAGCACCGTGCCTTCGACCCAGACGATGGTGTCGACATAGCCTCCGGCATCCTTGTAGGGGATCGTCGGATACTCCTTCTGAGCGGCTACGACCGAGGCCGGCCCAATCGAGATGGCAAGAAGAATGAAGTGCCCAAGAGTTCTTCGAGTCATGATGCCCTCCCGGAACGAACGTAGGACATAGGCAGGTGCGAAGGGGCCCGGAGCCCCGACGAAGCCAATCGGCGAAGGCGGGCTCCTATCCGGGGAAAGCTATTCCCGACCGATACAGGATGTCAAGCGGGGAGCCGGACGAAGAAAGGGGGACAGGGGGACCAGGGCGATTGGCGAGATAGAGCGCTCGATTGGATTCAATCCCTGTATCTCCCGATCTCCAAATCCCTTCTTACACTCTTTCCCGCCTCAAGAAAAGATCGCGCGGAACAGGAACATCGAGCCGATGAAAGCGAGAAAAACGAGAACGAGGAAAAGACTGATACCGGCGAGAAGAGCCACGATGGCTATCGACTTACTCCGCGGGAGGTTCCCCGTGCGCTCCACCACCACCACCGCGACCACCGCGTAGTACACGAGGGCGAGCGATACGAGAAACGGCCCGAGCAGGGGAACCGCCTGCACCCAGAAAACCGGCGCCGCGACCCCGAGGGGCCGATAGAGATCCAGGAACTCGCCGCTCCCGCCGAGAAGACGCGAGAGCACGCTCAGGAGACCGACGAACACGAACGACAGGAGCGTCGCCACGATGGGACCGAAGACCATTCCCCGGAAGCTGAATTGGCCCGCGCCGTTGGCGAGGCCGGCGACGGCGAAGAACAGGAGCGCGGGCAGGAGCGCTTCCTCGTCGCGCGACACGGCGTCGATGGTCTTGAGGTCGAGTTGAAGGATCCGGACGCCATTCTGAAGATAGCCGCCGAGATCCATGCGGTCGCTTCGCTCGCCGGCGGAGTCGACTCCAGCGGATTCCGGGGGGGTCACGCTTCGATCTTCCAAGTACGCTCGACCAACGGGAACCACCTCCCCCGAAGGAACGCATTCGATGCCGAAAAGAGCTTCTCTCCGCGAAACGCGAAAATCCCCCGGGATCGGCGTATCCTATCAGAAGAGGCTCGACTTCGGAGTCGGCGCCGAGGCCCTCGAGTGCGCAGAAGATACACATCTTCCCGCGATTGTGGCGTGAAAGCCACAGTCGCCCGCTCTTGCGCAGGCGGCCATAAGAACCGTAAACTATTGTTGATTATCAAGTTGACACGAAGTTTGAATCTTTCGTTCGATGGTACGAGGATTGCTTAGAGCCTAAGCCTGACGGGTGTATCTCTCAGTCGAAGCGGGCGGGAAAAAGACGTAGGAAGAATGCAGAAGCAGAGAACTCTGAAGGAAGAGGCGACATGCGTCGGGGTCGGACTTCATTCCGGCCGCAAAGTGAAACTATCGCTCAAGCCCGCGGGCGCCGATCGCGGCATCGTCTTCCGGCGGCTGGACGCCGGAGGCATCGAGATCCCTGCGACCGCGGAATACCTCTCGCATATCAACCACGCGACCTGCCTCGCCAGGAATGGGGTGCGGATCGAGACCATCGAGCACTTGCTCGCGGCGCTGCATGCGCTGGGCGTCGACAACGTCGTGATCGAGCTCGACGGTCCCGAGGTCCCCATCATGGATGGGAGCGCGGCTCCCTTCATCTACCTGATTCATGAAGCCGGGGTCCGCACGCTCTCGGCATGGCGCTCCTATCTCGGGCTGACGCGGCCGGTGTCGGTCGGCGACGACGGGCGCTTCGTCGCGGCATACCCCTGCGATCGCCTCCGCCTCACCTATACCATCAATTTCGACCATCCGCTCCTGAAACATCAGGAGTACTCGGTCGAGATCGACGAGAGCTCGTTCGTGGACGATATCGCTCCCGCCCGGACTTTCGGTTTTCTCAAGGACGTCGAGCTCATGCGTCAGGCGGGCCTCGCCCTCGGCGGCTCGCTGGACAACGCGGTGGTACTGGGCGAGACGGGAGTCCTCAACAACCCGCTTCGGTTCCCGGACGAGTTCGTGAGACACAAGATCCTCGATCTCCTGGGGGATCTCGTTCTCCTGGGAAAGCCGCTTCGCGCCCACGTCGTCGCCCTGCGCGCCGGGCATGCGCTCCACACGCGGCTGGTGAAGGCGATCCTGGAAACCGCGGAATTGCGGGATCTGTCGGCGCCGTCTCTGGACGCGGTGGTCGCGGCCGAGGTGCCCGAGCCCGCTTTCGCACGAACCGCTTCCGCGGGACCGCGGTAGCGCTTTCAGGGCTCCGGCACTTCCACGAACGCCTTCACTCGAACGGTACTGACGCGCTTTCCCCGATCGTTCGATGCCACGGAGATGCTCCGCTCCAGTACGCCCTTGTACTTTCTCGTTTCCAGGGTGACGGAGAGCGTGGTCGATCCTCCGGGGGGAACGACGCGCTCGGCGGGGAGAGCGGCGGTGCAGCCGCAGGAGGTCGCGATTCGGAGAAGCGTCAGGTCCTCGGTTCCCGTGTTCTTCACCAGGAAGTCGAAGACCAGCTTCTGATCCTGGCGGACGGAGCCGAAGTCGTGCTGCGACGGCTCGATCGAAATGAGGGGTCCGCCTTTCGCCGCCTGAGCCCGCGCCGACCCGCCGATCGCGAGCGAAAGTGCGGCGACGGCGACCAGCGCACAGGGTTTCAACACCTCCTCCGGGCTCCGCTCTACTCCAGCTTGGAGTTCTTGTCCCCGTCGGCTCGGCCGGTGAGCTTCTTCATGTATGCCCCGAGTCGCTCGTTCTCGTAAGTGACGGTATTGAGGAACAGACTCTCCACGAGATACTGCCTCCTGGCATCCTCGTCCATCGCCTCGACGATATTCACGATCTCGTTCATCATGTCGTCGAAAGTCGCTTTGAGCTCGCGCTTGAGCGATACCTCGCGGTAGAGCGACTCCAGTACGTACAACAGATCTCCGTCGAGCGGGATCTCGTGCCCGGTCAACATCTTGATTTTTTTCATGGCTTTCCGTCAAAACTCTCGACGGCGGCGGCCTCGTCCCGGAAAATCTCCATGAAATTGTGGAGGCCGGTCATGCTCACCATCGTCTCCACCCGCTCCTGGAGCCCGAGGAGCCGGATCACTCCGGATTTCTCCGCGATCGTCCGGTAGATGTCCATGAGACAACCCACAGAGGCACTGTCGATGTAGGCGACCGCCGACAGATCGAGAACTACTTTCCTCGCCCCCGCCTCGATGACTTTCGAGACCTCGGCGAAGAACGAGCCGAGCATCGAATAGACGAGGCGCTCCTCTCGGACGCGAAGGATCCGGACGTCGCCGCGAGACTCGATTTCGAGGTTCATTTACACCCTACCCTGCGATTCCGCGCCCGCAGCGGGCGCGTTCTTGAGGGCCATCAAGGCCCGCCCCAGCTCGAGCCGACCGCGATTGATGCGGCTCTTCACCGTTCCTTCCGGAAGCCTCAAGTAGTCCACGATCTCCTGGTAGCTCAGGCCCTTGATGTCCCGAAGGACGACGGCCTCGCGGAGCTTTTTCGGAAGACTCGAGAGAGCCTCGAGAAGCATTTCCCTCTTGTCCCGGACCTCGATGCGCCGGTGCGGATCGAATTTGCCCGAGGCGAGCTCCTCGAGCTGGACCTCGTGCTGGACGAGCATCTCCCGCTCCCGGCGCCCGCTCCGATAGTGATCGATGCAGTGATTGCGGCTGACCGAGTAGAGCCAGGTTCCGAAGTCCGCGTTCCGGTCGAACTTGTCGAGCGAACGGAAGATCCGGAGGAAGATCTCCTGCGAGAGATCCTGCGACTCCTCGTACCGTCCGGTGAACTTGTAGGCGATCCCGAAAACCTTGCGGCGGTATCGCCGCACGATCTCCTCCCAGGCCAGCTCGGTGTCCTCGCCCTTGGCGATGCACAGTTCGATGAGCTCTCGATCGCCCAGATCCCTGAGGTTCGGTTGCCGTTGTTCGTCCGCCTGCAATCCAGTCGTCCTGGGAATCGGGCCCATGGGGGCCTCCGAGATCGGGAAACGATTGCGCCTCGTGAGGGCACGAGATTCGAGCTCGCGTCAATTCTACCACGTGCGCTTCGGGACCCGGCGAGCGTTCAAGACGGGGCTCGCCGATCAGCTCTTGGGGAGCTCCGGCTTTCGCGCCTCCACCCATGCGGTATACCAGAAGCTCGCCGCGTCCTGCGCCGCTCCCGCGAGGAGCTGCTCGGTGACGGGCTGCGCCCGCAGCCACATCCCTTCGTAGTAGAAGCGGTCGTAGCTCTGGACGCCCTTGCGGGAGAGGTAATCGAAGTACAGGATGTTGTCGACGAATATGAAGCTCTTCAGCGGAATGGAGACGGCGTACTCGGCCGGACGATCGAGGAAGACCGCACCCAGACCGGGGACTTTCAGTTTGTCGCCGAAAGCCTCCATCAACCGCGAGTCGAACCGCTCGCGAAGTCCCTGCTGGCCCGTGGGCTCGCCGTCGCCGTCCTTGGAGACGTTCAATGGTACGTAGAGCTCACCCACTAGAAAAGCGATCTCCTCGGAGTGGGTGACGGCGCTGGCGAAATCGCTCTTGCGGAAGTCCTCGACCAGCGCATGGTAGGACTCGATGAGGCGCCAGGGAGTGTCTCCCGCTTCCTTCAGGGTCTCTTCGCCGTACTTGCGCACTGCGAGCTCGCGATCCGTGGGAAGGTCGGCGAAGGGAAACGGTTCGAGGCGGTCCACTTCGAAGATCGCCCGGCTGAACCGACTGGGATCGCTGACGGCTTCGGCGAGCGTGACCTTGTTCTTGTCGTAGAAGCTCTTGAGAGGCTTGGGGAGAGCTTCGATGGCCTTCTCGACGTAGAGTCGATGCCCGATGTCGTTCCACGTCCGCCCGGTCTCCGTGCTCGCGACCCAGGTGAGGATCACCGCGGCTCCGATGCCAATCCATTTCACCCTCACCATTACCTCCAATCGAGAGCGCTCATTCTAGACGACGCCCAGGTGAATCCCAACCGCCTGACCGCTCAGGGAACCCGCGCGAGCGTGAGAACGTCGACGGCTCCCGCTCCGGCGGCGAGGAGCGCCCGGGCCGCCGCTTCAGCGGTGGCGCCGGTCGTGAGCACGTCGTCGACGAGCAGGAGCGTCTTGCCTCGAAGCGCATGCGGCAGTTGGGCGCGGTACGCCGAAGCGACGTTGGTCCTCCGCGCGGCCGCGGAAAGGCCGGCCTGCGGAGGACATTCTTTCGTCTTCTTCAAGACTCGAGCTCGGAGCGGAATGCCGGCCTCGCGGGAGACCGCCCGGGCGACCAGCTCCGCCTGGTTGAAGCCGCGCTCCCGCCTGCGGCGTCGCGAGAGCGGCACGGGAACCACCGCGGAGGCGCCCTGGAGGTCGGAAGAGGCCACCCAGGCGCGGCCCGCCCTGCGGCCGAGGACGGACGCGATGCGACGTCGGCCTCCGAACTTCAGCGCGTGCAGGCACAAACGGATATCGTCCAGGTACGGCGATTCCGCCCGGGCTCGGCGGAAGTACCGAGGGCGGCTCCGGCACGGACCGCAGAGACCGGGCTCGACCCCGGGCGCGTAGGGAAGCGCGCAGCGCGGACAGAAGGGCTCACGGATCCTGGGAAGGCGGTCGAGACAATCCCGACAAAGGGGCCCTTCGAGGGGCAGCGGGAGCGACTCTCGGCAAAGGAGGCAGATCGAGGGAAACAGGAGAGCGCCCAGACCGTGGAGCGCCTCCGAAGCGAGAGCGCGGATCAAGGAGTGGACCAGGTGGGCGCCGGCTGGATGGTGGGCTCGGGCGCCGCCACCACGGGGAGGTGGAGCCCGACGGTGTCCCATCGCCGGCACCTCGCGCAGCGCTCGGTCCACTCCGAGGAGCGGAAGTCGCAGGCGCTGCATACGTAGTCCATCATCAGCCCCTCGACCTCGGCCACCAGCATCTTGGTCTTCGCGAGCGCGGCCCCGATCTTTCCCTGGTTCTCGAGGATCCGCGCGATGTAGAGGTGAAGCGAGGGAAGTCCGCTGACCCGGTCCTCGCACAGCTGGAACTGCCGGAGGGCCTCGTCCAGCATGAAGAGTCGGTAGTAGAGCTTGCCGAGGCAGTAGCGAAGCGGAACGTCGTTCTCGGAAAGCATCAGGGCCTGCTTCCATACCCCGATCGCTTCCTCCGGCTGCTCGTCTCTCAGGTAGAAGTTCTGGAGCGCGGAGAGTGGCTCGGTCGAGCCCGTCACTTCGAATCCCTTCCTCCAGGTGCGGATGGCGGTCTCGGCGTCGTCCAGGAGCGCCAGCGCCTCGCCGTATCGGATATAGGCGGGCACGAACCGGTCGTCTTCCGCGAGAAGCGCCTTGAAGATGTCCGCTGCCTCCCGGATTCGTTCTTTCTTCAGGAGAGAGACTCCGAGACCCAGACGGATTCCCTTGGCCATGACCTGCTCGAGCTCGCGCTCCTCGGAGCTCACGATCATCTGAAGGAGCTTCTGCTGGACCGAGGTCGCCTCGTCCCAGTCCTGGCGCCGAACGAGAAGATCCCTCAGTTTGCGGTGGGCCGAGACCGTGGTTTCGGGGTCGAGCTCGATGATCCGCTCGAGCGTCGCCCGCGCGCGCTCGTCGGCGCCGGCATCGAAATAGACGTCGGAGAGCGAGTAGAGCGCGAGCAGGTTCTCCGGCTCCTGACGGGTCGCCCTCTCCAGGACCTCCGCCGCCTGCCGAAACCGCTTGAGCGCGCGCAGGCTGTCGCCTTTCTTGATGAGAGCGTTCGTATGACCGGAGTCCCGGTCGAGCACTTTCTCGAAGCGGTCGAGCGCCCTCTGGTGATGGCCGTTGGTCAGGCTTTCGAGGCCGTGGAGGTACAGGTCCTCGAGCTCCTCGTGGGCGCGGTGAGCCTGTCGTCGGGCGCGATCGCGGGCAAAGCGGCGAGCGCCGCCGGCGATGTCGAAGAGGAGGATCACTCCCGCTCCGGCGCCGAATCCGGCGAGGAGAACCAGCCACAGCTCCAGCTGGAGGGGCTGAGCCAGCGGAAGCCGCACCGTCACCAGTCCCGCGTTCAGGCGGATCGTCGAGACAATCCACCACACGAAAGCGAATACGCTGAGTATGGTGACGAGAGTCCTGGCTCGCATTAGATCGACGGCGGCGGTTTCCGCCCTCCGTCCTCCGGGACGACTACAAGAGTCATTCTAGCGTGCATCGCCGCACTCCGCTCGCATGGCCTCGACTCTCATTCTAGATCAAAGCGACGCCGCCGCTCCCACAGAGACTTCCGGCTGATGCCGAGAATCTCCGCGGCCCGCGTCTGGTTGCCTCCCACTTCCTTGAGGACTCGCTCGATGTAGAGCTTCTCCACCTCCGTGAGGGTCGGGCGCTTGTCCCGGGCGAAGGGCCAGTCGGAGGCTCCTCTTTCGAGCAGATGGGAGGGAAGGTCCGCTCGCTCGATGGCGTCGGTTCGACTCATGAGGGCTCCGTGCTCCACCGCGCCCTTGAGCTCGCGAACGTTTCCCGGCCAGGGGTACTCCTGGAGCGCTTCGAGGGCGTCGGTCGAGAAACGCGTGGGTACCCTCGAAAGACGCTCCACTTCGCGGGACAAGAAGAGCTCCGCGAGGGGCACCACGTCGGAGGCGCGCTCCCGGAGAGGCGGAAGCCGAATCCAGAAGACCCCCAGCCGATGGAAGAGGTCCCGGCGGAAGAGCTGCCTTTCCACCGCCTGTACCAGGTCCGCGCTCGCGGAAGCGACGATCCGGGCTTCGAGCGAGAGCGGGTGGTTGCTTCCCAGACGCTCGAATCGCCAATCCTCCACCACGCGGAGGAGCTTCGCCTGAAGCGTCGGGGGGAGCTCACCGATGTGGTCCAGGTACAGGGTGCCCCGCCCCGCGAGCTCCAGCTTCCCCGCTTTGGCCGCGGCGGCGCCGGTGAACGCGCCGCGCTCGAAACCGAAGAGCTCGCTCTCCATGAGCCCGGCGGGGATGCTCGGAAGATCCACCGTGACCATCGGCAGCGGCGCCCGGGGACCCCAGAAATGGAGCGCATGCGCCGCCAGGTCCTTCCCCGTCCCGCTCTCTCCGCTCAAGAGAACGCTGGTCGGCGCTTTCGAGAGTCTCTTCAGGAGCTTGACGATCGCGACCATCTGCGGGTCCCGGGCGACGATGACCGTCTCGGCGCCCGGCAGCGGACCGGGCCGCTTGGTCGCGGGGGAGGCGGTCCCGGGCGGGTTCCGCATGTCAGCTCGCTACCGCGAGGCGCTTCGCGTCGCCCCAGAGCCTCTCGAGGTCGTAGTACGCCCGGCTCGTGGGAGTGAAGATGTGGACCACGAAGTCGACGTAGTCCATGAGAATCCAATCCCCGCGCGGGTATCCTTCGATGTGCGAGGGCCTCCGCTTCGCCGCCTTGAGCTTCTCCTCGATCTCGTCGGCGATGGTCACGAGCTGGCGATGGCTTCCACCGGTTGCGATGAGAAAGTAGTCGGTGAAGCTCGCCAGCCCCCGGAGATCGAGCACCACGATGTCGAGGGCCTTCTTGTCGCGCGTCGACTCGACGGCGGCGCGAAGCGCGGGGTCCAGCGTGGAAAGGCTGAGCTTTCGTTCCTTCAAACTCACATCACCTCATCGATAAAGACGATTTTCACGGATGTAATCCGCAACCGCGTCGGGCACCAGGAAGCGAATGGACCGGTTCACCCGGATCGACCGCCGGATCTCGGTCGAGGAGACTTTCAGCATGGGACGGCGCAGGAACAGCACCCGGGGCTCGCTCCCCGGCTCGAGGTCCGACTCCTCGAGTACCCGGAACGAAACCCCGTCCGGCAGGAGGCCCTCGACCGCCTCGATGGGAAACCCCGGCCGCTCGTGCACCAGGAACCAGTGGCCGGCGAGAAGACTCTGCCAGCTCTTCCACGTCCGAATCTCCGAGAACGCGTCGGTGCCGGTGACGAAGAAGAACCGGCTGTCTTTCGACCCGGCGGCGAGCTCCTCGAGGGTATCGATGGTATACGAGCGCCCGCCCCGATCGAGCTCCAGGCGGGAGACCTCGAAGAAGGGCTCGCCCGAGAGCGCCCGCGCGAGCATTCCGAAACGGTGGTCCGCGCCGGTAACCGGCGACGCCTTGTGCGGAGGCGTCGCCGCCGGGACGAACAGCACTCTGTCCAGGCTCAGAGCGTCGCGAGCCACTTCCGCCGCCCGCAGGTGGCCCAGGTGCAGGGGATCGAACGTTCCTCCGAGAACGCCGATTCGCTTCACCTCGGCCCCTCCGCGCCGTCCAGCCGGTCTCTCACCATGACCCGATAGAGCTCCTGTACCATGTCCCGGCAGCCTTCGCCCGTCGCCGAGGAGACGGCGAAGAACGGAACCTCCATCTCCCGAGCCGCGGCCTCGAGCCTCGAAAGGCGCCCCCGATCCGAAAGCGCATCGATCTTGTTCGCCGCCACCGCCGCCGGCTTCTCGTCCATTCCGCGGCCGTAGGCGCGGATCTCTCGCCGCAGGACCTGGAGGTCCGAGGCCGGCTCGCGCTCCGACGCTTCGGAGACATCGATGAAGTACACGAGGCGCGCGGTGCGGCTCAGGTGCCGCAGAAAGCGATCGCCGAGACCCGCGCCTTCGCTGGCTCCGGGAATCAGCCCGGGCACGTCGGCGATGACGAACGACGCCTCTTCCGAAACGTCCACGACACCCAGGTGGGGCACCAGGGTCGTGAACGGGTAGTCCGCAATCTTCGGCCGCGCGGCGCTGACGCGGGAGACGAACGTGGACTTCCCGGCGTTGGGAAAGCCCACGAGGCCGACGTCCGCGAGCAGCCGCAGCTCGAGTCGGAGCTTCCGCTCCTGTCCCAGGCCTCCGTCCTCGTGACGCCGTGGGGCTCGATTGGTGGCCGTGGCGAAGGAGGCGTTTCCTCGTCCGCCCCTTCCGCCGCGCGCGACGAGCAATCGCTGTCCCGCTTCCGTCAAGTCCCCCAGCAGCTCGGCCGTCTCCTCGTCGAAAACGAGAGTACCCAGGGGAACTGCGAGCAGCAGATCCTCGCCGGATCGCCCGGTGCGATTCGCGCCCTCGCCGTTGCGGCCCCGCTCGCCGCGATAGTGAGGTCGATAGCGATACCCGGCGAGCGTGTTCTGCTCCGCCCGGGCCTCGAGCCAGATCGAGCCTCCTTCGCCACCGCTTCCGCCGTCGGGACCTCCCCGAGGAACGTACTTCTCGCGCCGGAAACTGGAGACGCCGTCCCCGCCGCGGCCCGCCTCGAGCTCGATCGTGACCTCGTCAACCCACATTGGGCCACATCGGTCATTATCAACGCAAAGGGGTGTAGAGGAAAGTAGCACAACTTGAGACGGGCGCTTGACGGGCACGGCAGGCTGCCTCAGCAACGTCCGCAGCCTGCGCGAGCGGAGCGAGCCCGGCGCGAAGCGCCGAGAACGCCGGGCCGCGGGGGTGGGGCCCCGCGGCACTAAGCACGAGGATGACCGATCACCCGTTGGCGAGAGGCTCGATGTGGATGAATCGGCCCCTCTGGCCGCGGTCCTGGAACAGAACGATTCCGGGAATCTTGGCGAAGAGCGTATCGTCCTTGCCCCGGCCGACGTTTCTGCCGGGCAGGAACTTGGTTCCCCGCTGGCGCACGAGAATCGAGCCGCCGGTCACCGTCTCGCCGCCGAACGCCTTGACCCCGAGCCGCTGGGAATTGCTGTCGCGGCCGTTTCGTGAGCTTCCCTGGCCTTTCTTATGAGCCATCTCTTCCTCTAATCGATCAACCCTCGATCGCTTCGACGCGGATCGAGGTGTACGACTGCCTGTGCCCCTTGGTACGGCGGTATCCCTTGCGCTTCTTCTTCTTGAAGACCAGCACCTTGGACCCTCGATCCTGGGCCGTTACCGTCGCCATCACCGAGACCCCGTCGACGAAGGGCTTTCCGAGCGATACCTGTCCGTCGCGGCTCACGAGCATCACCCGGTCGAGTCGCACTTTCTCTCCCACTTCGGCAGCGAGCCGCTCGACCTGGAGGGTCTCTCCGGGCACGGCTTTCTGCTGTTTTCCACCGGTTTCGATGATCGCGTACAACGTGAGCCTCCTATGGCAAGACCAGAGATCCAGGTACTTTAGCGAGCCGAGCTCACGGTGTCAAGACGGCGCCTGTCAACGAAGGCTGCGGGCCCGGCCGCCTTCGCGCGAAGCGCTTCGGCGAGCCCCGCCGGAGCCCGAAGCTGCGGGGCCCGGAGGGCCCCTCCTCCCCTCGCGGGAGCGAGGGGAGCGCGTGGGGGTGGGGCCCCACGCGCATTTAAAACGTATATCCCACCCAGAAGTCCGTCTTCCATCCGGGCACCGTCGTAGTGAAGTCCGTGAGACGCGACCAGTTGATGTTCATCGGAAGGCCGAAGAAGTTGAACGTCAGCCCGATGCCGAACGAGGCGACGGCGTCGTCGAGGCCGAAGCCGTCCGAGATGCAGGGGGCGAGATTCGAGGGACCGCACTGGGGGCCGAGCGAGGAGAACCGTCGCTCGCTGGTGAACAGTTGGAAGGTCTCCCCGTTGTAGAAGGCTCCTCCCATGTCGACGAAGAACAGCCCCCGGAGGGGCCCGAAAAAGCCGATGGGGGTGATCGCCGCGTCGATGATGGGGAAGCGCAGCTCGGCGTTGGCGAAGAAGCCCTTGTTGCCCACGAACGAAAGGTACTCGAAGCCGCGCATGTCCCCGTTGCCGCCGAACCAGAAGATATCGGGATTCTCTCCGTTGCTGAAGATGCCGCGGAATCGCACCGCCAGCAGGCTCGCGGACGTGAGCTGAATGTACTTCCGGGCGTCGAGGTTGAGAGTGCGGCGCGAGAGGAAACTCCCGCCGGGGGAGTACGTGAAGCCCGCGTAAACCGTGCTCCCGGCGATGGGTCCGAAATTCCGGAACCGGGTTGTCTCCTGGACGAAGGCCGCTTCGATCGGAAGCACCGTCCCATTGGGGTAGCGCTGATTCAGGAGCTGAATGTAGTCCTCGCAGCTGATCCCCGCGGGAATCCCGATGCAGCTCGGGTTCAAGGTGGGATCGAGGAACGGGTCCTCGAAGGCGGTGCTCTGCTTGATGATGCCCGTCGAGAGCTCGAAGCGGCGGAACCGGCTCAGAGGATAGATCGAGGAGATGGTCGCGCCCGACGATCGGATGGTGGCGAGGGAGTCCTCCCGCGTCTGGATCGGAAGGAAGCTCCCGTAGGGATTCGCGTAGAAGAAGCTCGTGGAGTCGAAGCCGGCGATGGAGTACTGGAAGCGTCCCGAGAGGTTGGTGTAGGAGCCGTAGTACTGCCGGAATTCTCGCACGGAGAGCGCGAGGAAAGTGAAGTTCTGATCCCCGAGCACGTCCGAGAAGCTGATGCCGCTTCCTCCGAAGAAGTCGCCGCCCGAGGTCACTCCCACGGCGATGGGAGGGGCCCCGTCCACGAAGAACTTCTCGAAGGTGCTCTTCTCGCGCTTGTTCTCGGAGATGATCTGATGGCTCACCGGGGGCACGAAGTCGATGACCGGCCCCTCGGTGCGCACGATCATATCGGCGGTGATCTCCTTGACCGGCTCGTCCATCGGAAGCCGATAGAGGCCGTAGTTGCCCTTGTAGTAGCTGGTGAACAGCAGGACGTCCTCGTTGCTCTTGGGATCGTGGACGATGGAGGGGGAGAAGTTCCCGCCGAGAACGTCGGTGTACTGGATGATGTCGCCGGTCTCGAGATCGAGCGAGCGCAGGTTGAAGATGTCGTCGTCCTCGTTCGAGGTGTAGAACATGAGCTTCCCGTCGTCGGAGAACGTGGGCGAGGCGTCGTCGTGGGTCCCGAAGGTCACCTGCTCCTTCTCCTCAGGCTTCTCGAGGTTCAGGCGGTAGATCTTGTCGTAGCCGCTGATGCGCCGGCTGTAGTAGAGCCACTGCCCGTCGGGAGTGATCGCGGGGAACTTGTCGAAGAAGTTGTCCTTGGTGACGTTCTGGAACTCCTCCGTCAAGAGGCTCACCCGCCAGACGTCGCTGATCCCGTCCTGGAGCGCGGTGAAATAGACCCACTCCCCCTTGGGATCCACCTGGGGAAAAGCCGCGAGGTCCACCGGCACCTCGATGCGCCTCACCACCTCGCTCTTCAGCGCGTTCACCAGGATGAGGGCCCGGCGTTTCTTGAATCGTCCGAAGAACACCACGTTGTCGCCGTCCGGCGTCCAGGCGAGGTTCCTTCCGATGAGGGAGTCCTCGCCCACCAGCCCGGCGATGTTCTCGAACGACCCGGTGTAGCCGGGCGTGAGGTTCTTGATGATCTTTCCGTCCTTCGCGGACATCAGCACGATGTCGAACTCCCCCTCCTTGCGGTTGACGCTCATGACGGCGACGATTTCCTTCGAAGGAGACGGAGCGGCGGACAGCGCGGCGACGAAGTTCCCCCTCATGGGGTTGGGGGAGAGATCGAGGCTGTAGTCGTCGGGAATTTCCTTGTCGCGGAACGGCTTGTACTTCTCCGTCAGCCACCGCTTCCATTCGCGGTAGAACTCCTCGGGCGTCATGCGAAAGGCCTGCTCGTAGACTTCCGCGCCCACGCCTCCCACCACCGCGCGGCGCAGGGCGAAGACGAACTGCCGCACCCCCTCTTTGCCGAAGCGGTCCTCGATGAACTCGAAGATCGACGAGCCGAAGCTGTAGGTGGCGCGCACGAACCCCACGTCGAGCGCTTCGAACGTCGGGAGCTGGTCCGTGACCGCGGCGTCCCGGACGACCATGGAATCCAGTGGATCCCACTCGTCCTCCATGTAGGTCGCCATGCCCTCGTCGATCCATACGGGAACGGAGCGCCGGACCAGCGAGCGGGGAATGATGTCGAACTGGAAGATGTGGGTGAGCTCGTGGATGAAGAGCTCCTGGAGCTCGTCCGGAGGATAGTCGATGGGAAGGACCATCCGGTCGCGCGACGGCTCGGCGAAGGCGCCGACGCCCTCGGGGATCTCGATGGGGAACAGGTTCGTCTGGGCGAACTCGCTGAAGGTCTTGTAGAGGATCAGGGGAATGGGGAACGAGATCTCGTGCTTGAGGTCGTTCGAGACTTTTTCGTAGGCGCTCTCGGCGTAGCTGACGAGACGCCCGAGCTCCTGCTCGAACTCCGGATAGTAGTAGACCTCGAAGTGGGGCGAGCGGTAGACGTGCCAGTCGTGCTTGTCGTACTTGACCTTGTTCTTACCGTAGAACGGAGCGAAGGAGGCCTGTCCGAAAGCGGCGGCGGGGAGAGCCGCGAGCACGGCGAAAGCGATGGCCGCGGGAGTTGCTGGACTCTGGTTGATGAACCTCATCGATTACCTCGCATCTCGTTGGTCCGGCGACTTCTGGCTCGGCGGCGGGAGCCTGGGTCGCAAAGGCTATGGGCGCTCAGCACGTCATTTCAACAGAATCCTCGTGCCCCGGAACGTCTGCGGCGAGAGGATGCTGAGGAAGTTCGGCAGGAGTCGGTCCATGAGCTCGAAGTACGAGGAGAGGGCCGAGGTCTGCTCGTCCCGGCCGTAGATGACCTCCTCGGTGAACCGCTCGCGGTGAATGGTGCCTCCGGTGGCGCTGTCGATGAAATAGAACTCCACGTTGAGGACGTATCCCGTCCGTTCCTGAAACGTGTTCGAGCGCACCAGCTGGGGGCGATTGAAGGCGTCGCGGGTGTAGCGATCGTTGCGCACCAGCCCCGAGCGCGACTCGGAGCTGAACGAGAGCTTGCCGGTGACGATCAACGGGTTCTGGTACTCCTCGCCGATCTCCTTCCAGAACTCCTCGTCCTCCAGGATCTTGTCCTGCTCGAGGTCGATCCATTCCTGTCGTGAGATCTGCTCCTCACCCTCCGACTTGGCCTTGTTCTCGATCTCCTTGAACTTGTCGAGCATCCCGCTCTGCTCCAGGGTCTTCTCGGAAAAGTCGCCCAGGGGCTCGATGTCGGCGTCGAGGACCTGGAGGTTGCTCCGGGTGCGGAGCTGGTTTCTGAGAAGGCGGACGGTCTCCGCGTCGAGATCGATGTTCTCGTTGGTCTGGGTTACGAAGCCCGCGACCAGGATCCGGTTGTACTTTTCGACGTCGAGCTTCGCGGCGATGGGGACTTCGATGGGGACTTCGTAATAGCTGGTGCAGGCGCCCGCGAGCGCCACAAGAAACGCTCCCGCTCCCGCTGTGACTATTCCGAGGCGACGCTCAGTTCGAACCCGACCTGCGGTCGGTGCGCTTCTTTCGCTCATAGGCTTCCCGGAACAGCTCATAGTTCTGCCGTATATAGATGTTGTTCGGCTCCAGCTCCAGAGCCCGTTCGTACTGCTCGTTCGCCTGGTCGAACTCCCCCATCTGCTCGTGAGCCACGGCCAGGTTGTTCCGGGCGCGGGCGCTGTCGGGGTCGAGCTCGACGGCCCTGGACCAGCGGTAGACCGCTTCCTTCCAGAGTCCGAGCTGGGCCACCTCGATACCGAAGGCCACCTGCTGCTTCGCCTCGTCGGCGCGTTTTTCACCGTTCTCCTCCTGGGCCAGAGCGCCCGAGGCGAGCAGGATGGCAAGGAGAGCAGAAGCCGTTGCGAAAGGACTTTTCGAAGAGGACAAGCCTACCTCTCCTCCATGAACGCGAATGAGGTTCCATCACTTGAGTGATGGCGGCGGCTTGCGTATGGTAGCCCACCCCCCCCAGGGGTGCAAGCATCGAAAACGACCCGGAGAGGGAGTCTTCGGGCGGAGGAAAAGAACGTCCGATCTCGTCTCGTCGGATATGTCCCGGCTTCACGCGTGGCTTCTGGCACAAGCGGAGCATATTCCTCTGCGCGACCGCCTCGCTATATTGAAGGAAGCGGAGGGCTACCCGGGGGCCCTGAGAAGGCTCGGCCTGCGGCCGGAAGGCCCGCTCGGAGCCCGGGCGGAAGCCGCTTTCGAGCGGATGGAACGACAAGGGTACCGCCTCCTGGTTCTGGGCGAGCCCGACTATCCGCCGCTCCTCGCCTCGATACCCGATCCTCCGATCGCGCTGACCGTCCGGGGAGAGGTTCTGCGCGAGGATGCGCTCGGGATCTCCGTCGTGGGCTCCAGGCGCGCGACTCCCTATGGTCGCGACACCGCCCGCGGACTCTCGAGGGACCTGGCCTCATCCGGCCTCACCATCGTGAGCGGCCTCGCCCGTGGAATCGACGCCGCGGGGCACGAGGGAGCCCTCGAAGCGTCGGGCCGCACCCTCGCCGTCCTCGGCTCGGGGCTCGACGAGCTCTATCCTCCCGAGCACCGAAAGCTGGCGGAGCGAATCGCCGAGCGGGGCGCGGTCCTCTCCGAGTTCGCCCTCGACGAGCCTCCCCACGCGCGGAATTTTCCAAGACGGAATCGCATCATCACCGGTCTCACCCTGGGAACGCTGGTGGTGGAAGCGGCGGCGAAGAGCGGCTCGCTCATTTCCGCGCGGCTCGCGCTCGATCAGAACCGCGAGGTGTTCGCCGTGCCCGGTCCCGTCGGCTCACCCGGAAGCGAGGGAGTTCACGCGCTCCTTCGGGACGGCGCCCGGCTCGTCACCCGGGCGGAGGACGTCATCGAGGAGCTCCGCGAAGAAGTGCGCGAGGCGTTGAAGCACCGGGCGATCGTACGGCGGGGGCCGGCGTTTGGCGAGCTCGACGCGGAGGAGAAGGCCGTCGTGGCTCTCCTGCGGTCGCGGCACGACCCTCTCGACCTCGACTTCATTCTCGACGAACTCTCCCTTCCCATCGACCGCACGCTCGCGGCCCTCGCCCGGCTCGAGGTTTCGGGCCGCGTCCTCCGCCTCCCCGGCGGGCTCTATCACGCGAAGCGCGATTGAAGCGATGGCCAGACAGCGGGAAGAGGGGAAGGAACGCAAAGGCGCGAGGGACGCAAGGACTCAAAGCAATCTCCATTTCTTCTTTGCGCCTTTGCGCCTTTGCGTCTTTGCGTTCTTCTTCTGCCCGTACCCGGAAAGGCGGTTGAGTTGGCGCATCTGTTTGCTTCCGCTACACTATCACCATGCCGAAATCACTGGTCATCGTCGAGTCGCCGGCGAAGGCGAAGACGATAAACAAGTTCTTGGGCCGCAATTTCGTGGTGCGCGCCTCGATGGGACACGTCCGCGATCTGCCCAAGAGCAAGCTCGGGGTCGACGTCGAGCACGGCTTCGAGCCCGACTACGTGGTGATCCCGAAGAAGAAGAAAGTTCTCTCCGAGCTCAAGAGCGAAGCGAAGAAGGCGGACCAGATCTTCCTCGCCCCCGACCCGGATCGCGAGGGCGAAGCCATCAGCTTCCATCTCGCGGAAGAGCTGGGCGGCCGCGACAGCAAGATCCAGAGGGTGCTCTTCAACGAGATCACGAAGAAGGCCGTCGAGGACGCCATCAAGAACCCCCGGGCGATCGACCAGGACAAGGTCGACGCGCAGCAGGCGCGCCGGGTGCTGGACCGGCTCGTGGGATACCAGATCTCCCCGCTTCTCTGGGAAAAGGTCCGCCGGGGGCTCTCGGCCGGGCGGGTGCAATCGGTGGCGCTCCGCATCGTCTGCGAAAGGGAGCGGGAGATCCAGGCCTTCCGGGCCGAGGAGTACTGGTCGGTCGAAGCCGACGTCCAGGGGAACGAGCCTCCGGCGTTCGTGGCCAAGCTCAGCAAGATCGACGGCGAGAACGCCGAGCTCAAGGACGAGGCCTCGGCGAAGTCGGTGGTGAGCGAGCTCGAGAACCTCCCGTTCACCGTCAAGAAGATCACCGCGAAGGAAAGGCGCCGCCGGCCGGTGCCGCCCTTCATCACCAGCAAGCTCCAGCAGGAAGGCGCCCGGAAGCTCGGCTTCACCGCGAAGCGCACGATGATGGTGGCCCAGCGCCTCTACGAAGGCATCGAGCTCGGCCAGGAGGGCCCGATCGGTCTCATCAGCTACATGCGCACCGACTCCACCCGCATCGCCGACGAGGCGATCGACGAAGTGCGGCGCTACATCGGCGAGCGCTACGGGCAAGCGATGCTTCCCGAGAAGCCGAACTTCTACAAGAGCAAGAAGGGGGCCCAGGACGCGCACGAGGCGATCCGCCCGACTTCCGTCTTCCGGGATCCGGACTCGGTCGCTCCGTTCCTCGACCGGGACGAGCTCAAGCTCTACCGGCTGATCTGGACCCGGTTCGTCGCCTCGCAGATGCCGCCCGCGGTATTCGACGAGACCATCGTCGAGATCGAGGCGGGTCGGTTCCTGCTCCGGGCCCGGGGCTCGGTCCTCAAGTTCAACGGCTTCCTCGCGCTCTACGAGGAGGGCCGCGACGAGGAGCCGGAGAAGAAAGAGACCGCGGCGGGCTCGAGCGAGGACGGCGACGAGGCGGAAAAGGAAGATGGCTCGGGGAAGCTTCCCCAGCTCACCGAAGGCGAGAAGCTCGCGCTCCTCGCCATCCGGCCCGAGCAGCACTTCACCCAGCCTCCTCCGCGCTTCACCGAGGCCTCGCTGGTCAAGGAGCTCGAGGAGAAAGGCATCGGCCGGCCCTCGACCTACGCCAGCATCCTCTCGGTACTCGTGGATCGGCAGTACGTGCACAAGGCGGATCGCAAGTTCCTTCCGACCGAGCTCGGGTTCCTGGTGACCGACCTGTTGATGGGCAGCTTCGCCGACATCATGGAAATCGAGTACACCGCGCGCATGGAGGAGCAGCTCGACGAGATCGAGGAAGGCCGCGCCAACTACCTCACCACCATCGACGGCTTCTACCAGAAATTCAGCAAGGACCTGATCGAAGCCCGCGAGAAGATGACCAACGTCAAGGCGATGGAGATTCCGACTTCGGAAGTCTGCGACAAGTGCGGAAAACCCATGGTCATCAAGTGGGGGCGCTTCGGCCACTTCCTCGCCTGCTCCGGCTATCCCGAGTGCCGGAACACCCGTGAGATCCAGAACTACGCCGACAAGGAGTCCGCGGACCCCGACGTCTTCCAGGACGAGACCTGCGAGAAGTGCAGCCGTCCGATGGTGCTGAAGAAAGGCCGGTACGGACAGTTCCTCGCCTGCTCCGGCTACCCCGACTGCAAGAACACCCGGCGGATCCTGAGAGGCAAGGACGGGTCGCTCGAGACCAAGCGCGACCAGACTCCTCGAGGAGAAGTGCCCGAAGTGCGGGAACCAGCTGGTCATCAAGCATGGCCGCTACGGGGAGTTCACCGCCTGCAGCAACTATCCCGACTGCAAGCACATCAAGCAGAAGGAAGTGGGCGTGTCCTGCCCCAAGGACAACTGCAAAGGCCAGGTGGTGGAGAGGCGCTCGCGCCGCGGAAAGCTGTTCTTCGGCTGCAGCGAGTATCCGAACTGCGACTTCACCAGCTGGTATCGGCCCGTGCCCGAGCCCTGCCCCGAGTGCGGCTACCCGGTCCTCTTCGAGAAGTCGACGAAGCGGGACGGAACGTTCATCGCATGCACCGAAGAGGGCTGCGGCTACCGTAGGAGTCCGGAGGCCGAGGCCGTGGCCGAGCCCGCGCCCGCCCAGGCTTGAGCGAAGTCGTCGTCGTCGGCGCCGGGCTCGCGGGCGCCGAGGCGGCTTTTCAGCTCTCCCGGCGCGGAGTGGAAGTGCGCCTCTTCGAGATGCGCCCCTCGAAGCAGACGCCGGTGCACAAGACTCCCCTCTTCGCGGAGCTCGTCTGCAGCAACTCCCTCCGCTCGGATTCGCTCACGAACGCTCATGGGCTCTTGAAGGAGGAGATGCGCCGTCTCGGCTCGCTCACGATTGAGGCCGCTCTCGCGAGCCGCGTTCCCGCGGGCCAGGCGCTCGCCGTCGATCGGGAGGCGTTCTCCCGGCGCGTGACGGAATGGGTCCGCGAGGCACCGGGGGTCACCGTGGTGGAGGAAGAGGTGGCGCAGATTCCTGAAGAGGCGATGGTGATCCTCGCTTCCGGTCCGCTGACCTCGGAGCGGCTCTCCGATTCCATCCGCGAATTCACCGGGAGCGACTACCTCTACTTCTACGACGCCGTGAGCCCGGTGGTCGAGGTCGAGAGCGTCGACTTCGAGAAAGCGTTTCGAGCGTCCCGCTACGGCAAGGGAGGCGACGACTACGTCAACTGTCCTCTGAGCCGCGAGGAGTACCTCCGATTCCACGAGGCCCTGCTCTCGGCGGCGACCGTGGACCTGAACGCCATCGACAACGCCCTCTACTTCGAGGGCTGTCTTCCGATCGAGGTGATGGCCGCCCGAGGAGTCGACACGCTCCGCTTCGGGCCCGATGAAGCCCGTCGGCCTTCGCCGATCCACGAACCGGGCGCGAGCCTTACGCCTGCGTCCAGCTCCGGCAGGACAACCTCGCGGCGACGCTCTACAACCTCGTCGGCTTCCAGAACCAGCTGAAGTGGGGAGAGCAGAAGCGGATCCTGCGACTCATCCCCGGACTCGAGAACGCGGAGTTCTCCCGCTACGGCATGATCCACCGCAACACCTACATCAACTCCCCCACGGTCTTGAGGCCGACGTTTCAGACGCGAGCGCGCGAGAGCCTCTTCTTCGCCGGACAGATCTCCGGAGTCGAGGGATACACGGAGTCCGCCGCTTCCGGCATCATCGCCGGGATCAACGCCGCCCGCCTCGCCCGCGGCGAAGAGACGCTCGCACCGACGCGAACCACGGCGCTCGGCTCCCTTTGCCACTACATCACGCAGGCGGAGGCGAAGAGCTATCAGCCGACGAACGTCTCCTTCGGTCTTCTGCCTCCTCTCGACCCGCCGGTTGCGAACAAGAAGGCCCGAAACCAGGGGCTGGTCGAGCGGGCGCTCTTCGATCTCGAAGAGTTCGTCCGCGTCACCGCTCGTTGAGCGGCTTCGCCTGGAGAAAAGGGTTGTCGATCCGGATACCCGTCGAACCTGAGCCCGTCCTCACGAAAATCTCGAATCTGCTGTGTTACGATTCGCGGAGCGGGCCCAGGAAGGAAACACGGCGATGAGTCGCGAGATCCGAAGCTTCGATTACGTGAACTATCCCTACGAGCGCGTCCGTGCGGCGCTCGCGAAGGATGCGCTCGCCGTGTTTCGCTCCGCCACCCGGGCGGCGGCGGGGCGGACGCATTCGGTAGCTTCCGCCCTCCGGGTGGAAATCGCGGGAATCGAGTTCGCGAAGGAGATCGACGTATCGGTCCGGGAGGTCGAGCGCGACCCGTCCGGCGGCGCCCTGACCCGCCTGCGGGTGGACTGGAAAGCCGCGAGCGCCCCCGGCTTGTTCCCCTTGATGAAAGCGGATCTCGCCGTATATCCATTGACTTCCACCGAGACCCAGCTCGATTTCTCAGGCCACTACGAGCCGCCCCTCGGCTGGCTCGGCACGGTGGTCGATGCCGTCGTGGGGCACCGTATCGCGGAGGCCTCGGTCCACCGGTTCGTCGGGGAAATCGCGCACTATCTCCGAACCGAGCTCGAGGTCCCGCCTCGAAAGTAGATGCGCCGTGCGATTCGCGCCTTTCTCGACGACCTGAAGCATCGCCGAGGTCTCTCGCCGAACACCCTTTCGAGCTATGAATCCGACCTCACCCAGTTCCAGGTCTTTCTCGAGGAGGAGCTCGGAATCGCGCAGCCCTCTTCCGTGGACGTCCTCGCCATTCGCTCGTTCCTCGCCCGTCTCCATCAGGTAGGGCTCGCGCGGGCCTCCGTCGCCCGGAAGCTCGCCGCCCTCCGTACTTTCTTCCGGTTCCTGGTGCGCGAGGGAACTCTCGCCAAGAATCCCGCGCGGCTGGTCTCGACCCCGAGGCTCGATCGGAAGCTCCCGCCGCGAATCGAGGAGAGCGAAGTGGAGCGGCTCCTCGAGGCGCCCGACGCCTCTACCCCGCTGGGGCGGCGGGACCGGGCGATGCTCGAGCTCCTCTATGCCGCCGGAATCCGCATCGGCGAGCTCACGTCTCTCGATGTCTCGACCTGCGACCTCGACTCCCGCCTCCTCCGGGTCCTGGGGAAAGGCAACAAGGAGCGCATCGTTCCTTTCGGTGAGCCGGCGGAGGAAGCGCTCTCGAGCTACCTCCGCGATCGGCGGGAGCTCGTGGCCCTCGGCGAAGGCACCGATGCGCTCTTTCTGAACCACCGCGGGGGACGGCTCACGGCCCGAAGCGTGCGGCGTCTGATGGATCGCTACCTGAAGCTCACGGCGCTTCGTTCCGGCCTCTCGCCCCATAGCCTCAGGCACGCCTTCGCCACCCATCTCCTCGAGCATGGCTGCGATCTGCGCGCCATCCAGGAGCTCCTGGGACACGAGAGCCTGTCGACGACGCAGAAGTACACCCAGCTCTCGACGAAGAGGCTTCTCGAAGTGTACGAGAAGTCGCACCCCAAGGCTTGACGGGGAAGAGACCCCAACTCGACGGCGCAGTCGGAAGAGTGAGTAGAATGGTGCAATCCATCTGGATCGAATGCGAGGAACCGTGACTGAATTGACTGCAAGAGACGTCATGACCCGGAACATCATCACCGTTCGCGACGACGCCCCGTTGTCGGAGCTGGTGGCCACGTTGTCGGAGCACATGATCACCGGGGCTCCGGTAGTCGACGAGAACGGAAAGCTCGTGGGAGTGGTGTCGACGACCGACATCGCGCTCCATAGCGCGAAGCGAACGAGCAACGTCCGAAGAGACAGACCGCCGGACTTCTATTTACGCGGGTGGGAGACGACCGAAGACGAATTCCGCTCGTTTTCGATCGAGGAGGATTCCGGTGAAGTCGTTCGAGACATCATGACTCCGGTGATTTTCTCGGTGTCGGAGAACGCGCGGTTCGCGGAGATGGCGGACACCATGGTCGGCGGGCGAGTCCATCGGCTCATCGTGACCGATGGGGACCGCGTCCTCGGCATCGTGACCACCCTCGATCTGCTGAGAGGACTGCGAGACCGTTGGCCGAAAGCCTGACGGCGCCGTTGAAATCCTCCGGGAGCCATCGCCTATAATGCCGAACGTGGCGAAGGATCGCACCAAACCGGCGTCGGCATTTCGCGGCGCCCCTTGGGCGCTCGCGATTCTGGCGGCGGTGGCGGTGGCGTTCCTGTTTCTCGAGGACGAGGCGAAGCCCCCGGAGACGCCGGTCACGGAGTCCGCCGCCTCCGGTATCCCGCCTTTTCATCGAAGCGCCGAAGCGGCCAGGCCTTTCCCCGTCCTCCAGGACCCCGAGCGCTACCGGATTCCCGTGGTCTCGCAGGCCTATCGAATCGCCCGCGAGATCCCCGAGGTTCTCGCGCAGCAGCCCTGCTACTGCAATTGCGGAGATTCCTTCGGGCACGGAAGTCTTCTCGATTGCTTCGCTTCCGATCACGGCGCCACGTGAGGGATCTGCCTCAAGGAAGTTTTCCTTGCGCAGCGCTTGACGCAGGCGGGACGGAGCCCGTCTCAGATTCGGGAGGCCATCGTCGCCGGCGCCTGGAGCGACGTCGACCTCGAAGGCGTTCGGTAAGCTAAGCCAGCTCTGCGATCATCTCGATCTCGACGCAGGCTCCGAACGGAAGCTGCGCCATGCCGACGGCGCTCCGTGCGTGAGGCCCCTTCTCCGCGAAGACCTCCTTCAGGAGCTCCGAAGCGCCGTTCGCTACCAGGTGCTGCTCGGTGAACGCCTCGTCGCTGTTCACCAGTACCAGGAGCTTGACCAGCTGCTTCACCCGGTCGAGGTTTCCTCCCGTCGCCTGGTGAAGCACCGCCATGAGGTCGACGGCGATGGCGCGCGCGGCCTCCTTCCCTTCCGCGGTATCGATCTCGCGCCCGAGCTTTCCCACCCAGGGCTTTCCGTCCCTGCGCGCGATGGTGCCGGAAAGGAAGACGAGCTTCCCGGTGACGGTGTAAGGGACGAAGGCGGCCACCGGAGGGGTCAAGGGAGGAAGCGAGATACCGAGCGATTTCAACCTGTCGTAAACGGACATGCGTTCTCCTGCTTTCAGCGTTTTTTTCCGATGGCGACCGCGTCGGTGTTGCCTCCGCAGACGACGACTCCCACTCTCTCGCGGGGCGCGGGAACGTACTTCCCCGCGAGCACCGCGGCGAAGGCCGCCGCTCCGCCGGGCTCGGCGGCGATGCGGACCCTGTCCCAGAGCACCCGTTGCGCCTCGACGATCTCCTCGTCCGAGACCAGCACCACGCTGGAGACGTGCTCGCGCGCGATCGGAAACATGAGCTCTCCGACCCGCTTCGGCGCGAGGGAATCAGCGGCGATCCCTCCAGCCGGGGCGTCGACGGGCTTTCCCGCGGCGAGCGCCCGGGTGAGGGTCGGCGCCTCCTCGGGCTCGACTCCGACCACTCTTACCCTCCCCGCGTACCACGAAGCGATTCCGCCGATGAGGCCCCCGCCCCCTACCGCCACGAGCAGAGAATCGACCTCCGGAGCCTGCTCTTCCATCTCGAGTGCGACGGTTCCCTGTCCGAGAAGCGTCTCCCTCCGGTCGTAGGCGTGTATGGTGAGCGCTCCCCACTCCGCCGCCCAGGCCTCGCTCGCGGCGAGGGCGTCGGCATAGAGCTCGCCTCCGACGACGAGCTCCGCTCCGTAGGACCGAATGCGCTCGATCTTCGACGGGGAGGAGACGACGGGAACGAAAATCTTCGCGGGCTTTCCGAGCTTGCGGGCGGCGAAGGCGACCGCCGCTCCGTGATTCCCGCCCGAGGCCGCGACCACCCCCGCCTCGGGAACGTCGCGCATCAGGAGGTTGGTGAAAGCGCCCCGGGCCTTGAACGATCCCGCGTGCTGCAGGAGCTCGAGCTTGAGGACCAGGGCGGAGAGCTCGAGACCGAAGTCCCTTCCGTCGAGCGCGAGAACCGGGGTCCGCCTCACGTGCCCGCGGATGAGCTCGTGGGCGGCCTCGATCTCCCCGCGGTCGATCATTCCGTGTTATTATAATTAGGGACTTAGCTAAGTGTCAAATATGGAGAACGAGCTTCGGGCCCTCGCGAGCGAGCGACGGCTCCTCATCCTTTCGTGGCTCAAGGAACCGGTGAAGCACTTTCCCCGACAGGTCGAGGGCGACCTGGTGAAGGACGGGGTCTGCGGGCTGTTCATCGCGGCGAAGCTCGGGGTCAGCCAGCCGACGGCGAGCGAGCACCTGAAGATCCTCTGCCGCGCCGGCTTCCTCCGTGCGAAGCGCATCAAACAGTGGACGTTCTACAAACGCGACGACAAGACGATCCGGACGATCCGCCGGGCGCTCTCGAGGATCTGACGTCTAAGTGCATCAGTGCCGCGGGGCCCCACCCCCGCGGCCTGAAGAATCTCGGCGGAACATTCCCACTTGGCGGGCCGGGCTCGCTCCGCTCGCGCAGGGTGCGGATGGGTTTTCGGCACCCTGCTACGCGATCGTCAGGGTGCGCGGAAACTGACCGTTGTCCTCGAGAAACGTCTTCTTGTTCTCCAGCTCCTCGGCGGTCGGCTGCACCTCCCCCTTCGCGTCGGTGGCGCGAGAGACCAGACTGTGCACCCCGGCGCTCGCGCCTTTCCACTCGTAGGTGAAGAGCTTCCAGGAGTACTTCGTCTGGGACGAATCGATCGCCGCCCGCTGCCAGGGCCCATCGTCGATCCGGACTTCGACGGATTCGAGCGGCGTACCGTCGGTCAAAGCGAAGCCCAGGACCTTGCAGGTATCTCCGGCGCGAGTGACCCGCGCGATCGCCGATTTCACCCGCATCCGGGTGATCGCCGTCTCCGTCCATTTCAGCTCGCCGCCGATCATCTCGCCCCGCAGGGTCCGGTACCAGAGCGCCTGGTACTTTCCGATATAAGGATCCTCCTGGACGTGAACGTTCACCAGCCACTTGACGTTCGGCGCTCCGTACCACCCGGGCATGATGAGCCGCAGAGGAAATCCCTGGTGGACCGTCAGGGGCTCGCCGTTGAGGGCGTGAGCGAGAAACGGCTCGGAACTCAACGCCTTGTCGACGGGGATGCTGCGCCCGTACTGCTGCTCCACCGGGTACTTCCGTCCCCGGAACTCGACTTCCTCGGTTCCCCGGTCCGCCCCGAAGAAGACGACCTCCCGCGCGCTCTCCTGGACCCCCGCTTCCTTCAGAACGTCGCGCAAGGGAAGGCCGGTCCAGCGGCCGTTCGAAACGAGGCCCTGCATCGATCGCCCGCTGTTGCCCGAGCACTCGAAGCCGGCATCGAGCTCCGTCTTTCCCATGCCCCGGATCTCGTCGAGGGTGAGCTCACTCGGACGGTCAACGAGCCCGGTCACTTTCAGCCGGTACGTCTGAGCGTCGACCGCCGGGTGGCCGAAGTGCTGCGTCGTGAAGAACTGGTCCTTGGGCGTGAACGGCCCGTCGATCTCCCGCAGGTCCAGGACCCTTCTATCGGGTCCGCGGATCGTCGAGAAGCTCTCAGGAATGTCGGTGAACGGGACGATCTCCTCGCCCGGAGCGAGGGCAGGGAATGCCCACTCCGGGAGCGCCAGAACGCCCAGTCCCGCGATGCCGATTCGAAGAACGTCTCGTCGAGTAGATTCGTTGGTCATTTCGTCCGTCTCCTGAAATCCGATCTTCCTGTTTACCACGATGGGGCCCCCGCGGGCCACCTCCACGGGCGACGCTCGACCGGGTTTCGCGGTCCGTGGGGTTTTCCCTGCGACCCCGCAGGCCGCCCCGCGGCAGCCTGTGTGTGGAACTGTTGACAGAACACGACCTCCCGCCCTGGACCCCCAACGGCATCGAGATTGCACCCATGGAGACGTTTCAGGGAGTGGTGTCGACATGAACGCACATCTCACTCGGTCCGCCGTCCTGTTCTTCCTTGGGGGCGCGCTCGCCGCGAGCGCCGCGCCGGGGTCGACGAACTATCGCTCGATCGGCGCCGGGGGCGAGCCGCTCTACGCGACCGGCACCGCGACGGTTTCCGCCGGGGAGGTCCTGGTGACGTTCCTGGGCGCGACGCTCCCGAATCCCTATGCCACCGGCGCCGTCGGCCGCGGCGACAAGCTCGTGATCGGAGGCGAGACGCTCTTCATCCTCTCGCGCATTTCGCCGACTCAGGTCGTGGTTCAGAGCAAGGCGAAGGCCGACCACGTGGACGCGAGCTATGTCGTGGAGAGAGCGTACGGGTCGCTCCAGGCCTGGGAGTCGGATCGTGAGGGGAACCTCGCGGCGGAGAAGCGTCGAGAGGTGGGAGTGGCCTACAACGACGGAGTGTTCACTCAGGGACTCGTCGTCGAGGGCTCGATGACCGACGCCGAGCACTACCTTCATCTGACGGTGGCCGAGGGACAGCGCCACGACGGAGTGGGGAGCATCGGCGCGGCGGTCGAGCCGGAAAGCGGCGGCGACGCCGTCTCCGTCCATGACAACTTCACCCGTGTGGACTGGCTCGAGATTCGGAATTGGAAAGGACCCCGGATGGCAGGGGTGCGCGTAAGCGCCGACGACGTTCTCCTTTCGAACCTCATCGTCCACGACGGAGAGGGTGAGGCCGCGGACGGGATCGTTTTCGCGGCCGGTGCGAAAGGCTCCGCGATCGCGGAGGGAACGGTCTCGAACACGATCCTGTATCGGGCACCGGGAGCCGGAGTGCGGGTCGCGGGGAACGAGGGCGCCCCCGTCGACATCCGGGTGACCAACCTGAGCGTGTACGGCTGCGGGCTCGGGCCGAGCGGCGAGGGAGGCGGTATCGTGCTCGGTCCCGCCGCGTCGGTGAGCGCGAGCAACGTCGTCGCCGCCAGCAACCTTCCCTCCGACTTTCGCGTTTCCGCGGGCGGCCGCTGGAAGGATTCGAGCCACAACATTTCTTCGGACGCCTCGGCCCCGGGCGCGAGCTCGTTGACCGGCGTCGCCGCGGACCAGGTCTTCCATTCCCCCACCGACGCCGCCGACAACTTCCACCTCAAGGCGGCGTCGCCTGCGCGCAATTCGGGCGCGAGGCTCGCCCTCGCCGGCGTCCTGGACGTCGACGGCGACACTCGCTCCGCGACCGACTGGGACCGCGGTGCCGATGAAATCGTCGGCGCGAGTGGGAACGAGCTTCTCTACTTTGGAGCGCAGCCATGGGATGGCTCGATCCTCCTCCAGTGGGTCACGCGGAACGAGAGTCCCGGTGTGCGTTTCCGCCTGAGCCGGTCGACCTCGGGCAACGGCCCGTGGGAGCCGCTCGCCAGGGGCGAAATCGAAGGACTCGTCGCCTCCTCCGGAAATACGAGCTACTTCTACCGGGACGATGAGGGATCGGGTAGACCATACTATCTTCTCGAGGTCCAGAACCCGCAGGGCGGGAGAACGCCTTACGGGCCGATCTCGCAGGGGACGTGCCTGGGCGGCGAGATCCACGCCCTGACCGCGGGCGAGGTCGAGGGCCTCGATCCAGAGTCGCGAACCACCATCGTCTACGGCGTCCCGGGCGCGACCGCCTGGCGGATTCTGCAGCGCGACGAGCACCACGTGGACCTCGAGCTCACGGTAGGCGGGTTCGCGGCGACCGTAACCGACGACCAAATCCACCTGCGGGTCCTGAAGGGTGAGGACCTCTTACGCCTCGGTCCCTTTTCCATTCCGGTGTTCCGAACGTGGCTCGAGGGGCTTCGGAGCGGTGAGGTGGGTCTCGGTCTCGTTCGATCGCAGAACATGGTCAGCTTCTCGCCGGAGGTCGATGTCCCGGGACGCGACTCCAATCCGCCCAATGCGCTGCCCCTGGCGCGCGTCCTTCGCGTCGAGCCCCGCGGCGGTGAGAGCGGGGCCCTCATCCAGATCGCCCCTCTTCGGTGGAACGGCGAGAACCAGACCCTCACTCTCTCGAGACGCCTCGTCCTGCGCCTCACTCTGGGTCCGGCTTCGACGCCCGAGGAGCGTTCTCGCAGGGGGGGCGGAACCGCTACCCGCCCTCGTCCCTGAGATCGCTCTCTCCGAGCCGCTCAATCGGCAACGGCGTCGATCCCGTCGATCTCGAGCCACTCGGGCGACTGCACCACGGGAAGCTGGAGCGCGCGCTCTCGATCGAGGTCGAGGGCGCCGAGGTGCACCGCCTGGGGGGCTTGAACCCATTTGAAGATGGATCCGATGAACAAGCGACAGAAACGCTTCACCCACTCCTTGAGCATCTCGGGGCGATAGTCGGGTCTCATCCTCCGGAGCTCATCGTCGGTCCACATCGCCCGGATGGCCCGATAGAGGTCGACCGGCATCATCTTCTCCCCCGCGAAGAGCGCGAAGCAGGCATCGAGTACCGGGAAGGGCATGAGGTCCCGCTCGTCTTCCTGGTTCTCGGCGAGCTCCGCGGACGCCTCGGTCTTCATGAGCTCTTCGAGGGCCTCGAAGCGGTGCTTCTCCCGAAGATAGTCCAGCAGGCGGATGACGATCGTCTTCGGCACGTTTCCGAGGAGCGAATAGGCACCCATCAGGTCTCCCCCGATGGTGGTGTAGCCCACCGCCTTCTCGCTCATGTTCCCCGTCTGGAGCCACATGCCGCGGCTCGCGTTCGCCCAGTTCCACATGCGCATCCCGCGGATGCGAGCCTGGATGTTCTGCCGGGTGAGCGGGGTGAGCTTCTCTCCCGGCGACAGCATCGCTTCCGCGGCCAGAACCTCCCGAACGAAGGCTTCCTCGATGGGAATCTCGATGAACGTGACCCCGAGCTCGTCGGCGAGCTTCCGCGCGATCCCCTTCGTCGTCTCCGAGTTGAAGCGGGTGGGCATGGAAAAGCAGTGGATGAAGTCCTTGGGATCCGAGCCGCGCTCGCGCGCGTAGAACCACGCGATCAGGAGGGTCAGCGCGGAATCCTTTCCGCCGGAGAGCGCGACCCCCAGCCGCTCGAAGGCGCCGGTCTTCTCGAAGTAGCCGGCGAGCCCGGTCTTCATCGCCGAGAGCAGATCCTCGTACCACAGGACTTCGGGAGAGGCCGCCGGTCCCGGGGCGGGGAGAAAGAAGCTCTTCCCCACCGGCACGGGATAGCCGTCGAGGGGCGCCTCGTATCCGGGAAGCGGCACGTCGAGCGTTCGCACCGGCTCGTGGGAACCGAGATAGGCTTCGGCGTGCGAGCGATAGGTGGTGTTCTCCCGCCTTCGCCTCCGCGTGCTATCGACGTCGACGACGACGGACGACCAGCCCTCGCGCCAGCGCGCCGCCTCGAACAGCATCCGGCCGTTCTGGTTGACGTAGCCTCCTCCGTCGAAGACCAGCGAGTCCTGGCCTCCGAACTGGTTCACGTAGACGAGGGTGACCTCGTGGTCCGCCGCGCGGGTCGCGATGAGCTCTTTTCGGGTCTCGACGACACCGCTCCGGAAGGGAGACGCGGAAACGTTCACCACGACCTCGGCCCCGCTCGCCGCTCGACGAAGCGCCGGGCCGTTCGGAACCCAGAGGTCCTCGCAGACCTCGACCGCGAGCGTGCCGAAGGGAAAGCGGAACAGAAGGTCGCCGAAAGGGATACCGTCGATCGTCGACACCACGCCCGGGATTCCGAGGGCGAAGACCCGGCGCTCGTAGAACACGTCGTAGTTCGGGAGGTTCTCCTTGGGGACGATCCCGACGATCTCCCCCGCCGCGACCACGGCGACGGCGTTATAGAGAAGGCCTCGGTCGGTCACCGTGAGGCCGACGGTGAAGACCGTGGGAAAGGAAAGCTTCCGCGTCGCCTCCGCGAGCTCGCGAAGCCCGCGATATTGAGCCGCGACGAATCCCGGCCATTGAACCAGGTCCTCGGTGGGATATCCCGGAAGCACCTGCTCGGTGAAAGCGACTAGCCCGCATTTCGCCTTCGCGGTCTCGGCCGCCACCCGGACCATCTTCTCGAGGTTCTCGTGGATCGCGCCCACGGTGGGATTCAGGTTCACGAGGCCGATCTTGAGAAGCTGCATCAGTAGCGGACCGCTTCCCGGCGCTCGTGCGAATGGCCGAAGATGCGCTTGAAGCGCTCGATGTCCTCGCGGCTTCCCGTGGCTTTCGCCAGGTTGTCGGAGAGCTTCACCGTGCGGTGGCCGTTGGCCTCGACGGCCTTGACCACGATGGAGATCGGCTCGAAGCCGAGATCGTTCGTGAGGTTCGTGCCCCAGCCGAACGAGAGCTTGATGCGGCCGTAGAAGCGCTTGGAGAGGGAGAGGATCGTCTGGAGATCGAGCCCGTCGCTGAAGATCAGGAGCTTTTCCTTCGGGTCGATCTCGTGCTCCTGGTAGAAGCGGATCGCCTTCTCGCCGAATTCGAACGGGTCGCCGGAATCGTGGCGAAGCCCTTTCCATTTCCGGGCCTGGTCCGGCTCGACGTCGCTGAAGAAGAACTCCGATCCGTAGGTGTCGGTCACGGCGACCGAGAGGCCCCAGCCGTAGAGCTCCCACCAGTCCTCCAGAACGCGGTTGTGGGAGGCGCGGATGAGGTCGTCGGAGTCGTGCATGATCCCCGACATCACCATGGTGAGCTCGTGGGCCGAAGTGCCCATCGGGACCAGGCCGTGGAGCATCGCCGATTCGGTCGAGGAAGTTCCGAGGAACTGATGGGGCAGCTCCTCGGCGAGCGACCGGTCGACGTAGCGCTGCCAGTCGCGGCTGAATCGACGGCGGGTGCCGAAGTCGACGAAGGAGATCTCGGGCCTTCCCCGGAGCACCCGGATCTTCTCCGCGAGACGCATCTTTCCCCTGGCGAAGACCAGGTCCTTTTCGAAGGGGCTCAGGGGTCTCATCAAGCTCCGGTTGTAGAGCTCGTTCACGATCGAGAGCGCCACCGTCTCCCAGTAAATGGCCCGGGACCAAACGCCCTCGAACTGGAGGCGGAAGCTCCCATCCACTTCCTCGAGGTCGTACGGAGGGAGCGAGAGGTCGCGAAGGAACTCGAGGTAGCTCTCCCGGAACATCCGGTCTCCGTACTCGTTGGTTCCCCGGAGATAGTGGAGCTCGCTGTTGTTCAGGCGGAGGCTTCGGGCGTGGTCGAGCTCCTCGCGAAGCTCGCCCTCGTCGATGAATTCCGCGAGGCGCACCTGGCGCGTGCGGTTCGTAAGCGAGTAGACCACGGGAACGTCGCGATACTTGAGGAACACGAGCTGTCCCATGGTGAACTTGTAGAAGTCCAGGTCCAGGAGCGATTCGATGATCGGCATGGTCAGACTCCTGAAGGAAAGCCGGGCCAGGTGTCCATGGGCTCCGAAGAGCGAACCCGATGCATCCCCGCGGCCTCGAACTGCGAGAACGCCCTCTCCGCATCCTCGGTGAAATCGGCCACTCCCGGGACCACCACGGACGACATGCAGTCCTCGAGAAGGTATAGCTTGCGTGCGAGGCCCGCGTCCCGGCGGCGGATCTCGACGAGGAGATCCGAGACCGTCCAGCTCACGCAGTGGCTCTTGGCTTGTCCGGCGACGATGAGCGCGTCGTACGAAAGGAGCCTCTCGAGGAGAGCGTCGTTGCCGGGCGCGATCGCGTTGCCCTCTTCGTCCTCGAGCACCTCGGGGCCGAGCGCCGAGTAGTTCTCGGTGAGCGGGCTCGCGCCCTTGAGCTCGAAGTGGGCCTGACTCTCGCGCGCGATGGTGTGAAAGAAGATCGCCTCCTCCACCGCCGGGACGAGACAGTGGCCGATGCCGCCGAGCATGGCGTGGTAGGGCCAGACCATCAGGCGGTACTTTCCGTCGCGGCTCAGGAGCCGGCAGTAATGAAGGAGGTGGCGGTCGAGGAGTCCGGCGTCGCCGCGCCCGAGCGCGCCCGAGGCCTCCGGGTTCACGCGGAACCGGCCGGACTCGACGTCCTCGAGGGAGATCGCGGTCATGGGAGCGGGATGACGGCCTTTCTCGTCGAGCAGGAACGCCGGATGGAAGATCTGGAAGGCGCGGTGGGTATCCATCGTCGCGTGGATCCGGGTGATGCTCGCGAGGTTTCGATAGAGAAACGCGGACAGGCGAACGGCATCGTCCAGCGCGCCTCGTCCCGAGCGGCCCGCGACGAAGAGCTCGAAGCCGGGGAGGGAGAAAGTGTTCTGGACGTCAACGAGCAGAAGCCCCACGTTGGACCGGTCCGTTCTGGCCGGAGCGACCTCATGCCGAACGCGATACTCGACGGCGTCGCGGGCGCGTTCGGGATAGGCGACGCGGTACAGCTCGCCGACTCGGGCCGGGTCGAAATGCTCGGGGAGCGGAAGCTCGCGCATCAGAAAACCTCGACCGCCGTCGGCGTCTGCGAGGAGAATTGATACAGCATCGCCGGGCGGTGCCGCCCCCCCTTCGACTTCTGACCCGATGCCCGGAGGAGCCCCAGTGAAAGAACCTTCTTCCGGAAGTTGCGCTTGTCGAGGCGGCGGTTCAATACGCCCTCGTAAGCGGTCTGGAGCTCGCGCAGCGTGAACTTCGGCGGGAGGAGCGACCACATCACGTTCGAGTACTGGACTTTCGCCTGGAGCCGCGCCTGCGCGTAGCCGAGAATCGCCTCGTGATCGTACGCGAGCGCTCGAGGCCTTCCGCTGCAATCCCAGAACCGCACTGCGTCGTACTTCGGCGTCGTTCCGAGGGCGAGCCCCACCCCAGGCACCAGCGAGTAGTAGGCGACGGACACGACGCGACCTTCCGGGTCGCGCGTCCTTCCGTCGAACGTGTACAGCTGCTCGAGATAGAGACCCTCCACCCCTGTTTGTTCCTTGAGGATTCGAGCCGCCGCATCGCGGAGGCTCTCCCCTTCGTCGATGAGACCCCCGGGAAGCGCCCACATGCCCTCGAAGGGCTTCTTTCTCATCCTTATGAGAAGGACCTGGAGGCGGCCATCGACGATGGTGAAGATGCAGTTGTCTACGGCGACCTTGACGTTCTGGAGGACGGGTGGCGCGGTCATGGGTCTTGCCGTCGAGTTAGTGTAGACAACACACCATCTGGAAGCAAGCGAGCGGGCCGGACCTCGCCCGCTCTCAGACGATGCGGGCGGCGGCGGCGAAGGAGAGGACCTCGCCCGCCGACTGGAATCGATCGCCGGGGGCTTTGGCCAGGCAGAGGAGCACGAGCTCTTCGAGCTTTTGAGGGATCTCGCTTCTCCGGCTCCGAAGAGGCGGCGGAGGCGTGTGGAGGTGGTGCATCAGGAGATTGCCTTCGGTGAACGGCGCCTTGCCCGTGAGGAGCTCGTAGAGCGTCGCTCCGAGCGAGTACACGTCGGAGCGGGCATCGATGGGCCCGCCCTGAATCGCCTCGGGGGGGATGTACTTCGGCGTCCCCGACATCGAATGGCCGAGCGCTCCCTCGGAGGATTCCCCGTTGTCCGCGCGCCGCGCGAGACCGAAATCCAGAATCTTCACCCGACCGTCGACCGCGCGGAGCACGTTCGAGGGCTTCAGATCCCGATGGACGATGCCGCGGCTGTGCGCGTGTTCGAGTCCCTGCGTGACCGAGACCAGCCAGTGCAGTGCTTGGTCGATGTCGAGCCAGTTCCTCCCCCGCAGGAGCGACTGGTAGCTCTCCCCTTCGACCAGCTCCATCGAGATGAACGTCTGGTCCTGATCCGTGCCCAGGTCGTAGATGGTGATGACGTTCGGATGGTTGAGCTGCGCCGCGGCGCGGGCTTCATGGAGCAGACTGTCCCTCGCCTCGGGATTACCGGCGAGCGCCTCTCCCAGAACCTTGTACGCCACGTGACGGCCGAGAAGGTGATCGTAGGCCCGGTAGACGGCGCCCATGCCGCCTTTGCCGAGCATTCCCAGAATCTCGTAGCGTCGCTTTCCCTGGTGCTGAACCACGGGCGGCGCCTTTCGCTGAAACGTCTCGGAGCGCTTCTTCTCCTCGGCGATGAGCCGCTTCAGCTCGGAGTACCGCTCGCTCGCTCCGTGATAGCCGTATTGGACCGCCATCATCTTGTGGAGGATGGCGGCGGCCTCCGCCAGGTTCCCCTGGGCTTCTTCGGCATGAGCCAGCTGATCCCACAGCTCCAGGTTCTCGGCTCCCACCGGCTTGCCTTCCAGAACGGTTCGGAGCTTCTCCTGGGCGAGCGACGCCCAGCCGCGGCGCTCGAAGGATTCGAGCGATCTCCCGGACCGCGGTCAGGAAGTTGGGGTCGTCGGGAGGCACGCGCTGCAGGTGCTCCACCATCTGAGCCTCGGAGTTGGCCTCGGCGGCGGCCTTCGCCGCTTCGAAAGGACGCCCCGCCTTTGCGAAGAGCATCGACGCCATGTCGAAGTCTCCGAGCTCGAAGTAGAGCTCGGCGGCGCGGCCCGCATCCCCCGCTTTCACGAACAGGTCGGCCGCACGGCCGGTTGACGAGCGCGAGGTGGCCCGCAGAGATGCCTCCGCCGCCTCGCGGTAGGCGCCGGACTTCTCGTAGCACTCCGAAGCCCGGTCGAGGAGCCCCGCGTTCTCGAAGACCTCCGCCGCCCGGAGAAAATCGCCCGCCTTCACGAACGCCTCGGCCGCGGCCGCGGCGTCGCCGGCGGACAGCCGGGCATCGCCCACGAGGTTCGCCGCCTCGCGCGCGTCCCCCGCCTTCTCGTAGAGCTCCGCCGCCTTCTCGACGGCGCCCGATTTCCGGTAGAGCTCCGCCGCCCTCCGGTGCATCCCGAGCTTTTCCGCGAGCTGCGCCGCGAGACGAATCTGGCCGCCCCGCTCGTAGAGGTCGAGAGCCTGCTCCGTCTCGCCCGCTTTCTCGAACAGTCTTCCGGCGCGGTGACAGAACCTCGCGATCTCGAGCTCCTGCGCCGCCGCCCGATAGTGGCTCCCGCGGCTTTCGAGCTCTGTCACCTGTCGCTTCAGACAATCGCCCGCCTTCGCGAAGTCCCCCCCGCGCTCGTGCGCCTCCGAGGCGCGTACGAGGTTCCCCGCCCGCTCGTAGATCTCGGCCGCCTTGCCGTGCTTTCCCGCCTCGAGGTACTCGGCGGCGGCCTCGAGCGAAGCGCCCGCTTTCACGTAGGCCTCCGCGGCCTTCTCGCGTTTTCCGAGCTCTCGATAGAGCTGCGCCGCGCGGAGCTTTTCGTTCGACAGGAGAAACCATTCGGCCGCGACTTCTTTATGACCGAGCCGCAGGCAGAGCTGACCCGCGAGGTGGTACTCCTCCGCCTTCTCGTAGCACTCGAGCGCCTTGTCCCACTCGGAGAGCTTCTCGTAGTGGAGCCCGGCGTTGAGGAAGTCTCCCGCCTTCTCCGCCGCCACCGCTTCCTGGCGGGACCTCAGGCCGGCCACGGGATCGGGAACGAGAGTCGACACCCCGCGAAGCCAGGAGAGGATGCCGAGCTTGCGGTTCACCGCGAGCGCCGCCCACAGGAGAACGACGGCGCCGACGAGAAGCTTCAGGTTCTCCCAGTTGAAGGCACCCGTGAGCCGGCCCAGGTAGCCGCCCACGACTTCGAGGAGATCGGCCATCGCGGCTATTCCTCGCGGTCGCCGAGAGGGACGCTCCTCAGGTAGCGGCGGAAGGGGCCGCCGAGGTCGCGCCGGTCGAGCGCATACTCCACCGTGGCCATGAGAAATCCGAGCTTGTTTCCGCAGTCGTGGCGTACGCCTTCGAACTCGAAGCCATAGACCTCCGACTCCGAGAGCAGGGACTGGAGCGCGTTCGTGAGCTGGATCTCTCCCCGGGGATCCCGTTCCGTGCGGCGCACGTGATTGAAGATGCCGGGAGTCAGGATATAGCGTCCGATGATCGCGAGGTCGGAAGGAGCGTCCCCTTTCGGAGGTTTTTCCACCAGACGGGTGACGCGGTGGAGCCTCTTGTCGCCGCCGCGGGCGGGCTCGGCGGCGATGACGCCGTAACTCGAGATCTCGTCGGGGGGGACCCGCATGACCGCCAGAACCGGGGCGCGCACCCGATCGTAGACGTCGATCATCTGCCGGATGCAGGGCACGTCGCTCTTCACCAGGTCGTCTCCGAGGAGCACCGCGAAAGGCTCGTCTCCCACGAGCGACTCCGCGACCGCCACGGCGTGCCCGAGCCCGAGCGCTTCCTTCTGGCGCACGTAGGCGATGTTGACCAGATCGGAGATGGCTTTCACGATCGCGAGCTCGCCCATCTTGCCCTTCTCCTCGAGGAACCGCTCGAGCTCGAAGGAGACGTCGAAGTGATCCTCGATGGCCGATTTCCCCCGTCCGGTGACGAGGATGACGTCCTGGATTCCCGCCTCGACGGCCTCCTCGACCACGTACTGAATCAGGGGCTTGTCCACCAGCGGAAGCATCTCCTTGGGCTGCGCCTTGGTCGCGGGGAGGAACCTCGTTCCCAGGCCGGCCGCGGGCAGAACCGCCTTTCGGATTTTCATGACGTCGCTTTTCGTCCTTTCCCGTTCGAGGCTGAAGCCCATGCCGGGGCCGTCCCGAAGGCCTTTCGGCGGCAGAAGAAGCTGGTTCTAGGCTCGCACGGCGCGCCTGCCCGCGCAAGCAGGGTGCTACAATGCGCGCGATGCTCGATCTGAATTTCGTCACCGACAACCTGGATCTCGTGGCCGGGAAGGTCCGGGCCCGGGGGGCGGAGCTCGACTTCGGGGCCCTCGCCCACCTCAACGAGGAGCGCAAGAGACTCCAGACCGAGATCAGCACACTGCGGCACGAGCACCAGCTCGAATCCAAGCGCATCGCCGGCCTGATGAAGGAGGGGAAGAAGACCGAGGCGGAGGAGCTGCGGGCGAAGCTCCGGCAGGAATCGGACGCGATTCAGGAGCGGGAGGAGCGGCTGAAGAAAGTGGAGGAGGAATGCCAGGCAATCATCGTCACCGTTCCCAACCTCCCCCACGAGAGCGTTCCCGTGGGCCTCGACGAGACGGGAAACGTCGAGGTGCGCAGGGTCGGTGCGCCCAGGAGCTTCTCGTTCGAGCCGAAGCCCCACTGGGACATCGGGACCGAGCTCGGCATCCTCGACTTCGATCGGGCGGCGAAGATTTCCGGGGCGCGGTTCGCCGTGCTCTCGGGGGCGGGCGCGCATCTTTCCCGGGCGCTCATCCAATTCATGCTCGACCTCCACACCCGGGAGCACGGATATCGCGAGATGCTGCCTCCGTTCCTCGTCGGCGCGGAGGCTCTCTTCGGGACCGGGCAGCTTCCGAAGTTCGAGAGCGATCTGTTCAAGGTGGAAGGCCACGACCTCTATCTGGTGCCGACGGCCGAGGTCCCGCTCACGAACCTGCACAAGGACGAGGTCCTCGAGCAGGCCGAGCTTCCCAAGCACTACACCGCCTACACGCCGTGCTTCCGGAGCGAGGCGGGATCCTACGGAAAGGACGTGCGCGGCCTGATCCGCCAGCACCAGTTCGACAAGGTGGAGCTCGTCAAGATCACCGACCAGGAGACTTCGTTCGACGAGCTCGAGTCCCTTACGCGAAATGCCGAGGAAGTCCTGAAGCGCCTGGGCCTTCCCTATCGCGTGGTGCTGCTGTGCACCGGAGACATGGGTTTCGCATCGGCGAAGACCTATGACATCGAAGTCTGGCTTCCTTCGCAGGAGACGTACCGCGAGATCAGCTCCTGCAGCAACTGCACCGATTTTCAAGCCCGCCGCGCGAAGATCCGCTATCGGCCCGCGTCGGGCGGAAAGCCGCGGCTGTGCCATACGCTGAACGGCTCGGGCCTCGCGATCGGCCGCACCTGGCTCGCGATCCTGGAGAACTACCAGAACGAGGACGGCTCGGTGACGATTCCGGAGGCGCTGAGACCGTATCTGGGTGGCATGGACAAGATCGTGCGATCCTAAGGAATCGGCGCCCGGAGGGCGCCTGATTAGCGTTGGGGGTGGGGCCCCACGGCGGCGCCCGGAGGGCGCCTGATTTAGCGTTGGGGGTGGGGCCCCAACGCAACTAAGTATGGAGGGATGGCCGAGTGGTTTAAGGCGGCGGTCTTGAAAACCGTTGACCGAAAGGTCCGGGGGTTCGAATCCCTCTCCCTCCGCCAACTTTCCGGCACTCGCTAGTTTTTCTCCCGGAAGTGCATCGCCGCGAAGCTCACGACGGAGGCTTCGTCGATGTTCCACTGTTCGTACTTCAAGACGTCGCCCTCGAGGTTCAGGGCGGGCGCGGCGGACTTCAGGAACGTGTAGAACGGGGGATATCCGCACCAGTTCAGCGGGTCGGAGTCGGGGTGCACGAGCTCGAAGAACCCCTCGGCGTCGCCGGCGCAGATATGGTCCAGCCTCTCGCGGTCCTGCTCGGCGACTTCGATCATCACGCCCTCGCCGGCCCGAACGGACTCGGCGTGGCCGTAGCGGCGTCCGACGTGCGCCAAGTCGACGCCCAGCACCCAGACGAGGTCGGAGCGGTTCGAGGCGATCTCTCCGAGGGTGTCGAAGAAGCGCTTCGTGGAATCCAGGCTCTCCGGGGGTTTTCCCGTCGTCAGGCTCTCGACGAAGGGCCCGCAGAGCACGGGGAGGATGCGGATGGGCCTCCGCATGCTGTATTGCAGGAAGAGGACCTGGAACTCGACGGCGTGCTCGCGCGCGTGGCAGTAGTCCTCTTCGACGATCGCATCCGCGGCGCGAGAGAGGAGAAGATCGTGGAGACCGAGGTCGACCTCCGCCGTTCCCAGAGGAGTGCGATAGGCCTTCCGCGTCAATCCGAACCGCTCGGGCTTTCCGTAGTGCGAAGTACCGAGGATCACGAACGTGGGCTCGTCGCCGTCGGGAGCGAAATCATAGGCCGCGCGGTAGGAAGCGTACCCGCCCTCGGGCGACACGTGGGGAGCGGCGAGAACTCGAGGGAGGGACGTCTTTTCCCCGGAGGTCGCCGGCATCGCCTCCGCGAAACGCTCGTGGACTCCCTCGGCGGTATCGGGGTAGGCCGTGCCCGCGTGGGAGGGTTCGCGGATCGGCGACTGGCGAAACGCTTCGTGCTTCCGCTCTTTCAAGGCGTATAGCTCGTCGGTCACGAGAAATCCCTCTTCCGAAAGGAGGGACACGAGCTCGCGTACGCGGTCTCTTTCGACGAGCTCACCTCCGGACAAGCGGGTGAGGAGCGCCTGGGCGTCGAGCTCGGTGTGCTCCCCGTCGAGGCAGGAGAGAATCGCGAGCCAGGGATGCGGCAGGACGAGCACCGTCTCCGTATATCCGAAGGGGTCGCGAAGAAGGAGTCCCGGCCGCTCGCGGATCGGAGAGGGCATTACGTCGATATCCGCGCGCAGCCTGGGTAGCATTCCCGCCTTTCTTTGACGCTCCCGTCGCCGCCATTGTAGTATGAACGAACGCTCGGGCCGCCCGCCCGAAGCGTTTCCGGACAGGCTCGATCGGCCGGAGAGGTGCTGGAGTGGCTGAACAGGGCTGCCTGCTAAGCAGTTACACGGGTGTTGAGCCCGTGTCGAGGGTTCGAATCCCTCCCTCTCCGCCAGTTTGACAAAGCCTTTGCCGCGCGGCTAGGCTGAGTCGGTTCGCTGGGAAGTCGTCCAACGGTAGGACACGCGGCTCTGGACCGCGGTATCGGGGTTCGAATCCCTGCTTCCCAGCCAACTTCCCCGCACGCGTTCCCCCGGGTCAATGGATCGGGTAGCCCTGCTCACCGGGCAGGTGCCCGTCGACTCTCAATACTTTCACGTCCTTCGGCAGTTCCATTCCGGGGACGAACGCTACCGCGCCCGGATTTTTTTCGACGAGGTCGAGAACCACCTCGGTCGACCGAACGGTGACGGGCTCCGACGGCGCCTCGCCCCTGAAAACCCGCGCTACCCAGTTCTGCCGGAACTGCGATTCGTTCAAGCTCGCGACACGCAGCATCGCCAGCCTTTCCGCGCTTCCTTCCTCGTTCAGCACCACGACGACCGAGAGCCGGTTGCCCCAGAACGTCTCTTCGCCCAGGACGAGCTTGCGCAGCATCGTGAGCTTGATGTCCGTGAGGCTGTTCTTCGAGTTGATGACGACGGCAACGTCCATCCCTTCGTGCTGAGTGTCGAGAGGGACGCAGATGGAGGCGAGACTGCAGCAGGCGAGAAACAACCAAGACGCTGTTCTGGTTCTCAGGGTCATCGTGTGCTTCCTTAGAACGTGAACGCCGCCTGGAGGGTGAGAGTATTGAACGCGGTCGCCTCGCCCCTCGTCTCGCGGCCATACTCGAGTTTCAGCGCGGCGTAATCGATCCAGTCGTAGCGCAGTCCGATGAGTGCCCGTTGGAACTGGTCCAGATCGTGGATGATAGGATCGTCGTCGGGGACGTCGAAGTACTCGTAGCGAAAGTAGGGTCGGTAGTCGCCCCACCGCCTCGAAATCTGGCTGTAGAAACCGGGAGACTCGACGACCCCGGTTCCGTCGTTCGAATCATGGCGCAGGAGAACAAACTCGTTGAGAAATTCGAATGACGGGCGCTGGTAGACGGCATGGGCCGTAACGATGAGCTCGACCACCTCCGCTTGCCCGGTCGGCGTCAGCGTGTCGCGATACGCGGAACCGCCGATCTCGAGACCCGGGGCCGAATCGGGCCGCGCGAAGAGCGCCAGGTTGAACGCCTTGCTGTCGTTCTCGTCGGTGACGTTCTGCACTGGATCCTGGCCGAGCTCCAGCTGGCTCGCGCGTCCATTTCCCAGTTCCGCGACGTAATGGAGCCCGAGCTGTCCGGAGGGGATTAGACCGGTCGCGGTCAACCCGACATTGTGAATCGGCAGGACACCGCCGTCGTCCTCGAAATCGAACAGGAACGGACGGTCCACCGTCGTCTGCAGCCACGAGCTGTGATGGTAAGCGGTGTTGTAGAAGCCGATCGCGGTGTGGTACCGGCCGAAGCCGGCGGTGAGATAGCTCGAGTGGCGATAGGTGAGTAGGAGCCGCTCGAGCTCCGTTGCCAACTCGTTCGTGGAGGAATCGGCCTCAATCACGATCTCCGCGAGAACGTTCAACGAGCTCGTGAGCTTCGAGGTGATGAACAGGTTGAACTGCCCGAGAGCGAAGGACTCCGTGGCGTCTGCGAGATCGCTCGCTATGTAGCGCACGTCGGCAAAGCCGCGAATCTGGAGACGGGGCGTTTCCGACGACGTAGCCATCGCCTCCATGTGTTCCTGTGGCGCGCTCGGCGCCGACGCATCCCTCTTCGGATCGCTCTCGCCCTCGGCTCGAGCACATGGGGGCACGAGCAGCAGAGAAATCGGAGCCAGGAGCATAAGGAAGATTCGGGAGTTCATCGTCGAAATGTAAGGCAAGGATCGTGCCGATTCTAACCGCCCAACCATCTGCTAGAAGCTATTGCAACCATTGGCGGTTGGGTCATAAACCCTCAGGGGCGGAAGCTCCACTGTGGGGATTTCCCCTTTCAAAACGAATATGTGTCAACTATTTTAAATGCGGTGGGGTGTCGTTGTCCGGCTTCTCTCACGGGCCGTGGAGCTCTTCAGGGAGCACGCTTCCCGAGGCGTCAGCCGTCACACCGATTCCGGAAGGATGACGGTAAACGTCGACCCGTTTCCCTCCTCGGAGACGACCTCGATACGGCCGGCGTGGTCTTTTCACGACTACTTCCACGGCGACATCGCGGGGCCTCGGAGCCAGCTACCCGACGTGCCGGCTGCCCGCCGGCTGACTCATCGCGTGCCGCAGCTCCCTTGATCTCCGACGGGACGCCGTATTAGACTCCCGCCCCTCGGAAGACGCAGCTACCGACGACCCTGGCTTGGGGGGCTGAGGTGCGAATCGGCAAACGGGACCTACGTTCGATTGCTGGAGTCCTTCTGCTGATCGTCTCCACCCCGGGGCTCGGTCAGGAGACTCGGTACCTCTACGACCCGTTGGGACGGCTCATTGCCGTGGTCGACCAGGGGGAAGCCACTTTCTACGAATACGATGCGGTCGGGAATCTCCTTTCGATCCGACGATCGGATGTCGGAAGCGATCTCGAAATCAACCTCGTCCACCCGATTGCCGGACCCGCGGGTACGCAGGTCGAGATTTTCGGGGTCGGCTTCCGCGACGTAGCGGACGAGAACCAGGTCAGCTTCAACGGAATTTCCGCTCCTGTCCTCGCCTCCGACCCCACGCACATCACCACGCAGGTGCCCATCGGCGCGACTTCCGGCCCCATCACGGTGACGACCCCCGTAGGCACGGCTGTGTCGCCGGATCCGTTTCGAGTGCCACGTCTCACGATCTCTCCACTTCACACTTCCGTGGTCGTCGAAAAAAACCGGCAGTTCACGGCCACCGTCGTCGACTGGCCCGATCAGCGGGGGTTCTGGAGCGTCGAGGGTATCGAAGGCGGGAACGACGTCGTCGGAACGATTACTCCTGACGGTCTGTACACGGCGCCGGCCGAGGTTCCGGGCCCTGCGACGGTACGGATCCGGGTGACCAGCGTCCCGTTCCCGACCCTTTTCGCGGAAGCCGACATCACCATCGGACCCCCAGTGGCTTTCGTCGTCGCCGGGCCTTCCAACCTCCAGGTGGTCCGGCCAGGAGTCGGCGATCCCGGTGGCCTTGCGGCCAATGTGACCGCCGCCGGCCCGCCATTGATTCTCCTCGCTCGACCCGGACTCGGTGATGTGGGTGGCTTGTCGACCAACATCACCGTGGCGGGTCCTCCGCACGTGTCCATCGTCCGTCCTGGAACGGGCGACACGACCGGCCTTGGATCCAATGTAACGGTCGGAGGGCCGGCCTCGGTAACGGTGGTGCTTCCCGCAAGTGGAGGGGCAGATGGCCAGACGTCCAATGTCACGGTCGCCCGCCCCCACGACATCAAGGTCCAGCGTCAATGACGGTCTTAGGAGAAGAGCCATGAGTCTGAGAAATACCCTGTGCTGCGCCTTCATCGGCTTCGTGCTTTTCGTGAGCCCCCACTTCGCTCGCGCGCAATTCAGCTGTGGAAGCACAGGCGCACGGGGTCCCCTCGTCGTCAATTCCGGGCCGGTTGTGATCCTGGACGTTCCGGACGACGGTATCTTTCATTTCACCACCATCGCGGTATCCGGGGTACTGGACTTCCGCCGGAATCCTGCTTTCAACCCGCCGGTCATCCTCTTGTCAACGGGAGATGTCACGATCAACTCCGGGGGCACAATCCGGGTCAATGGTTCCAACGGCACCGCTACCACCGGTGGATTCGGTGGGCCGGGTGGCTTCGACGGTGGAGAGGCGGGAGTCGGTGGCGGAAATCCGGGTGCGGGTCACGGCCCAGGCGCGGGCGGCCCCGGCACCGGGCCGGCGGTCGGCGGGAACGGGGCCTATGGCGGTGACCCTCCCTCGAGCCAACCCAACGACGGGGTTCCCTACGGGAGCCCTCTGCTGGTGCCGCTCGCCGGCGGCTCAGGCGGTGGTGGAGATGGAAACTTTGGGGGCGGTGGAGGCGGGGGCGCGCTCCTCGTGTGCTCACCGACACGGGTAATCATCAACGGCGGAGTCCAAGCTGCTGGGGGCGGGCACTCGTACTTCGAGTGCGGGAAGTGGAGGTGCCATCCGCATCGTATCCCCCTTCGTCGGTGGAACCGGGACTGTCAATGTGAGTGGCGGCGCGGGCTGGGGCGGCCACGGTCGGGTTCGCGTCGACCTGATCGACCGATCGGGATTCACGGTTAATTTCTCACAGCCGAGCGCATTGTCCGTGGGCTCCTTCATGAGTGTGTTTCCAAGCGCCATTCCCCGGCTCGACATCGTCCGCGTGGCCGGGAACGACATTCCTCCCGGAACGCCGAGCCCGATCGTGTTCACGCTTCCCTTCAATTCGCCAACCGAGCCAGTCCATTACGGTTCGCGCGACCGGCTTCCTCGGGCAGGTCCCCATCGCCGTGGTCGTTACGCCGGCCTCGGGTGAGCGGATCGTCGCGGAGACCGAGATCGATATGGATGTGTCCAACGAGGCCACGGTGAACGTGGATCTCCCACTGAACGTGGTGGTCCGGGTCCACGCCTGGACGCGGTAAAGACGCCGTCAGTTTGCAACTGGATAGGGGTAGCGAAACGGAACGAGGGAAGCGCATGGGAAACGTGGAGCACGCAAGCTCGAGAGTCGGCGCTCTCCGCATTCTCCGCATTCTCATCTGCGGTCTGCTCGCGTTGGCGCTCGGCCCCACTACCGCCAGGGGCGCGGAGCAGGTGGTCTTCGGACCGAAGACATACGAGCGTTTGGCGCAGAGGCCGGATCTTTTCCATCTGCCTCCCGATGTCACCGGTCCATTTCGGGTCCATATCAAGAACGGACGACCCGACGGGCGCGATCGAGTCGATTCGGGCTGGTTGTACGTGAACGGAGAGCTGGTAGCCGGCCCGCTCGATTTCGACCTGCAACGGTACGAGTTCGATCGGCCCGTAACGCTCGGGTCGATGAATCGCGTCTCGGTCATTCTTTCGGGCGGTCGCAGCGTCTTTATCGAGGCGACGTTCTTCGGGCATCGTCCTGATAGCCTGGTCACCAACCTGGCGCCGAATCCCCTTTCCATCGAGGTAGGCGCTCTGGGCCAGCTCACGGCGACCTTCGCGCCGGCCCCCTTCGCCCCGGGCTCCGTCGAGCTCCATAGCGAGGACGAGAACGTCGCGGCCGTGCCGGCCTCCGTGGCATTCGCGGAAGGTCAAACGGAGGTTCTCATCCCCGTCTCGGGACTTTCAGAAGGCATCACGACGATTCGAGCCACGCTCAACGGCGGAAGCGCCACGGCAACCGTGCGCGTCACGCCGGGACTCCCGAGAGTGGTCAGCCTGGTGCCTCCCTCGTTGGCCATCACCGAGGGCGCCTCAGGGACGTTCACCGTGAATCTCTCGGCCGCGCCCGCTGTGGACACGGACGTCACGGTCACGAGCAGCGACCCGGACGTCGCGAACGTGCCGGGAGTCGTGACCGTCTCGCAAGGAGAGCTCCAGGCACCGATACGCGTCGATGGAATGGCCCCGGGCTTTGCACAGGTGACGGTCAGCTTGAACGGTTCGAGCGCCTCGAGCGCAGGTCACGGTGACGCCCGCGCCGGCCGAGCTGGTATCTCTCGTGCCATCCCTTTCGACGATCACGATCGGCGCATCGACGACACTGCAGCTCACGATCTCGGCGGCCCAGGCTTCGGATACCACGGTGCTGCTCGACAGCACTCCGGCCGGAATCCTCTCTATCCCACCGGACGTGGTCGTCCCCGCGGGTGAAGTGACGACCGACGTGCCCGTCGAAGGCCTCGACTTCGGTCAGGGCACCATCACCGCCATGCTGAACGGCTCGACGGTTTCGGCGCTGGTGAACGTCATAGCACCGCCGCTCGAGGTCGTTGCTCTAGAGCCGGAATTCGTGAGAGTGACCGTTGGTTCCACCACCGGATTCACCGTCCGGATCAACGCCGCGCAGGTCGGCCATACCGAGGTCGCGCTCGCCTCGAGCGATCCGGCGGTCCTTTCGGTCCCACAATCCGTGACGATCGAGGCGGGTCACACGAGCGCGAGCTTCGTCGGCCACGCCCTCGCTGTCGGCGATGCCGTGGTCACGGCTTCCGCCAATGGCACTTCTCGTCAGTCGTCGGTCGAAGTCGTCCCGGAGCCCGCCGCGGTGGTCGACCTCGTCCCGAACTTTCTCCCGCTCCAGGTTGGGGCGACCGGGACGCTCACCGTCCATATCAACGTCGCGCAAGCGCAGGACACCGTTATCACATTGACCAACGACGCGCCGGGCGTCGTGCAGGTGCCCGCGAACGTGACGGTCATCGGAGGCGCGCTCTCCGCAGAGATCCCGGTCACGGCGCTATCCGGCGGTGAGGCCTCGATCACCGCGAGCGTGAACGGGACCTCGGTCACTGCGCTCGTCGAAGTGACTTCGCCGCCGCCGGTGGTGACGAGCCTGACGCCGGATGTTCTCCTCGTTCCGAAAGGGACACCCGGAGAGCTCCGAGTCACGCTCTCGCGGGGACCGGCCAGCCCCGTCCAGGTGGCCCTGTCCTCGAGCGATGAATCCGTTGCCTCGGTGCCCCCGACCGTGACGGTTCCCGCCGGCGAGTTGTTCGCCGACTTCGCCGTGGCTTCGATAGGGGTCGGAGAAGCGACGATCGTTGCCTCGCTCGGCGGCCAGTCCGCGAGCGCGCGGGTGACGATCGGGGCCCCCGAGCCGCTGGGTCTCACCGTTCTGCCCGACGCCCCGACGGCCTTCGTCGGGGACAGCGTTTCTTTCTCCGCCAGCGCCGCGATGACCGACGGCAGCACGGAGGACTTCACGCTGCTTTCGGAATGGTCTTCGTCGGATGGGTCGGTCGCTTCGATCGACTCGCAGGGTAGCGCGGCTGCGCTCGGCGCCGGAGAGACCGTGATTTCGGCGAGCTATACCTTTACGCCCATCGCGACCGGGCAGCCGACCACCCTCAACGCAAGCACGCTGCTCACGGTCCTCGGGAGGGAGACGCTCGAGCTCACCGCTCCCGCGACCGATCTTAACGTCGGAGAAACGGTCCGCGTCCAAGTCGCTTCGAGCGCCGGCGCGCCGGCGGGCGGGCTTCAGGTCACCCTTTCCGCGTCAGGTACGGGCGGAGCGAGCTTCCCGGCGATGGTCACGATCCCCGCCGGCAGTACCGCGACCGAGTTCGAGCTCTCGGCCGACACGGCCGGCGAGGTCACGCTCACGGCGAGCGCTCCGGACAGGGTTTCGGACTCGCTCACGTTCACGATCCGAGCCGAGCTGCGCATCGATTCGATCCACCCCACGAGCGGACCGGTTGGATCAGTCGTCGAGCTCGTCGGCAGCGGGTTCGACCCCGCTCCCGCCAGAAACCTCGTGGAATTCCCCACCGGTCATCCTCAAGGGGGCATGGTGGCGGGAAGCGTACTTGGCGCAACTGCGACCCGGCTTTCGGTGGGCGTGCCGCCGACCGCCGAGAGCGGACCCATCCGCGTCACCAACTCGCTCGGCAGCACGACGAGCCCGCCTTTCACAGTAGTTCGGGAGAGCGATTTCCAGCTCGTGGTGAGCCCCGCCGTCGTGAGGGTCCTTGCCGGCGCGAGCAATTCGGCGCAGGTGCAGCTCGTTTCGACCGGAACGCAGCCGTTCACGGGACTCGTCGCTCTCACGAGCCAGGGTCTTCCAACCGGTGCCAGCACACGCTTCGAGCCCGCTCCTGTCGTGGGAGCGAATCAGATCGTCGTTTCAGAGCTCACGGCCACGGGCGCCGCGACTCCGGGAACCTACCCGATCCTGTTGCGCGGAGAATTCCTCGAAGCCGGGCAGTCGCTCGTGCGGACGGCCGCGCTCCAGCTGATCATCGAGTCCTCGACCGGCGTCACCGGCGTGAAAGGTCGATTCGTCACCCCTGAAGGAATAGGTATTCCCGGCGTCATCGTGCGCGCCGAGTTCGGCCCCAGCGTGCAAACGACGACCGACGCCGCCGGGAATTTCCAGCTTACGGGTCTCGCAGGCGGAGAGGTGACTTTCCGATTCGACGCCACCCCGGCCAATCCCCTCTACCCCATCTGGCCCTACACCACCGAGCTACCAGCGAACCAGATCACGGTTCTGCCGGATTGGACCATCAACCCGCCTCCGAGCGCCAACACGTTCACTCCCATCGCCAACGCGGCACAAGAGCAGGTGGTCACGGACCCGCGGTTTCCCGGTCTCGAGATCCGGCTTCCGGCGGGCGCCTCGATCATCGGCTGGGACAACGTGCCGAAGACGCGGATCGCGGTTGCGAAGGTCGATATCCGCGAGCTGCCGGTGCCGCCGCCTCCGACGCCGACGGGAGCGGCCTATCAGCTCTACTTCGGAACGCCGATGGGCGGCGTCCCGAGCGTCCCGATCCCGGTGACGCTTCCGAACGACGTCGGGGCCGAGCCCGGCGAGAGCGTCGACGTCTGGTTCTTCGATGGAAGCCCGCTGGCGATGTCGGGAGAGTGGAAGATTGCGGGCCCGGCCATCGTCACTCCCGACGGCCGTTCGGCGCGGATGCCACCCGGCACCGGTATCGCTCGATTCTGCGGGGTCTGCGGTCTCATGTGCCTCGGCAAGCAGCCGCCGGCTCCCAATCCGCCTCCGGATTGTGAAGGGGCAGGGAACCCGGTCGAGCTGTACACGGGGCAGGAGCTTCCGAGCACGGGAGGTTTGGTCTGTCGCGGTCTCACCCCGATCGCGACCGGCATGACCTACAACCCCGTGGATGCCTTCAACAACATCGCGGGCACCGTCGGATCGCTGGGCTTCGGCTGGGTGCTCGATTACGACATTTCGTTCCTGCCGTTCACAGGACCCCAGAAGCGTCTCGTGCTGCCCGGGAACCGGCGAGTCAACTTCGTCGACGACGGTTCGGGGAATTATCGGCCCTTCGACGACCCTCGCTTCGATGGTGCGGTGTTCCGCGCTACCGACCTCGCGGCGAACCACTGGGAGCTCACCCTCCGCGACCGGAGCAAGTGGCGTTTCCGTCCGTTCCCCGGGATCCCCGGCGTCATCCGCGGTGGCCCGCCGACCTTCGTCACCGAGATGATCGACCCGCAGGGGAACGTGCTCCCGATCCAGCGCCAGTCGAACGGCCGTATCCTGTCCGTCGGCACGAGCGCCCGGCGCGTTTCGATGACCTATGGTGGGAACGGCTTCGTCTCCGAGATCCGCGACAGCGCCGGTCGAACGATGCGGTACACCTACACCGCGGACAACCGCTCGGAGACGGTGACCGACGCCGACGGTCGCGTGGCCCGCTACACCTATGTGGGAGACGATGAGTTCACGGTTCCGCCGGTGTGCGCCCCGCAGCCCTCGTTCGGTCGCCGCATCAAAACTATCCTGTATCCCGGCCGCCCCCACCCGACCGAGAACTTCTACGGACCCGGACGCCGGGTGCTCCGGCAGGTCGGTTACGACGGACGCGAGCACCGTTTCGATTACCAGGTCACCGGCGCGTGCGTCACGCATATTTCGAGCCCGGGTACGATCTGTGAAGGCCCGCTTTGCCCGTCGGTCGACTCGTGGGAGAACTTCCAGGAGGGCTGGCGGTTTTTCGGCGGCACGGTCGTGGCTACCACGGTGACGAAGCCCGACGGGCGGACCTCCACGAACGAGTTCAACGCCCGCGGCATGACGACCGACCGGATCGATCCCCAGGGCCAGCGCCTCTCACGGACGCTCGACGCGGCCAACCGCCTGACCGAGCTCACGGACGCGCTCGGTCGAAGGTGGAAGTATGCCTATGACGCCGAAGGGAAACCTGTCGAGGAAACCGATCCCCTGGGCCGGGTCACGCAGTTCTCGTACGACCCGACCTGGCGCCTGGTCACGAGCATCACCCGATTCGATGAGGCGGACCAGCCCCAGAGCTGGCAATTCACGTACGACACCGTTAAGGGGACGCTCCTCACTGCCAAAAACCCGCTGAACGAGACCACCAGCTTCACCTACACGCCGCGGGGAGAACTGGAGACGGAGCGGAGCCCTCTCGACCAGGTGACTCGCTTCGAGTACGGGCCGAGCGGCGACTTGCTCAAGATCATCGATCCGCTGGGGAACGCTTCTCGCTTCGGGTACGACCGGGCCGGCCGGCTGGTGGCTGAGACGGATCCATCGAACCTCCAGACAAGCTACGGCTACAACGGAATGGACCAGTTGACGGATGTCACCGACGCTCTCGCTCAGGTGACGGGGCTCGATTACGACCCTGCCGGCCGCCTTGCTTCGGCGACCAACGCCCGCGGAAAGTCGATCGAATCCTATGAGTACGACGACTTCGACCGGCTCACCCGCCGGACCGATGCCCTTGGCTTGTCTACCCTCTACGAATACGACGCCGCCGGCCGGCTCGAGAAGATGACCGACCGCCGCGGCCTCGAGACGGAATACGCGTACGACGATCAGGACCGAATCGTGTCGATCACTCGCCCCGAAGGCGTGACCCGCATCCGCTACGACGCGGTGGGGCGCCTCTCCGAGATCAGCGAGCCCGGACAGCACTCTTACCTACACCTACGATGCCGTGGACCGATTGGTCCGTGAAGTCCAGACGACGGCCGGCGTGCAAGCGGAGATCACGTACCAGTACGACGCGCTCGATCGCCGAATCTCGCGCACCCTGACCGGAGTCGTGGGAGAGACCACGACGTACGGTTATGACCCCGCCAACCGGCTCCGGTCGATGGTCTACCGTGGCGAGACGACGACCTTCGACTACGATCCTGCCGGACGACTGCGCCTAAAGACGCTTCCCAACGGAATCCGTCAAGAGCTCACGTACGACGACGCCGACCGCCTTCTCGCCATCGTCCACAAGAATCCCGACGACACCGTCATCGACGCGATCACCTACCGCTACGACGCGAACGGGCGGCGAATCGCCCAGATATCCGACCGGAGCCCGCTCCCCGATGCGGTTTTCACCGCGGTTTACGACGACGCGGATCGCATGACCGCCATCACCTTCACCGCCACTGGCGAGACTTTCGATCTCGGATACGACGAGGACGGAAACCTCGCGACCAAGGCCGAGCGAGGCGTCCCCGGAAACGTCACCCTCTACGCGTGGGACAGCCGGAACCGGCTCACGAGCATCCTGGGGCCGGGAGTCGAGGCGACTTTCGATTACGACGCGCTCGACCGGAGGATCGCAAGGACCGTGAACGGCCGGCGGACGGACTACATCTACGACGGCCTACAAGTCATCGGGGAGCTCACGGACGGTCGAAGTATCGGACTGCTGACGGGCCTCGGCATCGACGAAGTGATCGCCCGCTACCCGCAGGCGGGCAGCCGCTACTACCTGACGGATGCGTTGAACACGGTGATCGCCCAAACCCGGGCCGACCGCTCGATTCAGAACTCGTACCTCTACAGCGCCTGGGGGGAGACGACTTCCGTCGGTCCCGACGAGAGCAACCCGATCCAGTACACGGCCCGCGAGAACGATGGGACGGGTCTCTACCACTACCGGGCAAGGTACTACGATCCCCGAATCAAACGCTTCCTTTCGGAGGACCCGATCGGTATCGCGGGAGGAGTCAATCTGTATACCTACGTCGGGAACGATCCCGTTTCTCTCAATGACCCTTTGGGTTTGGATCCTCCCCCAAAGAAGCCAATCAATCTGTTCCCACCGAACCTGACGCCTCCGCCCGAGAAGCCGCCGTGGGCGTGCCCGCGCGACCTGGGCCTCCTCTCCCGCCGAAATGCGTGGTCGCCGGTATCGAAAGGTCACCTGTCGTTGCGTCCCTTCCCGCGATCTTCCAAAGGCCCCAACCGAAGTCAGCCATCCCGCCATGCCCAATCCCAATCCACCTCGAACCGAGCTGCTACCCCACGCCGAGCTGGCCGAAGGGCTCGGAAAACTCTCAAAGATCTAATTTTGATTCGGCACTCTACTGTCCTTCGCCAGGATCGTCTGGTCGAGCAGCTACGCAACTTGCTCGGAGGCCGAGTTGATCGAACCTGCCGCGATCGTGGCGGACGCTCGTCCGATCCTCTCCTGGCGGGCCATCCCTGGAGCCCGTCAATACCGCGTCGAGATCGAAAGCCGCGTTCCCGAGGGGCGGGTGCTCGTCTCGCTGGACACGCAGGTGAGCGGTACCAGTTTTCGGCCTCCTCAACCCCTCACGGATTTCCGCTCCGCGGTCAAGGTGCGGGTCAGCGCGGGCTGCCCGATCGATGACGGAAGCCGGCTCCGGGAGAAGCCCGCGAGCTTTCAAATCGACACCTCATCGCTCTGCCCGGGGCCGGCGCGGATCGGTCCGAGCGAAGACGGGCGGGACATCCAGTGGTCGGCGGTCCCGGCCGCGATCCGATATGACGTGGTGCTGCTCGGCCTGGACGGCCCTGACGTCGAAGTCCGGCTGGAGAGCCAGACACAACGGACCCGACTTCCTCTTCCCGCGGCCGGTGAGACCCTGGCCGCAGTCGTCCGCGCCTATTGCCCGACGGGATTCGGTCCGCGCGGCCTCGCGCTCATCACAGCGCCAGGGAGATAGGGTTCACTCGGGTCGGCTGACTCGCGGAGTCCTTCCCGAAGATGCGCTGAAGGACTTCACGACCTACGGCACGGCCGAGCTCGAGCCCCGCGTCGTTGTCGCTCCGGTAGTGAATCCCGCCGAAAAGGCGCGACATTGCGGCTTCCTCGGCCTGGGCTTTCAGCCAGCCGGCGCTCTCCGGGAAGAACCGCGCCAGCACCACCTCGGCGGCTCCCGACGCGCTCGCATGACCGGAAACGTACGATGGAAAGGGAGGGGTGATGAGATAGGACAGGAATTCCGGATCGTACCGATCGCGGATGACGCTTACCGGCCTTATCGTCCACCACTTGTATTTCGCATGCCAGCAGGCGATGAAAGCATCCATCATCGCGACATTGAGTGCCGCGAACAACCGCGCGGTCTCGGGCGGAGAGAGCTTCCCGTTCCGCGCGAGATCCGCGGCTTTGAGGTTCCAGACGCCGGCCGGAGTGACTGTGCCCCGATCCAGGTTCCAGGCGTCGGCGATCGCCTTCTGGGCGGGTGTGAGCGAATCCGCCGTACGCTTGACTTCCTCCACCTCCTTCCAGAAGGCGGGGCTGTCGTAGGGTACGGGATCCTCCGGCTCGAGAGCCCCTCCATGCGGGAGCACCCAGGGCCGCCATTCCCCGGCCAGGGGCTCGAGTGGATTGAACGAGTGGATGGGCGGCGTGGGCCGCCACTGTCCTGGCGCCGCAGCGGGGCGACGTTCCAGAGGCCAGACGCGGTCAGAGCCGTCGCTGCGCGCCCGGGCGGAAGCATCGCGAGCCACTTCGCGTCCGATGGTCCACATCACGAGACCTTGGCCCTTGTCGGACTCGGCCACGGTCGCGGCGGCGAAGAGTCCTATGGCCTCGAGTCGCTCTGGGGATTCCTGTGGAAACAGGTCCGCCAGGATCAGGCTCGCCGCGCGATGCACCGCCACCCAGGCGAGCCGCTCGTCCTGGCCGCCTCGGACACCCCGCACCAGCGCGTCGTGCATCGCACAGTGGAGAAGGGTGAGGACGCGCGAGGCCCTCAGCGGGTTGAGCTGGTACTTGGCGATGAGCTCGAGCGATGTGCGCGTCCAGTAGAGCGAGGGCCGGTCCTCCGCAACCGGAGGCGAGCTCCCTCGCGCCAGGGAAGATTGCTGAGCCTGCCATGGGTTGGCAACGGCTGCCTCGGGAAACGGGGGCTTTGCCTCCGGAAGCCACACCGGCCAGTCGGCGATGGCCAGGGCCTCGGCTCGAGCGGGCGATTCTGCCGGCTGCGGGAGGAACGAGCCAAGAAGGAGTGGAAAAACGACCGGGAACACGGCGAGAATTCTATCTCGACACCGCTCCCGGGATAGGTCGATGAAGGACAAGTACCGTTCGTATCTCGCCGAACGAGCGAAGTATTTCGAACAGGTGGTTCGACTGAGCCGTCGAGGTTTCCTCGAGGCAGCCGGACGGGCGGCCGCCTTGGCGGTTGCCACGGGGAAGCTCGTTCCCCACTCGTTCCAGGCCGTCGACGTGGCGCAGGACCCGGGAACATCGTTCACCTTCGCTTATCTATCCGACACGCACCTCTACGAGAGAAAGCTCAACCAGCGCTTTGTGCGGGCCGCCCTGAGAGCCATCGACGATATCAATGCGCTGGATCCCGCGCCCGACTTCGTCCTCTTCGGAGGCGATCTGGCGCAGCTCGGCCAGTCGGGCGAGCTCGCCGAGGGCGCCGAGCTTCTCAAGACGCTCCGGCCCAAGCTGTACATGACGGTGGGAGAGCACGACTGGTATTTCGATCTCGGCGACGCCTGGCGAAAGCATTTCGGCAAGGATGTCTACTCCTTCGATCACAAGGGAGTGCATTTCGTCGTGTTGAACTCCGTCCTGGTGGACGACTACTGGACGTCCTCGAGAATGACTCCGATGGAGCGAATGCTGGCCATGGCCCAGCTCGACAACCCCAATGGCCGTCCGTTCCAGGTTGGCATCGAACAGCGCGACTGGCTCGAGAAGGACCTGGCGCGCGTTTCCAAGGAGACGCCGCTCATCGTTTTCTCGCACTCGCCGCTCTACAAGATCTATAGACCGTGGAACTTCTGGACCGAGGACGCCGAGGAGGTTCAGAAAATCCTTGCTCCGTTCCGGTCGGTTGCGGTCATTCATGGCCACACGCACCAAATGATCTCCCACAAGGCTGGCAACATTCACTTTCACGGTATGCTCTCGACGGCATGGCCCTGGCCCTACGCGCCGGAGGGTCTCCCCAAGCTCACGGTGCGCATGAATCGCACCGACCCCTTCGATGAATACGACGGGTGTGGTCACGGCCGGGTGAATGCTCTCGAGGGTGGGCACGTGGACAAGCACTACAGCCTCTGGAGCCGGAATCCCATCCGCGTCAGCGCGCGCTACCTGGACTCGGACGGCGCCGCCGATCGTCCGCCGCGAGAGACCGACATCAATTACTGATAGGAGGGGTGGAGCCATGGATCAGATCCATTCGTTCGGGCCGCACGCGACGCTGGCCGTGTGGCTGGTTCTCTCCGGGCTCGCGGCTTCAGGCTTGGTTCGGAGAGACCCGGCGGTTCCGGAGGAGTTTCTTACCGAGAAGGTCACTGTTTCGCTCTGCGACGGCGAGTCGACGTTCACCGTTTCCGGGTTGAAGGCGGGCGAAGCCCTCGCGCCGCCGGAGGCCCGGAGAATCGCCCGAGAGATGATGGCGGTGTGGCGGCAAACCGCGGGCGAAGAACGCTCCCGGGCCTGGCAGGTGGAAGAAGCGGCGGCGAAGCCGGCGCTAGCCCCGGAGGCCGCGCAGGAGTCCGCTCAGGCCACGAAGTTCACGGCACAGGACCTGCTCCTCTGGAAGCAGGAAGAAGAAAAGTGGATCGCGGATGGCTACAAGAACTTTCACACCGGGACAGCCCTGGGGGGCACCATCGGGATCTCCTGCGACATGTGTCATCCCGACGCCGCGAACACCCATCCCGAGACTTATCCGAAGTTCCAGATGCAGAGCAAGAAGGTCTCGCTTCTTCGCGACATGATCAACTGGTGCATCGAGAACCCCATGAAGGGTAAGCCGCTGCCGGAGAACGACCCGCGGCTCAGGTCCGTGGAAGCCTACATTCTCTCCACGCGGCGCGGCGTGCCGCTCGAACCTGGCAAGCACTGATATAGGAATTACAACCAGCAAGCCGCCGAGGGGAGCGCGGGCGCAACGGGCAAGAAGGCAACGGAAAAGTCCTTCATCGTCGCCGGCGCCATCCGAGAGCCAGAAACGCGGCGAACAACAGCGAAAGGGTCGAGGCCTCGGGAACCTGAAAGGCGTCGGCGGATCCGTCCGCGAAAGTGGAAAGAAAGACGGTATCGGATCCCCCCGGTCCAACGAGGAGAGTGAAGAAAAGCAGTCCGCCGTCGCCATCCGAGGGTGGTCCCAATAGAGCATCTGCGGCCACCCTGGAAAAGAAGTCGATCGTCGATGAGTCGCTGACCACGTCGATGAAGGCGCCGGAAAAGGCATCCTCGCTGGAAGCATCGTCCACCGCTGCGGCGGCACTCAGCGCGTAGTCGAGCAGGAGCGTGATGAGAAAGCTGTCCGTCGAAGACGCGTTCTCGAATCTGAGGAAGCCGTCGGTGAGCACGAAAGCTTCGGCGGTTCCGACCGCCTCGGCCGTCCCTCCCGCCGCGGCGAGCTGGCCGAGCCCGAGAAAGGGAGGCGCTCCGGTCACCTCGGCGCCGGAGCCGGTACTGGCGGATGCGTTTCCATCGGAGAGCGCCTCCTCGGCAATCACATCGGATTCCCCGCTGACGCTGAGACCCAGGAAACTCCCCGGGCTGGTCAGGTTCTCGATGCCGGCGATGCTCAACGTCGCGCTCGAAGAGGCGTCGAAAATCGCCGTAGCTCGAGCCGCCGCCGAAAAGCCGAGAAGCAAAGCCGCCGCTGCGTAGAGGCTTCGAAGGATCCGCATTTTTCTAGACCTCAACATTGCCAAGAAGGCAAATGGGACACGGCCGCATCGGACTCAGCCGAATCTCAGAAAAAGTGCAAGCGGCATGCCGTTCCAGCGATTGGCTGCATCCCCAATGTACACCGGGGCTTGGAGCCTGTGGGCTCTGGCTCGATTCGGTCCAATTGTAAGCAAACGCGACGCGCAGGTTTTCGAACGGAGAGAGACGGTCAGCGAAAACTCCCGTGCTCAGAGAATTAGATCGAGGACCGACCAGTTGCCGTTGCGTAAGGAAATCCGACGGGTTGCAGAGTGCCGAAGTCGGCCCACTTGCCGGGGGGGTCAGAGTGCCGGGCCCGCGGCTCGGGCCAGGCGCCCGACGGCGTGGACGGGCTTTGCTGGTCCGTAGCCGGCCCTCGCTTGCCCTTCCAGTTTCCTATTCCTCAAAGGACCCATAAGATATGTGCCGGACGTCAGAGCCTCATGGAACTTTCTCGCTACGCGATCGTTTGCGCTTTCGCAGCGTCGATCTGCGGGCAAGGGAGCGCGCTCCTCGCGAGGCCGGCCCAGAGGCGCCTCGAGCTCGAAACCGGCAGGGACATCTATGTGGCCGGCTGCGTCTCCTGCCACGGAACGGACGGCACGGGACAGTTCGAGAGCGTCGCCGGCTTCGAGCGTCCGTCGACGTTTCCGGACTTCACCGACTGCGCGGGCTCGACGGCGGAGCCCGACGTGCAGTGGCGGGCCATCATCACGAACGGCGGTCCGGCGCGAGGATTCTCCCCGATCATGCCGTCGTTCAAGGACGCCCTGACCCAGGAGCAGATCGGAAAGGTCATCGAGTACCTGCGCGGTCTCTGCAAGGTCGAGGCCTGGCCTCGAGGGAACTTCAATCTTCCCCGGCCGCTCGTCGCCGAGAAAGCCTTTCCCGAGAACGAGGTGGTTGTGAGCGGCGCCTTCGACGCCCGCGAAGCGTCCAGCGGGGGAATGAAGGTGATCTACGAGGGGCGAATCGGACCCTCGGGGATGGTCGAGATGACGCTTCCCTACGAGTACTCGCACGACAGCGGAGTCTCGCGCTCCGGGTTCGGCGACGTCGCCATCGGCTACAAGCGCAAGCTCTTCGATGATCTGAAAAAAGGCTCCATCCTGAGCGCGGGCGGCGAGTGGAGCGCCCCCACGGGCAATGCCGATATCGGAACCGGCGGCGAGTCCGCCGCGTTCGAAGCGTTCGCGGCCTTCGGACAGATTCTTCCCGGCGACGGTTTTCTCCAGGTCCAATCGGGAATCGAGCTTCCCGTTCATCCCGACAAGGTGCCGCGGGCGTTCTTCGTTCGCGCGGCGATCGGCAGGACGTTCAGCACCGACGGGGGGCTCGGCCGCAGGTGGTCGCCCATGGCGGAGATCATCGCCGATCGGGACTTCGAGACCGGAGCGAGCACGAACTGGGACGTCGTGCCCGAGATCCAGATCCCCATCAGCAAGCGGATGCACGTTCTCGGAAGCGTCGGCCTGCGCGTTCCTCTGAACAATCGGGAGGACCGGCCGAACCAGCTCCTGTTCTATCTGCTCTGGGATTACGTCGACGGAGGTCTGACGCAGGGATGGAAGTGAGAATGCGCGGAAGGCATGCTTCGTCCTGGATCCGCCTGCTGGGCCTGGCCATCGCGGTGAGCTACGCGCCCGCGGCCTACTCGCAAAGCCACGAGACCGTCGGCCAGCTGTTCGAAACCTCGGACCGCTGCGTCGCCTGCCATAACGGAATCTCCACGTCGGCGGGCGAGGACATCTCCATCGGTGTCGCCTGGCGAGGCACCATGATGGCGCATAGCGCCCGCGACCCCTACTGGATCGCGAGCGTTCGCCGTGAGGTCCTCGATCACCCGACCGCGCAGGACGACATCGAGGACGAGTGCAGCATCTGCCACATGCCGATGGCGCGCTACGAAGCGCAGCGGGCCGGGCGGAAGGGCAAGGCCTTCGCGCATTTCCCTCCCAACGAGGGCGGCCCCGACGATCGCCTGGCGGAGGACGGCGTTTCCTGCTCTTTGTGCCACCAGATCACGGCGGAGAACCTGGGCAAACCGGAGAGTTTCGTAGGTGGGTTCCAGATCGATGAAACGACGGCTCCCGGGGAACGCCACGAGTACGGGCCTTATGACGTCGACAAGGCGCATCTGACCATCATGAGGTCTTCCTCCACGTTCCAGCCGACCCAGGATCAGAAGACCATCGGCTCTTCGGAGCTATGCGCCACTTGCCACACGCTCTACACCAAGGCACTGAACGCCCGTGGGGAGGTCGTCGGTGAGCTCCCCGAACAGGTTCCCTATCAGGAGTGGCTTCACAGCGCGTACAAGGAGACCCGGAGCTGCCAGTCCTGCCACATGCCCGTCGTGGAGGAGGACGTGCCCATCACCTCGGTGCTCGGCGAGCCTCGCTCCGGCTTCTCGAGGCATACCTTCGTCGGCGGGAATTTCTTCATGCAGCGACTTCTGGACCGTTACCGGAACGAGCTCGGACTCCGCGTGCTCCCCGGCGAGCTGGATCGCGCGAGCGAGCGCACCATCGCTCACCTGCGGTCCGAGGCCGCGGGCCTTCTCATCAGGAACGCGGAAATCACCGGCGACCGCATCGAAGTCGAGATCGCCGTCGAGAACCGGGGCGGCCACAAGCTCCCCACCGCCTACCCGTCCCGCCGGGTGTGGCTGCACGTGACGGTACGCGGCTCGACCGGCAAGCTCGTCTTCGAATCCGGCGCGCTCCGCCCCGACGGCTCCATCGTGGGAAACGACAACGACGAGGACGCGGAACGCTTCGAGCGTCACTACAGCGAGATCACCCGGCCGGATGAAGTGCAGATCTACGAGTCCATCCTGGGGGACCCTCAGAACCAGCCGACTACCGGGCTACTGACGGCGGTGGGCTTTCTGAAGGACAATCGATTGCTTCCTTCCGGCTTCGACAAAGCGACGGCGGACAAGGATATCGCCGTCCATGGCGACGCGGAGACGGATCGCGACTTCGCCGCCGGGGCGGACAGGATCCGCTTCTCGGTGAGCAAGGGGACCGAGCCGGGACCGTTCGAGGTGGAGGTGGAGCTCTGGTATCAGCCGATTTCGCATCGCTGGGCCATGAACCTCGAGAGCTACGAGAGCGGGGAGACGACGCGATTCGTCCGCTATTACAAGGACATGGCCCATGCCTCGGGCGTGGTTCTGGCTCGCGCCGCAGCGGCGGCGAAGTCGCGAGTCGTCCGCTGAGGTAGTTGCAGCGATTTTCGCTCTCGCTCAGGCTCCGGCGACGTTCGTCCACGCGTAGTAGATCCCGAAAAGGACGCTACCGACTCCCGCGGCCAGGCGCAGGGCCCCGAGGCCCTGGCCGGCTCGACGCTCTCATCGTCATTGGGTCCGTCCTCGCCCGCGAAGCGGGAGGTCCATGCAACCACGGTTTCCCCTTGACAGGAAACCTCCCTTGATGTATTTAACTATTTAGCTATTTAACATATTGGTTACCCACGAATCAGGAGAACGAAGCATGACGGCAAAAACCAGAATCCAAGTGGAGCCGGGAAAGCCGACCATCGTGATGGAGCGCGTCTTCGATGCCCCCCGCGGGCTCGTGTTCGAGGCGTGGACCAACCCCGAGCACCTGGCGCGGTGGTGGGGGCCGCGCGACCTCACGCTCGCGGTATGCGAAATCGACTTCCGCCCGGGGGGAGCCTGGCGATTCGTCCTGCGCGGGAGAGACGGCAGCGACTACGGGTTCGGCGGCGAGTACCGCGAGATCCTACCGCCCGAGCGGCTTTCGTACACGTTTCGATTCGACGGAGCGCCGGACGCCGAGGCCGTCGAGACGCTCACTTTCGTCGAGAAGGACGGCAAGACGACGCTCACCAGCACGATGGTCCACACTTCGGTCGAGAACCGCGACGCTCACGTCCGCTCGGGGATGGAGGAAGGAGCGCTCGAGACGATGGACCGTCTCGCCGAGCTCCTCGACGCGATCTCCTCGCGCCGGCGATGAGGAGCCGCGTTCTCCAGGACACGACGTCGGCCGACCCCCTCAGCGCCACGTTCGCGGCGCTCGCCGACCCGACCCGGCGGGCGATCCTGACTCGCCTCACTTCGGGCGAGGCCTCGGTGACGGAGCTGGCCGAGCCGTTCGAGATGAGTCTCCCCGCGGTCTCCAAGCACCTGAAGGTGCTCGAGCGCGCGGGCCTCATCTCGCGGAGCCGCGACGCTCAATGGCGGCCGTGCCGGCTCGATGCGGGTCCGCTCAAGGAGGTCTCGGACTGGGTCGAGAGCTACCGCCGCTTCTGGGAGCAGAGCTTCGAGCGCCTGGACCACTACCTGCGGCAGCTGAAAGCCCGGGAGGAGAAGCGTCGCAAGGAGAAAAAAAGCTGAAGGCGCCGGCCCTCCCTGATCCGCGCGGCGGTGCGGAATGAAGTTCCGTCCGTCGTCGTCGTAGTATGGGCTGAGCTCGAGCCAGAGCTGGAGAAAGAATCAGGAGGTTTGAATGGCCTACGTGGATGGTTTTCTCCTTGCCGTGCCGAAGAAGAACCTGGATGCCTACCGCCGCATGTCGCAGAAGGCGGGCAAGGTCTGGCGCGATCACGGGGCCCTCGAGTACCGGGAATGCGTGGGCGACGATCTGAAGGTGAAAGGCATGGTTACCTTTCCGCGCCGGATGAAGTCCAAGCCGGGCGAGACCGTCGTTTTCTCGTGGATCGCCTACAAGTCGCGCGCCCATCGCGACCGGGTCAACGCGAAGGTGATGAAGGACCCGCGAATCGCGAAGATGATCGAGGGGGAGAAGATGCCCTTCGACGTCAAGCGCATGTCCTTCGGCGGTTTCAAGGTTCTGGTCGACCTGTAGCGCGCACTCCCGGGCGCGCTCGAGCTTGGACTGGCCGACCGCATCGGGGCGATCTCGAGAGGCATGGAGGCCGACATCATCGCCCTCGACGGCGACCCGCTCGCCGACCCCGCGGCACTGGAGCGGGTCGCCTTCGTCATGCGAGCCGGGCGGGTCTTCAAGAACGAGCCCGCGCGCACCAGCGGCAGTCGGAAGGTCCCGCCGGATCGGCAGTCGGTCAGTACTCCCACCAGAAACCGTCCGTGGCTTTCAGATGAACGAAGACCGAGCCGGGATCGTCGACCTCTCCCCAGATCTCCTTGTGCTTCGGATGGTTCGCCGACCCGAAATACTTCCGGCCGAACGCCGCATAGAGCCGTCCCCGCAGCTTCCGGTCGGTCACTTCCTCGGCTTCGCCGTGCATCGACAGGCCCTTGTACTTGCCCTTCTTTCCGCCGTCGATGACCCAGCCGACGCGCGGCCTCTTCTTCATCGCCCTCCACTTGGCGCTGTCCGATCCGGTGCCGATGTAGTGCTCCCGGTCGACGACGACGAACCAGAGGGGCACGACGCGGGCTCCGCCGCGGTCGGTCCAGGCGATTCGAACGAGCTCCTGCTTCTCCACGAAGTCTTTCAAGGTCGAGGATAGTCGCTTCACCAGAATCTCTCCCGAGCGAAGCACGGGCGCTCCACTCCCGAGAGACTAACACCTCGGCTTCGCGTTCGTCACCTTGCCGCGACCGCGCGTTCGTCCCGGCCGCCCGCCGTACGCGCGTGAACCCGCCTGCGAGACACGTCCTCGACGGCGCCCTCCGCCCTCCTGGGTGATGGAGCTCGGGACCCTTCTGCCTGAACAACGTCGCGCTCTACTCAGGTTGGAAGGCCACAGGCTCACGAATCGATTCGGTGATATGAATACCCTGGAATGCAGATCGTGACGCGAGAGGAGGGCCCATCCTTGGGGCGTCTCGCCGCAGCCGCAGCGCTCGCGTTGACTGTACTCACGTTCTCCCCGGGCATGGGGTCTCCTGGCGAGGAGCCGACGGCGGCCGTCGCGTTCGTCGACGTCAACGTTGTGCCGATGGACGAGGAGCGAGTGCTGGCGGAGCAGACGGTCGTGGTCGAAGACGGGCGGATCGCCGCCCTCGGTCGCAGCGACGAGGTATCGGTGCCGAAAGGCTCGACCCTCGTCGATGGCCGCGGGCGCTACCTGGTACCGGGCCTCGCCGACATGCACGCTCATCTCTCGGGTTACGTGACCGGCGCCGGAAGCGACAAGGATGCGATCGCGCGTTCCGAGATGCTGCTGTACGTGGCGACCGGAGTGACGCTGGTGCGCAACATGTCGGGAGGCGAGGCGCACCTCGAGTACCGGCGCCGCGTCGCGTCGGGCGAGCTCGTGGGGCCGCGCATCTTCACCGCCACCAACATCGTGGACGGCCCGAACCCGGTCTGGCCGTCCGCGATCAAGATGTCGGACCCCGCCGAGGTGGAGGAGCTCGTCGCCGGCTTCGTTCACGACGGCTACGATCAGATCAAGATCTACAACGAGCTGCCGCGCGAGGTCTATGCGGCGCTTTTCGATGCCGCCGCGCTCAGGGGTATCCGGGTGGTCGGCCACGTTCCCTTCTCCGTGGGCATCGACGCCGCGCTCGCCGCCGGACAGTATTCGATCGAGCATCAGCGCGGCTACGACTACGACGGGGTGCGGCCGCAGGCGCTGGTCCTCAACGGGGGCCGCAACGCCGAGCGATTCAGCTCCTGGCAGCGCATGAGCCACGATCGGATGCGCGATCTGGTGCGAAAGACGCTGGCCGCGGGCACCTGGAACTGCCCGACGTTCGTCGTCGACGAAATGATGTCGGACTCGGATGGGCGCGCGAGGGTCGCTCGCCACGAGCTCATTCGTTACGTGCACCCGGACGTGCGGGCGACCATCTTGAAAAACGATCTCGACGAGATGTTCCCCGAAGACGCGAACGAAGCGCTTCGCAAGAGCTTTCCGCAGAGATACGAGCTTCTGAAGATGCTGAGCGATGCCGGCGCCGGTCTTTTGATCGGCACCGACACGATGGTGCCGTACCTCGTGCCCGGCTTCACCCCCATCGACGAAATGAAGCACTTCGTGAAAGCGGGCTTGAGGCCTTACCACGCCCTCCGCGCCGCCACTGCCGATCCGGCGCGCTTTCTGGGGATCGAGGGCGAGAGCGGCACGATCGGTCTCGGCAAGCGAGCGGACCTGGTCCTGGTCGACGCGAACCCGCTGGAGGATCCGTCGAACCTCTGGCGACTCACTGGCGTGATGCTCAACGGCCGCTGGCTTCCCAGAGCCGATCTGCACCGCATGCTGGAAGAGATGGCGGCGACCTATCGGAACGCCGAGGCATCCAGCCGATGACGGACGCCCCGAGGGTCACGAGAGCCCAGCTCGAGGCCTGGATCGCCGATAGCCCGTTCCAGAAGCTTCTCGGGCTGAAGCTCGAGGCGTTCGATACCGCGGCGCAGAACCTGGTGATTCGCTGCGCGTACGGCCCCAACGTCGAGCGGTCGCCCGGCACGGGCCAATACCATGGCGGAGTGATTGCGAGCCTCATCGACATCGCCGGCGACTTCGCGCTGGTCGCGATCCTGGGTCACTTCGTCCCCACCATCAACTATCGCGTCGACTACCTGCGGCCTGCGAACGCCACCGATTTGCTCGCTCGAGCCCAGGTGCGTCGCGCCGGACGGACGGTGGGCGTCGTCGACGTCGAAGTGGAAGACACCGCGGGGAAATTGATTGCTCTCGGGCGTGCATGCTACGGCACCCAGCCCGGCTGAACGGATCTCCGGAGCAACAGCGATGCGAGCGGTATTGACCGTAGCCCACGGCGGCCGGGAAATGCTGCATTTGCGACCGGACTTTCCCGACCCGAAGCCCGCCGCGGGCGAGGTCCTGGTACGGGTGGCAGCCACCGCCGTCAATTTCCACGACATCTTCACACGCCGCGGCATGCCGGGGGTGAAGATCGACTTGCCGGTGATCGCGGGCTCCGACATCGCCGGCACCGTCGAGGCACTCGGCCCCGGTGCGGATTCGAGCTGGCTCGGCAAGCGCGTCTTGATCGATCCGGTGCTGCGGGACGGCGACCGCGTCGGCATGTTGGGGGAGACGGTCGACGGCGGTCGCGCCGAGCGCGTTTCCGTTCGGCAGTCGATGCTGATCCAGATTCCCGACGCGGTGAGCTTCGAAGAGGCCGCGTCGCTGCCCCTCGCCTACGGCACCGCCTACCGGATGCTGATCACCCGAGGCGTCCTCAAGGCAGGCGAACGGGTGCTGGTCCTGGGCGCGAGCGGGGGCGTCGGGGTCGCCTGTGTGCAGCTCGCCAAGATGGTGGGCGCGGAAGTCCTCGCCTGCGCCGGCACCGAGTCCAAGCTGCGTCGTCTGCGTGAGATCGGCGCCGACCACGCGGTGAACTACGTCGAGCGTCCATTCGTCGATGCGGTCAAGGAAATCTACGGCAAGCCGCGCGTCACCGGGATGGGCGGCGTGCAGGTCGCGGTGAACTTCACCGGCGGCGACACGCTGGTGCCGACCCAGAAGTGCGTGGCGCTCGGCGGCCGGATTCTGTGCTGCGGCGCCACGGCGGGTTTCGCTCTCGAGCTCGACGCCCGTTACTGGTGGACTTTCGAGCACACGATGATCGGCTCGGACGGCTGGTTGAAGGACGATCTCGTGACCCTGCTCGATCTGGTTGCGACGCGAACGCTGGTTCCGGTGATCGACCAGATCCTGCCGCTCGACCAGGCGGCCGAGGGCGAGCGCCTGCTCGAGGACCGTGAGGTGTTCGGGAAAATCCTGCTGAAACCTTGACCGAATGAACCCCGACGTACCCGCGCTTTCGAACCTCGGCGACATCCTGCGGCTGCCGGCGCATGGAGAACGCCTCGCCTATATCGATCTACGCGACCCCCAGCATCCCCGGACGCTCACCGCAATCGAGCTCGAGCGGCTGATCGCGGGCGTCGCGCGCGGACTCTCGCGGCGCGGCCTCGTCGCCGGCGATCGCATTGGAATTCTCGCCGAAAACCGGGTGGAGCTCGTTTCCAGCTATTTCGGCGCGATGCGCATGGGGGGCGTCGCCGTTCCCGTCAATCACAAGCTGCCCGCCGCAACCATCGCCCACATCTTCGAAGACAGCGCGATCCGGGTCGCGCTTGCCGACGCGCCGCGCGTCCCCATGGTGCCGCCCGGCGTTCCCACCATCGGCTTCGACGATCCCGGGGACGGCGGTTTCGAAGCGATGATCGATCCAGGAACCTGGCCGGCATTCATCCCCGGCGACCGCGACCTCGCGGAGATCCTCTACACTTCCGGCTCGACGGGCCTGCCGAAGGGCGTTCCGCTGACGCATCGAGGGCAGCTCTGGGCGATCGGAAACTACCTCGAGCCGCTCGACGGCCCACCGCCTTCGGACGTGACGGTCGTGGTCGCGCCGCTCTATCACATGAACGGCTTGTTCTTCACGACCGTAGCACTCGCCAACCGGATGACGGTGATTTCCTTGCCTCGGTTCGATGCCCGCCGCTATCTCGAGACCGTGGCTCGGTACCGCTCGACCGTGCTCTCCGGAATCCCCACCATGTTCGCGCTGATGGTGCGGGTACGCCCATCGACCGAGGGGCTCGATTTCGACTGCGTGCGCGAAGTCTCGATTGGCTCCGCGCCGCTGACCGACGCGCTGCTCACGCAAGTCCAGAGTCTTTTTCCCAGGGCGCAGGTACATAACGGCTTCGGCACCACCGAGGCCGGCCCCGCCGTGTTCGGGCCCCATCCGGATGGCCGACCGACACCGCCGCTATCGCTCGGCTACCCGATGGCCGAAATCGCATTCCAGCTGGTCGACGGACCCACGGCGGACCAGGGGGTTCTGGCGCTCTGTACACCAGCGCTGACCGAGGGATATCTGAACCTGCCTCAGGTGACGGCCGAGAAGTGGCGCGAAGGCTGGTACCTGACGGGTGACGTGATGCGCCGCGATGCCGACGGCTTTTTTTATTTTCTCGGCCGCTCCGACGACATGTTCGTCTGCGGCGGCGAGAACGTCTACCCGGGTGAAGTGGAAAAACTGCTCGAGCGTCACCCCCGCGTGGCACAGGCGGTCGTCGTGCCGGCGCCGGACGACATCAAGGGCCAGATACCGGTCGCGTTCGTGGTGGCGCGCGCCGGGGAGCCGCCGAGCCCCGACGACATCAAGCAATACGCGCTCGCGAACGGGCCCGCCTACGCGCACCCGCGCTTCATCGTGTTTCGCGACGCCCTCCCGGTGTCGGGCACTCACAAGATCGATCGGGGCGCGCTGGTTGCGGAAGCGGCGCAGCTCTCACGCGCCGCGGGGCGAGCGAACGATGTCGTCGGCGGCTGATACCGGACGGTGGCTCGGCTACCCGAAGGGCGCGTGGCTCGTCGTGGGCGTCGAGTTCTGGGAACGATTCAGCTTCTACGGGATGCTCGCCATCCTGGCGCTCTTTCTGACGAGCGACCCCGGGCGCGGCGGCTTCGGCTGGCCGGACGCGAAGGCCCTGGCGCTCGTCGGACTCTACTCCGGCGCCATGTACGCGCTGCCGGTGTTCGGCGGCTATATCGCGGACCGCGTTCTCGGGCGCAGGCGCGCGGTTTCCATCGGCGCTACTCTGATGTTGACCGGTCATGTCCTCATGGCGTCGCCGGTCTTCATCCCCGTACTGCTCGGCGCCTGGCGCGACATGCCGCTCCTCGATGCCTTGCACGGTCTGGGGGCGCCGCTCGGTTACCTGCTGCGGCCCGAGGCGGTCGAGGCTTCCATCGCCTCCCGTGGCACGCTACTCGGCCTCGAAGAGGGAACCCTGTGGCTGTCGCGGGCGTACCTCGGCGCATCACTCGGGTTCTATGCGGCCATCGGTTGCCTCATCCTGGGCAATGCGTTGATGAAGTCGACCATGGTCGTTCTCTGCGGAGACACCTTCGCGGAAGGGGATTCGCGTCGAGAGGGCGCTTACGCCTATTACTACCTCGGTATCGCCACCGGAGCGCTTCTCTCCGGGTTCACCGTCGGCACGGTGGCGGCTTCCTTCGGCTGGCACTACGGCTTCTCCATCGCCGCGGTGGGCATGGCGGTGGCTCTTGGCTCCTATCTTCTGCTCGGACCCCGCTGGCTCGGCGAGATCGGGGTGGCCCCACATCGTCCATCGTCGGCGGCTCAGGTGGGAGGAAATGCGCCGTCGCCTGGCGTCGGGAAGCCACCATCGCAGCGCCAGGCCTGGAGGAGGCTTCTGCTCATCCTCCTGCTCGCGATGCTCCTGTGCGTCTTCAGTACCGGCTGGTTTCAGCTCTACGGCAGCTGGTCGCTCTTCATCGAGCGCGCGGTAGATCGCACGATCGGCGGATTCTCGATTCCCGTACCATGGTTCGCGTCGTGCAACGCGGGAGTGGTGATCCTTTTCGCGCCGCTGGTCGCTTCACTGTGGGTGCGCCTCGGCGCGCGCAACCGGTCGGTCGATATCGTCCAGAAGTATGTCTTCGCGCTGTCGACGGTAGCCGTGGGGCATTTCCTCATGTACTGGTGCGCCGTGCTGGCGGGCCCGGAGTCGAGGGCGCCGGTATGGATCCCGCTCGTCGCCGTCGCATTTACGGCGATCGGTGAATTGGTGGCCTGGACCTCGACCTACGGCATCGTCTACCGCGCCGCGCCCGCAGGCTTCGTGTCGGCGACGATGGGAGCGTGGTATCTCCTGACGCTTGGTATCGGAGGCTACCTGTCGGGCGTCACCGGGCGCTGGGTCGAGTCGATGGGGTACCAGGGAACGTTCTTCGCGATCGGCGCGAGCATGGCTGCCTGCGCGTTCGTTGGAATGTTGGCGCGCGGACCCCTCACCCGTCTGGCGGCAAAAGCGGACGTCGCGCTGTAAGGCCGGCCCGCTGTGAGCCTGCCGGCAGCCCGGACACGTATCAAAAGGTGTCTCGGATCACGCGATTTCGCGTGACACTCATCCCTCTTCACCACTCCGGAAGCTCTTTCCGCATAGAGCTCCAGCTGGGCGGGATCAGTTGACGGGTCACGTGGTCTTGATGCGCATGCCGCGAGGAAGGGCGCCGTAGCACCCATCGACCACCTTTGTCTCGGCCCTCGATTGCACCCTTCGGTCGCCTTTCGCTTGGCCAGGCAAGGATGAAATTTCCTATCCTTTTTCCTATCAGTTATCCGTCAGAGTCTGGAACTGAACGAGATAGCGAGTCGGCAAGTGCTTCATCGCGCGAAGAAACATATCGCGGCCGGAAAACCCCGGTTCGAGGTGAACCGCAACCCACCAGCATCTCATGCAGGCGTTTCTGAGCGTCTCGAGCGGGGACATCGATGCGATCTCGGGGACGCTCACGGAGGATGCGGGTGCTCTATGGCGATGGCGGTGGGAGGCGCGGCGCCATCCGCGGGCCCGGTGTTAGGTCGGGATCGCGTGGGACGCTTCTTCGCGGGGGTTCTCGCCAAGGCAACGCCGCCGGACGATCTCGTCGTCGACGTGAACGACGTGAACGGTTGGCGACTTCGTCATCAGCATCGAGACCGATGGAGCGTTGATCTCGACGATCCGGAACGTGGTCAATCCGGACGAGCTCGCTCTCCGTCACGTTTTTCGATGCTTCATCGTCTTTCCTTGCGAGGCGGAACACGAGGGGACAGCCATGCCCTATCAGTCTGCGTTGACAACCTTCTGGCGACCTTCGAGCTTCTCGAGACGATCTTTTGCGGCGCGGACATCAGGAGCCCGGTGGTCCCGTCTCGTGCGAACTCAACGTCGCACGATCGTCCGTAGCGAGCGTCCCGTCATAAGCCTGGGTGAGCATCTCGTCACTGAGTCTCGTCAGCTCGGCTGCCGAGTCCTTCGAGGCGCTGTGCTCGACCGCGCGCGAGATGATCTCGGCGTTCGTCGCTCCCCGCTTCGGACCGAGGAACGGTTTGACGATCAGGTACAAGACGTCGCGCGCCCGCATGTGACGGAGAAAACGCCACAGAAGGCGCGCAGTCTGGCTCGGATAGTGCCGGATCTTGTAGCGGAACAGCCGTCGAAAACCGGCAGTGCGCTCGTCGTTCACGGTCTCACCAGGCAGACACGTCGGATCGATCTCGGTGCACTTGAAGTACTTGTACCAGTCCCGCTCGTCGTGCACGAGCTTCCGTTCGACATACTCTTTCCACAGTGGGGTCCCGCGGTAAACGCACAATCGGTTGAACCCGAACGTGTCGAGCGCCAACCTCGCGGCGAAGTCGAACGTCGCGCGGACGTCCTCGACGGTCTCGTCGGGGCAGCCGACGACAAAGAACCCGTGCACGATGCCGATGCCCGCCGCTTTGGCATTGGTCACCGTGGTCTCGACCTCGGCGAGCGTCTGCTTCTTCTGTAGCCGGTCGAGCACTTTCTGGCTGCCGCTCTCGACGCCGAGCATGAGGGTCCGGCAGTGGGCTTTGGCCATGGCCGGAAACAAATGCTGGCAAACGGAGTCGACGCGTCCTTCGCAGCCCCACTCCAGGTGGATGTCGCGGTCGTTGATGCCCTGACAAATCGCCGCGATGCGTTTGGGCTGGAGCAGAAAGTGATCATCGACGAAGTACACGGACCCGTAACCGTGCGCTTGCAGCTCCTCGAGCTCCGCCAGAACGTGCTCAGGGCTCCGCGAACGCCATTTCCCTTCGCTGAAGACGGGGATATCGCAGAACACGCAGGGCCATGGGCAGCCGCGTGACGTCTGCATGGTCGTGAACCGCTCCATCGAGAGAACGGCGGGGACGTCCAGAGGCATCGATTCCACGAAATCCAGCGGCAGGCTCTCGCGATCGGGGAACGGCCATTGGTCGAGATCGCGATCGAGCCGCCTATCGGGGTTGTGAATCAAAACGCCGTCCTTGGACCACGTGATGCCCGGAATCTCGCTCGGGTCGTCGAGTCGGTCCACCAGATCGAGAATCAGCTGCTCGCCGTCGCCGCGGCAAACGAAATCGACCTCGGGGCATTGTCGCTTGACGTTCTCAGCGTTGAGCGTCGCAAACACCCCGCCGAACGCGATCGGGACTTTGGGCGAGACGGCCCGGATCTTCCGGGCGAGCATCTTTGCGTACGGATAGCTCGTCGTGCTCAAAAAGCTCAATCCGACGAGCGCCGGACGCTGCTTTTGGATTTCCTCCAGAATGACGTCGTCGGGCGTCTCGGGATTGGCCTGGTCGAACATGACGCAGTCGTGGCCTTCTCGCTTCAGCACCGCGGAGAGCGACATGATGCCGATGGGAGGAAATCCCATCACACGAATGTTGCCGTTCTTGGCGCGCGTTTTGGCTGGCAACGCGTAGAATTGGGGATCACGGACGTGGATCAAGAAAACACGCATGGCACCTGCTGAAGGCTACGCTTCACACTTTCCGACTGATGTCGAACGAGAACGCGCGGCTTGGCGGACTATACAACAGAACCGGCTGGGAGAGGAAAGGGGCTACTCGCTGTCGCGCACTCACCCCGATGTCGGTAACGATGCGAGTGGTCTCGGCGTGCAAAGTCGCGAGATGCGTGTGCTCGGCTCCGCGTCACTTCCGCTCAGCCCGCTTCCGAACTCGACCTTTCCCAGCCTTCGTCCTACGGCTCGACGCCTTCATGGGTAGTTCCGAACTCCTGGAGATCGGCCTGCATGGGACTCCCTTCAGGGCCTCGCGCCAGCTCGACAGAGAAGAGGGACCCGCCTGTCGTGTGGCTATCGACACAGGGTGACGGCGCGCCCCGGCTCTCGGCGCGGTTCGCGTCGACCCGCTCCGCGCGCTGAGAACGGAGTGAATCCGCGGGCGATTCGTAATCGCCTTCGGATTTCGTGTCCTTCTGCCGGAGCGCGTCGGTGGGACCCTGGTCTCCGGAGTTCGAGAAGCCGCATGGGCTCGCGCCCGAAGTCCGACGGGAACCCGAAAGGGGAGGTCCGATCAGCTGAGGCGGTATAATGAGAGATAGCAATAACACTCCATGCGGCGCTTCATCCACGGCCTTCCAAAGGCGGAGCTCCATATCCACATCGAGGGCACGCTCGAGCCCGAGCTCATGTTCGACCTGGCCAGGCGCAACCGGATCCAGCTTCCTTACGCTTCCGTGGATGAAGCGCGGCAAGCCTATCAGTTCGAGAATCTGCAGTCGTTTCTGGACCTCTACTACCAGGGAGCCGCGGTGCTCGTCCGCGAGCACGATTTCTACGACCTGGCATTCGCCTACCTGAGCCGGGCGGCGGCGGAGAACGTCCGGCACGCGGAGATCTTCTTCGACCCTCAGACCCACACCGGTCGAGGCGTTTCTTTCGAGACCGTGATCCATGGCCTTTCCCGCGGGCTCGACGACGCAAGGCGGGCGTTCAACATCTCCTCCGGGCTCATTCTCTGCTTCCTGCGTCACCTCAGCGCCGAGGCGGCGATGGAAACGCTGGAGCAAGCGGTCCCGTTCCGCGAGCGAATCGTGGGCGTCGGTCTCGACTCCTCCGAGCTCGGCCATCCTCCATCGAAGTTTCAGGCGGTTTTCGAGAGGGCGCGGGAGCTGGGCCTCGAGAGAGTCGCCCATGCTGGAGAGGAAGGTCCCCCGGACTACATCCGGCAGGCCATCGACGTTCTGGGAGTTTCGCGCATCGATCACGGCGTGCGCTGCCTGGAAGATCGGGAGCTGGTGGACCGGCTTCGAGAGCGGCGGATCCCGCTCACCGTCTGCCCCCTGTCGAACGTCAAGCTTCGCGTCTTCGACCGGCTCGAGGACCACAATCTGAAGGCGCTTCTCGACGCCGGTCTCGGCGCCACCGTGAACTCGGACGACCCGGCCTACTTCGGCGGTTACATCGAAGAGAACTACGCCGCCGTGCAACGGGCCCTCGGCCTCGAGCGGCACCATCTCTACCGGCTCGCCCGAAACTCCTTCGAGGCCAGCTTCATCACCGCGGAAAAGAAAGAGGCGTTCATCGCCGATCTCGACCGCTACCTGCTTGGCCAGGCGAAGGAGACCGGCTCCGTCGGCCGGGAAGAGGGCAGTTGATTCAACCCGTGCACCCGCTCTGTTAGCGTCTGGCTTCCCTTGGAGGGAAGACAAATGGAGGTCGGGAATCGTCGCGATTTTCTGAAGACCGTTGCGGGACGGCGGCCGGGAGCGGCTTTCGTCGCCGCGTCGAGAAGAACGGCGGAGCGCGAGCCAGGATTCCTCTGGATGTCGCCCTGTTTTTCGACGTCGAGGACACGTTCAGCCCGCCGGAAGCCGGAAACGACGACAGCATCAAGGAGATTGCGACGATCCTCACGGAGGAAGGGCTCCGTGCGAATTTCCTCTTCATCGGGGATCGAGCGGAGCTCTTGAGGGAGCGCGGACGGTCGGACGTGATCGACAGCCTGACGCCGCAACGAGGTGGGACTACACACGCGAAGCGCTCGCCATCCGGCGTCGCCGGAATATACGGCGGGAAAGAGCTGGGACGAGGCCGTCGCGGTCGCCCTGAAGCACGAGAAGGAGGGCTGCGAGATCATCAAAGACGTTTTCGGCAAGAACTGCGCCAGTCCCCACCCGTCCGTGCGCTGCCGCTCCGGCCGCGGACAAATCCGTTCGGGCCGGTTGAATTTTGCTCCCCACCTTAATATAGTCTTTCCCTACGGCGCACTGGGGGGTTCGATGAACAGCGCCTTGCTCGGCCGCGCGCGCTCTGGGCGCATGGCCGCCTTCAAGTGTGTCCTTCTTGTTACGACGATTCTCGCCACACCAGCGTGGGCGGGCTCCATCTTCTTGACGGGGAGCGACCCGGATTTTCATGCCGTAGTCGGCACGAACGCTCAGGGAGCTGGTACCTTCAACCGCACTGCGGTCGAGTTCGTCGCCGATCCGTTGTTCAACTCGTTCCGGGCCTCGGGGATCGACCATCTTCTCTACGTGGAGAGCTTCCTGACCCTCGAAGAGCTGAGCGACCCGCTGAACCACACCGAGTTAGGGGCGGCGTTCCTCCAGGCGGAAATCGCTGGGCTCGGCCTGACGCTCGACAAGCACGACGCGAGCACTCTCGGTGCGGCGCTCGACGGGCTCGGAACCCTGTACTCGGGGATCGTCGTGGCTTCGGACGTGGGTGGGCTGCTGACACAAGCCGAGCTCGATATCCTCAACGCGCGCGCCGCCGACATCATCGACTTCCTGAACGTGGGCGGGGGGCTGTATGCGATGTCGGAAAGCAATTACGGATCGATGCTGACGCCGGCGGGAGGACACTTTGGCTTCCTGCCGTTCGTCGAAAGCACGCCCTTCGACCAGAGCGGCGCCGCGCATAAGGTGACGCTATACGGAATGAGTCTCGGGCTCACGGACTCGGACGTCCGCCCCGACTTCACGCATTCGGTCTTCGAGGGCTCCTACGGGCTCAACGTGGTCTTGGTCGACGGGCAAGGGCAAATCGTCTCGCTCGCGGGAAGGGGAACCATCGGTCCAGGTGGGGTCGTGTCCGAGCCGTCCACGCTCCTTCTGGTGCTCGGTGGAGCGTTCGTGCTCGGGCTGTGGCGGCGGCGCTAGGAAGCGGGCGCGTTCGAGCGTCGCATGTTGCGAACGAACTTGTGCCAGCTCTTGTCGCCCCGTAGAAACCCGATTACTCCCTTCCACCGCGCCACGAAGATGATGGGGCGGTAAAGCAGGTACTCCCCGACACCGAGGAGCGTGTAGCGCGCGAGGGTCGAGAGCGGGTAGCGGCGCATGATGCGGCTTTCCGAAATCAGGGACCAGTTCGTAAGCACCGCGTTCGCGAAGCTTATCGAGCCGACGAGCCAGAAGAACTCCGGCCAGGACAAGAATCCGAGCCACCAGGCGAGAGGGAGGGTCACGAATGCGACGAACTCCACGAGCGGCGTCAGAGCTTCGAAGAGGAAATAGTACGGCATGCCGAGGAGTCCCACCGCGCCGAACCGGGGGTTCAGAAGCATGCGCCGGTAGTGCCACACCGTCTCGTTGATGACCCGCTGCCATCGGGCCCGCTGGGCGATGAGGTTCCGCGTGCGATCCGGACCCTCGGTCACGGCGACGACCTCGGGCATGCAGAGAATGCGATAAGGCTCCTTGCGCTCGAGAAACCGGGCGTGGGCGCGAAACGTCATCTCGATGTCTTCACAGGTGAACTGGCGTGAGAAGCCGCCGAGCTCCACCAGCAGGTCCCGGCGCCAGATGGCGAACGCCCCTACCGTGCACAGCATGAACTTCCACCGGCTCCAGCCGATGCGGTTGTTGAGAAAAGCGCGCGAGTAGTCGAGATGCTGGAAGCTCGTCAGCAGGAGCGCGTCCATGGGCTTCTCGCCCATCGCCGCGCGGTGCCAGGTCTCGGGCTCGGCGCTGATGGCAACGGGGCTGGTCACGCCCACCACGGCCGCCGGGTCCTTCTGGACCAGCCTCATCGCGTGAAGGAGGGCCTTCGGGTCGTAGAAGCTGTCGGCGTCGATGCAGCAGACGTACCGGTAACGCGCGAAGTTGATCCCGCAATTGAGCGCGTCCGCCTTCCCGCCGTTCTTCTTGTCGATGACCCGGAGTCTCGGGTGCCGTGCGCTCACGTAGACGACCGTGGCCTCCGCGGTGGGGATGCGGTCTCGATAGAAGACCTGTCGGGGCTCGAGACCGAAGCCGTCCCGCAGTCGGGCCAGGGTGCCGTCGCGCAATCCGTCGTTGACGACGAGGACCTCGTACTCCGGATAGTCGAGCTCGAGGAGCGTTCGAATGGTGCTCTCGATGACGGGCTCCTCGTCGAAAGCCGGGGCGATCACGCTCACGGGGATGGTGAAGCGCGAGAGCGCCACGGCCTCCTGGTCCTCGGCCCGCGATTCCGCCCGGCGCCTCATGCTCTCGAGTAACGAGACGGCAGCCAGGACGAAAAAGGCTGCGTAGTTGACGAGCAGATAGGCGAAGCACCCGAAGACGACGGCGCGAAGCCACCACAGGAGGGCCGGGAGCTCAAGCATCGAGGGTGCGCGAAAGGGAGACGCCCATCGAGCGCAGAAGCGCACCGAGCTTCGAAATCGCGTCGGGATGACGCCGGAGAGAAGACTCCATCATCCCGGTCTCTCCGGCGATTAGCAGCTTCCCCACGAGCGCTTCCGCGGCCGCGTCGCCGGGGTTGCGAACGAGCTCCGAGAGCTGCTGGTCGAGGAAGCCCAGGTTCTGAAGGACCTCGGCACCGCTGTTCCGCGCGAATCGATCGGGGTGGTCGAGGGTGCTCAAGAGGACCGGGATCACGTCGGGTCCCATCGCCTCGAGCGACTCCTTGGCCGCGAGCCTCACCCACCACTCCCTGTCCGCGAGCAGCGGGACGAGCCGTGAGGCGAGTGCGGTCTCTCTCATCTCGGCCATCGCCCGCGCCGCGTGGGCGCGCACGAACCAGTTGTCGTCCTCGAGAAGCGCCGCGACCACCGGAGCCTCGGAAGCGGCGGCGAGGCGGCCGAGAGCCGCGGCGACCGCCTTGCGCACTCGGGCATCCTCGTCTCGAGCGAGAGCCGCCAGCCGCGCCGCCATTTGCGGCTCGTCTCCATAGCGCGAGAGAAGGGTGACGCCCCAGAAACGAGCGATGGGCGCAGGAGCGCCGAGAAGGGGCAGGAGCTCACCGGGGATGCGTAGTGGAAAGCGGTCCAGCTGGGTCGCGATCCGCGACGCCGGGTAGCGCTCCTCGACGAGAAGCTCGATCAGGAGCTCGGCCGCGCGACGGTTCGGGAAATGCCCCAGGAGCGGCACCGCGGCGCCGACGATCTCCTCGTCCTCGTCCGCAAGAAGCTTCTCGAGCAGCGGGAGAATGCCATCGTAGTCCGAGTGGTAGAGAATCCGGACGGATGCGATGCGTCTCCATTTCCGGAAGCCGGAGACCATGGAGAGGGACTGTCGGACGTACACTTCCGTGCCTCGCGAGCGCGCGAGGTGCCGTGCGATTGCGCGCGAGATCTTCTCGGACGTCGACGCGTCCGAGGCGATACGCTCCAGGGTACGGCGTGGAATGGTCGCGATGGCGCCCTCGGGATCGACATCCGCGTCGATGGCCTCTATCGCGCGGCGTACGCGACCCCACGTCCGGTCGTACGTCATCCGGTCGACGAGGAGAAAAAGCGACGTCGCCGCCCACAGGGAGACGACGACGAAGAAGGCGGCCGGGAGCAGATCCACGATGAGTTCTAGAACCATCTTCGGTAGTACGCGCCCAGGGAAAGACGATCGAAGTACGGCTCTTCGTGGGCGAAGCCGAGTCGAACGCCGATTCCGTTCTCTCCTCCCACCCGCACGAGGGCGTCGCCGTAGACGAGCCAGCCTTCCGCGGGGACCCCGGGAAGAAACGTGATATCGAAGATGCGCTCGCCCGCCGCGAAGCCGCCGCCGAATCGAAGCCGATCGTTCAGCTCGTAGAGACCCCGCACCAGAAACGACTGGGAGTCGAGCTCCAGAGTCGAGTTGCGCACGAGATAGAGGCGGCCGTGGAGCTCACCCTTCGCGAAGTAGAACGTCGCTGCTGGAGAGACGACCTGGACCCGCGCCGAGGGGAAGTTCAGGTAACGATATTGGACATGGCCGACCAGCGTTCCCACGATTCGCTTCGAGAGCTCGCCCTCGACCGATTGCCGATAGTAGAAGTCGGCATTCGCAGTGAGCCCGAGCTCGCCGGAGACGGTCCAGTCGCCGAGCCTGCGGTACCCGCTGCCGCGAAAGACGGTGTCGACCTGCCCGAACCGGGTCTGTCGTTCGAACACGAAGAACGCGCCGCCAGTCTCGGGCGCGCGGTAGCCGAGCTGCACGTAGTCCGTGCCCCAGGTATCTTCCGACTCGTCGATGGTGACGCTCGAGCGCTCGATGCCGGCTTCGAGCGTGAGCCCGCGATCCTGGGCGCCCGCGGTGTCGGGGCCGACCAGAGAAAAGACGAACGAAGTGAGAATGCAGGATATTGGAGAGGCAATCTCACTGCGCAACGTCGCCGAGGTTAGCCGATCGCTCGAGGCGAATCCAGTTCCGAGGCGGCTCGTCGTTTTCGCAATCCGTCCTCGATGCCGGCGAGGTTGATGTACGTCGCGCGGCGCGTTGCGCGAAGGGCAGAAAGCAACCGTGGGGGCGGCTTTTGATCTGCGTCAATACCGCGGGTAGGAATTTTGTGACAGTGACAGCGAGCCCCAATCGGGTGCATCCGAACAAGCGATTTCACAGCCGACCGGCTGCCGTGAAATGATGGCACCCAGCCAAACCAGC